>OZ244589.1:1060000-3083864 GCA_965218065.1 Flavobacteriaceae bacterium | reverse complement strand
CATCAACCTCAATACCTCTAAGGAAAAGTTTACGATCGTTGAAGGTGATTTTTTAAAACAGGATATCTCCTCTCTTTTCGGCAAAAAGCAAATTGCCATCATTGGTAATTTTCCTTATAACATCTCTTCTCAAATTGTTTTTAAAGCTATTGAAAATCGAGCTTTTGTTCCTGAATTTTCTGGGATGTTTCAAAAGGAGGTAGCCCAAAGAATTGCTGAAAAAGAGGGAAGTAAGATCTATGGAATTCTATCGGTACTGACACAAGCTTTTTATGATGTTGAGTATCTGTTTACCGTTCCGCCCACTGTTTTTAATCCTCCTCCAAAAGTCGATTCAGGGGTCATTCGCCTAATCCGTAAAAAAGAATATACACTTCCTGTAGATGAATCCTTATTTTTTAGAGTTGTGAAAACAGCTTTTAACCAACGTAGAAAAATGTTACGCAGTAGTTTAAAATCATTTAAACTTTCGGATTCCTTAAAAGAAGACCCTATATTTGCCAAAAGACCAGAACAATTATCTGTAAATGAATTCATTTCATTAACAGAAAAAATAGCAAGTCATGGCGTTTGAGATCACCAAAGAGCTTTTAGAAGACGTAAAGAACTACGTTGAGACTTTGAACAATGAAGCATTGTTAGCTTTGTTCGAAGAGATGCACCATGCTGATATTGCGGAGATCCTGGATGATCTTTCTTTCGAAGAAGCCATTTATATTATCAAACTTTTAGATAGTGAAACCACCTCCGAGGTATTAATGGATGTTGATGATGATGTACGTGAAAAGATCTTACAAAACCTGTCTGCTAAGGAAATTGCGGAAGAGGTGGATGAGTTAGATACCGATGATGCAGCCGATATCATTGCAGAACTTTCTGAAGAGCGTCAGGAGGCAGTAATGTCTCAAATAGAGGATGAGGAGCACGCCAAAGAAATTGAAGAACTACTTACCTATGATGAAGACTCTGCAGGAGGATTAATGGCAAAAGAGTTGGTGCAGGTAAATGAGAACTGGACAGTGTTGAAATGCGTAAAAGAAATGCGCATTCAGGCCGAAAAAGTAACTCGCGTACATTCTATCTATGTGGTAGATGATGCCGGAAAGTTAAAGGGCCGTCTTTCTTTAAAAGACCTTTTAATTGCTTCTACTAGAACTCCTATTTCTGAGATCTATATTCCAAAGGTAGACTCCGTAAACGTGAACGAAACCGGAGAAGAGGTGGCTTATATTATGCGAAAATATGATCTCGAAGCCATCCCCGTTGTAGATGATGCGGGCATGCTAATGGGTAGAATCACCATCGATGATATTGTAGATGTGATCAAAGAAGAAGCCGATAAAGATTATCAACTTGCCGCAGGTCTTGTAGAAGACGTAGAAGCGGACGATTCTATCTTAGAACTCACAAAAGCACGATTGCCCTGGCTTATTTTAGGGCTTTTTGGCGGATTGGGTAGTGTGGTTATTATGGAAGGTTTCGAAAGTGCTATGAACAATTATAAAGAGCTGTTCTTCTTTACACCTTTAATTGCCGCAATGGCAGGAAATGTAGGTGTGCAATCTTCTGCAATTATTGTACAAGGTTTGGCCAACGACAATGTAAAAGGAAGTTTGTGGAAAAGACTATTAAAAGAAGTTGGGCTTAGTTTGATCAACGGATTGGTATTAGGACTTATCGTTATTGCCGTTGCTCCTATTATGAGTTTAGGTTTACAATTTAGTTTAACAGTAGCTATTTCTATGCTTTGTGTAATCATCGTTGCTTCTTTGATCGGTACTTTTGTGCCTATCATTTTAGACAAAAGAGGGATTGATCCGGCTATTGCCACAGGACCTTTTATCACCACCAGTAACGATATCTTTGGGATCTTCCTGTTCTTTATGATCGCAAAGGCTTTTTTACCCTTTTAAAACAAAAAACCTTTCGACCGAAGTCGAAAGGCAAACTTTTTTCTTTTTCTAGTTATTCCCCTATAGATAACTAGCAATTACTTTCCCGTACTTGATTCTTTGTGTCTCAATCGAAATAAGTAAGAGTTCCAAAACTACGGTACACAAATGATTGTTCGTTTCGGGTTTCTGTAATTAAAAATGTGGATTTCTGCAATAGAGACTTTAGTCTATGATTCCCAGTTCTTTAGCCTTTAACACCAGGTCGGTATTATTGTTTGCATTAAGGTCAATTCTCAGGTTTGCCAACTTGTTTTCTATGGATCTCAACTTCAAGAAGCCTCCATTTTCCTTTTGAATAATACCTTCCAGGTTACTGATCTTTGGATGTTTGGGAAGTTCTTTCAAGATCTGAACAGCTACTTCATCCATCTGGATCTGGATAATGTTTCTTTTCAGTATTTTCTGATGGATCTCATAGGTATAAAAACGCTCATTATTCAGCATTTTTTTAATCGCAAAATCGAGTTCTTCAGAGCCTGTATGGCTTTTTAAGATATAGGCATCCGGTTGCAAGTTCGAAATGACATTGTATACTCTATTGGTTTCTGTATGCCCGGAAATAACTCCTATTTTGATCTCTGTCTGCAAGGCTTTTACTGCTTTGATCAAGCTTTCGCCTCCATCCAGTTCTGCATTCTGTGAAATATTGTCGAAACTGAGGTCGGTAAATAAAATATCAAACGGATCATCGTGTTGTTGTTGTTTGATACGCTTCAAAGCGTCATCACAACTATTCGTGGAGGAAACATTGTATAGATCTGATGTGCTTAACGAAGATATAATACCATCGATGATGAGTTGATGATCGTCTACAACCAGTATGTTGATCTTATGTTCCATTTCGGGGGATATTTATTTGTAGTTCAGTGCCGTTCTCTGTGCTGTTAATATTTAATTGTCCTCGTAACTCCCGAACACGTTCTTCCATGTTCTTGAGTCCGATTCCTTTAGCTGCTTTCTTTGTATCAAACCCTGTTCCATTATCCTTTGCAACTACCGTGACTTGTTTTTTCTCCAATGCAAACAACACGTCAAATCTATTGGCTTGCGCATGTCGTATGGCATTTTGAATACTTTCTCTTACCGATAGGTACAAGGTTCTCTTAATGGTCTCATTTACGGTGTTCCAGCCTTCGTCATCCAATCCCTTGATAAAAACCTTAAAGTCTTTAGAGAAGTAATCCGTTGCTAAATTAATCATTTGATCTTTAAATGACACCTCTTCGAAGCTAACACTGCTTAATTGATGTGATAAATTTCGCACATTCTCTTTGATCTTCTCCAGTCCATCTGCCTCTTCTTGCTGGTCATTATCCGTTAACTTCTGATGGAGCATGCGGAGATCTCCGGCTACTTCATCATGTAAAGATTTGGCAATTTGTTGACGCTCATGCTCTCTGGCATTCGCCTTTTCTAGTTGGGATTCGTAGAGTAATTTCTTTCTTCTATTTCTAAAGAACATCACACTTGACCCGAGGGTTAAGAACAATGCAATGGCCACTAACCATCCAATGATACGTTGTTGTTTGGCCTTTTCAACCTCGGCTGCTTTTCGGTCATTGTCTATTTTCAGCGTTATATTCTCTTTTTCTTTCTTTTCTGTTTCATAACGGATTTTTGTAAAGTTGCTTTTTAGATTCAATTCAACATTTCGTAGACTATCATTTAAGGCTACGTATTCGTTCATATATTTTTTGGACTCATTGCCTGAAGTTAAATTCGCTAATTTTATTAGAACAGAAGATCGTGTGAAATTGTTGTTTACTTTTCTTGTGAGGTCATAACTTTTACGAGCATGATATAAGGCTTTTTTATTGTTTCCTTCTCGCATAAAATAGTACGCAAAACCATTATGAGAGACTCCCTGACCAAAAACATTGTTGTTTTTTTCTCGAAATCGCAACAATTTCCAAAAATCCTTCCAAGCCTCCTTTGTTTTTCCAAGCAAATAATTAGTATCGGAATAATTTCCCAATAACAATTGATACTCATAAGGATATTTCTCTGCAATACTGTCGTAGCTTAATGCCTTTTTAAAATGTGGTAAGGCTTCTTTTGGTCTATCCTGAATTAGATAAGTATAGCCAATATTGTTGGCAATTAATAAGGACCAACCTTCTCTTACTTTTTTTGAAGGATTTTTTTCATTACTAATTAATGATTTTTCATAATAAGCTATTGCCTCTTCATACTTCTTAGTTCTTGACAAAATATGTCCTAAAGAATTATATGAATCTGGAGTATATTTAAACTCCTTAAATGGCTCCAAATATCTCAACCCCTCAATAACGGTTGCTTCTGCCCCAACAAAATCATTTCCATTCTTTTGCATATAGGACATATTAAGACACCTTCCTCCAGCTTCCAAAAAGTCATTATTTAATATTGAAACTTGTTTAGATTTGTTATAGTAATAAAATGCACTATCTAATTGATTCTCTACTTCATAAAACAATGCCTTAAAATGATAATTCTTAGCTAATGCAAATGAATCTTTGTTCTTATGATAAAGAAATTTCAAAGACCTACTGGCCTCATTAATCCCAAAAGCATCTCTCTTAAAAAAAGAATAGAATCCCAGTTTAATACTCGTTCTTTTAATTAGAGAGTCCTCCTTTATATCATTACTAAGTTCATGGGCTTTTTTATATAAATCCCTCTTTTTAAACCTTTTGCATTCTTTAAATAATAATTAATAGAATCTCTTTTCTGATCTTTTTGAATGTTATTCTGACCAAAAGAAAAAATTGAGAGTAAGAGAAAGTAAGGGAGATATCTCATAACAATATATTAAAGCGCCCTGGAAAGGGCGCCGATATTTTATCGTTTTCCACCACCGTCTTCATCTCCACCGCCGCCTTGGCCTCCACCACCTTGGCCTCCCATTCCACCACCACCTTTGCAGGTGTTATACATTGCCATTGCTGTTTCTTGTTTGAAGAGTTTTTTGCTTTCCATATTTCCCGAGTTTTTAAGAATTAATACATGCAACCCCCTTTTGATTGCTCATTAAAAATAGAAGAATCTAGGGTATAAAAAAAGGAATTCGAACAGTTTTCTTAAAAAGCACGGTCAAAATACCCATAAATAGGTAGTAATCAAGCGGCTTCGTTTTTTAAAAACTAAACTTCTTTCTACCTAAGTTTTTGGAACAGATCCCATAAAACCACGCCACAACTTACCGAGATATTCAGAGAGTGCTTGGTGCCTAACTGAGGGATCTCTAATTGGTAATCACACGCATTTACAACGGCTTGTTGTACTCCCTTGACCTCATTTCCCATAACTATCGCCAGTTTTTTTTCTTTATTAGGAGCAAAAGCATCCAACATGATGCTATTTTCTACCTGTTCAATAGCAGCCACCTCAACGTTGTTCTCTTTTAGTCGCTGTACCAGTGTTAATGTGTCTTCTACGTACTCCCAATCCACGGATTCGGTAGCTCCTAAGGCCGTTTTGTGGATCTCTTTATTGGGTGGTGTAGCCGTAATGCCACAGAGATAGATCTTCTCGATCAAAAAGGCATCGCTGGTCCTAAAAACAGAACCCACATTATTCAAACTTCGCACATTGTCCAGCACAACGATCAAGGGTGTTTTTTGAGTTTGTTTAAACTCTTCCACGCTGATCCTTCCCAGTTCATTATTCTTTAGTTTTCTCATAAAAAGCCTGTATATTTAAGCACGAATATTTAACTTCGTAAAACTAACTGAAAATTTCCAATAACTTGGCAAAATCAACTGTGAAAAAGGTCACTCCTTTAATGAAACAATACAACTCCATCAAGGCAAAGTACCCTGATGCGATGCTGCTGTTTAGAGTGGGAGATTTTTACGAAACCTTTGGAGAAGATGCTAAAAAAGCCGCGGAAGTTTTAGGAATTATTCTTACCAAAAGAGGGGCCGGTAGTGAAAGTGAAACGGCTTTAGCAGGTTTTCCACATCACTCGTTGAATACCTACTTACCTAAATTGGTAAAAGCAGGAATGCGAGTTGCTATTTGCGATCAGTTAGAGAATCCAAAACTGACCAAGAAAATTGTAAAACGGGGTGTTACAGAATTAGTAACTCCGGGTGTGTCTTTGAATGACGAGGTCTTACAATCTAAATCCAACAATTTCCTGGCTGCCATTCACTTTGGAAAAAAGTTATTAGGTATTTCTTTTTTAGACGTTTCTACAGGTGAGTTCTTTGTAGCACAGGGAACGGAAGAATATATTGATAAACTACTGCAAAATTTTAGTCCAAGTGAGGTCTTGGTTCAAAAGCAATACAAGCAGCGGTATCTGGAATTGTTTCAAGATCGATTTTACTCATTCTACCTAGACGATTGGGTATTTCAAAAGGATTTTGGTGAAGAAAACCTAACCTCGCATTTTAAAGTAAGCTCTTTAAAAGGATTTGGGGTAGATGACCTGGAACATGGTTTGATCGCTGCAGGGGCTGCGTTGCATTATTTATCGGAAACCCAGCATACCAAACTAGAGCATATTCAAACGATCTCGCGAATACTGGAGGACAATTATGTGTGGATGGATCGCTTTACGGTGAGAAACCTGGAGCTATATAACCCAAATGCGGTTAATTCGGTAACGCTATTGGATGTTATTGATAAGACCATTTCTCCCATGGGAGGACGGTTGTTAAAACGTTGGTTAGCCTTACCATTGAAAAGTGTAGAACAGATCCAAACCAGACATGAGCTGGTCAAGTATTTTATGGATCATGATGAGGCTTTTGAATCGGTTGGGTATCAATTGAAACAGATCAGTGATCTGGAACGTTTGGCTTCTAAAGTAGCCACAGGAAAAGTGTCGCCAAGGGAAGTGGTGCTATTGAGAGACTCTCTAAAGGCCATTTTACCGATCAAGCAAGTATTAGAAAATGGTAAAAATGAAACAGTAGCCTCCATTGGGAAGCTGTTGCACGATTGCCAGGCATTGATCGCTAAAATTTCGGAAACCTTATTTGACGATGCTCCTGTCAATATCAATAAAGGGAAGGCCATTGCTTCTGGTGTTTCTGATGAGTTGGATGAATTGCGAAGCATTTCTTTATCTGCCAAAGATTATCTGGATGCCATGCTTGCCAAAGAGACGGAAAGAACAGGTATTACCAGCTTAAAGATCGCCTTTAACAATGTGTTTGGATATTATATCGAGGTGCGAAATACCCATAAGGATAAAGTTCCGGAAGAATGGATTCGCAAGCAAACCTTGGTAAATGCTGAACGTTATATTACAGAAGAGCTAAAAGAATACGAGGCGAAGATTCTCGGAGCAGAAGAAAAGATTCAATTGCTAGAACAAGAGTTGTTTTCTAAGTTGATCCAGTACATTATTCCTTCCATTCAACAGATACAACAGAATGCGCAATTGGTTGCACAGGTAGACTGTTTGTTGTCTTTTGCAGCATTGGCTATTAGCAATAATTACATACGTCCTGTGATGGACGAGAGTACGGATATCGAGATCAAAAATGGACGTCATCCTGTGATCGAAAAACAACTCCCAATCGGAGAGGAATATATTGCCAATGATGTAGTGTTGAATAGAAATCAGCAACAGATCATTATGATTACAGGGCCTAATATGTCCGGTAAATCAGCCATCCTGCGTCAGACGGCTTTGATCGTTCTATTAGCGCAAATGGGAAGTTATGTCCCGGCTCAAAATGCACGTATCGGAATTGTAGACAAGATCTTTACACGTGTAGGTGCTAGTGATAATATTTCTATGGGAGAGTCTACATTTATGGTAGAAATGAATGAAACCGCATCTATCTTAAACAACATTTCGGAAAGAAGTTTAGTGCTATTAGATGAAATTGGTCGTGGAACTTCTACCTACGATGGTATTTCCATTGCCTGGGCCATTGCGGAATACTTGCATGAGCATCCGGCCAAAGCAAAAACCTTGTTTGCCACGCATTATCATGAACTGAATGAAATGACCACCACTTTTGAGCGTATTAAGAACTACAATGTCTCTGTTAAAGAATTAAAAGACACGATTGTTTTCTTGCGAAAATTGGTACAGGGAGGTAGCAATCATAGTTTTGGTATTCATGTGGCGAAATTAGCCGGAATGCCGGGAGCAGTAGTGCATAGAGCAACCAAGATCTTAAAGCAGTTAGAGAAGAATCATGCACAAAGTGAGGTAAAAGAAACCTTAAAAGAAGTGCAAAACGACGAGTTACAGTTGAGCTTTTTTCAGTTAGACGATCCTTTATTAGAGAACATTAGAGAAGAGATTCTGACCACAAATATTGATACGTTAACGCCTATTGAAGCCTTGATGAAGTTGAATGAGATCAAGCGCATGTTGACCAAAAAATAGCAGCTCCCTCACGCTGCTTTCTTAGTAAATTAATATTTCAAAATTGCCTTTATGAAATAAATCATAAGAATAAGTATCCCGATACTATTCATAATAATAGTAGCAGTACTTCTTTTACGCGCAATACCTTCTTTCAAGTTTAGAATTAGGGTAATAAACAAGCAGAGGTAACCTAATAATATAAAGTATTTCATAATCTTTTAATTTACCACCATTCCATACAGTTCCCAAAATCATATATCGCAATGGCTGCTCCAACCCACCCCAACATTCTAGTCGCTAGTTTTCTAGCGGCCTTTAACAATGCTTTAGTGGATGTGCTCCCGGCTGATCCAACAATGAGGCCTGCTGGTATTCCAAGGGCTCCTAATGCACAATCTACAACACTTCCCGATCTATCTACATTATTGTTTACATAGGAGTTGGTAGAATAGTTAAATCCTGTTTCAAGATCTATAATATTATTTTCCGCTGCAGTTTCATCAACAATTCTTGTGAATGCCAACGCAGAAAGAACTATTTCGGGGTTTTCTAAATTTCCAAATTCATATGCTATCATATCGTTTGTTACTCCTTTAGAGTTTAATACTTGGATGCTTGTATAGAGTAATGAAGTTTTTTCATCCTCGGTATATTGAGAACTCACTCTGTGCTGATCTGATTTCTCTTTACCTTCTTGAATATTTATCAATTTAGAAAACAAAATCTCTTTCTGTTTGCCATATTGGTCTTCTGTGAACTCGTTATCATTGTCGCGAGTACAACTGCTCAACATTAAATTCAAAATCAAGCTCAAAAAGAGCATGCTTTTTACATTTTTTTTCATATTAAAAAATTTGTGGAATATACTATTCCTGTTCATCCTACTCTTTCGATTTTCAGTTATCTCGTCTGCGCATTGTTAATGTCTTGAAGCAGCTTGCACATTTTTTGACGTTGGATGAGGCAGTCCTTTTTCACCTCGCAATTTTTTATTTAAAGCTAAAAAGAAACTTATTATGTGTCAACCCCTTGAAACCGTGAAATTTATACACCCCCGAAAACCGTTATTTGGAAAAAGCGGTGAATCCGTCTATTTAACAATTTTCTTTCATTCTTCTTTTCTATCTTTGCATCAGTTATGGGAACAACTTTCTTATTTATTGGTACGCCTGAGATCTTTATGATCATCCTGATCGTAGTGATGTTATTTGGTGCAAAAAGAATTCCGGAAATTGCTCGTGGTCTAGGTCAGGGAATGCGTCAGGTAAAAGATGCTACAAATGATATTAAAAGAGAGATCAACGAAAGTGCCAAAAAAGAAGGTATTGATACCGATATTGCTAAAGACATCAATAAAGAGATCAATGAGATGAAAGACAATATTGATGACTTTACCGGTCCTATAAAGCGAAGTATGTAGTTACTTTACTCTACTAATGGTTAAGCCATCTCGAATAGGCAACACCACCGTTTCTACACGATCATCTTCATTCAATAATTTGTTATACTCCAACAAGGCCTTTGTGTCTATATCTTTTGGGTTGAGTTCTTCTACTACTTTTCCGCTCCATAAAACATTGTCAGACAAAATTATTCCACCGGGACTCATCTTATCGATGATCAAATGAAAATAGTTAGGATAGTTCGCCTTATCTGCGTCTATAAAAACCAGATCTAACGAAACATCAATGGTTGGAATAATATCCATGGCATTCCCTACGTATTGTTTTATTTGAGAACCATATGTCGACTTCGAAAAGTATTTTTCTTGCAATGTTTCCAGCTCTTCATTCTTATCAATGGTGTGCAACGTTCCTGTCTCTTTCATTCCTTCTGCTAGACATAGCGCCGAATACCCCGTGTAGGTTCCTATTTCTAAGATCTCTTTAGGTTGCGCTAATTTTGAGATCATAGACAATACTCTTCCTTGAAATGCGCCGCTAAGCATTCTGGGATTCAATACTTTTTGCCAGGTTTCTTTAGAAAGTTCCTGAAGTAGTTTAGGTTCTTGTTGTGAATGCGCCACAACATAATCGTCAATTTCTTGTGGTAAGAAGTTCATTCTTTCTTTTTTTCAAAAATAAAAAAACGGGGCTTATAAATAAGTCCCGTTTTACATCTTTTCTCTTTTGCTTATGCTCCGATCTTCTCTAGTTCTCTTTTCAAACTATCCTTATCGTGTGCACTCATACAAATATGTGTTTCTTTTAATTCGTTTGCTTTTTTCTTAAATGCTTTGGTCAGTAAACTGTTTTGTTTAGTATACTCTTTGCACATTTTACAAGCAAGAATATGGATTCGTAATTTAAACTTATCCCAAAATGAAGCTTCCCCATACTGATTCTTATCACAAATCATCGCGGCTTCATCACATGATAGCATGAACTTTTTAAACATCTCTTAATTTTTAAACCAGTTTTCTTCCATACAGCTTCTTAACTGCGTTCTAGCTCTATGGATGATAACCCATAAATTTGACGGGGTAATATTTAACTCCTTACAAATTTCTTCAGTTTCAAATTCCTGAATAGTTTTCATTCTGAAAACCATGGCGTATTTTTCTGGTAGATTATCAATACAATTGTCTATTGTTTTTTGCAATTCTTCATTCTCTATAGATTTAGCAGCATCGTTTCCCCAGGATTGAGGTACCCTTTCTTCGATCCATCTCCCTTCATTTTCACCGCTATCATAGAAACTCATTCTAACTTCTGCCTGTCCCTTTTTGGAGTTTATTTTTCTATAATGATCAATGATCTTTCGTTTCAGTATAGAAACTAACCACGTTCTTTCCGTAGATTTTCCTTCAAAGTTCTTAGCAGATTTTAAACCCGCAAAAAAAGTTTCCTGAACAAGGTCTTTTGCCAGATCAGAATTATTGACACGCACAACGGCATAATTAAACAGGTAATCTGCATAATTATCTATCCATTTGTTAGGTGTAAGTGTGTTTGTTGGTTGTTGTCCGCTCATTCAAAAACAAAAACCAAAGATAGTTTATTTTTTATTTTTTATCGCATCGCAATTTTGTCTTCTTCGCATATCTACCAAATAGATAATTTCCCATTTCCCATTGTTGTTGAACAGTTGAAATGAATTCGCTCCACAATGCGAAAAATTTCCGTTGTAGTAGAACTCATAAGGTGTCCAAACAGATGCTAAGTTTCCATCTATTTTAATCGTAAAAGACAATAGTTTTTCCAAGTAGGTGTCCTGAGGTCTTTTGTTTGCAATATTAGTAAGCACTTGTTGTCTAGTCTCCGTTTTTAGCATCTTTTTTCCCTCTCTATTTGTTGCGGTCGTTTGGATCTTTATGGTGCTATGCATGGTCGATTTCAATATGGTCGAATCTCCTTTGTGCAATCCATCAAAAAAGGTTTCGATCACTTTCTTAATTGCTTGTTTTTCCGAGGATTGATCCTGTGCTTTAATGGCCGTTGTACTTACCGACAATGCTAAGAGTAGTAATATTTTCTTCATGATTTTCGTTTGATTGGTTTTTAAAACTATGAAATTTTGATAGGTCTCGAAAAAAAGCGTTTCGTATTAACGAAACATTAACGTGTGATACATCTACACATATTTAGTACTTTTACACCATAAATTTGTGAAACATGTCTGTAGCAAAAAAGGAATACAAACGGATTACGGTTAAATCATTGGTTGAAATGAAAGCCAATAATGAAAAAATCTCCATGTTAACCGCCTACGATTATACCATGGCTAAAATTGTAGATGGCGCCGGAATTGATGTGATACTTGTGGGTGATTCAGCTTCCAATGTAATGGCCGGTCATGAAACGACACTGCCCATTACCTTAAACGAAATGATCTATCATGCTAGTTCTGTAGTAAGAGCTGTTGATAGAAGTTTAGTAGTTGTTGATCTTCCTTTCGGAACCTATCAGGGGAATTCAAAAAATGCTTTGGATTCGGCTATTCGAATCATGAAAGAATCTGGTGGGCATGCCGTAAAACTAGAAGGCGGAAGCGAAATTTCTGAATCGATTTCCAGAATATTAACTGCCGGAATTCCTGTTATGGGCCATTTAGGGTTAACTCCTCAATCTATTTATAAGTTTGGTACTTATACAGTTAGGGCAAAGGAAGAGGAAGAAGCTAAAAAATTAATAGAAGATGCAAAATTATTAGAGCAATTAGGTTGTTTTGCATTGGTGTTAGAGAAGGTTCCTGCAAAGCTGGCCGAAGAAGTTGCTAAGTCTATTTCGATCCCTGTAATTGGAATTGGCGCCGGTGGTGGTGTAGATGGTCAGGTTTTAGTAACGCATGATATGTTAGGGATGACACATGAATTCAATCCTCGTTTTTTAAGACGTTATTTAGATCTCTTTTCTGAAATGACCTCTGCTTTTAAGCAGTATGTTGATGACGTGAAAACTCGAGATTTCCCTAACGAAAAAGAGCAATATTAATTGATGAAAATTCTTCATCTCGATACCAATCATCCATTACTTTTAGAACAGTTATCATCCTTTGGTTTTAAAAATGATGAAGATTATACTTCGTCAAAAACCGAAATTGAAGATAAAATTCATTTGTATGATGGGATTATTATTCGAAGTCGTTTTTCTATAGATGCTACGTTCCTGGATAAGGCCACGAATCTCAAATTCATTGGTAGAGTGGGTGCCGGATTGGAAAATATTGATTGTGTCTATGCTGAAGCGAAAGGAGTTCAATTAATTGCCGCACCTGAAGGCAATAGAAATGCCGTGGGTGAACATGCTTTAGGGATGTTGCTTTCTCTATTCAATAAGTTACATTCCTCGAATACCGAAGTAAAAGAAGGCTCCTGGTTGCGCGAAGAAAACAGAGGGGTCGAACTGGATGGAAAAACAGTTGGTTTGATCGGTTACGGAAACATGGGTAAATCCTTTGCTAAAAAATTACAAGGTTTCGATGTAGATGTTATTTGTTACGACATAAAAGAAGGTGTTGGAGATGCAAATGGTGTTCAGGTTAGCCTTGAAGAACTGCAAAAAAGGGCAGATGTACTTAGTTTACATACACCGCAAACCCCTTTGA
Source organism: Flavobacteriaceae bacterium (assembly GCA_965218065.1). Classification (GTDB taxonomy): domain Bacteria; phylum Bacteroidota; class Bacteroidia; order Flavobacteriales; family Flavobacteriaceae; genus Polaribacter. The sequence goes on along the minus strand of OZ244589.1, from coordinate 3,070,544 downwards.
CCATTGGAATGGTAAATACAGCATTTATCAATCGTTTTTCAAAACCATTCTGGCTGATCAATACGGCGAGAGGTAAAAGCGTCGTTACAAAAGACCTCGTCGCTGCTTTGTCTTCAGGAAAGATTCTAGGAGCTGGATTAGACGTGCTAGAATATGAAAAATCATCTTTTGAAAGCTTATTTTCCAATACCAAGCTACCGGATGATTTTAACTATCTTATGAATGCAGATAATGTGTTGTTAACTCCTCATGTTGCGGGTTGGACCGTTGAAAGTAAGGAAAAGTTAGCGCAAACCATTGTTGATAAGATCAAAGAAAAATTTTGCTAATTTTAGCTTATGAAAAAAACAATTGTAGTCTTTGCTTTGCTGATCTTGGCGCTGCTACTATTGTTTCGACTCAGCACATATTCTATTATTTCGGGTGATATGACGACAGAATGGGTCGTTGCCATTATTGCCATCGTTTTTTTTATTGCCGGTATTTATCTCAACAAAAGAAGTTTAGCTAAAAAAATCCATGTGGCTAAAGAAATCGATCATCAAAAGATCAAACAATTAGAAATTACTTCAAGAGAGTATGAAGTGCTAAAAGAGATTGCTTCAGGTCTTTCAAATAAAGAAATCGCGGCCAAATTATTCCTTTCAGAAAGCACCATAAAAACACATGTATCCAATCTTCTTTTAAAGTTGAATGCCAAGCGTAGAACACAGGCTGTTCAAATAGCTAAAGAGATTCATATCCTTTAAAAAATGAGTCAATTGTACTTAAGTATGAACAATTTGGTACTTTAGTATGAACGCTTTTTTAGGTACTGACACTACTTTAGCACCATCAAACTTTTAAAATGTACTATTATGAAAAAAACAGTTTTACGCTATGGAATGTATGGGTCTATCACTTTGGCAATACTCTTTTCACTAGGTTTATATCTTGGACAATTTTTAGATTATACCGCTCGGGAGGTTATAGGGTATACCACGATGGTTGTCTCTTTGAGCTTCATCTTTTTTGCCATAAAGCACTATAGAGATAAAGAGAACAATGGTATTGTTTCCTTTAAGCAAGCTTTAAAGATCGGGGTCTTGATCAGTTTAATTGTAGCATTGGTCTTTGGAATTATAGATGTCATTTATATCGAATTTATAAACCCTGATTTTACTGCCGAATATTATGCTCATCATGTGGAACAATATAAAAACAGTTTACCCGAAGCAGAGTTTCAGGAAAAACTAAAAGAACTAGAAGCCCAAAAAGAAATGTTCTCTAGCACCGCGATGAGTTTTATCGTCATGTCTATGACCGTTTTTGTATTAGGGTTTATAGTTTCATTAATTTCAACTATCTTTTTACAGCGCAAATAAATTAATTATGAGATACGAAGCAACATCACCAGAAGACTACATCAGTCAACTACCTGAAGAAAGACAGGAGCCGATAAAAAAAATACGTCAGATCATTTTGGATAACCTTCCTAAAGGAATGGAAGAACAAATGAGCTATGGCATGTTAGGGTTTGTTATTCCACACAGTGTATACCCTGAAGGTTATCACTGCGATCCCAAAACACCATTACCTTTTATGAATCTGGCTTCGCAAAAAAACTTTATTGCGGTATATCATATGGGAATGTATGCCAAAAAAGAAATTTTAGATTGGTTTACAGCAGAATATGCTAAACGCTGCAAGTATAAATTGGATATGGGAAAAAGCTGTGTTCGCCTAAAAAAAATGAATGACATTCCATATGATCTGATCGGCGAATTAGCTGGAAAAATGAGTACAGAAGAATGGATATCGATTTACGAAGAAAATATAAAAAAGAAATAATGAAAAATAGAGTTACAGGAATAGGAGGGTTGTTCTTTAAAACAACGGACCCTAAAAAGACCAAAGATTGGTATAAAACACATTTAGGGTTTAATACAGATGATTGGGGTTGTACTTTTTGGTGGAAAGATGATGCCGGAAATAAGTGTTCTACACAGTGGAGTCCTTTTGCTAATGACACCCAATATTTTGAACCTTCTCAAAAAGATTTTATGTTCAACTATCGTGTTGAAAATTTGGTTGAACTGTTAGAAGAGTTAGAGAAAGAAGGGGTAACCATTGTAGGAAAAATGGAAGAGTATGACTACGGAAAATTTGGATGGATCCTAGATGGTGATGGGAATAAAATAGAGCTTTGGGAGCCAAAAGATGCTGCTTTTTTATAAATTTACGCATCTAACCAACATTTTTTATCATGGATGTAGTCGACGATCAAGGGAATAAAATCCCTGAACAAGAAAGTAAAAGAGTCATTGCCGGGATTCTAGCAATTTTATTAGGCTGGGCAGGAGTGCACAAGTTTGTTTTGGGCTATACTAACGAAGGGCTCACCATGCTCATTCTAACCATTGTTCTCTCTGTGATAACCTGCGGTATTTTTTCAGGCTTTATAGGTTTGATTGGCTTAATAGAAGGTATCATTTACCTTACCAAAACAGATGAGGAGTTTATCTATGAGTACCAAACAAATAAAAAACCCTGGTTTTAAAAACGTACTCTAAACACCATGTTCGGGGTAAATCCTAAAGAGGCAATGTCCTTGGTTACCAGGAAAGAATTTCCGTTCGTATCAAAATCAACAGAATAGACACGCTGTAGTACATTCTTTTTGTTATACAAATTGATCAGGGAAAGTCCTATTTTTCCTGTCCATGTTCGGCTTGAATTTAAGTGGAAGGAGTATGTCCCAGAAAAGTCCAATCTGTGATAATCTGGAAGTCTACTACTATTGATTGCATCATACGTAATTTGATTGCTGGCATCTATTCCGGTTCCACGTGTAAACGGAACTCCACTTCTATAGTTCCAGCCAAGTGAAAACTGATAATCTCCAACTTTTACATTGTGTGACCAAAAGAAATTGTGCGTAATATCTGTGTTTGCAGGAAAGGCGTGTCCTTGGTTGATGTTGGAGAACGTTAAATCTCCTTTATTATAACTATAGCTGATCCAGGAGGAATAATCGTTCCATTTTTTCTGTATTAAAAAATCAATTCCTTTTATATTATTTGTTCCTTCAGAAAAGGTGTTGTTCACTGTTTGGAAGCCGCTGCTCACGGTAGTAATTCCTCGTACCTTCTTTTGATATAAATCTAGATCAATGGTCCAGTTATCTCTTTTAAAGATGATCCCAATTGTTGATTGATTACTTCTCAAAACGGGTACATTATTGTTATTAGAAAGTGCCCAGATCTGATTTTCCAAACCAAAATCCGCAGTGGAAAGTTCGAGCAGTTGACTAATATTCTGTTGTTTAAATTCTAAGGATCCCTTTGCCCAAAATTTTGGCGCTATCTGAAATTGCATATATAATCTTGGAGCAATAAAAAACTTCTCTGTAAGGTTAAAATAATTGCTTCTTATTCCGAACTGTATGGTTTGTTTTTCCTTGTTATTATACACATACTCTCCAAATACCGCATGCGTTATATTTCGGTTGGATTCTAACAGTGTAAAACTGTTTTGTGGAGAAAGTTGATCCACGCTTTCAAAGCTATAGAATACTTTGCTGTTGCCATATTCGTATCCTATATCAAAATGAGAGACATCACTTTTTCTAAAGCTAAACGCTGTCTGAAAGTTTACATCTTTTATTTGGTTTTGTTTAGCTCTCGACTGATCTCTGTTGGCCGTGTTCTGAACGGCTTCAAAAAGATATTCCAGATCATATTTTGAATAATAAAAACTCGTTCTCTGAGCAACTTTTTCGCTCCAGTCTCTTAACCACTTTATGCTAACTCCATCATTATCTATATTTAACACATCTCTAGTGCTATAACTATTATCGTTAAACTTAAATAAGTGTTCAAGTTTGTTTTTAGTCATTAGTTGATTGAAAATGATTTGGTCTTTGTCCGTGGGCTTATAGATGATCTTACTATTAAAGTCTACAAAATGAAAATCATTATCGTCAGAAAACAAGTCACTGTTAGATTGTTGACCATCGATGTCAATAATGGTATTTTGAAAAACTTTATCGGAAAATTTGCTAAACGTATTTGTGTTTATAAAATCGGTAAACGATCTTCTTGCAGAGAAGGATACTCCAATTTTGTCGTTCAGCTTGGTTTCTATAAAAGCATCGGCATGGGTTAAATTAAATCCAAAACCCCCGTTCGTTTCTTTAGTGACCTCGTTGCTTGTTCTTATGTCGACAACTCCGGAAATATGGTTCCCATACCTCGCTCCAGCTCCACTTCTATACACTTTGATCTTATCTGTTATATATGGATTAAAAGAGGAAATCATTCCGAAAAAATGTGCAGAATTATACATTTTAATCCCGTCGAATAAAATCAAATTCTGATCTGGCGTTCCTCCTCTTATATGAATCCCGGATGCTGTTTCGCTTGGGCTATTTATTCCCGGTAAAAACTGTATGCTTTGCAGTACATCAGGTTCAGTCAGCCCAGGTAAAATTCCTAATTTCTTTGGAGAGATCCCTATAGACCCGTCCTTTTCTTTAGTGATTCCACTCGCTAGATAATTTGTGATTCGTATTTCGTTTAGAACAGCGGTAAACTCCTCCATATAGATACTTTTACATGGCTTCTTAAGCAACTCCTGCACAGAGAAGAATTTACTCGCATACCCAATGAAAGATATTTTAATGGTGTCTTTTTCAGATACAGAGGACAGCTGAAAATACCCTTCCTGATCTGTGGTGGTACCTATGTTTCTAGATGAGATTGTAACCGATGCTTCCTGAAGTGGTTTCCGAGAAATAACATCGAACAAATAACCACAAGCGGCCATTTTATTCTTCTCGTTCTTATCGAGAACAATGATATATCGGTCGGTTACCTTTTGAAAAATAAAGTTCGTTTGAGATTTTATTTCCTTTAAAATACGATCTAAGTCTTTTCCTTCTAGGGAAACCGACACGCGAACATTCACTACTAAATTGTCCGAATATGAAAATTTAATCTGGTGTTTTTTTTCCAACTCAAAAAAGACCTCCTTAATAAGTCTGCTTCTCAGGGGTTCTTTTTGAGCGTATACAGGGAGTGCTATAAGAATATAGCAAACTAAAGAAATTAATACACGTTTATTCATTCATTGCCTCTAACACAACCGTTTTATTACCGCTAAAGGTAACACCTATTTTCATAGGAACAAAAACTGTTTGTAGGGCAGTTTGTAAATTATGGTGTGTGAAGCTTCCGGTGAACTTGTTTTCGCTATTAATTTTCGATAGGTCAAACGTAACGTTGTACTGGTTCTCTAAAGCCATAATAACGTGTTTTAGAGGAGCGCTTTTAAAGGTGCTCTCACCTGTTTTCCAGGTAGGCTCATTGTGATCAACATTCCAGTTTTCAGGAGAGATTCCTTGCTGCTTTCTGAAAGCATTTCCTTTGGTTAGCACACCGGAATGTTGCTGCGCGCTAGCCTTTACTTTTCCTTCGTAACAAACTACTTCAAAACACCCTTCGTGTGTTCTTACGTTGAATTTGGTTCCAAGAACGGCTACCTGTCCATTCGATGTTTCTACTAAAAAAGTACTTCCTTTTTCTACTTCAAAATATGCTTCTCCGTCTAGCGTAACCACTCTGTTTTCGTCCCACGTAGATTCGTCATAAGATATCTTTGTGTTTGCATTTAACAAAACCTTGGAGTTGTCGGGTAACACAACAGCAAGTTTCTCACCAATGCTAGTGGTATGTTCTGTCGTTGTCTCTGCAAAGAACAAAATACCAATGGTTAAAATAACGGATGCTGCAGCCACATAACTTAATCTTTTTACCAAAGATCTAACCTTACTTTCTTTTTTAGAAGATAGTTTTTGGTTGATATTATTAAAGATCTTCTCTCCATTATAATCAGGAGCTGAGAACTCTAAAGATCTCTCTGCTATCTTTTTATACAGCAAATAATCTGAAGACTTCTCAAACTCTCTGAGTTCTTTAGGAGTGAGCTCGTTGTTTAACCAACGTGCAAGAAATGTATCTGACTGACTTCTTTTCATTTTTATCTTTATTAACAGTATAACAATTTATACCTATTTTACCCTATGACTTTTATATATTTCCTATTTTTTGTCTTAATGTCTTGAGTGCCAAGCTCATTCTTTTTTCTACAGTTTTGATTGAAATCTCTAACATTTCTGCAATTTCTTTATATTTTTTTTTTGTCGATCCTATTCAACAAAAAAACTTCTCGTTCCTTTGCTGGCAAGTCCGCAATCGCATTTTGAAGTTTTTTCATGAACTCTTTTTCTTCAAGTAAAAACTCTGGATTTTGGTTAGTATGCTGAAGATGCGTACCTTGCTGATGTTTTAGGATCACTTTTTTGTGTGCTACATTGTTTAAAAACAAATTATTAGCCACTGTAAACAAAAAGGACTTTGCTTTACTAACCATTACTTTAGCACAGTTCTTCCAAAGTTTTACAAAGGCATCCTGGACAAAGTCTTCTGCAAGATCTTTGTCGCCACATTTGTAGTACATAAAATTGCGTAAAGTTTCTGAGTGTGTGTTAAACACCTCTTCAAAGACTTTAGGTTTGCATACAGATTGATTGTCGTCCATTTGGAGCAAACATACCAAAATTTTTAAAATAGCATATGTAATATGTTATTCAGATGAATTAAATAAATAATACACTAACGAATAACTTAAACCAACCAACATGAAAAACTTTAGAGTTCTTTACTGTATCGTGTTATTGTCTGCAGCATTGTTTATTTCTTGTTCTAATGATGAGAGCTTATTACTCACCAATGGCGGAGGAAATTCAACAGATGGTGACGGGAGTAGTGTTGGTCAGCCCGTAGTTTCTCAGAGCTCTATTACCTTGTATAGTGTAACCAATGGAAATATCACAAAAGTAAGAGATTACAGAGTTACTGGAGAAAACCTAAGCTACCAAAGAGATGTTGCTAAACATAATGAGATTTGGGATCTTGTAACTAAAATCGCACCCGCTAATCAGCTCGAAAGAATTTCGGAGTTTATGATCTATAATGGTCGAGTAGCTGGTTCCTCGGGTTTTATTGTAAAGAAAAGTGCTGATCTTAGTAAGTGGCAGTTAGGGCTCGCTATTGATAAAGCTTATGAGGGTGGTTTCAATTCGAATGGGGAGCTTGCCTATACCATTATTCATGAATATGGACATATCCTTACCTTAAACCATACACAGTTAGACGCTACTGTTTCAGAAAGAAGCTGTACAACCTATTATCCTGTAGAAGGATGCTCTTACGAAAATTCATATATCAACGAAATGTACGATCTATATTGGAAAGATATAGAAAATGAACATAGAGCGGCTCAGAGCAGTCAAAGTGATCAAATGGCCTTTTATACACGTCACAGTGATCGGTTTGTAACCAACTATGCTTCTACAAACCCTATCGAAGATATTGCGGAAGTTTTCTCTGTATTTATTACTTCAGATGAAAAACCTACAGGTAATTCCATTGCAGACAGAAAAGTGTTGCTAATGTATGAAAGCAGCGAGTTAGTCAATTTTAGAGAACATACCAGACAAAATGTGCAGCTAAAAGGGACTTCTCTATCTGATTTTCAGCTACCAGCTCCAGGGTCTTGGAGAAGAGCAACTACCTTTGGAAATCCGATGGCATCTCCTTTTGGGCACTAATCAAAAAGCTATATTTTTCAGATTTTTTGATAAAAAAACACCTCAACAACCTACTATTTTTCTAGGCAATCACACCTTTTTTGTTTTTTTCGTAGGGAAATTTATCGTTAACCTGTTTTATATTACGTAAGACGGTCTAAAGAGCAGTACTTCTCAAGTCCGTCAACAAATTAAGAGTATCAAAATCTCCTGAAAAGATTTGATATCATAATAAGTAATATAAAATATTTTAATTCCTTCTTAATTCGGAATTGAGGTTGGTTGACGTAAGAAAGCTCAAACATTTTTTGTTCGAGCTTTCTTTTTTTTTAAAAGTTTGTTAAAAGCGTAGGGTATTTTCAATTTGGTCTGTTTAACACACATATGCACTGAAAGGGACATATATTTACTTAATTTGGATTTAAGTTTAGTTAGTTAGTAAAGCTCATACATGGTTTTTGTTTGAGCTTTTTTTTGTGCTACATTTGAACAAACCTATTATCATGAGCACCATTATCGATCATCTTGCAGAAATCCTAATTCTTCTGTTTTTAATAGTGACCTTTTTCCAGTCTGGTTTGGACAAGCTTATGGATTGGAGTGGAAATCTCAACTTTATCAAAGAACATTTTAAAAAATCACCATTAAAAAATGCGGTTCCCCTTTTATTGGGTATTGTATTAATTGTGGAAATTGCTGCCAGTATCTTTATGATCATCGGGGTGTACCAAATTATTGTACATGATGTAAAAGAAATGGCATTATATGGTGCCGCACTTTCTGCTTTGACATTGATCCTTCTTTTGATCGGTCAAAGATTGGCTAAAGATTATGCCGGAGCGATGACCTTGGCCGTTTATTTTATTACTGCAGTTTTTGGCGTATATCTGCTAAGTTTGTAGCAAATAAATAAAAATTATTGTTTTTTGTTTTTTAATAGTTAAAAATTATAAAAAGAGCTGGTTTACAAGCTTTCATAGCATACGTTTATTTTTGTTACTTGTGTTTAGGTGTCTTTGCTTTTAAAATGTCTTAAAACAGCTTAAAAACGCCTTATTTCTTTTTTAACACATATATTAGCGAGGAATATTCAGAAGTTCTCTTTGCTTTTCGATTTGACTTCCATCCGTTCAGGAAAGCTTTGGTCAGATTTTTCTTTCCTGTTTTATTTTCTTCACTTAATAAGGCTACGTAGTAAGCATCAAATTTTAACGGGTGCGTTTCCACCACCTCGATATTTACCTCTGCAAAAAGTTTTTTGATCGCTTCTTGAGAAAAATGCCATAGGTGTCTGGGTACATCATAGGCTGCCCAGAACTCTTTATAGTGAATCGCATCAAAGCTTTTAAAATTTGGAACAGCAACTATAATAACCCCATTAGTCGTAAGTAGTTTTTCCAATGTTCTTATATACTCGCTCAGATTAGGTACATGCTCTAGTACATGCCACATGGTTATCACATCAAATTTTCGATCGCTATACACAGCTATATCTGATTCGAGAAGTACTTCTTTTTGAGCCGCAAGTGTTCGTGCTTTTTCATTAGGTTCTATTCCAAAAACCTCCCAGCCTTTAGATTTAAAGAAAGACAAAAAATCACCAGTCCCGGCACCAATATCCAAAATTGTTTTGCCTGTTTTAAAGCTTTCAATTAGCGCAAACTTTCGTTTTGTAGAAATCTTTTTTACCGTTTGATATACTTTATCGAACAATGTTTTTTTAGCGTCTGTATGTGAAATATACGCCTCGTCTTTGTAATAATAACCCAAATCTACAGGAACCGGAGAAGTGACCAGCATGTCATATTGATCGCAGATCATTACCTCGTAACTTTCACCTGAAACCAGATGATCCTGACAGCTCAGGTACGGAGTAAGTCCACAATAGAATTCAATTTCTTTTTCCATTTATATTGACAGCTATTTCATATGTTCCACATGAAACATACCTCTTTTTTATCTACCCATATATACCAAGAGTACTGAAATATCACTGGGCGAAACCCCGCTTATTCTGCTCGCTTGCGATATGGTAACAGGTTTAATTTTACTTAACTTTTCTGTAGCTTCGTACGACAGTGATTTTACTTTTCGGTAATCAAAAGATGCAGGAATCGGAACGTTTTCCAATCTATTTAATTTATCCGCGTTGTTCTTTTCCTTTTGAATATATCCCGCATATTTAAGGTGAATCTCAACCTGTTCTATAATCTCCCTATCAATGTTGTTTTCCTGAATAAATTCAGAAAGTTTTGGAATATCGCTATAATCATTAAACTCTAATTGAGGCCTGGAGGCAATCTTTACCAACTTCATTGATTGCGAAATCAAAGCTAAGTTCTTCTTTGCTAAAATCGGATTTATCGTTTCTTTTTTCACACTCAAGTTTTCTAAAAACTCTAACAACAATTTTGTTTTAGTGATCTTGAGATTCACTCTCTCCAAACGATCGTCTGACGCCAATCCGATAGCATGCGACAATGGTGTCAATCTGATATCGGCATTATCCTGTCTTAACAAGGTCCTATACTCAGCTCTTGATGTAAACATTCTGTAGGGCTCCTCCGTTCCTTTGGTAATTAAATCATCAATTAGAACTCCTATATACGCCTCACTTCTTTTTAAAACAAAAGCCTCTTTCTCTTGTGTTTTTAATGCTGCATTAACACCAGCCATCAAACCTTGCGCTGCAGCTTCTTCATATCCTGTAGTCCCATTTATCTGACCGGCGAAAAACAAGTTTTCTACCAATTTCGTCTCCAAAGAATGTTGTAACTGTGTTGGTGGAAAGTAATCATATTCTATAGCATATCCGTATCTGAAGAATTTTACATTCTCAAAACCAGGAATCAGGCGAATGGCCTTATCTTGAATATCATCAGGCAATGATGTTGAGAATCCATTTACGTAGATCTCTACGGTATTCCAACCTTCGGGCTCTACGAAGATCTGATGTTTTTCCTTAGAAGCAAAACGGTCTATTTTATCTTCTATAGACGGGCAATATCGAGGTCCAGTAGATTGAATTCTCCCATTAAACATAGGAGATCTTTCAAAACCTTCACGAAGCAATTCGTGTACTTCTTTGTTCGTATAGGACAAATAACAAGACCGTTGTTTTGTCAGAGGTTTTGTAGAGGGTAAATAAGAAAACTTTTCTGGGTTATCGTCTCCCGGTTGCTCTGTCATTTTAGAAAAGTCTAAGGATCGGCCATCTACTCTTGGAGGTGTTCCTGTCTTCATTCTTCCAGATTCAAAACCTTTAGAAACCAGATCCTCTGTTATTCCGGTGGAAGACTTTTCCCCTGCTCTACCGCCTCCAAATGTCTTCTCTCCAATATGTATCAAACCATTTAAAAACGTTCCTGCGGTTACAATAACGCTCTTAGCCGATATAGACAACCCTAAACTGGTCTTCACCCCTACAATCTTATCTTCATCGAAGATCAACCCATTCACTGAATCCTGGTAAAAATCCAGATTCTCCGTTTGTTCCAACATGTTTCTCCATGTTTCGGCAAACATCATTCTATCGGATTGGGCACGTGGGCTCCACATCGCCGGCCCTTTCGATTTATTCAGCATTTTAAACTGGATAGCCGTTTTATCTGTAACCACAGCACTATATCCGCCCAACGCATCTATTTCTCGTAAAATTTGACCTTTCGCTATTCCTCCCATAGCCGGATTACAACTCATCTGTGCAATATTCTGAAGATTCATTGTAATCAATAATGTTTTTGCGCCCATATTGGCAGCAGCGGCAGCGGCCTCGCTTCCTGCGTGTCCTCCACCCACTACAATCACATCATATGTCGTACTCGATAAACTCATTCTTTCTGTTTCACGTGAAACATGAATTATAAATACCTGAAAATCAGTTGTTTATAATTAAAATTGCTTCATTTTCCTTATTTCTCATTTCCTCTGCCTCCTCTGCTGTCTTGTCTTTATATCCCATAAAATGCAAAACCCCATGTATTATAACCCTGCATAGCTCATCTTCAAAAGACACTTCATACAATGCAGCATTTTCGGCCACTCTTTCTGTGGATATAAAAATATCTCCAGACACCGTTTTTCCAATGCTATTATCAAAACTGATAATATCCGTTAACGTGTCATGATCTAAATACTGGATGTTTAATTTATGAAGATAAGCATCATCACAAAAGATATAACTAACCTCTCCGCATTCAAACCCTTCTTTCGCAAGGACTCTTATTATCCAATTAGCAATAACCTCCTCATTTTGCAGAGCGAAGTCATTCACATAATTAAAAAGTATCATACATTAGTCCTTTTTCTTAGGTGCAGAAAAATACTTTTGCACCTTCTTTTTATAATTTTGCTGCAAAGGTAATGATTGTCTGTTTAATATCTCTGTTTGGTTGTAAAACAGTTTTTTAAGTGTAAGTTCTTTGATCTTTCTTTTAGTAGTTTCGTTGGTGTTTGAGGTAGATTTTCTTTTCTTTTCAAACCCTTGTTCAAATGCGGCCTTATCGAGCTTTAACAATTGATATTCCAGGTTTCTCATTTTTTGTAACGTGGCTTGATTAAATCCTTTCTCAAGAATCTCATTCTCTAACTGTTCCATGGTTTTCAGCGCTTTTCTCGCCTGTCCTGATTTATCGCCTCCTTGTTTAATGGCGTCCTGTAACTGCTCTCTTAAACGCGATTGCTCTTTATAGATCTGATAGAGTTCCTGGTTCATTTGCTCCTCTCCTTCTCCACCATTTCCTTCTTTGCCATCTTTCCCTTCTTTACCGGGCTTATCACCTTCCTTCTTGCCTCCCTTCTTGTTTCCCTTTTTCTGACCATTCTGCATCTTTTCAGATAAACCCTTCTGCTTTTGGATCAAATCTGGTAAACTGAACGATTTGCCGCTCTTTTTTCCTTGCCCCATGGAAGGAGACATGCTGTTTTGCATGCTGTTCAGTATATCGCTTAGAAAATCGGCCAGGCTATTCGCCGCCGTCATTACATAGCGTTGATTCGAAACACCACTATTAAATGGTCGTTCTGCAAAATTCTCTAGCGATTGATTTAAATTGTAATGTGCACTTGAAAGATCGTCCTGGATTTTTGTCGATAGTGTAGGCATTCTCATGCTCAACACATATAAACTATCATCAATATGTTCAAAGTATGTCTTGATTTCGTTCTGTTTCTTAAGGTTTTTTCCAAACTCAGGGTGGTCAGAAGAAATTTCATCAAAGGTGTTCATCAATGCTTCTTGTTGAAATGAAAATGTCACCAAATTTTCTAATATTTTTCGCAGGTCGTCTATGTTTTCTTCCATCATTTCTCCTTGCATGTCCATCATAGACTGTTGCATCATTTGGCTCATCTCCTTCATTTTTTTAGATGCTTTCTTTTGATTCTTTTTCGCTTTGCTATTCTGTTGTTTATTCAGGTTTTCTTTGGCTTTCTGAGTTTCTTTATTTACCTCTTCCTTTTGATCATCCATTTCAGGCATCTTCATGGGCTCCTTCAGTTTCTCATTATCTTTCGATAGTTCTTCCAGCTCCTTCTCTATATCCTTAAACTCTTTATTAATCTTATCCTGTTGCTCCTTAGCATCTAGTTTATCATTTTGTATACTATCTTGTTTTTTAGATAGCTTATCTAACTTATCCGCAATTTGCATGGTCTTCTGCTCTACATAAAAACGCTTAGTAAGTTCCAAAATACGTTCTAGGCTCTTTTCTTGTTGTTTGTTTTGTTGTGCAAGCTCCTTGGCTTTTTTGATAAGGTCTTCTTTGTTCAGCTTTTGTGCCATTTTCTCCAACTCGTCTAATAGCTTTTGCTGTTTCTTCATTTTCTTGAGCTCCTCAATTCTTTTCTTCAGCTCTTCTTTTTTATTCTGAAGTGACTCATTTATCTCTTTCTTTTCATTTAAGTTCTCCTGCATTTTATCTGTCTGACGTTCCATCATTTGCTTATATTGCTCTTGTCTTTTGATGTAGTTGTCTATCTTCTTTTTATCATTCCAGTTAACCTCTTTCTTATCTTTTAGGTTCTTTTGAATATTATCTAGCTCTTTTTGTTGTCGCTTTTGATTTTGAATAGAATTTTCGAGTTTATTAATGTAATCTTTTTGTTCTTCCAATAACTCCTGTTCTACTTCATTGTCTGTTTTATTTTTAAAAGAGAACTTTCTACTTATCGCTTTCTTAGAACCATTGACCCCATCATTATCAAAAACTTCGAAATACAGTTCATAATACACACCTTTTTGACTTAACAGAGAATCGGGTAGCTCATAGAAAAATGTTTCTATTTCCTTTTTCTGAATCGCAATTTCTTGTGTTTGTTTATTTTCGGGATTTGATTGATCATAGTACACTATCTGTAGCTTTTTCAGCCCGTAATCATCTGATATTTGTCCTGCAAAAAACCGTTGTTTATCCGAGATAGAGTCCAAACTCGATCTCACTTGTATTCTTGGAAATTCATCTTTCAAGACATTAATCGAAAACCCTAGCTTTTCATACTCTCTAAGGTTCGCGTTCGAAGATGCTATTTGATATTGCAATGCCTTCCTAATTCTTCTACTATACTCGAAATACTGATCTCTTGTTTCTGTAAAGAGCGATCTATTTGTACCATCCATAAATAACAGCTCGTTCGTCTCATTCGTCTCAGCTTTCCATGTAAGTTTAGTGCCTTCCGGAACTGTTATATTCGTAATATTTTGAAGAGATTCATTTTTCTTTTTAATGTATCTTGGATACTCAAAATCTAAAGAAATGTTTTGAATGATCGGGGCTTTGATCACGTTCAGTGTATATGTTTTTGATGCTATTCCGTTCGATGCTATATAAAAAGATACGGATTCTTGAAGGTCAGAAAAGGTAAAAGAGAATGTTCCTCCTCCTTCGGTATCTAAAAAATACTCTTGATCATTAAAAAATATCTTGGCCTCAACAGGCACAACCGAACCCTGAGTTTGCACCAAAACTTCTTTTTGTTTGCCTTGAACAACATCCAGGTTCTTGTTTACAATTTGAAAAGTGAAAGGTGCTGGAGGAACGTATTCCGTATTAAAGTGCACCACTCGGCTAAAACTTTCGGATAATGCTTTATTAGTGCCCGACAGCAATGAGATAGCCCAAACCAGTATTGGAATGATAAAATACGGAATGTACTTCTTGTTTTTATTAAAGTTGATCGCCTTTGCAAATGGAATTGGCTGTAATTCTTTAGACTTCTGATCTATACTTGCCAACAATAGATCTGTTTGGTTTGTGTTCTCTTTTAGTTGAAGAATATTCAACAACTTATCTTGCACCTCAGGAAAATGATCTCCAATGATCCTGGAGGCTTCTTCGAAAGATATTCCTTTCTGTAAGCCAATTAATTTAAATAAGGACAGTAAAATAAACCTGAATAGCAAGAAGCCTTCAACGGTTATAAAGGCCATAAATAAAATTGTCCTTCCTGTTGGTTTTAACCAAAGAAAATACTCTATATATAACGTGGAAAACGCAAACAAGGCTCCTATAACCAAAAAGAAAATGGATCCCTTTATCAGTTTATTTATATAATACTTTCTGTAAAACTGATATAATTTTTGCTCTATCGTGCGGTTTTCCTGCATCATAAGAGATAAAAATACAGATTTTACAGCTTGATTGAATCAATAAATTGTTAAAAGCGTGTAAGAAACTTCTTGTTTTTACAACAAAGAGGGTATAAATTTTATATTATGAAAAAATTTGTTGTTTTAATTTTAGTCTTGGCTGTATCAAATATATACGGTCAGAGTCCATGGACTCAAAAGAAAGGAAAAGCGTATACACAGCTTTCATTTACCTCTATTTCCGGATACACCGCTTTGTACGGAGATCCCGATTATTCAACTGAACGTAAGATTACAGATAACACGCTTCAGTTCTTTGCTGAATACGGTTTAACTGATAAAACATCTATTCTATTAAATCTACCTTTTAAAATGGTAAAAGCCGGAGACTTAGTTGTTCCAAGCCTGACTTCTTTTTCACAATCTGGTACCCAATCTTCTTTAGGAAACATAGAAGTTGGGGTTAAACATGTATTCTCTCAAAAGAAGTGGATCTTTTCTGGACAATTCAATATCGAAGCAAATACGGGTAGTTTTGACACTAATACTGGATTAAGAACGGGATATGATGCCTGGAGTTTTACTCCGTTGTTTTTAACGGGGAGAAGTTTTGGAAAAACCTATGTGCAGGGATTTGTAGGAGCAAATATCAGAACCAATAACTACAGTTCTAACTTTAGAATTGGAGGAGAAGTTGGAACAAAAGCCCTTAAAAACATTTGGTTGATCGGTTTTGTAGATATCTCTTCTTCTTTTAAAAACGGTGATGTTAGTCTACCGATTGGGAATCTCGTTAATGGTTTATATGTGAACGATCAAGAATATGGTGCAATGGGTATAAAAGCTATTGGAGAGATCAATAAGAATTTTGGTGTTAATGTTGGTTTTGGTGGAGCTTTTTCAGGAAACAATGTACCAAAAAGAGCAGCTATCACCTTTGGTTTGTATCATAAATTTTAAGTCTTTACTTATATATAATTATTAGAAAAGCCATTTTAAAATGGCTTTTTTTTATGACTTCATACAAGTATCTTTGTCCCACAAAATTTAATTTTTAATGAAAACTGACGTACGAGTTCGCTTTGCGCCTAGCCCAACAGGACCTTTGCATATTGGAGGTGTTAGAACTGCTTTATATAATTACCTTTTTGCTAAACAACATCAAGGAACTTTTGTTTTAAGAATTGAAGATACAGATCAAACAAGGTATGTAGCTAACGCGGAACAGTATATTATTGATGCTCTGGAGTGGTGTGGAATTCCTTTTGATGAAGGTCCGGGTAAAAATGAGCGATTTGGTCCTTACCGTCAGTCTGAAAGAAAAGATATCTATAAAAAATATGTAGCTATCCTTATAGAAGCAGGTCATGCGTACTATGCCTTTGATACAGCTGCGCAACTAGATGCACATAGAAAGGAGCATGAAGCAGCAGGGAAAACATTCATATATAATTGGCATAACAGAGAAAAAGGTTTGCTGGTAAACTCTTTAGTTTTAACACAAGAAGAAGTACAGCAACGAATAGATTCTGGTGAAAAGTACGTTGTGCGTTTTAAATCTCCTCAAGATGAGGAACTGATACTTAACGATGAAGTTAGGGGAACTATTAAGATAGACACTAATGTTTTAGACGATAAGATCCTATTTAAAAGCGATGGTATGCCAACTTATCATTTAGCGAATATTGTAGACGATCATTTAATGGAAATTTCTCATGTTATTAGAGGAGAAGAGTGGTTGCCATCATTAGCTCTACATGTGTTATTGTATCGCGCTTTTGGTTGGGATGCCCCAAAGTTTGCACATCTCCCATTGATCTTAAAACCTGTTGGCAAAGGAAAACTTAGCAAACGTGATGGTGATAAGCTTGGTTTCCCTGTTTTCCCGCTTGAATATACAAATGAGCAAACAGGAGATGTTTCTAGAGGATATAAAGAAGATGGTTACTTTGCTGATGCTTTTATAAACATGTTATCTCTGTTAGGGTGGAACCCAGGTACAGAACAAGAGATCTTCTCTTTAGAAGGACTGATTAACGCTTTTGAGCTTCAAAAAGTGAGTAAATCGGGTGCTAAATTTAACCCGGATAAAACCAAATGGTTTAATCAACAATACCTTCAACTCAAAGAAGATGCGTATCTTTCAGCATTATATATCGCTATTCTGAAGGAAAAGGGCATCACTTTTGATACTGATTATGTTCAAAAGGTGGTTTCTTTAATAAAGGAAAGAGCCGTCTTTGTTCAAGATTTTTGGAATTTAAGTAGTTTCTTTTTCGAATGTCCGAAGGAGTATGATGCGAAAGCGTCAAAGAAGAATTGGAAAGAAGGAACTCCTGATATAATGACAGAATTGATCGGTGTGATTTCTTCGATAGACGAATTTGAATCGGCTCATATTGAATCTGTTGTAAAAGAATGGATCACAAGTAAAGAAATTGGTTTCGGAAAAGTAATGCAGCCTTTACGATTAAGTTTGGTTGGTGCTTTAAAAGGTCCACACCTTTTTGATATAATAGAAATGGTCGGAAAAGAAGAAACTGTACATAGAATACAAAACGCAATAGATAAATTATAATAAGATGAAAAAATTAGTTCTTTTAACACTCATCTTGTTTTCTGTTTCAATTACAGCTCAGTTTAGAAACAGAAACAATCCATATCCAAACACCAACAACAATAGATCTGCCAGTATTCCTGAGTTTAAAGCAGCTGAGGCAGCAGGTTTGATAAACTACGATATTAAAAAAGTATGTAAAAAAGTTGGTGTTAAGCAAAAAAGTGATCTTGGTAAAAAGGTTGTTGATAGATTAACAAAGCACAATAAATCTGTAAAAGATTTAAAGCGTATCAATTCTTTTTCTCTTAAAGATCTGGAGAAGAATTATAAATCCGCTTACAAAACTGCTCAGGAAACAAAGGACTTTTCTAGTATTATGACCTTAAGAAAGCAAATAAAAGTGGTGTTAGAGCCTATTCGAAAAGTTTCTGCAAAGAACGATAGTATTTTAAATGTAGATCTAAAAGGTTTGCTAAATAAGAAACAGTTCAAAAAATGGGAAAAGTATACGAAGAACTTAAAAAAGAGGGCGGGGCCTAAAGTGCGTAGGCAACCTACCCGGACAATGAGATCAAGAAGAGGCTTTTAGCCTCTTTTTTTGTAACAAATTGTTTTTTTTGCGTCTCGTATTATAGATGCGGATTTCTCGTATCTTTATACAACTATTAACCATTTAAAAAAACAACGTTATGAACCCAACCATGTATGTTATTGTCGGTTTGGCGGTATTATTAGTAGCCGCGGCAATTTTTATTGTAAAGCAACAAACCGCTGCAGTAATAGAAACATTTGGTCGTTTTAGCAGTATACGTCAATCAGGTTTTCAAATGAAAATACCTGTTGTTCAAAGAATTGCTGGGCGATTGAGCTTAAAAATTCAACAATTAGATGTCATTGTAGAGACAAAAACTTTAGATGATGTATTCGTAAAACTGAAAGTATCTGTTCAGTTTAAGGTAATCAAAGACAAGGTATATGATGCTTTTTATAAATTAGATTATCCACACGACCAGATTACTTCGTATGTATTTGATGTGGTACGTGCAGAGGTGCCAAAAATGAAGCTAGATGATGTCTTTGTAAAAAAGGATGATATTGCTATTGCTGTAAAAACCGAGTTGAATGATGCTATGGTTAATTATGGTTACGACATTATTAAAACCTTAGTAACGGATATAGATCCTGATGCGCAGGTAAAGGCTGCCATGAACAGAATTAATGCTTCTGAGCGTGAAAAGATCGCTGCACAGTTTGAAGGAGATGCAGCTCGTATATTGATCGTTGAAAAAGCAAAAGCCGAGGCAGAAAGCAAGCGTTTACAAGGTCAGGGTATTGCAGATCAGCGTAGAGAAATTGCTAGAGGTTTAGAAGAGTCGGTAGAAGTTTTGAATAAAGTTGGAATTAACTCACAAGAAGCTTCGGCATTAATTGTAGTAACACAACACTACGATACGCTACAATCTATTGGTCAGGAAACCAATAGTAATTTGATCCTATTACCGAATTCACCTCAGGCAGGAAGTCAAATGTTGAATGATATGGTGGCAAGTTTTACTGCCAGCAATCAGATCGGAGAAGCTATGAAGAATGCAAAAAACAATAAGAAAAAAGATGAATAGAATGATTTTAACAACTACAAACGGAATTGATGATAAACCTGTAAAAGACTATCTAGGAATTGTAACCGGAGAAACCATTATTGGAGCAAATATTTTTAAAGATTTCTTTGCGGGTATTAGAGATATTGTAGGAGGAAGATCCGGGTCTTATGAAAAGGTTTTACGAGAAGCGAAAGACACAGCTTTAAAAGAAATGCAAGATCAAGCAATGCGTCTTGGTGCCGATGCCGTTATTGGGATTGATCTTGATTATGAAACGGTAGGGGCTCATGGTGGTATGCTTATGGTTACTGCTTCCGGAACCGCTGTTCGTTTCTAAATTAGAAAGTATCTATAAAAGAAAAACCGAGGATATACCTCGGTTTTTTTTATGTCTTATGTATTCTGAATTACTTTTTTTCTTCTAATTTCTCTTCTTTTGGATCGTCTTTAGAAGCATTTTTAAATTCTTTAATTCCACTACCTAATCCCCTCATTAATTCAGGAATTTTTCTTCCTCCAAACAATAATAGAACAACAACGACTATTAGTGCGATAGATGCTCCTCCTGGAATTGCTAAAAATATTTGTAAACTGTTCATTATTTCTATGTTTAATGCTACAAAGATACAAAAAGCTTTTAATTAGCTAGTAGTATCTTAAACAACTTAATTGCGTTGTTTAATGATCCCTCCTACTACTTTTTTATCTTTAATTACTTCCGGATTACCTTTGTAAAATATAGAACCTCCAAAACTCACCTTCGCATTCAGTGTTTCTCCTGCTGAAATCTCGGCTTTAGCTCCAGACCCTGCTCGAACAGAAGAATTATCAGATACTTGCAAACCATATCCGTGGTAAATACCATATAGATCCAGATCTATATCTTGATTTTTTGCAGTTCCTGTCAATTTAATGATCCCTCCAGATGAAGATTTTACTTTAAGATGCTTCACTTTTAAAACCATATTAATAAATGCCCTCTCCTGGGCCTTTATTTCAATTTGAGACTGTGCTATTTCTTTACTGGTAATGGTTGCTCCTTCGTTCGCATCGATTACCTTTATTTCTTTATTGTAATAGAGTTTTACTTCTACTTTATCGTCTGCAGATAAATCCGGAAATTTTAAGGATATCTTTAAAATATTTCGTGTATTCTTTACTTTAACCTTTTCAGATTTTTCTCCTGTAATAACTAGTTTATGCTCATCAGACTTGATTAATTCTACATTTATTCCATTGAATACCTTTAGTGTTGAAAAGTCTCCCAGGTTCTTGGTAATTGTAGTTTGACCAACCGATATAGTAGATATAAACAGTACTATTAAAAAAACTGTCTTTCTCATGATTGTTTCGTTTGATAATTGATTCATCAATTTATATACCATAATAAAGCTATTATTCTCTTTTTATTGTGAACGATACGTTAAATTTCATCTTCTATCAGATAGAAATCTAAATGTTTTCTTTCTAAGTCTGTATTCTTCACTTTAACTTTCACAATATCTCCTAATTGATATATATGTTTTGTAGCTTCACCAATTATCGCAAATTGTTTTTCATCGAAGGTATAATAATCACTCTTAATATCTCTAATTCTAACCATTCCTTCACATTTGTTTGATAATATCTCTACATAAATTCCCCATTCTGTAACACCTGAAATAACTCCCTCGAAGATCTCGTCTTCATGGTCCTTCATGTATTTTATTTGCATATACTTAATTGAGTCTCTTTCCGCTTTTGCTGCCAATTCTTCTTGTTTAGAAGAATGTTTACATTTCTCCTCGTATATTTCTGCTTTAGGTGTATTACCGCCATCTAAATAATGCTGTAACAAACGATGTGTCATTACATCAGGATATCTTCGAATAGGAGATGTAAAGTGACTATAATAATCAAACGATAATCCATAGTGTCCTATATTCTGAGTGGTATAAGCGGCTTTACTCATAGATCGAATAGCTAGTGTTTCCACCATATTTGCCTCTCCTTTTCCATGCACATCTTTCAATAATTTATTTAAACTTTCTGATGTAGATGCTCTTGTATCTGTATTGATCTTATATCCAAACTTGCTAATAATATTTTGAAGTGCCGCTAGTTTTTCAACATCAGGTTCATCATGTATTCTATATACAAACGTTTTATTAGTAGGTTTTCCTCCGGAAAACCCAATAAACTCAGCTACTTTTCTATTAGCTAACAACATGAATTCTTCAATCAATTTATTCGCATCCTTAGCCTCTTTAAAGTAAACACCTGTTGGGTTCGCTTTTTCATCTAAATGAAATTTTACCTCTACTCTATCAAAAGATATTGCTCCATCTTTCATTCTCTTTTTACGCAATTTCTTCGCTAGTTCATCCAGTTTTATTGTGGCATTTACAATGCTTTCATCTACTGTATACGCTTCTCCTGTTATTGATATATCTTTAGGAACTTTGTTTTCTTTGGTTTCTATAATATGCTGTGCTTCTTCATACGCAAATCGCTTATCTGAATACGTGACAGTTCTTCCAAACCACTGATTTATAATTTGTGCTTTTTCATTTATTTCAAACACGGCCGAGAAGGTTAATTTTTCTTCATTTGGACGCAAAGAACAAACACCATTAGATAGTATTTCCGGCAACATAGGTACTACTCTATCTACTAAATATACTGACGTAGCCCTACTATATGCTTCATCGTCTAAAATCGTTTTTGGTTGCACATAATGTGACACATCAGCAATATGGATTCCTATCTCATAGTTGCCATTTTCTAGTTTGGTGAAGGATAATGCATCATCAAAATCTTTTGCATCTTTAGGATCTATCGTAAATGTAAGATCAGAACGCATATCCCGTCTTTTCTTAATTTCTTCCTTTGTAATTTCTGTATTTAATTTCGATGCATCTTCTTCTACTTCTTTTGGAAATTCATAGGGTAGTGCATATTCTAACAAAATAGAGTGAATCTCGGTATCGTGTTCTCCTGGTTTACCTAAAACCTGTGTAATCTTACCAAATGGGTTTTTAGATCTATCCGGCCAATCTGTAATTTTAGCATATACTTTATCGCCATCATTTGCACCGTTTAGTTTATTTTGTGAAATAAAAATATCGGCATACATCTTTGGATTATCCGGGATAACAAAACCAAAATTCTTATTCATTTGTAGCGTTCCTACAAAGGCCACTTTATTGCGCTCTACTACTTCTACAATATCTGCTTCTAACTTGCTATTTCTTCTTTTCTTATAAACATAAGCCTTTACAATATCGTCTTGCAACGCTTTGTTCACATTTACGGAAGGTATAAAAATATCAATGTCAAAATCATCACAAATAAAATATCCATTTCCATTATTGGTAAGATCTATCTTTCCTATAAAGTACTTTCTATCTTCATTTATCTGAAACTTTCCACGGTCTATTTCTTTTATTTTTTTATCTACTTTTAATTCTTGTAGCTTTTTAATGATCTGATTTTTGCCATCCGTATTTGTCACTTTTAATTTTGCAGCAATTTGTTTGTAATTATAAAATTTATCGGGGTGCTCTTTTAAAATCTTTAATATATTTCTTGTTAGATCTTTAATAACATTCCCTTTCTTTTTGTAGATCTTCTTCTTCTTTCTACTCATTATTTCTTTTCTGTTTTATGATCAGCAAAGTACAAATTATTAGTACGTTACACATTAAAAAATGATTATATAACTATTTTGTACTTTGGTTGTCTTATTATTTAATTCTTTATGTCTCACTTAGACGAATCCAGTAAAACATCTTCTTATTTCTTAATTGTGAATCCTTCTTCCGGAGGAGGTCATTTTGATAAAAAATGGGAAAAAATTCAGCAATTATTAAATGTCTATCAACTAGACTATTCATTTTCTTTTTCCGAGTATTCCAAACATGAAATACAACTTGTTGATGCAGCAA
Source organism: Flavobacteriaceae bacterium (assembly GCA_965218065.1). Lineage (GTDB taxonomy): Bacteria > Bacteroidota > Bacteroidia > Flavobacteriales > Flavobacteriaceae > Polaribacter. The sequence continues at coordinate 3,047,242 of OZ244589.1, read as the reverse complement.
TTAAACAAGGTTTTAGAAAAATAATTTCCGTTGGTGGAGATGGTACACTACATTATGTAGTAAACGGAATTATGCGACAAAGGTACGTAAAAACTTCGAATATCAACGTTGGTGTCATTCCTATTGGTACCGGTAACGATTGGATAAAGACATACCGTATTCCTAATTCTATTGAAAGCGCAATTCAAATCATAGCAAAGAATCATACGACCATCCAGGATATTGGAATGTTAATAGTACCAGATGATACCGTATATTATTTTAATAATCTAGCAGGAGTTGGTTATGATGGATATGTTGTTAACAAACTAAATTCTTTAAAAAAATTAGGCAGTATTTCTTATATACTAAGTGGTTTATACGGATTACTCTTCTATAAGAAACCGCAATTCAAGATCTTAATAGAAGGTTCTGTTATTGAAACTACTTGTTTAATGACATTATTCGGAATTTGTCAATACTCTGGAGGTGGTATGCAAATGACAAAAAATGCAGATCCTCAGGATGGTCTACTAGATATTACCATAGCTAAGGATTTTACCTTCTTCGATCTTGTTCTTAATCTTAAGAAACTTTATAACGGGGCTATCGTACATCATAAAAAAGTAGAGAATTACAAAACATCCGAACTTGAGATTATTGATATAAACAATCAAAAACCATTTATAGAAGCTGACGGAGAATTAATTGGTACTGGATCGTTAAAAGTTGGAATACAACCTAAAGCTATTCGCTTCTTTATTAATCCCACTGTATCTTAAAAAGTTAAGGAAATCTTAAAAAAAATGTAACGTTTGTTAAAATAAGACGTCTTTACATAAAGAGAACCTAACTAAAAGATGAAAAATCTTAGAAAAATAATAGCTTTATTTCTACTGATCTTTATTACTGGAACAGTGATTACTATTATTTCTATCAATAAAACGCTTGAAAAAAGTACTTCACCAGAAACTGTAGAAGTTTCAAAAGATTCTATTAAAGATCAAAAAAGTGGGAGAAAGGCTGTATAAGCAGTTTTTTCATTTATCAACAATTTATATAATTATCATTTTATTTATTTGAATTTAAAAAAAAGGATGATTGTTATTATATAGTGTTAATAGTAACTATAATTTTTTAAGGATTCATTTTGATATATGAGTTATTAAAAAGATTAAACAACTTATCAGTTCTTTAATCCTTTAAAAATCAAAGATTTTTTACAGTTATTAACAAATGTTATAAACATCGATGAACATATTTTTTTTGATAATGAATAGATAATTTGATGTAAATAAAATGTAAATTTTGTGTTGATAAATGTTCATTAAAAAGTAAAAAATAAACTTGTTTTTATCAGAGTAATTCTTGTATTGTAATATTTATGTAATAAATCAAATTATTTTTTAAAAATCTGCTAATACTTCTTAACAATTAATTAAACCTGTATAATACCTTCATATATAACAGGTTATTAAAAATATTAAAAAAGTTATTTTCATATCTGTTGATAACCATATCTATTCGTATTTTTGTAGTGTATAACCATATAAAAGTCAATATATTATGAACATTGCGATAGGTAATGATCACGCAGGAACGGAATATAAATTTGCGATTGTAGCATTGTTAGAATCCAAAGGTATAAATGTAAAGAACTATGGAACAGATACTAACGAAAGTGTAGATTATCCGGATTTTGTTCATCCCGTTGCAAAAGATGTGGTTAACAATAAGGCCAACTTTGGAATCTTGATTTGTGGTAGTGCTAATGGTGTTGCTATGACCGCAAACAAATATCAGGAAGTAAGAGCCGGATTATGCTGGACAAAAGAAATTGTTAGTTTAATAAGACAACATAATAATGCTAATATTCTATGTATCCCTGCAAGATTTACGGCGATTCCTCAAGCACTTCAAATGGTAGAGACTTTTTTAAATACAGAATTTGAAGGAGGAAGACATCAAAATAGAGTGAATAAAATACCTGTTTCTTGTTAATGAAATTTATAGTTAAAAAGTTTACTGAATTAAGTACTGACGAACTATATGCTATTCTACAATTAAGATCTGAAGTCTTTGTAGTAGAACAAGACTGTGTATACCAGGACATAGATTATAAAGATCAAAAAGCTTTTCATGTTATTGGGCTAAAAGAAAATACAATTGTAGCATATGCACGTGTATTTGATGCCGGCGATTATTTTGAATTACCCAGTATTGGAAGGATTTTAGTCAAAGAAGATCAGCGTGCATTCAAGTATGGACATCAATTAGTTCAAGAAGCAATCACTTATATTGAAAACTCATTTGAGGATACATCAGTATTAATCTCTGCTCAAACGTACCTTCTAAAATTTTATAACAACTTAGGATTTATACAACAAGGAAAGGAGTATTTAGAAGATGGAATACCTCATGTAAAAATGTTGAGAAGTTAAGTTATCTTCTTAAGGAAAAATACCCTCTTCTTTTTGATCCATCTTCAAAATTTATTCTATACCAATATGTGTTAGAAGATATTAATCTGTATTGATAAGTTCCATTCCAACCACTTCCTCCTGGTTTAACCACATAGATTAATTTTCCATACCTATTAAAAATATCGACAGAGATAATTGTAGAAATAACACAATTTACCGTCCAAAAGTCATTAACACCATCATTGTTTGGCGTGAAAAACTCAGGGATAGTACAATCCGTGGTTTGTTGAGTGATGTTGATAGTGATCATAAAAGATGATTCAGCAAAACAAGAAGCATCGGTGGGATCTACATTGTAAATATAAACAGTCTGAGATGTGGTGATCATATCTCCTGGAAATAATGGAGTTCCATTTCCTCCAGACAACGTGTAATAATTACCATTCGTTAAAGAAGGTAGTTCATAAGTATCATTAGCAATAACATCAGATACTATATCTACAGAAATCTGGCAAACATCATTACATTCTATTTCCGTTTCTACAAATCTTGAATGTGCGTCTACATTGGTCCAATTAGCTTGGCTATATACAGTATTATCTACAAAAATACATCGAAGGTTAGGGTTATTATTAGTATTATAATAAGTCAGATTTGAGTTATTACCATTTCTTAGATCGACAGATGTTAATAAAGAATTAGTTGATGAAAAAGTGGTTAATGACGTATTTTGAGAAAGATCTAATTGATCCAATAAAGTATAACCAGACCATAAAGAAGTTAATGCAGTATTGTTAGTAAGGTCAATGCTTTGAATTTCATTGTTCTGAAATGTAAGTGAAGTGAGTTGTGTATTCTGCGTAACATCTAAATTAGTAAGTAAATTAAAATTACAGAAGAAGGTAGATAATACAGCATTCTGAGAAACATCAATCGCACTAATTTCATTATCACTACAAACAAAGTGTCTAAGAAGCGTATTTTTAGTGACATCTAAAGCTGTAAGTAAATTCTCCGAACATATAAAACTGGTCATATTAACGTTCTGAGTTACGTCTATTGCAGTTAGCATATTGTTCTGACAAGCAAGTTCATCTAAATTTACATTCTGTGTAACATCTAAACTTGTAAGTGAATTGTTATATACAAACACTTGTTCCAATGCTGTATTATTGGTGATATCAATAACCGATAGTAAATTATCACTAATAAGCAAGTTCCTTAAAACTGTATTATTTGAAAGATCAACTGAAGTTAATAGGTTATCGGAAATATATAAAAATGTCAGTGCCGTATTTTGGGTAATATCCAGTGTAGAAAGTTGATTATTAAAAGCCTCTAATCTGTATAATTGAGTATTTGTATTTAGACGCAATTCAGTAAGCAAGTTCATAGAACAATTTAAAAAACCAAGCGAGGTAAAATCTTCAATTCCTGTTAGGTCTTGGATACCCTGATCACTTACATCTAAAGAAGTAATAACTTCAATGGTAGCAGTAACAACATAATCATCTAAGGGACCTGAATCGTAGCCTAGATCTATAAGCCTCTGTTCAAAATTATCATCGGGTACATAGGTAAGATCAACATTACTGCATTCTGCTAGATTCTCCACAAAACGAGCTCCGGGATCGACATTTATCCAATTGGTTTCGCTGTATATTCTGTTATCTACAAAAATACAATCCAAATCAGGATTATTTAAAGCACTAAAAGTATTTACATTGGCATTATTTCCATTTCTAAAATCTACCGACGTCATGCTTGTTTCGTTTAAACGGATATTTAGAAGTATTGGATTTTGAGAAAGATCTAATGTAGTCATTGGATTTTGATCACAATAGAATAACTTAAGCTCAGGGTTTCCCGTAACATCAATAACAGGAACTTGATTTCCTCTCATATCTAAGAAAGAAAGTAAAGGATTACTACCAACACTTAAACTGGTAAGATCGTTATAGGCACAAAATAGATTTTCAAGTTTAGCATTTTGTGAAACATTGAGAGAGGTAAGGTTATTATTACTTATAGATAATGTTACTAACTTAGACAGCGTACCAATGTTAATGGTAGTCATTAGGTTATCGTTCACCTGTAAATGTTCCATTCCGATAAAATCTTCAATACCTGTAAGGTCTTCGATAGATTTATTTTCTATGAATAGTTCATGCAATGTATTAATACTGGAAGTTAATACATAATTATCCATAACAGTATCTACTCCTTTGTTAATTAGGGCAGCCTCGAAATTATCATCTGGAATAAAAGTGTACGTAGGAATATCGCAACCGGCAGGACTATCAAGAAAAACAGAAGAACTATCAATATTGGTCCAATTAGCTACACTGTAGGTGCTGTTATCAACAATGAAACAACTCAGATTTGCATTATCTGTAGCATCGAAGTTTTGAATATTCGTATTTCCTCCATTTCTAAGATTAATGGTCTCAAAAATTCCCATGCTGAGGTTTAAATTAATGATCTCGTCATGTTGAGTAAGATCTAAATATATGAGACTGGTTCCTCCTATGGTTAGATCAGTTATTCTGGTATTGTTGTTTAAAAAAAGAACTTCAATTGGAGCGTTTAATATGGAAAGGGTTTCTAATTGTAAATTTTGACTAATATCCATATGCACCAGGTCATTATTAAACTCGACCCTTAGGTTTTTTAACGAAGTAAAACCGTTGATCCCTTCCAAACTTACAATATCAGTGGTGATAACTTCTAACGATTGTACACCATTGATGTTCGCTGTTAACACATAATCATCTAAAGGGCCTGAATCATATCCTAGATCTATAAGAAGTTGTTCAAAATTATCATCGGGAACATAGGTGTTCTGAGAAAAAAGTGCAGCAGAAGACAATGCAAAAAGTACGAAAAGAGATATGTGTTTTATGGAAAACATCTGGACTACCAAAAATAAGAAAAATGAATTAAATTTTTTTACTTAGAATAGATCACATTTTGTAACTTGTCATCTCTATTTTAAAAAGTAAAAATAAGCGAGATTTATGTCAGCAGATAAAGAAAAAACAGCAAAGCTAAAAGCACTGCAACTTACACTAGATAAGTTAGATAAAACCTATGGAAAAGGAGCAGTAATGAAGATGGGTGATAGTGTAGTAGAAGATGTCGAAGCAATATCATCTGGATCGCTAGGATTGGACCTGGCATTAGGAGTTGGAGGATATCCAAGAGGAAGGATCATTGAAATCTACGGACCGGAATCTTCCGGAAAAACTACACTTACCTTACACGCTATTGCTGAAGCTCAAAAAGCGGGAGGTATTGCTGCCTTTGTAGATGCAGAACATGCTTTTGATCGTTTTTATGCAGAGAATCTCGGAGTAGATATTGACAATTTGATCATTTCGCAACCAGACCATGGAGAGCAAGCCTTGGAAATTGCAGATAACCTAATCCGTTCAGGGGCAATTGATATTGTGGTTATTGATTCGGTAGCAGCATTGACACCAAAATCAGAAATCGAAGGAGAAATGGGTGATTCTAAAATGGGATTGCATGCTCGTTTAATGTCACAGGCTTTAAGAAAATTAACCGGTACGATCAGCAAAACAAATTGTACTGTAATCTTTATCAACCAATTACGTGAGAAGATTGGCGTAATGTTTGGAAACCCTGAAACAACAACAGGAGGGAACGCATTAAAGTTTTATGCCTCTGTAAGATTAGATATAAGAAGAAGAACCCAAATAAAAGATGGAGATCGCGTAATTGGAAATCAAACAAAAGTAAAAGTGGTGAAGAATAAAGTAGCTCCGCCATTTCAAACTACTGAGTTCGATATTATGTATGGAGAAGGAATTTCAAAAGTTGGAGAAGTGTTGGACATTGGAGTAGATCTAGGAATTATTAAGAAAAGCGGATCTTGGTTCAGTTATGGAGAAACAAAATTAGGACAAGGAAGAGACGCTGTAAAAGGACTTATAAAAGACAATCCAGAACTTATGGAAGAACTGGAAGGAAAAATAAAAGATGCTATTGATAATCAAGAATAAGTTTTATTAAAAGTTCTATTATCTAAGACGGTTGGAATTTTCCAACCGTCTTTTTTTTGTAATAAGATAAAACATTTCTCGTTACACACGTAATGGCACATTTGAATAAACAGCATAATTCGCCGTACCTTTAAAAGACCTAACCCATGGAAAAAATAATTCAAAACATGAAAATAATACTTCTTTTGTGTGCTATGATCTTTGGTTCTGGATCTTGTTCAAAAACGAATGAATCCATTTCGCTTCCTAATGAAAACAGTACGCAAAAAATGTACTTCAATGCAAGAATATATACTGTTAATGACGCGAGTCCGTGGGCAGAAGCTATGGTTATTGATGGTAGTAAGATTTTATTTATAGGAACCAATACAGCGGCTACAGCCTTTGCTGAAACGAGTGCCGAACGAATAGATTTGCAAGGAAAATTAGTACTACCGGGGTTTCATGATGTACATATGCACCCCATGGAAGTAGGAGATACATCTGTTTCTTTTGAGTTGAGCGATACGGAGACAAATGCCGAGAATTACAGATCTGTAATTAGTAATGCTTCGGCAAACAACCCGGGAAATACATGGTTAGTTGGTTTTGGGCATTCTATAAATACACTATTTGATGCCAACAGAACCCCACTCGAAATTATTGACGAAGCTGTTTCGGACCGACCCGTAATTATCATGGAGCAAACCTCCCATTCAATGTGGGTAAATTCTAAAGCTCTTGAAAAAGCCGGAATCACGGTAACGAGCCCAAACCCTCAAGGAGGAATTATCATGAAAGAATCTGGAGTATTAAGTGGTATTTTAATAGATAATGCCGGCGACATTGTTTATCAGCAAGCTATTGCGGAACTTAATAATGCAAGTGGAGAGTATAACGGAATGATAACAACAGTGCTACCGGAACTTGCAAAACACGGAATAACTTCCGTTTCTGATGCAAGAACCTATTGGAAAAGAGGTCAACATGTAGTTTGGAAAAACCTGGAAAATGATGGAAAACTAACAGCGCGTTTTAATTTAGGTCTATGGGCATACCCATCTGAAGATGATGCGTCTCAAATAGCTTCCCTAAAAGCATTGTATAGTAATGATGAAAACAGTCTTTTAAAGATCAATCAAATCAAGTTATATTCTGACGGAATTACACATAATACCACAGCAGCATTAGATACAGATTATCAAATAGACTATTTTAATCAGCCCACTAATAATGGATTGAACTATTTTACAGAGACCAGGATTAAGAACTATATCCAACAGCTAGAGTCTACAGGTTTTGATTTTCATATTCATGCCATTGGAAATAGGGGAGTTGCTGAAGCGTTAAATGCTATTCAACAAGGAGGATCACCCAGCGGAAGGCATCGATTAACACATGTAGAAATGATCAACCCCAACGATATTGCCCGGTTTTCTCAATTAAATGTGACAGCCGATGCTCAGGTGGCAGGAGAATTTACACAACCTCATAATTGGAGTGAAAATGCATACTTGGTAGGAAATACATTAGCAAATAACCTAATTCCTATAAAATCTTTAGTAGATGCGGATGTTCGATTAACATTGAGCAGTGACTGGAACGTTAGTACATTAAATCCTTTTATTGGAATTCAAAACGCGGTAAACAGAAGCCCTCAAAACATTTCTTTAGAAACAGCGATAAAAGCATATACCATTAACGGCGCCTATGTAATGCGCCAAGAAGACAAGGTAGGTTCTTTAGAAGTGGGAAAACTGGCAGATTTTGTTGTTGTTGACAGAGATATTTTTACAATTCCAACAACACAGATCAGTCAAGCTAAAATTGAACGAACGATCTTTAATGGTGTAGAGATATACAAAAGATAAAAAGGAATTAGACTCCGGTACTACCGAAACCACCGGCACCTCTTTTGGTTTCGTCTAGTACATCAACTTGCTCCCAGATTACCTGTTCGTGTTTTGCAATAACCAATTGCGCTATTCTTTCTCCATCTTCTATGGTAAAATTCTCATTGGAAAGATTGACCAATATCACACCTATTTCTCCACGGTAGTCCGCATCTACAGTCCCGGGACTGTTTAGAACGGTAATTCCTTTTTTAGCGGCCAACCCACTTCTTGGCCTTACCTGTGCCTCAAACCCTTCGGGGAGTGCAACAAATAAACCCGTCTTAATAATGGCTCTATCAAGGGGTTTTAAAACAATAGCTTCGTCAATATTAGCGCGTAGATCCATACCGGCAGAACCACTGGTTTCGTAATGTGGCAACGCATGCTTTGACTTGTTGATTATTTGTACGTTCATGTTTTTTGTTAAGTCTTAAATAGTTTAAACATATATGGGATCAATTTCGACTTAGGATCTTGGAAATAAAGCTTCTTTCACTAAAGAAAATGATCAAAAGAAAGAGTAAAATTGAAAGGGTCGAAACTACGTAATTTCCCCTAAAAGACAAAAATGATATCCCGCAAAGAGTAATTGAAATAAAGATGTAAACTCCTATTTTTTTAAGCTGATAAGGCACCGGATAATACTTTTTTCCAATGAGATAAGAAATTATCATCATTGTCCCATAGGCCAAAAGGGTGGCCCACGCAGAAGCCATAAAACCTATTTTTGGAATCATAATTATATTAAATGCAATTGTAACAACAGCTCCGAAAATCGAAAAGTACATGCCATACCTGGTTTTATCAGTCAATTTATACCAAATGGACAAATTGTTATAAATACCTAAGAAAAGGTTCGCTAATAAAATAATCGGGACGATTTGGAGCGCTGTAAAGTATTCAGGTTTTCCTAAAAGAATATGAGCAAACAAGTCTATGAAAACAACAACGATTAACATAAAGAAAGCCCCAACAATGCTAAACCAGGTTAGTATTTTTGAATAGGTTTCTTGAGCATTTTCTTTATGAGCTGTATTGAAGAAGAACGGCTCTGCCCCTAATCGAAAGGCCATGATATAGAGCGTCATAAATACTCCTAATTTATAACATGCCGCATACGCACCCATTTGGGCGTTTCCTAACATTTCGCCCAGCAAAAGCTTATCCAAATTTTCATTGGTAACAAACGCCAGACTACCTATCATTATCGGTAAACTATACCGCAGCATTTTCTTTAGTAGTTGTATATCAAATAATACGTTAAATTGAAGGTTGATAGGCAATAATAATAAAAAGGTGACCCCACTAGCAATGGTTCCCGAAACAAAAATATGTAGGACCTTAGGGTTCGAATGGTAGTAGTTCATCAAAAACTCCGGAAGCGCGATATTGTTTTGTATAGCATATGGTATTCCCCATAAAAAAAAGACATTCAAAATGGCGAAAATCGAAATATTGATCACCTTAAAGAGCGTAAACTTCTTAGGCTTGTTAGTTACTCTTAAATAAGCATACGGAATAACCACGAGCGTATCTAATGTAATTGTCCAGATCAATAACTTCAAAAACAAAGGATGATTAAAACCAAAATAAAGTGTTAGTTGATCACTGAAATATAAAGCAATTGTTAAGAAAAGCAGACTGGTAAAAAGTAAGGTAATAAAAGAGGTAGATACTACTTTTCCACTTTCTTTCTCTTTAGAAAAAAATCTAAAAAAAGCGGTTTCCATACCATAGGTAAGCAGTGCATTTAGATAGGCAGCATATACATAATAATCCGTGTTAATAGCATATTTTTCCACAGCCAGCGTAGACGTGTGTAGTTTTACCAAGATAATATTAATGGCTCTTGGCAACACAGCTGCAATCCCGTAAATCACAGTATCTTTTAAAAACTTTTTTAATACGCTCAAAAGAGAAGAGATTAGGAGCAAATATAATAATTAGGAATAGCTTTGGGTGATGGATAATAGTTTTATTACTTTTGACTAAACCAATCGAATTAAGTATGGATAAAAACACAAAGGTTGCCGTTTTAGGCGGGGGAAGCTGGGCTACTGCAATTGTTAAGATGCTATCTGAAAATCTGGATACTATTGGTTGGTATATGCGAAGCGTATATGCAGTAGAACATATAAAAAGGAACAAGCATAACCCCAGTTATTTGAGTTCTGCTGAATTGCACCCCGAACAGCTAGATCTTTCTTCAGATATAAATACAACCGTTGCCAACTATGATGTTCTCATTTTTGCAATTCCATCCGCTTTTTTAAAATCAGAATTGGATAAACTGACAACGTCTTTAAAAGGAAAGATCATTTTTTCAGCGATCAAAGGAATCGTTCCAGAATCTGGATATATCGTTGGTGAGCACTTTTTTGAAGAATATCAAATACCATTTGAAGATATTGGCGTTATCACCGGACCTTGTCATGCAGAAGAGGTAGCTATGGAAAGATTATCTTACTTAACAATTGCTTGTAAGGATGGACATAAAGCAAGATTTGTAAGTAAATGTTTGAAAGGTCGATATATAAAAACTAAGATCTCAGATGATATTATTGGAACCGAATATGCTGCAATGTTGAAAAATATCTATGCTATTGCAGCAGGTATATGTCATGGGTTGGGGTATGGAGATAACTTTCAGTCGGTATTGATGAGCAATTCTATTCGAGAAATGAAGCGCTTTATCAAAAAAGTCCATAAAATGAAGCGAAACATTAATAACTCTGCCTATTTAGGAGATCTGTTAGTAACAGGATACTCTACATTTAGTAGAAACAGAATGTTCGGAAATATGATCGGAAAAGGGTATACTGTAAAATCTGCAATGTTCGAAATGAGTATGGTTGCAGAAGGGTATTATGCTACTAAGAGCGCTTATGAACTCAACGAAAAAAATGGCGCCAGAACTCCTATTATCAATGCTGTATATAATGTACTTTATGGAGGAAAAGAAGCTAAGGCTGAGTTTTTAAAACTGACCAATAGGCTGAATTAAACTACTTTCAATTTCGGTTTTTTGGTAAACAACCCTGTATTTAGCGCATTTAAAGCGCGTTTCTTATCTGAGGTTTTTACCAATAAAGAAGTGTTGTAATTACTTCCTCCATAAGAGATCATTCGTATAGGAATATCTTTTAAAGATGTAAACACTTCTGCGCTGATTCCTTCCTTGTTCTGCGAGAAATCCCCGGCCACACAAACAATACTGAGGTTAGTATCGACCGCTACAGAACCAAATTCCGTTAGTTCAGCAGTGATCTTTTCCAGATGAGAATCATCGTCAATGGTCAATGAAACAGCAACTTCTGATGTCGTGATCATATCAATAGGGGTCTTGTAGGTTTCAAAAACCTCAAAAACCTTTTTCAAAAAACCATAGGCAAGCAGCATTCTGAAAGATTTGATCTTTATTGCAGTAATACCATCTTTTGCCGCGATAGAGGTAACGCCATTTGTTACAGCATCATTTTTAATCACGGTCCCTTTTTGAGCAGCATTAAAGGTGTTCTTTAAACGAACCGGAATATTTTTTTCTTTAGCAGGAATTAAACTTTGCGGATGTAAGATCTTTGCGCCAAAGTAGGCTAACTCGGCCGCCTCGTCAAAAGAGATTTCTTCAATAGAAAAAGTGTTCTCAACATATCGAGGGTCATTATTATGCATGCCATCAATATCGGTCCAGATTTGAATTTCTTCGGCGTCTAAGGCAGCCCCAATTAAAGAGGCGGTATAATCACTTCCGCCTCTTTTAAGGTTATCAACCTGATTTAATTTTTTACAAATAAAACCTTGGGTTATGAAAAGATCATCTGAAGATTCGCTATTTATCTGAGGAGATAAAAAAGAAGCGATTTTACTAGGAACAGGTTCTTCATTATGATCTATTTCCATAAAATCTAACGCTGAAATTAATGTGGATGAAATATGCTTTTCTTGCAAATAGAACTGAATAATATGAGTAGAGATGATTTCTCCCTGAGCCACGATCAGTTTTGTGTTTTTTTCGCTGTACACTTCTTGAGTATAAGAAGCGATTTCTTTTAGTTTAAAATCGATAAAATTTAAGGCAATTTGCTTATATGTGTCCGATGTAAAAAGATCGGAAACAATATTTCTGCACTTGACCTCTAATAAATTTAAACTTTTTGAGATGGTTTTTGCATCCTGTATTTTATAACAAGAATTGATATGGACCAACAAATTGGTTACTCCGGAAAAAGCAGAAAACACCACTACTTTTTTCCCAGAAGTGGCCGTCACAATATCTACTACTTTTTCTATGCTTTCTGCAGATCCTACAGAAGTTCCTCCAAACTTTAAAACGATCATTAAATCTTAAATTTTACACAAAAAAAGAAGTTGTATCAACAAACGCCAATTTTATTTAATAATTTTACGAATTATAACAACGTGTTTAAATTTCAACATAATTATGAAAACTATACAGGAAGCAGTGGAGAGCACCATAAGGAAAACACCGTTTATGGAAGAAGCGCTTTACGAGAAGCTGATCAATGTTTCTTCTTTAGCCAGAGTTATATTACCGGAAGTCTCCAAGTTGTTAAAAAAAGAAGTAAAGCCGGGTGCTGTAATGATGGCCATTAACCGACTATCTCCTGCAAATGAACTTCGAATAAGAAAGAATATTCGAAAAATGACACTGTCTATAGGCGATTTTATTGTTCGATCAGACCTTTGTGACTTTACGTACAAGAACTCTCCTTCGTTGTTTAAGGAAATAGGAAAGATATTTACAAAGACTTCAGAAAGCAAAGACTACTTCTTTACCGTTTCGCAAGGTATCTTCGAAACAAATATTGTAATGAGTAAAACCTTGCTTCCATATATTGAAAAAAACTTTGGGAAAGAAGTACAACTCAATTCTGTGTTAGATCTGGCCTCCATTACCATTAAGTTACCTGAAGATAATTTAGAACAGTCAGGAATTTATTATTTCATTTTAAAGCAATTAGCCTGGGCAGATATCTCATTGCAGGAAATAATATCGACGACCAATGAAATGACTATTGTGGTGAAAGAAAAAGATATTAATGAAACCTTTTCCATCTTAATGAATATGAAAATGAAATAGATAGCGGCTAAATCATAGCATGTAATATGGAAAAAGCTGACGAAAAACCACTATATTCGTAATCAATTTTTTCAAATACAATTAAATGATGGTAAAAAAATACGCTAGAAAATTACTATTTCTTACCCTTAGCATTTTTTCTCTTTATGCTTTCGCCCAAACAAAACAAGAGGCTGAGAAAATAAAAAAGAGTTACGATCTTACTAAGCTGAAAAGCTTATCTAAAAAATACGAAGCAGAGTATTTGCAAGAAAAACAAAAAGCTTTAGCGATGGCGCAGCAAAAAGGCTGGCGCGTAAAATACACAGACAGTAACGGAAGTTTGTACGAGCTAATGGCTGTAACAAAAGACGGATATCCGTTATACTATAAAACAGATAATTCTGATGCAGCTTTATCTACCAGAACCGACTATCTTCATAACGGAGGGGGTTTAGGGCTAAATCTGGAAGGACAAGGAATGACTGCTCATATTTGGGATGGTGGACTCGCCAGAGAAACACATCAAGAATATGATGGAATTGGAGGAGACAATAGATATTCTATTGGAGATGAGACAACAGCACTGAATTTTCATGGAGCTCATGTTACCGGAACTATTATTGCCTCAGGAGTAGATCCTGAAGCAAAAGGGATGGCACCGCAAGCGAAAGGAGTAGGATACTATTGGGATAATGACCTTAGTGAAATGACCACTGCGGCGGCGAACGGAATGTTATTGTCAAACCATTCCTATGGTTTCCCGCTAGATCAGGTTCCGTCATGGATTGCAGGAGCATACATTAGCGCATCTAGAGGAGTTGATGAGATTATGTATAACTCTCCTTATTATTTAATGGTAACCTCTGCAGGGAATAGCGGAAACGATAATGTTTCTAACACCACACCTTTAGACGGTGAGGCAAACTACGATAAATTAACAGGAATGTCGACCTCCAAAAACAATTTGGTTGTTGCAAATGCACAGGATGCTACTATTAACGCAGACGGATCATTGAGTTTTGTTTCTATTAACGCAGGTAGCTCGGAAGGTCCTACGGATGATTTACGAATAAAACCGGATATTACTGGAAACGGAACAAGTTTACATTCTACCTTCGACACTGCTGATGATTCTTATAACAGACTTTCTGGAACTTCGATGTCATCACCAAACGTATGCGGATCTTTATTGTTGATTCAACAACATCACAATAATACATACGGAAGTTTTATGTTAGGAGCTACCTTAAAAGCATTAGCACTTCATACAGCTGATGATAACGGAATAACAGGGCCCGATGCAATTTGGGGATGGGGACTGTTAAACGCTAAAAAGATAGCAGAAACAGTTACCGACAGAGGGTTGTTTTCAGAAATTAAAGAACTGGAATTAGCAGATGGAGAAACCTATACGTTTACAGTAAAAGCAGACGGAACGAACCCATTAATAGCATCTATTAACTGGACAGATGTTCCGGGAACTATTAACGGAGGAACAGCAAATGATGCAACTGCAATATTAGTAAACGATCTAGACTTAAGAGTTTCGAATGCTTCTGATACATTTCTGCCTTGGAGACTGACAGGAGTGGACACTAATGAGAAAGCAGATAACACGGTAGACCCATATGAAAGAGTAGATGTTGGTGTAGGTTCTGGTGAATATACCATTACCGTTACACACAAAGGAACATTAACTAATGGAAGTCAGAAATTTTCGTTAGTTGTAACAGGAATTGTTTCGGACTACACCTTCTCTTCAACAGACACGGATGTAGAGGCATGTAAAAACGGAACAGCTCAGTTCAATTTTGATTATAGACAATCTTCGCCAACCACTACTAATTTTACAGTAGAAAATGGTCCGGCAGGCGTAACAGCAAACTTCTCTTCTAGCACAATGACTGCTGATGGAAGTTTTACAGTAACATTCAATAACCTACAAGGACTAACTCCTGGAACACATACGGTAGATATCGTAGGAGACAATGGTGCTGTAGTCAAAAGACAAACAGTAGAGATCTTTATTTTAGAAGAAGACTTTACCAATCACCCTCAAACATTAAGCGCTCCGGCGAATGCTTTGGTAGGTGCAGCTACAAGTGGTGTTACATTAGAATGGGTGAAAAACACAAACGCCCAATCCTATCTGATTGAGGTGTCGACAAACCCATCTTTTACCACATTATTCGATTCTAGTACTACGACAGACTTGAGTTATAATGTTTCAGGTATGGCAGAAGATACGGTGTACTATTGGAGAGTAAAACCTCAAAATACATGTGGTACGTCAAATACCTATTCAGAAATTAGAAGCTTCCAGACCTATGTTCTAGAGTGTTCTAATAGCTATTCGGCAACAAACTTCGGAAATGCCTCAGTAGATGGCATAAATGCCAATGAGACAGGTTCTGTTTCTATATTCGTTGGAGATAACCTGACTATAGAAAAGATGACGGTCGATATCGGAATTTCGCACACTAGTGTTTCTGACCTGCGAGTTTCAGTTCAAGAGCCATCAGCACTTGGATCAAATGAAACGTTCTTATTGACAAATGACTGTGATAGTTCAGATGATATCAACGCAACCTTTGATGATCAAGGAGCAGATTTATCTTGTAGCACTAGTGCTCCAGCTATTTCGGGCACTATTAAACCTAGCAGCCCATTAAGTGGATCAAGAGGAAAAGATCCTTTTGGATGGTGGAGCATTTTTATGAGGGACGATGTGGCCGGTAATGGAGGAAGCATTACTTCAGCAACTATAAATATTTGTACAATAAGAGCAGCAAATACTTTACCAAGCTTTACAAGCAATCCTTTAGAAGCATTGACCAATTCAAGTTTGTTAATTACGTCTTCGCACATGGAAGCAACAACCGCCACAGAGACTGCAGCACAGCAGGTATATACATTGGTTGTAGCACCTACACAAGGAAACTTAACGAAGAATGGTACAACCTTAAATGTTGGAGATACATTTACACAGGATGATATCAACAACGGGTTGATCTCTTATGAGAACACACAAACAGCTGCATTTACAGATGAATTTAAAGTGGATATTTTAAATGGAGTAAATGGGTGGTTAGCAAATCAGACGATGAGTGTTACTTCTACATTAGGTGTAGAAGGGTTTGATCTTGGGAACCTGGCAATGTATCCAAATCCAACCAGTACTGAGATCAATATCAGAATCAGTGAATTTTCGAATGATCCTGTAACGGTACAGATCTTTGATCTGCAAGGAAGAGCTATTGTAAGAAAAAAATACAACAATATTTCAGGAGCATTCTCTGAAAGTATTGATGTAAGGTCTATTGCCAGTGGAATTTACTTGTTGAAAGTTAAACAGGGCAGTAAAGAAGGAACCAGAAAGATTATTATTTCTAAATAATAATTATTCTATACGATGAAAAAAGGCAGAAATTTTAATTTCTGCCTTTTTTATTTTGTAGGTTTTCCATCTATACTGATGGTATTTCGCTCTTCCCAATAAGTTTTAATACCATCTTCACCCTTTTCTTTTGCCCAGTCGTTTAACTGTTCTCGCTCTCCGACATATTCATAAAAAGGAATCGACATTCCACAAGAGGTTTGTGCGCTTTCAATGCTAATATCAAAGATCTGTCGTGTGCCCGGTAGCTTCGGAAACAATGACTCTAGATCATTCCAGGAATCATCTCCGGGATACACCGCTGTTGCTTTTCCGTAAAGACGCAAGATGTTGGGAGCACCCTCAAAAGCGCAAAACATTATCGTAATTCTAGGGTTTTCTAATATGTGTGCTGCCGTTTCATTTCCACTCCCGGTAACATTTAACCATGCAACTCGATTCGCATCTAAAACACGTAAAGAATCCATTCCTTTAGGAGATAGGTTGATTCTTCCATCTTCAGGAGCCGTTGCTACAAAGAAGATATGCTGATTTTCTATAAAAGATTGTAATCGTGATGTTAAAGAGGTGTAGAATTTAGCCATGACCTATAAATTAGAGAACTAATTTACAAATTATCCTGCGACCACTCCTCTTTTTTTAAGTGTAGGGATCATACGTAAAGCACCCTCTTTTATCGTTCCTTTTTTAAAAGTAAAAGTCTTGTCGTACAATCGGTTATTTTCAAAAAAGCTTACCTGAAAATCGTTGTTCAAAGCAAAAAGCTCTGGTTGTATCAACTCTACTTTGGCAAAGGAATTTGCCGGTAATACGTCCAACTTTTTTCGTAGCGTAGAACTGATCTTTTGATCATTATAGCCCTTAGAAACAATAACCACAAGCTCTATAGCGATGTCTTTATTGTTGATAATATACACGTTCCAGTCATCCGTCTTGTAGATGTCATTGTATTCATAAACAATAGCGATCTCCACACCGGAAACTTCAGGTATTTGAATGTCTTTCTTCAAGATATAGTAAATTAAATAACAGACTTAAACTGCTCTAAGAAACGAACATCATTCTCATAAAACATTCTAATGTCCGGGATCTGATATAATAACATGGCTATACGCTCTATCCCCATACCAAAAGCATAGCCGCTATATTGTGTAGGATCGATATTGCAATTTGTCAATACATTAGGGTCTACCATTCCACAACCCATAATTTCTAACCATCCGGTCCCTTTGGTAATTCTGTAATCCGTTTCTGTTTCTAATCCCCAGTAAATATCTACTTCAGCACTTGGCTCTGTAAAAGGGAAGTATGACGGGCGTAATCGGATCTTCGATTTTCCAAACATTTCTTTTGTAAAGTATAACAAGGTTTGTTTTAGATCGGCAAAAGAAACATCCGTATCAATATATAATCCTTCTATCTGATGAAAGATACAATGCGATCTTGCAGAAATATCTTCATTTCTAAACACTCTTCCAGGAGAAATGGTTCGTATAGGAGGTCTATTCTCTTCCATATATCTCACTTGTACCGAAGAGGTGTGTGTTCTTAGCAAAGTATCTGGGTTCTTTTCAATAAAGAACGTGTCCTGCATATCTCGTGCCGGATGATATTCGGGTAAGTTCAGCGCAGAGAAATTGTGCCAATCGTCTTCGATCTCAGGTCCTTCAGAAACCGTAAAACCAATACGATTGAATACTTCCATTATTTGATTTTTCACAATAGAAATAGGATGCCTTGCACCTAACTCCATAGCTTCTCCCGGCCTCGTAAGATCTCCGTATATGTTTGCATCAGAAGTAGCGTTGTCTAATGACTCGTTTAATAAAGACACTTTATCGGTTGCAGCAACCTTCAAATTGTTCAACGCTTTCCCAAAGTCTTTTCTAAACTCCGCATCAACATTTTTGAATTCAGCAAACAACCCTTTGATCAATCCTTTACTTCCTAAATACTTAATTCTAAACTGCTCAACCTCCTCTTTGGTGGTGGCCTTGAAAGCCTCTACTTCAGTTATTAAATGTTTAACCTTATCTAACATTTCAAAAAATCAAAATAATAAAGGGCAAATTTACATTTTTTATAGAGAAAGACTGGCTGTTTTTAGCGGAATTAAAAAAAGCAAGCGAAAACGATTGAGTACTGATGCTTAGACAACTAAATTTAAGACGAAAATTCATTTTATGATGTGTTAAATTATCTATCTTTGCCAAATTATTATCAAACAAAACAATATAAATCACTTATTATATGGAAGCTAAGATCAATGCTTTTATGGATTTGGTGAAACAAAGAAATCACCACGAACCAGAGTTTTTGCAAGCCGTTCATGAGGTTGCAGAAACTGTTATTCCGTTCATAGAGAACAACCCTAAATATCAAGGGAAGAAATTGTTGGAAAGAATGGTGGAGCCAGAGAGAACTTTAATGTTTAGAGTTCCTTGGGTTGATGATAGCGGAGAAACGCAGGTAAACAGAGGATATAGAGTAGAGTTTAACTCAGCTATTGGTCCTTATAAAGGAGGATTGCGTTTTCATCCATCAGTGAACTTATCAATCTTAAAGTTTTTAGGATTCGAACAAGTGTTTAAAAACTCGCTTACAACACTACCAATGGGTGGAGGAAAAGGAGGTTCTGATTTTGACCCTAAAGGAAAATCAGATAATGAAGTGATGAAGTTTTGTCAATCTTTTATGACAGAATTAGCGCGTCATATTGGTGCAAACACAGACGTTCCTGCAGGAGATATTGGAGTTGGAGGTAGAGAGATCGGATATATGTTTGGTCAATACAAAAGATTACGAAATGAGTTTACAGGAGTACTTACTGGAAAAGGAGCTACCTGGGGAGGATCGTTGATCAGACCGGAAGCAACAGGATACGGTAATGTGTACTTTGCGGAGAACATGTTGAAAACCAAAGGGGACTCTTTCAACGGAAAAACGGTAGCTGTTTCAGGATCAGGAAATGTGGCACAATACGCTACCGAAAAAGCAACAGAATTGGGTGCTAAAGTGGTAACAATGTCAGACTCTTCAGGATATATTTATGACGAAGAAGGAATCGATGCTGAGAAGTTAGCTTACGTAATGGAGATCAAAAATGTACGTCGTGGAAGAATTCATGAGTATGTAGAAAAATACCCTTCAGCGAAGTTCTTTAAAGGAGAAAGACCTTGGGGAACTAAATGCGACGTGGCTTTACCATGTGCAACTCAGAACGAGTTGAACGGAGATGAAGCAAAAACATTGATCGCCAACGGATGTATCTGTGTTTCTGAAGGAGCAAACATGCCATCCACTCCGGAAGCGATTGAAGCATTTAGTAATGCAAAAATCTTATTTGCACCAGGAAAGGCTTCCAATGCAGGAGGTGTTGCAACATCTGGATTAGAAATGTCGCAAAACTCTTTACGTCTTAGCTGGACAAGAGAAGAGGTTGATGCGAAACTACACGGAATCATGAACAGTATCCATGAAGCTTGTGTAACTTATGGAACTCAAGATGGGGGGTATGTAGATTACGTAAAAGGAGCAAACGTTGCAGGTTTTGTAAAAGTAGCAGACGCAATGTTAGATCAAGGAGTGGTATAACACTTGAAACATAAAAAGTAAAAAAGGCGCTCCAACGGAGCGCCTTTTTTTATCAAAGAATATTGTAAAGCTGTTCAAATTGCTACGACACAAATAGGAACAGCGTATCATATGAACATAGCAATGCCATTCATTTTAGGATTTACTACCTCGTTTTTAGGAACGGTCTTTCCTAGTATGTTGAACATGACGGCAGTGAAAACAAGCATAGACAAGAATAACAAAGAAGCCGTACGATACGCAATGGGAGTATCCGTTATTGTGCTGTTTCAGGCGTATTTAGCTATTCTATTTGCGAAACACCTGCACGAAAACCCCGCCTTTTTGTCAAATGTTCAACTGATTGGTGCGGTTACTTTTGCCATACTCTCTGCATACTTCTTTAGGCAATCTAAAAGAGATAAAAGGTCAACAACCAATAAAAGAACCACCAATAGTTTTATGGTAGGAATCGTTCTTTCTTCGCTAAACATGTTTGCTATTCCTTTTTTCTGTGAGATCGCCTCTGTTTTAGGAATGTTCGGCTGGTTGCAATTTGAACAAATGACTATTGCCGTCTTTGTAGTAGGCTCTGCCATAGGTACATTTTGCTTACTGAATCTATACATTGTTTATGCCCAGAAGATCCGGAACAGGTCTCAACGTGTCCTAAAGGATATGAACACTGTGTTGGCAATACTCACAGGCGCACTTGCGATAATTACATTGCTAAATCTGTTATTTTAAAAGCGTCTTTCAGTACGTAATTTAGTTAGAAGATCCGTAAAGATTTTGTAGTTTTAACTAGTGGAAGAAGGGCTACAATACCGAAAGATAATTCATGTAGATATGGATGCGTTTTATGCCTCCGTAGAACAGTTAGACAATCCCGAATTACGTGGGAAACCGGTGGCAGTTGGCGGAAATGAAATACGTGGCGTGGTCTCAGCCGCGAGCTATGAGGCGCGTAAATTTGGCGTACGGTCTGCCATGAGTGGGTACCTAGCCAAACAAAAGTGCCCTGACCTAATTTTTGTAAAACCCAGATATGGAAGGTATCAGGAGATCTCGAACAAAGTGCGTGCGATCTTTTACGACTATACAGACCTGGTAGAACCCCTTTCTCTGGACGAAGCATATTTAGATGTAACTAAAAACAAGAAAGGAAACCCATCAGCAAGTTTGATTGCTCAAGAAATAAGAGATCGTATTTATGACGAGCTCGAGTTGAGAGCATCCGCAGGGATCTCCATAAATAAATTTGTAGCCAAGGTGGCTTCAGACATCAACAAACCCAATGGGCAGAAGACCATTAACCCGGAAGAAGTACTTTCGTTTTTAGAAGACCTTTCAGTAAATAAATTTTATGGTGTAGGTAAAGTCACGGCAGCAAAAATGCATAATCTTGGGATCTTTACCGGAATGGATCTCAAGAAAAGATCATTAGAAGAGCTTACAAAGTTGTTTGGAAAATCAGGGCAATTCTACTATAATATCGTTCGAGGTATTCATAAGAGTAAAGTAAAACCGGATCGCATTCGAAAATCTATTGCCGCTGAACGCACCTTTTCTGAAAACATCTCTTCAGAAATATTTATGTTAGAGCGATTAGGAAAGATCGCTGAAGAGTTAGAACGAAGAATGGTGAAGTCTGACACCAAAGGAAAGACAATTACGTTGAAAATAAAGTACAGCGACTTTACACAACAAACAAGAAGCAAGACCGTACAACACTTTTTGCAAAAAAAAGAAGAATTCATGCCCATAGTGAAAGAGTTATTGTATCAAGAAAAGTTGCAAAACTCAGTGCGGCTGCTAGGCATATCTTTTGCTAACTTAGACACAGAGAAAAAAGAACCTGTTTGGGTACAATTAAAATTGGAGTTTTGACGAATTGCATAATGTCATGCTGAACTTGTTTCAGCATCTCATAAGAAGAACATGGAATCAAAAATTAAAAGAACAAACGCTGCAAATCCAGATTTTATCGCATTGGTAAAAGAACTAGATGCGTATCTTGCTATTACCGATGGAGACGATCATGCATTTTATGACCAATACAATAAGTTAGATGCTATTAAATATGTCTTAGTGGCATATATCGATAAAGTACCGGTGGGTTGTGGTGCGATCAAGAAGTTTGATAATACGACCATGGAGATCAAACGTATGTATGTACGACCTGACAAAAGAGGAGTAGGGATTGCAGATAAGATCATTGCAGCACTAGAAGCATGGGCAAAAGAGATGGAATATGAACGCTGTGTTTTGGAGACTGGAGAACGACAGGTGGCAGCTGTACAATTTTATCATAAGGCAGGATATACAAGAGCTGAAAATTATGGACAATACAAAGGAGTGGAGAATAGTCTCTGTTTTGAAAAACAGTTAAAATGAACTTTAGTTACTGGGAAATAAAGGAGTGGTTTTCTAATGTCGATTATACTATAGTTGGCAGTGGTATTGTTGGACTCAATTGTGCCATACGACTAAAAGAGCGGTTTCCGAATGCAAAAGTGGTCGTGTTAGAAAAAGGAATATTACCTCAAGGCGCTAGTACCAAAAATGCCGGATTTGCTTGTTTTGGAAGTGTTTCGGAAATACTAAGCGATCTAAAAACCCATAGCGAATCAGAAGTTTTTGATCTGGTGAAAAAACGGTGGGATGGTCTACAATTATTGATAAATACCTTAGGCGATAGACAGATCGACTACCAACACCTTAAAGGATACGAGTTGTTCCAGTCGCAAGACTTTTACGAACACTGTGCTGATCAAATACCCTATTTAAACGAATTGCTATACCCAATTTTTGAGAGTGAGGTGTTCTCGATTTCCGAAAACACGTTTGGTTTCCAGAATGTGTACCCAGGGTACATCACCAATATTCATGAAGGTCAAATAGATACTGGTAAAATGATGGCTTCTTTATTATACTTAGCACAGCAGAAAGGGGTAAAAGTGCTAAACAACTGTGTTGTGAAAAGCTATACTGATAGCGCAACTTATGTAGAGGTTGATACAGCACCGATTTCATTTAAAACAAAAAAGTTATGCATTGCTACTAACGGTTTTGCTAAACAAATGATCTCTGAAGAAGTGGTTCCTGCCAGAGCGCAGGTTTTAATTACGAAACCCATAGATAATCTTGCCATTAAAGGAACATTTCATTTGGAAGAAGGATATTACTATTTTCGAAATATAGACAATAGGATCTTGTTGGGTGGCGGTAGAAACTTAGATTTTAAAACGGAGGAAACTTTAGAGTTTGGTCAGACAAAATTGGTACAACACAAATTAGAAGAGCTCCTTAAAACGATAATACTACCCAATACTAATGTTGAGATAGAACATAGATGGAGTGGTATAATGGGAGTAGGCAATCAGAAAAAAGCCATTGTAAAACCATTGTCAAATAATGTGTTTTGTGGTGTACGACTGGGAGGTATGGGGGTAGCTATAGGCAGTCAGGTTGGAAAGGAATTAGCCGATCTTATATGAATGTAAAACAAGAACTTTTTAACAAATGTGTGGAGATGGTTGATAGACGCTATCGTACCATTGAAAACACTATTCGTTCTCATCAGAAATCATTAAGTGCTGAAACAAAAAGTTCGGCAGGAGACAAACATGAGACGGGAAGAGCCATGTTGCAATTAGAAATGGAAAAAGCAGGTCAGCAATTAATCGCCGTGCAACGAATGAAAGAAACGCTAGCCAAAATCAATCCGGTGAAAAATACTGACGTGGTGAATTTAGGTGCCGTGATAAAGACAAATCAAGGCAATTACTTTTTAAGTGTTAGCGTTGGTCAAATTAGAGCGCAGAACAGTGATTATTTTGCCATTTCAGGGTCCTCTCCCATTGGCAAGTTAATGCTTGGTAAGAAAGAAGAAGAAGTCCTAGTTTGGAATGGCAGGAAAATAAAGATTGACAAGATCACCTGATGACAGTTCCGATGTGTGCTGAAAAAATACTTTTTGTCTATTGTATTCAGCTTCAATCAGCCAATAAAAGCCTTTAAAGTAACTCTCTTTAACCACTGCTTTATGAGTTGACGGGTTTTCTGCTACTTTAATTTGATGAGGATACAGAAGAAACTCTTTTCCGTCAATGTTAAGAGCGTTTATATCATCGAAGAGCGCAGCGATATATAATTGTTCGGGATGCTCGTATAGTTTCTTTGGATCCCCCATAGCAATGATTTGGTGATCCTTAATAATGATCATTTGATCTGCAAAGGATAGCGCGTCGTTTCCGTCATGAGTAGCAACAATGCAAGCGATGTTCTTTTCTTTCAAATACGAAAACAACTTTCTGCGTAAAGAGTTCTTTTTAAAATTATCGATCTGGCTAAAAGGCTCATCTAACAATATGAGTTCTGGCTCCTTAGCTAAAGCTCTGGCAATAGCAACACGTTGTTGTTGACCTCCACTTAAATTCTTAACTTTTTCATCGGCAAATGCCGTCATTTCGATCACCTCTAATAGCTCTTGGGTCCTGGCTTCTTTTTCTTCAGGATAGAAGCGAGATAGGTGTTTACCTATATTTTCAGCAACAGAAGTGTAAGGCATCAGATCAAAGTCTTGAGGAACATATTTAAAGAACTCCATCCCCGGAACAAGGTGATGTGCCGGGCCTAGAATTTGATGTTCTTTCCAAAATAAGGATCCTTCAGTTAGATCTAAAAGCCCATAAATAGCCTTAAGAAGTGTAGATTTTCCACTTCCACTCTCTCCCATAACACATAGATGTTGCCCTGCATTTAAGTTAAAAGAGAGGCTCTGTAGCACCTTTTTATTTAGGTCGTATTGAAAAGAAATGTTGTTAACTCGAAGCATAAAAAAACCGCAGACAATAGTGTCTGCGGCAAAAATAAGGTGAAAAGGTGACTTCGAGAAGTCTCAAACACCTTTTCTGTATGTTACCAGATATCAACTCTATCTTCAGGTTTCAAATACATCTTATCTCCTTCTACAATATTAAACGCTTTATAGAAAGCATCTACATTTTGTAAAGGCACAAATGCTCTAAACATTCCTGGAGAATGAGGATCTGTTTTTACCTGATTCTTTAAAGCTTCATCTCTAGACTTGGTTCTCCAAATAGTTCCCCATGACATAAAGAAACGTTGCTCCGGAGTAAACCCGTCAATTGGTCCTGGTTTTCCGTTCTTTTCGTAGAAGATCATTAACCCTTCATAAGCAGCTCTAATACCTCCAAGATCTCCAATGTTTTCACCTAAGGTAAACTCTCCGTTTATTTTTACATCGTCAATAACCGTATAGTTACTATACTGAGCGGCTAACTTTTTACCTAAAGCGGTAAACTTGGTTAAATCTTCTTCAGTCCACCAGTTATTTAAGTTTCCATCTCCATCAAAACGAGAACCTGAATCATCAAAACTATGAGAGATCTCGTGACCAATAACCGCTCCAATTCCTCCATAATTTACAGCTTCATCCGCCATATAGTTATAGAAAGGAGGTTGTAAAATAGCAGCCGGAAAAACGATCTCGTTGTTTACAGGGTTGAAGTACGCATTCACCGTTTGAGGAGACATTCCCCATTCTGTTCTGTCTACTTCTTTACCTATTTTAGCAATATTCTCTTCGAAGCCCCATTTTGCAATGTTCACAGAATTATTGAAATAAGTACCACCTTCTTTAACACCTTTAATATCTAAAGAACCGTAATCTTTCCATTTATCAGGATACCCGATCTTAACGGTTAACTTATTTAATTTTTCAATAGCTTTTTTCTTAGTCTCATCGCTCATCCACTTCAACCCATTGATTCTTTTTTCAAAACCAAGCATTACGTTTGCGATCATTTCCTCAGCTTTCTTCTTTGCTTCTGGAGGGAATTTTGAATCAACATATAGCTTTCCTAATGCTTCTCCAATTGCTCCGTTTACGTTTGCTAATGCACGCTCATCTCTTGGACGTTGTTTCTTAGCTCCACGTAGTGTTTTTGCATAAAAATCCCAGTTTGCTTTTTCAAGATCTGTAGTTAAGATTCCTGCAGCAGTATTAATGGTATTCCAACGTAAGTATAATTTGATGTCTTCAATAGAGCTTTTCTTCATAATATCGTTCATCGCCTTCATGTACCTCGGCTGTGTTACGATAATTCTATCAAGTTCTCCAACACCAATTCCCTTAAAGTAGCTCTTCCAATTGATCTCTGGAGTTATTTTAGACAACTCATCTATAGACATTGGGTTGTATAACTTACGAGTATCTCTTTGCTCTTCTTTTGTTAATTGCGGTGTAGCTAAGCTTGTTTCGAAAGCCAAGATCCTTGCAGCGTCGGCTTTAGCACTTGCTTCGTCACTACCAAATGCCTGAAGCATTCTTGCAATATGCGCCTCGTACTTTCTTCTTTTTTCCTTAGTGTCTTCATCTTGATCCACATAGTAATCTCTAATTAAACCTAATCCTCCTGGGAATAAGTAACCAGCATTCATCTTACTATCTTTTAGATCATTGAAAACTCCCATATTAAAGAATCCGGCACCTCCGTACGGCGTAAAGTTGATTAACAAGGTTTCAAGATCTTTTAAGTTCTTGATCTCATCAATTTTCGCCAAGAAAGGTTTCACAGGATCAATACCCTGTTTATTTCTAGCCACAGTATCCATAATAGATTGATAGTAGTATACTGCTTTTTGTTGATCCGAAGTTCTTGTATAGTTTCCTTCAGCGTCTTTCAATTTTGGGAAGTCATCCTTTTCGATGGCGTCATCTAAGATGTTTAAAACATCTGCATCTGTCTCTTTTCGAAGTTTATTAAATCCACCCCAAGAGGTCTGATCATCCGGGATTTCGGTTTTGTCTAGCCAGCTCCCATTCACGTACCTAAAGAAATCGTCATTTGGTCTAACATTTGTGTCCATGTTCTCAACGATGATCCCAGGAACTTTCTCAGCCGTATCTTTTTTACAGGCCACCATTCCTAAGGAGGCGACTGCACATAAAAGAAGCGTCTTTTTGGTTGTATTCATTCTGTTTTGGTTTTTGTTATGATTTAATTTTTGCTTTTGGTGGATTAGGTAATGCGTCAAATCCCATATTAAACAACGTAAACCCATAAATATCTGAGTATTGCTCAATGGTTTTTGCTACTGGCGTACCTGCCCCATGCCCGGCATTTGTTTCTATTCTGATTAAGACAGGGTTTTTCCCCTCATGTTTATCTTGTAGTTCTGCAGCAAATTTAAAACTATGTGCCGGTACTACTCGGTCATCATGATCTCCGGTTGTTACCAATGTTGCCGGATATGCAGTCCCTTTTTTCACATTGTGTACAGGAGAATATCCTTTTAAGTATTCAAACATTTCTTTGCTTTGTTGAGCGGTACCATAATCGTATGCCCAACCAGCTCCAGCCGTAAAGGTATGATAACGGAGCATGTCTAGAACTCCTACGGCAGGCAACGCAACCTTCATTAGATCTGGGCGTTGTGTCATGGTTGCTCCGACAAGCAATCCACCATTTGAACCTCCACTGATTGCTAAATAGTCCGAAGAGGTATATTTATTTTCAATCAAATATTCTGCAGCCGCGATAAAGTCGTCAAATACATTTTGCTTTTGCATTTGCGTTCCCGCCTTATGCCACTCCTTACCGTACTCTCCTCCACCTCTAAGGTTAGGAACAGCATAGATTCCTCCTTGCTCCATCCAAACGGCTCTCGTAATTCGGAAAGATGGGTACAGAGAAATATTAAACCCTCCGTATCCATATAAAATGGTTGGATTCTTACCATTTAACTCTAACCCTTTTTTGTGGGTAATGATCATAGGAACCTTTGTCCCGTCTTTTGATGTATAGAAAACCTGCTTACTTTCATAATCATCTGCATTAAAGTCAATTTGAGGTTTCCAGTACAATTTAGATTCTCCAGTTGCAATATTGTACTTGTAAGTACTTGATGGTGTATTGTAATTGGTAAACGTATAGTAGTCAAACTTAGCGTCTTTTTTACCGCCGAATCCTCCAGCATTTCCTACTCCAGGTAACTTTATTTCACGTATTAATTTTCCATCGAAGTCGTATTGCATCACTTTTGATACTGCATCGACCATGTATTCAATAAAAAAGTATCCTCCTCCTGTAGAAGGGCTCATTACATGCTTTGTTTCAGCAATAAAATCTTTCCAGTTTTTCGGAGTTGGATTTTTAGCATCTACAGTAACGATCTTCTGATTTGGAGCATTTAAGTTGGTCACTAAATATAGCTTGCTTCCTTTGTTATCTATAACATAAGTATCACTGTCAAAATTATCTAATACTGTTACCAAAGGACTGTTTTTCTTTGATAGATCTTTCAAGAACAATTTATTTCCTGATGTTGATGTTGATGCAGAAATGATCAAATAGCGATCATCTTCGGTTAGGTAACCACCTACGTATCTATGCTTTTCAGCTTCTGTACCACCAAAAACAACAGGATCATTTTTTTGAGAAGTTCCTAATTTATGATAATATAATTTATGCTGATCAGTTTTTGCTGATAGCTCACTTCCTTTAGGTTTATCGTAGCTAGAATAGTAGAAACCTTCGTTTCCTTTCCAGTTGATTCCAGAGAACTTTACATCAACCAAAGTGTCTTCTTTGACCTTCTTGGTTTCTACGTCTATTACGATGATCTTTCTCCAATCGCTACCCCCTTCAGAAATAGAGTAGGCCGCGGTTTTTCCGTCTTTAGAAAAACTCAAACCACTTAATGAGGTGGTTCCATCTTCAGAAAAGGTGTTGGGATCTAGAAAAACCTCCTCTTTACCATCTCCCTTTTTGCGGTAGACCACATATTGATTTTGTAAACCATTATTCTTATAAAAATAAGTATAATCTCCTTCTACAAATGGAGAACCCACTTTTTCATAATTCCACAATTCAGACAATCGATCTTTCAATTGCTTTCTGTATGGAATCTTATCCAGATAATCGAATGTTACTTCGTTTTCAGCTTTTACCCAAGCCTCGGTTTCTGGGCTTCTATCGTCTTCTAACCAACGATAATTGTCGGTTACTTCTGTTTCAAAATAGGTGTCTACAACTGGTTTTTTTGCCGTTTCAGGGTAATTCACTGCAATATCTCTTTTGGGTGCTTCTTCTTTACAAGCCGTAAATATAGTTGCTGCGCAAAGAATAGGAAAGATTAGTTTTTTCATGATTAATGTAATTGATTGGCGTCTAAGTTAGTATAAAAAAAACCTCTTATGTTACATACATAAAAGGTTTTAACAGAATTTAACATTTTTTATTTCCTAATCGAAGAGCGATTTGAATCGATCCCAGTTTGCATAGATTAAGAAGATGTTTAACACGGCTACAACTGCGGCAAATAACATACTGTCTGGAGCATACTTAAGGTGAAATGCCATGATATTAAATGAAGCAGGAACTAAAATAATAAGCGCAAAAGGTACTGCCTTATTAAGAACGAGTAACAATCCCACCAAAATGTAAATAACACCAAGTGTAGGTAAAATATAACCGCTTTCAACTAAGGCGCCCATAAAAGCACCAGCCTCAGGTGAAGGAGGAGGTGGTGGTGTCATGAAGTTTAAGAACTTGTTTGCTCCAAAGAAAAGCATAGCTAATCCTAAAAGATAGCGAGCAACCATTGCAATAGAATTCATAATATAAAGTATTAATTAATAAATAGTTATGTCTTAAAGTTAACAATTTAAAAACGGAAAAGATCCTGATCGGTTGATAACCTGTAATTTATGTTAATAAAAAACGTCTAACTTTACCCAATTAAAAAGACAATATGACAGAATTATTGACGAAGGAAACCTTTTTAGAAAAGGTCTTCAATTATGAAAAGAATAAAGAATGGAAGTTTGAAGGAGAAGTACCTGCAATTATAGATTTTTATGCCGATTGGTGTGGTCCATGTAAGATGATCGCACCGATATTAGAGGAATTGAGCGAAGAGTATGGCGATAAAATCAATATTTATAAAGTAGATACGGAGGCAGAAAGAGAGCTGTCAGCAGCATTTGCTATACGTAGCATTCCTTCCATGTTATTTGTTCCTATGAATGAACCACCACAAATGGCAAACGGAGCTTTACCCAAACAAAATTTGGAAGAGATCATTCAACAGGTGTTAAAAGTAGAAAAGTAAAGAAGGGCCCGAATCTAACGATTCGGGTTTTTATTTTTTAAAAGAATGATGCATAAGAATTTTATACATAAGAAAATTATGTATACATTTGTTGCAGATAAACATAACATGGGTAATCAAAAATTATATAAAGGGTCTTTACAAACGATCATTCTCAAATTATTAGGAGAACACGAAAAAATGTACGGGTATGAGATCACTCAAAAGGTAAAAGAACTTACAAGAGGAGAGTTACTAATTACAGAAGGAGCATTATATCCTGCATTACATAAGTTAGAAGCTGAGGGGTTGTTGGATGTTGAGGTAGCTAAAGTTGGAAATAGACTACGTAAGTACTACAAACTCACAGAACAAGGCACTAAAGAAACGGCAAACAAACTAGCAGAGATGCAAGAGTTTTTAAAGACAATGCAGCATCTTGTAAACCCTAATTTAAGTCTACAATAGTATGGAACTGACGAAAGAGCAAGTAAGGTATATAGACAATCGCCTAAAAAATAAAGGGATTACTTATTGGGATATGAGGCTTGAAATGTTAGACCATGTGGTAACGTCGATCGAAAATAAGAATGTAGAAGAAAAAGAGTTTAGGCAAGCTGTAGAACTGACTTTTACTGAACTTGGATGGAATGGTAATCTGACTGGAGTTAATAGGAGGATGTGTAAAGCCGTAAATAAAAAATCCAGAAAGATGTATGGTAAAGAAATTCTAGGGTTTTTTAAATCTGGAAAGCGTTTTCTTTTATTGCTAGCTTTTTTGCTTCTCGAAAATTACTTGGGAAATAGCTTGTCTTTGGAGAGCTTTACAGAGTTGAATTATCAGTTCTTTTTCTTGCCTATGTTAGTTATTGTGTACTATGGCCTTCTAAACTTAAAAAATAAAGTAGGTCGATCTATACATCACATTCAAGGGTTCTTTTATATGATTTTATCTTTTTTAGTGTTAAATGCACTAATGCTAATTATTGTTGCTCGGAATTCTTTTTCACTAAATACTAGCGGGATGATCATAGCCACCGCAGCGC
This sequence comes from Flavobacteriaceae bacterium, assembly GCA_965218065.1. Lineage (GTDB taxonomy): Bacteria > Bacteroidota > Bacteroidia > Flavobacteriales > Flavobacteriaceae > Polaribacter. The sequence goes on along the minus strand of OZ244589.1, from coordinate 3,015,720 downwards.
TCATCTCCTTACACTTTATTTTTAGTTACGCTGGAATCAAGGTATACCGCAAAGCATTGACACATGTGCTAGAAATGAAAAAAGCTATAAAGACCTTATGAATTTAAACAATGTACACATACAAGAGTTATATAAATTCACTAGACAACATTTTGTAGAGCATTATGATCTTCAAACGGAATTAGTAGATCATTTAGCGAATGATATTGAAGCAATATGGAAAGAAAGACCAACCCTTTCATTTTATGAAGCCAAACAGGAGGCCTTTAAGAAATTTGGAGTGTTTGGTTTTATGGATATCGTTGAACAAAAGCATAAACAAATGACCAAAAGATATTGGAAGATTTTATGGCGTTTTATGAAAACATGGTTTACGATTCCAAAGATCATTATTACACTCACTTTATTAGCAGGATACTATACCTTGTTAAGATTTGATGAGGCACCTTTCATTCTAGGAGTTGCTTTCCTAAGCTTGTCAGCTTTTTTATTGATCTGTCAAGTCATTATAAAATATAAAACCAGGTTAAAGAAAAAGCGTAATGAGAGAATTTTTCTTCTGGAAGAAATGATTCACAATTCAAAATCTTGGTTTGTCCTATTGACCCTACTTAACCTATACAATCTATTTGAGCTTATCGATGTAGCATTTAGTGAACTTGCTTTTTATTGGGTGTTTTTAATGGCGGTTTTCTTCACATTGCTCACAATTGCCTTTTATATTGTTGAATTCGTAATACCCGATAGATCGAAAGAGTTACTTGAAGAAACCTATCCTGAATATAAATTATTTCAATAATTTGTAACAATTAACCTCCTTTTAATACTTATTTGATATCAAAGAAATTAACTAACTCATGATTGGACATTTTGTAAGTTTGGAGTGGAAACAATATTTCCGCTCTTCCTATTGGCAAAAGAGTATAGTACTGAATGTATTTTTGGTGTTTTTTGCCCTCCTTATGATTATAAATTTTTTAAGCCTGGGCGTCGCTTCTTTTTTCTTAATTGAAGAGCAAATGCCGGGCAAAGATCCATTAAAAGTGGTAAACTCCTTTTTGATTTTTGCAGTTTTCGGCGACCTTGTTTTTAGGTACTTGATGCAGAAATTACCGGTAATGAATATCAAACCGATGCTTATTTTGCCGGTTAAGAAAAGCAAACTCGTACATTATGTATTAGGAAAATCGACGTTGTCATTTTTCAACTTTATGCCGCTGTTCTTTTATGTTCCTTTTGCGATCGTGCTCATAGGAAAAGAGTATGATGCAGCTGGAGCTTTAGGATGGCTTTTTTCTATGATCTTTATTACACTTACTTCGAACTTCCTGAATTTTATTATCAATAAAAATCAGATTGCATTTGGGGTTATTTTTGTGGTATTAGCCGGTTTGGTGGCGGTTCAGACATTTGAAATTTTCGATGTTGCCAGTTACGCCGGAACCATCTTCGATTCCATATTTAAACACCCTTTATTAGTGGTCATTCCAATATTATTGACCGTACTACTCTACCTAATAAATTACAAACAACTTAGAAGTAGGGTTTATTTAGACGATGTGATTTCGGTAAAAACGAAAGAGGCTAATTCGGCCGATTTATCCTGGGCAGATAGAATGGGAGATGTTGCACCATTTATAAAGAACGATATTCGTTTGATTTGGAGAAATAAAAGACCAAAAACAGTCTTTATTATGTCGTTCATTTTTGTTTTGTATGTGACTATTTTCTTTGGAAATGAAACTTATGAGACAAAGATGCCGGCCTTTTTAATATTCGCTTCCGTTTTTGCAACAGGAGGTTTTGCTTTGAATTTTGGACAGTTTATTCCCGCCTGGGACAGCTCATATTATAAGATGCTCATGAGTCAAAATATTAAGTATCGAAAATATTTAGAATCGAAATGGTATCTAATGGTGGTCATGACCTCTTTTTTGTACATCTTGTGCATTCCATACCTATTCATTTATGGGCTAGACGAGTTTTTAATGATAACCGCTGGAGCTGCATTTAATATTGGTTTCAATTCGCTATTTCTGCTCTACGCAGGTTCCTTTAACAGAAAACGAATCGATTTGGAAAAAAGCGCTTTTGCTAATTATCAAGGAACAAGTGCCACTCAGTTTATAATAATCTTACCCATACTCGGATTCCCTATGTTACTTTTCTGGGGTTTCAAATCAATATTAGGGTTTAATGCTGGAATTATTGCTATAGCTACAGTTGGGGTTTTAGCATTACTCTTCAAGAATTATTTTATGAACCTAATAGAAAAAAAATACATTAACAATAAATATGCAACGGTCCACGCTTTTGACCAGAAAGCATAAACAACACGATAAGACAGATGATACAATCAATAAATATTTCAAAAAAATACGGGTCGGCGGAAGTATTAAACATTGAAACACTAGACATTCCTAAAGGAGAAAGTTTCGGTTTAGTAGGGAACAATGGAGCGGGAAAAACTACCTTTTTCAATATGCTTTTAGACCTGATAAGACCAACGACAGGGAAGATCGTAAATAACAACATCACAGTAAACGAAAGTGAAGAATGGAAAACGTTCACAGGATCTTTTATAGATGAAACATTCTTAATTGGGTATTTAACTCCAGAGGAGTATTTCGATTTTATCGGAGATCTAAGAGGGATGAATAAGGCAGATGTACGTTCATTTTTAGCTCAGTTTGAGGAATTCTTTAGCGGAGAGATTTTAGGAAAGAGGAAGTATTTGAGAGATCTAAGTAAAGGAAATCAAAAGAAAGCGGGAATTGTGGCAGCAATGATGGGGAATCCTCAAGTCGTGGTTTTAGATGAACCATTTGCAAACCTGGATCCTACAACACAAATACGATTGAAGAAGCTCCTGAAAACCTTGACCGAAGATAGAGAGGTAACAGTATTGATTTCAAGTCACGACCTGAGCCATGTCACAGAAGTGTGTGAGCGAATTGTAGTACTTGATAAAGGAAACGTGGTAAAAGACATTCAAACATCAGAAGAAACGCTAAAGGAGCTGGAGAGCTATTTTTCTGTGTAAGAATATATATCTCGATTTTATTCCTATTTTTACGCTCTTATTAACAATATCTTTATAGAATAGATGTTTGTTAATAAGAGCTTTTTCTTTCTATGAATAGAATACATAAAATAGGCGCTTTTGTTTTTCTTTTTGTTCTTATCTATGCGTGTGGAACAAAGAAGGATACTTTTATTGCGCGAAACTACCAAGCATTAACTACAAAATACAATGTACTCTTTAATGGGAAAGAGTATTTTAGAAAGGGAATAGAAGAGATCGACACGAAATATGAGGACGATTTCTGGCAACTATTACCTATTGAGCCTATTAAGTTTGATGAAGACAAAATAGACATCCCCACTTTATCGCCAAAAGGATCTTTAAATGGACCTGGAACGGGATTCAATAAAAGTAAAAGCGCAACAAACAGCACCAACAATGCAAATCAAACAGACGATCAGTCTAATTTTGATAAGGCAGAAGAAAAAGCGGTAAAAGCGATTCAACGTCACTCTATGAACATCAGAGGGCGAGAGCGCAATAAGCAGATCGATGATGCCTATTTACTGCTTGGTAAATCTCGATATTATTCACAGCGATTTGTTCCGGCGATTGAAGCATTTAACTATGTGATCGCAAACTATCCGTATGCGAACCTTATTAATGAGACAAAGGTTTGGAGGGCAAAATCTAATATTCGAATAGATAATGAAGAACTAGCGATCGAATCGCTAAAGTTGTTGTTAAAAAAAGAAGAAACATTATCTGATGAGATCAAAGAACAGGCGCATACAGCCATGGCTATGGCGTATACTAAGCTAGATAGTACGCAACGTGTAATTCAGCACCTGACCTTGGCTACCCGAACGCATGAAAATAAAAAACAAACTGCCAGAAACTTATTTATTCTAGGACAGGTCTATAGCTTGGAAAACAAAAAAGATTCGGCGATCATGGTGTTTGAAAAACTCAGCAAGTTCAAAAAAGCACCGTATAGATATCGCATTTATGCGAATATTGAAGTGGTTAAGAACACAGCAAAAGACTCTTCTTCATTAGTGCTTTTAGAGCGATTTCAAAAGCTAATAAAAAACAGAGATAACAGGCCGTACCTGGACGCATTGTACTATCAGGTAGGGGTGCTAGAACAAAATCAAGATAGCATTCAAGATGCTATAGATTATTATAATCGTTCTCTTAGAGCAAAAAATGGAAAAGCAAAACAGAAAACGTTTAGCTATGAACGCTTAGGAAATATTTATTTTAAGGATACGAAATATGTATTGGCTAGCGCATACTATGACAGTGTTTTGAGCGTGGCAAAAGATTCTAACAACCTACGCATACGGCGAATTAAGAGAAGGCATAAAAGCTTAGCATCCTTAATTACATTTGAAAACACACTGCAAACGAATGATAGTATTCTAAGACTGGCATCATTATCTAAAGAAGAACAGACGGAGTACTTTGAAAAATATGTCGCAGAGATTAAAAAGGCCGATGAAGCTTTAGCACAACAACAACTGAACAACATTTCTTTTGGGAGCGCTTTCGGAGGCAATTCGCAACAATCTGCAAATAAAGGAAAGTGGTATTTCTACAATACACAATCCTTAGGATTTGGGGAAGCAGAATTTCAAAGAGTTTGGGGCAATAGGCCGTTAGAGGACAACTGGAGATGGTCAGATAAAACAAAGATCGGATCAAAAAAGGACGGGAAAGATGTTGTTGCATTAAATGAAAGCCGATATGATGTAGATAGTTATGTGCAGAAGATTCCAACAGATAAAAAAGAAATCGACTCTCTTACCTCGGGAAGAAATGTAGCACTGTTCGAACTAGGGCTGATCTATAAAGAACAATTTAAAAATAAGCCACGATCAATATCTTATTTGGAAAGACTATTGACAAGCAAACCAGATTCTACATTGATATTACCATCCAACTATCATTTATATCAATTATATAGTGAGACAAACAACTCGAAAGCGGAGACGTATAAAAAGTTCATATTGGACAATTATGCCGGAACTAAGTTCGCGCAAATTGTTGAATTTCCGGAAAAAGAGATTAAAGAAGAGGAAGAAGAACTATCGGGAACAGAAAAATTTTACAAGCAATTATACTATCTATATAAGGAAGATAAGTTTGCCGATGTGGTCTGTGAGATTGAACAAATACTGCCCACATTATCGAATTCAAAATTAATTCCTAAATTTGAACTCCTAAAAGCCTATGCTATAGGGAAATATCAAGGTAAAGCGGCCTATAAAACGGCATTAGATTATATCGCTTTACAGTATGCTGAAACAGAAGAAGGAAAGGAAGCAAAAGAAATACTAAACAGACTAAAAAAGCAACCCTAATGTTTACGAGTAAGGAAAAACCAAAAACAGCGAAAGTCATGGAAAGAAATGTAATAGCAAAAAACACTTCGATTGTTGGAGACATTAAATCGGAAGGAGATTTTAGAATAGATGGAACTTTAGAAGGGACCTTGCAAACAAATGGTAGGGTTATTATCGGATCGGAAGGCTTTATCAAAGGAAAAGTAGATGCTACCAATGCAGATATAGAAGGGAAGTTCTCTGGAGAATTATCTGTAAACAAAACACTTACCATAAAAGCAACGGCAACTATTTCTGGCGATGTGGTTATTGGAAAACTCTCTGTAGAACCAGGCGCAACATTTAATGCGACATGCTCAATGAAAGGAACGATCAAAGAACTGAATCAAAATGAGCAAAAAACAACCCAAGAACAAACCCAAACGGCTTAAAAATGCCTTAGTTCTTTCCGGTATAGGGATACAAATGGGCATTACCATGTATCTTTTTATTTGGCTGGGAAAATGGCTGGACACCCATTATAACCATGGAGAAAAACTATATGTCATTATCATGACGCTAGCAGGCGTTGGAGTTTCACTATACGCTGTGGTTAAACAACTAAACAGATTTAACAATACATGAAAGGAGTACAGATCCAGTTTTTATGGAAACTTGTTATCATTACCGGGATTGTTTTTGGTCTTCATATAGTTACCTTACATTTTTTGAGATTACCTCTTTTTGAGCATAAAATCATATTGGCTTACATACTAAATACTGCTATTGCCTTATTGGTATTTAACGGGTTATATATTTTTAGAGAAAAATTTAAAAAACAACTGGGCTTTTTGTTTTTATTTGGAAGCATGTTAAAGTTCATCCTTTTCTTTCTTTTCTTCAACGGGTCGTATAAAATGGATGGAACCGTTACCAGTTCTGAGTTTGCAGCATTTTTTGTGCCATATATGGTAACATTAATTATAGAGGTTTATAGCTTAACAAAATGGTTAAATAAATTAGAATAAAAAGACTGGTTTTTAAGTCTTTAAATACTTCGTAAAATAAAGTCTAAAATAGTTTTTGGTTTTAATATAAAAACCTACCTTTGCAGCGATTTTTAAGCCACTATTATTTAGAGTGATATGCATAGAAAAATAACTGTAAAAACGTTAACCTTCGTATTCCTTTTATTCTCAGTTGCAACTTTTGCAAGCGATGATAAAAAAACTGAAAAGACTCAGGACAAAGAGCAATATATCAAGGACTATATCCAACACCACCTACAAGACACATATGACTTCGGACTATTCTCTTATAAAAGTGAAGATGGTAAAGAGCACCATGTAGGGTTTCCATTACCAGTTATTTTATGGGATGGTGGATTAAAAGTATTTATGTCTTCTAAATTTCATCATGGTGAAACCGTGGCTTCGGTAGGAGAAAATCATTATAAATTGTATCACGGAAAGATCTATAAAACAGATGCAGCTGGTACTATTACATATGATGCAGAACATCATGCAACGAATGAAAAACCATTAGATTTTTCTATTACAAAGAATGTTGTGATGATCTTTGTGGTTTTCTTGATCATGTTCTTCATGTTCAAAAGAATGGCAAAGTCCTATAAAAAGAACAACGGGTTGCCAACAGGAATGGGTCGTTTATTAGAGCCTATCGTTTTATATATCCGTGATGATATTGCAAGACCAAATATCGGTGAGAAGAACTACAAGAGATATATGAGTTACTTATTAACTGTATTTTTCTTTGTTTGGATTGTAAACTTATTTGGATTAACTCCATTAGGTGTAAACATTACCAACAATATCGCCGTAACATTTTGTTTAGCATTGATCACATATTTGATCACCACATTTACAGCAAAAAAAGACTATTGGAAACACATCTTCTGGATGCCAGGAGTACCTGTTCCAATGAAAATCATATTAGCTCCTATTGAATTATTAGGGACGATCATCAAACCATTCTCATTAATGATCCGTTTGTATGCAAACATTACAGCAGGACACATTGTATTAATGAGTTTAATTGGAATGATGTTCATTTTTAAGAACTGGTTAGGAACACCACTATCATTTTTATTAGCATTTGTATTAGGAATTTTAGAGCTGTTAGTAGCAGCTTTACAAGCCTATATTTTTACAATGCTATCAGCCCTATATTTTGGGTCTGCGGTAGAGGAACACGACCACCACTAGAAGTTAATGTAAAGTAGAACGTTTAATTTTTAAATAAATATATTATGACAATTCCAAACATCGTAGGTGCAGGATTAGTAGTAATCGGAGCTGGTATCGGTATCGGTCAAATTGGTGGAAAAGCAATGGAAGCTATTGCTCGTCAACCAGAAGCAACTGGTAAGATCCAAACAGCAATGTTAATTGCTGCTGCCTTAATTGAAGGTATTGGATTTGCTGCATTATTCGCAGTAAGCTAAAACTAAAAAGAAACAGCTATAACGGTTGGTTATAGCTGTTCTTTATAATTTAAATTAAACAGAAAACACTAGAGATATAAAATTTAAATCATGGGAAAGTTACTTGAAGATTTTTCGTTAGGCTTGTTTTTTTGGATGACAGTGCTTTTTATTGCATTGCTATTCTTATTAAGAAAATTTGCGTGGAAACCAATTTTAGATTCTGTTAACGAAAGAGAAGAAGGAATTAAGAATGCATTGGCTTCTGCAGAAGATGCAAAGAAAGAAATGGAGAACTTGCAAGCAAATAACGAGCAGTTATTAAAAGAAGCAAGAGCAGAGAGAGATGCGTTAATGAAAGAAGCAAGAGAGATCAAAGATAAAATGATCTCTGATGCAAAAGACGAAGCAAAAGAAGTAGCGGCAAAATTGATCGAAAATGCACAAGCATCTATCGAGCAAGAAAAGCAGGCAGCCTTAGCAGAGTTAAAAAAGCAAGTAGCCGATTTATCAATTGGTATTGCAGAAACAGTAGTGAAAAAAGAATTAGCTTCTAAAGACGATCAACTTAAATTAGTTGAAGGAATGTTAGAAGAAGTTACTTTAAACTAAATAGATGAAAGGAGCAAGACCAGCATTACGTTACGCGAAAGCAATCTTAAATTTAGCAAAAGACTCTAAAGCGGAAACAGAAGTAAATAACGACATGCAATTAATTGCAGCGACTATTTCTGAAAATGACGATTTAGGAGTAATGCTAAATAGCCCTGTTATCAAAGCTTCTGATAAGAAACAGGTGCTAAACACATTGTTTTCTGGTAAAGTAAACAACATTTCATTAGGATTGTTCAACTTATTAGAAGAGAACAAGAGAATGAGTATGTTAGAGGCAATTGCAAAACAATACTCGATCATTTATGACTATGCAAAGAGTATGCAAGTTGCAACAGTAACTACCGCAGTTCCTTTAACTAAAGAATTAGAAAAGAAAGTACTTGATAAGATTGTTGAATTAACAGGGAATCAAGCAAGTATTGAAAATACCGTAAACCCAAATGTATTAGGAGGGTTTATTTTAAGAGTGGGAGACGTGCAGTACGATGCAAGTATCTCAAACCATTTAAATGAATTAAGAAAGGAATTTGACAACAGTCATTATATTCCAAAAATTTAATTATACATCAAATTATAAAAGATGGCAGCAATTAAACCAGCTGAAGTATCAGCAATTTTAAAGCAACAATTAACAAACTTTGAAGCAAAAGCTTCATTAAATGAGGTAGGTACCGTTTTACAAGTAGGAGATGGTATTGCTCGTGTGTATGGACTATCAAATGTACAATACGGAGAGTTAGTTGAATTTGAAAACGGGCTAGAAGGAATCGTTTTAAACTTAGAAGAAGATAATGCAGGAGTTGTATTGTTAGGAGCTTCTACTTCTATTAAAGAAGGTTCAACAGTAAAACGTACCGAAAGAATTGCTTCTTTAAAAGCAGGAGAAGGAGTTGTAGGACGTGTGGTTGATACTTTAGGAAGTCCAATCGATGGTAAAGGACCTATCGAGGGAGAAACTTTCGAAATGCCTTTAGAGCGTAAAGCTCCTGGGGTAATCTACCGTGAGCCTGTAACAGAGCCTTTACAAACTGGTATTAAATCTATCGATGCAATGATTCCTGTTGGAAGAGGTCAGCGTGAGTTGATCATTGGAGACCGTCAAACAGGTAAATCTACTGTTGCTTTAGATACCATCTTAAATCAAAAAGAATTTTATGATGCAGGAAACCCAGTGTACTGTATCTACGTAGCTATTGGTCAGAAAGCTTCTACCGTTGCAGCGATTGCGAACATGTTAGAAGAAAGAGGAGCATTAGCATATACTACTATTGTAGCGGCTAACGCATCAGACCCTGCGCCAATGCAGGTATATGCACCTTTCGCAGGAGCTGCGATCGGAGAATATTTCCGTGATACAGGTAGACCAGCATTAATTATCTATGATGATCTTTCTAAGCAAGCAGTTGCATATCGTGAGGTATCATTATTATTAAGAAGACCTCCAGGACGTGAAGCATATCCAGGAGACGTATTCTACTTGCACTCAAGATTATTAGAGCGTGCTGCAAAAGTGATCAATGACGACGCAATTGCTGCACAAATGAACGATGTACCAGATTCTTTAAAAGGTAAAGTAAAAGGAGGAGGATCCTTAACAGCTTTACCAATTATTGAAACACAAGCGGGAGACGTTTCTGCATATATTCCAACAAACGTAATTTCGATTACTGATGGACAGATCTTCTTAGAGTCAGATTTATTCAACTCAGGGGTTCGTCCTGCGATTAACGTAGGTATCTCTGTATCTCGTGTAGGAGGTTCTGCGCAGATCAAATCGATGAAGAAAGTAGCAGGTACTTTAAAATTAGATCAGGCACAATATCGTGAACTAGAAGCGTTTGCTAAGTTTGGATCTGATCTGGATGCAGCTACAATGAACGTGATCGAAAAAGGAAAGCGTAATGTGGAGATCTTAAAACAAGCACAAAACGATCCTTATACAGTAGAAGATCAGGTAGCAATTATCTATGCTGGATCTAAGAACTTGTTAAAAGATGTTCCTGTAGAGAAAGTAAAAGAATTCGAAAGAGATTATATCGATTATCTAAATGCGAAGCATAGAGACGTATTAGATACATTAAAATCAGGAAAATTAACTGATGAGACGATTGCAACGATGGAAAGCGCTGCAAAAGAGATCTCTGCGAAATTTGCATAATCATCACTAAACACACAAAGTAGATGGCAAACTTAAAAGAAATACGTAACAGAATTACCTCTATTGGTTCTACGATGCAGATCACCAGTGCCATGAAAATGGTTTCTGCTGCAAAGTTGAAGAAAGCTCAAGATGCGATTACGGCAATGCGCCCATATTCATCTAAGCTTACTGAGTTGTTACAGAACTTAAGCGCAACATTAGATGCGGACGCAGGAGGAGCATTCTCTACCCAAAGAGAAGTATCTAAAGCCTTGATAGTTGTAGTAACATCCAACAGAGGATTATGTGGAGGATTTAACTCATCTATCATTAAAGAAACTGTTAAGAATATTGAAGATAATTATGCAGGAGTATCCGTAGACCTATTGACTATCGGGAAAAAAGGAAACGATATTTTAGCAAAATCGCACAATGTTATTAGCAATAATAATGGAGTGTATGATGATTTGACTTTCGATAACGTAGCTGAGATTGCTCAGAGCCTTATGGATATGTATGTTGAAGGTACGTACGACAGAATCGAATTGATCTATAATAGATTCAAGAATGCGGCTACGCAAATCCCTCAAGTAGAACAGTTCTTACCGATCAAACCTATAGAAGGAGGCGTAAGCATAAACTCTGACTACATCTTTGAACCATCGAAGGAAGAGATCGTATTGGAGTTGATTCCTAAGTCGTTAAAGACGCAACTATATAAAGCAATTAGAGATAGTTTCGCGGCAGAACACGGAGCTCGTATGACAGCAATGCATAAAGCAACGGATAATGCGAAAGAGCTTAGAGATGAGTTGTTATTAACGTATAACAAAGCACGTCAGGCAGCAATTACCAATGAGATCTTAGAGATCGTTGGAGGTGCAGAAGCATTGAATAACTAGAAATATTAGTTTATATAATACTATATTGAAGAGCGTATCAATTTTGATACGCTCTTTTTTTGTAATTTGGCATCACTCTTGAAATACATAGCAAAACGAAACATATGAAAATAGGAATTTACATTGTAATGGCGATTGGACTCATGTCTTGCAAAACATTAAAATTTGAGAAAAACCCACCTTTTCAGGTTACCGGAGCAACATATAACAACTGGGTAGGAGGTCAGGAAGGTGTGAGTGGTATGAAAGTAATTATTGGATTTACAGCCTCTGAAACCATTACGTTCAAAAAAGTGCTGTTTTATAATAAAGAAGCATCAACGGAGATTCAGGAAAAAGAAGGAAAGAAATATGTCGTGGCATTCTTTGATACCTCAACCCGAAAGGACCGAGACGTGATCATGGACAGAGACCCTAAAAAGGAAATGCAGAATAAAGCTCCCGAAAAGCCGTTATTCGATCTCAAAGAAAATGAGGCCGTGATCATTTATATGGATGGAGCAACCGTAAAATATGTAAAAGTCGAAAACATAAAAAGGACAAAAACAGATTTTTATCCTTAAAATAAAGTGTTGATAATCAGTAGAATACTGCTTCTTTTAAGAAGCAGTATTTTTTTGGCACGCAATTTGGAAACGCTATACTATAACCATAAAACTATAGCGTATGAAAGCAATAAAATTACTTTTAATATTAGTCATATCGGGAAGCATGCTAAGCTCATGTTCTGTTATCATAGACGATATTTATGACGACTCTATTTCATTAGAAGAATTAGTGAACAGCTATGATTTATGGTATGTAGATTATCATAGAACTACAGGGAGCGGAGATGTTCCTTTCGTGTCCAAAGCGTTTACACTATCCTTCTTGAATGGAAATCTGTATGCAAACAATAATATAGCCGATATAGGTAGAACAGGAAACGGATTAGGAATTATTGTGGGAAGTTATGATACCTATAGCGGCTTTTTAGAGACGTACCACGATATAGATGGAAGACATGTTTTTGACGTAAACCAGATTTCTCCAAATGAAATTCGAATTTATGATAGTTTCCAGAATGTAAGCTACTATTTGGTTGGATATCAAACGTACAATTTCGATTATGACATGTTATTTTATGAGAACATAGAATATTTTCTACAGGAGTATGTAGCATGGGAGAGAATATCGATTAGTAACACAGGAACAGCAGGTCCTTTTGATGACGAACACTATTTGCAGTTTACACCAGAGAATAATACTACGTTTTATTCGTCTCATGACCCATTTGGCACAAATATTGATACTATATTATGGGATTTTGTAGGGTCTTATCAAGTATATGATGTGCAAGGATATCAAGACCTTAAAATTTTAACACTTAATTATGACAGCGGAGATACTGAAGAGTTTGAGTTAAGCGTTATAAATGACCAACGAGTTCGTTTGTTCAATGTAGATACACAAACAACGTACGATTTTGGAGGCAGAGGATTTATCCAATTCTTAAAAGGTGAAACAAAAGCTTCAGATCTTGTAAGGAACAATGGAAGAAAACGAACTAAAGTGAAAAGAGAAACAAAGATTAGAAAATATTTAAAATAAAGTTTGGTTAGTTGATTTTTGGTTGGTTATTCTCAAATAACCAATTGAAAGGGAAACCGCTCTCCTGGAGAGCGGTTTTTTCATTTTGTAATAACACGAAATAAATGAGAATGAAGTATCTTTAACCATATGAAAAACAACTACTCTAGAATTATTGCAGGATGTATGTCATGGGGAGCCTGGGGAAAGCAGTTTTCTAAGGAAGAAATGATGCAACAATTGAATACCACCTTAGAAGCGGGAATCACCACTTTTGACCATGCAGACATTTACGGAGACTATACTACAGAAGGAGAATTTGGAAAAGTGTTTGCGGATAGCGGTATCGAAAGAGAGGCCATACAATTGATCTCCAAATGTGGAATTCAGTATATAGGAAAGAGCAGAGACAACAAGATCAAACATTATAATTATTCAAAGGAGTATATTATTTGGAGTACAGAGAGATCCTTAAAAGAATTGCGCACCGATTATTTAGACCTGTTATTGCTGCACAGACCGAGCCCATTAATGCATCCTGATGAAATTTCTGAAGCCGTCGAACTTTTAAAAGAGCAAGGAAAGATCTTACACTTTGGTGTTTCTAACTTTACACCATCACAAGTGGATCTCATTGCCAGCAAGGAAACGATCTCAGTAAATCAAATAGAGTTTTCTTTAAGTCAGCATGCAGCGATGCACAATGGTTCTTTAGATCAAATGTTGAAAGAAGGAATTACACCAATGTGTTGGAGCCCTTTGGGAAGTGTTTTTAAAGAAGAATCCGAAGCAAATAATAGAGTGCATTCCATGTTGGAGGTATTGAAAGAGAAATATCGCGCCACAGAAGATCAATTGTTGTTAAGTTGGATATTGAAACACCCGGCATACATTCACCCAGTAATAGGAACAACCAACCCGGAGAGAATTAGAAACGCTGTTAAGGCCGTAAAGATTGAATTGGAACTAGAAGATTGGTTTGCGTTGTTGGTAGCATATCAGGGACATAAAGTACCTTAAAATGATTAATAAACGCCTTTTGATAAAAAATTTACTCGGTCATAATGATGAGAATAGTTTTTATGATAAAAAGCAAAAGCTATCATTAGGTAGTAAAGATGGAAAGGCCAAATTTTTAAAACACATTTGCGCATTATCAAACTCAAACCCCTATAATAATTCCTATATTATCATTGGCATCGAAGATGAAGAAAATAAGATTATTGGAGTCGATTTTTATGATGATAGTAAAATTCAAAACCTGGTAAATGCCTACCTTGAAAATCCGCCCAAGATCGAATATGAAAATGTTCCTTTTCCGAGGTTACCTAGGCATAAGGTAATAGGATTGGTTACAATTCACCCAAACGATAAGGTAACATCCCTTTTAAAAAATGCATGGAAGTATCGCCGAGGAACCATCTTTTATAGAAGAGGAAGTAACTCTATGCCAGCCTCTAAGAATTTCGAACTTCGTAATACCAACAAACCTATTGTAGAAGCTATTGAAAAGAATGCTCACAATAACATTCAGTTGACCTTAGATGGTGTTTTCGATTTTTTCAATAGCCATAAGTCTGAATATAACCCACAATACAAAGTTTTCAAAGAACAGTTTGTCCTCTGTTGGGCAGGTGAACGCAAAGAAGTTAACGGGGAAACTTTTCTATCTCGAGTTGATATTGAACTGATCAATGAACAAGTTCGGCTCTTCTTTTCTTCTATGGACGATGTGCAGATCACGCACAACCACCAGTCATTTATTATAACAGAGTACATATTGCTCGGTATCGATAAGAAAGAAACGCGATACCCCTTAGAAAAAACCATTATCAATTTTAAGGATAATGGCAAACACGATATTATTACAGAATTTTTGTTTGAACCTCCAAAATTCGACGACACAATGATTCAGCATATCTATGAAAACAGTAATAATATAGTATCTAAAATAATTAATAGAGAGCCCTTATCTGTACTAGAGCACGAAGATGTACTTAGACTTCCCACCAATTACCTCTTATGTTACCTACATGGTTTTTTGGAAGCACCGGAACAGCTTAAACAGGCAAAAGAGTATATTAAAAACTTAGATGATAAAACGACGTACGTAAAATATAAAGAAGCAATGCGTGTCTTGCGCAAAGTGAAATATCAATAAAAAATACTTCCATTTGAAACCCTGCTATTTTTTCTTCGTTTTTAATAGTAGAACCAACCATCATAAATGTCGAAAGAAACTATTTTGTTAATAGAGCAATGTAAAAAGGGAAATCAAAAAGCCCAATTGCAGATATACAACCTCTATTGTGAAGCCATGTTTTTTATAACGTGTAGGTATATTAAAAATGAAGAAGAAGCCAAAGATGTGATGCAAGAAGGGTTTTTAAAAGCGTTCTTAAAAATTAACACGACAACTAAAGACACCAATTTTGGAGCCTGGTTAAAGAAAATTATCATCAATCAATGCGTAGATGTATTAAGGAAGAGAAAGTTAGATACTACATCTCTAGATGATGTCTCTGTAGAGTTTGTAGATGAAGATGACTGGAGGTTTGATACAAACATTACAAAAGAGGAGGTCATTAAAGCGATAGAACAATTACCACAAAAGCATCAATTAGTAATTAATCTATACCTAATAGAGGGTTATAATCATTCAGAAATAGCCGAAATTATGCAGATTCCAGTGAAGACATCTAGAACATATTTAAGACGGGGAAAATTGCAATTACAGGAACTTTTAAAAGAGAAAAGACATGAAGCAAGATATTAGAGATTTATTCAACAGCGACGAGTTTCCTAAAAAGAAACTTCCTGTATCTCATCAGGAAGAATTCTTAAAGAAGTTACAGGAAGTAGAACGCAAAGAACCTCGAAGAAAAAAGGCGATTTCATTTTTAAAAGCTGTGGCGATAATTGCATTGGTGTTTTCTGTCGGTGTATACCTCCAAACAGAGAGTGGTCAAAAAACAGCATTAGAAATCCAAGTTGAAGAAATAGAAAAAGCCTATTTAAAAGATATTGACAAAGAATGGAAAGCTTTTATAAAGATCACTGATGATCAAAACCTGATACAAAAGTATAGAGAAAAGCTGCAAGAATTAGATGATAGTTATAAAGAGATTTCTAGGCAATATCGTAAGGACGTTAATGATATTTCAGTCTTAGAAAGCTTGATTGAAAACCTTCAAAGAAGATTACAATTACTGAAAGAGATTAAAGAACACATTATCGAATTAAACCAAAAAAATAAAAGCGATGAAACAATTTATTTATAGTATTCTATTTGTATTTACAGTACACACAGCATTTTCTCAATCCCAAGAATTAGTTTTAAAAGACAATTTTGAAACCAATGAAAACACAATGCTCAACCTGGATGTTGATAATGTAACCATCGAATTTGAGGAATCACCTGACTCAAAGATTCATTTAGATTATAGGATCCTTTTTAAAAAAGATGCTGAAGATGTGATCTACAAGGTTTTTAATGATATTGACGCGAAGGTCTCGAAAGAAAAAAATGTGGTGAAGCTAGAAGTAAAAAACTCGCCGTTTCTTAAAGAGCTCTACAATCTTGATGTAGACCCTATGATTGATTTAGATAGATTTAAGAAGTTAATGAAGGACTATATGAAGACACGTAAAGAAAACCAGCTTCTATATAAATCTAAAGAGACCCTTTTAAGCGAAATAGAGTTTAGCTTGGGCTCCGACCTTCATGATTATTTTAAAAGACTTAAAAAGAAATACCCAAATAAAAACTTTGGTAAAAGTGGCCGAAAATTTAAACAGAAGTTTATAATTAAGGTGCCAAAGAACTTAAAAATTAAAATTAAAGCACTGCATTCTAGAATAACTTTTCATTACGATATTGATAGACCTATTGAAGTAAGTTCTTTTCTAACATACCTAAAGTTTAAAAAGATAAATAACGCTGAAAATAAATTCAACCTGACAAACGGACTTTTCCAAAGTAAAGAAATTACAGGGGGCATATTTAATTTAAAAGACCTTCGTAAAACAGCAATAGGATCTATTTCTAATGCAAAAATAGGTGCCGAAACATCTAAGATACAAATTGGTGAAATAGGTGAAAATGTAGAGGTGAATGATTTTAACAGTAACATCTATTTTTATAATTTCAGTAATCAATTTAATCAGTTTAAATATACCGGAGACTATTCTAAGCTATATTTTTACAATGTGAAAGTAAGTAATTATTCTATGAATGTTTTTGGTAATAACACAACGTTGAATATGAATAACAAGAAAACTACTTTCGGTGTCTCTAAAGAAAAAAAGATGACAAAGATTCTTGATAAAAAAGCAAAAAACAATGATTCTTCAGGGAATATAGAGCTTGAGTTGAAAAATGGGATTTTAAATATACTCCCTATTAAGAAAGGGTAAATAGCCATTTAAAAATCTACTAAGAAGTTAACAAAAAGACCGAGTGTTGAGCTCGGTCTTTCATTTTTTATAAAAAGAAAATACAGTTACATGTTTTTGACAATTAGTCTAACTTTTTCCCCTTAGTCTCCTTTACGGTTAAAGCAATAATAAATGCCAATATTGAAACCGCCATTAAGTACCAGGCAATTGCTTCTGAATTGTCAGTGGCCGAGATCAACCAAACAGAAACCATAGGAGCTGTTCCTCCAAACACAGCATATGGTATATTATAGCTGATACTGGTCGCACTGGCACGTATTCTAGATGGGAACAATTCTGTCATGAACGATGGGATCGTACTCATAAAAATGGAAAGTATCACAGCAAAAATGGATTGCCCGACCAATATATACGTAAAGTCATGATGATCCATTAACCAGACCAAGGGATAGGCGCATGTTGCCATTAAGAACGAACCAACCAGTAGCATGGGCTTTCTGCCAACCCTGTCTGAAAGCATTGCAAATAATGGCACGGCTATCAGCAAGACGAATAGACTTATAGTATTTATATCAAGTGCCACGGACTTTGTTTCATGTACCTGAGTGACTAGCCAGGTTGTCATATATACAAAGATCAAATAGAAACAAACGGCACCCATGATATTTAACCCAATAGATTGAAACATAGGTTTGCTATGGGTTTTAAAGAGTTCCTTAAGAGGGGCTTTGCTTTTTTCTTCCGTAGCCGGTGTTTCATGAAGACCTCTACGGATCACAAAACCAATAAGACCAATACTAATTCCGATTAAAAATGGTAACCTCCATCCCCAACTTTCCAATTGCGCCTCTGTAAGAAGACCGGTAATAAGTGCTCCCATACCAGACCCTAGTAAGATTCCCAATGTAGCACCGATCATACTAAACGAGCTAAAGAAGCCTCTTTTATGGGCAGGGGCATGTTCTACCAAAAAGACGATAGAACCCGTATATTCTCCACCAACAGAAAGCCCTTGAAGCATTCTCATAACCACCATTAGAATGGCAGCGGCGTATCCTATTTTTTCATGTGTTGGCAGTAATCCAATGATGAATGTGGGAATTGCCATCAACATAACGGATAAAAAAAGCATTCTTTTACGTCCAACAAGATCTCCTATTCGTCCAAAAAAGATGGCTCCAACAGGGCGCATTAAGAACCCGGCAGCGAAAGCGCCAAAAGCAGCAATTAATGAAACTGTAGGATCGTCAGATGGAAAGAATTGTTCTCCGATGATTGCAGCAAAGAAACCATAGACTGCAAAATCGTACCATTCTAAAATATTTCCAATTAATCCGGCAGCGAGAACTTTTCTCACATGCTTTTTTTCCAAGTGTGGTTGATGACTCATTTCTAGTAGATTAGGGTTAGTATTTGAACAAATTTAATAGAAATGTACAGAACACATCTAAAATGACAGGTACAAAAGGTTACTTTTTAGAACACTACTTATTTTAAATTCAGAAAATCAAATAGCTTCAATTCTGTTCTTTATCTCTTTAAGGCGCAGCCAATTCTGATAGAAAAAAGGAAGGTTAATTACATTTTCCATATATTGAAAAACATACATGATCAGTGAAATAAGTAGACCATATTTTAGGATGCCACTATGTATAGAAAAGACAATAGAAAGGACCAAAAATATGGATAATACAATCCAGGAAAGAGAAAAATTAAAAGCTTCTAGATCGGACAACTTTATATTCCATTTCATCATCTCTTTTAGGTGATCGCTTAAAAGTTTTTTATCATTTGTAGCAATAATAATGACTTGCTTTTCTAATTCATCATTAGATGACTTATTCAAAGCGATGGTTCTTTTACTGCTTAACCAATAGATCAGATAAATGAGCAACGTGGCAATGAGGCTGCTATAAAAAACAGTTAAGTTAAGCGTTGCAATAATAGCAACAACTCCAATTAACCCTATAACCGTATTGATCAACTCTGGTAGTGAGTTTTCCAGAAACTCTACCAGTTCGCCGATCATACTTAAACGTGCCGATCGTACGGAGTCTGATTTATCCTGTATTTTTGAGTCTGCTCGTAACCCGATATTTTGATACACTTTTGCGTAAAAACGAGAGTCGAATACACGTCTGATTACACCCACTGCGAGCCCTGCTAGACTAAGAAGACCTAAATGAATAGCACCTGTATAACTTCCGATAATAGCGTTATCTACGGCATAGCCAATGAACAAGGGGAAAAGAAGGCCTATTGCAGCCTCTAAAAGCAATAATAAAAAAGTGAAAATAAACCGTGAACGGTACTTTTTTAAGATAGTTTTGATGTTCATGTAGCTTACTTTTTTGGTTTCCAACCCGGGGGTTTGACAAGATAGTTCCAGGCTTCTTTTATGTTTTTAGACCTTTTCAAGTCTTTAAAAATGTGTACATATTCTATGAAATGTACCTTTACAGGATTGATCGTGTTGATCTGTTTTGTCAATCCATAGGTAGGCCTATGTACTTCTTCTTGATAAGTACCAAACATCCGATCCCAAATAGACAATATGGCTCCATAGTTCTTGTCCAGATAAATGTCATCTGAACCATGATGCACACGATGTTGAGAAGGCGTCATAAAGATCTTTTCGTACCATCCTAATTTCCCGATGATCTCTGTATGTAACCAAAATTGATAGGTCAGCATAAAAAGAACTGCCAAAAGCACCACATAAGGATGAAACCCTATCAATATAGCGGGAAGATAAAATACCCAGGTTATAAATGAATCAATAAACGAGACACGCAGTGCTGTGGTATAATTGTAAATAGGAGAACTATGATGAATGCTGTGGTAGCTCCATAAAATGCGTACACGATGTTCAATTCTATGTTCCCAATAGTATAGAAAGTCGATCAATAGTATACAAAGAATAGTGGTCCAGATATTAATTGGGACCTGCCAGGGAATGTATTTTGAAAGAAAATAGAAAGCTGCGGTAAAACCAATAACACTAAATTTTTCAGTTAGCTGGGCTACTATATAAACAGAAAAACTAGCCCACATTTCACCTAATCTCCATCGATTGATCTTCTTCTTGTAAAGTTCATAAATGAATTCAACAATAGCCAACCCAATACTGAATCCAAGAATGATAAAAAGAGCAATCCCAATATTATCTTCCATTTTTTGAATGAGTTCTTCCATACGTTTTAAATTTATATGACAAATCTAAAAACGGGTAGAATAAACTATGTGTCCGTTTTGGACAATCTTACTTTACAGGAATATAGATTTCTGTGACCAATTCTTCTTCTGGAAGATGTTCGTCATAATTTGAATAGAATTCTAATGTTGGAAGATCAACGAGTTCCAAATTAATATCAAGCATCCAAAAAGCATAGATCTTCTTATAAAAATCGATGCTGCTTTTATCAAAACCCTTATGGGTGAACTTTACGTATTTCTGTCTTTTATGGAGTTTTTTTCTAAAAAAACCTTCTGGAGCAAACGATATAGGTTGCTCTAGAACCAATCCAAAGTGATATCGAAAGTTTAGTGCATCACTAATATCTGCATCATCTATGATCTCGGTAAATAGGATGGAGTTTTCGGAAAGTAGGTCTTTTTTAGTACAATAACGGATCAATTCATCCCATGTAACATTAATGGCTTCAAGGTTTTCAAAATTACCTCGGTATTCCAGGAATAGATATTCAAATTCCGGAAGGTATTCTATGTCATACACAAGCCGTTCTCGAATCATACCCTCATCAGGAAGCAATGATTGCTTTGTGGTTTCTAAGAGCTGCTCATTCTGAGTTCTAAAAACGGATGGAGAAATGCCATATTTACTTTTAAAGGCTTTACTAAAGGCAGCTCTGTCTTCGAAACCTACTTCATAGGCAATTTCAGAAACACCTGTGTCTGAATACACCAGATATTGAGCAGCTTTTTCTAGTCGAAGTCTCTTAATGTATTTTCCAATCGTTTCGTTATGAAGTGCTTCAAAAATTCTATTGATATTACGATAAGAGTAAAAAGAAATATCCTCGATCTTTCCAATATTAATGTCTTCTTTAAAGTGTTCCTCTATATAGGATAACAATTGTTTATAACGTTCTAATTGGGTTTCATTCCTCATTAGAGCAATAATAAAAAATAAAACCCACTTCAATCGAAGTGGGTTTAAAAAATATGTGATCAGATCTAAAGTTACAGATCGAACTTAATTCCTTGTGCTAAAGGAAGGTCTGTCGTATAGTTGATCGTATTTGTTTGACGTCTCATATACACTTTCCATGCATCAGATCCGGACTCACGTCCTCCACCAGTCTCTTTCTCTCCACCAAAAGCTCCACCAATTTCAGCGCCAGATGTTCCGATATTTACATTGGCAATTCCACAGTCAGACCCAGCATGCGATAAGAAACGTTCTGCCTCGCGTAAATTATTGGTCATGATCGCAGAAGACAACCCTTGTGCAACACCATTCTGAACTTCGATCGCGTTTTCAATACCTCCGGAATATTTTAATAAGTATAATACAGGAGCAAAGGTCTCATGTTGAACAATTTCAAATGAATTATCTGCTTCAGCAATCGCTGGTTTTACATAACATCCACTTTCGTAACCTTCTCCAGAAAGTACGCCTCCTTCAACCACAATGTTTCCACCTTCTGCAACTACTTTTTCTAAAGCAGCATTATACATGGCTACAGCATCTGTATCGATTAAAGGTCCCACATGGTTATTTTCGTCTAATGGATTACCTATTCGTAATTGATCATATGCTTTTGCAATGGCTTCTTTTACCTGATCATAGATAGATTCATGAATGATCAATCTACGTGTAGACGTACAACGTTGTCCAGCCGTTCCAACAGCTCCAAACACAGCTCCAATAACTGTCATTTTAATATCTGCATCTGGAGTAACAATAATAGCATTGTTTCCTCCTAATTCTAATAACGATTTCCCTAAACGCGCTCCCACCTCTTGAGCAACAATTTTACCCATTCTGGTAGATCCCGTTGCCGAAACTAATGGTACACGTGTGTCTTTAGTCATCATTTCTCCTACTTTGTAATCTCCATTGATCAAATTACAGATCCCTTCAGGAAGATTGTTTTCAGCAAATACCTCAGCGGCAATATTCTGACAAGCGACACCGCACATAGGTGTTTTTTCTGAAGGTTTCCAAACACATACATCACCACAGATCCATGCTAATGCAGTATTCCAAGCCCAAACAGCTACCGGGAAATTGAATGCAGAGATAATACCTACTACACCTAAAGGATGATATTGTTCATACATTCTGTGTCCTGGTCTTTCTGAATGCATGGTTAAACCATGTAACTGACGAGACAACCCTACAGCAAAATCACAGATATCGATCATTTCTTGAACTTCCCCTAAACCTTCTTGATAGGATTTCCCCATTTCGTAAGAAACCAGTTTACCCAGTGCTTCTTTCTTTTCTCTTAGCTTTTCTCCAAACTGGCGTACGATTTCTCCGCGGACTGGTGCAGGCTTCACTCTCCATTCTTTAAAAGCGGCTGTTGCCGTTTCCATTACTTTTTCATAATCTTCCTGAGTAGTTGTCTTTACTTTCCCAATAAGTTTACCATCTACTGGAGAGTAGCTCTCAATTAGAGGTCCGTTAGAAAAGTGATTAGAACCTGTAGAGGTTCCTTCGTTTATGTCTTTCAGCCCTAACTCTGCAAGAGCTTCCTGAATTCCAAAAGTATCCATTTTGTGATTTTTTGATTTGATTTGTGCGTCAAAAGTACAAATAAAGTTTCGTAAATTTATGCAGATTTAAAAGCAACTTTCTCATGAAAAAAATCATTATCAGCCTAGCGATCTTAATCACTTGTTTAGGGTGCAAAGAAGATAAAAAACAGACAAAAGAGGTTAAGGTAAATGAGTTTGCCATTATTGTTCACGGTGGAGCAGGAACCATCTTAAAAAAGAACATGACGCCCGAAAAAGAAGCGGCATATAAGGCAAAACTTTCTGAAGCGATTCAAGTGGGGTATGATATTTTAAAAAACGGAGGAACCAGCCTGGATGCAGTTGAAAACACCATACACATTTTAGAAGACTCACCACTGTTTAATGCTGGAAAAGGAGCGGTTTTCACTCATGAAGGAGCAAATGAATTAGACGCTTCCATTATGGATGGCTCTAATTTGAATGCTGGTGCAGTAGCTGGAGTAAAAGATATAAAGCATCCAATTTCTGCTGCGAGATTAGTAATGACAAATTCAGATCATGTATTACTTTCTAGAGAAGGTGCTTCTCAATTTGCCAAGGACCAGGGACTGGAAATTGTAGACCCCTCGTACTTCTACACAGAAAGAAGATATAGATCGTTACAAAGAGCTATCGATAGAGAAGAAAAAAAGAAAGCAACTAAAGAAACCGCTTTTTACGACGAAGATATTAAAGATAGTAAGTTTGGAACTGTCGGTTGTGTCGCTTTAGATAAAAACGGAAACATTGTTGCAGGGACTTCTACGGGAGGAATGACGAACAAACGATGGAGTAGAATAGGAGACTCGCCGATCATTGGTGCCGGCACGTATGCAAATAATGCGACTTGTGGAGTATCTTCTACCGGGTGGGGTGAATATTTTATCAGAGGTATGGTGGCCCATGATATTTCTGCATTGATGGAATACAAAGGAATGTCGTTACAAGAAGCAACGAACGAAGTAATTCAGAATAAATTAACTAAACTGGGAGGTACAGGAGGTATTGTGGCATTGGACAAAAACGGAAATATGCAGTTCGAGTTTAATACCGCCGGGATGTACAGGGCATCTATGAATGACAAAGGGGAACTTACTGTTAAGATCTACAAGGACTAATTAACAGGAACTATCACCTCTTCGAAAATGTCTTCTCCGTTACTATCTTTTCCTTTCCAGAACTTAAAAGTGTAGTCTTCGCTTTGTAATACCTGTACAGGAAAAGTATACTCTTCTTCAACAGTCACCTGAGAACATGTGGTGCTTAGATCCTCCAAAGCTCTAATGGCAACGATCCTGGAGGTGCCCTCATATTCGTAATACAAATTATAAAAGGTATAGCAAGGGTTTGGCAGGGTATACTTTACGGTAATAAAATCTACATCTCCAGCATTAAAGTTTGCAGGAGTAATAGCTTCGTCAATCGTTAAAATATGAAGTTGAAACTCATCATCAGAAGAACAGGCCATCAAAAGAAACAAGGAGAAAATAAGAATAACTTTTTTCATGACTTTCTATTTTATATTACAAAAGAATGTATCAAAAATTGTTCCGTTTCTATCTGAAAAACAGCAATTTAGTTAAAATTGATATTTAACACCGGTATATACACCTACAAAATAAGGGCTAAATCCATTACTGTTTTGCGTAAAGGTCTTTAAGGGGACTTTCACCATTGGATTTACATTTAAGGACCAGTTTTTATAGATCACATAATCCAGATCGAATCCGAAATTAACACTAACATTTAACGGATTTAAGTTATTAGCTTCTCCAAGATTCGAATTGTACTGTTCTGATTGAACCAAAATTTCATTATCATTCAGAAGAAGTGTACTAATACCAGAAATAATTCCAACAGAAAAATTATCTGTTGGTCTTAACGAATAGGTAAGCTCTACAGGAAACTCAATATATCCATAACGTTGAAGAATGCTAGCATTGTCTGTTACCAGATTGACAGTAGGAACTAAAGAAGTAATGGCCATGGTATTTTCCAAAGACCCTATATAAATATCATTGGTAAACCCTCCGGCATTACTTGAACGAACACTGGAAAAACCGTTCGAACTAATTCCGGAAGCTATTCCTATATCTCCGGTAGAGAAACTCAAGCTCTGGATGTGTATTCCGGAACGAATTCCCCAATTTTTCGAAATAGGAAAATGAACATTAATTCCATAAGAAGCATTGTCATTACCTCCTACAGGATTATTGTTCAAACTTTGATCAATGGACGAACCGTCAGAAGAAAAGGAATTTGTTTTTATATATCCATAAGAAGGAGAGATCCCCCATCTTTTCTTTAAGACATCCTTTTTCTCAAATAATGAGTCATTCTTTTTAACAGCATCAAATAAACTAATGCCCTTAGTTTCTTCATACATCATGTTAGGAATATCGGCAAGCAAATCACCTTTAAATCGGATAGGGTCAAATCCTGTTACCGAGTTAGGAGAAAGGTTTGCCAATCTTGTATATGACGGTAAGCTACGTTCTGAATTTTTTACATACTCAACTGTCGAGCTTTTGTCTTTAGGCGTCTCTATTTTGTTGTTTTTTGCAATAACCGTATTCTCTGGTGTTAATACTTCTGGTGATATTTCTGAACCAGGAATATTTTTAATGACTTCGGTTGGAGTACCATTTTTCTTTGTTCCAGGTGTTTCCTTAGTAGGGTCTAGTTCTATAGGGGCCGTTGTTATGATAGGATCTTCCGTTTGTGTTGGATCGTCATTATCATTTGTTAAAAAAGGAAATAATAGTAACCCAATCAGCACGGCAGCAACGCCTCCATACCACCACATTGGAAGAACTCTTCGTTTCTTCTTTTTAGTTAGACGTTCTTCAATTTGTAGCCACACTTCGGGTCTTGGCTCCTGCTCAAGATCGTTTAGTTTCTTTTGAAAAACCTGATCTATATTTTTTTGATTTGCCATTTTATGCTCCTTGTTGCTTTTTTTTATACTCTATAATTTTGTCTTTCAAAATCGATCTTGCTCTTGAAAGATTCGATTTAGATGTTCCTTCAGAGATTTGTAACATCTCTGCAATTTCTTTATGAGAAAAGTCGTCTAACGCATATAAGTTAAACACTAATCTATATTGGTTCGGTAACTGCTGAATCAACGATAATAAAAAATCTGCTTCAAGATCTTCCTCAACATTGATATATGTTTCATCAACAACCTCTTCATCACGAACTACTTCCAGTCTCGTCTTCTGACGATATTTTTGCAAAGCAACATTAATAACAATGCGCTTCATCCACCCTTCAAAAGAACCGTCTCCTTTATATTGCTCAATTTTATTGAAAATGACAATAAAACTGTCTTGTAAAACATCTTCAGCGTCCGCATAATTTTTAGCATATTTCAGACATAGAGCGAAAAGTTTTTTAGAATACATCTGATAAACTTTCGCTTGAGCAGAAATATCTTTCTGACAACATTGTTCTATGAGCTCGGCTAGCTGAATTTTTAAAATAGTTTACCTAATATAATTGTTCTTTTATCTTCCTTTAATTAATTACAATGGGCTGGTCAAGCCCTTCCAGCTTCAACATAAAAGGTTCATTATCCGGCCTCATATTACCAATATTGAACGTGAAACTTTTTTCTATAACAGCTAAACAAGCTTCATTGGTAACCAAAGACAACTTTGAATATCGTTGGTTCGGTGTGGTTTCAACGATCAGCTCTGAAAAATACAGCGTACCTCGCCATCTATCTCCACTACAACCACTAGCCTCAATAGTAACTGTTATACAGTTTCCCACTGCTAAAACTTCTTTAATCCTATAATTTGAAGAAGTTGTGGAGACATAATTAGATTCATCTTCTATTGCAAATTCTCCACAGACTTCTACTCCTGATGCTTCTCTCACACTACATGAACTCAGAATAACAAATAAACAGCTCATAGCTAACGTGTATCGTTTTAATTTTCCCATAGTAAATTCTATTCGTTCTTTGTCTCTGATAATCAGGATATATGTCTTTGCTCGTACAAGTTAGTTAAATTTTACAAGATGATGCGCCCTAAGCAGTTCGTACTGGTTTGAGCGCATCTGCACAATCAACACAGTCATCAACCAAAATAACCGTGTCCAACTTTATATGATTGTTTGGTTTCGCTACAGCTGAAACAAATAACTTGAAGGGCGCCTTTATTCCCTTAAGCACACTATCTGCTTCCATAAACTGTATAAATTTAAAAAACGAGAGCTTTTTCATTTTTATTGTTTCTATTAAGTAGATGTAGAAATAGTAAAAAGGTTGCGTTAAATAGTTCTATTTTTGTGTCGATCATGCAAAACGAAATATTCAACATACGTACAGACGAGAATTTCAAGGATATGGCTCTGGCTGTTTTTCAACATCAGTTTGAAAATAATCGTGTGTATCGTTCTTTTTGTGACCTGTTATATGTCCACCCTGCAGACATTAAAGAGGTGAACCAAATCCCTTTTTTACCCATTCAGTTTTTTAAGTCTCATAAAGTAATTTCATCAGGAGCTAAAGTTCAAGAAATATTTACAAGTTCTGGAACGACAGGCAGCCATACCAGCAAGCATTTGGTCACCGATATATCTTGGTATACAAAAAGTTACCTTAAAAGTTTTGAAAGGTTTTATGGAGATATAAAGGATTATGTCGTGTTGGCTTTGTTACCAAATTATTTGGAACGCGAAGGGTCCTCATTGGTATATATGGTAGATGATCTGATTAGAAGATCCGAAAATGAAAAAAGTGGGTTTTTTCTTAATAATTTGACAAATTTGAGTGAAAATCTGCTAAAAATGGATAAAAATGGGCAAAAAACACTACTTATAGGCGTTTCTTTTGCATTACTTGACTTGATAGAAAGAGAAAGATTCAATTTGAAGAATACCATTGTTATGGAAACTGGAGGAATGAAAGGAAGAAGAAAAGAAATAACAAGGTTTGAATTACATGAAACACTTCAAAAAGGGTTTGGAGTATCAGAAATACACTCAGAATATGGCATGACAGAACTATTGAGTCAGGCCTACTCCAAAGGAAATGGCCTCTTTGAATGCCCCCCTTGGATGAAAGTAGTAACCAGAGATACTGAAGACGCACTAACTATTCAGAGCAACAATAATACAGGAGGAATTAATATTATTGATCTGGCCAACTACAATTCGTGCGCATTTATAGCGACACAAGATCTGGGGAAAGTGCATGAAAATGGTCAATTTGAGGTTATTGGACGCTTTGATCATTCAGACATCCGAGGATGTAATTTGATGGTGGTGTAAAGTTTTATGTAATCAAATACATTTTTCATCGACTACTCCCAAAACTAACAATGATGAAACGATTTTTTACCATTGCTTTTTTAGCAATATCTGCAACATTATTTTCACAGGAAATAGACTACAATACGAAAAAAGGCTATGTGGCTGAAGGGTACGATGTAGTATCTTATTTCGTTGATAAAAAACCTGTAAAGGGGAGTAAGAAGTTCCAAACCACACATGATGGAGTTAAGTTTAAATTTTCTTCTGAGAAGAATTTGAACCTTTTTAAAGAAGCTCCTAATAAATACATCCCACAATACGGAGGCTATTGTGCATATGCTGTGGCAAAGAAGAATACGAAGATGTACATAGATGCAGAAAAGTATGAGATAAGAGACGGAAAACTGTACTTATTTTATAGTTCATGGTTATCAAGCAAGTTAGTAGATTGGCAAAAAGAGGATACGAAAAAACTGCAAGCTATGGGAGACAAAAACTGGGAAACCTTAAAGCATAAAAAGGGAAAATAATGAGGAAGATTCTATGGCTTCTGTTATTTGTCACGAGTGTAAGTTTTGGGCAAAAGTCACATTATAATATTCAAAAAGGGGCAGTTGCTAAAGGATATGATGTGGTATCATACTTTAATAACACCGCTAAAAAAGGAGATAAACAATATGCGTTAAAGCATGACGGCGTTACCTTCTTATTTTCTTCGCAAGAGAACCTGAATACCTTTAAAAAAGACCCTGCCAGGTATGTTCCGCAATACGGAGGGTATTGTGCGTATGCTATTGGAATTAAGGGAAGTAAAGTATCTATAAACCCGGAAACTTTTGAAATAAGAGACGGAAAATTATATCTGTTCTACAATAGAGGCAGAACGAACACACTAGAACTTTGGACCAAAGAAGGTGCAGAAAAATTGAGAGATCAAGCCGATAAGAATTGGGAAAAGATCACCAAATAAGAATTTTACTACGGAAGTAAGTCGTAGGAGCTTACAAATGAGGACTGAGGGAAACTAAAAGGGCTGAAGAAATTCAGCTCTTTTTATTTTATAGGATCTAAAAAAAACCAGCAGAAATACTGGTTTATAATTATTCTACTTTTAGTAAAAAATAGTTCTTTTTACCTCGTTGTAGCAGTACATATTTTCCTGCTATTAGATCTGAAGAGGTAATGGTATATGTTTCTTGTACCTTTTCTTTATTTACAGAAATAGAGTTTTCTTTCAGCGCTCTTCTCGCATCTCCATTCGATTTTAAAAATCCTGTTTTTGCTGCCAGCGCACCTATCATGTCTAAACCATCTTCTACTTCTTGTGCGGTAACACTTGCTTGAGGAACTCCATCAAAAACATCTAAGAAGGTTTGTTCATCTAAAGATTTTAAGTCGTCTGCTGTGGATCTACCGAACAAAATGTTTGACGCTTTTATGGCATTTTCATAGGCCTCTTTACCATGTGTCATTACAGTAACTTCTTCACCGATCTTCTTTTGTAATAAACGCATATGAGGCGCTTCTTTATGTTCGTTGATCAGAGTTTCAATGGTCTTTTTATCTAAGAAAGTAAAGATCTTAATGTATTTTTCTGAATCTTCATCAGAAGAATTTAACCAATATTGATAAAACTTGTACGGGGAAGTTCTATTGGCATCCAACCAAACGTTTCCGCCTTCGGTTTTTCCAAACTTGGTGCCATCCGCTTTCGTCACTAAAGGAACCGTAATAGCATAGGCTTTCCCTTGTGCTTTTCTTCTAATAAGCTCAGTTCCCGTTGTAATGTTTCCCCACTGATCGGAGCCTCCCATTTGAAGCACACAGTTCTTTTCTTTGTATAAATGATAAAAATCATACCCTTGAAACAACTGGTACGTAAATTCTGTGAAGCTCATCCCTTCTTTTGATTCGGACCCCAGACGTTTCTTTACAGAATCTTTGGCCATCATATAATTTACCGTAATATGCTTTCCGGTATCTCGTACAAAATCGATCAACGAAATATCTTTCATCCAATCATAATTGTTTACCAATTCTGCTGGATTTTCTGAAGCAGCATCAAAATCTAAAAAACGTGCCAATTGCCCTTTTACACCTTCAATGTTTTTGGCCAATGTTTCTTCATCTAATAAATTTCGTTCGGCAGATTTCCCGGAAGGATCTCCTACCATACCTGTTGCACCTCCTACTAAGGCGATTGGCATATGTCCTGCCTTTTGAAAATGCATCAAGATTAATATCTGAACCAAACTACCAATATGCAAAGAATCAGCTGTTGGATCAAACCCAATATATCCTGCAGTTTTATTTTTCAATAAATATTCTTCGGTATCAGGCATGATATCATGCAATAGTCCTCGCCAACGTAATTCTTCTACAAAGTTTGTCATTCTTTCACAAAATTTAAAAAAGCAAAGATACATTTATACCGCAAAAAAACTAAATTAGCTGAATGATTTTAGTTACCGGAGGAACAGGTTTTGTAGGGGCTCACTTATTGTATCAATTGACAATGAAGGAGGAGAAGATCAGAGCTGTATATAGAACAGAATCTAGCTTGGAAAAAGTGAGAAATGTCTTTTCTTACTATACAACAACCGTAGATAGTTCTTTTACTAAAATTGAATGGGTTCAGGCTGATATAACCTCGGTCCCCGACATGATTCCTGTTTTTGAAGGTGTTCAAAAAGTATATCACTGCGCAGCCCTGATCTCTTTTGATCCAAAGGATTATAGAGATATGCGAAAGGTAAATATTCATGGTACAGCCATTATTGTTAATCTCGCTATTGATGCTAAGGTGGATAAGCTCTGTTTTGTAAGTTCTATAGCAGCGGTAGGCGATAGTGTAAATGGTGCTGTCGTAACAGAGGAGAATGAATGGAACAATAACAACAAGAATCATGGATATGCTATTACAAAATATGGAGCAGAAATGGAAGTTTGGAGGGCGAGTCAGGAAGGAGTTGATGTCATTATAGTGAACCCTGGTGTTATCTTGGGTCCTGGTTTTTGGGATTCAGGTTCTGGAAAAATGTTTTCTCAAGTACATAGTGGTTTTAAATTTTATACAGAAGGAGTGACAGGCTTTGTGGGTGTAAAAGATGTGGCTAAGGCTATGCAAATGTTAATGGATAGTACACAGAAAAATGAACGATATCTGTTAGTGGCAGAAAACAAATCGTTCAAAG
The DNA here is from genome assembly GCA_965218065.1 of Flavobacteriaceae bacterium. Classification (GTDB taxonomy): domain Bacteria; phylum Bacteroidota; class Bacteroidia; order Flavobacteriales; family Flavobacteriaceae; genus Polaribacter. The sequence goes on along the minus strand of OZ244589.1, from coordinate 2,984,094 downwards.
AGATTTTCTTTTCTATTGCCGACGCTCTGAAAGTAAAAAGACCGTCCATTAAAATAAAACCCTGGCACACAGCAATCTTTTGGAGACTAGATAAGGTGCGTACATTCTTTACTGGAAAAGAGCCTTTGATCACAAAACATTCAGCGCGATCTGCCCATGAAAAAACGTATTATTCTTCTGAAAAAATAGTAAAGGATATTGACTTTAAGTTTGAAAAAATAGAACGGGTCGTTAAAGAAACTAGTTCTTTTTTTTCCTAGGAGTTTCTAAATTATCTTTTAAAGACGAGCCTACACCTTTTTTATTAGGTTTTTTAGACTTCACTTGTACTTTAGATAAATTCTTACGTATCGAATCTGCTCTTATAGAATCTCGTACTTTTTTTTGTCTGCTGTACTTTTTTCGTTGATCTTCTAAATTCAACTTTACTTCCTCTAATAGTTTTTGATATTCATCAATGGTAGATGTATAATAGAAATTGCTCTTTTTTAGACGAAGACTGTCAATATTGTATTTAGCATATACTAACGGAATGTAATTAACTCCTTTTTGAAGCTTTATGTTCTTAAGGTTTCTGGAAGCACTGGCGAGGTACAGATCTGTCATTAATGCCACCATGGTATCCTTTGGAATCAAATCTTTTGGACGTTCGTAAATGGTATTACTTGTACAAGAATACAAAGAAGTGAAAATAAGAAAGAGCCAAAATACTTTTTTCATAACTTACCTGTTAAAAGTCACCCTTTTACCTTTTACCTTTTCGTTAAAAACTCCCTGATCATACATAAGAGTTCCGTTTACAAAGGTATGTGTTATTGTCGACGAGAAGGTATAACCTTCAAAAGGAGACCATCCGCACTTATATAATATATTCTCTTTAGAAACTTGTTGAGAAGCATGTTGATCTACTAAAACAAGATCCGCAAAATATCCTTCCTTTATAAACCCTCTGTTCTCAATTTGAAATAAAATTGCAGGGTTATGACAAGCCTTTTCTACTAGTTTCTCTATAGAAATAACCCCTTCTTTTACTTTTTCTAACAATGCAAGTAGTGCGTGCTGAACCAAAGGCCCGCCACTAGGCGCGCTGGTATATGCATTCGATTTTTCGTCCAACGTATGAGGAGCATGATCTGTTGCTAAAACATCAATTCTGTCGTCTAATAATGCCTTCCACAAACCATCTCTGTCTTTTGCTGTTTTTACGGCAGGGTTCCATTTAATATGTGTTCCTTTTTTTTGATAATCCTCATCGGAGAACCATAAATGGTGTGTACAAACTTCAGCAGTAATTCGTTTTTCTTCTAGCGGAATATCGTTTCTGAAAAGCGCTGTTTCTTTTGCTGTTGACAAATGAAAAACATGCAAACGAGCACCAGTCTTTTTAGCTAAAGCAATCGCTTTTGAAGATGAGATGTAGCAAGCGTCTTCACTTCTAATAATAGGGTGTAGTTCAATAGGAATATCATCTCCATACATAGATTTGTAATGAGCAGTATTCTTTCTAATAGTGGCTTCATCCTCACAGTGCACAGAAATAATAAGGTCGGTAGATGAAAATATTTTTTCTAGAACGGCCTCATTGTCAACTAACATATTTCCTGTTGATGAGCCTAAGAAAAGCTTTATCCCCGCTACATTCTTTGGGTTTGTTTTTAGAAGCTCTTCTAAATTATCGTTGGTCCCTCCAAACATGAAGGAATAATTCGCATAGGATGTTTTTGCAGCAATTTTAAACTTTTCCTCCAATAATTCTTGCGTAGTGGCCTGGGGAACTGTATTTGGCATTTCAAAAAACGTGGTAATACCTCCAGCGATGGCCGCTTTACTTTCGGTGGCAATATTCGCTTTATGCGTTAGTCCGGGCTCTCTAAAATGCACCTGGTCGTCAATTAAACCAGGAATCAATAACTTTTTATCAGCCTGAATAACAACAGTATCATCAGATACTTTAATGTTTTCCGAAACTTTTTTGATCAACTCATTTTCGATAAGTACATCGCCAACAAAGGTTTGATTATTAGAAACAATAGTGGCATTCTTTATTAGGTAAGAACTCATTTTACTCCGTTAAATCTCATTTTAATTACTCCAAAAAGCGCTTCATAGACTATAGAACCACTCATTTTGGACTCACCCAAGGTTCTATCTGTAAATATTACCGAAACCTCTTTAATATTAAATTTATGCTTCCAGGCTTTAAATTTCATTTCTATTTGAAAAGCATAGCCTACAAATTTTATCTTATCTAGCTCAATGGTTTCGAGCACATGCCTCTTATAACACACAAAGCCTGCCGTTGTATCATGGATAGGAATACCTGTAACAAAACGGACATACTTAGAAGCAAAATAAGAAAGCAATACCCTTTTCATTGGCCAATTTACCACATTCACTCCTTGAGAATATCTGGATCCAACAGAAACGTCGGCACCATCTTCTTTACAGGCCTTATATAATCGGATCAAGTCTTTAGGATCATGTGAAAAATCTGCATCCATTTCTATGATGTAGTCATACCCTTTTTCTATTGCCCAATAAAACCCATGAATATATGCAGTTCCTAATCCGTTTTTTCCAGCCCTTTTTTCAATAAATAGTGCATCCGAGAATTCGGACATAAGGCCTTCTACAATTCCTGCAGTTCCATCTGGAGAATTATCATCGACAACTAGTACATGAAATGCTTTTTTTTGCTTAAAAACAGTTCTTATGATAGCTTCAATATTCTCTTTTTCATTGTAGGTGGGTATGATTACTAAAGCGTCTGACATTTAGAAAAATATGAAAACAGTATGGCAAATATACACTATTTAATTACTAATTTTGTGTTAATCTTGATTCTTAAAAACACAATATGCAAGCAGTAGAAAGGGCAATTAATTCTAAAGATTGGGTTACTGTTATCATCCTAATATGCTTTTTCCTGTTAGTTTTACTAAAGTTTGTAAATCAAGATAGACTTAGAAGACATTTAACCCCTTTTAGAAGTAAAGGTTTTATGGAGAATGAGCTGGCAGAGAACAATGCCTTTTTTTCCATTTTTTCGCTACTCTTTTTAGTATTTAGCACACTTTCTTTTTCGTTGCTAATAGTAACAATACTAGACCTTTATCTGATTCCGGACATGTTTTCTCTAATTAACTTTTTAATGGTCTCGGCGGGTTTGCTGATTTTTCAAATAGTGCAGAACTTGATACAAACAGGCATACGTTCATTGTTTTCCATTAAGAATAAGGTCGTAGAAGTGCTTATTATAAGCCAAAGGAGTTATGCATATTCTTTTTCTATTTTTATATTTCTTATAAATATGCTGTGTTACTATAGTGATCTGAACGCAAAATTTGGCATGTATACTGCTGTTCTTGTACTCGGAGTAGGGCTCCTATATTTTTTAAACACAAACAAAAAGCTGATTCTTAGTAAGTTGTTTTATTTTATTTTGTACCTTTGCGCGTTCAAATTAGCGCCGTTATTAGTTTTGTTTAAATTGATTTTATAAAACAAGAGAATGAGTATGAAAGTGAAAACAATATTGGTGTCGCAACCAGCACCAAAGACAGAGACATCACCTTACCATGATTTATCTGAAAAACAAAAAGTAAAAATTGACTTTAGGTCTTTTATTCACGTAGAAGGAGTTACATCAAAAGACGTAAGAGCTCAGAAAATAGATTTATCAGATTTTACTGCGATTATTTTAACAAGTAGAAATGCGGTAGATCATTTCTTTAGAATTGCTGAAGAAATGCGTTTTAAGGTTCCAGATACGATGAAGTATTTTTGTCAGTCTGAAGCCGTAGCTTTTTACCTTCAAAAATATGTAGTGTATAGAAAACGTAAGATCTATGTGGGTAATAGAACGTTTGCTGAACTTGGCAAATTGATCAAAAAGCATAAAGACGAAAAATTCTTGTTACCATCTTCGGACAAATTAAAGCCGGAAATTCCAACATCTCTTGAGAAATTGGAAGTAAACTGGAAAAGAGCCATTTTATACAAGACTGTAGTAAGTGATCTTTCTGATCTAGAAAATGTTTTCTACGATGTTTTAGTGTTCTTTAGTCCATCAGGAATTGATTCTTTATTTAAGAACTTCCCGGATTTTAAACAAAATAACACAAGAATTGCTGTTTTTGGTAACTCTACAGTGAAGGCAGCAACTGCCGCAGGATTGAAATGTAATATTACGGCACCTGCGCCGGAAACACCTTCTATGACAATGGCTTTAGAAAAGTATATTAAAGAAGTAAATAAGAAGTAATTTCTTAAGAACATAGGAAGAACCGAGCTTTGGCTCGGTTTTTTTATGCAAATAAAGTAGCAAAGGCTTCTTCTATTTTTCCAACTAAAATAAGTTTAATAGTATGTTTGGTGCTACTTATTTTGTTGTATTTAGAGGCTACAAATACTTTATAACCTAACTTTTCGGCTTCAATAATGCGTTGGTCTATCTTAGAAACAGGTCTAATTTCTCCTGCAAGACCTACTTCGGCGGCAAAACATACCTGAGGCGAAATAGCGAGATCTTGATTGGATGATAATATTGCAGCTACAACCGCAAGATCTATAGCAGGGTCGTCTACATGGATTCCCCCTGTAATATTCAAGAATACATCCTTAGCACCCAATTTGAATCCGGCGCGCTTTTCTAAAACGGCAAGGATCATATGTAAACGTTTTAGATTGTAACCAGTAGTTGATCGCTGAGGCGTTCCGTAAACCGCTGTACTGACCAATGCCTGAATTTCTATCATTAAAGGCCTTACTCCTTCTAATGTTGAAGCAATAGCTGTTCCGCTTAAGTCGGCATCTTTTTTAGAGATCAAAATCTCAGAAGGATTAGAAACTTCACGCAATCCATCCGATAACATTTCATAAATCCCCAATTCGGCTGTAGATCCGAATCTGTTTTTTTGTGAACGCAGGATCCTATAGGTGTGATTTCGGTCTCCTTCAAACTGTAAAACCACATCTACCATATGCTCCAATATTTTCGGACCAGCAATATGCCCTTCCTTGTTAATATGCCCGATCAATAATACCGGCGTAGCCGTTTCTTTGGCAAACTTTATAAGCTCTGCAGAGGTTTCTCTTATTTGAGAGACACTTCCCGGAGAAGCTTCGATGGCATTTGTATGTAATGTTTGTATAGAATCTATTACTAACACATCAGGAATCACCTCTTCGATGTGTTTAAATATTTGTTGTGTGTTGGTCTCAGTTAGAATTAAGCAATTAGAATTGTTTGTTGTTACCCTATCCGCTCTCATTTTTATTTGAGATTGACTTTCTTCACCAGAAACATACAGGACTTTGTGAGGAATGTTCAGTGCAATCTGTAAAAGTAATGTGGACTTCCCGATCCCAGGCTCTCCTCCTAACAAAGTAACGGAACCTTTAACAAGACCACCTCCTAAAACAGTATCCAACTCTTTGTTATTTGTTGTGATTCGCTCTTCGGGATTGAGTTCAATTTCATCGATCTTTAAAGGTTTAGAGATCGATTTTGCCGTGGTTGATTGCTTCCAACTTCTCTTTTCTTCTTTCTGAATGACTTCTTCTACAATGGTGTTCCATTCATTACATGTAGTACATTGCCCCATCCATTTAGCATGTTGCGTACCGCAATTTTGACAGAAAAAACTGGTTTTGACTTTAGCCATTTATACATGAAGATTTACACAAAGAAAAGAAATTTACTTGTCTTTGTTGTAGATAGGTAAGACTAAAAACGAAAGCCCTCCAAAAATAATAACCATAGCAGTTTGTGCCGACCACATAATAGCCCCAAAAGCATTTGATGGCTCTTCAGGAATGGCAAATAAAGAGAATGCACCAGCTACCGCTACAGGATATAAACCAATACCTCCATTGGTTGCGGCAATACTAAATCCACCGGCTATGAATCCAACAAGGATAGCCCCTAAAGGCACTTGTAGTCCTGCTACGGCAGGAATGGTAGCCCAGAACATGGCTACGTACATTACCCAAATAAAAACGGTATGGAATATAAAGGCCCATTTTTTCTTCATTCTAAAAATACTGGTTACACCTTCTACCAAACTTTTAATAAAGTTTTTGATCTTTAGCCCAATACCCGAGTTGGCTTTTTTGACATATCTGGTGAAAATGAAAATCCCAATAGCCAAAGCAGCAACCCCAATACCTATTTTCATAGGATCAAAATTCTTTTTAACCAACTCAAGAATGAAATCAAATTGTATTAATAAAGTGATGCCAATGATAATGAACATCATGATCAGGTCTGCAATCCTTTCAGCTACAATAGTTCCGAAACCTTTTTCAAAAGGAATGTCCTCGTAATTTGCCATTACGGCAGCTCTAGAAACTTCTCCGGCTCTAGGTAATGCCAGGTTTACGAAGTACCCGATCAAAACCGCAAGCGTACTATTCATGAATTTTGGTTTGTAACCCATGGGTTCCAGCATAAACTTCCAACGATAGGCTCTGGAAAGGTGACTTAGAATACCAAAAAACAAGCCCAAAGCAATCCACCAATAATTAGCATTTTTAAAGTATTCCAGCAACTTAGCAGGAGAGATTTTGGTAAACATATACCAAACTAATACACCCCCTAATACTAAAGGAAGTACGATCTTTAAGGTTTTTTTGATTTTAGTCGACAAAATTAGGTGAGTGTGTTTGTGGCTTCGTTAGGAAAAACCAAAGCAGGCTTAAAGTTTTTAGCTTCTTCTAGATCCATATAAGCGTAAGCGATTAAAATAAGAATATCACCTTTCTGAACTTTTCTCGCGGCAGCTCCATTTAATGTAATTTCACCTGTTCCTCGCTTACCTGGAATAGCATAGGTTTCTAATCGCTCCCCATTATTGTTGTTGACAATTTGAACTTTTTCGCCTTCGATGATATTAGCAGCATCCATTAAATCTAAATCGATAGAAATACTTCCAATATAATTTAAATCAGCACCCGTTACTTTAACGCGGTGAATTTTTGATTTTACTACTTCTACTAACATGCTGCAAAAGTACTATTTTTTTAAATGTTACTATAGAATATCTGATTAAAAGAATAGCTAGTAATGAAGTTCAATATTGTCTATCAATCGAATATCTCCGGCAAAAGCAGCTATAAAACCTCTGTATGCTTTTCCAGTTTCTTTTTTTGAAGCCGTTTGAAGGGTTAAAATATCGGCAATAGTGAAGTATTCTAATTCTAAAATGGCATTTTTTCGAAATTCATTTTCTACCCAATGCACCGTATCCTCTATGGTGCTTTTTTGGAACAAATCGGCAGCTTTTTGAAGTGTAGCATAAATAAAGGGAGCTTCTTCTCTTTGTTTGGACGTAAGACGTGTGTTTCTAGAACTCATTGCCAAACCGTCTTGCTCTCTATAGATTGGGCAACCATGTACTTGAACTGGAAGATCATGTTTTTCGGTCATTTTCTTCACAATTTGCAACTGTTGAAAGTCTTTTTCACCAAAATAAGCGTTGTCAGGATTAACGATTTCAAATAGAGATTTAACAATAGTACCGACACCATCGAAATGACCTTCTCTATGTTTTCCTTCCATTTCAAACTCCAAACCGTCGAAATCAAATTTTTGAGCACTCACTTTTTCGGCATACATTTCCTCTACAGATGGTAAAAAAAGGATATCGCAAGCCACACTTTTTAAGAGCTCTATGTCTTCATCAATCGTTAAAGGATAGTTAATTAAGTCTTCTTTATTATCAAATTGTGTTGGATTTATAAAGATACTAGCCACAGAAATGTCGTTATTTTCAGCAGCTGTTTTTATTAATGAAAGATGTCCTGGATGCAGCGCGCCCATAGTAGGGACAAAACCTACAGAGCGGTTTTTGGCCTTTAAAAGGCTTAAGTGATTGATTAATTTTTCTTTAGTCTTAAAAATCAGCATTCTGTTTTCGTTGTAGAATGAGTGCAAACTTAGCATTTTAACAACACTTTTGCATAAAAATTCGTAGTTTTGCACTTCTTGTAAAAGAGTTAGATTTAATGAAAGATAAGAGAATATTGTATGTTTCTTCAGAGGTAATTCCATATTTACCGGAAACAGAAATAGCATCGACAGCATTTAATGTGGCTAAAAACGCACATTCAAATGGAGTACAAACGAGAATATTTATGCCACGTTTTGGTGTAATCAACGAAAGGAGACATCAGTTGCATGAAGTAATTAGGCTTTCAGGAATGAACCTTATTATTAATGATATGGATATGCCTTTGATCATTAAAGTGGCCTCAATTCCTAAAGAAAGAATGCAGGTATACTTTATCGATAACGATGAGTATTTCAAAAGAAAGGCAATTTTCTCCGATGAAGATGATAACCTTTTTCAAGATAACGATGAAAGAGCCATCTTCTTTGCAAAAGGAGTTGTGGAGACAGTGAAGAAATTAAACTGGGCTCCAGACATCATTCATGTACATGGATGGTTAGCATCATTACTTCCTTTATATCTGAAGGAATACTATTCTGAAGAACCACTGTTCGCTGAAAGTAAAATTGTTACTTCGGTGTATAATAATGGTTTCGAAGGATCGTTAAATGAAGAACTTATTAATAAAGTTCAATTTGATAAATTATCTGATGATAAAATATCTGATTTATCCGAACCAAACTACACAAATATTATAAAGAACGCCATTGTAAACTCTGATGCAGTTGTTTATGGAAGCGCTGAAATCGATGATGAGTTAACATCGTTGGTAGAGAAGGAAAACAAGCTGACTTTAGAATACCATTCAGATGATTATTCTGAATCGTATTTGGATTTTTATAGAGAAATAATCTCTACAAATTAATTAGAATTTATGTTGAAAAAGTTTATTAGAAAGGGAGTAGTCCTTGGTAGTCTTGGGTTAATTATATCAGGAGTTATTTCTTGTGAAAAAGATTTTACAGATGTGAACTCATCTGTTATTACAAACAACGAATTTACTACAAATGACACGCTGTTAGAAGTTACAATATCTGAAAAACCCGTAGCAAGTGTAAGGGCAGACGGTATTCAACTCGGAGCACTAGGTCAATATTTGTTAGGTACCTATAACAATTCAAATTACGAGAAGATAGAAGCTTCTGTAGTCTCTCAAATACAGATTAGTGATGCATTCAAGGTGGTAGATAGAGAATATGGTGCCGATACCACGGTAGTTACTCAAATAGACACCGTGTATTTGAAGTTGCCTTATCAAGCAACATTGCAATCGGATGGAACGTACGAACTTGATTCTATTATTGGAAATACAGAAAAGGCTTTTAATTTAAATATTTATGAGATTGATAGGTTTTTAAATGTTCTAGATCCAAATGATCCTACGATGTTTAATGAATTTCAGTCAGATGCTATGTATCAGCCAATGCTAACGGAGCTGAACGCTACATCAAATTTCCAATATATTCCTAGAGCCGGAGATACGATGATGGTCGTTAGCAGAAAGTTAAACACAGGAAGCATTTATACGAGAGATACCATCAAATTAACAAACAGCCTTCCTTTCGGAAGAGTACCTCTTAAAACGGATATGTTAAAGCAGATTTTGCTAGACAGATATCAAACAGCAGATTTTGCTTCTCAAGAAGCTTTTAACGATTATTTTAGAGGAATCATGCTAAAAGCAACGGAAGGAGCAGAGCCAGGATCATTAATTTCGTTTAACTTTAACAACGGAACTTTAGATTATAATCCTTCCATTGAGGTTTTTTATACGAATACAGTATTGGCCTCAGGTGTGGTGATAGACACCATTAAGAAGAATGATTCATTTAGGTTATTTGGAATTAGAAATAGCATATATGATATGTCTACAAATAACCCATCACCTGTTGGGAACTTCCAAATCCAGGGGACCGCAGGCAATCATGCAGACATTGCTCTTTTTGGACCAGATAATGATGGAAATGGTTTGGCAGATCAAATGGAAGAGCTAAGAGCTAAGAATTGGTTGATAAATGATGCACAATTGACGTTTTATGTAAATCAAGATATTGTCGGTTTTGATACAATAGCGACACCATTTCGATTATTTTTATATAAAAATGGAACGCATCCAGCTGTAATTAAAGATTTACTATCTGAAGGAAGTGTGGCATTTGGAGGAGTTTTAGAATTGACAGACGAAAAGAAACCAGATAAATATACGTTTAGAATTACAGACTACATTTCGGATATATTGAGTGGAGCAACAAGTTACAATCCACCATTAACATTGAAAGTTGCGAATCCAACGGATTTCCCAACTACTGTTACAGATACGATCATTGACTCCTATAATTGGAACCCTAAGGCGGTTATGTTATTAAACCATTTGTTGACCAATGGAGATAGAAGGGTCCGTTTAAAGATATCGTATTCGGAGAAAACGATCAATTAATACTAACTAACCCAAACTAAAAGAAAAAGTTATGTGCGGAATTACAGGCTATATAGGACCAAGAAAGGCTTATCCTATAGTAATCAACGGACTCAAAAGATTAGAGTATAGAGGCTATGATAGTGCAGGTGTGATGATGTTTGATGGAGAAGAAATGCATTTATCCAAGACAAAAGGAAAAGTTTCTGACCTAGAAAAAATCACAGATGCGGAACCTTTTAGAAAAGAAGGGAGCATTGGTATTGGTCATACAAGATGGGCTACGCATGGTGTTCCAAATGATATAAATTCTCACCCACACTTTTCAGCTTCAGGAGATCTTGTTATCGTGCATAATGGAATCATAGAAAACTACGATACATTAAAAAAAGAGTTGATCTCTAGAGGGTATACTTTTAAAAGTGATACCGATACAGAAGTATTAGTTAACTTGATTGAAGAAGTTAAGAAGAAAGAAGGATGTAAACTTGGGAAAGCAGTGCAATTAGCACTAACGCAAGTTATTGGGGCGTATGCAATTGCTGTTTTCGATAAAACAAAGACCAACGAGATCGTTGTAGCAAGACTTGGAAGCCCTATAGCTATTGGAATAGGTAAAGACAATGAAGAATTCTTTGTGGCTTCTGATGCTTCACCTTTTATTGAATTCACGAAAGATGCTATTTACTTAGAAGACGAAGAAATGGCAATTATCAAATTACATAAAGGGATCAAAGTTCGTAAAATTAAGGATGATTCTTTAGTAGATGCTAATATTCAAGAGCTACAATTAAGTCTCGAACAGATCGAAAAAGGAGGATACGAGCACTTCATGTTAAAAGAAATTCATGAACAACCTAAAGCAATTATTGATACCTACAGAGGAAGAATGCTTCCGGATGAAGGAATCATTAGAATGGCAGGAGTGGATAATAATATGGAGCGTTTTTTAAATGCTGATAGAATTATTATTGTGGCTTGTGGAACATCATGGCATGCAGGACTGGTAGGAGAATATCTTTTAGAAGATATGACTAGAATACCGGTAGAGGTAGAGTATGCTTCTGAGTTCAGATATAGAAATCCGATTATTACACCTAAAGATGTGGTCATTGCGATTTCTCAATCTGGAGAAACGGCAGATACCTTGGCAGCTATTAAACTGGCAAAATCTAAGGGAGCCTTTGTTTTTGGGGTATGTAATGTTGTTGGATCTTCTATTGCAAGAGAAACTCACGCAGGAGCCTATACACATGCTGGTCCGGAAATAGGGGTGGCTTCCACAAAAGCCTTTACAACTCAGATTACTATTCTGTCGCTAATTTCTTTAAAACTAGCGAAAGCAAAAGGAACCTTATCAAATTCGGCATTCCATATGTATCTTCAAAAGATGCAGTTGATTCCGGAAAAAGTGCAAAAACTGTTAGAGATCGATGAACGAGTTAAAGAAATCGCAGCTATTTACAAAGATGCGAAGAACTGTCTTTACTTAGGAAGAGGATTTAACTTCCCTGTAGCCCTAGAAGGTGCTTTAAAACTTAAAGAAATATCTTATATACATGCAGAAGGATACCCTGCAGCAGAAATGAAACACGGGCCTATTGCGCTGATTGACGAAAACATGCCAATTTTTGTGATAGCAACAAATAAAGGGCATTACGAAAAAGTAGTGAGTAATATTCAAGAGATCAAATCTAGAGCAGGTAAGATCATTGCAATTGTAACAGAAGGAGATGTTACTGTTAAAGAAATTGCGGATCATGTTATTGAAATACCGGATACAGAGGAAGCATTAACACCGTTGTTAACTACGATTCCGTTCCAGTTATTATCATATCACATTGCGGTAATGCTGGACAAAAACGTAGACCAACCTAGAAATTTGGCAAAATCAGTTACGGTAGAATAGCTGTAAAAATAGAAGCATAAAAAAGCCAGCTGAACAGCTGGCTTTTTTATGCTTTATCATGAACTTTAACATGTTCTCCGTTATTCCATAAGGTTAGAATATCTGTTGCGACCATCGCACCTGTACCTGCAGCAATCGCAAATTGACTTCTAAACCCGGCAATAGTACCACATACATACAAGCCTTCTTTGACCAGTAAGTTCTTATTTTTCAACTGTACTCGATCTTTCATTGGTTTTGTTAATTGGTGAGGTTCCAAATATGCCTCTAAGCCTTTAATGGTAAAAGGCTTTGCATAATTAAGAGCCAAGACAACAAGAGCCGTTTTGTAGGTTGATTTGTTTGTAGTAACAATATAGATTCCGTCAACGTGATCGATAGCCGTTACTTTTTCGGCATCAATTTGTTCAATTTCTGGATACAAATCTGTTAACTGCTTCTTTCCATTGCTTAATATGTTTTCTCCTAAGGTACCAGGAGCTAACCCCAATACATTATTAAATAAAGCACTTTGCAAATGAGAGGCCTTTTGATGTGCAATAATTCCCATTTTCTTATCTACAGCAAATGGTTTTTTTGCAGCCGACCCTAAAACTAAAGCACATTGTAAACCTGCAGCCCCTCCACCTATGATCAATACATCAAACATTACACTAAAGCTTTAATGTTATCTGCAAATAGTTTTACAGCAATAGCAAGCAGGATAACTCCAAAAACCTTTCGAATGATCTTAATTCCGTTCGGACCTATGATGCGCTCAATCTTTGATGAGGTTTTAAGAACGATATAGATCAAAAGTACGTTTAATACAATTGCAATTATGATATTTTGGATTTCAAATTCAGCTCTTAACGATAAAAGAGTAGTTAAACTTCCGGGTCCGGCAATTAGAGGAAAGGCTAACGGGAAAACAGAAGCTGTTATGGAGTTGGAATCTTCTTCTTTATAAAGCGTAATTCCTAGAATCATTTCTAATGCAATAAAGAACAAAATAAACGCCCCTGCAACGGCAAACGAATTGACATCGATGCCAATTAAGGATAGTAAGCTTTGACCCAAGAACAGAAAAAGGATCATAATGCTCCCAGCAATAATAGATGCTTTCTCGGACTGAATATGTCCAACTTTTTTTCTAAGGTCAATAATAATAGGAATATTCCCGATAATGTCAATTACCGCAAATAAGACCATAAACGCCGTAAAAATTTGTTTAATGTTTTCCATGACTTACTACATAAAAATATGCTACAAAATTAGTCAACTTAGTTTAGCATACCGTAAAATAATCGGAAAAAAATAATGTATTTTTGAGGCATGTTTCAATTACGAAAAACCATTGTTTCTGAAGATATCCTTGAAAAGGATTTTGTCTGTAATTTAGCGGCTTGTAAAGGTGCTTGTTGTATAGATGGAGAAGCTGGAGCCCCTTTGAGTAAAGAGGAAACAAAGAAGCTAGAAGAGATCTATCCTAAAGTAAAGCCGTTTCTTAGAAAAGAAGGAATTGAAGCTATTGAAAAAGAAGGGGTATGGGTCACAAGTGATTTTGACGAATTAGAAACCCCGTTGGTAGATCATAAAGAATGTGCATATGTCATTTTTGATGAGAAAGAAACGGCGTTGTGTGGTATAGAAGAAGCCTATAATAAAGGAGTAATCGACTGGAAAAAACCCATCTCTTGCCACTTGTATCCTGTGCGTGTTAAGGAGTATTCTGAGTTTGCTGCGGTGAACTACAACAAATGGGATATCTGTGATGATGCATGCACTTTGGGCAAAGAATTGCAAGTGCCTGTGTATAAATTTGTGAAAGAAGCATTGATTAGAAAGTTTGGAGAACCATGGTATAACGATCTTGAAAAAGTTGCCAAGGAGCATCAATAAAGTATTGGTTTTTAGTATCTTTAGCGTTCGAAAAACAAAAAATATGAAGAAAATAGCATCCTTATTGTTTGCTGTATTTATACTGATGTCTTGTGAGGACAATCAAACTACAGTAAATACATCCACGCCTTATACCTTAGATGAGTCTTTTGAAGTAGGCATTCCTCAAACCGGAAGTGGACAAACTACCTTTACGGAAACAAGTACACACGATCTAAGTCAGTTAATTGCAAACTATAGCAATATTAATTCGGTTACTGTAAACAGTCTCACGTATCAATTTTCGAATTTTTCTGGAGACACAAACGGAGTCATATCGACAGCAACGCTAACAGTGAACAATGTTGTAATAGCCACTATTTCTAATGTGAATATCTCGCAAGAAGCAGCAAATGGGACTGTTTTTCAAATAGCAGACCCAGCTGTAGTCAGTCAGATTGAAACTATTCTGGAAACTACTTCAATTGTAAACTTGCAAGCTTCCGGTACAATAAACTCAAGCATTCCATTAAACTTTACTATTGACCTTCATTTAGATATTGAGGCAAATTAAGCTAAAAGAGGAACTAGTTATAAAACAAAAAGCCTGAGGTTTTACCTCAGGCTTTTTTGTAAAAAAAATTAAATCTAAAATATTAGATAACTCTAACGCTCACTGCGTTTAATCCTTTTCTACCTTCTTTTAATTCAAACTCTACGGCATCACCTTCTCTAATTTCGTCGATCAATCCAGATACGTGCACGAAATATTCATCTTTTGAACCATCTTCAATGATAAATCCAAATCCTTTAGATTCGTTGAAGAATTTTACTGTTCCGTTTTTCACTTGTATAATAATAATAGTTAATAAAGGGCAAAGGTAGGTCTATTAAGTCGTAATGAAGCTGTTTTTGCCAACTATTTCATTAGTACGGTTTAAGGCGTATTTTTTAGATCATTCAGCAGCGCGAAATTCAAGGTAAATACGTAAGAAAAAATTATTAGTAATCTCATTTTAAGAATGTCAGCAGGAATAGTGCTTAACAAAAATTTAACGTTATAACATTTTGATAATCAGATGTTTAAAAAATATTGTTTTTTTCAATTTTAATTTAACATAAGTCAATTTTGTTAAAAACTTGCTGGGTTTTGTGAATAAGTATGGCTTTTAATTTTTAGCATTTTTTCCAATCTTTGTTAGCATCCTTTTTTAGGAGAAAATTCCCCAAAATCAAAAAAACAACGCAAAAATGTCCGCAATAGAACCTATTTTACAGCCAAATGACAACAGATTTGTAATCTTTCCCATACAACACAACGATTTATGGGATTGGTACAAAAAACAACAAGCATGCTTTTGGACAGCTGAAGAAATTGACTTGCATTCAGATTTGGATGACTGGAATAACAAGCTGTCTGACGATGAGCGTTATTTTATAAAACATATCCTGGCGTTTTTTGCCGCTTCTGATGGAATTGTAAATGAAAATCTGGCCGAAAACTTTGTGAACGAGGTACAATATTCAGAGGCGAAGTTCTTTTACGGATTTCAGATCATGATGGAGAACATCCATTCTGAAACCTATTCTTTGTTGATCGATACTTATGTAAAAGATGAAGTAGAAAAAGACAAGTTATTTAGAGCTATCGAGGTGTTTCCCGCGATTAAGAAAAAGGCAGAGTGGGCCTTAAAATGGATCGAATCAGATTCATTTGCAGAAAGATTGATCGCTTTTGCCGCGGTAGAAGGAATTTTCTTCTCAGGTGCATTTTGTTCTATTTTCTGGTTAAAGAAAAGAGGGTTGTTGCCAGGACTAACATTCTCTAATGAGCTAATTTCAAGAGACGAAGGAATGCACTGTGATTTCGCTGTTCATTTACACAATAAACATATTGTAAATAAAGTATCTAAAGAACGTATCAAAGAAATTATTGTAGATGCGTTAGATATAGAAAGAGAATTTATCACAGAATCATTACCAATCAGTCTGATTGGAATGAATGCCAAATTAATGACAGAATATTTAGAGTTTGTTACAGATAGACTATTGCTAGAATTTGGATGTGAAAAAGTGTACAACGCAACAAATCCTTTTGACTTTATGGAAATGATTTCTTTAGAAGGAAAAACAAATTTCTTCGAGAAAAGAGTATCCGAATACCAAAAAGCAGGAGTAAAATCAGGAGGAACAGGGTCCATCAGTTTTGATGCAGATTTTTAAACTAACCTAATAAGCTGAATTCAGTTTATCAACTAATTATATAAAACCAAATAGAGCATGTATGTAGTAAAAAGAGACGGCAAGAAAGAGCCAGTGATGTTCGACAAGATCACGGCCAGAGTAAAAAAGATGTGTTATGGATTAAACAATATTGTAGATCCAGTAAAAGTGGCAATGCGTGTAATCGAAGGATTATACGACGGAGTAACCACTTCTGAATTAGATAACCTGGCAGCCGAAACAGCGGCTACCATGACAACGGCACATCCGGATTATGCAAAATTAGCTGCAAGAATCGCCGTATCTAACTTACACAAGAACACGAAAAAATCGTTCTCAGATACCATGCATGACCTGTATCATTATGTGAACCCGCGTACGGAGAAGAAAGCTCCATTATTAGCAGACGATGTATACGAGATCATTAAAGAAAATGCAGAAAAGTTAGACTCTACTATTATTTACAATAGAGATTTTAATTATGATTATTTCGGATTTAAAACATTAGAACGTTCCTATTTATTAAAACTAAACGGTCAGATCGTAGAGCGCCCTCAACACATGCTCATGAGGGTTTCTATTGGTATCCATAAAGGAGATATTGACGAAGCAATTGCTACATACGAGTTGATGAGTAAAAAATACTTTACACATGCAACACCAACATTGTTCAATGCAGGAACACCTAAACCTCAAATGTCTTCTTGTTTCTTATTACAAATGCAAGACGATAGTATTGAAGGAATTTATGATACACTAAAACAAACTGCTCAGATATCTCAGTCTGCTGGAGGAATTGGGTTGTCTATTCATAATGTAAGAGCTACAGGTTCCTACATTAGAGGGACAAACGGAACGTCTAATGGAATCGTTCCTATGCTTAAAGTATTTAACGATACCGCAAGATATGTAGATCAAGGAGGAGGAAAAAGAAAAGGATCATTTGCAATGTACCTAGAGCCATGGCACTCTGATATTTTTGACTTCCTAGACTTAAAAAAGAATCACGGGAAAGAAGAAATGCGTGCGAGAGACCTGTTCTACGCAATGTGGATTCCAGATCTATTTATGAAAAGAGTTCAGGAAGATGGTACCTGGACATTAATGTGCCCAAATGAGTGTCCACATTTATATGATACTTATGGAGATGAGTTTGAAAAACTCTACGAAGGGTACGAGAAAGTAGGAAAAGGAAGAAAGACCATCAAAGCACGTGAATTATGGGAGAAGATCCTGGAATCTCAAATTGAGACAGGAACACCATACATGCTGTATAAAGATGCAGTAAACCGTAAGACGAATCATAAGAACTTAGGAACTATTCGTTCTTCTAACTTATGTACGGAGATTATGGAGTATACAGCAAAAGACGAAGTTGCAGTATGTAACTTAGCATCTATTGCTTTACCAATGTTCATTACGGAAAAAGAGAACGGAGAAAAATTCTTCAACCATAAAAAATTATTCGATGTTACTAAGAAAGTAACACGTAATTTGGATACGGTAATCGATATGAATTATTATCCGGTAAAAGAAGCGGAAAATTCAAACTTCCGTCACAGACCTATCGGATTAGGAATTCAAGGATTGGCAGATACGTTTATTAACCTGCGTTTACCTTTTACTTCCGAAGAGGCAAAAAAATTAAATCAAGACATCTTTGAAACGATGTACTTTGCAGCCGTAACATCTTCTATGGAGATTGCGAAAGCAAAGAAAGAACCATATTCTACATTTAAAGGATCTCCGATGTCTGAAGGAGAGTTCCAATTCAACATGTGGGGCATCAAAGATGAAGAATTAAGCGGAAATTGGGATTGGGCGAAGTTACGTAAGAACGTGATGAAACACGGAGTACGTAATTCACTATTAGTAGCACCAATGCCAACGGCATCTACTTCTCAGATCCTCGGAAACAATGAGGCGTTTGAACCATACACTTCTAATATTTATACCAGAAGAGTACTGTCTGGTGAGTTTATTGTTGTAAACAAACACTTATTGGAAGATTTAGTAGAGTTAGGCTTATGGGATAATAACATGAAAGAGGATATTATGCGTGCAAACGGATCTATCCAACACATAGAAAAAATTCCAGCAGACCTAAGAGAACTATATAAAACAGTTTGGGAGATGAGTATGAAAGACATTATCGATATGGCACGTCATAGAGGATACTTTATCGATCAATCTCAATCCTTGAACCTGTTCATGAAAGACCCTGACTTTGCAAAATTAACGTCGATGCATTTCTATGGATGGAAATCAGGACTAAAAACAGGAATGTACTATTTAAGAACCAAGTCTGCGGTGAATGCGATTCAGTTTACACTTTCTAAAGAAAAGAATGAGAACGAAACAGAAAAACCAATGAGCCCGGAAGAATTTAAAGCCATGGTAGAGGCATCTAAAAATGCCGGACCGGATGATTGCTTAATGTGTGGTTCTTAAACCGAGACATGTAAATTAAATGTAAAAAAGAGAGGTTAAAAGCCTCTCTTTTTTAGTAAATTCGAACATATTTTTTTACTATGATGAATTGGGAACAATTACTCTCTTTAAAGAGATTTGGCGATACACAAAAAAGAGAAAGAACTGCGCAAGATGAAACCAGGTTAGGATTTGATGTAGATTTTGATCGGATCATTTTTTCATCTGCATTCAGAAGTTTGCAAGATAAGACACAGGTAATACCATTATCGGAAACAGATTTTGTACATACCAGACTAACGCATAGTTTAGAAGTATCCGTGG
The DNA here is from genome assembly GCA_965218065.1 of Flavobacteriaceae bacterium. Classification (GTDB taxonomy): domain Bacteria; phylum Bacteroidota; class Bacteroidia; order Flavobacteriales; family Flavobacteriaceae; genus Polaribacter. Next base: position 2,964,980 of record OZ244589.1, on the reverse strand, counting down.
TGGGAAGAACTTTGGGTAGAAGAGTAGGAAAAGCTTTGTTAGAAAAGCACCCAGAACTTAAAACGCAAGGATATACCTTTAACGACTTCGGTGCCATCGTAGCCGCTGCCTCGCTAATGCACGATATTGGAAACCCGCCGTTTGGCCATTCTGGAGAAAAAGCGATTGGAGAGTATTTTAAAACAGGGAAAGGCCAGAGTTTCAAATCAGAATTAACGGCAAAAGAATACCAGGACCTTATTGATTTTGAAGGAAATGCCAATGGGTTTAAGATCCTTACAGAAAGTCGAGAAGGGATCTCCGGTGGTTTACGATTATCATATGCAACATTAGGAGCCTTTTTAAAGTATCCTAAAGAATCATTACCTAAAAAACCGACCCAACATATTGTAGATAAGAAATATGGTTTTTTCCAATCAGAAAAGGAAGCTTTTCTAGATGTGGTCAATGATCTTGGATTACAGCAAAAGTCCGCTACCGACGATGTTTCTTTTTATAGACACCCTTTAGCGTATTTGGTCGAAGCTGCAGACGACATTTGTTATACTATCATAGACTTTGAAGATGGGATCAATCTTGGTTTGATAGAAGAGGAATTTGCATTAGAATATTTGATAAAACTAGTAAAAGATACTATCGATACTAAGAAATACCATTCTTTAAAGTTTAAAAAGGACAGAGTAAGTTATTTAAGAGCATTAGCTATAAATACGCTGATAAATGAGGCTGTGACTATTTTTCTAGAAAACGAAGCACAGATCTTACAAGGAGATTTTGATAAATCTTTATTAGACAAATGTAAGTATGAAGCACAGATCAACGACATTATTAAGATAAGCGTTCAAAAGATCTATTTAAGTAACGAAGTAGTAGAAAAAGAGGTCGCAGGATATAAGATCATTGCTGATCTGCTAGACGTTTTTGTTAGCGCGATCAACAATAAACATCTCGGATCTCCATCTAATTACGACAAGCTAATTTTGAATTTATTACCAGACGAGTTTAAAATCACTCATAACGATTTATATGCAAGAGTGATGATGATTTGCACGTATGTATCCAGAATGTCAGATAGTTATGCAATTCGACTTCACAAAAAATTAACTGGAAATATTATTTAAAAGTACTAAATTAGTAGTCTTAGAGGGCAGGATATTAAACTAAAATACTGTAGGGTAAAGCGGTTACAGACTGTTTTTATCTTACATACAAAGACTTTAAAAGACTAATTATGAAGAAAAAAGTACTATTCGTTTTAATAATTTTCTTAGCTGCAAGTGTCTTATACATTGCGAATACAGAAAATGAAGAAGAAAAAAGAAGGTTAGCATATATTGAGTATATCAATAACCACCCTTACTCAAAAAGGAAATTACTTACCAAGGAAGAATTAAAGAAAATTCCAAAAAAAGACAGACCAGATCTAGCCTTTGAACAAGATTTCTTAAGAACTATGGATCCTGCAACCAGGACCATCCCTAAGGATCGGTTAGTTGAAGCAATTAATACGGCAAACCAATTAACTGCGACGAATAGAAATACTAATTTTAGTTGGGAATCTAGAGGACCAAAAGAAGTGGCTGGACGAATCAGAGGGTTCTTTTTCGATCCAAATGACAATACAGATAAGAAAGCTTTTACTGCTGGTGTCGGTGGCGGAATATGGGTAAATAACGATGTGACGGATGAAACATCGACCTGGTCTCAAGTAGCTCCAGATATGTCAAACTTTGCAGTTTCAGCATTGACCTTTGATCCGGTAAATACCATGACATTTTATGCTGGAACAGGAGAAGGATGGGGAAATGTTGATGCTATTGTTGGAGGTGGAATTTGGAAAAGTACCGATGGTGGAGTTACCTGGTCCAATCTATCTTCTACAACAGATTTCGAATATGTATACGACATTGTTGTAAGAAATGAAAGTGGATCTGCAGTCGTATACGCAAGTATGAGAGATACAGACGGAACCAGCTCTTCAGGAACAGACCTTTTTAGATCTACCGATGGCGGAGCCAACTGGACCAATGTTTCAGGAACGGCAGTGAGAGATCTGGAAATTGCTCCAGATAACACTATTTGGGCAGGAGATGCTAGTGGAAATATCTGGTCTTCTCCAGATGGTACTACATGGACTACGCGATATACTTCTACAGTAACCACACCACGAAGAGTTGAAGTAGCTACTGCACCATCGGATGCAAATGTCGTATATGCGTTAATTGCAGACGGGAATGGTTTTGGTGAGTTTGTGAAAACATCAAACGGAGGGAATAACTGGTCTTCGTTTACAGGACCAGATGATCCTGATTCTGGAATTCCTTCAACCGATTTCACTAGAGGGCAAGCATGGTACGATTTTATTGCTGCTGTGCACCCAACAAATTCAGACGAAGTATATATTGGAGGGGTAAATACATTTAAAACAACTGATGGAGGAGCCAATTGGACCAAAATATCCAGCTGGAGCTCATTTAGAGATGCTTCCGTAAGTTATGTCCATGCAGATATTCACAATATTGTATTTAGACCTAATAATAACGATCAAATGGTCATTACATCAGATGGAGGAGTTTCCTATGTTCCGGATCTTTCTGTAATTCCAACAAATGGAGCAGATGCTTTTACAACTGGAATTTTTAATAGAAACTTGAATTTGAATGTAACACAATTCTACTCGGCTGCCATTGACCCTGTGGCAACACACGGATTTGCCGGAGGAACACAGGACAATGGAACCATTTTGTTTTCGGAAGATGGATTTGGAAGCACCGTAGAAATTTGGGGAGGAGATGGAGGTTTTACCTTTATCGATCAGGAACACCATGATGGTGCTAATGGACAGTATAGAATCGTGTCGTTTACAGGAAACACCTATTATCTGCTAGATTACACCACGAATCCAAATGGAACATGGATTCAATTAAACAGTGGAAATGGAAGCTTTATTAACCCTGCAGATTACGATTCTCATAATAATAAAATATACTCTCACGAAGCAGTAGGAACAATTACTGAAACTACGTTGAACGCCGATGGTACCGATCAGGGATCAGGAACTAACTCTTTAGGAACGACTTCGGATATAGCTGTTCCTGAATTGACCACAGCTGTTTCTCATGTTCGCGTTTCACCTTATAATGAAAATGCAAGAGCGGTATATTATGGAACCGTAGCAAATACGCTAATAAAAAGAGCATCTGATGGTACAGTAACGAATATCTCTAATAACAATCTTTTTGAAGGAGCTGTTTCTTGTTTAGAAGTTGGTGCTACAGAAGATGAATTATTGTTAACCTATTCAAACTATGGATTACAAAGTGTATGGTACTCTACCAATGGAGGAACAACCTGGGTAGATAAAGAAGGAAATTTACCCGATATGCCTGTTCGATGGGCGCTATTTAATCCTTTAGATAGAAAAGAAGTAATTCTAGCTACTGAGGTTGGAATGTGGAGAACGTTGGATATTACCGCTGGATCTGTAGTTTGGGAGCCTATTAATACAAACATGGGGAATGTACGTGTAGATATGCTACAATACAGAGAGAGTGATAATATGGTGTTGGCAGCAACACACGGTAGAGGAATGTTCACTGCGAACTTTACAGCTACTCCGGCTTCTGTAGATGAAGTATTGGCAGATAAGAAAGTATTTACCATGTATCCAACGATCTCTAAAGGAGACTTCACACTATTTGCTAAAAACACATTAGGGAAGTCAAGAGTTCAGGTTTTTGATATTTCTGGAAAACAAGTGCATACTGCGAATGTTGATTTTAATGAAAGAAGAGATCAGCAAATATCTATAAACGCAAGACCAGGAGTATACATAGTAAACCTGATCGATGAGAATAACAAAAAAGCCTCAGGAAAGATCATTATTGAGTAATGTGTTTCTTAGCTTAAAAAATAAAAGCGCTCTTAGAGCGCTTTTTTTATGAAAGATATTTTTCAAATTCTTTGGATAAAGAAACAGGGTCCAAACCTAATTCTTGTTGTAGCTCCAGTGTATCGCCATGTTCAACAAATTGATCAGGGATGCCTAGAATCTTAATTGTATTTTGATAGTCGTTTTCTGCAGCAAAAGATAAAACAGTCGTTCCAAATCCACCGTTAACGGTACCGTCTTCAATGGTAATAATTGTGCGAAAACCCTTAAAAATGTTGTGCAGCAACGGTTCATCCAAAGGTTTTACAAAACGCATATCGAAATGAGCAATCTGATCTTTATTCTCTATTGATTCAATAGCTTCTGTAATATTGTTACCTATCGTACCTACAGATAAAATAGCGATATCTGTACCTTCTTGTAAACAAACACCTGTACCAATTTCTACCTGAGAAAAAGGTTGCTTCCAGTCAATGATAGACCCTTTACCTCTTGGATAGCGTATGGCAATGGGATATTTCAATCCTCGTTGCGCAGTGTATAGCATATTTCTTAGCTCCACCTCATTTCTGGGCGCAGCGATGATCAAATTAGGAATACAGTTCAGATATGCTATGTCAAAAGCACCATGATGTGTAGCACCATCCCTACCTACCAAACCAGCACGATCTATGCAAAAGATAACCGGCAAGTTTTGTAATGCCACATCATGAATGATCTGATCGTACCCTCTTTGCAGAAAGGTTGAGTAAATAACACAGAAAGGGATCATTCCCTGTGTAGCAAAACCAGCAGCCAATGTTACTGCATGTTGTTCTGCAATACCCACATCAAAAGTCCTTTTTGGAAAGGATTTCATCATGGTATTTAAAGAACTACCTGTTAACATGGCCGGAGTAATCGCAACAATAGTTGAGTTTTCTTTGGCTAGTTCTAGAATGGTCTCTCCAAAAACGTCTTGATATTTTGCTGGCTGATTCTCTTCAGACTTAGAAAATATTTCTCCTGAAATCTTATCAAACTTTCCAGGTGAATGATAGCGAACCTGATCTTCTTCTGCTTTTTGCAAGCCTTTTCCTTTGGTGGTAACAATATGCAAGAATTTTGGCCCCTTTTTCTTTTTCAATCGACGCAATTCAGCACTCAATTTGTCAATATCATGCCCATCTATGGGGCCTGAGTAATCAAAGTTCAATGCTCTGATAATATTGTTATTTGCCAATGTTCTATCCGTCTTTACTTTGGTCAGGTATTCTTTCAAAGCACCAACAGATGGGTCAATACCAATAGCGTTATCATTTAAAATAATTAACAGATTCGCCTTGGAAACACCTGCGTGATTCAACGCCTCAAAAGCCATTCCACTTGCAATAGAGGCATCTCCAATAACAGCAATATGATGCTTTTCGTCTTCGCCTTTTAAATTTGATGCGATGGCCATCCCCAAAGCAGCGGATATTGATGTTGATGAATGACCAACACCGAAAGTATCATACTCACTTTCACTCCTTTTTGGGAAGCCGGAGATACCTTGTAACTGCCTATTGGTATGGAAAATGTTTTTTCTACCTGTTAGTATCTTATGGCCGTAAGCCTGATGTCCTACATCCCAAACGAGCAGATCGTTGGGCGTGTCAAATAAATAGTGCAATACAATGGTAAGTTCTACCACCCCTAAACTAGCACCTAAATGCCCTTCTTTGGTGGCAACAATGTCAATAATAAACTCCCGTAACTCAGTTGCCAACTGAGGCAATTGCTCAGCGGATAACTTCCTTAGATCAGAAGGTTGAGAAATCGTATCTAACAAGTTTTTCGACATCTGACAAAAATACGATTTTACAACTCAAATCCTTTTCGTATCATTGATGAAATATTTGATAGCATGATAACTCCTTTCGATGACACTTATTTTATGAAAAAAGCCTTGCAAGAAGCGCAATTGGCTTTCGATAAGGATGAGGTTCCTGTGGGTGCTGTTATCGTTTTGAAGGATAAGATCATTGCAAGAGCGCATAACTTAACAGAAACATTGAATGATGTCACGGCACATGCAGAGATGCAGGCATTTACGGCTGCTTCCGACTTTTTAGGGGGGAAATATTTAAAAGAATGTACGCTCTACGTTACATTAGAACCCTGTCAGATGTGTGCAGGAGCTAGTTACTGGACTCAAATAGGTAAGATCGTATATGGAGCACCGGAACCCCAACGAGGTTTTGTCAACCTAAACACTCAATTGCACCCTAAAACCAAGGTAATAAGTGGTGTTTTAGGAGAAGAATGTAGTCAGCTACTCAAGAAATTCTTTATAGAGAAACGTAATTTAAATTGATTATTTTTTTCCTAACCAGGCAGAACGTTTTGCTTGGATACCATCTGTTACATCTTTCCCCATCTTTTCGTATGATCCAATGGTATATCTTGGGTTTCTACCTAAGGTTACCTTAGCATTTTTCGTAATGCCATGACGCGTAAATATAATTTCTATAAGATCACCCGGTTTAAGCGTGTTTATCATAGCAGAGAACGAATTTTTGTCATTCAACCCCTTTCCATTAACAGAGATCAATTGATCTCCGCGGTCCAATCCGGCTTTGTAAGCAGGACCTCCTATGGTTGGTTCATTTGTGATACGTCCTTGTCGTACGCGAGCACCAAAATAAGGAGTATCTCCTTTTTGCGTTAAGCTCACACCAACTGAAGCTAATAATGCTTTATAATCTGGCATCTGACTATCGTAAATGTATTTACTAAAAAAGGCATTTCCGAAATCTTCACCAGCGTATGCATTTAACGCCTGATTCAGATTTTCTATGGTATAGGGAACCTCCTCTTTTCCGAATTTCTTCCAGATCAATTTCATATAATCATCCAGATTCAGGTTTCCAGGTTGGTTGCGCAACCCAAGATCTAAGGCCAAACCTAAGATACTTCCATAAGAGTAATACGAAATAAAGGTATTTCCTCTATTTACCGGATCTACAGAACGTGCGGCATCAACAAAAGGCGCCTGGTAGCTCATTTCTATGGGGTTAAAGAATTTCGTTCCGGGAGAGTTCCAAACATAGTTAAAGGTAGACGCTATACTTCTTAAATAACGATCCTGGTCCCATACACCTGCGCGCAACAAGATGAGCCCGGTATAATAGCTCGTAAAACCTTCAGCAAACCACAACTCACCACTCATATTCGCTTCTTCAAAATCAAAAGGTTCTAACGATTTTGGTCGGATACGTTCTACATTCCAGGCATGAAAGAACTCGTGAGAAACAGTGCTTATGGCCCCTCCCTGAGCTAAGCTTCTGGTGGTAGTTAAAATGGTAGAATTTCGATGTTCCATACCATCACCACTAGCATTCGGAACATAACAAGCCAAGAAGCGATACTCTCCAAAATCAAAATCAGGGAGCTCTCCATACACTTCTTTTTGTTGTAGTACAATGGCTTTTACGTCTTTAAAATAAGCATCTAATTCGGCATCTGTTCCGTTATGGTGTAATACAAAATGAATGGTTTGTTTTTTTCCATTAGAATCCACATCAAAAGAGCGTATTTGATGATCGCTGATCTCTGTAGGACTGTCCATAAAATAGTGTAGGTCGGGAGCCGAAAAAGTGTTTCCGTTTTCCTTTTTTAACTGTGTAGCTACCTTCCAGTTCAGATCTTCACGAACATTAAATGTAACCTCTACAGGGCGCTCTGCCTGAGAAGGGGCAAACATAAAGGTTGCCGGGATGTTCAAATGTGCATGTGTTTCATCTACCTGCGCATAGGTTCCGCCACCTCTATTCGCAAATAGGGTATAGGACACATGTACAGTTCCATCATGATTCTCTACCACCCACTGGTACGGATCAGGGCGTGTAATTTTTAAAGCCTCTCCGGCACCATTAGTTGCTTTTACATTGTATACGTTCTTAGCAAATTCATGCAGTGCATATCTTCCCGGAGAAGTTCTGCTCATGCGAAAGGCGAATTTCCCCGGTTGTACATCCGAAAAAGTAACATGAATTGCAGCTTCGTGATGGACCGCATTGTCAAATGAAATGGAATAAACTACAGGCGATATAGCGTTATTTTCTTGTTGGCAACTATTTAAAAGTAGTATAGAGGAAAGAGTAATAATGAATGAAAACAAGATACGCATATTGATGAGTTTTAGTGGATTGCTTTCAAAACTACATAAAAAAGAAAGAAATTTATGTTAACAAAATGAGAGAGTTTGGCGGTTATTACAAGCCTCTCTTTTTAGAAATGGTCACTTTTTTTCCGTTAACAAGTTCTAGTTCAAAAGGGTTGCCTGATTGGACGATAGCACGGTGATATTGGTCTAAAGAACAGAAATCTGTGAACTTTTTTCCATTGTAAGACGAGATTTCATCTCCTTGTCGTACTCCCATATTCCATAGGGCGCTGTTTTTTTCTATGGAGACAACACGCATTTTACCCTTGAGAAACATTACTGAACAAGTATAGTTAGAATAGGGTTGATCAATCGTGTCAGAAGAAACATAAAGGCGATCACTTTGTAAGCTTAGAAAAAGCTGCCTGCCTTTCCATAACTGGTTCCCAATTTTAGTCGATTTTTTGTTGTTGTAGTAAATAACAGGAGATAAGGTTGTCTTCCCCGAAGATGCTTTAGGAAATTGAAAAATAATAGGATGTGATGAGGTAAGCGTACCATTAATGTCAAAGCTCCCGGTGTAAAAAGAAGTTTGAGGATAGTCATTTATGTTGCTCAATGTGTAGTTTCGTTTGGAAATATTGGACGATCCGCCAGCACCGGTATCTAATAGAAACCTAAGTCGGTTATTCTTCGCTTTGAGATAGACATAAGGTCTGTTGGAACGAAAATCAAAGTCCAATGCATGCATGTGCTTTACTTCTGTCGGAACATAATTGGCCGGATACATAATAAGTCTCTTATTTTCATAATCTATACTCCAGTTGAGTTTTTTAATAATATCTACACCCAGAATTCCATCAATACGATAGCAAGAAAAAATGTCATTTTTCCTAGCATTTAGAATGCGATGTCCGGTAATTTTTCGACTTCCAAGCTCTATAACCCCGCTTTTATAAAAACGCATCCGGCTTTTTAGTCCGCTTGAAGAATTGATGGTCATCGTTTTATTGGTTCTTTTCAGCGTCTCTTTTGCCCAACCATAGGCCACGGTTTGCTCTGCACCTGTATCAAAAGCAAACTGTTTTTCTACCCCATTGAAAGTCATGGGTATAATGATCAAGCCGAGATCATTTCGAAAAGGGATCGTATCTTGAAAGGACTGAGAAAAGGAAGCTTCACAACAAAGTAAAACGAAAAGGAATATAATTGACTTACGGATAACCGACATACTGTGAATGGTTTCTTTCAAAACTACATAAAAACAAGCGGTTTAAAAAGAAATGAGATAGCACAAAGCTAAGTTCTACGATTTGCTAGTAACGGCGGAGGTTCTCCTGTAAAAGGGTTCCACCTGGAAATGCTTTTTGCCTCCATTCCTTTAGCTCGAATTACAGCTCTATCTCCATAACGTTCACGCATCTTATCCATGGCTTGATATAGGTTTAAGATCTTTTCATCATCATCAAAAATATCTATCTGATGCCCGCCTTCTACTAAGTGAGAAAAACGAACGCCTACCAACCGTACCAACATGCGTCGTTGGTATAGTTTTTTATAGAGTTCTTTAACAATAGGGATGATCTTGTGGTCTGCACTGCTATATGGAATTCTTTTTTGCATGGTATAGGTCTGAAAGTCTGAATAGCGAATTTTAAAAGTAACACAAGCAGTTAGTTTGTTACCTCTTCGCAATTGATAGATCAGGTTTTCCGCCATAGCCATGATGATTCCCTCTAGTTTATGGACGTCTGTGGTATCCTTGTCAAAGGTTCTTTCTGTAGAAATGGATTTTCGCTCATGGTATTGTACTACAGGGCTTTTATCTATGCCGTTGGCCTTTTTCCAGATAGAAATCCCGTTTTTACCAAATACTTTTCCCATCATTTCTAAAGGCATTTCCTGAATGGTTTGGATGCGTTTGATACCTAGATCGCACATAGAACGATACATCACCTCGCCCACAGAAGGAATCTTTTTTACAGATAGTGGTGAAAGAAAGGGCTTTTCAGTGCCTTTTTCGATTCTTATCTGATTGTTCGGTTTAGCTTCTCCGGTAGCGATCTTTGAAACGGTTTTATTAACAGACAGCCCAAATGAAATGGGAAGCCCTGTCTCTTTAATGATCTTCGTTCGGAGTTCTGTAGCCAGCTGATGGCACCCAAAGAACTTGTCCATGCCGGTAAGATCTACATAAAATTCATCTACAGAGGTTTTTTCATATAATGGCACAGATTCTTTGATAATGTCGGTTACAGTATCGGAAAACTTAGAATAGATGCCTGAATTCCCTCTTACAATGATCGCTTCGGGACATAATTGCTTAGCCATTCTCATAGGCATAGCAGAATGAATACCAAAAGACCTTGCTTCATAACTACAAGAAGCAACGACCCCTCTATCTGAGGTCCCTCCGATCAGTACCGGTTTTCCTATGAGCTTACTATCTAACAAGCGCTCACAAGAAACAAAGAAAGTGTCTAGATCCATATGTACAATAGAACGAAAATCACTCATAATACCTGTCGTTTCATTTTTTGTGCGGTTCTACTGTCGGCATATCGAGGATCTTCAATAATGGAAAGACGTTCCATTTTAACTACATCAATATTGATACATTCAAACTCTTCCGTGACCTTCCCTGTAACTCGATATATTCCTTTTCCTCTGAAAGGAAAACGTTTTGCCACAGGGGGAAAATGAACAGTATCTATAAAGTCTCCATCGTAATCCAGAAAGTTCCCAAAATACATTTGCTTTCCTCCAGAGGTATTTGTTTTTTTAGTAGTGATCAGATAACCCTCAATAGAAACAACTTTTCCTACAAACCTGGGAAGGTGTTCGGCCCTGAGAGGATTTGAAAAAGGCTCTTGCAATAGATCAAAAGGGTTGCATAAAGGATAGCCTAGTAATTCTATTTGGTCAAAAGCATTTTCCAGATCAGAAGAGGTGAGTGTTGGTGTTTTATAGGAGACCCATTCTGTTTTAAATAAAGTCATTTTTGGCGCTTCAAACGTTACTTTATTGATCTTCATATGTGCATCCCACAATAACTCTCGCTTGTTAGTTCCTGTAAATCGAAAAGCATCTATTTTGATAAGAATACTGATCTGTTCCATAGAAATGGAGACGCGTTCTATAAAATCATCTAAAGAAGCAAATACGCCATTTTGTGATCTTTCTACCAGGATGTTTTGAATGGTTTTTGCTTCTAAAGACTGTAGAAACATAAGCCCTAGATAAATATGATCTTTATAGATGACGGTTTCTTTAAAACTTTTATTAATACAAGGAGCATGAATAGTTCCTCCATGCATTCTTGCCTCATGGACATAGAGCTCTGTTCTGTAAAATCCACCAAAATTATTGATAGTAGCGACCATGTATTCTAAAGGGTAGTATGCCTTTAAGAAAAGACTCTGATAACTTTCTACCGCATATGAAGCAGAGTGTCCTTTAGCAAAAGCATAACCTGCAAAACTTTCAATTTGACGCCACACATCTTTGGTAAAGTTTTCCGGTTTTCCAGAAGCCTTGCAGTTATCAAAGAATTTGTCTTTTACTTTTAAGAATTCATCTCTGGAGCGAAACTTTCCCGACATCCCTCTACGTAACATATCAGCCTCTCCTAAAGTAAGCCCACCGAAATAATGTGCTACTTTAATCACATCTTCCTGGTATACCATAACACCATAAGTTTCTGGCATAATATTAAGCAGTACCGGATGTGCTTCTTTTCGTCGTTCAGGGTATCGGTAACGGAGAATATATTCGCGCATCATTCCCGATTGTGCTACTCCGGGCCGAATTACCGAACTGGCGGCAACTAACCCCAAATAATCGTCTACTCTCAATTTAGTAAGTAACATGCGCATAGCAGGAGATTCTACATAAAAACAACCGATGGCTTTGGCATATTTTAATAAATATCGAATACGTTTGTCTTGTTTAAATCGTTGGATATCATGAATGTCGATAGGAGGTTTGTCTGGGTGATTTTTTTTGACAATTTCTACGGCATCTTTTATCTTTCCTAAACCTCGTTGACTTAGAATATCGAACTTGTATAATCCAATATCTTCTGCAACGATCATATCAAACTGAGTTGTTGGCAATCCTTTAGGAGGCATAAACGTTGCCGTATAATATTGTATTGGTTTTTCTGAGATGATAACGCCTCCGGCATGGATTCCCAAATAATTAGGTAACCCCTGTATTTCTTTGCTATAGATAACGACCAGTTTGGAAAGTTTATCTAGCCGATCGAATTGATAATTACCGGAGCTTAAAAGATCGATTTCAGATTTTGGTAAACCGAATACTTTTCCGATCTCTCTAATAGAAGCTCTGTACTTAAAAGTGTTGTACACAGTAATCAATGCTGTGTTCGGAAATCGTTTAAAGATAAAATCAAAAATATCGTCTCGGTCGGTCCAGGAAAAATCGATATCGAAGTCAGGAGGGTTCTTCCGATATAGATTGATGAATCGTTCAAAATAAAGATCTAACTCAATAGGGTCTACATCAGTAATTCGTAATAAATATGCAATAATACTATTGGCGCCACTTCCTCTTCCGACATAGAAATATCCTTTTGAACGAGCATATTTTAAGATCTTCCAATTAATTAGAAAGTATGAAACAAACCCTTTCTCTTTAATAATATCTAATTCTTTTTTAATTCTAGAAAGAATAGTCTCGTCAGGGTTTTTGTAGCGATAATGAAGTCCTTCGTAAGAAAGCTTTTCTAATAATCGATAATCTAAAGCCTCATTATTGGTATATGATTTTTGATTATTAGGCGTTTCCTTAGAGAAGTCGAAATGAATCGAGCATTGCTCTAATACGTGTTGTGTATTTGTAAGAATCTCAGGATATTCCACAAAAGATTGCGCAAGGGTTTCTGGGCGTATAAACACATGTGATTCTTTTCCCTGTTCGGAAAGCGGAAGTTTACTTAGAAGCGCGTTATTATCAATGGCTCTGAGCAAACGATGTGCATTAAAACTTCTTTTATTTTGAAACGAGACTGTATGAAGAACAACCAATTTATCTGTATGGTTTTTCCATATAGAAAAAGGAATTTTTTTTGCATTCTCGATAGAAACTCCTATAAATTCATGAGTTTTCAGTGTAGTATCAAAATGTTTTTCAAAAGGATAGACCACAAAAACATCTTTTAAAGAAGGTGCTCTATAAGGAACCGTATACTCTTTCTCAGATAAAAGATTAGAGAGGTATTGATTTATATTTTGGAAACCTTGATTGTTTTTGGCTAACATTACAAACTCTTGTTTTGCACCATTTCTAAAATCTACACCGACTATTGGGCGTACAGAAAAAGAAGGCGCCAATCGAATAAAATCCATACAGGCAGAAGTTGTATTGATATCTGTTAGGCATAAGGTTTCGATTGACATTTGCTGTGCCAATTGTAAGAGTTTTTTAGGCGAGATGGTACCATACCTAAGACTAAAGTGGGAGTTAGTATTTAGAAACATTTATCAAAAATAACTATTAAATGTAGCAATCATTGCTTATATTTGTAGCAAATGAATTATATAGCAAAAAACATCCGACATTTAAGAGCCTTAAAAGGGCTTACACAAGAGCAGTTAGCAGAAGAAATACAAACAACTCGATCTAGAATCGGTTCTTATGAAGAGGGTAGGTCCGAACCTCCTATACAGCTACTGGTAACTTTTTCGGAATATTTTAAATTACCTATTGACATTTTAGTAAAGAGTGACTTAAGTTATGCTGATGACTTTTCATTTATAGAAGTAGGAAATCAACGAGTATTGTTTCCAATAACTGTTGATGAAGATAATGAGAATCTTATAGAAGTTGTGCCTGTAAAAGCTTCAGCAGGCTACCTTTTAGGGTATGATGACCCGGAATACATTCAGCAGCTTGAAAAAATAAAATTGCCTTTTCTACCTACAGGAAAACATCGTGCTTTTCCTATTAAAGGAGATTCTATGTTACCATTAAAAGATGGGTCTTATGTTGTGGCACAGTTTATCGATGATATCCGAGATGTTAAAGACGGAAGAACGTATGTTGTTGTTACTGTAAATGACGGGATGACTTATAAGCGAGTTTACAATAAATTAGAAGAAAGAAAAGCACTATTACTTTCACCAGACAACAAAGACTATGCTTCATATCATGTACCTATTTCAGAAGTTTTAGAGCTTTGGGAATTTACCTGTGCAATTAATACACAGGAGTATGATGAGCGAGATTTGAAGATTAGTAGTATCCTAAAAATGTTTAATGATCTAAAGGTCGAATTAGAAGCTTTTACAGGAAAAGTAATCCAATAAGTTTTTTTATATAAATAACGGCTAGTTACTTATATTTGAAAAAAATTTGAAAGATGAATGTCTTAGACATTATACTTACAGCACTCTTAATATATGGTTTTGTCAAAGGCTTTGCAAAAGGATTGTTTGTAGAGATAGCGTCTCTGGTAGCACTTATTGGTGGGGTATGGGGAGCCATTCATTTTTCGTATTTTGCAGCCGGTATTTTAAAGAAATATGTTTCTTGGGAGGAAAATTACATCTCTTTAACTGCCTTTGCTATTACCTTTATTGCAATTGTTATAGCTGTTTCTTCTCTGGGTAAAATGTTTACTAAATTGGCCGATTTTGCGGCATTAGGTTTGGTAAATAAGATTTTAGGAGGTGTTTTCGGATTTCTTAAAACTGCTTTTATACTGAGTATTCTATTGATCTTCTTTAACAGGATCAATTATAATTTCTCATTTGTAGAGAAAGAAACCTTGGAAGAATCGATTTTATACGAGCCAATAAAGAGTATTGCACCTGCTATTTTCCCATCTATTATTAAAGAGGATAGGGTAGAAATACCAGAAATATAAAATTGTATAGAATTATCATTAAAAAAACGTAAATTGCTGTTTAATTGGGGAAATGAATTTAATTGTTAAAATATCTTTTTTTGTGCTCCTGTTTTCTTTGACCCCAAGGGTTAAGGACTGTGCTGTTCTAAAAAACAATTCTTTCACATACAAGTTGGGTAAAAAGGATGTGTTGGTAGTTTTTACGGAGGATAGTCATACGGAGTATCACGATGATAAGAAGTACACCATCAAATCTACAATAGAGTGGGTTTCGGATTGTGAATACTACTTAACTATCGATGAGGCTACGCTTCCCGATTTTCCTTTTTCCAGTGGTACTAGATTACACATAAAGATTACCAAGATCAAAGGAGATAAGATCTATTATAAATCTACTATGGGAACTCGATCGTGGGAAGGACGAATGATGAAGAATAAACCATAGTCATAAACAATACAACAAAAAAACCACAGTATTTATTTACTGTGGTTTTTTTGTTTTTAAGAATCTTTATGTTCTTTAAGCCATTGTAAGCAAGATTTAAAATCGTCGAAGATACAATCTTCAGGAATGAGGTCCGGAATCATATCAATTCGCTCCATCATATACCTGGGTTGTTTTTGTACATCTACGAATAGTATATTCTTGTCTTCTTTTTTAAGATCTACCAAAATATCTTCAAGGGTATATAATCCTGACTGATCTATATACTGCATTCTATCCATGCGAATTACAATATTAGTCGCAGATTTTGGGATCTGTTTTGCTAACTGTTGAAAATCGCTTGTAGAACCAAAGAATAAAGGTCCTTTAATATGCTTAATAAAGACTTTTTCTTTTAATTCGTTTGTAATACCAACTTCATCGGCCCACGGCTCTTCAGCCAGCGGTTTGACATCCGATCGTTGTGCCGTAAGGTCTCCAATCTTCTTCATAAACATTAAAGAAGCAATGACCAAACCAATTCCTACTGCATAGACTAAATCCCAAAGAGAAGATAGTACCAGTACCGTGATCATGATCAGTACTTCAGAGCTTAGTTTTACTGAAATGACCTTAAATAGTTTGATCTTGATGTCTTTTGGCATGCTAGGAATAGCACGTAGCCCTTTGTAATCCATAACTCCAATTCCTACTGTTACCAGAATACCAGCCAACACAGCCGCCGGGATTTTAGATGCAACAGAGCTAAATCCAAGCATGATCACTAAGAGTAATACTCCTGCAATCATTCCAGATAATTTAGTTTTTCCTCCAGAATTAATATTTACCACTGTTCTAATGGTTGCTCCAGCTCCAGGAATTCCACCAAAAATAGCAGCTATACTATTACCAATTCCTTGCCCTACCAGTTCCTTGTTCGGCTTATGTTTGGTTTTGGTCATATTATCTGCAACGACACTTGTCAATAAAGAATCTATGGCTCCCAGAAGGGCCAAAGCAATGGCCGTAAATATATAGGGACTAATGGAAGCTAAACTAAAGTCGCTAAAGATCTCTACATTGGGTGTAGGAAATCCACTTGGAATTTCCCGAATTGGATTGTAGTCCAATCCAAGGGCTATGGCTCCTCCTGTGACGACGACCAGTGCTACTAATGTACTTGGTATTTTTGTTGTGATTCGTTTAAAGCCAAAAATGATAAAAATGGTTACCAAGGATAGACCAAGCTCTAGCCAATTAATATTTTTGAGCATTCTAGGGAACACTTTAATAGAACCTAGTACGCCAGAAGCTTCTTTAGCTGCAAGTGTTTGAGACTCTCGTAAAATATCTGCTTGCGTAACCTTTTCTGCTCTTTGTATAGTTTTAGTAAAATCTTCTAATACCAAAATGTCTTCTTTTACTTCATCTTTGAGAATATTTTCAAGAATCCGTTCTTCAGCTTCCGGTTTAAATCTTTGTACAAACTCAGTGTCTTCTTTTGGATTATAGCCTAAAGATGGGCCCAATTGAGTAATTAGAATAATCACACCAATAGCTGTCATAAATCCAGAAACTACCGGATATGGGATATATCGAATATATTTTCCAATGCCTGCAAATCCCAAAAAGATTTGTATCAGCCCAGCGAGTAAAAATACCAATAGAATAGAAGGTAGTGCTTTGCTCACATCTCCATCATTAGCGGCAATAATCCCTGCAATGATCACCATACTTACAGCCGTCATAGGTGCCGTTGGACCCGATATCTGAGTAGGTGTCCCACCGAATAGCGCCGCAAAAAAGCTAATAAAAATGGCACCGTACAATCCGGCGTCCGGTCCCAAACCTGATGATACTCCGAAAGCCAAAGCTAAGGGCAAGGCCACAATACCAGCGGTAATTCCACCGAAAAGATCACCTCGAACGTTAGAAAATAAATTCTTCATAGATAGAATTTTGTTGATTGTGAACCTCTAAAATAGGGATTTTATGCCCAAAAAAAAACCGTTGAGAAGGCTCAACGGTTTTTTTAACAGATATTTTATAGCTGTTAGAAATTAACTAACGTGATAATATTGATCTGATCTCGACTGGAAGTTTCAAAGACCTGGCTCATATAGCCTAACTCTATCTTGAATCCTTTACGAACCTTATAGCCTAGACCGCCATAGATACGATTTCGGTCAAACACATTGGATTCTCCATTCAAGAAGATCTCGTTATAAGCAGATAGATAGTACTTAGATTCTTTTTTTAATGGAATATTCATACTTAAGAAATAGCGAAAACGTGTTTTGAAGTTGCTTTCAACGAAACGTTGTTCAAAACGATATCGATGTTGCAAACTAACACTTCCAATGTTTTGTTTGGTAATGAATTGTTGATATATCCTGTGTTCTTCTACTGTTAGCTGATCATTTCCATTTCCGGTAAAATTCTCAGAATTAATATATCCATATCCTAACAACACATTACTTCGCGAACCTAAATTATATCCTAAACCTGTTCGGATCAATAGTTGCTCCATGTCGCCTATACCATTGTAGTTCCTGTATTGGATCTCGTGGTGCAGGTTCCATTTTTCATTTAACTGCTTACTTCCAATATAGATCAACCAATTTCCTAAACCACTATCTTGACTTTTAGCGGTAAAGGAAAATGAGATAAATAGTATTGCTAATACGAGTTTTTTCATTGATCTTTTTTAGTAAAATGTTACTGAACCATCTTTGATATCGTACATAGCTCCTACGATCTTGATCTCTCCATTGTCTTCCATTTCTTTTAGAACGGCACTTTGAGATCTGATGTTATCCATGGTCATATATACATTTTTCTCTGCAACAGAGTTTACAAAATCAATATTCTTGGAAGTTCTTTCGCTAGGATCACTTGGCGAATCAACCGCAGCAACTGCAGGTTTCAACTTGCTAATGAGCGTCGTTAAGTTTCCAAGTTTTGCATCGTCACATGCTCCTTTTACGGCACCACAAGCAGTATGTCCTAAAACAACAACTACTTTGGTTCCTGCAAGCTTAGAAGCAAACTCCATACTTCCTAAAATATCTTCATTTACGAAGTTCCCGGCAATACGAATGCTAAAAACATCACCAATTCCTTGATCAAAAACTAACTCAGCAGATACTCTGGAGTCAATACAATGTAAGATGGTAGCAAACGGATACTGACCAGTACTGGTATCTGTTACTTGTTCTTGAAGATCTCTATCTGCACCTTTATTTGCTACGAAACGTGCATTCCCTTCTTTTAATAAATTAATGGCAGCATCTGGTGTAATTGCCGACTGTGTTTCTAATGTATGTGCTTTCATAATATAAATTATATATGGTTGTGTTATGTTAATTAGCTACAAGTAGAGAAACGTTCAATTTCCCAACTATATCGCTTACGTCTGAAGCGATGCTGCTCTTTTTTTGTCCTCTGCTAATACATAGCAAGTTAATATTATTTTTGGATACGTATTTAGACAGGTTTTTCACTGAATTATCGTTACGTTCAAAAACATATTCTAACACTTTTTTATCCGTTGGAATGGTTGCTTTTTTAACAGTTGAAGGATCTTTAACCATTTGAAATGATTTTAACGGTTCCTGCGCTCGATCTAAAAGATCCTGAGCAAAACCTATATTGAACGAGTTTTCGGTACCGTTGAGAACTCCTAATGAGATCTCTTTGTTCGGTTCCAAAGCGTTTTCACTGGCTGCGATCATGATAACCCCTGCGTGCTTTTTTAAAACAAAATCAGTAATACGATCTCCTATAAAACGCAAAGGTTTTACTTTTCTTTTTCCCAGAACAACAATATCCGGATCATACTCGGTAATATGCTTCTCAATCTCATTCTTTACGTTACCAACAGAAAACTTGAAATCTATGTCGGCTTTGTACTCCTGTGAAAACAGCTTTCTAAGATTGTTTATTTTATTACTTGTTGTGGCAAACTCTTTGTTAACGGCACGTTTTGCCGCTAGCTGATTGTCATTCTCAACAATATCAGTCGGACTTTTTACATGGAAGAACTCAATGGATCCTCCTGTCATTTGCGCCAAACTAACGGTGCTTTTTAACATGCTGGTAGTATCTCCTTTTAGATCGGACAATACTAAGATTTTATAATTATTTTTCATGATATTTCGGTATTAAGCGGTTTTAGGCCTTAGTTTGAAAAATTCAATAAAGTTATCAGGGTTCTCTACCGTACCTCGCTCAGAAACAAGCTTGATATCGATACCCCTGTCTTTTGCTTTTAATCGGAAATCTTGTAAAATTTCGATGATGTCATTGTCTAGATACCTGGTTTTTCGAACATCTAATTCTAAATACGTATCTTTTGGTAAGCTATCTAACTCCTTCAGAATAGCTCCTTTGTTAAAGAAAGTTACTTCTTCGGCAAGCGTCATTTTTATTTTATGAACCCCATTACTCATGTCTTCAATATGTAAGAAGTGTGAGTTTTGGAAACTCTTGATCAAAATAACAATAATTCCAACTGCCAATCCTAAAGCTAACCCTTTTAGAAGATCGATGAAAACGATACCTCCAACTGTAGTCACAAATGGAACCCATTGCTTCCATCCTAATTCGAACATTTTCTTAAATAATGCAGGTTTTGCTAACTTATATCCTACAATAAATAGTACTGCTGCCAGTACAGCTAACGGTATTTTATTAAGTAAAGTAGGAATCAACATCACAGAGATCAATAAAAAGAAACCATGAACAATGGCAGACATCTTACTTCTTCCTCCAGATTGAATATTAGCAGAACTTCTTACAATAACTTGTGTAATAGGCAAACCACCGATCATACCTGAAATAATATTTCCCGTTCCCTGAGCTAATAACTCTCTGTTTGTAGGAGTTACATTTTTGTTGGGATCTAACTTATCCGTTGCTTCTACACACAATAAGGTCTCCAAACTAGCTACTAAGGCGATAGTAAAAGCTACGATCCAGATATCAGGGTTTCCTAATACGCCAAAGTTGGGGAAGGTAAATTGTCCGAAGAAAGAATCAATATCTTCCGGTACAGGAACACTTACTAATTGCGCTGATCTGAAACCTAATGAATCAGATGATTGTGAGAAAACAAAGAATAATATTCCAACAATAACAGCCACTAATGGTCCTTGAACTAATTGAAAGATCTTTGCTTTTTTAGTTAATACTCTATCCCATAAAATTAGAATGAATAAACTTATCAAACCTACAATTGTTGGTCCTAAGCTGATGTAATTTATGGAGTTAAATATATCGGAGAATGTACCCTGGCTATCTGTCTGGAAAAATGTAAAGTCTCCTTCTATACTGCTATCATAACCAAAGAAATGAGGAATTTGTTTTAGGATAATGATGATCCCGATTCCGGTTAGCATTCCTTTAATAACTGATGAAGGAAAGAAGTACCCAATAATACCTAAACGAACAACCCCGAACAATAACTGTATGATACCTCCAAGAACAACTGCTAATAGAAAGTTCTCATAACTACCTAAGGTAGCTATGGCAGACAATACAATAGCAGCTAAACCAGCCGCCGGTCCACTTACTCCAATTTTAGAGCCACTTAAAGCTCCAACAACAATACCACCTACGATTCCGGCAATTAGTCCGGAAAAAAGAGGGGCCCCACTGGCCAATGCAATACCTAAACAAAGAGGTAATGCTACGAAAAATACCACTATACTAGCAGGTAAATCGCTTTTAATAGTTTTAAACATGATATAAATATGCATAGTGTTAGCATGAACGCTAACGTTTTACTTAATGATTTTGATTATAAAAATCCCGAAAAATTAAGCGCGCACTTCTGGGGGTGGAGAGAGTTGTTTCTTTTGATAAGAAATGTAGTTTTTTGAGTAAAAACTGATTCTTTTTTTCTTTTCAAGACCTAAAAAAAATGAAGGATTGTCATTTGTGTAGTAATTCTTTACTTCCAGGTCTTTAGTAGCTTCTTTTCCTTTTTTCTCTTCATCCTCACCACCATTTTGCTCTTTCATTGCAGTAATCTCACAACTACCTTCTGTTAATGTCATGTACGTAGGTGCCACAATGGACATTAGGAGTACAAATGAGAAAAAGAAAGTAGCTATGGGTTTGGTCATGAATGATTTAAAAAACGCTAATATACAACAGCTTGAGGAATATTTTGTTAAATTTTTTTTAAAAAAGCCTCAACACTTTTATATCCGCTGCATCGATCCATCCAATCTTACCATCGGCAAGTTTGATCTTCTTCCAGTTATCAACACTATCCAACACTTTTACCTTCGTGCCTTCATGTAGTGTAAACACATCTTCACTGTTGAAAGTTGGAGAATTCTTTACTTCTGTTTTTTCAGCAAAAACAATAGCATCGATATTCGATTTGCTATAAGCATACTCTTTATAGGAAAGGCTTACGCTAATAATAAGTAAAATGATGCTTAATATGCTGCCTGTAAAGAAAAGGCGCTTTTTCGAAGGTGTGTAGGAGAAGTAAAAAAGTAAGAATAGCAGCGACCCTAACATAGAAAACACAACCGCTGCGATAGCCCAATTGTTGTAGGATAATTTCTTAATGTAGTTCTCGTCGAATTTTTGAAAGACGGATTTTGGAAGTGCTTCTATATTATCAATGGTTAATCTTTGCGCAAAGATTAAGTTATTAGCGGCATCTTCGTTTAACGGATCGATCAATAATGCTTTTTCATAATTATAAATAGTGGCTGCGATGTTGTTTAGTTTGTAATAACAATTGCCTAGATTGTAATACAACTCAGAAGAAATAACATCATTGGTCTCTATTTTTTCATACAATGCAATAGCCTCTTCATACTTACCAACTTTATACATATCGTTCGCCTCTTGAAAAAGCTTTTCCACATTCTGTGCAGAAAGGAATGAAGAGACAAATAACAATATGTATACTATTTTTTTCATGTTATAGTTGTTTATCTATTTGGGCAATGGTCTCTTTTGCGTTCTCGTATTCACTCTTCATTTCAACATCACTTATGGGAGTGTAACGCGCAAAATCACAACTTTTCAATACATCAATAAAAGAACTGATAGTAGTACTTTCTACCCCTCTTTTAGCCAGTAGTTCAGAAATTTTTTCTCTACTGATATCTGAAGTTTCGATACTTAGTTTAGCTTTTAAGAAATTATGCAAGGCTCTTTCCAGTGCTTCATAAAAAGCCTCCTTTTTACCTAGCTGCTTTTGTGCTTCAGACAAGAACTTTTTAGCTAGCTTGTCAGCTTTTCGCAGTTTGTTTCCAATAATGTCATTGTTTCTTTCCTGTTGTTTTTTAGCAATGAAAATACCGATCGGAATCAAAACAATTGGTAAGAACAGTAATACAAAAAACAAATTCGACTGAAAAAAGTCATCGCTTTTTGCTTTTATAAATGAACTTTTGGTTTGTATATACCTGAAGTTCGCACCTGTAACCTGCACATTCTTTTTGGTAATATTATTTCGATCTGAGTTCGTTACAAGCTCTTTGCCTTCTAAGACCTCTACAAAAAGATCATCAGATGTAAGGGTAATGTATTTTTTTTCTTTAGGGTTGAAATATGAAAATGAAGTGCCAGGAACTTTATATTTCCCTTTAAATTGAGGAACCACAGTATAGTGTTTACTCACAAATCCGCTTAAACCGGTAGTGGTCACATTAACACGTTCTTTTTGTTCTGGAGTATAAACTTCCAGTTCCGAAGGTGTAGTGATCTCAGGGATCTCAAAAAGCTTCAGGTTTCCTTTTCCGGAAACAGTTACCTTTATTAAGGCCGATTCATTCGACTTTAAAACATCTTTACTGGAGATCACGGTAAAATTAAAATCTCCAACAGCACCATTGAAGTTTTCTGGTTTCCCTTCGAGAGGAAGGTCTTTAACGCTCACAGTCTTTTTTGTAGATGCAAAGGGTCTGGTAATATTTCTGGTAATAGGATTTCCGAAAAAATCAGCTCTTCCGGTAGGAACTCCAATAACAATATCCATTTTCATGGGGTCTATGGACAATTTTCCCGATTTGGTAGGAATTAAAAGTGCCTTTTTAAGTACCACATATCGATAGGATTCGCCATTATATTTCCCTTGTTTTATAGGAAGTCCATTTATTTTAATATCCTGATTCCAAAACCCATTGTATTGCGGAGATTCTGTAATTGAAAAATCGTTTACACTAATATTTTGACTCACATAGAGCTTGTATTCTACATATACACCTTCTCCAACAAAAGGTTTCGACTTTGAAATTTCTGCCACCAAATGAATGTTCTGCTGCGCAATATAGTTTGGGTCATTAGGATTTTTAGGAACAGCTACGGCGTCTAGTACTATAATTTTTACAGGCTTAGATTTAAGCACTTTACCATTCAATTCAATGCTAGCAGAAGGAATTACAAACTCTCCTTTTCGTTTAGGTTGAATGATATATGTATAGGATTGTGTAAAACTCGCTTTTCCTCCAACCCAGGATTGACTTATGGATTGACTGGGACCACCGACAACTCTAAAGTTTCTAAAATTAGGCGGTTTAAAGTGGTCTGCCCCTTGCTTGTTAACAGCAAACTCAATACGCAAACGCTGATTTACACCTAGTTTGTTTTTACTTACTGTTGCCGTTAATGTAGGTTCAGTTTTCTTCTGACCCATCGCGGATACACTTAGGAAAGCACATAAAACAGATATGTAAACTAGCTTCAATCTCATAATCATTCAGAACGGGCAGCTATAATAGCTTACCAATCTTTTTCTTGTTTCACCTTTTTACCTTTAGACTTTTTCGTGTTCATTTTCTTTTGAGTCTTTTTTTCTTCATTCTTAAGACTCTCTAGCAATTGCTTAATTTGTTGAGGAGACATTTTTCCTTGCTTCGGCTTCGGCTTTTGTTTATTCTTCTTGTCATTTTTCTTCTGATCCTTGTTAGGGTCTTTATTTCCTTCTCCGTCCTTCTTATCTTTTTTATCCTTATTGTCTCCTTCTTTGTTGTCTTTATTTTTATCTTTTTTCTTGTCCTTATTGTCTTTGTTGTTCTTGTTATTCTTGTTTTTGTCCTTATTCTTATCCTTGTTCTTCTCTTTCTCTAATAGTTTCTGTGCTACCGCTAGATTATATCGAGTTTCATCGTCGTTAGGATTGTTACGCAAAGAATTCTTGTAGGCGTCTACGGCAGGTTGATACTGTTTTTGCTCCATCATAGCATTTCCAATGTTGTGAAATGCTTCCGCTTTTTCAAATTTAGTTTTGGCGCTTTTAGCCATCAATTCATACTGAGGAACTGCCTCTTTATATAACTTTTCCTGATATAAGGAATTCCCTAAATTATAACTGGCTTTTTTGTATTTGCTGTTTTTCTCCAACGCCTTTTTATAGGAAACAGAAGCATCTGTATATTTCTGTTGTTTATACAGATTGTTCCCTTCGCGAACTAATTTTCTTGCTTCTCTTTGCTCTGCAATGGTGTCTTTTTGAGCGAAAACAACCGTTGATGTAAAGAGCATCAAGAATAAGACAGTGATATGTTTACCCAAATTCATTCGTTACTTTTTTTCTTCGTTAAATAGATCTACTTTACGCAACCATTTTGTTTTCTTGTCTAACAAAAAGATGTCCAAAATTAAAAACAAAATTCCTAATCCCAAAAACCATTGAAACTGGTCCTTATAATCTGAAAATTGCTTGGTTTCAAACTCATTCTTTTGAGCATTGCCAATAATCTCTTCGATCATTTTTACCGGTTTGTCGGTTTTGTTTCCGTCTATATATCTTCCTTCAGATGTATCTGCAATCTCCTGCAACACATCTGCTTTACGTTTGGTAATAACAGTTTCTCCTTTTCTATCTTTTTTATAACCAATAAGTGAACCATTTATTTTCATCGGAATAGGCCCTCCATTTTCGGTACCTACACCTATAGTATATACTTTTATTCCATCTTTTGCCATATTTTCGGCCACCTGTTTTGTTTCCTCCTGATGATCCTCTCCATCCGAAATGATAATTAGAAAACGATTGGTTTGCTCATCATTATTATAGTAGGTTTTTGCTAAGTTCAAAGCTTCATTAATGGCAGTTCCCTGACTCGATACCATATCTGGATTCGCATTTTGCAAAAACATTTTAGCAGCCGCATGATCCGTGGTTATTGGTAAGAGAGGGTAAGAATTTCCGGCATAAATAATGACTCCAACACGATCACTACCTAACTTATCTATAATCTTTGAGATGATCTGCTTGGCTTTTTCTAAGCGGTTCGGAGCAATGTCTTCTGCCAACATACTTTTAGAAACATCTAAAGCAAAAACGACATCAACTCCTTCTCTTTTAATAGTTTTTAATTTGGTTCCCATTTTGGGGTTTACCAAAGCAAGAATTAAAAATGAGATACCAATGCTAAAAAAGATCAATTTTAAAGTCGATTTAAATACTGAATGATTAGGAGCTAATCTTTCGAGTAATTGTGCATTGGAGAATTTACGCTGTGTTCTCTTTTTCCAAAAGAGCGTTATCAGAAAGACCACAATTATAACAGGTATAATGGTAAAGAAATAAAAATAAAAAGGTTCTTCTAATCTGTACATTCGCTCTATATAAAACTTCTAAATAACGTGTTTCGTAATAAAAACTCTAGCAATAAAAATCCACCAGCTATAAAAACCAGAAAACGATATTTTTCTTGGTAATTGGTATATTTAAATTCTTCAATCTTCGTTTTTTCCAACTTGTCAATTTCGTCATAGATCTCCTTTAGCTTCGTATTGTTGGTAGCTCTAAAATATTGACCTTCGGTTTCCGAGGCGATAAACTTTAGGAGTTCTTCATCAATCTCCACCTGTTGTTTTCTAAACTGTAATTTCCCACTTCTAGGATCTTTTGCATATGGAAAATCTGCCATTCCATTGGTCCCAATTCCTATTGTATATACTTTAATACCCAATTCTTTTGCCAATTCGGTTGCTGTTCTTGGGTCTATGTTTCCGGAATTATTTACCCCGTCGGTTAATAGGATAATCACCTTACTCTTTGCCTTACTATCTTTTAATCTGTTTACAGAAGAACCAAGTCCCATACCAATGGCGGTACCACCTTCTAATAAGCCCCATTTAATTTCAGAAATAGTTCTTTTTACAATTCCTTTATCGCTGGTAATTGGAGTTTGAGTGAAGCTTTCTCCAGCATAAAGAACGATCCCTATTCTATCATTAGGCCTTCTATTTACAAAATTGGTCGCCACAACCTTTAATGCTTCCAATCTATTAGGTTTAAGATCTCTGGCCAACATACTTGCCGAAACATCAATAGCCATTACAATATCAATTCCTTTGTTAGCCTTTGTTTTGGTGGTTACAGACTTGTTACGTGGCCTTGCCAGGGCAATAAACAATACAGCAATTGCCAATAAACGTAAGATGGAAAGTATTGGTTTTAGTTTAGATATAAAGGATCCACTTGTAGAGAAACCTTTCACACTTGGCATGGTAAGTACGGCAGCTTCTTTTTTACGCGTAAAGAAATACCAAACTCCTAAAACAGGTACTAATAAAAGTAGCCAAAAGAACTCTGGATTGTTAAACTCGAAATTATTCCAATTCATCATCTTCCTCTTCAATTACAGGTTTAGGTTTCATACTGTTTAAAATCTCCTCAGCATCTCTTCTATCTTCCTCGATTTCATGTGAAAGTGGTTTTGACTTCGCAAATTTTACCAGATCTGCTTCTTGTAAAAGTGCTTTAAGTTTGTCGAATGTTTCATTAGAAATATCTAAGGTTTCAGCGTCTTTAAAATCGCGAATATATGCTATAAGTTCGTCAGAAGTGATCTCTAATGCTGGCACTTTTAACTCTTTCTCAATATAGTCTCTAATAATTTCGGTTAGCTCACTATAATACTGCTTGATTTTGTTGTTTTGCCATAGTAATTTATGGTCTAGCTCCTTCAGTTTCTCTAAAGCTTCTTCATAAGGAGGCAATGCCGGAATAATTTCCTCTTCTTCTTCTTTGTGCTTTCTTCTTAAGATGAAGTAAACAATTGCTCCTATGAGCAAGAGTCCTAAAATGACCCATATGAGATACGGTTTGAAGTCATCAAAAACATAGGGCTCTTCCTGAATGGATTTTATCGGAAACATCTTCTGTTTCGTTGTATCTATCGGAACAGTAGCGACATTGATCAAAATAGAATCCGTTAAATAGGCTTGATTTCGAATAAAAATTTGCTGCTGAGGTATGTAATAGGCTCCGCTATCAAAACCAGTTAAGACATATCGCTTTAACAAACGACTTTTTAGCGTATCGATTTTATCCTCTTCTACAATTTCTAAACCAACAAGCTTATCTAGTTTTGGTAAGATAACATTGGTGGTATCGTTAACTTCGATTTTCAGCTCAAATTGTTCTCCAATTCGGATACTTGTAGTATCCACTTTTGCCGATACCTTTGGAGTGTTTTGTGCCAGGACAAAAGAACTTGATAAAATAAAAACGAATAAAATGAGTCTCTTCATCATCTACAACTATCTTCCTTTGTGTTTAAAATATCCTAATAATTTTTTCACATAGCTTTCGTCGACTCTGGTGTTTATGGTTCCAGCACCACTTCTTTTAAATGTTTTTAAGTAGTAATCTAATAATCTATTAGCATTCGCTCTATAGCTATTTCTAACAGATTTAGATGCAGTGTTAACTAATTGCACTTTACCACTTTCAGCATCTAGCATAGGAACGACACCGAGGTTTGGAATCTCTTCATCATGTTTATCATAAACTCTGATTCCAGTGATATCATGTTTGTTTCCGACGATCTTTAATGTTCTTTCGTAGGTGTCATCCATAAAATCGGATAACATGAACACAATAGCTTTCTTCTTCATAACATTGGATAAGAACTTAAAAGCTGCCCCAATATCTGTTTTCTTGCTCTGAGGCTTAAACTCGATCAATTCTCTGATAATTCTCAACACGTGACTTTTTCCTTTTTTAGGAGGAATAAATAGTTCAATGTCATCAGAAAAAAGGATCAGGCCAACTTTATCATTATTTTGAATGGCCGAGAAAGCAAGCGTAGCTGCAATCTCGGTTACAATGTCTTTTTTAAACTGGTTTGTAGTCCCAAAGAATTCCGAACCAGAAACATCGACCATTAGTACCATGGTCAGTTCACGTTCCTCCTCAAAAACTTTTACATAAGGCTCGTTATATCTAGCTGTTACATTCCAGTCTATGGCTCTTACATCATCACCAAATTGATATTGTCGAACTTCAGAAAACGTCATCCCTCTACCTTTAAAAGTAGAGTGATACTCTCCCCCAAAAATATGATCAGACAGGCGTCTTGTCTTGATCTCAATTTTCCGAACTTTTTTTAATATCTCTTTAGTGTCCATTTTACTTTAACCATTCTGCCGGAAATCTTTCCAGCTCAATATTTTCTATGGTTGTGTCTTTTACAATTTCAATTAAAGGCGGTTTTTCAATAGATAGGTTTTTATCATATTTCTTATTAACCTCTTTTATAATTTGTTTGATCGTTTTTTTCTCGGAAAATAAAAGATCATTTAGCAGCAGACCTGATTCACTTTTTAGATCGAAACAATCTAAATGGTATTTAGGTTGTTTGTTTTGATAAATAATCCATTTTCCGGAACTTCTTTCTTCATAGCGAGCGATTTTTTTTTCACCCGATAATGTTTTGTAGGTAATTAATTTACAATTCATTTCTTCGATTTATATAGTTTTTAAAACCGGGGGAAAGAATTTTTAATTTAAGGAACTTCGATTTGATTCACAATTTGATTTATAATGTCTAAGGATGAAATATTCTCTGCTTCGGCCTCATACGTAATTCCGATACGATGCCTAAGAACATCATAAACCACTGCTCGAACATCTTCTGGAATTACATATCCTCTACGCTTAATAAAGGCATAGCACTTAGCAGCTTTTGCCAGGTTGATACTTCCACGTGGTGAAGCCCCAAAACTGATCAAACCATTCAGATTTGAAAGATTGTATCTTTCCGGGAAACGCGTAGCAAATATGATATCTAAAATATACTTCTCTATTTTTTCATCCATATAAACTTCGTCAACTGCAGCTCTAGCTTTTATTATTTGATCTGTAGAAATAACCGGGTTTACTGTTGCGAAACCTCCAGACAAGTTTTGACGCATAATCGTTTGTTCATCAGTTAGTTCTGGATAATCGATCACAACTTTCAGCATAAAACGATCCACTTGCGCCTCAGGTAAAGGATAGGTTCCTTCTTGCTCCACCGGATTTTGCGTTGCCATTACTAAAAAAGGCTCATCTAATTTAAAAGTAGAATCTCCAATAGTAATCTGCCTTTCCTGCATGGCCTCTAACAAGGCCGATTGTACTTTTGCAGGCGCTCTATTGATCTCATCTGCCAGTACAAAATTGGCAAAAATAGGCCCTTTTTTGATAGAGAAATCGTTCTCTTTAATATTATAGATCATCGTTCCAACCACATCGGCAGGTAACAAATCTGGTGTGAACTGAATTCTACTAAAAGATCCTTGAACTGCTTTTGATAACGTGTTGATTGCCAATGTTTTTGCTAGACCAGGTACACCTTCTAGTAAAATATGACCATTTCCTAACAACCCAATTAATAATCGCTCGATCATATGTTTTTGACCAACAATTACTTTATTCATTTCACCGGTCAATAAATCAACGAAAGCACTTTCTCTTTCTATTTTTTCATTGATGGCTCTTACATCTACGTCCATTTAGTATAAAATTTTAGTATTAAAAATTAGGAAAACAAAACTACAATAATAGCTATTTTTTTATTGTTAAATATAGGTTAAAGATATTGATTGACACGATAAAGCGAGGTATTGGCCTTCTTTAAAAAATCCAAAAAATGCGTAAATAAGAAATTAACAATCAGATTTTCTTAATATTAAAGGGCTAAAAATTTGTTTTTACCATAAAAAAAATGAACATTTGCCTATAATAATCAATCAAATTTTATATGAAAAACAATGACTTATTAAAAATTTTCTCATTTATCCTTGTTTTTATGCTTTCATTTACTGTGAGCGCGCAGACAGTAAAGGGTAAAATTACAGACAAAGACGGTGAAGCTTTACCGTACATGAATGTAGTAGAAAAAGGAACAACAAACGGGACTACCTCTGATGAGAATGGGGAGTTTTCGATAACTGTTACTAAGATGCCTACAACGCTTGTTGTTTCATCTTTAGGATTTAAAACTACCGAGCAAGAAGTTACAAGTACTGCTTATTTAACAATCGTTGTTGAAGAAGGCGGTGTAGCTTTAGATGAAGTAGTATTGGTTGGATCTAGAAATAAAAACAGAACGGTGGCTAACACACCAGTGCCTGTTGATATTATTGATATTAGTGAACTGGTGAGTGCTGGTCCACAAACAAGTATCAATGACATATTAAATTTTGTGGCTCCTTCGTTTACCTCAACGTCTCAAACTGTGTCTGATGGTACTGACCATATTGACCCAGCAGCATTGAGAGGTTTAGGACCAGACCAGGTGTTGGTTTTGGTAAATGGAAAAAGAAGACACACTACTTCCTTAGTAAACATTAATAGTACTGTAGGTAGAGGTAGTGTTGGAACAGACATGAATGCCATTCCTTCTTTTGCAATTCAAAGAATTGAAGTGTTAAAAGATGGTGCAGCTGCACAGTATGGTAGTGACGCTATCGCTGGTGTGATCAACGTTGTACTTAAGAAGAAAGAAGGTTTCGAAATTCAAATGAACCTTGGAGCAAACTCGGGAAGAGAAACAAGTAGCTTAAACAATGAGTTCCCATTGCACACAGATACTGATGGAGAAAGCTTCCAATTAGATGCAAACTATGGAGTTGCACTAGGAGATAAAGGAGGATTCTTAAACTTAACAGGATCTGTTTCTACAAGAAACCCAAGTTTTAGAGCTGGAAAAGATGGTTTTACAGGATCTATCTTTAACGGGGCTAACTCAGTTGAGTGGGTTGGAGCTAACAGTGGTTTAGGATCTGATATTACGCAGTATTCTTTTACTGATATTCAATTCTTAGCACAAGGAGTTACACACTTTGATCTTGCATTAAAGAATAGTATTCAAAATGCAACTTCAATGGCAGACTTACAAGGGTTATTAAACTTTGATACTACTGACGCTGAATTAGCAGTGAGAGGTTTAACTAGAAGAGATTTCAGCATGAGAGTTGGTCAGTCTAAATTAAGAAGTGGAAAATTCTTTGGAAACATGGAGCTTCCATTAACTGATAACTTTACATTATATTCTTTTGGTGGAATCAGCTACAGAAAAGGAAATGCCGCAGGTTTCTACAGAAGACCAGATCAATCTAGAGCTTTCACAGGATTATATCCTGCAGGATTCTTACCAGAGATCAATAGTGATATTAAAGATAAATCATTGGCTTTCGGAATTAAAGGTAAGCAAGGAGATTGGGATGTAGACTTCAGTAATACATGGGGTGAAAACTCATTCGATTTTACTATTGGTAATTCAATGAACGCTACATTATTAAATAGCTCTCCTTTAACAGCATATGCTGGAGGATTCTCATTTTCTCAAAATACTACAAACTTAGACTTTACTAGATTCTTTGAAGATGAATTAAACGGGTTGAACGTAGCATTTGGAGCTGAGTACAGATTAGAAAACTATAACATTTTCCAGGGTCAAGAAGAGTCTTGGGCAACGTATGATGTTAATGGAGACATCTGGAATGGAGATGCAGCTACACAAGTTGTAGACTTCTTTGGAAGAGCAAGAGCTGGAGGTATTCAAGTATTCCCTGGATTTAGACCAGAGAATGAAAGAAATGCTTACAGAAACAGTTACGCAGTATATGGTGATGTAGAGGCAGACTTTACAGAAGACTGGACTGTAACAGGAGCTGTTAGATATGAGAACTACAGTGACTTTGGAACAACATTAAACTGGAAATTAGCTTCATTATACAAGTTAACGGATAACATTAACTTAAGAGCTGCAGCAAGTACTGGATTTAGAGCACCGTCTTTACACCAGTTACACTTTAATGCAACAAGTACAAACTTCGTAAATGGTATTCCAAATGAAGTAGGTACCTTCTCTAACGATAGTAGAATTGCTAAGATCTTAGGTATTCCTGAATTAAAGCAAGAAGAGTCTTTCAGTGCGAGTTTAGGATTTACAGCTAAAGTACCAGACTTGAACTTAACGTTAACTGTTGACGGATACTTCACTGCAATTGAAGATAGAGTAGTGCTAACAGGAAACTTCGCAAGACCAAGTACTGCTGGAGAGTTACAAACATTATTTGATGCTGCGAACGCAACTAGAGCTCGTTTCTTTGCAAATGCAATCGATACGGAAACAAAAGGTTTAGACATTGTTGTATCTCATAAAACAAATATTTCTGATTTATCATTGACAAGTGATTTCGCTTTCTCTTTTAACAAAACAACTAGAGTAGACGACATTCACGCTTCAGAGCAATTAGTTTCTCAGATCGATACATACTTTGGAGAAAGAGAAAAGTATTTCTTAGAGTTCGCTACTCCTAGAGTAAAAGCTAACTTATCTAATATGCTTAGAGGAGATAACTGGAACATCTTTATGAGAAATTCTTTCTTCGGAGCAGTTACGAATCCTGATTTAACAGATACTGACGGAGACGGAACTAGAGATACGCACCCAGAATTTGGATCTAAGATTATTACTGACCTATCTTTTGGATATGACTTTAATGAAAACTTAACTATCACAATTGGTTCAAGTAATATTTTTGACGTGTACCCAGATGCTTCTCCAGCTGATTTAACAAGCGGAAACAACTTTGTTTACCCACGTGTTACTTCTCAGTTTGGAATTAACGGAAGAAATGTATTTGCACGTTTAAACTATAAATTATAATATAAAAAAAGAACAATGAAAAAATTTAAATATTTACTATACATTTTCGCTATGTCATTGCTAGTTGTTTCTTGTGATGACGATACCGATAGTGTGACGAACCCTGGTACGTTTACCTTACCAGAAGAAGTAAAAGTTAGTTTTACTGATACGAACCCAAATCCTGAAGTAACTGAAGGAGATATGACTTCTTTTAGAATTGGGATGAACCAAGCAATTAATGGTAGAGTAGTGATTTCTTTAAGCGTTACATCTTCGGATGGAGCAGTAGAGGCTACATACCCAACTTCTGTAACTTTAGAAAACGGAGAAGCAGCTAAGTATATTGATTTTGCTATTACGGATGACGGGATTGCAGAGTCTGGAGAGGTATATACTGTTATGATAACTGGAGTTGATGTTCAGTTTGCTGACGGAAGTACTCAATATTATGTATATAATGGAGACTATTCAAGAACCATTACTGTAAAAGATATCCCAGTGCCAATTGTTACAATTGCTGGTGATGTTGATGTGGTATTAACTTGGGCAGATGCTTCAAGAGATATGGACTTATTTTTAGTAACAGGTGATCAAGATTTAGGAGGAACTGTAATCGATGCTAGTTTAGGATTTACAACTACAGAAGCAACAGTATTCCCTGGAGCACAACCTGATGGTGTTTACAGTGTATATATTAACCAATATGCATTTACAGCAGTCGTAGATTACACAATGACATTTAGATTCCCTGACGGACAGGAGAGAATTATAAACTCTACTATTACGCAGGACGGTTTTGTATTTACATTTACAAAATCTACTTCTGGTGCTGATGTAACCTACAATATTACCGAACTTTAAAAATAAGAAATATGAAAAAATATATATATAAAATAAAATTAGTAATCGTTGCTGCACTAGTACTTACTTCTTGTGCTGTAGACGATGATGATCCAATTAGAAATCCTGTAGGGACCATTGAAGCTTCATTGGCAAACCCTGTTGTGAGAATTGGTGCAACAGATACGTCGTATGATTTAACTGTAAACTTATCAGGAGTATTACCTACTTCTGCACAGTTAGACTATAAATTAGACGGTGTAGATTTAGTAGTGCAAGGAAATCAAGGGTCTAACTCGATCACGATTACTGTAGATATGTCGTCATCTTTATTTAGAACTGTGACGTTAGAAGATATCATTATGTTCTATGCATCGGCACAAAACTATAATATGACCGTATCTAGTACGAACAAGTCTACAACTATTGTAAAAGGAACAGATAACTTTGCAGTAATGACATGGGGTAACAATACAGATATTGATCTGTTAATGACGGCTGCTCCGGCGCCAACACCTCCTTTCGATACTGCTGCACCTTCTACGCCAATTGTAGGGCTAAGTATCTTAGTTGTACCAGAAGAGGTAATTACCTTCCCTGCTGCGTTACCAGATGGTGACTATGCGTTAAGTATTGTACCTTTTTCAGCGTTTAATACGCCAATCGAGTTTACTTTAACTGTAGTGATGGGTACTTCTGCAAGTACTATCGTAGGAACTGTAAACAGCGGATTAGGAGCTGGAGGATTCTTTAATATTATTTATAATACTATCGAAGAATTTGGAAGACTAAGCGTTTCTGGAAGCTCATTTACACTTACAAATCAATTGTAAAAAGTAATTATAAGTATATAATATAAGGCTTAGGAATCTTCTTGATACCTAAGCCTTTTTTTAACTTACAACCCTATGTATAGAAATTGTATCTCAGCAGTTTTCTTATTGATCTCTAGTGCTTTATTCGCTCAGGTTTTTACAGATGTTACAACCGCATCCGGAATCAATCACCTGTATAAGCAAGCAAGTAATATGGGAGGCGGAGCCGTCTTTTTTGACTATGACAATGATGGATGGGAAGACCTGTATATAACCGGAGGCCTGGATAAGGATAAACTATATAGAAATTTAGGAAATGGAAATTTCCAATTAACTACTGACTCATGGATTAACATTACACAAGATTATTACACTATTGGTGTGGTAAGTGGAGATATTGATAATGATGGAGATAGAGATTTGTTTGTTACCACCTGGAGAGGAGAAGACAATGAAGGACCATTAACGAGAAACTTATTATTCATTAATAATGGAAACGGTACCTTTTCTGAAGCCGGAACACATTATGGCATAACCGACCCTGCATTTTCCATGGGAGCTACTATGTTAGACTATAATCAAGATGGCTTTCTGGATATTTATGTGATCAATTATGTAGAAGCCAGTTCTATTATCTATGATAGTCAGGGAGAAGCAATTGCCTTTGACCATCAATGTTACGAAAATATCTTTTACAGAAATAACGGAGATGGAAGTTTTACTGAGATGGCGGCTGCCTTGGGGTTAAATAATAATGGTTGTGCATTGGCGGTAATGCCAACGGATTACGACCAGGATAGAGATCAGGATATATACATAGCCAATGATTTTGGTGAGTTTGTGGTAGCTAATACCATGTTAGAAAACAATTATCCCACAAATTCATTTACAGATGTTTCTGTAGCAACAGGAATGGATGTAGGAATCTATGGTATGGGAATTGCCTATGGTGACTATGATAAAGATGGAGATTTCGATTATTACATTACCAATTTGGGAAGAAATGTCTTAATTGAGAATGATGGTAGTCAAAATTTTTCGGATGTCACTACGACAGCCGGAGTACAAAACACCTATGCAGAAAACACAGGAAATACCTTATATAGTACAAGC
The DNA here is from genome assembly GCA_965218065.1 of Flavobacteriaceae bacterium. Lineage (GTDB taxonomy): Bacteria > Bacteroidota > Bacteroidia > Flavobacteriales > Flavobacteriaceae > Polaribacter. The sequence continues at coordinate 2,928,990 of OZ244589.1, read as the reverse complement.
TGGGGTACTGCTTTTTTAGATATCAATAACGATACCTGGTTGGATCTCTTTGTGGCTAACGGAAGAGTGCCTGCTGTGAATTTTATTGCAACTGGTGAAGATGATCCGAATAAGTTATTTGTAAATAATGGTGATGGAACCTTTAATGATGTTTCAAACGTAGCAGGCGTAAACGATTACCATAGAGGAAGAGGTATGGCCTATGCAGACTACGATAAAGATGGAGATCTGGATGTGATCGTCATTGTACAGGATGGAACACCAAATGCAGGTGCTAAAACAGTACTCTATCAAAATCAATTGAATCCCAATGGATCTACTGATAAGAACTGGGCGAATATTACGCTACAGGGAACGACCATTAATAGAGACGCAATGGGAGCCATGGTTGAACTCACGGTAAACGGCGAAAAATTGATCCAGGAAGTACATGGTCAAGGAAGTCACTGTAGTCAACATTCTTTAAGCTTACATTTTGGACTGGGAAGTAATACGGTTATAGACGAATTAAAGGTAATATGGTCGGCTACCGATACACAGACATTTTCAAATTTAGATGTAAATACCAGATACAGCCTTGTGCAAGGATCTACTTTAAGTACTCCTGACGAGCCTGATTTAGATCAGTTCTTTACCTATCCCAATCCTGTAAAAGACCAACTAAGAATCTCAGGAATAGATCGAAACTATAAAGTAAAGATTTATGCGATGTATGGTAAACTGATCGGTACTGAGACTGTGACAGTTGACCGTGCTTATATTGACATGAAAGCTTATAAAACGGGTGCCTATGTTGCCCAGTTTATAGATAGTGATGGAAATGTCAGAAAGAATCAACTTATCATTAAAGAATAAAGGCTTAATACCATAAAACGAGAAGATATGATCAACAAGAACGTACTTTCGTTAAAGCAATCGGCTACCCTATTAATAAATGAAAAGGTAAAAGAGCTAAGAAAAAAAGGAAGCACAATAAGTCATTTTGGTTTCGGACAATCTCCTTTCCCCATTTTTCCCAGCATTGTATCTTCTTTGCAACAACATGCAGATAATAACCATTATTTACCTGTTGCCGGATTGGAAAGCTTACGAGAACATATTGTTTCTTTTTTAGCTAAAAACCAAGGTATTCATACTACAAAAGATGCTGTTTTTATCGGGCCTGGAAGTAAAGAATTACTGTATCAGACCATTTTGATATTTGAGGCAGAGTATCTCATCCCGAAAGGAAGCTGGGTAAGCTATGTTCCGCAAATACAGTCAAAAGGAGGGAAATATCATATACTGGATACAAATCTGGAACATGATTTTAAATTGGCGGCTGCTCAGCTCGAGTCATTTTTAAAAGAACAACCCGAAGAAAAGGAGTTTGTCTTAATTCTGAATTCACCAAATAATCCAACAGGTGCAGTATACACTGCTAACGAGTATCGAGCGTTGGCAGAAGTTTGTAAGCAATATAAGATTACTGTAATGTCAGATGAGATCTATTCACAGATCAATTTTGACCACCCATATTCACCAAGTATTTCAACACATTATCCAGAAGGAACAATTGTATTTGGAGGTCTTAGTAAGGTGTTTTCAGCAGGCGGATATCGATTAGGATATATGATGTTGCCCGAAAGATTTAAAGAGCTTCAGAATGTCTATAAATCACTATTCAGTGAAACGTTTAGTTGTGTGTCTTCTCCGGTGCAGTATGCAGCTATCAATGCCTATGAGTATGGAGAAGATCTCAAGCAATACGTGGCGGCATCTTCAGCTATTCTCAAAGGGGTCTCGGGATATATGTATGATGAGTTTTCAAAGATCGGTATTCAATGTACCAAGTCAGAAGGAGCGTTTTATATGGTCATTGGATTCAATACCTTCAAAAAACAACTTGCTGATAAAGGTATTTACACAAGCAGTGAATTGGCACATTACATTTTGGAACAATTTAATGTGGCCATGTTACCGGGTGTAGATTTTGGTTTTCAGGAAGAAGAACTATTCTTTAGACTGGCGTTTGTAGACTTTGATGGAGCAGCTGTACTAGAAGCCTATCAAAAAGAATCAATGATCGATGCAACTTTTATCCAAGAACATTGTCCAAGTATCTTTTTGGGTATAACACAGGTTCGAGCTTTTATAGAACATTTAAAATAGCCGTTTGTCCTTACTCCTGAAAGGGACTTAGGGTAAAGATTTGATCCGAAAAAGTTCCGTAGGTAAAATAAGAGATCCAATCTCCCAGATTGATATATGTGGCATTAGCGCCCAGGTCAATTTCTAACGGAAGGTGCCTATGTCCGAATACAAAATAATCATAGTGTTTTTCGGTCAATTTTTTCTTGCAATATTGCACCAGCCACTCTTTATCTTCTCCTAAGAACTGAGCATCTTCGTCGCCTGAGATCATTTTGTTCTTTACAGAGAAGTAATGCCCTAGTTTCATCCCGATATCGGGGTGCAACCAACGAAACATCCATTGAAACAATGGGAAAGTAAACACTTTTTTCATGCGTTTATATCCTTTGTCTCCTGGACCAAGACCATCTCCATGCCCAATTAAAAAGGTCTTTTGATTAATGGTGAATTCTTGCGGTTTGTGATAAACAGGAATATCGAGTTCTTTTTCAAAATAGTCCCGCATCCATAGATCGTGATTTCCAACAAAAAAATAGATCGGGATACCACTATCTCGAATTTCAGCAAGCTTTCCTAAAACGCGAACAAAACCCTTTGGAACCACAGTTTTATACTCAAACCAAAAATCGAAGAGGTCCCCTAAAATAAAAATTGCCTGTGCATCTTTTTTAACAACATCTAACCAGGCAACGAATTTTTTTTCTCTAGGTAAACTAGCTTCCGGTGTAGGAGCACCTAAATGATGATCTGAAGCAAAGTAGATCTTTTTTGAGTCCGATACGTCGATTGTTATCATTACTGCAAAGTAACGCTATTCCTGAGTACTTTCCAACTCCAAAACTCTTTGAAGCATTTTATCATCCTGATGAATGATACGATTAAAACCAATATCGCCAAATAATTCATTCGCAATGGAGGCCTTTAAATAGCGTTGCACAGTTTGCCTGGTTCGGTAGGAAGGTTGGCCATCCATCACCTTAGAAATATAGGAATTGAAAACACTTTCATCTGCATCAAACTCTTTAATAAAGCGTTCTAACGTCCATGTTTTCACCAGATTTTTTCGATCATTATCTACATAATCAAAAGCAAAATTATTAATGGTTCTAAAATAGAAGTTGTTCAAATATGCCGTAGTATCAATAGGAACAAAGACATCCGGGATGATTCCACCACCACCATAAACGATCTTTCCTTTCGGTGTACTGTATTGTAAAGAATCTACAATAGGAATACTATCTTTATTGAGCAACTCACCATTACGCATTCTATTCGCATAATCGCGACGGTAGTTCTCATCACCATTCTTATCGTAGGGTTTTTGAATAGATCTTCCTGTAGGGGTATAATATCTGGCGGTAGTTAAACGTACTGCAGAACCATCGCCTAAATTCATCTCGATCTGAACCAGCCCTTTTCCAAAAGAACGACGACCAATAATGGTTCCTTTGTCGTTGTCTTGCAAGGCACCTGCTACAATTTCAGAGGCAGAAGCAGAGCTTTCATCGATCAATACATATAAACCACCATCTTCGAAAGCACCTTTAGAGGTGGCGAAAGATTTCTCTACACGCCCTTTGTTGTTTTTAGTGAATACAATGAGCTTATCATCTTCCAAGAATTCATCGACGATCTCATTGGCAATATCAATAAAACCACCTCCATTACCACGGAGATCCAGCACAAGATTTGTCATACCTTGTTCTAACAAAGAGGTGAGAGCCGTTTTAAATTCGTCATAAGATGTTCTGGCAAAACGATTCAATTTAATGTATCCCAAACTCTCATTCATCATATAAGCAAGGTCTACACTTTTTATTTTTACTTTTCCTCTATTGATATTGATGTTGAACAAAGAATCATTCGACTTTCTGTAAACCTGTAAATTCACTTGTGTATCAGGTTTTCCTTTTAAGAATTTTGGCACATTTCCTGAAAGTAGGTTTTTCCCATACAGCGTATCATTGTCGGCAATAAGGATTCTATCACCAGCCTTGATTCCTGCCTTAATACTAGGGCCTCCTTTGATCGTTTGGATCACGGTGATCGTGTCTTTGATCATTCGGAATTGTACACCGATCCCTACAAAATTTCCCTGCATGTTCTCTGTTACTTGTTGTAGATTTTCCTTGGGGATATACACGGAATGAGGGTCGAGTTTCCCTAACATCTGTGTAATTGCACCGTCTAACAACTCGTCCGTATTTACATCATCTACATAATCTCGTTGTATATAATCGATCAAACGCTTGATCTTTGCTTCATTACTGGTTTTTCCCGTCAGAGACAAGCTATTCGAAGACCCTGTGAAGAGCACGCCGATCAGGATACCAAAAATGGTCGCCAATGACAGATATATAGGGAGGTTATTTTTATTCATCAGATAAATACATTAATTCAACACCTGCTTTTTTTAAGAAATCCAACCCGGAAGAATCTCTATATGCTTTGCCATACACAACACGTCTGATACCTGCCTGGTGTATTAATTTACTACAATGAATACATGGCGATAAAGTAACGTATAAGGTAGCATCTTTACACGATTGGGTAGAAGAGGCTACTTTTAAAATGGCATTTGCCTCGGCATGCAGAACTTCCCATTTCGTGGCCCCATTTTCATCTTCACAACAATTGTCAAAACCCGAAGGAGTTCCATTAAAACCATCAGAAATGATCATTCTATCCTTTACGATCAATGCACCTACTTGCTTTCTTTCACAATGCGATAATTTAGCCCATTCCTTGGCCATTTTCATATAGGCTATATCGTATTTCAATTGTTTTGTATGCATAAGCTAATGTAAAGAAAATGTAGAACTACAACGTTAATAATTTACCAAAAAACACGTTCCATCATCATAGGGATCACAAATCCAATAACAATAGCAGAAGTCACAACTACCCAATCTCTCTGAGTTACTCTGCAGAATGTTTTCAGTACAAACCCTAACAAGAGAATGAACAACACAATAACAATTTGAGAGGCTTCAATACCTAGCGCAAACTCTAGTAATAGGGTCAGCTTGTTGTCCGAACCGGTCACTAATCGGGTAATATAGCTAGAGAACCCTAAGCCGTGTATGAGCCCGAATACCAGTGCTAGTATTATATTGGTGTTGTTTTTTAAAGTACTGGAAGCATTCGATCGTAAGATATTAATGGCTCCGGTGATAAAAATGGTCAATGGAATTAAGAATTCGACCACTTTCATATTACTACTGTTCAGGTCGAACAACAATCCATAAGCAGACAAGATCAATGTTAAGGAATGTCCAATGGTAAAAAAGGTGATCAACCATAATACTTTTTTCCAAGAATCAAAGCTGTAGACAACAGCCAAAACGATCAGAAAAAGAATATGATCATAAGCTTCCAGGTCCAGCACATGGTTGTATCCTAGTTTAAAATATGTAATAAAATCGTCCATATAAAAAATTGAAAATCAAATATATTAAATGAAGTGATTAAATTGCAGGCATTTTACCTAAAAAAATGTTACAAAGCTGTTAAGATAGTTGTAGGGTTCATTTGTTCTAAAAACAGTATTTTTATCATTCAAGCTAAATTTATGTCAACATCCATCACCCTAAAAGAACTTTCTAAATTATTAGGCGTTTCTATTTCTACTATTTCAAAAGCACTGAACGATAGTCATGAGATCAGTGAAAGTACAAAAAAGCGGATCCGTGAAATGGCCGAGTTACACAACTATCAACCTAACAAATTGGCAGTGAGCTTAAAGTCGGGGAAAACCAGAACAATTGGAGTGATCATCCCCAGTATTCAGAATTACTTCTTTGCGCAGGTCTTATTTGGTATTGAAAAGGTGATCGCAGATTCGGACTACAACATTATCGTGAGCATAACACACGAATCTTTAGAAAAGGAGAGCAAAGCTGTGACTACATTTTCAAATGGATTGGTTGATGGGATTATTGTAGCATTGGCAGAAGAGACGCAATTACAGCGAACATCGAAGCATTTTGACACTGCGTTGAAATTGAAAAAACCGGTGGTAATGTTCGATCGGGTATTCAAAGATTTCCCTTGCGATAAAGTACAGGTAAACGATTATCAGGTAGTATTCGATGCTGCTCAACAGTTGAAAGAAAGCGGAAAAAAACAGATCGTTCTGACCTCTACGATTCAGAATTTAAGCGTAGGGGCATCCAGAGCTAAAGGCTATGCAGATGTGGTAGATGAAGGTGTGCAATTAGAGGGTACGCCTGAAACCATAGATGCTATATTGGAAGATTATATGAGTACGCATGACGTAGATGCGATCATTGCATTGGATGAAGATGCGTCCTTAGCGGCATTGCAGGTGACTAAAAAACTGAAAAGATCCATACCTGAACAAGTAGCGATCATTGGTTATGCCAGCGAAAAAATGGCGATGAACCTATCACCTACGTTAACCACATTGAACCAGCATGGTGCAGAGATTGGTCAGAAAACGGCGAAGATCTTATTGGAAAAACTTAAGATAGGGACAAAAGCGCTGATAAATGATGCTGTTGAAACTACATTGGTACACAGGGAAACCTTCTAATTTTCGCTTCATCGATTATTTTATAACAATTTTTTTACGTTTGTAAAATATGCCGTAGGTTTTTTTCGTTATATTTGGTAACGAAAGAGATAAAAAAGATTGCTAGTTAAAAATTGCGAATGAGGTACTACCACTTTTTTACAAAAAAACTTTTTTATCCTAGAACTGTATAGTATTGATGTTTACATCAATGGCTAGTGTTGTACGTATATACATTGCGTACAAAACCCCTTTTTAATGGATATTAAAATAGCTTTTGAAAAAAGAAATAATTGCTAAACAATCAAAAAAAACCAATTTTATGAAAAAAGTATTGCTAGGCGCCATGATGGCGCTAGGGACCTATTGTGGTTGGTCTCAAGATCTACCAAAAATTGCACCACCCACACCAGAGGCGGCATCTTTGGCGAAGTTCGGAGAAATTCCGGTTTCTCATTACACAGGACTTCCAAGTATTAACATTCCTTTCTATACCATCCAACAAGATGGTGTTTCCATCCCAATAGGGTTGAGCTATCACGCCAGAGGGATGAAGGTAAGCGAAGTAGCTTCAAGAACAGGTCAGGGATGGGCCTTAAATTATGGAGGCTCCTTGTCAAGACAGATCAGAGGAAAAGCGGATGAATCTTCTTTTGGATTTAACGAGATCCGAAATCTGATGAAGGACGCTACCCATTATGATGCTAACAATGGAAATACAGGAGAATCTGAAAGAAGAACCTTATTTAGTAGATATATCTCAGGCTATGATTTCTTCCCTGACAAATTTATGTTCAACGCCAATGGGATGAGCGGAAACTTTACGATCAATCATTATGATCTTAAAGCTTTGACGCAACAATATAAAGATATAAATATCTCTTTTACAGAAGATACTAGCGGTAAGATCGAGAGCTTTGTAATTACCGATAGCCAGGGAAATAAATACTACTACGGAGCGACATCTCATGCGCCGACTTCACCCGATTACAGAACGGCATTGAATTCCAGTTTTACAGAGATCAGCTATATTTTTAAAGAATTTGGAGGAGGAATCAATCAGTATGGAGGAGATACAGAAGGACCATTCACTAATGGGTGGCCACTCATGGAAATAGTTACCGTTAAAGGGACTTCTATAGAATTTCACTATGAACTCGAAGAATCTTTGAATTTGGAAAGATCCTATGATAGATATTTCCCCGGATCCGTAACCTCAAGTGATGGCACTCAAGTATCTTTTAACCCTGTTTATGGAGGATATATTGCCGGTAACTCGTTAATTTCCAGCCCTATGGTGTCTTCTGCCCAGGCGAGCAGTTTAGAGGCGTATTTTTCCAAGGTCAGAACCAAACAACATCAGATAAAAGAGATCGTATTCGATACAGGAAAGATCAAATTTATTGAAGGTGCGGCCAGACAAGATTATGGTGGAAACGTGTTAGACAAGGTTCAAATTCTGGATTCTAACAATAGCATCATTAAGCAGTTTCAGTTAGGATACGTGTACAAAACAGGAGCTACCGATGGAAACGAACATTGGTACTTGATCCAAAATGAAACCAAAGCTTCTAAGCGTTTGTTTTTAGATAATGTTCAGGAGTTAGACCCTTCAGGGAATACACTACCAGCGCATACGTTCGAGTATAGCAGCGAACCCATACCTAACCGATTTTCAAACTCACAAGATGCCTGGGGATATTATAACGGAGCAGCGAATGGAAAGTACCTGACGTTTTTCTCTTATGGCGCAAACACCAATAATAGAACCGTAGATGTTGATAAATCTATGGCGGGGATCTTAGAGAAGATCAACTACCCGACAGGAGGAAGCACTTCTTTTATGTATGAGCATAACATCGTTCGTAAATCAGTAGCATATAATGAGGTCGTTACTGCAGGAATCAATCCGTTGAGTGCAAGAGATGAAGGACTGAGTCATTTAGAATATAATAGTCATTACAATAGTGGTTCTGGAGCTTATGAAAAACAATTTGACATCGCAACTGTATGGACAGGCGGTTCGGCAGATATGACTGCCAATGTGTTTATCCAGGTACCAAATGGTTATTGCGGCGTGAACGAACCTAATCAAACAGCATGTAATTTTTCTATTACGCTACAAAATAACGCTGGAGGCTCACCAATCCAATTATTTAATGGAAGCAACACGATCTATGCTTCTTCCATTCCGGCAGGAACCTATACCTTGAAAGTAAAACCTCAAAATCATACACATGACCATACGAATCCAGATCATGGGTTTATTGTAACCTTGAACTGGAAAGAGCAAGAGTTTAATGACAATACGTTGGTATATGCCGGTGGTAAACGCATCAAACGAATTGAGCATAAGGACGGCAATAATAATTTGGTAAGCTTTAAAGAGTACGAATATGTAGATCCATACTTAGGCGGAACCTCAGGAGAGCTTTTTGGACTGCCTAATTATATGGCCATTCATGGAATAACGGACTCTACAGGAGGAACGATTATGGCTCCTACAGGAGCATCACCAGGAACACCACTTTCTTCTATGCAGGGGAACTCTGTGGGTTACGAATATGTGACCGAGTACATCGGAGATCCAGTGAACAATATTGGAAAAATTGAATATGCCTACACGGTTACACAAGATGTAGGGAACTACTATCAATATCCTTATAATTTACCAACGGACAATAGCTGGCTTCGAGGAAACAATGTATATACAAAGTACTACAAAAGAGAAGTGAATAATTCGTTTACGTTGAAAAAAGAGGTACTAAACACCTATATGTATGCCGGTACCAGACATTCAAATACCTATTCCATTCCTCAAGTATACTTGCAGCCTAGCAGTTATATCCGAGATGTAAACCTGGATGTTACCATGGACTCAGAATACGAAATAGACCGTGACAAATTTAACATGCCGCTGATGTTATGTCATTTTATATCCGGAAACATTAATGATCCGGATCTTGACTACAAAGTATACCATCAAAATGGAGGTACACAGAACTTGCAAAACACCACGACAAAAGAGTATCATGAAAATGGAAAGATCCTCACAACCTTTGCAGAGTACTTCTATGATAACGCCAAACACTATCAACAAAAAAGTAACAAGATAACCGACAGCAGAGGAGATGTTCTGGAAACGATCAATTACTACCCAGCTGATGTAGGAAGTGTAAGCTCTTTAGGACACACCAATTTAAGCACAGCAGAATACAATGCGATCCATAAGCTAAAGGCACCAGGTGTTGGAAACCTTACAGCCACTCATCAGACAGCTATTCCTGTGCAGGTGGAAACCAAAAGAGGAACAGATCTTGTTTCTGTGGTGCGTACCAATTTCGATATCCAGGGATCGTTAGTATTACCTCAAGGTGTTGCATTGGCGAAAGGAACAGGTTCTTTAGAAGAACGTGTGGTATATCATAGCTATTATACAAATGGAAATGTACAGGAAGTTAGTAAAGCAGATGGTACGCATATTGTGTATATCTGGGGCTATGACCAAACGGTACCGATAGCAAAGATAGAGAATGCTACATTTTCAGATATACCTACAGCAGTATACAACGCGATTCTAAATGCATCGAATGCGGACAATGATCGTACGGAGGGATCCTTAGGTAACGAGGGAACACTAAGAACGGAACTTGATAAGCTAAGAGATGTGGTTACCTACCCAAGCCTTGCAGGCTCAAGAGTGACTAGCTTTACTTATGATCCATTGATTGGTGTAACCAGTATTACAGATCCTAGAGGAAGAACCGTCTATTACCTGTATGATAGCTTTAATAGACTTCAGTATGTAAAAGACCATGATGGGAATGTGTTGAGTAAAAACGAGTACCACTACAAAAACTAGACTGCTATGATAACGATAAAAAATATACAAAAACTATGCTTGGTGATCGGATTACTAAGCTCCACACTGATCTTTGCTAAAGATGGAGGATCAGTCATAGAAACTAAGACGACACTGGCTGCGGTACTACCGCAGACCACTCCACCGGTACCTACCATTCATAGTCAGACCTGTACCAGTGTGACCATTCAGAATTCAGGAACCATTCCACCAGGAGAAATGTGGTACTGGCAAGGAACTTTGAAGAAAGGAACCAGTACAGCGTTCCCAGCAACCAGTACCTATACAGTAACCGCTTCAGGGATCTATTATATCAGACCCAAAAATTTGATCACCAATACCTGGGGGGTAGGATCGGCCATTATCGTAACCGTGGGAAGCGCAGGAGCACCTACGTGGTATGCAGATACAGACGGAGACGGGTTGGGAGACCCAGCAAGTTCATTGGTGCAATGTACACAGCCCTCGGGTTATGTATCCAATAGTGACGATCAATGCCCTACACAAAACGGAAATGGGAGCTCCACCGGATGCCCGGTGACCTATAGTTTATCTAATGAAAACTATGTGTATAAGATAGTCGCACAAAAAGCAACCACAGATATAGAGAACACATTGCAGAACGATAGAGACAATGTTAGTGAGGGTGTAACCTATTTTGATGGATTGGGAAGACCTATACAAAGTATAGGGATCAGACAAAGTCCTAACAAAAAGGATATTTTGACACACGTACAATATGACGAATTTGGAAGACAGACCAAAGAGTATCTACCCTATGCCAGTTTAGATAATGACGGATATTTTAAGACGGGAACCCTGGCAGCAACAGAAGCTTTTTACAACACTGCCAAATACCAAAATACATTGAACCCATATTCTGAGAAAGTACTGGAGAGTTCTCCATTGGGAAGAATTTTTGAACAAACCGCACCGGGAACCGATTGGTTAAAAGGAGCAAACCAGGTATCCGGAAAGGAATATTCTGACGGGCATAGTATCCGTTTTGAATACGATGTAAATACAGGAACTGAGGTTCGATTGTATGAGGTATCCTTAAGTTTTGCGAACAATACCTATACGCCGACATTGACCGGAACAGGGTATTATCCTGAAGGAGAATTGACCAAGACCACTACTAAAGATGAAAATTGGGTGGTAGCAGATGGTGTGAATCATACTACCGAAGAGTTTAAAGATAAAAGTGGTCAGGTGATCTTAAAACGCACGTATAATAATGGTTTGGCGCATGACACCTATTATGTGCATGATAATTACGGAAACTTAACCTATGTATTGCCTCCAAAGGTGGATACATCGGATGGCGTATCTACTGCCGAGTTGGACGAACTGGGCTATCAGTACAAATACGATCATAGAAACCGATTGGTAGAAAAGAAGATTCCCGGTAAAGGATGGGAGCACATTGTGTATGACAAACTAGACAGACCGGTAATGACACAGGATGCAATCCAACGTGCTGCTTCTCCTAACGAGTGGTTATTTACCAAGTATGACGCTTTGGGGCGTGTAGCTTATACCGGAATGACGGAAAATAACAATTCTCGGACAGCATTACAGGCCACTTTCGATCAGGGAACTTATCCCATGTATGAGGATAGAGCAACGTCAAATCAAAACTTTGGAGGCGCTGTAATTTTTTATACCAAGAATGTATACCCTACAAGTATGACAGAGATACACACGATCAATTATTATGATACCTATGAAGACCTACCTTCAGGGTTTACAGTACCTACTTCGGTGTATAGTCAAGCGGTAACGACCAATACCATAGGATTACCTACTGTGAGCAAAACGAGAGTATTAGGAACTTTTAATTGGATTACCTCCATCACCTATTACGATGCAAAGGCACAGCCTGTATATGTGTATAGTAAAAATGAGTTTTTAGGCACTACCGATATTGTACAAAGTAAAATCCATTTTACCGGACGTATAGAAGAGACAACTTCTACTCATGTCAATGTAAACGATACCGGAAATGGCACCCATACTTTGATAGATGCTTTTACCTATGACCATGCAGGAAGACTGCTTACCCAAACCAATAATATTAATGGAGCAACAACCTCAGAGGTGATCGTTAGTAATCTGTATGACGAGTTAGGGCAATTAGAAAGTAAAGGTGTAGGAGGGAAAACGACCGGAAGTAGGTTACAAACTATTGACTTTACCTACAATGTGCGTGGGTGGTTGACAAATATCAATAACGATAGCAATAATGACAACGATTTGTTTAACTTTAACCTGAAGTACAACGATATTGCCGATGCTTCGAAAAAGTTGTTTAACGGAAATATTAGTCAGGCACGTTGGAAAACGGCCAATGACAATAAAGAACGGTATTATACTTATAGCTATGATGCGCTCAATAGAATTACGGAAGCAAACTATGATGCTATAGACAATACGGAAACCAATTGGTTTAGAGTATTTGATATCTCGTATGATAAGAACGGAAATTTGAATCTACTAAAAAGACATAAAAAAGGAGGAGCTAACCAAAGCGTGGCTATGGATTATCTGGCGTATACCTATAATAGTGGAAACCAACTGGAAAAAGTAGAGGAGTTGATTGACGGCGCAGGAAGTTTTGAAGATGGTTCAAATACAGGAGATGATTATACATATGATGTCAATGGAAATATGAAAAGCGATGCCAATAAAGGCATTGTAAATATCAATTACAACCACTTTAACCTGCCGACTTTGGTAGATTTTGGGAATAATAAGTACATCCAGTATACCTATGATGCAGCGGGTACCAAGATCCGTAAACGAGTACGCGATGGTAGTACTTTTACCAATACCGACTATGCAATAGGTTTTATCTATGAAGATAATAAGTTGCAGTTCTTTAACCATACAGAAGGCTATGTAAAACACACCAACACGAGTGGCTATGAATATGTATACCAGTACAAAGATCATTTGGGTAATGTACGTTTGTCCTATATGGACAGAAATAATGATGGAGATATAGATGTGACTATGGATCCCAATACCAACGAACTCCTGGAGGAAAATAATTATTACCCCTTTGGCTTAAAGCATAAAGGCTATAATACGATCGTTTCTTCCAATGGAAACCAGGTAGCTCGTAAGTTTAAGTACAACGGTATGGAGTTGGAAACCATACATGGTGTAGATTGGTATGAGATGGACATGCGTCAATATGATCCAGCCATTGGAAGATGGACAGCGATTGATCCTGTTACACATCATTCCCAATCTACTTACACGGGGTTTGATAACAACCCTGTTTTTTGGGCAGATCCTAGTGGAGCTGCCGTAGAATGGGTTGGTGATTTTGGACCAAATTCTGAGGAAGCAAAGGCTAAACGCGAAGCGGCAGAGACTATTCAAACTCAATTTGATTTGACAGAAAAAGGAGGTAGGTCGATAAGAGACTGGAATTCTGGAGAATCAAGTTTTTTGTCAAAGGAAGTAAATGGCAAGGCGCTAGGATTATTCAAGAGGTTAGTTAGTGCAATGAATGGACACATAAAAAGACATATGTATAATAATGCTCTGTATGAAGAGATGGGATTTGCAGTGTATAATAAAGACAGATTAAAAAATATTCACGAAACGGATATAAGTGATATTCAGAGAGACGTGAAGAAACTTTTAGGAAAATTACAAACGGCCTGGGGAGTCCATTTTTGGGGGTCAGTCGTATTGGATAAAAATATGGAAGTAACGGATGCCAGTTATGAGCGACTTGGAGAGATAAATGTTTTCTATAACCCTTCAAGAGGATCTGTTAGGTATATATCAAAAAAACCCCATGGAGCCCTTGACGATCCTAAAAAAAGAAATGTTTGGAACAATAGAAAAGAGAATTTTTATACGGAGAATAAATTTGGGTTCATGTTTATATCTTTACATATTGCTTGGAAAACCCCAGAAGCAAGGCAAGTTTATTTAGATTACTTTGATAACATTAAAGAAAAATATAAAGTAGCCATTAGAAAAAAATACAAAAAATGAGAAAATATATTTTATATCTACTTTTTCTGACCATAATTATCTGTTGCTCAAAGAAAGAGAGAAAAGCTTTGAGAGGATATTTTTATGATAAAAAGGAGATGAAGATTTACTATTTTGAAAAAGGTGAAGTTCAGAGATATAATATAATGGATTCTACACATGTAAGTTTGACTTTTAGTAGCACCCAAAAGAATATCATATTAGGGGAAAAAACTTATGAATACAACTTTAATAGTATAAATTTCATAAGTCTCTTATCTATTGATGAGAGTGAGCGAATAGACTTAAAGAAAATGAATTATTCAGATTTTAGTTTAAGCGATATAGAAAACACCACTTGGGAGTATATCGGATTGGATGAACAAAGACCGTCTCCAAAATCTTTCATGCGTATTGATAGAAAAGGTAATGTAAATAACTTTTTAAAACATGAGAATGAAAGATCGGCGAATGTGTCTAATCCGAATAATTATATCGGTAAGTTTTTCAATAAGTTTTATTGTTATTCTGGTTTTTCTCCATTTTTGATAACAGGAAAAGACAGTGTGAATCTATTTATATTAGAAATTATTGATAATAAATCTCTTGAAGATTCTAAATACTTGAAAGTTAATAATTTAAACAAGAGTATGTTAATTGGGAAATGGGAAAAACTACCGGATTCACTAACCCAGAATATGATAAACTACAACGAGTATTTTGATATTCTTGATGGGAATGGTAAAAATTATATTAAAAAAAGAGATTCATTAAGAGATTTAATTGATCATGCTAACATTGAATTTGCAAGTGACGGCTTTTTCTCTCGCATTATAAAAAGAAATAATAATGTGTTTGAATTTAAGTATGAGTTTCAATACGACCCTAGTCTTAATTTTGTTTTTATAGACGATATTAATTATGATTATAAATATTTCAAAGTTAAAAAGTTAACAAAAGACACTCTGGGATTAGAGATATCAGAACCCGAATTACTATATACTTATATCAGAGTAAAAGATTCTATATAAGTTATTTATTAAGGGTTTTTAGTCATATTTGAAAAGAACTAAATTAAGTTTTAGATTGTAATAAGAACCACTGTAATTCCCTGGGATTTATGGTGGTTTTGTTTTTGGTATCTTTAGAGAACCTGTCACAGCCGACAAGGAAGACATGCTAGTGCGGATTTAATAGTCCGTGCCATAAAAGAAGCGCTTAAGTAATAGAAGTCTGGTGTTTTAGGACATCAGGTTTTTTCTAGTGTAGAATTTGTGGTATTTTAGAGAAAAGTTGCCAGTCATGTCCAATTTTAGGTTTAGCAAAGATGTCACGGAAAGCATTTCCGCGCTATCGGGTTGCTTTATATTATAACGAATATGGAATTGTTTTTAAAACTGCAAGTAGAAGATCTTCAAGTAACTTTATTTCATTTAGAACTAATGAAGGAAGGATTGAGTTTTGGAATTTTTATAAAGAACTTAGGGCTACTTTTGTAGAACAATTTAAGAAAAACAAAGAATGAGAAAAAGTGTTTTTATTTTATTAGCCTCTTTTTTGATTTGCTGTTCTAAAAAAGAACAGAATGATATTGAAGGATATTATTATAATCAAGATAATGCCAATATTTTTAAAATATCTAAAAATAGTATTGTAGAATATGATCTTTTTGATTCAGTTCCCTACAGTAAAGACTTTACTTTTAAAAACGGAGTGTTAAGGAATACGTACGATAAATATAGGTATTCAAAGAAGGGAAATGATTCACTTATTTTACATAATTTCTCTGATAATGGAGAAGACATTATGTTGGTGAAATTTGATAAGATGCCATTAAATGAATTATCATTGGACGATACGAATTGGTTTTCTAAAGAGTTGAATGGAACAGAAATAACTCAGTACATGAAGTTCGTGGACAGAAAAACAATGCGACTGATTTTTGACTATCAAGATGATTTTGAAAAAGATTTAAACCCTATAGTTACTTATAAAGGAAGTTATTTTGATGAATTTGATGTCTTTAACTTTAATAATATTATCATTCCTATCAATATTAAAGAAAGCAGGATTTCTTTCTTAATAATTGATTATTTCAACAATAATAAAATGTTTATATCTTCATTTAAGAAAGTGAAGAGCAGTAAACTTGCATCAAATTTAGTTGGAGAATGGAAGACAGATCAAAGAGAATATGAACGCAGTAATTATAAGACGTATTTAGAAAAGAAAATAGAGGTAGACAGAGAAGATTCAAATTACTTTAAGCAACTAGATTCGATAAGAGATTTGCTCGACTATAAGTCCATTGAATTTACAAAAGGGTTTAAGTTTAAAAGGTTTCTTGATAGGAATAAAAACACTGTTGTTTTGGATTTAGAAACCTCTCCTTTAACCGAGTACGTTTTTACAAAGAACCCTAGTATCGAAGGTCAATACTTTCAAATTCTTTATCATAGTAAAGATTCATTGAAGATAAAAATTTCTGAACCTGAATTAATTGTAAATTATTATAGGAAAAAGTAAAAACCGATAACGAGGATATACTATCCACGCGTTAATAGAACTAAATTAAATCTTAGATTGTAATAAGAACCACTGTAACTCCCCAGAAAGGTGTTATGGTGGTTTTGTTTATTTTTATAAGATGTGGAATATTAACCTACAAAGATCAATATTTCAAAGAAAGCCGAAGTAATCATAAATAAATGGAAAAAGGAAGAATTAGAATTAAGGATGATGAATTTAAGTATTCAAATGACCAAAACTTGTTTAAAGACGCATACTTTAAAACAAAAAGCTTTGACATTGATGTATACTCGGTAAAAGTTGTTGGAGTTTATCATACCTTAATTTTGGATGACGAAGTAGATTTTTTAATATTCATTGATGAAGACAACAATAGAGAATTTATTTGCGTTACGTTTGATTTAGAGAAAAATGAAGTAAAGAAGATCATAGATTTTTTTGATTTAGAAGAGGGGTTTTTAGGAAGAAGCTTTGAGGAGTATGAAAAAAGAATGAATTATGTTTTATACCCTGAAATTTTAAAAGGGAAACCGCTTTATAAAGATCAAGGACTGTTGAGAAAAATGGAAGACTTTACATTTAAGTTGTTTAAAATAAGAAAATTAGCTGATGGCGATTTAAACGATGATGTTAAGACATATCTGACTGAAACATCTAGATAACCCGGTCACGTGGATTTGTAATCCGTGCCATAAAAGAAGTATTTAAGTAATAGAAACCTGGTGTTTTAGGTCATCAGGTTTTTTGTAATGTAGATTTTGTGGTATTTTAGAGAAAAGCTGCCAGTCATGTCCAATTTTAGGTTTAGCAAAGATGTCACGGAAAGCATTTCCGCGCCATCGGAAAGACAAAAAGTAAATTATTTAAAAATGAAGAAAACACAAATAATATTATTTTATTTAATAATTGGGCTTGCTTTGATTGGAGCTTTTGAGCTTTTTTTTTCAAAAGTAATAGTAGTAGTGATAATAATATTGATGCTGATATCTATATTTATTTCATTAAAATATAATATTTTTTACTTGTTAAGTAAGAGAGTAATTGGAAACTACAGTATAAAGAACCTGGAAGTTATTATTGCTATTATTGTAGTTGTTTTAGGGTTGTTTTCTTTGACTACTGAGTTAAATGTAGACGGGCAAGAAAAGCAATTCTTCAATTTTTATTATTTGTTAATATTTCCTTTATATTTTTTATCTATGGTTAGAATTAGCAAAGAGACACAATAAAAATAAGCAGTTATAACACCTTCGCTCCCGCACGATTTCCTGTGCTGAGCTTGTCGAAGTATATCGTATGTTAAGTAGAAAAGAACTAAATTAAATTTTAGATGGATATAAGAACCACTGTAACTCCTTAGGTGTTATAGTGGTTTTGTTTTTGGTATCTTTAGAGAGGATGTCACAGCCGACAAGGAAGATATGCTAATGCGGACTTAATAGTCCGTGCCATAAAAGAAGCGCTTAAGTAATAGAAGTCTGGTGTTTTAGGACATCAGGTTTTTTCTAGTGTAGAATTTGTGGTATTTTAGGCATCGAAATAATAACCTTTAAAAACTATGAAAAAAGCAATACTGGTACTCTCTGTCGTAATTCTATATTCATTTACTTATCAAAAGAAAAAAGATTTTGAAGGAATCATTACGTTTAAAAGAGAGTTTAGAGATAAAACAGGACGAATAACCAAGGAGCAAGCTAAACAGTTTATGGGAGACCGACAGGTATATTATTTAAAGAAAAATAAGTACATGTCAGCCTCTAATGGCCTTTTAAAAATGAGGGCATTTTACAATGGAAATGATACGCTCTTTATGAAAACAGCAATGGAGAGTTCTCTTAACTATGTAAATGTTACAGACGAGGAAAAGGAAAAGGTAATTTCACATGAATTTACGAATGTTACGGAAACAATAGCAGGAGTTCTGTGTAAATTATTGATCGTTAAGACAAATAAGGGAACCCACAAGTACTACTATAGTAATGAGGTAAGAATTAAACCAAAGTATTATGAAAAACATAAACTAGGTTTATGGAATTACTTTATGAAGGTAACCAATGGAGGTATTTCTATTAGGAGCATATCTGACCTGAAAGATTCGTATAGTAGCATTGAAGCTATTTCTATTGAAAGAAAAAAATTGGACGACTCTATTTTCGAGAGACCGAAAGATCTTCCAATAGTGAAGGCAGAGGATTAAATAACCCGATTGCTCGGGTATGATAGCGCGGAAATAACTAAAAAAAAACAACTAAATAAAATGAAAAATATAAGTGTCATTTTAATTGTTACATTATTTCTATTCTCATGCGATCTAGAAGGTGTTGTCCAGTCTGCAATAAACAAAGACCTGGGCCTAAATATTTTGGTAAAAGAAAGAACGTACAGATCTTTTGAAAATAAACCTGAAAATGAAATGGAGTTTTTAGTTTATAACTATGAAATCCTAAATAAGGATAAAGCTCTTTTCAAAGAAGGTTTTCCTAAAGAAATTGATAGTGAAAAGGATTGGAAACTTGTTAAATGGAGAAAAACTTCTTTCTATGAAAGTGACCAACGTCTGAATATAGCGAGAAACTACACGTATTCAGTTACAGGTTCAAAGGAGGAAATAAGTAAAATGTTTGAGTCCTTAAAACAAAAGGATAATGTATATACATATTCTTATATAGAAAATAATGGAAAGATTACAGATATACTGATGTATGTTGTTGATGTCGATAATAAGAAATTCTATATATATGAAATCTTTAGTCACTAAAGGACCCGATCGCGGATTTATAATCTGTGCCATAAAAGAAGCGATAAAGTAATAGAAACCTGGTGTTTTAGAACATCAGGTTTTTTGTTATTTAGAATTTGTGGTATTTTAGTTTAGAAAGTATGAAGAAACTATATTATCTCATAGCACTGATCTTGATTACTTCGTGCAGTAATGAACCCGAAAAATGTGAGTCCTTTAAGTTTGGAAAATTCTATGTATTTATGGATGGGAGCAATGCATCTTATTATAAAATTACCCGTTTAGAGAATGCGCAAATAGAACTGGATACCAAAGGAAATACCGTTTATTATAAGGTTAATTGGTTGACTAAGTGTTCTTATGTATCAACATTTGACTCCTTAAGAACGAAGTTAATTCCAGAAATGAAGATGATCAATGAAGATGGAGGATTTATTGTTATATTAGAGAATACACCTTCAAGAACGCATTGTGTAAATTATACTGCTTATGTAAAAGGATATAGAGATGCTAGTGAGCGAAGAGGCTTTTTTTGCAGGGAGGAAAATTATTAGCGTTATCCTTAGAAAGTAATAACAAAGCTTTATTTAATACCGCTTGTGCATCCCAAAACCAACAGTCAACGCAATACCGACATACGATTCTTTGGCAATATTTGCTTTGATCTTGAATCCTGCAGACCTGGCAAAACTCGTCGGTTTACCCACTGGGATAACTCCGAAGATACGATAGATCTTCTTTTTTGCCGGAAACCAGTGCATACCAATTTCTAATGGAAACCCTGTAAAAGAACGACTGGTAGTTATATTGTTTACCTCATCAGAGATGGTGTTAAAAGAGATTCCGCCGGCAAAATGATAGGCAAAATGGTGATGCACATAACGCTTTCCATACATAAACGCATACTCATCGTAAATAATGCTTGTTTTTGAGATGGGAATACCAAAGAATAAGCCCACCTTTTCTACATAAGCACTTTGCATAAAACGAAACTTAAAAAGATCTTTCTTTGTTTGATAATTCAAACTAACACCTCCTAAAAAAGCGTGCTCAGAAAATCGACTATACCCAAAATTAAGATCCCCAAAAATGATGGGATTGGTCTTTTTCGAAATAGAATCTGACTTTTCTTGTGCATAAGATGACGGAATTGACGTGCAAACAAAAAGGATAAAGAATAGCAGCTTTTTTAACATAGCAAAAGTGTATAGATGATAACAGTTAACGCATATAAAGATATACCGTTTTTCTAAAACAGCAAACTAAATACAGTACCTTCCCCTTCATTACTGTGCACCAAAATACGTCCTTTATGTAAAAGCATGATCTGCTTACACAGACTCAATCCAATACCACTACCGGTAGCTTTACTGGTAAAAAATGGAACAAAGATATTTTCCATGATCTCTTTAGAGATGCCTACTCCATTATCGTAAATTTTAATAATGGTACTGTGGTTCTGTGTTTGCGAAGCCTTTATTTTTATGGAAGGACCTTTTACATGCTGACAAGCGTCTCGCGCATTCAAGATCAAATTGATCAGTACCTGTTCGATCAGGTGCACATCGACATCCAGCAGCAGTCGCTTAGAAGATACCGAAAAAGAGATATCGATGTTTTTCGCCCGTATCGAAGGCGCCATGAGTAGCTCTATATTTTGAAACAGTTCGGTAACCTTGATCTTTTGCAGATTCAGATGGGTTACCTTACTTAAACTTCGGTAGGTATTCGCAAACTTTAAAAGTCCCTGACTTCGATTCTTGATCGTTTTAATACCCGAATTTAGATCTTCCAGCTCCAGTGGTGTATTGGCAGCATCTTCAATATGCAATTGAACATTGCGCTGCAAAGTATCTGCTAACGAAGAAATAGGTGCAATGGAATTCATGATCTCGTGCGTCATTACACTTAATAATTTCTTCCACGCTTCAGATTCGTTCTTGTTTAAGGTGCTGTCTATATTTTGTAGTACCACCAACTTAAAGGAATCTTCATTTACCTGAAAGATGGTGTCTGAGATCAGTACTTTGATCTGCTCATTTTGTAAGGCAATGCTAATGGAATTCGCCTGTTTGTTATAGGTCTCAAAAATAGCATTGTACAACTCCGGTTTTCGATTCTCTACAAAACGAATATTCTTAAACGAAGGAAAATCAATGATGTCTCTAAACGATTGGTTCATCCAGAGTACATCGCCACTTTCCAGATTGTAAGCAACAATACCGATATCTACCATCTCTAGGATCTTTTGCAGATACACATATTGTGCTTCATTTTTCAAATTGATCTCTTTAATGGTTCTATTTACTTCATTGAACCCTGCATATAGAAACCGAATATCTTGCGGACCTCGATCTTCAGGAAACCAACGAGAGAAATCGCGATATTTAACCGCTTCAAAGAAATCGTCAATCGCAGCAAATCGTCGTTTTATAAAATTGTAGAGCTCTATAACGGCATAAAGAATCGCAAAACTTAACAAGACGATATAGGTTATCTTTTCTTGTTGAATACAGTAGAGCATGCCTAAAATGAGTCCGATAAAAATAAAGACTCGTACAAAAAGTTTGAGAATGTACCCTTTATAGTTCATACTTGTCTAATCTTCGGTACAACGCAGCTCTAGTGATACCCAGTTCTTTGGCAGACTTAGAAATATTTCCTTTATTCTGAGATAATACTCTTAGGATCGTGTTCTTTTCGAGGTCATCCAGATTGGTCGTTTGCGGTTTCGGCGTTTCCACAGTTCGTTCGATAGAAGAAAACACCAGATCTTCCGGTTGTAGTACATTTCCATCAGACATTATTACTGCACGTTCCAGGATGTATTGCAATTCGCGTACATTTCCTGGGAAATCATGTGCTTTCAGTTTTTTTAGAAAGGCCGGATCGAAATCAAAAGGTTCTTTGTTGTACTTCTCTTCATAGACAGCCACGAAATATTTGGCAAGCAAAACGATGTCGGTATCGCGATGTCTCAATGGAGGTACTGTAATATCTACTGTATTGATTCTGTAGATCAAATCTTTTCTGAACTTTTTTTCGTCTGCCAACACTTGAGGTGCTACATTGGTAGCACAGACCAATCGAATGTCAATAGGAATGGCATCGTTAGATCCAATGGGGGTGACCTGCCTGTTTTGTAAGACAGTTAACAGACGAACCTGCTGACCAATACTGATATTCCCGATCTCATCCAAAAACAAGGTACCACCATTTGCAGCTTCGAAACGTCCTTTTCGATCTTCCCGAGCGTCGGTAAAGGCTCCTTTTTTATATCCGAAGAGTTCACTTTCAAAAAGTGAAGCCGTTAAAGACCCAACATCCACTTTTACAAAAGGCTGATCCTTTCTATGAGAGTTGTCATGCAAGGCTCTGGCAATCAAATCTTTTCCGGTACCATTTTCTCCCAGAATAAGTACATTCGCATCTGTTGGACCCACTTTTCTGATCTTGGTAAACACATCTTCCATGGCTTCACTTTCGCCAATGATAGGTTGGCTACTTGCCGTAATCGTATTCTTTTTTTTACTCTTGCTCTTCCCTGTTTTAACCAAAGAGGTAATGGTGTTGATCACCTTTTCATTGTTCCAGGGCTTTACCAGAAAATCGGAAGCTCCTTCCTTGAGCCCTCTAATAGCGAGATCAATATCTACATAAGCTGTCATTAAGATCACAGCGGTTTCAGGACTCGCTTTTTTGATCTTGTTTAACCAGAAAATACCTTCGTTACCCGTATTTACTAGGCCATTGAAGTTCATATCTAAAATGATCACATCAAATTTTTTGCTTTCGATCTGTAGATTGATATTTCCAGGATTCTTTTCTGTAACGATCTCTTTTACCTGTGGTTTTAGTAGTAAACGCATGGCTGTTAGTACATCAGCATCGTCATCAATAACCAATATTTGCGCATTTTTTAAAACCATAAACACAATATTACAACATTCTGTGGAGGATGTAAAAAAATGAACGCATTAAAAAATAACGAAGAAAAAGTGTACCAATATCGGACAGAAAGTGTATCAAAACCGAACACTTTTAAAAACATGTTTAACCTTAAATTATTAAAAATCAATTAGTTATGTTTTTGGCACTATCTTGTCTATATAGTAGATGCACAAAAATAGAGTGATGGACGTACAAATAGAGAAAAAGAAGTTTTCGAAAGGAAGAATAGCAATGATCGGAGGGATCATGATCCTTTTGATCTTTATTATTTACGTAATTATGAATACCGCTGGTGGGGCAAAGCTAACTGTGAACAAAGAGCGCTTATCTATCAGTACTATAAAGAGTACCATTTTTCAAGAGAACATTCCGGTAAGCGGAACGGTATTACCAATTACAACTATTTATTTAGACGCGGTAGAAGGAGGACGTGTAGAAGAGAAATTCGTAGAAGATGGAGCTATGATGAAAAAAGGAGATCCTATTTTAAGATTATCAAATACCGATTTGGAGTTGAGTTTGGTGAATCAGGAAACCGCAGTGTATAACCTGCTTACACAAATGCAGATCTCTCAAAATGCAGCAAGACAAAATACGATCAACAGGTTGAATCAGTACACCGATGTTGAGAACAATTTGATAGAAGCCAAACGATTGTATGAGCTCAATAAAAAGCTTTATGAAAAAGGAGCAGTAGGGAGACAGGAGTATCAATCTTCACTGAATAGTTATAACTATCAAAAACAACGAATGGAGTTGACCAAGAGAATTTTAAAACAAGATTCTATTGCTACCAAACAAGAAATAGAACAAGCGAAAAGCTCCTATCAAAGAACACAAAGTGCTTTAAAATTGATGCGAAAAAAAGTGGAAGACCTTATTGTAAGAGCACCAATTGACGGACAATTGACTTCTTTAGATGCAGAAATAGGACAATCTAAAACCAAAGGGCAGCGTTTGGGGCAGTTAGATGTGATCACGGCATTTAAAGTACGAGCAGAGGTGGATGAATTCTATATCTCAAGAATCTACACCGGGCAAACGGGAACGTTTACTCTGAACAACAAGACCTATACACTGGTGATCAAAAAAGTATTTACACAAGTTACCGGAGGTAGGTTTCAAGTAGATATGCAGTTCGAAAATGAAGTGCCTGAAGGTATCCGTCGTGGGCAAAATCTGCAAATACGCCTGGCTTTAAGTGCAGAAAAGGAAGCGCTGGTAGTAGACAAAGGTGGGTTCTTCCAAAAAACAGGGGGTAACTGGATCTTTAAAATCAGTGAAGATGGTAGCACTGCATACAAAGTAGACGTCCGATTAGGAAGTCAGAACACACAATATTATGAAGTAATTAGTGGGTTACAACAAGGCGATAAAGTCATTACATCTACCTACGATTCCTACAATGATATAGAACAATTAATACTGAAATAAAAGAGATAAAACACAAAGCAATGATACAGATTACAGATTTAGAAAAGTATTACAGGACTGATGAGGTGCAAACAATTGCACTAAACAAATTGTCTTTCGAGGTTAAAAAAGGAGAATTTGTAGCCATTATGGGGCCTTCGGGATGTGGAAAATCTACGCTATTAAATATCCTCGGGTTGTTGGACGATCCTGATGGAGGGAGTTTTAAGTTCAATGGAGAGGAAGTTTCCGGATATAACGAAAGGAAACGTGCACAGTTGCGCAAACACAATGTTGGTTTTGTTTTTCAGAGCTTTAATTTGATCGATGAGCTTACCGTTTTTGAGAATGTAGAATTACCATTGATCTATACCGGGGTAAAATCATCGGAACGTAAGCGTCGTGTGGAAGAGGTACTGGAGAAAATGCAGATCATGCACAGAAGAAACCATTTTCCTCAACAACTATCGGGAGGACAACAACAAAGAGTTGCCGTAGCAAGAGCTGTGGTAAACAATCCAAAGTTAATACTAGCCGATGAGCCTACCGGAAATCTGGATAGTACCAATGGAAATGAAGTAATGGACTTGCTTATCGATCTAAACGATGCAGGGACCACTATTGTAATGGTTACACACAGTGAACATGATGCGAAATACAGCCATCGAATCATCAGAATGTTAGACGGACAGAAAGTAACCGAGAATGTTTTGGTTTAAATAGCCCTCCTTAACACACTAAAATTAAAGGTATGATCAATGCACATTTTAAAACAGGTTTAAGAAACATTATAAAGAATAGAGGCTTTTTTGCATTAAACGCGGGAGGTTTGATTGTTGGTTTAACGGCCGTTTTGCTTATAAGCCTTTGGGTGCATAGTGAGTTAAGTTACAACAAATCCTTAACGAATTATGACAACATCGCTGCTGTCATGCAAAGACAAACTATAGATGGAGAAGTAAATACGTATACAGGACTTCCTATGCAGTTAGCTCCGGTACTAAGAAAGGAATATGCCGACCATTTTAAACACATTGCCACCAGTTCAAGGGTTAGAAATTACAATGTTAAGTACAATGGAGATATGCAAATAGTACGAGGAAGATTTGCAGAGCCCGACTTTACGAAGATTGTCGATTTACAGATGGTTGCAGGTAATAGAGATGCCTTGCAAGATATCTCTTCTGTACTGATCTCTGAAAGTACTGCTAAAGATATATTTGGTATTGAGGATCCTATGGGGAAAATGATCAAGATCAGTTCAAGATTAGATGTAAAAGTGGCAGGTATTTATAAAGACTTACCGAAAAATTCCAGTTTTAAAAATATCAACTTTATTGCTCCATGGGAACTGTTAAAAAAGAGCGCGAATTATGAAAAAAGATTAGGTTGGGGGAACTATTGGTTTCAGGTGTACATGCAACTGAACGATGAAAACTCTTTAGAAAGTGTTACCACAACGATCAAAGATGTTTTTAATGAAAATTACATCAATAAAAGCAAAGAAAGAGATTATCAACTATTTCTTTTTCCCATGTCTAAATGGCATTTATATTCAAAGTTTGAAAATGGCGTAAGCGTCGGAGGTAGAATTGAGTATGTGAGAATATTTACGATCATTGGCATTTTTATTTTGTTGCTGGCATGTATCAACTTTATGAACTTAAGTACGGCGAATGCCTTAAAGAGAAGTAAGGAAGTTGGTGTACGAAAAACGTTGGGATCTTCCCGTAAGCAGCTCATCTTTCAGTTTTTTACAGAGTCGTTTATGATCATCTTGTTTTCTTTTGGTCTGGCTTTAGTATTCACCTTTCTACTATTACCTCAATACAATACCATTACACTAAAAGATATTGCTATTCCTTTTGGACAACCCTCTTTTTGGTTCATTTGTTTGCTATTGGTAGGTCTAACAGCAATTCTTAGCAGCTTATATCCTTCTATATACCTATCAGCATTTAATCCCGTAAAAGTGTTAAAAGGATTAAGCAGTAATAATAGAACAGCGGTAAACTTGAGAAAAGTACTCATCGTAGTACAATTTGCTATTTCAGGGATACTGATTATGGGAACCCTCACGATCATAGAACAAATTAATTATGCAAAAGACAGGCCGCTTGGTTTTAACAAAGATCTCCTGGTGAGTGTACCCATCAACAATTCAAAAGTATTGCAAAGTTTTGACGTAATTAAAAGCGAACTATTAACCTCTACATCCATTGAGCAGGTAACGGCTTCAGATGTGAAAATTACGTCGGCATACACCACAAACGGAGGTGATTTTGAATGGAAGAACAAAGATCCAAAATTGCGCGCTCAATTTTACACGATCCGTGCAACACATGGGTTCGGAAAAATGATAGACTGGAAGGTATTGGAAGGAAGAGATTTTTCTCCGGAATTCCCAAGTGATTCATTGGCCTTTTTAGTAAATGAAACAGCAGTTAAATACATGGGATTAAAGAATCCGGTGGGTGAATATGTCAGATGGGGAGATAATGGTACTTATAAAATTATAGGGGTTGTTAAAGATATGGTGACCCGATCACCTTTCGATCCTATTACACCTTCATTATTTATACTGCATAAAGGCGACTTTTTGAATTGGATAAATATTAAAATAGCTTCCAATAGTACCAATGCTGTAGAAGGGGCTATCGACAAGATGAAAGAAGTTTTTCAAAAACACGATCCTGGGAATATATTCGCATATAGCTTCACAGATGAAGAGTACGAACGAAAATTCAATGCTGAGAGAAGGGTGGCAAAATTGGTAGGATGGTTTTCCTTAGTGGCTATTTTCATTAGTTGTTTAGGAGTGTTAGGGCTATCTACCTATATGGCTATTCAACGAAGGAAAGAGATCGGCATCCGAAAAGTTTTAGGAGCATCTGTACTTATTATTTGGCAATTATTATCCAAACAATTCTTGATCTTGATCTTAATTTCTTTAGCGATTGCCTTACCGGTTGGATATTACTTCTCATCGCAATGGTTGTTGGAGTATAGTTATCGCATCGAAATAGGCTTCTGGATCTTTACACTTTCATGCAGCTTTATTTTAATTGTTACGCTGCTTACGATTAGTTATCAAGCCATAAAATCGGCAAGATCGAATCCTGTGAACTCAATACGAACTGAATAAAAAAGATAGAAATGTTTAAGAATTATTTAAAAGTCGCATTAAGAAATCTGTTGAAGAACAAGATCTATTCTTTGATCAATATTTCAGGTTTGGCGATCGGAATGACCGCAACAATCATGATCGGATTGTGGATCTATGATGAATTGAGCTATAACGATCATTTTGAAAATAAAGAAACGATCGCACAAATATTTCAACATGAATCCAGTAATGGTTTGGTAGATACAGGTCCGGCAATTCCAAGACCTTTGGAGTTCGCCTTGAGAAAAGAGTATGCAGATAACTTTAAGCATATCATTATGTCTTCCTGGAATCAGTCGCGATATTTGAAGAATGGAGAGGTAAATCTGAATACGGAAGGAAGTTTTATGCAAGAAGGAGTTTCTGAAATGCTGAATATAGAATTCGTAAAAGGAGATGCGAGCGGTATGAAGGATAAGAATACGATCATGATCAATGAGACCGTGGCAAAGGCACTGTTTAAAGATGAAGATCCGATCGGTAAAATTCTGAAAATGAATAACCGATTCGATCTAAAAGTGACCGCAGTATATAAAGACATTCCTAAAAACAATAGTTTTAATGATCTACATTTTATAGCGCCATGGAGGTTTTACACCACTACGCGCGGTTGGTTAGAAAGAGCGAAAACATCCTGGGGAAATAATTCTTTCCAAATGTTTGTTCAGATCAATGATAATACAACGATGGATGCCGTAACGGATAAGATCATTGATGTTAAAAAGAATGCTGCACCAAACGAGGCTGAATTCAACCCTCAAATGTTCCTGTTTCCTATGAAAGATTGGTACTTGCGTTCTAACTTTGAGAATGGTGTACAGTCTGGAGGAAGAATTGAGAATGTTTGGTTGTTTGGAATCATTGGAATATTTGTGTTGTTATTAGCATGTATCAATTTTGTAAACTTGAGTACAGCCAGATCTGAAAAACGAGCTACCGAAGTGGGGATTCGAAAATCTATAGGATCTAGTAGAAATCAGTTGATCTCTCAATTCTTAAGTGAATCCTTCTTAATTGTACTATTCTCATATGTGCTTTCCATCGGGTTGGTCTTATTGTTTCTGAATGGATTCAATGACCTGGCGAGCAAGTCCATCGTATTTCCATGGACCGACATTCAATTTTGGTTGGTGTCGATCGTATTTATAGCAATTACTGCTTTTTTAGCGGGAAGCTACCCTGCGTTGTACCTATCGTCCTTTAATCCGGTAGCCGTGCTAAAGGGAACTTTTAAAGCAGGGCGCTATTCGGCGTTGCCAAGAAAAATACTGGTAGTAACGCAGTTTACAGTTTCTGTAGCACTCATAATAGGGACGATGATTGTGATGGATCAAATTGATCATGCGAAAAACAGACCCGTTGGATATGTCAAAGAAGGCTTGATCCAGATTCCGGTTATGAGTACAGAATTTATTGGAAAGGAAGATGCTATGAGAAGTCAGTTCATTGCTTCGGGTGGAGCTACAGAGATGGCAACTACAAGTAGTCCAACAACAAATGTATGGTCTAACAGAAGTGGCTATACCTGGGAAGGAAAACAACCTGGATTTCAAGAAGATTTCGCCTATACTTCAGTGTCTTATGAGTTTACAGATGCTTTGGGGCTAAAAATTATCGCAGGTAGAGGTTTTTCAAGAGAGTTTCCTTCGGATTCTTTAGCGGTTATTTTGAATAAAACGGCTGTAGATTATATGGGAATTAAAGATCCCATTGGAAAGTATATTCGAGATTCGGATGTAGACGACCCTACGCCCGCACCACCTTTAAAAATTATTGGAGTGATCGATGATATGATCGTGCAATCTCCGTACAGTCCGGTAAAACAAGCGATGTATGCATTTGATAGAAACGGGAATGGAAACTTCTATAATATACGATTGAACCCTGCACAGAGTGTACGTGAAAACCTGGATGCTATTGAAAGAACTTTCAAAGCGAACTTCCCAAATTTACCTTTCGCATATCAATTCGTTGATGAACAATATGGGCGAAAGTTCCGATCTGAAGAACGCATTGCTAACTTGTCTCAGGTATTTACATTATTGGCCATTTTTATTAGCTGTTTAGGCTTGTTTGGATTGGCATCTTTTGTGGCAGAACAACGTGTGAAAGAGATCGGGGTTCGAAAAACCCTAGGGGCCTCTGTGAGTCAACTGTGGATGTTATTATCTAAAGACTTTATCAAACTCGTTTTGATCTCATTGATCATTGGGTCTCCGATAGCCTACTATATGATGAGCCAGTGGTTGCAAAAGTTCCCGTATCGAACAGATGTTTCCATATCCGTATTTGCTATTGCATGTTCAGGAGCATTATTGATCACCTTGATCACGGTAAGTTTTCAGGCGATCAGATCGGCAACTACCAATCCTGTTGAATCTTTAAGAACCGAGTAAAACGTACCATTGTGTTTAAGCATTATTTCAAATCCTACAAGCCGTATACAAGTAGAACAAATAAGAAAAATAGTTGGAAATGATACCTACATTATTGAACATACGAGAAGCTTCCAAAGTTGTGAAGTCCGGAGGAAGTCAAATCAGCATCTTGGATGAGATCGACTTAACGGTGAATGAGGGAGAGTTTATCTCCTTAATGGGGCCCTCGGGTTCGGGAAAATCGACACTATTGAACTGCATCGGAATGTTAGATGTGTTTACCAATGGACAGTATACATTTTTAGATCAGGATGTTCACAGAATGAAGGACAGAAATCGATCTAAATTATACAAAGAGTATATAGGGTTTGTTTTTCAAGCATATCATTTGATCGATGAGTTGACTGTTCAGGAAAACATAGAAACACCATTGTTATACAAGAAAATAAAATCATCTGAACGAAAAGCAATGGTTGCCGATATGCTAGATCGATTCAATATTGTAGGAAAGAAAGACTTGTTCCCAGAGCAATTGAGTGGAGGTCAGCAACAATTGGTAGGCATTGCCAGAGCCCTGGTGGCAACTCCCAAACTTATTTTGGCAGACGAACCAACTGGAAACCTTAACTCAAAACAGAGCAAAGAAATTATGGAACTTTTTGCTGAGTTGAACAAAGAAGGAGTAACGATTATTCAGGCTACTCATTCTGAAGAAAACGCATCCTATGGTTCTCGAATCGTGAACTTATTGGATGGAAGAATAATTACTGATTAAAGGTTGATTATGAAACGTAACCATTTTATTTGTACTCTTGTTTTAACACTTGGCCTTTTGTCAATGGCTCAAGGACAGACAGAAAAGAAATTTACTTTGGAAGAATGCATTTCTATTGCATTAAAGAATAATCTGGACCTGAAGTCGTCGAAGATCACTGAGAAAACAGCCACCATTAACTTAAAGCAATCCAAATCGGATCTATTGCCCAGTGTGAATGGGAACTATAATGTTGGGGTAAACAATGGACGGAGCATTGATCCATTCACCAATGACTTTATCAATCAGCGATTGACATTTTCGAATGCAAACTTGAACCTGGACGCAGTAGTATTTAATGGGTTTCGCTTGCTGAATAGTGTAAAGCAACAAAAAATGAATGCGAAAGCAGCGAATATGGAAGTGGAACAAGAAAAACAAAACTTGATCCTGTCAGTTACGCTGGCGTATTTACAGGTGTTGAATAGTAGAGATGTTTTGGCATTAAACGAACAACGTTTGGCCGCAACCAAAAATCAACTGAAGATTCAGAAAGATCTGTATGATGAAGGGAGATCCAACCCTGCAGATTATACAGATCTGCTGGGTCAAAAAGCCATTGATGAGACAACTATCTTATCTTCTCGTATCCAATTGAACAATGCAAAATTGAGCTTGGCGAGATTACTGAATGTAGATAGTGAAATTCAGATCGATGAACGTTCCATGCTCTTGAGTTTGGAAAAATACAACCGATCTTCCGAACAGGTGTATCAAGATGCATTAAAAGAATTGGCGACATTTAAAGCAAGAACATTACGAGTAGATGCAGCTAAAAAAGGTGTGCAGGTAGCAAGATCACAATACATTCCTCAGGTATCAGTTTTTGGTCAGTTAAATACCAATTATTCGAGTGCTGCAGAGACCTTTACAGAGACAGGAAGCGCCATTGTAGAAACGGGAGATTTCGTAACTATCAACAACCAAAATGTTCCGGTACTTCGAGAACAAAGTAGTTTTAATGCAGCGCAAATCCCCTATTTAGATCAGTTTGAAAACAACTTGAATTCTGTAATCGGTGTATCTGTTCGAGTTCCATTGTTCAACGGATTTAGAGCAAAGAACAATATTGCCCTGGAAAAAGTGAAAGTAGAAGAGTCTTTGGTGGCGCTGGAACGAACACAAATAGAGATCAAAAATACGATCAAACAAGTACATTTTGATATGGAAGCAGCCTTTGCCAGATACCAAAGTTTTCAGAAACAAGTAGATGCCTTTAAAAGATCCTTTCAGGTAAATGAAACACGATTTAACAATGGAGTGTCTAACTTTCTGGCTTATATTACCAGTAAAAACAACTTGGAAAGTGCTAGAATCAATCTATCAAATGCAAAGTATGCTTATGTGCTACGTGTAAAAGTACTAGAGTATTATAGAGGGCAATCGTTTTAATCCTTGGTTACCTCGATCAATTTTCCATCCTGATTGATCTCCCAAACATTTTTGATACCATCACCATCCCAGTCTTCTAGGGCAGTAGCTCTGGCAGTAAATGAGGTAGTGTTTGCATGTAAGATCTCATAAACGTAATTAGCATTACCTCCTTCTTTGGTTGTTTTCGGAGGAATAAAATCTATTTTGTCCAATTCTCTGGCATAGGAATTATGCATAAAGCGATGACTACTTTGAAAACTTTTAATGGCAGTTAAATTGGTTTTCGCTTCGGTACTCTTTGCAGTATTAATAATCCCGGTAAAATTGGGCATGGCAATTAAAATCAAAATACCAATGATGACGAGTACCACCAGTAACTCTTGTAAATTGTAAGCAGGAACTTTCTTTTTTAAAAATTTCATAGCGTTATATGTTTGCAATTTTTTGTGTCTGTTTTACAAAATCATTACCTCTTTTGTTCAGGTAAACTTCTCCGTTTTAGACCACTTATAAATATAATGTACTAAAATATGAATTTTTTTGTTATTTTTATAGGATAATAATTTGTTATGAAAAGACTAATCATGTTATATGCATTCGTATGGCTATGTATGGGATGCGAAGCAATTTTCGAAGAAGACATTTCAAATCAAACTGTGGTTGTTTTAGCACCTACAGAAGGAGCACAACTTTCAACTGGAACACAACTTCCAACAGGAGAAGTAACCTTTAGTTGGCAGGCATTGGATAATGCGTCATCGTATACGATACAAATTGCTACACCAGATTTCACGAACGCGGCGCAAATTCTTTTGAATACAACTACAGCCGACAATAGTGCAACAGCAAACTTAGCTACAGGAAGCTATCAATGGCGTGTTAGCGCATCAAATTCTGAGTATACGACGGGGTATACAACGATTAACTTTACCGTAAATTAAAAAAAAATGAAGCTATTGAAAAGATATATTGGGCTATGGCTATGTTGCTTGTTTTTAAGCATAACGGCGGTAGCACAGCAGAACGACTCAAGAATACTACAACTACGAACCAAATTAGATAGTTTACAAACTGCTATTCCGGGATTATTAAAAACAGTTGATCTTTCAATTACGAATACGACCTTACCTACGTTTTTAAGGGCTGTTGCAAGCAGTAATCAAGTGAATATTAGTATTGACGGAGCATTAGAAAATGTAAAACTAACACAAAACTTAACGAATGCTTCTTTAGAAGATGTGCTACTTCATCTATGCAAACAATATGAACTGACGATAGATGTGATAGGAAACATTCTAATGATCAAAAAGTATAGAGCGCCTTATGTGCCACGTGAGATTCCTATTGAATATAACGCACAAACATCGTTGTTTTCAATTGATCTACAACAAGATTCTTTACCCAAAGTGCTAAAGAAGATCACCAGCAGAACCGGAAAGAATTTAGTCTATTCAGTTGGGTTGGAAGGAAGGCGTTTGTCTGGATTTATAAAAGAGAAAACATTCGATAAGGCCATAGATATTATAGCACAGACGAATAACCTGAAAATAAATAGAACAGGAGATGGTTTTTATGTTTTTGAAAGTTTGGATGCCACTTTTAATCGCAACGAAAGACCAATACGTCCCAGAACAGCCAACTTTTATTTTAAAGTAAAGGACACCGTAAATCAGTTGTTAGAAGTCGATTTTATAGATACTCCTATCGAGGCCATTATTAATGATATTAGCTATGATCTAAAGATCAATATGGCTACCAGCAAGCCTTTACGAAATATGGGAAAAACATCGGTGAAATCGGATAGTATCTCGTTCGATGTATTGCTGGCAAAAGTGCTAGAAGACACCAAGTTTGGTTTTAAGAAACAACATGGGATGTATTTCTTTGGCGATCGCAAATTATCCTCTATTCGTAATGCGGAGATCATTCCCTTAATGCATCGTTCTATCCAGATGATGATGGAACCGATTCAGAATAACAACAATTTTACCGCTGGGGCTACAGGAAATACCACTAATTTAGGTCGAAACAATACCGGTTTTGGAAACAATACGAATTTCAATAACAGAACTACAAATCTACCCAGAACAACAACATCAAGAAGGTATACCAATAACGGAAATAGACAACCGTTTTCGGACTTTAGCAGCGGGGCAGAAGCACTATTAAACATTATTCCTGAAGGGATTAAAGATAGTTTAGCTATCAATGTAGATGTAGAACAAAATAGCTTTATCGTAAATGGTGATGCGATTCGCATTAACAAGTTCAAAGAATTTTTGAAAGAGATCGATAAACCGGTTCCAGTGGTATTGATCGAAGTAATGATCATTGAAGTGAATAAGACCAATTCCTTTTCAGCAGGATTAGAACTGGGCCTTGGAGAGAATCCCTCTTCGGATAGAGGAGCACTGTTGAATGGACCCGAAATTTCTGGAGTTAGAACAGCTGGAACTGATCTAACCTTAGGGGCTAATACAATTAATAATATCATTGGAGGTTTGAGTGGTATTCGAGGCGGCAATCTTGGGCGCGTTGTACCTAACTTTTATGCAAGGATTCAAGCATTGGAGACCAATGGAGATATTAAAATAAGATCAACACCAAAGTTATCTACTTTAAACGGACATACCGCACATTTAACGAATGGTGTTCGTTCGTATTACCGAATAGAACAAACTAATACAATTGGATCTCAGAATCCTCAAGTCATTAATTCGGTTGATTATATCCCAACCGATGCCAATCTTTCCATTAGCATAAAACCCTTAGTCTCGGGAGATGAAAACATTACGTTAAGCATTAACGTTGGGCAATCTAGTTTTAATAATAATGACAGAATTGCACCGGATGCCCCACCGGGAATCAACTCCAGGAATTTTAGCTCTACCATTCGTGTAAAGGACAAAGATGTGATCATCTTAGGAGGATTGGAGTATAATGAAGATTCAAAAACTGGTTCGGGAGTACCTTTTCTGGCAAGAATTCCTTTGATCAAGTACTTGTTTAGTAAAAGAGTACGTACCAAATCAGATAGAAAGCTATCAGTATTGATCAAACCAACGATCATCAGATAAAATGGTTCGCAAATTAGTTAAATATGGTGTCAACTATTGCGCTGTAGAACATGCAGACAATGGTCAATTCTTCTTTTTAAAATTAAAGAGAAAGAAAAAAGAACTGGAGCCTTCCAGTCAGGGAGAGGCGTCAGGTTTTGAAGCACTTGTCTCAAAAATACAAGGGCAGAAACATGTTTTTTTAATTATTAATAATGAGCAGGTACTGACCAAAAAAGTGCCCAACACACATACGACGGAAGAACGTCTGGTAAAAGCTGCTTTTCCTAATATAACGTTATCAGACTTTTACTATAAGATATATAGCAATGATCAGGAAGTGGTTGTAGCTATTAGTCGAAAAACATATATCGATGACATCATCTCCAAGTATAGTGCGGAAAAGATCTCTATTATTGATTTTTCTCTAGGAAGTTTATCTATAGAAAGGTTGATTGAATTTATTGATTATGGTGAAATATGTACTTCGAACGCTCGGATCCAGTTAAAGGGACAGGATATTGCGAAGGTAGAAAAGCAACCGATCTCCGAGACCACATATACGATCAATGATCTGGAGGTTTCAAACAAACATGTACTATCACTTGCCGGAATTATTGACTACTATGCAAGTAATAAGGTAGAAGACGGTATTCAAAAACAATTACAACAGGAATATCTTCAGAAGCGCTTTTTTAACCTTGGATTTAAGTTTGCACTTGGCTTTTTATTTATTGGATTGCTGATCAATTTTTTGATCTTTAGTAATTATCAAAACAAAGACCAAAGTTACTCTGCAGAATTACAGATAAATGACGCGAAGAAAAAAGAATTGACCGGGCTAAAAGATTTGGTTTTTAGAAAGCGAAAACTTGTGGAGAGTATTTCCTCTTCCTCTAATTCTAAAGTGGTCTGGTATTTTAATGAGATATCGGAATCCGTTCCGAGCTCTATATTGTTGAAAGACATGGTTTTTCAGCCGTTGAACAGGACCATGAAAGAGAATAAAAAAGTTCGTTTTAAAGAAAAAATAATTCAAGTAAGCGGGGTAAGTATGTACGATAAAGACTTTACCCAGTGGGTTGGAACTATGGAGAAAAAGGCTTGGATTGATGAAGTTGGTATTGTTAACTATGGTCGTGGGAAAAAGACCCGATCTTCATTTGATCTTATTATCACTCTCCATGAATAGCAAGCAACGAAATATCGCCCTGGTAATCGGATTCATGTTCATGCTCCTGATCTCGTATCGCTTTGCTATCAAGAAAACATTGGATCTGGGAGTGAAGATTGAGAAATTAGAGAAGGATAAAGCCTTGTTAGATAATGCAGAAGCGCAAATTCAAGGACTAAAAATGGAAGAACACTATTTAGATTCCATCTTGCGCTCGAATGATCTATCTATAGAAAACACCTTTCAACAAACGTTATTGATCAAGGTGGCTCAGTTTGTGGAAAAACACCAGTTAAAATTGATTGCTTCTAATGAACCTCATTCATTTGTTGCAGACGGAGCTAATCTATTGACCTATGAAGTAGAGGTGCAAGGAAGTTTTAGGAACCTTATGTTGTTTGCTTATGATATGGAACAGCAGCGATTGGCAAAATTATCCTCGTTGCAATTCATGAAGAAAAGAAATTATAGGACCCGAAGAAATTATCTGGTATGTAAATTAATATTGCAAAGATTTAGCAAATGATTTTATCATTGAACATAATATTTATAATGCTTTTGCTCTGGGTTTTTTATCAAGACCTGAAAGAACGAAAAGTAATGTTGTTTTTAATGCTAGGCCTACTTTTATTAGGAGGGTTCTTGCATAGCAGCTTTCAACTGTTCGAGATATTTTTACTTTATATCGGTATTAATATCTCTGTGATCGGATGTATCTTGCTCATTTTGGTTTTATATACCAGATGGGTAATGAAAAAGAAATTATTCGAAGTATTTGGACTAGGCGATTTACTCTTCTTTTTAATATTGGCTGTGAGTTTTCCTGTACCAACATTTTTAATTCTATTTAGCAGCTCCTTGCTATTTGCGTTTGTCGCATTTATAGCGTTAAAACCTTCGTTAAAAGAATCAACGATTCCATTAGCAGGGTTTCAGGCATTGTTTATCTCATTAATTGTAACGAGTAACCTTATTTTCAATTTTACGAATCTATATCGAATATAATGGCAGGGCAAATAGCACATATAGAAACACAAATATTGCAGCTGATCGGTTCGGAACAAGCGTATCATTACAGGGTTGTTCCATTTAAAGAAGCAGAAGGGAAGATCTGTTTAAAAACGGATCAGGAAGATCTACATAGTTTGGCGCTAGAGCTTCAGATCATGTTAGGTAGACCGGTGAAGTTGGAAACTGAAGAGCCTTCTGTCATAGACGAATACCTGCAAAAGAACTATAGAAAGCGAACACAAAGTCAAGTAAGTGATTCACTAAGCTATTCGGAAGATTTTTTATTGAATATGATCTACGAAGCTAAGGAAATAGGGAGTAGTGATATTCATTTTGAAGCCTTTGAAAAACAACACAGGGTTCGATTCCGAATAGATGGAAAGTTGATAGAGAAATATGTTATTGCTCTGGATGAATATCCTAAGATCGTAAATCGTATTAAGATCATGTCCGGTCTAGATATTTCGGAAAAACGATTACCACAGGATGGACGTATTAACTTAACAACCGAGGTGGAAGATTTTGATATTCGTGTATCTTCCTTGCCCACCTTGCACGGTGAGAAATTGGTCTTGCGTATTCTATCCAAGAACAATTTGACGGTACAACTGGAGCACCTGGGATTTGCGGAAAAAGAATTGGAAACCTATACGGCATCAGTAAAGAAGCCTAATGGGATTATCCTGATCTCCGGACCAACTGGTTCTGGTAAAACCACCACCTTGTATGCTACGCTGAAACTATTGAATAAGAAAGACACCAATATTTTAACGATCGAGGACCCTATTGAATATACATTGGAAGGAGTGAATCAGGTACAATTACGAGAAAATATAGGCTTAGATTTTGCCAGTACCTTGCGAACTTTTTTACGTCAGGACCCTGACATTATTATGGTAGGTGAGATACGAGATGTAGAAACGGCAAATATGGCCATTAGGGCAGCTTTAACAGGGCACTTGGTACTATCTACTATTCATACGAACTCTGCCTGGGCTACAATTTCGAGGTTGATCGATATGGGTATTCCTCCTTTTTTAATTGCGAGTACTCTAAATGTGAGTGTGGCGCAACGACTGGTTCGAAAGTTATGTGATCATTGCAAAAAAGAAGAGCCATTGACAAAAGATTCTTTACCAAAAGGGTATGAAGTACCTGCAGATATTCACGCACACTATACCGCTCAGGGATGTTCTCGATGCTATCAGACGGGATATCGAGGAAGAAAAGCGGTCTATGAGATCATTCCGATAACCAAAGAATTGGTGCAAAAAATACAAGCCAAGGAATTGGAAGTGTTGCAGTATATGAAAGAACAAAAGATCAATACATTACAATCCAATGCTATACAGCTAGTAGGGGAAGGTATAACCTCTATTGAAGAGATATATCCACTATTACTAACATAACATGAAAAATAGAAACAGAACATACTTGTTATTGGTAGCCGTTATCGCGGTATGGGGAACTATTGGTTATCGATTATTTTCTGGGATGAACCCTTCAACTCCTGAATCTGCTGTTGTAACAAATACCGATTTTAAAAGAATCTATACTGAAAAAGGAGAGTTAAAGACGATTCAGCCAGATTATAGAGATCCATTTTTAGGGAAGGTCTATAGAAAAAAGAAAAAACAAGTTCCTGTAAAACGAGTTGTTAAGAAGAACCCTATAGTCTTTCCACCAATTCAGTATATAGGAATCATCTCAGGAAATACAAACTCCTTTATTATCCAAATCAATGGTCGGCAAGAGATTTTTAGAAAAGACCAAACCATTCAAGGTGTCACTTTGAAAAAAGGGGACGAAAAGAATATCGTAATACAGTTTAAAGGGGAATCAAAAATAGTTCAACGAATGCAATGAAATGGGTTCAACGAAAAATAGAAGCGGCTTCGATACAGTACGTGTTAGTGATCTCTGTCATTATCATTATTGTTCTATCTGCGTTTATTTCGTTGCTTTATTTGCAAAAAAGAATTGCGCAAAAAACACATTGTTCAAAGAAACAGTTAGTATTACCAATCAGGCATTTAATTATATTGGGCAACAAGATATTCCTTACAATATAGTAACAGCACTTTCATTTTCAGAATACCCTTATGAAATAACGGAAGTAAAAAAAACACATTGGGGAATTTATGATCTTGCCTCTGCTAAAGCAATCTTACATAATGAGCAATTTCAAAAAACAGGAATTGTGGGCGGAAGGAACATGAAACGAACAGCTATGTACCTGCAAGACACGAATAAACCATTGGTATTAGTAGGAAATACTAAGATCAGAGGAAATGTATTCTTACCAAGATTAAGTGTTAAGTCTGGAAGTATTGGGGGAACTTCTTACTATAACCCTACCTTGATCTATGGCAATATTTCGCAAAGCAATACATCGTTACCTGGAATCAAAAACATTGATTTTCTGAGAGCTTTTATCAATGATAGACCTTTTGACGATTTGGAAGAATTCGAACTAGAAGATGGCATGCAACGGCAACGTTCTTTTGAAGAATCGACACAGGTTCATAAGAGCTCAGGAAGTATCTACTTGCAAAATATCTCGTTAAAAGGAAATCTTATTATTGCTGCGGGAGATTCCATTACAGTGCATCCTTCTGCTACGTTAGAACATGTGCTTTTAGTTGCTCCAAAGATCGTTGTGTTGGAGAAGACCAGAGGAACATTTCAAGCACTGGCATCTCAGAAGATCGATATAGCAAAACAGTGTAATCTTGGATATCCTTCTGCGCTGATTGTTTTGGAAGCTGAAAATAGCCAACGTGATCAAACCGAAGAGGCTATTCGTATAGGTGAAAGCACCGAAATGAAGGGAGTAGTACTTTTCGAAACAGAAAAAAAACCTTTTGATTATAATGTGCAAGTGCTTATTGAAGAAAATGCTGTGATTTCCGGAGAAGTCTATTGCAAGAAGAATCTAGAGTTAAAAGGAAGTATAAACGGAGCTGTTTTTACAGGAAATTTTATCGCACGTGAATACGGAAGTACATATATAAACCATATTTATAATGGAAATATTGATTCGAAGGCACTAACAGATCATTTTAGTGGATTGTTTATGGGAGGAACCAATGTAACAGTGGCAAAATGGGTGCATTAAAACTAAATTATAAACTAAAGGCCTCTTCATTGGTGGAGACCATTGTAGCTACGATCATCATCACGATCGTGTTTACGATCGCCACAGTAAGCGTGACCAGAATATTAAAGCAATCTGTAGATAGTAGTACGCACTTTATAGATACGGAGTTACAAAAACTGACCTACTTGCACATGCATGGAGCGCTAAAGGTTCCGGATGTACTTGAAAAAGGTACATGGGAGATCGAATCAAAGAGAGTAACAGAACAAGAGATTTCGTTTATTGTATTTACGGCAAAAAACAAACAAAACAATAAAACAAAAGTCAAAAAGATCGTAGAATAATGACCCAAAAAGTAAAAGCGTTTACATTAAGTGAGTTGATGGTGGTACTGGTAGTTTCCAGTATTGTGGTCACTATTGCTTTTTTGGCATTGAGTTCTGTACAAAAGCAAGTAAGAAATATCCAGTACACCTATGAGAAACAGCAAGAGGTGCAATACCTGGAACGTGCTTTATTTGGAGACTTGAATAGATATGAAGGAGTGTATGATGATACCAAAAAACAATTGCTTTTTAAAAACACGGAAGACTCCTTACACTACTTTTTTTTGAAGGATAGGGTGGTTAGGAATGGAGATACAATTCCATTGAAATTGACTAATAAGCAAATGTATCTGCGAGGGAAGACAGTAAAAAAAGGAGTTGTAGACGCGGTAGCATTGGAGTTCTCAGATACATTTTCTACAAACTCCGTATTTGTTTATAAAAAGAACGATGCATCACATTATATAGGAGAATAATGGCATTTAAACTAGAAAACATACAAAAATCAAAAGACGATAGATCCTTAACTTCTTCTGTGGATTCCATACTGAAAAAGGAGATCACATTGTTAGGGCCTTCTTTTTCAAATAAGAAAAAGGAGAGTTTTTATGTGGAACTCGGCGTGTTGTTAAAAGCGGGGCTTACTTTAAAGGATGCTTTAGAATTAATTGGTGAAGAACAAAAGAAGAAAACAGATAAAAACCGTATCCAAGAAATTTTAAATGAGTTGATTAGCGGAAAGAACCTATCGGACGCTATTAGGAAGAGAAGAGAGTTTTCAGAGTATGAAACCTATTCTTTACAAATAGGAGAACGCACAGGAACTTTGGAACGTGTTGCAGATGAACTGGGAGTTTTTTATAAACGAAAAAATGAACAAAGAAGAACGATCATTAGCGCGCTATCTTATCCGATCATTGTTTTACTCACTGCTTTTGGGGCCATTGTGTTCATGTTGCAGTTTGTGGTACCTATGTTCGAAGGGATCTTCAGACAAAACAATATGGAGTTACCATGGCTTACGAAGGTCATTATCAAATTGTCCAATGCATTTGGTCAGTATTTCGGGGCGGGAATGATCGTAGTATTCGCAATGATCATCTTCTTTCAGTTTTCAAAGAAAAAGGAATGGTACCGCAGAGCAAAATCATCCTTTTGGCTACGATTTCCTTTTGTAGGAGAGTTTATAAGAAAAGTCAAAATAGCGCAGTTTACGCAAGCTATTAATCTTCTGACGAGTGCGAAGATCCCGTTATTGAACGCTATTCAATTGACAAGACAAATGATCGATTATTACCCTTTACAAAAAGCATTGATTCAGGTAGAACATGATATTTTACAAGGAAAAACATTTTACGAAAGTGTAAAGCAGCTATCTATTTTTGACCGAAAAATGAGCTCCTTGATCAAGGTTGCGGAAGAGACCAATCAGAACGAAACGATCTTTAAACGGTTGACGGATCAGTACAATGAAGAAATTGCCTATAAATCGAAAATGATTAGTGCGACCATAGAGCCTTTTGTGGTGTTGATTCTTGGTTTAATCGTAGCTGTGGTATTAATTGCCATGTACTTGCCCATGTTTAAAATGAGCTCGGTAATGGGGTAAAGAGATCACTATAAAACCAAAACTATTGTCTTGGTTTTGGGTGACCGGTATAAGCTCAAAACAAAGTGATTTTATTTTTTTAATATTAATTTATCTATTAGTTCGTTGATGTTTACACCAATCCCTACTATGTTTGGTTTTAATTCTACAATTCGATTTAAGATTTCTATTGGAGATTCTTTTTTATTTAATTCTTCATCCCAATTTATATCTGGGTATAGTGCTTTGCCAACTATAGAGTAAAAACCTTGATAAAGTAAATCAAGTTTTCTAGCATCTCCTGTAATTAAAGAACTATTTTCTAATTCGTCAAGAAGATTAGCAACATTTCCATAAATTGTATCATAGGCTTTGGTGCTGCTTAAAATCATAATTTCATTAAATTTTTTTCCTTTTTTGTGATATTTTTTAAAATATTTCATGCAATGTTTTAACAACAGGTTTAATTCCGAGCCTTCTAATACGGTAATATGATTGGGATGAGTTTTTTCAAACCTTATTTCTGGAGTGTAGGTGATTTTAATCATGAGGTCTATTTTGATTAATGTTAATTTAATGAATTTTTAGAAGCATTTCAATACATTCAGTTGCTTGATGTAATCAACAACCCTTTAATTCTGGATAGGGTCGTTGAAATAGTGAGGAATGTACTAAACGGTTTTAAAGTTTGTTCTTCATGAGGTTGAGTAAATGCATGCCTGCAATAAAGCTTAAATCAACAATGT
This sequence comes from Flavobacteriaceae bacterium, assembly GCA_965218065.1. GTDB lineage: Bacteria > Bacteroidota > Bacteroidia > Flavobacteriales > Flavobacteriaceae > Polaribacter. Next base: position 2,885,099 of record OZ244589.1, on the reverse strand, counting down.
CTCCTTTTGATATCATCTTGTTTATTGCTTCGATAGATAGTAACTGCACTTCAATGTTCTCATCAACATCTAAACTTTGATTGCTATAATTCGTTACTTTAACGTATACAAAGTTCGTTTTCATTGATAAGAAAGCAGGTTGGGGGTAGCAAAAATTTAAGAGTCTTGCATTCCCTTTGTAGCCAGTTTCTTCTTCTAACTCTCTTAATGCGGTATTGATAATTGATTCATTGTTTTCAATTATTCCTGCAGGAAGCTCATATATTACTTTATCGATGCCTCTTCGATATTGCTTTATCACAACTATATGTTCGTCTTTCTCAGCAATGATTACTACACAATCATCCTTGTCAATTTGATAATAATTGTCAATAATATTGCCGTTAGATATTTTGTAAGTGTTAGTTTTTAAAGACAGCCATTTTGATTGGAAAATAATTTCCGATGACAATAGTTTCCATTTTTTCATTTCATTTAGTCTCTTTTATATGCGTCCAATGGGCGCAATGCGATTTTAGAATTAGAATTTAATCTTTTGTAAAGAACCTGAATAAGCTTATCGACCAGAATTGGTGCTTCCGTCATTTTTCCCGGACAACAGATGATATGGTTTTTAAGTTTTTGATCTTCATAAATCTTTGGTTCTAAAGATTGGAAACCTTCCTTTTCACCAACATCTACTTTATAGCAAGAATAAACTTTATGATTTTTCAATTCTTTTTTGAACAGTTTATGAGTTCGTTCAATAAGATGCTTTTTTCGTTTCAGATGTGCGTCATTTAAATCTACTGTAAGCTTAATGTCATCGTTGTCTTTAGTTGAGCCTATTATTGTCATATTTCCATGCCCCATAGCTGTTATTTCTCCCTCTTCCACGAAGAAGACATTGTTTTCACTCATTCTTTCGGTTATTAAAAGATGCGATTGAAATATTCTAATGGGGCAATCTATAGATGGGTGCTCCTTGGCGAATATGTCTTTTGTTCCTGCTCCAGAACAGTAAATGTAAAAATCACTCTTAATTACTGAGGTCACATCGTCATTCATCTCTAACATTGCTGAATTTTTATCTGTTGAGAATCTGATATCTCTTACTCCAGTTCTAATGCAGACTGATTCAGGACGGTTGGCTGAGATAATTTCTATTTCATGTAAAATTCTTTCGTAGAGAATTCTAGTGTTTATTGCTTTTTCTTTCACTAGAAATCCAGCTGATCCTTTGGGGATGTTAACGTCGTGTAATAAGTGTTTTAAGGATTCATTGTTTAGTTTCTTATATGAAACTCCTGCAGAAGACCATCTTTTCTCTGCTCTTTTAATGTTTTTGGCTTCCTTAATTAAGACGACGCTTTCTGTAAAAGGCTCTTCTATACATTCAGGAAATTGGGTTTTGATTTGGTTATATCCGTAAATGCAGTTTTTAGCAACTTTGATTGCTGTTTTTTCGTTATCAATTCCAAATGCATGATATGATCCTGCGTGAATCCAGCCTTCGTTTCTTGTTGAAGGGCCTTCTGCGATAACATTGTTAGCTTCTAAAAGTAGAACGCTTTTTCCAAGTTTAGATAGTTTTAAGGTAAGTAAAAGGCCAGTTATTCCCGCTCCTATTATTGTAACTTGATATTTTTTCTTTTTTGTTTCCATGGTGGTGATTTTTTTATTAAAATGTTAAAAATGATGTTGTGAGAATCTTTGTTGATTCTTTGTTTTACAGATTTAGATTTGTTAGTAATCTGTGCTGTTGAGTGGGTTCTAGTTGTAGTTCTTGCTCCTTGAGCACCTAGATTTAGTTGTCCGATGTTTTGTTTTTTTAGTAGAATCATATGTATTGTTTTATAATTAATGTAAAAGTATAAAAAAAACTGTAAAAATTAGTATAAAATATTATATTTTATTTATTGTTTAATGTAAGGTGATTGGAATTCCTTATATTTATTTAGTTTTGTAACTCCAAAATTTCATCATTATGCCTGATGTTAGTATATCAAAGGAAGAATTAAATGCCTTAATTGAAAAAGTTGAATCAAAATTTTTCGAGCATCATAATAAGGTTAACACTCGGTTTAATAGTAATACTGAAAACTATAAAAAGTTAAAAGACCACATAGTAAAAATTGTTGAGCCTGATAAAGAGTTGAGTCTAGCCTTTTTGAGAGGTTTATTTTACTTTGACAAAAACTCCGGTAAACAGTTCTTTACTTATCGAGATTATACTCTAGACACATTATCTGAGTATGGTTTTGGAAAAAAATGGGAAAACATTTCAGAACAGATTAAGGAAAATAGAATACATATTTATTCAAATAAAGAGTTTTATTTATCATATGAGGATTATTCGGAGACAGAAACGAACTACCATATAGATTCAATAACTTTTGAGGAGATCACGAAAACGCTGTTAGAAAAGGAAGGAAAAGTAATGTTCCATATAGATTCATCTTTTTTGAAAACTAAAAGATCAGCAATTACACTTCTAAAGTTGTTTGAGCAGTATAATTACGAAATAGGAGTTGAATTCGATTTGAAATTTAATGTTTCTAAATCTTTGCTAAAAGGTAGTGATGGAGATATCAATGAAGGGGAGATATGTATTGATAATGAAATAGGGATTGGTTATTTATTACAATATTGGCAAAAAACAACTAATAAAATTAAACTTATTAATAAAGACTTTGTTGATAATGTAGTTGATGAAAAAGAATATGAAAGGCTATCTGGGCTTGAGAATAAAATAGTTTTAAATGCTCTTCATGCATTAATTAGTAAAAGAGTATTAAATAACAAGTTTTTCGATGCTGAAACTCAGCACGTAGATATTTTAAACCCGTGGCTAAGTCTTGCCAATAATTCTAAGCCTATTAGCCTAAGAAATATTATCAATGATCAACCAAATCTTACAGGTGAAGAACAATTTATTTTTTACTGCGTTATCAGTTATAGAGACTATTTATCCCCTAAAGAAAAGGGTGAAATGCTTAGTTATTTTTATGATTTTAATACCATTTTAACAAAACTTAATCATAAAATAAGTCGATTGTTTTCTGTTCCTGTAATTAGAAAGAATAAATTAAATATTCCAGATTTAAATTTGTCAGAGATTGAGCAACTCTACCAGTTTATACTCATAAATCTAAAAACCAATGCAGAAACCTACTATTTTGAATATGAGAAAGATAGTCGAATCCCCCCAGAAATTTTAGCTCAGTTTACTCAAGACTATGTAATAAGAAAAGAATGGAAATCAGATGTTCAAAATTCAACAAGTGATAGTTTATATAAAGATGTCTTAAATGAATATCTTTTGTCGTTTAAAAAGCAAATATCGAATGAAGAAAATATTGTCAATAATAACAAAATATACTTTGCTTACCCAGAGAATTACCTAGGGGAAAATAGATTAATTGAAGAAGATAGTATCCATCTTATTTATAAGTTCTTAAAAGATTTTAGCTTTAGAATGAAATGGCGTATTAGTGAATTTAGCTCCTTTTTTACCCCCCATAAAATAGAGGATGAGAGCTCTTTGGATTTGATATTTTTAGGGTTTTTGGGAGGGGATCGAATCACTGAACTGAAAAGAGAGGTAAAAGAAGAAATAGAAGTAAAAGAAAATGACGAATTATAAGATAATTGAAAAAAATTTAAAATTTTCTCCAATAAAATTGTCAAAGAACAATGTCTATGGAGAAGAGGCATTCCATTCGTTTCAGAGAAGTACATTTGAAAAGACAATTAAATCGGCATTGCTTTTAAAAAATAAGTTAGGTGTCAATTGGAAGTATGAGCCTGGAAGGTTCCCTCAAAATTTCCAAAATTATGTAAAAGGATGGAACTCTACAGAAGAAGAGCTTAAAAACAATGCAGATAATTCGAAATTGTATTTTATTAATTTAGATTTAGATGATAATGGATGTACAAGGCGTTGCTCGCATTGTTTTACTATGAAAGGACAAATAGATTTGGAAAGAGGTAGAAAAAGCCAAGGAGCTTACTTTCCGAAATTAAAAAAGAAGTTAGAAAAAAAAAGATTGTTGGAGCAGATTAAAATTGCAAAAGAAGAATTAGGGCTTAAATCTATTAGATTACTTGGTAGAGGTGAACCAACTGAAAGCCCTTACCTGTTAGAATTTGTGGAAACAATTTCAGATTTGGGGCTCTCGACAGTTCTTTTTACAAGAGGTCATGTAATAGGAAATGACAGTCATGCTAAACTAGTTTATAATAAGTATGGGATTAAAGGAGGTTATGAGTTGGCAGAGAGGTTGTTTCAAAACAATGTAAGTGTTATTCAGGGCTTTTCAGCCTTAAATAATGTAGTACATGACGGAATGACTGGAATTGAAGGTCACTCTAAGTATAGTGAAATTGGATTACAACGTTTTTTGGAACTGGGATTTAATAAAGGTAATCCTACTAGGATTGGAATTGAAGCACCAATTGCTAAAATTAATATGGATGAATTTCCTATAAGTTATGTGTTTTTTCAATGTATGGGTATAAGTCCGATATACAATTCTTATATGGTAACAGGAAGAGCAGACGAAAAGTTTTTTAACAGTAATACGCCTTCACTGAAAGAGAGAATAAAGCTTCATAGTAAAATTATGCATTTTATGATGCGAATGGGTATTGGAAATGAAGTTGGGGCTTACCTTGGCACAAAAGAATGTCATGATGTTGAACATGGATTATATATTCCTAGTACTGGAGATGTGCGTCCCTGTACAGGATATGAATCAAAAGAATCTATAAAGGGGGATTTAAATAAAGAAGATATTCGCTTAATTTGGGAGAATAGTAGGATTAAGGGGAGGCAACATATTTGTCCACCAAAAATTAATCATGGCTTTCCAAACAATTACATTAACTTGTTAAATGAGGAGTTAACAAATAACAAAACAACTTTTGAAGACGAATTTCAGCGAATAATTAATGGATTAGGTTTTAATTGCTCATAATATGTTTTTTATAATAAAAAGGGACTTAAACGGGGGAGTTAAAAAGAAAAAAAACTCTAACCTTATGGTAAATCATTTGGTTAGAGTTTTTATTTGTACTCAAGGTGGGAGATACCTTCGGTGTTCCCCAAAGCGCCGCTTTGAAAATCAAAAACCCACAAAAAACAAAAAAGCAAGCTTTATGGTGTTGCTTGCTTTTTGATTTATTCGTACTCAAGGTGGGAATCGAACCCACACTCCCGAAAGAACTGGATTTTGAATCCAGCGCGTCTACCAGTTCCGCCACTTGAGCATTTTTATTGCGGACTGCAAAGCTATAAAAATATTTTAGTATAAAAGTCAAATTAGACTTTAAAACTCATCAAATAATTTTATTTTTGTCCGCAACAACAACTAATAACAAAGCACACACAACTACATGGCACCAAATCAATTGTCTCCCAAGCTTTTTGCATGTAAGCAAAGCATGGAGCTCGCAGAAAAAATTGCAAAAGAGTACGGAATGGAATTAGGAAAAGTAATCACTACACACTTTAGTGATGGCGAATTCCAACCAGCCTTTGAAGAATCGGTAAGAGGGCGCAGAGTTTTTATTATCGGATCTACGTTCCCGAATGCAGATAATCTAATGGAAATGCTATTAATGTTAGATGCCGCAAAAAGAGCATCGGCAAGACATATTACTGCTGTAATGCCTTATTTTGGATGGGCTCGTCAGGATAGAAAAGATAAACCCAGAGTAGCTATTGGAGCAAAATTAGTAGCAAACTTGTTACAAGCTGCCGGTGCTACACGGATCATGACTATGGATTTACACGCAGATCAGATTCAAGGGTTTTTCGAAAAACCGGTAGATCACTTATACGCATCTACCATCTTCATGTCATACATAAACGATTTAAAATTAGAGAATCTTACCATAGCTTCACCAGATATGGGAGGATCCAAAAGAGCATATGCGTATTCTAAATTTTTAATGTCTGATGTTGTGATTTGTTATAAACAGCGAAAAAAGGCGAATGTGATTGGTCATATGGAACTTATTGGTGAAGTAGAAGGGAAGAATGTGATCCTTGTTGATGATATGATCGACACTGGAGGAACACTGACCAGAGCAGCCGATTTGATGATGGAAAGAGGAGCATTAAGTGTACGTGCGATCTGTACACATCCAATTCTTTCCGGAGATGCATATGAGAAAATTGAAAAATCAAAATTAACAGAGTTAATCGTCTCAGATACAATTCCTTTAAAAAAGCATATATCTAAGATAAAAGTTGTATCTTGCGCGCCCTTATTCGCCGATGTGATGCATAAAGTACAAGAAAATACATCCATCAGTGATCAATTTTTAATGTAAATAAATAAGTAAAAAAGAAGTAATGAAATCAATTACAATCAAAGGATCAAAAAGAGAAAGCGTGGGCAAGTCGGCGACTAAAGCCTTACGTAATGCTGGTATGGTTCCTTGCGTTATATACGGAGGAGATAAGCCAGTTCATTTTTCTGCAGAAGAAAAAGCATTCAAGAACTTGGTATATACTCCAAATGTATATACTGCAGCTATTGAGGTTGATGGGCAGAAGATTGCAGCAATTTTGCAAGATATTCAGTTTCACCCGGTAACAGATAAGATCTTACATGTAGATTTTTATCAGTTATTTGATGATAAGGAAGTTACTATGAACATCCCAGTAAAATTAGTAGGAACTTCTCCAGGAGTTTTAAATGGAGGTTCTTTACGTTTTACAAATCGTAAGTTAAGAGTAAAAGCATTACCTGCTAACTTACCAGATTTTATTGAAGCGAATATTTCTAAGTTGAAAATCGGAAATAAATTATTTATTACTGAGTTATTTGACGACAAGTATACTTTTATGCACCCTGACAATACGGTTGTTGTTCAAGTTAGAACATCTCGTAATGCAGTTGCAGAAGAGGAAGAGGAAGAAACTGAAGCAGCAGCAGATGCTCCTGAAGCAGCAGCAGCGGAATAAAAAGAAAATATCTTTTATATATAGAAAGCGTTACACTAGATGTAGCGCTTTTTTATTTTAGTATTTTAGCGAAATGAATATATGGAGGCTTTTGTTTGGAAAAAAAGTACCCGAAACGAGTAATGAAGACAATATGAAAAAGTTTTTGATAGTTGGACTGGGAAACATAGGTAGTGAGTATAAAAATACGCGCCACAATATTGGTTTTCAGATCGTCGATGCATTGGCTCAAGATCAGGAAACTAAGTTTGAGACCGAAAAATTGGGTGATGTTGCTTCTTTTAGATATAAAGGAAGAACATTTATCCTTTTAAAGCCAGGCACTTATATGAATCTAAGTGGGAAAGCCATAAAATACTGGATGACTAAAGAAAAAATCCCTTTGGAAAATATATTGGTCATTACTGATGATGTTAATATTGACTTTGGTATGATCCGAATTAAAACAAAAGGAAGCGCAGGTGGACATAATGGACTAAAGGATACGGAAGCGAAATTAGGCACACAAAAATATGCACGTTTTAGATTTGGTGTTGGTGGAAATTACCCCAAAGGACGTCAGGTAGATTTTGTGTTGGGTGCATGGAATAAGGACGAAGAAAGTCAGCTTATAGAGCGATTACCTTTGGCCGTCAAAGCCATACTATCTTTCGGAACCGACGGTGTCCAAAATACGATGAACAATTTTAACGGAAAATAATTAATTGTCACTGGCAAACCACTGCGCGAAAGAGGTTTCCGTTTCCTGTAATTTTAAGCTAAACAATTCAATGTTTTTAGGAAGACGCTTTTTTATCTTAGACGCGAAATCTATGATCATCATCTCGCTGGTGGGTTGATAGTCTACCAAAATTACATGATGCCCTCTATCTGCTAATTCTTTTGCCAACTCTACATGTGGAGTGTTTTTATTGAAAACGGTAGCATGATCAAAAACATCTACAATTTCCTCTTTTACGATCTTCTTTAGGTCAGAGAAGTCGATAACCATTCCGTATTTAACATGGGTATTGTCATCTATCGGAGACCCTATTACTGTAACATCTAATTTATAACTATGTCCATGTACATTCCTACACTTACCGTCATAACCATATAAGGCATGGCCGGTTTCGAAATTGAACTGTTTGGTAATACGTATGGTGCTCATGAGTATTTGTAAATCTTAATGGGGTCAAAATTAAGCCTTTTCGACTAGTGGTAAAAACTTTCGTCTGAATTTTATCACTAATGGAATTCCTCGGGCGGTAATCCATAAAATAAAGGTATACCAAACACCGTATAAAGTCAAGTCAAGCTTGTCAAACAGCATAAGTGATGGAATAAAAATAATAAAGGTAGAAAACAGAAGTACATTTCGTAAGTATCCGGTAAGCCCCATCCCCTTAAACATTCCATCAAAAATAAAAGTGATAGAACAAATAGGTTGCATGATCAATATGATCCAAAAAACTTCGTAAAATCTATCTAACACTGCTTGATCTTTAATAAAGATAGTTCCAATGACATTATAGAACAAAAAACCAACAACGGCGAGTCCAAGTCCAGTGATAAAACCATATCGAATCAATCGATTTCCTAAGGTCACTAGTGTATCATATTCTTTCGCCCCCAATAGTCTTCCGGATAAGATGTTTCCGGCACTGGAGTAGCCGTCAATAAAGAAAGCTCCAAAGAACCACAATTGAATACCAATTCCATAGGCTGCGAGTGCATCGGTACCATAACTGGTAGCTCTATAGACAGCAAAAATCAACGCAGCATTTAATGCCACTGTTCTAAGGAAGAGATCAAAAACCATCTTGACCAATCGAGGAATTTCCTTGTTAAAAGGGAATAGTAGTTTTAATCGTATCGATGTTTTTTTTACTAATAAGATGGCCGCTACAAATGCCATGATCATTTGAGAAATAACACTGGCGTAGGCCGCTCCTTCAATATTCATAGCGGGAACCCACCCATCTAGTCCGTAAACCAATATCCAATCAAGAATGACATTTAAAATAGCTCCTAACATCGCTATGATCATTGGATAGTAGGTGTTTTGCAAGCCTCTAAAGGTCCCAAAAACCGCAAAAACAAATAGAGTGAATGGGAGTCCAAATATGCGTATCTCGTAATAGTCAATAGCATAAGAAAGTATCTGATGTTCGGCCCCATATATGCGGAAGATGTATTCAGCAAAAGGATAGGTTATGGCAATGATGGCAATACTTATGGTCACTACGATGAGGATGGCTTGTGCCGGTAGTGATTTTACTTCTTCCAGTTTATCAGCTCCAAGGTATTGCGAGATAATCGATGAGATAGCGCTTCTAAATTGAGCAAACACCCAGATAAGCATAGAAAGAAAAGAGCCAACAATAGCCACTGCCCCTAAACTTTCCTTCGCTTGAAAGTCTATATTTCCTATAATCGCCGTATCTGTAATGGATATTAAAGGCTCGGCAATTCCGGCGATCAATGCGGGAATAGCAAGGTTATTAATTCTCTTAAAGCTGATGTCTGTTTTCAAGGAAAAAAAATGAAATACAAAGGTAAGGATATACCCATTCTTTTGGGTAAAACTACATTTAAAAAAAATGTACCTTTGTAGCACTCAAACTTTTACGTTTAGAAACAAATTAATTATCATTATGAAACATATTTTAGTACCGATTGGATCTACAGAGAATGCACCAAATACTTTGCAATATGCCATTGACCTTGCGGCAGAAATAGATGCAAAGGTTTTTGTTTTTAGAGCATATAGAGTTATCTCTAAAGCTGGTACGATCATTAATGTAAATGATATTATTGAAAGAGAGACCAACTTGTATTTGAGATCCATGATCAATTTAGTGAACACGAAAAATGTAGAGGTAAAATTGATCTCTGCCAATGGTGATGTCATTGATAGTATTAATAAAGTGGATAAAGAGTTAGGTGTAGATCTTATTGTGGTTGGACCCAAAAGCAATTCTGTAAAAGAAGAGGTGTTTTTAGGGAGTACATCTGGAAGTATTGTGAAGTATGCCAAAAACCCTGTGTTGGTAGTTCCAAATGGAGCAAAGTTTAGCCCATACAAAACGTCTTTAACGGCGTTTAAATCGGGAGTAATAACGAAAGAAGATGCTTTACACCCTTTAGAAGTAGTGGTGAATAAATTTAATACGGAAGTGGACTTGTTATTGGTAAAAACCCCTGATACTACAGAAGAAGACCTTTTACTTGATAACAAACTAAGTAAGATTCAAAATAGTTTGACCATTACTGAAAAAGATACCACTTTTGCAGGAGTACTAGAGTATTTTGAATCCAACAACACGGATATATTATGTGTTTTCAGAAGAAAAAGAGGGTTCTTCAAAAAGTTATGGGAATCGAACACTATTTTAAGGTCTGAATTTTATTGCGACGTTCCACTATTAGTATTGAGTGGATTAAGCGGAGATCAATAGATAAGGTTAAAACAACAATTCTTTAGGCTCTTTAAAGGAGTGTTCCACATCATATATTTTTGATAATATACGTGTTATTTGCTGCATAAAATTTGCTAATCTTTCTGAAGTGACCGTAGGATCTTTACCTCCCCATTTCTCAGAAAAATTAACTTCCAAGAGCCCTGCTTTTAAATTTTTAAATGAAAAGATCCCAGCAATTATTGGAGCATTAAAGTAGAAATCAGTAGTGTTTTCTGTATACAGATAAGTATACAAAAGCAACTGGATAGCTTTGCTATATTTATAATCTTCAAGATCTTCAACACCTCCAAGTTTTAACCCTGAAGATTTGACCATTCCGGTTTTATAATCAATGACACGAATGGTTCCATTGAGCTCATCCACCCGGTCAACAATCCCTTTGATTTTTATAGGAAAATCTAATCCTTTAACTGTAATATTGGCCTCTAGTTGTTTTTCTGTGGCGATTATCTTCAAAGAATTGTGTTGTACAACTTCTAATTCCTGTGTAAGAAACCGTTCTACAAATCGATTGGCCACTTCGAATATTAACCTGTTTTTTCCGGTAGTAATATCGCCACTTTTAAAATGTTTTTTGAAATTTTTTACGATGAGCTCAGGAAAAATATCAAGCATGTGTATGATATCCTTTTCTTTAATAAAAGTACCCACAAATGGGGTATATAATGCATCGAGAGCATCATGAATTACACTCCCTAAGGTATTAGCGGCAACCGTTTCCTCAATCTCCTCAAGTTCTTTAAGGCTTAATATTTTCTGTTTGTAAAATGCAATAGGGTTATGTAGGTAATTAGTTAGTGCAGAGGGAGAAATACCTTTTTGCGCCAGGTCTTTTAATCTTTCAAAAACGTCATGGTCTTTTTGAACTTCTGTCAATTTAGTTTTTTCTGTATGAACCTTTGCACTGACCGTTTTATGAATAATATCGTCCCTCATCATCTCTAACTGCATAAGAAACCTACTTTTCTCACCACTGCCATATGAATCATTTTCTGTGTTATACAAAATGAAAATATTTTTAGCGCGTTGCAGGAGACGAAAAAAGTGATACGAGAAAATAGCATCTTTTTCTTTATAGGTTGGAATACCAAAGTAGACCTTCACATCAAAAGGAATAAAAGAATGCGTATTTGAGTTTGATGGTAAACTCCCCTCATTCACAGATGTAATAATAACATTTTCAAAATCTAACACTCTGGTTTCTAACATTCCCATCAATTGTAAACCACGAAGAGGTTCTCCTTGAAAGAATAAGTTTTCAGCGGAGATAATCTGTTTAAAGAACTGAAATAATGTACGAAGTTCTTTAAAATACTGATGCTGAGCCTGAAGTGTCTGAAGTTGCGTAAATGCCTGATGAAAACGATATAAGTATTCTTTCTCTAGTTCAGAGGTTTTGTTTTTAAGATGATCAATAACGTGTAAGATCTTACGAATAAAGTCTGAGACCTCTTGAACAGGCTCAAAAATAGCCTGAATGGTTTTTGCTTGTTTACTTTCATCTGAGCCTATAACAGACAATACTTCTTTAGCTGTTAAAAAAGAGGCATTTTTCTGAAGGATATGATTCGATATATCGGTTACAATATCCTTATCAGAAGTTAAATAATCCGAAATCGTAGCATTTCTAATAACGGCCAATATATCTTTATAATAAAAGACGTTTTGTTCTTTTTTGAGCAGTCGTTCTTGTGATAGGAATAAATGAAAAATAGCATGAACCAATTGTACCGTAGGAATATTTTTTAATGGATATCCCATGGTAATGTTAATGTCACGAACTTTTTTAGGTAAAGAAGTAAGCGCCACGGGTAATAAAGTTTCATCTCCCAGCACAAAAGCGGTATTATTATAATCTTCCAACCCCTCTAGAATTTCACCCGCTTGTTTGATCTGCGTAATATTTTTGGAAGCACCTATAATCTGAATATTCTTTTTCGAGCCGAAGGAATGTCCCACAGTCTTAACTGCGTTCTTCTGATAGTATTTCCATTGTGTCATATATTTTCTTATGAAGGACCCCGCTTGATGATTGGAGTATAGGAACTGATCATCGATATCCCAATAAATATCAGAATGCTCAACCTCCAGCACTTTTTGGATCAACAACTCCTCCGCCTTGTTCAAGGCATTGAATCCGATAAAAATGTGTTTCTTATGCGTGTTACTTTCTAAGTAGTCATCAATACATTTGGTGGCCTCACGGTAAATAAGTCCTTGATATCCCATGCTACGCTCTAATAAGTAGGCATATAGTTTCGGATACAGAAGATGGAGTTTTTCTAAAAAAGAATAGTGATCCTTCACCAGTTCAGTTTCTTTAAACTCTCCTTTTACAGACCATTTTTTTAATCGTTGAATATCCCTTACATAAATAAAAAGATCTTGCGTATTTATTAAGTATTGATCTATCTCATTAAAATCCTGTAAGACGGTTATAGCCCAGGAAGAGAAATCATCAAAGGAAACAGGGTTAGGAACGACTTCCTTATAAATTGTGTAAAAATCGAATAACAAAGGAAGTGTTTCTATTTTTTTCAACTTAGATACGCTTTCTAGAAACTGCTCGATCGTAATAATCTCAGGCAAAAAACCTGATGGAAGCATTTCTTTTAGCGCTTGCTTAACATATATTCCTGCTCTTTGTGAAGGTAAAATAAGCATCACGTTGTTAAAGACTTTGGTTGTCTTTAAAATATCTTTTATGGTTTCTGAGATAAATGTTTGCATGAATGCCCTTAAAATAGAAGGAACAATTTACGAAATAGGTAAGATTAATTTTTATAATATTGTTTAAAAAACAGGACCATGCAAAATAACTTAACTGTCGCCGGAATTCAAGCTGAATTAATTTGGGAAGATGCGTCTGAAAACAGGGCTCGTTTTAGTGAACGTATAACAGGACTTGATGTAGATTTAGTAGTGTTGCCGGAAATGTTTAGTACTGGTTTTACTATGGATCCAACTAAAGTTGCTGAAGATATGGATGGTCCGACAGTGGCTTGGATGAAAGCAACAGCTATGTCTAATAACTTTGCCCTTATGGGTAGTGTTGTAATCAAAGAAAATGACCGTTATTTTAATCGACTTGTTTTTGCATATCCGGATGGTACAATAGATACGTATGATAAAAAACATCTTTTCACGTTGGCAGGAGAAGATATGGCTTATAAGGCAGGAACGGAAAAATTGATTCTGAACTATAAAGGATGGAAGATATCTCCTTTTATTTGTTATGACCTGCGTTTCCCTGTTTGGGCTAGAAATGTTGAAAATTATGACCTTTTGTTATACGTGGCGAACTGGCCATCGCCAAGAGTTCATGCTTGGAATTCGTTACTCCAGGCAAGAGCTATAGAAAACATGTCGTATTGTATTGGAGTGAATAGAGTAGGTGTTGATGTAAACGGATATGAATATTCCGGTCATTCAGGAGCCTACGATTTTTTGGGAGAAACCATGAAAAAAACAGCGCCGAATTCAGAGGAGGTTTTTATAGTAACACTCGATAAAGATGCTCAGGAGAAAACTAGAAAAAGACTTAACTTTTTAAATGATAAAGGGTCGTTTACGATACATTAATATGATCCTTGACCGATTTTTCGGTCTCAGATAATACCTCATTTACGTCTTTGTCTTTTAAGTATATGGGTTTATGTGTTTCCACAGTAATTCTGGTAAACAAACCTAAAGGAAACCCACCATACTTAAAAACCTTCCATGAATTGTTGATAGAGATAGGCACAATATAGGCTTCAGGATTATGTTTTATCATCATTTTTAAACCATTTACAGAGAAAGATTTGGGTTTGCCATTCCTGCTTCTGGTTCCTTCAGGAAAAATAACAGCTGACCATGTGTTTTTCTTTAATCGCTGGGCAAACTCAGATAATACTTGTAAAGCTTGTTTAGGGTCTTTTCTATCTATAAGTGCACCTCCTCCATACTTCAAATTAAAAGATACACTTGGAATACCTTTACCAAGCTCAATTTTCGAAACGAATTTTGGATGATGCTTTCGTAACCACCAAATCATTGGTGGAATGTCGAATAGACTTTGATGGTTTGCCGCAAATATAATGGTGGTATTCCTGGGAATCTCATAGTGTTTCTTAAACGTAACAGTATTACCAAGTAGCAATAAAGACCTTACCAGACAAAGGTTCATAAGATCTACAATAAACTTATGGGTTTTATACCCTATTTTCAATCCAATCCATTGCAAGGGGTGGAATACCAATAGTATGAGGAAGAAAACGAGACCGAATATAGGGGATAGTAAATAGCTTAGAATTTTCATTGAAAATTGCTAACGATAGCATTTAATTAAACCAGTCTGACCAGGGAATTCTCGATAAGATAACAATGAGTGCAAGTCCATAAAAGATCATAAATGTTTTAAACTTCGCTGCATCTTCAGTTTTCTTTTTATGTTTAGACCATCCAATAGTAATCAAAGCAATAGCAATGATCATCATTAAAGGGTGTTCTATTGCAAGTAATCTGGTGGTACTATTTTTCATTACTGCTCCGGCATCTGCTGTCAATGCCTTATACCAGGGACTCATGAAATACCATCCTAAACCAATTAATAATTGAATATGTGACACGATCAAAGTGAAGAGTCCAATTCTTAAATCTTTGTCTGTAAACGCTCTCTTACTTTTAAAACCGGTAATGGCATTATACACTGCAAAAATTAGAATTAGTAAAACGATATAGGCCCAGTAAGAATGGATGTCTTTCATCATGGTTGTTGAATTTTAGTAGTGTAAAAGTACGAATTTTAAGCATAAAAAAACCACCTTTTGTTCTGTAGACACAGAATAATAAAGGTGGTTAAAGGGATGTATGAAGTTTTATCTTGTATAGGTAGCAGAATATATCAGTTCAGAAGAATCGCAACCCATGTCTACTGTTCCTGCAATTTGCCATCCTGCATTGTCTGGGACTAGAAGGAATCGGTTGGAGCCTAAAGATTGTGTAATAGTACCTTGTCCATCAAAAAAGATATCTCCAACCACACTTAAGCCACACGGGCCATTACAATCGTAACCATCATTTGCTAGACATTCAAAGAAAAAATCGATGTCTAAGCGATCACCTATTTGTATGCCTACATTGTAATCTGATTGAATAACAAAAGCAGATGGCCGTCCATCAGAGGTATATCCGTTAATGTTAATTCTGTATTCTGGTGTGTTTGGCCTGAAAATGATTACTGGATCATTGATGATAGTATCCGGAATTTTAATATGAACCGCTTTCAGCATTGGGGTAGCTTCTATTTCTGCTACAGTCGCTGGTATTCCTAGCCCATCAACATCTATATACTTTGACCAATCCGCTAAAGCTCCAATCTGGGTTTTTAAAACACTATGAGTTGGTCTATCGAGCCCTACAGTAATGCCAAAAATATTCACATAATGCGTATTAATGTTCCAAATATATCTTCCCAGTTCATTATTATGTAGATCCATACTTTTTTGCGCTTCAGAATTTGCACTGCCACAACCAGCGTTTTCCCATGCATCTGTATATGCTTTGGCAAAATTAAGACGTTTTGATTTTGAGGATAAGGCGAAATAATAATTGGCCAACATTGCATTCCACATCATATGTCTATACGCGTCTCTTTTAGTATCACCACTTTCTAGGTTTGGAAAATGAGATGTAGAATAATCTATAGCATATGGAGTTCCTCTATTAATTGCTAGAATTGCCTTTAATGCTCTTACAAGACCACCAACAGAGGAAAGATTATAATATCCGGCTGCTTGTAGTGCACATTTAATTTCGGAAAAATCATATGGAGTATTGTTTCTGGCGAATAATTCATCTTGTGGACCACCGTCACCTGGATCGTCTCCCGGATCAATATCAATGGGTCCACCCCCGCCTGTTCGAGGAGGGAATACTTCGTCGTATTTTTGAATATAGGCATTGTAAAAATTGATTCCATAGTAATCATCGATAATATCCATTTGAGCAACAATTTCCTCGTTACTAAGCAAAGGGAAATCATTTTGTATCATGGTAAGATCTGCCTGGGAAAAATCTCCGTCAAAGCTATATGGAAAATCTGCAATGATGAGGTCTGCAATGAGCAGTGTTCTGTTCTCATGCATAAAATACGTGTCCAGATTTTGATATGCCCGATCCGCAGAAGCTTTTTTTGACTTACTTTTTGAGGAGCCGGTTTCTGTTTCCATCGGCTCAAACCGATGTTTAACCTTTAAGCCTTTAAAGTCGATCAAACTGCTAATATCTATCTTCTCTATTTTGGATCGATTGCTAGAATCATCTAAAGAATTAAGGTCTTGATTTTGACAGGAAATAATTATTGCGCATGCCAGTAAAAGGGTTAAAATTTTCTTCATAATTAGTAATTTTTATTGTTGCGAATAAAAGTAGGAGAAGATATATTGCTTGTCAATCACTGTTTTCAGTGAAAAATATAGCTAAAAGTACACTTTGGAATTATGAAGAAGGCATAAAAAAACCACCTCATCTGAGGTGGTTTCATTTATAATAACATTGGTCGCTTAGAAGTTATATCTTAAAGATAAGTTCCAAGTTCTACCTAAACCAAAGTAACCTTGGTTAGCAGTATCAATTCCTTGGTAAGTAACTCCATTTGCATTAGAATCACCAGCAACGATGTTTGTTCTTAAATCTGATAAGTAGATTTTGTGGAACACGTTGTTAATGTTGAATCTTAAGTTTACTGTATTATTTTTCTCTTTTCCAACGAACATTCTATAAGAAGCTCCGAAATCTCCAATTCCGTAAGAAGGTAACTCTAAGTTACTCTTAACAGCACCTACGTTTGCATATAATCTATCGTAGTGACGGTAATCAAAATCAAAAGAGAAGTTTTTGTTTAATCTATAGTCAAGTCCAAATCCGATCGTAGTTTGAGCAGCATCTCCAACTTCACCACCATCAAAATCGGTAGTAGTTGTGCTGATCACGTTTTGATCTTCATCAGTAATTCTTGTGATACCAGAACCTTTAAATTTCCAATCACCTAAAGAAGTAAATCCTTTTAAAGTAAGGTTCTTCATTAATCTATAGTTGAAGTCAACCTCAATACCAGAGTGTAATTGCTCTACCCCTTGATTTGTAGTTAACTGTACAATTCCACCAACTAATCTAGAAGAAGTTACAACTCTATCTTTCCAAGAAGTTCTATAAACGTTCACATTTACTGCTAACTTTTCACCTTTATAAGCATATCCAGCCTCAAGACCTGTAATTTTTTCATTTTCAGTCGCAGGGTTGATATAGTTTGAGAAGTTCAAGTAAATATTATCGTGGTAAGGTTGACGAGAGTAGTACCCCGCGTTGAAATAAGCAGTGCTAGACTCGCTAAACGTATAGCTACCTCCACCTTTTACGTTAAATCCAAAGTTAGATACTTTTTCAGAGTTAACACCATCAGTAGTTCCAGCTGGTAATGGAGTGCCAGAACCTTGTGTAGAAGTACCATTGATTAAAGATTGATCAGCATATTGATACTTGTCAAATCTTTGGTGCCATTGGTTAGAAATAGCTCCCTGGAAGAACATAGAAAAATCATCTTTAGAGTACTCTAACTGAGTAAATAATCCTGTATAAGAAATTCTCTCATCATTACTATAAGCGATCTTTTGATCTTCTGGAATATTCGCCCAAGTTGCTGTATATGGATCTGCATTCCAGCTTCTTGTAGCGATAACTCTTTTGTATGTTCCAAAACTTCCGATATAAGATGCGTGACCAGGACTGTTTTGATCTCTTAATCTGATGTTTTCTTGCCAAGAAGTTAATCCGTGGAAGTTCTCAACAACTCTAAAGTGCTCACCGTAGTAAGTTCTTAAGTCAACCCCAACGTTAAAAGATAAGTTCTCGTTTAACTGCTTGTTAAAGTTAGATACAACTCCATACCAGCTATGTAAGTTCATAGAAGCTCTAGTGATGTACGCAGGATTACTTCCAAAGTACACACCAGCACCACCAGGAACAGCAGCATTCTGAGCATAGATTGCATCATAATCGATACGACCCTCAGCAGTTCTAATTCTGTTACCACGGTTACCGGTTCCACCTCCACGTCCCCATGAAGCGTATAATACTGTAGATAAGCTTGTATCTTCATCGATAGTGTAATCCCAGTTTAAGTTTGCAACAGGCTTGTGATAGAAGTTTCTTCTTTCAGTCATGTATTGACCTTGATAGTAACCCCAGTTGTTGTTGTATTGTCTTCCGTATTGTAAATACGCACTAATAGACTTATTAAAGTTTTGATCGTGCCATTGTGGAGCACCAGTGATCAAAAAGTTGAAGTTGTGTCTTTCATTTGGTTGATATCCAAAAGAAACAAAATACGTTTGACCTTGTCCTTTATTTCCTTCGTTATAACCATCTCCCTGCCAAGTAGATAACATAACACTAGTACCAAAACCTTTTTCTGACTTACCAGTACTGTAAGAGAAAGTAGTTCTGAAATAGTTGTTATTAGCAGTTTGGACAGAAGCATATCCTTTTTCTAATTTGTCGGTTGCTCTAGTTACAAAGTTTACAGTACCTCCTACAGAAGAGATTGCTAACTTTGAAGCTCCTAAACCTCTCTGGATCTGAATTGCAGAAGCAATATCGTTGATACCAGACCAGTTCGACCAATACATTTTTCCATCTTCCATACCGTTAATTGGCTGACCATTTAACATGTATGCTGTGTTGTCTTGACCAAAACCACGAACATTAATTCTTGAATCTCCAAAACCTCCAGCTTGACCTGCAACATATACAGAAGGAGTGTTTACAAGAGTCATAGTAACGTCCTGAGTTCCAATTTTTGCTTGAATTTCAGCAGCTTTAATAGTGTTTACAGCTACAGGAGTCTTTCTCCCTCCAGCTAAATCGATTACCCCTTTACCAACAAGAACTACTTCTTCTAAAAGATTTCCTCCTTCTTTTAATTGAATAGTTCCAACGTCTCCGGCAGAAGTAAACGCTACTTCAACGCTCTCATAACCGATAAAAGATACGATAAGAGTACCTGAAGTTGTTTTCGAATCTAACATGAACTTTCCGTCAAAGTCAGTTGATGTTCCGTTTGTTGTACCTTTCACTACAACACTCGCGCCAGGTAGTGGTTCGTTACTTTCGTCTACAACCGTACCTGTAAGTTTAGTTTGTCCTAAAACCGTAGCAGAAATAAATAGCACCGCTACGAATAATAAGTTTTTAAAATTCTTCATTGTTAAATTTTAATGTTATTAAATGCTCTGCAAAAGTCCTTCTTTTTAGAGCGCCCAATGTTAATTTAATGTTAAGGTTTAACATAAAATTAAGACTTTTAAATCTATAAATAATTGTAAATATATAGTGTTAATCAGTGATTTAGATATTAACCGACTTGTTAACAAAATTTCAAGACATCGTTAACGTATAATAATTTAAAATATTAAGCGTTGTTTAAAAGCTTCTTTGCTAATTCTTTTCCGAGCTCAACTCCGAACTGGTCGTAACTGTAAATATTCCAAATAATTCCTTGAACAAATATTTTATGTTCATACATAGCAACCAATTTCCCTAAAGATTTAGGTGTTAAGCTATTGAAAATGATTGAGTTACTAGGCCTGTTGCCTTCAAAGACTTTGTAAGGCATTAATGTAGCAATGTCATCAAGGTTTCCAGAAGTCTTTAATTCTAAATGAACTTCCTCTAAAGTTTTTCCGAATGCCAACGCGTCCATTTGAGCATTAAAATTTGCCATTAATTTTTTGTGATGATCCGATAATCCATATAAAGATTGTTGATATCCTATGAAATCAGCTGGAATCAATTTAGTTCCTTGATGCACCAATTGCATGAACGCATGTTGCATATTTGTACCTGTGCTACCCCATACAATAGTTCCTGTTTGATACGCAATAGGATCTCCATTTCGATCCACACTTTTCCCATTACTTTCCATAATAGCCTGTTGCAAATAGGGCGCAAGCTTGGTTAAATATTGGGTATATGGCAATATTGCTTCCGTTTCGGCCTCATAGAAATTATTATACCATATGCTTAATAATGCCAAAACTACCGGAATATTTGTACTAAAAGGCTCATTTCTAAAATGAAGGTCCATTTCTTCGGCACCATCTAAGAGCTCCCTAAAATTGTTAAAACCAACAGCGAGACTGATAGATAAACCTACTGCAGACCAAAGTGAAAAACGTCCACCAACCCAATTCCACATTGGAAATACATTATTGCTGTCAATACCAAATTCTGAAATAGCGTCAAGATTAGTGGAAACGGCAACAAAATGCTTTGCAATATCAAATTGAGATGCCGATTTCAAAAACCAATTTTTAATGGTGTTTGCGTTCGTTAGCGTTTCTTGAGTAGTAAATGTTTTGGATACAATTACAAAGAGTGTGGTTTCGGGGTTCAGTTTTTTAATAACCTCGGAAACATGATCTCCGTCAATATTAGAGACAAAGTGGGTGTTTAGGTGGTTTTTGTAGAATTGTAATGCCTCTACAATCATATCAGGGCCAAGATCTGATCCACCGATACCAATATTTACAATATCCGAAATAGGCTTACCAGTATATCCTTTCCATTTACCCGAGATAACCTCATTAGAAAACGATTTGATCTTTCGAAGTGTTCTGGAAATTTCTGGGCGAATGTCTTTTTTGCCTATTTTGATAGGGTCCTTGGCATTACTTCTTAAAGCAGTATGTAATACGGCTCTGCCTTCTGTTTGATTGATAGTGTCTCCTGAAAAATACTTTTCAATAGCATCTTTTAGATCGACCTCATTTGCCAATTGGATCAAAAGATCCATTGTTTTTTTGTTAATCCTATTCTTAGAATAATCAACTACGAGACCATCTTGCTTAATGGAAAATCGTTCCTTTCTAAGAGCATCATTCTCGAACGCCTTTTTTATGGAGAAGTCAGCAAATTCTTTATAATGATCGGAAAGGTCCTTCCAAGCTTGTGTTTTGGTTGGGTTGATATTCTTTAAGGACATGTGCGTCTAGTTTTGGACAATAAGTTGAGATGGAACTTCTTTAAAAGTTATACTATGTAATTGCTCTTTTAAAGGGGCAATATATTCTAAATATTTAGGCTTTAGACTTTTCTTAAGTGGTTTTGCCGAGGGAAGTTTTTGTTTGAAAGGATCTACTTGCCTTCCATATTTCCAGAATCGATAGCAAACGTGTGGTCCAGCAGTACTACCGGTCATTCCTACCCAGCCAATAATATCTCCCTGTTTGACATACTGACCTCGACGAACATTTCTTTTCTGCATATGAAGATATTGTGTCGAATAGATATTATTATGCTTGATCTTTACATAGTGGCCATTCCCTCTTCTTCTATAAGCAGATTCAGTAACGGTACCACTTGCCGTGGCCATAATGGGAGTACCTACGTTGGCCGCGAAATCTGTTCCTTTATGAGGCTTTATTCTATTCCCGTAATATGCGATTCTTCGTTTCAAATTATAGCGAGAAGAAACGCGATACCTAAACTTTATTGGAGACCTTAAAAACTGACTTCGTAACATATTACCATCTTCATCATAGTATTCAGGAATGCCTTTGATAGAATCCGGAATAAATCTGTAGGCATATAAATCTCGTTTGTTATGGTTAAAGACTGCGGCTTTTACCCTTCCATACCCAACAAATACCGTATCGTCGATAAACTTCTCTTCATAAATAAATTTGAAAGTATCTCCTCTTTGTAATTTGTAAAAATCCAATGTCCACGCATAGATATCTGCAATAGCATAGGTTAAATTAGGGTTTAAATGAAGACTATCCATAGATTGAGATAGTGAAGAATATATTTTACCTGCAACCTCTTTTTCGACAACCTTAATAGGTTTTCTGTATTTATATGCGGTAATCGTTGAATCCGCAAAATCTACGATCGTAGCGGTTGCCTTCGAATCCTTATAAATAAAAACTTGTGCTTTTTCGGTAGAATCCTTTTTTGCAAGGATCATATAAGGCTTTCCGGCCCTAACTCTTCTTACATCAAAAGTGTCTTTTATAGTTTTTGCTATCTTATTGATCTTGGGATAAAACACGTGGTGTCTATCCAAAATAATTCCAAAACTCTCACCATTTTTAATGGTATCATTAATTACTTTGTAATCGTTGAGCTTGTATCCAAATTCAAAGATCTCTTTCGGTTTGGGAATAGCTGCTTGCATCTGAGTAGATATTTTCGGGTCTGATTTACAAGACCATAAAAACAGGGAAGCGGTAAAAAGAAGTACTAACCTTTTCAAAAGGAGCATATTTGTAATTTTAATCTGGGGGTAAAAATACAATTTAATCGACTATAATTTTAAAAGAATTTGCCAGTCCTTTATAACCTTCCAAATCTGCTCGCAAAGATCCAACAGCTAAAGAGGCTTTCATTCTTATTGGAATTTTATTATCATCTGCCGTAACCCATACGGTTACACTTTCATTCTCTTTGAAAACCCTACCCGCTTGTACCAAAGGTTTAAAAACATAGGTCATGATTTTTCCAAACCGTGTTCGTAGCTTTTTCTTTCCCATGTATTTTAATTTAAAAGGAAAGGTTTGGCCGTCAAAGAACATGTCAATATCAATACTATTACCTACTTTTAAGGTATCTACATTCTGATTTCTCAAGTAATAAAAAGAAGAGATCATGTCTTGAACATTAGCAAAAGTAATGTGCTTTGTGCTATCTCGTTTATGATCTACCACAGTAGCCTTATTGTTCTCGTAGTTAAATTTTGTATCTCTTTTGATGGTGTATCCGCCTTCGTTAACATCTCTCTTAAAAAAATAGGGCTTTACCTGGGCGGTATCAAAGTAAGACTCATATACATCTTTTACCTTAAAGAACCAGCTAATCATTCCCGTCGTCCAACCGGTACCTTTAGCATGATATACTTTTTTACCTTCAAAATCTTCTTCCTTAACCTCCAGTACGGCAGTACCTGCTCTTAGGAATCCACTATAACTCATTTTATAGCGCAACCATTCGCCACTTTTAAAAGCTTTTGGAGTCTCTTTTTCCTGGCCAGTAACAACCGCAGAAAGGATAACGAATAGGAGTAATATTATATTTCTTTTCATAAATGTCAAACTTATAAAAAATGAATGACAAAACGCATTCCAAAAATTAAAAAAGCTAGTACAAATAAGTGATTACTAGCTTTTTTAACGTTTATTTAAAAGGTTCCCCAGTTTTCGAGTTCCTCTTTACTCCACAAATAAGGATAAAAGATTCGCCTTTGATATTTTGGATGCAAATATTTTCGCCAACTACTCCCACCTGTAGCTTCCAACTCTTTCTCTTCTCCTCCTAAGTACTTTCCTGCGGCGTTGTAATGTGCCAGTACCCATTTTACATTCACAGTATGATCGTAATGACGCATAGCTTTTATCAATTCAGGATCTTCTTGTACTTCTTTAGGAAGCTGTTTGAATTTTTTGGAAAGATTCGATTCGTTGTAGTCTTCCATAAAATCAATAAAATCTCCCATGTACTTCTTATCGAACAGTTTGATCAAGATCGATTTTTCTCCGGTAGCATGATTTACACCCGCTGCTTGCCAATACAAGTGATCATATGCATTTTTGAATGATGAGTTGCGATCTATAGTGTCTCTATATCGAGCATCAATTAGGTTGATAAGTTCCGTAGAAGCAAATTCGATCTTCCTGTACTGAGCACTTTGAAAACCACTGGCTGGCGTAAGTGTATTTCTAAATTTCAAATACTGTTCTCTTTCCATTCCATCTGCCATTACAGAAAATGAACTAGAAAGCATATCAAAATATCTACTAATACGCATTAGATGCATAGTAAACTTTTCGGCCGAAACAGTTGTTGGTTTCGCTACCTGATCGATCTCCCAAAGGATCATTTTAAACAGTAATTCATTGACCTGATGATACATGATAAACACCATCTCATCTGGCTGATTGGTTCTAGGGGTTTGTAACCCTAATAATGCATCCGTTTGGATATAATCCCAATACGTTATCGGAGTGCTCCAAAGCAAACCTTCTAGCATTGCATCCAAAGGAACTCCCAGCTTTTCGTATTTTTCAGTAATGGCTTTTAATATTTCTTCTTTGCCCATTATAACGTTCCTCTTTTTGCTTGCTCTCTTTCAATTGATTCAAATAAGGCCTTGAAGTTACCTGCCCCGAAACCTCTTGCGCCCATTCGTTGGATAATCTCAAAGAATAACGTGGGTCTATCTTCTACAGGCTTTGTAAATATTTGTAATAAGTACCCTTCCTCATCTGCATCGACCAAAATAGATAGTTCCTGTAGCTTGGAAATATCTTCTTTCATGATCTTCATATGTTCTCCCAATCGTGTTGGAATCATATCATAGTACGCCTGCGGTGGTGGAGGTAAGAACTCTACACCTCTAGCTTTTAATTGAGCAACGGTACCTATAATATCGTCTGTAGTTACTGCCAAGTGCTGCACGCCTTCACCTTCATAAAAATCCAAATACTCTTCAATTTGAGATTTCTTCGCGGCTTTTGCTGGCTCATTGATCGGGAACTTAATGCGTCCATTTCCGTTGCTCATTACCTTACTCATTAAGGCTGAATACTCCGTATGGATTTGTTTATCATCAAATGAAAGGAAATTCACAAATCCCATCACATCTTCGTACCACTTTACCCATTTGTTCATCTGATTCCAACCGACATTTCCTACCATGTGGTCAATATATTTTAAACCAACAGAAGATGGATTGTAATCGGATTTCCATGCTTCGAAACCAGGTAAAAAGACGCCATTATAATTTTTACGCTCCACAAAAATATGAACGGTTTCTCCGTAGGTATAAATCCCTGATCGAACCACTTCTCCGTGTTCATCTTGTTCAACCGTAGGTTCCATATATGGTTTGGCTCCGCGTTTTGTTGTTTCTTCAAATGCACTAGTAGCATCATCTACCCATAATGCAATAACTTTTACGCCATCTCCATGTTTTACAATGTGATCATTAATTGGAGATTTACTATTCAACGGAGTTGTTAAAACTAAGCGGATCTTATCTTGCTTCAATACATAACTTACCGAATCTGTTGATCCTGTTTCTAGCCCTTTATATGCATGTGACTGAAAACCAAATGCTGTTTTGTAAAAATGTGCAGATTGTTTAGCGTTTCCTACATAGAATTCTACATAATCTGTACCTAGTAGAGGAAGGAAATCTTCGGCTCCCTCGAATATTTTTTCTAGACCGTAGTCTACTGATTTTATTTCTTTTGACATGTTGTTTTAATTTGAAAGTTGATGGTTTATTCTAGCCAGGACTTATGATAATCCTCATCGGCGATCTTCATAGCTTCTTCTGTAACCTTTAAAGGTTTGAAAGTATCTACCATAACCGCTAACTCTTCTGTAACGGTTTCTCCAATACTTCTCTCTGTAGCACCAGGATGTGGACCATGAGGTATTCCTGCTGGATGCAATGAGATATGTCCGGCATCGATATCATTTCTACTCATAAAATCACCATCTACATAGTACAGTACTTCGTCAGAATCTATGTTACTATGATTATATGGAGCCGGAATCGCATCCGGGTGATAATCATATAAACGAGGTACAAAACTACAGATAACAAAGGCATCGGTTTCAAAAGTTTGATGTACTGGCGGGGGTTGATGGACTCTTCCCGTAATAGGTTCAAAATCATGAATTGAAAAAGCATATGGGTAATTATACCCATCATAGCCGACTACGTCAAAAGGATGTGATGCGTATACCATTTCTATAATCTCATCTTGCTTTTTAATTTTCATTAAAAAGTCTCCTTTTTCATTGTGCGTTTCCAACTCTTGAGGTTGACGGATATCTCGCTCACAAAACGGTGAATGTTCAAGCAGTTGCCCAAACCAGTTTCGGTATCTTTTTGGCGTATACACAGGGCGATAAGATTCAACAATAAATAATCGATTATCTTCCGAATCAAAATCAAGTTTGTAGATCATTCCACGAGGAATCACCAAATAATCACCATATTTAAAATCTAAGTTTCCTAAATGCGTACGGAGTTTTCCCGTGCCTCTATGAACAAAGATCACTTCATCTGCATCTGTGTTCTTATAAAAATAATCTGTTGTAGATTGTCTTGGAGCTGCCAGAATAATATTACAATCGGAGTTCGTCAACACGACTTTTCTACTGTCTAAATAGTCATTTTCCTGAGGTACTTGAAATCCTCTGAAACGATAGGATTGAATGTTATTTGCTTTGGCTACTTTGGGTGCAACCGAGTATTGTTTTTTAATTTCTTTGACCATAGTAGGTCTATGCTCATGGTATGAGTTTGTAGACATCCCATCGAAACCAATGGTTCCAAACAATTGCTCATAATACAAGCTACCGTCGGCTTTTCTAAATTGTGTATGTCTTTTGGGTGGAATTTTCCCGAGTTTATGATAAAAAGGCATAATATCTAATGTAAAAATGAATTAATGAATACATGTAACAATGAGTGATCAATGCTACATTTTTAATGGTTCAATAGTTACATTAGTTAACTACTCAGGATTCCTTTTGATAAGGTTTTTTAATAAAATTAATAACTCTAACCAATACATAATCAAGCGTTTTGTAAGTGACGCTCTACAAATATAATTAAAAGTATGTAGGATACTAACTCTCTGGAGCTAATTCTACTTCCAATCCGTCTAATTCGGGTGTAATAGGAATTTGACACCCCAAACGACTATTGTCTTCTACATAGAAAGCTTCTGCTAACATTAAGTCTTCGTCCGGACTCATTTCCGGTAACACATGATCTGAATTTACATAGCACTGACAAGAAGCGCACATGGCCATACCACCGCATACGCCAATGGTACCTTCTTCCGCCAGTTCATAAGAACGCACAACTTCCATCAAGTTCATTGCCATGTCTGTTGGTGCTTGAATTTCATGTAAAACACCTTCTCGATCTGTAATTTTTAAGGTAATGTCTGGATTCATTTAGATAAAATATCCGGTATTTAATAGTTCATATAAGGGTGTGAACAGAACCGTTAGAACTAAGATTACTAAGATTATTTTGGTAAAAACAGACACTGACGTCTTTACAGGAATGAATTCAGCAGTATTACCAAAAGATTTTTCTTGCAATAAAATATCTCTGGATTGATAAAATGGCTGCTCGCTAAAATCATTTAATATTGATTTTTCACCAGTAGATATTTTTTTATAATACCAAAGCAAACAAACTATCAAAACAAAAGGGATAGAAGAGTAAATAAAGATGTCGAAAAGTGTGAACGAAAAATCGTCGCTATAACCGAGTATATTTGTTGCAACCATAATCTTTGTTTTCTTCTAAAGTTAAGAAATATTACTCAATCTTTTTTACTACGGCTTTTGGCGCTTCTTTTTTAGTTCCGTCAAAACCTTCTACACCACCCACTGTTGTATACTTCATTACGTACTTTTTGTCTGGATGAATAATCTTGTAGGCGCTTTGACACATCAACGTTGCTTCGTGAAAACCACACAAGATCAGTTTCAATTTCCCTGGATAAGTATTCACATCGCCAATGGCAAAAATCCCAGGAATATTCGTTTGATAGTCTAAAGTGTTGTCGACTTTAATAGCATTCTTTTCAATCTCTAATCCCCAATTTGCAATGGGTCCCAACTTAGGAGAAAGCCCAAACAAAGGAATAAAATGATCGGTTTCTAATGTAAATGCCTCTTCACCACTTTGTACGATAGACACCCCAGTTACTTTATCCTCACCTACAATACCTTTAACTTCCGCAGGAGTGATTAGATTGATCTTCCCAGCATCTTTTAACTCCTGTACTTTATCTACAGAATCTAGCGCTCCTCTAAACTCATTACGTCTGTGTACTAAGGTAACACTAGAAGCAACATCTGTTAAGAAAATAGACCAGTCTAATGCGGAATCTCCACCTCCGGCGATCACCACTTTTTTATCACGATACATTTCAGGGTCTCGAATAATATATTCTACTCCTTTGTCCTCGTAATCTGCGATATTCGGGATAGGTGGTTTTCTAGGTTCAAAACTACCTAAGCCTCCTGCTATTGCAACTACCGGTGCATGGTGTTTTGTTCCTTTATTTGTGGTTACAATAAAGGTTCCGTCTTCTTGTTTATCTATGGTTTCGGCACGTTCGCCCAATGTAAAACCAGGCTGAAATTGCTTACATTGTTCTAATAGATTATCGGTTAACTGTCCAGCCAATATTTCTGGAAAACCGGGAATATCGTAAATAGGTTTTTTCGGATATATTTCGGAACACTGTCCTCCAGGTTGAGGCAATGCATCAATTAAATGGCATTTTAATTTTAATAAACCTGCTTCAAAAACTGTAAATAACCCTGTTGGTCCTGCGCCAATTATTAAAATATCTGTCTTTATCATCCTCTAAAATTCGGGTAAATGTAAACGTTGTTTAGATCGCAATTACTGATTTTTATCAGTTATTCAATATTAATAACTTGTTCTATGTGAGGTGCATATTTTTTAATGGTAGCCTCGACGCCATTTTTAAGTGTCATTTGATTCACGGAACAACCAATACAAGCCCCTTCTAGCTGCACTTTTACAGTGTTGTCTTCTATAGATAGTAGTTTTATATTCCCCCCGTCACTCATTAAGAATGGACGAATTTCTTCTAAGGCTTTTTCTACATTATTTTGTGTTTCCTGATGTGTCATGACCTACTTTTTTACGGCGCTACAGCCACTCATAGTTGTAATTCTAACAACTTCTGTGGGTGGCAAGTTAGCATTTCTTTTTAATAGTTGAGAAACCATTTCTTTTGTAATATCGGAAAAAGCCGATTCTAACATTGTATTTTCTTGTAAGGCAACGGGATGTCCAACATCTCCAGCCTCACGAATACTTTGTACTAATGGAACCTCTCCTAAAAATTTTGTATTGATATCTTCGGCTAAATGTTTTGCACCGTCTTTGCCAAAAATATAATATTTATTATCTGGCAATTCTTCTGGAGTGAAGTATGCCATATTTTCTATAATCCCTAATACCGGAACTTTGATGCTATCTTGTTGAAACATCGCTACTCCCTTTTTAGCGTCTGCCAAAGCAATATTCTGTGGCGTACTTACGACCACTGCACCGTTAATAGGCAAAGCTTGTACAATAGACAAATGTACATCACCTGTTCCCGGAGGAAGATCTATTAACAAGAAATCCAACTCGCCCCAATCTGCATCAAAGATCAATTGGTTTAACGCCTTAGATGCCATAGGTCCTCTCCAAATTACTGCTTGATTCGGATTCGTGAAGAACCCTAAAGACAATAATTTAACTCCGTAATTTTCAATAGGCTTCATTTTAGAACGACCATCAACATTTACAGACAAGGGTCTTTCTCTTTCAACATCAAACATTAAGTGCATAGACGGACCGTATACATCTGCATCTAAAACACCCACATTAAATCCCATTTTTGCAAGCGTAACAGCAGTATTTGCTGTGATAGTTGATTTACCAACACCACCTTTTCCAGAAGCTACTGCAATGATGTTTTTAATATTTGGTATTTCTTTTCCTCGTATTAAATTCTCTTCTTGCTTAGGTTTTGCGACCGTTTTTACATTCACTTTCACATCGATCTTTTGATCTACATGTTGATGAATAGCCTTCATAATCTCAACTTCTACTTTTTTACGAGCTTGTAACGTAGGGTTGCTAATGGTAACATCTACGATTACTTCATCTCCAAAAGTTACCACATTGGTCACATTTTTATTTTCAATCAAACTTTTACCCTCACCAGGTGCGGTGATGGTATCCAGAGCATTATATATATCTTGTTTTTTAAAAGACATGCTTTTTATAAAATGTCAGGTCGAGCGCAGTCGAGACCTCCATTAATATTGTCCAATCTCTCGACTGCGCTCGAGAGGACAAAATAAGTTTTGATTAAACTCATTCTAAATTGCAAAGATAGTGCTAAAGCTTTAGATAAGAAAGTAGGTAGATTCCAAATATTTATAGAATAATAGGTAGATTTTATAAGAGCTCTTTAGAGGGGTTCCAAAAGATCTCTTCGAAGTTCTGGATTTGATTGTTCTTAACAACAACCCCTTCACTTTCGAGTAGTTGCTGCATTAGGTTTGTTCCGTCGAAATGATGTTTTCCCGTGAGCAACCCTTTTCTGTTTACCACGCGGTGCGCTGGAACGTCTTCATATTTCCCGGAACTATTCATGGCCCAGCCTACCATTCTGGCAGAACGAGCCGCTCCTAAATACTTTGCAATTTCGCCATAACTGGTTACTCTTCCATAAGGAATTAGACGAGCAACATCGTAGACTTTTTCAAAAAAATTATCTGATTTTTTCATCAACGTGAAAGTACAAAAACTTACTAATAGTTGATCTTAAATTTTATATATGTAATGGGTTTTCCTTTTTCCAGGTATTGCTGTTCGTAGAAGGTTTGCGTTTCGGTAACTTCTTCAGGAGATGATTTTAGCTTGTATACATCGTGACTCGCATGTAAAACCTCATGACCTTCTCCATGTAAAAGTCCTAAGGTGTAGCCATGCATAAACTCACTATCCGTCTTTAAGTTCATAATACCATCTTCCTTAAGAATACGATGGTATTTCTTCAAGAAATCGCTATTGGTCATTCGATGCTTCGTACGTTTATATTTGATCTGGGGGTCTGGGAAGGTAATCCAGATCTCATCTACCTCATTGTCGGCAAAAATGTATTCGATCAATTCTATTTGGGTTCGAATAAAGGCAACATTCTCTAAACTCTCCTCAAGAGCAGTTTTGGCACCTCGCCAAAATCGAGCACCTTTAATATCTATACCTATAAAGTTCTTATGAGGATTTTTCCTAGCTAAAGCCACGGTGTATTCTCCTTTTCCACAGCCTAATTCTAAAACAATAGGGTTATTGTTCTTAAAAAAAGAATGCCATTTGCCCCTATACAAAAAGTTGTTAATAACCTCTTCTCTTGTTGGCTGAATGACATTTGCAAACGTTTCATTTTCTTTAAAACGTTTTAACTTGTTCTTACTTCCCAAAGTGGAATTATTTTGGTAAGTCTTCCGTTCCTTCTTTTACGAAACGTCTAGACTCTTTCATCCAATAATAAAATAATACTAAAAGGACTGCTAAAAATATCCAGTTTACGGCATTATTTGCCCACCAGCTTAAGTCACTTTTACGCAAAAAGTCAAAAGGAATAAAAAGAACTTCCGTGAATAATTGACCAATCCATTTAAAAATATTGAATGCTATCATATCTTACTATATTTACACTGCAAAAATATAAAAACAATTCATGCTAGCCAACTTTTTTGGAAAATCAAAACCTATCAATTATATAGTACTTCTAGTATTGATCCTGATCTATTTTTCATTTTCCTTTTTCAACATATTCTCTATACAAAATGTTGATTTTGATATTGTTTTGAAACAATTAGGGTTGCTGTTATTATTGCTGCTATATTGTTTTATGTTTGGCTTTATTCTATCAAAAAACAAACTTACCCTAGATAACTCCTTTGGTTTTTTAACACTAGTAAGTCTTTTTGGCCTTTTTCCTGTAATATATCAAGATTCAGAAGCACTCTTTTTTAATGTAGTATTGCTTATTTATTTCAGAAGAGTCGTTAGCTTAAGGACGTCCAAATCTTTTTTTGAAAAATTGTTCGATAGTGGGTTTTGGGCATGCATATTGTTTATTATGGAGCCGTTTTCGTTGCTGTTTTTTGTGCTCATCTATCTCGCTGTTTCATTATTTCAAAAAACCAACTATCAAACAGTACTGATTCCTATTGTGGGATTCCTAACACCATTGATCATTTATTTTACCTATTGTTTTTGGTACGATATGTTAACTGATTTTTACCAATTATTTGATTGGTACTCTTCATTAAGTTTTGATATGTACAATACGAGTACATATGGAATTCCGTTAATTTTTATTGGTGTCTTTTCATTGTTAGCACTATTAATAAAAACGCCAAAAGTAATTTTGATAAGTGGAAACTACCGGAAGTTTTGGATTGTGATCACAGTTATATTTGTACTTTCTATAAGCTATGTAATTTTACAAAACGAAAAGAATGGATCGGAATTACTTGTACTATTCTTTCCCGTCTCTATAATGATAGCAAACTGGGTTGAATCAATACAAAGCAAGGTGCTAAAAGAAATTGTTTTACTCATGTTCTTATTGCTGCCCACACTATTGTTTATTGTTTAGGGCCGAAAGCTAAATCACCAGCATCTCCTAATCCTGGAATAATATATCCCTTATCATTCAGAGAATCATCTACAGCGGCTATCCAAAGATCAGTATCTTCTTCAAACTTGTCTTTAACAAAGTCCACTCCTTCTTTTGAAGCGATCACAGCAGCAAGATGAATTTTCTTTGGAGTACCATATTTCTTTATGGCTTCATACACAGCAACTAAAGATTGTCCGGTTGCTAACATGGGATCGGCCAAAATAAGCGTTTTTCCCTCAAGTGTTGGAGAAGCAAAGTATTCTACTTTAATGTCGAATTCGGTATCATTGTTTGGATGATATCTGTAGGCAGAGATAAAGGCACTTTCAGCATGGTCAAAGTAGTTTAAAATGCCTTGATGTAATGGCAAACCAGCTCTTAAGATGGAACAAATAACAATGTCCTTTTCATATAGATCAATATTCTTTGTTCCTAATGGAGTTGTAATTTTTTCAGTACTATAAGATAATTTTTTGCTGAGCTCATAACTAATAATTTCACCAATTCTTTCAATGTTTCTTCTAAAGCGCATTGTGTCTTTTTGAACTTGAACATCTCTAATCTCTGAGATAAATTTATTTATGATGGAGTTGTTTTCTGAAATATGGTGAATGTTCATTATTCTTTCAATAATTGTTAAAGTTTGTTAAATTTTTGTAACTTGCTAGCATCCAAAATTAATTTTTTTATTGGTTTTAAATCACTTTTAAGAAAAAACAATCAAAAGTTAATCAACCAAAACCGAAAGAGTTTCAGCCTTGAAACTCTTTTTTTAGTTACCAAGAATGGCTTCAGCTTTTGCAATAATAGTAGACGGCGCAATACTTTCCATTACTTTTTCGTAACCAGGGCATACTTTGTTTCCATAGATGGAGCATGGGATATTCGGATATTTTTTCAGATCAGGCAACACACAATACTCTTCGGGTTGCCCAAAAGGAGCAAATCCTGCATAAGGATGCGTTATCCCCCAAATAGTGATTGTTTTTACTTGCTGCATGGCTGAAAAGTGAGCGTTCCCTGAATCCATTGAGATCATAATATCCAGATTAGAGATCATGTTCAATTCATTTTTCAATGACAATGTACCGGCCAGATTGACCACATTAGAAAATTTATGCGCTATTTTGGATAACAACGCTATTTCTTTTTCTCCTCCGCCAAATAAAAATAGCTTGAAATTCTTTCTATCCAGACCAGCAATTACCTCCTCCATTAAATGTAGCGGATACTTTTTGCCATCGAATGCAGCAAATGGCGCAATTCCTATCCATTTTTGAGATTTTTCACCTGCGATTTCAAGGTTTTTTTTAGATAAAGGAGGTGTCGATAAAGAAACAACATTGCTAATATCTACAGAAAAACCTAGGCTTTCGAAGACATCTGCATATCGTTGATGCGATGTTTTTAGTTGTTTGAAGACCTTATTTTTACTTCTGGTTAATGCTTTTTTTTCTGCCCTTCCCTTATCTATCTGAGCTATGGGGAAATTAGAAAAAGAAAAATACCCACGTAAGATCTTTGACCGCAATACATTGTGCAGATCTGCGATATGTGTAACTCCTAGCTTTTTTACTTCCCTATAGAGTTTAAACAACCCCAAAACGCCTTTATGTTTTCCGTTAACATCTGCTGCTAAAAAGCGAACATTAGGAATCTCATCAAAAAGTGGCGCCAAAAACGGTTTAGAAAGAAACGTAATTTTTACAGAAGGGTGCTGTTGTACAAAAGCCCTAAGCACAGGAACTGTCATGGCAACATCTCCCATAGCCGATAATCGAATGACTAAAATATGTGTGTCTTTTTGCACGATGAATATTTAAAGGTAAAAGTACTCTTTTTTTTGGCTTTTAAAGTACTTAAATTTTGGATGAAAGATGTGTGCTTCTGCCCAAGAATGGTATCGAAACTATCATTATTTATCCCCTAAATAAAATGTATATTTGTCCGATATTATTAAATAGTTGTGCATGATTCAATCTATGACCGGTTACGGGAAATCCGTACTTCACTTACCTAGCAAAAAAGTTACGATCGAAGTCAAATCTTTGAACAGTAAAAATTTAGATTTGAATGTTCGCGTTCCTTCTTTCTACAAAGAAAAGGAACTAACTGTTCGAAAGAAACTAGCGAGTAACTTGGTTAGAGGAAAGATTGATTTTTCGATTTATGTTGAAATGACAGCCGATGAAACCTCTTCTACGATCAATAGTGGAGTGGTTTCTGAATATATGAAACAACTCAGAAATGTTGTCCAAACAGGAAGTTCTGATGATGTTGAGTTGCTGAAGATGGCAGTGAGAATGCCAGATGCTTTAAAAGTAGAAAGAGAAGAGTTAGATGAAGAAGAATGGAAAGAAATAGAAACGCATATAGATATTGCCATTAAAGAGATTGTACAATACAGAACGGATGAAGCTGCGTCTTTGGAAAATGATTTTAAAGAATGTATTGACAATATTAAAAAGCATTTAGAAGTGGTGAAGTCTTTAGATGGAGATAGGGTTGAGCATGTAAAACAGCGTCTTCAAAAAGCGTTAGCTGAGTTAAAGGTAGAGGTTGATGAAAATCGATTCGAACAGGAATTGATCTACTATTTAGAAAAACTGGATATTAACGAAGAAAAAGTGCGACTGGCAAATCACCTGGATTATTTCTTACAAGAACTAGATAGCAGTGACTCCAATGGTAAAAAATTAGGGTTTATTGTTCAGGAGATTGGAAGAGAGATCAACACTACTGGGTCTAAGGCGAATTTTGCCCCAATGCAAAAATCGGTGATCCAAATGAAGAACGAGCTGGAAAAAATAAAAGAACAAATCTTAAACGTATTGTAGATGTCAGATTTTAAAGGAAAACTTTTTGTTTTTTCGGCCCCATCAGGATCGGGTAAAACAACCATTGTTCGTCATTTATTAAAACAGGAACGATTAGGATTAGAATTTTCTATTTCTGCTACCTCCCGTGAGCCTAGAGGAAAAGAAAAAGATGGTGTTGATTATTATTTCATTTCAAAAGAAGCATTCATTCAAAAAGTAAAAAAAGAGGAATTTGTAGAATGGGAAGAAGTGTATCACGATTTGTTTTATGGAACGTTAAAAACGGAAGTTGAACGTATTTGGGCGCAAGGGAAACATGTGATCTTTGATATTGATGTGGTTGGAGGATTACGAATTAAAAAGAAATTTCCTAAAGAAACGCTTGCTGTTTTTGTAAAACCACCGGACATCAACGAGTTGATCAGGCGCTTAAAGAACCGTGGTACCGAAAGCGACGATAAGATTAAAATGAGAGTGGCAAAAGCATCTGTTGAAATGGCCTTGGCGCCGCAGTTCGATACGATCATAAAGAATTACGATCTGCAGGTTGCGCTTAAGGAAGCAGAAGAGTTGGTGTCAGACTTTCTAAAGCAATAATGTATGAGAATTGGATTGTATTTCGGAACATTTAACCCTATTCATGTTGGGCACCTGATCATAGCCAATCACATGCTAGAGTATTCAGACCTTGATGAAATATGGATGGTGGTAACACCGCACAATCCGCATAAAAAGAAAAGCTCTTTATTAGATAATCATCATCGTTTGGAGCTGGTATACTTAGCAACGGAAGAATATGATGCCATTAAACCTTCTGACATCGAATTTAAAATGCCGCAGCCGAACTATACTGTATACACCTTAGCGCATATTTCTGAAAAATACCCTCAGCATGATTTCTGCTTGATCATGGGTGAAGACAACCTAAAAAGCTTTCATAAATGGAAGAACTACGAAGCTATTTTAGACGATTATCATATCTATGTATATCCCAGGATCTCTGAAGGAAAGGTGGAAACCAGGTTCGACAATCATAAAAAAATTCATAAGGTAGATGCTCCTATCGTAGAAATTTCTTCTACACTGATCAGAAAT
Organism: Flavobacteriaceae bacterium; assembly: GCA_965218065.1. Lineage (GTDB taxonomy): Bacteria > Bacteroidota > Bacteroidia > Flavobacteriales > Flavobacteriaceae > Polaribacter. The sequence goes on along the minus strand of OZ244589.1, from coordinate 2,848,462 downwards.
GGGATTAAGGCTAAAAAGAATGTGCGACCAATGCTCACCAAAGAGGTATGGAAGTATGTTGATGAAATGAATTTTTATAGAAAATAGTTTCCCTGTTTTTTCGTTGTATATTTGTTTAACTAACAATCTAATTAGTGGCTGAAAACAAAAAACAGAAGGGAAAACTAAAACGGAAACTTACCGATAAGTATCGGTTAGTGATGCTAAATGAGGATACTTTTGAAGAACGATTTTCTTTAAAACTATCACGATTGAACGTCTTTGTTTTTAGCGGCGTCTTTTCAATAGTACTTATTGGGCTTACCGCAATACTCATTGCTTTTACACCTTTAAAGGAGTATATCCCTGGATACTCATCAACGAAATTGAAAAGAGATGCAGCACGATTAGCTATTGAATCCGATTCCTTAAAGATGCAGTTGGCCATGTTGGAAAATTATACCAAAGCCATTAGACCTGTGCTAACAGGAGATATAAACGACGAAGAAACAATAGATTCTATTACAGACCTTTCCCGAAAATACACCATTGATGAATCTAAGTTGAATGCCAGTAAGGAAGATTCTATTTTTAGAGAAGAGATAGATCGAAAAGACCGATTTCCCTTGTCAGATGAAGCACAAAATAAGGCTAAAATCGTATTCTTTGCACCTATTTCAGGAAGCTTGTCACAAACATTTAACGCGAACAACAAGCATTTTGCAGTGGATATTGTAGCTAAGACGGGCACTCCTATAAAAGCGGTGGCAGATGGTACAGTTATATTTTCTGAATGGACGGCTGAAACGGGGTATGTGATTATTCTAAAACACAGCAATGGATTTATTTCTGTGTATAAACACAATGGAAATTTACTAAAACAACAGGGCGATCTGGTAAAATCTGGTGAGGTGATAGCTAGTGTAGGGTCTACAGGCGAGCTTACTACTGGCCCACATTTACATTTCGAATTATGGAGTGGAGGCTACGCTGTAAACCCGCTAAACTATATTGATTTTAATTAAATGAGTGTAAAATCTGTCTTTGCGATACCATTTGCCAAGCAAGTCACCAAGAGGGTCTATAAGTGGGCAAAAAATCCTCATAAAACTCAAGAAAAAGTATTCAAGAAGCTGATCTCTAAGGCCAAAAATACGGCGTTTGGTAAGGATCATGATTTTGAAAATATAAAGACGTACGAAGACTTCAAGAGAAGAGTTAAAGTTCAGGATTATGAAGGCCTAAGACCCTATGTAGATAGAATTGTTGCAGGCGAATCCGATGTATTGTGGAAAGGACGTCCCATCTATTTTGCAAAGACCTCTGGGACTACATCGGGAGCAAAATATATTCCGATCACCAAAGAATCCATGCCTACACATATTAAAGCAGCTAGAAATGCACTCTTGTTTTATATAGCCGAAACAAGGGATGCCAGTTTCGTGAATGGGAAGATGATCTTTTTACAAGGAAGTCCTGTTTTAGAAGATAAGAATGGCGTCAAATTGGGTAGATTGAGTGGTATTGTAGCGCATTATGTACCTCAATATCTATTAAAAAATCGATTACCAAGCTGGGAAACCAATTGCATAGAGGATTGGGAAACAAAAGTGAATGCTATTGTAGAGGAAACTATCGATGAAGATATGTCCGTGATCAGCGGAATCCCTTCTTGGGTTCAGATGTATTTTGAAAAACTGATAGAGAAAACAGGAAAAACCGTATCGGAGTTGTTTCCGAACTTCAATTTCTTTATCTATGGAGGTGTTAATTTTGAACCTTATAAGAATAAATTCGAATCTTTAATAGGCAAAAAGATAGATTATGTAGAATTATATCCGGCTTCAGAAGGATTTATCGCGTATCAGGATTCTCAGACAGAACCGGGAATGCTATTACAATTGAAAAGTGGCATTTTTTACGAGTTTATTCCTGCTGATGAGTTCTTCGATGAAAACCCGACCAGGATATCTTTAAAGGATGTAAAGCTAGGAGTGAATTATGTTATCATATTGAATACCAATGCCGGATTATGGGGCTATAATATTGGAGATACTGTCGAATTTACATCATTAAAACCTTATAGGATCAAGGTTACAGGAAGGATTAAGCATTTTATCTCTGCTTTTGGAGAGCACGTGATCGGAAAGGAAGTGGAGAAAGCATTAAATGATGCCATAAAGGATACAGATACAACAGTTAGTGAATTTACGGTCGCGCCACAGGTAAATCCAGAAGAAGGATTACCGTATCACGAATGGTTTATTGAGTTCGAGAATGAACCTGAGAATCTCGAAACATTAGCCAAAAAAATGGATGCTTCAATGCAGACTCAGAATATTTATTACTTGGACCTTATAGAAGGAAAGGTGTTACGGCCTTTGATCATCAGAAAAGTAAAAAAAGGAGGGTTTCACGAGTATATGAAATCTATTGGAAAGTTTGGAGGTCAGAATAAGATTCCTCAGTTGTCGGATAATCGAAAGATTGCAGATGTATTACAGAATTTCCTAATTGAATAATAAATGTCAGTTCGAGTGAAATTGCTGTGCAATTTTGCATCGAGAATAAATAAACGTATGAAGATCATAGCAACTAATATTGGAGATAAAAGAAAGATCGACTGGAAAGGGAAAACAGTAACCACTGGAATTTTCAAGTTTCCTGTAAACCAACCGATATTTTTGGATGTTGAAACCGTTAAAGAAGATACTATTTGCGATCGTAATTATCACGGCGGGATCGATCAGGCGGTGTATGGATATTCTTTAAAACATTATGATTTTTGGAAGGAAAAATATCCTGACCTAGAATGGAGCTATGGTATGTTTGGCGAGAATCTAACAATTGATGATCTAGATGAAACCAAGACGCACGTTGGAGATACCTATAAAGTGGGGGAGTGTATTGTAGAGGTGACAAAACCGCGCCAACCTTGCATGAAATTGGGTGTTCGTTTTAATAATATGAAAGTGGTAAAACAATTTTGGAATACCAGTATGAGTGGCGTCTATTTTAAGATATTGCAAACCGGAAATGTACGAGCCGGAGATATGTTTGAGCAAATCAAAAGTTGTCCGGAGAACCCAACTATTGCAGAGGTCTTTGAGACGAAGAAATAAAAAACCCCAAAGACGAATTAAGTCTTTGAGGTTAAAAGTTAATTGAATAAGATGCTAACTTTTTCTGAGAAAAATGTCTCCACTGATCGTCTTTAGTTCTAATGACGCCGTACCATTTCTAATTTTTCCTTTTACTTTTTGCTGACCACTATATTTGTTCTTCTTGTTCATCGAAAAATCGATATCCAAATCTGAGTACACTCCACCGGATAATGTTTTTGCTTCAAAAGTGGCATCAGAAACAACTACATCAATATCTCCGCTGATCGTTTTTAGGAACATGTTTTCTGAGTGTTTTTTAATGGTGATGTTTCCACTGATAAGATCTAAGTTCAAAGCTCCTACATAAGCATCTACTTCTACATCTCCTGAAATACTTTTTACTTTCAGTTCCATGTTTTTGGGAACATAGATCACATAGTTGATATCCATGGTGTTTTGGTTATAACAATTGCAATCTCCATCATCAGATTTACGAGAATAGAAGTTTCTATGCTTTTTAAAGAAATCTCCATAATCCGATTTTACAGTATACGAATCTCCAATCTTGCTTGCTTTTAAGCTGAAATAATCGTTGTGCTCATTGTCATTAATATTGACAGTTGCTTGTACGGAGATCTCATTTTTATCCCAGTTCTTTACCTCGATGTTGTCTGCGAATTTCACATGGACATAGACATCGTTTATCCCTCTACTGCTTGCATTTTCAGTAACTTTCTTTTGCGCTGTTAGGTTGCTAAAGGTCAGTAACAATCCTATGAATAAGATATATCTTTTCATGATATTTGATTTTAAATGGTTAATACGATTGGCTAGGCGATACTTATTTCTTTCTTAGGTAAATAGTACCCATTGATGATTTGATCTTTATCTTAACACCACCACCGTTAATAGAGGCTTTGATGCTTTTCGTAGGGCTCACTCTTTTCAATCCCTTCTTTGGTGGTGCCGGGAAATCAAAGTTGGTATACACGGCTCCTTGCGTTCTAAGTTCAAGATCGGCTTTGGTGTTAGCAGGGATACTTACATCGATTTCCGATACTGAAGAGCTGATCGTAATTGGAGACGATTGGCTCACTTTATCAAAATCTATATTGATCGCTCCAACACTGGTGTGTATCGTTAATGGTCCTGTTACATTTTTCATGTTGATCGCTCCTACATTGCTTTCCGCTTCTACTTCTCCGGTAAATCCATCGACTTTTAGAGATCCAAGATTTCCAGAATCTACAGAAATGTTCATGGTTTTAGGTAGATTGATCTCTAGACCTCCATGTCTTTGGAACTGAGATTTTAGATCTCTCACCCATAAAGTACTCCCATCTTTTGAAATAGAGAATCCAAATCCGTTCGTGTTATCTTCTCCTCCTGGGTAAATAGGCTTTAATCCCTTTCTTTTATCCTCTTTTGATTTGTCGTTGTGGTCATTATTCCAGTCATAACTATGTTCTCCCTTCTTACTAACTTGTTTGATAACCAATTGTGTAGTATTGGTTGCCACAACTTTAACTGTAGTATTCGATTCGATAACTACTTTGCTAACTCCTTGTAAAGAGTGTTTGTATTCTTTTTTCTGGGCAAACACTGCGCCGGATAAGAATAATGCTATAATGATTAATTTTTTCATGATTTTACTTTTATAATAAATTAGGTAAATTTGATTGTAACTCTTGTTTAACATATAAAGGTACGTCCTTGTTCTCCAGGAGTTTCTTCATAGGTTCTAAGGCTCTTTTTTCTTGAATTTTTGTCAAAATTTGAATCAATTCAATCTGAATCGCCGGATCTTTATCTGTTTCTAAAGATTTTATCAAAGCTGTTTTCACCATTTCTTCCGATGTAAACTTAGAGAGCGCTTCTACTGCAGCTAAACGCACACTGGTGTTTCTATCAAAATACAATCGTTCTATTAATGCTTCGAGTATTTTTGTGTCTTTGCTCGTAAACTCTTCTTCCGAAGTAGTTACTGCTTGTATTCTTTTACTTGCGGATTGATTTTCAAACTGCGCCAATACTTCGGCAGTTCTTATTTCATTTGAGCCACCACCTCCATCTATATCAGCAAACCTTCCAAGCAAGAATGCACTAACTACAATTAAGATACTTGCTGCAACTCTTATATAGGACTTCCAATCTTTAGCCCTGTTTATAGAGATCACTTTTGGTGCGGTTGCTGCTTTTTCTTCAGCCAATAGTTGCTCAAAATTAGCGCGAAGATTAGCCGAAGGCTGAACTGTTGGTTCTTTCGAAAACGCATCAAATAATTGAGATAGTTCTTTTAATTCTCTTCGACTGTCTTCACAGGTTTCAAGATGCAATTCTATGGCCTTTCTTTCTTCAGCAGATACTCGTCCGTCTATATAATCTATCAGTCTGTCTTGTATGTCTTTATATTCCATTGGTCGCCGTTTGAAAATAAACTTCTTTTAACTTTTTTACCGCTCGATGCACTCTTACTTTAACAGCAGTTTCTGTACTGTCAATGATTTCTGCGATCTGAGCATATTTTATCTCTTGCATTCTGTGCATTACAATTAACTCTCTATCCGAAGGTTTTAGTTGCGCTAATGCTTTTTGTAAATGATCCAACTCTTCTTTATTACTTTCTGTTATCAATACTTCTCCTGAATCTAAAGAGTCGTCCTGGATCATATAACTTCTTTCCTTTTTTTGCTTTTGGTAATGGCTCGAAAAAATGTTACGAGCAATCGTATAGATCCAAGAAGCAAAATTTCCACTATTATAAGAACTTCTATATTTAATTACCTTGGCAAATACATCTTGCGTCAGGTCCTCACTTACCATCTTATCCCTCGTCATTTTATATAAGAAATTGAATATTCTTATATGATATCTATCGAACAGTATTCTAAGCAGATCTAAGTCTCCATTAGATACTTTTAACATGATTTCTTCGTCTGTTAATGTTTTCAACGACTGATAGTTTTGGTTAGCTTCTGTAGTAAAAACCATCAATTTACAAAAAGGTTACATTTTGCAATAAAAATTTTTAAAAAGTGAGATTTTTAGACAGTATAGGTTATACTGTTTTCTCTTTTCTGTGTAGTAATCGAGTTAATTTCATAGAAAGATCCAGGAAGATTATTTTCGCATTTCCGTTTCTTTCGATATGATAAATAGCATCGTCTAGTTCCTTTTGAATATCTAAAATATTATCGGCATGCACAAAAGGAGCAAACTTAGAAAGGTCAAATCCTGTTTGCGTTTCTAAAAACACAAGATCTGGACTCTTGAAATTCAACAATAGCGCTTGTCTAAAGAATTGCAAACAATAATGTAAAAATTGTTTTTGTGTTTCTCTTCCCGATTTCGCAACGGTGTCAGACCATGCGATCAATTGTTGTACTACAGTTGCATTTCCTTTCGCCTTAAAAGCTGTTCTGATCCATGCCACAAACCACTCTTCAAAAACCAGATCCTTAGAATCATGATGTAATATATGAACGGCTTTGTTATAATTCCCTTCTGCCTGGTGGGCAATTTTTGCCGCTTCATTTTCAGAAACCTGCTCTCTTTCAACTAAAGCTTGCACAATATCTTGTTCGCTTAGAGAGGGAAAATGTAAGGCCTGACATCTGGACGTAATCGTTTTAATAATTTGCTCTTCGTTTTCAGTGACTAATAAAAAAATGGTTTTCTTGGGAGGTTCCTCAATGAGTTTTAATAATTTATTTGCCGCTGCAATGTTCATTTTTTCGGCCATCCAAATGATCATTACTTTAAACCCGCCCTCGTACGATTTTAACTGTAACTTTTTTACGATGGCTTCTGCCTCATCAACTCCAATCAATCCTTGCTTGTTTTCTACACCAATATGTTGAAGCCAATTGAATAAACTTCCGTAGGGCTGTGTTTGAATGAAATCGCGCCAGTCTTCCAAAAAAAGATCGCTTACCGGATGCTTTTTAACATGGTCATTGGTGGTTACCGGAAAGGCAAAATGTAAATCAGGATGCTGTAGTTTTTCACATTTTAGGTTGCAGACTTCTGCGTTTTCCGAAAAGTTGCATAAAATATGTTGTGCATATGCAATAGCCATAGGTAATGTGCCTGATCCTTCTTTTCCCACGAACAATTGGGCATGAGGAATACGGCCATTTTCTGCAGATGTTTGCAGATGTTTTTTGATGTGTTCCTGACCAATAATTTGATTGAAAAGCATTTCACAAATATAGGAGATAATCCCGAAGAAAACGATATTTTAAATTTTAGAAATACGATTTCTGTAAACGTGCTTAAATGGTTATTTTTGTTCAAAATTTCCAATACATGAAAACCATACATGATTTTAACTTTGAAAATAAAAAAGCGTTAATAAGAGTAGACTTTAATGTTCCTTTAAATGAAGATTTTGAAGTAACTGATACTACAAGAATTGAAGCTGCAAAATCTACCATTATTAAAATCTTGGAGGATGGCGGATCGGCTGTACTTATGTCGCATTTGGGAAGGCCAAAAGGAGTAGAAGAGAAGTACTCTCTAAAACACATCGTACAGAAGGTTTCAGAGATCATTGGTGTCCAGGTTCAATTTGTTGAAGATTGTATTGGAGATAAAGTAACAGAAGCCGTACATAATTTGCAGAACGGGCAAGTGCTTTTATTAGAGAACTTACGCTTTTATGATGAAGAAAAATCAGGGGATGTAGATTTTGCCGAAGCGCTATCCAAGTCGGGAGATATTTACGTAAATGACGCATTCGGGACAGCACATAGGGCACACGCCTCTACAACTATTGTTGCTCAGTTTTTTGAAGGAGCAAAATGTTTTGGAAACTTGTTAGCCAGAGAAATTGAAAGTATTGATAGAGTACTTAACAATAGTGAAAAACCAGTGTTAGCTGTACTGGGAGGAGCTAAGGTGTCCTCGAAAATAACAGTAATTGAAAATATCTTAGATAAAGTAGATCACATTATCATTGGAGGAGGAATGACCTTTACTTTTATCAAAGCACAGGGAGGGCAGATCGGTAATTCTTTAGTGGAAGACGACAAAATGGATCTGGCTTTGGAGATATTAGAAAAAGCCAAGGAAAAGAATGTACAAGTTCATTTACCTGTTGATGCAGTCATAGCGGATAGATTTAACAATGATGCCAATACTCAAACCGTACCGGTAAACCAAATTCCGGAAGGATGGATGGGCTTAGATGCCGGAGTGGAAACCGTTGCTAATTTTGATGCGATTGTGAACCGTTGTAAGACTATTTTGTGGAATGGACCTTTAGGGGTGTTTGAAATGGAGTCTTTTGCCAAAGGAACGATAGGATTAGGAAATTCGATCGACAAAGCTACGCAGAATGGAGCATTTTCTTTAGTAGGAGGAGGTGATTCTGTTGCTGCGGTAAAGCAATTTGGATTTGCAGATAAAGTAAGTTATGTTTCAACCGGAGGAGGTGCAATGCTAGAAACACTAGAAGGAAAAACCTTACCGGGAATTGAAGCAATTTTAAACTAATAAATAACAATTGTCATTTCGAGAGCAGTCTAGAAATCTTGTTTAAATCAAAGACAATAATGAAATACACAACCATACCCAACACCGATATAAAAGTTAGTAAGATCTGTTTAGGAACAATGACTTTTGGAGAGCAAAATTCTGAAGCTGAAGGTCATGAGCAGATGGATTATGCATTATCAAAAGGAGTAAACTTCTTTGATACGGCTGAGCTATATTCTGTTCCCGCTAGAGCTGAAACCTATGGAGCTACGGAGAAAATCATTGGAACATGGTTGCAAAAGACCGGAAATAGAGATAAAGTGGTTATTGCGAGCAAGATAGCAGGTGCAGGACCGTATACAGCGCATATCCGCAAGAATGGATTTGCGAAAGATGCACTTATTTCTGCTGTCGAAGGTAGCTTACAAAGACTGCAAACAGATTATATAGATCTCTATCAGCTGCACTGGCCGGAAAGAGGCGTGAATTGTTTTGGAGTGAGAGACTACCCCTATCAAATGGCGAGTAAAGAAGCAGAGAACCATCAGGAAATCCTTGAAACCTTGAATGATCTAAAAAAGCAAGGCAAAATTAGAGCGATAGGGTTGTCAAACGAAACACCTTGGGGAACGATGCAGTATTTGCAGACTGCAAAAGACCATGATCTACCAAGAATGTCTACGATTCAAAATTCATACTCATTGATCCATAGAGCTTATGAATATGGAATGTCTGAGGTATCCTTGAGAGAAAATATTGGATTATTGGTGTACTCACCGTTAGGCTTTGGAGTATTGTCTGGGAAATATTTGAATGGGCAGATGCCAGCGGATTCAAGAGTAAAGCTTTTTCCAAATTACAATAGATACTCCAGTCCACAGTCGGAAAGAGCTGTGCAGGAATATCAGAACATTGCAAAAAAACATGGGATGTCTTTAGCGGAAATGTCATTGGCTTTTGTAAATCAACTACCTTTTGTGACCAGTAATATTATTGGTGCTACGAAAATGACACAGCTAAAAGAAAACATAGGAAGTATTCATATAGATCTTTCAGATGAAATCATTTCTGAGATCAATCAAGTACACACTATGATGCCCAATCCGGCTCCATAAAAAGAATAAGAAAAGAAAAAGCCGCTCATTTGAGCGGCTTTTTTATTGTTTTTTACTCCAGTTATCTCGTAGTCCAACAGTTTTGTTGAAGACCAGATTCTCAGAAGTTGAATCGTTGTCAACCGCAAAATATCCTAATCGTTGGAATTGGAATCGATCTCCAATCTTAGCAGTTCGAAGGCTTGGCTCTACATAAGCTTCAATGGTTTCTAAAGAATTCGGGTTTAGAAACTCCATAAAATCTTTGTCCTTGTGGCTATCTGGTGCCTCATCAGAAAATAATCTATCATAAGCTCTGACCTCTGCTTTTACAGCATGAGCTACAGAAACCCAATGCAAGGTTCCTTTTACCTTTCGTTTACTTTCCTCAGTACCACTTCCAGATCTGCTTAAAGGATCGTATGTGCATTGAATTTCAGTGATATTCCCATCCGCATCTTTTGTGCAACTTTCAGCTTTAATGATATAAGCATTTTTTAATCGAACTTCTTTACCCAATTTCAAACGGAAGAACTTTTTATTAGCTTCTTCTCTAAAATCCTCCTTTTCAATATAAAGCTCTCTCGAAAACGGAACTTCTCTAGAGCCAGCATTTTCGTCTTCTGGGTTATTCTCGGCAATTAATACTTCTTCTTGCCCTTCGGGATAATTAGTAATGACCACTTTTACAGGATCTAAAACTCCCATTACACGATTTGCTGTTTTATTTAGGTCTTCTCGAATTTTGAATTCTAAAAGCGCCACATCGATCACATTCTCTCTCTTAGAAACACCTACTGTTTCTATAAAGTTTCTTATGGAAGCAGGCGTATATCCACGTCTTCTTAATCCAGAAATTGTAGGCATTCTTGGATCGTCCCAACCAGAAACGACACCATCTTCCACTAAACGCATTAACTTTCGCTTGCTCATAATGGTGTAACTCAGATTTAATCTCGAGAATTCACGCTGTTTTGGAGGGTTTGGGAAATCAGCTTTACTGTATTCAAAAACGTTATCCCTAAACCAATTGTATAATTCTCTGTGAGGTTTAAATTCTAGTGAACATAATGAGTGCGATATTTGTTCAATATAATCGCTTTCTCCGTGCGTCCAATCGTACATCGGGTAAATATTCCAATCATTTCCCGTTCTGTGATGTTCTTTGTATAAAACACGATACATAATAGGATCACGAAGCAACATATTTGGACTTGTCATATCGATCTTAGCTCTAAGAATGTGCTCGCCTTCTTTAAAGTCACCGTTTTTCATTCCTTCAAACAAAGAAAGATTTTCTTCTACGGAACGATCTCTGAACGGACTATTTGTTCCAGGTTCAGTTGGCGTACCTTTTTGCTCAGCCATTGCTTCAGAAGATTGACTGTCTACATAGGCTTTTCCTTCTTGGATCATTAACACTGCCCAGTCATATAATTGCTGAAAGTAATCAGAAGAATACAATTCATTGGCCCATTGATATCCCAACCAGGAAATATCTTCCTTAATGGCATCTACATATTCTTGCTCTTCTTTCGCAGGATTGGTATCATCAAAACGAAGGTTTACCGGAGCGTTGTATTTCTCTCCCAGCCCAAAACTAATTCCAATAGCTTTGGTATGCCCAATGTGTAAATACCCATTAGGTTCCGGAGGGAAGCGAAAACGCAAATCCTCTCTAGGCATTCCATTCGCCAAATCCTCTTCAATAATTTGCTCAATAAAATTGAGCGATCTTTTTTCTTCTGACATGTTAATTCAACTAAAATTGAAAGGGCAAAATTAATGAAAATAAGCGGATTTGCAGTTGGATATGAAGTCTAATACATGTGGAGATTAAAACTTAATTTGTTGTAATTTTACATTTCAATTGAAAAGCATGACCAAAAAACCGGATTTAGTTGTTTTTAATGAAGAAACCCAACAATATGATGCTTCTTTAAAGCCTTATGGAACGAATGCCAGTGCACCTGCAATTAAACCCCTGAATACAGCTACATGGAGAAATGATGGCGTTGATAAAGTGAACAAACAGTTTAAGAGTAGGTTTGACGAGTTAAAAAAAGAGTATCAGGAAATGATGGAGCAGTTTAAGTATAATGATCTTATCTACAATGCTAAATTTAGTTTTGAACCTATTGTTGGTGAGCTCTATCATTTATATAATAGCAAAAGCGAAGAACCATTTCTATCGATTATAGCCCCGGATCAATGCAATTTTAAGCACTTAGGATCATTTAGATTAAATTCACAAAAAATGTGGGAGAAAGTATAAGTATGGGTAAAATACAAGTTAATAATATAAAGCTCTATGCATACCATGGATGTCTAGAAGAAGAAGCTAAGATAGGATCTGAGTATCGGGTAGATCTTGAAGTACGAGCCAATTTAACAAAATCATCCGTTTCAGATGAGCTTTCAGATACCGTTGATTATGTGCATTTAAATCATATCGTAAAGGAAGAAATGAGCATTCGTTCTAAACTGTTAGAAGAAGTGGCCCGTCGAATTCTTGATAGGATCTTAGATGAATTGGATATGGTAAAAAGGGCGACTGTTAGTGTCGCTAAAATAAATCCACCTATAGGCGGAAATGTGGAAGAAGTTGTAATTGTATTGTCAAAAAAACGGAAAGCATAAAAAAACTTGTTTTAAAAGATAAATGATGTAAATTTGCAGTCCTTATAAGGTGCCGTGGCCGAGTGGCTAGGCAGTGGTCTGCAACACCATCTACAGCGGTTCGAATCCGCTCGGCACCTCAAAAAGCATCTTGATATCCAAGATGCTTTTTTTATTCAAACCACTTAACGATAAAAAAGAACCATTCGTCGAGGTTCTGAAGAGATTGAACTAAAGAAAAGATTCAAAAGGAATTTATTGTTGACTTTTGTAATCGGAAAACAAAAACTCTCTCAAGTTGAAAAAATTGACCATACTCCTCATCGAGGATGATGATATAGAACGAATGAAGTTCAAGCGCGTATGCGAAAAAAATGATTTTTGCCATACAGTGATGGAAGCTTCGAATGGAGAAGTAGCCTTAAATATTGTGAATGGTGATCACCTTCCAGATATTATTTTGCTAGATTTGAATATGCCGAAAATGGATGGTATTGAGTTTCTTAAAAAATTGAAAGGAACAGAGGCATTGAAGTTTATTCCAATTATTGTGCTCTCAACCTCCAATAACTATAATGATGTGAAGCAATGTTACGAAATAGGAGCGTCTGGTTATATGATCAAACCATTGCATTTTGAAGAGTACAAGCAGAAAATAATCTCATTAATTAAGTACTGGGAAAATAACGAGTTAATTACAGATTAATAATGAAAGGTATCGTATTTACAGAATTCTTAGAACTGGTCGAAACTAAGTTTGGAATTGAAATGGTTGACGAGATCATTGAGGCTTCCAATTTAGAATCTGGAGGGGCTTATACTTCTGTAGGTACCTATAAATTTTCTGAAATGTTATCCTTATTAACCAATCTTAGCGAACGCACTAATATTGGGATTAACGACTTGCTCAAAGTATATGCACATCATTTCTTTAAGGTTATCGAAGATAGTTATCAAGATATACTAAAGATGTATAAAGGTCCAATGGACATGCTGGCTTCCATTGAAAGTCATATCCATGTCGAGGTTCGAAAAATATACCCCGATGCAGAATTGCCACGATTCGCCATTATAGAGCAAACAGAAGAAAAGTTGGTATTAGAATACTTTTCTTCCAGATCTATGTATGCATTTGCTCACGGATTAATGGAAAAAACCTTCCAACATTACAACCATTCTGCGACCATCAACTATGAATTATTAAAAGAAGATGGTTCTCATGTAAAGTTCGTAATTTTGAAAGATGCACAACCCCAAACTTGACATATTAGAAAAGGCATTAGCTCGCGAAAAGAAAGCGAGAAAAGAGGCCGAACGAATCCTGGAAGAAAAATCTCTTGAATTATATGAAAAGAGAGAAGAACTCGTTTCCATTAATGAAAACCTAGCCAAAGTAATTGATCAAAAAACCATTGAATTTAAAGGGATTTTTGACAACATTATTGATTCATATATCCTTATGGACCTGCACGGAAACGTGTTGAAAATGAATAAACCTGCTGTAAAGTTTTTTGGTTTTGATATTAAAAAAGAGCGCTTTAATGTAACCGATATTATCTATGAAGGAGATTATGAATATGCATATGAGTCTTTTTATAAACTGATTAGCGAAGGACACTTTAGCGATTATCAGGCCAGAATATATACTAAATCTAGAGAGATCAAGTGGGTACAGATCAATTCGAGTATTGTAACGGATACGGAAGGAATTCCAACATTCGCGCATGGAATCGTAAGAGACATTACAGAAGCAAAACAACAGCAAGTAGCATTTAGTGAACAGAAACAACAATTAGATGCCATTGTAGATAATTCTTCTTTAGGGATTGCATTGAGTTCGGAAGATGGAAGTTTTCTGAAAACGAATAAAGCCTTTCAAAATTTATTAGGATATAAAGAAGAGGAATTTTTTAAGATAAAGATTAAAGATATTTCATTAATTGAAGATGCCAAAATAACCAAGGAAAATCTGACAAAATTAAGTAAGGGAGAGATTGAGCACTTTTCCATTAACAAGAGATATCGGGCAAAAAGCGGAAAAGTGATTTGGGCCAAAACCAGTGTGGCCGCTGTGCGAAATGAAGATCGCTCCATACGATTTAGAGTTGCGTTAATTGAGGATATTACGGAGGAGTTGAAAAAAGGAGCGCTTTTAGAAGCCTTAAACAATTTAATGTCTTCTATTTTAGGAAAAACAAATATCTATGAAATTGCCTGGGAAATTACTCAAAAGACCATTGGACTACTCGGTTTTGAAGATTGTGTGATCTATTTGTTGGATAACAAAAGAAAAGAACTAAGTCAAATTGCTGCATTCGGGAATAAAGTAGCTTCAGAAAAAGAGGTACTTAATAGTATGAAGATCTCTTTGGGAGATGGAATTGTAGGAACCGTGGCTAAAACAGGTCTGCCGGAGATTATTGCAGATACTAGCAAAGACAAGAGGTATATTGTTGATGACAAAATTAGGTACTCTGAAATTTCAGTCCCTATTATAGCTGATGGCGAAATTATTGGAGTCATTGATTCAGAGCATTCGAGCAAAAACTTTTTTACGAAAGATCATTTGGAAACATTACAAACTATTGCAGGTTTAGCTGCAACACAGTTAAAGAATGCACTGAGTTTGCGATTGAGGGAAGAAGCAGAGAAACAAAAGGAAGTTTTATTAAAAGACCTTACAAAGAGTAATCAGGAATTAAATGACTTTGCCCATGTGGTATCTCATGATTTAAAATCACCTTTACGAAGCATGAACGCATTGGTTTCCTGGTTGCAAGAGGATTGTGCCAGTTTTTCCAATGATGATATAGACACCAATTTTAATTTGTTATTGAAGAAGATAGATCGAATGGATCTACTGATCAATGGAATTTTAAGTTACGCTAGTGTTGATAAAGTAGAAAAGAAAGACAAACCCATTGATCTGGATATATTGGTGAAAGATCTGTTGGATACGATCCATGTTCCTGAAAATATGGATATTCGTTTTAAGGCGAAGCTACCTGTGGTGAAGGCAGATTCGTTTAAGATGATTCAATTATTCCAGAACCTTTTGAGCAATGCTATAAAGTATTCAGACAAAGCACAAGGAAAGATCAGTATCAATTGTGTTTCTAGAAAACAAGAATGGGAGTTTCAAATTCAGGATAACGGGATGGGGATTTCCGAGAAATACTACGATAAGATATTCAAGGTATTTCAAGTATTAGAGGAGTCAGAAGAATCATCGGGAGTAGGATTGTCAATCGTGCAAAAAATAGTTGCTTTTTACAATGGAAAGATATGGCTAGCGTCTAAATTAAAGAAAGGAACCACGTTCTATTTTACATTACCTAAATAAATATGGATACACCAAATTTGAACTACATTAAAGAACTATCTGGAGGAGACGAACAATTCGAAGAGAAGGTTTTGTCTGTATTAAAGGAAGAATTCCCTCAAGAGTTAGATCGCTTTTTGAATCATTATCAAAATAGAGAATACAAAAAAAGTGCAGAAGACGTTCATAAATTAAAACATAAAATTAGTATATTAGGGCTTGTAAACGGTTATCATTTAGCCGCAGCATTTGAAAATGAATTGAAATTGGAATCGGATAGTTTATACGGTTCGTTTATGGAAGTCATGGATCAAATAAAATTGTTTTTAAAAAAAGTTAACCCCTCCTAACAATGAAATGTTTAATAATAGATGATGATGCAACGGCAAGACTAATAGTTCGTCAGCTGTGCGATGGTTTTGACAACATTACGATTGTCGAAGAATTTTCTAATGCTATCGATGCAATGAAGTTCTTAAACTCGGATTCGTCTATTGATGCCATATTTTTGGACATTCACATGCCTAGTTTTTCCGGATTTGATTTTATTCAAACACTGAAATCACCACCAAAAATTATACTTACTACCTCGGATCGTAATTTTGCTTTGGATGCGTTCGAATATGATTGTGTAGTAGATTATCTGGTAAAACCAATTACCAAAGAACGATTTGATAAAGCGATAGCAAAGTTGAAGAGCTTTAAAATGCCTGATCAAAAAACTACGACGACCAATGCTCAAAATGAAACTACGGATGAATTGTATGTCAATGTAGATCGAAGATTGGTGAAGATCAGTTTTTCAGACATTGATGTGATCGAGGCAAAAGGAGATTACATTAAGATCAAAACAAACGATAAGAATCATATTGTGCACTCTACTTTAAAGAAAATAGAGGATAAGTTACCGAATGAAATGTTCTTAAAGGTACATAGATCTTATATTATCAATTTATCCAAGATTATTGATATTGAGGATAATAGCGTTCTGATTAAACAAGATATTATTCCTGTAAGTAGATCTAACAGAAGCGAATTGATGAAAAGACTCAATTTGCTATAACCCTTCATCTATAAATTTATACATCTTATCTAACTTGATTTTCCTTTTGGCGATTTAAATCGACCTGAACTACATGTTGTGGCTACTTTTACGGTCATGACCTTACGGAATATACATATTGCAATGTTTCTAACCCTATCGATTTCAGGGTTCTCACAGACCGTTGATGATGTTATCAATAAGGCAGAACAGTTGTTTTTTCAAACAAGACCAGCACTTACCTTTCCTATTGAGCCTGTAGACAAAGAAACAATTCAATTTTACTATCCGATATTGAATGGAAAGAATGTGAATCTGCTGGAAAGCGAACTCAGAGATTGGCAATCGAAGCAATATAAGAAAGATATCGGATTGGTGTTTAAAACAACTGCGAGATACAATTTTAGAGATGCCATTGAAGAAGATACTCAAAACTACTTAAAGGGAAGTATTAGAGGTGAGTTAGAGTGGAACATTTTAAAAATGGGCTATGTATACAATAGAATACGCTCAAAAAGACTTCAGAATGAAAAGGAGGTTCTTCAAATAGAAAGCGATAGATCTCAGAAGGTATTATGGAGAAGACAGTTTAGAATTGATCAGAACTTTGTGTTGAACAAAGAGGTATTAGCATTGTTAGACGGTTTTCTCGAATTTGAGAACGAGTACTTCGATATTTTGAACACGATGTATTTTCAAAAGCTGATCAAAAGAGAGCGATTGATCGAAGTAAGCAATCAAATTGCTGTGATAAGATCGCAACAAAAAGTACTCTCCAAAGAAAATAAAATCTTAAAAGACAGTGTTTCTGTGAACTTTTTGACATTGGAAAAGCTGCCACTTATTAGGATTAAATTAGATAGCGCGGCCATGTCTTATGATATCGAAAAGATGTCTTTTAAAGAGGAAAATGTTAGGCTTCAACATCATCCGATGAACGACCTTAACCTGTCGTTATATGCTGTTCAGAACTACAATTATGCTACGAATGCGCACAGGTTTTTTCCTTCAGTGGGAATTCGATTTAGAGCACCTATACGATTCAATCATAGAAAGAAGATCATTGAAACAAAGATCAAGATCTTACGAGCACAGGAGATAGACAAATCTGTTGGGAAGTATAACAATTCACTTACTTATATAAGTGAATACAATGAAAAGTTAAGAGACCTTCAAAATCAATATAAGAGTTGGCAAGTACTAGAGGAAAGAATACGTATTCTAAAGATTTTAAAGCAGGAACTGGACAATGCAGAAACAGGATTATTATTACTTGAGTTGCTAGAAGAACAATTCAAAGTTCTTGAAAATACCATTCAATTAAAAAGACAATTATATCAGGTGATTTCACATTTGTTTGAGCTGAACAGATCAATACAAATGCAAAATTTTGTAGAACCTTTTGAATTTGCTCAGGAAAGTAATAAGCGTGTGTTTTACCTGCAAAAAAGTGAGAACTACTCATTAACATTTCAATTAGCATTTTTAAAAGCAAAGAAGATATCAAATGTCACGGTGCTATCATCAGATAAACTGCTGCAGGAGCAATTAAAGAAACAAGACATCACATTTGTGATGGTTGATGAGGTAAAAGGAATCCCTTTAGATACCTATATAAAACAAGAAGTTCAAAGAATAAAGATATAGAGTTATGAATCAATTCAGTTATAAAAAAGGGAAAGCTATTATTAGAACCCTTAAAGAACCAAAAGTAAAAAAGAAGAAGTTTAACCTGGATAGAGTATTGTTTCTACTCATCATTTTAGGGTTGTGTTTTTGGCTGCTAAGCTTCGTGTATAAAAAAACGGTATGGATCGAGGGAAATGGGCAAATGCTTATGGAAAAAGTAGATGTTAATTTTACCAATGACATAAGAGTAAAAGAAATTTTTATCAATGAAGGAGATACCGTTTGTGTAGGAAGCAGGTTATTTAATTATTACCAAGATGATTTTGACAGCGATGCTTCTATCGTCTTAAAGAACGTAGACAGAAAGGAAAAACAATATTCAAATCTTCAAGATCTGATTAAAGAGATCTATCTAAAAAAATTACAGTTAAAAAGTTTGCGGGAACGATTGGCATTCTTAGAAAAGGAAGAAAAGAAGGCAATCAAACTAATATTACTAGATGTATACACAAAAGTAAAGTTAGATGGGATCATCCAGCAAAAAATGTTGTTAGAAAACCAAATTAACTTATTAGAAAATGAACTGTATTTTCTGAAATTACAAAAAAGAAACCTCGGTCCAGATACCTCTATTAGTATAGGAGGAGGGAGTTTCGGGAATTCCTATATCTCTCCTATTGAAGGTGTCGTTGGTCAGATATTAAAGAACAGTGAGGAATCTTGTTACAAAACAGAAAATGTGATGACCATCCACGATGTAGAGAAAGTGTTTATTAAGGCATACTTTAATTTAAAGGATCTGGCACATGTTAAAAAAGGAAGTATTGTCCTGGTTGAGTTTCCGGACAAAACCATTTCAGAAGGCATTATAAACAAGCTTTATATATCTACCTACAAGGCACCCACAGAGTTTCAAAAAAAGTATGAACCTACAGAAAGAAATATATTAACAGAAATAGTCCCTTTAGATAAAGAGCAAATCCCGGAATGGGGAAAGTTCTACAAGCTGAATCTTAAAGTCAAGATAGGCAAACTATAAGTCTCGATCAGAAACCTCAGGAAATTCCTGAGGTTTTTTATTTATACACATATAATGACAGTTTCGACGAAAACCATTCATCTAAACTTGGAATCCATTTGTCTACAAAACGAGGGTCACGAACTAATAAATGGGATATAAACTAAGATGCTGTTCTAATTTAGCTGATATAAAACAAGATAAACCTTTAAAACAAATAATATGAATTTAGCAAGTTACAAACCAGCACAAGTGGAGATCAATCAATTTCCAAAATTAGCATATAAGAAAAGTCAACTTTTCGATAAGTTAAAAAACAAATCAGAGAATATTGCTGTGGTAGGATTAGGGTATGTAGGATTACCGCTTGCCGTTCACATGGCATCAACATTTAAAGTAATAGGATTTGATGTGAATAAAAACAAAGTATTAGACTTGATGCAACACAAAGATCCTTGTGAAGAGTTAGATGCTTCTGAATTTGTAGGAAAGGATATTAGTTTTACAGCTGATGATAAGATCTTAAAAGATGCAAAGTTCTATATAGTGGCGGTTCCAACACCTATAGATCATTTAAAGAAACCAAATCTAACACCATTGCAATCTGCCACTGCAACGATTGCTAAGTATTTAAAAAAGGGAGATTGTGTTGTTTTTGAATCGACAGTTTTTCCAGGATGTACGGAAGAAGTTTGCGTACCGATCTTAGAGAGAATTTCCAGGCTAAAATTAAATGAAGATTTTACGGTGGCATATTCTCCAGAAAGAATCAATCCGGGAGATACAGAGCATACGTTCACAACGATAAAGAAAATAGTTTCGGGAAGTAATGACGAAGCATTGAACTTAGTAGCTAAAGTATACGAATCGGTGGTTACTGCGGGGATTCATAAAGCACCAAGCATTAAAGTAGCTGAGGCGGCAAAAGTGGTAGAGAACATTCAAAGAGATGTGAATATTAGCTTAATGAATGAGCTATCGCAAATTTTTAGTGTCTTGGACGTAAATACTAAAGATGTTTTAAAAGCAGCAGGCACAAAATGGAACTTCCATAATTATTATCCTGGTTTGGTTGGTGGGCACTGTATAGGTGTAGATCCATACTATTTGATCAGTAAGGCAAAAGAACACAAATTTACTCCTAGATTATTAGAGCAGGCAAGGGCTACCAATGAAAGCATGATTGGACATATCGCAATGCAATTAGAAAGAAGATTGTATAACAAAAGATTTAGAGGAGAAAAAGTTTCTGTATTAGTAAAAGGAATCGCCTTTAAAGAAAATGTAAATGATATTAGAAATTCTAAGACGGCAGAATTGTGTTTAGAGTTTATAAAAAGAGGATATGAAGTAGTGGTACAAGATCCTTTGGTAGATCCTAAAGAAGTAAAAAGACATTACGGGATCGACGTTGTAAAAACACCCATTGGAAAGTTCGATGCGATCATACTGGCAGTAGACCACAAAGATTTTAATCATCTGGCATATTATGATCACTTAAAGAATGGAGACGATACTACTGTAATTTTTGATGTAAAAGGAAATAAAAAAGATCAGTTTCCGGCAGATATTTACATGTCTCTATAAGAATTAGTAACATTTAAAAAGAATAGTCGTGTTAAATCTATTAAAACAAAATTCAGATTCAAGAAAGATCATCAAGGAAGGGTATTCTCTTCTTTTGGTGTCTCATGTAAATGAATTGAAACAAGAGTCTTTAGAATATCTTGATGGATTTGTAATTGATACAGATAGAGTTTCGCACGCCAAAGAAATTCTGCTGTATGTAAGAACACAGGATAATGTTCAAATAAGTTTGCTACCTATTTTTATAAACAGCATCTACAAACTTCCACAGGAAGTAAGTATTCACGCTGATGGATTTATTGAATTAACCCAGTTAGCGTCTTATATGCAGCGAGTAGTAACAATAACAAAAAGAATTCAAAAGATCAATGCTCCAAAATTGGTTGCTCATGATGTTTTGATTCAATTTAAGACGATTGCATATAGCTATACGAGGAATATAAGCATAGCACCGAAACCAAGTCGAAGAAGCTATATTGGATATGATTTTCCTTTTATCTCTCTCTTTTATAAGGGGACAGAGGTTATTCCATTGTTGCAAAACCTTGAGAAGGCAAAGCAGTTAAACTATTTTTCTTTTAGGTTACTAGATTATGTGCATTTGTGTAAAAGTTGTTCAGGAAACTACTTGAATTTTAGAGAATGCTGCCCAAAATGTGAATCTATTGACATTAAAGCGCATGACATGGTGCATCATTTTGTATGTGCTCATGTAGCTCCGGAAAAAGATTTTAAATCTGAAGACGGATTGGAGTGCCCAAAGTGTGATAAACACCTTAGGCATATTGGAATTGATTACGACAAACCTTCTACCATCTATTCTTGCAATGCGTGTAGTCATGAGTTTCAGAATGCAGGAATGAGTGCATTGTGTCTGGATTGTACTACGGAAAACGAAGTTGATGAGTTGTTAGAAAAGGCTGTAGGATCCTATATGATTACGCAAAAAGGAGAACAGTTATTATTCCAGTCGAAGAAGAATTATGTCTCTGGTAATACTCCGTCCATTGACAAAGGAAGCTTGAGTTTACCCTTATTTAAAATGATCGTTGGTCAGGAGATACAGAGAATAAAGACCACCAATGGGAATAGTATGTTTGTGAGGATCGAGTTCCAAAATGACGAACTACTGTTATTAAATGCTGATATAAAGAAAGCACTAACGAAAGAAATAGGAGATATTATAAAATCATACTTAAAAGAGGCCGACATACTTTCGGCAGAAAGATTTAATAAGTACTACCTATTGTTACCTGAAACAAGAGAAAACCAACTAGAGAGACTAGAAAACATACAATATAATCTAGCAAAATTGCTATCCGATAATTTAGCCGATACCGAACAAGAAATAAAGATATCGACTCATAAAATTAAAGCGATAGATACGCTTCAACAATATTTTCCATGATTTTTCTAAGTATACATGATCTAATACCGGAATACGTAAACTATTGGTTTGTGGTTGGTTTCCAAAAGTTCTTACGCGTATTCTGGTATTTCGCGATCTTCGAATTTACCAGATACATCATTATAGACTACATTATCTCAGGTATTTTTTCATTAACAAAAAGGTCAAGAGAAGAAAGGTTCAGAAAAGCCAAGGCTGCATTATTTACAGAAAACCCTTTTGTATCGGTTATTATTCCAGGTAAGAATGAAGGGAAACATCTCTATAAACTCACAAGATCATTAGCAGAACAAACATTTAATAATTTCGAGTTGATCATTGTAGATGATGGATCAGATGATGAAACACCGATTATCGGAAAAAACCTTGAGAAATTAGGACTGATAGATATGTTTATCAGAAACGAGATGAGAGGAGGAAAAGCATCTGCAGCTAATTTAGCTTTGCGATATAGCAAAGGAAAATACATAGTACATCTAGATGCAGATTGCTCTTTTGACAGAGATGCCATTGAGCAAGTATTGATACCATTTTATATGGACGAAAGAATTGGTGCCGTTGGAGGGAATGTAAAAGTGAGAAATTATAAGGACAGCTTATGTGCTAAGCTGCAGGCAATAGAGTACCTGAAAACTGTTTCGGTCGGACGTATTGTCACCTCGTATTTAGGAATCTATAAGATTATTTCAGGGGCTTTTGGAGCTTTTAGAAAAGATGTTATTGATAGTATTGGCGGATGGGATATAGGCCCTGGTTTGGATGGAGATATTACGGTGAAAATTCGAAAGTCAGGCTATAAAATTTACTTCCAGCCCAAAGCGGTATGCCTTACCAATGCGCCATCAAAGTTCAAAGTATTAACGAAACAGCGACTAAGATGGGATAAATCTATTATCCGATTCAGAGTCAGAAAACATAGGGATGTCTACTTTCCAAATGCCAACTTTAATTGGCTGAACTTTTTTTCTTTGGCAGAGAACGTTTTTTACAATGTGGTTTTGGATATCATGTGGTGGGTGTACATTATAGATATTATGATAAACTATAGCAGTCAGCTGCAATTTATTATTCCAATGAACTTTACCTTGTATTTCGTAATGTCTTATATACAGATGTTCAGTATCTATATATTCTCTGAAAGAAGAAAGGAAGAATTGTATCTCTGGCCCTATGTAATTCTCATGACATTGTATACCGGCACGTATTTAAGAATTGTAAGAACATGTGCTTATTATAAGGAGTTTTTCTTCCAAAGATCTTATGAAGATGTATGGAATCCATACAAATCCTCAATACAGGCGAAACGCGCCGGTTTATAGACGAATAACGGCGATTTCCCATTCGTCTACAGAACTCAGTTGTTAGACGAATAGCACACTTAAAAACCCTTAATACACAGTAGTTTAGTTGCATATTTATTAACTAAAAACATTAGAATATGTTACTAAAACTATTAACACAACCAAACGTGAAACTCTTTTTAGAAATAGGAGTCATAGCCATCGTTTTTTTTATGCTCTATGCATTGACAAAACGAATAAAAAACCGTGTAAGAAAAATCAGAAAAAGAGAGTACGATTTATATCGTAAGTACTCAAGATATCTGACAATTGGAGTTTTAATGTTATCATTGAGCTATGGTTGTCAATCGAAATTAGAAGGGATTGATACCCCTGAAAATTTAGAGGTCCAGGAGCTTCCTTATAAGATCAATAATAACAGTGGGGCATTAAGCAGTAGAATTACCTATATAAATAGAACTGCAACCATAGAACCCCTTGTAAGCGGATTGAATACAGATAGAAATGCATCAGACGTAAACGGTGCTCAAGAAATGTATTATTGGGAGCATGTGGCAGAAGTAGATCCTTTAGTAATCGAAGGTATTACATTAAGTGCTACACATATTACATTGAGTGATAACAAAGCTTATGTAAGTTATCACAGACAAGGAAACAATCACAAAGGTGCTGTCGAAATAATTGACCTTACCAATGCGAACTTTCCAAGTATTGTGAGTCAGGCTACGTTTGCAAGTTCCGACATTAATGCAGTAACCTCAGGATATACTAGTAATTCTTCCAACTTGAAAGTATGGTTAGCTATGTCCGATGCCACACATGGCGCCCAGTTGTACGAACTAGAAACTACTGGAGATAATTTTACAGAAAACTTTAGACGTGTAAACCTGTCTAATATTATAGATGGTTCCGGTGTATCTGCATCAGCAAACGGAATTGCAGTTACAAATAATTTCTTATACGTAACATCTGGAAAAACACATGGAGGAACAGTAGTGTTGAGTAAAAACGATTTATCCGCAGTAGATCACGAAAGTTACAGTGATGCTAAATATGTTGCTGTGAATGGAACTTCAAACGGTTCTGGAATTGTAAGTTTAGTTACCGGAGATAATGCTTCGGTAAAAGTAGGTACGGTTGGAAATGAATTAAATTCGACTTCCTATGATATAGGATCCATATTCCATCAAAATGTAGTAGAGACCTATCGTGGAAAATCGACAATGGAGTTTTCCCCGTTGAACAATAATCATCTTTACATCGCAAAAGGAAAAGATGGAATAGCCATGGTAAATATAAGTAGTGGAAGCATTTTAAATGAATCTAAGGGAACGATGCTTGTAGTTGGAAATACCAATGGAGTAACAACAGATGGCGATTATATCTATGCTGCAAATGGATCAGACGGAATCTCAATCGCTCCTCACCCTTCTTCAGGTGAAGATATTATGCCATTCTTTCATTGGGATATGGCAGAAGAAGATGCCTCTGCGAATTATATCATTGCAGATGGAGAGTGGGTATTTGTAGCTAAAGGTGGGGGAGGATTCAAGATCTTAAGAAAGCGTACCAAAGATGAGTACAAGACCATCACAACCTACAACAATATGGGAACTCCCGACGGTATGGAAGAAGATATTGAAGTATGTAGTGAATTATTGCCAAATATCTATGCCAACGTATTACCGGAGAGAGAAAATGCATTGACCGCGCATCCAGAATATTTTGATGGCACTGTAAAAGACTTGCATATATCTGAAGAAACAGAGTTGTACTTGACATTTATAGATGAGGGTGCAGGATATAAGAATGTACTTGGATATTATACCTATCAAGAAGGAAACCCTCCAAGCAATGTAGATCAATTAGATAAGATCGTTATTTTTCCGAATGCCTCAGCTCAAGGGTCTGGTGGTCAATTGGTTCGAGGAAATACCATGAGATTATTGGGAACATTTCAGCCTGGGACAGTAGTAGGATTCTTTGTAATTGCGAATGGATGGAGAAACGGATCTATTACGGATGGTTATTACACCCAACACACCGATATAGATTTTAACCTAAGTGGTAGACAACAGAGTATCATTTTCTTCGATCAAACCTGTAATTCTACGGTAATCGCTTTTGAAGATATAACAGTGCCAAATGGAGATAATGATTTTAATGATGCAATTTTTGAAATTACAGCATCCAATCCAAATGCTTTAGCAACGGATACTTTCGTACAAATTAATGATTAAGAAAGCTAAAAGATATGGCCTTTTGAAAGATTTCAAGGGGCCTTCTTTTTTTCAATCATATAAAGATTTATACCATTCGTCGACAATTTGATGTCGTTTAACGAAAACTGTCCGTTAAAAATTGATACGATAATTAATTTTGAGTATGATTTTAAAAGTAATTTTTTATCTGTATCTGGAAGTTTTTACTTTCTTTTTTACGTCAGTTTTGTTAGGAGTTACCTATGTGTTAACAAAAGCTAATTATAAGAAAAGAAAAGAGTTACGATTAACAGAGTACAAAATGTACCTTAAGCTTTCAGATTCTTTTACGAACAGAAGACGTTAATTGGTTTACAAATTCAAATTAAAGAAAAACCATTCGTCGAAGGAAAAATACCATTCGTCTAGGTCAATCACAAACTCGGCGAAAATCAAAAGAATAAAGAAGGAAAAATAAGTTTCTTTATATCAGAAAATAATAAATAGTAAAATTTGGGGGAATTTTATAGTTATTAAAAAAAGAGCATTCAATTTTGAATGCTCTTTTTTGTTTTACTCACTACATACTTCTATTTTAAGAGTTTCATTAACAAAAAAGTCGCCTTTTTTCTGCATATTTGTTGTCCATGAAAATTTACCCAATAGAAACCGGAAATTTTAAGTTAGACGGAGGAGCAATGTTTGGTGTTGTGCCAAAATCTATTTGGCAAAGAACAAATCCTGCAGATACCAATAATATGATTTCTATGAGTATGCGTTGTATGCTTATAGAAGATGGAGATCGATTAGTTCTAATAGATACAGGTTTGGGAGAGAAACAGTCAGAAAAGTTTTTTGGATATTACTTCCTGTTTGGAGATGCAACCATGGATCTTTCATTGGCTAAACATGGTTTCCATAGAGACGATATTACCGATGTTTTTCTGACACATTTACACTTCGACCATTGTGGAGGTGCAATTCAATGGAATGGAGATAGAACAGGATATGAACCGGCTTTTAAAAATGCCAAATTTTGGAGTAATGCCAATCACTGGGACTGGGCAGTAACACCAAATCCGAGAGAAAAAGCCTCTTTTTTAAAAGAGAACATTTTGCCCATAGAAGAAAGCGGTCAACTTAATTTTATCGGTAATAAGCCCATTGATCAGATTGGTTTTGATGTGTTATTTATGGACGGGCATACAGAAAAACAAATGCTTCCTAAAATAGAATACCAAGGTAAAACGTTAGTTTTTATGGCAGACTTGTTACCAACAACCGGTCATATTCCATTACCATATGTTATGGGGTACGATACAAGACCATTGTTAACGATCAAGGAAAAAGCTGCTTTTTTAGATGAAGCTGCAACTAATGAATACTTCTTGTTTTTAGAGCATGATGCATATTCTGAAATATGTACGGTTCAGCATACAGATAGGGGAGTAAGATTAAAAGAAACGCACAAATTTGATGAGATATTTAACTAGAATGAACATGAAGAGTTTAAAACAGATAACATATGTGATTGCGGGATTCCTTCTCGCAACAGGATGTAAAACCATTAGTACTATTCCCGTTCCAAAAGGGAACCCAATTGCAGTTAATGCAGTGGCAAAAAAGACGGTGCTAACAGAGAATGAAAAACAAGGATGGGGGCATTTAGATCTATTAAAAGACTCGATCCCCGGAATGAGTTTGGATAAAGCCTACGACTTTGTAAAGAACAAGCAAGGAACTACTGTAGTAGTGGCGGTTGTAGATTCTGGAACTGACCTAGAGCATGAGGATTTAAAAGATGTTGCTTGGGTAAATCCAAAAGAAATCGCTGGTAATGGAATAGATGATGATAACAATGGATTTATAGATGATATTAATGGGTGGAACTTCTTGGGGCCTATTTATAAGGAGAATGCTGAGTTGTATAGAATTATAAAAGACCCTTCAATTGTAGATAAAGACACCTATGCAAAAGCGAAAGCGGCATATGATAAAAAGAAGTCAGAGGCATCCAAAAACAAAGCGAGATTCGGACAAATATTGCAAGCGGTTAATTTTGCAAATGACAATATCGTAGAGAAATTAGGAACCAAAAAATACACAAAGGAAGACTTAAAGAAGATAGATGTTAGTTCAAGTCAGATACTATCACAAAGCGTATCTATCGCAAATCAGATGTTTGACCTTGGAGTAGGTTCATTGCAAGAGGCTATTGATGAATTGACAGACTTAGTAAAGAATGCCGAAGATCTATTAGAAGAAAAAGCCATTAAAAAAGAATACAGAAAGGTGTTGAATGACAACGAAAATTCGATGACATCCAAGGTATATGGCGATAATAAATCAGGACATTCAGAGAAAGATGAATCTCATGGTTCACACGTTTCCGGAATTATTGGAGCGTCAAGAAATAATGGAAAAGGAATGAATGGGGTGGCTAAGAATGTGAAGATCATGGCTGTTCGCGTAGTTCCAGACGGAGATGAATATGATAAAGATGTTGCCTTAGGAATTCGTTATGCAGTAGATAATGGTGCGAAAGTGATCAACACCAGCTTTGGAAAAGGATATTCACCTAAAAAAGAGTGGGTATATGATGCCATCAAGTATGCGGAAAAAAATGATGTCCTTATTGTAAATGCAGCAGGAAATGATGCAAAAGATATTGATGTTAATGTTAGCTATCCGAATGATGCTCCAGATATGAAAAATGAGATCTCGGATAACTTCTTAACCGTTGGAGCAATGAGTGCAAATTACAATGAAAATTTACCGGCAACATTTACAAATTATGGGAAAATAAATGTGGATGTTTTTGCCCCTGGAGTAGAAATATACTCAACCACTCCAGAGAATGAATATGCATATAAAAACGGAACGTCTATGGCTGCACCGTCCACAGCGGGAGTGGCAGCGCTAATACGATCGTATTATCCAAAGTTATCCGCTAGTCAGGTAAAGCATATTCTAATGAATTCAGGAACAAAAATTGATCTGGAAGTTATCAGACCAGGTTCCGTTTCAAGAGAGAAGCCAGAAGGCGAAAAAGTAAACTTTTCCGAATTATCTGTTTCCGGAAGAGTGGTAAATGCATACAATGCCTTAAAGATGGCAGATCAAATGGTCAATGGAAAATAATTATCAAATAAGCATATAATGAAAAAAATAGTAGTCTTAATTGTAAGTGTTGTTTTAATCGCTTCTTGTGCTGCAAGCAAGAGTAGTTCGTCAGCCACTACCAATATTACAACATCCAATAGTACCTATTGGCAACAAAAAGTTGATTACACCATGGATATTGATATGAACGTCAATAACTATCAATACAAAGGAGTGCAAAAATTGGTCTATACAAACAACTCTCCGGATGAATTAACGCATGTATATTATCATTTATACTTCAATGCATTTCAACCCAATTCACAAATGGATATTCGATCTAGAAATATTATGGATCCGGATGGTCGTGTACGAGATAGAATTAGCAAATTGTCTCCATCAGAGATAGGGTATATCAAGGTAAATTCGTTAAAGCAGAATGGAGCCTCAGTATCGTATGAAACTGTAGGAACTATATTGGAAGTGAAATTGAATCAACCTATTAGATCAGGAGAAAGTGCCACGTTTGACATGAATTTCGATGCGCAAGTACCTTTGCAGATTCGTCGTTCAGGAAGAGATAACAAAGAAGGTGTGGCGCTATCTATGACACAATGGTACCCT
The DNA here is from genome assembly GCA_965218065.1 of Flavobacteriaceae bacterium. Lineage (GTDB taxonomy): Bacteria > Bacteroidota > Bacteroidia > Flavobacteriales > Flavobacteriaceae > Polaribacter. The sequence goes on along the minus strand of OZ244589.1, from coordinate 2,818,954 downwards.
AAGATGGCGGAATATGATTTCGAAGGATGGCATACACCACCATATATCGGGAGAGAATTTCATGGTGTTTGGGGCGACTTTGATGTGACCTTACATATCGATAAGAGCTACGTTGTTGGAGGATCAGGATATGTTCAAAATCCACAAGAAGTAGGTCATGGTTATGAAGATGCTTCAAAACCACTAAATATTCCAAACACTAATAAATTGACATGGCATTTTAAAGCGCCAAATGTACACGACTTTACATGGGCAGCTGATCCGGAATACAAGCATGATATTTATAAGATGACGAACGGAATCGACCTTCACTTTTTGTATAAAAAGAATTTGGATGCAAAATATCTTGAAAACTGGAAGAAGTTGCAGCCTAAAACAGCTGAAATGATGACCTTTTTCAGTGATTATGTTGGACAGTACCCATACAAACAATACTCTGTAATACAAGGAGGAGATGGAGGTATGGAATATGCTATGTGTACCTTAATTACAGGAAAAAGATCGTTCGGTAGCTTATTCGGTGTAACGGCGCATGAGTTAGCACATACATGGTTCCAGTTCTTATTGGCAACCAATGAAAGTAAACATCCTTGGATGGATGAAGGTTTTACTTCATATATTTCTGCAAAAGCAGGAAACGAAATTTTAAAAAGAGGGAGAAAGAATCCGCATGCAGGATCGTACAGAGGATATTATGGTATTGTATCAAGAAGTATGGAAGAAGCATTGTCTACACATGCAGACAGATATAATACAAACTATGCATATGGAACGGCAAGTTATAGCAAAGGAGCTATTTTCTTAGCCCAGCTGGAGTATATTATAGGTAAAGAAAATGTAGTCAAAGGGTTGAGAAAATACTTCAACGATTTCAGTTTTAAGCACCCTACTCCAAACGATGTTAAAAGATCAATGGAGAAAGTATCTGGAATTCATTTGGACTGGTATTTAAATGAATGGACGCAAACGACTCATACTATTGACTATGGGATAAAGTCTGTGGAAGGATCGAATATAACCTTAGAAAGAATTGGTCAAATGCCGATGCCCATAGATGTGGAAGTTACGTATACAGATGGTTCTAAAGAACAATTTAATATTCCATTAAGGATGATGAGAGGCCATAAGCCTACTTCTGCGACCATACTAAAAGATTGGACATGGGCTCACCCAACGTACACCTTTAAAGCAAGTAAGACAGTAAGATCAGTTGAATTAGATCTTTCTAAATTGATGGCAGATGTCAATCAAGCGAATAACACGTTTGAGGTGAAATAATCACAGAAATAAGTATAAAAAAAGCGAGGTGAAAACCTCGCTTTTTTTATATAGATAACTTGCAATTATAGAAGTTCGTTAATCTGTTCTTTCGGAAAAACACCATTAAGCATTAGGATAACTCCAAACACGATCAATATAATACCCATGATCCTCTTAATTCTATAAATTACTAAAGGAGTCATTCTTTTTTTAAGTTGCTTTGCTAGTACGATCTTGCCAATATCTGTAACAAAATAACTGATAATAATAATAGTGAAATAGTAAAATATATGAGAAGGGTTCATATCTAATTTAGGTCCGATAACTACAATAAGACCTAACCAGAAAGCCAAAACACCTATATTAATAAAGTTCAAAAAGAACCCTTTAAGGATCAGTTTGAAGTAATTGTTATTCTTTGGAAGATCCATGGATTCTTCTGCTTCTTTCTTTCCCGATTTGTCTAAATAGGTGATGAGTCCATAGACAATAAGGATCAAACCACCAATGAAGAACAATCGAGGGTCGTCTTTAATCCGCTCAAGTAAATGTCTACTACCGTAATACGCAATTACGATAAAAGCAACATCTCCTAAGATCACACCTGTATTAAAAGCAATCGCAGCTCTGGCACCTTTTACGATACTCGTTTGGATCAACATAAAAAAAACAGGCCCTATCATAAAAGATAAAAAGAACCCTAAAAGAATAGCATTTTTAATGTTATAAACATCCATATGCTCAAAGATACAGGTTTTTAAACATCATCAAAGTCAATGCTGATTTTTGAGGTGGTCGGATGCGCCTGACACGTTAGAATATAACCATCTGCCACTTCAGCATCTGTAAGAATACTGTTTTTGGTCATGACAGCTTTTCCATCCGTTACTTTTGCCAAACAACTACTGCAAACACCTCCCTGACAGGAGTATGGAGCATCTAGATCATTGCGTAATGAAGCCGCTAAAATATTGTCTGTTTGCTCCATGGTAAAGCTTGTCTCTTCATCATCTAGCAATACAGTTACTTCTGAAGTTCCTTCTTTTATTTGATCTGTATTTTCATCTTCTGTTGAAGCTGTGAACAATTCAAATAAGATGCGATCTTCACTAAAACCACAATTTTTTAAAATATCTGAAACATTATGGATCATTTCTTCAGGTCCACATAAAAAAGCAGATTCAAAAGTCCTGTTACCATATACGTTCTTAAGATAATAGTTGGCAATGCTATCATCGATTCTTCCTTGTTTTGATCCATCAATACGCTCTCTGCTATATACGTAATGAAGATTGAAGTTATTTGGAAAATCATTTTGTAAACCATCCAACTCATTTTTGAAAATGGTATCGGCTGGTGTTTTATTACCATAAACTAGCGTAAATGTTGCATTCGCTTCATTTTCTATAACCTCTTTGATCATAGACATGATTGGAGTAATTCCACTTCCGGCCGCAAAACCAACATAATGCTTACCGGTTTCAGAAGACAAGACAAATTTCCCTTCAGGAGGATGTACGTCAAGAGTATCTCCTACTTGTAGTTTTGTAGTTGCGTAGGTCGAAAAAGTTCCATTTTCAACCGCTTTAACAGCCACTTTAAGAATGCCACTTTTTGGAGAAGAACAGATGGAGTAAGCTCTTCTGACTTCAGCGCCATTGATCTCTTTCTTTACAGTTATATACTGACCTGCTTTAAAAGAAAAAACACCCTTTAGGTGTTCGGGGATGCTAAAAACAATAGAAACCGCATCGGCGGTTTCCATGATAATATCTTGTATTGTTAGTGTATGAAATGTACTCATTGAGTGTTTTTGTTATACTAAATTGTGATCTACTAAATATTCTGCAATCTGCACGGTATTCGTTGCAGCTCCTTTACGGAGGTTGTCAGAAACGATCCACAAATTTAAGGAGTTTTCTTGAGATAGATCTCTTCGTATTCTCCCCACAAAAACATCATCCTTCCCTTCAGAATAAAAAGGCATTGGATAACTATTATTTTCTATATCATCTTGCACGGTAACTCCATCCGTTTCAGATAGTAATTGACGTACATCGTCCAGATTAAAGTCATTTTCGAACTCAATATTTACACTTTCTGAATGCCCTCCTACAACCGGAATTCTTACAGCGGTTGCCGTAATGGCGATAGAGTCATCATCTAAAATCTTACGCGTTTCTCTAACTAACTTTAATTCTTCTTTTGTATATCCATCCTCTTCAAACACATCACAATGAGGAATGGCATTTTTGTGAATTTGATGAGGATACGCCATATCAGCTGTTTTTCCTACAAACTCGGAAGCCAGTTGACGTACAGCTTTTACACCGGTTCCAGTGATAGATTGATAGGTAGAGATCACCAATCTTTTTATGTTGTATTTTTTATGTAATGGAGCTAAGGCTACGACCATTTGTATGGTGGAGCAATTAGGATTTGCAATAATCTTATCTTCTTTAGAAAGTGCTTTAGCGTTGATCTCAGGAACTACCAATTGTTTGTCAGGGTCCATTCTCCAGGCAGACGAGTTATCGATAACTGTGGTACCTGCTTCTGCAAATTTTGGAGCCCATTCTAAAGAAGTTCCTCCTCCGGCAGAGAATAATGCAACATCAGGTTTCATGTCCACAGCGTCTTGCATGCTTACAATGGTATAAGATGTACCATCGTATACAACTTCTTTTCCAATAGATCTTTCAGATGCTACCAGAATCAATTCGGTAATTGCAAAATCACGCTCTTTAAGTACTTGCAACATAACGTTTCCAACCATTCCTGTTGCTCCTACTACTGCTATTCTCATATCGTTTTAAAATTATTATGCAAAGATGATAAAAAATGAAATGGGTTTTGTATTAGAAACGCTAATTATCTGTAAAAATTTAAATTTTTATCGAAATAAAATCAATTGTTGAAATTTAAACGAGATTCAAAAAATATACTAATTTTGCAGCCAGAAAGGCATTTAGTCTTTCATGATAAAATATTGTTTAACTAAATTAGTATAGCATGCAACTGTACAATAAGTTAAGCGCTAAAGAACGCGCTGCATTGATCGATGAGGCAGGAAAAGACCGCCTTACCATTTCTTTCTATCAATATCACAAGATAGAAAACCCTCAAATTTTTAGAGACCACCTTTTTGTAACTTGGGATAAACTCGATGTCTTGGGAAGAATTTATGTTTCTTATGAAGGAATTAATGCCCAGTTATCTGTTCCTGCTGAGAACTTTCAAGATTTCAAAGAGCACTTAGATAGTATTTCTTTTTTGAATGGAGTACGATTGAATATAGCTGTGGAGCAAGACAATAAGTCATTTTTAAAACTGAAAGTGAAAGTTAGGAACAAGATTGTGGCTGATGGGTTGAATGATGCTACTTTTGATGTAACAGATAAAGGAGTGCACTTAAGCGCAAAAGAGTTTAATGAAATGTTGGCAAATCCGAACACTGTTTGTGTGGATATGCGTAATCATTATGAAAGTGAAATTGGACATTTTGAAGGCGCTGTGACACCTGATGTAGACACATTCAGAGATTCTTTAGATATTATTGAAGAAGACCTAAAAGAGCATAAAGAAGACAAAAATCTATTGATGTATTGTACCGGAGGAATTCGTTGTGAGAAGGCTTCAGCCTACTACAAGCACAAAGGGTTTAAAAATGTGTTTCAGCTAGAAGGAGGAATTATAGAATATACTCGTCAGGTAAAGGCCGAGGGGATTGAAAACAAATTTATTGGAAAGAACTTTGTGTTTGATCATAGAAGAGCCGAAAGAATTTCAGACGATGTGATTGCTAATTGTCATCAATGCGGAAAATCGTGCGATACGCATGTAAATTGTGCTAATGAAGCCTGTCATTTGTTATTTATTCAATGTGATGAGTGTTCTGAAAAAATGGAAAATACCTGTTCTGCAGATTGTCAGGAAATAATTCATTTATCATACGAGGAGCAAAAAGAGCGCAGAAAAGGGAAGCATAACAGCAACAAAATTTTCAAAAAAGGACGATCGGAAGTACTGAAATTTAAAAAATAGAACCTCCTTTTTGGGAAAATTTTTCATTTTCAGTTACCATTAGAATGCGTATATTTACTGATTAAACATGTACCCTGAATTTGTTTGATGGGGTTAAGATTGATCGTATGTATCGGTCTGATAATCAGTAATAAGAATTTAAAGAAGCAGTAGCTTCTCTAAAAATATACTCAGTTTTATGGGATGTAGTAGTTGTGCTACTGGTACAAACGGTGTGCCTAAAGGATGTAAGAGCAATGGAAGTTGTGCTACAGGAGGTTGCGAAAAGTTATCAGTATTTGATTGGCTGTCTAATATGACCTTGCCAAGTGGTGAAGAGCGATTTAATATTTTCGAAGTCCGCTTTAAGAACGGTCGAAAACACTTTTATAATAACCCTAATAATTTAGCATTATCTATTGGCGATATTGTGGCTGTGGAGGGAAATCCGGGCCATGACGTAGGATCCATTTCTTTAGCAGGAGAACTTGTAAAAGTTCAAATGAAGAAAAGAAAAGTAGCTATGGATAGTGAAGATATTAAAAAAATCTATCGAAAGGCTTCTCAAAAAGACATTGATATTTGGCAAAAAGCAAGAGATAAGGAGCTTGATACGCAAACACGCGGAAGAGAGATCATAGGTCGATTAGGGTTAAAAATGAAACTTTCGGATGTAGAATACCAAGGAGACGGTAATAAAGCTACGTTTTATTATACAGCAGATACAAGAGTAGACTTCAGACAGCTAATTAGAGATCTTGCAGGTGCTTTCTCTATACGAGTAGAGATGAAACAGGTAGGAGCGAGACAAGAAGCTGCGCGTCTTGGAGGTGTGGGGTCTTGTGGAAGAGAGCTTTGCTGTTCTACATGGTTAACCGATTTTAGAAAAGTAACAACAACAGCAGCACGATATCAGCAGTTATCTTTAAACCCTTTAAAATTAGCCGGACAATGCGGAAAGCTAAAATGTTGCTTAAACTATGAACTTGATACCTATCTAGACGCTTTAGAAGATTTTCCGAAGCAAGAAACCGTTTTAAGAACAGAAAAAGGAGATGCTGTCTTTATTAAAATGGATATTTTTAAAGAGCATCTTTGGTATACCTATAAAGAGGAAAGAGCAAAGTGGTTTAGACTAACATTAGATCAGGTAAAGGAAATTATTGATCTCAATAAAAATAATGAAGTTGGACTTTCGTTAGATGAATATGAATCTGAGGTTGAGGAATTGCCTAAGGTAGATTTTGAAAACGTAGTGGGACAAGACAGCCTTACTCGTTTTGATGCACCAAAAAACAGAAGAAGAAGGAATAAAAGAAGACCAAAAAAGAAAGTAGCTACTGCATCAAAATCAGCACCAAAATCAGAAAAAAAACCAACAGGAAAGAATAGACCGAATAAGAATAAAAGAAGGAACAAAAAGTCAAATGGGAACAATACTCAGAAAAAGTAACCTCTTTTTGATATTAGTAGTTGCAGGACTTATCTCTTGCAACTCCAACGATACCGTATATCAATCTTATCGGACACTGGAAAATGGAGCATGGGGGTCCGATAATGCTGTTGAATTTGATTTCCCGATTACTGACACCATTTCTAAAAACAACTTGTTTCTTAATCTCAGAAACAACAATAATTACGGATATAGTAATCTATATATAATTACAAATTTAGATTTTCCCGATGGCAGGAAAATTGTAGATACGTTACAGTACAGAATGACTGATAATGAAGGTAATTTTTTAGGATCTGGGTTTTCTGAAATTAAAGAGAATAAACTATTTTATAAAGAAGAAAAAGTATTTCCCGTTTCAGGAATGTATCGTCTTTCCGTTAGACAGGCAATGCGAAAAAATGGAGCTATCGATCAGATCAAAGAACTAAAAGGAATTACCGATGTTGGTCTAAAAATTGAAAAAATAGAGTAAGATGACGAAGAAGAAAAAAACGAATTACAAAACATATGTCAAACGGTTCTGGTACCTGGTACTTGGAGGTTTTGGCACATTGCTATTGCTTTTTTTATTGGCCTCTTGGGGAGTGTTTGGAGCATTACCAACTTTTGAAGAACTTGAAAACCCAGAGAAAAACTTAGCTACAGAGATTATCTCCTCAGATGGAGTAACTATCGGAAAATATGCTTACGAAAATAGAACCCCGGTTAAGTATAAAGACTTACCGGAAAATCTGGTCAAAGCATTGGTGGCAACGGAAGATGAACGATTTTATAGTCATTCGGGAATAGATTTTAGAGGAACGGCCAGAGCGGTGCTAAAACCGGGAAGTGGAGGAGCAAGTACGATTACTCAACAGTTGGCGAAAATGCTGTTTACAGGAAGAGCTTCAAGGAATATCTTTATGAGGGTCATTCAAAAAATGAAAGAATGGGCTGTAGCAGTTAAGTTAGAGCGTCAATATACCAAGGAAGAGATCATAGCTATGTATTTGAATAAATATGATTTTCTAAATCAAGCCGTTGGAATTCGTTCTGCATCAAGAATTTATTTTGGAAAAGAACCTAAAGATCTAAGTATAGAGGAGTCGGCTGTTTTGGTGGGAATGTTGAAAAACTCTTCACTTTATAATCCCAGAAGAAGGAAGGCTTTAGTTACGAAAAGACGAAATGTAGTGTTAAAACAGATGACACGTAATGCGTTTTTAACAACTTCCGAAAAAGATTCATTACAGCAACTTCCTTTAGAACTGAACTATAAACCTGAAAGCCATAATGATGGTTTAGCTACCTATTTTAGAGAGTATTTAAGAGACTTTTTAAAGCGTTGGGTAAAAGATAACCCTAAACCCAATGGAGAGAAATATAATATCAATAGAGACGGTTTAAAGATATATGTAACCTTAGATTCCAGAATGCAGCAGTATGCCGAAGAAGCGGTAACAGAACATCTGGCAAATCTTCAAAAATATTTTTACAAAGAGCAGAAAAAGAATAAGACGGCACCATTCTATGATCTGGAGCCTGAGCAGATAGATGCTATTTTGTTGAGAGCTAAGAGGAATTCTGATCGATATAGAAACATGCGTAGGTCTAAGAAATACAGTCAGGAGGAAATTGATTCAGCTTTCAACGCAAAAACAAAAATGAAGATATTTTCATGGAAGGGCGAGATCGACACGATCATGACACCAAATGATTCGATAAGACACTATAAGTTTTTCTTGCATTCCGGGCTTCTATCCATAGAGCCTCAAACAGGACATATTAAAGCTTGGGTTGGAGGAATCAATCATAAGCACTTTAAATACGATCATGTACGTCAGGGGAAAAGACAAGTTGGGTCGACCTTTAAACCTTTTGTATACGCAACAGCTATTAATCAATTGCGCTTATCTCCATGTGAAACCTATCCTATTTCTCCATATACGATTCCGAAAGGAAAATATGGGATTCCTGAAGCATGGACTCCAGACGATTCAGGTAAGATCTACGGAGGAGAACTTTCCTTAAAAGAAGCCTTAGCGAGATCTATAAATACGATGTCTGCAAGATTGATCGACATGGTAAACCCGCAAAATGTTGTGCGTATGGCAAAATCTGCAGGAATTGAAAGCAGAATACCAGAAGTACCTGCGATAGCGTTAGGAGCAGTAGAACTTTCATTAATGGAAATGACCAGTGCATATGCCACATTTGCTAACAAAGGGCTGCGCGTAGAACCCAACATGATATCCAGAATAGAAGATAAGAATGGTACTGTTTTAGCTCAATTTACACCCAAGACAAAAGAAGTAATGAGTGAAGAATCGGCCTATGTGATCCTGGATCTGTTAAAAGGAGTTACCATGTTTGGTTCTGGAGTTCGTCTCAGAACAAAAGACCATTATTACAAAAATATTATTACTGGATTTCCGTATCAATTTACGAATCCGATTGCAGGTAAGACAGGAACAACTCAAAATCATACCGATGGTTGGTTTATGGGAGTAGTGCCGAATTTGGCAACGGGTGTGTGGACCGGTGGAGAGGATAACGCCATTCATTTCGAGGACCTTGCCGAAGGGCAGGGAGCAACCATGTCTTTGCCTACCTGGGCCTTGTATATGCGTAAGGTGTATGCGGATAAATCATTGAATATAAGTCAGGAGGATTTTGAAAAACCAGAATTTGTGGGAATTAACCTTAATTGTGGTTTAGAAAAAGATCCGAAGGAAGAAAAAGACAAGAAAATAGATCCTACTAAGGAGGATGATACTGATTTTTAATGTACTGAATTGATTTCAGTATCTTACTAAGAGAAAACGATAAAAATGATACATAAAAAAGTAGAGAGCGTTCAAGAAGCATTAAAGGGTGTTGAGAATGGTATGACGTTTATGTTAGGGGGCTTCGGTTTAAGCGGAATCCCTGAGAATGCTATTGGAGAGTTGGTTAGAATAGGAGTGAGAGATGTTACCTGTATTTCTAACAACGCGGGAGTAGACGATTTTGGGTTAGGCTTGTTACTTCAAAATAAACAGATCAAGAAAATGATCTCGTCATATGTGGGAGAAAATGATGAATTTGAAAGACAAATGCTCTCTGGAGAATTGGAAGTAGAACTGACCCCACAAGGAACACTCGCAGAAAAATGTAGAGCAGCGCAAGCGGGATTTCCTGCTTTTTATACGCCTGCCGGATATGGAACTGAAGTTGCGGAAGGTAAGGAGACCAGAGAGTTCGATGGTAAAATGTATGTTTTAGAACCGGCATTTAAGGCAGATTTTGCATTTGTTAAAGCATGGAAAGGAGATGCAGCAGGGAATTTAATATTCAAAGGAACGGCTAGAAATTTTAATCCATGCATGTGTGGGGCAGCAACGATTACGGTTGCCGAGGTGGAAGAACTTGTTCCTGTTGGAACGTTAGACCCAAATCATATTCACATTCCAGGGATCTTCGTACAGCGAATTTTCCAGGGAGAAAAGTATGAGAAGAGAATAGAACAACGAACCGTAAGACAAAAGAGCTAGTTATGTTGGATAAAAATGGAATTGCGAAAAGGATCGCAAAAGAAGTAAAAAACGGATACTATGTAAATCTGGGAATAGGAATTCCAACACTAGTTGCCAATTACGTTCAAGACGAGCTAGAAGTCGAATTTCAAAGCGAAAATGGTGTGCTAGGAATGGGACCTTTCCCGTTTGATGGAGAGGAAGATCCAGATATTATCAATGCCGGAAAGCAAACGATCACTACTATGCCTGGAGCAAGCTTTTTTGACTCGGCAACCAGTTTTGCGATGATCCGTGGAAAGCACGTACATCTAACAATTTTAGGTGCAATGGAAGTAGCTGAGAACGGAGACATTGCCAACTGGAAGATCCCGGGAAAAATGGTTAAAGGAATGGGAGGAGCTATGGATTTAGTGGCATCGGCTGACAATATTATCGTGGCGATGATGCATACCAACAAAAGAGGAGAATCAAAACTTCTTAAGAAATGTTCTCTGCCGTTAACAGGCGTTGGGTGCGTTACAAAAGTAGTGACCAACTTGGCGGTATTAGAAATTAAGAATAATCAATTTCACTTGTTAGAAAGAGCTCCTGGGGTGAGTATCGAGGATATTCAAAATGCTACTGAGGGTACATTGATCGTCGATGGTGAAATTCCCGAAATGAATATATAATGAAGATAATCTCTTACAATGTCAACGGAATTAGGGCAGCCCTAAAAAAAGGATTTATCGATTGGTTACAACAAGCAAATCCGGATGTGATCTGTCTCCAGGAAACCAAAGCACATAAAGAACAGCTAGATACTACCGAGTTTGAAGCTGCAGGATATCCTTACCATTATTGGTTTTCAGCAGAGAAGAAAGGGTACTCTAGTGTTGCTATATTCTGTAAGAAAGAACCCAATCATGTTGAATATGGTACCGGGATTGCCTCCATGGATTTTGAAGGACGAAACCTTCGTGTAGATTACGATGGTGTTTCCATTATGAGTATGTATTTACCTTCCGGCTCGAACGATGCCCGTCTCGATTTCAAGTTTAACTACATGGATGAGATTTTGGAATATGTTACTGAGCTTAGAGAAAAGTTACCGAATCTGGTGGTGTGTGGAGATTATAATATTTGTCATGAAGAAATAGATATTCATAATCCGAAAATGAAAGGTGTTTCAGGCTTTTTACCAGAAGAACGCGAATGGCTTGGGAGATTTATAGATAGCGGATTTATAGACAGTTTTAGATATTTGAACAAAGATCGCCAAGAATTTTCCTGGTGGAGTTATAGAGCGAATGCCAGAGCAAATAATAAAGGTTGGCGTTTAGACTATGCTATGGTGGCGAAACCTTTGAAAGAAGCAATTTCCAGAGCTTATATTTTGCCGGAAGCAAAGCATTCCGACCATTGCCCGATCGTTGTAGAATTAGAGATATGATGAAAAAAATAATATTCCTATGGTTTCTTTGTGTGAGCATGCTTACCATGGCTCAGACTTCAAAGGACTCCTTATTTGTTGCTAAAGATTCCATTAAAGAAATCTCTGAAGAAGATCTTTTTTCAGACCTTGATATCGCACTTATAGACAGTCTGGTTTTAGATGCCAGATTTAACTCTCCCTTGTACGATACCATACAATATTTTATAAAGGACATTGATAAGAAGGATGTTTCTTCCGTAGCATTAACTGCCGATATTTTAAAAGAAAGATTGGCTCTGATTGACGCCACAACACCTTTTCACATAGCATACAACCCTGCATTGGAAAAGGTCATAAAGTCTTACTTAAAATACAGAAGGAAATACTACCCGAACTTAATGGCAAAAGCGGCGTATTATTTCCCCATGTTCGAAAAGTACCTGGATCAGTATGATATTCCATTGGAGATGAAGTATTTAGCGATTGTGGAATCCGCACTGAATCCGAAGGCAAGGTCTAGGGTCGGAGCTACGGGTTTATGGCAGTTTATGTACCAGACCGGAAAGCAATATAAACTCAAGGTAAGTTCTTATGTCGATGAGCGTCAGGACCCTATTAAATCTACCATAGCGGCTTGTGAATACCTATCCAATTTATATACCATTTTTGGCGATTGGGATCTGGCTCTAGCTGCTTATAATTCTGGACCAGGGAATGTATCTAAGGCCATTCGAAGATCGGGCGGATACAAGAACTATTGGAATATTAGACCTTTTTTACCTAGGGAAACTGCTGGTTATGTACCGGCATTTTATGCTACGATGTATTTGTTTACCTATGCAAAAGAACACAATTTGGCTGGCAATGCACCGAAGATCCATCATTTCGAAACAGATACTATTCATATAAAAAGAACAGTAAGTTTCGATCAGATAGCTGAAAAAACAGGAATAGACGTAGAGATCTTATCTTTTTTGAATCCTTCATATAAATTAGATATTATCCCTTTTATCAAGAATCGAAATTACGCCGTGACAATCCCGAAAGTTGCTTCAGTAGGATTTTTGAAAACAGAGAAAGAACTCTATGCTCTAGCTGATGATGACGATGCTAAACGAGAAAAACCACTGCCTAAATACTTTGAAATGGATAAAAGAATTCGTTACAGAGTTAGGAATGGGGACTATCTCGGGAAAATAGCAAATAGATTTGGAGTTCGGGTTAGTCAGATTAAAAAATGGAATGGATTACGTAGTAATCGATTAAGAATTGGGCAACGATTGAGTATTTATCCTAAGAGAATTAGGATACCAAAATCTACTAAGAAAACAGCGTCAAACAAGAAACCTAAAGGAACTCCTATTATTTATGTGGTTCAAAAAGGAGATTCACTTTGGACCATTGCAAAGAAATTTAAATCAGTTTCCATCAACCAAATTAAAGAATGGAACAATATTTGGAGTGCTAAAAGCATAAAACCGGGAACGAAATTAAAAATATATAAAAGCTAGCCATTATGAGAAAAATAATTGCCATTCTATGTGTTTCTCTCTTACTCTCTTCTTGTGGAGGAAAAGATTCATTTGTGTTACCTGCATCAGTAGGTAAGGTAAACAAGGTACTTGTTGTGATTAAGGGGAGTTTATGGGTAGGAGATGTTGGAGATGAAATACGTAAATCTTTGAGTGAATTGCAAGTGGGATTACCACAATCTGAACCTATCTTATCTTTAGCTCAAGTAGCTCCAAGTGGTTTTTCCAGCATGATGCGAAAAACACGCAATATTTTGGTGATAGAAGAATCTGATACAATAAATGTTAATTCTTTAAAAAGTAAATACGCCAGCCCGCAAACCATCGTATATGTTTCGGCAAAAGGTAAAGAAGGTATTATTGAAGTGATCAAAGAAAGAGCAAAAGAGATCATCGATATATTTAGAGAATCGGATATAAAACAAACACAGAAGATATTTCAGGCTAAAAAGCTAGATGATTCAGCATATAAGACACTAAAAAACCTGAATATATCGCTTACGATTCCAAAAGAATTTAGAACGGTTGATGATACCGGTGAGTTTTTGTGGTTACGTCAACATCTTAGAAGTGGAATTGCTAGAGGAGCCGGAAACAATAATATTTTGGTGTATGCCCTTCCACTTAAAGACGCAGCAGCAATGCGAGATGGAATATCGGCTATGAGAGATTCTATAGGGGAAAAATATATTCCTGGATCTAGAGAAGGGATGTACATGATCACGGAAAAAGCCTATGCTCCCCATACATATGATGTGAGGTTAAAAGGGCTTAAGACTTTTGAAACGAGAGGTAAATGGGAAGTAAAAAATGCGTTTATGGCAGGCCCGTTCATTAACTATTCTATCTTAGACGAGAAGAATGACAGGTTGTTAGTTGTAGAAGGGTTTACCTATGCGCCATCTGTAAATAAAAGAGAGTTTTTATTTGAATTGGAAGCCATTGCGAAATCTATCGTGATTAATTAAGATACCATAGAAAAGAGTAGTAGGCCGAAACTTTATGTTTCGGCTTTTTTTGTATTTGTCAGTAAATCAAAACGTTATTTTGGTATATTTGAGTATTAACCAAAACAATTTTAATCATGGAAATGAACTTTTTAATTCTTGCACTAGCGGCTTTAGTGCCTTTAGTGATGGGATTCATTTGGTATGGACCAATGCTATTTCAGAAAGCCTGGATGAAGCAAATGGGATTTACCGAAGAGTCTATGAAAGGGAGCAATATGGGCCTTATCTTTTTTCTATGTTTTGTGTTTAGCTTTATACTGGCATTCTTTGTTCAGTTTATTGTTATTCATCAAACAGGAGCGTATTCGAGTATGCTTGAATCTGGAGCAACGGAATTGACAGGTGCTAGTTTAGCAGATTTCGAAGCTTTTATGGCAAAGTATGGAACTAATTACAGAACATTTAAACACGGTGTTTTACATGGTGTTTTAGCAGGGATAGGATTAGTACTTCCTGTATTGGCTACGCAAGCAATGTTCGAGAAAAAAACAGTGAAGTATGTGGCCATTAATGCTGGGTACTGGATTGTTACTATTGCATTAATGGGTGGAATTATCTGTCAATGGGGATAATAAAAAAACTACTTAAAATAAAAAAAGCCTCACATTTGTGAGGTTTTTTTAATAGCCTATTTTACTACGTACTCTTTTCAATACACTACCAGCAACAGATCTGGCTTTTTCTGCTCCAATAGCAAGAGCCTCATCTATTTCTTGCTTGTTCTCCATGTAGTGTTTGTATTTCTCTCTTACGAAGGCAAATTTATCAAGTATCAGCTCATAGAGTTCTTGTTTGGCATGACCATACCCATAATTACCACCTTCATATTTAATGCGCATCTCCTCGATCTGTGCATCCGAGGCCATAAGCTTATAGAGTGCAAATACATTATCTGTATCAGGATCTTTAGGTTCTTCTAAAGGAGTGCTATCCGTTTTTATGGACATGATCTGCTTGCGCAATTTCTTGTCCGGTAAAAAAATATTGATGGTGTTATCTCTAGATTTACTCATTTTATGACCATCGGTTCCGGGAACCAGTTTTGTATGCTCCTGAACTTTAGCAGCTGGAGGAACTAGAGTATCTCCGATAACATGATTAAATCTATTAGCTACATCTCGTGTCATTTCCAAATGTTGTAGCTGATCCTTTCCTACAGGAACAATCTCAGCATCATACAAAAGAATATCTGCAGCCATTAGCATGGGATACGTAAATAATCCCGAATTAACATCGGCAAGACGATCTGCCTTATCCTTGAAACTATGCGCTAATGTTAATCTTTGGTATGGAAAAAAGCAGCTTAGATACCAGGTAAGCTCTGTTACCTCAGGAATATCGCTTTGTCTATAGAATACTGTTTTTGAAATATCCAATCCGCAAGCCAGCCACGTTGCCGCCGTACTATAGGTGTTTTCTCTTAGCACATTTCCATCTTTGATCTGTGTTAGAGAATGCATATCAGCAATAAACAAAAAAGACTCATTTTTAGGATCATTCGCCATTTCAATTGCTGGTAAAATGGCTCCTAACAAGTTTCCTAAGTGTGGTGTTCCAGTACTTTGAACACCCGTTAAAATTCTAGACATTTGATATATTTTCAAGGCAAAAATACAGATTTCGTTAGGATAATCCATCAAACAAAAGAATATTACTACATTCGCATTTATGAGATACCTGAAAATACCTTTTTTGCTGGTGTGGAGGCTATGGTTTTACTTGTTATTAGTGATTACCATAATTGCCATGATCCCGGTTTTATTGGTGTTAACAGCTAAGGAGAGTTATTATGCAACTTTTTGGAAACTGGTTAGGGCATGGTCTTTTCTTCTAATATATGGAATGGGTTTCAGACTAGATGTAGATGCGGCAGAAACATTGGATAGAGATCAAAGTTATATGTTTTGCCCGAACCATGCTTCTTTAATGGATCCATTTGTTTTAATCGCACTTTCCAAGAACCCGATTGTTTTTGTAGGAAAAAAGGAGTTAGTTAAGATTCCTATTTTTGGTTTTTTCTATAAACGTGTAGTGATCATGGTGGATAGAAGTAGCCATTCTAGTCGGAAAAAAGTATATGAAAGAGCTCGAAAAAAACTGAAAGACGGAGTGAGTATTGGGATTTTCCCGGAAGGGGGCGTTCCCGATGATCATATTGTACTGGGACCATTTAAAAATGGAGCTTTTAATTTGGCTATTGAACATCAAATCCCCATTGTTCCTCAAACGTATTTTGATAACAAAAGACTTTTTTCTTGGGATGTTTTAAGAGGAGGACCGGGTAGGCTAAGAATAAAGCAACATCGATTTATTGAAACAAATCATATGACTGCGTCCGAAATGAAATCATTAAGAGATCAAACGTTTGCTATTATTTATAATGAATTGAGCAAAGACGAGTTATATATGAAAGACACCAATCAGTTTGTGAAATAAAAAAAGCAAAAAAATAGATCAAAGATGAAATCAGAAATTGAAAAATGTTTAGCCGGAGAACTGTTCAATTCTGCCGATCCTGAAATATTGAAGATAATTGAGAGGTCAAGAAAATTAACCCGGACCTATAATGCAATAGACTATCAAAAGCACAAGAAAAAAAGGAAGGTATTAGAAAAAATACTGGGTGAAATTGGGAAAAATGTAAACATTGATGTTCCTTTTCATTGTGATTATGGAAGCCACATAAAAATTGGAGATAACGTGATCATTGGAATGAATTGCACGTTTGTTGATTGTAATAAAATTACAATTGGCAATAACGTATTAATTGCTTCAAATGTACAGATTTACACTGCTACGCATCACACAGATATACATACGAGATTGAATAGAAATTGGGAAAAAGAAGGACTTCCCTTTTTTAGAACATTTGCATTACCAGTAAAGATAAATGATAACGTTTGGATTGGAGGAGGGGTAATTATTCTGCCGGGAGTTGAAATAGGAGAAAATTCAGTCATAGGAGCCGGTAGTTTAGTAAACAAATCTATTCCTACGAATTCTTTGGCTTTTGGTAATCCCTGTAAGGTGACAAAAAAAATAGGAAAAGAGAACAAATAAAAAACACAGTACACCGCATAGCAAGACCGTTCAATGAAAGAAAAGATCATTCACAGATATAGTAAGACCGAAGAGTTTTTAAATATTGCTACTCATGGCTTAGGATTATTGTTAAGTATTGTAGCATTTCCTTTTCTAGTGGTTAGATCGTTGCATTTTGAAGGCTTCTTAAAGCCTTTTAGTATTGCTGTGTATGGGCTCAGCTTAATTATCCTATATGCGGCATCTACCTTTTATCATGCCGCAAAGAGAGATAAATTAAGAAGACGATTAAACATTTTTGATCATGCTGCAATTTATGTCCTTATTGCCGGAACGTATACGCCTTTCACTATTATTGTTTTGGAGGGAACTACAGGCTGGATCATCTTTGGATTGACCTGGTTCTTTGCTTTGACAGGAATTATTCTAAAACTCTTTTTTACAGGAAGATTTGATAGACTTTCTACGATAATGTACGTGCTAATGGGTTGGCAAATTATATTTGCTATTAGACCATTAATAGACAGGTTGCCCGAAAAAGGACTACAGTTATTAATATGGGGAGGTGTGTTTTATACGGTTGGAGCAATCTTGTATTCTATAAAGAAAATCCCTCTCAACCATGCCATTTTTCATGTATTTGTATTGTTAGGGAGCGCAAGTCATTTTTTGTGTATTTACTACTATGTTTTTTAGCAAAAAAAAGGATAAAAAGTAACATTTGTATATATTGAAAACTAATTATATATTTGCTGAACTAAACATATGTTAATTCGTTGACAGACGTTTGGTAATTTATAAATCTTATTTTAGGGGGTAGGTTTATTAAATTTCCTCGAACTTTAGTTCGAGGTTTTTTTATGTCCAATTTTTAAATGGATTTTTATAGAGATTGGAGTTATAATATTTTTCTTCCCCAGTAACCTCTTTACCCAACCAATCGGGTTTTTTAAAGGCTTCATTTTCATGGGTCAATTCTATCTCAGCAATAATAAGTCCTTTGTTGTTTCCGAGAAATTCATCCACCTCAAAAACGAGATCTTCATTGTGAACATAATAACGGTACTTTTCAATAACTCCGTATTCGCTTAACTGGAGCAAAGATTCTGCCTCGTTTGGATCGATTTCTTTTTCCCATTCTAGCCTGCTGGTTCCGGAATCATTAGATATTCCTTTAATGGTTATATAAGCTTTATCATCAATACACCGAATCCTGACGACCCTGTGTTTATCTGAGTTTAGAAAACCTTGCTTGATATGAGATTTTTTAAAGGCTTCCTCCTTAAAATTAGTGTTGTGGACTAAAAATTTTCGTTCAATCTCGAGTTTCATGGAAATGCATGGAATTTTGTACTAATGTATAGGTTTTATCGTTATTATGACAATAAATAAATATATTTGATACCTAGTTCTCGTACATGAAAAAAGCCATTTTATTTCTTGTTCTTTTATATTCAGCTGCTGTCAGTTCTCAAATAGATTATAGTAGTTCCTGGGAGGATTTCTTTTCTTATAACAATGTAAAGGATTTTGAGAAAATTGGAGAAACCATCTACGCGTTGTCCGATAACGGGGTTTTTATGTATAACATAACTACACAAGAAACTCAAAAGTTATCTTCAGTACAGGGACTTTCAGGAGAGACTACTTCTGCCATTCATTATAATGAGTCATTTAATAGATTAGTTATTGGTTATGAGAATGGGTTAATTGAGGTAGTAGATCAGGATAGGACCATTAGTATTTCTGCAGATATTGTAAATTTTAACCAATCTGGAGAGAAGCGGATAAATCACATTTCTGAATTCAATAATAAATTATATCTGTCTACACCTTTTGCTGTTGTGGTTTATGATATTGAACGATTAGAGTTTGGAGACACCTATTTTATCGGGAATAACTCATCGGCGTTAAAGATCAATGAAACACTGGTTTTTAATGATGTTATCTATGCCGCAACAGAAAATGGAATTTATAGAGCAGATATATCAAACCCTAATTTAATCGACTTTAATAATTGGCAACTTCAGTTTCCGGGGAACTTTACGCACATAAACAACTTTAATAATAGATTGTTTAGTGTTAGTGGGAATAACGTTCATGAAATTAATGGAGCAAGTATTAATACGGTACGATCATATTCAGAAGCCATAGTTGGATTTAAAAGTTCAAGTTCTAACCTGGCTGTTACCCTTAGTACTTCAGCATCTTTTTTAGATGCCGGCTTGAATCAGGTTTTGCTGGTAAGCGCAAATGCTCCTTTCGAATATAATTTAAACAACACATTGGCAGTAGATAATGTATTTTTTCTGGGGACAAAAGAGTTTGGAATTTTATCTGCACCTTTTTCGAATGCATCGAATCTTACAGAAATACATCCTGAAGGCCCAATAACAAACGATGTCTTTTCGATAAAAGCTCAGGACAATCATTTGTGGGTGGTATATGGAGGCTACACACCAACTTTTGCACCTACCAATGAGCGCAAAGGATTTAGTCATTATAATGGGGAAAATTGGGTAACGGTAAATTATTCTACTGCACAGCCCTTTCCTGATCTGGTTGATATAACCATCGATCCGTCGAACCCGGAAAAAGTATTTATAAGTTGTTTTAATGATACTCAAAATGTGAATGATATTCGAACAGCTGGATTGATTGCCGTAGAGAATGATGCGGTAACTAATTTTTATAACCATATTAACAGTGGATTGGAAGATTTAAGAGCAACAAATCCGACGGCAACTTCGGTAAGGGTAAGTAGTGCGGCTTTTGATCGTCAGGGAAATCTTTGGATGACGAATATTGATACACCCCAAGAACTCAAGAAGCTATCGTCTAGTGGAGCCTGGTCTGGTTTCGATATTAGCAGTATTAAAGAGGTAGATGCTTTCGGTTTAACGGAAGTTGTAATTGACAGAAATAATAGTGTTTGGATCGGATCTAGAAGAGATGGAGCATTGGTCTTTAATGAAAATGGGAATCGTTTAAGAGCATTATCCACCCAACCAACGAGAGGAAGTTTGCCCAATCCTAATGTGCGTACGATTGCTGTAGATAGAAATAACAGGATCTGGATCGGGACACTTTCCGGGCTAGTCGTGTTTAATAATGCGAGCGGATTATTTGATGCCGATGTATATGACGCTAATCCTGTGATTATTTTAGATGATGGAATCCCTCGAAGACTATTAGGAGATCAAACGGTAAATAGTATTGTTGTTGATGGAGCAGACAATAAATGGTTTGGAACAGATAATGGAGGAGTGATCTACACCAATCCAAATGGTCAGACAACGCTGGCAAACTTCAGTACACAGAATTCACCTTTACCTTCAAACAAGATTGTAAAAATTACGGTAGATGATTCGACCGGAAAAGTGTTTTTTGCCACCGATAAAGGAGTTGTGGCTTATAAAAGTAATGTAGCCCCATTTGGAGATACATTAGGAGATGTGTATGCCTACCCGAACCCTGCCTTAAAGAATCATGCTACAGTTACGATCGATGGTAGAAATGGAACACATCTACCTAAAGGAACCAACGTAAAGATCTTAGATGTTGCCGGAAATTTGGTGTATGAAACCAATGTTGTAGAAGGGCAGGAATTGCAAGGAGGAAAGGTAGTTTGGGACAAGACCAATTTAGCGGGTAAAAAAGTAGCCTCCGGAGTTTATATTGTACTGCTTTCTAACGACGATGCGACAGAAACCTCGTTTACAAAAATTGCTATCGTAAATTAAATGGCCTTGCTCACAACAAAAGCAATCGTCATTGGTGTCATTAAATATAGTGACACAAGCTTGATCGCAAAATTATATACAGAATCAGATGGGTTAAAAAGTTATATGCTCAAAGGGATTCTCAAGTCAAAAAAAGGAAAGCTAAAGCCTGCCTATTTTCAGCCCTTAACATTGCTGAGTATTACTGCGAATCATAACTCAAAAGGAAGGTTAAATACGATTAGAGAAGCTCATGTGCAATACCCTAGTACTTCTATTTATAAAAATGTAATAAAGCAATCTATTGTATTGTTTTTATCTGAAGTTTTATCAAGTAGCATTCAAGAAGAAGAGCCTAATGAATATTTATATCAATATTTAGAAAATGCTATTTATTGGTTAGATAATCATGATAGCACGTCTAATTTTCATTTGTTGTTTTTACTTAACCTTACTAAGTTTTTAGGTTTCTATCCGGACGTATCCGAAAATAGTAAGCCTGGATTTGATCTTACAGAAGGGGTTTTTACCAATATGATGAATGCAAACGACACGATTTCTGGAGAAAAATTAACACAATTTAAACGACTGTTAGGCATAGATTTTGATAGTGTAGACAAGATATTATTTCACAAAAGTGAAAGACAGTTAATTTTGCAAATTGTAATTCGATATTTTGAATTACATTTGGACGGTTTTAAAAAGCCAAAATCGTTAAACATTTTAGAAGCAGTATTTAGTTGATGAGGTTAGTAGTTTACGTAGTCTTTTTTTTATTTTGTTTAGCTGGATATAGCCAACAAATCAAGGTTCTTGATAAAGAAACGGGTAAGCCAATTCATAATGTTACCGTCTTTAGTGAATCCAAATCTTTTAATGCAACCACAGATAAGAATGGATTCGTAGATCTCACGAATGCCAAAAATGAGGATGTACTGGTGTTTTCACACATATCCTATGCTTTATTTAGGATCAAGAAGTCTCGCATAAATCAAGATAAAAAGACCATTTTTCTAACTAAAGAATCGGAGCAGTTAGATGAGGTGGTATTGTCTGTATTTAAAAGTAAGAACAAAGCAACAAGAATAGCAGAGCAAATAGCTGTACTTACCAAAGGAGAGATTCAACAGGTATCTCCGCAGACTTCGGCAGACCTGCTGGCTTCAGTTCCTGGAATAAAAGTGCAGAAATCTCAATTTGGAGGAGGAAGTCCTGTGTTAAGAGGGATGGAGTCTAATCGAGTACTGTTAGTAGTCGACGGAGTGAGAATGAACAATGCCATTTATAGAAAGGGACATTTGCAAAATGCTATAACAATATCGCCAAACCAATTAGATAGAACAGAAATTGTATTTGGACCATCTTCGGTAATCTATGGCTCGGATGCTTTAGGTGGAGTGATCCATTATTATACAAAAACCCCTAGACTTTCGGAAGAAGAGGAGGTTAGGAGCAACTTTTTTTCTAGATTTTCATCGGTTAATAATGAAATAACAACAAATGTCTCGGCAGAACTAAGTTTTGCAAAATGGGCATCATTTACCAGCATTACGTATAGTGATTTTGGAGATCTAAAAATGGGGAAGAATCGATCACATGGTTTTGCCAATTGGGGTAAGGTTTTTGAATACTCAGAAAATACGAACAGTTTTTACAGCGCAACACCCACAGTAAATTCGGATGTTGATTTACAACGAAACACAGGATATAATCAAACGGATGTTTTGCAAAAATTTTATGTTCCGCTAAGTAAAAAAACGGATCTAAAGATCAATATGCAGTATTCAACATCGTCAGATATACCACGATTTGATCGTTTAACGGAGCTTTCTTCGGGAACCTTAAAGTTTGCAGAATGGTATTACGGCCCGCAACAGCGCTTATTACTTTCTTCACAACTCGATGTAACTTCGAATAAGAGTTGGATGAAGAAAGGGGTATTTACTGCGGCCTATCAGAACATAAAAGAATCCAGAATTCAGAGAAGATTTAATAGCTTAGGTCGAAGTTATCGAGAAGAAGAGGTGGATATTTTTAGTGTAAATGGAGACTTTTTAGTGCCTTTAACCAAGGACAATAAACGTCACTTAACCTATGGTTTCGAATTTGCTTATAATGACGTGCACTCCAATGCTTTTGGAAGAACGTTAAATGCTTCTGGAAATAATATCCTTGGATTCACAGGAGATTTTGCTGTGCAATCTCGCTACCCAGATGGAGGTAGTAGTTATACCAGTACAGCAGTATATGCGGGATACAGACAAGATATAAGTGATTTTTCTACATTGAACTTTGGAGCAAGGTTTACACATACCCATCTTGAGGCAAAGTGGATCGATCAAACGTTTATTAGTTTACCAGACACAGATATTACGTTAGATAATTCAGCAGTAACAGCCACTATAGGGTACGTGTATAAACCAAATAAGAACTGGCAAATAAACAGTGTCATCTCTTCTGGTTTCAGATCTCCTAATATTGACGATGTAGGAAGAGTAAGAGAGAAAAGTGGTTTTGTCACTGTACCCAATATGAACGTGAAACCTGAATTTGCTTATAATGCAGAGGTAGGGATTCAAAAGTACTTTAATGATCGAAGGTTTAAGGTTAGCGGAGTTGTGTATTATACCTTACTAGACAATTATATTATTCGAGACCATTTTACAGTGAATGGGAGTGCCACAATCGTATTCGATGGAGAGGTAGGAAATGTAGTTGCAAATCAGAATAGAAATACAGCCTATATTACCGGTTTTACAGCGAGTTACCAGGGAAAGATCTCTAATCGATTTAACACTTCAGGATCCGTTACTTTTACCAGAGGAAAAGCATATGATACCGGAGAGCCATTATCATCGATCCCACCTTTGTTCGGACAATTCGATGTGCAGTATAAGTATGATGATAAGATAGAGCTTGGAGCAAACCTTAGATTCAATGCGAAAAAAGATATTTCAGATTTTAATATTACAGAAGGAATAGATAATCATGATCTTACACCTATTGTTGATGAAAATGCTACCAATGATCTGGATAAGTATTTTGGATCCCCGGCTTGGGTAACGCTAGGCGTGAATGGTAGGTATATTGCCAGTAGCAACTGGACTTTTCAGGGGGGTATTGATAATATTTTTGACCAACATTATAGAGAATTTGCTTCTGGGATTTCTGCACCGGGAAGAAACTTCTCGTTTTCGGTTATTGCTAATTTTTAGGAGCTACTTTCGTTTCCCTTCGTCGTTAAAATGCTTTTTGATCTCTTGTTCGGTTTT
The DNA here is from genome assembly GCA_965218065.1 of Flavobacteriaceae bacterium. GTDB lineage: Bacteria > Bacteroidota > Bacteroidia > Flavobacteriales > Flavobacteriaceae > Polaribacter. Next base: position 2,794,726 of record OZ244589.1, on the reverse strand, counting down.
GTAGATACACACAATGACTGTAAAGAACAACAACCCCATGGGAACCCAACCTTGCATCATTTCAGGATTCAAATAAGCCAATAATAATGCTACGACAAAACTAGCAGCAGCATAGGAGATAAGCGTCTTGTTGAAAACACTATTGGCAAAATCCCAAATATCCTGATTCAACATTGATTTATGAGTTCTGTAACCATAAAGGCTATTGATCTTCTTAGGAGGGAAGTACTTAAAAATAACACTGATCAATAATAGCAATCCGTTGACAGATAGTACGTATAAATATTCTTCTGGCATTTTATAAATTTTTAGGTCTCATTAATCCTTCTTGTGCAACAGTAGCGACCAACGTTCCGTCACGCGTAAATATATTTCCGGTGGCCAATCCTCTTGCTCCAGAGGTACTTGGAGAAACTGCAGAGAATAACATCCAATCATCAAAATTAAAATCCCTTGAGAACCACATGGAGTGATCTAAACTAGCCATTTGAGTATTTCCAAAATTGGCTTTACTCGCATTAGGTTTTAAGGCAGCATTTAAAATATTGTAATCAGAAATATAGGTGAGTATTTGTTGCTTTAATGGTAGATCCAAACTCCCTGCATCACCTTTTAATTTAAACCAAACATCTTCAGTAGCCGGCAGGTCTTTTTGGTTAAAAGGATCCATAATATGAACCGGTTTAAAATCAATAGGTCTTTCTATGCTGAGAAACGCTTTCATTTTTTGTGGAAGAGCATCGTTAAATTTTTCCAACATATCTCCCCAACTCAACAATTCTTCCGGCTGTTTAATATTTTTCTTAGCAGAGACTTGATGTTCATGTCCGTTTTCTTTTTTATGAAATGAAGCGGCCATGATAAATATAGTAGTGTCTCCTTGCGTGGCAGTAACTCTTCGTGTCGAAAAACTTCCACCGTTCCGCATTTCGTTCACTTTGTAAGCAATAGGTTTTGCCAAATTGCCTGGTTCTAAGAAATAGGAGTGCAATGAGTGTACGACCCTTTCATTAGAAATGGTATTGTAAGCTGCATGTAAGGCCTGAGCTAGCACTTGTCCGCCAAAAACATTTGGGCTTCCAATAGTCTTACTTATTCCGCTAAATACACCATTGCCTTTATCTTCTAACGTAAGAATGTCTATAAGATCATGAATTGTTTTCATTCGCAATAACCACTTTTTTGAAAGGATATTTCTGATTAAACTTCGTTGGTTGAATATGCATCAAAAATAACTTTAAAAGTTTATTTGTAATAGATTTTTTATGACGAATATACACGGTCATATCCTGAGGGACAGCACCGACTGAACTTTTTATTTCACTGGCCGTTCTTGCAAAATTTAAAACCTGTAGTTTTTTTTCGATGGCTATATTTATGTAGTCGTACAACATACGTTGATATACGGCGTATTTTCTATTATACTGATAGTCAATGCCTACAAAATGCGCATCTAAAGAATGGTTATTGATCATTCCGGACATAAAACCGATCATGGTATCGTCTAACCAGTAGGCTTTCAAAATGTAGCTGCCATTAAATCTTGTGATAAGATCTTTATACGTATCCAGATTAAAGTCACCCAAATTAAAATCGGCGCGAGAAACCACTTTTTTATACAAAGAGGTCATCTTTGGCAAGAGTTCGTCAATATTCTCTTTTGTAATATCCTCAATAAAGATATCCCTACTTTGCTTAAAAGCTTTTCTCGCTTTTACACGGAACTTTGTTTTAAGCGAGGCTAGATAATCGTCAAAAGTTAACCAATCTGCTTTTATAGTAAGCATCATGTTGGGATCTATCTGAATAGGGTAGTAGTTGAAATCCAATAGTTCATCTGTGATAAAAAGAGATTCTTTTATAAAATCTTTTAGGATGAATACCGCAATCTCCTTATCCGAATTGTCATTGGCAAAATTTTGAATACCTTTTGCCAGTTGTTTAATGGTCTTATTTTTATCAATACCACTTTTTATATAAATACCATGTTCGCCACTAACAAAGACATTTCCGCTAATTAAAAACTTTAAGGGTCGTTCTTTTGGGAGAATTCTGATTTTCCGCGCTATTGAGGTAAGTTTTCTAAGCAGTCTTTCTAGATCATTTTTAATAGAATCTACATCAAAATCAATGATCTGTAATGTAGAAAATGCAATGGCTTCTTTGGCATCATCATGCAAAACGATATAAGCAAATTCGATTTGAGGATTATTTTCTTCTAACGCTTTTAGATACGCTTTATTAAAATATATGTGATGTTTACAATCAAGTTGCTGCCAAAGATCGTCTGGAATTTCATCGATGTTGGAATAGGTAATGGTATTATGATGACTTTTACAGATCAATAAAAAGAGTTTGGTTAAAGATAAGGAAATGTCAGACCTTGAGAAAACATGACAAAATAGATCAATATTATTTTTATTTATTCTAAATAAATAATTATTTTTGCATCGAAAATCTATTCAAGTGATTGTTTTCTATCAACATAAGAGTACCGTAAAAAAATTACCTATAGCCGTTAAAAGCTGTTGTGATACTCCATGTATAGTACCGAAATCTAAATGTTGTCAGAAATACAAAAAGAAAGGTGTTAATTGTAGGCGATGCCCTAAATTAATCGAAGAGCTTTCTTTTCAAAAAGTTTCCTAACTACTTTTCCGGAGTTGATAAATATCATATTTCTATCAGCCATGTAATTGTAACTTTATACCCTAAATAATTAAAGTATAAGAGTTATGAATATGCCCTTAGTTTCTTGGACCAACGGAACCATAATGATAGGTGTTTTTGCACTAGTCGTAGTTGGATTAGTGATTGCTGTATTCTTGTTAATGAATAACGATAAAAAAGCCTAGAGGATTACTTAAAGGCGTTTAATCCGGTAACGTCCAATCCTGTAATGAGCAAATGAATATCATGTGTACCTTCATACGTGATCACACTTTCGAGATTCATAGAATGACGCATGATAGAATATTCGCCTGTAATTCCCATACCTCCTAGCATTTGACGAGCTTCGCGTGCAATGTTAATTGCCATATCCACATTATTACGTTTTGCCATGGAAATCTGAGCAGAAGTTGCTCTACCTTCATTTCTCAAAACTCCTAAACGCCAGGTTAGTAATTGTGCTTTTGTAATTTCAGTGATCATTTCAGCTAGTTTCTTTTGCTGTAATTGGAATTGGCCAATGGGCTTACCAAACTGAATACGTTCTTTACTGTAACGTAAGGCAGTATCATAGCAATCCATTGCTGCACCAATAGCTCCCCATGCAATACCATATCTGGCAGAATCTAAACAACCTAACGGTGCTCCTAGTCCAGATTTGTTTGGTAGTAAGTTCTCTTTGGGAACTTTTACATTATCAAAAATTAACTCACCGGTTGCCGAGGCTCTTAAAGACCATTTATTGTGCGTTTCAGGTGTAGAAAAACCTTCCATACCTCTTTCAACGATCAAACCATGAATCCTTCCTTCTTCATTTTTGGCCCATACGACTGCTACTTGTGCAAAAGGAGCGTTAGAGATCCACATCTTCGCGCCATTTAGAAGATAATGGTCTCCCATATCCTTATAATTGGTAACCATGCCACCAGGGTTGGAACCATGATCCGGCTCCGTTAAACCAAAACAACCCATCCACTCACCACTCGCTAATTTTGGTAAATACTTTTTACGTTGTTCTTCATTACCATATTTCCAGATTGGATACATAACCAAGGAAGATTGTACCGACGCCGTAGAACGTACACCGGAATCACCGCGCTCTATTTCTTGCATGATCAATCCATAAGAGATCTGATCTAAACCGGCACCACCATATTCTTCAGGAATGTAAGGTCCGAAAGCACCAATTTCTGCCAAACCTCCAATAATTTGTGTTGGAAATTCTGCTTTTTGAGCGTAGTCTTCAATAATTGGAGAAACTTCTCTTTTTACCCACTCTCTTGAAGCATCTCTTACAAGTTTGTGCTCTTCGGTAAGTAATTCGTCGATTTGGTAGTAATCAGGAGCTTGAAATAAATCTGGTTTCATTAATTTATGGTATAAATTTTCGTCAAAAATAATAATTAAAATGATTAATAAGTACTACTTTTCAGTAAGTTTGTAAGTATGAAGTTTACCCTAGGTAAAGCAGAACGATTAAAAAGCAAAAAATTAATAGAGCAATTGTTTGAAGAAGGATCCTCACTAAAAGTGTATCCCTTTAAACTGGTGTATCTGAAAACACTCCACACATCTGCCTTTCCTGTACAAGCTGGATTTTCTGTTCCAAAAAGAAGATTTAAGAAAGCCGTACAGAGAAATAGGATCAAAAGACTATTGAAAGAGGCGTATAGATTAGAGAAACAGATTGTTTACGAAGGAGTTAACGATTCTTTTATTTTTATGATTACCTTTATTGGTAAAGAAGAACCTACGTTTGTGAATGTGAAAAAAGACATGCACAAATTGTTACATGTATTTGTTGAAGAATTAAAAAGAGAGACATGAAAAAACACGTAAGAAAATACGCGATCATTATTGTTTTAACCTTATCTATCGGAATCTCATTTTCATTTAGATCTGATTTTTTTGAGGTGGCAAAGCAAATAGAAATCTATAATACCCTCTTTAAAGAGTTAAATATGTATTATGTAGATGAAATTAACCCCGCTGAGTTCACTAATAAGGCCATAAAGAACACATTGAAAGATCTAGACCCTTATACGAATTATTACAACGAACAAGATGTAGAGGAAGCAAAAATTAAAAGAGAAGGAGAGTATGCCGGTGTTGGAGTTGCTGTTTATTATGATAAAGCAGGAATAACGTTGGCAGAGATCTATAAAGGATATTCTGCTGATAAAGCAGGACTGAAAGCCGGTGATATTATTACAAAGGTAGATGGAGAACCATTGCAAAACATGCAAAGAGACCAACTTTCGGAGTTCTTAAAAGGAACACCTAATAGCACTGTTAATGTTGAAATATCTCGCAAAGGAAAAACATTTACAACTACATTGACCAGAGAAAAAGTATCTGTGAACCCGGTTGCATTTTACGATTTCATAGATAATGAAACAGGTTATATCGTACTTACAAGATTTAGTAACAAAGCGTCTTCAGAAGTTAAAAAGGCGTTTAAGGATCTGAAGAAAAGAGGGATGAAGAAACTGGTGTTCGATCTACGAGGAAATCCAGGAGGATCTCTTTTGGAAGCGATCAACATTTCGAATTTCTTTTTACCTAAAGGCAGCACCATAGTATCTACTAGGGCTAAAGTTAAAAAGTGGAGCAATACCTATAGAGCAACAAATACACCATTAGACCTGGATATGCCTATTACCGTGTTGGTAGATGGAAGTTCTGCATCTGCCTCTGAAATCGTAAGTGGAGCATTACAAGATTACGATAGAGCAGTGATTTTAGGAGAACGTTCTTTTGGAAAGGGGTTAGTGCAACGTTACAGGAACTTGAATTACGGAACACAATTAAAAGTGACCATTTCTAAATACTATACGCCGAGCGGCAGATGTATTCAAGAGTTGGACTATGCAAATAGAGATAAAGATGGAAATGTACCGAAGTTCTCAGATGGCGGTGTAAATAAGTTTACAACTCAGAATGGAAGAACAGTGTATGATGGCGGAGGTGTAATGCCGGATGTTACATTGGATATTTCTCAAAAAACAGATCAAACAAAAAAGCTATTAAGGTCTAGAGCATTGTTTAACTTCGCTACGGATTTTACATATACGAACAATGAAATAGCGGCGGTAGAAAAGTTCCGTTTTTCCGATGCCGATTTTAAAAAATTTCAACAATACCTTTCCACCGATACCACCTTTGTTACCAAACAAGAAAAACTTTTTAAACAAGCTGTTAATTCCGTTAAGGATGTAAAAATGGTGAATACAGAGTATCAAAAGATACAACAGAAGTTAAGAAAAGAGAAGATCGGTAAAATTTCCTTGAATAAAGACATTCTGAAAGCGTTGCTTCAGGAAGAAATAGTATCCAGATATTACTACGAAGAAGGAGTTTATAAAAACAAGTTAAAAAATGATATTGCTATTTTAGAAGCAGTAAGGCTTTTAAAGGATACTGGTAAGTACAATAATATCCTGGTGAAAAAGTAACTCAGGACGAAATTAGTATCTTAGCGCCGAAAAATACTTTATGGCACAAAACAAACACAAAGAAAGAACAAGAGCTCAAGAGTCGACCAATGCAATAGAAAGATTATACATTTCTATGCGCCACCTGTTTAGTAGAGGTTTTTATAAACCTATGGGAGTTTCAGGAGAGACCTTGCGCAAATCCTTGTTGCTTTTAAGACCGGAAATATATGGTTCCATTGCAGAAGATAAGGTAGAGTTAAATGGATTGATCTATGTAATAGAACGATTGCCAGAAGGGATAGAAGAATGTCAGTTTATTAATCTAACTGCAGATGAAGGTTATGCTAATTCGCATTTTAAACCGATTATTCCCCCAAAGAGAAGACGAAATTGTTATCGCATCGATAAAGATCAAATGAATATTGAAATCACCAGAGGAAGGTCTGAGATTTATGATATTCTAACACATATTACATTTTTATTTATCGAATCTCACAAGATAAAAGACAAGGTTCTTATAAACGATCAGGGAGATTGTATTCGAGAATGGAAAAACCTAGAGGATATTGTTTTATATAATAAGCAATTAACTCAAAAAGAACGAGAAATTGCTCTTGCACATTTAGGAAGTATATTGGGAAGAACGTATACAGAAGTGTTGGATATTCACGAAACTTTTTCTAGCGAAGCGAACCCTGATAGATTCTTTCAGTTAATTTACTGGTTAGGAAAACTAGCCATTAATGAAGTTTGTCACATTAAAAAAAGAGTGGTAACCTTTAGTTCGGTACTTAACGAACAAATTGGACATCATATTTATGGAGAGATTTGGGCAAATAACATAAAGAAAACACTTTTAGAACACGATTTATTACACAAACCAATCCATATCATCAGTGCAAATATGCATAGCGTGTTGAATTCTATTTATGCAAAGGAGGCACTTCCAAAGGAAGCGAAGTCTAATGAAGGATTTTCGTTGTTTGAATTATTGAGCAATGAACAAAGCCAACCATTACAAAAAGCGGTGAAGAATTATGCGTCAGAGAATGGATTGATCTATTTAAAAGATGCTTCAGGAACCAATATCAATGTTCAAATAATAGACACCAGTAAAATAGATTTTGACAGTTCTGAGTATACTAAAGTACATTCTGTAGAACAAGAGCCCGTGATCATTGTAATGGACTATGCCTTCGGTGAGCAAGCCTATGAAACGATGGATGAGCTATTAAAACCTTACAAAACAGAAACTGAAACGATCCATTTAGATGTGGAATCTGTTTCTATTATGGGGAAAGCAGGAATCTTAGAAGGAGGAAAGGGAGATATTATGATTCCTTCATCTCACATTTTTGAAGGAACAGCGGATAATTATCCTTTTAAGAATGAATTATCAAGAGAGGATCTTGAAGGTTTTGGAGTTGAATCTTTTGATGGAGCCATGGTAACGGTATTGGGAACATCTTTGCAGAATAAAGATATCCTGAAATTTTTCCATGATTCTACCTGGAATGTTATTGGGTTAGAGATGGAAGGAGCACATTACCAAAAAGCAATTCAATCTGCCTCTAGAATTAGAGGAAATATATCAGAAGATGTAAAAGTAAGATACGCGTATTATGCATCTGATAATCCTTTGGAGACAGGAGCTACATTAGCTTCAGGAGGATTGGGAATGTCTGGAGTTACACCAACATACGCCATTACGCATAAAATACTAGAACAGATTTTTTAGAGTTATATAGTAAAATTAACCAATTAGTATGTCAACAAAACAACATAATAACGAGGAAGAAGTAGATTTAGGATCTTTATTTAAAATCATTGGAAGAGGTTTTTCTCAGCTTTTAGATTTTATAGTGAGCATTTTTAAAGGAATTTTCCATGTACTCATATTGACCTTATTATTTGCAAGAAAACACTTTGTAAAAATATTTATTGCAGGTGCTATCTTAGGTGTTGTAGGTTATATTATAGATTTTGACCGAGCACCAATGTATGAGTCAAAAATGTTAGTAAAACCTAATTTTGAAAGCACGAAACAGTTATATGGAAATGTACTGTTCTACAATGACCTCGTGATTCAGAAAGAATATGGTGTTTTAGCGCAGACCTTTAAAATCAATGATGAAGATGCAAAAGCGTTAAAAGAATTTGAAATTAACCCTATCGTAAATGAGAATGATATTGTAAGTGCTTATAATAAGCTTGTACTGTCTTTAGATACTACCGCAGTAAAATCATATAAGATGGAAGATTTTAAAAAAGCGTTTACTACTTATGACTATGAGATCCATGAGATCACGGTCAAGTCTGAGAAAAATGATGTTTTTACAAAAATCGATGATGTCATTCTATCTTCCGTAAGGGATAATTCGTTCTTTAAAAGACTGAAAGAATCTGAAAATGTTAATTTAGATAGAAGTATTGACCTGTATAAACAGAACCTAAAGGATGCCGATAGTCTAAGAAAAGTGTACATGAAAGCGATTTTAGCTGAGGCACAAAAGTCCACGCCAGGTACTTCAATAGATATGGGAGGAGTAAATCAACCTAAAGATAGAGAGATAGAACTGTTCCAGACAAGTAGAGATCTAAATAATAATTTGACCTACATTAATAATCAAAAAGCAGAGAAATCTGAGATTGTAAATGTGGTGTCCAGTTTTCAAGAAATAGGAAATAAATCGGGAAGAATTAGAGATAGTAAGCCTTTTCTGTTTTTTGTTTTAGGAGCTGGAATTATGATACTTTTCTTACTCTTGAAAGAGTTAAACGTATTCTTAAACAATTATAAAAAGTAGCTCCATGCATACAATTTTAGTAACAGGTGGAGCAGGATTTATTGGTGCAAATTTTATTCCTTACTATTTAGAGAATAATGAAAATGCTGAAATTGTTAATGTTGATCTGCTTACCTATGCCGGCAATCTTGAGAACTTAGAAGAAATTGAAGGACATCCGAGGTATGAGTTTATAAAAGGAGATATTTGCGATAGAGAATTGATCGAAAGACTGTTTTTAAAATACAATTTTAAAGGAGTAATTCATTTTGCAGCAGAATCTCATGTAGATAATTCAATTAAGAATCCGGATGCCTTTGTTAGAACAAATGTTTTTGGGACTTTCAATGTACTCGATGTAGCAAAAAAGCACTGGATGAAAGGCCCTAATCGCTATAAAGAGGATTATGAAGAGGCTCGATTTCATCATATTTCAACAGATGAGGTGTATGGAACACTCGGAGAGGAAGGATTGTTTACAGAAACCACCCCTTATGCTCCAAACAGCCCCTATAGTGCCTCTAAAGCATCTTCAGATTTTTTGGTAAGGAGCTATTTTCACACCTATGGAATGCAAGTAGTTACAACCAATTGTTCGAATAACTATGGACCCAAACAGCACGATGAAAAGTTAATACCTACCATCATTCGAAAAGCGGTTAAAGGAGAGAAAATTCCTATTTACGGAGATGGGCAAAATATTAGAGATTGGTTGTATGTGTTAGATCATTGTAAAGGAATTGAGCTGGTGTATAAGAATGGTATAAGCGGAGAGACCTATAATATTGGCGGTAGAAATGAACGAAAGAATTTATATATTGCTCATACAATTTGTGAATTACTAGATAAACTAAAGCCGAAATCAACATCTTATAAAGAGCAAATTGACTTTGTAACGGATAGACCGGGTCATGATTTTAGGTATGCCATTGATGCAACTAAAATTGAAAAAGACCTGGGATGGGAGGCTGAAGAAAATTTTGAATCAGGGATACAAAAGACTATTGAATGGTATCTTAAAAAATATAGCAATTGATGAAGGGAATAGTTTTAGCAGGAGGTTCGGGTACAAGATTACATCCGCTTACATTATCTGTAAGTAAGCAATTAATGCCCGTGTACGATAAACCAATGATTTATTACCCGGTTTCTACACTTATTTCAGCGGGTATTAATGAAATATTAATTATTTCTACCCCTCAAGACCTACCTTTATTTAAAAAACTATTGGGAGATGGAACGCAAATAGGATGCAGGTTTGAATATGCAATACAGGAACATCCGAATGGGTTAGCAGAAGCTTTTATCATTGGTGAGGAATTCATTGGTAAAGATAAAGTTGCCTTAATTTTAGGAGACAATATATTTTATGGAACCGGATTGTCAGATCTTTTGAAAGCGAATAACGATCCTGATGGAGGAATTATTTATGCCTATCATGTACAAGACCCGGAAAGATATGGGGTAGTAGATTTTGATGCAGATGGGAAGGCTATTTCTATAGAAGAAAAGCCGGTGAACCCTAAATCAAACTTTGCTGTTCCGGGAATTTATTTTTACGATAATTCAGTAGTAAATATTGCAAAAAATATAGCACCAAGTAAAAGAGGAGAACTTGAGATTACAGATGTCAATAAAGAATATCTAAGAAGAGGAAATTTGAAGGTTAGTATTCTCGATAGAGGTACTGCCTGGCTAGATACAGGAACTTTTCATTCTTTAATGCAGGCATCTAATTTTGTTCAGGTAATTGAAGAAAGACAAGGGTTGAAAGTTGGGTCTATTGAAGCTGCAGCATTTAAAAGTGGGTTTATTACTAAAGACCAGTTAGTTGCTCTTGCAAATCCTTTGCTAAAAAGCGGATATGGAAAAAATCTATTAGATGTATAATGAAAGTGACGGAAACAGATTTAAAAGGATGTTTCATAATTGAACCAACCGTTTTTGGAGATTCAAGAGGAAGCTTTTTTGAAAGTTTTAATCAACACAGATTTAATGAACTAACCGGATTGGATGTTTCTTTTGTTCAGGACAATCAATCCGTATCTCAGAGAGGAGTATTAAGAGGATTGCATTTTCAAGTAGGAATGCATGCTCAGGCGAAGTTAGTTCGTGTTATAAAAGGTAGAGTATTGGATGTTGCTGTAGATATAAGGAAAGGATCAAGTACGTTTGGACAGGTTTTTAGTATTGAATTATCTGGAGAAAATAACAAACAATTATTTATACCTAGAGGGTTTGCTCATGGATTCTCTGTGCTGGAAAACGATACTATTTTTGCCTACAAATGCGATAACTATTACAATAAAGAATCAGAAAGCGGGATCATATTTAATGATATAGATCTTAATATAGATTGGAAGCTTACTAAAAACGAAGTTTTACTTTCCGAAAAGGATAAAACTTTAAACAGACTTAAAGATTTGATATAAAGAAACGATGATTGACTTTGAAGGAAAATCTATTTTGGTAACCGGAGGAACAGGATCTTTTGGTAAAATTTTCATTAAGCACGTTTTTGAAAATCATCCAGATTTAAAGCGATTGGTTGTTTTGTCCAGAGATGAACAAAAACACTATCAAATGCAAATGGAGTTCTCTGATAAAAAATACGAAAAGATAGAGTATTTTATTGGAGATGTACGAGATGTCAATCGATTGAATAGAGTTTTTAAAGATATCGATATAGTAATACATGCTGCTGCTATGAAGCATGTTCACATAGCTGAGAACAATCCGATAGAATGTATTAAAACCAATATTTTAGGGGCCGAAAATATTATTGAAGCTGCATTGAACAATAATGTGGAAAAAGTTATTGCACTCTCTTCAGACAAGGCATCTAAACCCATAAGTTTATATGGTGCAACAAAATTGGCATCCGATAAGCTATTTATTGCAGCTAATAATATTCATAAAGAGGGAAATACAATATTTTCTGTTGTCAGATACGGAAACGTTATGGGCGCAAATGGTTCGGTTATACCATTTTTTTTAAGAAAAAAAGCGGAGGGTGTATTACCCATTACTGATAAGAGAATGACACGTTTTACAATTACTCCTGAGGACAGTTGTATGATGGTCTTTAAAGCAATTGAAACAGCAATAGGAGGAGAAATTTTTATTCCCAAAAGCCCTTCCTATAGAATTACAGATGTGGCAAAAGCGATTGGACCTGATTGTGTTCAAGAAGTGATCGGCTTAAGATTAGGAGAGAAGATCCATGAAGAAATGTTCTCCATTTCAGAATCACTAAATACATATGATCTGGGAGCATATTTTGTTCTTATTCCAAATATTGAAGGTTTTGATTTAGAGAAATTCTTATCCAACAACGACGCAAAGAAAGTTCCAGAAGGATTTTCCTACAGCTCTGAGAAGAACGATGAATGGTTAACTGTAGACGAAATAAGGGAATTAGTTCTGAAACATAATTTTTAATTCGTTTAAAAGATTGCTATTTTTGCGTTTGCACAACGCCAAAAAGAGGATCTTTTTACAATAGCAAATTTTAAAACTAATTCAATTGAAAAAAATTGCTTTAATAACAGGAATAACAGGACAGGACGGAGCTTACTTAACAGAATTTTTATTAGAAAAAGGATATGAGGTACATGGTATAAAAAGAAGGGCATCTAGCTTTAATACGCAGAGACTTGATCATTTATACGAAGATCCGCATATAGATAATAGAAGGCTTTTCTTGCATTATGGTGATATGACTGATAGCACTAATTTGATTCGAATAGTGCAAGAAGTACAGCCAGATGAGATATATAATTTGGCTGCCATGAGTCATGTTCATGTCTCATTTGAAACACCAGAATATACGGCAAATGTTGACGGTTTAGGTACATTGCGCCTGCTTGAAGCTGTTCGGATCTTAGGGCTTGAAAAGAAAACCAAGATCTACCAGGCTTCCACTTCAGAGTTATATGGGAAAGTGCAAGAGGTTCCACAAACGGAAAAAACACCTTTTTATCCAAGAAGTCCTTATGGAGTAGCTAAAATGTATGCTTATTGGATCACTGTTAATTATAGAGAAGCATATGATGTTTTTGCTTGTAATGGTATTTTATTCAACCATGAATCACCAATTCGAGGAGAAACATTTGTAACCAGGAAGATTACCAGAGCTGTATCGAAAATTGCCCTTGGACTCCAGGATAAATTGTTTCTTGGAAATCTGGATGCACAAAGAGATTGGGGCCACGCAAAGGATTATGTTCGAATGATGTGGATGATTTTACAAGCGGATACTGCAGAAGATTGGGTTATTGCCACCGGAAAAACAACACGAGTTAGAGATTTAGTTAGAATTGCTTTTAAAGAAGTGGGTATTGAATTAGAGTTTAAAGGAAAAGGAGTAGAGGAGAAAGGATATATTAAATCTTGTTCGAACAGTAACTACAATCTGGAGATAGGAAAGGAAGTAATAAATATAGACCCTCATTATTTTAGGTCTACAGAAGTTGATTTACTTATAGGAGATGCAACAAAGGCAAAAGAAAAGCTTGGTTGGGTGCCAGAATACTCTTTTGAAGAACTAATTAAAGAGATGATGGAAAACGATCTTAAGGTTGTTCAAAAGGAAAGCTATCTAAAGAAAGGAATATTTCAAACACCTGGTCAGGATGAATAAAGATGCGAAGATATTTGTAGCTGGACATAAAGGATTGGTGGGAAGTGCGATTTTAAAGAATCTTATCGCAAAAGGGTATTCCAATATTGTTACGAGAAGTAGTAAGGAGGTCGATCTTTCCGATCAAGAACTGACAGCTAGATTTTTTCAAAAAGAAAAACCAGAATACGTTTTTTTAGCCGCGGCCAAAGTTGGAGGAATTGTTGCAAATAATACATATCGAGCAGAATTCATATACAAGAACTTGATGATCCAGAATAACGTCATTCATCAGAGTTATGTGAATGGAGTTAAAAAATTACTGTTTTTAGGGAGTACTTGTATTTATCCTAAACTAGCGAACCAGCCAATAGGAGAAGATGAATTACTAACGGGTTCATTGGAATACACAAATGAACCTTATGCCATCGCCAAAATAGCCGGAATTAAGATGTGCGAGAGCTATAATCTGCAATATAAGACCAATTTCATTTCCGTAATGCCAACGAACTTATATGGACCAAATGATAATTTTGATTTAGAGAAATCTCACGTCCTACCGGCATTAATAAGAAAAATACATTTAGCAAAACTCCTTCAAGAAAATAACAAAACGGCTATTATAGAAGATCTAAATACAAAGGATTTTGAAGAAGCAAAAGAGCTGCTTTCACAATATGGAATAAGTAATACGGCAGTTGAAATATGGGGAACAGGGAAACCTAGAAGAGAATTTCTTTGGTCAGAAGATATGGCAGACGCCTGTGTTTATATTATGGAGAATGTAAACTTTGAAGATTTGATTCCTTCAGATCATCAAGAAATTAGAAATACACATATTAATATTGGAACAGGTGAAGATATTTCAATAAAAGAACTTGCTGAACTCATTAAAAAAGAAATTGGCTATGAAGGAGGCTTTGTATTTAATACAGAAAAACCGGATGGTACAATGCGTAAGGTCACTGATGTTAGCAAACTTCAAAAACTAGGCTGGAAACGCACGATAAAACTTCATACAGGAATTGAAAAAATGTATGATTGGTATAAACATAAAACACTTCACTAAATGTGTGGAATTAATGGTATTTTCTCAACTTCGGGAGTTCCCAAAATAAAGGAGAGAATTGAAAAGATGAATGAGGCAATTCATCATAGAGGACCTGATGCTCAGAACTCGTTTGTAGATAACGAAAAAGTAGGACTTGGTCACGTTCGATTAAGTATTATTGATGTACAAGAACGATCGAACCAACCTATGCTTACTCGATCCAAGAGCTGGGGAATAATCTTCAATGGAGAGATCTATAACTATCAAGAGTTAAAAGAAGAATTGACCTATGATTTTATAACGGATTCGGATACGGAAGTAATCTTGGCCGCTGTTGAGGAAAAAGGGGTCGATTGGTTCTTGAAAAAGGCAAACGGGATGTTTGCAATGGCATTGTACAATTTGACAGAAAAAAAATTGTTCCTAATCCGCGATAGAATGGGTATCAAACCATTGTATTACTTTATGAATGAAGAACAATTGATTTTTTCATCAGAAATTAAGGGAATTTTATCGAGTGGTTTGATTGAAGCTAGTTTTAATGAAGCGGCCGTGGATGAGTATTTGGCAAATCGATATGTGAGATCGCCTTATACATTCTTTGAAAATGTTTTTCAGATTCCTCCAGGTACGTATTTGAGCATAGATGAGGATTGCAATTATGAGATGAAAGAATACTGGACGATTCCTGAAGATTTTAATGTTTCTGAGGATTACGACGAAGAAGCTATTGCCAAAAAATTTGAAGAACAACTGGTTAAGGCAATAAAATATAGATTGATAGCAGATGTTCCTTTGGGCGCTTATTTGAGTGGAGGAGTCGATTCGAGTCTTATTACCGCAGTAACTGCTTTGCATAAAGAAGAAAAAGTTAATACGTATACTATTGGATTTGATGAACTTAACGAGTTTAATTATTCAAAATTGATCGCGGAATTATATAACACGGATCATCATCAAATACGTCTTAAGAAGGATGATTACATTGGTAATTGGGAAAAGCTAATTAAATTTAAAGATGCTCCTTTAGGTGTGCCAAATGAAATTCCGTTGGCAGTAATGTCAGACAAACTAAAAGAAAAAATCACGGTAGTTCTTTCTGGAGAAGGAGCAGATGAACTTATGGGCGGGTATGGTAGAATATTCAGAGCTCCATTTGATTATGAGCATAGCAGTGAAGAAACTATAGGGTCATTCTACGATTACTTTATTGCCAAATACGAATACGTGCCAAGAGCTATGAGAAATGAGCTTATTAACACCCCTAAGGTCTATAGAGAAGAGTTTGATGCAAAAATCAGTAAGGAATTTTCGAAAAATCCAAACAATCAAAATGTTTTCAGGTTTTTCCATAAGTATCATGTAAAAGGATTATTGCAACGTGTAGATATGACCACAATGCAGACTTCAGTAGAAGCTAGAGTTCCTTTTTTAGATCATGAGTTAATAGAGTTTTCGTATAAAGAAGTGCCCTATGAGTTAAAATTGAAATGGAATAATAAAGCTGCAGAAAATAAGGCTAGATCCATGGATTCTTCAATGTACAGCGAAGATCTAGATACTCCAAAATATTTACTCAGAAAAGTTTCGTATAATTACTTACCCAAAGAAATTATTGAAAGGAAGAAAGTTGGATTTCCTGTGCCGTTAACTGAATGGTTTGAAAATTTAGAGTCCTTAGCGCAAGAAGTACTTGAAAAAGCGAAATGGCTTAAAGAGGGAGTTGTGAACGATCTGATAGAAAAAAGTAAAACAGAGGTTAGAGCGGGGCAAATACTATGGATGTTTATCAATATCGAATTGTTTAGGAGAAACTATTTCCAAAAGAATTGGATGTGGTGATGTAAATAGAAGAAGCTATGTGCAAAAGAGGAGATGATTGGTTTAAGAGCCCTGGAATGGGAAGAACTAGATAAAGCGTCTAACAAAACGGGCGTTAAGATTGTTTATTTTCCTTACACGGTGGGGGATGTATTCTACGTTAATTAATGAAACATTGAAAAATCTTAGAAATTTCTAATTGATCAAAAGTGTAATAAATATATGTGCTTCAATTCTTTTTTTCATTGTAAAGCAAGATCGGAAAAAGATAATCTTTAGTAGTTTTCCTGATTTTTCAGATAACAGCTTTGCACTGTTTATTTTTTTTCTTAACCATAAGAATGATTATAAACTAGTGTGGTTAGTAGATGAGTTGCACCCGGATACCTATGAAACATTAGTAAGCAATTATTCTAAAAAAAGTAATTATATCGTAAAAAAGAAAAGATCAATTAAAGGTTTTTTCCATTTTCTTACTGCAGGTTATGTCTTTCATACCCATGGCATTTTTAATTCGATCGGAACTATTTCCGGCCATCATGTAATAAACCTTTGGCATGGTATGCCACTTAAAAAGATTGGATTACTAGAAGATAAAGCAGGTAAAAACATCATACATTCAAATTTTCATCTTTGTACCTCGGACCTATACCAAGATATATTATCCAAAGCTTTTGGAGTTGAAAAAAGAAATGTGTTGCCTTTAGGGCAGCCTAGAAACGATTTTTTATTAGATACATCCAGAAGTATTAATAACCTTTTCAATAAAGAAGAAACATTAAAAACTGTATTATGGATGCCTACATATCGAAAATCTATTGTTGGAGATATTAGAGTTGATGGAAAGAAAAACAAAAATGTTGACTTTTTTAACGAAACCAATTTAAAAGAGTTTAATAAATATTGTAAAAATGTTGAAGCAGTGTGCTATATAAAAATTCATCCGATGGATTATATGTCTGTCGGTGAGTTTGGAAGCTATTCTAACATTGTTATTTTTGATAATGACTTTTTGAATGACAAAGGGGTTCAGCTGTACTCAATAATAGGTTCGGTTGATGTTTTACTAACGGATTTTTCATCTATCTATATAGATTATTTATTATTACAAAAGCCTATAGGTTTTGTTTTTTCCGATTTTGAAGAATATGTAAATACTAGAGGTTTTATATTTGAGGACCTTCAAGATCTTATGCCGGGAGAAATTATTTCGACTCCGGCAGAATTAGTTCTTTTTCTAGAAACTGTTTTTGTAAAAAAGACAGATAACTATAAAGCTCAAAGAAGAGATTTGAAAAAAACATTTCATAATGTTGAGTCAGATTTTTCTAAAGGAGTTTATAATGCATTTATAAATGAATCCGCTTAATAAAATTGACCATAATCAACGATTAGTTATAAAGAACTTTTCTTATTTAAGTCTTATGAAACTTTTTAACATAGGCTTTAAGATTGTTCTTGTAGCATATTTGATTAGAGTACTGGGAGAAAGTTCGTATGGTTTGGTAACCTGGGCAGATTCTATTATTCAATATTTCATTTTACTTATTAATTACGGATTTAATGTCTATGCTGCCAAATATATTGTTGATAACAGAGAAAAACCGAATAAGATAAATGAAATTATCTCTTCGATCTTTACCATAAAAGCGCTTTTGTTTCTATCAAGTTTTGCAATACTGTTGATACTTTTTCAAGTCAATAGCGTACTCATGAACTATAGTGTTATTTTGAGCTTATTACTGTGCATGGGGGTAGGAGAAGTGTTATTTCCCATTTGGTATTTTCAAGGTATAGAAAAGCTTAAAATAGCAACAGTCATCGTTTTTATATCTAGGTTGTTGCTGATTTTACTGACTTTGTTTTTTGTGACCTATGAAGAAGATGTATTACTGTACGTACTATTTATTTTTATCTCTAATTTTATAATGGGAGTGTTAGGTGTCCTGGTTCTGATCAGGAAATTTAGTTTTTCCTTTATGATTGTTCCGTTCAAAGTACTTAGAAAATTTATAAGTGAAGCATTCCCTTTTTTCTTAGGAAGGTTCTTGTCATTAATATTTAATTCTGGTACTATTTTTTTAATAGGCTATTTTTTAACTATGGAGCTGGTCTCTGGGTTTGATATTGCTTTAAAAATAGTAATGGTCTTCGTAATACCTTTTGAGATGTTGCAACAGGCAGCATTTCCTTCATTATCCAGGACAAGAGATAAGAAGTTCTTAAAAAAGATCTTACTCTATAGTTTTCTTCTAGGAATCATTTTTTTAGGAATCATCTATTTTAATGCAGGGTATTTGCTAGAACTATTTGGGGGAGAAGAAATGGTAAAGTATACGAACGTTCTTCAATTCTTAGCTTTTCTTGTGCCATTTGTAGCTTGTACATTTGTTTTAGGAACATGTTCTTTAGTTGCTTTCGGATACTTTAAAGAGTATAATATGTCTTTAATTCTATCATCTCTTTTTTACTTATTAGTTTTGATCATTTTGTATCTTACAGGACGTATGAGTTTTTGGAACTTGATTTATCTGAGGTTAATAGGAGATGTAATGATGGTATTAATTAGGATTTATTACTCTTTTAAACGGAGAATTTTAGTATAAATTGATTGTGAGGAATTTCGTTTTTCTACTTTTTTGTCTTTTTACAGGTATCCAGTTTTTTATTGTAGATATAAGCTTTGGGGTCTTATTTTACTTTTTACTGAATTACGTCGTAATTATGGTAATCATGTATTATCACTTTTTCTTGGAAAAGGATTTTTCACCATTCATATCGGCCTATTTAATATTCAATCTGCTGTTTTTTATAATAGCACCACTAACACAAATATCAGAACTAGACCCGGAACATCCTAAATATGTAAATAATCTGCCTTATGTATATTCTCAAACTATAAGAACGAATCTGTACATTCTGCTCTTTAATATTACCTTTTTTGTAAGTTATATTATCCTGAAAAAAAGAAATCGAAAAGAGCAATCTTTTACGATCAGTAAGATGCTTCCTTTTGATATTTTAGTAGTTTTAGTGTTGTGTATTTTAATATTGGTGTTTAATATAGATTACATCCAACATAAACTCGTTACTCCAAATTGGAAATTAAGATATGATGAAGGAAAATCGATAAAGATCATTATATCAAAAGTCCTATTTTCTTTGCCTTTGGCTGGAATCGCAATGTGTACCATGTATTTTAGAAAAAAGAAAAAAAAGCCAACCAATTGGTTGGTTATTCTGGTGGCAATGATAATTTTTCTAACTCTGTTACTGATTTTCAAGAATCCTTTTATGGAAAAGAGATCGGGGCTTGGGCCAGTTTATTTTTGTCTATTGTTCTTGTTTATTCCGAAATTGCTAAATAGTAACATTAAAACTACATTGGCCCTGTATGCGAGTATGATTTTAATAATGCCGCTGTTGGCAATTTTCACGCACGTAAACGCATCTTTTAGTGAAGTGTTGGAAAAGCCATCACTAATAACGAAAGCCTTAAATTCAGAAACACTACTTAGTAATTTTAACACCTTGCATTTTGATGCCTATGCCAATTTTTTGGCAACACAAGAATATGCTTCAATAGATGGATTTAGTAAAGGAGAGCAATTGGGCAGTGCGTTTTTTTTCTTTGTTCCCAGGTCAATATGGGAATCCAAACCAATTACCACAGGACAATTAGTAGGAAATCATCTTATAGAGAAACATGATTTTTGGTTTAATAATTTATCGAATCCATATATTTCTGAGGCATATTTAAATTTTGGAATAGTAGGTATTATTCTCTTTGCGTTTGTCTTTGCATATGTGTTGTCCAAGGCGGTAAATTATTTAAGGTCTGACGATTATTTGAAAAAGACATTGGCCTTTTTTACAGCGATACATCTGGTTTATTTTTTAAGAGGAGATTTTACGAATGGGTTTTCGCAATTGGTACTAGTAGCCTTTGGAATATACGTTATCCCTAAGATGGTGCCTTATATTTACAAAAGGATACGAGTAAAATGAAAAAAAGGATAAATAACGTTAGTGATAATGCTCTGAAGGCGCTTTTCTTGAACCTCTTTTTACTTCCGGTTTATCCAGATAATATAAAACCAAGCGTATTAGGTCTTTTTTTAATCGCGTCTATTTTCTTTGCTTTTAAAAACAAGGCAACTGAAAAGCCATCCAAACCTCTGATTCGCGCTTTTCTGATTAATATATCTATTTTTCTTATTCTTGGACTTAGTCTATTGTACTCAGAAAATAGCAATTTTGGAGCTGAATATCTTTTACGGGTTTCTCCCTTGCTTCTTTTCCCACTTTCATTTCTATTAATTAGAGGGAATAAGGAAGTGTACACTAAAAACCTTTTTTTTACTGGTAAGCTGCTGTTTTATTGTAGCACTTTCATTTTTTTTACTTCCATATTCTTGATTTTTTATTGGAGAGGAAATGTGACAGAGAATTTTGTTTTAAACTATAGTCACCGTATTATTTTTGAATTAGGAAAATATTCTATTCACCCAATTTATGCCTCTTTATATATTGGCATAGCCCTGGTATTCTCTATAAGTTTATTGAAAAGAAAGAAACTAAAATTACCTGTGCTTATAGGTAATGGGTTGCTACTTTTAAATCTGATCATACTATCCAGAAAGAGTATGATCCTAATTCTGGCACTTTTATGTATTGGGTACTTTATTTATGAAAAAAGAATCCACATTAAATGGAAGTTGATCGCAATTATTTCTTTTTTAATTGTTGCTTTTTCAATAGTAAGATTTGTACCCGAAGTTAGTAATCGATTTAAGGATATAAAGAGCATCGTAGAAAATACTAACAAATTTGGTTCATCGAATTTAAGAGTTAATATATATCAAACTACCTATAAGTTAATTAAGGAGAAGCCTATATTAGGATATGGTGTAGGAGATTCAATGAAAGTGCTGTCTATTGAAGAAGATAAAGAGGCGTTCTTTAAGGGTAAAAACTACAACACACATAATCAGTTTTTAGGATTTACACTCTCTGTTGGGATACTGGGACTGTTGGTTTTTATTGTTTTTTTAGGGCATAATCTTAGAGCCGCAATCTTATCGCAAAACTTTGAGCACGTTTCCATATTACTCGTGTTTATACTCTTAATGCTTATAGAGAACATTCTGGACAGACAAAACGGAGTGATGCTATTTTCATTTTATATTAATTACCTTATGTTCTATAATATTTTATCTAAGCGTTGATGAAAAGAGTAATAATCATTGGACCATTCCCGAATCCAATTTCAGGAGTTTCTTTAGCTAATAAAGTGGTTAAAGAAATTTTACAAGATTCAAACTTTCGCGTGAAATCCGTCAACACATCCTATCCTTATTTTGAAGAAAGCATAGGGAGCTTTTCATTTAAAAAACTCTTCTTTTATCTGTCTGTAAATTTAAAATCGTTGAATGTACTCAGTAATGATATTGTTTATATAACTCCGGGCCAAACATTTTTTGGGGTTTTAAAATATTCCCTGTTCATTATGATAGCCTCATTGTTTCGTAAAGAACTTATTATACACGTACATGGAAATCATTTGAGAAATGAATACGAATCTTTACACGGAGTTCGCAAGAGGATTTTTTATTTTCTGGTATCCAAATTTACCAAGGGAATTGTACTTTCTAATTTATTACGGCCAAATCTGACCCCATTTCTGAGTGAAGAAAAAATATATGCTATCCCCAATTTTGCAGAATCATATCTTCTAGACGACAATGTGTCCAAAGATTATGGTCAGTTGAAAGTTATTTACTTGAGTAACTTAATGAAGGAAAAAGGGATTTTTCAATTACTTAAGAGTTTAAAAGAGCTTGAGCTAAAAAAAGTTTCTTACAAAGCGAAGATCGCAGGAAATATGAGTGATGACCTTGCAGAAGAACTTATGAATGCAATAGATGACCTGGAACATGTAGAATATGTGGGTGTAGTACATGGAAACGAAAAAAAAATGCTGTTGGATTGGGGAAATGTTTTTGTTTTGCCCACGTTCTATAAAATGGAAGGTCAACCGATTTCTATACTCGAAGCTATGGCTACCGAAAATTTGATTATTACAACTAGACACGCGGGTATTCCGGATGTGATAGTAGAAGGTAGTAACGGATATTTTGTAGAAAAAGAAGATCACCAAAGCATTACGGAAATATTGACTTATCTTGCCGCCAATAAAGAAAGTGTTCAAAAAGTTGCTGCTCACAACAAAGAATATTTTTTAAGTAATTTTACAGTGAAAAAGTTTAAAGAAAAACTTATTCAAATACTATAAATATGACCTATCAAGAGTTGAACAAATTTAAATTGCCCAAAGGTTTTAGAGGTAAGAACCCAGTCGTTGTTCAGGTTTGGTGGTTTGTACAGTCAATTTTTTTTAAGCCTTCACCCCAGGTGTTTTATGGTTGGAGAAGATTTTTGTTGAGGCTTTTTGGCGCTAAAATTGGGAAGAAAGTAATAATAAGACCTAGTGTTACCATTACATACCCTTGGAAGGTGAGTATTGGTAACCATAGTTGGATTGGCGACCATGTAGAATTGTACTCTTTAGGGAACATACGAATTGGGGAAAACGTGGTTATCTCTCAAAAGTCTTATTTATGCAGTGGCTCGCATGACTATATGAAAAACGATTTTCCTATTTATGCAAAACCTATAGAGATTTGTGATCAAGCATGGTTGGCTACGGACGTATATATAGCACCTGGAGTAACTATTGGAAAAGGAAGTGTTATTGGAGCTCGAAGTTCAGTTTTTAAAGATATTCCTGAAAATAAGGTGTGCTTAGGTTCTCCTGCAAAAATTGTTAAGGACAGATTGCATGAATAAGACGAAAAAAATCTTAATTATTTCTCCTTTTTTTTTTCCTGAACCTATCTCTACAGGGAAATTTAATGCAGATCTTGCAATTAAACTTAGAGATCTAGGACATGAGCTTACTGTCTTATGTTCGCATCCGTTTTACCCGGAATGGAAGGTAAACAATACAGAAGAACGTTTAAAGGGAGTTAGAATCATACGAGGTGGGAGAAAAGTTCGTTACTCGAAAAAACCATTCGTAAGAAGATTTGTACTAGAAATTTGGTTTACATTTTTTATTCTTAGAAATATTCGAAAATATCAGAAAGAACAGGATATAGTCATTCCAATATTTCCACCAAGTTTGGCGTTTTATTGTATTGTTCCGTTTCTAAGAAAGAATATTAAGAAAATTGGGATGGTACATGACCTTCAGATTGTTTTTTCATCTCAAAAAAAAGGTGGAATCGGTAAGCTCATTAGCTTCCTTATCGGTAAAGTAGAAAAAAAGTGTTTCAATGCTTGTGACAGACTAATTTTTCTATCTGAAGAAATGAAACAAGCATCTATTGAACACTACACGATGAGCGATAGCGAAAAATTGAAAGTACAACTACCTTTTATTACCATAAAGGATGATGTAAGCACAAATGATCTAGGAGATATATTAAAAGACGATCAACACAATATAGTGTATTCTGGTGCGCTAAGTGAAAAGCAATATCCTGAGAAGCTATATGAGGTGTTCGATATGTTTACAAATAATATTGAGAATAGTCAATGCTTTATTTTTTCCAGAGGTCCTATATTCGATAGATTAAAAAAGGCCAATTCTAATACCAGGATTAAATTTCTAGACCTGGTTCCTAGGGAGAATATTGAAGAATTGTACCAGAAAAGCACTATCCAATTTGTACCTCAGGCTCCAAACACGTCAAAAGGGTCCTTACCTTCTAAATTACCGAATTTATTAGCTTCAGGAACAAAACTACTGGTTATTACAGATGCAGATAGTGAGATTGAAAAATTGTTCAAGGCTCATAAACTGAATAAAGTATTAACTACGTGGGATAAAGCGAAAATCCTGAATGCCACCCACGAACTTCTAAATAAAGATATAGATAAGGTCTATCAAAAGAATATAGCATCGAAACTATTTAGTATGGACGCTATGATAAGTAAGATAGTGGATTAGAGGACTTCTTTAAAAAGACATTTATATTTCAAATACTTTGCAATAATCGATTTATATTTGCTAGTAAATAGCAATGCTTTGAAACATAGATATTCTTATTTGATTAGGCCTATACAAAAGCTAATGGACCTCTTGGTTATTGGTTTTGTTGTGTATTATGTTGCTGACAAAGAATTCTTTAATGCATTGTTTCTTAGTTATATATCATTGTTCTGGTTAGCATCTTCTTACTTTTCAGGATTCTACAAGGTGTACAGGTTTACAAATGAACTTAGAATTATAACTTTATTAGCAAGGCAATTTCTGATTTTTCTTTTTGGATATTTCGCATATTTTGGAGTTTTCAGAGAAGGAGTTGTTGTTAATAATCAATTACTAATTCTGGTGTTGATTATGTTGGGTGTAACCTTCTTAAAGTTTTTAAACTATTTTTTATTAAAAAAATATAGATCGCTTGGAAAAAACTATAGGACAACAATTGTTTTAGGGTATAATGAATCTTCAAAAAAAGTAATTAAGATATTTAAAAGTAAAGCAAATCTTGGATACAAATTTTTGGGTTTCTTTTCTGATAGGAAATATAAAAACTCGAACTATCTGGGGTCTTATAAAGACTATTTTCAATACATGAACGATCAAGGGGTAGATGAAGTGTATTGCTCTCTATCAGAATTTACTTCCGAACAAATAAAGGAAATTAAAAAATTTACTGCTGAAAGGAGTATTGTCCTTAAACTGATCCCTAATGTGAATGAGCTCTATAATAAAGATCAAAATATTGAATTTTATGACGATACGTTGGTAGTACTCAACGTAAAGAAACTACCATTTGAATTTGCAGAGAATTTTTACATAAAACGGGTTTTTGACGTTGTATTCTCTCTTTTGGTGTGTGTGCTTATATTATCTTGGCTGATTCCAATATTATGGATTTTTGTAAAATTAGAATCCAAAGGACCATTAATTTTTAAGCAACCCAGAGAAGGACTAAATGGCGAGCATTTTGTTTGCTATAAGTTCAGGTCAATGAGGATCAATGCATTATCAGATAAAGTGCATGCCACGAAAAATGATGTAAGAGTAACTAAAGTCGGAGGTTTTCTAAGGAAAACAAGTATCGATGAATTACCTCAGTTCATAAACGTTTTAATGGGCGATATGAGCGTTGTTGGCCCGAGACCTCATTTGGAAAGTCTTTCCCTGGAATATCAGAAAGATGTAGAAGATTACCTTAAGCGACATATAGTAAAACCAGGAATTACCGGTTTGGCTCAAGTAAGTGGTTACAGAGGGGAAATCAAGAAGAAATCTGATATTATGAACAGGATTCGATTAGATATATTCTATATAGAAAACTGGTCTTTCTTTTTAGATATAAAGATCATAATAAAAACACTATTTAATGTTTTTGAAGGAGAGGAGAAAGCCTATTAAATGAATGAAAGAGTTCAAATAACCGCTAGCATTGTTCTCTATAAAGAAAATGAAGAGACGCTCCAGAAAACAATTGATAGCTTCTTACATACACCTCTTACCAAAAAGCTATACCTTATAGATAACTCGCCGAATGATTTTCTGAGATCATTTGCCGATCATCCCGATGTGGAATATATATCGAATAGTACCAATATAGGTTTTGGTAGAGCTCATAACTCAGTGTTAGAAAAGATAGCGAACAGCTCAGAATACCACCTTGTGTTAAATCCTGATGTTGAGTTTAAGCCAGAAGTGCTTCCAAATTTAATAGAGCGATTGAAGAAAGAACAATCCGTAGATCTGATCTCTCCAAGAGTAGTATACCCTAATGGAGAACTTCAATATACTTGTAGGATGCACCCCACATGTATTCATTTGATTAATAGAAGACTTGGTTTTTTTGAAAAAAAGAGGTTTCATAGAGAATACAGGGATAAAGATCTAACCAAAATCCTATACCCAGATTTTATTCATGGTTGCTTCTTATTGTTTAAAACAGAATCCTTTATTAATCTTAAAGGTTTTGATGAACGCTATTTTCTGTATATGGAGGATGCAGATATTTGCAGAAAAATCGACGAAACCGGAGGCAAGAAAGTGTATTATCCTGAGGAGGAAGTCACTCATATTTATAGAAAAGGATCCAATAAGCGTATTGGCTTGTTTTTTACACATATTGTTTCTGCAATAAAGTATTTCAATAAATGGGGATATTAGATAGAAAAAATAATCAATCGACCTATATTTGTAGACCAAATACAACACACTAATGAACATTCTAATTTTAGGCTCTGGCGGAAGAGAACATGCTTTCACCCTAAAACTATCTGAAAGCAACAAAGTCGATGCACTATTTGTTGCTCCTGGAAATGCAGGAACACAAAAGATCGGAACAAACATTAACATCGACCCAACAGATTTTAAAGCTGTTAAAGAAACAGTTTTAGATCACAATATTGAAATGGTAGTAGTCGGACCCGAAGCTCCTCTGGTAGATGGAGTACATGACTATTTTCTAGAAGACGATGATGTAAGGCATATTCCGGTTATTGGACCAAAAAAGGACGGTGCTTTGTTAGAAGGAAGTAAGGATTTTTCCAAGCAATTTATGGAAAAATACCAGATCCCTACTGCAAGATATCAATCCTTCAATTCTGAGACTTTAAAGGAAGGAAAGGAGTTTTTAGAAACATTCACTCCACCCTACGTATTGAAAGCAGATGGATTAGCAGCAGGGAAAGGAGTCTTGATCTTAAATTCATTAGAAGAAGCAAAAAGAGAATTAGAGGAAATGCTTTCTAATAAAAAGTTCGGTAGCGCATCATCTACGGTAGTTATCGAAGAGTTCTTAGACGGAATAGAGCTTTCAGTATTTGTATTAACAGATGGTAAAAGTTATAAAGTGCTACCTTCAGCCAAAGATTATAAAAGAATTGGAGAAGGAGACACTGGTTTAAATACTGGAGGGATGGGAGCTATTTCTCCGGTGCCGTTTGCAGATAAAGAATTTCTAGATAAAGTAGAAGAACGGATTATAAAACCAACAATAGATGGACTGCGGAAAGATGAAATAGATTATCGCGGATTTATTTTTATAGGCTTAATGAATGTCGCAGGAGATCCCTATGTCATCGAATATAATGTGAGGATGGGAGATCCTGAAACGGAAGTTGTACTGCCAAGAATCACTTCAGATTTGTACGATCTTTTTGAAGGAGTGGCAAATCAAACGTTACATAATAAAACGTATGAAGTTACTACACAGGTTGCAACAACAGTGATGTTGGTTTCAGGTGGATATCCTGAGGCTTATGAAAAAGGAAAGAAGATCTCTGGACTGGAAGCAGTTACAAAATCTACCGTATACCATGCCGGAACAACAGAAAAAGATGGTGAAATAGTTACGAATGGAGGTAGAGTAATGGCTATTACTTCATTTGGAGATACAATACAAGATGCACTAGAAAAGTCATATCAAAGTATTGATGAAATTTCGTTCGAAAAAAGGAACTATAGAAGAGATATCGGATTTGATCTAATCTAGCATGAAAAAAATAATTGTTGCACCGTTAAATTGGGGTTTAGGCCATGCCAGCAGATGTGTACCAATTATTAGATCGTTAAAAACGAATAAATATACACCTGTTATCGCAGGAGATGGAGATGCATTACGCTTCTTACAAAAAGAATTTCCAGAGTTAGAATCGATTCAGCTTCCTTCTTATAACATTAGTTACGCTAAGAATCTGAAACGACATCTACTATTCAAGGTTCCTAAGATTTTAAAAGCGGTTATTGCAGAACGAAAAGTGGTTGAGCAGTACATAAATGAGCATAATGATGTTGTTGGGGTTATTTCTGATAATCGTTTCGGTGTAAGAAGTGTTAACGTACCATCTATCTACATTACCCATCAGGTAAATGTGCTTTCAGGGTTTTGGACACCGTTAACAAGCTTTGTTCATCAAAAGATCATACAACGCTTCGATGAATGTTGGATTCCTGATGATTCAGCGTGCTCACTATCTGGAAAACTCTCCAGATCGAAACGAAAATTATGCAAAAAACATATTGGTATATTGAGCAGATTTTCGAAACAAAAGAAAAAGGCTACCTATGATTTAGCAGTCATCCTTTCCGGACCGGAACCACTTAGAACTCAATTGGAAAACACGCTCTTAACGGCATTAAAAGAATATAAAGGAACAACTGTTTTTGTTCGAGGAATTATGGAATCGGCCCCTAAAAAATCAACTCAAAAAAATATCTCTATCCATAACTATATGCTTTCAGAAGAATTACAAGAAGTATTGCACACCAGTGAGGTTGTGATTTCCAGGTCGGGATATTCTTCCGTTATGGATTATGCAGCAACAGGAAAAAAAGGAATATTAATTCCAACCAAGGGACAAACAGAACAAGAATATTTAGCACATTATCTGGCTAAACAAGGATATGTACTTTCGATAGAGGAAAAATCATTTGATATTAAATATATCGAAGAAGCTAAAAATCTAAAAGGACTGCCTCCGAATAAGACGGGATTAGACAAGGAGCTATTTAGCCTTTTCGAGCGTAAATGAAAATTCAGAACCTTCTCCATAAACACTTTTTAACAAGATAGTTTCATTATGCGCTTCAATGATATGCTTTACGATAGATAGACCTAATCCAGAACCTCCCTGATCTCTAGACCTACTTTGATCAACTCTATAAAAGCGTTCAAACAAACGAGATAAATGCTCTTGTTTAATACCTTCACCATTATCCATTACTTTGATAATGTACTTTTGCTCGTTATAAGAGTCTATTCCAATCGTGGTTACACCATTAGGTTTTCCATATTTAATAGAATTAACGACCAAGTTAATAAGTACCTGTTCAATACGCTCAATATCGCCTTTAACAAATACAGGGAACTCATATACTTTGTCAAATTGTAATGAGATGTTCTTTTTTTTCGCTCTCATTTCAAAGAGGTCGAATACATTTTGAACAAGTTCCAGAATGTTAAAAACTTCAAAATTCATTTTCATCCCCTCAGTTTCTAGCTTCGCGATCATATCTAGATCCTTTACAATTGAAACCAACCGTTCAACTCCCTTGCTGGTTCGATCTAAGTATTTGGAGCGGATCATTTTGTCTTCGGCAGCACCTTCTATAAGTGTTAAGATATATCCCTGCACAGTAAAAAGAGGTGTCTTAAGCTCGTGCGCAACATTTCCCAAAAAATCCCTTCTAAATGAATCTCTTTCTGTAAGATTTTGAATTTCTATGCGCTTCCCTTCTACAAACTCTTGTACTGTTTTAGAAAGCGTTTCAATATCTGTAGTAATTGAATTCTTCTTAAGGTCGTCTACGTCTAAAATTGAAATCTCGTCGTAGATCTTTTTGATGCGTTTATAAATAAACCGCTCTGCTCTGTATTGAATAATAAAAAAAGATAAGACAAAAACAATAAGTTCAAAAATGAAGATCGACAAGAGATCTATTTCTTTAGAAAAAAAGAAATACGAGAACAATGCAAAAACAATGGAAATAAGTGTAATGTACACCGAGGACCAAAGAGCAAAAGAGTACGTTTTTTTAAACCTCATAGTTAGAGCAAAGTTATTTATCTCCGCCCTCTAATACAAATTTATAACCAACACCCTTTACAGTTTTAAAGTGGTGGTCACCGATCTTTTCTCTCAATTTTCTAATATGAACATCAATTGTTCTTCCGCCAACAACTACTTCATTACCCCAAACTGTATCTAGAATAGATTCTCTTTTAAATACTTTTCCCGGGCGGGATGTCAATAGAGATAGGAGCTCAAATTCTTTTCTAGGGAGGACAATTTTATTTTCGCCTTTAAAAACGACATATTCATCACGATTAATGATAATATCACCTATTTTCGTTGATGTTTCCACTAGTTTCTCTGTTTTTAACCTTCTTAACAAAGATTTTACTTTACTAATGAGAACTTTTGGCTTAATAGGCTTTGTTATATAATCGTCAGCTCCAGCTTCGAAACCAGCTACTTGAGAATAATCTTCACCCCTAGCCGTTAGAAAAGCAATGATAACTTCTTCCAAACTTTTTGTATTTCGAATCTTCTCACAAGCTTCAATACCATCCATTTCAGGCATCATAATATCAAGTAATATCAAATGAGGTACTAGTTTTTTAGCTGTTTTAACAGCTTCTAGACCATTTTTTGCTGTGAACACCTGGTATCCCTCATTTTTCAGATTATAACCCACTATTTCTAGGATATCGGGCTCATCATCGACCAGCAAAATTTTTATATCACTATTATTCATAATATTTATTTAAGCATCTCAAAAATAGCGATTATTGAATAAAAAACAATCGCTTAACAATCATTTAATGTGTTTACGTTCAATTAACATTCAGATAACGGAACCATAATTCCCAAATAACATTCTCTTTACAAAATGACTGGACTTTTGCAGTGATAAATTAAAATTATAAATGAAAAAAATCTTAGTAGTTCTTGCAGTCATTTTTAGCCAACTTATAAATGCACAAGACAAAGGAACCATTAAAGGTAAACTTACTGATAAAGAGATGAACAATGAAGCGTTGTCTTTTGCGAATGTTGTGATCAAAGGGACAACCATTGGAACGCAGACCGATATGGATGGGAATTATTCAATATCGATCAAAGCAGGGAGTTATACCATTGTCTTTAGTTTTTTAGGATATAAAACAATAGAAGTTCCTGTAGAGGTTAAGGCAGGAGAAACAGTCACTATAAATAGGTTAATGAGCGCAGAAGAAGGTGTGGCTTTAGACGAAATAAAAATAAAGACTACGGTAGGAAGAGAAAAAACAACTGCTCTTTTGACGGAACGAAAGAAAGCAGTATCGATTCAAACAAAGATCGGAGCACAAGAACTTTCTAAAAAAGGAGTGTCAAATGCAGAATCGGCTGTGGCTAAAACAGCAGGAGTCTCTTTAGGGTCTAAGAATGTTATCGTAAGAGGCTTAGGAGATCGTTTCAATTCAACGTCTTTTAACGGACTTCCATTACCATCAGAGGACCCAGAATACAAGAATATTTCTTTGGATTTTTTCGATACAAGTATCATTCAAAATATTGGAATAAATAAGGTGTTTTCTTCAGAGATTTTTGGAGATGTGGCTGGTGCGAATATTGATATTATATCCAAGGAATTAAACAAGAACAAATCATTTACACTAGGTTACTCAACCGGAGGAAATACACAAACGATCTCTAAGAGGTTTTTAACTATTGATGGGACAAATAGGTTTGGGACTCAGAGTTTGACCATACCTGTAAGTGATCTAAATCAATATACTTTTAGTAATTCTTTTAGACCGGAAACCCAGAATTTTCAAATGGACAATAGCTTATCTTTTTCAGCAGGAAGAAAGTTTGATATAGGAGAAGATGGCAAATTAAGCTTGTTTTTAGTAGGTGGATTTGACGGAAGTTATAATTACATAGAAGGTAATATTAAACAAACAAATAGTACTGGTTCAGTTTTTCAAGATCAAGATTTTCAAAAATATGAGTACACGGTTTCTCAAATCTTAATGGGAAATGTAAAGTATAAGTTTGGGGAAGGTAACAGTATTGCTTATAATCATCTTTTCATTCATAACAATAAGCAGTCGATTGGAGATTATTTAGGAATAGTAGACCCTCAACAAGCAGGCGATTTAGAATTTCAGAGAAGACAGCAGGTCAATAACAACGAGTTGTACGTAAATCAGTTGATCGGTAAATTCACGCTTACAGATAGATGGAAATTAGAGGCTAAAGGGTCCTTGAATTTTATTCAGGGTAACGAGCCTGATCGAAGAACAAACAAGTACTTATTTAGAGATAATTTTTATAGTCCACAAACCAATAGTGCTGGAGAAAACGAAAGGTATTTTTCTAAACTACAGGAAATAGATAATAATGCGATAGGGAAATTAACCTATAAGTTGAAAGAAGATGAAGAAGATAAAAGTGTAGTTGAATTTGGAGGAAACTTTAGGTATACTGAAAGGTTGTTCTCTGCAACGATCTTTAATCATGGCTTTAATACCAGAGTTCCGATTGAAATAGATAATCCTGATGCTGTGTTTAATCAACAGTCATTGAGTAATGGACTTTTTCGATTAGAAACAGGAAGAGGTACCGCGAATAACCCTAATGCATTTACACCATTTACATATCGAGGTAAAAAGTTGAATTTTGGAGGATTCGGAAATGCGATATATCAAGTAAATGATGACCTTATAATCTCTGGAGGTGTAAGAATTGAATCATTTCAACAACGAGTAACATTTAATACCAATATTGCAAATAGTGACAATCTAGGTGCATCAAAAATTGATAATTTTTATGTGTTGCCAAGTGCAAATGTGAAGTATAATTTTTCAGAAAATAGTATTTTAAGATTTGCAGCTAGCAAAACGTATACAATGCCTCAGTTTAAAGAGACGGCACCATTCAAATACCAAGACGTTAGTTTTTCAAGTCAGGGTAATCCTAATCTAGAAGCATCCGATAATTACAATTTCGATGTAAAATATGAATATTATTTATCTAGAGCAGAGTTGATCTCCGTTACAGGGTTCTATAAATTAATTCAAAACCCAATTGCAAGAACGGAAATTCCTAGTGGAGGAAATACACTAACGTATTTGAATGTTGGTGATGATGCTACAGTGTTTGGAATTGAATTGGAAGCAAGAAAAAATATCTTAAAAAGTGATGAAGATGCAGAGGATGAGTATTCATTAGATGCAGGTTTAAATACATCTTTTTTATCCTCTAAAGTGAATTTAGATCAGGCTTCAGTTGCGCAATTCACAAATACATCGAGTGATCTGGAGGGAGCAACTCCATTTTTAATGAATTTTGACATCTCTTACTCTAAAAAGTATAAAGAGAATGAATTATTGTCGTCTTTGGTATTCAATTACTTTAGTGAGCGAGTTTATTCTATCGGAACAAGAGGATTCGAAAACATCTTAGAAAAAGGAATTCCTACACTAGACTGGGTGTCTTCTTTAAAATTAGGAAAACATTACAACATAAAATTAAAAGCTCAAAACCTGCTAAATCCTTCTTTTCAACTGAGCAGAGAAGGAGCTAATGGAGGAAATAATGTTGTGTTAGGAAATTATAAAAAGGGTGTTAATTTAAGTTTAGGACTATCCTATACTTTTTAATAAAATATCTTTTTTGATAACAATTGTTTAAAAAACAGCTAATAGAAACAAAACATTGATATAGCAACTTTGTGTCAGTTAATAAAAAAATAAAAAACAAAAAAATGAGAAAAATAGTTCTAACCGCTTTAACCCTTGCTTCTTTCGCCTTCACGGGATGTTCATTAGACGACGATGATAATGGAGGAACAACGCAGCAACCATCAATTCAAGATCTTTCAGGAAACTTAACGAGTGATTTAAGATTGGTTGCAGGTACAGATTACAATTTAACAGGAGCCTTGTTTGTAAAATCTGGAGCTACCTTAACAATCGATGCCGGAGTAACCATCAAAGCATTGGCTGGAGGAACAGACGTATATATTTTAGTTGAAAGAGGCGGAAAAATTATAGCAGACGGAACGGCAGCTGCACCCATTAAATTTACATCAAGTGCTTCTAGTCCACAAGCTGGAGATTGGGGTGGATTGATCATTAACGGAAATGCACCGTTAAGCCGTCAGAATGGATCTGCGAGTAATGCTGCCACAGAAGTAAATAATACAATATTCTTTGGAGGAGATAATGCCGGAGATAATTCAGGAATTGTAGATTATGTGATCTTAGAATACACAGGAGCAAGAATCGATGATGAAGCAGAACATAATGGATTAACGTTGAACGGAGTTGGAAACGGAACAACAATCTCGAATATTGCAATCTTAAATGGAGACGATGATGCAATAGAGTTTTTTGGTGGAACTGTAAACGCTTCGAATATATTAGTGGTAAATGCTAAAGATGATATGTTCGATTTTACACAAGGTTATGCAGGAACTTGTACGAACCTTTATGGAGTAAGAGAAAATGGATATGTGGCTGTAACTTCAGACCCTAGAGGAATAGAAGCAGACGGAAACTTAGACGGAAATTCTCCTACAGATATCAATCAATCAGTATTTACAGTAAACAAGATTACGATTATTAATAATGCAAGTGGAGTAAACTTTTCTGATGGAATCAAAGTAAGAAGAGGAGCAACAGCGACCATTACAGACGCATATGTAATGTTAGGTTCTGGAGCAACAATGTCAGATTTTATTGACTTGGAAGATAGTAAAGGAAATGCTACTGCAGCAACTTCTATTACTGTTGTGGGAAATGCTGCTAATGGATTAGATATTTCTGATGTAAAGAACGCACCAGGAGCAACGATCAATGCTACCAATGGAACTACTGGTGGTGCAGATACTACAGTATTTACCTGGACAGGATATACATTCTAAAAAGAACTGTAAAGCGATATAAAAATAAAAGCAGGTTGAAAAACCTGCTTTTATTTTTGTTAAAACCTTTTGATAACAATAAATTAATCGAATATAACGACAAAAAAGTAGATATATTTTATATCTTTAGCTTCTATTATTTTACAAAAACTCCAAGAAATGAAGAAAAATTACTTTTTAACTTTAATATTAACACTACTTACCGCATTTTCTTTTGCGCAAGTATCGCTGCCTCACTATGAAGCATTTGATTATACCGTAGGTGCAAACCTTGGAGATCAGGCAAATTGGGAGGCTTATAGTGGTTCGAGTAACCCCATCGATATTGTTTCAGGAAACTTAACGTATTCCGGATTTGCAAATCCAACCGGAAATTCTATCAATATTGTAGGAAGTTCCGAAGATGATAGAATTTTGTTTACAGAGGTAACAACAGGAGAAGTGTATGCTTCGTTTTTACTGAATGTAACCGATATTTCTAATATGACAGATTTTACAGATGGAGGGTACTTTGCCATTTTTGCATCGTCTAACAATGCTTTTCAAAGTAGGTTATGGGTAAAACCGACTGTAGATGCTTCCAGTACAACGGTTGATTTCGCCTATACTACAGCGAGTTCGGGTTCAGGTTTCGGACAATCGCAAAACTTAAATAGTGTTGTTTTAGTTGTACTAAGTTATAATGTCGATACGGGAGTTATAAATGGATGGATTAACCCATCCAGCTCAGATTTTGGAGCAGGTTCTGCGCCAGCCGCAGACTTTACCAATACAGATGGAAGCCCTTCTGCAATTGATAGAATTTTGTTAAGACAAGACTCTAGTGGCGAGACACCGAACATGATAATGGATGAGTTGAGAATAGGAACTACCTGGGCTTCGGTAACACCTTCAGGTTCTGTTTCTATGGATCCGGCAATTACGATCAATGCACCAGCAAACAATCAGGTATTTCCATCTACAACTACAGAAGTACCGGTGACATTAACTGTTGACAATTTCACGCTTTCGGGAGATAACGGGTCTGGTATGACGGATAACACAGGAGATGGATATATTAAAGCAACGTTACAAGAGACTGGAGAATCTGATGAGGTAACGTCATTTTTTACAACAACGCCGACACCAATAACAGTGGTTGCTGGAAGAAGTTACACGGCAACTGTAGAGTTGGTAGATAATGCAGGAGCATCGTTAACTCCACAGGTAATGGCCTCAGTTTCTTTTTCTGTTGAATTACCTTGTGATCTAGTACTTGGAGCAGTAGCAACAACATGTGATGCATCGACTTCTGGAGTGGACACCTATAGCGGAACCATTGCTTTTACAGGAGGAAATACAGGAATTACATATACAATTACAGCTCCGGCAGGAGTTACAGTTGGAGGGGATAACCCCGATACGATGGCAGCAGGAACTATTACCTTTAGTGGAATGACTGAAGGCATGGATTATGCTATTGACATTGTTGGAGGATCAGGAAGTAGTTGTGACTATGATAGAACACTATTTAGTCCAACTTGTTTCGCTTTACCATTTACAGAGACGTTTGATTATACTGCGGATACAGATCTAATATCACACCCATTATGGCAAGATGCATCTACATCAGGAACGCCAAACAATATTCAAGTAAAGGCGAATGATAATGGTGGTGGACCTATTTTAGGGAACTATTATTTATCTACTGAATTCCCAGATCAAACAGGAAATATGGTAAGTATGTCCGGTGGAGGTAGTGACCCTTATATAGGTTTTGAAGAAAAAACAACAGGTACAGTATATGCATCGTTTATGTTCCATGTGACTAGTATGTCTGGTGTAACAGACGTTGATGGAGGATACTTTGCAGTATTGGCAGAAGATGGTGCTTTTAGAGGAAGAGTATGGGTAAAAGATGTAACGGCTGGAGGAACCAACGAAGGACTACAGTTCAATGTCGGAATTAGTACCGGAAGTGGAAGTAGTGGAACCTATCATACAGGTTTTACTGCAAATATTCAAGAGCCTGTTTTTGTAGTGATTGGATATGATCTGGATAATGATGAATTGGATCTTTGGGTAGTGCCGGATGCGACTACTTTTGGAACCAATACACCACCTGCAGCTAATGTGACATTGACAGATGCTACTGCAGGAGGAATCAGTAGATTCTTGCTGCGTCAGGATAGTTCTAATGAGACACCAGCTATGGATTTTGATGAGTTACGTGTAGGAACTTCTTGGTCAGAGGTGGCACCAACAGGAGCTACAGCTTCGTTGGAAGATAATGCTATTGATGGTTTTGCTGCATATCCGAACCCTGTAAACAACAAAAGATTTACCATTACGACAAACTCTATTTCGGAGAAAACGGTAAAGATCTTTAATGTACTTGGAAGACAGGTATTAGCTACAAAATTCTCTACGAATGATAAATTAGTAGATGTATCTTCTTTAAGTACTGGAGTGTATATTTTAAAGGTGCAAGAAGGTAGCAAGATAGCAACGAAAAAATTAGTAGTTAGATAGAGAAAATACTATTTAACGCACATAAAATTATAAAAGCCTCGGAATGTTTCGAGGCTTTTTATATTTAAAAAATAAAACTGCTTATGAATTTAAATATATCACTTTCAAATGTTTTATTTCTCGATATAGAGACAGTACCCGAGCATGAGCATTGGGAACAACTTTCAGATGAATCAAAAGAGCTATTTGAGCAGAAAACGGCATATCAACGTCGAGAAGAAATAAGTCCTGAAGATTTTTATGAAAGAGCTGGGATCTGGGCTGAGTTTGGAAAAATAATATGTATTTCAGTAGGGTTCTTTGTTGAAACAAATGGTTTGAAGAAGTTGAGAATAAAATCCTTTTATGGTGGTGATGAAAAGATGGTGCTACTTGACTTTAAAGAGCTTCTAGATACACATTTTAAACAAGCAAATAAGTTATTATGCGCGCATAATGGCAAAGAGTTTGACTTTCCTTTTTTAGCCAGAAGAATGATTGTTCATCAAATAGCACTGCCAAAAAAGCTGAACCTTTTTGGAAAGAAACCATGGGAAGTACCGCATTTAGACACCATGGACCTATGGAAGTTCGGTGACTTTAAACATTATAGTTCTCTAAGACTTTTAACACATACTTTAGGAATACCATCACCTAAAGATGATATCGACGGTAGTGATGTTGCTAGAATCTATTACCAAGAAAAAGACCTGAATAGAATCGTAAAATACTGTGAAAAGGACACCATAGCGGTGGCACAATTACTGTTGAGGTTTAATAATGAAAAGATACTAGGAGAAGATCAGATCGAATACATAGGTCAATGACCTTCTAATTTCATGGAAAGCTCTAACCAGCGTTCTTCTTTTTCTTCAATGGTATCTATAATACCTTTTAGTTCTGCGGAGACTTCATTAATCTGCTCGGTAGGAATTTCATTATTGTTGAATTGATCTTCAATAATAATTCTTTTCTTTTCTAGAAGTGCTATATCCCTTTCCAGATCACTAAACTCTCTACTCTCATTATAAGATAGTTTTGCCTTTTGTTTCGGCTTGTCGTTTTGAACAGATTTTGGTTCAATTTCCTTTTGTTTTGGTTTGGATATATCATACGCCCTAAAATCTGAATAATTACCTGGAAAGTTTTCTACGACACCATTTCCTCTAAACACAAAAAGACTGTCAACGATCTTATCCATAAAATATCGATCGTGAGAAACAACAATAAGGTTCCCCGGAAAATCCAATAAAAAGTTCTCCAGTACATTTAAGGTAATTACATCCAGATCGTTTGTAGGTTCATCCAGGATCAGGAAATTAGGGTTCTGGATCAAAACGGCACACAGGTAAAGACGTTTTTGTTCACCTCCACTCAATTTTTCAACAAAATCATGTTGCTTTTTACGATTAAATAAAAATCGTTCCAACAATTGTCCTGCCGATATTTTTCTGCCCTTTGTTAATGGGATGTACTCACCAAATTCCTTAACTACGTCGATTACTTTTTGGCCTTCTTTGATCTGTATTCCTTTCTGGGTATAATATCCAAACTTCACGGTTTCTCCAACAACAACTTTACCACCATCAACTGGTTCTCTTTGTGTTAGTATATTTAAGAAAGATGATTTTCCAGTACCGTTCTTTCCAATGACTCCAATTCGCTCTCCTTTTTTGAATACATAATCAAATCCATCCAATATTTTTAAGTTACCAAAGGATTTTTGCAATCTATGGAGTTCTACGATCTTGCTTCCCAAACGCTCCATATTGATCTCCAGTTGCACTTGGTGGTCTTGCCTTCTCTTGTGTGCTTTTTCTTTGATGATATAAAAATCATCAATTCTGGATTTGGATTTAGTGGTTCTGGCTTTTGGTTGTTTCCGCATCCAATCCAATTCTTTTTTAAAAAGATTCTTAGCCTTTTCAACGGAGGATTGTTCCTGAGCAATTCGTTCTTCCTTCTTCTCTAAATAATAAGAATAATTCCCCTTGTATTTGTATAATTTTCCATGATCCAATTCAATGATCTCGTTACAAACCCTTTCTAAAAAATAGCGATCGTGAGTTACCATAAACAACGTGATCTTTTCTTTAGCAAAAAAAGCTTCTAACCACTCGATCATTTCCAGATCCAGATGATTCGTGGGTTCGTCCAGAATAAGTAGGTCTGGTTTATTGATCAAAATGATTGCCAAAGACAATCTTTTCTGTTGGCCGCCAGATAGTGTTGAGACTTTTTGCGAAATATCTTCCAGTTTAAGCTTCGAAAGGATTTGCCTGTATTGCGTTTCAAAATCCCAGGCGTTATGTTGTTCCATTTGTTCAAAAGCCCGCTGATATACCTCAGTATCTTCGGGATTTTTTAATGCATTTTCATATTGATGAATAATATCTAGGATCTTATTTCCTTGAGAAAAAATGGTTTCCTCAATAGTTAAACTGGGGTCTAAAAGGTTCTCTTGAGATAGGTATGAGATTTGAATTCCCTTCCGTTGAATTACCTGACCGGTATCTGACGAATCTTTACCGGCAATAATATTTAAAATGGATGTTTTACCACTTCCATTTTTTGCAACAAAAGCAATCTTTTGATCTTTATTAAT
The DNA here is from genome assembly GCA_965218065.1 of Flavobacteriaceae bacterium. Lineage (GTDB taxonomy): Bacteria > Bacteroidota > Bacteroidia > Flavobacteriales > Flavobacteriaceae > Polaribacter. The sequence goes on along the minus strand of OZ244589.1, from coordinate 2,754,788 downwards.
CCCAAAAGAGATGTCTTCAAACAAAACACGCTCGCCATATGATTTCGAAATGTTCTCTACGGATAGGTAATTCACGTTACTAGTTTAGTTCTGCAAATAAACAAAAAACCCAAGCAAAAGCTTGGGTTTTTAAGTGTATTAATTAAGAAAGGGGGAGGTATTTCTTAATTAATTATAATTATAACAAGAATATAATGAACAATTACGGTGTAAAGATATAGCATCTTTCAAGGTCTGTCAATCCCCTTAAACCATGAAATTTTAAACTCACTGTTTTCAGGGATAAAAAAAGAGCCCGGTTTCCCGAGCTCTTGTTGTATTAGGGGTAGGTCAATTTATCGTTTTATAAATTTCTGAACGAATTTCTCTTCTTCGTCAGAAAGTTCTAAAAGATATATTCCTGTTTTCAGTTTGCTAACATCAATAGAATTGTTCAACATAGATCCATGTAGGACAGTTTTTCCAGTTAGGTCAATAATTCTAAAGTTAGAATTTACATTGTAGCTAGGATTTACGTTAACTACATTTCTAACAGGGTTAGGATAGATAATAAGATCATCATTGAAATTACCTGTTCCTTCCGTTTGACTAACGTTTCTACCTAAGGCAACTAAAGAATTCGCTGCTGGAGCTCCGCTACTAATACCTGTAATAGTTACTTGATCGATATAAATTTGATCGGCATTTCCAGAAGCGTCACATTGGAAACGGAAACCAGAGTTAGCAGCAAAATTATATTGAGAAGCGTCTAACGTTATGGTTGCCTCGTAGAAGTTGTTATTTTCTATTCCAGAACCTCTTACCCAGGTGCCAACGGTAGTCCAACTAGAACCATCATAGAATCGTAACCAGAAGTCTTCTCCGTTTTCCATACTATATACATAGAAGAAGAAATTAACCTCAATTTGATTATATGGACTTGCATCAATATTAGATAATGTCATTGCAGAACCTGTACCTGAGTTGTCTCTAATTCGAATCGAATAGCTTCCTTGATATGATCTGGAACCAGAATATCTGAAACAGTCGCTACCTCCATCGGCCCATCCGTCCCATCCGGACTCAAAGTAACTTTGATTTAGAATAGTATTGCTCGATGAACATGGTGCACATGAAGATCCGCCGCAATCAACACCGGTCTCATCTCCGTTTTGTATTCCATCAGAACAAGTAGGAGCTGCTAGTGTTGTTACATTAGCCGTATTACTGTCTCCAGAAATATTTCCTGCCGCATCTTTTGCTCTCACAGTAAATGAGTAAGAAGTATTTTCTGATAGACCAGTTACTTGATAAGAAGTGCCAGTTACACTTGCAATATTCGTTGCTCCTCTATATACATCATAACCAGTAACACCTATGTTATCCGTAGAGGCATTCCAGGAAAGATCTGTAGTAGTTTCTGTTGTGTTTGAAGCAGATAGACCACTCGGGTTACTAGGAGCCTCCGTATCTGGACCTGCTGCAGCAATTACCACAGTGTAATCTTCTACTTCACCATATGTGAATGATTGACAAGAGGTAGGCGTTGCATTATAGCTCATAGAAACACGCATTCTGGTTGAGGTTTCAGTAGCACCTGCAGGCACCGTAAAGCTTCCGCTAACAGGTGTCGTTTGCGTTGCACTTTGGGAGAATACTTGCTCACCTGCATCTGTAAAATCACCATCTTTATTATAGTCGATCCAAACGCTATAACCTTCGCTATAAACGGTTCCTGTCCAGGTTGGTGTTACAGTAATTGTATATTGACTTCCTTTAGTCAATGTAGTTGAGATACTCGTGAAATCGGTATAAAATTGACCACCTGAAGCATTGTCAATAGTGTTTAATTGAACTCTCCCAATATACTCATCGTTAATATTTGAGCTTTGAGAAGAACAATATGTTACTTGTACAGCCTCTGTAGTTACATTCACCGTGTTGCTGGCATCAGAAACATTTCCTGCTGCATCTTTAGCTCTTACGCTAAAAGTATAGCTTGTACTTGCTGCAAGACCAGTAACCTGATATGAAGTATTTGTAGTATTCCCAATAATACTTGCACCTTGATATACGTCGTAAGATGCAACTCCTACATTATCCGTAGAAGCAGTCCAAGATAAGCTTGCTCCGGAATCAGTAATATTTGAAGAACTCAAATTCGTAGGAGCAGTCGGAGCTTGAGTGTCCGGTGCATCTGTGGTAATATTCACTGTATTACTTTGTGGAGAACTATTACCTGCAGCATCTTTGGCTATTATATAGAAATTATATGCGGTAGCAGCTGTCAATCCAGTCACCTGATAGTTTGTAGTTCCTACATTAGCCACTACAGCACCATTTTGATACACGTCATATGAAGCAACACCTACATTATCAGTAGAAGCATTCCATGATAGATCTGTTGTGGTTTCAGTTGTATTACTTGCAGCTAAGCTTGAAGGTGCCGTTGGAGCTTCTGTGTCTGGAGTCGAGGTTGCAGTAAACTGCCCTGTAAATACTCCGCGACCGTATGTAGATGCAATGATCTTGTTGTTATTGTCATCTCCATTTACAGCCCAATAATCAAAAGCAGTAACACTAACATCGCTCATTCCATTATAAGCTTGCGTCCAAGAAGGATTTGCATCATTAAAATTCTCTGTTTCCCAAACGCCTAACTGAGTAGCTAATATTGCCTCATTAGTACTTAATGGATTTAATAAGAAGTCTCTTACAGGAATGTCAGGAAGATTCCCTTCTTTGCTTACCCAACTAGATCCCGCATTTGAAGAGTACCAAACACTGGTTACACCATAATTGTGAATCGTTACAATTAGATCATTTGCAGTTTCTCCAAATCTAACAGAAGAAACAGAACCAACAAATGGGGTGGTGATCGTGCTCCATGAAGCTGACGAATTCGTAACATTAGTTAAACGTAGCAATCCACCATTTGCCATTCCCACATACCATGTGTTGTTTGCAAATGGAGAGGCTCTAAATGCAGTTGGTTTTGCTGTAAGCGCAGAGTTTGTTAACGTTCCATTGCTGTTCGAAGCAACATTAATACTTAAAATAGCATTACTGGAAGCGTTAGATTTGTTTGATAATAATCTATTGGCATCACTATCATAATCCATTTGATTTACGAAATCACCCGTATTTTGAGCATCATTAAACAAAGTAGTTGCACCTCCTTGAATTCTAGACTGCCCATTCCACGGTAAGTTGAATCGATAGATAACATTACGAACATAGGTAGCGATCATGTACTGACCATCTTTGTCAATAAATGTGTAAAAACCATCGCCATCAGTAGACTCTACAGAGCTATTAATCCCAGCAACAGGATTTCTAAAAGCTTGTGTTCCGTTATCTTGCGCACCCGCAGAGAAAATACCTGTAGTATCTCCAGAACCATCGGGTCCTATACCTGCTTTAACAAACTGTGTTACATTGTACCCATTATTTCTGGAAGTAATAGATGATCCGGCATTTCCAGAATAGTACATACCTCCATCGTTTCCAAAAATCATTCTTGTAGATGAATTATTTCCAAAAGCAATGGCATGCTGATCGGCATGTACATTTTGGAATCCGAAACCACCATACCAATGCGATAGTTGTGACCAGGAAGAACCTCCGTTGGTAGATTTAAAAAGATCAATTCCACCAACATACAGAATATTATCATTCGCAGGGTCTGCCTCTATTACTAAATCATAAAATGCTTGTCCACGACAAAAATCGTTTGAAGCAATCCCAGGATCGGCATCATTAGGTAATGCCTTTGTAGTGATACTGCTGAATCCATTTGTGGTTCCATAAATATGAACCGGTGAACTTGATCCTTGAGTTAACGCGTATAATTTATTTGCATTCGAAGCAGAAGGTTCAATTTCTACTCTGTTAGAATCGGTTAATGGAGAGGCTCCGGCCTCCGTCCAGGTAGCACCATTTGTAGAGCTATATACTCTTCCTCCACCTTGACCAAATGCATTTCCGATAGTTCCCATCCAAAGTTTATTGTCTGCACCTATTTCAAAGTCGTTAGGAATGTAATAATAGGTTCTCCCATTTTGTACATGACTCATGTTAGATGATTCTATTCTAGACCAGGTACTTCCGCCGTTGGTTGATCTATAGATTCCTGCAGTTTGCAAACCTAACCAGTTTGAAGGGGAAGAAGCATCGCCATAAACAAAAGCTCCAACACCCACAAAAAGCTCAGTGTTACCTCCATTATTCCAGGCAATAACATCGTTCACATAAAATATTCCGGACAAGAACAAATTGGTAGCGCTATACTCGAAAGTAGCACCTCCAGCCGCAGGAATATTTACAGCTGTCCAGGTGGTACCGCCATCAGTTGTTTTATATACTCCTGAACCTACTACATCTCCTCCAGTATATTGTTCACCTGTTCCAACATACCAGATGTTAGAGTTGTTCGGGTCTACAGTTATTGAGGATACAGATAGATTTCCTGGGACATTTTGAACTCGTGTCCATTGAGAGCTGCTGCTCGAAATGTTCGTGTTTTTCCATAAACCCCCACTAACTCCACCGGCATATACCGTATTATTACTGGAATCATTTGGGTCAAACAGAATAGCTCTGGTTCTACCTCCAACATTGTTAGGTCCTCTCTCCGTCCACGCATTGGCGGCATTACCGGGGTTTCTTTGACCTTGTCTCTCCTGTTGTAGTTGTTCTCTTAACAATGTAAGGTTACCATCATCTAACTTACCGGTAGACGGATTGATGGTTAATTCCCACATTTGCTCAAAATACTTGTTGGGAGGTAAGCCATTTTTCTTTCGTACTTTCTTATCCCATGTCAGGGATTCTTTGAAAGGACTGTTTTTCAAAAACTCGCTGTGCTTTTGTCTCTGTTCTGAGATCTTCGCCTTTGAGTTTTCTTCAGCAAACTTTTTGTAAATACCAACTGAAATTGCTGTCACGCAAACACTTCCAATCAGTAACCTAAATAGTTTTTTTTTCATAATGAAATTTGGTTTAGGGTTAATTGATTAATTTTCCACGCAAACACCATACAGCCTTACTAGAATAAAGTGTATTAATATCTGCGAAATGCATTATGTTGTAAGAGATTTTTTCAGTATTTAGGGGTCAAGTCATTTTGGAGAGATGTAATGAATACTGACTTTGATTGAATAAATAATGTTAAAAAATCTTAAAATTTTATTAAATGCGGAACAAACGTATGATTTTTTTATAAATAAGTCAATCCCTGAAAACAGTGATTTTTTTACATCACTGAAAAAGTAGCATTTGTCATCGGATAGAATTTATAAACAAAAAACCCAGGTAATACACCTGGGTTTTTAAAATATTAATTAGAAATAGGGGGGAGGCATTCTTGATTAATATTGTAACTAAAACAAAGAATAATTTAAGAAAAATTATATGATAAAAGTAGTACATCTTTACATGTCTGTCAATAACAGAAAATGGTGAAATTTTTAGTTCACCTAAAATGGTGATGCTTTTTTTAATATTGGTATCTTTAAAAAAATATTTATAAAATGCTCCAAATACGTAATCTTTCTGTTTCATTTGATGCTGAAAATGAAAAGAAAAATACCGTTGTAAAAAATATCTCTTTTAATCTAGGAGATAATGAGATACTGGGTATTGTTGGAGAATCAGGAAGCGGAAAGTCTGTGACTGCTCTTGCCATATTAGGTCTTTTACCTAAAAAGAAGACAACAATAGTCGGTGACATTGTTTTTAATGGGGAGGATATATCTACATATACCTCGAAAGATTTTCTGCAAATCCGAGGACAGAAAATTGGAATGATCTTTCAAGAACCTATGAGTTCATTAAATCCAACATTGACATGTGGGTTTCAGGTAGCTGAGGTTCTTGAGCAACATACAGAGCTGTCTAGAAAAGAAATTAAGGAAGAGGTTATTGCATTATTCACAAGAGTAAAATTACCAAGACCGGAAGAAATGTACAATTCGTATCCGCACCAAATAAGCGGAGGTCAAAAGCAACGTGTAATGATTGCGATGGCAATAGCATGCAAGCCAAATTTACTAATAGCAGATGAGCCTACAACAGCTTTGGATGTTACGGTGCAAAAAGAAATAATCGCATTATTAAAAGAAATACAACTGGAGAATCAGATGAGTATTTTGTTTATATCTCATGATTTGGCACTAGTTTCCGAAATTGCAGATAATGTTATAGTAATGCATCGCGGTGTTCTTGTTGAAAAAGGTGAAACTTCTCGAATTTTTAAAAACCCTGAAAAGGACTATACCAAAGCACTTATTAATTCCAAGCCTACACTTGATAAAAGATATAAAGAACTTCCAACTGTAAAAGATTTTATAGATGGGGCGGTCAATACCGAGTTGTACACCGAAGAAGAAAGAACAGTATTTCACGAAAGATTGTATGATCAAGATCCGTTATTGGAAGTTCAAAACCTTAAGAAACATTTTCTATCTAACGCAACCTGGTTTAAAAAGGGAACCAAAGTAAAAGCCGTTGATGATATAAGCTTTAAAATATACGAGGGAGAAACACTGGGATTAGTAGGAGAGTCAGGTTGTGGGAAAACGACATTGGGAAGAACGATTTTGCGGTTGGAAAAAGCTACATCGGGCAAAGTTGTATATAACGGAGAAGATATTTCTAAAGCCAGCAGATCAACATTGAAAAAATTGCGAAAGGATATTCAGATTATTTTCCAAGACCCTTTTTCTTCATTAAATCCAAGAATAACAGTTGGAAAGGCAATTTTAGAACCGATGAAAGTACACGGTATACTTTCGAATACTAAAGAAAGAAAAGATTATGTGCTGGAATTGCTGGAAAAAGTTGGACTAGAAGCAGCATATTATAATAGATATCCACACGAATTTTCTGGAGGACAAAGACAACGAATTGGAATTGCAAGAACAATTGCATTGCAGCCTAAGATCATTATTTGTGACGAGTCTGTCTCTGCGTTAGATGTCTCTGTTCAGGCACAGGTTCTTAATCTGTTGAATGCTCTTAAAGAGGAATATAAATTCACCTATATTTTTATTTCTCACGATCTTTCGGTTGTTAAATACATGTCTGATCAACTGGTAGTAATGAATAAAGGGAAAATTGAAGAAATTGGAGATGCGGATGCAATTTACCAACATCCAAAGAAATTGTATACAAAGTCTTTAATTAGCGCCATTCCAAAAGGAATTTAAATGATTTTGATTCTTTTCCAATCAGTTATAAATAGTATATTGCAGCACTTAAATTATTGAAGAGAAAATAGATGAAGATTATAGTTCCAATGGCCGGTATTGGGTCAAGACTAAGACCACATACATTAACCATTCCTAAACCTTTAACGGTTATCGCTGGTAAGCCGATTGTACAAAGATTAGTAGAGGATATTGCAGGAGTAGTACAACAAGAGATAGAAGAAATAGCTTTTATTATTGGACCTGCCTCAAAAGGTTTTCCAGCGAATACAGAAGAAACATTGTTACATATTGCAAATGAGTTAGGAGCAAAAGGTTCTGTGTATGTGCAAGAAGAAGCGTTAGGTACTGCACATGCTATTTATTGTGCAAAAGAATCGCTTTCTGGGCCATGTGTTGTTGCGTTTGCTGATACACTTTTTAAAGCCGATTTTACGCTAGATGCCGAAGCAGATGGAGCAATTTGGGTAAAGCAGGTAGATGACCCAAGTGCTTTTGGTGTAGTTAAGCTAAACAATGGATATATTACAGATTTTGTAGAAAAACCAAAGGAGTTCATAAGTGACTTGGCCATTATTGGAATTTACTATTTCAAGGAAGGTAATAAGCTTAAAAAGGAGATCAAACACCTTATAGATAATGATATTCGACCTTCTGGAGAATTTCAGTTGACCGAAGCATTAGAAGCATTAAAGCTTCAAGGAGCAAAATTTATTCCGGGAAAAGTAGATGTTTGGATGGATTGTGGTAAGAAAGACCCTACCGTTGACACAAATAAAACGATTTTAGGAATTGAACAAGAACGAGGAAATAATTTAGTTTCTAGCTCGGTGGTATTGGAGAACTCAGAAATTATTCAACCTTGCTTTATTGGAGAAAATGTGGTTTTGAAGAACACTACAGTTGGACCTCATGTTTCCATTGGGAAGGACAGCCTAATAGAAAATTCTATCGTTAAAAATTCGTTAATACAATCTAATGTTACCATTACAAATGCTACCTTAGATAATGCGATGATTGGAAATCATGCAAAATATAATGGAAATTATACATCGGTAAGCATAGGAGACTATACCGAATTACTTTAAAAGAATGAATACAAGGATTGTCATATTAGTAGTGTTAGGACTTCTAAACAATCCTTTCATGTCCTTTGCTCAAGATAGTATTCCTGCTGCAAAAGACCTTTCAGAAGAGAAAGAGTTAAACTTTCAACAGTTCTTTTTTAAGGCACTTTCTGAAAAGTCGATTACAAACTATGATAAGGCCATTAAGAACCTTGAAAAATGTAATGAGATTTTACCGAATAATACCTCTGTGTTATTTGAATTTTCAAAAAACTACTTACTCCTTAATCAAACATTTCAAGCAAAAGAGTTTATACAAAGAGCGCTACTGCAAAAACCAAATAATATTTGGATGCTATCTCATTTAGTAGCCGTACATAAAAAAGAACGTGATTTTAAGAAAGCCATTGAAGTCCAGGAGAAAATAGTTAAAATGGACGCCTCAAAAAGAGATGATTTGGTGTATCTGTTTTTACAAAATAGGGATTATGAAAAAGCTGTTGATCTAATGAATGTCCTGGAATCTGAAAAAGGATTGTCAAGAAACTTGAGAAATTTAAAGTCGAGCTTAGAAAAAAGAAGACCTGGTTTAGTTAAGACAAAGGAACCAACCGATTTAAAAGGCTTAGTTGAAAGTTTTACAAATAATACATCATCGTTTACAACATTAAAGCGTCTTTTGGAGATGGCTGATAAACAAGACAGAGAGGTTTTGAACACATATAGTAAAGAAGCCGTTACACTATTTCCAGCCCAACCATATGCATATTTAATGAGGGGAACGTCTTTGAATTATCAGAAAGAATATAAAAAAGCGTTAACTATGTTAGAAAGTGGTATCGATTTTGTAATTGATAATACAGGTTTAGAAGCACAGTTCTACGATCAAATGGCCAAGGCTTATGCTGGATTGAAGAATACGACAAAAGCGTCTGAATTTAAGAATCGAGCAAAAAAACTTAGATCCATTAAATGAAAAACATACTAGGATTTTTATTATGCATGTTCTTTTTGGTTTCCTGTAAAACAACCAAGAATGTAGTTAAAACTAGCACAGACGTTAGAAAAATGTCGGCGAGAAAGATTGTTAAAAAGCATCTTGAAAATACATTTGACGCTAGCACAATGGATGCTAAAATGAAAGTCGTTCATGAAGGCGTTTCAAAACAAGGAGAAAGAACAAAAAATAGTTTTACCGTACGGCTAAGAATGCAAAAAGATTCAGTTATATGGATCAAGGCGAATAAAGTAATTACGATCTTTAAAGCAAAAATTACACCAAATGCTTTTCAATTTTATGTATCGGTACCTAAAAACAAACACTATTTTGAGGGAGATTATGGAATGCTAAAACAAATGTTGGGAATAGATGTGAGTTTTGATCAGTTGCAAAATTTGTTATTTGGTCAGAGCATTTTTGAGATGAAAGGAAAAAAGTATAATGCAACCGTGGAAAATACTTCTTATAAATTGACTCCAAAAGTTCAAGAAGAATTGTTTAACGTGTTTTTTAAGATCAATCCAAATCACTTTAAACTGGATCAAATGAATCTTACTAACGAAGCAAAAGAGCAAAGTTTAAAAGTTGATTACGGAAAATATAAGCAGTTTAACAGTATTTGGCTGCCTATGGAAATTATTATTAAAGCCAAAGAGGGAGTGAAACAAACCTATATAGACCTGGACTATAAAAGTGTCAATATAAATAGGCCAATTAGTATTCCTTACAGAGTTCCAAGTACATATAAGCGTCTAGAATTAAGATGATAAACTATAAAAGGTACATATCATTATTTATTATTTTCCTGCTTAGTTTTTCTGCACTAGCACAAAAGACTAGAAAGCAATTGGAGGCTGAGCGAAAAAAGTTAAAAACTGAAATTCGAAAAGTGAACAAGCTGCTTTTTGACGCGCAAAAGAAAGAAAAGAATGCGTTGAACGATCTTAAAGATATTAATCAAAAAATTGCAGTTCGAAGTAGACTTATTGAGACGATAAATCTTGAAGCAAAAGCCTTATCCCAAGAAATAAGGACAAACGAAAAGAAAATAGAAAAATTGACTCAAAAGCTGGAAGCGTTAAAGGCGGATTATGCCGAAATGATCTTTAAATCATATAAAAGTAAATCCCAGCAAAGTAGAACGATGTTCTTGTTGTCGTCCAAAAACTTTTATCAAGCATATAAGCGTTTGCAATATATGAAGCAGTATACTGCCTATAGAAGAAAACAAGGAATCGCAATAGATTCTCAAACTACTGTAGTGAAACAATTAAATGATTCGTTATTGTATCAAAAAGTGTTAAAGGATACGTTAGTGGCTTCTGAAAAAAGTGAAAAGGAAAAGATAGAGCTGGATAAGGAGAGTCAGGAAAAGTTAATTACTCAGATCAAAAGAAAAGAGAATAGGTATAAAAGACAGCTTCGTCAAAAGCAGAAACAAGAACGTATTGTTGCTGCTAATATTGATAAATTAATTAAAGCGGCCATTGCCAGGTCAAATGCTAAGAAAGGCGTGAAAAAATCGAAAGGTTTTGCATTAACACCCAAAGCAAAAGCCTTAGCAGCACGATTTGAACAAAACAAAGGAAATTTACCATGGCCTGTTGAAAGCGGATTGGTTGTACGTCGTTTTGGACGACAGGCACACCCTACTTTAAGTGGAATTACCATTAACAGTACGGGTTTACATATTGTTACTGATAGAGGCAAAAGTGCCGAATGTATTTTTAATGGAACCGTTTTAGCCGTTCAAACCCTTTCAGAAGGAAAGAAGAATGTATTGGTGCAACATGGTAACTATATTTCTGCCTATAAGAATCTGGAAAACTCCTATGTTAATACTGGAGATGAGGTACAAACAGGACAACAGTTAGGGACTATTTTTACGGACAAAGTAACGGGTAAAACGAAGTTGGTATTCGTTTTGTTCAAAAATAGCCAGCGTTTAAACCCCTCTTCCTGGATCGCAAAAAGATAAGCGCTATCAAAAAAATCTTCTAGGAACCTATTATCTTTTATGTTCAGGGCTATCAAACCCGGCTCTGCATCCGGCTTGCCAGTCATCCGGCTGATTACCGTAGGCGGGAACGCCTCCATTATCTTTTAACATGCGCGCTAAGTGTAGGCAGTTCCACACCAAAAAAGTAGTATTTCTGTTGGTGAAGTCATTTTCTGGTCCTCCAGAACCTTCATCCATGTACGACGGACCAGGGCCTGCTTCTCCCATCCAACCTGCATCTGCTTGCGGGGGTACCGTATAACCTATATGCGAAAGCGAAAATAGAATATTCATGGCGCAATGTTTTACACCATCTTCATTACCAGTTATAAGAGTTGCACCTACTTTACCGTAATCTCTATACTGTCCTTTTTCATTAAATTGATGTGTATATCCATACATTCTTTCTAAGGTGCGATTACATACAGATGATTTTTCACCTAACCAAACAGAAGTACAGAGTATCAGTATGTCACACGCGTCTACTTCTTTTTGAATTAATGGCCAGTCATCCTTGTCCCATTCCGGTGTTTTAGACATATCTAAGCCAAGGCCCGCTGGGATATCGTAATCTACAGGTCTGATAATTTTGGTAGAAGCGCCCACTGACTCAAAAATTCGCTGGGCTACTTTTATCAAACCTTCAGTATGTGACAATACGGGAGTTCTGTTTAGCGTACAGTTTAGAAACAATACTTTCAGATCATCATAGGTAGCAGGTGGATTTTCACAATGCTTTTCGGTCATTTTTTTTAATTGCGTAGTCATTTTGTTAGTGTGTTTAGATCAATAAGAAATTAGCGGGAGTCATTTACCCATTTTAACGATCTTACCTATAACAACTGGTAAGAAAGGAGTATCCTATAAAACCGGTGTGGTTTTAGAAGTGGTGCTTAGTAAAAATACAAAACTTTATGCTAGGAATGTAATAAAGTCTGAGGGAGTATTTTGCTTAGAGACGAAGTTCTTTTAAATCTGTTTTGTATCGCAGCAACTTTGATTCTCCTTTTTTTTCTGCAATATCGATAGCCTTTTTGTAGTATATAGCTGCTTTTTGTTTGTCTTGTTTCTCTTTATAGAATGTCCCCATTGCATTAAAAATGGTGGAAGATTCTGGAAATTTTTGGATCCCCGTCTTGTATATTTTTAAAGCCTCCTTATCCTTGTTGTTTTTAGCAAAATAACCGGCAAATCGAATCACCCATATTTCTAACGAGAAGTTTTCAAAATATTCTTTAAACTCTTTCGCATAGAGTTGAAACCGTTTAAAATTGTCCTCTTTCATTGCATTGAATAACAAAAAATGCTGAGTTGTTTTATGCACGTTTGAAGAGATCCCATAACGATTACCCCTATGCAGATAATACTTTTTTATATCATTTAGACCTCCAAAGGCATCGTATTCGTCTAAACTGAAAAAACGTAATGTATTATAATCATTGAAGTAGTTTCTTAACCCATTATTAATAGTTTTAAGTGAGGTGGTATAATGATCTTCACCTAATAGATGATCGATTTTATAACCTTTACCGCCATAATGATACGCTTTTAAGATGCTATCAATCTTTTGAAATGATCTTTGTAAATAGGTTTCCTCAGGTGCTCGAGAAAAATGTAAATAAGGCCTATCCGAACCATTTAGAAGCAGGTACTCACTCATGTTTAAAATTCTGTTTTCGGTAAAGTGAGTTGGGCTAGCAAGGAAGAAAGCACTGAATAAGGAAGGACGGCTAGAAAGAAGTTCTAAACCTAGACCTCCGGCCATTTCCCAACCAAAATAGATCCGCTCGCTATTTTTTAAGGTTCTATAATTCGTATCAATGTTCGGAATTAATTCTTTTTCTAAAAAGGAAATGAACGAATTCGCATCCTCGTAAAACAATTTTCTTCTTTTCCTTCTGTCCGAATTGATACCTACTACTATAAATTCTGGAGATTTATCTTTGAACCGAAGCATTCTCTGATATGCAACAGGATGCAGGAAATATTCTTGTCCATCTAACACGTACATTACAGGGTATTTTTTATTTCTTGCTTTATCATAGCTCGGAGGCAGATAGATTTCAATATTTCTTACTTCCTTCAGTTCTTTTGATTTTATTTCCAAAGTTTTGATATTGCCTACATGAACAGGAGTTTGTTGCGAATAGGAATTGAAGATGGCTAAAATCAGGACTAGTAAAACGACTGTTTTTTTTGATGTAATTACGCTCATTGACATTGAATAAATGAAAATACTTGTGATTTCTATAAGACCTATCAAAAACCATGCAAGTTACAATCTGAATAAGAAATTTAAGAAAACGTTTTCGTTTTTTTCAGAGGAAAAAGTTTAGTAACGTAAAGACTTTATGTTATAAATAAGTATCTTTCAAGCCTTTTAAAAAAGTATCATTTTTGAATCATCAAAGTCATGAAGAGGCTTGTATATTTTTTATTTTTTCTTCCATTGTTTCTTTCAGCACAAATTAATGAAAGTGATACACTTAAGTTTAAGGCAAGACTTTCGTTAACTGGTTTTTGGCAAGGAGGAAATGTGAATACACTCATATTCAGAGCTAATTCTGACATGGCTTTTAAGCCCTGGAAAAATTGGGTGTTTAAAACAAAAAACTCCTATGTATATCAGGAATTTGGGAAGGAAAAAGCAGATGAGGACATCTTAAGTTTGAATTTTTTGTACATCAATCCAGAGCGAAAATTCTATCCCTTATTTCTTGGGTTTTTTAGTACAAATTTTAGAAGAGAAATCGATCAACGTTATCTTTTTGGAGCAGGAGTTACCTATCAGTTACTGAATAAAAAGAACAACTGGTTAAAAATGTCATTTACCAGTGAGTTCGAACAAACGAACTTTGTAAGGGCAAACTTTAATCATACAGAATATAATACGAGTAAATCGATCAATACGCTTCGAAGTACGATATGGATTAATGGTAAATACCAACTTTTTAAGAAAAAATTGATTCTAACTCACGAAAGTTATTTTCAGCCATCTCTGGAAGAAAGTAATAACTTTCGCTGGCAAGCCGATATAGGCATAGAACTACCCATATGGAAGTATGTGAATTTTAAAGTAAATTATTTACATACATACGAGAGTATTGTCATAATAAACCAAAAAGAGCAAGACCAGTTTGTTACGTTCGGTCTTACGATAAAAAACTATTGATATGCTTGGCGTATCTAGTTTCCAGACAAAGCACTTTTAGATTTTAGCAAACTGATGGATACGGTTGCAGTATCCGTATCTGGAAACTTTTTAAAGACTTTCATGTCCGGGGTTAAACCGGTATCTTTTACGGCATGAAGGAATTCTTCTAATTCAAGTATAAATTGATCGGAATATCCATGTGTTAAATCGTATGCTGTGGCCGCGGTTTTACCAAGGTTTTGTGCTACCAATTCTGGTGTTACGGTGTGCAGCTCGATTAACAACAAACCAAACGTTCCAACAAAGGGAGCCCATTTTTGAATATGTTCTTTTAATGACGCCGCCACCAAATTATTATTAATTCTTTTACCTTGATATGCATATGCACCAGTTGACGAGCTAACTCTTGATAGGATCTTTTTTGGGTGTTCCCAAATTCTATTATGATCCAAAAATGTTCGTACGTTAAGTAAACTTTCTAAATCAATATCATAATTGTCTTTGAGATTTGTAGCCAGAAGTTCAGGGTTCCCAATATCACCCCATATGATCTTCGCCCAGATATCAGCTTGAATGAGATTCGCTCTAGAAACCTTCAATGCGGCCTGATTATAATCTACTCCAATAATTGTTAGAGGATAATCGTCTAATACGGTTCCTCTATACGTTTGATTTTCAATCACTGAAAACAAGTGTTGCAAAAATGCACCATTACCACATCCCATGTCCAATATTCCTTTAGGCTGCTCATCAATAGGTTTATTAAAAAGGTCGATGATGATCTTATCGACCACTTTAAAATACGAACTATGAGCACCACCACTTCCCCAAACATTCATTTCTCTGTCCACGTGTATCTCGGTACCTTGATTTTCGTTGTTGTTAAGGATTAAAGGATTTCCGAACAACAGGTCGTCTAACTTTCTCAGTGTTGGAGTATAAGATACGGTAACGCCATATGCGCTAGCTCGTTTAGCAAAGAATAACCCATATTCTGTGAATTCATAAGTACCATTTTTTATTGTAAACCAGCCAATATTTGCCAGTATACTTAGCAGCTGATCGAAATCTTCGTAGTTTTCATGGAACTCCTCTGGTTTGAATCGGGTTTCCATAAAATATTTATGAAACATACCGTTCATACCAAGACGAACCGTAGTCGGTCCTACAATTATTCCTTCAATATGTGTCAAGATCTGCTGTTCAATTGCTCGTTGCGATGCGTTCTGAGAGAAGTGAACACCATAGTTGTTCCTATATTTTTCGTAGATGCTTTTCAGTTTTAAAAAAGGCTCAATTTCGAATTTTCTTGGATGATAATTTTCCGACATTTTTAGAAGATCTACGACGTCTTCATACAGATAAAAGTAATTAAAGGCAACTTCAGATCTACTATTGATCTTATAATGAACAGTATTTTTTTTATTATCTACCTGCTGAGTTAGCCATCCTTGAGAACATAGCCCTCTTAAGGCCACGTTTAGATACCCGTCATTAGCGTTAAATTCTGTAGCAAGTTCTTGTAATGTCGTTTCTTTCTGCTTAAGTAAGAAATCCGTTACGCCATGTTTTTTTAAAGTATATGCAGTAGGCGCAATAACGATACCATCCAAATGACGAAATAACCTGGCTCTTAATACCTTTTTTTGTTCAGGACTCATACAAATTTGATTGGTCTATATAATTTTGAGTACGATCAGTAGTGATTAAAAAGATGAATCATCTTTCCGTTACCACCTAAAGATAATTAATAAGATTGAATTTATTAAAGATGACTTAAAACTGATAAGTATTTATTCCTTTTTCAAATTTTACTTTGTATTCAATATTTCTGACTTCATGGTTAAATATTGGGTCTTTATGCTATTTTTTCACAGGAGACCTTATTGATTCCCCAATTTTGAATGGTAATCAGAAGTAAGTATTTCGATTGTGTAGCTACGATCATTTGTTTCGATTATCTGGCGAAATTCGAAAAGCCAATAGTAAATAGAGTAGAAATTTAAATCAGAACATTATGAGTGATCTTAAAAAACAACAATCAGAATTGGGAAGCAGTTTGCCAGTAACGGCTTCAACAGAAATGAAAGCTACCGTTACGCTTGTAGAAATGTATGGTAACGTACGTATAATATGGGATATTGATAGCCGATATCCGATAGATAATGCGGTGGCTCAAGTTTCACAGTATGGAAACTCTAATTATATTAATCATGTGATTGGATCTCACCAAGGGTATTTTGATACCAGTTATAATTGGGGTAAAGGATATTATGGAAATCTTTGGGGGTGGAATAATGGGTATATTCACATCGTAAGTACACCCGTAACTTCATAATCAATTGAAACGATTATTTAAAAGGTCAGATTTCTAAAGAATCTGACCTTTTATATGGAAAGAGATGAATTAACTTACAGCTATTTAATTCAAATCCAAATGGTCATTTCAATATTTACATCCATTTGAAGGTTTGTCTTTTTTCTAATTTCGGCCTTGATAGGCAGTAAATAGCAATTCATTTTTGTATCAAACCAGATGGAAGTTTTCCAAGTACACTCTTTATATTTGGCAATTACCTTCATTCTTCCCCATCCTTCCTCTTGCCAACCAAGGTGCTCTCTTATTTCTTTGGATGTCCTTTTAGGTAATGACACAAAATACCAACCTCCTGTTGGTGTATGTCTCCACATTTTGGTTGAAAATTGATACTTAATGCTACCGCTCACTTTATTTTAATAAAATTTATTCAGGAAAGGTAGCATTCTTTCGGTACTTCTTTTGTAGCTGATGAAATTCAATAGCATAAATGTTGGTATCTACACTTTTTAAGCTATCACTGCTGGCATAATAAAGTAAATCCCCTTCTTTTACAAACTCGGCATATAAATCGCTGCCCGTAGTATTTAACTCAATTATATGTTGAGGTATGGACCACCGATTATTGGTTTTAAAACTAATATAGAGATCACCGTATGGAGAAAGGTTTTCGTCTCTGCCGGACGATTCAAAAATTAACATATCTCCATTGTTATTGATCGTTACGTTCCACTCTCCATATTCAGAATTGATCACACTTCCCAAATTGATTGGTAAACCAAAGCCATCTTTTTCCTTTTTGACCCAATAAATATCACCTTGCCCCAATCCGCCTGCCCGATTCGAAGCAAAATACAAGTTGCCCATTTTATCTGTACGAGGACTGTATTCACTCCTTTCGGAGTTGATGGGGTTATCTAATCGTTGAGGAATCCCCCAGGTATTATCGGTATTCTTTTGAACCTTCCAAATGTCTTTAGAAGCTTTTATAATGCTATCTGTAGGTCGGGTAGATGTAAAATACAAGGTTTTGCCATTATCGCATAGATGAGGTGCACTGTCATTATATTCACCTGAAAAAGAGGCTATTTTTGGCTTAGACCATTCTCCATTTGTAAGAACTGAAAAATAGATGGCACTTTTTCCTCCACCTTGCCCCCATTTACCAGTACTTCTGGTAAAATATAGTTCGGTCCTATCGTCTGAGAATGTAATCGAATGCTCTACAAAATTGGTGGATATTTTTTTAGCTTCGAAAAGCTTCCGGACTGGTTCCTTTGGTTCGTTGGAGCAACTTAGGCAAAAAAATAAACTTCCGATAGTGAGTAAACTAACATTTAGTATTGTCTTTATCATTATTTTCATTGTAAACAGTTGCTCTTTATCTTTTCCAATGCTTTGGGAAATGTAGTTTTCATAAAATCCAGATGTTCATCCATGACATCAATTTCGATTGCTAATGTAGTCTTGCCTATACCGTCTGTAAGCCTATAGGTTTCAGTTGCACCTGACCATAATTTTGACTGATCATCAATGGGTTGCTTCTTCCCGTTGACCACATTTCCGATATGTTTAAACTGTATGACCTCATTTGGGACATATACTTCTATTTTGCTATAGATACCATTTTCTTCCGGTGCCAGGAACAATACAGTGCTTCCCTCTTTCCAATTATCTGCAACGATGTAAGAACCTTCAAAAAAGACACCTGCCCATGCTCGATAAGAATCATCATTCCAAAGTGCACTCCATATTTTGCCTTTCTCGGCTTTTATATCGATCGAAAAGTGTAATTTATGGATCATGATTTTGTCTTTAAAGTTAGCAATTCTTTTGAGTCTTGTAACGAATATCAAAGCCAACGCCGTACCTCTTGACAGTACAAATCATATTCCTCTCCAAAATCCCTCCTTAAACGAGGTTCCTCAACAAGTACTATGAAAACGGTAAAGGTTATAAACACAAAGAGGGTATATCCACAAAGTACCAAAGATCTGAAAAAAATGACTTCTCCAATTAAGATAAGTATCACACCAACATACATAGGATTACGAGAAAACGTATATAGACCATGCACAACGAGCTTCTTTGTTGGATCTGCGGGTGATAGTGTTCCCCGTCCTTTGATGGCAAAATTGACAATACACCAGATCATTATAATAAAGCCCATTAAAAATACAAAAGCAGCGACATAGTGATGTAATTGCCAGACGGGCGGGAATAGGGTCTTAAAACGTAAGTCTAATATCCAAAAAGGTATCAATCCTACCACCAATCCAGGTTGAAGAATAGTAAAAAACAGATTTCTTAGGAATAATGATATCATAACCAGTATAAAGTTAACCATTTTTACCCTAGTTCATCTTCTTGTGCAATGCCGGTTTTAAATAATGCTCTGTAAAATAGACAACTCCATTGGTGTTGAGATGATGATGATCGTAATAATACTCAGGAGACAAAATAGTCTCTGAAAAATCATAAAATGCAACACCCTTATGTTTTTGCATTCTTCTAGCAAACTCTTCAACTTTAGCATGACCTTTCCATTTTCCAAAAATTGCTGGAGGGATAATTAAAACTACATTAGACTTGTTCTTTAATGCAAGTAGGATTGTTTCTTCTACTCTTTCGGTGCTTTTGGCAAATCGGTTTAGGGCTAGGGAATCTTTATAGACCATTCTCTGTCCTTTGGTTATAGCCGTAACATCAATGCTGTCTAGTTGTTCATTCTTAGAATCTGAAGAAAAAGGTTTCTGTGAAAGCCATTTTCGATTCAATTTGGACTGCCAATACGAAAACAATCTTTCATGCTTATTTTCGGACCTAAATGATATATAACGCAGAAAGAAGTCTAGTTCGAAGGGTTCTCTATCAAATGTGTTAGATGCAATTGGAAGTGTTTCCGAAAAAAACAGTGGTGGAGAAATGACATATACCACCGTGGAAGCCTTGTTTTTTTTGCTATAAAAATAATCGAGATAGAACAATTGTTCGTTAATACCACACCGTCCTCCTCCTTGCCCGATATTAATTATTTCTTTCGCTAGAATTTCTTCTATACGTTGATGATTCTTATATCTTGAGAAATTTCTTGCATGAGAAATACCCATAAAGAGTATATCGAATTTCTCCTTGCTATTCATAACCAGTAAATTACTTTCTGTTTCATGATTCTGAAACCCCCTTTTTTTAACTATATAGGAACTGATCTTCAACATCGTGAAAAGCACGAGGAGCAGAAGAAGAATGTATAATGCAGTTAATTTTAAAAATCGTTTCATCGTATTTAAAATGCAAAGTAAATAAATTCAGTTTCGTTGAATTTGCCAAGAACAAAAATCAAAACTCCAATGACCAGGTAAAAAAACCATCGAGCGAATCGTGGTAATTTTATGTTCTCGATAGCATATTGTTGTTCTCTACCAAGCCACTCTACAACCAATAATATTCCTATTAAAAGGATTATTTTCTTGTATCTCCAGTAAATGTCTACACTTAATAGTTGCTCAGGTTGTTTAAAGATATCTGTTATATATTGTATAGCATGCGCCGTATTTTCTGCCCTAAAAAATATCCATGCAAAGACGGTTAAGCCAAATGTTATGAGGATTAATACAAATTCTTTTATACTGGGAAGTACTTTTCCTTTAGCAACTACTTCCATATGATTTCGATTGTTTTTGGTTAACAGGAGTGGTATAAAATAAACAGCATTTAAAGCTCCCCAAACAATAAAAGTCCAATTGGCACCATGCCAAAATCCGCTAACGATAAATATGATAAAGATATTTCTAACCGTTCGAAGCGTACTCCCTCTGCTACCACCTAAGGGGATGTATACGTAATCTCTAAACCACGATGATAATGAAATATGCCATCGCCTCCAAAACTCCGCAATATCTCTGGAAAAATAAGGGAACGCAAAGTTTTGCATGAGATTAAATCCGAACAGTCTGGCGGTTCCAATAGCAATATCTGAATAACCGGAAAAGTCACCATAGATTTGAAAAGCAAAAAACATGGCTCCTAAGATTAATGTGTTTCCTGAATAATCAGCTGAATTGTTGAAAATGAAGTTTGCAAATTCCGCACAATTATCGGCAATCACTATTTTTTTGAATAAACCCCAAAGAATTTGTCGCATACCATTAACTGCGTTCGAATAAATAAAGAAGCGCTTTTTGTAAAATTGCGGTAATAGGTTCGTAGCACGTTCTATAGGCCCAGCTACCAATTGAGGAAAAAAACTTACAAATGCAGAAAAGGCAATAATGTCTTTTGTTGGTTCAAGCTTTCTTTTGTACACATCTATGGTATAACTCAATGTTTGGAATGTGTAAAAACTGATTCCAACAGGTAATATAATATGTAAAGTATGAGCTTTTATTTCCGCTCCAAAAAAAGAGAAGGCCGAAACGAAATTTTCTAGAAAGAAATTATAATACTTAAAGAATCCTAAAAAACCAATGTTTACAATAATGCTGGTCCAGAGTAAGACTTTACGTTTTAAGTGATTTTCTTCATGTCTAAGTTTTTGCCCAACCGCATAGTCAACCAGAGTACTAAAGATAATTAACGATAAAAACCGCCAATCCCACCATCCATAGAAAGTATAGCTGGCCAATACGATTAAAAAGTTCTGAAGTTTTAGGTTTTTATGCGCTACAAACCAATAGAGAAAAAAAACGATAGGCAAAAAAATCGCAAAATCTATGGAATTAAAAAGCATCGTTTTTTGTTGTCAAGTTGATAGTGCTAATATAATGTTTATTCGTTGGAAGCTTCATCGCCTGACTTGAGGTTTGATGGTTAATTTCAGGTTTTGAATAAATATTTTTTACTGAAACTTCTAGTACTTACCTGGTTTAGATTTATCTATAGACTACTCAATTCAGCTAATTTATCCACGAGCAAACTTCGATAATTCTCCATATAATTAGGGTATATGGCATTACGAAAACGCCAAGATTTATGAAACCCAGTGTCATTTTTAAGTTCTATGTAAAATCCGCCATTAGCATTTGTACAAGTAGTACAATCTAAGTATCCGTTGGGCTCATTTCGTATTTCGCTGGGTAACGTAGATAATAGACTTTTAAAATCGTCGTAGTTGGCATTCGACATCAATTGAAAATTACCTGTGAAAAATGTGTTGTTCGGATAAGTAGTACTGATGTCCTTATAAACTTGCCCATTCTCGAGTTTATATATGGTTGAACAACTGCCAGAACAACTAGCATCAGCAAACCAACCAAAAATGAGTATTTCATTTGAATCTTCAGTAATGCCGTCATTAGACGTACACCCAAAAGTCATAAAAGCAAACACGAGTATGGACCATAAGAGATTTTGACTTTTCATTGTAATCTTTTTAGTTTCGAATTATTTAGGAAATATACGATTAATTATAGGGTAAGTACAATTATTTTGCCACCTTGTTTCAGGCATAAATCACTTTCTAGGCCGATGTCAAGATTAGTTTTTAAAAGATAAGTTCCACGTATTCGTAGCATCATTGAATTTCCAGAAATCCATTAAATACATATTCTCATTATTTCCACCACCGAAGAGAACTACACTTTTTTCGATGCTATTATATAGTAATCCCGGTTTTCCTGCTCTAGAGGGTCCATTTGACGTTTTTAGTGCCCATTTCTTTCCGTTCCAAACCCAGGTGTCTCCGAGATATCCTTTATTATAACCGCCAAAAAGAACCGTTTTTTTTAATACTGAATCATATACCATTGCATGATGATCTCTTGCCATGTTTTTATCCTGACTTCTTAATAACCATCCCTTTGAAGCATCCCATTCCCAGGTATCTCCATAAACGGTTTTACCGGTATCAGTCCGGTTGAAACCTCCAAACAGTACCATTTTTTTTCTTTGTTGGTCGTACACCAATGTATGTTGTAATCTTGATCCAGGGGAGTTTGATATATTCAACTCTGTCCATGTTCCCTTGCTAAATATCCAGGTATCATTCAATGATTTTTTTGAAGTATCTGAACCTCCGAAAAGGAAAATATCACCAGTATCACTGTTAAAAGCGATTCTATGAGATTGTCTTGGAACAGGGCCCTTATCACTTAATAATGTCCAGTTTGTTCCATCCCAGGACCACAGGTCGTTAAGAAGTGCTCTCTCCTGATTTTTACCACCAAATACGATGAGACGATCTCTAAATGAATCGTAAACCATTGCATGTCCACTTCTAGGAGCAGGAGCGGTTTTTGATGTTATTAACTCCCATTTTTTACCGTCAAATTTCCAAAGATCATTGAGCCTTGTTTTAGTAGTGCTGCAAAATCCCCCGAATAGAAACGTACTGTGCTCCTTTTCATGATAGGCAATAACAGGTTGATTTCTAGGGCAAGGTTTTTTTTCAACTTGAGCATAGACTTGCTTTATAGGAAGTATAAGTATACACAGTACTATTTTCAGTAGATTATGTTTGGCAAAAAAATAAAGCATACATTTTTTGGACGAACAAAATGGGAGATCGACCGCATTAAAGTTAGCTATTTTGTTTTAGTTTGTTCATAGCAATGATTTGTACATGTCGTTGTGCTTTGATTATTTATTAACCTGGGGTTAGTTCATAATCGAAAACTCAAAAATTACTAATTCGTTTTTGTATCTAGCAATGTAGCCAATTCTCTTGCATAATCTATAAAGGCGATGGTTTCGTCAGTACGAGCTAATTTAATTTTATCAAAAATAATAATTGCCTCACCATTACTTTCTAAATGGTAAATCTGATGATTCTCAAAAAACCGCAAAATTTCATCCGTAAAAAATGACCGAATCTCAGATTCATTATTACCCATAAGTAAGAATTTCTTAGAAAAATCTGGATACATCTCAAAGTCGATATCTTTATAGCCGGTAAATGCCATAACACGGTCAAATAGTTTCTCCAAAACACCCTCTTTTTCCATAGTGAAAACAGGTATTTTTTTATTCAATTTTAAAACTATAAGTGTTGTGTTAAAGGTCTCAGCAGTAAAGGCTTGGCCTTCATTGAATGTTACATCTGCAATTTCCCATGACACATTTAAATCTTTAAAAGATCCTCTGAGACAATTATACTTACGTTCGATAGGTCTAATTTCGAAAAAGTGGAATTTCTTCAAACTAATGGTATTCCAATCAATTTGACTCACGAATTCATAATCCTTCTCAGTTGCCAAATTCCGCAAACGTTTTTGTCGTTGCGATAATTTAACTGTAGAACTAGTTAAACTAAGCTTTAGAGCTCTGTTATATGTGGATGATGAAACATGAGAATCCAGTCCCGTTATGAAGACCTGACCACCAGTGGCCTTTTGTATCTTTAAGTATTCTACCAGATAGTCCATGTATGTGATACCTACTAATCTGGTACCAGATAAATCAATATTTACATCTGCTCCTTGGGGAATTTGAGCTACCAGTTTATCAACTTTTAAAATACCTAGAAAGTTCGCAATTCCCCTAATTTTTAAATCAAAACTACCATCTGGTCGCTTGATCAATTTTGTACGGGATGAATACGCCATTTTAAAAAATTGGGGAATGGAAACTTTTGCTAATAACATATGAATGATTAGTGCGAATATTAAACCTCCCATTAAACCAATTAATAAATTAGTATAAAGAGTTAAAATCATGGTCCCGATAAAGAAAACAAGTTGTTCGGTGCCTTGATTATACATTTGTTTGAAAACTGCTGGCGATGCCAATTTAAAACCGGTGTATACGAGTAAAATAGCAAAAGCACATAATGGCACTTGTCTCATTATGGGACTCAATACTACAATAAAAAGTAGCAATAGCAGCCCTTGATACATGTTAGACCACTTGGTCTTAGCACCATTTTGTATATTTACGGTACTCCTAATAATTACCGCTATGATTGGTAAACCTCCAATAAAACCGGCTACCATTGTACTAAACCCTATACCTGTTAAATCTTTATTTAAATCCGTTTTTCGTCTGTAAGGGTCTATTTTATCAACCGCTTTTGCAATGGCCAAAGATTCTATACTTGTTATAATTAAAATGGAAAATACAGTTGTCCAGAATTCAATGGTATTAATTTTTCCGAAATTGGGATGCATAATGGAATCCATAATATTATCTGGAATGTGCAATAATAAATCAGGACCTACTTCATATGTATCTCCTAAGAACGAAAGCGTGTGCTGATCAAAGAAATTAAACGCATAAACAAGCGGTATAGAAAGTGCAATAACCCATATCGGTGCAGGTAGAAGATGGAAAAACCGGTAACTTATTTTTGAGTGAAACAGTAATAAGAGTAATCCTGTTAAAGCAATGATTAGCACAAAAGGATTGGCTTGAGGGAAATATAATACCGCATCAATGAGGTTTTGGACAATACTAGGACTATCAGAATGCGTGCCCATTGCCACATGGATCTGTTTTGCGAAAATAATAATTCCAATAGCTGCTAAAATGCCATGAATTACAGAACTATGGAAGATATCGGCTAATCGACCTAATTTTAAAATACCGAGTAACATTTGTATGGCACCTGAAACAACCACTGCAGCCAGGACATAATTAAAGGCTTGACCAGATCCATCATCCATTAGTGTAATGCCTAGGAGTATGACGCCAATTACTCCTTTGGCAGGTCCGTTTACAGATATGTGACCACCTCTATAAAGTGTAGTCACCACACCGCCAATAACGGCAGAAAAGATACCAGACATTGCAGGTGCGCCTGCAGCCAAGGCAATACCTAATGAAAGGGGTAATGCAATAAGAGCAACACTTACTGCTGCGATTAAATCGCTTTGCCAATTCTCAATTAACCCCTTAATACCCGTTTTTGGAGAGTTTTCCATTTATTTAGCTTAGTTAATTAGAAAGTAAATATATGGAATTATACACGTTGTTATTCTTTCATTATTTTTGAATCATTTTGTTGGTTTTTGCAGTTGACGAACCTTCTCCTGTGCAAAGTCCTTATGAGCTTCTAAATAATATACCTTCCTTTAGTACAATATCGATATCTTTTGTATTGGAGATATCTTGCAAAGGGTTACTGTTTAAAATGATGAGGTTGGCCTTTTTACCAATCTCTACCGAACCGTAGGCTGTATCAATCTCAAGGAATTTTGCCGGATTTATGGTGGCTGTTTTTAATGCTTGTAACGGAGATAAACCTGATGTAACCATGATGCCTAATTCGTCTTGAAGCTCATACATATTATCATCGTTTAGAATACCACGATCCGTGCCCGCCAGTAGCAACATCTCACTTTGTCCCATCTGTCGAATCATGTTGTAAAAAACGCCCATGAGGCGAAGTCCTCTAGCTCTAGATGCTCCCTCCAGATTGGAGTACATATCGTCCATAGCATAAAGGGTAGGTGTGAGAGCGATGTTATTTTTAACAAAGTAGTTAGATAATTTAGAAATGTAGGAAGGATCTTCCAGTGCGGCTAAACCTTCGGCAAGATTAGTTACGCCATTTCCTTTTTTTAAAACAATACTGCTAATTAGCGAGTTTATGTGCTCAACACATTTGATCCCAACAGAATCCAACTCAAATAATCCAATACCCACAGGGATATGACCTGCAATTTTTACACCTATTTCATTTCCGGCTTTCTTAAGTGCTACCAATTTGTGAGTAGGAAAGTAATTGTGAACTTTTAAAAAATCTACGCCTATAGATTTTAAGTTAGTAACCAGCTTTTTTATATCGGTGGTGTCATGTACCTTAAGATGAAAAGGGTCATTTGTCTGAGCACCGTCAAGTGTATAACCTGCAAAATAAATATCCGGCCCTATCATATCTCCATCTCGGATCATTCTTTTAGTTTGTGCAATAGTGTCTGCAATTCCTCCCATATCTCTAATTCCCGTAACTCCACTCTTCAATAATCTTTGAAGTTCGGGGACACTATTTTCTTCTTCTACGAGATGCATGTGCATATCAAATAGACCAGGAATGACATATTTTTCGGCACAATCTACCACTTGGACGGGTTTCTTTTTAACCAGTTTATTATAATCACCTATGTCTTTGATAATACCATTTTCGATCAAAATAGAGTTCGTAAACACTTGCCCGTTTAGAACATTAATAATCGTAGGATCTTTTAATAATATTGATTGCTCATTACTATGCTTGCACGCAGTGATAGTGACGCAAATCAATATCACAATTATCGTGTTAAATAAGTGTCTCATACCTAACGCTTTTGAATGATTGCCCTATGGAAAGCACTACAAGTTAGTTATTTCGTTTTTATCAATTCAAGACCCATCAAGAAAAAACCTGTTCCTATGGTTATCCCCCCAACGATACCTCCTATTACCGGAGTAGATATTCCAGAGATCAATGGAATGATGAAAAAGCCTATAAGCACCAGCGCAGGCCCGAAACGTTTTAATTTTCTACTTATTAAAATGGATATACTGTTTAGGATCCAGCCAAATGAAAATAATGTCAATGCTGTCAAAGCTCCAATGTTATATCTGCCTACATGCTCAGAAGATCCTAGTTGATTGGCGGTTTCAAGATGTATGTTGGCAATATCGGGAAGTACAAATATTTGATGCCACTCATTTGCTAACATAAAGGCGCTGCCAAAAAAGGCCAATATAAAAGTGATGAATCGAAATACTCGTGCGCGTTTAATTTCAGTTTGATGTAAGAAAATTCCAATGGCCCCAAATAAAAGAAAAGCCACGGTAGATGCCGCAAAGATCATTCTATATAAAAAAGGGGTAGAGGATTGTAATTCTCCAAAAGGCGCCCCAAAGTCTACAAAAGGTAAAATAACCGTGTTGGGTATTGCGAAACAAATCCCTGCCATTATCAGAGCGTACCCGCTGTATTTAGTTAACGTTGTCATGCTAGTTTTTGTATTTATATTATTTGCACTAGGACGACAAGATAGAAGAGGAGGTTACAATATATAGGATCTGGAAATCAATCTATTAAGAAATCAACCGTTTTAGAACTACGAATCTCTCTTATACCTGAA
This sequence comes from Flavobacteriaceae bacterium, assembly GCA_965218065.1. Lineage (GTDB taxonomy): Bacteria > Bacteroidota > Bacteroidia > Flavobacteriales > Flavobacteriaceae > Polaribacter. Next base: position 2,727,055 of record OZ244589.1, on the reverse strand, counting down.
ATGTGTAATCTCATGCATAAATATCAGGTACCCATTACATTCTTTCATTATTCAGGTTATTAATTCTTCAATTTTACAGGGTAATCAAAACCAAATTATTCGATTAAGTAGCTACTATAAATTTTCATTACAGAAGGCGGAATCCGAAAAGCCCATTCAATAGAGTAGGAAATATAACTTAAAATGTAAGATTATGTGTCAAGATAATAATAATACCGTCCCAGATTTAACTAAAACTCAAGGAAAAGTGGGTAGTTCTAACGTACAAGCTTTTGAATTTCACCCAAGTACTCTTGCCGCACAAATTTCGGCATGTGTGAGTGCATCATATGACAATGGTAAAATTTGTGTTAATTTTCCAGTCGTAGGAGATATTTGTTTTAATGTTCCATTAAGCATTCCTGTTGGTGCTACTGTAAAAGTATGTATGGAAACTTGTGGTTTCAAATTTGGAGTGCCTCCTTTTAAAGGAATAAAAGCAACTGTATATTTCCAGGATAGTGCCATCTGGTCTGGAGTTATCTGGGGTTCTTGTTAAGCATTGTTCAATGTCAACAATATTCCATAAATCAAATGTAAAGCGAGTTTAATCTAAACTCGCTTTTTTCTTTAGACTTGAATGTTTCTATGGTACGCGAGTATTAATTATTGCGGTGTTTTTTATTCTTGTTTAACTCCACCAATAAAACTCAAAACTTTACTAGCTGCAATTGAACCTGCTTTTAGTGATTTTTCAATGTCTTTAGTTTTCAGCCATTCAATACTAAATGCTGCTTGAAAAGAGTCTCCACAACCTGTTGTATCAACAACTTTGTCCACTTCGATCGCTTTTTGGGAATAGCTTTTATTTTCAAAAAAAGCAACACTACCTTTCGCTCCTAAAGTTGGTACAATTAGCTTTCCTTTTTGAAAAGAGAGCTCTTGTAGCTCATCTAGCATCTCTTCTTTACCACTCAAAAAGACAATATCAATATTGTCTATATGCTTTTTGATAAAGTCAATTCCCAGGTAGTCCAAGAAATCAATAACTATTAATTGATTTTCATTTCGTCTCTGTAATAGTTCTTTCAAGTTTGGGTCTCCGGCCGGCATTGCAACAATTTTACTGTCGGCTAAAGATTCCCAATCTTTTTCGGATAATCTAAATGTATCAAATGCGCCACCATTCCAACTATCTTCTTTGAAGTATCTATCTCCCTTTTCATTAATGAAAATCTTATTTGACGCAGTGGGCGCATCAATCCGATATAGTCTGGAACGATCTATATTTGATGTATCTAAGTGGTTTTCTATTAATTTTCCAAACCTATCTTTTCCGACAGCACCAATTACTGCAGTGTTTTCATATCCTAGAAGTTTGCACTGGGTAGCAAAGTTCAATGAATTTCCTCCAACGTAAATCGTATCCAATTCTGGAAAAAAATCCACACAGAAAGATGTTAATGCAGTTATTTTCATTTTGCGTGTCCAAATTACGCACAACCGTATTGGCTATGATTTGATTGGGTTTTCACTAAGATAGTAAATAAAGGATCACTCAGTTTAAGCATTCAGTCATATTTGTTATAGCCTTGTTGACAACTGTACTATTTCATTTTTCTTTAACAACCAGAATATGATGATGATAATAACGAGTACAATTACATTAGTAAGTTGCCCGTTATAAGTCGAGTTTATGGTGAGTTTGGTAAACCCACCCATTTCCCAGTTTCCCGTCATTGACCAAACAGTCCAATTCAGTCCACTGTGAACACCTATAACCTTCCATATCGACCCTGATTGCAGATAAAGTAATGATAGAAACACTCCCATTAAGAATCTTGTTAGAAGGCTATATAAATTGAATGTGTCAGTCATATTGTGAAGGACAGCAAAGATTAAGGAGGTTGCAAATACAATGTATATTAAGGCGTGTGGATGGCGCTTAAACAGTTCAAGAGGATAGGCCCGAAATAGTAGCTCCTCCTGAAAGGAGTTGAGAAAAACAATGAATATAAATACTATATAATATGAGATCAGTTCACTGATAGCGATTTGGTCAGGAATCGTCCATTCCCAAATGAAGTCTTGAGCAAGAGCAACATTAATTAAACGTACAAGGGTTGCTAATCCAATTCCTATAATTATTCCTGCTAGAAGATTTCGAATAACAGGTCTTTTAAAACCCAGTTTTGAGAATGGCTCTAAGTTTATAAACCTTTGCGTTACATAAACGGCGATAATAATAACCGAGCTAAAAAAAATACCAATGCCAAATCTTGTCCAAGTCAGGGGAGATCTTGAAGCTTTTAGGCTTGTAGGGTCAATTTCAAGCCATTTTGAAATGCTAATTACAACTATTCCTGCTAATAAAGTGACAAAAAGGAGAATTAAATAATTAAGGATGCTTCTTTTCATTTTCAAATAGTTGCCATCAGATTATAGAGAATGAAGTTCCTGTTTAAGGGTGGTAATTTCGAGATATAAGGAACCTTTGCTCTTGTTTATCGTTATTTTTTAAAGATAATAAATCGTGTCTAAAGTTTGTTGTTTAAACATGAGCTTTATAAAAAATACTGTCAATAGGGTTTTGTATAAAACTCTCAGGAAGCTCGCTTTTCCCTATTTTTTGAAACCCATTTTTTTCATAGAATTTTTGTGCGGCGATAAATTGTTTCATGGTTCCAAGATATACACTATGAATATTTTCATTGCTACACCAAGTAAAGACATTTTGAAGTAGTTTACCGCCAACATTAAACGCTTTCCCTCGAAACTCTTTTTTTACGAACATATTCTTTAGAACGGAGCACCCTTTTTCTATGTTCAATATGGCAATTGTTCCAATTAATTCTTCTTTGTGGAAAGCTACCCAATATTGATTATATGAAAGAGCCTTGGAAGGCTTTTCGTTGTTAAAAATTGAAGTTTCAAATTCACCGGAAATATGTTCTAACATGTGATCAATTTCCTTTTGATACTCTGATTTAAAGGGTTTAATTGAAATCATAGGGTTCAACTGAGATCTGTTTTCTAAGTTGCGTATAACGGTCTTATATACCATCAGTTACGCGATTAAAGTTAGTTATTTTGTTTTAGTTTGTCATAGCAATAAATTATACACGTTGTTGTGGCTAGTTTTAATTTTTAACTATTTTTTTAATTCTATTATTTATGATTTCCGACAAGTTCCAATTATACAGTTTAGGATCAGTTGTGCTGTAGAATTGAATAATAACCGCATCAAGGTCTTTGTGATATGTTGCAAAACTTTGGTATCCCGGAACCCAACCAGAATGTTCATATTCATAAATGGATGCATATATTTCCTGTTCTCCAGGTTTAAACAATGATCCATCGTTCAGTGCCCTTAGAAAATTACCTACGTCTTCTGCTGTGGCATGCATGCCATAATCATTCGTCTTTAAATCATGAGGATAACCCACATGATAGCCACTCATCACATCTTCTATATTCACTTCATCTAGCGAACCGAAGGTATTCCTAAGATTTAGTGGGATTAGAATTTTCTCCTGAATGAATTGAAAGTTCTCATAACCTAACACATCATCCATTATCTTATTGATTAAAAGATAATTCGTATTACAATATTCATAGTCATCACCGGGTTCGAAGTTAGCTGGCTTGCCCAGAATCAATGCAATACTTTCTTCAAAAGTCTCTGTTGGAGCTGCCCAAAAATTCGGAGCGTCCGTAAAATTGGGAAGGCCACTTCTATGCTGTATCATTAACCTCAAAGTGATTTTGTCTGAGTTTTCGATTTTTCCTGCAAGTTCCGGTAAATAATCGGCGATGGTTTTATCTAGCGAAAGCCGCCCATCGCTAACTAATTTAGTGACAGCTACGGCATCATATAGTTTACTAATACTAGCAATTTTAAATAGAGCCTTAGGCTTGGCAGGGATCTTAGACTCTCTATTATGCCAACCGGAAGCAAAATATTGAGGAGGTTTACCCGCTTGATCTACATAAACAATCATTCCGTCAAACCCATGACCAATGGCTTCATTTAACTGCTCTTGAATTGTGTCTGGTAGTGGAAGTATCCACGCTTTTACCAATAGCCATGGAACAAAAAACAATGAAGTTATAGTTCCAGCAAGTAAAATTATTCTAAATATTATGGTTTTTTGCTTACTCATTATGATAGTTGCTTATAGTGTAATGGATATAACAGTTACAAAAGTCAATTTATATTTTAAGTATTGAAATTTTTAATCTCTGAATTGTTGAATGTTCTAGATGAAATGTAGTATTATTTCAAGAGTTTATTCAAATTAGTCACAACGGTCTTGTGTATGATTTCGTTGTGGCTTCAGACTTCGACGTGCGTGTAGCTAGTTGCGCTGAAAAGGCGCAGTAGAAATCTGCCGTTTGTTTTGTGTTTCTGTTTTTAAAGTTAGCAATTCTTTTTCGTTTGTAATTCACAAAGTGTTTTCTCTATCTTTAATACTTCTCATCAAACATCTTTTCCATCCTCCAATGTGCTACTTTTCTAATTCTCATCATTCTTTCCGCCAATTCAGGGTTGTGTGAGCAACGAGATTCATCAAACCCGATCCAATCAGGAAAAAATCTCTTTGCCATTTTAAATAGCTGTCTATCAAATCTCTTAGAACGCATAAATTCAACATCATTGTCTGTACCAACAACTAAGTTCATTCTATGATTGATGACATACTTAAAAGCACTCGCCATGTGATGATTTCGAAGTTCCCATAAACCTTCATCTTCCCAAATAAAGGCACCTGACATAGCTTCGTATTCCATTTTTGGATTGGTCATTTTTGATTCAGTTGGCAGCTTTTCTTTATTCCTTAAGAAAGTTATCCAATACCATGTTTTTAAGATACTGTTTTTGATCACCTATCTATACTGTTTGAAGAAATGGTTACGGTAAAATAGGATCGTCGGTAACGCCACATTGAGATGAAAAGCTAAAGCCATTCAAATCATTTGAACTTTTTACTAAACAAACATATCCAAATTCGGTAAAGGTATTTTCGTTTTCAATAACTAACTTATACTTATAAGTGCCACTATCTAGGTTTATATTGGGGCCACCTAGCAGGTTATTTTGAGAGCCATAATTTTGAGTAGAATAAACAACTTGATCGCTTAGATCATAAAGCGTAATCGAATTAGTACCATATAAGTGCAGGTTCTCAACGACAAAATAATCATAGAAACCATCTCCGTTGGGTGTGAAAACTCGTAATACGTTAATCTCTCCGGCACTTTGATTCAGATTATCTACGTTTTGAGACAAAAATGGATTTGTGTCACAACACAAAAAACTTGGAGCAACTGGATCCGGGTCTGGATCTGGGTCTGGATTCGGATCATTATTACTGGTACAAGCTGCTAAAAAAAGAAAGCAAAGAAGTTGATAGTAAAAGGGTTTAAATCTCATAGTATTTAAATTAAGAAGATATTTTATTGTTCTTGATGAATAATTTCTTTTTGTTTTTCTAACCAGGCCAACAATAATTCTGGTCTTTCAGCTAAATTTATAGTTGTATTTTCTAAAGTTACTATTATTAATCTCCTATTACCCATTCATTAGTTTCACTTGAATATTCTCTAAAATGCCATCCATCTAATACGTATCTTAGTTTAAATTCCTTTTTCAATGAATCGATTGAGTATCTCAAGTTATTGCTATTATACCCAATTTCGTGAAGGTCTGAAGGATAGACTCTGTTTAACTTTTTATAGTTATTTAGTTCCAAAACTATCTCTTCAACTTTTCTCGCTTTAAGGTTCTTTTTTATCATGGATGTTGATAATGTCGTAATGCCTGAAAGTACAGCCAAAATCACAACCAATCCACTTAATCTAATGATCTTAGTCCTGTTTTTAATTGCTCCGACAATTAAAACTATCCCACTTGTTGCAATTATAAGAACCAAAAAAAAACCAACCTTCATTAAACCGAATATGTCAGCTTGACCAAACACTAGTCCCGAGAACAATGAAATTGTTAATAGAATGATAAGATTTTTTGACTTCATAGTTCCTAATTTGAAAATACATTAAGAATGGTTCAATAGTATCATTGCAACCTAATGCGCCTCTAACCAATTCTCGCCAATGCCCATTTCTACATCCAATGGTACTGCCATGGTATAGGCATTTTCCATTTCCTCTTTAATAATAGGTTTAATGGTTTCTAATTCATCTTTATGTGCATCAAACACCAATTCATCATGCACTTGCAACAACATTTTCGATTTGAAGTTTTCTTTTTCAAAGCGTTTGTGAATATTGATCATGGCCAGCTTAATAATATCCGCTGCAGATCCCTGAATAGGAGCATTCACAGCATTTCGTTCAGCAGCGCCACGTACAATCGCATTTCTGGAGTTGATATCCTTTAAATAACGACGTCGTTGTAATACGGTTTCTACATACCCGTTGTCTCTGGCAAAATCAACTTGTTCCGCCATGTATGCTCGTAATTTCGGATAGGTTTCATAATAGGTATCGATCAGCGCTTTCGCTTCTTTTCGTGATAAATCGGTTTGATTGCTCAGCCCAAAAGCAGAAACCCCATAAATGATCCCAAAGTTCACCGTTTTAGCATTACTACGCTGCTCTCGAGTCACTTCATCAATAGGGACATTAAAGACCTTGGCTGCGGTAGAGGCATGAATGTCCTCGCCATTTTTAAAGGCTTCGATCATAGTTTCCTCTTCGCTCAGTGCTGCAATGATCCGTAATTCTATTTGCGAATAATCTGCTGCCAGCAATACATGATCCGTATCACGTGGAATAAAGGCTTTACGCACCTGACGTCCACGCTCTGTTCGTATTGGAATATTCTGTAAGTTCGGGTTGTTAGAGCTTAAACGGCCGGTAGCAGCGACAGCTTGTGCATATACAGTGTGTACTCTTCCTGTCTTAGGATTGATCTCATTCGGCAAAGCATCTACATAGGTGCTTTGTAATTTTTTATACTGGCGATATTCCAAAATATCTGCAACGATCTGATGATCTTTAGCTAAATACGACAATACATCTTCGGCAGTGGAATACTGCCCAGTTTTGGTCTTTTTCGGCTTGTCTACCAGCTTTAATTTATCAAACAAGATGGGACCTAATTGTTTTGGAGAGGCTATGTTGAACTCTTCACCTGCCTGATCGTAAATTTGCTGTTCCAATCTACTAATGTCTTCTGATAGAGCTGTAGATAGTTCTTTTAAGAAATCAGTATTTAAGTTGATCCCTTCGATCTCCATAGCTGTGAGTACAGAAACTAATGGCAGCTCTACATCATTAAACAATTTGGTCACATTGCCACTTTCTAATTCTTTGGTAAAATGCTCTTTCAGCTGTAACGTAATGTCCGAATCCTCCACTGCATATTCTGTTTGGTCTTTTACAGGAACCACGCGCATGGATAATTGATTCTTTCCTTTTTTTCCGATCAATTCGGTAATCGAAACTGGTTGGTAATTCAAATAGGTTTCCGATAAGATATCCATATTGTGACGCATATCCGGGTTGATCAGATAGTGCGCGATCATGGTGTCAAATAACTTACCGCGAACAGGCATATCGTAATTCGACAACACTTTGATGTCGTATTTTAAATTATGACCGATCTTTTCAATGGTCTCGCTTTCAAAGAAGGGTCTGAATTCCTCTAGAATGGTTTGGGTTTCCGCCTGATCTTCCGGAAAAGAGACATAATATCCTTTTCCGACTTCCCATGAAAATGCAATACCGATCAGCTCAACTTCCAATGACTTTAATCCTGTAGTTTCCGTATCAAAGCATACAGAAGTTTGTTGCAATAACTTTTCTAGTAATAACTTTCTGGACAACGGGGTATTTACATGCTGATAGAAATGATTCGTATTGGCAATGGTCTTAAATCCGCTACTACTTTCTTCCTCAGAAATGTTCCCGGTACCGGGTGCTGCAAAAAGATCGAATTGACCTCCTGCATTTACTGCCGGTTTTTTAGGTGTTGGAGCATCGGTAGTTGTTTTCTCTGTCGATTCGGCTGGAGGAGCAAAGGTCTTCACAAAATTATCCGTCAACCTTCGAAACTCTAATTCATTAAAGATCTCTTTCGTGGCATTCACGTCCGGCATACACATTTCAAAATCTTCCTGATGAAATTCTACCGGAACATCCAACATAATGGTGGCTAGATCTTTAGAAAGCAATCCTAATTCTTGACTTGCCTCAACCTTTTCTTTCATTTTCCCTTTCAATTCATGCGTATTGGCAAAAAGATTTTCCATAGAGCCATAAGCTGCCAAGAATTTTTTGGCTGTTTTTTCACCTACGCCTGGAAGCCCCGGAATATTATCTACAGAGTCTCCCATCATGCCTAAAAAGTCAATGACCTGCTCCGGTCTTTCTACACCAAACTTTTCCTGCACCTCAGGAATACCCCAGGTTTCATATCCACCTCCAAAACGAGGGCGATACATGAATATATTTTCAGACACTAATTGGGCAAAATCTTTATCCGGTGTTACCATGTAGGTCTGATATCCTTCTTTCTCTGCTTTCTTGGCTAATGTTCCTATAATATCATCTGCTTCATAACCCTCTTTTACTACTGCAGGAATGTTCATCGCTTGTAAGATCTTTTCTATATATGGAACTGCGATCCGAATGGCTTCTGGTGTTTCCTGTCGATTTGCTTTGTATTCAGGAAAGACTTCGGTACGCGCCACACTGCCACCTTTATCAAAACATACTGCCAGATGATCTGGTCGCTCTCGTTTGATCACATCTAATAGAGAATTGGTAAACCCTAAAATGGCAGAGGTATCCATACCTTTAGAGTTGATTCTCGGATTTTTTATAAAGGCATAATATCCTCTGAAGATCAATGCATATGCATCCAGTAAAAAAAGTCTTTTCTGATCTGACATTTTGTGTTTTTAAGATTACATGGTGAAGATAAATAAACAGACAGTGATATCAAAAATAATTGTCGTTAGAGACTTCCGAAAGGGGCTATAAAACTTTAACAGGATGTTAAAAATTCGATGCTCTTTTTAGCGGTATCTTTGCTCCCTAAATTTTATGTGTTTATGCCACGTTGGTTCGTACCCCTCGTTATAGCTCTTGCAGCTATATGTTTATTAGAGTTTTATGCCTTTCAAGCCATAAAAGCGGTAACCAGAAATAAACTGATCCGCTGGGCGTGGTTGCTCATAGGAATAGGGATCTATATAAATTTCTTTGTAACCATTTTTACGACTCCCAGATCAGCAGGACAGACCAAAGAGTTTCAAGTGGCAGCTGGCTTAATGCTAACAGTACTCATTCCGAAAATAATTCTGTTGGTTGTCCTATTCGGTGAAGATGTGTATCGATGGATCGTAAAGTTGATCTCCGTAATCAATGGACCTACGCAACCCTTACCAGGTAGACGAAAATTTATTTCGCAAATAGCGTTAGGTCTAGCAGCTATTCCTTTTGCTTCTTTTATCTACGGAATGATTCAGGGAAAGTACAACTATAAGGTGTTAAAGTATCAATTATCATTTAAAGATCTACCTGATGCCTTTGATGGGTTTACGATTACCCAAATATCTGATATCCATTCGGGAAGCTTTACCAATAAAGAAAAGATCCAGTATGGGGTAGATATGATCAATAAGCAGCAATCTGATATGATCTTATTTACGGGCGATATTGTAAACAATAAAGCGGAGGAAATGGATGATTGGGTAGATATGTTTGGGGCTTTAGAAGCACCTTATGGGAAGTATTCTATTTTAGGAAATCACGACTACGGAGATTATACCCAATGGGAAACAGAAGATCATAAAAAGGCCAACTTTGATGCCATCAAAAACCTACATCCACGAATGGGGTTTGACCTCTTATTAAATGAAAACAGATTTATTGAAAAAGATGGTGAAAAGATCGCCTTGATAGGAGTGGAGAACTGGGGGACAGGCTTCAAACGAGTAGGTGACCTGGATAAAGCGAAACAAAACATTGCTCAATCAGATTTCAAAGTATTAATGACTCATGATCCATCACATTGGGATGTAAAAGTAAAGGAGGACGCATTTAACTATCATTTAACCTTGAGTGGCCATACACATGGTTTGCAAATGGGTATTGAGATACCTGGATTTATAAAGTGGAGTCCGGCCAAGTACCGATACAGACAGTGGGCAGGCGTTTATGAAGAGTTCGGAAGGTACATAAATGTAAATAGAGGATTCGGATACCATGCCTTTCCGGGAAGGGTTGGAATATGGCCTGAAATTACGGTGATAGAGTTGAAAAAAGCTTGATAATCAGGTCATTTAATCAGAAATGTTATATTTGTATATATTAAATGTAAGATTTTTACGTTTAACCCCTATAAAAACTAAGAAAAATGACAAAGTTTGGTGAATTAATCAGTCTAAAAAAACCGGTCTTAATAGATTTCTATTTTGATTGGGAAGATGCTGATAATAGCTTAGATACTTTAAAAGATGTTGCGGCAGCTTTAGGTGATAAGGCCAAGGTGATAAAGATTGACATCAAAAAGAATGAAATGTTGGCAGATGCACTGCGTGTAAAGGGGAATCCAACGTTTATGATCTATAAGGACGGTGAAATGAAATGGCGCCAGACCGGAGAACAAGATGCGAATACGTTGATTGGTCTGGTTCAACAGTACTTCTAAGAAATTCCTTTAAAAGAATATCCTTCATTTGTATAATATTCCAGCACTCTAGGAAGTGCAAATTCCATATTTTCTCTGGCTTTGATACTATCGTGAAAAACGATAATGCTTCCTTTTTTGCTATTAGAAAGCACATTGCTTAGACATGTTTCTTTTGTGATCTTTGTATCAAAATCACCACTAAGCACATCCCACATAACAATTTCGTACCCCTTTTTAAGTAGCGCTTTTGCCTGTTTCTTTTTGATTCTTCCATAGGGAGGCCTGAATAATCTGGAACTAATACATTGCTCTGCCTTTTCCACATTCTCCAGATACTTCTTTGTTTTGGTCTTCCATCCTTTTAGATGATTGTGCGTATGATTCCCTACAGCATGACCTTCTTCTAAAATACGTTCGTAGATCTGAGGGTTCTTCTTGACATTCTTACCAATGCAGAAAAAAGTAGCTTTCGCATTATGATCCTTCAGTTGGTCCAATACAAATTCGGTAACCACAGGAATTGGGCCGTCATCAAAAGTAAGGTAGAGTACCTTTTCTTCAGCATAAAAATGCCATCTATATTTTTTAAATAGCTTAGGAAATACAGATGGCGTTTTTGATGTGTATAGTTTCATATACTATGCTTCCGGTTCTGGAAGGTCAAATAATTCGAGCGATTTTCTAAACTCTGTTTGACGTTTGTTAAATTCTTCTTCTGTGTCGTAAATCTTGATCTGACGCAGCACTTCTTCGAACATGTACATGTTCGTTTGTACTTCGTCAAAGATATAGTTTAAATCTTCTTTAGGAAAGGTGCTGAGCCACAGTAAGTTTTCTTTGATCAAACCTAATAGCACATCCGCATTTTCACGTGCTTTTTCAGTTTCTTTAATTCGATAATACAGTTCAGGATATCCTAGAGAAATACTGTAATGGCCAAAGTCTTTGATCGGCATTTTATCTAAGGAAAGATCTAATATTTCTTTAGATCGAAGCGTGTCTCCTTCTTTTGCGAACGTCTCGGCTAAACGTAGCATGTTGTTTCGCATGCTGATCGCGTTTCGTTTTGTTTGCTCATCTATATAGATCTTACCATCATTTATACTACCCCATTCTAACTTTTTGATGTTATTGTACATCTTTTCAGTATCAATACGACCCATATCGAACATGCTCCTTTCTGTTCTGGAGCCGTCTGGGTTGATCTGTATCATAGGTGTACGTATTGGTACTAACTTATAGGCCATACCATCTAACTGCAGGTAATCTTTGAGCCAAATGTATTCTTCGTCATCGTTAGAACCACCCGTAAAATAAATGGGTTGTTTCCATTTATTATTGGCAAGGATATCTAACATTAATATTTTGTTCTTAAGCAGTCCTCGGTCACTTACCGTAATGTCAATATGATCAACGATCTTATCAGCATCTTTTTGTGCAACGATACCATTTTTTAAAACGGCTTCTTTGTCCACCGGAATACGAATTCTATTGGTCGGATAGATTTTTTCTTTTAGACCATTTTCTGTTTCAACATAGGTGACATCACTTTTACTTTGAATCCATCTCATAAAGTAATCGATGCTTACAATGGTGTCCTTAAATTGTGGCAAAGGATAATAATAGGCCACGTCCAAAGTTCCGTACTTATACTCATCATGTTTTAGTTGGGAAGGAATAGGAGGAGCATCATATGTCTTTCTTTTCATCTGGTCGATATACCAGTCTGTAGCGAACAGGCTCGTGTTGACCAATTTGACATCGGTTCTAATACCCTCTACTTCCTGCATGTACCACAATGGGAACGTGTCGTTATCTCCGATAGTAAACATTATGGCGTTCGGATCACAAGACTCTAAGTAGGCTTGAGCATTTAAGCGTGCCGTATATCTATTAGAACGATCGTGGTCATCCCAGTTCTGAGCACCCATAAGTATAGGAACCGCAAACAAGGAAACGACAGAAACCGCAATCGCTACTGTTTTTCTATTCGCGAAAGATTTGAAATATTCGTACAATGCGAGCACTCCAAACCCGATCCAAATGGCGAAGATGTAAAAACTGCCTACCACGGCATAATCTCGCTCTCTAGGTTCAAACGGTTTAGGGTTTGTATAAAAAATAATAGCGAATCCGGTAAATAAAAAGAAGATCAATAAAGTGAAAAAGTTCTTTTTATCCCATTTGATCTGGTATAGCAAACCAATAATCCCGAGTATTAGCGGTAAAAAGTAATAGGTGTTGCGTCCTTTGTTATTTAGTGCTTCTGACGGTAAGTTTTTTTGAGATCCCCTAAAGAAGGTGTCTACAGCAGGAATACCACTGATCCAATTACCGTTTCGATCGTACTGTCCCTGAATATCATTTTGACGCCCAACAAAGTTCCACATAAAGTAGCGCCCATACATATAGCCAAACTGATATTCGATCATAAACTTCAGGTTTTCACCAAAAGTTGGTCTTCTTTTGCTGTTTTGAGGAATATCTGCAATTCGCTTATACCAGGCTTCCGAAGCAGGGTTCGTCATCCTTGGAATAAATCCTTTATGTTTTCCTGAATAATTAGGGATTACATTTTTATAATTATTTACGATCTCATACTTACCATTTCTCTTCTCATATTTAGGTTTGTCATCCTTATACGGTTTGTTTGGATCTCTAGAGTCTCCATATTTGTTAGAATAATAGGTGTCATAAAATACATTGGCGTCACCATATTGTTCTCTGTTATAATAGGCCAATAACTCTCTTGCGCTAGATGGATCGTTCTCGTTGATGGTTGTGTTGGCGTTTGCTCTAATAGGCAGCATCACCCAGGAAGAAAACCCGATCATGATAAATAGTATGGATAGGATCAACGTATTCGCCGTTACTTTTTGCTTTTTTCTGGTATAATTCAATCCTACATAGAATAGGACAATTAATAAGATTCCTGCAATAATGGTTCCTGAGTTGTATGGCATCCCGAATGAGTTCACGAAGAACAACTCTGAAACACTAAAGAACTTTAATGTAAATGGAAATAAGAACTTAAATACAAAAGCTAATACTAAGATGGAAACCACCGTTGCAATTGCCGTTGTTTTTAGGTTGATGTTTTTATAGGTTCTAAAGAAATATAATAGTACTATCGATGGAATTACCAAAAGCGATAAGATATGAACTCCAAATGATAGCCCCACCACAAAACTGATCAATACCAACCATTTGTTTCCTCGAGGACTGTTTATTTCACTTTCCCATTTTAATCCAAGCCAAAATAAAACCGCCATTAAAAATGAAGACATTGCATATACTTCTCCTTCAACAGCACTAAACCAGAAACTATCAGAAAATGTATAGGCTAAGGATCCTACTACAGCACTTCCGAGAATAGCGATGTTCTTACCTTCACTGATCTCTCCTGTTTTTAATGCAAGTTTCTTTGCCAAATTCGTAATGGTCCAAAACATGAATAAAATGGTAAAGGCACTTGCTAAGGCCGACATAAAGTTGACCATTTTGGCAATTTCCGCTACATCATTTGTAAACATAGCAAAAAAGGCTCCTAACATTTGAAATAGCGGAGCTCCTGGTGGGTGTCCAACTTCCAACTTCACCGAAGTGGAAATATACTCTCCGCAATCCCATGAACTAACAGTAGGTTCAAGCGTTAACGTATAGGTGATTAATGCAATTAAAAAAACAGCCCATCCTAAGATGACGTTCCATTTAGTATAGTTTAGTGATGACATAGACCAATGAATAATTGTGGCGAATTTACTAATTTCTACGAGAAAAAACGTTTAAGAAGCAGTAAGCAAGATAAGACTGCTATTAAAAGTTTGTTAAAATCAAAAAAATGCACAAAATCTTTGGAAGATTAAAAGTTTGGCGTAAATTTGCATCCGCATTTAGGTATTGGCCTATGGTGTAATGGTAACACACCGGTTTTTGGTACCGATATTCAAGGTTCGAGTCCTTGTAGGCCAACATAATTAATCCCAATCTTTTAGATTGGGATTTTTCTTTTTAGAACGTTTTTGGACGAGAAGTTTATCCTGAGCGATGTCGACGGAAGTCCTTGTAGGCCAACGAAAAAGCTTCACTTTAAAAGTGAAGCTTTTTTTATGCAGTTCAATTATATTTTAAATGTAATTAATGGGCGTATAACATTTTTCGATAAGTTCTTAGAGATACTTCCATTAAATAAGTGAGATAGGCCACTTCTTCCATGAGTACTTAAAGCAATAAGATCTGCATTGATCTCCTTCGAAAAGTTAATGATCCCCTTTACTACGGACACATCATTGTATACATTGATCGTATTTTTTGGTGCTTTAAAGTCGTTTAAAAAATCTTTGATCTTTTCCTTAGAAGCAGAAGAACTCTCAAACTTATCTATCGTATTTACCTTTAGTAAATGAATCTTACTCTTAAACTGGTGCGCAAAATTGACCAGTTTTTCAAAGGATTCTTTGCTCTCATCCTTAAAATTAGAAGCAAAAACAATGTTTTTCATCTTAAAGTTTTCTACATCCTTCTTAACCACAATTACAGGAATTTTCGAAGTTCTAACCACCTTTTCTGTATTTGAACCTATGAGTATTTCTTCAAAATCCGAAATTCCTTTAGATCCCATAACAATAAGATCTGCGTCAATTTTAGCACCATATTCTGTAATTCCTTCATATGGGTTTTGAAAACGTATTCCATGTTTCACATTGTCATCTTCTGGAAAGAATGATTCTTTAAGCTTTGTGATCTTTTCTTTAACTTTTCTCAGATACATCATACTTTCCGGGATGCTGAAGTTACTACCTGCACCCATATCCACAATTCCTGTTGGTAACTCTACCATATGTAGTAGATGAATTTCGCAATCAGATTTTTTGGCAATACTGGCGGCAAGTTTAACGGCGTATTCAGATTTTTTAGAGAAGTCTACAGGGACCAATATCGTTTTCATATACAGATGGTTTAGTGGGTTAAAACACACATAAATTTACTAAAAATTATTGATTTATCCTATTTGGTTATTAGTAAACTAGTTACTATATTTGCAGCGAAAATCACAGTAAAAGAGAATGAAGGGGACGTAAGTCCCCTCTTTTTATATTTTAAGATGAATCAAGAAAAAGTTCAAAATCTTGTTAAGGAAGCGCTAGAAGAGAACGAGTCATTATTTTTAATAAGCTTACAGTTTTTAGCCAACAACAAGATTCAATTAGTAGTAGATGGAGATACTGGGGTGTCGTTAAAAGAAATTGTTAGAATTAGCAGACACGTAGAACATAACCTGGATAGAGAAGAAGAAGATTTTGCTTTAGAAGTAACATCACCAGATATTAAAGAGCCTTTGGTAGCACAAAGACAATACTTGAAAAATATCAACAGGATTCTAAAGGTAAAAACAGAAGAAGAGAACTACGAAGGGACTTTGACCAAAGCAGATGATAACGAAATTGTTTTGGAATGGAAAGCAAGAGAACCAAAACCAATAGGAAAAGGTAAAGTTACGGTAGAGAAAAAGGCTACGGTAGCATATAAAGATATTAAAGAAGCAAAAGTGAAGATTGTATTTTAAGTAGATAATGTAATGGAAAATATAGCGTTAATTGATTCGTTTTCAGAATTTAAAGACAATAAAAGTATAGACAGGGTAACATTAATGTCTATCTTGGAAGAGGTATTTAGAGCAGCCTTAAAAAGAAAGTTCGGTTCTGATGATAATTTCGACATCATCATTAATCCAGATAAAGGAGATTTGGAGATTTGGAGAAATAGAATTGTAGTGGCTGATGGAGAAGTAGAAGATGAGAATGAAGAAATAGAGTTATCAGCAGCACAAAAGATCGAGCCGGATTTCGAGATTGGCGAAGATGTATCTGAAGAAGTGAAATTAATAGATCTTGGAAGAAGAGCTATCTTGGCACTACGTCAAAACTTGATCTCTAAGATCCATGAACATGATAGTACCAATATCTTTAAGCAGTTTAAAGACCTGGAAGGAGATATTTACAGTGCAGAAGTACATCATATACGTCATAACGCGATCATTTTATTAGATGATGAAGGAAACGAGATCGTATTACCAAAAAGTGAACAGATCAGATCAGATTTCTTTAGAAAAGGAGACTCTGTAAGAGGAGTGATCAAATCTGTAGAATTGAGAGGAAATAAACCGGCAATTATTTTGTCAAGAACTTCTTCCGAATTCTTGGTAAAATTATTCGAGCAAGAAATTCCGGAAGTATTTGACGGATTGATCACGGTAGAAGGAGTGGCTAGAATCCCGGGAGAAAAAGCAAAGGTTGCTGTAGACTCTTATGATGATAGAATTGATCCTGTAGGAGCTTGTGTTGGAATGAAAGGTTCGAGAATTCATGGAATTGTTAGAGAGCTTGGAAACGAAAATATAGATGTTATTAATTACACCAAGAACGAGCAGTTGTTTATCGCAAGAGCGTTGAGCCCTGCAAAGATCGTTTCTATGGAAATTGAAGCTTTTGAAGAAGAAAAGAACGGAAAGAAAGGACGTGTAAATGTATTCTTAAAACCAGAAGAAGTTTCTAAGGCAATTGGAAAAGGTGGTGTAAATATTCGTTTAGCAAGTGAGTTAACAGGATATGAGATCGATGTGCAAAGAGAAGGTTTAGAAGAAGAAGATGTAGAGTTAACAGAGTTTGTTGACGAAATAGAAGATTGGGTGATTACCGAATTTAAAAACATTGGACTAGATACTGCAAAAAGTGTCTTAGATACCAGCGTAGAAGAACTTTTAAAAAGAACGGACTTAGAAGAGGAAACTATTTTAGAGGTTCAGAAAATATTAAAAGAAGAGTTTGAGGATTAATCAAACGATACGTAAAAGATAAATTTTACAATAAAGGAAGATAATTTATGGCTGAAAGCAAAACAATGAGGCTTAACAAAGTTCTGAGAGAACTAAATATCTCTTTAGATAGAGCAGTAGAATACCTGGCTAAAAATGGGCACGAAATAGAAGCTAGACCTACTACAAAAATATCTGGAGAGGTATATCAGGTGCTACTTGATGGTTTCGAAACAGACGCAAATAAAAGAGCTGCGTCTAAAGAAGTGGGAGAAGAGAAAAGAAAAGAGAAAGAAGCTATTCGTTTAGAACTGGAAGCTAAATTAGAGCAAAAGAAGGCCGAAGAAGCTAAGAAAGAAGAGGTTTTTAAAGCAAAAGCAGAAAAACTAGAGCTTAAAAAGGTTGGTAAGATCGATTTGGAAAGCCCTGAAAAATCGAAGGAAGAACCAAAAGAAACACCGAAAGCACCAGAAGTTGAAGCTGTAAAAGAAGAAGCTCCAAAAGAAGAGAAAGTTGAAGAGGTAAAGGTGGAAGAAAAGAAGATTGAAACACCTAAGGTTGAAGAAAAAGCGCCAGAAGTAACGGAGAAAGAAACGGAAGAAAAAACTTCTGAATCGGGAACTTTAAAGACGCAGTATAAAAAACTGGATGGGCCTAAGTTAACTGGGAAGAAAATTGATCTAAAACAATTTGAAAAGGTTAAAAAGAAGCCCGAAGAGAAAAAAGCGGAAGGAACCAATGCTAATGATGCCAATAAGCGTAAAAGAAAAAGAATAAGCAAGCCAGGAGCACCAGGACAAAACCAAAATAGAGGAGGTCATGGTAATCGTGGAGGTAACGGAAATAATAGAGGAAGAGGTCAAAGAAGACCGGTGGTTCAGAAAGAAGAACTTACCGAAGCAGAAATCCAAAAACAAGTAAGAGAAACCTTGGAGAAATTGCAAGGGAAATCTTCTAAAGGAAAAGGAGCAAAATACCGTAGAGAAAAGCGTGATGCACACCGTCAACAATCAGAAGCAGATCTACAAGCAGCTGAAGCGGAAAGCAAAGTGCTAAAAGTGACTGAATTTGTGACTGTTAGTGAAGTTGCCACCATGATGAATGTACCGGTAACAGATATCATCTCTGCATGTATGTCTTTAGGAATGATGGTAACCATGAATCAGCGTTTAGATGCGGAAACCTTATCTATTGTTGCAGAAGAATTTAATCACACAGTAGAATTTGTAGGTGCAGAAGTTGAAGAAGGGGTTATTGAAGAAGAAGATAAGCCGGAAGATCTAGAAAAGCGTGCGCCAATTATTACGGTAATGGGTCACGTAGATCATGGTAAAACATCGCTACTGGACTATATTAGAAAAGCGAACGTAATTGAAGGAGAATCAGGAGGAATCACACAGCATATTGGAGCATATTCTGTAAATGTGGGTGACGAAAAGATTGCCTTCTTAGATACACCGGGTCACGAGGCCTTTACAGCAATGCGTGCGCGTGGTGCCCAAGTGACCGATTTGGTAATTATTGTAGTCGCGGCCGATGATGATGTGATGCCTCAAACAAAAGAAGCAATTTCTCACGCACAAGCGGCAGGAGTGCCGATCATCTTTGCAATCAATAAGATAGATAAACCAAATGCAAATCCTGATAATGTAAAAACACAGTTATCTGCTATGAATCTATTGGTTGAAGACTGGGGTGGAAATATTCAATCTCAAGATATTTCGGCAAAAACGGGTCAGGGTATTGATGAGCTATTGGAAAAAGTATTACTTGAGGCTGAAGTACTAGAATTAAAAGCAAATCCGAATAAAAATGCGGTTGGAGCTGTTGTGGAAGCGCAGTTAGATAAAGGAAGAGGGTATGTGTCTACAATCTTAGTGCAGGCAGGAACCTTAAGAATTGGAGATTATATTCTTGCTGGGAAACATAGCGGTAAGGTAAGAGCAATGTTCGACGATAAAGGAGTGAACTTAAAAGAAGCAGGGCCTTCTACACCAGTATCAATTTTAGGATTGGATGGAGCGCCTCAGGCAGGAGACAAGTTCAATGTATTTGATGACGAACGTGAGGCTAAACAAATTGCAACGAAACGTTCTCAATTACAAAGAGAACAATCTGTGAGAACTCAGAAAACATTAACATTAGACGAGATCGGAAGACGTATTGCCTTAGGAGACTTCAAGGAATTGAACATTATCTTAAAAGGAGATGTGGATGGTTCGGTAGAAGCATTGACAGACTCATTCCAGAAATTGTCTACAGAAGAGATTCAGGTAAATATTTTACATAAAGGTGTTGGAGCCATTACTGAATCTGATGTATTGTTAGCTTCTGCTTCAGATGCGATCATCGTCGGGTTTAACGTGCGTCCTCAAGGAAATGCGAGAAGCGTTGCTGATAAAGAGGAAGTAGATATCAGGTTCTACTCGATCATTTATGATGCGATCAATGACCTGAAAGACGCGATGGAGGGAATGTTGTCTCCGGATATGAAAGAAGAAGTGACCGGTAATGTGGAGATCAGAGAGGTGTATAAGATCTCTAAAGTCGGAAACATTGCAGGTTGTATGGTAATGACCGGTAAGATATTCAGAGACTCTAAAGTGAGAATTATTAGAGATGGAATCGTGGTGCATGATGGTGTTTTAGTATCGTTGAAACGATTTAAAGACGATGTTAAAGAAGTAGCAAAAGGATACGATTGTGGTCTTCAGATCAAAGGATTCAATGATATTAAAGAAGGTGATACGATAGAGGCGTATCAAGAAGTAGCCATAAAAAAGAAACTGAAATAATTCAGGGAATTCTAAAACTATATAACAAAAAAGCCGCAACACTGTTGCGGCTTTTTTAATGTTTATACTACATGAGACTATCTTCCCAAGGGAATTACCAAGGCGCTATAAAATTCTTTTTTGAAAGCTAGTAACGCTCTGTCAGCCTCTAATTTTGTCTTGTAATTTCCTACCTGAATTTTCCATTCAGGAGACTTGTAAACAATGTAGGTTCTCACATCAGGAAATTTTATTCGGAACTTCGCACGCGTCTTCTTTGCTTCGGTTTCGAACCCATTGTACAATTGTATCCTATAACCATAGCCATACTTTTTGTTATACGCTCGTTTTTTCTGAATGAACTTTTTAAGCGTATCATTTTGAGTCGTATTATTCTGCGAATAACCCGTTGTAAGCCCGCAAAAAAGCAAGGCAAATAGCGTAATATAAAAATGTCCTTTTTTCATTGTTATTGTTGAGGATACAAAAGTAACGAGTTGTTTTTTAATATATTGAAAACCTAAGTTATTTAGAACGGTTATAAATTACCATTTAACATTCCTTTAGCATTTCAAAATAACGACAGATGTAGTACTTTTGTGCAGCTAATCAGAGAATGTTTTTTAGATTTTTTTGATAGCATTTTTTGCAGAAATTAAGATACTAAATTTAGTTTGTAAATATGAAAAGTGTAGAACTACACAATCGATTAACCAAAGTACTTCTCAAGACTTTTACTTTCCTTTTATTATTTTCTCTAAGTTTTTCGGCACAGGCGCAAGATACTGTGGATGAGGCTAGGCAAAAAGAAGGAAGAAAATTATTCAAATCTTTATGTGCTTCTTGTCATAAGTTAGATAAGAAATTGATCGGACCGAAACTGGAAAAGGTTGAGGAAAGAAGAGAAAACGATTGGTTAAAAGCATGGATCAAGGACAACGCGTCGTTAAGAGCTTCAGGCGATAGAGATGCGATCGCTATCTTCGAAGAGTATAAAGGTTCGCCTATGACTGCGTTTCCACAGTTATCTGATAAGCAGATAGATGATATCTTGTATTATACTACTGTTGGAGATCCAAAGAAAAAACCAGTACCTGGAGATCCGATTCCTGGTGGTGCTCCGCAAGGAGAAGCTCCTGGGTGGTTGATCTACTTATTAGCAGTTGTAGTAATTTCTGCATTCTTGATCATTGCTAGTTTATTGAAAACAATTAGCGAGTTAAAAGGAGCGCCAAAAACACCTGGGGCTTTAGGAACGCTTGCAGAGGTTTGGGCTGGCATCAAAAAGAACACATTCTTACATGTAGTGTTTACGATCTTTATGTTGTTCTTAGCGGCTTACTTCATATTTGGATTGTTATTCAAAGTAGGGGTGGATCAAGGGTATGAGCCAATTCAACCTATTGCATTCTCTCACAAGATTCATGCAGGAGATAATAAGATCGACTGTCAGTACTGTCACTCATCTGCAAAACACAGTAAGACATCTGG
Source organism: Flavobacteriaceae bacterium (assembly GCA_965218065.1). Lineage (GTDB taxonomy): Bacteria > Bacteroidota > Bacteroidia > Flavobacteriales > Flavobacteriaceae > Polaribacter. The sequence goes on along the minus strand of OZ244589.1, from coordinate 2,705,334 downwards.
AATCCCATCTGTAAATGTATGTATGAACTGTCACAAGAACATTTCTGAAGTAGCAGACGATACTACTATGGAATTTGATGGAATTACGTACAAGAAAGCAGATCTAGATAAAGAAATTCAAAAAATATATGACGCAGCTGGTTGGGATCCTGAAACCTTAGAGTATACAGGAGAAACAAAACCAATCAAATGGGTGCGTGTTCATAACTTACCAGACTTTGCATATTTCAACCACTCGCAGCACGTAACTGTAGGAGGGTTAGAATGTCAAAAGTGTCACGGTCCTGTAGAAACAATGGACGAATTATACCAATATTCTCCATTAACGATGGGATGGTGTATCGATTGTCATAAGGAAACGAAGGTAGACCTTAAAGGAAACGAGTACTATGCTAAGATCCATAAGCAATTAGCAGAGAAGTACAACGTAGAGCAAGTAACAATTGCTCAACTAGGAGGTAAGGAATGCGGTAAGTGTCACTATTAATTAAATAAGAAAGAAAAAAGTATATACATGGCTTCAAACAAAAAATACTGGCAAAGTGTTGAAGAACTTAAAGATAGTTCTGTTGTTGAAACGCTAAGTACAAGAGAGTTTGTAGAAGAGATTCCTACAGACGAGTTCTTAGGTGATAAAAGCACACTAGAAAAATCATCTACCTCTCGTAGAGATTTCTTGAAGTACGTTGGATTTACAACAGCTGCTGCATCATTGGCTGCATGTGAAGGACCGGTTAGAAAATCGATTCCATATGTAGTAAAACCAAATGATATTACAGTAGGAGTTGCAGATTGGTACGCTACTTCGATTGCAGATGGATTTGACTTTGCAAATCTATTGGTAAAGACTAGAGAAGGTCGTCCAATTTTGGTAATGCCAAATAAGGATGCAAATGGAGTTACCAATGCAAGAGTACAGGCATCTATTCTTTCTTTGTACGACGATCAATTACGATTAAAAGAGCCTAAAAAAGGAGAAAATCAAATTTCTTGGGCAGATGCAGATAAAGAGATCGGTGCGCAATTAGCACAGTTAAGAGATGCAAACCAATCGGTGGTGTTACTTACCGGAACATTGGCAAGCCCATCTACAGAAAAGATCATTTCAGAATTTATCACAGCATATCCAAATGTAAAGCATGTGGTATATGATGCTGTTTCTGAAAGCGGAACCTTAGATGCTTTTGAAGCAATGTATGGTAAAAGAGCATTGCCAAACTATCACTTTGATAAAGCACAAACCATCGTTTCTTTCGGAGCGGATTTCCTTGGAGATTGGCAAGGTGGATTCGAGAAAGGATATGCGGCAAGTAGAAAACCAGAATCTGGTCATATGTCATACCATGTGCAGTTTGAGGCAAACATGTCTTTAACAGGTGCGAATGCTGATAACCGTGTGGTAACTAAACCTTCAGATCAGGTATATGCTTTGATCAATTTATACAATGCGATTACTGGTGGAAGTTTACCGTCTAAATCTACTCCTGTAGATGCTGAGGTACAAAAAGCTGCAGATGCATTGAAAAAAGCAGGATCAAAAGCAGTAGTAGTGTCAGGATCGAACGACAAGAATGCACAGTTAATCGCAATGGCGATCAACGCTGCATTGAACAGTGAGGTTATGGATGCTGCAAACCCTACCTATAACAGACAAGGAAATGATGCTGAGGTAGCTGAGTTAGTAGCAGATATGAAAGCTGGAAAAGTAGCAGGATTAATTACATACAATGTAGATCCTGTATACTCTTTAGCAAGTGCTGCTGACTTCTCAGAAGGGGTAAAGAAATTAACACTATCGGTAGCTATTTCCGAGCAAAATAATGAAACTGCAAGCGCAACTCAGTATACATTACCTGCAACGCACTTTTTAGAGTCTTGGGGAGATGTTATGGTTACGGAAGGTCAGTACGGATTAATGCAACCAACGATCCAGAAATTATTTAACACCAATCAATTACAAGATGTGTTATTAAGATGGTCTGGAAATACAACAACATATTATGAGTACCTAAAAGCATTCTGGTCTGCAGAAGTATTAGGTGGTCAATCCTGGAACCAGGCATTACACGATGGTTTCTTTGCTAAAACGGCAGAAACTACGGCGAGTGCAAACTCAGTAGATCTTTCAGCTGCTGCATCAGCATTGAACAGTTCAAAAGCAAATGGTTTCGAATTAAACTTATTTTCATCTACCGCTTTAGGAGATGGTAAGCAAGCGAACAACCCATGGTTACAAGAGTTTCCTGACCCAATCACCAGAGCGGCTTGGGATAACTATTTAACCATGTCTATTGCAGATGCAAAAGAACTAGGATTTACGAATCCTGTAAAGGACAATGGAGCGATCAATGGAAATTATGCAAAAGTTACTGTGAATGGAGTGACTGTTGAGAATATTCCGGTAATGATCCAGCCAGGTCAGGCAAAAGGTTCTGTTGGATTGGCAGTAGGATATGGTAGAACACATGGAATGAAAGATGTAATGCACGTAGGTGTAAATGCATATCCTTTCTATGCAAATGGAATGAACGTTCAGTATGGAGCTACTATAGAAAGAACTTCTGGAGCAGTACATGAGTTTGCTTGTACGCAGGTACAAAAAACGATCGCTGGTCGTCATGACATCTTAAAAGAGACTACATTAAAAGAATATAATAGCGATAAAGATCCTAAGCATTCTTGGAACAAACCTGCAATGGTTTCTTACGATCATCAAGAAACAGAGGCAAGTAAAGTAGATCTTTGGGATGAGCATAACAGAGAAATTGGACATCACTTTAACTTATCTATCGACTTAACATCTTGTACAGGATGTGGGGCTTGTGTAGTTGCATGTCATGCAGAAAACAATGTGCCAGTAGTTGGTAAAGATGAGGTAAGAGTGGGTAGAGATATGCACTGGTTACGTATCGATCGTTACTATTCTTCTGAAGTAGAAACGAGAAAAGAGGCGTTAGATGCTGGAATCAGAGGAGGAAAATTATTTGAAGTATTAGAAACTTCTGCCGAGAATCCTAAAGTAGCGTTCCAACCAATGATGTGTCAGCACTGTAACCACGCTCCTTGTGAGACAGTTTGTCCGGTGGCTGCAACATCTCATGGACGTCAAGGTCAAAACCAAATGGCATATAACAGATGTGTGGGTACAAGATATTGTGCAAACAACTGTCCATATAGAGTTCGTCGTTTCAACTGGTTCAACTATGCTGATAACAATGAATTCGACTTCAACATGAACAACGAGTACGGTAAGATGGTATTGAATCCAGACGTAGTAGTACGTTCTAGAGGAGTTATGGAAAAATGTTCAATGTGTATTCAAATGACACAAGCAACGATCTTAAAAGCGAAAAGAGAAGGAAGACCGGTTGAGGCTGGAGAGTTCTCTACAGCGTGTTCTGCAGCATGTACTACAGGAGCCTTAGCTTTTGGAGATGTGAACAACGAGAAAGAAGAAGTTGCAAAATTAGTAGAAGATAAAAGAGCTTATCACGTATTAGATTATCTACAAACAAAACCGAATGTAGTGTATCAAGTGAAAGTAAGAAATACAAACGAAGCGTAATTAAAAATTAAGATATAGCATATGTCTCATTACGAAGCACCCATAAGAGAACCCTTAGTATTAGGTGATAAGAGTTACCATGACATTACCGAAGACATTGCAAAGCCCATAGAAGGGAAAGCAAACAAGAACTGGTATATGGCATTTTATATTTCTTTAGCAGCAATGCTATGGGGATTTGGATGTATCTTCTATACCATAGGAACTGGTATTGGAGTTTGGGGATTAAGTAAAAACATTGGTTGGGCTTGGGATATCACCAACTTTGTATGGTGGGTAGGTATTGGTCACGCCGGAACCTTGATCTCAGCAGTATTATTATTATTCCGTCAAAAATGGAGAATGGCAATTAACCGTTCTGCTGAGGCGATGACGATCTTTGCCGTATTCCAGGCAGGATTGTTCCCTATTATTCACATGGGACGTCCATGGAACGGATACTGGGTATTACCAATTCCAAATCAGTTTGGATCGTTATGGGTAAACTTTAACTCACCATTATTATGGGACGTATTTGCGATCTCTACGTACTTATCTGTATCATTGGTATTCTGGTGGACAGGTTTATTACCAGATTTCGCAATGATTAGAGATAGAGCCGTAAAACCATTCCAAAAGAAGATCTATTCATTACTATCTTTCGGATGGTCTGGTAGAGCGAAAGACTGGCAACGTTTTGAAGAAGTATCTTTGGTATTAGCTGGTTTAGCGACACCATTAGTACTTTCTGTACATACGATTGTATCGATGGACTTTGCTACCTCGATCAACCCGGGATGGCACTCAACAATTTTCCCACCTTACTTCGTAGCAGGAGCGATCTTCTCAGGATTCGCTATGGTACAGACCTTATTAGGTATTATGCGTAAGGTAACAAACTTAGAAAACTACATTACACGTTTACATATCGAATATATGAACGTGGTAATTATCCTAACAGGAGGTATCGTAGCCGTTGCTTATGCATCTGAGTTCTTTATCGCCTGGTATACAGGATCTCCATATGAGGATTATACATACATGTCATTGGGAGCAGCAACAGGACCTTATGCTTGGGCATTCTGGTCACTGATCTTGTTCAACATTGCGATTCCTCAATTATTATGGTTTAAAAAGATCAGAAGAAGTTTTATCTGGTCGTTCATCATCTCAATTGCGATCAACATTGGTATGTGGTTCGAGCGTTTCGATATCATTGCAATTGTATTAAGTAAAGGACATTTACCATCTACCTGGTGGCGTTTTGAGCCAACATTTGTAGACGTAGGTATATTTATAGGTACTATTGGTTTCTTCTTTGTTTTATTCTTATTGTACGCAAGAACATTCCCTGTAATTGCACAAGCAGAGGTTAAAACGATCTTGAAATCATCAGGAGAGAATTTTAAAAAATTAAGAGACGGTAACAATGAGTAGTAGTAAAGTAATTCACGCGTTGTACAACGACGATGAAGTTGTACTTGAAGCTGTAAAGAAAGTAAAAGCAGCTCACCATCATATAGAAGAGGTATTTTGCCCATTCCCTGTGCATGGACTAGACAAAGCAATGGGATTAGCTCCTACTAGAATTGCAATAGCGTCTTTCATGTTTGGTGTTACAGGTTTAGCAGTAGCGATCTGGATGACCAATTATATGATGATCCAGGATTGGCCACAGGATATTGGTGGAAAGCCAAGTTTTAGCTGGTTTAAGAACATGCCTGCATTTGTACCGATCATGTTTGAAATGACTGTATTCTTTGCGGCGCACTTAATGGTGATCACTTTTTATATGAGAAGTAGAATCTGGCCATTTAAGAAAGCAGAGAACCCAGATCCTAGAACAACGGATGACCATTTCTTAATGGAGATCCCTGTTCATAATAATGAAGAAGAATTAATGACATTGTTGAAAGAAACAGGAGCTGTAGAAATTAACATAGTAGATTCAGATTCCCATTAATATAAATGATAATGAAGAAGTATATAAAATTTAGTATCGTTTTACTTGTCGTAACAGCCATGATATCTTGTGCCGACAAAAGAACTCCTCAAGTACAATATATGCCAGATATGTATGTGTCTGTACCATATAATACCAATGGAGCTGATGGAATAAACGGGAAGCCGGTAAATATGAAACCTGTTGCAGGAACGATTGCAAGAGGAAACGTGCCTTACGAATATGCAGATACCAATGCAGATTACGAAAGAGCAAAATTAGAATTGAAGTCTCCATTAGAGAAGAATGAAGCAAACCTTGAGAACGGGAAGAAAATGTATGATATCTACTGTATTTCTTGCCACGGAAAGAAAGGTGATGGAAATGGAGTGTTATCTCAAAGAGAAAAATTCGAAGGGATCCCGAACTATAAGGACAGAGATATTACAGAAGGGAATATCTACCATGTGATCATGTATGGAAAAGGATTAATGGGGTCTCACGCATCACAATTAACTGATAAAGAACGTTGGCAAGTAGTTCAGTATGTTGAAAAGCTGCGTAACGATTTATTAAAATAATAGTACAATAAGAAGAATACGAAAGATATGTATCAATTCTCAGGTAAATTAAAAATATTCTCAATCGCTTTGATCTTGGTTGGAGCGTTAGGTATTGCTTATAGTTTCTTAAATGTTCCGTCAACTCCGGAAGAGGCCATGGAAATTGTGGCTAATCAATCCGGACATGGAGATGGACACGGTGATAGTCATGGAGATACGGCTCATACTGATAAGAAAGACAATCACGAAACAGAAGGACATCACGCAGAAGATAAAAAAGAAGAGCACAAAGTAGACGGTGATCATGCAAAAAAAGAGGGTCACGATACTACCGATGCTCATGGAGAAGGGCATGACGATGCGCACGCAGAACATGTATTGCACCAAATGCAAAATAAACCTTGGTCTTCATTCTATGTTGCCCTATTATTCTTCCTAGGAATTAGTTTATTAGTATTGGCATTCTATGCGTCTCAAAGAGTGGCACAATCAGGATGGTCTATTGTACTGTTTAGAGTAATGGAGGCGATTACAGCGAACCTGGTACCTACTTCAATTATCATGATCGTTTTGTTAGTGTTGACAGGAATGCACTACAACCATTTATTTGCATGGATGGGAGAAGGAGTTGTAGACCCTAACAGTCCAAACTTTGATCCAATTGTTTACGGAAAGAAACTATGGTTAAATACGCCAAGATGGCTGATCATGGGTATTTTATACTTAGTAGGATGGAACGCGTATAGATGGTTTATCAGAAGAAATTCTATTGCTGAAGATACGGCAACTACGATCAAGATCTATAAAAGAAACTATAATGCATCTGTAATTTTCTTAGTATTCTTTATGATTACTGAGTCTATGGCTGCTTGGGACTGGATCATGGGATTAGACCCACACTGGTTCTCTACTTTATTTGGGTGGTATGTATTAGCAACCTTATTAGTAAGTGCTATTACGATCATTGCCATGGTTACCATTTACCTAAGATCTAAAGGATACTTGCCAAAAGTGAATGATAGTCATATCCACGATTTAGCAAAATTCATGTTTGGATTTAGTGTATTCTGGACGTACTTATGGTTTGCACAATTTATGTTGATCTGGTATTCTAACATCCCTGAAGAGGGAACCTATTTCTTAATGAGATTCAATGAGTATAAATTACCGTTCTTGTCTTTAGTGGCAATGAACTTTGTATTCCCGATCTTATTATTAGTGAATAGCGACTTTAAGAGCAAACCTTGGTTTGTAATTATAGGAGGTATCGTAATCTTAGCAGGACATTACTTAGATCTATTTGTAATGATCATGCCTGGAACGGTAGGTGAATTCTGGTCGTTTGGAATCGGTGAAATTAGTGCAGTGTTATTCTTTATTGGAATATTGATCTACGCTACGTTCAATGCATTTGCAAAAGCAGACCCTGTAGCTAAAGGAAACCCATTCTTAAAAGAGAGTGAGCATTTCCACTACTACAACATTGAACACGAAGGAGAAGAAAATCATCATTAATACTAAAATAATTAAGACAAAATAATATGCTAGCTCTATTTTATATTTTTATAGGTGTTGCAATCGGAGTAAGTTTCTGGCAGATAACCAGAATCATGAATTTAAGAGGTGTTATTGCAACTGATAAAGATAATGATACCCAAGGGAAACTGTTTTTGGTATTTACAGCATTTTTCTATGCAATGATGATATACTGCCTTATAGGTATGAATGTTATGATGCTACCGGAATCAGCTTCTATTGAAGGTGAACATGATGATAATCTGTTCGATGTGACTTTCTGGTTGATTGGGATCGTACAATTCTTAATGCAGTTCTTATTATTCTATTTCTCTTATAAATATAGAGGGAAAGAAGGAAAGAAAGCAAAGTTCTATGCAGACAGTCATAAATTGGAATTAATTTGGACGATTACACCTGCTATTGTATTAGTTGGATTGATCGGGTACGGATTATGGCAATGGAACAATGTAATGTATGTATCTGATGATGAAAACCCTATTATAATTGAAGTGTACGCACAACAGTTTAGATGGGATGCAAGATATGCTGGAGCAGATAATACATTAGGTCTTGGAAACGTAAACTTTATCAAAGGTGTGAACACTATGGGTGTTGATATGAGTGATAAAAACTCTCAAGATGATAAACAAGTCACTGAATTGCACTTACCGAAAGGAAGAAAAGTGTTGTTCAAGTTCCGCTCACAAGATGTATTACACTCAGCGTATATGCCTCACTTTAGAGCACAAATGAACTGTGTCCCTGGAATGGTAACTCAGTTTGGTTTCACACCGAAGTTCACTACTGAGGAAATGAGACAGAATGAAGAGGTGATTGCCAAAGTAAAAGATATTAATAGAGTACGTTCGGCTAATGGAGAGGATGAATTATACGAATTTGATTACATCTTATTATGTAATAAGATTTGTGGAGCTTCTCACTACAACATGCAAATGAAGATCATTGTAGAAGAAGAAGCAGATTTCAATAAGTGGTTAGCAGAACAACCAACATTAGCAGAAGTAATTAAATAAAACATACAGATTACAATTAAAGATTAGATTATGTCAGAGCATCATCATAAAGAAACATTTGTAACAAAATATATTTTTAGTCAGGATCACAAAATGATCTCTAAGCAGTTTTTAATAACTGGTATGATCATGGGGATTATTGGAGTGTTCATGTCTATGCTATTCCGTTTACAATTAGCATGGCCAGAGAAGTCATTTACAATTATTGAAGCGTTCTTAGGACCGCATCAAACAGATGGGATCATGAATCCTGATATGTATTTGGCCCTAGTGACTATTCACGGAACGATCATGGTATTCTTTGTACTTACCGCTGGTTTAAGTGGTACGTTCTCTAACTTATTAATTCCATTACAGATTGGAGCAAGAGATATGGCGTCAGGATTCTTGAACATGATCTCTTACTGGTTATTCTTTATCTCTAGTATACTAATGGTAATTTCTCTTTTTGTAGAAGCTGGACCGGCATCTGCAGGATGGACAATTTATCCTCCATTAAGTGCATTGCCACAAGCAATTCCAGGATCTGGAGCAGGGATGACATTATGGTTAGTTTCTATGGCTATCTTTATTGCTTCTTCGTTAATTGGATCATTAAACTATATCGTTACGATATTCAATTTGAGAACCAAAGGAATGAAGATGACAAGATTGCCATTAACGATGTGGGCATTCTTTATCACAGCTATTATTGGTGTGGTTTCGTTCCCGGTATTATTATCTGCAGCACTTTTATTGATCTTCGATAGAAGTTTTGGAACATCGTTCTATCTATCCGATATATTTATTAGTGGAGAGGTATTACATTATCAGGGAGGATCTCCTGTACTGTTCGAGCACTTGTTCTGGTTCTTAGGACACCCGGAAGTATACATCGTATTATTACCGGCCTTAGGAATTACATCAGAGATCATTTCTACACATTCTAGGAAACCTATCTTTGGATATAGAGCCATGGTAGGATCCATTATGGCGATTGCATTCCTATCTACTATCGTATGGGGTCACCATATGTTTATTTCAGGAATGAATCCGTTCTTAGGATCTGTATTTACATTTACGACATTATTAATTGCGATCCCATCTGCGGTAAAAGCATTTAACTATATTACCACCTTGTGGAAAGGAAACTTACAGCTCAATCCGGCCATGCTATTCTCAATTGGTCTGGTATCTACATTCGTTTCCGGAGGTTTAACAGGATTGGTATTAGGAGATTCAGCATTAGATATTAATATTCACGATACCTATTTCGTAGTAGCACACTTCCACTTAGTAATGGGGGTATCTGCAATTTTCGGAATGTATGCAGGAATCTATCACTGGTTCCCAAAAATGTATGGTAGAATGATGAATAAAGCTATGGGATACTGGCACTTCTGGATCACTATTGTATGTGCGTATGGAGTATTCTTCCCAATGCACTTTATTGGACTAGCTGGATTACCACGTAGATATTATACAAATACAGCATTCCCAATGTTTGACGATACAGCAAATGCGAATGTTGTAATTACTGTATTTGCGTTAGTTGGAGGTATTGCTCAATTAATATTCTTAGCGAACTTCTTTATCTCTATCTACAGAGGTCAGAAAGCAACTCAGAATCCTTGGAATTCAAATACTATTGAATGGACAACTCCAGTAGAACACTTGCACGGTAACTGGCCTGGTAAAATCCCGGAAGTTCACCGTTGGGCATATGACTATAGTAAAAGAGTAGATCCGGAAGATGATGATAGCGATTACTTACACGGAAAAGATTGGGTGTCTCAAACTACACCACTCTTACCTGGAGAAGAGCCATCATAAACATAAAAACAAAACAAAAAACCTTTCCAATTTGGAAAGGTTTTTTGTTTTAGATTCCTAAAGTAAATTACAGGTCAATTTCTAGTATATTTGTAATATGAATGAACATCTAAAGCCAGATAATGATCACTATTCACATGAGGAGTTAGACCTCGAAAGAAAATTGCGCCCGCTCTCTTTTGATGACTTTACCGGTCAGGAACAGGCCATCGAAAATTTGAAGATCTTTGTGGCTGCTGCCAATCAGAGAGAAGAGGCCTTGGATCATACCTTATTCCATGGACCTCCTGGCCTTGGAAAGACCACATTAGCACATATTTTGGCGAACGAACTGAATGTTGGGATCAAGGTGACATCAGGCCCTGTTTTAGATAAACCGGGAGACCTGGCGGGTCTTTTGACCAACTTAGATGAAAGAGATGTACTGTTCATTGACGAAATACACAGATTAAGTCCTATTGTAGAGGAATATCTATACTCTGCAATGGAAGATTATAAGATCGATATCATGATCGAGTCTGGCCCTAATGCCAGAACTGTTCAGATCAATTTAGAGCCTTTTACACTAATCGGAGCTACAACGCGTTCAGGACTGCTTACGGCACCTATGAGGGCACGTTTCGGTATCAGTAGTAGATTGAATTACTATAGCAAAGAATTGCTGACCACGATCATCCAAAGAAGTGCGATGATCTTAAAAGTTCCCATTTCCATGGAAGCTGCCATAGAGATAGCAGGTAGAAGTAGAGGGACACCTAGAATTGCAAATGCCTTGTTAAGAAGAGTACGAGACTTTGCTCAGATCAAAGGAGATGGAACCATTACCATCGAGATTGCAAAATTTGCTTTGCAATCATTGAATGTGGACGCCCATGGATTGGATGAAATGGATAATAAGATCTTGAATACGATTATTGATAAGTTTAAAGGAGGACCTGTTGGAATTAGCACGTTAGCTACCGCTGTAGGAGAAAATGGAGAAACGATCGAAGAGGTCTACGAACCTTTTTTGATTCAGGAAGGTTTTATTATGCGTACTCCTAGAGGAAGAGAAGTGACCGAACTTGCTTATAAACATTTGAATAAAACAAAAGGACCTGATCAGGGAGCGCTGTTTTAAATATGAATATTAAAAAGATCATACCTATTTTAGAATGGTTACCAAACTATAATTTATCCCGTTTTCGAGGGGATTTTATAGCTGGAATTACCGTAGCGATTATTCTGATTCCTCAGGGAATCGCTTATGCACTTATTGCTGGGTTACCACCAATTTATGGATTGTATTGTGCTTTGGCGCCTCAGGTTATGTATGCAATTTTCGGTTCTTCTAGACAGGTAGCAATAGGTCCCGTAGCTATGGACTCATTGATTGTTGCTACAGGAGTGTCTACATTAGCATTAACGGGATCTGATAGTTATATAGCTATTGCCATCTTATTGGCACTGATCGTAGGGATTGTGCAATTCTTGATGGGAGTTTTGCGCTTAGGTTTTATTGTGAACTTTTTGTCCAAACCGGTAATTACAGGATTTACATCCGCCGTTGCATTAACTATAGGGTTGAATCAGTTTAGAAACTTGTTTGGGATCGATTTTATTCAAAGCGATCAGGTACAAGACTTATTGATAGATTTCTGGGACAAGTATGTAGAGGTAAATACACATACAGCCATTATAGGGTTGATTTCCGTAGTGGTTATTCTTTTTTTTAGAAGGATCAACAAGAAGATTCCGAATGCACTGATCGTTGTGATCATGGGAATTTTGATCATGCGCTACTTTGGAAGTAGTTTTGATGATGTTTCTATTATAGAAGATATTCCGTCAGGATTGCCGGGATTCTCCTTCCCTCAAATAGATATTGATATTATCCGCGAACTCATGCCTATTGCCTTGACCCTGGTAATGGTAGGATACTTGGAAACTATCTCCATTGGAAAGTCCTTAGAAGCAAAACAAGATGAATATAGAGTGAGACCAAATCAAGAGTTGATCGCACTAGGATTGGGAAATATAGTTGGATCTATGTTTAAAGCATACCCTACCACTTCAAGTTTTTCTCGATCGGCGATCAATCAAGAATCAGGAGCAACCACAGGTATGGCCTCTTTGATTTCAGTGATCATGGTCGTATTAACACTATTATTTCTAACACCGCTATTTTATCATCTCCCTAAAACAGTATTGGCCGCCATTATTATCGTGGCCGTATTTGGGTTGGTAAATGTGAAAGAAGCAGTGTATTTATTTAAGGCAAACAACCTGGATTTTTGGTTGCTGGTAGCAACCTTCTTTTCTACGTTAACATTGGGAATTGAGTATGGTATTGCCACTGGAGTAGGATTATCTTTAATAGTCTTAATATTTAGGACTTCCAGACCTTATTTTACAGAACTGGGAAAGGTTCCAAACTCTAATTTTTATCGAAATAAAGAGCGTTTTAAAGATGTGGTTTTAGAAGATGAGATATTGGTCTTTAGATTTGATGCTCAGTTATTCTACGCGAATGCAAATTACTTTAGAGATAATTTAGACCTAATTGCTGAGAAAAAAGGAGATGGATTAAAACTGATTGTTATCGATGCTGAAAGTATCAATAGAGTTGACAGTACAGGAATAGAAATGCTCATAGAGCGAATAAAATACTATCAGAAAAGAGATGTGTTATTTTATTTTGCCGGAGTTAAAGGCCCTGTTAGAGATGATATGTTTCGAGGAGGGCTATTAAAAATTATAGATATAAACCACTTTTTTATGAGAGTTAACGGAGCTGTTAATTTTTATAAAACAGGAGATAGAGAACATCAAAAAAAGTACGCGAACTATATACATCAGTCGTACGAATAAATTTATATACAATGAATATTCAACAAATATATACAGGGTGCCTGGCACAAGGAGCTTATTATGTAGAGAGCAAAGGAGAAGTAGCTATTATAGATCCGTTAAGAGAAGTGCAAGATTATATGGACAGAGCTGCTAAAGATAATGCCAAGATCAAATACATTTTTGAAACTCATTTTCATGCAGACTTTGTGAGTGGGCATGTTACCTTGGCAGAAAAAACAGGAGCTAAAATTGTTTTTGGACCCAATGCAGCAACAAAATATGATGCTCATATTGCAACCGATGGAGAGGTCTTTACCGTTGGAAATATTACCATTACCGCATTGCATACGCCTGGTCATACCATGGAAAGCACTACCTATTTACTCAAAGATGAAAATGGGAAAGACCATGCTATATTTAGCGGAGATACACTTTTCTTAGGAGATGTAGGTAGACCAGATCTAGCGCAAAAAGGAGACATTACCCAAGAAGATCTAGCAGCCACATTATTCGATAGCCTCAGAAATAAGATCATGCCACTAGCAGATGATGTGATCGTTTACCCTGCACATGGTGCTGGTTCGGCTTGTGGAAAGAATTTAAGTAAGGAAACTGTGGGAACACTCGGAGATCAGAAAAGAACAAACTATGCACTAAGGGCAGATATGTCTAAAGAAGAGTTTGTGAAGGAAGTAACCGATGGTTTACTGCCGCCACCTGCTTATTTTCCATTGAATGTAAAGCTCAACAAAGAAGGATATACCGCTATTGATGAGGTCATCAAAAAAGGAGCAGTAGCTTTATCAACAGAAGAATTCGAAACTATTGCGAATGAAACAGAAGCTGTAGTAATTGATGTTAGACATCAATCAGAGTTTATTCAAGGATTTATACCACAATCTATATTTATTGGCTTAGGAGGGACATTTGCCCCATGGGTAGGTGCTTTGATCAAAGATGTGGAACAACCCATTTTATTGGTAACCCCTGAAGGTAAGGAAGAAGAAGTAATTACGCGGCTATCCAGAGTTGGTTTTGATAACGTTTTAGGGTATCTAAAAGGAGGTTTTAATACCTGGAGAAATGAGGGTAAAGAAGAGGATACTTTAGAATCGGTTTCCGCAGAAGTTCTGGAGAAGAAAATAAGTGAGAATGCATTGGTGTTTGATGTCAGAAAGCCGGGAGAATATACCAGCGAACATATAGAAAATGTACCGAGTACGCCTTTAGATTATTTAAATGATCATATAACAGAGTTCCCAACAGATCAGGATTTTTATGTGCATTGTGCAGGAGGATATAGATCTGTGATTGCAGCTTCTATTTTAAAGGCTCGAGGGTATCATAAGGTAATAGATGTTGCTGGGGGTTACGGAGCTATTAAGAAAACAGGAATTAAAAGAACAGATGTGATTTCTTGTTCGTCAACTAAATAAGTATGAGAGTCGTATTGCTTGGCATAGTGTTACTATTTACGTCTTGTGCAGAAGGGCAAACAACAGTTAAGTACATTTCTAAACAAGAACTGCAACAAGTGCTTAAGAAAAAGGATGTGCAGTTGGTTGATGTGCGAACACAAGCTGAATACGACCAGGGCTCTATTAAAAATGCCACCTTAATTGATTATTGGAGAGAGGGATTTGTATCTGAGGTGACCAGACAATTTGATAAAGACAAACCAATTTATCTTTACTGTAAAGTAGGAGGAAGGAGCAGTAAAGCAGCAAAACTACTTATGGATAATGGATTCAAAACGGTATACTCGTTAAATGGAGGATATAGCAATTGGATCAAAAATTAAACCCACCTCCGAAGAGGTGGGAAATTGCTATGAAAAAGAGTGTAAGTACTAAGTACTTACGGTTTAAGTAAGACTAGAGGCCTTACTTAAGCTATAAATATTGTTGTATTATTCAAAAAGAAACGAAGGTTGTTTGGGGGCTAATGAATAACAATTTTTTAGTAATCTAGTTGCAAAGTTATTCCATTCTAAAGACGCTATTTTACGTATTTATGTCGAAACGAATGTGGAAAACCGCAAAGCATAAAAAACCCGAAGCATGTGCTTCGGGTTTTTAATTGTTAAAATGTGAGCGTTACCCCTACTAAGAAGTTTATGGTAGCTTGCGGATAATAACCCGCACCGTCTACTGTGGTGGTGGTTCCCGGGTTTGTCCAGGTATCATCGAAGGTAAAATAATACCCTCTGTCTACATATTCTTTATTGAAAATATTGTTGATCAAACCAGTGATCGTAATAGAATCAAATATTTTCTCGGTATCTATTTGATACACAATATTCAGATCACTTGTAAAATAGCTATCTAATACATCTAATGTTGAAACACGACTGTTCAGGTTGCTCATGAATTGCTCTCCAACGAATTTAGATAAAAAAGACACTTGCAAATTTTCGGTAGGTTGATACACAAACGCGTTTCCAACAATAATGTTCGGAGAGAATGATAGCGGTGTATTTCCAAGATTTTGCAACGTGCCATCTATGGAGGCGTAAAAGTTTTTGTTCTTGTTAGAGCTAAAAGCGGCGTTAGGACGAATTGAGAATTGATCATTTAATCGAATATCCGCCTCGATCTCTAAACCTAATCGGTAACTTTTTCCACTAGTTGCACGAACAGGTGCCCCTACACCATCTATAGCTCCTGTTAGTACCAACTGATTTTTGTAGTTCATGTAGTATAGGTTGGTGTTTAGGATAATATTTTCACTTCTTAAACGCCATCCAAATTCGATATCATCCAATGTTTCATGAGTGGTTACTCCACCTTCGAAATCATTTCTATTAGGTTCTCTATTTGCTCTTGCGTAGGATAGATATAAGTTGTTTTGATCTGCAATTCTATAGATAATACCTGCTTTAGGATTGAAAAAGCTAAAACTCGCATCAACATCTATGGGATCCCTGTCTGAGGTCAATCCAGCTGTTCTATAGGTTACAAACCTTCCTTGCAGATCAATATAACCAGATAACTTTTCACTCAGATCAAATGTAGCTTTGGAGAAAACACTGAAATCGGTCTTTTTAGAGTCACTAAAGTAATATCGATCTCTAATGTTGACATTTGGAGCCAGGTCACTTCCCCAGATCACCTCTCCAAAATGATCTCCCGTGTAATTACTATAAGAAATACCTGAAATAATATTCAAATCTTCTTTTTGATAGTCTACCGTGAAATTCGCTACGTAAAAATTATTGTCCAACCATCTGCGAACAATAACATCACTTCCATCTACAATTAAATTATTAAAATCAGCTGCAGTTTCTCCCGCTTTATATTGTTCAAAGAATCCTTGTCCTTTGGTATAGTTTAATCCAACATTCGTAGACCAATTTTCGTTTAATTGTTCATTCCAATGAAATTGATAATGATTCTGACCGTAATCGTCTACTTCATTATCATAGGTATATGGATTCTGTCTTCTGTTTTGAGCTAATTGAGTTGGGGTTAATCCTGCCCAAGCTTGATAGGTTACTTCTGTTCCACCAAAGGCAACTGCTTTTATGAATGTATTTTCATCAGTATAACTCCCTTGTAGGAAATAAGACTTAAGGTCTGCAAAAGCGCGGTCCACATATCCATCAGAATGGATGTTTGATACACGACCCGAGACCTCGAAATGATCGTTCAGCTTTCCTGTGCTAAATTTCACAGTGTGTTTTCTGGTTCCGAACGATCCAAAAGAATTAGAAATCTCTCCATAGGCATTCTCTGATACAGCATCAGTTAAAATATTTAAACTCGCTCCAAATGCTCCAGAACCATTGGTCGAGGTACCAACTCCACGCTGTAACTGTAAGTTTTGAGTGGATGATGCAAAATCTCCTAAATTAACCCAAAATGTTCCATGACTTTCTGCATCATTATAAGGAATTCCATTAATAGTTACGTTGATCCGCTCGCTGTTAGAGCCTCTAACATTTAGATAGGTGTACCCAACACCTGCACCTGCATCCGAAGAAGAAATAACTGAAGGTAAATAGTTTAATAGGATAGGAATATCTTGCCCCAGATTCCGCTTCGCAATTTCCTTCTTACTCAAATTTGAGTAGGTAACGGGAATATTAGAAGTAGCTCTTACGGCTTTTACTAATACTTCGTCCAGAACATTTTCTTTTGGTCGTACATAGAAATCCAATACAACATCCTGATTCGTAATTTGAACGGTCTGAGATGTGGTCTCATACCCTAAATATCGAACCTGAACTTCATAAGATCCAGGACTCAGGACTACCTGATATTTCCCATCAAAATCGGTACTGGTTCCCTTTTTTAGTTCAACGATAAAAACGGTAGCACCGGATAGCGCATTCTTGTCTTCGTCATACACTTTTCCTGATAACGTAAAGGTTTGGGCATTTGCAAATCCTATTGCAAATAGACTTAAAAAAGGTACTAAGATCTTCGCTTTTTTAAAAAATGATATACATTTCATTTGTAAAATAAAATGAATAAAAAGAGGCAATTATTCTTGTTTTTGAATAATTATATGTTGAAGTTTTCACTTCGTGTTCACTTCAAAAGCCCATAGGACTTTCGCGTGTTCGTTTCCCTAAACAGCATTACCTGTTCTAGGTTCTACGGGTATGATCTCAGCCTAGATTTAATTATGAATTTTAAATGAATAATTATGAATCAATTCACAATGCAACATTCGTAATTCCATAAAGGCACCCCTTTGAGAGAACGATGCAAAATTAAGGTTGTTTTTCGAAATAAGAAATGATTATTCCACTTTTCTTAAGAGTGTTTTTTTATAGTATTTAGAAAAGATATAGACATACTCCGGTCCGTTAATAAGTTCAATAAGCTCTATTTCTAATATTTTCGAGATATCTATAAGTTTTAAGAGGTGAATACGACTATAGCCTCTTTCAAGTTTGTGATAAGCATTTTGACTAATATTGAGTTTATCAGCCATATAATCTTGTGAATACCCTTTTTCTAACCTGATCGTTTTTATTCTTTCTCGGATTTCATCTACCAACTGTTGTCCAGTATTCATCTGTTCGAGGGTTTTGTGTGCAATCTTTATCAGAGTTTTATAGGATCTCTATAACTCTGTTTAATATAGTAAAAGTAGGAAAAAGCCGTAGAAACAATCCTCACTGTTTTTAGGGATATTTATAGCTTTTTGTACTAACGGATAAACGTTAGTAATTTTTGCTATAACTTATAGCGAAAAGCTATTTTATTGATTATGAATGATTTGTATGTTTGCAAAAGCAATTTTACAAGAGATGTTTTCATCAGAATAGCATAATATTCTTAGGGGAAATAGAAAGGTTATAACTACGATGAAGTAAACCTCTTTAAATTGAGAGAATGGGGGAGTATAAAGGAGTTAGGTACTAACTCCTTTTTTATTCAATTCCCGGTTTTTTTCGAAGTCTTTTTTTGTTGGACTGATTCTGTTTATTTTGTAACCTCTTTTGCACGGAAGCTTTACTGGGTTTGGTCGCTTTTCTCTGTTTAGGTCTTATCAAACCAGATGAGATTACTTCAAAAAACCGTTGTATAACAAGTTCCTTATTTCTATGTTGACTTCTACTTTCACTGGAATTTATTTGTAAAACTCCTTCTTTAGTCAGTTTTGTAGAAAGGTTCTTTTGAAGTAACTCCTTTTCCTCTTCAGACAACCCGTTTGAATTGACAAGATCAAATGATAATTCGACTTTGGAGGATACTTTATTGACATGTTGTCCTCCAGCGCCGGAACTTCTCACTGCTTTGAATTGTAATTCTGTATGTATGACATCGCGATTCATGACGGTAAAGAATCTGAATACGAATAGAGATCTTCTCTTCCTTTTAACAAATTGTCAATTGCTTCGACCGCAGTTTTTAATCGAGTTTCTTTATCACCTTTTAATAAAATGTATGGGCGATTGTACTTTTCTAGTGCATTTTTAAAGGCATTGAACATCTCTAATCGTTGCTCCGGTCTGTCTCTTAAATCGTCGGCTACCCAAGGTGTGTCTATATAGGTTAAAAAGTATAGGTCGTAGTTGTTTTCTTGCGCCGCTTGCTCCAACAAGGGATCAACGAATCCACCATAATATTCTTCAGAATATACTTTGGTCTCTAATAAATCTGTATCGCAGATCAACAATCTATCCGCACGCTTGGCCAATCTATTCTCCAAAGCCATCTGTCCATAGGCTATAGGCATAATATCCTTCGGCTCACAGGTCCTACGTTCCTGATTCCAAACTTTTTGCAAATAAGGACGGGCGTATTCTTCTACCCAAACTGTATTGTAGTGTCTGGCTAGTTGATCGGATAAGGTTGTTTTTCCCGTACTTTCCGGGCCAAATAAAACAACTTTTACGAGATTGATTGGGGATTGTCTAAGCTCTTTTTCCATGATTTATATCCAAGATATGCTAAAATTAAAAATATGGTGAATTGAATACCCGAAAATCCTAAACCTTTAATAAAATACAACGGAACGGATATGATATTTCCTCCAATCCACAAGATCCAATGTTCTATTTTCTTATTTGCCATTAGCCACATAGCAGCAAAGAAGATGCCCGTCGTGAAGGTGTCAAAATAATCGGTTAATCTATCGAAACGATCAAAATAGATATAGACCGCAATCACAAAAACTGCAGTAAAAGAAAATATCCCCAAGGCCTTAAGTTTGTCCTTTTTTGATGTTCTTGTAATTTCTATATGATGATTATTTACAACTCTCGTCCACATATACCATCCATAAATGCTCATCAACGTGTAGTAAATATTTATGATCAGATCGCCATATAAAGTAAAATTATAGCAGATATATACATAGAGTGCGGTGCTAATAATACCAGTAGGATATACCAAAAGATGTTCCTTTTTTGCATACCATACGCTCGCTATTCCGAATCCTACTGCTAAAATCTCGACAGTAATATCTGTAGCAGTAGCCGCTCTATATGGTTCTAAAAAAAAATCAAAAAGCTGGTTCATAATCACTTCTATCTGATTTGACAATTTTCATATTCAAAACAACATGCTCCTGATTTTCAAATGAATTTCTTACTTCATTTGTTAAGAAAGGCATTAGCGTATCAAAATCGCCATAAATTTGAGTGCTTAACGGATTTTCTAATACAGTAAAGTTAGAGGCTCTCAGTTTTTTAATAAAGTCAATTATGGGTGCCTCAAAATCGTTCTGAAGAGGCATCAAGGTTAGTTCAACCGATATTTTCATTAATTCTTTCTTTTTTTAATTTCGTAAAGAAGGTGGTGTCATGTTCAAAAGCAGTACCAATAACTACCATATCTGCTCCAGCTTGGTACGCTTGATCTAATTGTGTTTTGGAACGAATTCCGCCACCTACTATTAGTGGCACCTTAAGTGCATTGCTTACGGTATTGACAATATTTGTATGTACCGGAGTTTTAGCTCCGGATCCTGCTTCTAAGTAGAGCAACTTTTTCCCCAAATATTGTCCTGCCAAAGCAGTGTTCAAAATATGCGTTAGATTATCTTGAGCAATAGGAACAGTATTACTAGCTTTTTGCACAGAGGTTTCTGTACCTCCATCTAATAAGATATATCCGGTAGGAATGATTTCCAGGTCACTATCCTTTAAAGAAGGAACAGCTGCTACTTGTTGCGCGATGAGGTATTCAGGATTTCTTCCCGAGATCAAGTTTAAAAATAAGATACCATCAGCTTTTGTAGTCACTTGCGAAAAGTTGCCCGGAAATAGGATGACCGGGAGTATGGTATATTTTTTGATTTCTGCCACAACGGCATCGATTTGTTGATCTTTATCAGTGCTACCTCCCACAAAAATATGCGTTGCAATAGAAGCGTTCACCAGCTGTATAAAACCATGAATGGCATCGATCTTCATTTTTTCAGGATCCATAAGAACAGCCAATAATTTTTGACCCTTCTCTTTAGCGTTTACAATTTCAGTATATATATTCATGGATTAAAAAGCATAAACACAGGTAAAACCTTCAAACTCCAAAAAGTGAATGTTGTGATTTGATACAGTTCCTTCATAGCGAATTTGTCCAGTGGTCTTTGTATCGGCAAACTTAAAATCTTCTATATAGATATGATGTAGGAATAGTAATTTTTTCTTCCCATAAATTTTATACAATGATTCTTTTCCTCCCCAAACAATGGTTAGTTTACTCACTAAAGCATCATGATTTGCAATCGTTTTATACTCCTCAAAAGGTGTAAATTTATGAGCGATCTTTACAATTTTATCTCGTTGCTTTTCAATATCAATCCCCACAGGTCCACTTTCAGAAATAATGATCGCGGTAAACGTAAAAGAGTGCGTAATTGAAATATGATTACCATCAAGTAAATGAGGCTTTCCATACGAATCATAATGCAAATCTGAATCAGAATAACCCACTTCTTTTAGCAAGTGCCGAATACTTAGAAACCCTTTTTGATGTATTTCCGATCGCATACTCTGTAAGCGTTCAGCACTTTGAGATTCTAAGGAAATACCGGAACGCAATGCTTCTAAAGACTCTTCTATCTTCCAAATCAACACCTTAGTGTTTTTAGTTACCGTTATTGTTTTATAAAGAGCCATATATTTTAAAAGTTAATACGTAACTTTGCAACCTGAATTTTGATATAAAACAAATATAACAATATGAGCACAAAAACAGCTACGTATGTACCATTCAAAGTTAAAGATATTTCTTTAGCAGATTGGGGAAGAAAAGAAATTGAATTGGCAGAAGCAGAAATGCCTGGTTTAATGTCTCTTCGTGAAGAATATAAGGATGAGCAACCTTTAAAAGGTGCAAGAATAGCAGGATGTTTACATATGACCATTCAAACAGCTGTCTTGATCGAAACATTACAAGCATTAGGAGCAGAAGTTACCTGGAGTTCTTGTAATATTTTCTCTACACAAGATCAGGCTGCTGCTGCAATTGCTGCTGCAGGAACACCAGTATATGCATGGAAAGGAATGAACGAAGAAGAGTTTGATTGGTGTATCGAGCAAACCTTGTTCTTTGGAGAGGATAAAAAGCCGCTTAATATGATCTTAGATGATGGTGGAGATTTGACGAATATGGTGTTAGATCGTTACCCTGAACTAGTAGATGGAATTAACGGGTTATCTGAAGAAACAACTACCGGAGTACACAGATTATACGATAGAATGAAAGCAGGAACATTACCAATGCCTGCAATCAATGTAAACGATTCTGTAACCAAATCTAAGTTTGATAATAAGTACGGATGTAAAGAATCTGCTGTAGACGCGATCAGAAGAGCAACAGATGTGATGTTAGCTGGAAAAAGAGTTGTGGTTTGTGGATATGGAGATGTAGGTAAAGGAACAGCTGCTTCTTTTAGAGGTGCAGGATCTATTGTAACTGTGACTGAGATCGACCCTATTTGTGCATTACAAGCTGCAATGGACGGTTTTGAAGTGAAAAAATTAGAAACTGTGGTTGGAAATGCAGATATCGTAATTACAACAACAGGAAACAAAGACATCGTTCAAGGACGTCATTTCGAAGCAATGAAAGACAAGACGATCGTATGTAATATTGGTCACTTCGATAATGAGATCGATATGGCTTGGATGAATGAGAACCATGGAGCATCTAAAGTAGAGATCAAACCTCAGGTCGATAAATATACGATCGACGGAAAAGATATTATCGTATTGGCAGAAGGACGTTTGGTGAACTTAGGATGCGCTACTGGGCACCCTAGTTTTGTAATGTCTAACTCATTTACGAACCAGACCTTGGCACAGATCGAGTTATGGAACAATGCAGATGCATATAAGAATGAAGTATACATGTTACCAAAACACTTAGATGAAAAAGTAGCGAAGTTACACTTAGCGAAGATCGGTGTAGAGTTAACTGAACTACGTGAAGACCAAGCGAGTTATATTGGTGTAACGGTTGATGGTCCTTACAAACCAGAACATTACAGATACTAAAAACGTCATGCTGAACTTGTTTCAGTATCTCAAGATAATTAGAAAACCTCACAATTTATTGTGAGGTTTTTTTATTTTTAAACTCAAATCGAATATATGACACTCCCCAAGAAAGTAGGTCTACTTTTAGCACCCGTTCTATTTTTTATAGTAGTCAATCTGCCATTTCACCTGGTTTCTGAAACTGGTGATGCCGTAATTGCAGTGGCCATTTGGATGGTCATTTGGTGGATCACGGAAGCTGTACATATTGCGGTTACTGCGCTGTTACCATTGATCTTATTTCCCTTGTTAAAGGTGATGCCTATAGGAGATGTAGGTGCAAATTATGGAAGTCCGATCATCTTTTTATTCTTTGGTGGATTTGTACTGGCACTGGCATTGGAAAAAGTGAACTTGCACAAGCGCATCGCACTCACCATTATTAAACTTACCGGAACGACACCCAATAAGGTGATCCTCGGATTTATGATGGCCACTGCCTTTATGAGCATGTGGATCAGCAATACGGCAAGTACGGTGGTAATGTTACCTATTGCCATTTCGGTGATCAAATTACTGATCGATGATGAAGATGGTTTTACCAAGGGGGATCGAAATTTTGCCCTGAGCATTATGTTGGGAATTGCTTTTTCAGCAAACGCAGGAGGTATTGCAACCGTAATAGGAACCCCTCCAAATTCCGTGCTTATAGGATTATTAGAGAATGAATATAATACAGAAATATCCTTTTTAAAATGGATGACCATCGGATTGCCTTTTTCAATACTCATGGTTGGTTTTTGCTATTTAGTATTGGTAAAATGGATGTTTCCCTGTAATCATATTGAGTTTACCACTTCAGGAAATGTGATTTCCGAAGAGCTGCAAAAACTGGGAAAGATTTCAAAAGCAGAAAGAAGAGTGATGACTATTTTCTGTATCACAGTCTTTTTATGGATCACCAGAACGATCATCAATAAGATATTTCCTGGATTGAAGTTGTCCGATACTATCATTAGTTTGATTGGAGCTATTTCATTATTCGCGATTCCAATGAACTATAAAAAGGGCAATTTTGTATTAAAATGGAACGATACTGAAAAGCTCGCCTGGGGAATCTTGATCCTCTTTGGAGGAGGTTTGGCTCTGGCGAAAGGAATGGCATCAAGTGGCTTGGTAGATGTTATTACTGAATCTATAAAAAATGGAGGATTTAGTGCTCCGATCGTAGTGAGCTTGCTCATTGTTCTCATGCTTTTTATGACCGAATTAATGAGCAATGTAGCCCTTGTAGCCGTGCTGGCTCCAGTGGTAGCAGGAATTGCTATTGGGTTGAACATTCCTATGTTAAATGTACTGATCCCGGTTACTATGGCATCTAGTTGTGCTTTTATGTTGCCGATGGCAACCCCTCCCAATGCCATTGTTTTTGCCAGCGGGTATGTGAAAGTAAGCCAGATGGTTAGGGCGGGTGTATTTCTGAATTGTATTGCTATTATATTACTTGTTTTGTATTATTTGTTTGTGATTCCATACGTTTTTTAGGAAGTATTTCTAACGGATTGTTGCTATAATACCGAAGAATCTGGAAGTACAGAATTACGTTCTTCTTTTTTGCAGATATCCGCAAAGAAAATTCAGTTAAAATGCTTATTATTAGGGTGCTAAACATTGTTTAGTCATTTCTGAAACCTAACCCTCAAAACCCGGAAACCATGAGATACTATACCTTAAAAAAGGATATCAAAAGTGATCGAAAACAATTGGTGGTAGATAATATTCTAAAACTAAAACGATCCTTAGAAAATAATATTCCTAAAAAAAGACTGGATGCAAATTTATTGATAGCCACCTGGAATATTCGAGACTTTGATTCTAATAAGTTTGGACATGGACCTAGATTGCCAGAGTCTTTCTACTACATTGCGCAGATCATTTCGGCATTCGACCTAGTGGCAGTTCAAGAAGTAAATAAAGATCTTAGAGCACTGAATAAGTTAATGTTCGTTTTAGGGCCGCAATGGGATTTTATTACTACCGATGTAACCGCGGGTAGGAGTGGGAACGGCGAAAGAATGACATTTATTTATGATACAAGAAGAGTATCATTTAAAAATGTAACTGGAGAGGTTGTACTTCCAAAGAACAGATTAATTAAAGGAGATGTGCAGTTTGCGCGAACACCATTTGTAGTTGCCTTTCAATCTGGGTGGACAAAATTTAGTTTATGCACGGTACACATTTACTTCGGAGCAGATTCTGGTGCAAAACTAGAACGTCGAAAAAGTGAGATAGAAGGGATTGCAAAGTTCTTGAAGAAGAAGGCAGATGCAGATAAGCAAACATTGATTGTTCTCGGAGATTTCAATATCGTAGATCATGAACATGAAACGATGGAAAAATTAATTAAAAACGGATTTCAAATTCCTGAACAGATTAGAGATAAACCGGTCGGAACAAACACTTTTCAAACAAAACATTACGATCAAATTGGAATTCGATCGAAGTCAGAATTCTTTAAGCTTGGAGAGGATGATGATAGCGCAGGAGCCATAAATTTCTATAGAAGCGTAATGCGCAAGAACCAGTTTGACGATTATCGGGTGTACGTAGAGAAATCGGTAAACAAACAAATTGAAAATAAAAAGCAAACATTGGCAAAATTAGAAGCCAGAGCCAATCCTGATCTCGAAAAAATTGCAAATGCAAAAGAGGCATTGAAAGATCTGCAAGAGACATTAGCGAGTGATCAAAAGTTATTGAACTATTATTATAAAGAGTGGAAAACTTTTCAGATATCAGATCATTTACCAATGTGGGTAGAGATCAAGACCGATCATAGTAATACGTATTTAGAAAGTATTCCTTCTTAACTCAAAGTTGACTTTCATTAGATATTGATGTTTAAAAATGCATTCTATATATTTATATAATATTTTAATCGAACGACATTAACATCAAACGTATGCGTAAGCTCTTAGTTGTATATCTTCTTTTCGCAACCATGATTGTATTCGGACAGGAAAAATCTGTAAAGAATACTATTAACAACTTTAAAGAAAGAATACAAAAAGCGTCTAATACAAAAAAGCTAGCATTGCTAGATAGCTTGTGCAAAATTACCCAGTTCAAAAGTGATCTTAAGTATGACTCTATTGCTAAAGAAGCAGTAAGCTATGCCTTTACATTGGATTCTATAGATTTTGCTGTAAGGCATATGTCCAATTTGGTTTTTTATTATGCTAATAGGGCAGGAGATCCACAAGAAGCTATGCGAATCTTTGATGATTTTCAACAACGGAAATTGCAACTAAATAATAATAAACTCCTTGCTCAGATGTACACGGATGGAGGAGATAGCTACTATTTTTCAGGAAAAAGGAAAGAATCTATTGCTATTTATGAGAAAGCAGAGCATTTTGCGTTAAATGCTCAGGATTCGATGCGGTACGCTTTAGCAAGAAGATACAAAGCCGGAGCGTATTCCGATTTAGGGGATTATGTTATGGCCTTTAAATTATTGACTGAGGTAGTAGATGTTTTCAACCGATCAAAGGATACAATGAATGTAATAAGTACACGACTTTCCATTGCAACCTTGTACAATAAAATTGGTTTTTTAGAAGAATCTAAAAAAGAACGTTTAGAGATTATAGCCATTGGACGTCGCATTCATCATCATAATTCGTTAGTCCCAAATTTGTTCAACGCTTCCTTAGAGGAAGATATGTTGGGAAATCAAAAGGCGAGGTTGCGTTATTTGAATGAAGCGTATGGACATATCATTGAACCGGAATTTAATTCCGGGATTGCGCCTGTTATTCGATATGGTTTGTTGAGTGCTTATTCGGAAAATGACAGCTTAACAAAGGCCAAAAATATCTTGGATGAAATTAAAAAGGAGTATTTATCCAGAAAAGTGATCCCATATGAAGACTTTTATAGATTGGCATTATCGGATTATTATTATGCGAAGAAAGCATATAAAAAAGCATTAGTAGAAGCCAAATGGGTGCTTGAATATAGGAAATCCAGACATTCCATTATGGGTATTAACAATGCGAACAAGAGGTTGTCTAAAATTTATGAAGCTTTGAACGATGCTGCCAATTCGTATAAACATTATGTAGATTATAACAGGTTAAAAGATTCTGTAAACAGTGTTCAAAAGACCCAGGCGTTAACCTATTATCAAACCCTGTATGAGTCGGAGAAGAGAGATGCAAAAATAGCAGAACAAGAATCCAAAATCGTACTGTTGGATCAGCAAAATAAAGCAAAACAACGTTGGATCTTATTTGGGGGTATTGGCCTGCTCACCATTTTTACTATTATTTATTTGTACAGACTTAGTATTTATGCCAAGAGAAAAGAAGAGTTGCAACAGAATTTCACTAAGAATCTGATCAAAGAACGCGAAAATGAACGTATTCATTTAGCGAGAGAACTACACGATAGTATTGGGCAAAAGATGATGTTGCTTACCAAGAAAACAAAGTCTGCCGGAGATGATACGATGAAAGATCTGGCAGAAACTACGTTAGATGAGCTACGCGAAATCTCAAGGGATCTGTATCCTGCTATACTAGAAAGACTAGGTTTAAGTAAGTCTATCGAAGCATTAATAGATGATGTCGATAGAAAGTCTAAGATTTTTTTCACACATGAGATAGAGAACATAGATTCGGAGATCACGCAGGGATCTGCTATTCATGTGTATAGATTGATTCAGGAAGCATTAAGTAATATGTTACAGCATTCTAAAGCAAAAGCAGCTTCCGTAACCATTAAAAAGGAATCAGCGATGATCAAGGCAGTGATCAAGGATAATGGGGTTGGTTTTGTTGTTCCTGATATCACTTCTGACAGTAACAGCTTTGGAATAAAGACCTTCTTTGAGAGAGCCAAGATCTTGAATGCAACCGTTCATATTGATAGTAAAATAGACAAGGGAACGGTGATAGATCTGGCATTACCAATTTAAAGCAGTAATCTGGTAATACAGGTAACTACTTACTGGCTGCAGCTTTTAATTGAGGTTTAATAATCTCAAATAATCGTTTCTTAAATTGTTGATGGTTAAGATAAAACCTACCCACGATATCCATGAGTTCGTAGTGCACCTGTTTTTGTTTGACTTCATTTGAACCCGTACCATCTACTATGGATAAGAGTTTTTCCTGATGGGCGATTACTTCAGAATAGAGAACATTACACTCTTTTTTTAAAGGTGCCAGTTTCCCGAGCATTTCTAATTCAGAAATAGACTCCGAAGGATTAGAGATTCCCGTAATCAATTTTTGAAGCAGATGCTCAAAAAACAATTGCTCATCATGAATAAATCCTAATTCTGACTCCCAATTTTTAGCCGTTTCATACATCTCTTCGGCAGAAAGCCATTCCACATACTTTAATTGCCATCTATGTGTTTTCATAATCTTGATGTTATTGATTTATACTTTTTTTGCATCTCTAAATTCTTTGTAAAAATCTCTTATTAAGGCCTTTATTTGATTTTCGGTCATGCTATCTTCTTTTTTAACGATGACCACTTTGCTATTGAGGTCTCTATGAAATGTTGCCAATTCTTTTTTTAACTTTTCATTGGTTCCTGCCGGACCGAAAATAGCCAGCGCATCCGCATCTTTTACATGAGAGATCACCTCCTTAAAGAAATTCTTGAGCTGATGCTTCTCGCGTTCCAGATATCTACTGTCCTGTACCACGTCTTGCGGTCCTCCTTTTAAACGCGTTCCAGAACCTCCATGAATTCGAAAGTGCTCTATATGAGATGGGAGCATTACCATGGTTTCTTTACCTTTTTCAAGGATGACTATATATGCTTTGTCTTTATCAATCCAGATACCAATATTTTTCATAATATTTGATTTTCTATCACTAAAATACATTGAAAATCAATTATTTAACATGATAAATGTCAGCGTCTATATCGTCTTTTTGTGATACTTTAGTAGCGGTTGTTTATAAAAATAAATGAAAATGAATGGTTGGATTAATTGTTGCGAAAGCTTTTATTGTCATGTTGCAAAAGCGTTTTATGCCGTGGCTCTTATAGATGGTGAAATAAGAGATGAAGAGTATAGTACTTTTAAAGAGACATTACGAAAGGAGTGGCTTAAAAAATATAAGGGTAGAAAAGAAGTGGTTGAAGAGATAGAAAGCTGCTTTGATCGGTTAAAAAATGAGAAAAGAATAGCAACAGATTGCTTTCATGAATTTGTTAGCTATAAGCAAGAGCATGAGCAATTGTTCACGAATCCAATGCGATCCACCATATGGGAAGTAGCTTGTTCTATAGCCGATGTTGTCAATAAAAAGAACAAATCAGAACTAATTTTATTAGCACATTTGGGAAGGCATTTAGGACTTATACCGCCACGTGTTCAGTAATCACTCTCTAATAACCTTCAACAGTTTTTTAGCGGTTCCGGATTGCACAGATACATAATAAATTCCATTGGCAAAATTTGATAGATCTATCTGTTTGGTCAGTTGTGGTGTTGTTGAACTGATCAGTTGCAACTGTCTCCCTTTTAGATCATAGATAGCTAAAGAATCAAAGCTTACAGAACTTTCAATAGTGAATAGTGCATTCACTGGATTAGGAAAAACTCGCATGTTTGCAGTCGCAAATACATCGTCTACACTAGCCGTATTATCAATGGTGGTTTGCTCGGTATTGGTAATAATCGGGAAGTTAAAATCGAAATAGATCTCTGCAGTATTCTCGAAAGTATCACCTACGACCAAAGAAGGTAGTGTCTTAATTTTGAAAGCGATATATCCATCATTATTAGCATCGTCAAAAGGCAGGTTGATTCCCTCAAAAATAAATTCTACCTCATTAGTGTTTTGTATTCTAGTGACCATATCATGACTGGAATCGTATATGACTAATGAAGAGATGTCAAATTTAGCCATATCGATCACATCTTTCACCACGACATTTATGGCACTGGCGGTACCTGTGTTTTCAAAACGAATCAGGTAGTGCACATATTCACCTATGAGGTCTGGAGTCACCGTATTACCTTCTAGACAGGTCTTATCATTCGGGTCGTATGAGTTAACAACCGTTTGTTTAAGTGTAAAAGTATTGTCATTAACTCGTTGATCATTGGTAACAGGTGTGATAAGAGCTTCATAACACAAGATCTCGCCTCCGTTTAATGGGGGAGTTTCGGTAGGAGCGTTCAAATTCATGGTCACTTCAATGAACTTGAACTCAAGTGGAGCCAGATTGGAAAATGACCAATTGAGCTCTCCCGTATTTTGAGTATCGGGACTTACCGAAGAAGACACATAATCTAAAACATTTTCTTGAAAAGTAAATTGAACATTTCCTGATAGAGGAGTCGTTCCTACATTGGCATAGATGATTTTATATCGGGCATCAAATCCTGGTCTAGCTTCTTCTAAAGGGATGATCACTACTTGAAGATCGTTGTATGTTGCATTTGGGGTCAAACAGATATCCTGCACAAAAGGAGAAGTATTTGTAGAAAAGTCAACTGAAAAAGAAGCAGGTGAAATGTTGAAATACGACATATAAGGAGATTGATAGTTGATGGTATAATCTCCCTCAGGTAGGGGAATGTTATAACTGCCATCCAGTTCCGAACTAAAAGTTCCATAATTGCCGTTGGTGTCAGTGACCACGAATTGCATAAATGGAAATCCAATGTCATCTGAATCACAACCATCTTGATTGACATCTACTTTTACATTTCCTTGTATGTAATACACTTCTCCACCAGGTTCAAAGGTGCAAAAAGAGTTGACCACACAATTATTTGGGGCTATATTTCGTAATCGCTCTTCATCTCCTTGATCAACACAAATATATTCTAAGAAAAGACCAAGCGTAATATCTGCTTCAGAAGAACCATTTTTAAGAAACAATGTTTCCATTAGGTTGTTGTGAGTATAAATCGTATGTAATTTACTCAAGTTAGATAGATCCAATGAAGTAAGTTGGTTATCTTCAACACGCACTGTTTCAAGGTTAATATTCCCAGATAAATTCATAGAGCTAATTTGATTATCTAAAACGAGCAACACTTTCAGGTTTATCAAGGTGGAAACATCCAAGGTTGTAAGTGAATTAAAAGGCATATTCAATACTTCCAGATTAATAAGATTTTCTAAACCGATAATATCTGAAGTAGATGTAAACTCGTTGAAAGCCATATACAACTCCTTCAGGCTGGTTAATCCAGTGAGGTCTATATTTGACAGGGAGTTGCTAGAGGCAACTAAATTTTCCAAATTCGATAAACCTGAAACTTGTAGTGAGTTGTTCAATCGCATATTGTTACATTCAAGATTGATCAAGTCGCTCAACATGGTTACATCTAATGAGTCTATATGATTATTATTACAAATTAAATTCGTCAATTTAGTGGTGCTAGATAAATCCAGAGCTGTGATATCATTATAGCTACAATCTAAGTAAGTCAGATTTATAAAGTATTGAATGCCCTCCAGAGAGTTTATATTTTCATTGGATACATCAATTTCCGTAACAGCTTCCGCTTCAGATACCTGTATCTCTCCATCATTATTAGTATCTACTCCATCTTCAATTAGCGCAGCTTTAAAATTGGCATCAGGAATCGTTACCGTTTGACTATAGGTAATTTGTAAGAAAATAAGTGCCAAGAATAGTAGTGTTTTTTTCATAACGGTTATTTTGACACTCAAATATAGAAAAAATATACTATTGATAATGAGTGTTTTGAGTTGTTAGTCAAGGATAGTTGACCTATTACAATGGCCTATTCTCTAATAACCTTCAACAGTTTTTTAGCGGTTCCGGATTGCACAGATACATAATAAATTCCATTGGCAAAATTTGATAGATCTATCTGTTTGGTCAGTTGTGGTGTTGTTGAATTGATCAGTTGCAACTGTCTCCCTTTTAGATCATAGATAGCTAAAGAATCAAAGCTTACAGAACTTTCAATAGTGAATAGTGCATTCACTGGATTAGGAAAAACTCGCATGTTTGCAGTCGCAAATATATCGTCTACACTAGCCGTATTATCAATGGTGGTTTGCTCGGTATTGGTAATAATCGGGAAGTTAAAATCGAAATAGATCTCTGCAGTATTCTCGAAAGTATCACCTACGACCAAAGAAGGTAGTGTCTTAATTTTGAAAGCGATATATCCATCATTATTAGCATCGTCAAAAGGCAGGTTGATTCCCTCAAAAATAAATTCTACCTCATTAGTGTTTTGTATTCTAGCGACCATATCATGACTGGAATCGTATATGACTAATGAAGAGATGTCAAATTTAGCCGTATCGATCGCATCTTTAACCACGACATTTATGGCACTGGCGGTACCTGTGTTTTCAAAACGAATCAAGTAGTGTACATATTCGCCTATGAGGTCTGGAGTCACCGTATTACCTTCTAGACAGGTCTTATCATTCGGATCGTATGAATTAACAACCGTTTGTTTAAGTGTAAAAGTATTGTCATTCACTCGTTGATCATTCGTCGTTGGAGTAATCGCTGCCTCGTAACACAAGATCTCGCCTCCGTTTAATGGGGGAGTTTCGGTAGGAGCATTCAAATTCATGGTGACTAAAATCTCTCTGGTTTCAGAAGGAGTGAGATCTGTATAGGCCCAAGACAAAAATCCTTGAGTGGCCGATGAAAAGTTTGGTGTACTTGAAATCAGATCCATAACATTGTCATCGTAGGTTAGGGTAACATTCCCTGAAACCGTGGACGTACCATTGTTCTTATAAATGATCTTATAATCAGCATCAAAACCAGGACGGGCTAGTTCTATGGGAATGATCTGAATTTCCAGATCCTGAACTACCCCAATAGCGGTTAAGCAAAAATCTTGTTGATAGGGAGAAGTATCGGCTGGAAAATTAACTGTAAAAGAAGTTGGAGATACATTAAAGTAAGAAGGGTTCTCCAATACATACTCTACAGTATAACTATCCTCTGGCAAGGCAATGTTATAGCTACCATCTGCATGGGTAGAAAAAGTATCACTAATGTTTTGAGAATTGGTAATCTTCAGTTTTAGATCCCCAAATCCGATATCATTACTATCACAGCCATTCGCATTTAGATCTAATCGTACATTCCCTGTTATATACGAAGGATTTCCACCTGGAATAAAGTTGCAGTATGAATTAACCACACAGTCTGGATAATTAAAAGAATTGATAACCCCTTGAATGAAAGCTCTCTCATCTGGATCTGTACAGATATATTGTAAAGTCGAATTTCCACTTAATCTAAAATTAACCTGAGAATCATTCTTGTCATTTTTTAAAAGTAAGATCTCTAGATGGTTATCTTCTAGCATCAAGTTCCTTAATTTATTAGTATTCGATAAATCTAATGTGGTAAGTTGATTATTTTCACACTGTAAATCATCTAAATTTGATTGATTGGAGAGATCTAGTGAGGTAAGTTGGTTATATCCACAATATAATTCTTCCAAACTAGTAAGATCTGAAATATCTAAGTTCGTTAACTGATTACTATTACAGCGAAAATTGAATACATTATGTAAGTTAGAGACATCAAGAGAATTTAATTGGTTATGACCGCAGTATACTTCTCTTAAGTTTGTCAATGATGATATATCAAGTACAGTTAGTTCATTAAAAGAACAGCGTAAATATTCCAAATTTGTCAAATTTTCTAAATTGATGAGATTCTGAGTGGTTACTTGATTTGAGTTAAACAGCAGTCTTTTTAAGTTTGTCAAGCCTGAAAGATCTAAACTGGTTAAGTTATTTAAACCACAATTCAATTCTTCTAAGTTGGATAAACCATTAACATTCAAAGATGTTAGTTCATTCGTGTGACATATGAGCTTTTCTAAGCTTAATAACATGGAAACGTCTAACGAAGTTATTTCATTAAATCGACAGTTCAAGATTCTTAAACTTGGAATATTAGACACATCTAAGGATGTGAATTCATTGCTTTGACAATCTAGTTCCTGTATAGCAGGTAAATTAGACAGGTTTAAAGTTGTTAGTTGATTAATGTCACATGCTATTTTTTCCAAGTTTGAAGCGCCAGAAACGATAAGCGAAGTTAGATTGTTTCTTCCACAGTTCAATTCAATAAGATTGCTCAAACTAGATACATTCAAAGAACTCAATTGATTGCGATAACAATTCAATTTTGTCAAGTTTGGAAGCACAGAAACGTTCAATGCCGTAATTTGATTATCATTACAATTGAGTTCTGTTAAATTTGTCAAATTTGATAGATTTAAACCTGTAAGATTGTTCCTTTCGCAATTCAAGGAAGTAAGATTTATGAAACTGTTTATACCTTCTAAAGACGCAATATTTTTTTGACGCACATTGAGATCTGTAACGGCTTCCGCTTCTGTTACCTGTATTTCACTATCTCCATTCGTATCCACACCCTGTTCAATCAAAGCCGCTTTAAAATTGACATCGGGAATCGTTACCGTTTGACTGTAGGAAATTTGGAAGATAATAAGAGTAAAGAGAAGTAGTCCTTTTTTCATAGCAATTTTGATTCATAGTGTATCTATAAGATGCATAAAACCTACAATGGTTGCGTCTTATAAGATTGATATGATTATTATATTAGGTTTTTGCATATAATTTACTGTCTATGTGGAGGCATATTCCAACGTGTTGGGTCGTGTTTTAGGAAAAAATCCTTTAAAAAATAATCTCGGTTATATTTTGCATAATCATCGTAAATAAATTGAGATGGTTTCTTCCAGACATCTTTTAGCCGTATCGAAAAAGTATTGTTGTTCAAATCATCAAAATTGACATACACAAAGTCATAAGAAGGGAATTGAAACTTTTTCTGGGTCCAGAAGTTATCAAATGGATTCTCAGAAAAATAATTGAATGTATAAATACTGGTCGGTACTTTTTCTATTTCGTTTTGCAATTTCTGAGCATGCGTTATGCCATAGATAACGAAGCATAGTAGGATTGTTAGTGCTGCTTTTTTCATATCAATATCACCTTAAAAATGAATAACTTATACTTTAAAGATACTATTTTAAAGTGAAATGTCAATTGAAATATAGTAGATTAGCCTAACCACCCCTTTCTATCCAAACTTCTATATTGTATGGCCTCGGCTATGATTTCGTTGAGTATTTGCAATGAATTACAATCATTAGATATCTATAAATACTGTCGGCATAACATTTTAATTTCGTCTACTCTAGAATCTTTTATAAATGATAAATCTGGCAAAATATCAACGCCTGGATGAGTATTTTTACTTAATGGATGTGTTTGATTGACAAATGATTTTAATACATCAAATCCTTCTTGGTAACCACAAGCTGCTAAACAAAAAGCAGTACAATACATGTTGTCTTCATTATTGGTTTCTAAATAAGGCAGTAAAATATCTTTAGGTATTTCTCTTAAACCTGATTTCACTAATAATTCAAGGGTGTATTCTGGCCATTTTTCATTTTGAGCAAATTGAATAGCCACCTCATTACCATAGTCATTGATTAATTTATTTAGTTCTTCAAAAAACCACGGTTCATCATCTGGCGAAGTATCGTGAGAGGAAACCAACTTAAATAATTTATCATAAACACTTTTGAATTTGTCCAGCATATTGTTTTGTTTACCTAACCTCTAAAAACCATCATTTATTTATAGCCATTGTTGGGCTTTCGTTATTTTAATAAAAATTTTATTTCTTCTGTGATGTTGTTTTTTAAGCTGGATGCCCTATCCTTATATTGATCCCATTTTTGTTTTTGAATAAAACTATGTGTGTTATAAATAAAAATGATCTTTCCCACACGTTCATCTTTACTCAATTCAATGGGATTTAAGGATGCAAAATTATTATTGATGTTAAATATCATAAGCATTTCTTTTTTGGTTCCCCAAATATCATAAATCATGGGTCTTATTTCTCTTAATGCAAAAGTTCGAGCATCATTATCTCTATGACTTATTTTTGTAAATCTGTAATATTCTGAAATTTTTTGGCGTAAAGAATCATTTTGTACTAAGGTGAATTTACCTGAAGAAAGATTTTCATCATAAACACTACTATTCACTTCAAAAAAATTAATGTTAGAAGTAGCCCATAATTGTTTAAAGAAATCGGACAATCGGTTAGGGTTCTTAAATATTGATCCATCCAACAATGCACTATAATTGGCGTTGAGAGTATCTGCTTGACTGGATGTCTGGTTTTTAATAAATTCAAGCTCTGAAATATCACTATCTAGATCCAAGATGATATTTTGAAGAATTGAAATTTCGACTTCACGGTCTTTCCTTTTCTCATTAAGATTATTGATTTGAAGTGCAATTAAAATTCCAAGAACAACAAGAACAATTTCGCCAATAGCATATTTGAGATATTTTCCAGTTTTCCCTTCTGAAAGCAAGTTTTGTCGAATTTTACGAAAGAATTTAATCATTTTCAAATATAATCAATTTTGATACTTGAAAATTTCTATCCCAACCAACCCCCTCTATCCAAACTTCGATATTGTATGGCTTCTAAGATATGTTGTGCTCTTGTTCTAATCCTTAATTTACTAGAGTTAGATGAATAGTGCCTTTTTTGTTATTAGACTCCATTAGTAGGATAGTACTACTAATTTCTCCAGATTGATTCTTACTGAACTTCAAGCTCACTTTAAAACCATCTGATTCAGTATGGAATATATTATTTCCCTTCAGATAAAGTCCATCACTATAACCACTGGAATTACTGATGCGTAAAAAATTTTCGAACGCCTCTATTTGGAAGCTATCATCGATATTAAAACCAAACGAATCTCCTTCAATTTTAAAGGTTTTATAAGAACCAACATATTGTTTTAAATTTTCGCTACTTATGGCAATAAAATCACTGTTTGTTTTTTGTTTTAATAGTGTTCTAATTTCTTCCAGTACGGCTATGGAATGTTTTATAAAATATAAGTAGTTAGTAATTAATAAATGATTTAGAGCTACTTCATTTTTATAACGTAAACTATTTAGAAAAAAATCTTGCAGCTCTTTACTACTATTATCACTTTTAATTGTTTTAGATACCCATTCAGAAAACCAACTATAGTTAGCTTTATAATGATCTATCATATCGTTGGCTCTTTTATTTATATCTTTTTCAATTGGAATTATGGTTGAATTTTCCATTTCTTCATAGAGTTTAACAATCCTTAAAGAAAGCTCATCGTTAAGATTTAGAGCTTTTAATTGCTGAACACCTGTTTTGTTCAAACTAGTGGTGACAGTTGTAGTTATAAGTCGTGTATAGCCTTCATCAAA
Source organism: Flavobacteriaceae bacterium (assembly GCA_965218065.1). GTDB lineage: Bacteria > Bacteroidota > Bacteroidia > Flavobacteriales > Flavobacteriaceae > Polaribacter. The sequence continues at coordinate 2,667,824 of OZ244589.1, read as the reverse complement.
TAATTCGAGCGTAACAGAATCGTTTTTTACTTTATTAAAAACAGGTATCAGATTATCCCAATAAGATTGTTGTACATATAAATCTCGTATGTCATTATCTATATCCAGAATAAGACGCTTATTTATTTTTGAAATTTCTTTATCTCGTTTTCTTAACTCATTCCAATTATTAATTTGAAGCGCTATAAGAATTCCAATTACTACTAATATAATTTCGCCAATTGCATAAACAAGATACTTGCGGAATTTATTTTCAGAGAGTAATTTTTGCCTAATTTTTCTAAAGAACTTTATCATTGGTTAATGGTTTCAGATAATGAAGCACTACTCGTTATATGATTACTATTCGTGTTTTATCCTTATAGTTTACAGGATAAAGACACTTTTTTAGCTTTTGAGTAAGTTCCTCACCTTCAAATATAGTCAATTTTAGTACTCGAAAATTGCTACCCCAACCAACCCTCTCTATCCAAACTTCGATATTGTATGGCTTCGGAAATATGATGTGGTGAAATGTGTTCTTCATTTGCTAGATCTGAAATAGTTCTCGCTACTTTTAAGATCCGATCATAGGCTCTGGCAGAGAGGTTTAATTTTTCCATGGCAGTTTTCAGCAGTTCTTTACTTTCAGTTGAAAGCTGACAAAATTCTCGGATGTGTTTCACTTGCATTTGAGCATTATAATGGATGTTTTGATACACTTCGAATCGCCTGGTTTGAATTTCTCTGGCAGCGGTGACTCGTTTTCGAATGTCAATACTAGATTCTCCTTTTCGTTCATCAGAGAGTTTGTCAAAAGGAACAGGAGTGACTTCAATATGGATATCGATCCTGTCAAGTAATGGACCGGAAATTCTACTCAGATATCGCTGCATTTCCTGAGGCGAGGAAGCTAATGGATTTGTCCCATCATTAAAGAAACCGGATGGACTAGGATTCATACTGGCCACTAACATAAAACTACTCGGATACGTAATCGTAAATTTGGCTCTGGAAATAGTAACTTCACGGTCTTCCAGTGGTTGGCGCATTACTTCCAATACCGAACGTTTAAATTCGGGTAATTCATCTAAGAACAGCACCCCATTGTGTGATAAGGAAATTTCTCCTGGTTGAGGATATTGACCACCACCCACTAAAGCTACGTCAGAGATCGTATGATGAGGTGATCGAAATGGACGTTCATAAATAAGCCCATTATTCTTTGTTTTCCCAACCACAGAGTGAATTTTTGTGGTTTCCAGTGCTTCATGTAAGGACATGGGCGGCAAAATAGAAGGGAGTCGTTTTGCCAGCATGGTCTTCCCAGATCCGGGAGGACCAATCAATATAATATTATGTCCACCGGCAGCAGCTATTTCCATACAACGTTTTATAGATTCCTGACCCTTCACTTCCGAAAAATCGAATTCAGGGATTTCTATATTTTTATAGAATTCAGAACGTGTATCCACAATGGTGGGTGAGATTTTCTCATCGTCATTAAAATGACGGATAACGTCAAAGATAGAATCAGCTCCTAAAACCTCTAGATCACTCACAATAGCCGCTTCTTTGGCATTTTCTTCAGGGAGTATGAAATACTTAAACCCTTCTTCTCTGGCTTTAATTGCTATAGGTAATGCACCTTTAATGGGTTGTAAACTTCCATCTAAAGAAAGCTCACCCATGATCAAGTACTCAGAGATGCTGTTAGAAGCTATTTGCTTAGAGGCCATTAAAATCCCAATAGCTAAGGTGAGATCATAGGCAGCACCTTCTTTACGAAGGTCTGCTGGTGCCATGTTGATGGTAATCTTTTTACCGGGCAACTTAAAACCATTGTTTTTTAATGCAGCCGAAATACGGTAACTGCTTTCGCGAACGGCGTTGTCTGGTAATCCTACCAAATGATAACCAATTCCATTATCAATATTAACTTCTACGGTAATGGTGGTAGCTTCAATGCCAAAGACGGCACTACCATAAACTTTTACGAGCATGTTCTTTCTTTTTCAATTAGCATAAGAAAGATAGAAAAAATCTTGTTGTGATGAAATCTTTTACTAAAAAAACCTTGAAAATCATCCATTTAATAAAATAGATGTGACTTTTATTTATATTGTGTGTCAAACATATTGTGAACCAAAATAATTCAACTCAAAATGGAAGGAATATTAGACCTATTAAATAGCGATTTAGGAAGACAGATCGTATCGGGTGTTGCTGGATCTACAAAGCAAGACCCTAAAAAGACAGAAGGAGTATTAACCATGGCACTACCCGTTTTAACCAAGGCAATGCAACGAAATGCAGCGACCTCGGAAGGAGCAGAAAGTTTGATGGGAGCATTATCAAAAAAACATGATGGAAGTATCCTGGACAACCTGGGAGATTTGTTTAGCGGTGGAGTAAATGACGATGTTACATCTGATGGAGGAAAGATCTTAGGACATGTTCTAGGGAATAAGCAAGCAGGTGTACAGCAATTGATCGGACAGAAGACAAATATGAACTCTGGAGCTGTGGGAAATATTTTAAAAGTAGCTGCTCCAATTCTTATGGGAATGATCGGAAAGCAAAAACAAAGACAAAATGTAAATAGTTCAGATGGATTAAGCGGAATGCTTGGAGGGTTACTTGGAGGAAGCTCTACTCAAAATGAACAAAGTTTTTTAGAAAAGATGCTGGATGCTGATGGAGATGGAAGCGTGATCGATGATGTGGCAGGAATGTTCTTGGGAGGAGATAATAAGAAAAGCAGCGGAGGAGGAATTGGTAGTATTCTTGGAGGTCTTTTCGGAAAATAGTCAATAAAGTATATTCATTAAAAAAATAAAAAAAATGGCAATATTAAAAGTAATTGAGATCTTATCAAACTCAAAGAAAAGTTGGGAGGATGCAACTAATAACGCAGTAAAAGAGGCTTCCAAAACAGTAAAAAATATCTCTTCTGTATATGTACAAGATTTTAGTACAACAGTGAAAGATGGAAAAGTAGATGAGTATCGTGTAAACGTGAAGATTACGTTTTACGTAAAGAACTAATCTATAACAAAAAGCGACGCATTTAAAGGTATTTTTTGGAGATATTTAGAAAGAATTTAATAAATTGCTAGTAGATTTTTAAATAGTTCCCCCGGATGCTCTTCTCAATAGCTGTTTCAAGTTATTCGTGATTATTGTATAATAAAACACGGGAGTTCCTAATGTTTGTTAATGACTTTTGCAATACGTCAGAAAAATTAAAGTATAATAACTGAAAAACAAAAAGAATGGTAAAATCAAAATATCAGAGTGTGCTAGACCTAGGGTTGGCGCTAGAAATCCAAAACGGAGATGTTAGAGAAGAAAATGGCATCTTATATGTTCATGGAACTGCAAAGAATCAATATGAGAAAAACCTCATATGGGACGAAATTAAGAGAGTCGGAGGAGAAGAACCTTCAGATATTATGGCAGATATAAAGGTGGCAGATACCTCTTTATACGCTATGCACACTGTTAAAAGTGGAGAATCTTTAAGTAAGATTGCAAAGCACTACTATGGAAATCCAATGAAATACACGGCAATTTTTGATGCCAATACAAATATTCTAAAGAACCCTAATGTTATACATCCGGGTCAGGAATTAATAATCCCTAATCTTTAGAAACTAAACCAATTAATATTAACCTTAAATCAATTCAAAATGGGGAAATTCGTAATTACGAAGGACAAATCTGGACAGTTCAGATTTAATTTAAAAGCCGGAAATGGTCAAACTATTTTAAGCAGTGAAGCTTATAAGACAAAAGCATCTTGTACTAACGGAATAGAGTCGGTACAGAAAAACTCTCAAGACGATAGCAAATTTGAAAGATTGACTGCAAAAAATGGTAGTCCATACTTCAACCTTAAAGCAACAAATGGTCAGGTTATCGGAACAAGTGAAATGTATTCTGGAAACGATGCTATGGAAAATGGTATTGCTTCTGTAAAGAAGAATGCTCCTGATGCATCTGTAGAAGATAATTCTTAATACAATATTGGGTATTGTAAAAAAAGAGAGGCCAATTGGTCTCTCTTTTTTTGTACTATTTTTTTAGCGCATCTGAAGGTTTGGGAACATAATGTCCTTTTCCTCCGGCTCTATCATCATCAAAAGTGGTTGGGATATCATCGTTTTGTGTACGCTCATCCCAGGTGATATGTTGTGTACCATCATCTTTTTTAACCATGGTAATACAGTCTTCTACCGGACATACCAAAGAGCACAGATTACATCCCACGCAGTTTTCTTCAATGATAAAAGGAATGCGATTCGTTGGATCATCGGGAAGCCCAATGGCTTGATGTGCACCATCATCACAAGCAATATAACAAAGGTCGCAACCTACACATTTGTCTGAGTTGATCTCTGCAACTACTTTATGCTTTAAATTTAAATGCTTCCACTCGGTAACATTGGGTAGTGCCTTTCCGGCAAAATCATAGATCGTGTTGTACCCTTTCTCTTCCATAAACTGACGTAAGCCAGCTTCCATTTCACGTACAATACCAAAGCCATAATGCATGACAGCAGTACAAACCTGAACAGAAGTTGCACCTAACAAAATAAACTCAACGACATCTCGCCAGGTTTCAATACCTCCAATTCCCGATAACGGAACTTTTCCAATCTCAGGATGTTGCGCAAGGTCCTTTAACATATGCATGGCAATAGGTTTTACTGCAGGGCCACAATAACCTCCGTTGGTTCCTTTACCATCCACAATAGGGTAGGGCGCGTACGAATCGAGATCAATACCTACAATACTTTTGATCGTATTGATCAACGAAATAGAATCTGTCCCTCCCTGTACAGCAGCCAGTCCAGGATCTGTAATATGAGAAATGTTCGGAGATAATTTTGTAATGACAGGAATCGTAGCGGCTGCTTTAACCCATTCTACAATGGTCTTCAAAACTTCCGGTTCTTGTCCTACGGCAGAACCCATTCCACGTTCACACATTCCATGCGGGCATCCGAAGTTTAATTCAATTCCATCCGCACCGGCATTTTCAACATCTTTAATGATTTGTTCCCATTCAGCTCTGCTTTCTACCATTAGAGAAGCGATCACAGCATGATCTGGGAAGTATTTTTTTACTTCTTCAATCTCTCTAAGATTATCTGCTAAGGGTCTGTCTGTAATGAGTTCAATATTGTTAAAACCCATCATTCGGGTATTCCGATAGTTGACAGATCCGTATCTACTGGAAACATTAACAACCGGAACTCCTAAGGTTTTCCATACAGCACCTCCCCAACCAGCTTCGAAGGCCTTCATGATCTGATATCCTGAGTTCGTAGGTGGGGCGGAAGCCAGCCAAAATGGATTCGGAGCTTTTATTCCGCCAAAATTTATTGATAAATCTACCATGTCTTTTTTATTTAGTTAACCAATGATGAATTCCTCTTGCCGCCATTTTTCCATCATAGGCCGCATTTACTACTTCAGCTCCGCCATTAATAGCATCTCCTCCTGCGAAGTATTTTGGATTAGAGGTTTGAAATTGCTCATTGATTTCAATTCGCGTTTTACTATCTGTGTTAAGGTTGTCAATCAATTCAAAGAATGCTCCTTGTTTTGCCTGACCCGTGGCTTTGATCACCAGGTCACAATCAACCGTAAAAGTATCTTCCATGTTTGTTTGCAGACCGGTATCAGTCCATGTAGTTCTGGCAAAGGTCACACCGGTTACTTTTCCGTTTCCAAGTATTTCAATTGGAGTGGCATTAAAGATACTATCTACTCCTGCGCTTATCGCCAGATCATATTCAAAACCATAGGCTCCCATGCGTTCTTTTGAATTTCTATAGGCTAATACAGTTCGTTCTGCACCCATTCTAGCTGCCTCTGAAGCTGCGTCCATAGCCGTATTCCCACCGCCAATAACAACAACCCTATCAGGAACATGGAGGCTATGATGTTGCATACGCAATTCTTCAATGAATTCCACAGCACCAACCACTCCTTCTTTATCTTCGCCATCTAGATGTAATGTAGCCGTTTTTCCAAGACCAACTCCTAAAAAGATAGCATCGTAATCTGTTTCCAGTTTTTGTAGCATTTCCTTTGAATTAATAGGCGTGTTATAATGAATGTTGAATTGTAATTGCTGCTGCAAATAATCAACTTCCTTCAGCACTTCCTCGTTTGTGATCTTATAAGGAGCAATACCGTATACCGTTAATCCGGAAGGTTTCTCCTTGACTTCAAAAATGTCGACATGATATCCTAAGGTTCTGGCTTCAGCAGCACAGGCTAAGCCCGCAGGACCAGCTCCTACGATGGCAATCTTTTTACCATTTGACTCTCCTATTGAGAAGATCTCTTTATCAGCATCGATCGTTTTGTTGGTGGCATAATTTTGAAGTCGACCAATTTGGATCGGTGGAACGTCCTGATGGTTGTACACACAGGCTCCTTCACATAATACACCGGTCGGACAAACAATTCCGCAAGCATTTCCCAGCCAATTGGCATCGAAGATCGTTTTTGCCGCTCCAGTTACATTGTCCGTATGGATCTGTTTGATGAATAACGGAATGTCAATGCTTGTAGGACAGGCTTGAATGCAAGGTGCGTCATAGCAAAACAAACATCGAGAGCTTTCATAATACGCTTCCGTATCGTTCATCAACGGTTTTTTCTGCTTAAAGTTTTTTTCAAACTCCGCTTCGGTAGTAGGTCTTTTATATTCTGCCATAGGAAATTTTTAAGTGTTTAATTTTGACTTTCGAATTAGCGTATTAAAGCTCTGTAAGTCTTCCATAGGTTTCAGGTCTTCTATCCCTGAAAAACTGCCAGGTAGATCGCACCTCTTCAATCAGATCCAGATCAAACTCTGCAACCAGTAATTCATCATCATCTCTAGAAGCTTCGGCGAAGATCTGACCTCTAGGATCTACAAAGTAGGACTGACCATAGAACTTCCCTAAATTCCAGGGTTTTTCTTCACCCACACGATTAATACAGCCCATAAAATATCCATTGGCTGCAGCATGCGCCGGTTGTTCCAGTTTCCATAAATACTCGCTTAATCCAGCCACTGTTGCAGACGGGTTGTATACGATCTCTGCGCCATTCAAGCCTAAGGCTCTTGCGCCATCAGGGAAATGTCTGTCATAACAGATATAAACTCCAACTTTGGCGTATTTAGTCTGAAAAACCGGATATCCAAGGTTTCCGGGTTTAAAGAAGAACTTCTCCCAAAAACCGGTGGTGTGCGGAATATGATTTTTTCTATACTTACCAAGATAGGTACCATCAGCATCTATAACGGCAGCTGTATTGTATAAAACTCCGGGTTGTTCTTTTTCGTAAATAGGAACAATGATGACCATATCGTGTTTTTTTGCCAATACTTGCATTTTTTCTGTAGTGGGCCCGGGAACAGGTTCTGCCGAAGCATACCACTTCCGGTCTTGACCAGGGCAGAAATAAGGTGTGTTAAAGATCTCCTGTAAACAGAGTATTTGTACACCTTGCCTACCTGCTTCTTCGATATATGGAATGTGCTTATCGTACATGGCATCCATAATTTCTTGAATCGTTCCTTCTCCTTCCGTCATGGGAAGGCTCATCTGTATCAATCCTGATTTTACTTTTCTTGGCATAATATGTTATTTCTAAATTACTGTTATTGATGTTTTTCCTCGAGGTACGAATTGTCCATACCCCGGGTCTAGTTTACATGCTTCATTTTCTATAGCTACTTTTCCTCTTAGGATGACAGTTTCCGTTTTCCCGGTTACTTTTTGTCCTTCATAAGCCGAGTAATCACAATTCATGTGATGCGTGTCTACCGAAATGGTATGTTCTTTATTTGGATCGAAAATGACAATATCTGCATCACTTCCGATGGCAATAGTTCCTTTCTTTGGATACATACCAAAGATCTTTGCAGCATTTGTCGAACTTACTTCAACATATTTGGTCAAAGAGATTTTTCCTTTATGCACGCCTTCTGAGAACAATAGTTCCATACGATGTTCTATGGCTGGATGTCCATTTGGGATTTTAGAAAAATCATCCTTACCCATTTTCTTTTGCTCCCACATAAAAGGACAATGATCCGTTCCGACCACTTGTACCAATCCTTGATTAATACCTGACCACAATGCTTCCTGATCCTTCTTTTCTCTTAAAGGAGGGCTCATCACCCATTTTGCACCTTCGAAGTCTTTTTCATACAATGAAGCATCTAGCACAAGATATTGTGTACAGGTTTCAACAAATACTTTCTGATTTCGTAAAGTTGCTTTTCTCACCGCATTTAGTGCTCCTTCACAGGTCATGTGCACAATGTATCCAGGGCAACCGGTATAATGTAACATGTCGGAAAACCGTGCCGATGCTTCTGCCTCTGTTACTTCAGGTTGAGAGAGGTAATGGTATAGAGGAGATAGATTTCCTAATGCTTTGTTCTTGGCGATCAAAGAATCGATCATATCTCCATTGGTAGCATGCACTGTCACTAAGCCACCATGTTTTTTAACTACTTTCATCAGCTGTACCATTTGACCATCATCGATCATTAAAGCACCTTTATAGGCCATGAATGTTTTGAAAGAAGAAATGCCTTCCTCCTCGATCATTTGCACTACTTCTTTAGCAACATCATCATTAAAGTCTGTAACGGCCATATGATATGAATAATCTCCAATGGCTTTCCCTCGAGACTTCCCTTGCCAGGTCTTTAATGCATTGTGCAATGTGTCTCCTTGTGTTTGTAAGATAAAATCTATCACCATGGTAGTGCCTCCATGAAGGGCGGCACGTGTTCCGGTCTCATAGTCATCACTGGAATAGGTTCCCATAAAAGGCATATCTAAATGCACATGTGGATCTATACCTCCTGGAAACACCAGTCTATTGGTGGCGTCAATGATAGTAGCTGCCTGATAGTTCAGGTTTTCTCCAATCGCTACGATCTTTTCACCTTCTATATAAATATCGGCGATATAGCTTTCAGAAGCTGTTACTATGCGACCATTTGTTATTAAAATTGACATCTTACTATTGTATTTAATTGTTCGTGTATCTTTTAAAGTTACAAGTTTTTAATTAGTGTTCTGTATTTCTATTTGATTATCAGCTTCTTTTTGAGCAGTCATTTTACTTACCAGTATACCCATCAGTATTGCAAGAATGAAGGAAGGGCCTAACTCGCCCAGTTTCTCAAAGTAAATTCCGATACCTTCTAGTGACGAAAAACCGAATTTGAACATTGGAACCGACAAGAACCCGGTGGTCATCGACGCAATGGCTCCTTTTTCGTTGAACCCATTCCAAAAAAGAGATAGAATAATCGTTGGACAAAAGGTGGCTGCAATGCCCGACCAACCAAAGATAACGAACCAGAATATGGTTCTTTCAGGTGTTGTTATCGCAACGATCATGGCAATCAGCAATGCGAAAATAGCCAACAGAAAAGTGATTACTTTAGATATTCTTGCCAGTTCTTTCTCCGATTTATTGGGTTTAAAGATCTGCTGATAAAAATCTCTAGATATGGCACTGGAAGCCACAACTAATAAAGAATCTATAGTTGACATGATCGCTGATAAAACAGCTGCTATATAGATCCCTACTAATGTGAGCGGCATTACATATTCTACCAACATAGGTAATACATTTTGCGCACCGTTTCCAAGTGCAGCTTCGGGGTCTGTACCTGTTGAGGTTAATAAATATCTTCCGAAGATTCCGATCAATACCGCGCATGAATCTGTAAGTATGGTAAAGACAAAAGCTACCCAACGTCCTTTTTTTATTTCGGATACATTCTTAATAGACATGAACCGGACAAAAAGCTGAGGTGAACCCATAAACCCAAGACCAATAAACAGAAATCCAAGAATGGTAAATAGATTTACTAAATTAAAACCGCCCTCTCCCCAGATATTTAAAAATGAAGGGTCCAGTGCTGTAAGTTCCTGGCTTATGGAAACATCTGATGAAATAGAGTAGTAGGCTACAATAGGTAGTCCAACCAACCCTAGCAACATGATCAACCCTTGAAAAAGGTCCGACCAGGCTACAGCCACAAATCCTCCAGAAAAGATATAGGCAAGTACAATAAAGAATCCGACAATGGCTCCCGTGAAATAATTCCAACCCAGAAAAGATTCAAAGGCCGATCCGGTAGCGTCAATTTGAGCACTTACATAAATGACAACGAACAATGATAACGCCGTTGCTGCTATGATCCGTAATGTATTTGTTTTCGACTTAAATCTGCTTACTAAATAGTCGGGAATGGTAATAGAATTATATCCATCGGAGAGTTTTTTAAACTTTTCAGCCATAAAGAACCAGGAAACAGTCACCCCTAGAACTTCACCTAATACAACCCAAAAGGCAGAAACACCTACCATAGCTCCCAAGCCAGTTAATCCCAGTAGTAGCCAGGCTGATTCTCCGGTTGCCCGAGCAGAGAAGGCCACGACCCAGAAGTTTAATTTTTTACCCCCTACATAATAATCTTTAGTATTTTTTATTCGCTTAGAAGCAAAATACCCTATTAGAAAAAGGATAGAGAAATAGATAAATAATATGACGTATTTCGTATTCAATTAGCGATTCTTTTTCATTAAAAAATAATAGAGTGCAAAGGAGATAATGAATCCTGTAAACCAAGACAAGGTGTACAAGAAGTTTAATGCAGGAACCCAAAAACCAACTAAGGCTAAGAATACTCCTACAAATAAAGAGATCATAGCAGCTTTGTTAAAACCTGTACCTTGATAAGAATAGATGCCTTTTTCCTTATAAAGCTCTGCTAATTCCATGGTTTTTTTACGAACCAAATAGTAGTCTGCAATTAAGATTCCCAGTACAGGGCCTAAGAGTCCACTTACAAATATCAAAAAGCCGGATATCTCGTCCAGCAGCCACCATGGCATAATTAAAATACCTAGTATTCCTGTAATAGTACCTCCTTTTTTGAAGCTTATCTTCTTCGGTAATAGATTAGAAAAAGCGTTAGAGGGAGCAATCACGTTGGCAGCAATATTGGTGCTCAAGGTTGCAATGAGCATAAACACCTGAGCAACGATTACCACAACAGGGTTTTTAAATTTCGCAATGAGTGAGACCGGATCCCATGGTGCATCATCAGCAATGAGAATATCTTTGAAATTGATGATGGCTGCACAAGTAACAAAGATCCCCACAAAAGAGTAGAGAAGCATCGTTGCCGGTAGTCCAATAAACTGCCCGGCCACCTGATCTTTTTGCGTTGCCGCATATCTTGTAATATCGGCAATACTAATGGACATGGTTGCCCAAAAACCTACCATAGCGGTTAACCAAAGCAAGTAGCTCCAGAGTTTGCTTCCAGAATCGGTGTTTGTGATAATGTTGGCAGTAACCACGCTTGACAAGACCTCCGTTCCATCATCCATTGTTCTAAATTGAACTTGTACATTATCAGTATTGGAAATAGGAATCGGTGCTTCTGTAAATGCCTGCCAAGAGGTACTTTTATCTGAAACAATATTGTATTCTGAAACTTTTAGTGTTCCCTCTTTATCTTTCAATGAGTGAAGATTGAGGTAATAGGCGTTATCTTCTTGAGAAATCTTAGCTGCTGTATGCTGTAGTTGTTTTCCTTGATCTAACACTACGGAAAAACCATCCGCTTTCGCATAACTCCAGTAGATGAGGACTAAGCCCATGATAATAAGAATAGGCGCAGAGAAGGTCTCTAACCATTTAATGCTTTCTGTTCCTTTCCAGATAAAATACATGTTGATGATCCAGAAGATCCCAAACCCCACGAACTTACCTACAGAAAGCCCAAGCTCTCCCGGTGCCCCTGTAATGGCGTTAAATATGGCGTAAATGGCCAATCCTCCGATCCAGGTTTGAACACCGAACCAACCACAAGCTATGATCCCTCTAGTAACGGAGGCTAGATGTACTCCTTTGGTTCCAAAAGCTGCTCTTCCGATAACAGGGAAAGGGATCCCATATTTTACACCGGCATGTCCATTCAATACCATTGGGATGGTAATGATCAGGTTTGCCAGACCTATAATAATCAATGCTTCATACCAGTTTAATCCGGTTTTGATCATATAGGAGGCCAACAAATAGGTGGGTATACATACCGCCATACCTACCCAAATAGCAGCTAAATGCCATTTGCTCCAGGTTCTGTTCTCTTTGGCAACCGGTGCTAAGTCCTCACTGTATAATGGAGAGTGAGAAATATCTTCTTCTAATCCTACGATGTCTTTACTCATGACGTATAATATTGATCTGCGATTTCAATGACTTGTGATATGATCTGCAATCCTTCGTCCACTTCTTCTTTAGTAACATTCAACGGAGGAGCAATGAAGATCCAATTCCATCGTACAAAGGTGAACATGCCTAGTTCACGTACTTTAGCGGCCATTTTTAAGGTAACTTCCATTTCATCTGGTTTTGCATTCCAGGGTGTTACAGGTTCTTTAGTTTCTCTGTTCTTTACTAATTCGATACATCCGAGTAATCCGGTATTTCTGAAATCGCCAATAGATGGGTGTTTCGATTTTAACTTTTCCACTTCCGACTCGATATATTGTCCCATTTGAGCCGCTTTATCTACCAAATTTTCTTCAACAATAATGTTAACATTGGCCAGTGCAGCAGCACAGGAAACGGGATGCGCAGAATAGGTTAATCCTAATAACATCGGATTGTCATTAAAATGCTCTGCAATAGTATCTGTTACTGCCATAGCTCCCAGTGGTAAGTAGCCAGAGGTAAGGCCTTTTGCCATGACCATAATATCTGGAGTCACTCCGTGATGATCTATTCCAAACATTTTGCCTGTTCTTCCAAAACCACTCATGGTTTCATCATCAATAAAAAGGATACCATATTGGTTACACAGTTCACGTACCTTTTTAAGATACATTGGCGGGTACTTTATACATCCAGACGAGCCCGATTCTCCTTCAAAAAGAATGGCGGCAATACTATCTGGATTCTCAAATTTGACCACGCGCTCTAAATGTGCCAACGCACGTTCACCACATTGTTCAATAGAATCCGAATTCCAGGGACATCTATATGCATACGGATTTTCTACATGTACCACGTTGGGCATTGCCTGACTATCGATAGGGAATCTTCTTGGGTCACCTCCAGCCGAAATAGCACCATAGGTAGCTCCATGATACGATCTGTAATGTGTAATGATCTTATGTCGTCCTGTATAGATACGCGCTAATTTTATAGAGTTTTCAATGGCTTCAGCTCCTCCCAGTGTAAAGAACGTTTTGGTTAAATTTCCCGGAGTAATTTCTGCAATTTTCTTTCCTAATTTGCCTCGCACATCTGTTGCCATACCAGGATATACATAACTGACTTCCTGCATTTGCTTTGCTACAGCATCTGTGATTCGTTGATCTCCATGACCGATATTTACATTCATTAGTTGCGATGAAAAGTCCAGGTATTTCTTTCCATCTCTATCGTATACATAGGATCCTTTTCCGCTCAAAGCGTTTATAGGATTTAGTCCACCTTGTTTTGCCCAAGAGAACAAAGTATAGTCCAAGTTATCTTGTATGATTTGTTGATTGCTCATAAAGTTTAGGTATTAATGGGGTATGATCAGCTCATCCAATTCGTTTTAGCTTCCGGATTCCATTTGGTCGTTGTTTTCTTATTCTGCGTCCAGAACTCAATAGAACTACGTCCGGTAATATCACCTACGCCAAATTTTGATTCATTCCAACCCCCAAAAGAGAAAGGCTCTCTTGGAACGGGAACTCCAATGTTCACGCCGATCATCCCGGCACTAGCTTTTTCCATGACTTGCTTTGCCAATCCACCACTTTGTGTAAACACAGCCGCTGCATTACCATAATTGGATCCGTTCTCAATATCAATGGCCTGATCCAGATCTTTTGCTCTTATAATAGATATGACCGGACCAAAGATCTCTTCTCTTGCCACAGACATATCTGTTGTTACATGATCGATAATCGTAGGCCCTACATAGAAACCTCCTTCTTTTCCGGGAACCGTGGCATTTCTGCCATCTACCAAAATAGTAGCACCATTTTTTTCCGCTTCCGTAATATAACCTTCTATTCTGGCTTTTGCTTCTGCACTAATTACGGATCCGAGGTTGTCTCCCGGCACAATACTCTTAGCTTCTTCCACCATTCTATCAATAATGTGCTCAATTCTGTCAACACCTACCATAACCGAAGCGGCCATACATCGTTGACCTGCACATCCCGACATGGAAGCCACAACATTTGATGCGGTCATCTCAGGGTTTGCGTCTGGTAATACCAGTAAGTGATTCTTAGCACCTCCTAATGCCACACAACGTTTTAAGTTTGACGTAGCACGCTTATATACGATCTTTGCGACTTTGGTCGATCCGACAAAAGAAACAGCTTCTATACCGGGATGATCGCAAAAGGCTTCTACTACTTCTTTTCCTCCATTAACTAAATTGAAAACACCATCCGGCAATCCTGCTTCTTTCAATAGTTCAGCCATACGAACAGTACTTAACGGCACTACCTCCGATGGTTTCATGACCATAGTGTTTCCCAGCACCAATGCATTCGGCATGGTCCAGTGAGGCACCATATTTGGAAAGTTGAACGGCGTAATGGACGCCACTACACCTAGAGGTTTACGTTCAATTCTACACTCCACACCTTTACTCACTTCCTGAATTTCGTTTACCACTATTTGCGGCATAGATACAGCGAATTCGCACAACTCCATACTTTTCTCAACTTCAGCTTTTGCTTCGCCATAGGTTTTACCATTTTCCAGTTGAACCAACCTGGTAAGCTCGTCCATGTTCTTTTCTAACAATGTCCGATATCTAAAAAAGATCTGCACGCGTTCCTTAAAGGTCATACTAGACCAAGCCGGAAAAGCCTCTTTTGCGGCATTCACCGCGGCATCTACATCTTTCTGTGTTGATAAGGGGATTGAGGATATTTTAGAGCCATCTAGCGGACTTAGCACGTCCATAGAAGATTGACCATTTCGTTCAAATTTACCGTTGATGAAGTTTTTAACTTCGGCCAGTGTTTCACTTACATTCATAATCTGAGGGTCTACATTAAAGTTTAAACAAAAAAATAAGAATGCTTCAAAAATCGCCTCAAAATATTGATGATTTTCTAGTGCACCCTTATCAAATATATAAAATTAATATGTATTAACCTATTTCATTACGATAATGACAATCTATTATTGATGATTTTCTAACAATTTAATAGCATAAAAAAGCCTCATGATCATGAGGCTTTCCAAATTCGTTATTCTTTAAATTTTGAAGGGATTCCTTCTTTTAACCAGTTATAATAGTCGTCTCTATTCGTGTATTGTTTTGGTGGAGCCAGTATTTCCAGATCCGTATTTAGCAATACATAGTAAGGTTGTGAAGCGGTTTGAAAGTTTACTGCTTGAAAGGTTGCCCATTTATCGCCAATAGTTCGGATCCTTTTCAGGTTTCCATTACTTCTAATAAATTCAAACTGTTCTTCTTTGGGTAGTTTTTTTCGGTCATCGACATATAGGGAGATCAGGACATATTCTTTCTTTAGCATAGTATATATATCGTCTTCACTCCATACATTTTCTTCCATCTTCCTACAATTTACGCAGGCCCAACCCGTAAAATCCAATAAAATAGGCTTGTTTTGAGCTTTGGCTTCTGCTAGGCCGGTATCAAAATCTTTATAACAATCGAGTCCTAGTGGACACTCACTTTCTTGTTGATAGATGCTGTAGAATTGAGGAGGAGGGAATCCACTTAACAATTTCAAATTCCACGTTGGTTGTTTTAATACTCCGGGTGCTAGATAGATGATAAATGCAATTACGAATACACCAAATGATACTCTAGAAAAAGACAACTTTTTTAGCGGACCATCATGTGGAAATTTGATCTTTCCAAAAAGGTATAGCGCCAGACCGATAAATAAAATGATCCAAATACCTATAAATACTTCGCGCTTTAGCAATCCCCAATGTTCTACAAGGTCCGCGTTTGATAAGAACTTAAAAGCAAAAGCCAATTCTAAGAAACCAAGGACCACTTTAGTCGTATTGAGCCAACCTCCTGATTTTGGTAAAGAGTTTAACCAACCTGGGAATAAGGCAAATAGTGCAAAGGGTAATGCCAATGCCAAACCAAATCCGGTCATTCCGGCAGAGAGTTGCATCGCTCCGCCATCTGAAGTTAATGATCCCGCTAATAAGGATCCTAAAATAGGTCCGGTACAAGAGAATGAAACAATGGCCAGTGTTAAGGCCATAAAAAAGATACCAATTAAACCTCCAACGCTAGATGCTGAGTCCATTTTATTTCCCCAAGAGCTCGGTAAGGTAATTTCGTAATATCCGAAAAAGGAAAATGCAAAAAAGATCAAGATGGCAAAGAAGAATATGTTCAACCATACGTTGGTTGAAATAGTGTTTAAGATCTCAGGATCTAGATTGTCTAAAAAGTGAAAAGGAACACTTAGAAGGATATAGATGAGAACTATAAAAAAACCATAAAGTATCGCATTACTGATCCCTTTTGCCTTATTCTTTGACTGTTTTGTGAAAAACGACACCGTTAATGGAATCATTGGAAATACGCATGGTGTGAGCAATGCTAATAAACCTCCAATAAAACCTAATAAGAAGATATTGATTAAATTACCATCTCCACTTGCATTATTTTCTCCTTCCTTTAAAAGATGTGTATTCTTTAAGTCTAATTTTAACGCTTTTGATAGGGCAATACTTCTTTCTGAAATTTCAACAGGTGTTTCTTTGACGATTGCTCCATCTAACGAAAAAGTATAATCATCATCAAAAGGAATACAAACTCCACCTACCTTACAAACCTGATAAAAGAGATTTAACTTTACGGTAGTAATATCTTTATTGGTGAGCTGTATTCGTTGTGTGAGTGTAGCTTTGTTTTTAAAAAAGGTCTCTTCTTTTTCCCAAACGTCGCTATACTCTTTATAGGTCTTACTTTCTTTGGCTTTTCCTATGAGTTTAAATGCCTGATTTTCGTCAACCGCTGAAATCTCCATGGGAAGCGAAGCTCCTTCCGGATTATATTGAGAATATAAATGCCAATTTTCTAATATGATGGCTGAAAAAACAAGATCGTATTCCGAATCAGAGATCTTTTGAACGGAAGTTTCCCAAATGATCGGTTCTTTTTCTGTTTGAGCGTAGGTTGCCGTTGTAAAAATTAGCAGTAATAACGTGATGAATTTCTTCATTAGGAAGTTGTAATTTTTAATATGTTCTTTGTTTTGTCAGAAACACTAAATCTTCTGTCTTGACGTATACCAATTACCCAAATAATCTGATCATTTACATCGGTAAGTAGCCAAGTTCGCTCTTTATCGATCAAAGACAGTTTTTTATCCTTGAACAATTGGCTTAGTTTTTTGGTTCCCTGCATACCTATAGGACAAAGATAGTCGCCATAACCCCATTTTCTTACATGTAAAGGGAAGTTTAACAAATCTTTATCTACCAGAATTTCGTCATTGTTCTTACGTGTTTTTTCATCTGTAGGCTCAAAGCCAAGATACACCGGATCGTTTAAGAAACCGGTGTTTTCTGAAATTTCGTACGAAGTATTCTCTTCAAGTTCATCATCCTTTTTTGTAAGGATCAAAAACTGCCGATCTTTTAAGAGTCTATATTCTTTGGTAAATACTTGCTTTCCGGATTGTGCTGTCAGTAAGTTGGTAACATCATTCCATTCGGTGAATTCATATTTTTTCAAAAGCTGATATAGATGGGCTTTTGGATGTTCTAATTCCTGCAATGCTTCAATATGTATCTTTAGCATACCAGAAGCGTCCTTAGTTATGACTTTTTCTGAGATCTTTTGAATCTCAGTATCAATGATATCCTGGCTTTCATTTAAATGAGACAATGTCTTCTTGAACGAATCTAACATGTTTGGATTGATGTCTTGTAAAACAGGTACTATCTTATGACGTACTTTGTTACGTACATACTTTACAGACGCATTCGATGTATCTTCTCGCCATTCGATATTATTTTTAATGGCGTACATGGTAATTTGATCTCTCGAAAACGCCAAAAGAGGTCTTATAATTTTATTATTTACGGGAGGAATCCCGGTAAAGCCTTCCAATCCACTTCCTCTGGTTAAATTGATAATGAATGTTTCTAGATTATCATTTGTATTATGAGCCGTCAAAACATAGTCCAGTTGATGTCGCTGCAATAGTTCTTTAAACCACTGATATCTTAGTTCTCTGGCTACGGTCTGAATAGATTTTTTGCTGTTTTTTGCATAGGCTTCTGTATCAAAAGAAGTAGTAAAAAAGGAAACGCCAAATTGCTTTGCCAACACTTTCAAAAATGTCTCATCGTCATCGCTCTCTTTACCACGCAACTTAAAATTGCAATGAGCTAAGGCAAAATCCATATGCAATTGATGACATACATGGGCCAACACAACACTATCTATTCCGCCAGAAATGGCAATTAGTATCTTACTTTCTTCCAGGAAAGGGAATTGATCAAGTACGTGTTGTTTAAATTCTTGCAACATGATATCAAAAGTAACCAATTTTGGTTGTTATCGTTTCGAAAGATTACTTAGGAATTGTTTTAGTGAGTACTAACTTCATGGCTCTGGCTTTTAACAAGCATTCTTCATACTCTTTTTCCGGAATGGATTTAGAAGTAATAGCACCTCCCACAGAAAAGGAGACATAGCTGTTTTCTGCATTGTACAAAATACTCCTTATAACTACATTAAAGTCAAAATCACCGTCAGGAGTAAAGTAGCCAATAGCACCTGAATACAAACCTCTTTTCGTTTCTTCTAACTCTTCTATGATCTTCATAGCAGAGATTTTAGGAGCTCCCGTCATACTGCCCATCGGGAAAGAATCGCGAATAACATCTACAGGATGCACACCCGATCTTAACTCTGATGTTACAGTAGATATCAATTGATGCACTTGCTTAAAGGAGTACACTTTGCATAATTCTTCCACGTTAACACTCCCTTTTTTTGCAGTGCGAGCCAAGTCATTTCTTACGAGGTCCACAATCATAATGTTTTCTGCTCTTTCTTTTTCATCTCGTTGGAGATCAGCGGCTATCTTTTGATCGTCAACCTCACTTACTAAGCGCTTAGCGGTTCCCTTTATGGGCTGAGAGATAATTTTTGTTCCCTCTTTTTTTAAATATCTTTCTGGTGAAGCCGATGCCAAAAAATGGTGCTCTTTTTTAAAGAATGTAGCAAAAGGAGGTTCAGAGATCTCGTTTAGGTCTAGATATGCTTTTACAGGGTCTAGTTTGCAATTTTCTGCGTAGAACTCCTGACAGAAGTTCGCTTCATAAATATCTCCTCGGTGAATATGTTCTAAAACTTTAGAAACCTTTTGATGATATTCGTCCTTATGAATTCGTAATTTAATGTTTACTTCCGTTGTGTTGGATGGTGAGGTGTCCACCTTAGTGAGAATTGTGTCAAGATCTTTTTCAATTTCATCATCGATCATTTTCAAATAGCAAAACTCAACAGTATTTCCCTTTAAAAAAATGAGTTTTTGCGGTTGAAAAAAGAAGAGATCGTCAAAATGTAGCCCATCAAAATTATTAGAGGTTAAACGTTCTGTATCGTTCTTGATGTCATAACTCAAGTACCCAAAAATATAGTCTTGCGTAATGCTCTGAAATTCCTTTAGTTTTTCAAAAGCGTTCTCGTAATCGGTTTGAATGGAGGTAAATTCATCTGCGGCAAGCACGGCATCAAAAGAAGAGTAATTTTGTTCGTAATCATTGGAATCTAGCCAAAGTGCAACTTCAAAATTGTTAGACCAATATAGTAGCTGTTTCTTGAACTCTTTTATATGCTGTATTTGAAATGTTCTTTTAGTTCTTTGCATACTAGCTATCAACTTCTTATTGGTATTTTAATACTCACCCCCGTTTGAACATCTGGCGCATTATTCAGTCTTAGATCTTCCTTCAGATAGATAGAGACCTGATACTTCGGACGACCATAGGTATAGATAAAATTCCAACTTGATAAATTTTGGTAAAGTTTCTCAATACCATTTTGCCACCCTGAATGGATGTCGCTCCATTGCCCTATCAAATAGTAATAGGAAGCTTCCTCTTTTTTATTGTATCGAGTTTGAAACATATAGTTCACACCGAAAGAATGGTAATTTCCTTTAGCGGTATATTTTGTATACTCCAGCATTCCTTCAAAGCTACCCAAAAAGCGATTGTTTCCAAGATCAACAACATCTTTAAAATCGATCATGTTCTTTCGAAGTATACTCCCCCCAAAACCAAAGCGAAATTCGTTACTGCTTTTTAACAACCACTTCTTAACCACATTTGCTGAAAAACCAATATCCATAGAAGGATTGAATCTGGAAGTATTGATTCCAATGTGAGTTCCAATATTTGTATGAATGTTCTTTGCAGCACTTGATAGGAATTCAGGATAGTAAAAATGATGCAGTTCAATCCCACTAAAAATGAAGTTCCCATTTTCCAATTCTAGTACACGACCATTCCTGTCTGTATATTTTACATTCACTTGATTAAGCCCATAGAACTTTCTTCCAAAAGGATCTTCTCCACCGGCAATATTGCTATGAAACCATTCTAAACTTTCGTCACTGGTAAATAGAGAAAAGGGATAATTTCCTTTCGTTACCAGATAGGTTCTTAAAGTTATTCCTAGCTCATGATTCTTAGCTATTCTAGTGTTGAAATCGAATCGGAACCCTTTAAAAACTGCATCGATAATAATATTCATATAATCTGCAGGGGTGGTAGCTTGATCGACAAAAGTGAATCTACGATTGTACCAGATCACCTGACTGAGCTCTTGTCGGACCGTTTGATCCTTTGGTAAATAGGTTTCAACAAAAGGATGAAAATTATTTCCACTTTCTGTAGAAAACCGAAAAGATGACCTTATAGGTGGAGCAATCTTAAAGTTTTGGTTGATACGTGCACTAAACATTCCAAAGTGATGCGTAGAAAGTAAACTGGGTTTTTCAATACCGTTTTTGAGTGGAATGGTATCTTTCCCTTGCCCAAAAGAGATCGCACAAATACCTAAAATAAATGTAAAGAGTAGTGCTCTAAGCATGAAATAAAAGTACGGTAAACTTTGAGATAAAAAAAGGCAACTTTTTAGGGTTGCCTTTTGAAAGATATTTTTATTAAGCGTTTAGTGGTTGACCATCCCATGCTGCTTTAGCTGCTTCTTTTACAGCTTCTGAATAGGTAGGGTGACCATGACAAATTCTGGCTAAATCCTCAGCAGATGCTCTGTACTCCATGGCAACAGCAGCTTCCATAATTAAATCTGCTGCTCTTGCTCCAACAATATGAACTCCTAAGACTTCATCGGTATTTTTATCGGCCAACACTTTCACAAATCCATCAATGTCCATACTGGCTCTTGATCTTCCAAGGGCACGCATTAAGAATTTACCGGATTTGTAATCTACTCCAGCATCTTTTAACTCCTGTTCAGTTTTTCCAACTGCCGCAACTTCCGGCCAGGTATATACGATACCAGGAATCAAATTATAATCAATATGCGGTTTTTGCCCTGCGATAAACTCTGCAACGACAACACCTTCTTCTTCTGCTTTGTGAGCTAACATTGCTCCCTTTACAACATCTCCTATAGCATATATATTTGAAACATTGGTTTGTAAATGTTCATTGATCTCTACCTGACCTCTTTCATTCACCTTCACTCCAATATTTTCTAACCCTAATCCATCCGTATAAGCTTTTCTTCCTACAGATACTAAGCAGTAATCGCCATCGAATTCAACTTCTTCTCCTTTCTTGTTAGTGGCTTTTACAATGACTTGATCTCTATTTCTATCAACAGATGACACACCGTGACTGGTAAAGAATTTGATGCCTTGTTTTTTAAGAACTTTTTGCAACTCTTTGGAAACATCGGCATCCATACCAGGTACAATTTTGTCCATATATTCGATTACAGCTACTTCCGAACCTAAACGTTTATAGACTGAACCTAATTCTAGACCAATAACTCCTCCACCAATAACGAGTAATTTTTTAGGAATCTCTTTTAATTTCAAGGCTTCTGTAGAAGTAATGATTCGTTCTTTATCGATCTTGATAAAAGGTAAAGAAGACGGTTTTGAACCTGTGGCAATAATAATATTTGTTCCTTCAATGGTTTCTTCTGAACCATCATTTTTCGACACTTTAACATGTGTAGCATCTACAAAAGAACCTAACCCTTCATATACGTCAATCTTATTTTTATCCATAAGGTATTTAATACCTCCGGTTGTTTGCTCAACAACAGCTGCCTTTCTTTCAATCATCTTTCCAAAATCAACTTTTGGAGCTTTTACACTAATTCCATGTGCTTCAAAATTATGCAGTGCATCATGATAGTGATGAGAAGAATCGAGTAAAGCTTTGGACGGAATACATCCTACGTTCAAACAAGTACCACCCAAAGTAGCGTACTTTTCAACAATGGCTACTTTAGAGCCTAATTGTGATGCTCTTATTGCGGCAATATATCCTCCGGGACCTGAACCAATAACGATTAAATCGTATTTCATTTTAATAAAATTTTAGAGACACAAAAGTACGGATATTTGTCCAGAAAAATCAAAATTTGATTAGAATTGCTATCTTTAAAACTTAAAATACTATTTCCATGAAAATTCTTAAAAAAATACTTGTTTTCTTATTAGTCGTTTTGGTAATCATGCAGTTTTTTGGTCCTGATAAAAATGAAGGAGAATTAAGCTCATTGGATACTTTTTTAGCCGAAACCAATCCGCCAGAAAATGTAAAAATGATTTTAAAAGAAACCTGTTTTGATTGCCATAGCAATGTTACCAGGTATCCATGGTATAATAAGATTACACCGATCAACTATTGGATCGATGGACATATAGATCATGGAAAAGGAGAACTAAACTTTTCTAAATGGAGCTCTTATTCCTTAAAGAGGAAAGAGCACAAGATGGAAGAAGTGTGGGAGGAAGTTGCTAAGAAGAAAATGCCTTTGGAATCTTATACATGGACACATTCAGATGCAAATCTAACGCAAGAACAAATTGATGTTGTAGTGGCTTGGGCAAAACAAATTCAGGCGGACTACAAAGGAAAGATGAATGCGCAATAGTTGAATTCTAGATCAACAAAACAACATGTTTTTATCATAGGTTCTGTATGGGTTGAACCTACATCTTCTGCGGCCGGAAGTAGAATGCTGCAACTTATTGAATTGTTTCTGAATCAGGGATGGACCGTGACTTTTGGAACTACTGCAAAAAAGAATACAAATTCAATAGATCTTTCGAGAATTGGGGTCGAAGAGGTTTTACTTCAGTTAAATGACTCGAGTTTTGACAAACTCGTTAAAGAGCTGTCACCGACGATAGTGCTCTTTGATCGATTTATGACGGAAGAACAGTTTGGTTGGCGTGTCGCAGATAATTGTCCTGGTGCCCTTAGAATTTTAGATACAGAAGATCTTCACAGTTTGCGCAAAACCAGACAAGAAGCCTTTAAGAAGGGAATTGCCTTTTCGAATGAACTACTATTAAGTTCGGAAATAACAAAACGGGAAGTGGCAGCGATGTATCGTTGTGATATTTCTTTAATTATTTCTACATATGAAATGCAATTATTGCATGAAGTATTTAGGATGGATCGTTTTCTATTGTATCATATTCCATTTATGTATCCAGAAATTGATCAGGAAAGACAAAATTCCTGGAAGACCTTTGAGGAGCGAAAGCATTTTGTGTCAATAGGAAATTTCTTACATGCTCCAAACGTAGATGCTACCGTTCAGCTGAAAAAAAATATTTGGAGAAAAATAAAAACTCGATTACCAGAAGCAGAATTGCATATATACGGAGCTTATCCTACACAACAAATATTGGAATACCACAATGAAAAAGAGGGATTTCATGTTCATGGTTTTGTAAAGGATGCTCATGAAGTAATAGGCAATAGTCGGGTATTAGTTGCACCGCTTCGTTTCGGTGCCGGAATTAAAGGAAAATTGACGGATGCGATGTTTAATGGAACCCCGTCCGTTACTACAACTATTGGAGCTGAAGGAATGGATGGAGGCCACAGTTGGAGTGGTTTTGTAGAGAATGATGAAGATCAGTTTGTTGAAAGATGTATCCAACTTTATTTTGAAGAAACTACTTGGAAAAAAGCACAGAAGAATGGTGTGCATATCATAAACTCAATATATAATGAACAAGTGCTGGGAGAAGCATTTATACGTCAAATAGTATCAATTCAAAATGATCTAGAAGCTCACCGACAACATAATTTTGTTGGAATCATGTTACAACACCATACGATGCAGGGTACAAAATATATGAGCAGGTGGATCGAAGAAAAACAACGACATCAATCTTCAGAAGGTTCGTAATCCAAGGGTAGTGTCTCCGCCATTTTTTCATAACCCCAATATCCCTCGAAGAAAATATCTAAAGGATTAATTACTTGTCCGGTTGGTAACACATAAGGATGAGGTTTGGTAATCACCAGGGCTGAAGTTTGAGGTCCTGGAACTCTTTTTCTTCCCAAAGAGTAGGAGTTTATATATCCAACTTCTTCCTGCTCTTTCGTATAAATAATACTTAGATAATCTTTAAACACAAGAAATGTTTTGCCTTGTTTTCTTTTTATGATCTTATTATATGGAACATTCTTTTTGTATAGATAATCTCTAAATTTTGGTAATCTTGCCTTTCTTACTACTGCGATAGCTGAATCCAATGCTGTTTTAGGATTGGAGATCTTTTTAGAAAAGCTAAGCGATGCTCTTTGAGAGCGTATTATTTTTCGAGCTTTTTCAATTTCTTCATCACTGGGCCTATCTGGGTTTTTAACTCTTCTAAATTGATTTATGATAAACCCGTCTTCTTTTAAATTTGTCTCTAATAACGACTTGAAGAAGTGGGTTTTTGAACCATGATAGGCTTTAAGCCTATTCTTTTTCCATTTACGCTTTTTAGATCGACTTCCTTTTAGGTCTTCATATCGCGTATAGCCGACATACGTGATCTTTTCTTGGTCTCTGGAAAAGGAAACAAGATCGTATGTAACTATATATCCGAGTGCTTTATTTTCAATTTTTAGGGGAGCTTTGGCAAAAGCTTCCAATTTCATGGTCGCTAGATCAAACTCAAAATGGAGTACTTTGGGATTTAGAATCTTTACATGTTCGGCAAAGGCACTGGTTCCAATAAAAGACAATTCGAATTGCGTCAGGTTATGCTTCCAAGCTTGATCATACACCGTATTTTTTAGAACGATCTCGTCGAGAAGATTAGCTTCTTCTTGCATTTTAAAGCGTAACGGAGCGTCATAATTTTCCGTGTTTAAATCAAAATTGATGGTTTTAAAGCCTAAAAAAGACACGATAATATCATATCGACCATGTTTTACTTTTAATTCAAAATTCCCTTCACTATCAGTAGTGGTGCCTATAGATGAATTATTGATATACACTGCCGCTCCTTCTAGCGGGGAGTTTTTTGTAGAAACATTTCCTTTTATAATTAATTGTCCACTGGATATATGGAAAATAAAAAGAAAGAGTATGTAAAGCGTCTTTTTCATTCTTGATCTTTCTATAAAAATAGAAACAAAATGAATATGAGCATAATTTTAAAGGTTAATTAATGTTAAGCGGTTAGTAATCCGGCTCTTTTTAATAATGCATCGGGTGTTGGCTCTTTTCCTCTAAAACGCTTATAAAGTTTCATCGGTTTTTCTGTTCCGCCTTTAGATAGTACATGATCTTTGAACTTCGTTGCTACCTCTTTGTTAAATATCCCTTGTTCTTTAAAATATTCAAAAGCATCTGCATCCAGCACTTCAGCCCATTTATAAGAATAATAACCAGCTGAATATCCTCCTTGAAAAATATGTGAAAATGCTGTACTCATGCAGTTTTCTTTTACATCTGGATACAATTGAGTTTCGGAAAAGGCACCAGTTTCATAGGCTTTAACATCCTTTATATTAGAAGGGTCTTGTCCATGCCAAGCCATATCTAATAATCCGAAACTTAACTGACGCAGCGTCTGCATACCTTCATGAAAACTAGCAGATTCTTTAATTTTTCTTACATATTCCATTGGAATAATCTCTCCAGTTTCAAAATGCTTTGCAAACAATTCCAGTGCTTCTTTTTCATAACACCAATTTTCCAAAACCTGACTTGGTAATTCCACAAAATCCCAAGAAACAGAGGTTCCCGACAAACTATTATATGTTGTATTTGCTAACATGCCATGAAGGGCATGACCAAATTCGTGAAAGAGCGTTGTAACTTCGTTGAAAGTTAATAATGACGGTTTGGTTTCAGTAGGTTTTGTAAAGTTACAAACGATCGATATATGAGGTCTGTCATTGATGCCATTTTTTATTTGCTGAGACTTAAAAGAAGTCATCCATGCACCATTTCTTTTTCCCGGTCTTGGATGAAAATCTGCATACAGATAGGAGACAAAATTGTTGTTTCCATCAGATACCTTATAGGTTTTTACATCTTCGTGGTACTTGTCAATGGTAAAAATTTCTTTAAAGTGCAGGTCGTATAGTTTTTGAGTTACAGAAAATACACCATCGATAACATTTTCTAATTGAAAATAAGGTTTTAGAAGTTCTTGATCCAGATCAAACAATTCTTTTTTTAATTTTTCTGAATAATAAGCTCCATCCCACTTTTGAAGTTGATCGATCCCATCTAGTTTTTTTGCATAACTCTCCAGGTTTTTAAATTCTCTTTCGGCTGCAGGTTTTGCTTTTGATAATAGATCATTGGAAAAGGATAAAACTTTTTCAGGCGTTTCTGCCATCCGATCTTCCAACACAAAATGTGCATGCGTTGGGTATCCCAAGAGGTTAGCTCTTTGATGACGAAGGTTCACGATCTTTAAAACAATATCTTCATTGTTGTTTTTATTTTGTTGAAATGCCTTTTTTCCAAAAGCAATGGAAAGTTCTTCCCGTAGTTCTCTACGATCGGCATAGGTCATAAATGGGATATAGCTTGGGTAATCTAATGTAAAAACCCAGCCCTCAATTCCTTTTTCTTTAGCGAGCATTTTGGCTGCCTCTTTAGCACTTTCTGGAAGTCCGGACAGCTCTGCTTCATCTGTTAGTACAAGTTGATAAGCATTGGTTTCTGCCAATACATTTTCTCCAAACTGTAATGATAATTTTGACAGTTCAGCATCAATTTTTCGAAGTTGTCGTTGTTCTTTTTCATCTAGATTCGCACCATTTCTAGAAAAACCTTTATACTGTTTTTCTAAAAGCATTTCCTGCTCGGGAGTTAAGGATAAATCGTCTCTTTGATCATACACAGCTTTAACGCGAATGAAAAGTTCTTTGTTCAGGATCATATCATTTTTAAACTCGCTTAACCAGGGAGAAACCTCCTTTGCAATTTGTTGAATTTCATCGTTTGTCTCGGCACTGTTTAGATTAAAAAAAATACTAGACACTCGGCTTAATTTTTCTCCAGTAAAGTCAAGTGCTACTGTGGTGTTTTCGAATGTTGGAGCCTGATCATTTGATGTGATATTCGAAATTTCGTTTTTAGCTATTTCAATAGCTTTTTTAAAGGCTTTCTTATAATCTGTATTTTTTATTTCTGAAAAAGGAGCCGTGTCAAATTTTCGTAAAAGTGGATTCATTTCGATGCTAAATTATAAAGCAAATATACTTATCTAGTGTAGAATTTATGAGCTAATCATGCTAAGAAAATGGTAAAAAATGAAAAAAACGGTCAACGACAAAAAACAACCGTTTATCGAGCTTCAACACCCATTTGTCTAAAAGAAACGACTTTTCTGTCAGGAGACGAATATTTTTGTGACCAATCGGCAAATTATGTGTCATACAAGTAGTTAAGTTAAAAGTCATGAGGGCAATCTTTTTTTTAGTTACAATTTTATTTGGTTTTCAGGTGTTTGGACAAACACCTTGTTCATCTGGATTTATTGCGAATGGAGTAGACGATTTCATAACCGTTCCTAATACAGATGCGATTAATTTACAGAATACCAGAAATAGAACCATTGAGTTTTGGTTCAAAACATCTGATATAACAACAAAGCAAGTCATTTACGAAGAAGGAGCTCAGGTAAATGCCTTTCTATTTTATTTAGAAGGAGGAAGGATTTATTTAGGAGCCTTTAGAAACAATGCCTCGGTTGCAGCAGATAGAAGAATGTTTAGGTCTGGTTCTGGAGATATAGAAGTAGATACATGGTATCATATAGCACTTACACTAGAAGATACAACATCGCCAGATCTGACCTTAAAATGGTTTTTAAATGGCGTGGAGCAAGATTCTCAAGATGGGTTACAAGTAAATACGCATTCGGGAGATGTCAGTTTTGTTAGAAATGGTGGAGAATTACGATTCCCATCAAGTTTGGTATCCGATTGGACGGCTAGTTCGGTAGGTGGGTCAACTTCCGAAACGTATAATGCAGGTTTTACGGCAGCCGATGGAAGCGATTTGAATTATGCTGGAAATATTACTTTATTTAGAATCTGGAATGTGGCGAGAACACCGTCGCAAATAGATGCAAATAAGTCTACTTTTTTAAGTTCAGGAACGGATCTTGTTGCCTATTTAGAAGAAGATAGAATTAACTACGAGGCAGACGGAAAGACTACCATATCTTCAGCTGCATTAAGAAACGGAAGTGAGCAATACACGGTCATTCCGAACACGGATGCTATCAATCTGCAAAATACGAGAGATAGAACTATTGAGTTTCAATTCACAGCTGTAGATATTACCACTCGACAAGTATTGTATGAGGAAGGTGGTGGAACCAACGCGATTACAGCGTTTATTGAAGGAGGAAGATTTTATTTTGGAGCCTACAGAAATAATGCGGATTCAGGGGCTAATAGGCGATTCTTTAGATCGGCATCTGGAGCAATCTCTGCAAATACGACCTATCATGTCGCACTTACATTGGAAGATACAGCTTCACCTGATTTAACCCTGAAATGGTATCTGGATGGGGTGGAACAAGATTCTCAAAATGGATTGCAAGTAAATACACATAGTGGCGATATTAATGTCGGAAGAGGTGATGGGTCTATTAGGTTTCCAAGCAGTTTAACATCAAATTGGACGGCCAGTTCTGTGGGAGGATCGTCTTCAGAAACGTATAATAATACGACATCAACAGATGGAAATACTAATAATTTTACGGGAAACATCGATCTATTTAGAATTTGGAATGTGGCCAGAACGCAATCTGAAATAGATACTAATAAATCTACATTATTAACGTCTGGAACGAGTTTAGTTGCGTATCAAGATGGTACCGTGATGAATTATCAACCAAATGGAGGAAGTTCTATATCTGCTAGTGTTAATGAAAGCGGTTTATTTGTTTGGGACGGAAGTTCAACAAGCACTTGGGCAACAACAACGAATTGGGTAGCCGAAGCTAATCCAAGTGCTACGAAAGCGCAACATGTTGTGATTAGTGATGGAACCAACGATCCTGAAATAACCACTGAAGTATTGATAGGAAATCTAACGGTAGATGCAGGGGCCGAGATTATTGTAAAAAGTGGAGGTACTTTAAATGTATACTATGACATTGTTAACAATGGAACAATAACCGTTGAGGACGGAGGAGCATTGATCTATAATTCATGTACGAAGACAGCATCCGGATCTGGAACGTATACGATAAACAGAAATTCACCTTCATATACAGATAAGTTCTTCTTCTCTTATTGGAGTTCTCCTTTAGTAGAAGCTGATTCAGATCCGGCAGTTTTATTTCCAAGTAGCCCTTATATATATGCTTTCAACGCAAATCAAATGAGCGCAGATTGGGTTTTTAATGGAGGAGCAAACTTCAAACCAGGAAATGGATACGCTGTAAGATCGGAAAGTGCAGGGTCATATTCTGCAAGCTTTACAGGAACGCCAAATTTTAGGGATATCAGTGTCATGTTGTATAACAATGCTAATGCAGATGCTTCTGACACCGTTTCTTCTGGAGGAGATAATCTGGTAGGAAACCCATATGCATCGGCCATAGACTGGGATCGCGTAATTACAGATCCTGATAATGCTGATTTGGAAGGAACCATCTATGTATGGGATCAAAATGCGGCATATGCTGGAAACAATTCGGTTGATGATTATTTAGAATATAATATTACAGGAGGAGCAAGTAATACGACTACAGGAAAAATAGGTACGGCCCAAGGTTTTTTCATCAGAGTAACATCGGCTGCAACGCTGACTTTCAAGACAACACATCAGATTGCTGCGAATAATACACAATTCTATAGAGGTAGTTCTGAAGTATTAGCAGATAATAAAAAAGAGGGTAGATCATGGTTAGAGCTTTCTCGAGGAAATTCTAGATCTCCAATTCTTGTTGGATTTGTAAAAGGAGCAACTAATGGTTTTGATAGGTTGTACGATAGCCCTTATAATGATAAGAACACAACCTTTGGATTCTATTCCTTGAATGAATCTGGGAAAAGATCGGCTATACAAGGATTGCCAAAACTCATAGATTATTCAAAAGTAGTTTCGCTTGGATTTGTAATTGATGAGGTAGGGGAGCAAACCATTAGAATTACAGAAGAGCATATTGACAGCGATTATGACATCTACTTGGAAGATACGTTATTGAATACATTCACAAATTTGAGAGAAGGAGCCTATACGTTTACCATTGATACACCGGGAGAAAATAATACCAGGTTTAAAGTCCATTATACGCAGTCTTTACATCTAGATCAAGACTTATTGCCAGAGGAAAGCGAGCATCATATCTATGTAGATGCAGTAAAAGATATTGAAATACTTTTAAGAGGAAGCATGTCTTCTGCATCCGTAAAAAGTGTAAGAGTTTACGACATTCAGGGAAGAAGCGTGGCAATGTTGGAACAGGAGATCAATGAAAGAAGAAAATTGAATGTAGCCAATTTAAACTCGGGGCTTTACATTGTAAATATTACATTGTATAACTCGGACAGGAAATTGACAAAGAAAATAGTAGTATCGAATTAGTAGGTTGTTATTTGAATTTTGAATCAAATGAAAACGGTTTTAAGAAATTTCTTAAAACCGTTTTTTTGTAAACTATTTCAAAGTTTAATGACCTATGGCGTATTGAACTCCAAATACAGCAATGGCTTTATTTTTCATCTGAATACCAGTTACAGATTGGGAAATAGGAAATTTAAATTCTACCCCGAATCGCAAATTCTTAAACGTTCCAGTTGGAATGTAATAATTTGCTCCAAACCCAAGGTCCAATTGGTTTCGTCCGGAATTCGCACTGTTGAATAAAGGCATCATTATAGGGTTTAGATCAGCATCTGCACCACTGATACTCTCAACATTCATATAGCTTGCACTGGTTGAAATACTCACTTTTTTTGAAAGTTTATACGCGAACCATCCGTTTAGATCTAATTTATTCCCCAATGAGTAGTTCTCAGAGTTGTCACCTAATCTCATTTTATACATTGTTTGAGCCCCCCATGAGAATGAATCCGTTTGACCTAAGTAAGTAACTCCTACATAAGGATCCCAGGTTCCACTTCCCAATTGCATGGCGTATGCCAATTGTGCATTAGCCATCATAGGAGTGTCATCTCTTTGGTCAATGTCTCCTGTTGGTATAGATACTCCAATATTTGCATGAACCGATTGCCTGTCTTTGTTTAAAACCTTGTAAAGACCTCCTAATGAGATATCTCCAAAACCACTGGATTCCGTAGAGAATGTCATTCCTGACATCATCTGGAGATCCATTGAGTTTTTAACGTAGTTTCCCATGATCATTAATGTCAATTTATCTGATGTAGCATACATGACTCCTAACATGTGCATGTCCATTCGCATTTTTTGTGGTGCAACCATAAAGTTTTGAAAGATAGTTGCATTGCTCACATCATCAGAAGAAGAAAGGCTTCCTTCCATCCACATAGGCATGTATCGATAGGATGTCATAAACTCTCCTTTTTTGTGATAGTGATCTCCCATTATGCTTATAGGAGCATGTCCGTCTGGTCTTCCAGAAGACCATAGGTTTTCTTGCGCTGTACTCACAAGAGAGCACAACAGTAGTATACCCAATATTGGGTATAATTTTGTTTTCATTTTTATGTTTTAATTGAAATTTTAATTAATGTGTATCAATAAAAATTGATAGTGGAAGTGGATAATTAAAACTTCGGAGGAGGAGTTTTAGGTTTTATTCCTCTCTTAAGAATCGATGATGAAGGTGTCCAATATGTATGGTGTTGCTCCAAAACCAATGAAGTAGATTCACTTTTTGATGTTTCAAAAAACAATGTTGGAAATTTTTCAAAAGCCACTTCGGGAAGTCGTTTTTCTTCAGGAATATCTTCCTCTGCAGCAATGGCCAGTTGTTTTTTTAAATGACATTTACCGTTACATTGTAATTCAGGTTCTTCCTTATTGATACAAAGTACTTCAACGATGTAATCATAGTCGATAATATATTCCAAAAAAGGAAGGACGGGCCTAATAATAGAGGCAGCAAAAACAGATAACAGTACTATGCTCAGGAGTTGCTTCATAGAAAATAAGCCCTACAGACTTATCTTTTTACTTTTTCAGACGCTTTGTTTACTTTTAGTTTTAAGCCTTCTTTATAAGCAACGATCTTATCTAATACACATTTGTCCGATGCTCCTATGATTTGTGCAGCAAGAATTCCTGCGTTTTTCGCACCGTCAAGTGCTACAGTAGCAACCGGAACTCCACCTGGCATTTGTAAGATGGATAAAACAGAATCCCAGCCATCGATCGAGTTTCGACTTTTTACCGGAACTCCTATCACTGGTAATGGACTCATAGAAGCAACCATCCCTGGCAGGTGAGCTGCTCCTCCTGCACCAGCGATAATGGCTTTAATACCTCTGGTATGTGCATTTTTTGCATAATCAAATAATTTTTCCGGAGTTCTATGAGCAGAGACAATGTCCACTTCAATTTGAATATCAAAGCTTTCTAGAATATCTATTGCTTCTTGCATGATTGGAAGATCTGAATCACTTCCCATTATTATTCCTACCATAACTATTTGCTTATAACATTAATTGTTTCTTTCACTTTTTGTGCTATCTCGCGGGCTTTTTGGACGTCCTTGTGCACCACTGTAACGTGTCCCATTTTTCGAAACGGTTTCGTTATTTTTTTTCCGTAGATGTGAGGAGTTACGCCTTCCATTTTTAATACTTCTTGTATGTTTTCATAGAAAACGTTTCCGGTATGTCCTTCTTTACCTACAAGATTCACCATAATACCGGCTACCTTACTATCTGTATTTCCTAAAGGAAGGTTTAAAATACTTCGAACGTGTTGCTCAAACTGACTCGTGTAACTTGCTTCGATGCTGTAATGCCCTGAATTATGTGTTCTGGGAGCCACTTCGTTCACCAGGATCTCGTCGTCATGTGTTTGGAACATTTCTACCGCTAATAAACCAATAAAGTCAAGTGTATTGGCCACCTTTAATGCAATATTTCTTGCTTTTTCAGAGACGGAATCTTCAATTCGAGCAGGACAAATGACATACTCAACCTGATTCGCTTCTGGATGGAACTCCATTTCCACAACCGGATAGGTTTTTGTTTCACCATTTGCATTTCGAGCTACTATTACCGCGAGTTCATTCTTAAATGGAATCAGTTTCTCTGTGATGCATTCAACGTCAGGTACATTTTCTAGATCTTCGTAGTTACGAACAATTTTTACACCGTTACCGTCATAACCAAAACGTGCTGCTTTCCATACAAAAGGAAAATCAATGATAGAATTTTGATATGAATGTCGTAATTCTTCTTTGTACGCATAATGCGAAAAAGGAGCTGTTGGTATTTTATGATCGGAATAGAATTGTTTTTGCCTGGCCTTGTTTTGAATGACTCTAATATTCGATGGTTTAGGGTAGATCGCTAAACCTTCGGATGCCAATTTGTCAAGCGCATCTATATTGACATTTTCAATCTCTATGGTCAATAGATCTACTTGTTTCCCAAAGTTATAAACGGTGTCAAAATCTAATAGATCGCCTTGATGAAATTCATTGCAAATTTGTGCACAGGGAGCTTCGTTAGAAGCATCTAGAACTACCGTAAAAATGTCGAATTTTTGAGTTTCGGAGAGCAACATTCTTCCTAATTGACCTCCTCCAAGAACGCCTAATCTAAAATCGGAAGAAAAATAATTTTTCAAAGTATGATTTGATTGCTGTTTTCTAGGACAAAAATAAGAATCTAATTGATATGAAACTACTAAAAGTTAGTGATTCTTATGACTGTTGGGCTTACAACGCGAACCAAATACTCTTTAGCAAAACAAGTAGCACCGGCCGTTAAGGGTGAACCGTTTAAATAATTATATTCATTGTCGTCACAGGTGCATTTTAAAATAATGTTGTTTTCAACAATCATAGATGCACAAGAAGATTGATCCTGTTCTGGACAACGCCTATCAAAAGCTTTAAATTGTGAACCATTTAAGTTAAAAATGACTAAACCTCTATGTCCTCCAGGAGCATAGCTCCATCCTCCGGGAACCTTCAAATTGATAAATTGAGGAAGGTCTAAATTCAAAGTTTCATCTACGACGTTCGGATTAAAACAGCTGTTAGGAGGCTCACCATCAGAGCAGTTTATAAGTGTAAAGACGATGAGTAAATAAAATAGCTTTTTCATTTTATAAATTGAGCGGTGTTCTTTAAAACGACAGCAATTTACAAATATTTTGTACATTTGTACTTGAATCTCATTCTGTAAAAAGGTAATGAGATTTTCTATTTATAAGAAGTGATGAAAGTAACCCTAAGGGATTAGGTTTAAATTTAATGATTATGAGTGAAATTTCGTATTACACAAAAGAAGGATTGAAGAAGCTAAAGGATGAGCTTCTACAATTAGAGCAGGAAGAAAGACCAAGAGTGTCTCAGGAAATTGCAGATGCAAGAGATAAGGGAGACTTAAGCGAAAATGCTGAATACCATGCTGCGAAGGAAGAGCAATCTTTGTTAGAGACCAAGATCGCTAAACTTAAGAACGTTGTGGCAAACGCCAGGATCATAGATGAATCTCAATTGGATACCTCTAAGGTGCTTATTCATTCTAATGTAAAAATTAAGAATACTGCGAACGGTATGGAGTTCACATATACCTTGGTTGCAGATTCGGAATCGGATGTAAGAAATGGAAAGCTTTCAGTGAACTCGCCTATTGGTAAAGGATTATTAGGAATGCAGGAAGGAGATGTAGCTGAGATTCAGGTGCCAAATGGAATTATGAAATTCGAGATTATTAGTATATCTAGATAATTCGACCCAATGAAATATTTTAAACGCTTTGCATTTGCAAAGCGTTTTTTATTTTTACAAGAAATACAAAAGGATGAGCATTTTTACCAAAATTATTAAAGGAGAGATTCCGAGTTATAAAATAGCAGAAGACGATAATTATTATGCGTTTTTAGATATATTCCCGAATGCTAAGGGGCATACCCTGGTAATACCTAAGCAAGAAACAGATAAGATATTTGATCTAGATCTTGAGGTATATACTGGACTAATGGAGTTTTCCTACAGAGTAGCGAAGGCGCTCGAAAAAACGATACCCTGCAAGAGGGTTGGTATGAGCGTTGTGGGGTTAGAAGTGCCTCATGCACATGTGCATTTAATACCTATTAAAGGAATGTCTGATATGCAATTTCTTAAGAAGGAAAAACTGACCAAGGAAGAATTTGAGACTATTGCT
The DNA here is from genome assembly GCA_965218065.1 of Flavobacteriaceae bacterium. GTDB lineage: Bacteria > Bacteroidota > Bacteroidia > Flavobacteriales > Flavobacteriaceae > Polaribacter. The sequence goes on along the minus strand of OZ244589.1, from coordinate 2,631,938 downwards.
CAGCAAATATCAGCTAACTTTGTTTAGCTGGACCTGAATGCTGGTTCCTTTATCAATTTCAGATTTTTGCACAAATATTTTTCCTTTGTGATAATCTTCTACAATGCGCTTGGATAGTGAGAGCCCCAGACCCCAACCTCTCTTTTTTGTTGTAAAACCAGGTTTAAATATTTTTTTATAAAGCGATTTTGGCATTCCCTTACCTGAATCGGTTACCGTGATCTTCACTTTTTTAGTGCCATCTTCAATTCGCAGCGATAATTCACCTTTTCCCTTCATGGCATCAACAGAGTTCTTAAGCAGGTTTTCAATAACCCAACTGAACAATTCGGTATTTAGGTTTACCAAAAGAACATCGTTTGTAGTCTTATTAAAATGAAATTCTATTTGCTTTGAACTTCTCCTTTCCAGGTAATCAAAAGCAGTTTTACAAACAGAAACAATGTCCTCCTTATGTAATTCAGGAACAGAACCAATCTTGGAAAATCGATTGGCAATCGTGTTTAATCGTTCCACATCTTTTTCAATTTCACCGACATAGGTGTCATTTACATTCTCCGTTTTTAAAATGGCGATCCAACCCAACAATGAAGATAAGGGAGTACCTATTTGATGAGCAGTCTCTTTCGCCATACCTGTCCATAGCTTGTTTTGTTCAGAAACCTTGTTGGTATTAAAGAACATATAGATCACGGCTAAAAAGAGGACAATAATAAGTATTAACGCTAAGGGATAATAGCTCAATCGATTTAATAGGTCAGAGTTTCTGTAATAGATCTTTTGAACTTGATTTTCTTCTAACCTTATTTCAATGGGATCATTTTCATTTTTCATGATCTCTAGTTGTTTTTTTAAGTAAGACGAATCCAAAGACTTTAGAGAATCTAAATTTTGAAAAGATGCGATGTTACCATTTTCATCAACTAAGATTAAAGGGATACTGGTATTGGTGGTAATTATTTTATCCGGTAACGTAATATCTGCATTTAGATCTAACTCATTTAACTGTTTTTGTGCAATTCCAAGAATCTCCATTTTAATACGTTCTTCCGTTTTAAATTTAATGAAGAACGTGTAGGTGTTCCATAAAATTAAAGAGACAATTACAATGGAAATAACAATAGCAATTCGCTTTAAAAAAATGGTATTCTTGAATGCAGACATGTTTCAAATATAAGTTATTATTGAATATAACTACTTTGTGAATTTGATAGTATATTTACACTATAAAAATTTGATATATGCTATCAATCGATCCCAAAGAGATTTCAACCGGTAAATTACATGGTTATTTATTAGGAGCTGTGGCACCGAGACCTATAGCTTTCGCAAGTACTATGGATGTAGATGGAAACCCGAATTTATCTCCTTTTAGTTTTTTCAATGTGTTTGGAGCCAATCCACCTATTATGATCTTTTCTCCTGCAAGAAGAGTACGGGGGAATACTATCAAGCATACGTTGGAAAATGCGGAGGCAACCAAAGAAGTGGTTGTTAATATGGTAAGCTACCCTATTGTTCAGCAAATGTCTCTAAGCAGTACTGAATATCCCGCTGGAGTAAACGAATTTATAAAAGCAGGTTTTACCATGTTGCCATCAGAAGAAGTTGCTCCATTTAGAGTAGCAGAGTCTCCGGTTCAGTTTGAATGTAAAGTAAAAGATATTATTTACACAGGAAATGAAGGTGGCGCCGGAAACCTGATCGTTTGCGAAGTGGTAAAAATGCACATAAGTGAAGAGGTTTTGGGAGAAGATGGAATGATCGATCAGTATAAGATAGACCTGGTAGCAAGAGCAGGCGGAAGCTTTTATAGTAGAGCAAGAGATGGTTTCTTTGAGATTCCTAAACCGATTTCCACACTGGGAATAGGTGTCGATAGCATTCCGACAGAGATAAGAAATAGTTCGATCTTAACAGGAAATAATCTTGGAGTCCTAGGAAACGTAGAATCTATTCCGACTCCAGCAGATGTTGATAACTTTGCAAAAGAACACCCTGAATTGATAGGAATTGAAGAGGCAAAAAAACATACATTTGCACAAGAGTATTTAAATAAAAATGATGTTGAAAGTGCTTGGAAGGTACTTTTATTAAAATAGTAGAATATGGAAGTAATTGGAAAAATAAAACTGATCGGAGAAACGCAAACTTTTGGAAGCAATGGTTTTAGAAAAAGAGAGTTAGTAGTAACGACAGATGAGCAGTACCCGCAAATGTTAATGATCGAATTTATTCAGGATAAAGTAGATCTTTTAAATAGTTATGCGGTAGGTCAAGATGTGAAGGTGTCTATCAATTTAAGAGGAAGAGAATGGATCAATCCTCAAGGAGAGGCAAAATATTTTAATTCTATTCAAGGTTGGAGAATTGAGAACTTATCTCAAGCGACTTCTGCACAAGAATTACCTCCATTAGATCAGTTTGAACCAGCTCCGGATCTTTCTAGTGATGAGCCGGACGACTTACCATTTTAAAAATAAAAAAGCCTCACACATGTGAGGCTTTTTTATTTCTTCTTTTCGGGCATTGGCCCTCTCAGATGAATGATCAATCCGTTTAAGAAATTTCGTAGTATTTGATCACCACACTCCACATATTTAGGATGGTTTTCATTCCTAAAAAAAGCACCTAATTCCGATTTAGAAACTCGAAAATCTACCAGTGCGCATATCTTTATAATATCGTCATCTCTTAACTTATGAGCGACTCTAAGTTTTTTGAAAATGTCATTATTGGTTAATCCCATATAGCTAACTTACAACTTTAAAAATTGCCCATGCGTAGATGGCAAAACGTAGGAACCTAAATAAACCAAATAATACCACACCTTTAAATGGGTATTTGATCATTCCGGCCGTCATACAGGTAATTGAAAAAGGGATGGGCAACATGGCTCCAACAATGATCAAAAAACCTCCCCACTTGCGGGTGTTCTTAATTTGTTTTGCCATTTTTACTTCTAAATAGTTTCTGAAGCGATCTATTTTTAAAGAAGCCTTTCCAATATAGTAGGAGAGCATACCTCCTGTGTATGATAAAGCCGCTAGGATAGACAAACTTACAATAGGGTCCTCGGTTTTTTTAGACCACCCAATAAATATCTCAGGCGGAATTAAACCTAATAGCGTTTCAGAAATAAAGAAGGTTATGAAAACACCGGTCCTGGAAAAAGATTCGCTTAAAAGCTTTAAGCCATCATCAATAGTAAATACGTATTTGTTGAATAAAAACAAAGCAGCCACGATCAAAATAACAGGAATTGCAGCCTTTCTTAAACTTTGTAAGATGAACTTATAAAACCCAGTATAAGAGTAATACTGATGAAGCAATCGTGCTCTAGATTTTTTTTGACTTTTTGTTTTCATATCTTTTTAAAGCGAATGCAAAAATAAGAACAAAAACGGCTATATCACGAATGTTATTGTAAGAATTAACGTTTATTTATAGAAAATCGGCTCAATTTCAATGAATTGAGCCGATTTAACTATATAATAAGAACTGAATCTAAATTTACTTTGGATCTAGAATGTCATCAATTCTATCCACAGCATCTTGTAAATGGTAACGTGTAATCGTATTAGGTGCCTTAGAAATTGCGGCTCTAATATCTCGCTTCAATCTTTTTAACTCACCTCTTACTACAGGTTTAATGTCAGATTGACTTACATTTACACGAGTTTGTTTGATATAAGCCCCGAAGTTTGGTGCTCTTTGCTGTCTCTGTACATTCATAAGATAACCTAAACGATCTAGATGTGCACGTTGTAGGTTTCTTCTGTAAGGATCAATGGTTCTTCCATTGTACAACTCAGACCAGATACCTCTTCTTAAATCACCCATTAATGACAGAATAGTATATGCTTTGTTACCATTCAATGTTTGATTTTCGATTAAACGAGCTAATCTTCCAAGCTTTAAAATTCTATTTAAGGTATTTACTTGTAATCCTCTAATACGCTCACCAGAACCTGAATATTGAACTTTATCAAAAATGTTCTTGTCAATTAACCATTTTGGAGTAGCAAACAACTCTTTGTTGATAAACTTCATGGCATTTCTCTGATGTGTTTTGTCTACATGCGTATATACCGCACCGTTTTGACCCACTGCTTTGTAGTGCTCGTAAACACCTCCAATGTTAGAAGAAACATGCCCCATGTATCTGTTGTATTGTCCTAACAACTGTCCGTACATAGTTCTTAGTTCATTATACGTTTCTCCTTCCTCTGTGGTCCATCTTTCAAGATTAGGTAAGATTCTTTTTAAATTTTTAATACCATAGGTACTTGCCGTAATTGCATTGTCACCTAGATCTTCGGTTTGAGAACTTGGATCAACGATGTTAATTACTTGTTGATGCCCAAAACGATACATTGGGTCACCTGCTTTTGACGTAATCCATGAATTTAATGTCTCTTTTTCATCTTTGGCAGACTTATCTAAGATGGGACGATATCCCCATGCAATAGCATATTTATCGTAAGGTCCAATGTCTGGCATCATAGCTACCCCTTTATCTTCTGGTTGTGCAACATAGTTAAAACGTGCATAATCCATAATAGAAGGAGCTGTTCCATATTTTTTAGTAAATGTTGCTGAACGTAAAGAATCTACAGGATAGGCAACACTACTTCCCATATTGTGCGGTAACCCTAACGTATGACCAACCTCGTGAGCCGATACAAAACGAATCAATCTACCCATTACTTCATCTTTAAATTCATTACTTCTTGCATCTGGGTTGATAGCTGCAGTTTGAATAAAGAACCAGTTGTGTAATAAGGTCATTACATTGTGATACCAGTTGATATCTGACTCCAAGATCTCTCCAGATCTAGGATCACTAACGTGAGGACCGTTTGCATTTGGAATTGGAGAAGCTAAGTAACGAATTACTGAATAACGCACATCTTCTGGAGACCAATCTGGGTCTTCTTCTTTTGTTGGAGGGTCTTTAGCGATAATTGCATTTTTGAAACCTGCTGCTTCAAAAGCTTTTTGCCAATCTTCTACTCCTTGTTTTAGGTACTTACGCCATTTCATTGGAGTAGCTCTATCTATATAGTAAACGATTGGTTTCTTAGGCTCTACCAACTCACCACGTCTAAATTTAGCCATGTCCTCATCTTTTACCTCTAATCTCCAGCGATCTAAGTAGGTAACTGTTTTACTTTTCTGAACATCTAGACCATAGTCTATCTGACCTCTGGCAAACCACCCTACGCGCTCATCAAAGTAACGACGCTTCATAGGTACTTTAGGTAACAGGATCATAGAGTTGCTCATTTCTAAAGAAATAGATCCTACACTTCCATTAGAAGGAGGTCTGTTAGCGAAATATGTCTTTACATGACGCGTTTCTATGTTTCTTGGGTAACTACTTACTCTTTCTATATATGAACGAGTTTTATCCATTCTTGAAATTTGAAAAGCTCTTCTTCTTGCTTGAGGGAAACCTAATGGCTTCACATCCGTAGCATATAATGGTGTTGCATCAATCACTGTTGCAGTGGAATCTTTACTAAACGCCTTGATCGGGAAAGAGAACAAAATAGGTTCGAAGTTAGAGTTTACCACTGCTTTATGAACTGGTAATACAGTATCTGCAACCACTGTGTGCGATACTACTCTTAACAAGATCTTCTTACCTTTCTTTTGCCAACGCAATACTTGTGTATTCGTTTTTCCACCACCGAAGCCTATATTACTCGCGGTTTTAGCAATTCTGGTTACCATTAACATTTCTCTTCCTAATAAAGAATCAGGGATTTCAAATAGATATTTCTCATCTTTTGAATGCACCTTGAATAAACCTTCATCGGTCTTCATATCTTTAGTAACCACTTTTCCGTAAGGTTGAATGGCTCCTTTCTTAGGCCTTGGTTTTGGTTTTGGTTTTGCAACCTGTGTTGTTTTTGAGTTTTTCTTGTTTTTCTTTTTTCTACGTTGAGCCTCAGCATCTAACGTCAAACCAAAAACAAATAAAACTACCAACAATCGAGATAGTACTTTTTGTATCATAATCTATTATTTGTGTGATTTTATTGAGTCCCCGAAGGTAACCATTCTCCAATCAGGGTTTTCTTAAAGAAATGTTAAAGCCCTGCTATTCTGTTGTATATTAAACCGATAAACTGATCGTGTTAGATATTAAACCAATAGGTAAATTTAAGGTTTATAGATCGAAACCTTGGACTAAACACATCGGTAGCATAGTTGTCATTATACACTAAGAACAGATCGGATAGGGGGGCAACTCTCCATTGTAACCTTGTGTTGATGCTAAAGTTTTCTCTTTGAGTACTATATTGTAAAAACGTAGCCCAAAAGATGTTTTTTGTAAAAGTAAAATCAAGCCTGGGACCAATAAGCCAGATAGAGGCATCTGGGTATGGATCTGGCAGCTCGATCTTATCATAGTTTAACTGGATTGAGCCTGAAAAATAAGGTTGTAGGCGTAATGTTATATTGGCCTCCAAAGAGTATTTGTTTCCATTGAAAAAAGCACCGGCAGAAGGATTGATACGGTAGGATAATTTTTTACGTTGATCTGATCTGAAAGAAGCTTCAAAGCTAGTATAATAGTAATTTTGATTGGCTGGAAGCTCAATGGCACCATCTGTGCCAGTTGGATCAAATGGATCGTACAACCGCGTAAATCTGTTGAACATCTCGACACGTAGTTCAGAGTTGTTTTTAAAACTAGCTTGCCATCTGCTTATAATGAGATAATCTGAGTTTTCATAGTCAAGTTCTGGCCTCCAAATATAAATTGGAGTTACAGAAAAACTATGCCGTTGAATCGTACTCTTCTTTGGCCAAAATTTTAATTCGAACTGAGGATTGATCTTAAAAATATCCGTTCTTCGAATAAAGCCAAGGTCTGACCTGAATTTATCTGCAACAAAAACACCGCTTAATCGGACGTTAAACTTTCTGTTGTTAAACTGTGTTCTAATTCCGGCAGAAAAATCGTTTGATGAAACCCCAGGAGAAAATGATTTATGAAAAAAATACTTCCCGCTCCATGTATTGTCTTTGGAAGCCAATGTATAGTCAATTCCTAAAACTCTATTGTATTTATCTTCCGGAGCTAGAAAACTATAATCTTTGGTGGCTTGCTTATTTATAAAAAGTAAACTTAGATTGGATCTACTAAACATCTTTTGCTGTAATGAGATCACCGAATTATTCACTGTCGGTATTTCATTGGCAACATCTTCATCAGTTTGCATGCTTAACACACCTAATCGTAAGTTATTGTTTACTTTTCCGCTTAATCGAACACCACCAATAATTCTATTTTCAATGGTATTACCGTTAATGTCTTCGGCAATACCTATACGTCTCGAAAAGAAGGGGTTTGCATCTCTGCTGTTTCCATAATCTCCGAAAAGATCACTATTTTCTATAAAAAACTGTCTTCTTTCAGGTAGTCCTACTTCAAACCTTGTGAGGTTTGTAACCTGTTGATCCACTTCTACTTGTGAAAAATCCGGGTTTACCGTAAGATCTAAATTTAGGCTGTTGGCAATGGTTAATTTTGCATCACCTCCAAACTTAAAGTCACTCAAGGTTTTTCCCGTTTCATAGTCTTTTCCTAGAATGGTATTTACATATGGGATGAGTGAAACAGGTGATTTTGATTTTCCCAAAGGCCGTTCAAAGATCATATCTCCCATATAGGCCAAATTGAATATAAATTGGTTTTGCGGAATATTGACCCAGGTGTTACGTTCGTTATCCTGTGTGTCAAAATGATAGCTGTTAAAGCGCCAACGAGTTTCGCCCTCACGATATTTAAAGGCGTATAGGGGAATTTTCCATTCTAGAATATAATGGTCATTATGAATCTTAGAATCGCCAAACCATTTCACATCCCAGGCACCATTAAATCCACGTAGTTCGTTTCCTCCACCTGACAATAAAATTTCTCTTCTAACTCCATAGGGATTGGATCCGAAAATGAAAGCATTTGTTCCATCATTAAAAGTATCGAACATGAGTGTGATGTTGTCACTACCTCCTGCTCTAAAATCTCTTCTCAGAGATGGAATAATGTAGTTCTTTCCCTTGGCATGTACTTTAATGCCTACATAGAGGTTTTTATCATCAAATAGAAAGCGTATTTCTGCCTGCCTTTTTGCTTGTGCTGTATCCGTAGGGAAGTACTGAAAAAAATTAGTTGCTGGTTGGGCAGAACTCCATACGGATTCATCGAGAACACCATCAATTGTAATTTCTTCAGTAATGTATTTAACGAACACTTCCTTTTTGGTAATTTGAGCAAAGGAACAAGTAGTGCTAAGGATTGCTAGAAAAAGGAGCTTTTTCATTAAACGGGTTGGTTATTTCGTCAAAAATACAACAAATAAAAAAAGAGCTATTAAATAAATAGCTCCTTTAACAAGATTGATAAATACGTTTAAAATTAGACTTGGGCAAGTACCATTTTATCAGAGATATTAGTGTTGATCTCCATATGTATTGGTAAAGCACCTTGTAACGTTTGATAAACAACACAGGAATACTTTGTTGCCTTTAGCAATGCAGAAATTAAATAGGGTTTTGTGCCCTCTGCAGCGCTAAGGGAAATATCAAGATACATTTTTTGAAAACCTACCGGTACAGTTAGATCCATTTGTAGCGTTCCTCTAACATCAACTTCAGCCTTTGCTACAATTGTGGTGTCTAGTAGTTCAATAGACAATCTATTGGCGATCATTCGCAGTGTACTTTCGAAACAGGATGCGAGGGCACCACATAGAATATCTCCTGGGTTTGCCATATCATGCAATCCACCGATGGCTCTGTGAATTCCAATATCAATACAATTTTCAGTTTCATCATTTAAGATTAACGAGGTATGTAAAGGGTCCTGAAAATCTCTTCCTTCTACTCTTGCATAGTCTGTGATTAATGCTTTTTCAGGATGCTTATGATATAGATCTATTAAAGGTTTTTGGCGATTAAATACTATGGAATTTTTCATGATAATTATTTTTTAATGAGTTTGGTGAATGGAATAAGCATTGGCGTTTTTTTCTTATAATTTCTATAAGTGTTGCCAAATTCTCTTATAAGATCTCTTTCTTCGAAGAGCGTTCCTATGACAAAGTAGGAGGTGATCAAAATAGCAAAGACCAGATGTGTTACGGTCATATGTGGGGTTGCCCAAACACCAATGATTCCACCTAGATATAACGGGTGTCTTACATATTTATAGAAGGAGTAGACTTTAAAATTTAGATCGGTATAGGGTTTGTTCAAAAGTTCAAGGTAGGTTTGACGCAGTCCGAACAGGTCAAAATGATTGATCAAGAAGGTACTAATAAACAGAATGATCCAACCACTAAAAAACAGGGTGTATAGAACATAATACCCTATATTTCCTTCTGGAATGCTCCATATGATACCTCCCATGGGTTCCCAGCACCAAACGAGTATAGTTAATAAAATACCTGCGGTTAATACATAGGTGCTTCTTTCTATAGGTTTTGGTAGAAACTGTGTTATGAATTGTTTAAAAGGTTTTCTAGCCATAATGCTATGGGGTACACCAAAAAGACAGATAAGACCTATGTTTTTTAGCAATGCCCATCCGAAAGGCATTGTTGGATTTCCATCAATGGAGATTTCAGGAACCAAATTTGATGCTGAAAGTATCCAAAGAAGTAAGGATGCAAATGCAATGGCATATGCAAGAATTGAGTACGTAAATAGTAATACTTTTTTCATGACTTATAAATTTAGGTCAAAAGTATGAGCAGTACTCGAAGTAGCATTTTCTCAAAAGTTCAAAAAGTTTTGCTAAAGGTTCAAAACGCGATTTCTGAACTTAAGGGGTGGTAATTTATACTTTTCTTTGAAAGCAGTATTGAAGTGAGAAGTGTTTTTAAAACCACTCTCGTAACAAACTTCATTGATGTTTAATGTCGAATTTTCCAGAAGGTTTCTGGCATAAGTTAATCGCATATTATTGATCCACTTTCTAGGTGTGTCGTTAAAATGTTCTTTGAAATCTCTTTTAAAGGAGGATAGACTTCGACCCGAAAGCTTGGCATATTCATCTAAGGTTAGATCGCTATGAAAATTTTTCATCATTAAGTAATTGAGATCAGTTCTATCTCTGTTTGTCAACGATTTAAAAAAAGAAGTAAGGCTACTGTTTTTTGGGTTTAATACGATATTATACAATAGTTCTTTAAACTTTAACTCTACCAGATCTTTTGGAATTTCTCCTCCTAGTTTAAAATAATTAAAAACAGTAGAAAATAAAGAAGTTAGTGTTTCATTAACGTCAACCTCAAATATTTGCGGATGACTATCTGTATATATACTTTTAATGTCCGAAAACTCATTCATAAAACGACGAATAAAATCATCTGTAATAAAGAAAAGCATGACACAATAATCCACTTCGAAGTATTGCTTGGTATTATAAACTCCCTTTCTAATATAAACAGCTTGTCCTTCCTTAATAGTAATTTTCTGTTGCAATGACGTCCAATCTTTTTTTCCACTGATCACATATGAAAAGAAGTCAGACTCAGACCATAATTTAAATTGTTCGGCATTGATCGGGCATTTATATTCTACAAAGAGATAATCATCTCCTATAAGCTTATTGAAAGCCGGGTGATGCTTGAAAAAGGTATATACATCTATGGTGTTCACAGGTAGAATAATATACCGTAAACTTAGTTAAAATCTTCCAAAAGCAAATGGCCATAAAAAAAGCCTCACATTTGTGAGGCTTTTTATTTCTTACCCTAAGAAAGGGTATCTATAGTCTGTAGGTGTTACGAATGTTTCTTTTATTAATCTTGGAGAAACCCAACGTAACAGGTTTTGAGCAGAACCGGCCTTGTCATTTGTTCCCGATGCTCTAGCACCTCCAAATGGTTGTTGTCCTACAACAGCCCCTGTTGGCTTGTCATTAATATAAAAGTTACCGGCACAGTTTTCTAAAGCTTTTGTAGCTTCTGCAACTGCGTATCTATCTGTTGAGAATACAGCACCAGTTAACGCATATTCAGATGTTTGATCCACTAATTCCAATGTTGCAGACCAATCTTCATCATTGTACACATAAATGGTTACTACGGGTCCAAATAACTCTGTACACATTGTAGTGTATTTAGGGTCTTTTGCTAAAATTACTGTTGGCTCAACAAAGTATCCTTTCGATTTATCATAGTTCCCACCGGCAAAGATCTCTGCATCTGAATCATTCTTAGCGCCATCGATATATGAAGCTAGTTTATCAAAAGAACCTTCATGGATAACGGCAGTAATAAAGTTGCTCATATCTTCTGGCGACCCCATTTTAAATGACGCCATGTCTTCTTTTAAGAAGTTTAAAGTCTCATCTGCCATAGATTTTGGTAAATATACTCTCGAAGCAGCGGAACATTTCTGACCTTGAAATTCGAAGGCACCTCTTGCAATACCCGTAGCTACTTGCTTAGGATTAGCAGATGGGTGTGCGATAATAAAGTCTTTTCCTCCCGTTTCTCCTACGATCTTTGGATAGGTCTTATAGTTATGAATGTTCTCACCGATCTTTTTCCAGATCTCCTTGAATACATAGGTAGAACCTGTAAAGTGGATTCCTGCAAAATCAGGACTAGCTAAAACAGTATCAGTAATCATTACAGGGTCTCCATAAACCACATTGATTACTCCATCTGGAACTCCCGCTTCTTTAAAGACATCCATAATTACCTTTGCAGAAAATATTTGATGATCAGAAGGTTTCCAAACCACGGTATTACCCATCATAGCTGCACTTGCAGGTAAATTAGCTGCAATTGCCGTAAAGTTGAAAGGAGTAATGGCATATACAAAACCTTCTAAAGGTCTATACTCAACTCTATTCCAAATGCCTTCTGCTGAATCTGGTTGCTCTTCATAGATCTGAGACATGAACTCTACATTGAAGTTCAAGAAATCGATCAGCTCACAAGCAGCATCGATCTCAGCTTGATGAATGGTTTTGGATTGTGCTATCATGGTAGCAGCATTGATCTTTGCTCTGTAAGGTCCGGCAATTAGATTAGCAGCTTTTAAAAAGATTGCAGCTCTTTCCGTCCATGGGATTTGAGACCAGTTCTTTCTCGCTTCTAACGCTGCAGCAATTGCATTTTCAGCATGACCTTTATCTCCTAAATGATATTGACCTACCACATGCTGATGATCGTGCGGAGGTGTCATATTTCTAGTGTTTCCGGTTCTAACTTCTTGATCTCCAATATACATTGGCACATCTACCGAACCATTAAAATATGCTTTGTATTGAGCTGAAACAGATGCTCTCTCAGGACTTCCTGGGGCATATGATTTTACCGGCTCGTTAACTGCAGTTGGTACTTGAAAAAAACCTTTTCCCATTTTTATCTAATTTTAAGTTGTAATCGTTTAATTTTGGTTGCGCAAAGTTACAACTTATTTGTCAGTTTTTTAGACTTGAACCGACTTGTGTTTTTATATGTGATCAAAAGCAATTATGTGTACAGTAACCTATATTCCAATTAATAACGAACAATTTATTTTTACTTCGAATAGAGATGAAAGCCCTATGCGAAAAACGATTGCTCCAGCAAGATATGTAGAAGATGGAGTAAAAATGATCTACCCGAAAGATGAATTGGCAGGCGGTACCTGGATCGGAATTAGTGAAAAAGATCGACTGGTGTGTTTATTGAATGGAGGTTTCGAAAAACACAAGAGAAATAGCTACTACAGAATGAGTAGGGGGGTGGTTGTAAAGAAATTATTGCAAGTGGCAGATCCTGTTACAACGATCAGAGATTTTGATTTTGAAAACATAGAGCCTTTTACCATTGTACTGGTCGATTGGAAAGATAAGCTTAGCGCCTATGAACTAGTTTGGGATGGGGTAAGCAAGCATTTTAATGCACTAGAAAATACGCCTAAAATATGGTCTTCTTCTACCTTGTATGACGCAAATATGAAGAAAGAAAGAGTACAATGGTTTGATGAATGGTTGCTCGATCATTCTTTAGAGCAAGAAGAAATATTAAACTTTCACCAAGACACTGATAAAGGAACAGAAAGGACTTCGTTAAAAATGAAACGACCTTTTGTGGAGACAGTCAGTATTACATCAATAAAAAAGGTGAAGGAGCAAATAGACCTAACCTATCTCGATTTTATAAATCAAAAAGAAACTTTCCTGGAAATCTAGTAGATCATAAAAGTTACCATGGATAGGATGGCAAAGCCTAAAGATCCAAAGATGACAAAAGCTAAGTTGATCATTAAAAACTTAAAGAAGGTTTTAAAGTATCCCTGTTGGTAAAATTTCTTCATGGCAATTAACAAATAGATCAAGAAAAGCACAGAAAAAATCCACGTGATACTCTGTGTTTTCGCCATTAGATTCAACAGGAAGAAAATAGTAAGCAGTATAAAGAATACGGTTTGTGTGTGGAATACAAAAATAAGATGCTCTACGTACGTAAATTTTCTTCGGATATATATAAACCTTAGGAATAATGTAAAGATGGGCAAGAAAATAAAAATTGAAATAGACGCATATGAAATGATCTCTTTCTGTAATTTTTTATTTTCCTGACTGGTATTCGTTAAGAAAGAATTGATCTTGTTGGCTCTGCTATATAAGAATCTATTAGATAAGGTTGTAGGGATGTTCAATGATGTTAATGCAGAATCTACAGCTACTTCAGGATGTTCTCGTTGATAGTTGACCATTTTAGTCATTTTATGGTCAGGGCTAATAAAATTAAAATTGTTCTTTCTTCTAGGTTTTTTTGTTTTTGTGGAATCGTTGGCTGTAGTTGCAGTATCCTTCTGTTTTAGCGATGTTGGAATCACTGAAAGTACTTCGGCTCTATCAATAGAATCAAGATTCTTTAACTGTTTGTCCAGTTCTTTTTTTCCTTTGCTCAATAAAGAATCGACTTTCTCTTGATTGTCGTTCTGAATATTGACAATGGCAAAATCATTTTGCTTTTTCCCATTGTTAAAGTCACTGAATTCTTGATATCTATCCACTAAACCCAGAATCAAAAAGAAGATGATCGAAACTGTCAAATAAAACTGAAAAGGGTTCGAATAACGTGCTCTTTTACCATCTATAAAATCTCTTGAAACTTTCCCAGGCTTTGTTAACAAAGGAAAAATAGTCTTCCAAAACTTCGCATCAAAAGAAATAAAACCATTGAACACTTCGGCAACAAAACTCTTGAAAGTGATCTTTTTATTCTTATTCTTTTGACCGCAGTCAGGGCAATATTTTTCATGACCTGAAAAAGGGTGTCCACAATTGTAGCACTCAGGTTCTTTGTATTTGACTAGTTGTTTTTTTCTCTTAGTTAGTTTGATGATATAGGTGTTGTTAGTTGAAAGCTTGGAATAGTCACACTAAACGTATTTAAAGAATCAATATCCAACATGGTAAAGTATCCTTTCATAGTGCCAATATTTGAATGTAAAATACACCCGGATTTATAGGTGTATACATCTCTAGGTTTTAAAATAGGTGTTTGCCCAACAACGCCTTCTCCTTGTACAACTTCTGTGGCATTTAAGGAATCGAAGATTTCCCAATACCTATCTGTTAACTGAACGGTATCTTCAGATTTGTTTTCTATGGTGATATAATAGCTAAAATTGTGAAAGGTATGCAGGTTTCTAGACAAAGCACCTTCGTACTTTGTTTTTACAGAAATTTTAATGCCTTTTGTTATTTGCTGAACCATATCAGCTAATGTAGCATATTTGTTTAAAAATAACAAGGATAAAATAGTGCTATCGTTCTCCCTCGAAATAAGAATTGCCAACTCCGATAACACGATCGTATAGTCCACCAATTCTTTTAAAATAAACGATTACTGTGTATTCATTTTCTGTAATGGAAAAATCACCAAGAATATCGCCATATGAAATGTTGCCATTTGTGTCTTTGGTAGCAAAGGTGTAATTGTAAAATCCTTGCTTTAGCAATAAGTTGGCATTGTATGAATTACTTTTCGAATCAAAAGACATTTTGTTTTCGGGTGTTAATTCAAAATTGTTAAAAGCACCAAGAACGTACACCTCTTTTTCTGGAATTTTTTCAGACAATAAATTGAAATGCATCATGGCATAATCAGCTTCCGTCTTATTATCGGCACCCTCTAAGGTGCGAATGACAAACTGGCCATTAATGTCCGGATTATAGGAGTATGAAGGGTTTTCTTTTCTTTCAAAAGGAGCTAGATAATTATGATACACTTCTTTTCGTTCGACCTTCACAATATTCATGCTCTTATTTCTGATGATCTTGTTATCAAAGTTTAAAAACTGATTCCCTCCTTTAAAATTACTCTTGTTGATGTGCCTGTAAATGAGTTGGTTGTTTCTAAAAAACTGAGGTTTTAGATCGGTGATGGCAGTGTTCCAATTCTGATTTTGAATCACTGTAACATGTACTTCCTGATCCGGATTATTGATGCGCAATGTTGGGTAATTAACAGAAAATTGTACGGTTTGATCCGTATTATAGGTTTTAGTATTCCTGCTTCTGGAAGTAGCGACGCCTATCGTTGCAGTACGTTCATAGAGTACAAATCTTCTCGTAAAGATCACTTCATCAGCATCATTTAAAACGGAAAGTAAATAGTTTCCACTTTTGGTGATTACCGTATTGATATTCGGAACTTTGATGCTGTAATGAGTATAATTTTGATAGGTGTTAAAAGCATTGTTTACATTCAGGATAATGTTCGATTGAAAACCATTTATGTACTGGCTAGATAGCATTCTACTGGGTTTCCAGTCATGCGTCATGTGTTCTACTTTGTAATAATAATCCTTTTGATCAGCTTCAAGATCATCAAAGGACAGCTCCAATACCGTGCCCAATGGAACAATTGCTGAAAATTGATTCTGAGCTAAAGGACGCAATTGAATTGACTTTATGTTTGAAGCATTGTTTTCCTGGCCTAAAGAACAAGGAACAAAGATGAATGCAAACAAAATTGAGAACAGTGTATTTTTCATAAAGACAAACGCATCAGTTTTTCATATCTTAAAACAAACCTACTAAAATAAAATTGTGTAAAAACAAACTTTCTATTTAGAATGGTTATAAATAATTTTAAATAACTAAGATAAAGTCGCTTTTGTACGGGAAACACTGACAAAATATTTAAATTTGCATGATTTTTTTAGATAACTAAATTTCAGATTGACCATGTCAAAAGACATTCGTATCAAGAAAGGCTTAGATATTAAGCTGATTGGCGAAGCAGAACATACTACCACTGACATTTCTACAAGCGGAGTATTTGCAATCAAGCCAGAAGATTTTCACGGAATCATTCCCAAAGTTATTGCTAAAGAAGGTACAGAAGTAAAAGCAGGTGAAGCGCTATTTTTCTCAAAAAGCGATGAACGTATTTTATTTCCAAGCCCTGTTAGCGGTAAAGTAACGGAGATCGTTCGTGGAGAAAGAAGAAGAGTTTTAGCAATGAAAATTGCCGCAGACGGAAAACAAGAGTACAAAGATTTTGGAAAACAAGATCCGTCTAAAATGTCTTCAGAAGAAGTAAAAAAACATTTATTCGATTCAGGTTGTTGGCCATTTATCAAACAACGTCCTTATGATGTTGTGGCAAATCCTAATCAGGCACCCAAAGCTATTTTTGTATCGGCATATGCCAGCGCACCATTAGCAGCAGATTATGATTATACCTTACAGGGAAAGGAAAAAGAGATCCAAACAGCACTAACGGCGATTTCCATGTTAACAGATGGGAAAACGCACGTGTCTGTAGGGAAAAGCTCAAATTCTGTTTTCTCTGGAATGAGTGGAATTGAACTACACAAAGTTTCGGGTCCACACCCTGTAGGAAATGTGAGTACGCAAATTGCACAGATCGATCCATTGAACAAAGGAGAAGTTGTTTGGGTAGTTACACCTCAAGATTTGGTGGTTATTGGAGAGTTGTTCTTAACGGGTAAATTGAACATTACCAGAACGATCGCATTAACCGGATCTAAATTTGGAAAACCATCCTATATCACTGCAGTTGCCGGTGCAACGATTGGCAATCTGGTAAAAGGAAACTTGCAGAACGATAACGCCAGAACTATAAGTGGCAATGTATTATCGGGAACTCAGGTTGCTCAAGATGGGTTTTTAGGATTTTATGACAACCAGATCACAGCCATTCCTGAAGGAGATGACTATGAGTTCTTTGGTTGGAACAAACCGATCTTTAATAAGATATCGACATCTAGAGCCTTAACATTTTCTTGGTTAACTCCTAAGAAAAAGTATGATTTGAATACCAATACAAATGGCGAGCACAGAGCATTTGTAGTAACAGGTTCTTACGAACAAGTCTTTCCATTAGACATTTATCCATTACAACTGTTAAAAGCATGTATGTATCAAGACTTAGATGAAATGGAAGCATTAGGAGGTTACGAAGTAGCGCCAGAAGACTTTGCTCTAACAGAATTTATTTGTGTGTCTAAACAGCCACATCAAAAGATCATTAGAGAAGGATTGGATTTAATGAAACAAGAATTAGGCTAAAATTTAGAAGAATGAGCTTAAAAAGTAAATTACATAACTTAAAAGAGAAGTACAAAGGTACCAAGATGGCTCCTGCATTTAATGCGATCCATACCTTTTTGTACTTGCCAAATGAGGTAACTCATGGAGGAACTCATATTAAAGCAGCAGACGATCTAAAACGTACGATGAATATCGTAATCATGTCTTTGGTTCCATGTTTGTTGTTCGGAATGTTCAATGCAGGATATCAACATCATGCAGCTATTGATGCTGCCAAAGGAATTACTACAGAATTTTCTGTTATGGGTAGTTTCTTAACCTGGGACAACTTCTGGATCGGAATTATAAAAGTATTACCACTCGTGGTAGTGTCTTATGCGGTAGGATTATTAGTAGAATTCATTTTCGCGGTGATCAAAGGACATGAGGTTGAAGAAGGATACTTAGTAACAGGAATGCTAGTACCATTGATCGTACCAGTAGATACGCCATTATGGATGTTAGCGGTAGCGGTTGTTTTTGGTGTAGTGATCGGAAAAGAAGTATTTGGAGGAACCGGAATGAACATCTTAAACCCGGCCTTGACCATCAGAGCCTTTTTATTCTTTGCATATCCAACATGGATGACCGGAGATAAAGTATGGGTATACGATGCAGTAGATAGAGCAGGAACGGCAGATGCCATCTCAGGAGAAACGATCTTAGGAAGCTATGCGCAGAACTTAGAACCAGTTTACAGTCAATGGGATATGTTCTTTGGATTTATTCCGGGTTCTGTAGGTGAAACGTCTACACTATTGATCTTATTAGGAGCGTTATTCCTGATCTTTACGAAGATAGGAAGCTGGAGAATTATAGCGTCTACGTTTATCGGAGCTGCAGTAATGGGCTTGATCTTTAATATGATTACGGACTATGGTATCATTACTGAATCTAGTAAATTCTATACGCTAATGAATACGGAGTGGTACGAACATTTAATGATCGGTGGATTAGCTTTCGGTGCTGTATTTATGGCAACGGATCCTGTAACTGCTTCGCAAACCAATAAAGGAAAATGGATCTACGGTTTCTTAATAGGATTTATTTCTATCATGATCCGTGTGTTCAACCCGGCATATCCGGAAGGAGTGTTCTTAGCAATTCTATTAATGAATGTATTTGCTCCGACCATTGACCATTATGTGGTTCAAGGAAATGTGAAAAGAAGAATGAAACGTTTAAAAGCTAAAACTGCATAATTATGTCTAAGAAAACAGATGGTAATGCTTATACAGTGCTATTCGCCGTAGGAATGGTTTTGGTTGTTGGAGCCTTATTGGCCTTCCTGGCATCCTATTTCAAACCTACGATTGATGAAAATAAGCGTATAGAAAAGCAGCAAAACATATTATACGCCATGGGCGTAAATGAAAACGATGAATCGAATGCGATCTTCGTAGCTAAAGATAAAGTAGGAGAAGAGTTTTCAAAATACATCACTAAGCAATTGGTAATTCAAGGCGGAGATGTAAGCGAAAATGACAAGGCTTACCTTATCGATATAAAGAAACAACAATCTTTGGCTAAAGAAGGAAATGAGCGAAAGCTTCCTCTATTTATTGGTGAAAAAGATGGGAAAACATTCTATATAGCACCAATTAGAGGAAAGGGGCTTTGGGATGCTATTTGGGGATACGTAGCCATGGATGCCAATATGGTTGTTCAAGGAGTGTATTTTGATCATAAAGGAGAAACTGCAGGACTGGGAGCGAATATTAAATTACGCTTCTTTATGGATGATTTTTCTGGTGAGAATTTAATGGATGGTTCTGGTAGCTTTACTGGAATTAATATTTCTAAAAGTAACGGTGATCCATTAAATAATGATAAAAATGATAATGAGGTTGATGCAATTGCCGGAGCGACAATTACTGGAGACGGTGTGTCGGCAATGCTAAAATCAGAGTTAAGGTTATACGTACCTTATTTTAAAACTTTAAAAACGAATTAATTCTATGGGACTTTTATCAAAAAAAGACGCAAAATTAATCACAGATCCGTTTGCAGATAATAATCCAATTACAATACAGGTACTTGGTATTTGTTCGGCACTAGCAATTACGGCTGAATTAAAAGCATCTATCGTAATGTCTATTTCAGTACTTTTTGTACTAGGAGTAGGTAACGTGGTGATCTCATTAATGAGAAATATTATTCCATCAAAAATTAGAATTATTGTACAGTTGATCGTAGTAGCAACGTTGGTAATTATCGTGGATTTAGTACTTAAGGCATTTGCGTACGAGCTGAGTAAGACATTGGGAGCCTTTATTGGACTGATCATTACGAACTGTATCATTATGGGACGTTTTGAGGCCTTTGCCTTAGGGAACGGACCCTGGAGATCTTTTCTAGACGGAATCGGTAATGCAGTGGGATACGGAGTTATCCTGATCATTGTAGGATTCTTTAGAGAGTTATTAGGATCAGGTACTTTACTAGGATTCCCTGTGCTAGGTGATCCGATCAAGAAAACTGGATTGTACGCAACCGGATATGAGAATAATGGATTTATGTTATTGGCACCAATGGCGTTAATCGTAGTAGGGATCATTATTTGGGTACAACGTAGTAGAAATAAAGCATTAATAGAAGAACACTAGAATATCATGGAACATATTGAATTATTTTTTAAATCGATCTTTATAGATAACATGGTATTTGCAACATTCTTAGGAATGTGTTCGTACCTGGCAGTATCTAAAAAGGTATCTACAGCTGTAGGTTTAGGAGCAGCGGTAATCTTTGTATTGGCAGTAACAGTACCTTTAAACTGGTTGTTAGACCAATATATATTGAAAGAAGGAGCATTAGTATGGTTAGGACCGGAATATGCAGAATATGACTTGAGCTTCTTATCATTTATCATGTTTATCGCAACGATTGCGACCATGGTACAATTGGTAGAGATCATTGTAGAGAAGTTCTCTCCTTCGCTATACAACTCATTAGGTATTTTCTTACCACTGATCGCAGTAAACTGTGCCATCTTAGGAGGTTCATTATTTATGCAGTCTCGTGAGATCGCAACATTAGGATTGGCAACGACCTATGGTGTTGGATCAGGAATCGGATGGTTCTTAGCAATCTTAGCTATTGCAGCGATTCGTGAAAAGATCAGATACTCAAGTGTACCTCCTGCCTTAAGAGGATTAGGAATCACATTTATCATTACTGGTTTAATGGCTATCGGATTTATGAGTTTCGGTGGAATGTTAACTGGTGGAGATGAGAAAAAAGAAGAGAAAACAGAGGTGGTAACTTCTACTCCGGTTGAAAAGAAGACCGATGTAAAAGAAGTTGAAAAGACTGAGAAAACAAGTACTGAGCATAGTCGAAGTATAGCTGATAACATTAAAGAAACAGAAGAATAAGATGATAGCATTAGCAGCAAGTACAACAGGAACGATCGTAGCAACGGTAGTAGCTTTTTTATTCATTACGTTGTTATTAGTAGCATTACTATTATTCGTAAAGCAAAAATTATCTCCTTCAGGACCGGTAACGATCACGATCAATGGTGAGAAGAAGGTAGAAGTAGCTTCAGGAAGCACATTATTGACCACTTTAGGAAATGAAAAGATCTTTTTACCATCCGCTTGTGGTGGAGGTGGATCTTGTGTTCAGTGTGAATGTCATGTAAATTCTGGTGGAGGAGAAGCCCTACCAACAGAAACACCGCATTTTACCCGTAAAGAGTTAAAAGAAGGAATTCGTCTAGCATGTCAGGTTAAAGTAAAACAAGACATGGATATCTCTATTCCGGAAGAAGTATTCGGAATTAAGAAATGGGAAGCTACTGTAGTACGTAATTACAACGTAGCATCATTCATTAAGGAGTTTGTAGTGGAGATTCCAGAAGATATGGGATACAAAGCAGGAGGATATATTCAAATTGAGATTCCACCATGTGAGATCAAATATTCTGACATAGATATTACTGCACACCCGGAAGAGCATGAAACACCAGATAAGTTTCAGGCAGAATGGGACAAATTTGGTCTGTGGCCATTGGTAATGAAGAATACAGAAACAGTAGAACGTGCTTATTCTATGGCTTCTTACCCTGCAGAAGGAAGAGAGATCATGCTAAATGTTCGTATTGCTACCCCACCATGGGATAGAGCAAAGAACGGATGGATGGACGTAAATCCGGGAGTAGCATCATCATATATCTTTAACCAAAAGAAAGGAGATAAAGTAACGATCTCAGGACCTTATGGAGAGTTCTTTATTAATGAGTCTGAGGCAGAAATGTTATATGTAGGAGGAGGAGCTGGTATGGCGCCAATGCGTTCACACTTGTATCACCTTTTCAAAACATTAAAGACCGGAAGAAAAGTGACCTATTGGTATGGAGGACGTTCTAAACGTGAGTTGTTCTACTTAGATCACTTCTATCAATTAGAAAAAGACTTCCCGAACTTTAAGTTCTATTTAGCATTATCAGAACCATTAGAAGAAGATAACTGGAAAGTAAAAGATGGTATTGATGGAGAAGGAGATGGATTCGTAGGATTCATTCACAATTGTGTGATTGATAACTATCTGAACCACCACGATGCACCAGAAGATATTGAACTATATTTCTGTGGACCACCACTAATGAACAAGGCGGTTCAGAAAATGGGAGAAGATTTTGGAATCCCAGACGAGAACATCAGATTTGATGACTTTGGAGGATAGTCCAAAAAGAAATAAAAAGAAGAGCCGATACGAAACAGTATCGGCTTTTTTTATGAAGCCGATAAGGTAATAGTGAATTCACTACCGTTGTTATTGTGGTACTCAAAACTCGCACGTATCTGATGGCATAATCCAACAATAAGGTTCATCCCAAGGGAAGAACTTTTCTTAAGGTTAAGATCTTCAGGAAGTCCAATACCATTGTCTTTTACTTTGATCTCATGCTTTCCGTTGATCTTATGTAAAGACACAAAAATATGGCCGGTTCCATTTGGAAAGGCATGTTTGAAAACATTGGTGATCAATTCATTTAAAATAAGACCCAATGGAATAGCAATATCCATATGAAATCTGGTAATTGCCATATCTAACTCAACCCGTATGGTAGATGTCTTGGCATATGAATGCTCAATGTCTTTGATGAGTTCTGAAACATACCCTTTCATATCCACCTCGCTAAAGCTTTGATTTTGATATAGTTTTTCGTGAATGATCGCCATGGATTTAATTCGGCTTTGCGCATCCTCCATCAATATTTTAAAAGCTCGATCGTTTGACCTGCGAGATTGTTTGTAGAGCAATCCATAGACGATCTGCAAATTGTTCTTTACACGATGATGGATCTCTTTTAATAAAAGTTCTTTTTCAAATAGAGAGTCGGCAACCTTTTTCTTTTCCTTTCGCACTCTTTTCATAAATAGAAATGTACCAATCAGTAATCCGATCAGAAGTATAGACCCAATCATATAATAGTACTGTTGTCTCTTTTTTGAAGCAATCATATATTGCTGTGATTGCAATTCCAACTCCTGACTGGTAATCTCTTTTTCTTTCTTTTCCGTATCATATAAGGTTTGATAATAGATCAATGCATTTGCTTTCGAAGCACCAAAAATGGAATCATTCAGTTTCTGATATAACGTGTAGTAGGTCAATGCTTTTTTGGAATTCTGCTTGATAGCATATACCTCAGAGAGCAATTCATAGACCTCTCGTAATTGTTTAGCTTCTCGTATGGTGGTACGATGCGCTAGATCTTCCAGCTGACGCAAAGCCGTAGTATACTGTTGTTGGGCCAGTAAGAGTTTTACTTTTTTAATAGCATAAACGATCAAATGATATACATGCTTAGGGTACCTTCCAGGAGTAATGTAGCTCTCTACTTTTTTTAGATAGGCTGCAGCTTTTATGAGATCCTTTTTTAAGTACAGATCAGCAAGCTCTGCATAACAAGAAATAAACAAGAATTCAAATGCAGAGGGTGTGTACTCCGGCTTATTTGCTTCCTCAATGGCTTGTAATAGATACTGTTCATACAGCGAAAGGTTACCTGCAACCTGATAATCTAATGCCAGGTTCAAGTACTCCAGCGGTAAGTTGATAGGAAGCTTATTCTGAAGGTTTAGCCGTTGTAGTTCTTGAATTTTTTCAATCAATTTTAATCTTCTGGGAATCACTTCGTTCCCAAAACCATTTCTTCGAAGTAATAAAAGAACGCCTTCCTCTACGTTAATGGCTCCAAAAGGGTCTTTCAATTGATCGAAGTATGTTGCGGATAAGACATAATCTTCGAGTGCCGCTAAAAACTTTCCGGAAAACGAATAGGATTGACCTCGTATGTACAAAGCCTGAGCAGTAACCAATGAGTCCTGAGGACTGTTGATCTCAATAACTTTTGAATAATACCGAATCTGATCCTCTTTTTTTCGAAGCCCACGATAGGCTGTGGCCATACTTAGGTAAAACTTGGGTAAGTATACAGTAACCTTAGTTGAATTCAAAAAACTCGATTCTAAGCGATGACAGAGTTGCAAATAGGCTTCCAGATCACGTAATGATTGAAATCGTTCCAGGACAAGGATCAACATCCGAGCGGCTTTGTCGTAGATCTTAAGCTCAAGTGCCAGATGAATATATTCAGCAACTTGTTTTTGAAAACGGGTAGCCTCCATTTTTTTAAATGCGATCAATGTTTTTTCGAGTGAACGAAAACGATCCTGTGATTCTTGAAGACTGACGTTGACCTGCGAGCTATCTTGTGCAGCTATTTCAAAACCGCACAAGAGTAGGAGCGATATTAGTAGTAATATCGAGCAGATACTTTTTTTTATGTATATCCTAAAGATCAACATTAATAATATTCATTATGCACAAATCCTATAAATAACGTGTCGTCCTTTTATCAATAGGCACTGAGATCCCTATCGAAAAAGCGATATACTTAATCCATTTCTAATAGCGCATTGTTTTTCCGGGGTATAGAAAAGGGGTTTTATATTATTTCAAGAACTTAAATCTGTTCAGGAATTCTTTTTTAAACGAAGGTCCTAATGGTAGTTTCTGATCCTTCATAATAATATAGTTAGGTCCCACCTGACTCACTTTGTTCACATTCACAATATACGATCTGTGTACCTGCATAAAATAATGTTGCTTAAATTTTGCGACAATATCTGACAGCGTATAACGTATCGTAAAACGACTATCCGATGTATAGATGTCAATGTATTTCATGTCTGAATGAAAATAGAGAATGTCTTCGATCAGTATCTTGATAAAGATCTCCTTTTGTTTGATAAACAAAAACTCTTCTCCAATTAAAGTTTCTCCATCGTTCTCAGATTCAGCCGGTGTAGGCTCTGCGTCGATCTTGGGAGTTTTGTTTAACGTATAGTTGCGCAGCCCTACCTCAATACTGGTATAAATATCTATGGTGTTAAAAGGTTTCACTAGATAGGCAGAGGGATTCGTTTTAAGGGCCATATCTACTGTTTTCTTATCGGTAAAGGCCGTGAGGTAAATAAATGGAACCTTGTATTTCTCATTGATCTTGGTCGCCAGATCAATACCTGTTTCGGTACCGTGAATGTTGATGTCTAACAAGGCAATATCTGTAGTGCCTTTTTCTAGAATGATCTCCGCCTCTTCGGCATCTCTTGCAATACCTGATATTTTATAACCAATATCCTCCAGGACGTCTTTGATAAAATCTGACGTTAAAAATTCATCTTCTACAATTAATACTGATATGGTGTTATTCTCCATCATAATTTAGGCATTTGCATGCAGTAAGATCGTAAACTCACTGCCATTATTGTTTTTATAATCAAAAGTAGCTCGGATCTGATGGCACAATCCTAAGATCAGGTTCATTCCTAATGAGGAGCTTTTTTTCAAATTCAGATCTTCAGGGAGCCCTATACCATTATCTCTTACGGTAACCAGATGATGATCTTTTACTTTTTCAATAGAAACCCAGGCGTTTCCTGTACCATCGTTAAAAGCATGTTTATAGATATTAGTGATCAGCTCATTGAGAATTAGTCCTAAAGGAATAGCTACATCCATATGAAATCGGGTCACGGCCATTTGTAACGTTACATCTACCTTTGCGTGGGTAGTGCTAAAAGAGCTATTAATATCTTTTACGAGTTCTGAGATATACCCTTTCATGTCTACCTCGCTAAAGTTGTTGTTCTGATATAATTTCTGATGGATCATAGCCATGGACTTGATCCTTCCTTGCGCATCGTCCATAAGGGATTTAAACGTATGATCTTTAGAAATACGAGCCTGCTTATACATTAAACCATAAACGATCTGTAAGTTGTTCTTTACCCGATGATGGATCTCTTTGAGTAGCAACTCCTTTTCAATTAAGGAATCAGCTACTTTTCTTTTTTCCATTCTGATTTTCTTGATAAAAAAGAAAGACCCTATTAAAATAACGGCTAAGGCTATTAAGCCGATCATAAAATAGTGCTGTTGTCGCTCTTGAGTAGAAATAACATTGCGTTGAGATTGTAGATCTAATTCCTGACTGGCAATCTCTTTTTCCTTTTTTTCTGTTTCATACAAGGTTTGATAATAGGACAAAGAGTTCGCCTTTCGAGCACTAAAAACAGAATCTCGCAATTGCGTGTACTTTTTGAAATAGTACAACGATCTTTGGTGCTTTTTTTTAGCATCGTATATCGCATATAATAGTTGATAGATATCGGTTTTATATTCCTGCGGTCTTTTTTTTACCTCGTCAATTAAAGATAAAGCAATCTCTTCAGAGGCTTTTAACCTACCCACTTTCAAATAATAATTGGCCAAAGTACTTTGATGATAATAATCGTTAGAAATATTCACACCCCGCTTTAGCAGCTCTTTTTCCGACAAATCTAAATACTCTTTAGCGCGTTTTAACTCACCTCGATCTGTATACATGGCAGCAACATTAGAAAGAAATTCATTCAATGGAATATCCGGATTTGTTTTTACCTCTTGTAAGGCCGTCTCCAAAGCTAATAAGGCATATTTTTTTGTGTTTTCGGCATCCGCTATATCGTTATAACTAATAGACAAAGCGAAATAGTCATAGCACAGGTTTTTTGTATATCCCAATGCTAATCGTTCTGCCACCACTTTCTTCATTTCTTCAATAGACTTTTCTTCCAGGCCAAATTGCCCATACAATACATTTAAGCTACCCTGTGTATAGAATAAATAGTCATAGTTTTTGATCCTTCTAAAATATTGTTGTGCAAGAATGATATCTGCTAAAGCTTTGTTGTATTCCCCAAGGTCGCTGTAGACTAAGCCTCTCTGGTGCAATGCATCCACTCGCGTTAAAGAATCTCCTATATGGTTAGATTCATACGTATTTGTATAGGCTGTAAGAGCCTCCTTAAAGTGACCACTGTGATGCAGTATATTCCCTTTTTTATACAAAAACTCTAAGACCAATGCTGGATCTTTAACCTTATCTAAAGGAAGGGTAATGGAGTGTATAAATTGATAACCTCTCTCAGGATTATCCAATGTATAATCGACCATAGATAAGTAGTAAACGAGTTTTCTAACGGCAGCATCATATTTTTTTAGGTCTAGAGCAAGGCGGATATATTTTTCTGAATACGATATAGAAGCTTCAGTAACCACAAGATCAGTCTTGTAGATCAAACTGTCCAAAGCCGCCAATTTTAAATGACCATTAGAAGTGCTGTCTAAGACCTTTTTATAATAGGTAGTATCTGTAATTTGATGAGTTGCGAAGTCTAATAAAACAGGTATATACTCTTCCCTGTTCTTCAATGTTTTTTCTGAATGATTTGCAGAAAAGGCATTAAAAAATGAGGTGCATAGTATGCACACAAATAGTATGTAAAAAGTAGCTCTCCCCCCGAAAATCATACTTTTTAATTTGATATGAATATCACTAAGTTAACTAAAAAAATTAGAACCCTTTCTAGACTACAGGCTAAGATTTTTTGAAAATAAACCCGAAGGCAAGTAAACTCGGGCGAACGGAGAAAAAATGATATTCGGCTGAGAGTCAATTCTCTTTAAAATAAATTCCACCCATGTAACTATTTGAAAATGAATATATAACGCAAGTATTATCTATAGATGTTGTTATAGCAGCAAAAACCTTTATACCATAAAAAGGCATATTAATACCACAAATAGATAGGGTTCGCGACATTTATTTCTTGACACTTCCCGTTTTCAGGTTCTTTGTTTCGCAATGAACAAAGCGCAACAATGCGCCCCCTTTTTTCCATTGCGTCCCCTACCCCTTATACCATCGAAATTAAGGAATACTAAAACAAGAATAATGAGGAAAAATAGCAAAACTTTTAACAAGGTAAGACAGTACACGTGGTACTGTTTTCTAATGGGATTTTTTATGTGTATTGCAACAACCTATGGTCAATTACAAATAGGCGCTGCCATCTTAGGTGAGGCAGGGTCCGATCTTTCTGGATATAGTATTAGTATGAACACTGCAGGGAATATTGTTGCTATTGGAGCTATTCATAATGATAGTAATGGAACAAACGCAGGTCATGTTCGAGTATATGAGAACAATGGCGGTGTCTGGACACAATTAGGGCAGGAAATTCTAGGAGATGGACTGTATGATCAGTTTGGCTATGCAGTAAGTCTCAGTGCTTCAGGAAACATACTTGCGGTTGGTGCACCTAAGCATGATCCGACACATTCGGATACCACTTTTCAAGGAATGGTTCGGGTATATGAGTATGTGAATGGTGTTTGGACACAAATAGGTGCTGATCTTCTCGGGACTACCAATACGGATGAGTTTGGATCCGGTGTAAGCATGAACAGTTCCGGTACCGTACTAGCAATTGGGGCCGAAGGTGGGGAATATGTATCAATCTATGAAAACATGGCAGGTACCTGGACACAAATAGGTGTAAATATTAGTACCGTATTGGGTACTAGCAATAAAGAGGTTTCGATCAATGCTACAGGAAATAGAGTTGCTGTGAGGAATGCGGTAGGAACCGGACAAGTTAAAATATATGAGAACAACGCCGGTACCTGGACACAGTTAGGTGCTGGAATAGATGGTGAGGCAACCGGAGATTCCTTCGGAGCTGCGGTAGACTTAAATGCTGCAGGCAATATAATAGCAATCGGTGGGCCAGGAAACGATGGGAATGGTTTAAATGCCGGCCACGTGCAGGTATATCAATATAGTGGTGGTACCTGGACCCAAATAGGGGCAGAAATACAAGGCGTAGCATTCGAAGATCAGTTTGGAGGTGCCGTCAGTATTAATAATGAGGGTACTATAATTGCCGCAGGAGCTATAGAAACCTGGAATTCAGAGAATGGTTATGCCCAGATATATCAAAATATTGCAGGTACCTGGACACAAATAGGAAACACTATTGTAGGAGATAAAACATTAGATCGTACAGGTTTTTTTGTAAGCCTAAGTGGCATGGGCGATTTGGTAGCCGTATCGGCACCATATGCCGACGATAATGGAGGCCAATCCGGAACCACAAAAGTATACCGCAACGAAAATATCGTAACACAAACAGGATTAATAGGCACAGCCATTTTAGGCGAGGCTGCCGGAGATCAATCGGGAATGTCAGTAAGTAGCAATGCTACCGGAGACATCATTGCTATTGGCGCTCCAAGGAATGATGGTGAAGGTCTAAATAATGAAGGTCATGTTCGGGTATATCAGAATACAGGTGGTGTCTGGACTCAATTGGGGTCTGATATTGATGCATTAGGTGATTATGATCAATTTGGAAGAAGTGTTAGTTTAAATGCAGCAGGGACTGTTGTGGCTATTGGAGCACCAATATACGATGTTACACATTCTGGCAATGCTATTGAAGGACTGGTGCAGGTCTATGAATATATAGATGGTGTTTGGACACAGGTTGGAGCTAATATTATAGGGGGGGTTGATGACGCTTTGGGTGCATCGGTCAGTTTAAACGCTGCAGGTACGATTGTGGCTATGAGCGCTCCGTCAAACGATCAATTTGTAGCAGTCTATGAAAATAAAGAAGGTGTTTGGACACAGATCGGGGCCAATATAGAAGTAAGTGTATATGAAGAAGTACCTCAGGCGATAAGTTTAAATGCGACCGGAGATATACTGGCTATAGGTATAACTGGAGGAAATGGGAAAGTACAGATCTACCAAAATAATGCAGGTACCTGGACGCAAGTCGGAGCAGACATTGTAGGTGAAGCTATAGGAGATCAATTTGGTGCTTCAGTAAGTATAAACGCTGCCGGAGATATAGTAGCTATTGGAGGCTTTTCAAATGATGGAAATGGGAGCGATTCCGGTCATGTTCGTATCTACCAAAACGTGGGGGGTACATGGACTCAAATAGGATCTGATATTGATGGTGAGGCCGCCGGAGATCTTTTTGGGGTTTCGGTAAGCATCAATGATACCGGGGATGTTGTGGCTATTGGAAGCAACCTTAATGATGGCAATGGAGGTGATTCGGGGCATGTACGTTTGTATCAAAACTTATCAGGTATCTGGACACAATTGGGTAGTGATATGGATGGAAGCAATGCCGGAGATAAATTTGGATCGTCAGTAGCACTGAATGCCACCGGGAATATAGTGGTTATTGGAGCACCCCTGAATGACAGTAATGGAACCAATGCAGGACAAGTACAGGTAGTTGCTTTCGAATCACATAATACACTTCAATTACAAGCTCTTTTAAGCGGCCCATATAACACAACTACCCATTTAATGGATGATGGTCTGCGTACGTCGGGAGTGATACCGGGGGCATCTCCTTATGGTGATGGGGCTTATGTTTTTGATCCGGAAGTCTTTAATGTATCCGGTGGAAATGCCATTGTAGACTGGGTATTGATAGAATTGCGTGATAAGAACAATATCAATACGGTACTCGAGTCTAAGGGAGCTTTACTACAACGCGATGGAGATATTGTAGACGTAGATGGGTATTCAAGCCTAAGCTTCACCCGTCAGAATGACAACTACTTTATATCGATCTCGCACAGGAATCATATCAATATAGTGACGGATACACCGCAGAGCTTAAATCAGAGCATCAACTTCAGAACAGCAAGCAATGTAAAAGGAACTACCAACGCTGTTACCGAACTAACAACAGGTATTTATGGATTATTGGCAGGAGAGGTGAACGGAGATGGCCAAATTCAAACTACAGATTATGGCTTGCTCAACGCATTGATCGGTCAAACAGGATATCGCTTAGAAGATATCAATATGGATAACCAAATTCAAACCACAGATATTACAAAACTACTAGCCACGTTCGGCTCAGGAATTCAATTTTAACGCAAATAGTATAAATAAAGAATGATGAAAAACTACCAATTAATATCAAGAACTATAAAAAGAAACATATGTCTTATAGTGCTATGTTTTCTCGGGGTGCAAGGTCTTTTTGCACAAGCGATCACCTATTCTTTTGCAAATGCAAGAATGACAGATGGGAGTGGAAATCCTGGAACCACACATTACGAAGCAGATATCATGCTTTCTACGGACACCGATTTTAAATTAGGGATCGGTCAGTTTTATATTACCTATAATACGGCTGCCTTTGGTACAAATATTTATACAAATAATTTAACATGGACACATGCAGCCGGGATGGAAACGGGGTATGTTTTAGATACTAGAGTTTTTGGTGGTGCTGCGGATTTTTATAATCCTATTCTAGCCAATAATACAAGTTCCAGATTGTCAATAGCATGGGTTCAAAATCAGGGTAGTGCTGCACTTACGTCCGACAACATAACAGTAGCTGGTTCTCCTCATTTGTTGGCTCATATAAGCATACAATTTGTAGATAATATGGAAGATCCTATGATCGCCTTTTTTGCGGATCCTGGGTTTCAAGACCTGACATTTACTGCGTCAACTACACCGTTTACACCAGATGCCATACAGCTGTTCGACGACACCTATGATTCATCCGGCGCTGTTATGATTAACACATGGACAGGTACTACAGATACAAATTGGGATACTGCGACCAATTGGTCCTTAGGATCTGTACCTACAGGGACTAGTAATGTGGCCATAGACAATGTTGCCAATGATCCGGTAGCATCCGGAGCGATCAGTGTTAATGATATGACCATTAATTCGGGAGCACAACTGACGGTCAATGGTGCAGTGACCAACAATAGTACGATTGTGGTGAACTCGGGAGGTTCGTTTATTGCACAAACTTCGGTTTCCGGCAATGTTACCTATAACAGAACTATTGGCACTACGAACTGGTACTTGATCTCTTCGCCGGTAAACGGACAAGATATAGATGCTTTTGCCAGCGCCGAGGGTCTGGCAACAGGTACAGCAAACAATCGAGGTTTATCTTCCTATAATAATAGCACACCGGGATGGGAGTACTATCAAAATAGAGCTTCCGGTACCGGTAATTTTCCGCAAGGAGGAGGGCGTTCTTTAAAATTAGCTGCTTCGGGCGATATTGCCTTTACAGGCACTATGCCTGTGGCTGATGTAGGCGTTTCTATGAGCTCCAATATGAATGGATTTAACCTACTAGGAAACCCGTACCCATCTTTTATCCCTGCAAATACCAATGCAGACGGTACAAACAATATTTTAACGATCAATACCGCTAGTTTAACAGAAGAGACTATTTGGTTTTGGAATCAGGGAACCGGTTCCTATGAGCAAGTCAACCAAGCCTCCGCTTCGAGATTTATTGCTCCGGCGCAAGGATTCTTTGTGAGCTCCAACGGGAACAATACCTTCAATTTTACAGAAGCAATGCAAGGTCATCAAACCGATAACTTTCAGAGAAATGTGAATACAAGACCAGAGATCTTATTGAGCATCACCGATGGAGCTACTGCAAGAACGGCAGAACTCTATTATATAGATACTGCCACCACAGGTTGGGACAATGGATATGACAGTAGCATTTTTGAAGGTGTAGAGAATTCGTTTGCCATCTATACGCATCTTGTGAGTGATAGTAACGGGCAGAATCTGGGCATCCAATCTATTCCAGCAAACAATATGGAGGCTATTGTAATTCCGGTTGGCGTACATGCTACTTCAGGAACTGAGATTACCATTTCCGCTGCTGCTTCGAATCTACCCAATGGATTGCAGGTGTTTTTGGAGGATAGAGAAACTGGAATCTATACATTGCTAGATGCTACTTCAGACTTCACGGAAACACTGTCGGAGGATTTGAATGGCATCGGACGTTTTTACTTGCATACAACAGCAAGTGCTTTAAGCCTAAGCGATGAAACGCTAACAAATATTAGTATGTACACTTCTAGTCGAGATAATTTAAGGATTGTTGGCGTGCAAAATGGTGAAGCACAGGTGCAGATCTTTGACATCTTAGGAAAACGTTTACTAAAGACTTCTTTTACCGGTAATGGCCTAAATAATATTGCACTACCCAACTTTAGAACTGGCGTGTATATCGTTCGGTTAGCAACAGAAAATAGAAGTTTGAACAAAAAGATCATTATTCAATAATACAACTAGGAAAGGATTATGAAAAATAATATAGAACATACAGCACAAGAGATCTCTCGTAAAGAGGCACTTAAAAAGATAGGAACCTATGGGAAGTATGCTGCATTAACTGCAGTTGGAACCTATATGATGTTATCGCCTAAAAGAGCGCAGGCTGCAAGTCCGGAACCTCCGGGAGATGGATTTTAAAAAGTATATAAAAAGATAAGAGCTCATATTCATTAATTTTTATGCACAAGTTGAAGACTCCTACTTTGCTGTTTTTCCTCATTCAGTATACGTAAGCTTCTCTTAAGATTAATAATATGGGCTCGCTTTTTTATACAAGCGAAATATGAAGGAATCAATGATCATCCGTTCTAGTGTAAAAAAACACTTTTAAAATTTTAAAGCCACAATTTGCTGTCTTTATGCCATAAATCTAGGCATTGACGACTTTTTTTTTATTAGAAGCCAGGATATGCCTTCATTTGTAGTGTACGAAATAAAGTGCTAGTGTTAAGAGAACCATAATATAAAGTAAGCCCTCAATTACTAGACCTTGACACTGCACTTTTTACCTTATTAATGCACTGCGAGCCTTTTTGCAGTTTGTGGTTAATAATTTTTCCGGGGGGTTAGTATTTTAACCACATACCGATACAGTAATGTATCGGTTTTTTTTAACTACGTGTCAGTACGTATAGAACGAGACATGCTATACAATAGATTTGTTTATATGAGGGCGTTATTTTATTTCACATTCCTTACGGAATTATCAACATTTGTAATATGCGGTATATTGCTGCTTGGAAGTATTGGATTGCGTTATTTATTGCTACGCAATAGAAAGTATTCCAGACAAATTGCTGCAATATTGGAAAAAGAAGGTCACCAAAGAGCGATGTTGAACAAGAAACTTAAGGATACGGAACGAGAGATGAAGGCATTGGTAGCCGACAATAATATGCGTTTACTTTTTAAGAAGCAATTGCTAGAACAATTGAAAGAAGATCATAGCCTTAGCGCATCACCTGAAATAAAGAGTTACACACATACGCTAATCTTGAAAATGAAGTTACAAATCGCTACCGAGAATAAACTTTCATCCTTGCAAAAAAAAGTACATCACTTGAATTCGGAATTTCAAAGTAAAATTATTCAGTTGTATCCCAATATTACGAAAACGGAACGCGAAGTATGTTCGTTGTTACGATTAAATCTATCTATTAAAGAGGTGGCTTCTATTAGAAATACAACAGTTGGATCTGTCAAAATAATTCGCCACAGAATACGTAAGAAAATGGAAGTTCCTGAAGGTGAAATGTTAGAGCATTTTGTGCAAAATTTATGATTTTTTGCCGATTTACGTGGTACTACGTACAGTACAGCAGATGTTATGATCTACTTTTGAAGTAGTAAAAGATTATAATATAAAACGAAAGAATTATGAAAAGGTGTCCGTCTTGTAGATCTAAATCCAGATTGAGAGTTCGAAGACAATTTCTGTTGAAATTTTTCCCGAAGAGTCGTAGCTATATCTGCTATAATTGTGGCGCGAAATATATTTGGATAGCTATGTTTAATAGATCTTTTGTAATTAAGAAAGGGCATTACAGAGTAAAAGAGAGCGTTGATACCAAACTATGGTATTTAAATGCAGAAAATAAAGTAGTTTAATTATTTGACTATCAAAAATTTCATGAGAAAGAATTTCCCCCAGTATTTTAACTATTTCCTAGATTGTTTTCATTGTTTAAGAGTTCTCTGAATTCAGTTATAAGTTAAAATCTAAGTGCCAAGGTGATCATCACACGCTGCGCCCTTTAACTATCAGCACTTGGCACTTTCATAATATTTAAAGTAAACTATTCCCATATAGTTTAGATTGGTTAATAAGTACTATCCGGGGGGTTAGATGTTTAACCGTGAAAGCCAGCAACATTTGCTGGCTTTTTTTATAAATAGGCGCTTCTATTTTAGTTCTGCTTGTATGCTTTAAGAAAGGTTTCGATTTCTGGATGACTGTACCTTATTGCATAATCCAGAGCGGTTTTTCCTTCTACTGATACGGTATTAATATCTGCCCCTTTTTCTAGCAAATATTTAGTCATGTTTAAATGCCCGTATTTCACGGCATACATAAGCGGTGTTTTGTCGAAGCATGCTAATTCTAAATTAGCTCCCTTTTGCACAAAATACTTTAGAGAAGTAAATGAATTATGTTCAATACTAAGAGATAACAAACTAATGGGGTGAGATTTTTTCACCTTAAAACAGGTGTTAAGGTCAGAAGTAATTATTTTATCTAAAGCGGCAATATCACTATTTGTAATAGCGTTTAAAACTCCTTCAGGAAGTTCTGTGTTAAAATCAATTTGCTTGCCTTGTATATAGTCAAGAATAAGGGCTTTTAGTCTTTTAGAACGTTCTATTAGGTAATCATTGCCGTTATGATTTACTTTTAAGAGTCCCTTCATCAAAGAAACTCTGTTGGCAAATTCCTTTACGGCAGGGTCATCCTTACTTTTTAAAAAGAAAGAAAGATCTAAAGGGTCTAATTGGGCACTCCATTTTCCTTTAAAGATAAACCCCTCAATAAGGGAATTCAAATCTATATTATCTGTAAATGCTTCATCTTTAAGTTGATTAATGATGGCATTATTATTTTTATGAATATCGGAATAGCTTTCACTATCGTTGTAGTATTCCAGAAGTGCAAAACGCAAGGCATCTGATTTAATAAAATTAATTTTCCCAGACGATTTCATATCTTCAAAGACAATGCTATTACCGTCGAACTGATGTGTGTATTGCGAATGTGCAATCGTTTTCCCAATAAAAGTAGGCGTGTACACCTTTATACTTCGATCCTTAAAAGGCATTAAGATGTTCGTATAGGCGTCAAAGGTCATGGTATCCTTTTTCAATAAACCCTCTAATTCTAGAATATCCTGTTCTAGATTGGCAACGATTCCATTAAGATACTGTAGTTCTATTCTTTTATTCTGTTTATCGTCTTTCCAAGTATTTAATTGAAGTGCAATCAGAATTCCAATCACCACCAGGATAATTTCGCCAATGGCATATAGAAGATATTTTGATAATTTATTTTGAGACAGCAGACTTTGCCGAATTTTCCGGAAGAATTGTATCATGAGTTTGGTTAGGTTAGTTAAACTATTAGTGTAACAAATAACAATAATGTTACAAAAGCTTGACTTTGTTAAAGTTACAAATTTTTCTATTGACACGTAATTTGCGTTCGCAACTTAAAATTCTTAGATTCGTTTTACTAAACTAACTGCATGGGCTGGGTATCCTATTTGATCATTTTAATTATTGTTGTTGCTGTCATTAGTATTTTTCTGTACTTCTTTCAGGAACGGTTTTTATTCCATCCTGAAAAGTTACCTAAAGACTTTGTATTTCAATATGAAAATCAGCAAGTAGATGAGTACAACCTGGAGTTGGAAGATGGTGCCATTATAAATGGGCTACATTTCAAATCGGAAAACCCCAAAGGCGTTGTATATTATTTAAAAGGAAACTCTAAAAGTATTAAGGGATGGGGAAAGTTTGCCGTAGATTTTACTTTGCATGGTTATGATGTAATTATGATCGATTATCGCGGGTTTGGAAAGAGTACCGGAAAACTAAGTCAGGAAAGTATGAAGCGCGATGCCTTGTATGTATATGATAAGATCAAGGAAAAGGTTAAAGAACATAGAATTATTGTCTATGGACGCTCTCTGGGAACAGGGTTGGCTACTAAGGTGGCTTCCATGAACAATCCAAAAACATTGATTCTGGCGTGCCCATATTTCAGTATGTCCAAGAATGCAAAACGCTATTTACCTTTAATACCTTTGGGCTTGGTGATGCGATATAGAATGCCTACCTACAAATGGATGAAATATGTAGATTGCCCGATCAATATTATTCATGGAACCAATGATAAGGTGATTCGATTTGGTTCTAGCTTACGATTATCTAAGCTAAAACCTGATACTACGAAGTTATATCCGATTATTGGAGGCGGACATAAAGATCTTCATAATTTTGAAAGCTATCATCGCGCTCTGGGTGAAATTCTGAATTCAAAAGGTAGAGCAGAAGTTGATAGAGAAAATACCAGCATTGATTTTATTCGAACAAAAAAGAAAAAGAAATGATCAAAAAAATAATGGCTACGCTGGCTGTTATTGCGATCGTAGTACTTATATTGCTGTATATGTTTCAAGATAAGATCATTTTTCAATCAGAACCACTCGCCAAGGACTATGTATTTTCATTTGCACAACCCTTTGAAGAGATCAATTTAAAAACGAGGGATGAAGAGACCATTAATGCCTTACATTTTAAAGTAAAAGATCCTAAAGGAGTTGTCTTGTTCTTTCATGGAAATAAAGGGAATCTAAGTCGATGGGGAAACCTGGTCGCTTATCTTGAGGAATACCAATACAATGTGTTTGTAATCGATTATCGAAATTACGGAAAAAGTACAGGGTCTTACAACGAAAAAGAAATGTATGAGGATGCCTTAATGGCATATGATTATATAAAAAAGCAATTCCCGGAAGAACAAATTATAGTTTACGGACGATCTTTAGGATGTACTTTTGCCACAAGGGTGGCGATGAAGAACAATCCCAAACACCTGATCTTAGAAGCACCTTTTTATAATATGAAAAAAGGCGTACGATTTTATTCTAAGCTAGCACCAACATTTATTATTAAATACAAGTTTGAAACCAACAAAGATTTACCTAAGGTAACGAGTCCGGTCACTTTTTTTCATGGTGAATTAGATATTGTTACCTCTTTTGAAGACTCGAAAGAGTTGTTTGATCTCGCTACTTCACAGAAAGATTTTATTGCCATTCCTGAAGGGACACATCACAACCTTAAAGACTTTGATGCATATAAAAAAAGATTGTCAGAAATACTGAATTAACAAAATTTTTATACGGACTTTATACTTTTCTCGTTCTTCACGTATGAGAAAGAAACTACTCATCATTTTACTGTTGTTTTCGGTAGGACTATTTGCTTTTGTTCAATTGAATAGAAAGGCAAAAGTATATGCGCATACGATTACAAGTGTTTTTAGCGAACCCAATTATATTAACAAAAAAGGAAGTACCGTTAAAGATAGGGTGCTGGTTCCTGATGGGTACACTAGAATACTATATCCTGAGGGAAGTTTTCAATCCTTCATTCAAAATTATCCATTAAAGGCATCGGGAGCTAAAGTGATCAACTACGATTCTTCACCTTACTTTTATCAATCAGGGCATATAGGTGTGCTGGAACTATCCGTTCCTAAAAATGGATTGCAACAATGTGCGGATGCATTGATACGTTTGCGATCTGAATATCTATGGAAAACAGATAAAAAAGAAAAGATCGGTTTTGAATTTACCAGCGGACATTATTGTTCCTGGAGTAAATATGCGGCGGGATATCGACCAAAGATTCGTGGTAATAAAGTATCTTTCCATAAAACGGCACAACCAGACTATTCCAAACGCAACTTTTACCGGTATTTGAATCTCATTTATGCCTACTCTGGAACATTGTCCTTATATACCGAATTACCCAAGATAAAGTCTGCTAAAAACTTACGAATAGGAGATATGTTAGTACGCCCTGGAACACCTGGACATATTGTGATGATCGTGGATGAAATGAAAGACTCAAAAGGGAATAAACGTTTTGTACTTGCACAAGGAAATACACCTGCGCAAAGTGTGCATATGCTTAAAAACCTATCGAACACTAAAATAAGCCCATGGTACGAACTGCCTGAGGGCTCTTTTATTGAGATACCGGGATACTACTTTGAAAACTCCAAGTTTATTCGGTTTAAAGAATAGAAAGCCTACCTTTGTCAAAATTTTTGGCAATGACCACTTTTGAAAACTTAGACTTATCCAATCAGCTTAGAAATAGTATTGATGAGATGGGCTTTACCCATCCAACTCCTATTCAAGAACAGGCTTTTTCTGTAGTTAGATCGGGTAAAGATGTGGTGGGAATAGCACAAACGGGTACGGGAAAAACCTTTGCTTATATGATTCCAATCTTGCGGGATCTAAAGTTCTCTAAACAAGATAATCCCAGAGTATTGGTATTGGTACCTACGCGCGAATTAGTGTTGCAAGTAGTAGAGGAGATCGAGAAATTGGCAACGTATATTAATGTTCGAGTGTTAGGGGTCTATGGAGGTGTAAATATCAACACACAAAAAATGGCGGTAGCACAGGGAACAGATATTATTGTGGCTACTCCAGGAAGGTTGTACGATCTGGCATTGAGTAGGGTGCTAAAGCTAAAATCCATTCAAAAACTGGTGATTGATGAGGTAGATATCATGCTAGATTTGGGGTTCCGCTTTCAGTTATTGAACATATTTGACCTACTTCCGGAGCGAAGACAGAATATTATGTTTTCAGCTACCATGACGGAAGATGTAGATGAGCTAATTACACAGTTCTTTAAGAACCCACATAAGATCTCCATAGCGGTAAGTGGAACACCTTTGGATAATATAGAACAGTCACGCTATGATGTGCCAAACTTCTATACCAAGGTGAATCTATTAAACCATTTACTAGGAGATAAACAGACCTTTCATAAAGTACTGGTTTTTGTATCGAATAAACGAAGCGCTGATAGATTATTTACGGCAGTTGAAGAAGTATATGGCTCTGAAACTTGTGTTATTCATTCTAATAAAACACAGAATTATAGAATTCGTTCGATTCGACAATTCAATGAAGGTGCGAATAGGATCTTGGTGGCGACCGATGTTATGGCGAGGGGATTGGATTTGGAAGAGATCAGTCATGTGATCAATTTTGACACACCTTATTTCCCCGAGAACTATATGCATCGAATTGGTAGAACCGGTAGAGCAGCACATGAGGGGAAAACTATTTTGTTTTCAACAGAGAAAGAGCAGGAGGCAAAGGATCGTATTGAGCGCTTAATGGAGTATACCATTCCTGTAATTCCGTTTCCTGAAGCTGTAGAAGTTTCTAAACAATTAACAGAGGAAGAGCGACCACGAGAAGATCGAGAGATCTCTAAAAATAGAACGTCTCAAGAGTATGTTCCAGGGCCGGCTTTTCATGAGAAAAAGGAAAAGAATAAGAAGACCAATCAAGGAGGGTCTTATCGAAGAGAAATTGCCAAGAAGTATAAAAAACCAAAGACTCGAGGAGATAAGAACTACAACAGACGTAATAAAAGAAAGTAGTATGCATGTATTAACCGAGCAGGAGTTGCATAACCTTGCTATGAATATTGTTGGAAAGAAATTGGAGAAAATGGGCTATGAGTTTCAGGCCATAAATAGTCAGTTGAAACGCCATCCTCAATTTGTATTATATAAAAAGGGAGCACCTACTATTTTTGTATTGGTAAAGGCCACCAAAAATATTCAGAATCCAGAAGAGTACGATGTGTTGTGGATGGAAACATTTAAAGAGCATGCAAAGAAACAAAATGCCAAAGTCTGGTTTGCAGGAGTAGGTATTGCTAATGCTGAAAGTACGGAATTACCTGTTTTTAAAGATCAACCGTATTATGTGGCTTTCGAAGATTTTATAAAAATTATACCATAAAAAAAAGCACCCTATTAGGTGCTTTTTTATTTATATTAAGTTACTTCTTAATCAACTTTTGTTTCAAGAAGATCAAAGAATTGACCTATTTTAGGCATGATTATGATCTTAGTTCTTCTATTCTTAGCCTTGTTTTCTGGTGAGTCATTTTCAGCGATAGGCACATAGCTACTTCTACCGGCAGCAATCAATCTACCTGGCTTAACACCATACTTGTATTGTAAGATTCTGGTAATAGCCGTTGCTCTTTTAGCAGAAAGATCCCAGTTATCTTGAATGATATCGTTCTTGATCGGTGTAGAATCCGTATGACCTTCGATCATCACTTCCATTTCAGGTTGCCCTTTAACCACAGTAGCTACTTTCTCTAATACCTTATATGCTTTCTCAGTTACATTATAACTTCCACTCTTGAATAATAATTTATCCGAAATAGAGATGAAAACCACCGTTTTTTCAACATTGATCTCAATATCTTCATCATCGATTCCTTCTTTCAATTCTTTCTTCAAATGGAAAGCCACTACCAAATTCAATGAATCTTTTTTAGAAGCTGCGGCCCTGATTCGGTTAATATATTTGTCTTTCTTACTTAACTGTGCTAAGGTTTCTTTAATGTTTTCATTTGCACCTTTAGTAAGTACCGTTAAGTTGTCTACATACTCCAATGTTTTCTCTTTGTCTTTCTTCAACTCTGAAATGGTATTATCTAAACCAGTGATCTGGTTTTGATATTTTTCCTTTTCTATCATACATTTGGTTAAGCTATTTTTCACAGCGACTAATTCGTCCTGAGCTTTTTTATGTCTTGCTTCTAAGTTGGCGTAATCTTTTTTAGAGACACAAGAAGCTGTAACTATAACAATTACAACTAATAGTACTAGTTTCCTCATTTTATAAGTAATTAAATTAAGAGATATACAAAGTTAAAAAAATGTAGGCATAAAAACAGGTATTAACAATAATTTGTGAGCATTTTATGAGAACTTTAAATAGTATCTTTACCACGGAAATTTAATATCATGAAAGTACATCGTTTGATTCTTGTTGGGTTAGCGTTTTTATTGCTCTTCTCTTGCAAGAAAAGTGAACCCTTTAATTTAAGAGGAAGTGTTTTTGGAACCACCTATAACATTATTTATTATGGTCATTCAAACTACGGGCACGAGATCGATCAATTGTTCGCAGACGTGAACAAGTCATTATCGACCTATATTCCTAATTCCGATATTTCAAGGATCAATAACGGAGAGAAAAATGTAAAGGTAGATGGATTGTTCAAAGAGGTATTTCAAAAATCAGAACGTATCTTTAAAGAAACGGATGGATTTTTTGATCCGACCGTTGGAGATCTGGTAAATGCCTGGGGGTTTGGACCTGAAAAACCATTGAATGATCTGGACAGTACTAAGGTAGCGGAGCTAATGACTTTTGTTGGGTTTAATAAAGTGCGTATACAAAACGATGAAGTGGTAAAGCAATATGCCGAAACGTATTTCGACTTTAATTCTATCGCTAAAGGATATGGGATTGATGTAGTGGGGAGATTTTTAGAAGGTAAAGGAATACAAAATTATTTAGTGGAGATCGGTGGAGAAATACGGGCAAGAGGTACGAAACCCGATGGAAAAATTTGGACAGTACAATTGGACAACCCAAATACCGATGGAAGTCGATCTGCATATTCCGTATTGCAAATGACAGATAAATCGATGGCAAGTTCGGGGAACTATCGAAAATTTCGAATCACGGAAAATGGCGAGAAATATGTGCATACAATCAACCCAAAAACAGGATATGCTAAGGAAAGTAACTTACTGGCGGCAACTGTTATTGCAAAACTGGATTGCGCAGATGTAGATGCCTACGCTACGGCATTTATGGCGATGGGATTAGAGCGTGCTAAAGATTTTTTGAAGACAAAACCTGATCTAGAGGTGATTCTCATCTATGTGGACGAAAAGGGAGAATTGAACGAGTTTACAAATCGCAAATAAGGTCTTAAGATTTAAAAACCACAGGTAATATCTCACCTTTCATCAATCGATACTTTTCGGTAAGTTGAGGCGAAAGCTTTTTTGTATAAACCACCTCGTCAACTGTAAAACCGATCGATCTAAGTTTATCAAAATAATCCATTCCATATACACGAACGTGATCGTATTGTCCAAAGATTCGAGCACGTTCCTTGGGGTCTGTTATAGAGTTATCTTCAAATGTAACTTCTCTGCTCAAGTCTTGAGGAATTTGAAAAATGCCAAACCCTC
This sequence comes from Flavobacteriaceae bacterium, assembly GCA_965218065.1. Classification (GTDB taxonomy): domain Bacteria; phylum Bacteroidota; class Bacteroidia; order Flavobacteriales; family Flavobacteriaceae; genus Polaribacter. Next base: position 2,588,960 of record OZ244589.1, on the reverse strand, counting down.
CCGGTTTCATTACACGATACAACTCCTGCATAGCCTTGGTGTCATCAGAGATATGCTCCAGAACGTGGTTACAGAAAATGATATCAAATGAATCATCTTCAAAAGGCAGCGCAGTAATATCAGCCTTTACATCTGCAATGGGAGAGTAGAGGTCTGCCGTAACGTAATCATGTCCCAGCTTTTTAAATCGCTTCAAAAAACATTGTTCAGGTGCCATATGCAACACTTTTTTCTTAGTTGAAAAAAAGTCTGTTTCACCCTGGAGATACAACCACATAAGTCGATGACGTTCCAGAGACAAGGTTCCGGGAGCTAATACGTTCGGACGTTGCACCCCGTACCCATAGGGTAAGAATTTTCGAAAACTTTTTCCATCGATCGGATCTGTGTACGTTTTTCCTTTTAAATACAGTGCAATGATAGGTCTGGCCAGATAACTAAGTTTGATCAGCAGCGGTCTTGGAATAGTATTTAATATGATCTTGAAAAGCTTCACTGGCTACTTATAATCTTCTCTAGTAGGCGAGAATACATCGGTGATCTCGCAGTAGGTCAATGCTTTTCCTGAATGTTCAACATTCGACGGAATGACAGCTATTTCTCCAGGTTTATATATGTTGGTTTCACCTCCTATGGTCATTTCGAAAGCTCCTTTAGTTACCATGGCGATCTGCTCATGAACATGGGCATGTAACGGTAGTTCAGCACCTTCTTGTACTTCCCAGTACGCCACGGTCATATGTTCAGAATGTACAAAACGAGCTTTGAACCCTGAAATGATCTCTTTTGGAGTTATCTGTTGAATTTCTTTATTGAACAATTATAAAACGAGTTGATTTTGTCTAAATTCGTTCTCTTCATCGCTTTCAATACCTAATGCTTCATAGATATATTGAAAGGTTGAGAGCAATTCCGGTTTTCCATTAACAATAGCCACGTCATGCTCAAAATGTGCGCTTGGCTTTCCATCTCTTGTCAAAATGGTCCACCCATCACTTAAATGATTAATACGATGTGTTCCTAAATTGATCATGGGCTCTATAGCCACAACCATTCCTTCCACAAACTTTTTACCACGTCCGCGTTTACCGTAGTTGGGCATTTCCGGGTCTTCGTGCATTACTCTTCCCAGACCATGACCTACCAGTTCCCTTACCACACCGTATCCGTGTTTTTCACAGTATTGCTGAATTGCAAAACCTACATCACCAACACGATTCCCTACTTTTAATTCTCGAATACCAGCGTATAAACTCTCTTTGGTAACTTGTAATAATTTTTGAACCTCTTCCGTAACTTCGCCAACTGGAAATGTATAGGCATGATCTCCATAAAACCCATTTTTTACCGCACCGCAATCAATGGAAATAATATCTCCTTCCTGCAATGGTTTGTCATTAGGAATTCCGTGCACTACTTGCGAGTTGGGACTCATACATAGTGTATTTGGAAAGTCGTATAGCCCTAAAAAACCAGGAACAGCATCTTGCGAACGAATATATTCTTCTGCAAGCTTGTCCAAATACAAGGTGGTAACACCAGGTTTTACTTCTTTAGCGAGCATTCCCAATGTTCTAGAAACCACCAATGCACTTTCGCGCATTAATTCTATTTCTTCTCTGCTTTTTACTACAATCATAGGTCTTATAAAAGCGCAAAGATACTCTAAATTCTAAAAATAACGTAGTCGGAAGACTTATCTGAATAGCCCTAAGAAACCTTTTCTTCTTTTTGGTACCTCAGGTTCTTGATTGTAAATGATCTTATAGATCTCTGTCCACCCTATAAAACCACCAATATTTCGATCATCAATAAATAGATCGGCGTGGATCTTTCTACTGATCTTGTGGTCAAATTCTTCTTCGGGATAATTTTTGTTCACTGCGTAAAAATCAATACCCTGTTTCTTACAATAATCGACTGCTTCTTGTAACTTTTTTCCACTACGATAGGTCCATAAGATCAAACGATGTCCGTCGCCTTGCAATCGTTTAATAGTTTCCAGCGCAAAGATCTTTGGTTTACCAATGTCAGGATAGGCATCCTCCACAATAGTGCCATCAAAATCGATAGCAATGATCAAATGATTATTGGGAATCATGTTTATTTCTGATAGGCGTGTTTATAGGTTTTGGTTGTCAATATTTTTAAAATATCTCGCTCTAACGTTTCTCTAGAATATTCCACAAATCTACCTAATTCCTTTCCGTCCTTATAAAAGATAAAAGTTGGGATCCTGATAATGTTGTAGCCTTTTTGAAGATTATCCGGAGTTCTTTTACTTCTATTAAGTGCCACCATTTCCAGATTGTCCATATTAAAGTCTACTTGTTCTAAGATCTTATACAGTTTTGGTACTTCTCGACGACTATCGCCACACCAAACCCCCATAAATCCGGTAATTTTACATTTGTTGATCTTTTTTCTGATCTTACTAATAACTGCTGCTTCTGTTTTATAAGCATCATAATTTTTTGTAAACCATCTGCTATAACTTTTATCTAGAAAAGCAGATTTTTTAACATAACCTATAAGGTTTCCGTGCTTATCTTTTTTTACTGCCGGTGTTTTTTGCCCTGAAGCATAGCATGTAATACTTAATGCTAATACAAATAGAATTTTTTTCATAATACAAATTTGATCATAATGAATGATGTTTCTTTTTTATGCTTCTATTGATCACCATTCCGATACAACAAAAACAATATCGTCTAAGATACTATTTTTTATTGATTCTTATACGACAATAGAAGTACCCTCAAAAGAGATAAAACAGAATTACTTTTGATAGGAATGTTTGTATTTTTTACCTTTTAAGATCTTAAGTATATCTTTCTCAAGAGTTTGCCTTGCATGCTCTACAAATCGTCCTATTTCTTTGCCGTTTTTATAAAAAATGATGGTTGGCGTGTGTTTAATGTTATAGCCTTCTTGCAAGTTGTCAGGTGTTTTCTTACCTCTCGATATTCCTATCATTTTTGCATGACCAGTAAAGTCAAAACCGGCAGATTCCAGAACTTTGTACAGTCGGGGTATGACTCTTTTGCTATCGTGACACCACGTACCAACAAAAGATTTGATCGTAACGCCCTTTAAACTCTTCTTTATTTTTTTGACAACCTTTTCGTTAGGTTGATATGTATCATAATTAGGTTCGAACCATTTCTTGAAATTTGTTGTTGTCAAATCAGATTTTTGCATGTATCCAATCAGATTACCATTTCTGTTTGGTTTGTTTTGACCGTTAACCATATGTATACAACATATAGTGACTACTAAGAGAAGTATTTTTTTCATTTTATAATAATGTTTGTTGTGTCATTTCTGCAGGTTGGTCAACTCCCATAAGATCCAGTATGGTTGGAGCGATATCTCCTAAGATACCATTTTTTATGTGTTGTATTTCTGGGTCTATTAAAATAATCGGAACAGGATTCGTCGTATGTGCCGTGTGTGGAGTGCCATCCGGATTGATCATCGTCTCACAATTTCCATGATCTGCTATAAGTAAAGTAGTATATCCATTTTCTAAAGCAGTCGAAATTACATCTTTGGTACAGATGTCCACCGTTTCGCAGGCTTTTACTGCTGCCTCAAAAACACCGGTATGTCCTACCATATCACCATTGGCAAAATTCAGACAGACAAAATCGACCTCTCCTTTTTTTAATTCCGGAATAATGGCATCTCGTATTTCATAAGCACTCATTTCCGGCTTTAGATCATAGGTTGCTACTTTAGGAGAAGGGCATAACAATCGTTTTTCTCTTTTGAACTCTTTTTCTCTTCCTCCTGAGAAAAAGAACGTTACATGTGGGTATTTTTCTGTTTCTGCAATACGGATTTGTGATTTTCCAGCTTTCTCCAAAACTTCACCCAGTGTGTTTTCAATATTATCATTATTGTAAATGACCTTAATGTCTTCAAAAGTTTCATCATAATTGGTCATGGTTACAAAATATAGCGGTAAACGGTGCATGTTATATTCATGATTATCTCTCTGACTCAAAACATCTGTCAGCTGCCTACCTCTATCTGTTCTGAAATTAAAGAAGATCACCACGTCATCTTCCTCAATGGTACCTTTAGGCTGATTTGTTTCATCTACCATTACAATAGGTTTTATAAACTCGTCAGTAACACCAGCATCATAACTGTCTTGAATGCTCTTTTCTGCATTCATGGATGGGGTTCCTTTACCATTTACAATAGCGTCATAAGCTAGTTTAATACGTTCCCAACGTTGATCCCTGTCCATCGCATAATACCTCCCGGTCACAGTAGCTAATTTGCCCACTGTACGTTGTAAATGATCTTGTAGTTCATTAATAAAGAACTTCCCGGATTTAGGATCGCAATCTCTTCCATCTGTAAAAGCATGTACAAAAACATTAGACACTTGCGACTTAGCGGCAGCATCTAACAATCCTTTTAAATGATCTATATGAGAATGAATGCCACCATTAGATACCAAACCTAAAAAATGAACATTTTTGTTCTCTTTTTTGGCATATTCAAAAGCGTTAACCAACTCTTCTTCTTGCGCTAGCCGTTGTTCTCTAACAGCAATGTTGATCTTAGCCAGGTTTTGGTAGACGATTCTTCCTGCACCTAAATTCATGTGCCCCACTTCTGAATTCCCCATTTGACCTTCTGGAAGCCCCACATGTTCTCCATCTGTTCTTAGTTCTGCTGAAGGATAGTGCTGATACAATGAGTTAATGTATGGTGTTTTGGCATTGTAGATGGCAGATACCTTTGGGTCTTGTGTAATACCCCAGCCATCTAAGATCATCAAAATTACTTTTTTAGACATGGTAAAAAATTAAGCGATAAAGATACCAAAGCTTTGGTATTGGACAGAGTTATGTTAAAATAATTTTGCGAAACCCATTTTCTTAACACTTTTTAAGAGTCATTTGTAAAATAGTATTAACAAACTGTTAAACGCTTGTTAATTCAGGGTTTTAGGTGAAACATTATCTTTTTTTCATAGTCTACTATGTATAAAATAACTTAAAATCCTACAATCATGAAAAAATTAATTCTACCAATCATCGTATGTCTTTTTGCTTTTGGAACTGCAAATGCAACGACAACGAATGTACCAAGTAAAGAAGTTACTAGCTACTCGTATAAAGTGAACAACTTCTGTAAACTGATCCAAATGGGTAAATACGATGCTGTAAAAGCTTTAATTGAAGCGGGAGAAGACGTGAATCAAAAATCAAACGGAATGACTCCTTTAATGTTTGCAGCTCGACACAATAAGGCGAAAATTGCAAAACTTTTAATTAAGCATGGAGCAAAACTTAAAGCAAAATCTGATAAAAGTAGATTAACTGCGTTAGATTTGGCTAAAAGATCAAAGGCGATGGATGCAATGAAGGTGATAGAAGATGCTCTAGCTGAAAAATAAAGTATACCTACCCAGTTAAATTAAAAGCTCTGATACAAAATGTATCGGAGCTTTTTTTTTAAAATTTCATAAAACCTATGATCAGTATAATACCTGCCAGTAATATGCCTATAATAATTGCTTTTCTTACAAAGGCAATCTTATTTTCTCTTTGGATACGTTTGCGAAGTGCTCTAAGTTGAGCAGGTGTCGACTTTTGATCAAAGTGAAGAACTGTTTTTGAGGTGTATTCTACACCATTTTCTTTTAATTTTTTGAAGGCGCTCGGTCTAGCTCGTTTATTGTTCTTTAAACTTGCCAACATAGCACCTACGCTTCCACCAAATCCCATAGCAAATTAATTTAAAGGTTACTATATTATACGTAGTAAAAAGTAGGAAAATGTTACAATATGCTATTTGCAACTCGTGAAGAAAATGTAAATTCGCACTCGTAGTTCACAAAGAATTAGAGTTAACCATAATCAGATTAAAAATGTTTAGACAAGACAATTCCCAAGAAATTAAAACATATTTAGAAAAAGGGGCAGTAATTTTAGATGTTCGCACCCTAATGGAGTGGAATGAAGGCCATATTGAAGGATCGGAGCATATTGTTTTAAATACGATTCCAGAAAACTTGGACAGAATAAAGTCTTTTCAGAAGCCTATTATAGCCGTTTGTAAGAGTGGAGGTAGAAGTGGCGCGGCGCAAGAATTTCTCGCGAACAATGGTCTAGACGTCATCAACGGAGGTCCATGGCAAAACGTCGCTCAGTATCTCTAAGAATAATTATTAAATCCGGACTTTCTTAACCTTTCTAATCTCTTATATACTTTAATAGAGTAGGTTACCTTTCTAACAATAGCAAAAACACCGCCTATCAATGCTCCTGTAAAAGCTCCCATGGTAAGAGGATCGAAATTATGACCAGTAATTAAGTATTTCAAAAAGAATACAGCCATACCAATCATGATCGAAATCAGAAAAACCTGTAGTTTAGATTTAGAATAGAATGCGTAAATCCCACAAAACAAACCGGTAATCATGGAGGTAGCCGTGATCTTTGTCAGAAAAATTTCAACTAGTGGTGTGCCAACTGGCAAGAAAAACGAGGTCATAAATAACCCGATTACAGCTCCCGTTATAATTCCTATTCCTGTTTTTACTAACATATAAATCCTAATTAAGGGACTTAAATGTACAAAATAATTTTAAATTAAGTTGTTTTTTTGAGCCTTTAAAACGGCTTCTAATTTATTGTGAACATGCAATTTTTTATAGGTGTTTTCGATATGTTTTCTAACTGTTGATGGAGAAATAATTAAGTTTTCGGCAATCTCCTGATAGTTTAATCCTTTACTTAGTTGAATAAGTATCTCTGTTTCTCTTTTAGAAAGCTTGATCTCTTCCATATCTTCTTTCTTATGAGTGTTGATATTCGGATTTCTCAACAGATTTAGGGTCTTTAGAGCAATGCTTGGCGTCATTGGTGCTCCACCATTCATTACTTCCAGTATACTATTGTGCAAATTTTCGGCATTGACCTCTTTGAGAAGATATCCGTTGGCACCCGCCTTGATAGCTTCAAACACGTAATTATCATCATCAAGAACGGTTAGCATAATCACCTTTATTTGTGGATATTTCCTTTTAACAATTTCGGTGGCTTTAATACCATCCATTTCCGGCATTTGGATATCCATTAAAATAACATCAAGATTACTATTGTCTTCAAGCTTACCTAGCAGCTCGGCGCCATTGTTTGCGTGAAACTTTACAGAAATATTCTCAAAGAAGGAGAGTTTCTCTTTGATGGCTTTCACCAGAAAATAGTTGTCTTCAGCAATACAGATCTTAAGTTTCATGCCAGAAAAGTTAGTTTGGTTAAATATACGCCTTTGTTCTGATTCAAATTATACGTCATTTGACGTATTTCCTAGAGGTATGGTTAGTGTAATACTCGTTCCTTTTGTGGTTGAATTTATGGAGATGTTTCCCTTTGCATCCAGTGCCCTTGTTTTCATATTGGTAAGGCCATGACCTTCCAATATCTCCGTCAAATCGAATCCGGTTCCCTCATCTCGTACACACATGTTAAAAAAAGCGTCATTAACCTCCAATCGAGTGTCTATTTTTGAAGCGCCTGAATGCTTTAAGGCATTATTAACTCCCTCTTGAAATATTCTAAAGATATGCATTCCGGACACTGAAGTAAATGTAAGAGGTATGCGAATCGTATTTTCAAGATTAAATTGAATATTAGGGGCAACATTTTTAGCCTTAGTTATAAAATTCTGCATACGGCCATGCAGGTCGTCTGAGGTAATCTCATTTTTGTTCATAGCCCAAATGGTATCCCTTAATTGATCTATGGTATCAACGGTAAAATCACTAATTCCGGTAAGTCTTTCTTTCATTGTTTTACTCATCTCTTTTGAAACATATTTTAAGTTATCTAAAGAAGACGTAATAAAGGTAAGTTGTGCACCAATATTATCATGTAGATCTTGAGAGATACGTAATCGCTGTTCTTGCAATTTGTTCTGCGTTTTAATAGTTGCAAGGGCATCTTTTAATGCAAGCTCTTTCAATAATTGCTTTCTTTTAAGCTGATTTCTTTTATATACGCCGAACGAAACAACGCCTAATGTAATAAGTGCAAACCCGAGCGCAAGTGTGTATAAATTTCGTGTTTTAATAGTCAGTTCGTTCTCCAGAAGTTCCTCTTTTTGCTTTGCGATCTCTTTCTCTTTCTCAGCAGTTTGGAATTGAATTTCTAGTTCGGCAATTCTGGTATTTGTATCCTTATTTAAGATGCTATCTTTTAAAGAGTTGAATACTTTGTAATATAGCAACGCGTTTTGAGCATCTGAAATTTGATCGTAACTTTTTGAAAGGTATTCCAATGCGTACTTTCTTAAGGGGAAATAATGATTTTCAAGAGCTAGTTTTTCTGCTTTCTTAAAATGAACAATGGCTTTTCTATATTCCTTTTTTGCATAGTATAAATCACCTAAATAAAGTTCACTATCCGTAATTCCATAAACATCATTTCTATTCTTTCTTATAGATAAAGCTGTATTTAAATAATTCTCGGCTAATCTAAATTGTTTTTTCTTTAGATACACTTGCGCTATATGTGTTTGTGCAAACGGAATACCTATACTATCTTTTTTCAAAATGCATAGATCTAATGATTTCTTATGATAAAAAAATGCGCTATCGAGCTCAGATGATCGTTGCTTTAATACTCCGTAGTTGTTATAAGCGGCAATAAGATGAATAGAATTGAGATCTAACTCTTCTAAAATTCGAATTCCTTTCAGCATATACAGGAGTGCTTTTTCTAAATCTCTATCTTTTATTTTCCACCCTAAAGAGGTGTACGAATTTGCATAATTTTCGAGATCATTCAACTCTTGATAAATATTTGCTGATTTTAAGGTGTATTCAACAGACAGTTCATATTTGGAAGAAAAGTGATAGGCCAAAGACAGCGCTTTGTATGCTTGGGCCATCTTTTCTTTATCGTCTATTTCTAAAGCTATCTTCTCAGCTTTAAGAGCTAAGTCCAGATATTTTTTAGTATTTATAAGTGCCTTATCATATTCAATATCTATGATTGTTTGCATGAACCGATCTTTGGAAATTGCACCTTCCAAATTGGCAATACTATCTAAGTAAGTACCTGATTGAGCTTGACAAACATAATTGATTAAAAAAAGAATGATGAGTGTGATTCTTTTCATGAACTCTGGTTAACATCCGCTACAATTTACAAATTATTTGAATAGAAGTACCTTTCCCAGGAGTTGAATCGATTTTTGTTTTACCGTCGATCTCGCTCATTCGTTTCTCCATATTACTAAGTCCATTACCTAGAGAAACCGTGTTCATGTCAAACCCTTTACCATTATCGACTATGGAAATCAGTATATCATCCTTTTCTTGAGAAATATCGATTTTTAGAAGTGTTGCTTCCGCATACTTAACCGTATTATTGATCGCTTCTTGAATAACTCTGAATATATTGATTCCTTTCAGAGAACTGAATTCTAAATCATCTGTAACGCGCTGGTCAAATTGAAAATCAATGTTCTGCACTGCGTTTTTTGCTTTTTCAATAAACGATAACACTCTGGTATGGAGGTCTTCGATCGTAATGGTGTTTTTATTCATAGCCCAGATAGTATCACGTAATTGGAATATTGTTTCCGAAGTAAAATTGCTTATACTGGAAAGCTTTTCCTTTAACTTTGGTGTAGCATCCTTAGTAACAAACTTCAGATTGTCTATAGATGAAATGATAAAGGTTAACTGAGAACCAATATTATCGTGTAGATCTCTAGAAATTCGCAAACGTTGTTCCTGAAGCCTATTTTGCGTCTTAATGGTAGATAGCGCATCTTTTAGATCCAATTCTTTTTGTAATTGTTTTCTTTTAAACTGATTTTTTCTATAGATGCCATAGGAGACAAGTGCTACGAAAAGCAATGCAAAACTTGTCAGTGCGATATATAAATTTCGATTTTTAATGGCCAGTTCATTAGCCAGTATTTGCTCTTTTTGCAGTAAGATCTCTTTTTCCTTTTTTGCAGTTTCATATTTTGTTTCCAATTCCACAACTTGTTCTTTGACCTCTTTTGAGTAAAAGCTAATTGCTAGACCTTCTCCTTTTGCTGTGTAATAATTCATCTTATCAAAATTCTTTTCATATGCACTTATTAAGGAAAGTCCCTGATAGATGTAAGAAAGCTTATCCGGGATATCATTTTTCTCATAATACCCGATAGATTTAGAAAAGTAGCTTTTAGATAGTGCAATTTGACCTGTTCTTAGATACAATAAACCTAAGGAAGTATTTAGACTGGCGATTTCAGACTCAGAATTTAAAGCCTTCCTGTATTTTAATGACTCTTTGAACAATCTAATGGCTTCTTTATTTTTATTCTTTAGAAAATAAATATTCCCAAGATTGGAATAGGCAACACCCAGAGTTCTATTATTTTTAACAGTTTCAGCAAGCTGAATGGCTTCTTCGAAGCTAGCAATAGATTTAACAGTATCCTTCACAAAGAGATAGGCTTTCCCTAAATTAACGAGCTCATTTGATTGCCTAAAGTTGTTTTTTTGTTGTTTGTAAACGGCTAAAATTTCTAAGTGATATTGAATTGCTTTATCATAGTTTTTGATCGCACTGTACATGTTAGCGATATTACTTTTCATAATGAGCGCATTACCAAGTAGACCTCTCTCCTCAAAAAATTTCATGGCATCAATGCTCATTATCATTGCAGAATCGATTTGTTGGGTTTGCTGATAAATAGTCGCCAGGTTGGCGTTTATTTTTGCAATTCCTAAGGTGTCTTTGTTTTTTCTTCTCAACCTTAAGGCATGCAGATAACTGGATTTGCTGGATTTGATATCTCCTCTAAAAAGGTATACAGCTCCCATATCACTTAACTGTTGAGCCAATGCTTTTTCGTCGTTCATTGTGTTTAGCAATTCCAAAGCACGGTTTCCATATTTTAACGAAGAATCGGTAGAAATGGCACGATAGTACCATGTAAGATCTCCAAGAACCTTTGCCTTTTCCTGATCTGTCTTAACTTTTGTTAGTACTGTCTTTAAACTGTCAATTAACTTTGTTTGGGCGGTAATAGTGTTTGATGATAAGAACAGTATTACAGCAATGGTGAGTAGTAAATTTTTCATGATGTTGTTTTTTAGGATGTCATGGAAATACTTAGGTAAAGATTTCCCATAGTGCATGATGTATATTAAAAATAGTAGCGCGTATGCCAAGAAATTTTTGATGCGTTTCGAGTTCTATTTGATCAATTTCAAGAGGTGCTGCTTTTAATGCTTTGGAAATGTTTTTCTCTTGCTCCAACTCAGAAGAAATGGTTGAAATTCGTTCATAGCCTTTTCGCCTGAGCTGCAGAAAAGAGATATAGAACAAGAGTATAAGTCCACATAAGAAAATGCCGAATATGAAAAATAGGTATAGAGGATAGTGCATTAAATATTCGAGCATTAGGTTACATTAGATAAAAAGTGATTTGTTTTTCTCCACTTCCCATAAGAAGTAAGCCAAGAATATCCATTCCTTTTACAGTTTTCTTTTCTTTAAATAAGTAGATGGTAGAGTTTACGTTCTTCGTAACAGATCTGATCGTCCATTTGTATTGGTCTGTTTGCGATTTATAATCTACGATCTCATATTTTCCTGAAGTTTCCTGATTTCCATCAATTTTAACTCGAAGCTTAATATGTGAGCCAACAGACATTCTATCGTTATCTGTGACGTTTAGTTTTACCGTTCCTGATATACTCGACACTTTGTCGTTCATATTGATAAAAGAGTAGGTCCATTCTTTATACTGAAAAGAAGGCATGTAACTATTGGTTCGCTTCTTTGTAGTTGTTGTACTGGATTTCTTTTTAAGAGGTACCACGGCTACGTTGTCGTAGTTAGCATGTCTATTGATAAAGTTTCTGTCGAAATCAGTAGAACCTGTTACCTTACCATTTTTAAAGATGATCTCTCTAAAGTAGAACGAATCGTAGGACGATGATTTGTAATGTTGCTTTACCCAATTATCCTTATTGTCGTACACGTAGTTGTAGTTGTATACATAGGTATTCTTACCCTTACTTGTACTTTTGATCAAGTTCCCCTTATTATCGTACTCGTAAGAAGATGTATTGTTACTCCATTTGCTTTCTGAAGTATAACTAATGCTCTTATCATTCTTATAGACCGTAGTATAAGTACCATTAATGCTACCATCTTTCGTACTGTAGCTAGTTCTTACTTCCGTTCTTTTCGATCCGTTATAACGAATCTCTGTTTCCGATGTTAGCTGATCTTTTTTATTATAGCTTTCCTTTTTTACAATTCTTCCCTTACCATCTGTTTGATAACGATCTACATATTTATCACCATCAGGATAAATGGTTTCTTTACTTGTTAAATGACCTTTACCATTGTAGATAAACTTTACATCGGTAGAATATTTCGTCTTTTTCGGACTGATGTTGTCAATACTGATGATTTGATTGTCAGAATTATAATTATACCTTTTTTTAGTAGGTGATCCATCTGAATATGAACCGTTATACAGGTAGTAAGACTCCGTTAAGTAACCATTATCGTTATAAGAATTGATAGAAACGGATTTTTTTACAAATCCACCACTATTCTTATCATACGTATAATAGTGCTGGATCGTTTTTCTGACCTTCTTGTTTAAATTTCGAGAAGATACATTGTACTCATTAGATTGGGAAAACCCTAGAGTAGCGGTCATTACCATAGCAATAAAGATGTAAACTGCTTTTTTCATGAGAGTTGTTTTTTAAGGTTAGTTTTAGATGTTTTAAAGGAGATGGTTGGCATAGGCCGTGAAGCACCAACCATCTGTAACCCTAAAAAACAATCGTTGTTCTTTTATTCGTGAAATTGTCCTAGCCATCCCTGACCAAGAGGTTCTACATTAATTTCGTTAAATGTCCCATTGTTATTAGGAGACACATTAAACGCGATATCATCTCTACAATCGTCTTTGAATTTGTAGTTATTAGTTCCGATCAATACAGGATTCTTCAAAGTGATACAGTCATGCCCTTGTATCTCTACCGTTAATTCATTATTTAGAATGGTAAAAGTGGCAGTGGTTCCATTCGTGTATGGAGATCCTGGTTGCGCAAACCCATAGGTAAGATTGTATGTTCCTTCAAGAGCAGTAGGCACAGTACCTGCTGTTTCTCCAGATGCCAACGTATAGGAGCACTCTGTATCACACCCTGAGGTGTTTTGATTATTTGTGGTACAGGCCGCGATGAATAATGTTGCCGCCATGATGTAATACACTTTTCTTAATAGCTTCATTTTATTTATATGTTTATTGTTACACTACAAATCTCAGTAACAAGCAGATAAAAAAAAATACGCCATATGACGTATTTTTTCTGGGAGACATCTAAGGGGTTAGTATACTTTTTGAATAAGATCGTCTATAGTTGCTAATTGTTCCTCAGGGATCAAAATCCGGAATTCATCATTGGTTGGTCCTTTAGATGTGGTCCATTGAATGTCAAACTCCAATAATTTTAACTCGCCTTTTGTATCCCTCACTTTAAGAGATTTGATGCGCTTTCGATTATTTCGCAGTTCTATTTTCTTGTTGTTGATTAGCAAGAAATCACGAAATATTTTCACTTCAGGATTCTTAAGTCCTTTTTTTAGATGGGTGTAACTAAAAGCCATACGAAGCCAGGGAATTAGAATGGCAAGCGGCAGGGAGAACAAGAGGCCCATCCAAAACCCCGTGTCTCTTAAAAACATTAAACCGAGTGTTCCAATTATTGCAATACCGATACCAAAGTAGATGTTATCCTCTTTCTTATTTCCTTTTTCAATGGTAACAAATTCATCCCACGTTCTGGTATCGTATTGCCAATAAGCCAGTAATTTTGGTTGTTTTTCCATAACTAAATCTTGTAAGCGTAAATAGTTGATTTCCCTGCTTGATAGTATAATATACGCTCTATAGGATCTATCGTATATGTTGGTTTTTTATCTTTTAGAAGAATTTCTTTAAGTACTTTTCCTGAATCTTTATCCAACTTTACTAAACCTACACCGGAGCTTAATTTTGTTAAAATGAACTTGTCATTTTTGGTGTTTGCCGAAGCCTTAAATCGCTTGCCCATAGCCGCAAAAGAAGCACCGGCTATTTGAGAGAAACCTTTAGAGTAGGTATCCATTTGTTTTCCGTATGAATTATATCTACCCATACTAGTTCTATTGGCTCCAGCTCTAAATGCAGCACTAGTTGATATGGCCATTGAAGAGATGGCTACTGCACCAGAAAGTATTTTCATAAACATACTTTTTGATGGCGATTTATAATGTTCATGATACAGTTGCTTACCATTGGCATCCAATAACATCATATTCTGGCTAGAAGATAATAGAATGTTTTCTCCTCTCATTTCAATCGAAGTAGGCATTTCTTTTTCTCCGAACTTTGGCTTCGAAATAATTTCGTACGTACCAGACGCTCCATCAATGCTATATAGACCATCACTGCAACTTAGAAGAAAACGTTTACTTGTTGGGTCATAGGTAGAGGCTACCGCTTTAGAAGCTTTGTACTTTAGTTTCTTTCCAAAAATAGACTCCCCAGTATTTTCATCGACAATATCCGCATCTTTTGAGGTAATGTATAAGATTCCTTTTTCCGTTTTTGCCAAAGTACTTATGCTTGGTCCTGTTTTTAAGGGTTTTCTCCATAAAGGAGTTCCATCATATTTTATTTTGTTAATTCCTCCCGATGCTACACCGAAAATAATACCATCATCTTCAGTGTAGAAATGGCTTACAAATCCTTTTGTTTTGGGTGCCTTTGCCCATAGATCATTTCCTGTGTTCGTATCTAAAAAGTAAATTTTCGATTCTGATTTTCCAGAAGCTAATTTTGCCAATCCTTTCTTTCCTCCGTTGTCAACGTTGGTAAGAATCGCAATTCCTTTAGGTAAATAGTCAGTTCTAGACACTTTCCCTTTTAACTTGTTACCTTCTTTCCAGGACATATTGCCGCTCATGCCTATTTTATAGATTGTCGTGTTCTTTCCATTTTTACTCGCCTGAAAAGCGTAGATCGCATCTTTAGTAGCTTCTACTGAGCTTACGTTTTTTACCGGAGCAGTCCAAAGCACATTTCCAGAAGAAAGATCAATGGCATCCATCCCTTTTTTTCTGGGAAGCATTAATTTTCCGTCAATGATATCGGATACACCGGTTACATTATTGTTTCCTTTCAGAGGAATAGTATATTCTTCATTTCCATTGGTAAGATCAAAAACTGCGATAGAGTAAGCTGCTCCGATCTTTCCTTTAATTTTTCGTAAGCCGCTCACGACTAATTTGTTTTCCGGGAGTATAATATCTCTACTGTTCATAAAAGAGAATCCGGCTTCTTTTGAATCGAAAAGTGTTTTTCCTGAAATAACATCAATAACAAATGTGACACCGTTCATGCCATTTGCAATAAACATAGCATATGGAGTTCCGGAGATAAGGTTGAAATTCTCCTTTTTAATGTTTTTACGTTTGTCAAATAAAAAGGAAGGAGTTGCCTCATTGGGTTTTATTCCGTGGATTCCTTTGGAGGTAGAAACAATTAAGGTTCCGGCATCCGAAACTTTCATCCATTTAATGCTACCTACATCATATTTGTTATTCGGGGTTTCTGCTTTTTGCGCAAACAATGTTACAGAGCTTAGCAGCAAAAGAGCTAAGATTTTTGTTTTGAATAGGGCTGGTCTTTTCATGGTTTTTGAGTTTTAAAAATGATAGTTCAAAACTCTAGAAATCAGAAAATCAAATCAATACGCCATATGACGTATTTTTTAAAATGTAATGTGCGGGTGTACTCTTTGAAGTGTTTGTATTTGCTCCTGAAGCGTTTTTAAGAACTGCTGATGTGCTTCAGAATCCGGGTTAAAAGCCCTATGAGATAACCCATTTTGAATTTTCTCAATTTGCTCCATTGTACTTTTGGCATTTTGGTCGATCCATGTTTCAGCAAATCGATTCCAAATGTAATGTATGGCAGTTTTATTGGGATGGATCAGATCTTCTTTATAAAAACGATAGTCTCTCAATTCATCCATCATGAGCTCGTATGCAGGAAAATAGGAGGAAGTTCGACCACCATCTACCACCTGATGTATCGCACTTATCAAATGTGATTTACTCAATTGATTTTCTGTAAAACCATCCTTTAAATGGCGAACGGGAGAGACCGTAAAAGTAATCGATACCTTTTTATTTACACTCCTGATCAGACTAACGATAGCTTCTAAACTTTCCGTAATTTCTGATACCGAAAGAAGCTCCTTTAAGAACTTCTTCTGAGGGACCTTATGGCAATTCGCAACGATGGTGTCACTTTCAATATGCCTATAAACCCAGGCAGTACCCAATGTTATAAAAACATGAGACGTGTGTAGCAAACGTTGATGTGTTAGTTGAATACTTTTGTTCAGGTTCTTTAAAAGTATCTTCTGATCTGAATTGCTCAGGCTCGAATGCGCTTCAAAAGAATGCCAACGTTCATGTAACAGGAATACATCATCATTCGAATAGTTCTTCTCGTTGATTGCATTAGCGATCAATTGCTCAATAGCCTTTGGATGGAATAAAATACCAAAAGGATTTTGTGCAGAGTCAAACTTGTAATAGGATAACTGATGACCAATATTTTCTGAAAAGCAAGATCCTAATAGTAAGATATTGGATTTGTATGAAATAGGATTTCTTACTTCTTTAGAGATCGGTATTTGGGTCTGTAGTTTCACTATCCTAAACAATGTACTCCTTAACTCTTTCTAATACTTTTGGAATACCTCCAGGGTTTTTACCCCCTGCGGTTGCAAAGAAATTCTGTCCACCACCACCACCGTGAATCAATTTTCCTAACTCTCGAACCACTTTACCAGCATCATAACCACGAGCATCTGCCAAAGCAGGTGAAATATAACATGTAAGCATGGCTTTATCCTTTTTAGCTGAGGTTGCAAAAAGAATAAACAAATTGTCAAATTCTTTACCTAAAGCAAAAGCAATATTCTTGATACCATTCTGATCCAGGTCTATCTTGGTTGCCAAAAACTGAACTCCGTTTACTTCTTGCAATTGGTTCTTCAATTCTCCGGACAAGTTCTGTGCTTTTTGTTTTAATAATAGTTCTACCTGTTTTCTTAACGAAGTATTCTCATCCTGTAATTGTTGCAAAGCTTTTACAGGTTCTTTCGCATTATTTAAGAGGTCCTTCATTTCAAAGAAGGCACGATTGTTTTCAAAATAGAAGTCTTTTACGGCATCTGTTGTAATTGCTTCGATACGACGAATTCCAGCTGCCACAGCACCTTCAGAAACAATTTTGAAATGCCAAAGATCACCTGTGTTTTGCACATGGGTTCCTCCGCAAAGTTCAATAGATTGTCCAAATCGGATCGAACGAACAGTATCTCCATATTTCTCACCAAATAAGCTCATTGCTCCTTCAGCAATAGCCTCATCGATAGGTGTGTTTCTTTTTTCTTCCAAAGGTAATTTTCCTTCTATACGGGCATTGACGAAATTCTCAACATCGCGTAACTCCTCAACAGTGAGTTTAGAGAAGTGAGAGAAATCAAATCGTAAATGTTTGGAATGTACCGCAGATCCTTTTTGTTCTACATGAGTTCCGAGTACTTCTCTCAAAGCCTGATGTAACAGGTGAGTTGCTGTATGATTAGCAGCGGTTCTATAACGTTGCTTTTCGTCAACCACAGCTTTGAATGTTTGATCTATGCGTTTTGGCAAGTTTTTGGTAAAGTGAATGATCACATTGTTTTCCTTCTTAGTGTCCAATACATAAACGACGTCACCATTCTGAGCTTCAATATATCCCTTGTCTCCTACCTGACCACCACCTTCAGGGTAGAATGGAGTAATGTTGAATACCAATTGAAATTGCTCTCCTTCTTTTTTAGAAACCACTTTTCTATATCTTGTGATCTTTACATTGGTCTCTAGGAGATCATAGCCCACAAATTCTTCTTCTGCATCTTCAGTTAACACAGTCCAGTCATCCGTAGAAGATTCACTAGCTGCTCTAGAACGTGCTTTTTGCTTTTCCAGTTCTTTTTGGAAACCTTGCTCATCCAATGAAAGTCCCTTTTCACCTAAAATTAAAGCAGTCAAATCTATTGGAAACCCATAGGTGTCATATAATTCAAAAGCTTTTTCACCAGAAATAGTAGTAGAATCAGCAGTTTCAACGATTCTGTTTAAAAGTACCAACCCTTGTTCTAGTGTATTCAAGAATGAATGCTCTTCTTCTCGGATTACATTCTCAATTAATTGTTTTTGCGCTTTTAATTCAGGAAACGCTTTGCCCATTTTTTTAGACAAAACATCAACCAACCTGTAAATGAAGGGTTCTTTCTTATTCAGAAAGGTAAATCCATATCGAATAGCTCTACGCAGAATCCTACGTATCACATAACCTGCACCATTATTACTTGGCAATTGACCATCAGCAATAGAAAAAGCAACTGCTCTAACATGATCTGCAATCACTCGGATAGCAATATCTCTCTTCTCATCTTTTCCATAGTGATTCGATGTGATCGCTTCAATCTCTCTAATGATAGGTGTAAACACATCCGTATCATAATTCGACTGAACACCTTGTAATACCATACACAGACGTTCGAAGCCCATTCCGGTATCAATATGTTTTGCTGGAAGATCTTCTAAAGATCCATCTGCTTTACGGTTGTATTGCATGAATACCAGGTTCCAGATCTCAACAACCTGAGGGTGGTCCATATTTACCAGAGACTTTCCGTCTACTTTTGCTTTTTCTTCTTCTGATCGAATGTCTACATGAATTTCGGAACATGGTCCACAAGGTCCTTGTTCTCCCATTTCCCAGAAATTATCTTTTTTGTTCCCCATTAAGATGCGATCTTCTGGTATAATGTCTTTCCAAAAGTCATACGCTTCTTGATCCATGGGTAGGTTATCTTTGTCTGAGCTTCCTTCAAAAACAGTAACATACAAGGAAGACTTATCTATCTTATATACTTCTGTAAGCAGCTCCCATGCCCATGCAATTGCTTCCTTTTTGAAATAATCTCCAAAACTCCAGTTCCCTAACATCTCAAACATGGTATGATGATAGGTGTCATATCCTACTTCTTCGAGATCATTGTGTTTCCCGGAAACACGTAGACATTTTTGAGTATCGGAGATACGATTGTTTTTAGGAACGGCATTTCCCAAGAAAAACTCTTTAAATGGGGCCATACCCGAGTTTGTAAACATCAGGGTTGGGTCATTTTTTAAGACCATCGGCGATGATGGGACAATGTCATGCGATTTTTCTTCAAAAAAAGATAAAAAGCGCGAGCGAATTTCTTGAGATTTCATGTATTCTAAATCGTTTTAAACTAAAAACTGTATTGTTAAATGTTCTTTAAAAAAATCACGAACTACATGAGTTATAAAACATTTTGTAGATTTGTGAGTTATTAGTTAAAACTGCTTGCAGTTTTAACTGCTTTAAAAGCACAAAAGTAGCATATTTAGCTGTATGGCAAAAGTAAAATATTATTACGATTCTGATACATTATCCTATAGAAGGATTGAAAAGAAGAAAGGCGATCTCTATAAGAATTCAGTTCTGTTATTATTGGCGGGTGTCTTACTAATGTTTATCGGATTTATTGTGTTTAGCCAGTTTCTCAAGACTCCGAATGAATTAGTAAAGGATAGAGAGTTGGAGAATCTGAAAATAAATTACGAACTTCTAACGAAGCGAGTTGAAGAAAGCTCGAAGATCTTAACACAACTTCAAGAAAGAGATAACAATATTTATAGAGCTTATTTTGAGGCCAATCCTATTCCGGATGAACAACGAAAAGCCGGATTTGGTGGGGTAAATAGATATAGCTACCTAGATGGTTTTGACAATTCGGCAATGATAAAGAAGTTAACCAAGGATATAGATGTACTGTCTAAACAAATGGTGGTTCAATCAAAATCATTGGACGAAATTGTAACGCTTGCAAAAGAAAAGGAAACAATGCTGGCTTCTATACCGGCCATTATGCCCGTGAAGAAGAGTGATAAAATGTGGATGTCATCAGGGTTTAAATATAGAATGCATCCTATCTTGAAGATTAGAAAGTTTCACAAGGGAATGGACTTTACCGCGCCTACCGGAACACCTATCTATGCTTCTGGTAATGGAACCGTAACATTAGCGAGAAGAAGTCCGACATTCGGAAAAGTAGTATACATAGATCATGGTTTTGGTTATAGAACTATCTATGCACATATGAGTAAAATTGCCACGCGTAAAGGAAGAAAAGTAAAAAGAGGAGATCTAATTGGATATGTTGGAAATACGGGACGCTCTGTAGCACCACATTTACATTATGAAGTGCACAAGAACGGAAGAGCTGTAAACCCGATTTACTACTACTACGGAGATCTGACTCCTCAAGAATTTTTAGCAATGCAAATAGCAGCTGAAGAAGAAGGACAATCCTACGATTAAGTATAACTATGCACGTAGACTTACCCGAAAAGAGATATTATAAAATAGGAGAAGTGGCAAAGGCCTTTTCTGTTAATACTTCGTTGATCCGTTTTTGGGAAAAAGAGTTTGATATTATCAAACCAAAAAAAAATGCGAAAGGAAATAGACTCTTTACTCCAGATGATATTTCTAACTTCAAATTAATATATAATCTCGTCAAAGAAAGAGGCTTTACCTTAGAAGGGGCCAAGCAAAAGTTGAAGAAAAACCCGGAAGGTGTTGTTCATAATCACGAAATAATTAGTAGATTAGAAGCAGTAAAAGCCGAATTAATCAAGATTAAGAATCAACTTTAAAAATCCCTAAAATGTCAGTAAAGTATGTAGATGTAGATACATTAAAATACATGCTTTATGATGTGCACAAACTAGAGGACCTATTACCACGAGAACGTTTTCAAGATCACGATAGAGAATCGTTGGATATGTTTTTAGACTCGGTAAAAGAATTTGCCGATAGAGAAATGTTCCCCTATTTTAAAGAGATGGACGAACATCCTGCATATCATAAAGACGGAAAAGTATATGTACACGATCAAGTAAAGAAAATGATGTATCAAGGAGGAGAGTTAGGATTAATATCCGCTCCCTTTGATTACGAAGCAGGAGGACTTCAGATCCCGCTTATGACACAAACGGCAGCCTATTATATGTTAGACGCTGCTAATAATCATTTACCGGGATATGCAGCACTAACCTCAGGTTCAGCAGAGTTAATTATACATTTTGGAAATAAGGAGTTGAATGACACCTATGTACCAAAGATGCTGTCCGGAAAGTGGGGCGGTACCATGTGTTTAACAGAACCACAAGCAGGAAGCTCGTTATCAGATATCATTACAAAGGCAACTCCCACGGATGATGACTATTACAAGATTAGCGGACAGAAAATATTTATTTCTGGAGGAGACAATAATTTTACCGAGAATATTGTACATCTGGTGCTAGCAAGAATAGAAGGAGCACCGAAAGGAACTAAAGGAATCTCATTATTAGTGGTTCCTAAAAACAGACCTGCTGATACTGGAGAATTGGAATTTAACGATGTTACAACAGTTGCAGATTTTCAAAAACTTGGACAAAGAGGCTACTGTACCACACACCTTGGTTTTGGAGATGGAGACGATTGTAGAGGATGGTTGGTAGGCGAACCAAATAAAGGATTACACTACATGTTCTTAATGATGAATGGAGCTAGAATTGCAGTAGGACGTGGAGCATCTGCGATTGCATGTGCGGCCTATTATGCCTCGCTGAATTACGCGAATGAACGTGCTCAGGGAAGAAAATTAAGTAGTGATGGTACAAAGAACTTAGATGAAGATCAAACCTTGATCATTAACCATCCAGATGTTCGAAGAATGTTACTACATCAAAAATCGGTAGTAGAAGGCTCTATGAGTTTGGTTATGTTGGCAGCAAAGTATTATGATCTGGTTGAAACTGCGACTTCCAAAGTTGAAAAAGAAAAGTATCATACGTTATTAGAGATGGTAATTCCTATTGTGAAAACCTACCCTTCAGAAGCGGGGTTGCAAGCTGTAAATAATGGTGTACAAGTATTGGGAGGATATGGTTTTTGTGCAGATTTTATATTACAACAATATTACCGTGATATCCGGATCTTCTCACTATATGAAGGAACTACAGGAATTCAATCACAAGATCTATTAGGTCGTAAAGTACCTATGAATAATGGAAAAGGTCTGGAACTTTTATTGGAAGAGGTAATGAACACGATCAAAGCAGCCAGCAATTTTCCGGAACTACTATCCCATGCTAAAGAGTTGGGAGATAAGTTGCATTTAACACAAAAAGTGTTAGGTACCTTAATGCCATTTGCGATGAAAGGTGATTATGAAAGATATCTGGCAGATGCTACCGTCTTTATGGAGTTTTTGAGCCTGGTGTTGATGAGTTGGACCTGGTTAGATATTGCGCTGAATGCACTTGAGTCATTACATGATAAATCAGCTGGTTTTTCAGATGACTTTTATGAAAGCAAGATCGAAACGATGAAATATTTTTACGCATACGAATTGCCAAAAACGATCGGACTGGCTTCAATATTAATGAACCCGGAAACCGTGACCATAAAAAAAGGTAAAGAATTTATAAATTAATGAGTACAGTACACAAACACCTCGATATGTTTAGCGAGAGCTTCAATCTAGAAGGTAAAGTAGCAATTGTAACAGGTTCTAGTAAGGGGATTGGAAAAGCAATGGCGAAAGGATTAGCCGAAAAAGGAGCGCAGGTCGTTATTAGTAGCAGAAGTCAGGAAGCTTGCGATGAAGTTGTAAAGGAATTTACCGAACTTGGCTTTAAAGCAAAAGGGATTGCTTGTCATATAGGAAAAGAGGAACAGCGTATAAATCTTGTGGAAAGCACTGTCAAGGCTTTTGGACAAATCGATATTCTGGTCAATAATGCTGCTATCAATCCTGTTTTTGGACCTATCGAAGATTCAGATGAAGCGATTTTTGACAAGATCATGGACGTAAACGTTAAGGCTCCCTGGGCTTTGTCCAATCTAGTATTACCATACATGCAAAAAAACAAGAATGGAAGTATTATTAATATTGCTTCCGTAGAGGCGCTAACACCGGGATTTGGTTTAGGGTTGTATAGTACAAGTAAGGCAGCCTTGTTGATGTTAACGAAAAATCAAGCCAAGGAATGGGGACGTTATGGTATTCGAGCCAATGCTGTATGCCCAGGATTGATTCAGACAAAATTCAGTGCTGCACTATGGCAAAATGAAAAACTATTAAACAAAATAGAAAAAACAATTCCCAGTGGACGTATGGGACAACCGGAAGAAATGGTAGGGTTAGCGTGCTTATTAGCGTCAGATGCTGGTTCCTATATGACAGGAGGTGTATATACCGCCGATGGAGGGTATATGATCGCAGGATAAATAGTAAATTGGTCGGCGTCTTTTCGAGTGGAGTCGAGAAGCGAACCTATATTAAAACGATAAGAACCTCTCGATTGCGCTCGAGATGACAAACAAAACATGAATTTCGAATACTCACAAAAATCAAAAGAACTACAGGCAAAATTAAATGCTTTTATAGAAGAACATATTGTTCCTGTTGAAGCCGAGTTTCAAGCTTTTCAGCAGCATCCAGAGAACCTTTGGAAACGCTGGCCAAAAACAGAAGCGCTAAAGCAAAAAGCAAAAGAAGCAGACTTGTGGAACCTTTTCTTACCTAAAGATTATGGTGATCTAAGCCCTGGATTGACCAATTTGGAGTATGCCCCGTTAGCAGAGATCATGGGACAACGTATTTGGATCTCAGAGATCTTCAATTGTTCTGCGCCGGATACTGGAAATATGGAGGTGTTAGCTAAATATGGAAGCGAGGATCAAAAAGAACAATGGTTAGCACCATTAATGAATGGTGATATTCGTTCTGCCTTTCTAATGACAGAACCACAAGTAGCTTCTTCAGATGCCACAAATATTGAAACATCCATTGTTTTGGATGGAGATGAATATGTCATAAATGGAAGAAAATGGTGGTCATCTGGAGCCATGGATCCACACTGTAAAGTGGCTATTGTGATGGGGAAAACGGATCCTGGTGCACCAAGACATCAACAACAGAGTATGGTATTGGTACCCATGGACACCCCGGGATTGGAGATCATACGACCCTTATCGGTTTTAGGATTTTATGATTCTCCGGAGGGACATGCCGAAATAGCATTAACCAATGTGAGGGTTCCTAAAGAAAACTTGATCTTAGGTGAAGGAAGAGGTTTTGAGATTGCCCAAGGACGTTTAGGCCCTGGACGAATTCATCACTGCATGCGTTTAGTAGGAATGGCACAATATGCATTAGAATTGATGTCTCAAAGAACCCTGGAACGAGAAGCGTTTGGGAAGAAGTTTTATGATTTTAGTAGTATGCGGCATGAGATTGCCAAATCTCAGTGTGAAATAGAGCAAGCGCGACTTTTGACCTTATCCGCTGCAGATAAAATGGACAAAAAAGGGAATAAAGAAGCAAAAGACCTGATTGCGATGATCAAAGTAGTGGCACCAAATATGGCAATGCATGTGATCGATAGAGCCATTCAAATTCTAGGAGGAAAAGGAGTAGGGCCTGACACGCAATTGGCACATTATTATGCCATAGCAAGAATGCTTCGTCTAGCGGATGGACCCGATGAGGTGCATATGTATCAGTTAGGGAAAAGTTGCATCAAAAAATACGGAAAAGTATAACTATGTCGAATCAAAATGTACGAAAAGGAGAGGAGTTACCTGAAGCGAGGCTCAAAGAGTTTTTGCTTAAAGAAGAACTGATAGGTGCTGCAGATAGCGAATTATTTGTGCAGCAATTCACACATGGATATTCTAACCTTACCTATTTGCTTTCTATTGAGGATAAAGAGTATGTATTGAGAAGACCACCCTTTGGAGCCATCAAAAGAGGGCATGATATGGGGCGCGAATTTAAAGTACAATCTGCTGTTAAAAAAGGCTTCGATAAGGTTCCTAAAATGTTTGCCTTTGGAGATGATTTGAATATCATGAATTGTGAGTTTTACGTGATGGAAAAGGTAGATGGTATCATCTTAAATTTTAAAGAAGCGCATAAAAGAAATATCCCAGCCGATCAATACAGCATCATTGCAAATTCATGGTTAGATACTTTTGTAGAGCTGCATCAACTAGATTATAAGGCTGTTGGATTGTCGGATTTAGGGAAACCGGAAGGATATGTGTCGCGTCAGGTTACCAATTGGGGGAAACAGTATTTGAAAGCCGCCACAGAGGATATTCCTGCTGCGGAAAAAGTAATGCAATGGATGGAAGTAAATCAACCTAAGTCTTATGAGCATTGTTTGATCCATAATGATTATAAGTACGACAATGTTGTGTTTAAAGATGGCTCTTGGAAA
The DNA here is from genome assembly GCA_965218065.1 of Flavobacteriaceae bacterium. Lineage (GTDB taxonomy): Bacteria > Bacteroidota > Bacteroidia > Flavobacteriales > Flavobacteriaceae > Polaribacter. Next base: position 2,563,476 of record OZ244589.1, on the reverse strand, counting down.
GAGATCACTGCGATATTAGATTGGGAAATGGCCACGTTAGGAGATCCTTTAATGGATTTGGGAACTTCACTGGGCTACTGGACGGTAGCTTCGGACATGGATTTTGTAAAACAAGGAATTCCATCACCTACTATATTTGAAGGAAACCCTATTCGAAGTGAGATCGCTGAATTGTATGCAAAAAAATCTGGGAGAGATTTGGGGCAGATTGTCTTTTATTATGCTTTCGGACTTTTTAAGATTGCTGTTATTGCACAACAGATCTATTACCGATATAATAAAGGCTTAACCACAGATCCTCGTTTCGCAAACTTGAACAAAGCAGCCGAGTTGTGTTGTAACCTGGCATTAAAGGCCATTAAAACAAGATCTATAGATTAGATAGGTAGTGAAAAATAAAAGTATGAATTGTCACTTCGAGTAATTTCATTGTATTGAAATTGTATCGAGAAGTTGTGAGTAAATTAGTTCTCGATACTATTTTGATCATTTCATTCTCAAAATAACTCGAACTGACATAATTATATGAAGAGATGAAAGTAAAAGATAAAGTAGTAATTGTAACAGGTGCAGGTTCTGGTATAGGGAAAGCAACTGCCAAACACTTTGCGTACCATGGTGCTAAAGTGATCGTTTCGGATATTGATCTGGAAAAAGCGAAAGAAGTTTCGGAAGAGATTGTAACAAACTTTGGAGAATCGCTACCTATAAAAGCAAACGTTGCCAACTATGAAGAAGTGAAGAACTTAATTCAGCACGCAGTTACTGCCTACGGTCAGTTGGATGTTATGGTGAATAATGCCGGAATCGGACCAAAACAAATGCTGAAAACTGCAGAATATACGCTAGAGGATTGGGACAACGTGATTGCTGTGAATCAAACAGGTGTGTTTTATGGAATGCAATTGGCTTTGCAACAAATGATGCAACAAGGTTTCGGAAATATCGTTAATGTAGCCTCGTTAGCTGGTTTAAAAGCATCACTGAACAATATTTCTTACACGGCCAGTAAATTTGCAGTAGTGGGGATGACCAAATCTGCTGCGTTAGAATATGCAAAAACAGGCATTCGTATCAATGCGGTTTGTCCGGGATATACAGAATCTGCCTTATTAGATCAATTATTAGCGGCAAGACCAGATATGGATGCAAAATTAAAAAGGATCATTCCAATGCGCCGCTATGGAGAAGCGTCAGAGATTGCAGAAGCGGTAGTCTGGTTGGCATCGGATACTACCCGTTTTATCACCGGGCAGACGATCACATTAGATGGAGGAACGTCGTTATAAATGAATAGAACTAAAAACTAAATACAAACTTTAAAAACAAGAATTATGAAAAAATGGTTGCCACTAATTATAATTATAGCCTTATTAATCATAGGTTATAGTTGGGTTAAAGGAGTGAATAACACAGCTGTAGTAAATCAAGAAGATGCTAAAACAGCATGGTCAAATGTAGAAAGTGCCTACCAGCGAAGAAGTGACCTCATTGGAAATTTGGTAAAAACGGTGCAAGGAGCGGCAGATTTTGAAAAAACGACCTTGACTGAAGTTATCAACGCCAGAGCAAAAGCAACTTCAGTAAACATTGATGCTAGCAACTTGACGGCTGCTAATATGGCACAATTTCAACAAGCGCAGACAGGTCTAACCGGAGCATTGTCAAAACTATTGGTAACTGTAGAGCGCTATCCAGATCTAAAAGCAAATCAGAACTTCCTGGAGTTGCAAAGTCAATTGGAAGGAACAGAGAACCGAATTAACGTGGCAAGGGATCGATTTAACGCAGGGGTAAATAAATACAATAAACATATCAGAAAATTCCCAGCTTCGTTGTTAGCCGGAATGTTAGGTTTCGAAAAAATGGATCGTTTTAAGGCAAAAGAGGGCGCAGAAGATGCACCGGATGTAAACTTTGATTTTAACAAAAAAGAATAATGTCTGCGGTAGAAGATTTTTTATCTAAGAAAGAAGAAGAAGAGATTGTTGCTGCCATTAAACTAGCTGAACAAAACACTTCTGGTGAAATCCGTGTGCATATTGAAGCACATGCTAATGAAGATCATTTCGAACATGCGCAAAAGATCTTTGCGCAATTAGGGATGCATAAAACAGCACTAAGAAACGGTGTGCTGATATATTTGGCAGTCGAAGATCACCAGTTTGTCATTTTAGGAGATGAAGGAATCAATCAAGCGGTACCTGATGATTTTTGGGAATCGACAAAAGATGTTATGCAAAAACATTTTCGTAAGGAAGCTTTCAAAGAAGGGATCGTCTCGGGTATTGCAAAGGCCGGTCAAGAATTAAAAAGTCATTTTCCCTATCAGGAAGATGATCAGGATGAACTGTCAAACGAAATTTCGAAAAGCTCATGAAGAAGATATTATGGATGTTGCTTTTAGGGTTGTTTTTTGTAAACATAAGTACTGCTCAATATAAAATTCCAGATAAACCCAGAAAACAGACAAGTGTTTACGATTATGTAAACTTGTTATCTGAATCTCAGAGGCAAAATTTAGAGAGTAAGTTAGTTAACTATTCAGATAGTACTTCCACCCAAATCGTACTCGTTATTATTGAAAGTACGAAAGGAGAAAACATTGCTTACTTAGGAGCTCAATGGTTGACAAAATGGGGTATTGGCCAAGAGGGAAAGGATAATGGGGTTCTTATTACTTTAGCAAAAAAAGACAGAAAGGTCAATATTAATACTGGTTATGGGGTTGAACATCTATTAACTGATTTCAAGTCAAGGCAAATAATTGAATCAAGGATTATCCCTGAATTTAAAAAAGGAAACTACTTTAAGGGGCTAGATAGGGGGACCGATGGGATATTTGAAGTTCTTATAGGAGAATTCAAAGAAACTCAAAAGAAGAAGAGAAATAAAAATAAAGATGATTCGGGTTTTCCAAAATTTATCATATTTATTATATTCTTCATTTTGCTCCTTATTTTCAAAGGAAGAGGTGGTGGACGAGGAAGAAGAAAATCGACTGCAGGAAGTTTGTTAGATGTGATCATTTTGAGCAATATGGGACGAAGTAGTGGAGGAAGTTTCGGAGGTTTTGGAGGAGGTAGTTCATCGTCAGGAGGCTTCGGAGGAGGCTTCGGAGGCGGAATGGGCGGCGGCGGTGGAGCTACCGGAAGTTGGTAAGAAATATGAAAAAAATAATATTATTTATCGGATTGTGTTGTTTGGTGAGCTGTACCAATTATGGTCAGTTGGAACTAAAAGCGCATCTCCCTAAAAAACTCAGGGAAGTTTCCGGAATTCAATATTCAGAAAAAGAACAGGCCTTTTGGATGTTGAACGATAGTGGAAATAAACCTCATATTTATCTGGTATCTAATAATGGAAAGATCATACGTACGCTAAAGATCAACGCTAAAAATACCGATTGGGAAGACATTACAATGGATGCAGAAGGGAATCTGTATATCGGTGATTTTGGGAATAATGCCAATAAACGAAAAGACTTAACCATCTTTAAAGTGAACGCGACTGATCTAACTTCAGAAAAGAAGGTAGATGTTGAAAAAGTCCAATTTCGATACCCTGAACAAAAGAAATTTCCACCTAAAAAGAAACGGTTATATTATGATACGGAAGCTTTTTTCGAGTGGAATGGACACTTTTATATTTTTACGAAAAGTAGGGTGAAAGGAAAAATAGGAAAGACTTTTCTATATAAAGTACCTAATAAGTCTGGAAACCATAAAGCAGCACTTATTTCAGATTTTACAACCTGCCCAAAACAAGGGTGCTGGATCACTGCTGCAGACATCACTAAAGATGGTAAAAAAATGGTATTACTCAATCATGATGCGGCCTGGGTGTTTTCTGATTTCACCGGAGATGATTTCTTTTCAGGTAAGGCAACGCAATTTTCATTTGGATACGAATCACAAAAAGAATCTATTACATTTAAAAATGACAGGACCATTTATGTTGCGGATGAAGAGGACAGGCATGGTGGAAAAAACCTGTACAGATTTATTTTATCGAAATAGTATGGCTCTTTAAGAATCTGATACCTGCTATTCCTAGAACTACTACTTTAACTACCTCTAAGATCACAAAAGTAATGTGATGATAACTGTCGGCTATGTTCTGTCCTGATAGTATGGCATCTATTCGATCATCTAATACAGGAAATAACCAAAAGGTTTGGATGAGGAGAATACCTATTGATATAAGATATAAACGGTGCTTCTTAAAAGAGAATTTTCCTAATAAAAGACATAGGAATATGATAGATGCTAGTACCAACTCCACTTTGTTAAGAGCTGTAAAAACGAGCTGCCCAATACCCAAACCTAACTCCAATGTAATATTTGGTGCTTGAAATTTTAGAGGAGCCTCTAAAAAAGAGATACCCAAAACCATCCCGACCCATATAAAAGAAATTACGGGAATACTAATTTTGATCGAAGTTCTAATTTTCTGCGACATTTTTTACACGGTTGGTATTATCTTGTTTGGTTAACGTTAGACGAACTATACTATTTTTAGTAGCTGTGAGATCATGATAGATATCGCCTTCTAAAGCGATCAGGTCTCCGGTTTTCATTTTCAAAGAACTTCCTTGTACCCCGAAAGTGATAGCTCCTTCAACTACCTGCACCACTATAGGAAATGGAGTTTTATGTTCTTTCATGATGGTTCCTTCTTGCATAGCTATTCTAATTTCTTTGGTAAAGGGAGTATCCAATAATACGTTGATGATGGGTTTGGTTGCATTGTATTCAAGATCTTTATAAAGAGATGCTGTTTCCATTTGTTATATGTTACATAGTTTCTAATACAAAGATCTTAAAGAACTGCTTCTTTTTTTATGAGTTAAATCATATGAATAACATTATTCTTTCTTTGAATGTCGAATATACTTTTCGAGCACTACCGCGGTAACGATAAGTGTATAAAATTGCCCTGCTAAACCTACTAGAACGACTGCTTTTTGAGCCATAGGAGTTGCCGGAACAATATCTCCATATCCAATGGTTAAAATCGTAACATAGCTAAAATATAGTAAAGCATCTAATCGCTCTGCAATCGTAAATTCTGGAGTGAATAGCTGACCTACAAAAGAATCTGAGTTATAGATCTCCAATGTAGAAAATAGAAAGAACGCAATAAATCCGATAGAAATATAACCACTGATCAAACCGATCATTACCTTACTGTTTACTTTTTTTGATTGCCACACCTGATGTATGATACCGTAGGTCACTGAGGCATAAAACAAGAAATACACAAAAAAGCGTTTGGTCAAATTAGGCCCGATACCACTATCTTTGATAATATCCATGCCAAAGAAAATGAGCGATAGAACAAACAAGATGGTATAGAACCAGGCAAGGATCTTTTTATGGGAGATCATTAGCAATCCGCTAGCAATATTTATCAAAAACAGGACAGGAACTACTTTTTCTGTAAAAACAGCGGTATGAATAATTAAGGAACCAAATAAAATGGCGAGTTGAGTGCCAAAGAAAATGATAAACCGATACTTATGTAATATCTTATACATACTGTTTATTTAAAATCCGAATCCTACACCAAATGCGATACGCAAACCATCATCTCCATTAAAAGCAGAAATTCGGGCAGAGAGCATATCGGCAGCATCAAAGAAAACACCACCTCCCACAGAAGTGTTCCAGTCACCTGTCGGGAAGTTATCGATCCAAACCTTTCCGTAATCGAATCCACCAAAAATACCAATCGATAATGGAAGCAATCCGGTTTTTACTTTTTTCAAGTTGACTCTAATATCAGAACTTTGATAGAATGCACTTTTACCTAAGAATCGATCAAAACGATAGGCACGTAACCCGTTTCTTGCACCTAATCGAGCCGCTTGATAAAATTCAAAATCATCACCAAAGTTCATCTGTCCGGCTAATTTTGTTGCAAAAACGATATTACCACTGTTCGAAAGTTTATAGTCAAAAGATATGGATGGTTTAAAATAACCAAACCCTGTTGACGCATCTAAATTGGAGGTATATCCAAAGATCAAATGCGTTTCCATTCCCATGGTAGAAAAGGCAGCATTATCTGTGTTTTTGAAATGATAACTTAATTCCCCATTGATAAAATTTTGATTGGTAAAGACCCGAGCAGGTAATTGTGTAGTTACATTTACAAATCGCCCTTGAGTATTATCTACTTCAATTGCCTGATAGTTGGCTGAAAGCTTTACTAGAGAACCTAGATCACCTTTCCAAAGTAGGGATGTGCCGAAATGAAGTTGTCTCATCTTTACACGGTTATAATCTCTTTCAATAGCGTCGTTATCGGGTTCTAAATTGATAGATTGATTTCCGTATCCAAAGAAATTGGTTGCAAAGTTAGGACTGGTAAAGGCAACGTCTATCCCTAAATTAGCCCTTCCTACCACGTTTGCGAATTCGCCATTATAATTCAATTGAAAACCATTGGTCGCTAAATAATACGCACCATAAATGGTGTGTTTATAGGTAAATGGATTGCGTTCAAAACCATTCGCTATAAAGGTATTGGCCATTCCTATGCTTAAACCATCATCGGGATTACCACCAATGGCGGGTAAATATTGGACGGCATTGTTCTTCAGTTTTTTATGATCGTAAATATTCGTTTCGTAATCATCTGTCAACCGTTTTCTTCCTTTGTTGGTCAAGAATTCACTTTTCTTAGACTTATAATCATATACGATAACTTTCTTTCCGTTTCGAATATCATAGGTGTCCTTGTTCTGACCTCCAATGATTCTTACTTTGATCATGTTGTTTCCATCACCTTGCACCACAAACATATCGTCGTCGTCCAATCCATAGATCCAGATCTCTTTGGTGTGAGCTCTTGAATAGGTTTTTTGATGAAAGATATCGGCTTTCTTCCCTTTTTTAATACGGTATCCAGTGACTTTTGTTTGACCATTTTGCATACGTTCAATATCGAACCAATCATCTTTATCGGTTCCTTTTACTACCTGAAATCGATTGATATGTTTAAAATAAGTATCCGAGATATGCTGAAGGTTTTTGCGCCTACCCTCTAATTTTCTTTTGATGTCGTTAATGGTTTCATCATTGACTTCCGGAGGGAAAAAAGCAAATGCTTTTTCGATCACATCATCTGTAAGATTGGTAACAATATGTGAAACCTGCGCATCCCAATCTTTTTTAGTTGACTCATTGATCAGCGCCATATCTAATGGATACGGTTCCAAATTAAATCCGGCTACGTTACGAATATCCTCGTCATAGGACTGCATTAAGGATAAGTTCGTAATTACCTTGGTTGCGAAATTCAGTAAGAATCCATCTGCCATAATGGAAAAAGCTTGATCCCTATCCCTGGGGACAGGTCTATAAACGGTCTTCCCGTTCTCTTTAAAAACCGCCCAACGCCATTGATCTTCATGACGATCCCAGTCACCAATGAGCATGTCGAATAAACGTGCCCTGATGTATGCCTGCTCATCCACTTCATGATCTTCGTCTGAATGGATCTTCTTTAAAAGGTCGTCCGTACTGATCAGTTTATTCGAAAATCCAAAACTCTTCTTATCGCCATGACCGGACGCTGCGCGTTCTTCGATCATGTACAAGGCATCGCCAAATTCATTATTATATACTCCTAATCGTTCTTGTTTTGGAATATAATACAACACAGGGTTTGTGTGGAATACTCCTACAGCATCGGCTAAAGTTCCTATGGTAAACGGAGCATACGGATGTGCTCCTGTAAAAACATCCAGCAGCAATTTTTGAGTATATGTATCGTTAAATTGACCTTCAATATATTGATCTTTAAAGGCTACTGCTTGCAGGTATTGCAGAGCATTCTTGCGCAATGCACGCATTACGTATTCTCTTCCCTGAGCATCTTCCAGTCGTAATGATTTAGATTGATGCCCTCCACCTTTGCGCACAGGCGTTAAACCTCCAAATAAGGTATCTAATCGCACTGTCGGGGCAAGTACATTCTTACTATAATAGGACCTATAACGATCACCCCAAAAGAATTTATATGTGTTTCCTTTTGTGGTTTCCTCTTTTGAGTAAATAGGAGCCTCCACAGTTTCAGGAAAATCGGTAGGATATTGGATTAACGTTTGCGCTTTATTTGCTTTTAGAACATGGCTTTCAAATACCGGATTTGCGTCATCCAAGGTGAAGAACTGCACTTTGGACGATCCATCCTTGTACACGATCAATTTTGCAAAACCTTGTTCACCATATGCAAATAATCCTCCACCAGAAAGTTTAGTAGCACTTGTTTTCGACCCTGACCCACTTACAATTTGAGGAATGTTATCCTGAACTATATACTGTAAACTATGCTCATGGCCCGAAACGAAAATGGTTTTATCATTTTCCTGAGATAAGGTAACAACCCTCTTTTTAAGTTCGTTATATCTCTTGTTTTGTTGATCGGCATTCGAAACTCCTGTCGTTTTTCTCAATACGTTTTTTAAAGTTCCTAGTACCGGTGCAGGAGTCATGTGACTTTTAAAAGAGTATTTTCCTGCATGAGGTCCCTGAGTAAACATAGGATGATGCATGGCTATGATGGTGGTTTTACCTCGTGCTTTTTTGATCAAACCTTCTAATTCGTCATAGAATTTGGCCCTGGTTTTTATTTCGCAATTGTCATTGATCTTCGGATGATTATCCCAATTTGTGACGTACCAATGAGTATCGATAATAATCATGTCAATATCTTTCGAAATTTTGACACGTTCTAATGGGCAGCCGTTTTCGGGTAAAAAGGTATTTTTTCCAAGCGCTTTTTCTACCAATTTTTCTTGTCTTTTTAAACCGTCTAAACCATGATACCAATCATGATTGCCAGGAATCACATAAGTATTTCCTTTAAAGTTTTTAGCAATGTTGGTCTGCGCTTCCATTCTATATTTGGCCAACTCATAGTCTTTTGAGTTTTTTGGTGGAATACCTAATGGATATACATTATCACCCAAAAAAAGTAATGTCGAATTGTTAGTTGCCGTCTCTATTTCTTTAGTTAGAACGTCCAATGCCTTTGTGCTTTCATTCATGTTTGCATTTCCTGCATCACCAATTAAATAGAATGTATGAGAAACCTCTTTGGGAGAGCCATCCATGGTCGAACTGTTGGTTGCAAATTGAGCATTATATGTGGCACAAGCAGAGAAAAGTAGGGCTAATGCTGAGAAAGCTATTCTTTGTAAATACTTCATAGTGTTGGTTGATGTTTTATACCCGTATTTATGCGATAATTTCTGTATCAAAGATAACACCTCTTTCTAATGTTCTATGCACGGGGCATCTCGATGCGATCTCTTTCAAACGTTGTTGTTGGCTAGCATCTAAGTTACCAACAAATTTTAATTTTTTACTAATATGGTCTAAATATCCGGGATTTTCAGTTTCAATCTCTAGATCATCACTGTGTTTTTTCGAATTTGTAATGTAGACAAACACTTCTTTTAGATCCCATTTTTTGCGCTGCGCATACATCTTTAAGGTCATCATAGTACAAGCGGCAAGAGATGCGTTTAACAGATCGTATGGAGAAGGACCGAAATCGTCTCCAATTCCGATGGGCTCGTCAGCAACAATGGAATGATTTTTTGTTTGTAGATAAGAGGTGAAATTATCCTCGACAAGATTCAAATGCCCTACTAGTTTTTCACCTTCGGTATCCAGCATTTTGTTTTCTTGCTGAGGAAAATAACGCTGCACCCAGGTGCCAATTACATTTCCAACATATCGACTGTCCTGAGGATCCATAAGTAAGTGATCTGCTCCATCTAAGGAGACAAAACTCTTTGGATGATGAGCACTCATATACAACTGTTGTGCATTTTCTATACCTACGGTTTTATCGAAAGGCGCGTGCATGATAAGCAGTGGTTTGCGTAAATTTTTTACAATGGTAGGGAGGTCTGTTTTGTCAAAATCTTCCACAAAATCTTTGTTAATGCGGAAGGGTCTCCCTCCAATGTTTACTTCTACATTTCCTTTCTCTGGAATTTCTTCAATACCATGAGAAAATAAATGTTTAACATGGCTTACCGTCGCTGGGGCTCCTATAGTTGCAACTGCTTTTATGTCTTTCAGTAGCGAAGCAGCTACTAAAACAGCTGCACCTCCTAGCGAATGTCCAACCAATAAGGATGGAGCTTGGTACTCCTGTGAAATATAGTTATGCACATCTAAGAGGTCATCCACATTTGCAGAAAAATAACTGTCGGCAAATTCACCTTCACTTCTTCCTAAGCCTGTAAAGTCGAAACGTACGACACCAAAACCATCTTGGGTTAAAGTTCTACTAACATTTCTCACCGCAGATAAACTGGCGCTACAGGTAAAACAATGCGCGAAAATGGCATAATAATTTGGTCTTTGATTAGCAGGCAACTCTAAATGTGCGTTTAGTGTGATTCCTTTTCTATTTTGAATACTAAGCTTTATACTCTTCATCGATTTTTAATAAATGTGATATTTTTTGTGTGTCCACATGATCTGAGAACTGTCTTTGTAAGATCTTGATCTTTGGATCGATATATGTTGTACAAAACGGCTTTTCCGGATTGTTGTAATAATAATTTAGAATATCCTCTCGCGACGATTTAAAGTCATTATAAGAGAGTATTTCGGTTATAATCTTTGACGAAGCGTTCCTGTCTAACTTTCGCAGGATCTCCTCGACATCCTTTTGTTGTGCATCGGAGAATACATATACTGCAGATCTGTATTTAGGACGCATCGAATGATCGCTCTGACTTTTATGGGTCAAAACATGGATCTCTAACAAGAGATGCAAGGGAATGATCGTTGGGTCAAATTCAACAATAACACCTTCTGAAAATGAAGAAGAATATTCTCTTGAGTTTAGATACCCTTGTGCTACATTCGATACTCCTTTAAGAGATTGAAAAACCGCCTCGGTGCACCAATGACATCCTCCGCCTAAACCTATTTTTTCCATGAGATTATGAACTACATGATAACATTGAACAGCCTACTTTGGTTCTGGCCCATTCAGGCCTTTTGGCAAACCACTTTTCATATTCAGGTTGCTCATCGTATGGTTTTTTTAATAATTGATAGCACTCATCGATCAATCCATAATTACCTTGATCTGCATCGTCAATAGCTAACTGAGCCATATAATTACGCAAAACATACTTTGGATTGACAGCGTTCATCTTCTTTTGACGTTCAACATCCGATATACTTTCAAGTTGCAAACGTTCCTTGTAAGCGTCTAACCAATTCTTCCATGTTGAAACCAGGTCCTCTGGAAGTTGTTCATCATAAAAAGCATCTTTGATGATCTCAAATGGTACGTTGCCGTTCTTTTGAAACTTTGATAGGTTTCTGAAGAAGATGGTCATATCCGTTTCTGCTGTTTGCAACAAGTCTTCCAGTTCCTGGATTAACAATAGATCTTTTTCGTCTTTCTCCTGTAAACCTAATTTAGCTCGCATCATTTCCAATGATCTTTTCTCGAAATCTATTTTATATCCCTCTAAAACATCCTCTAGTGGCTTTGCTGCTTCAATTAAAGGGTATAAGGCATTTGCTAGCTGGTACAGGTTCCATAATCCAATATTGGGCTGATTTCCATACCGATATCTTTTGTGTTGTCTGTCGGTAGTATTTGGTGTCCAACCAACATCGAATCCTTCTAGCCATCCATAGGGGCCATAATCGATAGTTAACCCTAAAATGGACATGTTATCTGTATTCATAACACCATGAACAAACCCCACACGCTGCCAGTGAATGATCATGTCTAAGGTACGGTCGGCTACTTCTTTAAAGAATGCCACATAGGTGTCTTTGGAAGGAGATCCTAATTCCGGGAAATGATGTCTGATGGTATAATCGACCAGAATTTTGAGGTTTTTTATGTCATTTCTTGCAGCGAAGATCTCATAGTTTCCGAAACGTAAAAATGATTCTGCAACTCTGGAAACAATGGCTCCTTTTTCGTATGCGGAATTCCCGTCGTACATCATATCTCGCAATACCTGATCACCTGTTAAACTCAACGACAAAGCTCTGGTAGTAGGTACCCCTAGGTGATGCATAGCTTCACTACATAAATATTCTCGTATAGAAGATCGGAGCACAGCAAGTCCATCGGCAGTTCTGGAATAGGGTGTTTCTCCAGCGCCTTTTAGTTGTAACATCCATGTTTTATCCTTGTGTTCAATTTCGGTAAGGTTAATGGCTCTACCATCTCCCAACTGCCCGGCCCAATGCCCAAATTGATGTCCGCCATAACACATAGCATAAGGACGTGTATTTGGTAGCAAGGTATTCCCCGTCATGATATCAAGAAATGCTTTCGAGGATATATCTTTTTCAGAAATCCCCAGCAATTCAGCCATTTCTTTTGAAGCATGAATTAAAGACGGTTTTGCTGTCTTCTTAGGTTGCGCAAAAGAAAAACAAGCCTCTCTAACCTGTCTTCTTGTATTCTCCAAAACAGGGTCGGAGGGAAGTTCTGATATAAATATATTTTTAAGGTTTAGTTTCATGTTAATTTGTCTATCCATTTTAACAATGCTGCATCCGATGGATTTCTCAACTTTTTATGATTTAATGTGATCGTTGGGAAATTCAACTTTCCATTGGTGTATAAACTCCGCAATTCATTGGCACTGTCTTCATTTTTCTCTACATCTAAAAATACGAATTCTAAACCACGATCTTGAAAGAAGCGGATATAATGTTGCGTTTTGTGACATCTATCCGCTCCATATAACTTGATGTTCATTACTTTAATTTATCTGCATGCAACTTTCTGAGCTTTTGCAGTTTTGGAGTAATTACAAAACTACAATACCCTTTCTCCTGATTATTTCTGTAATAATCTTGATGATCATCTTCTGCTCTATAGAAGATGTCTAAGGAACTGACCTCAGTCACTATTTTCGCATCAAAAACAGATTCCAAGGCAGTAACTACTTTGTTTGCTATGCTCCTTTGTTGATCATTATGATAGTATATCACAGACCTATATTGAGTTCCTACATCTGCTCCTTGTCTATTCAATTGAGTAGGGTCATGCGTGGTCATAAAAATGATCAATATATCTTCATAAGATATGACGTCAGCGTCAAACGTTATTTGAACAACTTCTGCGTGGCCCGTCAATCCTGAACAAACTTCTCGATATGTCGGTTTACCCGGAGCAGTTCCTCCAGAATAACCAGACACTACGCTTTCAACTCCTTTTACTTCCAAAAAGACGGCTTCCGTGCACCAAAAACAACCGCCTCCTACAGTGGCTACTTGAATATTCTTAGACATTACTTTCCGTTTTAAGAGTCATAGATTCAGAATTGATACAATAACGCAATCCACTGGGCTCGGGCCCATCTGGAAATACGTGCCCTAAATGGGCATCACAGGTATTACAGAGCACTTCCATACGTACCATTCCGTAAGAGGTGTCTTTTATATATTGGATGGCATTCTCTTCGATGGGTTGTGTAAAGCTCGGCCAACCGGAACTTGAATTAAACTTAATAGTTGAATCAAACAGATCCGTTTGACAACAAACACATTGATAGGTTCCCTCATCAAAAATAGAACACAGTGCTCCACTATGAGGCCTTTCAGTTCCTTTAAGTCTGGTAATCCTGAACTGCTCTGGAGTAAGCAAAGCTTTCCATTCAGTTTCTGTTTTTTCCACTCTTTTTGACGGAGTTGGGTTTCCATTCACAGCAAAATCAATGACATTTTTCCAGGTGATCATACACTTTTTATTTTATACTAAGTTACTAATTAAATGTGGCAATATTAACCTAACTTTAGACGTTAAAGACCCTGTTTCCTTACATATAGAAACTATCAAATATTTTATTTTTAATTTAGCATAAATACTTTTTTATGGAGCAGCTTATTTTAGAAACAGAAAAATATGTTTCGTCATTATTAAATGACGACCTTCCACGCGAGTTTGTATATCATAACTTAAGTCATACACAGCGTGTAGTAGCTGCAACCAAGCAAATTATAGAAGGTGAATCTGTAGCGGAAGAACAAGCTCAAAAATTGATCTTAACCGCCTGGTTTCATGATACTGGATATACGAAGGGAAAAGATAATCATGAAGAAGCCAGCGTGGCTATAGCTAAGGCATTTTTAAAGGATCATGATGTTTCGGATACGCTTATCGATGAGATTTCTCATCTGATCATGGCAACGAAAATGGGTTATGAGCCTTTGAATAAAATGGAAAAGATCATCCGAGATGCAGATTGTGCTCATTTTCCGGAAAAGAACTATTCTGAAATAAGCGAATTGCTACGAAGAGAATGGGAGGTGGTTCAGAATAAAAAGTATACAAATATTGAATGGATACAAGAGAACATCTCGTTCTTTACGAAGCATCATAGGTTCTATACAGATTATGCTTTAGAGAACTGGCAATCGGGAAAGGATAAGAATTTAGCTTCTTTGTTCAAATCATTATCGAAACAGGAGAAAGAAGAAAAGAAGGCAAAAAAACAAGCGGAAGAACTTGCACTGAAAAAGAATAAAGCTAAGTTACCGGAACGTGGAATTGAGACCATGTTCAGAGTGACCTTACGAAATCATATTACTTTAAGTGATATAGCGGATACGAAAGCGAATATCTTACTATCTGTAAATGCCATTATCGTTTCTTTAGCACTTTCGAACTTATTACCAAAATTGGACAATCCTTCTAATAGTTATTTGATCGTCCCTACAATTATTTTTGTGTTGTTTACCATTGTGTCAATGGTACTTTCTGTTTTAGCGACAAGACCTAATGTTACCAGCGGAAAATTCTCAAAACAAGATGTAGAGAACAAGAAAGTAAATTTGTTGTTCTTCGGAAACTTTCACAAAATGAAATTGGATGAGTTCGAGTGGGCCATGAACGAATTAATGCAAGACAAAGACTATCTGTATGGTTCGATGACCAAGGATCTGTATTTTCTGGGAAAAGTGTTGAATAGAAAGTACAGTATCTTAAGAACTACCTATACCGTATTCATTATTGGAATAGTTGTTTCTGTAATCGCTTTTGCACTTTCCTTTAAAATGCAAGAAAAAACAGCACAAGTGCTCGAAGTATTTACGACGCAATTTCTTTAATAAGATCTTGTAGGGTGATCGTATTTGATTCATCAAAATTTTCCTGATACACTACCTCGGCACGTAGCGCTTTTAAACCGGAAACTCCTTGTAGGTCTTCTAGTTCTAATTTTTCCACTTTACCCAAGAAGTTCTTAGATTGGAGATATTTGATATACTTTAAATACTCCATGGCATCCTTATCCTGAGAATATACGATAGAGATCTTACCAGGTACTGTTAAACGTTCGTCCGTACCTTTAATGTGGGCTTTATCAATTCGTTTTTTGATGATCTCATAACGAATATTATAAGCTCCATCAACATCAAATTGCTTTTCATCCATTCTAAATCGGATGGCTAACGGATTACTATGCACCAAGATCAGTGAAGCAACACGTAGGTCGTGGCTCATACACTTTCTGATGGCAAAGGCAACATTTTCCATTTCGCACATCAATTGTAATTGCCACAATCGTAAATTGTAGAGGTATAATGGATCAAAGGTCTTGTTCTTTACCAAGGACTGACCAATATACATATCGTGCTCCACACCATCGGTTTTATATCTTTCAAAATAATGTGGAAACATTTCTTGCGCTTCTAGCTGTTTGGTATCTATAAACTTACCCAGCTTATCGTTTAGTAGCGAAACACTATCTTCATAGGCCTTTCTTCTTTCGTACACCACATGTAAGTCTTTATCCAGACGATTCATATACACATCAACTTCATTGGCTAACGTCTTGTTAAGGTCTTTTATATGCTTAAACACCGGATAAATTTCTCTCTTTAAGAAATCTAGAATACCAACTTCATCTCCTGCATTTAATCCATCCTTAACATTGGATAAATATCCGTCTACTCTAAACATTAGTTCTTTGTAGATCGGTAAATTCTCTGTCTCGCAAGCATGCTTTAATACATTGATCGCCAGCGTAAGTTGTGTAGTTAGATCTTCTTTAATTGCTTCATTTCTTGCCGTAGAAGAGCCTTTGATATCCGCTTGTCCGAATAAAGGATATACATCGTTAAACACGATTTGGTCGGGTTTAATATCTTCTTTATGATTTTGAAGTTCCTGCTGGTATTTTTCGGCAGCCTCGATAAACCTCCATTTTACAGAATCGTGCAATGTTGTATAATGCTCCTGAATAGTAGCTTCAATCACATTCTGCATTTCTTCCGTAGCTCTTTCCACTGCTGCTTCGAAAGCAGGTAGAATATCTTTTAATTTGTTTTGATTGATGGAATTCAGCTCAAAAGGTCTGGGCGAAGCAATCTCCAGAACCGCTAAATCTTTACCATTAGAGGCTTTAATTGGAATTAGAATAATACTTCCAACTCCAACTTTTTTCAGTTGATCATAAAAAGGATTCTTACCTGACATTCGACCATATTTCTCGACATCAGAAATGGCAATGGTTTCATATTCATTGAATATTTTTCCAATCACATGATGACAAAAATAATCTGAACAAGAAACGGCATCTGTATTATTAAATAATAAGCTTTCCGAGATCTTTATTCTGGCTTTATTTAAATCGTCACTGATATTGAACACAGAGAATCCAAGCATTAAATCTTTAATAGCAAAGAATTCGCGCAAATTATGTTGTAGCTCCTGATTAAGATTATCTCCACTTCGCAGGAGGTTCGTTCGAATAGAAGAAATGGTTTGATCAGCGGTAACATCAAAAAGGTTCATGATACCGAATCCTTTGAATATATAGCTGTTTGGCGGAAATTTCTCTTTCCATACTTCCAGGTTATCAAAGTTGTCAAGTAGTTCTTTATAATCTTCTTCCGTAATCTTTGGTGCGTTTTCAGTAGGAATAACCTCAGAAAAATCACCATTAAATGCGGCTCTGTAATGTCTTGTGATTCCTGAGTTCTGATCTGGAATATCAAAAAAGAAAGGTCTTTTTAGATCCATTGTATAGCCGTAATAATAGTTCATAATGAACGTACAAGCCATAATATACATGGAATCTTCTTCGAAATTACGCACATTCAACTCGTAATCTTCACCTGCATTATTCAATATGTTTTCAAAACGAGTAGTGAATTTAAATGAGGTAAATGAGAAGGGAACACTGGCTGCTTTAATTTCATTTAAAAGCAATGGCTCCGGAAATAAAGGTTCTAATAATAATTCTACCTGTTCCTTATATTTATCTAATAAGGAAAAATCGGAAAAGCCTTCAAATAATTCAGGATATTTTTTGAACTCTTTTACCATCTCAATAGCAGATTTATGGTAAGGATGTTCCCTGAATTCTGGTGTGGCATATTTTTCGAACACAGCAAAAACCTTCTTAAAAGAAATGTTTAGCTGCATGGGCAACTCCATATCCTCGTTCAAGTTTGACTTTACTATTTTCATGATTCAACCGATTTAGTATGCAAATTTACGAAATAATAAACGATTGGTCATGTTTTGGAAATTCAGGCTAAGATCGACTAGAAAAAGAAGATATCCCCTCCATATTTTTTCTTCTTGGTACCAAGTGTATTAAACTTCCAACTGAAGCTTAGCATAAAATATTGTTTTAATACAATACTCTCCGAATCTTCTATATAATTTGCTGTTGCTCTTCTACGTGCGTTGGTGTTTTGGTTTAATAGGTCAAATGCTTTTAAACTAATGGTTCCTTTATCTTTTAAAACACTGTAGGCCAGCGTGGAATTCCAAAACCAAGCTGTTTTTTGAAAGCCATCTGCCACATTAGGATTGTATTGAAAGCTGATATTATTGCGCCATTCTAATTTTTTAGGAGCAAACGTTCTGGTTCTAATGCGCAAGGTATGACGGGTGAAGTTTTGATTGGTGAACTGATCCAAATCGAAATCTGTCTTGCTAAATGATAATGTATATCTTGGAGATATTTCGAAGGCATCTTTCCAGGTAAATGTAAATCCAAGATTCGGAGAAATTGCTTCGTTAATAGAATTGTACTTTACATCATTATAAAAATTAACTGACCTGTTTTTATTTGTTGAAAGACCGATGCGAAGTTTGATCTTTCTAATCGTGTCCAATTTTAAACTTTTACTATAGGTTGCACTTAAGAAATACCTGTAGTTACCATTTACATTTTCGTAGGTTGTATTTCTGATCAGGTTCTCGTCAATAGTCGTTTTAGAAACTACTTGATTGTCTGTGAAATTTGCACTAAAGTAGCTGTAAAACCCGGTGCCTTTTTGAAAATTGAAATTGTTGAACCCCATGTAGATTCTACTGTTGTTTGCAGGTTTTAATGCAGGATTACCTGTGATAATGTTTAGTGGATTTGAAATGTCTGTAAAAGGCTGCAACTGATTTAACTGCGGAGGTCTATTCGATAAACGATATCCAGAATACATGGATGACTTTGGACTAAATCGATAGTTGAAATTTCCATTGAGTTCTATCGCATTAAAATCTCGCTTTAAACTCTGAATTGGACGTAACACATCTCTGTTTTCTAAGGTTCTTGAAACATGACCGATTTCAAAACTTGTAGACCATTTTTCTCTTCTGTAGGTTAGGTCTATACTTGGTGTAGAACGAATATTGTCAAACGTAAAATCGGTACTGAGATCTGTATTGAAAGTTTGTTGATTTGTTACAGGATCGATGTCATAGGTATTTCGTTCGCTTACGCGTTTGTCTTTTCTGTACGCGTATTTGAAATCGATAAAGAACTTTTTAGAAACGATGGCGTATCGATAGCTAATATTAGTTCTTAAACTATTAAAAGTGATTTCCTGGTCGCTAATTTGATTTCTTAATTCTTGTGATGGCGCTGCTCCAAAAATCTCCAAATCGGAATTGAATCGTGTATTGGTTTCTGTCTTATCTATTTGATTGTCTAGCCCGAATTTTATAAAAGAACCTTTGTTATTTAACCTTTTTGTGATATCTAGATTATTAGCAAAATTATTCGCTGTCGATTCACTAAAATTATTACTGGTAGAAGTATTGATCAAATTAGCGTTACTGTCTGAAGATTCATCAAATTGATTGTTAAAACTTTCTCTTTTATTTCTTACAAATGAAGGTCTTATATTGATCAAAAAAGTAGAATCTATTTCAATATCAAAATCCATATTTGCTCGATGATTCCTATTTTCATTGGAACCAGAACTATTTGATTTGGTAAAGAAGGAGCTGCCATCGGGTAAGATAGTTTCCCGATCTCTGATAGATTGTGTTTCTGTCTCCGTACCGGCATAAAAATAGTCTCCATTAATGTCTATACCTTTTCCGAGCTTATCTGCATAGGTACCGCCAAAATTATTAGAGGTTGTGATACCGCTTCCACTACCAAAGGAAAGTCCATCAATACTGAAAGCACCATTACTACTTACGGATATACTGTTACCACCTCCAAACATATCTCTTATCTCACCAAAACTAAAACCCGGAGAGTTGATATTATTTCCTCCACCGAGAAAACTAACACGCCTGTTGTTATCGAACATATTGACAATACCGGCATACTCATACAGGTCTTCGGTTCCTTTTCCAGCGGCGACTCGTCCAAAAACTCCTTTATTATTCTCTTTTTTTATGGTAAGGTTGATCGTTTTGTTTTGATCATCTCCTTTTTCTCCTGCAAATGCCTGCGCTTTTGTTTTGGTATCTGTGATTTGAACTTTTTCGATGATCTCTTTGGATAAATTTTTGGTAGTGATCGTAGGATCGTTTCCAAAGAAAGGCTTGCCATTTACCAGGATCTTATTTACACTTTTACCATTAACGGTAATTCTTCCTTCCTCGTCTACTTCTACACCTGGTAGTTTCTTTAGGAGGTCTTCTACGGTTGCCTCTTTCTTGGTTTTAAAGGATTTTACGTTAAATTCTAAGGTGTCTTTTTTAATGGTAATAGGAGCTCTGGATCTTACGACAACTTCATCCAAAACATTCTCGTTGGGTTGCAATATTAGGGTACCTAATTGAAAGGAGTTTTTATCAAAAGTAATGCGTTTACTATAGGAGGCATAGCCTATATAAGAAACAACGAGTCGTAATTCTTTTTCAAAGGTCTTTCCTTCTAGTTTGAACTTTCCCTGTTTGTCAGATATGGTATAGGACACTACTGAGCTATCCTTGATCTTTTCTAAATGAATGGTGGCAGACTCTAAAAATGTGGAATCTGTTTTGGATTTTAGTTGCCCTTCGATCGTATAATTTTTGGATTGAGAAAGTGCAAAAGAAGAGATGAGTAATAGGAGTGCGAAAATCACTTTTTTCATAGTCATTAGGTTTCTTATCAGTCGTTACAAATAATAGACTTGAATCTTTTTAATGTGTCACAAAAAAAAGAAAAATAAGTACAGCCAACTATTAAAAAGTGTTAAACACTGTTAAAACTACTTCTGTCTGAAGTAAATGGTAATAGGTACTCCGGTAAAATCGTAATGTGAACGTAACTGATTCTCTACATATCGCTTATAAGGATCCTTAACATACTGAGGTAAATTACAAAAGAATGCAAATTGAGGAGTTTTAGTAGGTAATTGCATACAGTATTTGATCTTTACAAACTTTCCTTTCGTTGCCGGAGGCGGATTGTTTTTGATCACTTCTAGCATGGTTTCGTTGAATTTACTGGTTGCAATTCTTCTTTTTCTGTTCTCGAAAACTTCAACAGCCGTTTCGATCGCTTTAAAAATACGTTGCTTGTTCAATACTGAAATGAAAACAACAGGGACATCTGTAAATGGAGCAATTTGTTTTTTGATCTCTGCTTCAAAATCACGAAGGGTATTGGTTTCTTTTTCGACCAGATCCCATTTATTGATCAAAACCACAATTCCTTTTCTGTTCTTTTCTGCTAACCAGAATATATTTTGATCTTGATTTTCAAATCCACGAGTGGCATCTACCATCAATATCACCACATCTGAATATTCTATAGTTCTAACGGCACGCATTACCGAATAGAATTCGAGATCTTCTTTTACTTTGGATTTCTTTCGAATGCCGGCCGTATCTACCAGATTGAAATCAAAACCAAAACGATTGTATTTGGTGTCAATAGAATCTCTTGTAGTTCCGGCGATATCAGTTACAATATTTCGATCCTCTCCAATGAGTGCATTAATAAAAGAAGACTTTCCTGCATTTGGCCTTCCAACCACAGCAAATCTGGGTAATTCTTCTTTTACAACTTCTTCCTCAGCTTCAGGTTCAGGCATGATCTCAGTAATAGCATCTAAGATCTCTCCTGTACCACTTCCATTAATAGAAGAAATCGTATGATAATCACCCAATCCTAAATTGTAGAACTCCACAGCATCAGCCGCGCGCATGGCATTATCTACCTTGTTTACAGCGGTAAAAACAGGTTTTTTAACCTTGCGTAGTATTCTAGCTACTTCAGAATCCATAGGTGTTATTCCGTCTTCCACATCTACAACAAAAATGATAATATCTGCTTCGTCAATAGCTAATTGTACTTGTTTTCGAATCTCTCCTTCAAAAATATCTTCAGATCCAACTACATATCCTCCGGTATCGATTACAGAAAACTCCTTTCCATTCCAGTCAGATTTACCATAATGTCTGTCTCGAGTCACTCCACTAACAGAATCTACAATCGCTTCTCGTCGCTGCACTAGTCTGTTAAAAAAAGTAGATTTCCCTACATTAGGTCGTCCTACAATGGCTACAATACTGTTCATGTTCTGAAATTTTGCGCAAAGATACAATTTAAGCAACGATTTTATTGTAATTTGGGGTGTTTAAGTTGTAATTCTACATGGTCCATTGAAAGAAGAAACCAATAATCCTATTTTTTTAAGACCCAGATTTTCCTTTGATATTCAGGGAAATGCGAATAATGTTGTCGAAAAAATGCGAAAATTTTTAAATAAGACAGAGAAAAAGTACAAGAGTAAGATCGTGGATCAACATATTTTCATAGATATTCCGGATAAAGAAGCGCATTTTTGGTCTCCTCAATTACATATTGAAATTGTAGAAAAATCAGAAAACGAAGCAACTGTAAAAGGATTGTTCGGACCAAAACCTCAGGTTTGGACCTTGTTTATGTTTTTGCACTTTATTGTAGGCGGTGCTTTTATCACCTTTGTATCGATGTTGTATATCAAGTATTCTTTAGGAGAATCTTTGGTATTTCCTTTAGTAATGACCATTGCACTGCCCATTGTATGGGTATTGTTATATGTTTTTGGTAGGTTGGGAAGAGATACCGGAAAAAAACAGATGAAAGACCTGCACCGTCTTTTAATGGATGCTTTATCTATGAACGATTAGTCCTTATAACCAAATCTTTTGAGTTGGTTTTCATTAGAACGCCAGTTTTTGTTCACCTTCACGAATAACTCTAGAAAAACCTTCTTGCCGAAGAAATACTCAAGATCTTTACGAGCTTCAGCACCCACACGTTTAATAGCTGAACCTTTATGGCCGATAATAATACCTTTCTGTGTATCACGTTCTACCATAATTACGGAGCGAATTTTAATAATGTTTTCTTCTTCAACAAAGCTTTCCGTTTCAACTTCTACAGCATAAGGGATTTCTTTTTTGTAGTGTACTAAAATACGTTCTCGAATTTTTTCGTTTACGAAAAAGCGTTCAGGTTTATCGGTTAATTGATCTTTTGGATAAAAGGGAGGAGCATCTGGAAGCAGCTCAATGATCTTATAGAATACGGCATCTACATTAAAACGCTCTAACGCAGAGATCACATAGGCAAAAGAATTAGGCACTTTGTTGCGCCAATAGGCGATTTTTTCGTCTACTTCTTCTTGTGTCGATTTATCAATCTTATTAAGTAGGAGGATGACTGGGATCTTACTTTGTATGATCTTGTTAAAGAAAGCCTCATTTTTCAGTTCTTTTTCGCCCACTTCTACCATGTAGATCAGCACATCTGCATCTTCAAAAGCAGATTTTACAAAACCCATCATGGATTCTTGTAACTCATAAGCAGGTTTTATAATACCCGGAGTATCTGAAAAAACGATCTGATAATCATCTCCATTTACGATTCCCAGAATACGATGTCTAGTCGTTTGTGCTTTCGAAGTTATAATGGATAATTTTTCACCAACCAGTGCATTCATTAAGGTTGATTTTCCAACGTTTGGATTGCCAATAATATTTACAAATCCTGCCTTATGTGTCATGGGACAAAGATACTTTCTTTTTTAATGTACTCGCAGTAAAGATGATAAAGTTGTTAAGGAGAAAATGTTAAAATAATTCCCGAATTATTTGGTCAGAAGTTATTAAAAGCTGTATATTTGCAGTCCAAATCGCGGGATAGAGCAGTAGGTAGCTCGTCGGGCTCATAACCCGAAGGTCACAGGTTCGAGTCCTGTTCCCGCTACAAAATGAGAATCCATTTATCAATTAGATAGATGGATTTTTTCATTTAGTCTAATGCTAGCAGTATCTTAAGTATTCTACTAAGATTTATCTCACCTTCATTTTTTCTCTGAGTATTTAAATTTTGGTACTCCTTTAGGTGTATCATTCCAATTATTAAGGTGTATCATTTTAAAAGTTATGTAATATGAGTGTTAAATTAAGAGTCTTATTTTATCTTCAAAAAAGTAGAATTAACAAAAAACATAAATGCCCAATAAGATGTAGGATAACATTTAATAGCCGTAGGAAGGAATTTTCCACAGGATTATTTATTAATCCTAATCATTGGAAAAGTAAAAAACAAAAAGCCTATATACCTGATGATAATGATTATACAAACAATCAAATTAGCCTGATTAGACAAGAACTTAATCAGGCTTTTTTATACCTAAAAATGAATGATGAAAACTTCGATGTAAGAGATGTTTATTCACTTTATAGAGGTAATGGGGTAAAGAGTGATAAAACCCTCTTAGAAGTCTTTGATTTGCATAATAATAGAATGGAGAAACTTATTGGAAAGGAATATTCTAGATCTACATTAAACAAGTTTAAAGAAGCTAAAAAGCATCTATTAAACTTTTTCAAGAGTTCATATAAAAGAAATGATATTCTTCTTGAAAAGATAACCTTAAAATTCATCGATGATTTGGACTTTTATTTGAAATCAGAGTTAAATCATAAACAAATAACTATTAATAAAACCATTCAAAGAATTAGAAAAATAATTAAGATAGCATTGGCGGAGGGGTATATAACGACAGACCCGTTTATATTATATAAACCCAAAAGAGTGATTAATAATTTGATATACTTGACAAAAGATGAATTAAAGAACTTAGAAGAATACAATTTTAAGCAAAACAGATTACAGCATGTTAAAGACTTGTTTATTTTCTGCTGTTACACAGGGTTAGCATATCAAGAAATGAATAGTTTTACTAAAAATAACATAGTTGTAGGTTTTGATAATAATGATTGGATAGAAATGTATAGGAAAAAGACAAAATCAAGTCTATCCATTCCACTTTTGAACAATGCCAAAATCATTTTAAATAAATATAATTATGAGTTGCCTAAAATATCTAATCAAAAGTTTAACTCTTATTTAAAAGAAATTGCTCATATCGTAGGGATTGAGAAGAATCTTACACATCATATAGCTAGGAAAACTTTTGCAACTACTGTTTTGTTAAGTAATAATATTTCTATTGAAGTTGTATCCAAGTTATTAGGACACTCCAAAATACAAACCACACAGAAACATTATGGTGAAGTTGTAAAGAAGAGAATAAGTGATGAAATAAGGAGACTCTATAAATAACTCTTTAACAGATGTGATAATTCATCAAGAATAATAGGTTTCTTTAAAAAATCAATTTTTCCGAGCCCTCTTTTTTTCAATTCATTTTCAACCTCATGACCACTCATTACAAAGACATTTTCATGACCTTGTTCATTGATAATTAAATTTAGTAAAGCATAACCATCTAATGCACTTTTAGTTGACAAATCTATATCAATTATTACCACATCATATTCATGCACTTTTGATAAGTCTTCAAAATCTTGAGATTTGGTAACCCAATTAAAATTTAATTTATTTCCAAAATCTAAAGAATTACAAAGCTCAAAACTTCTATCAACTTCTTTGATTTCATTTTCAAAAATTAAAACATTCATTCTCTAGGTTTTAAGGTGAATATAGAATTTATAAAGTTTATTATCAGTATCAATAATAATCTCAGTCTTTATTTGCTTATATCTAGATAATCTACGAACGAGACTTAGACCTTTTGTTGTTCTATTATAGATTTCATCATTATTTTCTTCATTATAGATTCTAGCTATTTCAATAAGTTCTGAAATAGATTTATTATAATCTTTAGTATCATTTAAAAACTCAAAAACAACATAGTCCTTTAATTCAGAAAGAAAAATATTTAACTCTCTTCTGCTATCGGAATAGTTCTCAATGTTAGCAATTAAATCTCCAAATATATATCCTAATACTTCTAAGTTAGTATGAATTTCATAATCTTGAGGTCGCTCAATATTAATTTTCAATCCATTCCAATTATTGAATTGATATATCCACTCATCTTTAACTAAATCAATTATTCTACCTAGTTTAAATAAGCCATCTTCCTTTAAAATTATATTATCAACACCTCTGATTAGAACTTCTGCTCTATCAAAAATATTCCTTAATATCTGAGGGTCAGATTTTGATAATTCTTTCTTGATTTCGCTTAATTGAGAATCTGAATAATCATCTCTTTTATTCATATACCTATCAATCAAATCTAATTTTAGAGAAACAGGTGAGAGTTTATTCTTTACAAAATGAAGTGCATTTATAGAGTCAAAAACATAAGAGATTTTATTTTTTATGAGTTCAGTTTCATCTTTTCTTAGATTTTTGAGAACATATGCTATTTGATAAACTCGGGCAAGTTGATTAAATATTGGTCTACAAGCATTAAGTATCATAGAATCACTCCAGTTCGAAGTTTCCCCCCTTCCAGATGATACCATGAAAAAGTAATCAATATCAGCTATATTCAGTTTTATCCAAAAAGTATTACGATATGAGATATCATCAATTATTATCTCATCCTTAAGCACCTCAAAGTTACCTTTATTAGTTTTAATTTTATTTAGAGTATCCTCTCCAATTGTGGGATTTGAGTAAATATATTTAGTTCCTTTTATCAAAATTAGATTTTCATCTCTTCTTGTGAAAATGAAAATTTCATTAATCTTGGCAAAAGTTTTAGCTTTATTAATTCTATCCTTAATAGAAATTAGGATTTTATGCTCATCTCCATTATCAAAACTTTTGAAAAATATTTCGCCAATATCATCATTGACCATATTATTAAATTCAAAAATAACCTTCCTAAAATTGAAAATCAGCATCAAGACTGACAGAATAAATAATGAAAAGTGTAGAATCCAATTTATTTCGAACTTACTAGAGATTACCAAAGCAACATTTACCAATAAAAAGAATAATAAATATCTATTTTTAGTACCAGAGAAGTTAACTGAATTTATAATTAAGATAAGATATGGAAGAAATATAATTACATTATTTAAATTTCTCTCATAACTAAACAAAATAATAATGGATAGATCTAATAATAACCTAAAAAGGGCTTTAATATTTGCTTTTAGCCTTAAATGAATTATCAACAAAATCAAATAAAGAAAAGGTGCTCCTATATAAAAGTAATTGCTTAGAGGAAGATTATTTTTATCAGTAGAAACTCCAACAATAAGAATTATTAATAATAAAAAACGCCAAACAAAAGAGTTTCCTTTGCGTAAGTGAAAATCCAAATTCTTAACGGTCATAATATTTTAATTTTTTTTGAATTTCAACAACAATATAATTTATAATGACCAGATAGAAAATACATTTTAAGAAAATCATTAACAAAACTCCAGATGCATTTATTGGCTCAACACTCATCTTATAGTCAAAATCTAGGATATAAAGTAGAACATTTAAAAAAGAATTGATAAACGTATTTGAAGTAATTTCTTTAAACTCAACATTGATTATTGCCATAGAATCTATTGGAGCTGTGGAATAGATTATTGTAGAAAAAAGTAATACTATAAGTAGACTTAAAAGTAGTGAAGCAATATTATAAGAACTACATAATAAAAGCAATCGGAAAAATTCCTTTATTGGAGATTTAAACGACTTAATTTTTTTAGAACATTTTTTAATTTTTAGTTTTTTGAGTTCTATAGACACCTTTTTAGACTCCTCTATATGAACCTCAGAAATCAAACATTTTATCAAATATTCATATAATTCTATTTGTTGATTTATTGTGAATCCCTCAGTTAAGGTATTTATGGTTTGAATGCTTAGTAAATTGTAATTTTTTGACTTTAGATGAAGTACTTTGGAATACAAGAAAAAAATTTCTTTTAAATCATAATATCCTTCAAAATTTATATAACCATCTTTTCTTTTATTAGCTTGAAATTCAGCTAACTTATTATTAAATAAAATGTTATTAGTACGATTATTTTCCACAACACAATAATATTTTCATAAATGTAATCATTAATATGTTATTTACTTTGTGTATTGCAATAAAAGGACTATATCAGTTATTTCTTTGGTTTAAAACTCAAATTATGAGTACACAGCAGACTCATAGCTTTAGTGTGGTTGAAATAATGTAAAATTAAAATGTAAAAAGGGTAGAAGTATTGATGTTTAAAGCTTTTGCTAATGCATAGACAGTAGAGATGGTTGTGTTAATTTCACCTCTTTCAATTCTTCCAATTTGAGAAAGTGGAATATCCGAATCATTTGCTAAATCTTCTTGAGACATTTTAGCTCCTAATCTTAATTTTCTAAGATTTCCACCAAAGGCAGAAATAAATTCTTGATTCTTAATATTTATCACTTAGTAAAATTCAAGAATCAACATGTAATATATTAACGCATGTATGCGTTATTTTTTATAAATTTAAACTCATCATTAAACGATAAAAATGAAAACACTTATTAGATTTATAATTATGGTTTTTATTGGATTAACATTTTATAATGTTCAGGCCCAAAATAAGTTTACCATTAAAACAACCGAGGAATATGAAGTTAAAACATCTGCCAGTTTAGGAGAGTTTGAACATGAAGATCTCTTTATGACATGGAGTTTTGATATGGCTAATAAAAAAATTAGTTATTCAACTAACAGGATTAAAAATAGCTTTAATTTTATAAGTATTGAATTGAACAATAATAGTTCAAATGATAAGACAATTTATAATTTTATAAGTAGAGATGAATCTTTAACTCTAATTGTAAAAAATGGTAATTACCTTAAAATTAAATTGTACTCTAAGAAAATCCCTGAATCAAAACCTGTTTCATACGAGAACATAAAAGTTTACACTAACTATTCAATAGATAATGGTTTAGTTGGAATTCTAGATGAATAAGCATTTAGTATATAAATTTTTATTTTTAGAGTTGAATGCAGGTTAATCTAATATCACCCCCCACTCTCTTTTTCTTTTGCCTTGGTACCCCTACCCTAAAAGAAATTTTTATTTGAATAAAAGAATCCGTTCTAAAATAAAACATGAAAACGCACACCAGTATATTATGAACTCAAGATTTGGAAGGATAATTCTATCTAGATAATTATATGGACATAAATATAATATAGCTTTCTTTTAAAAATTATCATTCATAATTGGAGGTTTTAAACAAATTCCTGAGCAAAAAATAGCTATTAGCTAATGATCAAAAACTTGACAAATGGACTCATTTTTAGTATATTGTTGTAAATCAAAATAATAGAGTCCTTCTATTATTAATTACAAAAAATTTAAAGAGTTAGTCACCTTAGAAAATATTCATTTTGGGTATTAGTGACATTGTTAGATATGAAAAAAATTAAAGTTTATGATGCTATTATGGGTAGTGGTAAAACCTATAATGCTATTGAGAGAATGAAGAAATATGTTAAGAGTGAGAAAAAGTTTATTTACATCACACCATTTCTATCAGAGGTTGATAGAATTATTGAAAGATTACCTGATGGAACTGTATATGCTCCTACAGGAGAAGATGATAGTGGGAAAGCCATTCTAAATTATGACACAAACCTTATAGATTCAAATGGACAGATAGATTTGAATAAAGAACCACTAATTAAAAGAATAAATAAAAGAGAGCATTTTTTTAGGCTTCTAAGTGAAGGTAAATGTGTTGTTTCTACTCACTCTCTATTTCTAGGATTAAAGAAAGAAGATTATAGCTTTTTCAGTGATTATATATTAATCCTTGATGAAGTTGTTACACCACTAAAAGCTGAATATATAGGAGAGCAGGATATTAACATCATGATAGAGCAAAATTTAATCTCTGTTGATGAAAAAACAAATGAAGTGAGATTTGTTAAGGATGAATATTCAGACCCTCTCTTCAAGCAAATAAAGTACATGCTAAATAGCTTTACCGTATTCTTGTTAGACCAATACTTTTTTGTTTGGGTATTCCCTATAGAAATTTTTAAAGAATTAAAAGAAGTAGAGATATTAACTTACTTATTTGAAGGGAGCTTACTTTGTGCTTATTTTAAAGTTTTTAATATAGATTATACGTTGATTAGAAGCGATGAAACCCTTGAACTGGAGAAGATTAAAAAACTATTAAATGTTTATGAAGGTAGAGCGAATCAATCTAAGCACTCAATGGTATCATTTAGTGAATCTTGGTGTAAAAAGGTAAATAAGAGTACTGCTAAGAAAATGAGTAAAAAAGCAACAAACATTTTTAAACGAAGATTTAAAACATCTTCAAAAGAAAATGCATTTACAACATTCAAAAATTATAAATCTAAATTTTCTGGAAATAGTTATAGAAGAGGGTTCATTCCTGTTAACTCTAGAGCAACAAATGAATATAGAAATATAAAATCTATGGCATATTTTGCTAATCGATATTTCACACCACAGATAACCAGTTTTTTTAGAGAGCGTGATGTAGAATTAAACCAAGATTTATGGTCATTGGGAGAGTTACTACAATGGGTTTGGAGAGGATGCATAAGAGATAGCAAGGAAATGAATTTATTTATTCCTAGCTACAGAATGAGGAGTTTATTATATAAGTGGCTAGATGGAGAATTCCTTTTAAATGTAGAAGACAAAACGAACCTTAAAATAGCTTAGATTTAAAATGAGCCAATTTGACTGGCTCATTCATTAATTAAACGCTTATGAATAAAGGGGTTGAGAGGATGTTCCCTAAAAGAAAAATTAAAAAAATTATGAAGAAAGGTATTTTAAATATAGTGTACAAAGTAACAAATCAAGAAACAAAAGAGATTTACATAGGTATTACAACTAATAGTATTTTAGTTAGAAAATCTGACCAAATATTGAAGTCTAAATCTGATAAGAAAACAAAATTTTATAGTGCAATAGCAACTTTTGGAGCTGATAATTTCAAATGGGAGCAAATTGATACTGCGAACTCGATAGAAGAATTAGCAAAGAAAGAAAGAGATTATATCAGAGCATATAATTCTAAGGAGAAAGGATTGAATTCTGATATAGGGGGAGGGATTAAGAAACCTATATATCAGTATAATCTTGAAGGGAAATTAGTGAATACTTATGATTCATTAAAAAGTGCTGGAGAATCGATTAAAACATCAAAAAAACAGTTAAGTAAGGTATGCCTTAGTGTTAATAAGAAACTAGGTGATTATTACTGGACGTATGATTATGTTGAGAAGTTTAAACCCACTAAAGATTTGAGAAAAAAGAAAGTGTATCAATATTCTATGGAAGGTGAGTTGTTGAAAGAATACGAATCAGTTTCTTTAGCTTCTAAAGAGACAAAAATCAATAAATCATCTATCTCAAAAGTTTGTAGAAATGAAAGAAAGAGTAGTGGAGGGTATAAATGGGAGTACGCATAAATAGGTGTACTTTTAGGAGTACTTTTTAATATTATTTGCTTGAAGTACTATAGTAGCTAAAGATTTCAAGGCAGGTTCGAGTCCTGTTCCCGCTACAAAGAAGCTCCTTGATTTCTCAAGGAGCTTTTATTTTGGATTTAATTGATGTTTACATCAAAATTCAAGACAAAATAAAAGAGCAATTTGCTTTGTAAATAAGCTTCGTTGGGCTGCAGTCTCTTAGGCCCATTCCGAAATGAAATGAATGAATAAATCCTATTCATGCTGCAAAATAAAAAAGTAGATAAACAAACGGTTTAGTTCACTTCTAAACCGTTTGTTTTTATATCTATTACTGAACAATACCTTACCTTAGAACACGAAACTGAACACAATCAGGAACACGATTTAACTTTGAAACGACGGTATTCTGACCCAAAAATTTATATAGCATCAGGTAATGTAGTAAACTATGTCATTTTAGGAGTGATGCTTTTAAATAGTAGATGACCAGTAGTTAGAAAATATTTTAGTTGCTGGTTTTCTAAGTTATTTCATATGTTGAGAGCGTTGAGAAGATCATAGAAGTTATTATTGCAGCAGGGTTTGTTAACGTTTAATGCAGTAAATTAGGACATGGAGAAATTGCTATGTCCAAAATGTAATAGAACAACCGTTTTGATTCTTTTAACAGAGGGATACCCTTATTTTTCAGTTCTAAAATGTTAGAAATAATCACTTTTTTAATTAATTCAGCTTATATTTGATATTCCTCCTCCTAAGCAATTTTTTAGTCCCTTATGTATACAAAATGGTCATGTTATTACATGTGCACGGTAAAAGCTCTGTTGTTTTTAGTTGCTGGAGTGTTTTTTTGGGCTTGCCAACCTAAAAATATTTCAAACCAAGAACAAAAGGAGGGAGAAATTCTAGTTCTTGAAGAAGAGATTGATAATTTCAAGATTAAGAAACTTCAAGGAGCATGGCTCTTTTTCTGGAATCAATTACCACTAGACTCGGTTAATAGTTATAATGCTGAGTTTTTAACAGATGCAGAGTTTATATCCATGAAGGACGATTCATGGTCTAAGTATGGTCACCCTCCAAAAGGCTATGGGACATTCCGATTAAAAATCAATAATCAGGCAACTAATTTAAACTTAGCTATGAAGATAAAAAGGGTCTCTTCGGCCTGTATTATATGGGCTAATGGGGAGAAATTATTAGAACATGGGACTTTTTCTAAAAATTATATAGAATCTGTGCCCGATGGCAAACCACTATTTTTTGCATTACCTAGAGAAAAAGAGATAGATCTTGTAATATCTATTGTTAATAATCATCAAAGATATGGTGGTGGAATTATATACGATACTTACTTCTCTACTATTGAAACGTTTACTAAAGAACAAAGAATAGATAGACTCTTAGAATTTTCCCTGAGCTTTTTTATGTTGATGATTGCTCTCATTCACTTATTTGTGTATTTATTTATTAGTAAAAAAAGAGTATTAATCTACTTTGTCCTTTTTTGCTTG
Source organism: Flavobacteriaceae bacterium (assembly GCA_965218065.1). Taxonomy (GTDB): domain Bacteria; phylum Bacteroidota; class Bacteroidia; order Flavobacteriales; family Flavobacteriaceae; genus Polaribacter. The sequence continues at coordinate 2,530,994 of OZ244589.1, read as the reverse complement.
TTTATTGGTTCTAGGCAGTTATTTGTAGATCAAACTGTTATCTATGAGTTATTTCCAGGTATCAATTTCGATATTATTTTAATGTGGAGGTATATAACCATGTATTTTACCCCTGTCATTTTTCTATTTTATTACAAAGAGATACTTGCTAAAGAAAGAAAAAACTGGATCAGAAACCTAGTCATGATTTTAAATACATCTTGTTTTGTTTATACACTGCTAGTTTCTTCAAGTTTGGTTGTACACTCTTTACTTGTTTATAATGTATCTACAATGATTGTACTTGTATACATTATTTACCTTTCCATCAAAGCCACCATAGGAAACAAACCGTATTCTAAATTAGTACTTGTCAATACATTTATTGTATCTGCACTCTTCTTCTTAGACTTTTTTATTGAATTAGAATTATCTATTGGGGGACAAATGTTTTCTAACATTGCTACATTACTCATTATTTTAATTCAAATATTAATAAACTACGTAGCGCTGAATAATAGTAGAAAAGAAAGTTTTGAATTATCAAATAAGGTAATTAATATTGAGAATAGACTCTATGATAAGGATAAAGAATCAATATCGTTACTTGTTGAATCTACCAGATTAATGAAAGAAAAGGAGCAAATAGCACAAAAAATTTCTGAAATATATAAGAAGACCAAAAATTTCAATTTTTTCAAAGTACTGCTAGAGCTTAGAGCAAGCAATAATGGGAATAGGAGAAAGTTGTTAATTAGAGAGCAACTTGATAAGAAAAGGTACGACTTAATTGCTAAATTAAAAGAAGAATTTCCTAGCCTAACAGAAAATGATTTAGAACTTTGTACACTTATGATTCTAGATATCACATCTAGAGAAATTAGTGAACTTAAAAGTATTACGCAAGATTCTGTAAAAAAGCATAGATATAGAGTGCGCAAAAAGCTTAATCTCAATAAAGATATTTCCCTTAAAAACTTTCTAGATCAATATCAAAGAATCAATGATATTACTTCCAATTAAATAGTAGCGATATACTTCTTTTTCGAAACGATTCGTGTTTTTTACTCGTTTGAAATGACTTAGAAACTTAAAAAAAGACCTCAAATGCGCTAAATATGCGCTAAAATTCCTTAACGCCAGAATAAAGAGATTGTTTTGACCTCTTGTTTTTAAAGGCTTTATTCGTATGTCCCCCTATTTGTCTACCCATCATAAGGCGTAAATACATATTCGCAAATCTATTTTTGTGAAGACATCATGGATAACAATTCGCAAGATAAAATTTGCGAACATATGAAACAATTATGATAAAAGAGGAAAACATCTCAAGATCTGAAGCAATGAAGAAAATTGGTTGCTATTCCAAGTATGCTATGTTAACTGCATTGGGAACTTACATCTTATTGCAGCCAAAAAAGGCACAAGCTTCTAGCCCAACTAATCCTGGTACTGGCTTTTAAACAATTATTAAACTAAAAATAAAACGCGAAATGAAGGCAAAGTATATATATCTACTCATTGTAGTTTTCTTTTTAAGCATCAAAATTCATGGGCAATTGGAAGTTTCTTATAATTTAGACGAATCTGCTTATACAAAACATGTCAGTAATGCTCTTACAATTAATTCTGGTGGCTTTCTTTATTTGTTAGATAATCAGAATGGTGCTATAAACTCTGAAGTGGCAATTTGGAAAGATTTGAATTCTAATGGTAATGCTAGTAATGCTCTCCAAATATCTATGGATATAGGTGATGTTTTTGAAACTGATATAGAGGTTATACAGAATGAGACCAACCAAATTGGAGTTGCACTACTTTCTTCACCTTCAGTAACAGCCTCTTATGCAGATAGAACAAATAATTATGCTGTTCAGGTAAACCTAGATGGGACGGATGGTACCAATGGTGCATGGGAGATTGTTTCCACTGGAGGAATTATTACCTCCTCTACCTCCAATAATACGACCAGTGCAATACGATTCAGGCTGCGGTTTGAACTTATTACTACTACCACTATGAATGTAACCATAGAAAGAATGGCTAGTATAGACCCATCAAATAGCACGGTAGATGTGACCCAAACAGACCTAATCACATTAAACAACACAAACATCAACGCGTTTTCAATTTATTCAGATACCACAATAAATTCTACAACAGTTTTCACTATGGTAAAAGTAAATAGCATTAAATACACATATTCTGAAAACTGTGTTTGGGAAGGAGACAGCGGTTCAAATTCCAATTGGTCCAATGCTGCAAACTGGGTAAATGGGGTACAACCTGTGCCAGCTAGTAATATAAGAATTCTTTCCAGCACAAATAATACTGCTACTATCACTGGAGGGTCAAGTACAGAAGTTATTAATAATCTTAAAATCCAAAATGGAGCTGAGTTAATTATAGATACAGGAAATGCGTTAACGATTAATGGAAATCTAAACAATGAAGGTGGTTTAACTGGAAAGTCAGGAAGTTCAATTCGTCTTATAGGCACATCATCAGGTGGCGGAACACTTAGCTATACAAGAACCCTAGATTCTTCTAGGTGGTATTTAATGAGTGCACCTGTAGCGGGCGAAACGTTGGGAGATATTTATACAAACAATAACCTTAGAACGGGCAGTACCTTAGAAGGTCAAACAAGTCCAAATGTTGCCCTAGGAAGGTACAATGGGATTAATTCTGAGTGGGTTTATTATACTCAAAACCAACTTCAACCAGGAGGTAATGGAGTAGATACTGAACTCAATTTTTCATATGCTGTTAGATTGTCGGATGGAGCAACCGATTTTACTGTTATTGGAAGCTTCCCGGATTCAGATGTGTCTTCTAGTAGTCTAATTAATGGATTTGTTGGAGATCGATTTAGTCTGATTGGAAATCCCTTTCCATCTTATTTAGACAGTAAATTGATGCTAGAATCATTGTCTACAACAACCGGAACCATTTCTGGAGTAGTTGGTTTAATAGATACTCAAACAATTTGGGTATGGAATGGAGGTGCTTATGTAACGCATGTGGCTGCAGAACAATTTCAATTAGCGCCCGGTCAGGCATTCTTTGTTAGGGCCAAATCAGGAGCTATTTTTTCTGATATTTTTACTTATTTAGAAAGCTGGACAAGTCATCAATCAACTGACACATTTGCAAGAAATAGCAATAACAACTTATCAAAAATTGAGCTATCAATACAGAATGACACTCAAAACCTTGCAGCGCCTGCTAAAATTTTTTACACTAATAACGCTTCGTTGGGATTAGACGATGGTTATGATGGGCCTATGTTCGCTGGAGCCGGCGTAGACAGTAATTTAGCTGTATATACGTTCTTAGTAAACAACAGTAATGAAGAACCTTTTGCCATTCAGTCAGTTCCTGAAGATTATGAGAACATAATAGTGCCTGTTGGTTTAAACGTACCCTCAGGTTCAGAAATAACATTTAGTGCATCACTTATAGATTTTCCCGAAAATGTAAATGTTTATCTGGAAGACAGGGAGAATAATACTTTTACAAAATTAAATGAAACAAATAGTAGCTATACTTTCACTGCGAACGATGAGATACGGGGAGGTAGCCGCTTCTTCATACATACTACTTCCGGTACGTTAGAGATTGGTGATGGTATAGAAAACAACCACCTTCGCCTTTTTACTTCAGGCAAAAATCTGATTATTAAGTCAGCAAAGAGTCTAAATGGAACTGTAGAAATTTTTGACATCACTGGAAAACGGATTTTTACATCTTATGTAAGCGGTACAGAAAGATATGAATCAAGTTTGTCTTCCTACAAGCATGGAATATATATCGTCAATTTCATAGAAAAAGAAAGGATAACGACAGTAAAAATTATCAATGATTAACGTATCACTTGACCCCCAATTTTTAATCTGAGAAAAACTAAATGCTAAATAAGATGATTATATATACAAATAGTACTATCAAAAGGATTGGTAAAAGAATTTGTATTCCCCTAATTGTTTTACTTTACTTTAGTTTTTCTCCTTTAAAAAAAGACAAAGAATCATATTCTAACGACCTATTTTCTCTTCCTTCTGTTTCTATTGAGATGCTTTCCAATCAAAATATTACGTATTATTCCGCTTTTCTTATAGGGAATGTAATTAGTAATGGAGGTGAAGAAATAACTGAAGTAGGCTTTGTATATTCGAGTACAGATTCTTCACCTTCCATAGGAGAAAACAATGTGATTCAAGTAGTCATAAACCCTATACAATTAGGGGTATTTCAAGGCTATATAGCTCCATTGACTCCTTCAACAGGTTATTATGTGAGTTCTTATGCAATCAATGCTTCGGGTATCACATATAGCACAGTGACAACATTTACAACGAAATCAATAAATGAAGGTATAATAGGTAATGAAGTACAAGGAAATGATAATGATCAGCGTCTTGGGACATCAGTAGATATAAATGATGACGGAAGTAGAGTTGTGGTTAGCAGCGCAGAGGGAGGTACTAGTAATGATGGATTTGTTGAAGTGTATCACTTTAATACAGGCTGGTCGAGATTAGGAGATGAAATTACTGGGGGTTCTGGAGGAGAAAGTTTTGGATCTTCAATAGCAATTAACTCATTAGGAGATATTATTGTAATAGGGGCTCCATCAGAAGATACTAATGGCACTGATGCTGGAAAAGTATATGTTTTTGAATATGATAGTGTTGGAGATGAATGGATTCAGCTTGGGAGTGCTCTTTTGGGGTCCTCTGGGGATCTATTCGGATCTTCAGTAGATATAAATGCCACGGGATCAAGAATTGCTGTAGGTGCAAAAGGAGCTTCTGGTAGCGGAGCAGTGATAGTTTATGAATACAACGGAACTAGTTGGGTTCAGTTGGGAGCTACTCTTAACGGAGGAGCCTCAGACCTATTTGGAAGTGCTATTAAAATGGATTCATTGGGAGAAAAGCTTATTGTAGGCGCCCCTTCTGGCAGTAACAACGGAACAGATTCAGGATACATTCAAACCTATCAATATACAGGAAGTCAGTGGACACAGTATGGTAGTACAATAAACGGGGACAGTGCAGGAGATCAATTTGGGCATAGTGTTTCTATGGATAGTTCGGGAAACGTCATAGCAATAGGAGCACCATATGATGATATATCAGGCACAGATAGAGGAGCTGTAAAGATTTATGAATACAATTCTACGTGGCAACAAAAAGGAGTAGCCCTTGAGGGTAAGAATAACAATGACCTCTTTGGATATTCGGTCAGTATTTCTGGAAACGGAAATGAACTGGTGGCAGGGGCTCCTGATTTTTCTAGTAAAACAGGAATGGTAGAATATTTTTTCTATGAATATTCTGATTGGAGTAGTATTTCACTTAACATTCAGGGAGACGCTCCAGAAAATGTTTTTGGTACTGCCACCTCTATAAGTAGGGACGGATCTAGATTTATCATTGGTGCCCCCTCTCCCAATACTGCGGGCGGAGGTATATTGGGAAGACGTGGTAGAGGGTATGTTGCAGTCTATGCTTCTAGTCAATTACCCCTGGTAAATACACAACCCTTATCTCAGGCAGCAACCTTTAATGGACAAATTGCATTTAACGGTTGGGATGATATTACAGAAAAAGGGATTGTCTATTCTGCTGAAGAAGAAAACCCAGAGATAGGGTTGCCAGATGTTATTCAGATTCCTTTAGGGTCAGGAGAAGACGACTTTGATACCAATATTATTTATAACTTAACAGCTAACACTGAATATTCAATAAGAGCTTATGGCATAAATAATGTAGGAACCTCTTACAGTAAAGTTTACACGTACTTAACAGGCAATTCTAACTCACTAACAACCAATGTAAACAATACCACCTCTGGTACTGCCAATATTGGAGGCACAATTCTAGATGATAATGGAGATACGCCTATAGAAAGAGGTATCGTTTATTCTCAAACAAATACTAATCCTGAGATAAACGGAAGTGGCGTTACTAAAGTTGTAATTGATTCATCAAACAGTAACTATAGTCAAACAATCACGTCTTTATTATCAGGAACTACTTATTATACCAAAGCATATATTGTAAATGGAAGTGGTACAACCTACGGAAGTACAGTTTCTTTTACAACAGGAGATGCACCTGAACTAACCTTAAATCCAACTACTCAAATCACAAGTAACTCAGCAACATTACATGCTTCTATAATCTCATCTAACGATGTTGAAATAGAAGCAACAGGTTTTGTCTACAGCAGTACAGACAGTAATCCAGAAATAGCAGCCCCCGGTGTTATTACTATTATTAATGGAAATGAGCAGGCTGGTAGCATAACCATTAGTAATACAATAGCGGCGCTTACTTTTGGAACCACATTTTATGTGAAGGCGTACATAACCTTAAATACTTCAGAAACATATTATTCTAGCGTAGATTCTTTTACGACTAATTTAATAAACATTTCTACAAATGATTCTTCAGATCTAACAATTAATTCAGTTACTATCGGAGGAAACATTTCTGATAATGGAGGAAATTCCATAACAACAAGAGGTGTTGTGTATTCATCAACAAACATGGATCCTGAGCTTGGCAGTGCAGATGTAATTAATCAGAGTGATGCCTTGGTTGGTTTGGGAAGTTATAGTCTAGAATTGACAGGACTGTCAAATAGTACGACCTACTATTACAAAGCATATGGAATCAACAATACGGGTACTTACTATGGAGAGGTAAAACAATTTACTACATATGGCCCAGTTGTTATAAGTACTTCAAACATAAATTCCGTTACCATAAATTCTGCTTTATTAGGTGGGGTCATTTCCGATACTGGAGGCGCTACAATTGAAGAACGTGGAATGGTGTATTCTTCAATAGATAGCACTCCAGAAATAGGCGAAACAGGGGTTGCAAAGGAAATCAATAACTCCGGATTGAACACTTTTTTGGAAACGATCACTTCTTTAGAAACCTTTACTACTTATTATGCAAGAGCTTATGCAATCTCAAACAGTATAACCTATTATGGAGAGGTAAAGCAATTTACAACACTTAATGGTTCACTTGGTATACTAACGGCATCTGAATCTAATCTAACACTCACTTCTGCCGTTTTAAACGGAACCATTACTGATGTATCTGATGGAGCTGTCACTGAAAAGGGATTTGTATACTCTCAAACCAATCAGAATCCTACTATTAATGGTTTTGATGTGATAGTAGAGGTAGTTGCATTATCAGGTGGCAGTTCTGAAGTAGGATCATACAATACTGCTGTATTTCCTTTGTTGTTCAGTAATTATTACTACTATAGAGCTTATGCCAAGAACGCAAATGGTATTACATACGGAGATACTCAATCTTTCATCACATCCATTTTACCAAACGGGAGCAACCCTATTGGTGCTCATAATAATGAATACTTCGGCGCTTCGCACGATATTAATACAGATGGATCAATTGTTGCCATTACCACAGGCGACGGGAACCAAGGAGTGCCTCCAACTTCTACCCCAAATGTTTATGTTTTCACAAATACTGCCGGAGATTGGAATCCAGTAGGACCAACATTACCCGGAGAAAATTCGGTGATTGAATCAGGAGGAACTATAAGCTTAAATGCCGATGGAACCCGCATTGCGATTGGACTTCCTAATGTAGGTCCATTTGTTTTTAGAACAGAAACTGGTAATATAAGAGTCTATGAATATAATGGAACTAGCTGGAGTAGAATCGGACAGAGTATTGATGCCATTGCCGACAGCGATGATACTATGGGATTGGGCTTAGATTTAAACGCTAGTGGTGACATTGTTGCTATTGGAAATCGCAATTCTCAATTGGTTCAGGTATATCAGTATAATAACGTCAGTGGTTCTTGGGAACAACTCGGGAATGACATTAGTTTTGGAGAAAGCTCTGGAAATCTCAATATCTCCCTAAATAGTCTTGTGAGGTTAAATGACGTAGGAGATGTAATTGCTATTGGAGCTCCATTTAATACTGCTGCTGCAGGAGAGGTTCGTGTTTATAGATATAATGGATCTGCATGGATAGAAGAAGTGCAATTTATGGGAGAGACTTCAGGAGATCTTTTTGGTCATTCATTAGATTTAAATTCGGCAGGATCTATTCTTAGTGTTGGCGCCCCAGAAAACAACGGAAGAGGTGCCATATATAACTATAGTTTTAATTCAGAAACATCTAACTGGCAACTTATGGGTACACCCTTAATGGGGCCAGAAAGCGATGAAAATTTTGGAGCTTCTGTTTCAATCGATGGATCTGGTAGAAGGTTAGTGACTATGAGTTTTGGTGATGAAGATAATAGCAATGACGGTCATTATGAAAGTAATGATACATATATATACGATTACGATCCAATGGGTGAAACTTGGGCAAGATTTGTAGGAGAAGGTGCCTTGACCTTAGATACATCTTTAAGTACATCAGGGATACTTACATCTCCAACAGCAAGAATCAGTAAAGAAGGTACATTACTTGGTCTAGCAGACCCCCGTGAATTTTTAAATGGTACAGATTTAGGTTCTGTTTACTATTATACAGTCCCCTCTTTTCCTGTTGTAAATACAAAGCAGATTACAGAGAGAACATTTAGTTCAGGAACCATAGAAGCGACTATTTCAAGTAATGGAGAACTTAGCATTATTGAAAGTGGAATTGTATTTTCTGATACAAATAGCAATCCTCTGATTGATAGCCTTGGCGTAGATAAAGCAGTAAATACAGTTTCATTAGGAGATTTTACCACAACAATATCTAACCTATCTCCTGAAACAAAGTATTATTATAGATCTTATGCTGTCAATGCATATACTATTTCCTATGGAGCTCTAGATAGTATTACAACCAGAAAAATAATAGAACTATCGACAGAAATTACAGAAACAACCACCAATATGACAAGTTTGGGAGGAAATATAACTGAGGATGGTGGAGACACCATTATACAAAGAGGCATAGTATATGCGCCTACATCTCTGAATACAAATCCAGAGATTGGAGGTAGCAATGTCAGTGAGCAAGTATTAGGAGTAGGTTTAGGTGCTTTTACACAAGGCATTGAACTGGAGTTAGATACCGAATATGTTGTGAAGGCTTATGCTATAAACCAAGGAGGGACGGTATATGGACTTTCTCAAACCTTCACCACTTATGATGGTATCATAACATTTAGTAATCCAACTAATTTTGGGTCATGGTCAGATAGTAATAACTGGGATCATGTTAGAACTCCTGAGCCATATGATGAAGTACATATTAACGCATCAAGCCTTGCTGTTTTAGATACTGATGTGAGCATAAATAAATTATTCATTGAACCGGGAGCTACCGTTAATGGGCTCGTTATTAATCCTGGAGGCTCAATTACCATTGAAACGGAGTTGAATAATAATGGTACAATCTCTATGCAATCTGGCGGTTCGCTAATCGTTAACGGCACGGCTATAAACGGTGTAGATAGTAAAATATCATATTCTCGAACGTTACCATCTAGTAATTGGCATTTAATCACTCCTGTAATATCTGGAGATACAGTTGAGGATTTTCTCATTAGAAATAATGACATTGCTACTGGAAATGGATTTGTGGGAATCATTTATTTTGATAATAGCAGTCCAGGTTATGATGGTGAAGGGTGGCATTTTTACGATCCATCTTCTACTGGACCAATGGATAATGCTATAGGGTATGGCGTTAAGCTGAATGACCCTGGTACAATTCGTTTTGAAGGGTCTGGAGTCTTTAACGATACCGATATTAATATATCTAATGGTAGTGTAAATGATTATAATTTTATCGGAAACCCTTATACATCCTATATTCCCGCAAATGAAAATGCGGATAATATCAATAATATTTTAAGAATAAATGAAGATCAGCTCGATGAGATGACAATTTGGGTATGGGATCAAGCCACATCAGAATATTTGGTCATAAATCATGAAACAAGCTCTAGACATTTGGCCCCGTCTCAAGGGTTCTTCGTTCGAGCGAAAGAAAACCTCAATAACGGTGTTTTTTCATATACCAAGCTTATGCAAAGTCATCAAACAGATGTATTTAATAGAAATGCTGAAAGCCAACTAAACCCAAATATCAAGATAAAAGTATCTGATACTACCTCGGTAAAATCTACAACAGTATTTTACTCGGATGATGCGACTTCTGATTTTGACAATGGTAGAGATAGCTCGCTTTTTGGAGCTAGTTTAGACCAATTGTACATATATACTAAACTCGTAAGTAATAGTTCTGACAACTCCTATGCTATTCAATCTGTATCCAAGGACTATGAGGCTCTAATTATTCCAATCGGAGTTAATATTCCATCAAGCTCCACAGTAACATTTAGTGTAGGTAAACAGAATTTTCCAGAAGATGTTAATGTCTATATAGAAGATAGAGAGTTAAACACGTTTATACTCTTAGAAGATGAAGGCTCTGAGTATGAAGTTACATTTAATGAGGAGTATAATGGAGCGGGAAGGTTTTATTTGCATACTACATATGGTACTCTATCAACAACTGAAGAAGAACCCCTCTCATCTTTTGAGGCATATTTTAAATCAGAGAATACCTTAAATATTGCGGGTATTTATGAAGATAATGTATTTATAAAAGTATATAATCTTTTAGGAAAGCAGATGTTCAAATCAAAAATGAATTTATCGGGTAATGATAACATAGAAATACCAAGCCTTTTAAAAGGAGGGATTTATATTTTAACACTTAATTACAAGCATGTTAGGTTAAGCAAAAAAGTATACAAGCCTTAACTTTTTATGAATTTAACCCTTATTGCTTTATTGGGATGTTTAAATAAAAAGTAAAAACTTGACAGTATAAGTTTCAGAATTAAAATGGAGTAAAAGCGTATTGGTGGAACGTCCAATTATTTTCTGCTTAGTGCTAAACGAATATAGCAAAATATCAGGGGATATTTTAGTACTTAGTTAAGAGAATAGTTTGAAGTTGAGAGAGTCTATTAGCCTAGATTCTCTCTTTTTCACATTGTAATTTTTATTTTATAAATAGTTAAAAATGACATCAGAAAGAATACTTTATTTGGAGAAAAGAAAACAGTTTTATCGAAAAAACGTAAAGAAATATATTTTTTTACTAAACATTTTAAGAGCCTCATATACTGTGTTCTATATTGGGATCATTCTTGTTTTAGTTTTACAAGAAAATAAATTCATTAGTCTTTCAATAATATTAATTATTCTTTTTTCTTTAAGGTTATATATTAAATTTTTAAAAGATGCTAAGAGGTTTAGCAAAGAAAAATTAAGAAGAATAAATAATGAGATTTGGCTTGAAATCCAAAGAAATTTAGTTATCTGATTTTTCGATATAATGAGTTAATACCTTTTTAAGATTAATAGATATCATATACCTGCCAAGTCAAGTAGAAAAAAGAACTGCGGTTTTATGATGTAAGTATAATTAAATCTAATTTATAGGTTATTCTTTGCTTTATTCCCTTAGAGTTTGGCTTTATATTATCTTTTAGATATTCATATTTCCCTTAGTTGATAAATAAAAACGAATAGTAATATATAATACCCTTACCTCCCATGAAACTAATAATATTTGATATTGATGGTGTAATTACTGATGTAATAAAGCCAGATAATAAATATTTTATTCAAACATTTCAAGATTTGTATAGTGTTAATTTAGATAGTGTGTCTTGGAGTGCTTTTGACAATATAACGGACACTGGTTTAACGATTGAGATTTTTAGAAATTTTATGAGTAGATTGCCTAAGCAAAAAGAGGTTGAAAAGATAAAAACACATTTTAAGGAACTACTAGAAAATGGAAGTTGTGAATTTAGGGAAGTTTATAAGGCTCTTTTTTTTATAAAAATACTTAAGAGAGAACCTGGTTTTAAAATTGCTTTTGCAACTAGTCGTTGGAAAGAAATTGCAGAATTAAAATCTAGTAAGATAGGTTTGGATTTAGAAAACTATGTGTTTAAATCTTCAAATGACCATTTCCATAGAACTAAAATAATACAACTATTAATTGAAGAAGCGGTCAATAAGAATGATGATAATTTTCAATCTATCATATATTTTGGTAAAGATATATGGGATTTTATAGCAGCAAAGCGACTCGGAATTAATTTTATAGGTGTAGACTTCAAAAGAGAAAAAAAGTTCAAAGACTTGGGTATAGGAGTCATTGAAAGTTATAGCGAAGTAGATGTTTTAATTAAATTTCTTAGGGAGATTTAAATAATACTTGTGACTAGAAATGTGATTGTACAATGTTGAGTTATTAGATAATGTCTCATATTGGCAACTGATAAAATGAATAGTTTTAAATCTATAAACTATATAAAGATGTAGTTCTAAAAAGGGTGGTATTTATGGATAGTGCCCTAAAATGACTCTTATGATTTTAAAACAGCTCTGATTATTGAAAATCAGTATATTTAATAGAATATATCGTCCTAAGTGAGCGGTATGTTATTCTATTATTTGTTTTTATCTATTTGTTATTTTCTAATTCTTGGGATGCTCATGGTGGAAAACGAATTATGAATCGATATGCTTTTTTCTTTACGTATATGAATAAAAAATCTGGAATTCATGAAGTGTATTTAGATAATCAAAAAGAAGACTTATTAGAGTATGATGAATTTAAAACCTTGGTAACCCAGCAAGGAAAAACGGCTCCAAAGTTTTTTACAACAACGGCATTACCACTATACAAATGGGCAATTTCAGGAACTAAGTTTTCTCCTAGTATCGTAAAACGTATAGATATTATGAAAGGTGTCTGGAATGATTTACCATCCAAAAAAAGTAGATGGAAATCATTTTTACTAATTAGCGCTTTTACAGTTGCTATTTGTTACGATATTTTGATCAAAATACTAAACGAATTAATGCTATCCATTAACACTTTTACAACCTTAGGCTTTGGAGAAATTCCAATAAAAGGTTTGCCGCGGTATTTAGCAATCATTCAAGGCTTTATTGGTTGGTTTATGTTAACTATATTTAGTGTGTTACCTATATCTCAATTACTGAATTAACTTTTACATTACAGGATTCAGAAATAATAGTTACAAATTTCACAAGATTCAATAACCTTCATAAAATCATTAATCACTTCATTTAGGTTCGATAATTTAAAGATTCCCATTACAACAAGAGCAATCAGAAATGGTTGCTTTTTTTTATGCCATTTACTTTATATAGTCCCTAGAACAGATGAACTCTTTTCTAAACCGGTTAGTTAGTAAAAGATTAACTTTTTCAACCGGATAATTTCCTATTTTTGAGTAACATTTTTACTATGATACCTACACAAATATGGTTCTTTATTGCTATTATCGCTGCCGCTCAGGGTTTTTTTGTAGGGCTAGTTCTTCTGTTTAATAAAAAACTTAATAAGTTAAAGCGATTTTATTTTGCCTTACTCACCATTTGTTTTTCATTATGGGTAGCAGAATTCGGAGCCTATTGGAGTCCGTATATGATGGAATTTCCGCATTTAATGTTTTTATCAAAACCACTCCCTTGGCTTTTTGGACCTCTTTTATATTTATTCGCAAAAAGCTTTGTAAATGATGAGGCAATATTGAAGAAAAGCCAATTATTGCATTTCGTGCCGTTTTTAATTCGATTTGGTTTCTACCTACCGCTGATATTAAAAACAGAAAGTGAAAAAATAGCGATTTTAAATAGAGTGGTGTACACTTCGAAACCCAATTATACCGATGAGTATTATATTTTCGCTTTGCTGGGAGCATGTCAGCTATTCATTTATTTGATCTTGACATTTAATTTGTTGAAAAGAATTCAGCAATCGAAGAGGTTAATGATAAAGATTATGATAACAAGCCTTACCATGTTTGCTTTTGTTCCAGTAATCCATATGGTAAATGTTAAATATTTCGATATTCATTTTTTAGCAAAATTTGGATCATTTATTTTACTCATAAGTAGTGTCTTAATTTACTCTTTATCGTATTACTTGATGCTGTATCCTCAAAAAATAATGAATAAGGATATAGTTAAATATGCAAAGAATAAATTAAGTCCTAGAAGAATAAATGATATTGAGCAGAAAGTTCTTGATTTTATACTTTCAAAGAACAACTACAGAGACCCTAATGTAAGTCTGAATGCCATCTCCTCTCAGATCGACATACCTACAAATTATGTTTCTCAAGTAGTCAACACAAAGTTTGGTTTTGGAGTTAATGATTTGGTGAATAAATATCGAATCGAGGAGGTTAAAGAACGATTATTTGACGAAAAATACAGACACTATAGTATTGTAGCCATTGCTATGGACTCCGGGTTTCGAAATAAAGCGTCATTCTACAATGCATTTAAAAAACATGTAGGAATGACACCAACCGAATTTAAGAATTCAGATAATCGAAAGCACACCAGCTAAGTTGAAGTCTTAGCAAGACCTCTGATTTTCAATCTGGGTAATAAAGTGATATCAACTTCCATACTAAACTACTAAGAGCATGTAGTTTTCTTGTTTATATGAACGTTACTACCGTGTATGTTCTTCGCTATTCAATGATGCGATACGACCTTTTTGGTTTTCACCCTTTTCTTTATTTACGAATTGATTCGACCAGTTTTCACCCTTGGTTTTAGGTGTTAAAGTCAATTCTTACAAGATTAGACTTGTTGTTCAGAATTATAACATTTTTATAAGATTTCCTGATATAGCCCTTTATACTTTTACTTCACACATAACAATTAAACCAGAAGTTAAAAAGGAATGAATTTAAAGAATCTATTAAGCACACTACTACTTGTCGTATTGCAAATGACCGTGATACATGGTCAGGAAAAACCGACTATTAAGATATCCAAATTGCCATTAAATAAACCCATTGAATCTATTGGCAGAACCGGAGGTATAACCATAGATAAACTAGGGTATCTGTATGTTGCAAATTTTATGAATAGCGTGTATAGAGTATCGCCAATTGGAGAAGTCGAACTTTTTTCAAATGGTTTATATGGTGCTTCTGGCAATACGATAGATGCTGAGGGTAATTTAATTCAGTCAAATTTTTACGGAAATACCATTGTGAAGATCGATCGAGATGGAAAGAAAGAACTATTTGCAAAAGATCTGACAGGACCTGTAGGGATACTGTTCAATAAAAAAAATGAGCTTATAGTATGCAACTGTAGGAACAACTCTATTTTAAAAATAACAGCCAAGAAAGAAAAAGAGTACCTGGCTTATGGTAATCTATTTGCCTGTCCAAATGGTGTAGCTATTGATAAAGACGGGAATATGTATGTGGTTAACTTCCTGAATGATAACATTATAAAAATACCAATAGAAGGAAAACCGAGCGTGCTTGCCACAGTAGGTACAGGGTCTGGAAATGCGCATATCGTATTTCATAAGAACCATCTGTTTGTGGCAAAAATAAACACAAATCAGATCTACAAAGTTTCATTAACCGGGGCTACTGAACTTATGGCAGGTGATGGAAGCCCTGTGAAAAATACAATTAACAACGAGAAGGTTATTAACCGACCTAATGGCATCGCAGTAGATCCCAAAGGAAATCTGTTTGTGACAAGAATCAATGGAAAATGGCGAGGAGGAGAGAAATCCGAAATTGAAGTGCTAAAGATAGAAACGAAGAATAAAAACTAATCGATGATCATTAAGAATAACAAAAGTATTTATAAGGGCTGGCTGCTGCTTATGAGTGTGATTTTTTGTGCAATTTTTCCAGGATTTGAATTGCAAGCTCAAAATCATAAAGTAACTGTCTTTGATAAAGTAGAACATCACTTTGCGAATAACAATGGTGTAAAAATACATTATGTTGTACTAGGAAAAGGGCCAGTTCTTATAATGCTTCATGGCTTTCCTGATTTTTGGTATACCTGGCGTAATCAAATGGAAACCTTGTCAAAAGATTATAAAGTTGTTGCAGTTGACTTAAGAGGCTACAACAAGAGTGATAAGCCAAAAGGTGTTGAAAATTACAAGATGCGTGTACTCATGAAAGACATCATTGCCGTGATTGACGACCTAAAAATAGATAAGGCAACTATAATTGCAAATGATTGGGGAGGTGCCATAGGGTGGAATTTAGCTACGTATTACCCGAAAAGAGTTGAAAAATTGGTTGCCTGTAATATTCCTCATTCTAACGGTCTGATCCAATATTTGCGTGACCATCCAAAGACAGGCAAGTATGCACAAGATTTTAAAAAGGATGAAGCAAAAAGTGCATTAACTCCAGAAAATATGACAAACGCTCATAAGAGTCTTACACTTGTTGATCGAGAGCTCTATGTAAATGCATTTAAAAACTCATCTATTCCGGGAATGCTTAATTATTACAAGGCGAATTACCCAAAGCCCGAGAAGCAAGAAACAAAGAATAATACGTCTTCCGTTCAAAAGACAAAACGAATTAAGCCCCCAATACAAAAAGTGAAATGCCCTGTACTGTTGATCCATGGTATGCTTGATAAAGCGTTGCCCACTGCAATGTTAAACAATACCTGGGATTGGATAGATAATGAGGTTACGATTCATACGATCCCCAATAAAGGGCATTTCATTCAGCAAGAGGCTCCCAAAAAGGTTACGGAAATAATTAAAAAATGGCTAAGCGATTAATGCGGCTCCGTTCATAGAATAACATCAAAGATTGCTTCGGATATAGAAAAATTTTGAAAACCATATAAACAATAAAAAACATTAAAAATGAGAAAATATTATTTGTTGATTTTACTGACAATCGCTGGTTTCACAACGTCATTTAGCCAGAATATGAACACGAAAATGCTACAAGCATTAGAGATTCATGAAAGAGCAACAACCTTTGAAGAAGAGTTGACTTCTGCTCAAAGTTTTAAAAAGATTAGTGATTCAAACCCAAATGAATGGTTGCCAGCGTATTGGACGTCGTTTCTGTACTCGCAAGCAGGTAGGCTTACAAAGGATAAACTAAAATATTATAAGATTGCTTTTGACTATTATGCACGATCGAAAAAAAATATGGGCACTCCTTCAAAGAAGCAAGTGGTCTATCTAATGGCTTTAAAAGCGCTTCTCTCCAATCTATCACAAGGACCAAATTTTGCCATGGGTAATACTAAGAAGGGGATTCAATTGGCAAAAGATGAAAAAGAAGCTATAAATAAAGGATTAGCAGCTCATAGCGATCATCCATTAGTTTTAGCAATGTTGGGAACTAAAACCCTAAACGAAGGATTCAGAGCCAAACCATCACCAGATCTATCCAAAATTGTTATGGGTAAGACTATTTTGGAAAGAGCAAAAAAGTTGTACGAAGAAAAAACTCAAAAAGACAAACTCATCCCGGACCAATGGAATAAGACATGGATAGATGTTTGGCTAGGAAGATTGAAAAACAGAAAACAGAAACAGTAGTGTACTAATTTAATTATATATATCATGAAAAATTATTTTATAAATAGCGTAATCATTTTGTTTTGTCTATTGCTAAATGGTTGCCAGGAAGAAGTTCAAAATGAAGAGACAATTCGTTCAACTTCGATCGAAGCAAAAGAGAAAGACAAAAAACAAGACGTTTCACTCAAACGAATTATCGAAGCATCTCTTTCAACCAATGATCGTAGCGCATCGGCCGTTTTCGATAAAGAGGAAAATGAGTTTCAAAGTATGGTGGCAAGAGGAACCACAGAATCAAAAATTACTTTGGCTCAGAAGAAGGGTGCTACAGCTGTTTTTTCTAAAGAAGAATCTAGCAATAAAATTTCAGCAAAGGCTATTGACGCAAAAGATAAAACGCAACCGAAAAAGACAACAGCAAAAGCTACTTTTTCAAAGAAAGAAAAACAATAACAATAGTCATTTATGAAAATAAATACAAATAAAAAACTCGGATTGCCTGGCTTAAATTACGCGTTTTTGATGACTGCTCTAGTCATAGTGTTTCAGTTTCAAAATGCACAATCTCAAAACAACAAAAAAAGTAAAAAAGCAAAAATAGCGATGCTTGGGATGTTTCATTTTGGTGCAACGAATGATGTGGGAGCTATTGTAATGAAAGATGTTCTAGGAAAGAAAAGACAATCTGAAATTAAAGAGGTGGTTCAGAAACTTGCAAGTTATAAGCCTACCAAAGTATTGGTTGAACATAGTGTTCATTTGGATAGCTCCTTAAATGTAGATTATAAAAAATACTTAAAAGGTGAATTTAAACTTCCGAAAAAGGAAAAATACCAGATCGGGTTTAGACTGGCAAAGCTACTAGGGCATAAGAAAGTCTATGCAATTGACAGTAAGTTGCCCTTACCTTTTGATGCTATTTCCAAATTTTGTCAGCAAAATAATAGAATGGATGAGTTAAATCTGATGATGAAGAAAGTATTTGAGTTTACGGGAAGTAAAACAAAAGAACTTTCGAACACAACGTTAGCTAATTTTTTGAAGGACAATAATACGAACAAAATGGACCAATTTACCAATGAAACTTATTTGAGCACCATTTTAAATTTTGGAAATACAGCCAATGAAGTAGGGGCAGAGCTATCTTCGAAATGGTATAAAAGAAATATGATGATCTTAAGGAATATAGATAAAGTAATTGAAGATAGAGATAATGCACTTGTCATTATCGGAGCTGCTCATCGGGCTGTGATTAAGGATTTCGTAAATAATAGAAGTGACCTGAACTATACCGAAATAGCGAGTTTTTTAAAATAGTCATTGGCTAATTAATAATGCACTGAACTATACCGAAACTAAATGCCAAGCAACAATGTTAGCAAAACGAATAAAGATATGTACCAACTCTGATACCAATAAATATCATGCAACTCTTGAAGTAGCAATTATAAAATCGTCCACTCAGTTAAGAACTACTATTAAATAAAATGTATGATTCGTATTAAAAATATTATTGCCGTACCTCTCATAATGATATGCGTTTTTAATTCTTGCATCGGAAAGAAGACCAATAAAACGACATCTGTAGAAAGTCATGACAACATGGAAATGCTGAAAATGTATAATGAAGATCAAGCTGATCGGTCTAAGGATCCTATTGATTGGAGTACTGTAAGTAAGAATGACTCCGATAGACGAGCCAGAGTGAGGCAGCTTTTAAATACAAATAAAATAAAGACCTCTTTAGATCATTATCGTGCAGCAATGATATTTCAACATGGAAATGATACCGTTTCATCTACTATGGCTGTAAAAATGATGAGAAAAGCTGTTGAGTTGGATTCAATGACTGATAAATGGCTCTTAGCAGCAGCTATTGATAGAGATTTAATGAGAAAAAATAAACCACAAATTTTTGGCACTCAGTTTATAAGAAAGAATGCTCAAAGCCCTTGGGAAAGATATAGGATAGATACAACAAAGATTACAGATGAAGAGAGAGTAATACACGGGGTAAGAACCTTAAAGCAACAACGAGAAAAGGAATTTCTAATGAACAAGAAGAAAAATGGACTAAAGGTTTATGCAATTCAAATTAACGTTTTACATATGGATAAGGCGGTACGTTTTTATTCAAAAAAAATAGGGTTTAAGGTAAAATCTAAAACAGATCAGTACGCCGAATTAGATAATAAGGGAATTAAACTACTACTTTATAAAGTATCGAAATTAAGGAAAGATCAATTTCCTAAAGAAACAAGGACGTCGCTGTCTTTTCATACGAATGACTTAGATAGTTTAATGGCAGATTACAAAGCAAAAGGTATTACCCTTGTTGCCGGGAAAGTTGAAAATGGGGTAGGATATGCTGCTACATATCAAGATCCGTTTGGAAATAAAATTAATTTCATGGAGCAGTCAAAATTTCCCGTGCCCAGATTCAAAGAACCAATGATCTATAATGTCGGATTGTCTGTGAATAATTTGGAGAAAGCGAAAGCATTCTATTGTGATATTTTGGGCTTTACGGTTCGTTCGACAAAGTTTTTACCGGCGCTACCTCTTGGGTACGCTGATGGGAATTTTGCATTTATGCTACATAAAAAAAGCGTGATCCCAGCTACATATAATATAGAGGAAACTCAATTAATGATGGTTTTTAGCGTACCAAACATCAAAAGCTTATCTGAAAAATTAAAAGATAAAGTTGGGTCCCAAATGAAAATAACAACAAACCCTGAAACAGGTATACCGATTTTGTATTTGACAGATCCATTTGGGAATGTTTTTAAAGTTGTTCAGGGCGCATAGTTCATATAATCTATGATTTAAGTTATGGATCTTCAAAATCGGTATACTCTTATGCAGAATGTAAGATAAGTCTCAAGTTAGACAGTTTTAAATAATCAACATGTGTTTTAATTTAAAGATATTCAATATGAAAAAAGTAATCATTTTAATCTGTTCTATGTTTGTTTTCAACGGCTTCTCACAAATACCTAGAGCACTTGAAATACCTAAAAAAAGTCAGAAATCTAGTACAATGCAACGGGTTGGTTTTACAGATATTGTTGTTAATTATCATAGTCCGGCAACCAGAGGAAGAAAAGTTTGGGGGAATGCTAGAATTATGCCTAAAGGAGGGAAGCCCTTTCCCTGGAGAGCAGGAGCTAATGAAAATACCACTATTTCTTTTTCCGATAGCGTCAGAATTGAAGGAAAGAAAATGGCTGCGGGAATCTACGGGTTTCATGTAATTGCTGCAGAGGATGATGTGACTATTATTTTTTCGAAAAACACTACTTCATGGGGAAGCTTTTTCTACGATAAAAACGAAGATGTTTTAAGGGTGACTGTGAAAAAAGAAAAAATTCCTCATAGAGAGTGGTTAACATACGATTTTGAGATCCGAGAAAAAAACCATGTGGTTTTGTCCTTAAAATGGGGTGAATATAAAATTCCATTTAAGATTGAGGTAGATGTACTAACTACTTTGAATCATATAAAACAACAACTAAGATCAGATGCAGCTTTTACTCCGGACGGCTGGTATAATGCTGCCTCGTACTGCCTAAATAACAACATGAACTATACTCAAGGACTCGATTGGATTGACAGAGCATTAAACAATGAAAAAACATTTAATAATTATTTAGTTAAGGCACAGTTGCTACTTAAAACTGAACAGACAGAGAAGTTCAACGAGGTAAAGAAAGAGTTGATAGCGTCCGCAACTGCGTATGAAGCCTATAGTTACATTTATAGGTATAGAAAAAAAGACGCATTAAAGATCATCGAAGAACTGAACGATTCTAATCTAAAGAAGAACCCAAAAACATGGGAATCAAATTATGCCGCTGGTTTGTACTTTTCCTATAAAAAGCTGTACAAAAAAGCCGACAAGTATTACAAACGAGCGTTGAAATATACGGGCGGTAAGGGCAATGTGAAAAAAGCAATTTTAAGAGCTATCGAAAAAAACAAAACCAATTAACAACACGCGTATTGATGAGAAGGTTGCCTGTTAACATCTCAGTATTATATGTCTCATTTGTCTTGTTTGTTGCATGCCAAAGTTCAAGAGAGCACTTTACTGAATACCATAATAAAAGTAATAATAGAAACTTAGAGAAATTAGAAATTTTAGAAAATGCATTTCATTTTTACGTAATTGGCGATTGGGGTAGAAATGGGTATTTTCTTCAGAAGAACGTCGCTAGTATTATGCATCAAGCTGCATTTTTAATAGAACCAGAATTTATTATTTCAACTGGAGATAATTTTTATCCAAATGGTATAGCTAGTAAGTCAGACCCGTATATAAAAAGTAGTTTTGAAGATGTTTACTCTGGCTATAATTTATTTTGTCCTTGGTATGTAGTTCTTGGAAACCATGGATATAGAGGGAATCCACAGGCGCAAGTTGAATATACGAAAGTCAGCCAAAGATGGAACATGCCTGAAAGGTATTTCAAATTGGATAAAAAATACGGAAAGGGAGACGCGTCGATTAGGTTTCTTTTCTTAGATACGAACCCTTTTGAAGATTTTTACTATTTAGATGAAAAGTATCAGAAGAATATTCAAAGTCAAGATTCTCTGGCTCAAAAGAAATGGATAGAGAAGAACCTTAAGGAATCTACGGCCACATGGAATATAGTTATCGGACATCATCCATTGTATACGTCAGGAAAAAGAAAAGATCGACCCAATAACGTGAAAAAACATTTAGAATATTTGTTCGAGAAATATAGAGTGAATGCTTACTTCGCAGGGCATGAGCATGATCTACAATATCAAAAACCTCAAAACGTTAAAACTCATCATTTTGTATCTGGAGCTGGATCTCAGGTTAGACCAACGAGTTATGCAAATTATACAAAGTTTGCAAAATCCATTCAGGGGTTTATGATTGTTTCGCTAACGGAGAAAGAAATGTTCGTGCAAATTGTCGATTGGAAAGGGAGGATTATTTATAAAACTTCCATTCTGAACGAACGAACTAAGTGAAATTATAAGTTTGTTTATACTAAGGTTGGTAGCTGTATGCTAAAACAAGAGCTTGGAGTTCTAATTTTATAAAAACAAAACGACACTATTTAAAGATTTCGCCGGCTTCCATACCTTTAATAGATCTTGAACTGAAATAATAATGCACTAGAAGACCTATCCCCCAGAAAAATAGTTGACTGGAAATAATCAATACATTTTTAAAATTCAAGTCCATATAGATAATTAAAAAAGTAATGCCTACACTATTTACAATGCTAAATGTAACAAGATGATATCGAAACTCGATATCTCCTCTGGTATGACGAACTTTTTCTCTGAAACCATAGATTAATCCAGAAATAAAAACGCTTGCTCCATATAGAATGGCAAATAGTACGATGTTATTATATAAACCCTTTTCTAACGAAGAATATAGATAGTTAAAAAAAAGAATGGATAAAATAAGAGTGAATAAAGCAAAGTACTTTAAGTTATTTGAAATTGTTTTCATGATGGTTTATTATAAATTATGTCTACCACTTCGTTCTGAAAAAACAAACTGATATTCCTGTTAGTGAAATCGACAAGTAGCTCTTTGCCAATGTCTGTAAGAAAATAATACTTTCTCTTCGGTCCTTTGTTTCCTTCTCTTAACTCATAATCAACAATCTCAAGATCATAATACTTTCGGAGAGATCTATATAGACTCTGATCTTCACAAGAAATAGTATGATTGGTAATTGTTTTAATGAATTCTTGTATTTCGTGAGCGTATAAGGATTTATCTTTTAGTGAAAGTAAAACCCAAAATGTTAAGAGTCCTTTTTTATAAACTTCTTCCCATTTCTCTAAAAGATTTGATTTGTAATTCATTGAAATTAAGGTTTTTAAAAGTAGTATACTACAAGTATAGTACTATTTGTTTAATAATAAAAATATCAGTGAGTGGATTTAGAAAACTTTAACACTTCGGTACTGCTCGTTCCCTAATGTCGTTTCTTGTATCCTTTAAAAAATAAGAATCGCTGTTCTGGTCATGAAATAAGTTACGAGCAACCATGAATTTTACATTATTTTACCGAATAATACATAAGCGTTAAGGGTGTGTTGGTAAGACGTATCTAAGTGTTACTACGTAGTTAAATTTAGTGGTTCGCGCTTATTTTTGGTTTTTTTTGGTTATATTTAAACATCCTAAACCAAAATATTAATTAATCTAACACCTCATGAAAAAATCAAAATTTAACATCCCTAGTCCTCCGAGTGCACCTTCTGCACCCTCAGCACCAAGTCCAAAAAGCATGCCTTCTTCAGGAGGTAATGGTGCTCCAGATATGAGCAGTATCCCGGGAATGGGAAATATGATGGAAAGATTTGCGTCTATGGGTCTTTCTAAAGGACAAATTCAAAAATTTATTGACGAGCACGATATTGATCAATATAGAGACGCAAACGGGAAAATCACATGCCCGGTATCTCAGGAAGAGCGAGATGCATTGAAAGCAAAGGGAATGCACTAAGGCATTACCTTATTAATTTCTAAAATTTATGCAAGAATCTCAGGGCAATTCTAATAGTGGAGATAATTTGCTATTAAAGGCGCTTGTCATTACGCGCCCTATGTATTCCTACGTTTTAATCGCGTTCGTTGTGGCCGCAGTTATTACGATAGGCTGGGGTATTTTTGGTGCTATTCCACAAAAAATTGAAGGAATTGGTGAGATAAGCACCGAAGGTGGATTACACAGGGTTAATGCGCTGTACGGTGGACAATTAACTCAAGTAAATGCCAGTATTAATGACGCTGTGCGAAAAGGAGATGTCATTTTTGTAGTTAGACAACCGGAAATGGAAAGTAAGGTTAGAGAACTCGAAGCATCGGTCAAACAATTGAAGGCAAAAAGAACGTTAATTCTCTCTGGAAATACAAAGAACGCATCTCTTAAAAATCAGGTAGATAATCTTGGTGAATCCAGACTTCGGGAAAAACTTTCGGAAAATCAAAAAACCATTGATTTTTTAGAAAAGAAGGTTTCTCAGGAAAAAGAGTTGTACGATAAAGGTTTGATCACATACTCTCAATATTTTTCTACTCAGAGCAATCTTACCGATGTAAAAACGGAAAGGATTGGGTTGAATGAACAGCTCAATTTAATTACACTGAATTCTCAGGAATGGAATTTGGGAAAAAATATTACAGAGAAAGATATTGTAGATCAGGTAGCTATTCTAGAAAAGGAACTTGAAGACCTAAATAAGGAATATAAATTACGAACCGAAGTTAAGGCTAAGACAACCGGTGTTGTGCGACAGATAAATGCAAAAGAAGGAGATATTATTTCTCCGGACCTGATTTTGGCCGTTATTAATGAAGATGAAAAAACAAGTAAGAGTTACATATTAAACTTATATGTACCGTTTAGCTCGAACGAGCTTATTACAAAAGATATGGAAGTAGATATACAGCCTTTTAATGTAGACTATAATTTATACGGATGGTTAAAAGGAACGGTGAAGGATGTTAGTCCATTTGTTTCTTCTTCTAAAAGCTTGGTCAATGATCTGCAAAATGGTGATCTGGTAAGTATGATAGAGTCTAAAGGAGCTGTTTATAAAGTGGTTGTACAATTAAATTCAGACCCGAATACGATCAGTGGTTTCGATTGGTCCAATAAGAAAGGGCCTCCGTTTAAAATATACCCAGGCCAGATGACCCGTGCTTTTGTTAATGTTAAAGAGAAAGCACCTATTGACTATCTACTGCCCATATTTAAAGATTACTTTAAATAAAAGAAGCACGTTTAATTTTAGGTATCATGAAGAGGAAAATCCCCGTTTTATTACAATCTAATCAAGGCGAGTCCGGAGCAATTTGCTTGGCAATGCTTTTGGGGTATTATGGTTCCTTTCCAAAACTAAATACCGTTAAAAATGCGTGTAATGTAGGTAATGATGAAATAGCTCCCGAAAATCTTCATAAGACAGCTGAACGTTTTGGATGTAACGCTGAGCAATCTGCCAAATCGTTGGAGCAATTGCCTAAAGCATCTCCGGTTATTCTGAAGACCAATTCAGGAAAGTATATCGTTCTTGTAAAAACAGGAAAAGACCATTACTATGTGCATGATCCTGAAAAAGGAAAAGAGAAAATCCCCAAAAAGGAACTTGATGAAAAGTATGGAGGATGGGCTCTTATAGTTTCTCCCGGTAAAGATTTTGAAAAAATACAAGAGAGCTCCTCTTTCTATAATGAACTAAAGAAACGTGTTGCTCCCAATTTTAAAGGAATGCTCTATGTTTTAATTGCCGGCGTTATTTTGTTGATTCCTGCTATTGTCATTCCTTCCCTTAACAAATTGTTCTTTGACGATATTATTCTGTTGTCCCAGTCGCAATGGTTTCATCCAATGCTCACCGCATTAGTGGCTTTTCTGATATTTGGATGTCTATTGGTATACTTGCAACAATGGATATTGCTGCGTGTAGAACTAAAATCAAGTTTGGTAGAATCAGCCAAATTTGTGATGCATATATTCAAAGTTCCATATAAATATTTTCAAAATCATCCTACAGGAGAAACCGTAAAGAGAATTGGGCTTAATGATGCTATCGCTACTTTGTTGACAAGAGATTTTGCCGCTATGATACTGAGTTTTTTAACGGTGTTCTTTTACGGATTCGTTATGTTAAAATACAACTGGATCTTATCTTTAGTAGGGATAACCATCATGCTCATAAATATTTTTGCCTTACGATATTTCTCAGCAAAAAGAACCGCATTAAATCAGGCTTTGTTTCAAAAAGAACAAGCAACATTTAGTATTGCTACAACAGGAATAGAACAGATAGAAACCCTTAAGGCTTCCGGAGCAGAGAATGATTTCTTTGCCCTATGGTCAAGTCACCTAATAGCAGCTATTAATAACAATCAGAAACTAGGGGTGACTTCGAGGATCCTTACGGTTTTACCCGACTTTATTTCTCAACTAAATAATGTGGTAATTTTACTGTTAGGAGGGTTATTGATCATTCGGGGAGAACTAACTATTGGAGTGTTTATTGCACTGCAAAGTTTTATTGCAAACTTCTCAGACCCGGTTAAAAACCTGGTTGATTTTACCGGTAACATGCAATTAAATAGAGGTAATATCAATAATCTGGTAGACTCTCTAGATGAACCTATTGATCCTTTCTGTAATAATGAAGCAAGAGAAGCGATTGGCACAGTAACTCCACTAAATGCAAAGCTCACAGGAGCTTTTGAAGTAAAAAATATCTCTTTTGGATATAACAAGTTTAGCGAACCAATTATCCAAAATTTTTCTTTGAGCGCACATCCAGGGAAAAGAATTGCCATCGTAGGTGGTTCCGGATCTGGAAAATCTACCCTATTAAAGGTAATGTCAGGATTATATCCACCGCTATCAGGAGAAATTACCTATGATGATAAGCCTCTTAATTCTATCAATAAGGATGTCTTAAGAAATTCTTTGTCCATGGTAGATCAGGAGACTTTCTTTTTTACAGGAACCATTTCTGATAATATAACCATGTGGAATAGAGCAATTCCAAATGCAGAGGTTATTGCTTCTGCAAAAGATGCAGAAATACATGAAGTTGTTTCGGAAAGAGATGGAGGGTATCAGGCAAAGGTGGCTCCAGCCGGAAGAAACTTTAGTGGTGGACAAAGACAGCGTTTAGAAATTGCTAGAGCACTCATAACAAATCCGAGCATTTTGTTTTTAGATGAAGCTACTTCAGCATTAGATACAGAAACAGAGAAATTGGTCATGAACAATTTCCGCAAAAGGAATTGTACTACGATAACCATAGCGCACAGATTAAGTACCATTAAGGACTTTGATGAGATCATCGTCTTAGAAAAAGGAAAAGTGATACAGCAAGGAAATCACGAAGAATTAATGAAAGATACAAGCGGATTGTATTATAACCTGATACAGAATTCATAAGTATATATGGGAGAAAATTCGTCAGAACATAAAGACTCCAAGAAGCTTTTCTATGAAAAAGCGATTCGACAGGTGAAAACTTCCTATTTCTTTAGGAAGCTTTCTCACGATGGAGGCTATACTAAGCTGAATGAAGTTCTATTCCCAAAAGACAATAAGAAATCGAAATACAGTTATGATCCGAAAGAATCGTACGATTCTCTATTATTGAAAACGTGTAAACTTATTGGAGATATAGAGCGTATTGAGTTCGTGGCAGGATTTGAAAACGCATCAGAAGTATGGAGTCCGTTAAAAAAGATCTTAAGAGCTTCGAATATTAGATCCAGAAAAATTCGATTGGAAAAAGAGTGGTGGAAGTATGACCATGGACCATTACTTGCCTTCTTAAAGGAAGACAATTCCCCGGTAGCATTAGTAAGAAAAAACAAAAAGTACATTCTTAAAAATATAAAAACAGGAAAGGATACTGTTGTAAATACTTCTATAGCGAATAGTATTGAGCCTATGGTACATTCCTTTTTCTCTCCTTTACCCAAGGGAAAAATTACGCAATTAGGACTGTTGAAGTTTACACTTGCTTTTACCAAAAAGGATGTTGTTTTCTTTTTTGTTTTAGGTATTGTCGGAGCATTGTTGTCATTGTTTATCCCAATCATGTCCGGGTATATTTTTAATGTGATTATTCCTGGCGGAGAACAAAACAGCTTATTCGAAATAGGGTATGTGATCCTGACATTAGTCTTAATACTTGGAGTTCTTAACCTGGCGAAATCTATTGCAGTGCTTCGTTTCGAAGGGAAGTCAAGCTATAAATTACAATCGGCTGTTTGGGATAGAATATTATCGTTAAAAGTGCCGTTTTTTAATAAATATGATGCCGGAAATTTGGCAGAAAGAAGTTTGGGAATAGAAAAGATACGAACCATTCTCTCGGCAAATGTGATGAGCGCTTTAGTGGCAGCTATTTTCTCCATTTTCTATTTGGCGTTAATGTTCTATTATGATGTTAAACTTACGATTCTGGCTTTACTGCTTGGGGTAGTAGTAGCCGGATTTACATTGACCATTAGTAAGTTGGCCTATAAACATGTTGCTGGAACGATGCGTTTGCAAGCTATTATTTCTGGATTTATGATGATGATGATGGGAGGAATAAAAAAAGTGAGAATGACAGCTTCCGAAGATAAGGTATTCAATATTTGGGCAGATAAATTCTCTCAGCAGAAAAAACATTATGCAGATAAACAAAAATTGATCATTGTTGCATCTGTATTTACCTATGGCTTCCCCATTTTGGCGACGCTATTGATCTACATTCGTATTTATGACCTGCTAACATTACCCGGTTCTAATTTTAGTATAGGTGATTTTATTGCTTTTAACTCGGCCTATTTAAGTTTTCAAGGAGCATTGATCAGTGCATTTATGGTAACTGTGCCTGTAATGAGCATTAAACCAACATTAGAATTGTTGAGACCTTTGTTAGAGGCCGAAACGGAAGATTATGACAATAAAAAAGATGTTGGAAAACTAACGGGTAAAATTGAAATATCGAACCTTCATTTTAAGTATAAAGATACCGATACGCTAATTCTCAAAGACCTTAGTTTGACTATAGAAGAAGGCCAATTTGTTGCTATAGTTGGAGGCTCAGGCTCAGGTAAATCTACCCTATTTCGAGTATTGCTCGGTTTTGAAGAATATGAGAAAGGTACGATTCTATTTAACGGGATGGATATGAAAGAATTAGATATCAGAACCATTCGTGATCAAACGGGAGTGGTGTTGCAGAATGGAAAGATCATGGAAGGTACTGTGCTGTATAATATCATAGGGACCTCTAATTATACAGAAGAGGAAGCATGGGAGGCAGCAAGAATGGCAGGATGTGATCAGGAAATAGAAGATCTAGAGGATAAAATGAATACGTACCTTCCGGCAGGTGGAGGAACCCTTTCTGGAGGCCAGCAACAACGTATTGTAATTGCACGAGCGATGATCAAAAAGCCTAAGCTTATCTTGTTTGATGAAGCAACATCAGCTCTGGATAATGATACGCAGAAAACGGTAACAGACAACTTGAATGAACTGAATGCTACAAAAGTGGTCATTGCGCACAGACTAAGTACCATAAAAGATGCTGATATGATTGTAGTATTGGAAAAAGGAGAGATCATGGAAAAAGGAAGCTATGATGCACTGATAAAAAAGCAAGGATTTTTCTATAACTTAGTTAAGAATCAAATGAGTTAATGATGAAAGTAGGAGTAAAGATATGTATCGTATTAATCTCATTGTTTTTGACTACGCAGTCAAAAGCCCAGAAGAGAGCAATCTCTTTTCAAGAATTACTTCGCGAAGGTTTTAAGAATAACTACGCTATCAAATTAGAAAACTTAAATGTAAACAAGGCAACGTATACTTTGTTAAGGGCCAACGGTTTTTTAAATCCCTATTTAGATTCTGAAATTGTATATGGATCTGGTGTAGATCCAACGATTACCAATAATGGAACCCAGTACTTTCAAACCAATTTTGTGGTACCCACAAAGTTCGGAATTGATCTGTACTCAGGAGCACGTTTAGAAAGAACGGATCTTATACAAGAGAGCTTTATTTTAAATAGCTCTGGTGCATGGATTGGAGCGAAAATCCCTTTGTTAAGAGATCTGGGGAAGAGTAGTTCTGCGAATACATTTATTGAAACCTCAAAGATAAATGAGCAAGCCATAAAAGAACAGTTTTCAAATCAGGTACTGACCTATTTTAACGATATGTTACTTACTTATTTGACCCTGCAAGAAAACACTCAAAAATTTAAGATCGAGCAAAACACACTAGCAGAGGCAAAGAAATACCATGAGTACATTTATTCCCTGGCGAAAAATGATTTAATTCCTCAAGTAGAAAAGAATCGAGCTGATGCTTTTGTAGAGCAAAAAACACAACAGCTCACAGTTGCAAATCTTGATGCTTTAGGAACGTATTATAGCACGAGAATGTTGTTGGGTAACAAGGTAGATGCAGTGATAGATTCTGTACCTCTTTTGATGGATGCAATACCTGATCCTGACAAGAAAAAAGTAATAAAATATATTTCAGAAAGAAAATTCAATCTGGAAACTCTGGTTAAAAATACACCGCAGTACAAAAGTATTGCTCTGAGAGTTGATGAGAATGAACTGTTATTAAAAAATGCAAAAAACCAAAAGAGGAATCAACTCGATCTGGACGTAAAAGTATCGAGGTTTGGAATGATCCAAAATGGTGGGTACAACTTTAGCAATACATTAAGGAGTACGTATCCAGGATATAGCGTGTTAGTTTCGTTAACGCATAATTTACCTATTAGTAACCAAAAACAACGAGGTGCATATTTAGAGCAACTAACGGAGTTAGATCGATCAAAAACCTTCTTAGATCAATATGTTTTTGAAAGTGTGGTAAGTGCAAAATTGAACATTACACTTTTAGAGCAGAAAATAGAGCTATTTGAACAGACAAAGAACATCGCGGCATTAACCAGGCAAAACTATTTGGATGAAAAAGAAAAATTCAAACTTGGTAGTTCCACCCAAATTGATATCACACTCTCTTTTGATAATTATTTTACGGCGATGAAGTCGTTGAATGCATTGAAGTATGATATATGGAAAAATTATGTAAGCCTAAAATTCAAGTTAGGCGAATTACCTAATAATGAGAAAGAATTGAACGAATTTACATTGCTCAATTTGTTTTAATAATTGCAAGAAGAAATAATATAAAAAAAACACCGCCTTGAAGAAACGGTATCCCCCAATACTATCTAGCGTTTTAGAAAACGCCAATTTGCATCCTTTGCGAACTGCAATTGTATGCGGTAATGCCAAAATCACCTATCAAGATTTACGAATACGTATAGATGTTGTAGCTAGTACTCTTAGAGAACAAAATCTCAAAAAGGGAGATATGGTTCCTGTATTACTTGATCCAGGTATTGAGTTCATTGTAAGCATACTTGGAATACTAAAGGCCGGAGCTGCTTATGTACCGCTATCTGTTCATTTTCCTAAAGAAAGAATAGCACATATTGTAAAAAATACCGGAAGTAAGTTGATGATTTCCGATTCGGCGCATGCAAGTATTGTTGGTTCGTTGATAAATAAATGTTTGGTATATGATACATTCGATTTTTCAATGCAGATTTCAACAACGGATGTAAGTGCAGATGAAGAAGATCTGGCCTATGTTCTTTTTACCTCTGGATCTACTGGTGTTCCTAAAGGTGTGAAAATACATCATAAGAACTTATCCTATTATACTTCTTGGACACAAGAATTTTTTAAAACAACCATACAGAATAAATTACCATTAACCTCCGATATCAATTTTGCAGCGGCTGTATCTCAAATTTTCTCTTGTCTTTCAGCTGGAGAAACTTTGCATATTGTTTCTGACCTGTTGAACGATCCTGAAAAATTGTTTCAGTGGTATACCAAGCAACCGGAATTTGGACTCTATTGTGTGCCATCAGTTTGGGCTTTGGCATTAGAATGGTTTGCAAAACGAAAAAATGGTCAGGTTTTGCATCCGCCAAAAGCATTGTTTCTTTCCGGAGAAGCTATTTCCCAAAACCTCATTCGAAAGACGCAAGAATTATTTCCTCAACTACCCATTTGGAATCTATATGGACCTACGGAAGCGGTAGCTAATTTAAGTTTTAAGAAGGTTGAATCATCAGATGATATTTCTATGGGAGGACCACTACCAGATACGCAGTTTTATGTGCTAAAAGAAGATGGTAATGAAGCTGTTGTAGGCGAGCAAGGATTCCTATACGCATCAGGACCTGGGATTTCGAATGGTTACTTAAACAATAAACAGTTAACGGAAGAAACCTTTTTTAGTTATGCCTCAGAAAATGATGGTGTCGTAGAGGTATATAATACGGGAGATGTGGTTACTAGAATTGGAGAAAATGAATATCGATTCTTAGGCAGAAAAGACCAGCAAGTAAAGATCAATGGTCAAAGAATTGAGTTGGGAGAGATAGAAAATGTATTGACAAATCACGCATTCGTTGCTAAAAGTGTGGTGTTATTTTCTGAAACGAATGTAATCGCCTATGTACGAAGTGAAGAACAACAAAAACCAACAATTGGTGAACTAAGGACATATCTTCTACAGTTTTTACCGTCTGTTGCAATTCCTGGAAAATGGGTGTTCGTTGATGAATTCCCGACGTTGGCAAATGGAAAGATCGACAGAAATCAATTACCTGAGATGAATTTTTCAAGGCCTGAATTGGAAACGGAGTACATACATCCATCAACGGAAAAGGAACAAAAGATAATTGCGCTGTTCGAAAAAGTGTTACAAGTTGACAGTGTAGGGTTGCATGATGACTTTTTCGATCTGGGAGGAAACTCTCTAAAGATGATCTCTTTGTTGATTGAAGTAGAGGAAGAATTTGGGCACAAGATCAGTTTCCAACGTTTTTTTAAAGACCCAACACCCCAAGCATTATTAAGTTCTTTTACGTTTGAATTGTTACGAAAACCTCCAATTGATAAGTTAGAAAAAACAAGTTCAGATAGAATGGAATTGAGCGTTCCGCAAAAAGCATTGTTCTTTTTCCTACAAGCAAATCCACAAAACACCTCCTATAGTATTGCGTATTCGATCTCAATTAAAGGAGCAATACATATAGAGCGACTTGAAAAGACAATTCAGCATATTATTGACAATAACGAATTGCTTTCTGCACGACTTAAAGTGGAAGATGGGCATCCTTATTTTAATCGAGAAACGAAGGATTTTAGATTGGTTGTAGAAACAGTAGAAGATATACTCCTTTCAGAAAGAAAGCGCTTCGTTGATGATAGTATTTCTGCTATGGCAGCCGTTCCATTTACTTTTGATGGGGATTTGTTTAAGGCTAAATTATACAAGGTAGACGAAGATACATACGTCTTAGGATTTGTGGTGAATCATCTAATTTTTGATGGAGAATCCTTACCCAATTTTATTCAACAACTTGCTACTTTTTACAGTAATGGTTTATCAAATAAAGATCAACTACCGTCATTATCGTTTTCTGAAATTACTCAGGTCAGAGCGATGTATGAAAAATCGGAAGGTTATAAAGAGAGTATAAGTTTCTGGAAACGATATTTAAAAGATGTTAGAGCGATACACGGTTTACCGAAGATATTTAAAGCAAAAGAATACCACTCTTTTGAATCAGGAACAGTGCTTGCTAACATAGATAGCAGATTACGAGAAAAATTGCGGCATTTAGCAGCAAAGAAAGACGTTACACTGAATATGTTATTCTTAAGTGCTTTTGCCTCAACACTATTTCGAATAGGTAATCAAGAGGAATATTTAATTGCTATGCCATTTGCAAATAGGTTGACCAAGGCCGAACAAAAAAGCATAGGATATCTTTCTAACACGCTTTTTGTAAGAACTAAATGCGATAAAAATAAACCCTTTGATAAGCTGGTCAATGAAATTAAATCAGATACTATTCGAATATTGGATCATCAGCAAATCCCTTTAGATGAATTGATGAAGATCTTGCGGAAAGAAGGAGTGAATTTTACGTTAAACGCCTTTAGATTATTGTTTGCGTACCATCAAACAGATAGATACTCGTATCATAATGAGGATTTGTCCATCCAGACCAAAGAGGTTTCGAACGGAAACGCAAAATGTGATCTACAATTCGAATGCTTTGATAATACTGATGAAATTACACTGAAGCTAACCTATGATAAAGGTATAACCAATGAAGCATTTGCATTACAAATGGTTCGAATAGTAAAACAGACATTGTACGATGTTCTTCACGATTTTACTGCCGAAATAGGAAGTACGCCTAAAATATGGAAGTCAGAGAAGGAAATGATCTTACGAAATGGCGCAGGACCTAGTATAAATTTTAATTCAAAACTCACTTTGTTCGATCTGTTTCAAAAGGCGTGTCATGAGCATCAAGAAGCGGTTGCAGTGCAATATTATGATACGGTTTTGACCTACAAGCAGCTTATCGAAAAAGTAGGCAGTACAATAGCATACTTGCAGAAAGTAGCACTTAATAAGGAGAATCCAACAGCGATCTATATGGATCATACGCCAGAAATGATTGTTGCTATGTTAGCAATGTCAGCGTTAGGAATTCCTTATATACCTTTAGATCCGACATATCCGTTCGATCGAACCAAGTATATTATTGAGCATGCAGAAACGAGTTGTGTACTAACTACTTCTGATCAATCTATAGACTTTTTAAAAGATACGATACAAATTGTTTGTGTTGATGAAATTCAAAAGACAACAGGTCAAAAAATGAATGATGTTAGGGTAGCAGAAGAAGATCTGTTGTATTTGATCTACACGTCTGGATCTACTGGTAAACCAAAGGGCGTAATGGTCCCCAATAAAGGTGTAGCAAACTACCTGTTATGGATGCGAAATGCTTTTAATGTTGATTCAACATCTAAAATACTGGCAAAAACATCCATTAGTTTTGATATTTCGGTGTGGGAGTTGTTCTTGCCTTTAATTTCTGGAGGAACGGTTGTACTTAAGAAAAGATCCGATATGGAATCTCCTGAACAGATTGCGTCCATTATCAATGAGTACAAGATTACTATTACGCAATTCGTACCTTCTGGTCTACGCTTATTTCAAGAAGCGAATATGTTTTCATCGGTGCGTTCTTTAGAAAAAGTGTTTTGCGGAGGAGAAAAGTTGCCTATCGATCTTAAAAACGAAGTAGCACGACAATTTCAAGGATCTCTACATAACTTATATGGACCGACGGAGGCTAGTATTTTTATGGCACATCACAGATGCGAAGAGCATTCAGAATATGGTAATGTACCTATAGGAAGGCCTATTTATAACAGTGCGATGTATGTACTGGATGATGATCTGCAATTAGTACCTAGAGGAGTGCCCGGACATTTGTACATAGGAGGAGATATTCTGGCAACTGGTTATTGGAAGAATAAAGAACAAACAGATCATGCTTTCGTTCCAGGTTCTAAGGATATTGACTCGAAGATTATTTATAAAACAGGAGACGTAGGAAGAATGCTAATGGATGGGAATTTTGAATTTCATGGGAGAAATGATACTCAAATAAAAATAAGAGGGTATCGTGTGGAATTGGGAGAGATAGAATCGGCAATTCAGAAATATCCTGGAGTAAGACAAGCTGTTGCCTATAAGAACACAATGGATATACATGACGAACGATTAAATGCACTAATCGTTTCTGATGTCAGTATAAATGTTGATGACTTGAAAAGAGCGTTGAGCCAGGAATTACCGAAGTATATGATTCCTTCTTTTATATATGACGTAGTAGAAATCCCAAAATTACCTAATGGTAAGATAGATTTTAAAGCATTACAAGAGAATACGCAGAAAAAAGTGATCCATACAAATGGAACACATTTTAATGCACAAAACAACAAACAAGATAAAAGTGACATAGAAGCATCTATTTTTAAGATTTGGAGCGAAGTAATAGGGCATGAAGATTTTTCGTTGACAGATAATTTCTTTGATGCAGGAGGGCATTCAGTGTTATTCCTGAAGATCAAGGAGCGATTAGACAAACTGTTATCGACAAATTTTTCAATTATAGAGTTATATCAATACCCAAATATTAAAGCACTTGCTGAGGAATATAAAAAGAGATATGCAAATGTTATTTCTGATAGAGCAAGTTCCATCAGAAATAGGACTAAATTAAAAAAACAATCGTATGGAAGATCAAGAAGAAAATAAAGACAAAATAGCGATCGTAGGTATTGACTGTCGTTTGCCTGGGGCAAACAATGCTCAGGAGTTTTGGGAAAACCTGGTAAAAGAGAAAGAGTCTTTAGTAGAGTTTACGGAAGAAGAATTGAAAGAGGCTGGAGTACCACCAAAAACATACAATAATCCTAATTATGTAAGACGAAGAGGTGTGGTACGAGATGCCGAAATGTTTGACGCGGAATTCTTCAATTTTACACCTAGGGAAGCAGAATTGTTAGATCCGCAACATCGACTTTTCTTAGAGTGTGCATGGCATGCGCTAGAAGATGGAGGAATCGATCCGTTCAATACCGATAAGAAAGTAGCAGTTTTTGGAGGAACAGGATCTCCATACCACCTTTTGGATACTATTGAGAATGAATCTGTTTTGAAATATGCGAACGGAACATCTATCATAACCAGTAATGATAAAGATTATGTAACTACAAGAGTATCTTATAAGTTGAATCTAAAAGGTCCAAGTATCAATGTTCAAAGTGCCTGTTCTACTTCTATGGTAGGGGTTGTGATGGGAATTGATAGCTTGTTAAGCTATCAATCTGATGTCGTATTAGCAGGAGGTGCTACGGTTGAACTTCCTGTAACCAAAGGATATACCTATCAAGAGGGTAGTTTGGAGTCTCCGGATGGAAAATGTAGAACCTTTGATAAAGACGCCCAAGGGACCGTGTTCAGTAGAGGTTGTGGTGTTGTCGCCTTAAAGAGATTAGAAGATGCGATCGAAGATAAAGATCATATTTATGCGGTTATCCTAGGAGGTGCGATCAATAACGACGGAAATAGAAAAGCAGGATATACGGCACCAAGCGTGCAGGGTCAGGTAGAAGTGATTACAGAAGCACTGGAATTTTCAGGAATAAGTCCACGTTCTATCTCTATGGTAGAGGCACACGGTACAGCAACTCCAGTTGGAGACCCTATAGAAGTCTCATCGCTTACAGAGGCATTTTCCCAGTATACAGAGGATAAACAATACTGTGCTTTAGGATCTGTAAAGACGAATATTGGTCATACCGATGTAGCATCAGGAGTAGCCAGTCTAATTAAAACCTCGCTAAGTTTAAAGCATGGAATTATACCGGCATCCTTAAATTATAACGAGTCAAATCCGGCAATTAATTTTAACGAAAGCCCATTCTTTGTAAATACCAAAACAAAAAAATGGGAGAAAAATGGTGTTCCCAGGAGAGCACTGATCAATTCATTCGGAGTTGGAGGAACGAACGCCTGTGTGATCTTGGAAGAGCCTCCTCAACCTAAACAAGCAGAGGAGAAGCAACAATACGATTCGCTTTTTCTTTCTGCGCATAGTAAGACCTCGTTTGAAAAGTACTGTAAAGAAGTAAAGACCTATCTAGAAGAACATCCGGATACAAATCTAAGCCAGTTTGCACATACGTCAAGAGTGGCTAGAAAACCGATGAAGTATAAAGCGGTATTTCCGTTCAAAGAATATGCAGACCTTCTATTGAGTTTAGAAAAGTCATCACCATTACGACAGGCTACGGCTGCAAATAAAGAGCTGGTATTTATGTTTCCAGGTCAAGGAAATCAGTTTATAAACATGGGGTACGAATTGTATCAAAATATTCCGGATTTTAAAGAATGTATTGATTATTGTGCAACAACATTGCAGTCTATTATTGGTATAGACATTCGTACCATCATATTTCCTTCAGATGAAGATCTAGAAAAATCAAAAGAGCAAATAGATCATACCTACATTACTCAACCCGCCATATTCATGATCAGTTATGCACTGGCAAATACACTACAGAATTATGGTGTGAGACCGGATAAATTGATCGGGCATAGTGTTGGAGAATATGTGGCTGCTGCGATTTCAGGGATCATGTCTCTGGAAGATGCGTTAAAATCGGTTGCCATAAGAGGTAAGCTTGTTTTTGATCTGCCGCAAGGGTCTATGTTAGCGGTATTAATGAGTGAAGAGGATTTGTTAAAGATTCTTCCGGAAGAATTATGCGTTGCTGTAATTAACAGTCCGGAGCTAGTTGTTGTTTCAGGAGAGACCGAACATATTGAAGCTTTTGCTAAGAAGTTGAAAGAAGATAAGGTGTTTAATAAGTTATTACCAACCTCTCATGCCTTCCATTCTACGATGATGGAGCCTTGTTTGGAAGAATATGCTAATTTCTTTAAAACAGTATCGTTACATGCACCAAAAATCCCGGTAATAAGTACGGTTACAGGTAAGATTTTAACGGATGAAGAAGCACAAAGTCAGGAATATTGGATCAATCATGTTGTGGATCCTGTACGTTTTGGAGACGCGGCTGCTCAAGTGTTAGAAAATGAATCAGCAGTGTTTTTTGAATGTGGTCCAGGACAGTCGTTAGAATCGGCCGTCAAAAGAAGATTGACGAAGGAAACGAAACATGCCGTTATTTCCACACTGCAAGAAAAAGCAGATGCCGTCATTTCAATGGATAATGCCTTAGGTAGGTTATGGATGGAAAATGTTTGGGTTGATTTTGATACGAGATATGATTCTTCGGAGTATGATAAAATACCATTCCCCTTATTACCCTTTAATCGTAAACCGTATTTGGTAGATTTTTCGGCCAAGTCTTCTAATATGTTAGTAGGTGAGAATACAAAATCGCCTATGGTGGAGGACTGGTACTTTGTACCATCATGGAAAAAAACAAGTGCTATCGATTTTCTTCCTAAAATAGAAAAGGAAGTAGTAGATACTATTGAGAAATGGATGGTTTTTGTAGATGGTGAATTGTCAAAATCCATTGTCAAAAAACTTCAAGATCAAGGAAAATCTCTGTTTATTGTAACCCAAGGGACTCGTTTTGATCAAGATGGAAATACCTTTACCATCAATCCAACAGAAAAAGAAGATTATACAAAACTCTTCGAAGTTATCAATGAAGAGAATATTGGATTAAAAGTAGTGTATGCATGGTCCTATTCAGAGACTGACAACCTTATTTCGTTAGAAAATGCAGCGCAAGAGCTAAATACAAACTTCTACAATCTTCTGTACTTAGAACAAGGGATCATCGCTAACAATATTATAGAAAATGTACGTATTGTATCCTTAATAAATGACGGATTTGATGTTGTTGGAAATGGGAAGGCAAAACCAGAAAAAACATTGGCTATTGGACCGATGAAAGTGTTATTTAAAGAACATTTAGGAATTTCTACACAGCTGATCAATATTTCAGGAGCAACAGAAAATAACAACGTAAGGTTGGCAAATGAGATTGTCAAAGAAGTAATTGCAGAAACAGACGAGAATATTATCTCATACTCTGGATTGAACCGATGGACTCAAACATTTGAGCAAATTAGGGTTCCAAATGATGGAGGCACTAAGTTGCTAAAGGATAAAGGAGTATATGTCATTACCGGAGGTTCTGGAGGTATTGGTAGAGTATTATCCGAATTGATCGCTAAAAAAGTACAGGGAGCCACCATAGTTTGGACAGGTAGAAAGGCTTTTCCGGAAAGAGCAGACTGGAGCAATTTACTTGCAGATGATACTACCGATGCTGTATTAAAAGAAAAGATCAGAACGATTCAAAAAGTAGAAGAATTAGGGTCTAAAGTGGCTTATTATAGTGTTGGTGTGTTGGATTTTGAAAAGATGCAACAAACCTTTGACGCTATAGAGAAAGAGTACGGAGCCATTAATGGAGTGATCCATTCTGCCGGTGTTGCAGGAGGAGGTGTTGTCGCATCTATAGATAAAGAGCGAATCGCACCTGTAATTGAGCCGAAAGTACAAGGAACCCTTATTTTAAAAGAACTTTTAAAAAGCAGAGATGTCGATTTTATTTACCTGTTTTCTTCTATTACAGCCATTTTAGGTGAAGTGGGAAGGGTAGATTATATTGCTGCGAATTCATTCATGGATGCCTGTGCAAATGCTTCAGGATGGTTGCACGATACAGCAGTTGTAAGTTCTATTAACTGGGGACAATGGGGACTTGTTGGAATGGCCGCAGATTGGAGAATGGAGACCTTGAAAAACAAGAACAATCCACCAAGTCATAAGGTAATAGGTCATTCATCTGAAAATCACCCTATCGAACTGTCATTTTCTCATAAAAATAATAATGAATCCTGTCATCAGGTACATATAGATATCGATAAACACTGGATTTTTAAGGAACACTTATTGACGAGTATTCCAACAATGGTAGGTACTTCCTATATCGAAACATTGATCAAATGGAAGGAGAAAGAAGGAATTTCCGGTGATCTTACTTTGAGCAATACAACGTTCTTATCACCTTTGATGATCATGCCAAATATGTTAAGAGATCTCTATCTATTTTGCGATCAGAAATCTGATAATCATTACGAATTCACTTTTAAGAGTATTGCCGGTGGAAGTTCGGTGACGGATGAAAGTGGTTGGCAAGATCACTTTACAGGAGAAATCACCTTTAAAGAGCATGAAGATCCGACAAAAATTGATGTAAATGAGTTGCTGACCAGAATGCCTAAGGAAGATGATCACCCTCATAAGTTAGTGATCACAGATGGAAATAATAAACCAACATTGCAGTATAGTAAGCGTTGGGATTGTAAAGAAAAGATACATATTGGAGACAATCAATGGTTGACAAAAATGTCGTTGCATGATGAATTTAAAGATGACTTTTCCTATTTCTTCTTACATCCGGCTATGAT
This sequence comes from Flavobacteriaceae bacterium, assembly GCA_965218065.1. Lineage (GTDB taxonomy): Bacteria > Bacteroidota > Bacteroidia > Flavobacteriales > Flavobacteriaceae > Polaribacter. The sequence continues at coordinate 2,490,142 of OZ244589.1, read as the reverse complement.
GGATGTTGCAACATCTGCACATTTTGGTTATATGGACGATGTAAAAAGTAGCTACCTGCCTTTCTCATACGGAGCGGTAAATATATATGCGCCTTTTAGACAAGAATTCTACGCATATGCTAAGGTGTCGGACGAACAACCAAAAGAGAATCATCTTTCTTTTGATTTCCAATTATTTGATTTGGAAGGTCAGATGATAGCAGAAGTGTTAGATTATTCGTTTGTGAAATTAGCGGACGTTTCTGAAAACAACGCTACCAGTGAAAGTAAAGAAGAAGTTGTCTTGGAGGCATTAGAAGATGATATTTTGCCAAATGAAGGAGAAGAAGTATTAGAAACCTTGTTGTGCAATGATAACCTTCCGCAGGTAATTGTATATGTGAAGGATCTTTTAAGAGATATGGATGACTCTAAACATTCTGTACTTGTTCAGAAGAGAAAAGAGAAGATGACCAGCGCTAAGAAGGTAGCCGATGTAGATGATAGACCGGATATTGATACACCTTATGTAAAGCCTGAAAATGAGATAGAAGTAACTATTGCAGCAGTATGGACCGCTATTTTGGGAATCAATAAAATCGGATTGAACGATGCTTTTAATAGTTTAGGAGGAAATTCCCTACTTGCTATTCAAGTAGTCTCTGGGATTAAAGATGAATTTGATGTGGCCATTTCCACGGATGAATTTGTAAACAATCCAACCGTGTTTAAATTAGGAGAATTGGTCCTTGAAAAAATATTAGGAGAGCATTCTGCAGAGGACCTTGAAAAACTTTTGAACGAATAATCTATGAACGAATTTTTAAAGAAGATAAAAAGTTTGCCACCGGAAAAACAAGCTGAACTGTTAGCCAAATTGACAAAGTCAAAGAACAAAACGGTAAAAAAAGAGGTGGATCTTTCAAAGAACTTCGAGTATACCTTTAACTCTGAAACCCCTTTTGACTTCAGTTTGCGTCAAACGGAAGTTTCAGATCCGGGGGATGATTATGTACAGATCAGAGCAAAAGCCTCTAGTTTGAACTTTAGAGATGTGATGATCGCTTCGAAACAATATCCAAGCTCTCCGGGTGTCCCTACCAATATGGGATCTGATTATGCTGGAATTGTAGAAAAAGTAGGAGCGAACGTAACACATTTGAAACCGGGAGATGAAGTAATATCCATTCATATAGGACATACCGAAAATGATGAAACCTTAAGAGATAATTGCCATTTTATCAAAACCTTTAATGTGCATAAAGAGTGTGTTTGCTTAAAACCTAAAAACCTATCTTTTGTAGAAGCAAGCTGTATCCCTACTGTATTCTTAACGGCATATATTGGGTTGATCAAATTAGGTCGATTAACCAAGGCTGAGAATGTACTCATACATACAGCTTCAGGAGGTGTTGGTTTGTCAGCTGTTCAGATAGCCAAGTGGAAAGAAGCAAACATTTTTGCTACGGCCGGAACAGAAGAAAAAAGAGAGCATTTAAAGAAAGATGGCATTGAACAGGTTTACGATTCCAGATCCACCGAGTTTGCAACAATTTTAAATTCGAAAAATGCGGAAATGGATATTGTTTTAAATACGCTGGCCGGAGAACTGATGTTTGAAAGTATAAAACTCTTAAATCCGTTTGGTAGATTTATTCATATCGATAAAAAGGATATTGCGAAAGACACCTCTTTTGGTATGCAATTGTTTAGCAATGGTATCGTATTTCAGTTTTTAGATATTTCATTGCTTTTTTTAAATCCTACATTGATGAATTCGTCGCTTCAGGAAATCGTTGCATTATTTGAGGAAGAAGCATTCAAACCCATTTTTCATACAGTATATCCGGTGAAAGACCTAAAAAAAGCGATTACTGCAATGTCTAGAGGAACTCATATTGGTAAATTAGTAGTCAAATACGATTAATAAAGGTACAATCGCATGCAAGACTCTTTAAAAGATAAATTAAAAAATCTCAGCCCAGATCAGATACGAAAGCTTTTGGCTTCCAGAGGCAAATCTAGAGGAGGCGCTGTTAAGAAAGAGTTTGAAAAAATGCCGCGAAATTCTGAGGGAAGATATCCTTTATCTAGAGCTCAAGAGCGAATTTGGTTTTTGTCCTATTTGTTTAAGAATAGTTCGTTATATAATATACCAATAGCAGTAAAATTGTATAAAGATGTTTCGGCCGAAACCCTAAGAATAGCGTTGGAACAAGCCGTGATCAAAAATGAGATATTACGAACCACTTTTCATGAAGAAGAGGGGAGTGTTTTTCAAAAAATACATGCAACCTATACACCTACATTGAGCTATGAAGATATTAGTACTAATGCTAATAAAGATGAGGAGGTAGAAAGAATAGCATTGGAACACTCTTCAGTACAATTCGACCTTACAGAGCTTCCATTGTTTGCTGCGAAGCTGGTAAAGCTCGCTCAGCATGAGTTCGTACTGTTCTTAAATCTACAACATATTATATCTGATGGGTGGACTAACGCCTTACTATCTAATGATCTAAATTTAGATCCTCAAACTGCAAGACTAAGCCCTACAAAAGAATACGGGTACATAGATTTTGTGAAATGGGAGCAAGACTGGATGCGCTCTGATACCTACAAGGAACAGGTACTTTTTTGGAAAGAAAGATTATCGGACTTACCTACTTCAGCACGCTTTGCAAAGGATTTTTATGGAGGCAAAGATTCTTATAAAGGTAGTTTGTTGGTTTATGATTTTCCGGATGAGACATGGCAAAAGATACATACCTTTTGTAAGAATAATAACTATACGGCTTTTCAGTTTTTTCTGGTCTGTTTTGCTGTTCTAACCAGTGTTTATACACAAGAGAAAGATTTGATAATTGGTACACCTGTGGCGAATAGGAACGCCAGTTATTTTCATAAAACCTATGGACTTTTCTTTAATTCGTTGCCAATGCGTTTGTTGGTGGATATAGATGTTTCATTTTATGAATTGATGCGAAGATCGATCGAAGATGTAAATCAATATATGAAACGACAGGAAGTTCCTTTTACCGAGATCATTAAAGCAGTAAATCCGAAGAGGAACTTAGAAGAAAATGTACTCTTCAATACGCATTTTGCTTACCAGCATTTTCCAAAGAAGAATAAAGAAGACGAGTATGCTATGCTACCAATAGATTATAAAACATCAAAATTTGATGTGAATTTATGGGTAGAAGTAGCAGGTGATGATTGTAAATTATCATTAACCTATAAGAATGAAAGAATCTCGAAGCAGAAGATCGAGAGGTTTTTAGAGCACTATCAGAACCTTATAGATGCCGTGATTGACGATCCTGAAACACTTATCAGTAAACATTCCATAGTTCCTGAAAATGAACTTTCCATACTTTCGGGAAAAACAATCGAATATGCTGAAGAATCTTGGTTAACGCTATTTAATACTTCACTTAAGAAATCTCCGAATGCTGTAGCTGTGATCGATTCTAATGAAGAAATTACCTATTCCGAATTAAACCGAAAAGCGAATGCATTAGCAGAAGTATTTAAAAGAAAAGGTATTCATAAAGGAGAGGTTATTATCATAGATACAGGCAGAAGTATAGCTTTTATTGTTGGAATATTAGCGAGTTTTAAAATGCGATGTGCATATCTGCCTATAGCTTCAAATACTCCTGAAGAACGATTAAATTATATCATAAAGGATAGTCAGGCTTCCGCTATTTTTGCGGATAAAGAGGTAGAAAATATGGTATGTGTCTCTCCAAAAGAACTGGTGGGAGATGCGCAGGATAATGATGCTATAACTACCTCTATTGAAAAAGAGGATACAGCCTATATCATATACACTTCAGGGACCACAGGCAAACCGAAAGGAGTGAAGGTTTCCCATGGTGCATTATTAAATTACACCAAGAGCATGGAAGGGGTCATTAATGATGATCAATTACGAACGTTTGCTCACGTATCTGCGGTTCAGGCGGATCTGGGAAATACATCTATTTTTCTGGCATTGGCTTCCTCAGGCACGTTGCTGCTTCCATCTGAAGATGTGATCGTAGACCCTTTGTTGATGCGTAATTTCTTTAAAGCATACCCCGCTGATGTACTTAAGATAGTGCCCTCCCATTTAGAAGCATTTTCAGAGCAAATGACAGATGTTTTACCGAATCATCTTTTGATATGTGGAGGAGAAGCTATGTCCAATTCACTGATTGAAAAACTTAAAAAGAGTGGAGTAGGAGCGTTAAGAATATTAAATCATTACGGACCGACAGAAACAACTATTGGAGTGCTGACTCATGCGTTTGATATGCACAAGGTAGTGCATCCAATTCCGGTTGGAAAGCCACTATATAATACAACCATTCATCTTATGGACGATCGTGCTCAAACAGTTCCGATTGGAGTAGAAGGTGAGATCTATATTGGAGGAAGTAATCTAGCAAGTGGATATTTAAACGATGACGCTCTCACTTCCGAAAAATTTGTACATATAGAAGGGAACAACTATTACAGGACAGGAGATAGAGGGATTCTGAATAATGAGAAAGAACTTATATTCCTGGGAAGATCTGATTCACAAGTTAAAATCAACGGGTTTAGAGTAGAGTTGAGAGAAATAGAACATCTGTTAAAGGCGCATGAATCTATTGACAACGCATGTGTTTTCTTGAATAATAAAGCGAGGATTTGTGCGGCAGTACAAAGCTCGAAGGGAATCACATCGAATACGATCACAGCTTACATGAAAAGACATGTTTCGGAGCTATTCATTCCTGATTTTTCTTTTGTTGAACACATTCCGTTGACTAGTAATGGCAAGGTAGATTATCAATACTTAAAAGAGTTGAGTACGATAGCAAAAAAGGATGCTGTAGAAGCTTTGCCAAGAGACCTTTATGAGATCAAATTACTCGAATTTTATACAGAATTATTTCCAAACACTAAGATTTCCGTAGAGGATAGTTTTTTTGATGTAGGTGGCCACTCTTTACTGGCCATACAGTTAATGTCAAAAATTAATACAACGTTTAAAAGCAAATTGGTAATTGCCAATTTATTTAGTCATAGTTCAGTTAAAGAGTTAGCCGGATTGCTGCGAGGCAATACGGAAACCTTAGCAGGCACTGAAAATCCAATTGCTTTAGTAAACAATAGACAAGAGCAAAAAAGTATATGGATACATCCTGCGGGAGGAAATATTATGTGTTATTACCCAATAGCAACTGCGCTTTCTTCTACAATGGACACTTTTTCTTTTGACTATGAATACCCTAAGAATAACAATGCCAGATCTTCTGTGCAGCAATTAGGAGATCGTTATTTTAGTGCATTACAGCAAAAAAAGTTTACTTCGAACCTTTTCTTAGCGGGCTGGTCTATGGGTGCTTTGATCGCGCATCAAATGGCTTGTTTATTCGCTGAAAGAAATGTGAAAGTTCCCTTAGTATTGTTAGATCAACCTGCGACTAGTAGTACGAATGAAGAAGTAATATCTTATAAGGATCGTTTATTTACGTATTTGAATAAAGTACACATATTTACAAATGGGCAATTTGATAAAAGCATTATAGAAAAGGATAGTATTGATCATGAAGGAATATTGAATGAGTTTATTAGAGTACAATTAACTCCGGAAGAAACCACATTGGAGAACTTTAAAGTATTTCTGGATACATTGGTCATGCACAATGAAATTGTGACGGAGTTTATACCCGGAAATTATGAGGGACCTGTACTATTGTTAAAAGCCAGTGAGCATCTTATGGTAGATGAAAACCCGATGGCTCAAATGCCTGATTTGGGTTGGGGAGATTATTGTTCAGATTTGACTATTATGCATGTTCCAGGAAATCATATCACTATGATGAATACTGAGAATTCTAAGGTTATTGCCAATACGATACAAGAATGGTTACAAAAGCAGGCTACGATATGATCCAGATAGAAACATATTTTGTCTACTGTAAAGAAGATCAGCAAAGGAAGCGTTTTGTGTTGTCTACCGGTGCATATGATACCTCCGTTCAAGAACTAACATCAATGCTCTCGGTAGAAGAAAAGCAACTGTTGCAAAAGTTCAAAGTAGCAAGTAGGCAAAATGAATTTATTGCGGGTCGCGTACTTGCAAAAAATGGTATTTCGATTTTTACTGATGGATTAACGCCTGAAAACATGAACATAGCACATGGCGTTTGGGGTTTTCCACTTTTTATTGCAAAAGAAACTGAAAATATGTGGGTTTCAATTGCGCATAGTAAAAGGTACGTGGCATCTATAGTTTCTGATACAGAAATACATCCTATCGGGGTGGATATAGAAGAAATATCCAAGGACAATGAATCATCACTAGCACACTTTTTGATCAATTATGTGGCCGATCTGTCTTTGGAAGAAAAACATGTATACTGGGCAGCAAAGGAAGCAGTATCGAAAGCACTGAGAACCGGTTTTACGATTCCCGAGCACCTGTTCGAAATATCAGAAATAAACTTTTCAGATGAATTGTATACGATTAATTTTAAACACCTTACCAGATTACAAGCTACAGCTTGGATTAAAAATGAGGTAGTAATTTGTATAGCATATCCAACCGAATTGGAGTTTGAATCCATTCAAAAACATAATTTTTCAATAACTAATACTTAAAATATGGGCAAAAGAATTTTTTTAGATGCATTCTTCTATCTGGGAGTTCCACTTTTAATGTGGAATCTGTTTAGAGAAAACCTGGGCGATTATTACGCAATTTTATATGGAATGTTACCGGCGGTCATCTATACAATCGCCATGGCCATAATTAAAAAAGAATGGAATGTTACCGGACTGTTCTTTTTATTATTGATCTCATTGAACTTTGTCTTCAACCTACTTTCTAAAACGGCTGAGCAAGAGCTGTGGAATGGGGTATACATGAGTATAATTTCTATTGCTTTTTACCTATTAACCATTGCTATCAAAAGGCCAATTGGAATGTACTTTTTTATAGACTATGCCTATGCAAAAGGAGTGCCTAGAAAAGCATCAAAGACCTTGTATCGTTCGGCACAGAATTATCATCATTTTGTGAAATTCACCTTGTTTTTGGTACTTAGAGAAGTTGTTGTAGGAGGGATCAAATCTTTTTTGATCTTTAATAAAGGGGTGGAAGGATTCAATACTATTCAAGTTACAAGCTCAGTACTGGGATATGTATTTACCGGACTTACTGTTGTATATGTGATCTATATTATTAAAAAAACCAAACCACAATCTGAATCATAGTTGCATGAAAAAAATGGATGATACTACACGTCAAAATTTAGGAATGGTATCCAAAATGATCTATGGGAATTGGATGCAGCAATGCACCTATGCGTTTGCTGAGTTAGCCATAGCGGATGTTTTGAAGGATGCTCCTAAAACGCATACAGATCTGGCAAATGAAATGGGCCTTAATACAGCATATTTGAAGCAATTTTTAAGATGTGTAGGTGAGTTAGGATATGTATCTTTTAACGTGCAATCCCAGGAATATTCTGTTACTGATATTGGTGCTATTTTAGGAAGTGATCATCCCTATTCAAAACGTGCAGAGGCTAGATTGAATGGAGCCGAATATCGATATATGCCTTGGGGGCATTTAGTGGAGATATTACAAAATGGCAATGGGAAGCAATATTCGCCAACCGTAGAAAAAGGAACTTTAGAGTATTTGCAAGATAAACCAGAACTGTTAGAGGTTTTCCATGAAGCCATGTTCAAGATATGGAAAACAGAAGATGCAAAAATTGTTGAGGCCTTCGATTTTACGCCGTTTAAGAAAGTAATGGATATTGGCGGCGGAAAGGGCTCTTTTTTGTTGTCTATGTTAGAGCAGAATCCTCATTTACAAGGAGTTGTTTTTGATCTTGCTACTACATTTGATGAAGGAGATTTGGATGAAGACAAGCAATTGGCAGGAGATTTTTTCAAAGAAGTTCCAGATGTGGCTGATGTCTATACCATGAAGAATGTAATTCATAACTGGCCGGAAGATAAAACCAAGCAAATACTAAACAATGTTAGAAAAGCAATGCTTTCTACAAAGGGGGTTGATACTCCGGTAACTGACAAAAGAGTATTGATTATAGAAAATATTTTACCAGATGATGGAACTGGAGATATCTCAAATTGGATGAGCTTGAACTTTATGATTCTGGTAGACGGTCAGGAACGGAATAGAGAAGAGTATAAAGAATTAGGAGAAATGTGCGGTTTGCGTTTGGAAAAGATCTATACCACGGAAACGAATCGAGAAATTATTGAATATTCACTATTGTAAATCAGATAGACCTGATAGGTATGTAGAGATTTCCGCTTTATAAGTTCTGGATGAGGTCAATAGTTCACCATTCTTTAATTGAAATTGATACGTGTTATTACCCAAATATTTGGTGTCTCGGATATAGGTTTTTTTTAGGATCAAGGATCTATGTATGCGTAAAAAATCTTCAGGGTTAATACTTTCGTGTATAGAACTAATGGTCTTCCTGTACAAAAACTTTTTTTCATCAGTAATAATCCTAATGTAGTTTCCATCGCTTTTAAAATATACAATGTCATCAATGTAAATAGTAATTTCTCTTCCTTTATTCTGAATTTTAAACTCAGAAAGAAACGAGGATGTTTTTGCTTCATAAGCCTGCATCAGTTTTTTCACGGTATCTTCAATGTGTGCTTCTTTCTTTTCTTTTTTTAGTTTGAATACTCGCTTTAAAGCAATGTTCATGCGCTCTTCATCAAAAGGTTTTAATAGATAATCGACTGCATTTACTTCAAAGGCTTTGATAGCATACGTATCATATGCTGTTGTAAAAACCACATGCGGATGCACTTTAAGTTGATCTAAGACTTCAAAGCCATTCATGTCTGGCATTTGTACATCCAGAAAGATGATATCTGGTTCTTTTACATCAATCTTTTCAATGGCTTCAGTACCATTTTTACATTGAGCCACAACATTGATCTCATCATACGGCTCCAACAATTTTAGCAGTCGTTGTCTGGCCAAATATTCATCATCAATGATAATGCAACGTAATTCCATAGTTATACGGTTATAGGAATGCTTATTTTAGAAACATATAGTTCCGGTGTAACAAAATCGGCCGAGAACAAGAAAAGGTCTCCATAAAATTGTTGCAGTCTTTTTCTAATATTCAAATGCCCAAAACCAGTTCCTTCAGGTTTTATATGATTGTTTTTGGTGTTAAATGTATTCGATATTTTCATCGTTAACGTTTCCTGATTTAAAGATTCGTTGGGTTCTATGGCAAAATCAATATGTATTATTCCATCTGCTATGGTAGGAAGAGCTCCATATTTTATGGCATTTTCTACTAATGGTTGAAATATCATATTTGGAATTTTCTGAGATAGTGCTTTATCAGAAATTGTGTAGCGAATATCTACACGATCTTGATACCGTATTTGCTCCAGATCCAGGTAATCTTTTATAAAAACAAGTTCTTCTTCAACAGTGACCAATTGTTCTGCATCATATTCTAACATACTTCGCAGCAAATTCCCCAATTTACTTAGCATTTTCTGGGCATTTTTGGTATCGATGTCGATCATCGAAGCAATAGAATGTAGCGTGTTAAATAAGAAATGCGGATGTAATTGCATGCGCAATGCATTTAATTGAGCAGCGATCAATTGTTTTTGGTTTTGAAGATACCTCTTTTGATAATCTAGCGCTAAGAATAATGCCACGATGACCAATAGTTCAATAAAACTGGAAAAGGTTCCAAGTACCAACACAGTCACATTATTCTGCCCCAGAAAAGCTTTCATATACCCACTATTGAGGTAGTTCATAAAGTCATCCAGCCTAGACACGATCAATTGATGCAAGAAGGCCAATATAAGTGCATAAAAGAAGAAGGTAACAAGATTTAGAAGTAAAGAGCCTTTGCGTTTCTGCAGATACTTTGACGTAGTATACACCAATGGAGCCAAAATGACCCAAACGAAATAGGTAAGGATTAGTTTGAGAGATATAAGTGCCCAACTAAATTCATAATTGTATTGATTGATCAGGTGATTCGTATAGGCCTTCAAAATAAAAAATACGGCTATCGCGAAGGCTGCAATGAGCATGTTTTTTATCGATACCGGAATATCTGTATAATATTTGATCACTTTCTTGATCATTCAAAAATTGCGTTTATTTTAACATTAGACATGTCTAAAAATAGTTATATTTCATCTCATAATTAAACTAACATGAACTTAAAATCGTTATTCGTCCTCTTTGCCCTGTTTATTTTCTGTAGCAGTTGTAAGAACAATACTAAGCCCTCTGAGAATTCTGTTAACACCTCTGAAACGAAAAGTATAAAGAATATTAGCGAACTGACCTATGTAGAAATTTACTACACATTGTTCACGAATAATAACGGCGGAATGGATTTTCATGGAGATGCTTTTGGTCTGGGAGCAATGACAAGTTTAACAAGAATAGAGGAAAATAGCACGTGTGGCAAAGCGTTGTTTTTAGCTAATAACAGCGATAAAGAGATTAAGTTGGCTGTTAAATCGAGTTTCAGCTTTCCCGGGAACCCTACTACCGAGATTATTAGAGCTTATAGAATAAAACCAGCCGAAAAGATCTCAATAGGGAATTCTAAACTATGCTATGATGGTAAAGAATTCATGATACAAAAAGATGTTATTTCAGCTGGTTTTTCAACTAACCTAGAAAAATAATCACCATCCTCCCGATTTTGCAGGAGCAATGTTCTTTAGTCTTGTATAAATAGTTGTTTTTCCATGTTCTCTTTGTAAGTGAGAGGTCATGATCAGAATGGCTTGTAATCTAGACATTTTACTGCCAAAAAAATCGATCTCTTCATTCAGGTCTTGTTGTGTTAACTTTTTTATTCCTGATTTTATAAATTCAAAAGAAGCTTTTAGATCTTTAACAACATTGCTTTTGTCTTTTTTGCCAGACATAGGAGATGGCTTTGGAGCAGTAAGTTTTACCACAGATGCGAATAGATAGTTTGCTCCGGCGGTGTGTCCAATTTGATCGGCAAAACTCCGTAGTTCTTTGGTAGGTTTAAAAGCATAATTAGTTGCCGGCATTGCTTCGGCTGTGCCAATAACCATAGTAGCCATATTATCCCAGGCCTTCAATACTTGAGCGGGTTTTACCTGAGCATAAGACATGCTTGTCATTAAGGCAAAGAAGAACAATACCAATTGTTTCTTTAATGTTGAATTTTTCATGATATATTGATTTTAAAATGATATGTCAAAACTATTTTGAAGAACCTTTTTGAGAAAGTAAATTGTGATATGTCGTTTAATTTGTGCTAATTGGTTCTCTACTGTTCTGTTCGTCACAAAAGAAACCATACAACACAATTATATATTGGAACTTCATAATGGTATATACCTTGGCAACTTAATTTAAATCATAAGAAGTCATGAGAAATACCTACATGTTAATCTGTTTCTTTCTGCTCACGGCATATGTCTTTGGCCAGCATAAGAAGAAAGAAGGAATATTTAAAGGGACAGATGGGAAGAAGTTAAAATACGCTTACAATCTTCCGAAAGATTATAGTAATACGAAAAGTTATCATGTTTTAATTACTCCCGGGGGAGGTACGGCAGATGACAGTAACGATTTTCTTTTTTGGGGAAGCAATACTGGAAATTATAATTGGATATTAATTGAAACGAATGCTACCATTAGACCTCGTAGTATGAAAGTCCTTAAGGAGTTTTTAGACCATCTGAAAGAAAAGTTTCGACCTACCTCAAATAAATTTCATCTCATGGGATTCAGCGCCAATAGTGCAGGAGAATTTAAAATTGTAATGAGCTTGCCGGAATATTTTCATAGTATAACGGGAGTCCCAGGACATCCTGGAACTACAAGCAAAAAAGAGTTGATAAAACTTAGAAATGTAAAAGTAAATTTTATTGTTGGCGAGCGCGATGGATACTGGTTAAGTAGTGCTAAGAAGTTCAATAATTTGCTAAAAGGACTAGGGGTAGTCGTAAAGCTTCACATTGTAAAGAATGGAGGGCATGTGTTAAGAGAAATAATTGGTGATCGATTTATGGGTTATTTGGAATGGCTAAAAGAAGAATGATCTAGATAGGGTTTTTGTGATCGAAACTGTTTTAGTTGAATACGGAATCTGCAAAAAAGAGTAATCCATCATGTACACAATATTATTACTTTTTTTCAGTTTAGTATTTTGTTGTTAAAAGTGAAAGAAAGATAGACCTATTTGATTGAAAAATAATATATTTGGTTTCACAAAAAAATTCTATAACTTTTATGAAGTTATTATTACGATTAAAGATTACCCTTATAGCACTGTTTTCGGCCTTTAGTGTAAGTGCACAGGAAACACTCCCTATCTACTCTGACTACTTATCCGATAATGTATTTTTAGTTCACCCTTCTGCAGCCGGTATTGGTAATACCGGAAAGCTTAGATTTACAGCAAGACAGCAATGGGCAGGAATAAAAGATGCTCCTAGTTTGCAAACTATGAGCTTTCATAATAAGTTTGGAAGAAAAGCGGCACTTGGTGTTGTCGTGTTCAATGATAAAAATGGATTTCATTCTCAGAAAGGAGTTCAAGGTACGTATGCATATCATTTAGAATTGAACAGAGGGAATTACTTTAACCAATTATCATTTGGTGTTTCCTTTACTGGAGTACAAAATCAAACAGATCAATCGACGTTTGTGGGTGATCCGGCAGTGGCGCAATTAATTGAAAGTACCAGTTATTTTAATGCTGACTTTAGTGTTGCTTATCATTATGGAGGATTTTCGTCTTACTTAACTGTAAAGAATCTTCTATTATCTGCTAAGAACAATTTAAATAATAGATTTGAGCCATTAGATCTGAGAAATTATATAGTGAGCTTTGGATACTACTTTAATAATAAAGATGCTTTTGTTCAATTAGAACCTTCTGTAATGATTCAATTGAGAGAAAGTACTGGTGAGAGAATTGCCGACTTTAACATTAAAGCATATAAGACGTATAATGAAACGCAATTTTGGGCAGCATTATCTTATAGAAGAAGCTTTGATTCAAATCCGATCGAGAACTTAAAGTACATTACCCCTATTATTGGGATTAATTACAGAAAAATGATGTTCTCGTACACGTATACAAAACAGTTGAACGATATTGTTTTAACAAATGCTGGATTTCATCAGATCTCTGTAGGAGTTAACTTGTTTACAAGAAGACCTAGAGCCGCAGCTTGTCCAAATATCAATGCTACTTTTTAATTAAAAAACAACCTCACTTATTAAATAGTCGGTTTTACCTTTTAAGATTGTTCTAAGAGGTTTGCTATCGGCATTAATAAGTATAGTGTGAACACCGTTGTGTGTTGCCGTTTTATTCAGTAGATCATTCTTGTCAAGGATGCGTTTTGTTTGCCTGGCAACAGCTTCTCCAGAGTCAATGATATGTACATGCTCTCCAACAATAGCCTTTATTTGCGGAATCAGATATGGATAATGTGTACAACCTAAAACGATGGAATCGGCATTCTTGTCCAGAATGTTATTAAGATACTTTTTTAGGAGCGTAGTCATTTCTTCTGAGTAGATCTTACCATTTTCGATCAGTTCCACCAATCCTTCTCCCACCTGTTCTACAATCGTTATGGTATCATTTATTGTATTCGAAGTTTGCTCAAACAATTGACTGTTTAAGGTTCCTTTGGTAGCCAATATTCCTATAACATTTGTAGTTGTTTTTAAAGCGGCAGGTTTTATGGCTGGCTCTATTCCAATAAAGGGGATATCGTAGTGCTCTCGTAGTGTTTTAATTGCGTTAGTCGTTGCTGTATTGCAGGCAACTACGATGAGTTTACAACCTTTTTCAATAAGATACTCGGTATTCTTAATACTGAGTGCTATAATCTCTTGAGTAGACTTCTGACCATATGGGGCATTAGTACTATCGGAAAGATAGATGGTATCTTCATGTGGCAGGAGCATATTGATCTCATGTAAGATCGATGTGCCTCCGATTCCAGAGTCAAAAATACCTATAGGTTGTGAAGCTTGGGGATTCATATGGGTAAAAATAAAAAAAACCTACTTTAACTAAGTAGGTTTTTTAATGTTCTATTTTGTGTATACTTACTTTTTGGCTGCAGGTAATTCTACTAATCCTAATTTAGCTTTTACTGCAGGGTATAAATCTTCTCCTTTTTCGAAGACAATTAAAACACCTTTAGAAGTATCTACAACATATGTGATTCCTTTGGCATTCGCAATTTCTTGAATTGCTTTACGTGCCTTTTCAACAATAGGAGTAAGGCCATCATTCATTTTCTGTTGCATATCATTCTGAGCCATTTGCTTAGATTGATTTAATCTTTTTTGATCGTCCTGGATCTCTATCGCTCTTTTTTCATTGATAGCTTTTGTTTGCTTGTCAGACTCAGCACTATACTTAGTATACTTATCTTGTAATTTCTTCTCCATTCCTTGTAGCTCGTCTTTCCAAGTCTTCTCAATTTTCTCCAAATTTTTATTCAGAGCTTGCATTTCTGGCATGCTGGCTACAACCTTGCTAAAATCTATATGAGCTATCTTTTGTGCATTTGCAACACCACTCATACCCAATGCAAACACTGCAATAAATAGTAAACTCCTTAAATTTTTCATTCTTTCTTGATTTGTAATTAATTATTCTAATTTTTATTGTTCTTTATCGAATCGTTCTTTTTCTTTATAGCAGCTTTTTTATCTCTTAAAAGTTTTCTTTTACGTTCTCTTTCTGCTAATTTGGCTTTCCTTGCATCTTCAATCTTCTTCTTTTTAGCTTCTCTATCCGCTTGTTTTTTAGCAGCCAGCGCATTTTTTTTGGCTTGCGCTTGTTTTTGTTTTTCTGTTAGCTCTTTTTTTGGTTTTGTCGACTTCTTTTTCTTCAGATCGTCAACTTTTCTATTTCTGTTTATCCTGTTTAAAACGAGATCGCTAATATCGTATTTTTTATTGGAATAGAGCATTACCAGATCACTAGATTTGTCAAATATGAAATCGTACTTTCTTATAGCTGCAATACTTTGCACAGCGTTATATACTTGATCCTGAATTGGCTTTACCAATTGTTTTCTTAACAAGAACATATCTCCATTAGGTCCAAAGTACAACGATTCCAACCTTCTTAGCTCTTGTTGTTTTAATGCTATTTCCTCTTCTTTTTCTTCTATCAGGTCTTTTGTTAAAATTGCTTTTTCATTTGCCAGGTCAGTTTTTAAGACCTCTATATACCTGGCTAATTTATCTAATTTGGCTCTCCATTTGGTTACCTTAGCATCTAAAGTGTTTTGCGCCTCTAAGTATTCAGGTACATTTTCCAAAATGTACTCCATATCTATATAGGCAACTCTTTGTGGCTTTTGAGCATACACAGCAGTTCCTATGCAAAAGCTTAAAAAGATTAATAAAATTGTTTTTTTCATTTTAAATGTATTTAGAAAAAACCATGCCAAATAAAAATATAGAGCAATATACTGCTTTTTAAAATTGTCTACCAATAATAAAATGTGTTTGCCATCCCGATTTACTATTCGTCCCTGGTAATGTATCAAAACCATGAGCAAAGTCAATACCTAATAAACCAAATGCCGGCATAAATACTCTAATTCCTAATCCTGCAGATCTTTTAACATCAAACGGATTAAAGAAGCTAAAATTGTCATAAGAATTACCGGCCTCTATAAATCCTAAAGTATAAATAGAAGCAGAAGGCTTATCTGTTATTGAATATCTTAATTCTAATTGGTATTTAGTATATATGGTACCACCATCAATAGTGGATAAACGGTTGTTTTCATAACCTCTGATCCCAATGGTTTCTCTACCGTCTAACTGGAATTGAGCAATACCATCTCCACCAACAAAATATCTTTCAAAAGGAGAATGCCCTAACTCTCTATTATAAAAGCCTAAAAATCCAACTTCGGTATTCGTCATTAATACTAGCTTCTCAGCTAATTGGGTATACCATTTCCCTTTATAAGAAAGTTTGTAGTATTCTAACCATTTGTACCTTTCCGCAACGCTAAGACTGCTGTAATCTTTATTATTTACGAGAGAATAAGGGAATGTAAGTTTAGCTCCTAAACTAAAGGTAGATCCTCTTGTAGGGAATATCAAACTTGGTCCAGCACTGTTTCTGGTAAGTACAATATTATAGGATAAATTGTTCAAACTTCCATTACTTAATATATCAGACCCTACTCTAAACCCGTAATCGTTCAAGGTGAAGTTTTGATAACTAATGGTTTGTGATAGCTGGAAGAAATCATCCGGCCAACGCAATCTTTTACCAATTCCGATAGAAGCTCCAAGAATTCCCAGATTTCTACTTCTATCTACATCGAATGTTCTAGGGTTTAACTGGAACTGTTTAGAGCTATATATTGAAAAACTTAATGACTGAGGTCTTCTACCACCAAGCCAAGGTTCTGTAAATGAAAAACTATAGGTATTAAACGTTCTACTGGATTGCAATCGTAGTGCTAAACTTTGACCGTCTCCCATAGGTAAAGGTTTGTAGGCGTCCTTTTTAAAGATGTTCTTTAAAGAGAAGTTATTAAAAGATAGCCCTAAGGTTCCGATAAAGGATCCACCTCCATAACCACCTTGTAATTCTATCTGACTACCTCCTTTTTCAACAACTGTGAATTCAATATCGGCTGTTTTGTTTTGGTAGTCGGGCTTTACATCAGGCACTACGTTTGTATCAAAGAATCCAAGCTGACCTAATTCACGAATAGAACGAATAATGGCAGTTCTACTAAAAAGATCACCCGGCTTTACCCGAAGTTCTCTAAATATTACGTGATCGTTGGTTTTATCATTTCCAACCACCGTTACTTTTTTTATAGTTGCCTGCTCATCTTCTCTAATTCTAATCTCAACAGTAATTGAATCGTTTACAACTTTTGTTTCTACCGCATTGACGCTCGAGAAAAGAAAACCACTATCTTGATATAAGGTCTGAATATCCTCAGAAGTTGGTGTACCATCACCCGAAATCCTTTCTTTTAGTACAGAACCATTATACAAATCACCTTTTTGGATTTTTAAGATCTTGTTTAATTGTTCGTCAGTGTATTTCTTGTTACCTACGTAGATGATATCTCCAAATCTATATTGTCTCCCTTCCTCGAGTTCGATCTCAAGATTAATGGTATTATCATCATTCCATGTTAATTTATCATCAATGATACGTGCATCTCTATACCCCAATCTACTATACTTGTCTAAAATACTTTCTAGATCTTCCTGATATTTGTCATCAATATATTTTGACCCTTTCCAAAATCTACCAGGGAAGCGTCGACGGGTATTTTTCATAATGCCTCTCAGTTTAGAGGCAGATAATGCATTATTTCCTTTGAAAGTGATGTTCTTGATCTTTATTTTCTTACCCCTATTAACATTAACAAGCATATTTACCGTGTTAATATCTGAAGAGTCAACCTCTGTTGTGATAGACACATCAGTCTTTAAAAAACCTTTATCTGTAAACTTTTTTCTAATAAAGTTTTTAGAAGTAACAACCAAGTTGTCCGTTACCATGGCTCCTGTCTTAAGATCCGTTTCTTTGATAAGATTTTTGGTCTTAGACTTGCTTAGTCCATTAAATGTAACATTGTTTAACTGTGGTAATTCGCGTACATCGAATTGAAGATATACCGTGTTTCCGTCAATTTTGGCCAAATAAACATCCACATTGCTAAACTGTTTACTTTCATATAGTTTTTTAATAGCACTGGTTAGTTTATCTCCTGGTAATTTAATAACCTGACCGTCTTTTAACCCTGTAAAGACCTTCACTGTAGATTCGCTAAATTTGCGAAGCCCTGTAACTGTTATACCTCCTAAAATGTATTCCTTACCACTTTCATAGGCAAGATTCGTTTTCTTTTGGGGAATAGAATCTTTAGCTGTCTGAGCCGTTAAACTTAGATTAGAAAATAAAAGAATAAATAATATAGTAATTGATAAATTACTTTTTAGGTACTGTAACTTGCTCGCTTGTTTTTCCAAATCGTCTTTCTCTGTTCTGATATTCTATAATTGCATCATAAAAATGCTCCATTCTAAAATCGGGCCAAAGTATATCTGTAAAATATAATTCGGCATAAGCCATTTGCCATAAAAGGTAATTGCTTATTCTTTTTTCGCCACTTGTCCGTATCATTAAATCAACGTCGGGCAAATTAAACGTATATAAATGATTATTAATAACTTTTTCGTTAATTTCTTCTAAATGAATTTCGTTATTAACAACTTTTTTAGATATGTTTTTGATTGCATTAACAATTTCTTCTCTTGAACCATAGCTTAACGCAAAAATCAGTTTAATTCCAGTGTAATCCTTGGTTTCTGTAATTACTGTCTTTAAAATTGATTGTGCTTTTTTTGGTAAAGAACTGATGTCTCCAATAGCACTTACTTGAATGTGCTTTTTATGAAATTCGGGAAGTTCTTTTTTTAAGGTAGAGACCAATAGATTCATTAACGCATCTACTTCTAATTTTGGTCTGTTCCAATTTTCGGTAGAAAACGCATACATAGTCACAGCTTCTACTCCTATTTCTTTTGCGGCATCTACGGTATCTCGAATAGCCGTCATCGCATTTCTATGTCCAAAAATACGGTTCATTCCTTTACCTTTAGCCCAACGACCATTCCCGTCCATAATAACGGCAACATGTTTTGGAACTTTATGTAAATTAATGCGTAGTTTTTTATCCATAAATTATCTGCGACTTGAATAACATGCTGGTCTACCGAAAGTGTAGATTAAAGAAGCCCCTGTGAACATATACCAATCATTTCCGGTACCTCCATAATCTAATTGAGGAAATTCCGGAGTAGAATAGTCTAAATCGTCATTAAACGTGTATCGAACTCTGGCTTCGATTGCGAAGGCTAATTTACCATAAATTTTGGACTTGAAACCAACACCAAAAGGTAAAGCAATGGAAGTTTTCCTGGTAAAAAGAAAATTGCCTGGAGTTGCCGATGGTCTTACGGTTCTGTAATCATATGCAGCAATACCAGCTAGTATGTAGGGGGTGTATGTTTTATCTGTGGAAGAAAGATCATATTCGAAGAAATTAAACTCGATACCAAGGGCTAGTTCATTTATCTTATTCGAAAAGCTTAATCCTCTATTTTGTCGAACTAGGTTGTCAGAATCAGCATCGTCGGCTTTTATGTTAAGATATGTATATGTTCCTCTAAAAGCGATTCGCGGATTTAAATTCCACTTATACATTAATCCTGCACCAATATCTTTAGGTTTCAAGTAATTGGTACTTCCAATATCTCCCACATAATTGGAAACACCCAAAAATACACCTATCTCATTGATTTGAGAGTAACAATTTGTTGAAAAACAAATGAATAGTAAAATTATCGAATATCTTTTCATTCTAAAAAATAGCGTGCAAATATAATTATTTCAATTTGCTTTTTTAAGTTATTAAAGGTCTTTTTTGAATAACTATTAATTATAATAATTATTGTTGCAAAACTCTATTGATTAGATTGATTTCTGGTGTCTTCGCCCCAAAGTAATTTAGTACGTAGTGTCTTTAAAAACGTTTGGTTTTTAGGAATTATTGTTCGAATGGTAAAAGGTGCTTTTTTTAAATAGACTTTTGTCTCTTTAGGCAACGTCACAATTCTAGAATCCAATGAGATTAAAAAGTCTTTTTCTCTTGCGTCAATTTCCAGTTTTATTTGAGTATCGTCAGGAATAACCATAGGTCTGGCATTCAGATTATGAGGAGCGATAGGAGTAATGACCAAATTCTTTGAGTTTGGCGAAATTACTGGACCTTGGCAACTCAGAGAATATCCTGTAGATCCGGTTGGAGTAGCAATGATCAATCCATCTGCCCAATAATTGGTTAAGTACTCCTGATTTAAAAATGTTTTTACACCAATCATAGAAGTAGTGTTCTTTCTAGCAATGGTAATTTCATTTAGAGCAAAATTCAAGTCAGCCAGATCTTTGTTTTTGGGCTCTGTGGTTACCTGAAGTAGCGTCCTTTCCTGGATGTCGTATTTTCCTTTTACTAAAAGGTCGATTGCATTTTCAATCTCATCTTTCTTTACGTTCGCTAAAAAACCTAGTCTTCCGGTGTTGATTCCCAAAACTGGAATGTCCAGATCTCTAACATAGGTAACAGCTCTTAACATGGTTCCATCACCGCCGATACTGAACAATAGGTCAAAAGAGTTGTTCAAATCAGAGAACGTAGAAAAATGTGGGTATTTTTTTTCAATGATCTTTTGTTCTTTTAACAATCCATATAGATGCTCTTCTAAGAAAAACACAATTTTGTGCTTTTCTAAAGAAGCAATTAGGAGTTTAATTTCCTTAGCTGCGTGTACTGTATAGGACTGTCCGTATATTGCTACTTTTTTCATACTACATGTCTAGGTATTTTTGCAAATAATCAGATCTGTTTTTTAGGTCTTTCAGGTAGGAGTCATCTCTGTGTTCTGTAATAATTACATAGTTATATCTTCTAAATGTTTGAATAACTGTATTAATATCTTCCGAACTCACCTTAAGAGTCGCTTCTAACGTATCCGATTTTTCAGACGAAATATACACGCCCAATAATTTGGCATTGTTGCTTTCTACAATTTGAGTGATCTCACTAATCGAAAAATCTTTTTTCAATTTTTCTACAGTAATGACAATACCATGTTGATATAAAAAAGGGCTAGAGTTAAAAACATCTAATACATCATTCAATTCGTAGTACCCTAAATATTCTTTATTTGTATTTACGACCGGTAAAATATTGGTGTCGTTATCTGAGAAAATTGTAATCAGATCTAATACGGTATCCTCCTCATTTGCATAGAAAAAAGTTAATGCATCTCTATGATCTTGAATTCTATCTTCTTTATGTTCAATTGTTCTAATGTCACTTTCTAAAAAACAGCCTATAAGTATATCATTCTCAACTACCGGTAAATGCGTAATTGGAATTTCGTTGCAGATCTTTTCTGCATCTTTTATAGTACTTTCAGGTGAAAGCTCCTTAATTTCTTTTACAATATATTCATTCATATTCATCAGTCACGAATATAGGCTAAAATGATTAAATGCGTTATTTTTGTGGTTTAAATAAACTCCATGACAAAGTTAAGTGTTAATATTAATAAAATAGCTACGTTACGAAATTCTAGAGGTGGAAATGTCCCAAACCTTTTGAAAGCAGCTGTGGATATTCAAGAGTTCGGAGCGGAAGGGATTACTATTCACCCAAGACCAGATGAACGTCATATTAAATATCAGGATGCATATGATCTTAAACCTGTTGTAACCACTGAATACAATATAGAAGGAAACCCCATTCCAAGTTTTATGGAATTGGTATTAGCTATAAAACCAACGCAAGTGACTTTGGTTCCCGATGGAAATGATGTATTGACCTCAAATGCAGGTTGGGATACCATTACCCACCACTCTTTTTTAAAAGAAGTGATCACTGAGTTTAAAAATAATGGCATTAGAACCTCTATTTTTATTGATACGGATCTAAAACGTATCGAAGGCGCAGCGGAAACAGGGGCTGATAGAATAGAGCTTTATACTGAGGAATTTGCCAGTCAATATGAGCAAGGTAATCAGACTGCCATAAAACCATATACTCAAGCAGCTTTATTAGCCCATGAGTTAGGTTTAGGAATAAATGCAGGTCATGATCTTAATTTAGAGAATATTCAATTCTTTAAACAACATATACCTAATCTGGCTGAGGTTTCTATTGGTCATGCATTAATTTCCGAGAGTTTGTATCTAGGGTTGCAGAATGTGGTTAATATGTATTTACACAGATTGCAATAAGTATGGATATTTTACACTCAAGGATCTTAGGAAAAGGACAGCCGTTCTTAATTCTTCATGGATATTTTGGTATGGGAGACAATTGGAAGTCTCTAGGGAATAAATTTGCCGAATTTTATGAAGTACATCTGATCGATCAACGAAATCATGGAAGAAGTTTTCACGCGGATGAGTTTGATTATGAAGTCATGGTAGAAGATCTTTATAACTATATAGCACATTATGGTTTGGAAGATTGCATTCTTCTGGGCCATTCCATGGGAGGAAAAACAGCGATGTTATTTGCTGTTGAATACCCGGAACTAATTCAAAAATTATTGATCGCTGACATTTCTCCCAGAGCGTATGAACCGCACCATAATGAGATATTAGCAGCATTAAATTCGGTCGATTTTTCGGTGCAGAACTCCAGACAACTCGTTGATGAAAAATTGAACGAATTGATACCCGAATTAGGTGTAAGACAATTCTTATTAAAAAATGTGTATTGGAAGGAAAAAGGCCAGTTAGATTTTAGATTTAACTTACCGTCATTGACAGAAAATAATCCGGAAATAGGAGAGGCTTTACCATCTTTTACATCATATGAAGGCCCAACATTGTTTTTGGCTGGAGGAAATTCAGGTTATATTACGATAGAAGAGGAGCCTATTATAAAGGCACATTTTCCAAATGCAACGATAGTAACGATAGCAGGGGCAGGACATTGGCTGCATGCAGATAACCCAATATCTTTTTTCGACCTGGTTGTTAAGTTTCTTGGTTAGTCGTTCAGCATTGCCATTCCTTCAAGGATCAACGTTTCCAGTTTGGCATCTTTAGAAGCCAAATTACGTAAATATTGGGAGATGTTTTCTTTCAGTTGAGAACTTTCAGATAATTCAAGAATCTCTAAAGGTAATAACCATTCATTGTGGTAATTGTTAGAGATGTTGTCAAAAATGCTTTCCAGTTCGACTTCATTTTTTTGATCTTCTTCCCTCATGTTCCTTACAAACTTATAGTAGGACTCTAATGTGAGTATGCTATCCGATTTTTCAGGTTTTATGGTTAAGGTTTTAGAGACATTATATAAATTAGGAAATGAATGATAATCGGCCGCTCCCGCAAATGCAGAAACAATCTTTTTACCAACAACCATATCAAAGATTCCGTATTCAGGTCTAAATAAGGTTTCATCCTTATAAGTTACTGTACAATCTTTCAATTGGATCAACATCAACTTTCCTTTTAAGTTACGAATCCCGGTTACGTTTAATCCTTTTACTTTAATGCCGCTCTCAAACTCAAAAGACAACCATTTTCCGTCATAAAAGTTGTATGCTTTTAGATCCACAGGCCCCATATCTTCGATGGCCAAATTTATATTTTTCAGTTTCCCCAAAGGAGAACTAAAACCATGCGTATGATAATCTATACCATGTCCAATCAACTCTTTTTCTCTATAGGCTAATGCTGTGGGGCCTTCTGTTTTAAAGAATATGACTTCTCGATCTTCATTTAGGATCACTCTGGAAAATTTACCGGATACCTGCAGGCCAGTACTAAGTTCTATGGTACCTACCATTTGAGAATCTATCAACCGCTGAACACCTTTACTTCCTCCTTTACGCAGACTTAGGCCATTGGCAAACTCTTCCAATACTTGCATTAGGTAAGAAAAATCTGGACTTACATACAATTGTGGTTGGGGTTGTGTAATGTCAAAAGATTGCGCCAATGCTTCGATAGAATAGGGAATCTTTTTTACTTCATCGCTCATACACCATTTGCTCTCGCCTATAGAAGAAAGTAGACCGGCACCATATATTTTAGGAGTCTCAAGACTGCCTATTAAGCCATATTCTACCGTCCACCATTGCAAATTTCTGATCTGAGCCATTTCTGAAAGCTCCACTTCTTTGTTTTGCAACATGGCTACTTCTTCCGCTGCCTGAGCCAATTCGTTTGGCTCAACTACTTCCGCTTCTTTTAAGATGGATAATTTTCGAACAGCTTCATACAAATCTATATCATGTTTAGACAAAATAGCTTTAGCGCCTACTTCTCCTAAACGTCTTAAATATTCGGCATAGTCAGGATTTGCAATAATCGGAGCATGACCTGCAGCTTCATGGATAATATCGGGTGCAGGCGTATATTCTATATTTTCCAATTGACGAATATCCGATGCAATTACCAACACTTTATAGGCCTGAAATTCCATAAAGGCATTCGGAGGGATAAAACCATCCACGGAAACTGCTGCCCATCCTATTTCCTTTAAAATTCGATTCATTCCATACATACTTGGAATTTCATCGATCTTGATCCCGGTTTTTTGCAAACCATTAATATAGGATTCATGAGCATGTTTAGAAAGGTAAGCAACATTTTTACGCATCACATATCGCCAAACCGCTTGATTGATGGGTGTATATTCTTCGTAATTCTGAGGTTTTATGAACTGCTTTAAATGTGGTGGTAACCTATCTATAAGTTCATTGCTTTCATATCCCTTTGCGTTTGCCATTTTTAAAGGTTTTCTGTAAAGAGATCAAAGGTAGTTAATGTATCTAAATTATAATATGTAAAGAATGCAAAAAACCCGAGCAAACTGCTCGGGTTTTATTCTTTTACATAAGAGACAATTATTTCTTAGATAATAGGTCTCTAATTTCAGCAAGTAACTCTTCTTGCGTTGGACCAGCAGGCGCTGCCGGAGCTGGCTCTTCTTTTTTCTTCATTGCGTTTACACCTTTTACGATCATAAACATTACAAAAGCAACAATGATAAAGTCAATTACGTTAGTAATAAAATCACCATACATTACAGCAACTTCTCCCGATACTTTTCCGGTTGCATCTGCAACTCCTTCTTTAACGACCCATTTAAGATCTTTGAAATCGGCTTTTACTAATAAGCCAATCAATGGTGAAACGATTCCCCCAGTAAATGAAGTAACTACTTGCTTGAAAGCTGCACCCATTACAAAACCGACTGCAATATCAATCAAGTTACCCTTCATAGCGAATTCCTTGAATTCTTTAACCATTCCCATATTTATAGTTTTTAGTTAGTTAATACTGCTCTAAAAATAGTAAATTTTTTTTAAGCCTTTAAGATTCTGTTAACTCGTTGAGAAATAGCTGTTAAGATCTCATAAGAGATGGTTTCGGAAGCTTCGGCAAAATGATTTATAGTTTCTTGAGAATCAAAAACGATCACGGTGTCGCCTTCCTTGCAGTTAACTTTGGTAATGTCTACCATTAACATATCCATGCACACATTTCCTATGATCGGTGCCTTTTGACCGTGAATAGTTACATACCCTTTTCCATTTCCCAGTTTTCTTGAGATACCATCGGCATGACCAATAGGAATGGTTGCAGTTTTAGAAAAGCCTTTAGAAACAAAAGCTCGATTATATCCTACCGTTTCACCGGGTTCTATCATATGAATTTGAGAAATAATTGAGCGTAAGACATGTGTGTTTTTCAACTGAGATGTCTCCGCCTCGTCGTTGCCAAAACCGTATAAACCAATACCGATTCTAACCATATCAAATTGAGCTCGAGGATAGTTAACTACTCCAGAGGTATTCAGTGTATGAATCATGGGTTCATACTCCAGATGCTCATATATTTGTTTTACGATCGCGGCAAAATTATTTATCTGACCAATAGTAAATTCTTGTTCGTTTATATCTTCGCTCGCTGCTAAGTGTGAAAAAATGGACTCAATTCTAATATGATCGGATGCTTTGATCCTTGACAAGATCAATGGGATATCACTATGCCATAACCCCAATCGATTCAATCCGGTGTTAAATTTTAAATGAACAGGATAATTCATCAACGGGTGATTGTCCGCAAATTCTAAAAAAGCAGTTAAAATTTTAAAATTGTAAAGGCTGGGCTCCAAATGATATTGAACGATATCTTCAAAGTTTTGAATTTGAGGATGTAATACCAGAATTGGTTTTTCGATGCCCGCATTCCTCAAAGCAACTCCTTCATGTGTATATGCTACTCCAAAATAATCAATTTTTTCTTCTAGAAAAGACGCTACTTGTACCCCATCACTTCCATAACCAAAAGCCTTGACAACAGCCAGTATTTTAGTAGTAGGATTAAGTTTGTTTTTAAAATGGCTAAGATTATGCTCTAAAGCATTTCCGTCAATTTCTAAAACCGTTACATGATTATTCGTCATCGTTTATTTCTTCGGGGCTCGTTGTTCTTTCCTGAATCGCTCGCATAGCTTTGTAATATGCTGCTCTACTAAGCGGCTCATATTCTTGAGTTTCTCCTAAAAATACAATGTCATCATTTTGAGCTTTCCTAAAGCTGTAATTTGCCAAATTTCCTGTTCTTGTACACACAGCATGCACTTTAGTAACATATTCGGCAGTAGCCATTAAGGCAGGCATTGGCCCAAAAGGATTGCCCTTAAAATCCATGTCCAAACCTGCAACAATAACACGAATCCCTCTATTGGCAAGATCATTACAAACTGCCACGATCTCATCATCAAAAAACTGAGCTTCATCGATACCAACAACATCTACATTATTTGCCAATAATCGGATATTGGACGATGCAGGAACTGGTGTAGAGCGTATCTCATTTGAATCGTGAGAAACGACCATCTCGTCATCATATCGGGTATCTACAGCAGGTTTAAAAATCTCGACACGCTGTTTTGCAAATTGAGCTCTTTTAAGCCGTCTAATCAACTCTTCTGTTTTACCAGAAAACATAGAACCACAAATTACTTCGATCCATCCAAATTGTTCTGTGTGATTTACTGTATTTTCAAGAAACATTTTGTAATTTTAAGGCTTGTAAAAAGATTTGTCTTATTCGTTAAGAGTGAAGCAAATTTATTAAAAAAAGACTTCAAATAGGAATTAAAGGAAACAACTTATGCACAAAAAATTGGAAGCCGATCTCACTAGTTTAGCACACAGTATTTTACAAATGAAAAACAAAGAGGATGTTTTTGCTTTAAAGGATAAAGCGTATGCTGTTTATGAGAAACTAGCGGTGCTTGCATATGTAGAGGAGTATATTAATAATACACCAAACCCGAATCACACAAAAGAAGAGATTTTAGAGAAGATAGCGCAGGTGGTTGATGAAGTTGTTGAAGAGGAAGTCGAAAATGTGGATGATTCAATAAAGGCAAAAGAATCTGAAGCTGCAGAGACTGTAGAAGAAACTTCAGAAGCAATGATTGATGAAAAAGTTGCAAAGGACGAGGTAATAGAGGAAGTAGCGGAAGACGATGTTACAGATGCACCACTTAACGAAAATGAGATAACAGAAGATGAAGAGGAACCGGTTGTACATTTTTTGGAGAATGATCTATTTACGGAAGAAGCCAATAAAGACGATGTTAAAAATGTAGGAGAAAAGAAGGTACTATCTTTAGATGAAGAATTACAGGATACAATACCTGTTGATGTGGTAGCAGATCTATTCGAAAACGCTCAAAAAAAATCGCTAAATGATAAATTACAAGGAGATATTCAAATTGGATTGAACGATAGAATTGCGTTTGTTAAAAATCTTTTCGATGGAAGTCAGGAAGATTTTAATAGAGTAGTCTCTCAGCTGAATACCATAAAAACTGAAAAAGAGGCGAAGAAGTTCATTAATAAAATGGTAAAACCAGATTATGACTGGACAGATAAAGAAGAATTTGAAGAACGTTTTATTAGTATTGTAGAACGTAAATTTTTATAAAAACCACAGAAATGAAAATAGAAGTTTCGAACGGAGAAATTATTGATAAGTATACAATTTTGGAAATTAAGCTTTCTGAAATAAAAGATGCTGCAAAACTAAAGAATATTCAAAACGAGTTTGATGTGTTAACACCTGTGGTAGAACGTATTTATGAAGGAAGTAAGGATCAGGATCAATTAAAGAAATTGCATAATGACCTGCTGGAAGTCAATAAAAAGTTATGGAAGATCGAAGACGATATTAGGGAGTGTGAGCGTGCTAAGGATTTTGGGAAAACCTTCGTAGATCTTGCAAGAGCAGTTTATTACACTAATGACGATCGTTCTGACGTTAAAAAAGAGATCAACGTATTTACCGGGTCTGATCTGGTCGAGGAAAAATCATACGAAGATTACAAGGCAGAAGAGTAATGCTAACCTATTCGATCCTTTAGGCGCTGTATTTCTTTTTTACTATTGCCTATAAAAATATCTGAATCAACAATAAAAACCGGGCGTTTTAAAAAAGTGTATTCTTCAAGTATAAATTGTTTGTAGTCCTGTTCTGAAATGACCTCATTTTTTAAATCCATCGCTTTATATTTCTTAGCACGTTTATTAAATAAGGCTTCATAACTATGAGCTAAAACGTGCATTTCTTCAAGCTGTGAAACAGTTATAGGATTTGTTTTAATTTCTTGCCTTTCAAAACCATCTAGGTTTACCTCTTTTAATATTCTTCGACAAGTGTCACAAGTTTGTAAAAAATAAACTTTCTTCATTTTTATGGATTATATTTGACTAAATTAATCATAAATATGAAGACACAAATTTCTGTTTTAAAAAAATCTAGAGAAATAACGTTAAAAGCGATTCAAGGACTAACATTAGAACAGTTGCATAAGATTCCTTCGGGGTTTAAAAACAATATCGCCTGGAATGTAGCTCATCTGGTGGTTACACAACAATTGTTGCATTACGACTTGTCTGGACTAAATTGTCTCGTTTCTGACGACTTGATAGCGAGCTATAGAAAAGGAACATTTCCTAAAGAAGAGTTTACCCAGGAAGAGCTTGACGAAATAAAAGAACTCCTTATCGGGTTACCTGATACTTTAGAAGAAGATTATAATGCCGGTATTTTTACTGAGTACAAAGAGTACCAATCTAGCACGGGGTATGTTATGGACTCTATTGAATCGGCTATCGCTTTTAATAATTTCCATGAAGGAATACATTTAGGAATCATTATGTCATTAAAAAAATTAGTGTAGCATGGATTATTTTTCGATTGCTACGATATTGATCGTTTTAGCTGCCGTTTTTGGATACATTAATGTTAGATTTATAAAGCTACCCAGTTCTATTGGTCTTATGGTGGTTACCATTCTTTTTACATTGGTGGTGCTAGGGCTGAGTTATTTTGACGATACCTTACTTCAAAAAGAAAAAGAATTCATTACGAGCATAGATTTTAAAACCGTACTTCTGGATGTAATGTTGAGCTTCTTATTGTTTGCAGGGGCCCTGCATACAAATTTTCAACAACTGAGAATACAACGGAAGCCAATTCTCATATTCGCCACACTAGGAACTCTGGTCTCTACTTTTTTATCCGGAGCATTGGTATATTATGTTCTGCAAATTTTAGGGTTGGGAGTCGACTTCATTTATTGTTTGCTTTTTGGAGCATTGATCTCTCCAACAGATCCAATAGCTGTGCTTGGAATTATGAAGAAGGTTGGAGCTCCCAAAAAACTAGAGACAAAGATTGTAGGAGAATCCTTGTTTAATGATGGAGTTGGAGTGGTTATTTTTCTGACCATATATCAGATCGCTAAAGGAGGTTCAGAAATTTCCTTTGGACATGTGGCTGAGTTATTTCTGGTTGAAGTAGGAGGAGGACTGGTGCTTGGAGCTATCATAGGATGGCTTACATATAAACTAATGAAAAGTATCAATGATTACGACATCGAAGTAATTATAACGATAGCTGCCGTTATGGGAGGAACCATGCTTGCTCAGAAATTACATCTCTCTGCACCCTTAGCTATGGTAACCGCAGGATTGATAGTAGGTACAGATACCGTAAGACAATCTTCTATGAGTGAGATTACGGAATTATATGTAGATAAATTTTGGGAACTGATTGATATTTTGTTAAATACCATATTGTTTGTAATGATTGGTATGGAAATGTTGGTGCTTACATTTAATAGCTCTTATATATTGGCAGGTTTTATTGTCATTCCGCTGTTACTTTTGTCTAGATATATATCGTTACTGTTACCTATTAAGTTATATGCTGAGAAATTGGATTTTGTTCCTAAAACAAATTTGATCATGACTTGGGGAGGATTAAGAGGAGGAATTTCTATTGCTCTGGCATTAAGCTTAACACCGGTAATGCAGCGAGAATTATTTTTGGTAATTACCTATATTATAGTAGTTTTTTCTATAGTCATTCAAGGTTTGACAGTAGGAAAATTAATAAAAAAATATACATCACAAAACTCGTAAGTTTGTGGTAATTTTGTAGACCTTAAAAGAAAATTTTTATTCATGAAATTTAATACTAAAACAATACATGGAGGACAAAAGCATGAAGAAACGACAGGTTCGGTAATGCCTCCTATATTTCAGACATCAACATACGCTCAATCTAGTCCTGGAGTGCATAAAGGATATGAATATTCAAGAGCGGCAAATCCGACTAGAACAGCATTAGAAAATAACTTTGCGGCTATAGAGAACGGAACACATGGGTTTGCATTCTCTTCTGGATTGTCTGCTATTGATTGTGTTTTAAAAATGCTAAATCCAGGTGATGAGGTTGTTGCGGGAGATGATTTGTATGGTGGAAGCTATAGAATGTTCACCAGAATGTTCCAGAAATATGGATTGAAGTTTCAATTTGTAGATATGAACTCTGTGGATAATGTGAGTGCCGTACTTACAGAAAACACCAAATTGGTTTGGTTAGAAACACCTACAAATCCGTTAATGAAAATTGCAGATATTCAGGAAATAACAAAGGCGGTTAAGTCTAAGAGCGAAGATATTCTAATAGCGGTGGATAATACATTTGCTACGCCTTATTTGCAACAGCCGTTGGATTTAGGAGCGGATATTGTTATGCATTCTGCCACGAAATATTTAGGAGGACATTCAGATCTTGTAATGGGAGCATTGATGGTAAAAGATGCCAAGTTAGCAGAAGAACTTCATTTTATTCAATTTGCCGGTGGAGCAGTAGCAGGACCTATGGACAGCTTTTTGGCCTTACGAGGAATAAAGACATTACACGTAAGAATGCAGCGCCATTGTGAGAATGGAAAGGCAGTGGCTAACTTTCTGGCCAATCATGATAAAGTAGGAGCGGTGTACTATCCTGGTTTTGAGAACCACCCGAATCATGACGTCGCAAAAAAGCAGATGAATGATTTTGGGGGAATGGTTTCTTTTAGATTAAAAGACGAAAGTAGAGAAGCAGCGTTTAGATTTCTTGAGAATACAAAGGTCTTTACGTTGGCCGAGTCTTTAGGTGGGGTTGAAAGTTTAGTAAACCATCCAGTAACTATGACACATGCCTCTATTCCGGAACCAGAAAGGTTAAAGATTGGAATTACAGATTCATTAATTCGATTGAGCGTTGGTATCGAGGATGAAAAAGATCTTTTAGACGATTTAGAACAAGCGCTACAAGCATAATTATAAAAAGGGAAATCTAGATCTAGATTTCCCTTTTTCATTAAGATCAAACTAGGGGTTATTTAATCTTATCACTATGCTGAATATTAGGGGGCTATTCATTATAGTTAACTACAATAGTTTAGGGGTCTTATTCAACCATTAAAAATTGAATAATCTTAGGGGTCTACCATAGTTTAAATTGTAAATGACACCGAGCTGCATATTTACTAACCACTCGTTATACTTGTTTTCTGAAACATCTGGTTGCAAACCGTCCAGTGCGTCTGTAAAGAAATATTGCCAATTGAACTGAAAGTTTAAGTTAATGCCATCGGACAGATTATATCTGGTTCCAAAGCCAAATGTAGAAGCCAATGAGGCACCACTTCCAATGTCTAAAGCTCCTTCTGCTCTGTATTTTTCTGGTAAGACCTCTCTATCTGTTTTCCAGTCTCCCATTTTAGATGTCAGATTATTGTTGTAAAAAGCATATTGAACACCGGCCAAAATGTAAGGATTCCACTTAATATCGTAGGAGTTATACAAAAAATCTCCAAGTCTATTAATATAGTATTCTAATTGCATTCCTACACTTGTAAAGCTTATTTCACCATCCATTGCTCGAAGTCGCTCTGCTGCGTAAGAATCTCTTTCTGCCCATTGGCCAAAGTGTTTCAGCTTATTACCTGTAACAATATTTAGTTCAGATCTAATGGCAAGTCTACTTAAAAAGGACTTGTCAGTATTCCATCTATTTCCAGTGTTAAAGAAATGTAGTGTGTGTGTAAGGCTAATAGAAGTACCTACATTTCCATGTTCGCTCAGGAAATTACCACGTTCTCCGTAGTCAGTTTGAATCGTATTTGTACCAAAGTGAATTCCGACATCATGCGTCAGATGTTGTCCGTAAGATGTAAACATGGCACACATGCACACGCATACAATTGTAAGTATTTTTTTCAACAGATTAGGGGATTAGGGGTTTCTGTTAGAAACAAATATATAAAATATTCCTAGGGAAACAAAAAAAAGTTAATTTATTGAAATACTTTGATCATATGTAAAGTTGGATCGGACCTTTAACACCTCTTGGTAATAGATAATTCGTTCTGGTTGAATTCTTTTCAAGAAATCTCCAGTATCCCATTTCCCATTATTGTTTTCATCAATGATAACTCTGATCAAGTGGTTCTTTGGGATCAATAATGGAAATTGTAATATCGTTGAGCTGTTCGTTAATTTCCTGTATACCAAAGATCCATCTTCATAGGTAAGCTCAATAATAAGATTTTTAGAAGAAGGATTGTTAACACGCAGTTTGATCTCTCCATAGTCTTCGATATCCTTGGTGCCAAAGACATAATTAAGGCTGTCATTTTTTAAATCGTAAACATCTGTAATGGCTTTAGGTAAAATTGACAATGAATAGGTTTGTTTATACCCTTTGCTAAAAATAAAGCCAAGTTTATTTTCTGTATTTGAAATAAAACTTTGGTAAGGAACTTTAATAGTGTCCTTATCCACTAAAGAAACTTTACTGGTATCTAATGAAATTATTGGATGATTGGCATTAACATAAAAAGTATCTTTCAATTCCAGAATACTTCTTGTTGCAGAATTAAAAGAAAGAGAATCTAACTTTTTCTTTCTCAATTTTACCGTTACTGTATCTATAATATCCTTATTGGTGACTACGAAATTTAACGAGTCCAAGTCTACAGGTGTATGCCAAAAGTTGATAGTGTCTTTCTCTTTTTCAAATCTGGAAATGCTCTTGAAGCTATCGGGAACTTTAGACAAGAGTTTTATTTTAAGGTCTTTTGCTTCTCCTTGATAACCAAACTGCAATCTACCCCTGCTAACCTCTTTTACTCTTTTAAAATCATAAGGTAAAATTTCTTTAAAAAGTGCAATAGGTGTGTCTAAAATACTGTCTCTAGGAAGAACGACCGTATCATTGTAGAAACCTATTTTATCTTCTTTAGGTGCATAAATATAATCGCCAGACTTATCATTTAGGGCAATGAGCAAATATTTTCCTTCTT
This sequence comes from Flavobacteriaceae bacterium, assembly GCA_965218065.1. Classification (GTDB taxonomy): domain Bacteria; phylum Bacteroidota; class Bacteroidia; order Flavobacteriales; family Flavobacteriaceae; genus Polaribacter. Next base: position 2,456,803 of record OZ244589.1, on the reverse strand, counting down.
GTAAATTGCTAAAATTATAAATGGTACTATCTAAGGTACTTGTAACATAGTTAGGTTTTTGTTTATAAACAATAGAATCTGTAAAATTCGAATCTATTTTATACAGTAATAGTTTAATGTCCTTTTCAAATTTTTTCAAAAAGGCATCTTTAACACTTCCTTTGGTAGTCAAAGAATCAATATATGTACCAGTAGAAAAAACATATTTAAATCGCTCTAACTGATTTCCTTCATTATTGTCTTCGACACTATTGCCAAAGTCAAACGTATAGGTAGTATTGGGTTGCAGAGTATCCAATATTTGTATAGTAATGTCCTTACTCGCTGTACCTTGTGGAGAAATTAGAGGAGGATATTTCAAAGGAGGTGAGACTACCAATTGTTTGTTCACATTTTTTAGTCTTACGTACTCATTAAAAGTAATCTTAATTTTTTTTGCTGTAAAATTGAGAGATTCATAAGGAGGATTGGCAATGACGAATATAGGTTTGTCTTCATCTTTCGGACCTCCTGAAGGACGACCTCTTTTTGCACAACTCAAAAAAGAACCTATTAGGATAAGGGTTAAAAAGTATCTAAAAAAAGATTTCAACTGATATTTTGTTTTACACAAATGTACTAATATATTTCTCTTAAAAACGATAGCTTTTGTTACTTATTTTATTCAGTAAAGGCCATGGTTATAATACTAATTTTAACGCCTTCTGCTTTCTGTAATTCTAAGCAACAAGATACTAATGTTGCACCAGTGGTTATAACATCATCAATAAGCAGTACATGTTTGTTTTTTAATGTTGATGCATTTCTTAAATAAAACCTCGAGGAGGTATTAAAAAATCGATCGACGCGAGTCTTGAATGTTTGGGTTTTAGAAAATGTTGTTCTGATAAGAACATTTTCTGCATATTCTTTACTCAATATTTTACTTAGACTCTTGCCAAAAGCTGTAAGTTGATTGTACCCTCTTTTACGTTTTTTTCGTTTATGTAACGGAACAGGAATAATGATATCGATATCTTCGAATATGCGCTGTTCTGATAGTATTCTGCCAAACCAGTTTCCCAGAAAAACTCCAACTTCCTCATGGCCTTTGTACTTCAGGCTATGAATCAACTCTTTCACTTTTCCTTCTTTTTGAAAAAGCATTAAAGTATTGGCTTTTTCAATGGGAACCTTTCCATAAAAAATAGTCGTAATTTTATTTTTTTTAAAATCTTTGTAACAAATTACAGGCAAATCATGTCTACATATTGTACAAATTAAATTTTCATTTGTTAGCAAGGTGTTTTTGCAACAAATACAAATTTTAGGATAGAATATCGAATATATATCTTTTAAAAATTGCATCTTTACATAGCTTTTTTTAGAAAGTTACAAAAACTAATCAGACTTGTCAAACAGATTAAAATTCTTCAGGGTAGCCATTAAGAATATGAAAACGTCGGGGACGATTACTCCGAGTTCACGGTTTTTAGCAAAAAAAATGTTATCAGATATTGATTTTTCAAAAGCTAATGTACTTGTGGAGTTAGGACCTGGAAATGGCGCAATTACGAGAAAAATATTAGATCGTATGCACAAAGATGCCATTTTGATCTGTTTTGAGATTAATGATGTCTTTTATCAGCAACTGAAAAAAATAGACAATTCTCAATTGGTCGTCTTAAACGTATCTGCAGAAAATGTAATGGAAGAACTTCAGAAATTAGGACATGCCAAGAGTTGCCACATTATTTCAAGCTTACCATTGTCCATAATTCCCGATGGAATTTCTGAGAAGATCTTACGCAATTCGTTTTCTAGTTTAGAGGTAAATGGAACTTTTATACAATTTCAATATTCACTCACGTATTTTAAGAAATTGAAAAATGTATTTAAAGAGTCAATTTCACTTGGCTTTGAAGTTTTAAATGTACCACCAGCTTTTATCTATAAGTGTAAAAAAGTCAACTAATTTTTATTGATAACTTTTACTGAATGCTGTATATTTGCCGACATTATGGCGAATACAGAAGATCAGTTCAAGAAAGTAATATCTCACGCAAAAGAGTACGGTTATATTTTTCAGTCAAGTGAAATATATGATGGTTTAAGTGCGGTATATGACTATGCTCAGAATGGAGTTGAATTAAAGAAGAATATTAGAGATTATTGGTGGAAAGCAATGGTTCAGATGCATGAAAACATTGTGGGGATCGATGCTGCAATATTGATGCATCCAACTACCTGGAAAGCATCGGGTCACGTAGATGCCTTTAACGATCCTTTGATTGATAATAAAGATTCTAAGAAAAGATATCGAGCAGATGTTCTGGTGGAGGATTATTGTGCTAAGATCGAAGCAAAGATTGAAAAAGAAGTAAAGAAAGCAGCGAAACGTTTTGGAGATGCATTTAACAAAGAAGAGTTTGTTGCTACTAATGGTAGAGTGCTAGGATACCAGGAAAAGATAAATACCATACTTTCTCGCTTAGCGAAGTCTTTGGAGCATGAAGATCTTGCAGATGTTAAAGCCTTAATAGAAGAGCTTGGAATAGCCGATCCTTTGTCAGGTTCTAAGAATTGGACAGAAGTGAAACAGTTCAATTTAATGTTCGGAACAAAATTAGGAGCCTCTGCAGATACTGCAATGGACCTATATTTACGTCCGGAAACTGCACAAGGAATCTTTGTAAACTTTTTGAATGTTCAGAAAACGGGACGTATGAAGATCCCTTTCGGAATTGCACAAACGGGAAAGGCTTTTAGGAATGAGATCGTTGCCAGGCAATTTATATTTAGAATGCGTGAATTCGAGCAGATGGAAATGCAATTCTTTGTAAAACCCGGTACACAAAAAGAATGGTACGAACAATGGAAAGAAACCCGTTTAAAATGGCACCTTTCTTTAGGAATGGGAGCAGATAAATATAGATTCCACGACCATGAAAAATTGGCTCATTATGCAGATGCTGCAGCCGATATCGAGTTTAAATTCCCATTTGGGTTTAAAGAATTAGAAGGAATTCATTCTAGGACAGATTTTGACTTGAAAGCTCACGAAGAACATTCAGGTAAGAAATTACAGTATTTTGACCATGAAGAAAATAAGAGCTATGTACCTTATGTGGTAGAAACGTCTATTGGTTTGGATAGAATGTTTTTAGCCGTAATGTCTAACTCATTAGAAGAAGAAGCTTTAGATAATAATACGACTAGAACGGTATTGAAGTTGCCGGCGGTTTTAGCACCGTTTAAAGCTGCGGTTTTACCTTTGGTAAAGAAAGATGGATTACCTGAGGTAGCTCGAAAAATCATGGAAGATCTGAAATGGGATTTCAATATGTTCTACGATGAAAAAGATGCGGTTGGTAAGCGATACAGAAGACAGGATGCAGCGGGTACGCCATTCTGTATTACTGTAGATCATGATACATTAGAAAATAATACGGTTACTATTCGTCATAGAGATACCATGGAACAACAGCGTGTTGCTATCGAAGATCTAAGAAGTATTATTAATAAGGAAGTAAATGTTAAAACCTGGTTACAGAAAATGTAATGAGGTAATATATACATAAAAAAGGCCGCATGATCATGCGGCCTTTTTATTTTATAAAGTTTAATTTATCTGTTTGTTCAGCAATAATTTTCCAAGTACCGTTTTCTTTTCGTAATACATGTGTGGCGCGAATATGAACAGTTTCAAGTTTTCCTTCTTTGTCAATATTTTTACCAATTTCATCATTCACAACAACGGCCATGTCATGCCCAATGGTATAATGTATATTCGAAGGTGTAACATGTCCGCCTAATTTCAATGCTGCTTGAGACTCCCAATCTTTTAGAACGTTGTTCCAACCTACTGTAATGCCTCCTCCTGGTCCCATATAAGTGACATCATCGGCATGTGACCAAATTTCCTTAATCAGATCTATGTTACCCGTAAACATTTCATTCAAGGCCTTGTATCGTTGTTCTATTACCAGGGCTACTTCTTTTTTGTCTTTAGACATGTTGTAATCGTTCTTCATACTGCAACCAATGCTCAATATTAGAGCGATAAACAGATATATGTATTTTATTTTCATGGTCAATAAGTTCTTGCTCGAGTTCTTCTTTAAAGAATGGCAAGACAATAATACATGAAAAACAGTGTCGTGGCGACTTGAATGACGTAAACGGGTAAAAAAACTACCTGAGTGAGCTAATAAATGGTATAAACGAATTGCTTCTAGAAGTTATAGCCAACGCCAATACCTACTCTAGGGACAATTAACGGAGAATCAGAACCAAACAAGTTTCTTCCTAAACCACCATGAACATCGATGGTAAGTCCACCAGATGAAATGTATTTGGAACCAATTCCTATTCCTAAAGCACCATCCGTATAATTTTTATAGGTAGTATTACCTCCATTATTGATCTCTTTCTCTCCAAAGTTTAATCCAAACCAACCTTCTCCAAAAAAATTCCATTTTGCTTCTGTGGTAAAGTAGTGTCTAAAATAAGGTGTAATCATTCGATCTTCATTGTATCTAAAATCAGACCCTTTTCCTTCGAAATTAAACAACGCCGAAACACCTACTGAAGATTGATCGGTAAGATAATACTCGTAAGAAATGTCTAATGTTTTTAATGCCAATGCATCTGCAATGTCAACTTTAATTTCTTGTTGGGCAAAGGAAATGGTACTTATACAAAGGGCAGCGGCGAAAAATAGTTTTCTCATGTAGATCAATTTTATATATAAACAAATGTATACGGTTGTTAGTATACAAACATACTAATAATTTTGACGGATTTTAGAAACGATACCCTAAAGAAATTCCAATTCTACCTACAGCTTCAATATCTAGAGAACTTCCTAAGTTTCGACCAATTCCACCGTATAGGTCTAATGTAAAGCCGTTTTTTGAAACAAACTTACCACCAACCGAAATACCCAGAGCAAAATTTGTAGCTTTTTTTCGCAAGAAAAAGTCTTCATTGGTATTGAGCATACCAAATCCTTCAACGTAAAATCCTTTCGCATAGCTATTAGAGAAATATCGTCGGTAATAGGGGGTTACAGAGAACGTACGGTAAGTGTCGCCAATACTATTGTCATCATCTAAACCAAATTGAACTGCCATACCGAATGAAGATTCTGAATTGATAAGATACTCATAACTGACATCGATCCATTCAGAAGTAATTAAACTCAACGCATTAATCTTTACCTCATGGGTTTTATTATTATCCAGAGATTCTGAATCTTCTTGAGCAAAAGTGATAGCTGGAATAAATAGGAGTAATAGCATAATTTTTTTCATAATAATAAGATTTTAGTTTATAAGGGAAGACACCTTCCAAAAAGGATGCCAAACTAAAAAATAGCACGTAACTGTACACTTCCTGTATGAATGGTTTTCGAATTCTCACTTTTTCGACCTAGATAGTTGAGATTTAGACTTAAAAAAGAATTCAACTTTTGATTGTACAAAGCACTCCACGTAAAGTTTTTTCCATCTTGTAGACCTTCTAACATTTGATACCCAACAGGAGAGTTTGGGTTGCCAATAAAATCATTAAAGAAAGCGGTGAAATTTAGGTTCAGTTGGTTTTGCTTTTTACTAGTGAATACATATTCCAAACCAAACTTCTGTTGATTCAACTCTTCAAAACTTTGTATTTGATTTTCTTTATGTTTATAATGGTAGAATATCGAAAAACGCTGATCTTTTGTGTATAGATAACTGATTTTCGGATTGAATTCCAAAGCATCGATCTCATAATTTCGACTATTGAAATTTTCTGTCTCCAAATTGTTTTTAGATGTTTTCCCAGTGACATCGATAAGCCAGTAGGTAGATAGTTTATGTGCAAATTCGAGCTGATGAAGTCGGGTCTTGTTGTTTTGGTTGCCTATAAAAAATTGTTGTTTAGCCCTGGAAGCCCCGTAAGTATAAGACCAACTGTAATTTTGGAGATTCCTATTGAAATAGATACTGTTTCTAAAATTTAAACTAAGTCCAATCAAAGAGTTCTCATCAAAATCAAAAGGATTTAAATTAAATGAATTCCCGATACGTTGCTGCTCATTAATTACATTTAAAAATGTTTGGTTTTGAAAATGCGATAGCATTTTTTTAAATCCACTTTTGTCTTTCCACTGAGCTGCATTTAGCGTAAGAGATTGACTCCATTTTACTTTTTGAGTAGCAATATACCTTAGATTTGGTAACGGTACTCGCAAGTAGTTCGCTTGATCCTGAAATTCTGCTATTTCAAATTCGTCAAAATCTTTTATGCCATCATTATTATAATCGATCCAAGTATAAAAACCTTGGCCAGGCTCCGTTTCAATATATACATAGTCTTGCCTGGCAATGTTCCCGGATGAGGTTTCGTAAATCGTTCCAAGACTTACAAAATTGTGAAACAATCTTTGGTTGTATGCAATTCTTGAGTTCAATGATTTCTCATTTTCGGTAAACCTGTTTTCCGTAATTCTGTAGTTTGCAAAAACACTGAGGTCGGTATTCTTATTTTGAATAAGTCGACTCTTAGCATACAAGGTTTTTCGATTATTGATCTGGGTAAAACGATTCGTTCGGATACTATCATTGTTTCTGTAATTGAAACCAAATTTTGTAAAGACCTTGGTGCTATCTCCCAATCCGAAATATCCCTCGTATTCCTTATAGCGATGACTAGTGTTTATAAAAGAACCAGTGCTCTTGTTTTTACGATCGTTTGTTTCAAAATTGATGAATCCACCTATCCAACTTTTAGAGAAACTTTGTTCCACCCTGGCTTTGGCTCTGAAGAAACTGTTTTTTTCCAGAGTCGATGTATTATGTAGCAAACTCACATCTGTGAACAAAAATGTATTGTCAGATCGTATTTTCGAGTGTAGTACATGTTTACTACCTGTAAAATTATCGGAAAAAGAAAGATGATCAAAGGTGTAGGAAATTGTATTTTGTTTTTTGTTCAAAAGAGAAAGACTAGCCGACAATTGTTGCTGATTTCCAGTAGGATTTACCAAATTCCAATCTCTATTAAACTCTACTGCCTGAAATCGTTGTACTGTTTGAAAATTTCTATGGATAAACTGATAGTTTACATTACTTAACAATTGCCATTTTTTATCCAATAAGGTTTGTGTCCATGAAAGTTTAGTAGCAATTCCTTGATTCTGATCATCATCTATTGTAGAAAATAAGTTTTGATCATTATTACTAAGTGCTATTTCTGCATTAACAATGGTTTTTCCACTAGGTTTATATTGTGAGTTGACTACGGCAACCTGTAGCTTAGTCGGTGCAAATAGACGAACAATGGGATCATAATTACCCATGTTCGCTCCAACATATCTAAAGATGTTTCCGATGGCAATAGTACGATCCAAAATATAATCACCATTGTTGGTGCCAACATTGGTAAATGTAACGGTGTATAATTCTAGATTTTGATCCGTAGAGTATTCAAAAGTTTCAACGGCTCCCACAAACGTCTTTCGATATAAGATCTTGTTTTCAGAGAATTCATCGACGAAAGCACTCTGTGCTACCATTAAGTTTTGATCGTTTCCCGCATTCGCTAAGATCTGCTTCTGTTCTTCGGTCAAACTGAGTTGTAAAGGTTGATTTTTGGCATCACTTTCGCTATAGAAGTAACCATTTATTTGGAAGGAATCACTTTTGTAATGACCTTTTTCATAGGTAATAAAACGTGTGTAATTCCTATCTGAGAATTGAAATTCTACACGTATTCTCATATCGTTTGTGATAGGGTATGTAGTGTTAAACCGAATTTCGGCTAGATTGTAGTCAATGGTATAATCTTTATCATCTCCTCGTTGAATTTGAATTCCATTTACATATACCCGATCACTTCCGGCAACAATAACAATAGCAGGCTCATTATTGGGTCCGAAGATCTTATATGGACCTTGATTGCTTTCTATACCGATGAAGTTAAATGCCGTAAATCTACCTCTTACCACAGCGCCCGATGCCGAAACTGTTGTTTTTTCAGAGATCATTGCTTCTACTTCTATACCGGCTACTTGTTTTTCAAAATTCAAAAAATAACTATCCGTATTTTTTAAGCTAATATCACCGGCTTTTATTCTCCAGTTTTTACTATATAGTTCTATAAAAATCCTATCGAAATCTGTGATATTTTGTGAATATCCGTTTTCCTGTAGTGGAATATTAGTATCAAAGATATTTGCTCTTATCGATACGTCTTTTGACAATTTACCTTCGATGGTCAAATCCATAGCAGAGTTTGTCACTGCATTTTGATTGTTTCCGGTTGTAATCCCTCGTGTAATATATCCGCTTGTCTTAAGTCCATCAAAAAGACGAAGATCAGAGGGTTTTTTGTTGGTTGTTAAGCTATATAATTTACCTGTATTATTTGTGCTAGGAACGATTAGTTTTTTGTCAAAAGGACTGTAGGTTTTGGTTAAAAAATCAGGGAATCTGTAATATTCAATCGTAATTTCAGGGTATTTTTTAGCATCAATAATAACATAAGCTTCACTGTAATTGACTTGGTATTCTGAATAAGGAATGGTTCTTAATTGGGCATCTAGTATCTTGAACTTAAGCGGGTTGATACTAACAGAATCTATTTGGATAGTGTCTTTTACCGCGAGTACTTTTTTTGATCTAAAATCTTTAGAAGTATTTTGGGCCGATACCAAAACTCCGAAAAAAAGAAAGAAAATAAGTATACCCTTTTTGGTCATAAAGTATCAACGTTATGAAAGCTAAAATAGTCTAAAATAAAGATTGCTGCTTTACAGGGCTTTCATGCTCCAACAACCATTTCTTGCGCCAAATACCTCCCGCATATCCAGTTAATGAACCGTCAGAACCAATAACGCGATGACAAGGAATAATTATCCAAATAGGATTTTTGCCATTGGCGGAGGCCACTGCACGTATGGCTTTAGGGTCTCCGATTTTTTTTGTTTGTTCTAAATACGTTCGGGTTTTTCCAAAAGGAATATTCAAGAGTTCTTTCCAAACTGATTGCTGAAAATCAGTGCCTTGAGGATTCAATTTTAAATTGAATTCGGTTCTGTTACCTGCAAAATACTCCTCTAATTGTTGTACGCAATCTTTTGCAAATTGAGGAACTTCTTCAGAACTATCAATATCTCGATCTATTACTGAAACGGATTGAATACCAGATTCGTTTCCAACAATCTCAGCTGTACCTATAGGTGTTTTATAATATGTTGTAAGTACACTCAATCTATACGGTTCTTAGTTTATGTTGCTTTAACAAAAGAAATAACGCACTTACAATAATAATATTTTTGAAAATGTATTGACCTACCAAGGTAAAACTTAAGGGCGATTCCGTAAAGGACCTTTCTGTAAAAATAAAAAGCGGTAAAAAAGTACAAACCATATGTGCTAACGCCAAATAGAGTACCGGCTTTCTAAAAATATTTACAATAAGAAATATGCCGATTAAGCTTTCCCAAAGAGCCAGTAGTACAATAGAGATGTTTTCTGGGATGAGGCCAAATGTAAGCCAGTTTATAACATCTAAAGCTAACTTTTCTGCTGGGCTTTCGCCTGGGAAGAACTTCAGTATTCCAAACCATAAATATACGAGACCTATGGAAATCGATAAGATTGCATAATCGGAAACACGTATTCTTTTGACCATGAATTATATTTTAAAAATTTCTTTTGAATTCTGCGTGGTAATTTCGGAAATTTCATCAAAACTAAGCCCATAAATATCAGCTAATTTATCGATCACCTGAGAGATATAAGCGCTTTCATTTCGTTTTCCTCTATAGGGAGTTGGTGCTAAGTAGGGAGCATCTGTTTCGACCACAATATGCTCAATAGCTATCTTATGTAAAAACTGATCTATTTTACCATTTTTAAAAGTGACCACACCACCAATTCCTAACTTCATATTGTAGGAAAGAGCTTTATGTGCTTGTTCAAGAGTGCCAGTAAAACAATGAAAAATACCAAAAAGATCATCGCCTTTTTCAGTTTCTAGCACTTCGAAGATCTCATCAAAAGCATCTCTACAATGAATTACAATAGGTAATTTTTTCTCTTTGGCCCATTGTATTTGTATTTTGAATGCTTCTTGTTGCTGCGGCAAAAATGTTTTGTCCCAGTACAAATCAATCCCAATTTCTCCAATAGCAACAAATTTGCGTCTATCGATCCAGTCTTTAACCAGTGAAAGCTCTTCCCGGAAATTCTCCTTAACTGATGTCGGATGAAGCCCCATCATTAAATGCACGTCGTTCGGATAGTTTTGTTCTAGCTCCATCATACGATTCGTGTAGGAACTATCAATGGCTGGAATAAAGAACCTGGAAACTCCTAGATCTTTAGCTCTCTGGATCATATTCGTTCTATCCTCATCAAATTGTTCAGAATATAAATGGGTATGGGTATCCGTAATCATTAAAAGCGTATTTTTGCAATTCGTTTATCAGCACACAAAAATACAGTTAAATGGCAAGCCTAAAAAAAGTATTGGAAGAAAAGGGGTATATCTCTATCAAGTTAACAAAAACGGTTACCAATCATCTTGAATTAAAAGCGGAGATCAATGGTATAAAAGGACGATTCATTTTGGACACGGGAGCTTCAAACTCTTGCGTTGGACTTGATTTGATAGAACACTTTAAGCTGGAAGCAGAAGAAAGCGAAACAAAAGCAGCTGGAGCAGGTGCTACGAATATGGAAACGCAGCAATCTAAGAATAACAAGTTAAAGATAGGATTGTGGAAAACGAAGAAATGTCATTTAGTATTGTTTAATCTGGAACATGTTAACTCAGCGCTGACCCAGCAGAAGGCGAAAGAGGTACATGGGATTATTGGAGCAGATATACTGGAAAGAGCCAAAGCAATTATCGATTATAAAAAGAAGGTATTGTATTTAAAAAGAGTAAAAAAATAACCCTTAGAGTTGTATCTTTGGGACCCAAAAAATTAGAAAATATGAGTTTGCAAAAACAAGTAATGGAGCAAATGAAGGCGGCAATGAAATCGAAAGATACTGTTGCTTTACAAGCTTTGAGATCATTGAAGTCTGCATTTTTATTGGCAAAGACGGAAGCCGGTGCTGGTGAATTAACTGAAGATCAGGAAATGAAGATCATTCAAAAGCAGGTAAAACAGCGTAAGGATAGCGCAGCTATTTTTGTGGAGCAGGGACGTCAGGACCTGGCAGATCCAGAATTAGCAGAAGCTGCTGTGTTAGAGCAATTTTTACCGGAAGCATTGTCTGAAGAAGAGATCGAGAAGGTGGTTGTTGAAACCATTGCTAAAGTGGGAGCAGAAGGCATGAAAGATATGGGGAAAGTGATGGGTATTGTATCCAAGCAATTGGCCGGTCAGGCAGATGGTAAAACCATTTCTACTATAGTTCGGAAGAACTTAGGTTAATAATATAAAGGCCCCGTAGTTCAACTGGATAGAATATCAGATTTCGGCTCTGACGGTTATAGGTTCGAATCCTATCGGGGCTACTAGAATAACTCACTGAAAATCAGTGAGTTATTTGTTTTTATAAGAACTTGTTAGCTCATTTTTTATTAATAAATTCTTTTTGAACTACTTAAAAAGTGTTTTTTTTAAAGCACTGTTAATTAATTCGTTATAAAAAAAGTTATTCTAACTTATGCACAATTAAGACACAATTGAGAAAGCTGTGTTTTTATTGACTGATTATCTACATATATTTATGGTAGTGAAATAGTTAAAGTTAGAATTAATGAAAAATCAAATTGCGTATATAGACGAATATGGTAACAATGGACTTGATTTTGAAAATCAAGGAGTAAGTAATACTTTTATTGTTACTGCTATAATTGTTTCTGAGGAAAAACTTAAGACTCTTGAGGAAAGTGTAGAAATAATTCGTAAAAAACATTTTCAAACTGGAGAAATTAAATCTTCTAAAGTCGGAAGCAACGATGTAAGAAGATTAAAAATTATTGCAGATTTGAACGAATTGGATTATCATATATTTTCCGTTGTAATTGATAAAACTAAACTTAAAGGTGAAGGCTTCCAATATAAAGGGTCATTCTATAAATTTTTACATTCTTTAGTTGATAGAGAACTATTTAGAATATTTCCCAATCTATTGATAGTTTCTGATGAACACGGAGGGAAAGAATTCAAAGAGAGTTTAATCAAATATATGAGGAAGCGTCATATTCCAGATTTATTTCATCAATCTGAGTTTAAACTTTCTAATAGTAAATCAAATTTGATGGTTCAGTTAGCAGATTTCATGACTGGAACTATATCAAGATGTTATGAACCAAAAAAGTTAAGTAAGAAAAGAAATGATATTTTAACTGCATTAAGAGGAAAAATCATAGAAATTAGACTATGGCCTTCCAATTACAAACCAATGGCCTATGACCCTGGAAAAGATTTCGATAATTATGATCCGACTATTTCAGATTTAGGATTGAACTTAGCGAGTCAATTTTTGAATAAGTTTGAAGGTTCTAAAATCCCTTATGTAATTGATCAATGTACATGCTTAAGATATTTGTTGTTCCATTTTAGAAATATTAACCCAGAAACCTATGTTACTACATTTGAATTAAAAAATCAGATTGAACAACTAAGGTCAGGTGAAATATCAATGCATTATTTTAGAAGCAAAATAATAGCTAAACTCAGAGACAATGGTGTCATATTAGCAAGTTCAAATAAAGGATATAAACTACCTAGTTCAAGTAAAGACTTATATGATTTTGTAAATCATAGTAACTCATACATTCATCCAATGATTGAAAGACTTTTAAGGTGCAGAAGTATAATAAGGTTGGCAACAAAAGGGCTAGATATTTTTGATCATGAAGAATTTAAATATTTAAGGATTATAAAAGATAACATTTAATAGATTTTGTAGATGTATAATTACTTATAATGTGTAAGTACATATTATTAAGATATTTTCTTTTTTATATTTTAGGACTATAGTTATTTTGTACCAATGAAAAGATTAATTCTACATTAAAAATCAACTATAGAAACTGATGAAATGATAGTCAAATCATTAATGTATATATAAGTATATTTTTGACACACAGATGACACAGAGCGTATTTAAATAATTGAAATTAAGAAAGTTAAACTTTCTTTGATAACCCTATCGGGGTCACGAATAAATAAAAAGCAAGCAAAATCAATAAGCTTGCTTTTTTGATTTTGCGCGGTTTTTATTTTCAAAGCGGAGCTTTGTAGGATCAGCGAAGCTAATCCTTACCAATCATTAGTAGTAAGAACCATTTGCTTGCTTTTTTGATTTTGCGCGGTTTTTATTTTCAAAGCGGAGCTTTGTAGGATCAGCGAAGCTAATCCCTACCAATCATTAGTAGCAAGAATCATTTGCTTGCTTTTTTGATTTTGCGCGGTTTTTAGTAGGTAAGTAATGCTTATATTTAAGGGCTATGAAACATCTGCATCTTTTTCGAATTGGTTTTTATATCGTCACATTTTTAACGATCGCATTTAAAAGTGTTGAAAAGGCGTATTTGTATTTTTTTAAAAAGCCATTGTTTATTCATTTTTATGTGCGAAAAAGAAGTGTGTCCCACAACCAAAAAAGAGTGCTTGAGTCTGAAGTGAAATTTTATCGAGAACTAGATAAGAAGAATCGCTCCTATTTTGAACATAGACTCTTTAAATTTTTGGAGAAGTACGAGTTTATTGGAAGAGATGGTTTTCAGATAACAGATGCTTCTAAGGTGATACTTGGGGCTGTATATGTTATGATGACCTTTGGAATGCGACACTACCTAACCCATGTTTTCAACAAAATAATTATCTACCCAGATGCTTTTATTTCAAGAACGAATAAAGCATTACACAAAGGTGAGTTTAATCCAATGCTCAAGATCGTAGTGTTTTCATGGAAGGATGTCATCCAAGGAAGGGAAATAGAAGACGATAATCTTCATCTGGGAATCCATGAGTTTGCACATGTGTTGAGCATGCATGCAAAAACGTCTAGCGATTCAGGAGCCGAGGTTTTTCGAGCGGGATTAGATGAATTGGTTGATTTTCTCTCTGTGAAAAAAAATTTATACTATATCAGAAATTTAGGATATATCAGAGAGTATGCGTTTACAAATTCGTTCGAGTTTATAGCAGTACTCCTGGAGTACTTTTTTGAATCCCCTGAAATCTTTAAAAAACTGCTGCCCGATGTTTATGACATCATAAGCAGGATGCTTAATTATAAGCATATTCTAACCCGTTAATTCACTTAAAATAACAAAAAGAAAGATGGTTTTGTATGATAAAAATCACTTTTTTTATGATCATTCTTTTCGAAATTTGGTATAGAATTTAAAACCAAAGAGATGAAAAAAAGAATGCCCATTTCCACAATAATGACCAAAGATTTGATAACTATAAATCATACAGATGATTTGACAAATGCTGAACGTCTGTTTAAAGAACACACCATAAGACATATTCCTGTAGTGAGCGGTCAGGAGATTATAGGGATGTTAAGTTATACAGATCTATTAAGAGTAAGTTACGCTGATACTGTGGAAGAAGGGGAGGAAGATGTAGAAACTGTAGTTTTTAATATGTTTACCATAGAGCAGGTAATGGCCAAGGATCTGGTTAAAGTTTCTTCTGATACCACCATAAAAGAAGTGGCGCAAATTTTATCTCGAAAAGAGTTTCATGCGCTACCAGTAGTAGATAATAACGAACTAGTGGGTATAGTGACCACTACCGATCTAATTAACTTTTTATTAGATCAATTTTAATAGTTTTCCTAGTGTTGTGAAGAGGTCTCTTGCGAGGCCTCTTCTTTTCTTAGATAAGCGCTCAAAATGCGTTGTACATCTCTATTGTCTTGTTGAGGCGTTACAAAAAATAAGTAATCCTCGGGTGATTGTAGTTCCTGAGTACTATCTACATAACCAATGCCTTTGTATATACCATCCAAGATCAATGCAAAACCTATTTCATTTTTTGTACGTCCCTTTTCCTTAATCACTAGGTCATTTACATTTAAACTGATAGACTCTATGGCCTGTTGCACTCTTTTGTTGTAAGCGGTAATTTCTTCTTTCTCCGAACAGATGCCTTTGCATTTTTTGATCTGATAGTGAAAACAAGCATTTACATTGGTTTGTAAGTGACAATACTTTGGGCAGAGTTCAAAGGTGTCACATATACGCTCCAATGCATTTCTGCATTCAGCCACTGAATAGAATTTCATTAACGCATTTGGGACTAGTTTTAGCCGATTATATGCTAAATGAAGGATTCCTTTTTGATCCTCATATGAAAACAAGCCAACAGCTTCATTTGCTCTTCTTTGTGCCCTATTATATTTTGGATATTTTTTCTTTATTTCTGCAGACTCTAACAACAGTGCCAGTAGCTCACTCCCTGTTTCTGTAAAAGTGATATTGGCTGTTTCCAGACACATGGTAATCTCCTTTTTTTTCTTGTCATAAAAATGACTGATTACACGTTGTTTAATATTGTTTGCCTTGCCAATGTATATAATTTCTTGATGAATATCTCTGAAGTAATATACTCCATGTGTCTCGGGTAAATTGTCGACCACTTTTTTATCTAATAAAGGTGGTAATGTTGCTTGTCTGGATCGAGGATTTAAAAAACTATTGATGATAAAGTGTTCATCTCGTTGCACTAACCTTCGGAACAACTCTACTGTCGCTTCAGCATCACCTTTAGCTCGGTGCCTATCTGCAATATGGATACCTTCTGCCGAACAAATATTTCCCAGACTATACGAACTTAGACCCGGAATGATCTTACGAGAAAGTCGTACTGTGCATAATTTCTTTCGCTTATAATCAAATCCCAAACTTTTGAATTCTGATTGGATAATATTATAATCGAAATTCACATTGTGTGCTACAAAAATGGTGTCTTTGGTAAATTCCTGAACTTTTCTGGCGATCTCGTAGAACTTTGGAGCTGTGCGCACCATAGCATCAGTAATACCTGTAAGATTGGTGATAAATGCAGGAATGGTAGCTTCAGGGTTTACCAGTGTTGTATATTCATCAATTACCTGCTCTCCGTCGAAGAGAAAAATGGATATTTCAGTAATCTTTGAACCTTTATATCCATTGCCGGTAGTTTCTATATCGACAATTGAATACAATAGCTAGGACTTTTTTTTATGTTGACGAGATCCAATATAAATCGCGGCTGCTCCTGTAAAGAACATTAATACGCCATAAATCGCTGAAACTACAGCAAATTCGGAATTTCCTAAAAGTACAACTGCCACCGTAATTCCTAAGGTGCCGTTTTGAATACCAGATTCAATAGCTATAGATAACGCACGCTTATTACTAACGCTAAACAACTTAGCCGAGTAATAGCCTACAAACATGACCACAAGATTTAGGGTAATTACTACAAGGCCTGCTTGTTGAAAAGATTCGCTGAGCGTGTCTTTTTCTTTAATAATGATTCCTACAATGACCAAAATTAAGATCAAGGCGGATGCAATACGTACAGGTTTTGCCATTTTGAGTGCAAAATTTTCTTTGTACTTCCGAATCAACATTCCAATGGATATAGGGATAATAATGATCATCAGTATTTGTAAAAAGGTCTGAACAATATCTAATTGGATCATTGTACTTTCATCTAGGAATTGTTCCAAAGAAAAGTTAACGATAAAAGGAATTGTAAGTATGGTGATAAAACTACTGAATGCGGTCAAGGTAACAGACAAAGCCGTGTCTGCATTTGCTAAATGCGAAATAAGATTCGAAGTTGCTCCACCGGGACATGCTGCCAGCACCATAACTCCAACAGCAATTTCAGGTTGTAGCGGAAAGACAGACGCCAATCCAAATGCAATGATCGGTAATAGGATCAGTTGATTCAATAAACCAATAATAATCGATTTTGGAGTTTGAAATATCCGCTTAAAATCATCTATAACTAAGGATAATCCCATCCCTAGCATAATAATGGCTAAGGAAGCAGCAAGAATAATAGCTGATGTAGAATCCATACGTTATGATCTATGGGTTAGTAATTGTTTTTAAGTTCTTAATGGTAGCCGTTGGATCGTCACTTTTAAAAACGAAACTTCCAGCGACCAGCACATCGGCCCCCGCTTCAATTAAGGCATTTGCATTTTGATCTGTCACCCCACCGTCAATTTCGATTTGAGTTGAAGACTCTGAAAATTCGATCAAATGTTTAAGCTGACTTACTTTTTTATAGGTGTTTTCTATAAATGATTGCCCTCCAAATCCTGGGTTTACACTCATAATACAAACGAGATCCAGGTCGGTAATAATATCTTCCAAAACTGCGATGGGTGTGTGCGGATTTAAAGCGACACCGGCTTTCATTCCGGCAGCTTTTATTGCTTGAATTGTTCTGTGGAGATGCGTACATGCTTCGTAATGCACGGTAAGCACATCTGCACCTAAGTCTGCAAAAGTTTGGATATATCTATCGGGATCAACGATCATTAAATGTACATCTATGGTTTTTTTTGCATGCGTAGCTATGGCTTTCAAAACAGGCATCCCAAAAGAAATGTTTGGGACAAATACACCATCCATAATATCTATATGAAACCAATCGGCATCGCTGGCATTTACCATTTCAATATCACGTTGTAAGTTGCCAAAATCGGCAGCTAAAATAGAAGGAGCAATGAGTTTATTCATTCGTAGTTTATTGTTGTGTTATTTTCGTAAAAATAGTCATATAAAAAAGAAAACTCCCGAATTATTTTCGGGAGTTTTCAATAAGATATTTACAAAAGATTATCCTAAATATGTCATTAAGATCTTACTTCTTGAAGTATGTTTTAATCTTCTGATCGCTTTTTCTTTGATCTGACGAACACGTTCTCTTGTTAGATCAAACGTTTCACCAATTTCCTCCAAGGTCATTGGCTGATGTTCTCCCAGTCCAAAATATAATTTTACAACATCTGCTTCACGTGGTGTCAATGTTTCTAAAGCTCTGTTGATCTCAATACGTAGAGATTCATGTAGTAATGTTTTGTCAGGATTTGGAGACTCTCCAGAGTTCAAGACATCGTATAAGTTAGAATCCTCACCCTCAATTAAAGGTGCATCCATAGATACGTGACGGCCAGAATTCTTCATAGATTCCTTTACGTCATTTACGGTCATGTCTAATTTCTTGGCAATCTCTTCAGCGCTAGGTGGACGCTCGTTTTCTTGCTCTAAGAAAGCGTACATTTTATTGATCTTATTAATAGAACCAATTTTATTCAATGGTAAACGTACAATACGAGATTGTTCAGCTAATGCTTGAAGAATTGATTGACGAATCCACCAAACGGCATACGAGATAAACTTAAAACCTCTTGTCTCATCAAAACGCTTTGCGGCTTTGATCAACCCGAGATTTCCCTCATTAATTAGATCTGGTAATGTTAGCCCCTGATTTTGATATTGTTTAGCAACAGATACCACAAAACGTAAATTAGCTTTTGTCAATTTTTCCAGCGCTCTTTGATCGCCAGCTTTTATTAACTGAGCTAATTCTACTTCTTCATCGGCAGTAATTAGATCTACCTTTCCTATTTCCTGTAAGTATTTGTCTAATGATGCAGTTTCTCTATTCGTAACCTGCTTTGTAATTTTCAGTTGTCTCATCTAATATCAATCGGTATTTTATGATTTGTAAATGTGTTACATTAGGTTATACGCAGATATCCTAATAAATGTTACAAAAAGGTTCCTAAATGTGTCCTTTTTTTTTACTGAAAAAAATAATTTACTTGTTGTCAATTGTTTAAAACATTAATATATTTGCAGTATTAACATATGTTAATATAAGCATTGATGGGCGTTGGGGGGCGTCTGTCATCTTAGATTTCTCCCCAGATTTTCCCCAATTTTACTGATGGTCAATTAATTATAATCGAAATTGTGACTTATCATATCTTTTTGTGTCAAAAGGATAGATTAGGGAACTATAAAACTAACTATAGCAGTATTTGAAGACTACTAATTCTATTGAATTAACAGACGAAGAACTTGTTTATAAGATAGTGGAAACAAATAACACCCATTTGTTCGCTGTTTTATATGACAGGTTTTCTGGTGTGGTCTATAATAAATGTTATGGTTTTTCTAAGTCTAAGGAAGAGGCGGAAGACCTTACACATGATGTTTTTATACACTTGTTTATCAAGTTAAGAACATTCAAAGGAAAGTCTAAATTTTCTACTTGGCTGTATTCGTTCACCTACAATTTCTGTGTGAATTATGTGCAGCGTAATAGTCATAAGAAAAAAGAAAAAGTAACAGTAGTGTCGGATGTGATCAAGGAAGATGAGAATGCTGTAGATGAAATTGATGACGCTACATTATTCGAGTTAAAATCGGATAAACTAGCGAAAGCGATGGAATTGATCGATCCTAATGAAAAGGTGATCTTATTGATGAAATATCAGGATGATATGTCGATCAAAGAACTATCTCAAGTATTGGAGATTGGAGAAAGCGCAGTAAAAATGCGATTGAAAAGAGCGAAAGAGAAAATAATTAAGGTGTATCACGAAATATAATTATGGAGAATCCATTTAAGAAAATATTACATCAGGAAGAAGTACCAAAGGTGCTTAAGAAAAAGGTGATCAACGACGTTGCGATGATCAAGCTTAGTATTGATGTTGCGGATTTATTCGTGATAAAGTATCCTAATACTGTAGAATCATTGTTAACTTTAAATACGAAAAAGAAGAGAAAGAAACCAAACGATAACGATAAAGACTAAATACACATATTATGAAACTATTATTACCACTCAAGATAGACATCATGTCATCGCTAGAAGCAATTTGGGATAAAATATTGTCAGGATTACCTAAAGTTCTTGGCTTTGTTGGTTTTGTGCTATTGGCATGGATACTCATAAAAATCTTACTTTATGTAGTAAGAAAAGCATTGAATAAAACCAAAATTGATGAATGGTCCAAAAAATTGAGTAAAACAGAAATTTTTGGGAACACTACGATCAATATAGTATTAACAAATGTCATCTTAGGCGTATTGCGTTGGTTGTTAATCTTAATCTTTGTGCTAGTGGGAGCAGATATTTTTGGATTGGGAATTGTTTCTCAAGGTATCAGCAGCTTTATAGCGTACTTGCCTAGTCTGTTAACAGCATTGATCATTTTTGTTGGAGGTGTTTATGTGGGTACGGTAGCAAAGAAGGCAATTCAAACCATGTTTAAATCCTTAGAGCTTACAGGAGGTAATTTAGTAGCTAACATTGCTTTTTATCTAATTGTAGTGTTTATTTCTCTTGCAGCATTGGATCAGGCAGGAATAGATACTTCTGTTATAAAGCAGAACTTAACATTGGTCATTGGTTCGGTGTTGCTATCTTTTACAGTAGCGTTTGGATTGGGTTCTAGAGATATTATTAAGCGATTATTGTTTGGTTATTATTCTAGAAAGAACCTGGAGATAGGGCAAAAAATAAGGATGAACGAACTGGAGGGTGTTATTATTTCTATAGATAATATTTGCATGATTTTGCAAACTGCTGAGCGTAAAGTGGTTATTCCAATTAAAGATGTGGCAGATACAAAAATTGAAATTATTGAGTAATTTTTTTCTTTTTGATGTGACTTCTTTAAAAAGTCTGTGTCAAAAGAATAAGAAACAAAGTTTTTAAGATGGATTTTCAAGAGAGGGAACGAAAATTTGAAATTTTAAGAAAAGAGATTAAACAAAGAAAGAAGGCGATCTCAAATTTAAAAGGATTGACCAGAGTAGTAATAGCTACTTTTATTATACTACTGGGAATTGTTTTTTATACGAGTGTCATTGAAGAAATTCAAAATGATTTTACAAGGATTTCCAAGTTCCTGCTATTAATTCTATTTGGATTTTTAGTAGCACTGAACATGATCTTACGAAAGAACAAGTATCAAATGAAAAGAATAGACGGAAAGATCAACGTATTGATAAATATATGATAGTTGTTGGGGGACATCTATCTATGGAGTGAGTTTAGGATTCACAAAAAAGACCATCTTAAAAGATGGTCTTTTTATTTTTAAAATAATCCGTTTATCTGTGCATCGATCCTGTCAATAATGTACCCTAGATCTTCCTGATTTTCTACGAAATCCAGATCGTCAACATCAATGATCAATAGCTTACCTTTTTTATAGGTACTTATCCAAGCTTCATAACGTTCATTCAGTCTACTTAAATAGTCAATACTAATAGAATTCTCGTAATCTCTTCCGCGTTTATGTATTTGTCCTACCAACGTAGAAATATCTGCGCGTAAATAGATCAATAGGTCGGGTGGAGTTACTAAATTTTCCATCAATTCAAATAGGGAACTATAATTGCTAAAATCCCTGTTTGTCATAAGCCCCATAGCATGCAGGTTGGGTGCAAAAATATGAGCATCTTCGTAGATGGTACGATCTTGAATAATTTTCTTACCTGTTTGTCTTAGCTCTAAGATCTGACGAAAGCGGCTGTTCAAAAAAAACACTTGCAGATTAAAGGACCAACGTTCCATTTCTCCATAGAAGTCATCCAAATAAGGATTTTCATCTACCGATTCAAAGTGGGGTTTCCAGTTGTAATGTTTTGCTAATAACTTTGTTAAAGTGGTTTTTCCAGCGCCAATGTTTCCGGCAATAGCTACATGCATGTCTTCTAATTATTCTAAGTTTGATAAGGAGGTTAAAGGTACACAAAATTTAGAATTAGAAAGGAATTAAATTAAGAGTTTATAACCAAATCCTCGTACGTTTAGAATTTGGATTTTAGGATCTTTATGTAGCTTCTTTCGCAATTTACTGATAAACACATCCATACTTCTGGCATTGAAAAAATCGTTATCTCCCCAGAGTTTTTTTAAAATAAATGCTCTATCCAGAATTTCATTTTTTCGTTGATATAGGTGATATAAAAGTTCCGACTCTCTGTGGGTAAGCAGAATGGTCTCGTCTTCGAACATTAATTTTTGTTTGGTATAATTAAAAGAGTATTCACCGAGCGGAAGCTGTTCGTTATTCTTAGTAAGTGCTATTCTGTCTAAAAGAGCTTTTATTCGTACGATCAGTTCTTCCATAGAAAAGGGCTTTTTTAAATAGTCATTCCCGCCAAGGTGAAAACCCTCTAATACATCTTGTGTTTGCGATTTAGCTGTTAGAAATATTATCGGAATAACAGTGTCCTCTTTTCGTATTTCTTGGGCAAGGGTAAAACCATCTTTTTTGGGCATCATCACATCCAATACCAAAATATCGGGTTGACCTTTTTGATAAAGTTCATATGCTGCCTCTCCATTCTCTGCATGTAATACCTCGAAATCTCGGGTTTCAAGACTTTCCTTGATGATCTGACCTAAACTAGGCTCATCCTCCGCCAATAATACCTTAATAAGATTATTCATTAGGTACGATTATTTTAAATAAAGTTGTCTGCTTATCAGTATTCAATACGATAGTTCCATCATGTTTTTCCACAATTTTCTTGGTATAATACAAACCAATACCAAAGCCTTTTACGTCATGTGTGTTTCCCTTTGGGACACGATAAAATTTGTCGAATATCTTTTCTTGCTGCCCCTTTTCTATGCCCGGCCCGTTATCTGCAATAGTTATTTCAGTTTGACGTAAAATGGAATTGACATTAATATCAATAAAATCTCCTCCATATTTAATGGCATTATCCAGTAAGTTAGAGATGGCATTCTCCATATGAAAAACATCAATGGCAATAGATAAAGAATCAATGTTTGAAGAGAAATGGATCGTTTTATCAGTATCAATAATTCTATGTTTATCTGCAATTTTTTGTACTAGTTCTACGATATCGGTAGGGTCTTTTTGCAGTATTAGGTTTTCAGAATCTAGAGTAGCCGTTTCCAGTAATTTTTCAACCATCAAATTCAATTTTTTCAATTGTACTGAAGACATGGAGATATATCGTTTCGTTTTTTCCTTATCGTCAATAGCATTGAAGTTTTCAATAGCCTCTATAGCGGTTGAAACAGTAGCAATGGGAGTTTTAAATTCATGAGTAATATTGCTGATGAGATCGTTTTTGATTTCAGCTAACTCTTTTTGTTTTCTAATGATCTTCAACAAATAAAACAAACTCATAATAACCGTTAGAGATAAGAGAAAGGACAACAGAATTCCGGTCGAGCTACGTTTTAGCGCCTCGTAAGACGGATTTTCATACATGGCCAATAATTTCTCATTGGGCTTTAAATAGGTTGATTTTGCGACTTTACGTAATGCAAAATTACCTAATAAATGAGGTGTTTTATCTATTAAAGAGTCCTTTCTAAAGAACTCTAATGCATAGTTACTTTTGATATTATTGTTATCTAACTGTTTGAGAAATAAAGAATCTAATAAAGCAAGATCTAAGGTGTCTGTTTCAAATGCAATAAAGGCCGATTGTATTCCTTTAACCAATTTAAGACTATCTACAGCTTTTTTTCCCGTATAGATACGAACACCACCAGAATTAGAGGTCAGATCCATGCGCTTATGTTTCGTTTTAAGTGCACGGTTTATGTTTAATTCATTGCCAAAGATCGAATCTAAAATAACTGGAAACTCTTCAAATTCCTTTTTGTTATTTGTCTTAATTTCAATAGAATTGATCTTGAACTTCGATTTTTTTCTAGAACTCTTGACAGTGTCGTTTATCCAAAGATCTTCAAACGTGACATTTGTTCTTAATGAATCTCCAGCAATACCGGATGCCCCTATGATAGCAAAAAAACTTTCTTTAGAGAGGTTACTGTAATATTCTTCTACTGCATTATCCAAACTGATCTGAATTTCATTAGAGATCCTGGTTTTATTATTCAAGTAGTTATTGTAATTCCAGTATAATTGAACAGCGATCGTTACGACAATGGTCGTAGCGATCAGATAAAAAATCCAGTTAAATTTTTTCGTGTTCATGCCTCAAAGGTAAGTAGTTAAGGTGTATTAAAATAATCGCTTAACACTCGTTAACACTCATTAACCTTGTTTACTCGATAAGCTTTTCATATTTGTATGGTAAAATCAGAAAAAATCCTTTAGATGAAAAAAGTAATTGTTTGTATATGTCTCTTAATGTCATCATTGATGTATTCACAATCTAAAAAAACAGATGTAGATACAGTGGTATCTATTAACTCTTTAAAATTTTCGGCAAACACTGTTAAAGAGCTTGAAGAGATCAATTGGGAAGATGTGAAGGATATTATAAAAGAGAATGATCCGGAAACTACTTTCTCTTTGGAAATACAATTAATCACGTCTGAAAAGAGCCAATCTAAAGTAAAGAGCAATATGAGCGTAAAAGTAAGCGACGCTTCTAAAAATTATGAGCTACTAATTGAACGAGCTGAAAAAGCGATTAAAGCAATAAAAAGAATGTCTAATAAAATCAATATTAAAAAATGAGAGTATTACTAGCAGGAATTGCATTTTTGTTAAGTGTAGCATTACATGCACAAGGGTTTTCAGGAAAAGCGATCTATAAAACGCACCGAAAGTCCAATATTAAAATAGGAGGTGATGGACCCAATACCATGACACCTGAAATGCAAAAGCAACTTCAGGAGCGTATGAAGAAAATGTTTCAGAAAACATTTATTCTAGAGTTTAATAGAACGGAATCGATCTATAAAGAAGATGTAAAACTATCGTCGCCAGCACCACAACCAGGTGGAGGAGGCGTAATGGTTATGAGCTTTGGTGGCGGAGGCGGAAATGATCTGCTGTACAAGAACATTAAAGAGGACAGATTTGCCAATAAGACAGATCTTATGGGTAAGCTGTTTTTAGTCAAAGATTCTTTGATAAAATATGATTGGAAAATGACCGGTGAAACAAAGAACATTGGGAATTATACCTGTTATAAGGCTATATACGAAAGAGAGCAAGAAAACATAAGTATGTCTATGGTAGATGGCGAGATGAAAGAATCGAAGAAAATGGAAACGATCACGACCACGGCATGGTATACTCCAGATGTCCCAATCAGTAACGGACCCGGAAATTATTGGGGTTTACCAGGATTGATCTTAGAAATAAATGATGGACGGCTAACTATTGTTTGCACGGAAATTGTGCTAAACCCGGCTGAAAAAATTGAGATTGTTGAACCTACTAAAGGTAAAAAAGTAAGTAGTGAAAAGTTTCAGGAGATCTCTAGAAAAAAGTCAAAAGAAATGATGGAGCGTTTCAGAACGAGAAGAGGAGATGGTAATGGTGTAGAGATCAGAATTGGGGGATAAAAAAATTAACACATGTTAATTTGTTTAATTTTTTTTCAAAAAGATTAAACTTTTGGCTTTTTTTTAAGTCTTACTTCTTTTAAACAGCGGTATTTTTGCTAAAACTAAAGTCAAACAAACATGAAACGAATTTTTACACTATTGCTACTACTGTGTTCTGTAGCTACTTTTTCTCAAAAAACATTTCAGGGCAAAGCAGTCTATATGTCAAAGACAACGGTAGACATGAGTGCTTTTGGAAACCAAATGTCTGAGCAACGAAAGAAGATGATCAAGGAGCGAATGAAGAGCTTTTTAGAGAAGACCTTCATTCTCAACTTTACACAATCCGAATCAACTTACAAAGAAGATGCGAAATTAGAAGCGCCTGGAGCAGGAGGAAGAGGTTTTGGACGATTTGGAGGATTCTCTGGAGGAGTAACATACAAAAATACCAAGCAGGGTGAGATGATCGAATCAACCGAGTTCTTTGGAAAAAAATTCCTGATCAAGGAAAAAATGGAACAGCCGCAATGGGAGCTAGGTTCAGAAACAAAGCAAATAGGTAACTATACATGTTATAAGGCAACCATGACCAAAGTGAATACTGATTTCGACTGGACAGTTTTTAGAAGAAGAGGGAGAAATGATCAAAAGAAAGATTCTACAAATACAGATAAAAAGGATAAAGTAAGAACAACTTTTGTAACAGCTTGGTATACACCGCAGATTCCGGTAAGCAATGGTCCAGATGATTACTGGGGGCTTCCAGGATTGATCTTGGAAATAAATGCAGGAAGAACTACGATGTTATGCACAGAAATAGTGATTAATCCTACGGAAAAGGAGGCTATAAAAGCACCAACTAAAGGCAAAGAAGTTACTAGAGAAGAATATAACAAAACCATAAAGGAAAAAACAGAAGAAATGCGAGAGCGTTTTAGAGGAAGAGGAGGCCGAGGCGGTCGTGGCGGAAGAAGAAACTAAAGTTTATAATTAAGACACACAATGAAGAAAATAGTATTACTAGCCATTTTAATGGTTACAGGGATTACTAGTGCTCAGGTAAAGTTAACCGGAGTCGTAAAAGATAGTATTGGTACGCCTTTGGAAATGGCAAATGTGATAGCCATTAATAAAGAAACCAAAAAAATGGCTTCCTATGGCTTTACCGATGCCAAAGGACGCTATAAATTAAACCTAAAGAAGAACACTACCTATAATGTGAAGATCAGTTATGTAGGTATGAAGGCCGCAGATCTTACCATAAGTACGAAAGAAGTAGATATTGTAAAGAATGTAAACTTGCAATATGATAATGCTCTTGACGAGATCAATATTGTTTCAAAAATGCCCGTTACCATTAAGGGAGATACGATTATCTATAATGCAGATTCCTTTAAAAATGGGTCTGAACGGAAATTGGAAGACGTCTTAAAGAAAATTCCCGGAGTGGAGATCAATGACGATGGAGAGATTGAAATTGAAGGAAAAAAGGTAGAAAAAGTCATGGTAGAAGGAAAAGATTTCTTCGATGGTGATTCAAAATTAGCTACAAAGAATATCCCTTCAAATGCGGTAGATAAAATTCAGGTATTAAAGAATTATGGAGATGTAAATCAGCTAAGAGGTGTTCAAAACAATGAAGATAGAATTGCTTTGAATATTAAGCTAAAAGAAGGGAAAAAGAATTTCTGGTTTGGAACGGTGACAGCCGGAGGTGGAGATGCTACTGACAAGTCGTTATATATTGTACAACCTAAGCTATTTTATTATAGCCCGAAGTATAGTTTAAATGTAATCGGAGATCTAAATAACATTGGAGAAGTGGCTTTTACTCGAAGAGACTATTTCAATTTTACCGGAGGCTTTAGAAGACCCAGCCAGAGAAGTGGAACAAATATTAGTTTAGGAAACAATAGTCTCGGATTTTTAGCGCTGCAAAACAATAGAGCTAAGGACATTGAAACAAAGTTTGGAGCGTTGAACTTTAGCTACGCACCTAAAAAGACATTAGACTTAAGTGGTTTTGCCATTTATTCTACCAATAGAAATCAATTGCAAGAAAACCGTTCTGTAACGTATACAGATTCAGACCTGGGAATTCCTGATGAGGACACGCAAAGTGCAACAAATCAAAAAAGTGATCTAGGATTGTTTAAGCTGAGTGCGAGTTACAAACCTAATATTAACAATCAGTTGGATTATGATCTCTTGGGGAGAGTATCTAAAGAAAGACAAGATCAAGCATTCAATTCATCTGTTATTGGAGGAATAGGCCAGATCGATGAGGCTACGCCTTTTAGCCTAAGTCAGAATTTGAATTACTACTATACATTGAACGATACCAATATTTTTGCATTGGAAGTACAAAGTTTAATTCAAGATGAAGATCCTTTTTATAATGCTATTTTACAGAATGATCCTACCAGTACAACAGACCCTTATGATAATACTGCAAGTGCATTAGGATTAGATGGAAGTCAGGTTTCCTATAATATTTCTCAGAATAAGCGCGTAAAATCAAATCAGGTAGATGCTAAGGTGGACTACTGGAATATTTTGAATACAAAAAGTAATATTAATCTAACATTAGGAACCATTTATAGCAAGCAGGATTTTGATTCTAATATCTTCCAAAATCTGGATAACGGAACCATATTTAATCCGACTCCAGATGCTACGCTTACTGGAATTGCAAACCCTTCTAATATCAATAATACTGAGTATACATTCTCAGATGTATACTTAGGAGTGCATTATCAGTTTAAAGCAGGAAAATTTACGGTAACACCTGGTTTTACAGCTCATGCCTATAGCGCAAAGAATACGCAGATCGCATCAAGTTTTACAGATAATTTTACACGATTATTACCAGATTTTAATGTAAGACTGCAGTTGAAACAAAGTGAGAACATTTCTTTTAACTATGCAATGCAAACGCAATTTACAGATGTCAATCAAATCGCAAATGGATTAGTGTTGAATGGATATAACTCTATATTCTCGGGAGTTGAAACCTTGGAAAGTGCTATTGGTCATAACGTAAGCTTACGTTATTTTAGCTTTAATATGTTCAATTATACCAATGTAATTGCTACTATTAACTATAACAAGAATATTGATAGAATCAGAACCAGCTCTAATTTCCAACCCGGAAGTGTGGTGTCTATTAGAACACCGTTCAACTCGAATCTGGCAGATGAATCTTTAACCAGTTTCTTTAGATGGCAAAAATCATTTAGAAAGATCAGAACAACCTTTGACGGTCGTTTAACATATACAAAGTTTAATCAGGTGATCAACAATAGAGTATCTATTAATGAGAACTATAACCAAACGTATAATGTTCGAGTGGGAACCAATTTTAGAAAGGCTCCGAATGTTGAATTAAGATACCGATATTCAGTAGCGGATAATGATCAGGGAACAACGAGAACGAAGTTCTTTACGAATGCACCTTCTATAGAATTTGATGCGTATATCTGGAATAAGTTGACTTTCAGAACAAATTATTCATACACCAGATTTAGCAATCAAGATATGAAATTAAACGATTTTGAATTTTGGGATGCTTCGTTATCCTATAGAAAAAATAGAGATGCTAAATGGGAATATCAACTAAAAGCTACGAATTTACTAGATACAAGATCTCAAGTAAATAGTAGTGCTGGAAACATCTCAGTTAGTGCAACAGAATACTTTATTCAGCCTAGATTTATAAGTCTACGCTTTATATACTCACTATAATTGTTTGATCAAATCGCTCCTTTTACTGTCAGTGGTTGATTCGGTATTGGGGGCGATTTTACAACAAGTTATAACAAACAATCAAAGCAATAGCAATTAGTGTAAGGGACAGAATTTGTGTTAAGAACTCTTTTTTGTTAGTTCTTTTCATAGCTGTTCTTATCACGTCTCTAATTCTTTCCAGCTCAACTTTTGATACATCTTGATGAAACTGAAGAGCACTATCTTGCTCAAGAGAATAACGTTCTAGTTCATCACCATAAATCGTTTTGATCTTTTCAAAAATGGGTTTAGGTCTTCTGTTAAAAACGGCAGAAATATTGCCAAATCCGTAGTATCCTATAGAGGAATGCAGTCGTGTTCTATTTTTCTTTCTCATAATACTTTGAATATACAAAAAATTTTTGATATATGCAATATGTGCATAATGGCAGGGTTTATGTTTATACAATTAAATATGTAAATTGAAGCTTTGAAAAATGTGTAGCATATGAAAAAAATAATCTCTTTATTAATGCTGTTGATCGCTTCTTCAATGGTTGAAGCACAGAGTAATTATGGGATCCTATTTCCTACAGATCTGCAGCGTTCCCAGAAATGCCGATACTTTAATCAGGTATTCCAACAAAAACCGAAAGAAGTACGTTTTGGGGTCAAAGAAGTCAATGGACAGTTGTTCTTTGAGATCAACGATAAGAGATGGTTCGATCAATTATTTAAAAAATCGGGAGATGGAATGGCTATTGACGTGGTGCCTAAGTCAAGATATGCCTGTGATATACCTACAATTAAAAAACAACAGATTAGAGGCACATTATTGAAACCGGTATTTGCAAAACAATTGCGAAAAGGACTACGACCTACCAAAAACAAATTATATCGTGTAAGAGTGGGAACTGTACCTTCTGGGATGGCAAAGGAAGAGCTAGAGTTCAACATTCTATTTCTAAACAATAAAACATTATGTCAGTACTATTGGATCTATGACCTGGAATCCTATCCATGGGATTTACTCGACATGGGGATGTATTTGGATTCTTTGGTATACAATAAGAAAAAAGTAACAAGCATAAAAGATAAGTTTGTTATGAAGTATAAAACGCTAACGTTTACCATTCCTTTCGAAAAGAATAAATCGGTCTACGCTGCAGAAGACATCAAACCTATGTACGATTCATTGCGATTGACGGATTTTAATATTAAGAAGATCAATATACGCGCCTATGCTTCCGTAGAAGGAAGTTTAAAAAGGAACGTTGAGTTGCAGGAGCAGCGTGCAAATAGTATTGCGCAAGCCATGCAATCTTTTCAAAAACCTACCATTATTACGGAGATCAACTCTTCCGAAAACTGGGTGGAGTTTTTAAATGATATTTCAGGAACGAAATACGAAACACTAAGGTCCTTGAGCAAAGAAGAGGTCAAGAAGAGATTGGTGGGAAGTGTATCTAAAGAGTTAGAACCTTACTTAAAACGGCATCGAAAAGCAGTAATTACTTTAGAATTGGATAAAAAAGATAAGTACAAAGAGATGACCATAGCTACATTAACCGGTCTGTTCAGTACAGCTGTTTCTGATGATAAGATTGAAGAAGCACTGGAGATTCAAAACTCCATTTTCGATAAGTTAAAAGGAAAGGAAACGCCACCTGATCTATTGACTAAAATGTCGGTTCCTAAGCAATTGAAATATGTACCCATTTTGAACAAAAATAGTATGTTCAAGTTCTCGAGAGACGATCGTTTCTCTTTAATAGTATTGAATGAGTTACAACAATTGGAGAAACTGGCTCCAAAGAGCAAAAAAGTAAAATATAACATTACGGTTGCTAAATTTAAACTATGGCGATTTAATCACCAATCCGTATCAGAAAGTGATTTGAAAAACCATATATCAAGTTTGAAAAAGCATGGAATTTCTCAGGCATTAATAGATAGAATGCTGGTGAATTTTCACATTGTAAAAGCAGAGAAATTGATGCGACAACGGAATTATCGAGCGAAGGATATTTCTGTCAAATACATTCAGAGCAATTATAAAAAATTCCCGTTAACCAATTACGATTATCTAAGCCTGGCACAGTTTTTCTCTTTTTATGCAAATGTGGATGCTGCGGTAGCGTTGTTGGATGAGAAAGTACGGGATATTACAACAGACGAAGACCTGTTGTTCTATTACCTAAATCTAACATTGATCAATAAAAGATTGACAGGATCTACAGATTATAGAACTACCATGTTAAACGCAATTAATATGAACAAAGATCGATTTTGCAAGATCTTCAATTCGATTTCTAACAGAGGTGTTACTTTTCAATTGTTAGAAAATGAATACCTGCGTCAAACCTATTGCGAGAATTGTGGTGATTAATCAACTACAAGGAAAGCAGTTCTTCAATAAAATCACGTTTATTGGACAGTCTGGGTACTTTATGCTGCCCTCCCAATTTTCCTCTTTTCTTTAACCAGGAATAGAACAAACCCTCTTTTGCCTGATGTACCGTAGGCATTGACAAGGTCATATTATTGTAACGCTTTGCTTCGTAATCCGAATTGATAGACTTCAAAGCATTGTCCAATAATTCGGTAAAATATTTCAAACTATCGGGAGCTTTATTAAATTCGATGATCCATTCATGACCACCTTTTTGATCATCTTTCATATAGATAGGGCCTACCGTATAGTCCGTAATCGTAGCGTTGGTTTTTTTGCATGCCAATTTTAATGCTTCTTCTGCATTTTCAATGATCAATTCTTCTCCAAAAACGTTGATATAGTGTTTCGTACGTCCGGTTATTTTGATACGGTATGGATCCAAAGAAACGAATTTCACCGTGTCGCCGATCAAGTAACGCCATAGACCTCCATTTGTGGTAATAACAATAGCGTAATTGACGTTCTTTTTAACTTGTGATAAAGGAATGGCTTTAGAGTTTTCTCCATCATATTCATCCATCGGAATGAACTCATAAAAGATTCCATAATCCAACATTAGCAATAGTTCATCCGATGTGTTTCTATCCTGAATGGCAAAGAAACCTTCAGAAGCATTATAGGTTTCATAATATCTAAAATCTTTCTTTGGAATCAACTTATTGTATTGTTCTCGGTATGGACTGAAATTAACACCACCATGAAAATACACTTCCAGATTGGGCCATACTTCTAGAATATTATCTTTTCCTGTTTTTTCAAGCACTCGATTTAATAACACTAACATCCAGGAGGGAACTCCCACCAGACTCGTAATATTCTCATGTATGGTCTCGTTAATGATCGCTTCCATTTTTGACTCCCATTCACTCATTAATGCTGTTTCCTGTCTTGGTGCCGAACTAAAATCGGCCCAAAATGGCATATTTTCAATAATGATAGCAGAAAGATCTCCGAAGTACGAATCATTATCTTCGTAAATAGCAGAACTACCTCCCAAACGTAACCCTTTTCCAGTAAAAAGCTTTGCATTTTCATTGTTGTTGATATACAAGCACAACATGTCCTTTCCAGCTTTTAAATGACAATACTCTATGGCTTCATCACTTACCGGAATAAATTTACTTTTTGCATTCGTAGTACCACTAGATTTTGCGAACCACTTTATGTTTGTAGGCCAAAATAAATTCTGCTCTCCTTTTCGACAACGCTCTATCAAAGGTTCAATACTTTCGTATTGCTGAATAGGAACTTTTTCTGAAAATTGCACATAACTTTCAAGTGTTCCGAAATCATATTGCTGTCCAAATTCCGTGTTTTTTGCACGGTCCAAAAGCCGCATTAACAATTCGTCCTGCACGTCATGCGGATACTTTACAAAAAGCTCTATTTGATGTTTTCTTTTCTTAAGAAACCATGAGATGATGGAATTTACAAAAGGGATAGCCATTCGTTTATTAGTTGCTTTTTTTGTGTTAAGTTTGTTTAGGACGTTTTGATGCGTTTAAAAATAGTAAAATCTTTTATATGGAATATCAAGGAGTTTTAAAAAAAATGCCCACCGAAAATGGAGATGAGATCCAGTATTATTTGGATATGAAGACCGATTTTTTAAACATGAACCAGTTGTTAAACAGGGAGATAACCATGCGTTTTGTGACCTATGAATGCTTGAATTGTCATCTTGAAAAAGAGATCTATAGACAAGGGTTTTGTAAATCTTGTTTTTTTGAAACGCCAAACGCAGGAGAATGGATCATGCGACCAGAGCTCAGTACTGCACATCTGGGGATTGCAGATAGAGATCTGGAATATGAAAAATCGGTGCAGTTGCAACCACATATTGTCTATTTAGCAAACTCGAGTAATGTAAAAGTAGGAGTGACAAGAAAAGCACAAGTTCCTACCAGATGGATCGATCAAGGAGCTCATGAAGCTATAGAGATCGTTGAGGTGCCAAATAGGTATTTAGCAGGAATTACAGAGGTAGCTTTGAAGGAGCATGTTGCAGATAAAACAAATTGGAGAAAGATGTTAAAAAATGACATAGAAGATGAAAACCTGGTAGATTGGCGTCAAAAATTACGATCTTACATTCCAGAAGAAGTTCAGGAATATTTTATAGAAAACAATACCGAAACGCAGTTGAATTTTCCTGTAAAGCAATACCCCGAAAAGCCAAAAAGCCTGAACATTCTTAAAGAAGGTAGTTATTCAGGAAAATTAGTAGGCATTAAGGGACAGTACCTCATCTTTGAGGACAATATTGTCTTTAATGTTAGAGCCAATGAAGGACTTGTTATAGGTATTAAGATTGATTAGCACATGTCAAAAGAGAATAATTTAAAAGTAGCATTAGCACAAATTGCTCCGGTTTGGTTGAACAAAGAAGCAACCATTGGTAAGATAGAAGACAGTATCCGCGAAGCTGGTAAGAACAAAGCAGAACTGATCGTATTTGGAGAAGCACTATTGCCGGGATATCCATTTTGGATTGCCTTAACTAATGGTGCCGCATGGGATTCACCTGTGCAAAAAGAGATCCATGCACACTATGTCCAAAACTCAATTACGATTGAAAAAGGTGAATTAAATAGTATTTGTGCACTGGCCAAAGAATATAATATCGCAGTCTATTTGGGTATTATGGAGCGTGCTGCGAATAGAGGAGGACATAGTATCTATGCTTCTTTGGTGTATATAGATCAGCAAGGTATTATTCAATCTGTGCATAGAAAACTGCAACCTACTTTTGATGAACGTCTTACCTGGGCTCCGGGTGACGGACATGGATTGCAAGTACATCCTTTAAAAGACTTTACCGTGGGTGGATTAAATTGTTGGGAAAACTGGATGCCTTTACCCAGAACAGCGTTGTATGGTTTAGGAGAAAACTTACATATCGCTGTGTGGCCCGGAAGTGATCATAATACGAAAGATATTACTCGATTCATTGCACGAGAGTCACGTTCCTATGTCATTTCAGTATCTAGTTTGATGTCAAAGACAGATTTTCCGGAAGATACGCCACATCTAGCAAAGATTCTGGAGAATGCGCCAGAGGTATTAGCGAACGGAGGTTCCTGTATTGCATCTCCGGACGGAGAATGGTTAGTAGAACCAGTATTGCATACAGAAGGATTGATCTATGAAACTTTAGATTTTAATCGTGTATTACAGGAACGTCAGAATTTTGATCCGGTAGGACATTATTCCAGACCAGATGTTACTAAACTACATGTAAATAGAGAACGACAAAGTACGGTGGAATTCGATTAGAAAATGAAATTGCTGCTATTAGGAGCCACAGGGCGAACCGGGAAACAAGTATTAGAATTAGCGCTAGCTAAAGGCTATTCAGTTACTTGTTTGGTTCGAGATCCATCTAAAATTGAGGCCGCTAAGAATCTGACTATTCTTAAAGGGAATGCCAATAGTATGGATGACCTTGAATCAGCATTGCAGAAGAATGATTGTGTTATTTCTGTATTAAATGTGGCTCGTACATCTGATTTTCCATGGGCACCACTTCGAACGCCAAAAACCTTTATGTCTGATGTGCTATCAAAACTTGTATCACTGAACGATACGCGTCCAATTGAAAGAATGGTGATTTGCTCAGCCTGGGGAGTTAGAGATACCAGAAAAGATATTCCCTTTTGGTTTCGTGGGCTGATTGATATGAGCAATATTGGAGCGGCCTATAAAGATCATGCATGTCAAGAAAAAATAATAGAGAACTCTGATTTGAATTGGACGGTTGTAAGACCTGTAGGCCTGACTAATTCTGAGAAAGAGCAAACAGTTCTAGAAAGCATTCATAATGATCCTAAACCAAAACTTACGATCAGTAGGAAAGCAGTAGCCACCTATTTATTGCGCTGTTTACATAGAGACGATCTGATTGGAAAGAAAATCGTAATTTCAGGGAGAAGAAAATAACCTGAAATGACTTATCTAGTACGTTTAATAGTTGTATTCGTTTTATTATGGACAACGCATATACTCGCACAGACCACCATCCAAAAAAAGAATAACCGTTGGCAATTGCTGGTAGATGGAAAACCCTTTGCTGTAAAAGGAGCTACTTTCGGTTATGATAAAGATGTCGAAAATTACAATACACATTTTAAGGACTTACAATTTTTAGGAGTAAATACCATTCGAACCTGGGCTACCGGAAAAAACACTAAACAATTACTAGATGCTGCGCAGGCACATGGAATAAAAGTCATGATGGGTATCTGGATGCGTCATGGAAGACCTGGAATGGAAGATGACGACAGTTTTAATTATCTGGAAGATGAAGAAGGTACAAAAGCCATGTATCAAAATGCTATTAATGTGGTTAAGAAGTTCAAAGATCATCCCGCCGTTCTTACCTGGGGGATAGGGAATGAAGTATATTTAAATACAGCTACAGATCAAGAAAAAGAAGCCTACTCAAAGTTGTTGGAACAAATTTGTAGTGAGATAAAAAAATTAGACCCAAACCATCCTATAACCTCAGTAGAAGCATGGACCTTCGGATTAGATTGGTGGGAAAAATATGTGCCTTCATTAGATATTTATGGACTGAATAGCTACGGTCCCGGGGCAGGTTATTTACAAAAGGAATTAGATAAAAGAGGATTAGATAAACCGTATATAATTACAGAATTCGGTGTTACAGGAGAGTGGGATATCAAACAAGAGAAGAATGGAGTGAAAGTAGAACCTAATGATGAACAAAAATATAATGCTATCGCAAAGGGATATCACGATTGGATCAAGAATAAACGTTCTTGTTTGGGAGTATACGTCTTTCATTATAGCTCAGGTAATGATTTTGCTTCTCCCTGGTTATTGATGCGTCACAGAGGAATGAATAGACCTCAGTATTGGGCTACCCGTGAAGCATATACTGGGAAAAAACCTACGAATAATATACCGAGCATAAAGAAGTTTGAGTTGTCAATAGCTGAGGCAAAAAGTAAGACCTGGGTACCTGTTTCTTTAGAAGTCAATGATCCGGAAAATGACAAGCTAGAAGTGTCTTTTTACTATAATCAACGAACCGGTAGTAGAAAACGTAGAAATCAATTACTCCCTTTGATATTTGATGGGAATTTAAATGATGGTTTTAAAGTGCAATTGCCCGAAATTGATGGTGCTTTAAAAATATATGTAAATGTCAACGATGATCATAGGAATGTGGGAATTGCTGCAACAGGAATTCATGTAAAAGATAAAAAAGCAAGTAAAAAGAAATACCTCGTTCCAAAAGCAGTACTTCCTTTTTATGTGTACAAAGAAAATAAGGAGCTACCATATGCGGTGTCAGGATATATGGGTAATTATAAGGCAATGTCTGTAGATGTAGACCATACTGAAAATGTGCACTCAGGAAAGACCGCGATCAAGATCACTTATAATGCCGTAGGAGGGTGGTATGGAATTGCGTTTCAGGATCCTGCCAACGATTGGGGAGATATTTTAGGAGGCTATGACATACATGGGGCGAAAACTTTTAGTTTTTGGGCCAAGGCGAATGCCTGGGATGTAAAAGCAACGGTTGGATTCGGGCTCATAGATAAGGATAAACCTTTTCCAGATACCGCAAAAAAATCGATGTCTGTTGTTATTGATAAACAATGGAAAAAGTATACCATTAAGATAAAGAGAGAAGACCTGAGTTGTATTAGGTCAGGATTTGTATTGTTTTCAAATGGTAATGGATCTCCTTATGAGATCTACATAGACGATATCGTTTTTGAATAGATCGTTTAATCTATTGCTTCGATTTGACGTAGCTTGTTCATTTTCTTAATCAGATCACCTTGGATTGCCACCACGGCCGGTCTTGGTATGTGATCTGCATTGAAAGGCCACTTGCTGGTTGGCTCATTCAGAGATCGGGTAAGCTCTCCTGGGTGTTGGACACTTAAGAACAAGGTTTCTCCATCTGGTGAGAACCAGGGACCTGTTAATTCAGCATCGCGCGGAGCAGAGGCCACTTGAATAACTTTACCGGCATCTTTACCATATCTTGGAATAACGAATAGTCCATTATTTTTAAAAGGGATATATGGTTTCTTATTGATTGACCATCCAGATATATCTGAAGTCATCCAAAGGTTTCCGGAAAGGTCAAAGGCTAGATTATCCGGGCAAGAGAACCCATTTTCTTCACCGCCGGCTTTATAAGTTGAGGCAGTGAAGGTGAGTGCATCAAATTTTCCATCTGTTTCCTCAATCTTTAAAATAGATCCATGATAATCCTTTTTACCTTTGTTATTGGTTAGTGTAATAAAAATATTTCCACTAATGGGATCTATTTCAATGTCCTCTGGTCTGTTAAGTGCTGTTGCCCCCAGAAGCTTTGAAGCTTCACGTGCACGAACTAAAACTTCCGTTTGATCTTTAAATTTTTGTTGTAATGCAGGTTGTGTTTCCCAATCCAGTGCCAACCATTTCCCGTTAACAGTATCTGCTACATACAATATACCTTCTTTCAAAGAGCCGGGTTTCGACGAGATAAACTTATAGATGTGTTCGTTTACTTTATCATCGCCAGTATAAGCAACTACTCGCTTGTCTTCCAGTTCATATATGGTGCAGCATTCATGTGCAAATCTCCCTAGAGCAACATGTTTTTGAGCCTCTCCACTTTTTGGATCTATTTCTACAACCCATCCGTAATGTTCAGGAGGGTAATCATAAAATAGTTCCCAACCCATCCAACTAGGCTCTCTCTTAGGATTGTTATTTTCATCGTATTCAGTTTCTCCAAATAGGTTGTCATAGTTTTCTTCACAAGAAAGAAAAGTGTTCCAGGGCGTAATTCCTCCAGAACAATTGCTATTGGTTCCCATAGCGAAAGATTGTCCTTCTATGGGAGCGTCCCAGTTAAATTTTATCTTGGTCTGCCCGGTTAAACGCTTATTATAAGGGTCGTTTTCTACCATTCGCCACTTTCCATTCTCTTCTTTGATTCGAATGATACTACCTCCAACATTATACATCTCCTTGTCTACCTGCTCTTTGGTTCTGTGCTCCAAAGGATTTTTATGATCTCTAAAATGGAACCCGGCAACAAATAAGGTACTTGCATACTCATGATTTACCCATAACAAACCATCCTTAGGGTTCTCTTTATTAAAAGGAATAAAGCAGGTAAAGTCGTTGTTAAATCCAAAATAATCATTTTCTGAAATAGGATCTCCCCATTGGGTTATTATGTGGTAATCAAGTCCTTTTGCCAAGAGAAGATCATCTTTGTCTGAAGGATCAATACCTTTTAAAAGCAGATCTTTTAATCTTTTTAATTCTTCAGAAGAACTATTTTTAAAGGCGGATGATGGATTTGAGGTATTCCCACAACTCATCAAAAAAGGAGGAACGATTGCTGCTCCAATACTGGCCTTCCCTAGAAAGGAAATAAATTTTCGACGACTATAATGCATTTTTATTTTTCAAGTTATGGTTGAGGTTAGGTAGTTGTTTTTTAAATATTAAGAAAGGCAATTAGGGCAGGTTCCTTGTAAAAGAACTTCTGCAGAATCGATATGGCGATCAGAGACCATGGGGATCTTAATATCTATAGATAAACATTCAATAGTGCCACAATCGTTACATTGGAAATGAGGGTGTAAATCTGAATGCTGATGTGATGAGCATTCCGAACACTTTGCGTACCATTTTAGACCATCTTTATCCAAGAATGAGTGAACAACCCCTTCTTGTTCTAAGCGATCCAGAATACGATACACCGTTGTTTTGTTCATATCGGCTTTTAGGTTTTCGACCAATTGTACCACAGATAAGGCGCTTTGACTTTGGTTGAATACATCTAGTAACAATTCTACCGACTTGGTTTTTCTAATAATTCCCATATAACAAATTTAGTGCAACTCCATTGCAATAGCAAATTTTTTGAGTATATTTGCAACTCAGTTGCATTTAATGATCGTATGACGAATAAACTATCTATAAATTCAGATCCCATTGGAGCCTTAGCCGGAAGTCTTTGTCTTCTTCATTGCGCGGCCACTCCGTTCATTTTTATTATACAACCTTTAGCCATAGAAGAAACTGCACCCACTTGGTGGAAAAGCCTTGACTATATATTCTTACTAGTATCGTTTTTTGCTGTGTATTGGTCTGTCAGAAATACATCGAAGAACTGGATGAAATATGCGCTTTGGATTTCTTGGATCATACTGACAATGGCTATAATAAATGAAAAACTGGAATTGTTCGCGTTGACAGAGTTCTCTATTTACATTCCGGCAATTGGATTGGTTTTTTTGCATTTCTACAATAGAAAATATTGCCAATGTGCTGATGAAACGTGCTGTGCAAGCGAAAGAAGAGAGAGACATGGATAAGAAATTAATAGAACAGCTAGGGGATAGCCATATCGCTACTCGGGTTGATACGCCGCTTCGAGCGGATGCTTTCTTAAGATCTGATGAGGAAAAGATTGAGAACATTCAAATCTATTTTGCGAAGATCATGGAGGAATTGGGTCTAGACCTAACGGACGATAGCCTTTCTGGAACACCGTATCGAGTTGCCAAAATGTATGTGAAAGAGTTGTTCTATGGACTCGACCCTAAGAATAAACCCAAGGCATCTACATTTGAAAACAAATATGGATATCATAAGATGTTGGTAGAACAAAATATAACGGTAGATTCTGCTTGCGAACATCATTTTCTTCCTATTGTGGGACGAGCGCATATTGGATACATTCCAAAAGATAGGGTTATAGGCCTCTCGAAGATCAACAGACTTGTAGATTACTATGCACATAGACCTCAAGTACAAGAACGATTGTGTTTGCAAATTTTGAAAGACCTTCAAGAACTTCTTAAAACGGAAGATGTGATCGTTGTAATTGAAGCGGAACACCTTTGTGTATCCTCAAGAGGAATTAAAGATAAAACAAGTCATACGACTTCTTTAGAGTATGGAGGAGCTTTTCAACAAAAGGAGGTCAGGAATGAGTTTTTTGGATTGTTGAATGCTAGTCTTCAATTAAAGTAACTTGTTTCCTTTTGGTAAGTTCAAAAATCAAATATCCATAGACAATCAAATATTCTATTCCAACAAACCATAAACTCTCTTTCCAGGGGTCATTGGCATACGCCTGATAACTTAATATCATGGCTACACTCCAAACCAAAGGGAATCTGTACTTTGTAAAAACGGATAGTAGCAACAAGGTTGCCAAATACCATGGATGCATAGTGGTGGTGGTAAAGTAGTAGAACGATAAACCAAATAGTAATGCAGTTATGAGCTGTTGTGGCGTTCTGTTCTTTCGGAAGAACGTGATAACTAATAAAAAGAGTATCGTTAGTATAGGCATGATCTTACCAATAATAGCGATCTCGTTCCACCCTCTAAACAAATATCCAATCTCCCTAGCAACATAATATATACTGGCATTGAACTCAAAGTTCCGGAACCACAGACCTACGGAGTTTGTATAACTACTTATAAGATCAGGAGATAGAAAAGGTAGAAATAACACAACATTCACCATAATAACGATTCCTGTAAAAGAAAGGAAGTGTAAAAAACCCGTTAATGATTTGTCATTACGAGGAACTTGTGACGAAGTAATCT
The DNA here is from genome assembly GCA_965218065.1 of Flavobacteriaceae bacterium. Classification (GTDB taxonomy): domain Bacteria; phylum Bacteroidota; class Bacteroidia; order Flavobacteriales; family Flavobacteriaceae; genus Polaribacter. The sequence goes on along the minus strand of OZ244589.1, from coordinate 2,415,734 downwards.
CATTATTAGTTGGAGATTGCGTCATTTCATTCGCAATGACTTTTTTATTTAAGAACCATTGCCAAAACAAAGGCAAAAATATTAACGGAATCAACTTGACAGATACAGACAACCCTAAAATTACAGCAGCCCAAATCCATTTACCCTTTAACAGCAAGTAGATGCTCCAAACTAAAAAGAATAACATAACCGCTTCAAAGTGAAGATTTCCGGTCAATTCAATAATAATAAAAGGGTTTAAGGCGTATAAGAATATATGATGGATGGGCAATTGTAACTTCTCTAATATTTTCTTTCCAAAGTAAATGATCCCTATATCTGCCAGTATAATTTGAAGACGCAATACTACGGCAGCACCTAAAATACTTTTACCAGAAAACAATGCCGCTAGAAAAAAATTGAGCTGATTAATAGGCGGGTAATTTGTATAATGACTCCCATTCAGAGGCCCCATTCCGGCATAGAGGTCTACCGCCTGAGAAATAGGAAAATTACGTTCGTTAATAAATGTTTCCGGTAAAGAAATATAAGGATTGAACCCTTCCAATAGCATCCTTCCATCCCAGATAAATCGATAGAAATCTTGTGATAGATTTGGAATGGCGAATAAAAAAACCAATCTAAAGAGAATCGCAATTCCGACCAAAAATGGAAAGTTTAGATGTTCTTTTTTTAAGAAATATAAAAAGGGAATGAATAAGCCAATATATAAAGATATCAGCTGGTAGAAATTCGTTCGATCTAAATTATATGCAAATAAAAAATAAAGCCCTATACTGATGACGACAGCTAGAATGGATCTATTTTTTTGAGACAAAGACATTAGGCTTTAGAAAAAATGGATTTGCAAAAAACATATCCGAAACCAACGAACAACATTAAATGAAAAGGAAATAATCCAAAGTCTCCTCCTTGATCGCCCACTACAAAAGCACTATACATGCCGAATCCAAAATAAATGGTTAACAATCCTTCAACGATCACATTTATAGACGGTTTTTTACGAATATATTTGTTGTTTTTCCAACTATCTTTTAATGATTTTATATTAAACTTGGGTGTTCTAACGAACTCACTTTTCTTTCCGAAATGACCTTCAATAACTGCTATAGTATTGTGTAGGGAGAATCCCATCGCAATTGAGAAAAATGTAAAAAATGTACCGATATATCTAAAGAAGTTTCGAATTCCACCGCCATAGCTCCGCTTAAACATGAACCAGTAGCAAATGAAGAAAATGATCGTACTTATGACAAAGAAGCTCATCATATAAAAGTAAGACTTTAAATGAGCATACTCATTTTTAATGTATAGCATAGGGATACTTAGCACTGCTACTAAAAAGATCATTAAGAACATAGAACTATTCAATAAATGCAGTAAGCTATGAACTTTGGTCTTTACAGAAACGTTTTTAGAGGTAATCACCCGCTTTGCCATCTTTTGAAAATTCTCGGCCCCACCTTTGTTCCATCTAAATTGTTGGGATCGTGCGGCACTAATAATTACAGGTAATTCGGCGGGTGTTTTTACATTTTCCAGATATTTGAATTTCCAATTCTTCAATTGCGCACGATAGCTTAGATCGAGATCTTCTGTTAAGGTGTCACCTTCCCAGTTTCCGGCATCTATAATGCATTCTTTACGCCAAATACCGGCAGTTCCATTAAAATTGATAAAGTGTCCTTTGCTATTTCTTCCTACTTGTTCTAAAGTGAAATGAGCATCTAATGCAAATGCTTGTATTTTGGTTAGCGTAGAATAGTTTCTGTTGATATGCCCCCAGCGCGTCTGCACAACGCCCACTTCTGGATTTTTGAAGTAAGGAACCGTACGTAAGAGCCAATCTGATTCTGGTAAGAAATCAGCATCAAAAATGGCAATAAACTGACCTTTGGCAATCACTAAGCCTTCTTTAAGTGCGCCGGCCTTAAATCCTTGACGATTGGTTCTTCGAATATGTTGAATGTCTAACCCGGTCTGCCTGATTTTTTTGATCTGAGCCGCGGTTGTTTCGACAGATTCATCAGTAGAATCATCCAATACCTGAATCTCTAACTTTTCTCTTGGATATTCGAGCTTGGCAATATTCTCTAACAAACGCTCCATTACATACATCTCATTATAAACAGGAAGCTGTATGGTTACGTATGGGATCTCTTCAGGGTTTTTAAAATCAAATTTTGGGCAAGTATCTTCTTTTCGCTGTGCACTTACATAGTTAAATAATAGATTCAACTGGGCCAACGCATACATAAATATTAATATAAGCGCGATAGAATAAACCGTTATGATACTATATTCTAAAACCATTATTTAAAACTATATTTAAATATCCAACTTAAGATTTTAATACCTGCAAAGATAGAACCTTTTACTGTCCCAGAAACTTTAGAAACGCCTATTCTATTTCTGTATTTTACTGGTATTTCTTCATAAGACAGTTTCTGTTTCAACGCTTTCAACTGCATTTCTACGGTCCATCCATATGTTTTATCTTCCATTTCCAGTCCTAATAACTTTTTATATTTAATAGCTCGAAAAGGACCGAGATCTGTAAATCGTGCTCTGAAAAAGAGCTTCATTAAAAAAGTAGCCAACCAGTTTCCGAAAACCTGCTGAGGAGTCATCGAACCTGATTCTCGTAATTCTTTCACTCTTGCACCGATAACAAAATCAATATCTCTCTGCAGTATGGGGTCTACGATCTCTAACAGTTGTTCAGGATAATCAGAATAGTCACCATCTAAAAAAACGATAATATCCGGAAGTTCTTCCTGTTGCGCTACATACTCCATTCCTTTCAAGCAGGCATAGCCATAACCTTTTCTCGATTCTGTCAATACTGTTGCTCCAGCTTTTGCAGCATTTTCTTCAGTTTTGTCGGTAGAGTTATTGCTAACAACAATAACTTCTTTTACGATATCAGGGATATCTTGTACAACGTTGGTTATGGAATCTTCCTCGTTAAATGCCGGAATGATTACCTTAATGTTTTGTTTTATCATTTTAAATCTGACAGCTTATTCTCTTTTCTAAAAGAAGAAAAATCTGTCCATTCCTTGATTTTTTTTCCGTTATGATATTTTGAAGCCTTCACTAATTTTTGTTTCTCATAGATTAGGCAATATCCATTCTTTTGATCATTCTTTAGTTGACATTTATGATTAACATGTCCACTTGCATCATAATACAGCCACCATTTATGTTGTTTACCGTTTTTATAATGCCCTTCTTTTTCTTTCGAAGCATTTTCGCGGTAAAAGTACCAATATTTGATGGCAACACCTTTTTTAAAATGCCCTTCTTTTTGCACGTTTCCATTCGGGTGGTAGAACTTCCAATATCCAGTTTTCAAGTTATCCTCCAGCCATCCTTCGGTTTTTAACTTTCCATTCTCAAAATGCTCTTTATGATAGGTTTTCTGACAATGTCCGTTGATACTGAAAAGAAATAAGCCAACAATAAATAAGAGTGTCAAAAAACGCATTATCTTTTATTTACCAGTTCCATTAGATCTACGTCATTCCCTAATAAGATATCTGTAGGATTTATTCTGCCTGCTTCCGGACCATTTTCTAATTTCAATACACCTCTTGGACATACCGCAGAGCAAATTCCACAACCTACACAACTGGAGCGAATAATGTTTTCTCCTTTTTGAGCATAGGCTCTTACATCAATCCCTTGTTCACAATAGGTAGAGCAGTTTCCGCAAGAGATACACTGACCACCATTGGTAGTAATTCTAAATCTCGATTTAAAACGTTGTACTAATCCTAAGTAAGCAGCAAGAGGGCATCCAAAACGACACCATACACGGTTCCCGAAAATAGGATAGAATCCGGTACCAATTACACCTGCAAACCAAGCTCCGATCAAGAAACTATAGGTGTCTTTGATCCATTGCGATTTTATCCCTAGCAAAGAATCAGCTCCGGTAAAATAGGCATATAAGGTAACGATGGTCATCACTACTGAGAAAACCAGTACAGAATGAATCAACCAGCGTTCCAGCTTCCATGCTTTTAACGATTTGTCGGAATGTTGTCTGTACGGATCACCTAAGGTTTCAGCCAATCCTCCGCATCCACAAACCCAGGAGCAGTACCATCTTTTACCAAAGAAGTAGACCATCACTGGTACAATGATCAAGGTCAATACGATTCCCCAAACCAATATAAATAAACCAATGCTTCCACTTTTGGTGAGTGCTTCCAGGTTCCATTCAAAGAAGAAATCATAATCTAAAGGAAATGCATTTTTAAAATCATATCCCGGCATGTTTAAACTGGTCATGATCTCTGGGATCAGGAAAGCAAAAACAATTTGAAAGAACAGTACAGATGTGGTACGTATTACCTGGTATTTGTTATGTCTGTATTTAATATACATTCTTGCAGCCATAACAACCATGATCGTACAATACAAGAATCCATAGACAAACCATTGACTGGCTTCTCCGCCATTTAGTGACAAACTAATAGGATCTAAAATGTAGGTCCAGTTCACGACATAATCGGCCATAAAGTATAATAGTAAATAGAAAGCAACCAGATAGACTAATACAAGCCATGCGATCCAACCTCTATTGGTGCTTGATTCTAAATAGATCCCATTATTTTTTATACCCGGACCACCAAGGAGCACATAATTAGGAAGAATAAAAAGCAGTGCTCCTAAAATTCCTAATCCGAACGTAAGCCACCAGATGGTACCGCTATTTTCTCGAACATAACCTTTTCCGGCTTTTTTAGCCAACTCATAACTTAATGTATGTGGTTTCCCGTAAATTTTATATTGGTATTGCTTTCCCTTTTCGTCCCAATTCTTTTCAGCATCGTATTTTGCGATCAACCCATCATAATGATCGTTGGACGCTTTGTATGCATTGCGAACTCGACTTGAGAATTCAAAAATCGAAAGTTGCTCGTTGGTTACTACGGCTTTAGCAAGCTCTTGTTTAATAACTTCACTTTTGTATCCTTTTTCATTAATAAAAGCATCTAATTCCGCAGAAGTCAGGTTAAACGAACCTGTAAAAATAGTCCCTGTAAAAACGGATAATCCTATTAAAAAAATGAGTAATCCTATGTGTTTTATTGCTTTCATATTTCTTATGCGCTAGTGAAGATTCGTTTCCAACTTTTCTTTCTTACCTGAATTGCAGTACCATTTTCTTGGTTAAATTGGGCTACAATATCTTTTTCATACAGTTTGTAAAACTCCGGATCAAAATTAGCATCGGCTAAATATTCTAAGACATAATGTACATCTCGTTCTTCACTTAACCAACGGTCAAAGATCTCGTGTCTCATTCTAATTCCGAAGGTGTTGATACCTAGAAATTGATTGGTTTCATTATGATATGCTATGGTAATACACTTGGTATTGTCTTTATGTTTCCAATGAAAATGTTTTTCATACTCAGGTTTGTTCCTGTCAGAAAACACCCATCCATACGTTTGATATTCGATGTCAATAAATTTCGCTGAATTAAACCAGTGTCCTGGCTTGTATTCGATCTTGTTTCCGCAAATCGTTTGTGCCACTGTTTCACCCATCATACGACCCGTATACCAAACGGCTTCAATGGGTCTTCTATTACCAATAGCTTCTCGCTGTTCAGCACAATCGCCAATGGCATAAATGTCCTTTTCGCTAGTTTCTAAGAAACGATTGACCAGCACCCCACGATTTGTTTCAATGCTCGAATCTTTGATGAATCCGATGTTTGGAGAAACTCCGGCGGTTAATCCGACAACATCACATGCGATTTCTTCGTCGGTTTCAGCAATTACTACAGACTTTACACGTCCATTCTCATCAGATTTGATCTCTTTTAGATTCACACCTAAACGAAGATCAATGTGATTTTCCTTAATATGTTCATTGATCATTTCACTTTCTCCTGATGGCAATACACCATTCCAGAAGCTGGTTTCACGTACTAGGAAAGTAACCGGTATATTTCTAGAATGTAACATTTCTGCTAACTCAATTCCGATTAACCCTCCACCTACAATGACTGCTCGTTTACATGCTTTGTTGTTAGGTGCATATACCTCTAAATTTTCAAGATCTTGTTTATGATACATACCCATCACACCTTTTAGATCTTGACCTGGCCAACCAAATTTGTTAGGTTTTGAACCTGTAGCAATGATCAGTTTATCATAATTCATGGAGCTTCCATCTGCGAATTGTAATTCTTTTTTTGAAGGAATGATCTCTTGAACATATGCTTTTTTAAGGTTGATACGGTTCTTCTTCCAAAACCAGGATTCATAAGGTTGCGTATGTTCGAATTTCATATGACCCATATACACATACATAAGTGCAGTACGTGAAAAAAAGAAGTCTGTTTCGGCAGATATAATGGTGATTTGCTTGTCAGAGTTTTTACGAATGTGCCTGGCGGCAGTAACTCCTGAAATCCCATTTCCAATGATGACAATGTGCTCCATAGTTGTTAGATTGTTGACATATCTGTCGAAGTTACTTAAAAAAACTTAACAGAGATTTTTAAATTTATTTGCTTGTAAGTAATGAAAAATGCCCTCGACCTATTGACCAATAAAAAGATGAAACAAATTTCAACAAGCATGAAAAAAATAATTTTAGGTGCATTATGTTTATTTTCTATAGGAGCATTTGCACAAGATGAAACAGAAGAAACAACAAAATCGAACATACAGACGTATACGCCCTCAAAACTGTTAAATAAGGGGCAGTGGGATATTAAGTGGTTTAACAACTTATATACAGAAACCAAGAGTACGTTTAACAATAGAAGCCCTAAAAAGCAATCAAAACCAAGAGAAACCTATTTTACATCGACTTTAGATATTTTTACCGGAATTTCTGAAAATAGCTCGTTCAATATTGGATTATTATTAGAATTTAGGTCTAATGTAGTAGGAGGAAGAAGTGCGTTAAATGCACTGAGTTTTGGTAATGATGGAGTAACCGAGCGCTCAGGTTTTACCTCGTTTGCTCCGGCAGTAAAATTTAACCCAATAAAGAATGTCGGTAACTTTACGATTCAGAGTGCATTCCACATTCCATTGGTGAGCGACGAAACAAATGGTAATGGAGTTTTCCTGGATCAAAAAGGATTTATTTGGCAAAACCGTTTCTTTTATGATTACACATTTCCAAGCGGTGATTGGCAAGTTTTTACAGAATTAACTACCGAATATAATTTTGGTAGCAAGAGTGATAGCTTTGCAAACAACAGTTTGAATTTGGTGCCAGGGGTATTCTTAAGTTACTTTCCGTCAGATAAATTTACCGTATTAGGATTGATCCAACATAACCAGCGCTTAGACCTTGGGAACGATTTTGCTCAGGATTTTACAGCTTTGGGAGGCGGAGCAAAATATCAGTTATCAAGTGTATTCAATGTAGAATTCCTGTATACAAATTTTGTGCGTGGATCGAATACCGGATTAGGGCAAACTTTTAACGTAGGTTTAAGAGCATTGTTCTAGAAGGTTTAGAAAAAAGGAATTATTTTAGGTGCATATATGAGAGATTTAAAACATCTTATTATATGCACCTATTTTTTTATGGTGATGTTACCATGTCTTTCTCAAAAGATCAATGGTGTAAGTTTTGTGGCTTCTGGAGATTCTATCTCACATGTACATACCAATCCTGTTAAAAAGTTGAACGCTAACTATGCTGGGCTAATGCCTTTTGGATTTATCAGAGAGTTATCTTCACCGGAAATACGCTTTAATGTAAAGAGACAATGGTTTGGAGAACGTGAAGCAGGCATAAAGCAGTATGCTAAAGAATTACGAAAAAAAGGAATCCGGATCATGTTGAAACCCCAGATCTGGGTATGGCACGGTCAATATACCGGCCATATTACTATGAATTCTGAGGCTAGTTGGAAGAAATTAGAAGATACATATTCTGACTTTATCCTAACCTACGCCAAGACTGCAGAGGACATTAATATCCCGATATTTTGCATTGGTACCGAACTAGAAAAATTTATACAGAACAGGCCTAAATATTGGAAGGAGCTTATTACAAAGATCAAAAAAGTGTATTCCGGAAAATTGACCTATGCGGCCAATTGGGATGAGTTTAAACGTGTTCCGTTTTGGGATCAGTTAGACTATATCGGTGTGGATGCGTATTTTCCATTAAGTAATGAAAAAACACCCACTGTGCAAGATTTTGAGAAAGGATGGATCGGGCATAAGAACGAGATCAAAAAAATTCAAAGTCAATTCAAAAAACCTGTGTTGTTCACCGAATTTGGTTACCGAAGTGTTCACTTTACCGGAAAAGAACCTTGGGATTCTAAAAGAGTGCAGGCATCTGTAGATTTGGAAGGTCAAAAGAATGGTTTGCAGGCTATTTACAATCAGTTTTGGAAAGAGAGTTGGTTTGCAGGAGGTTTTGTATGGAAATGGTTTCACAGTCACGATCGCGTTGGAGGAAATACTAATAACCGCTTTACTCCGCAGAATAAACCTGCTGAAAAATTGATCACTAAATTATATAGCAACAAATAACATTTAAGTTCTGAAATAAAAAGTTATTAGCGCATGATAAATGTTAGGAAAATTACGCTTAGTTCGTTTTAATTTTGAGTATAAATTAAACACTAAGACGTATGAAAACAATTATTGTTCCTATAGATTTTTCGAATCACTCAGAATATGCATTGAAAACAGCTTCCTATCTTGCAAAGAAGCAAAATGCACAAATATTAGCGATTCATATGTTGGATATTCAATCAGATCACTTCAATGAGAGTTCTGGTTATATTCAAGAGAAAACAGCTTTTTTATTGCAGTTGGCGAAAAAAAGATTTCATGCCTTTTTAAAGAAAGACTATTTGGAGAATATTAAGGTAACTCCAGTTATTAAACACTTTAAGGTGTTTAGTGAAATAAATGATCTGGCTCGAGAAGAGAACGCAGATTTGATTATTATGGGATCACATGGAGCTTCCGGCTTAAAAGAACTTTTTATTGGTTCCAATACTGAAAAAGTAATTCGTTTTTCTGAAGTGCCCGTTATGGTCGTTAAAAATGATCTTAGAGATTTTAATTTTGAAAATGTGGTATATGCAACGGATTTTTCCAACGAATCTTTAGATGCATACATCAGAATAAAGAGCATTGTAGAAGGGTTTAAAGGAAAGATGCATGTTGTATATGTAAATACACCATATGAAGATTTTAAATCGACTCCTGAAATGGAAAGCATGGCTGCGGATTTCTTAAACATAGCGGATGGACATATTGAAAACCTTAAGAATACAAGCTTTGTGTCTGACAGATCGGTTGAAAAAGGAATTTTAAGCTTTGCAAATGCTGTTGGTGCCGATTTGATTGCCATGAGTACACATGCCAGAAAAGGACTATCGCATTTTTTTAAAGGAAGTTTATCCGAAGATGTAGCAAATCATGCTAGTTTACCTATTCTAACAGTGAAGATTTAGGTAAGTATTTAGGAATATTCTCGACTTAGCATAAAACATTTGCTTGAACGTCATGAGAATCCGTTTGTTATTTTTAATAATTGTTATTGGTTTTTTTTCTTGCGAGAAGACTGAACTTAACAGTGAGAACCTGCAATCCTATGTCAATGCAAACTCTCAAAATCCCATAGGAGAAGTAATCGCATGTGCGGCTAGCGACGCTCAGAATAACAGTATTTCCTATGTATTTTATTATCCTGTAATTGGTGCTACAGACATTAGATATTATGAAACTGAAACAGTTGCAATAAACCCGAACGATCTTACAAATTACAACAGAAAAGAGATAGAAACTGAGCAAGTTTTTAGTGGAAAGTTAGCACGATTTGTGCGTGTGCAAAGTACTGAATCCTGGTGCATTGTTACCTATATGCTACAGGGCGTTTTGCATACTTCAAACCCCATACGATTAAAACATGAAACCAAACCTTCGGAATGGACGAACATGGTTGTGATTGATCATTCACAAACAGCCACACCCAAGTTTTCATGGACCGATGGAACGATTAACGAAAATGTCATCTATTTTCAGGTAGTTACAGATAGTCAGGATCGTTTTTTTTCAGGAACGTATACTGTTGAAAGGTGTTTTCAATATCAAAATAACACCAATGTAGTTTTAGATATTAATACACAAACACCACCAAATCTGAGCATAGGAGATGATTATAATTTTACATTGATGGCAGTAAGTGAAGATAATTGGGTAAATTTGGTGGTTCAAAATACATTTACAGCTCAGTAATAATGAAGTTAAGATTCATTTTTTGCATCGCCTTGTTATTTGTAATGGCGTCTGCTTTTTCTCAAGAAAAAAGGGTATATGATGTTAAGATCAAAGGAGCGAAGAAAACAAAAGTATCTTTTCTTAAGAAGATACTATCGATCAAAAACGGACAGGAATTAGATTCTCTAAAACTGGATGAGGACATTGTTCGACTCAAAAGATTACCAGCTATTTCTCATGCATATTACCAGGTATTCTATTCACATGATAACTTGTACAATGTGTTTATTTATCTGGAAGAGAATAAGACCGTAATTCCATTAGTCAATTTTTGGACGTCTACTAATCAGCAATTCTCCTATAAATTAGGATTGTTCGACTACAACTTTTTAGGTAGAAATGTAGCTTTCGGGGGCTTTTATCAGAATAATGGATTTGATACCTATGCAGTAAATTTTAGAGCGCCCAACTTGTTCTCAAGAAAGTTCGGATTGGCTTTTAATTATCAGGATTGGAAAAGCGAAGAACCACTGTATTTTAATGATGATTCGGCAAATTATATGTATAATAATATTTCCTATGAAGTATTGGGTTTGTATGAGATAGATTTTAAGAATACACTGAATTTCGGGATCAATTTTTTCAGTGAAAAATATAAATATTTAAGTGGCGCAACAGACCCTTCTGTCCCTCAAAACCTGGATTTAGACAAAGTATTGTTGAAGTTGGTGTATATGTATGATGGATTGGATTACTACTATCAGTATGTAGATGGTTTTAAGAGTATTTTATATGCACAATACGTGACTTCAAATAATAATTTTCAGGATAAGTTCTTTGTTGCCTGGAATGACTTCTTTTACTATAAAAGAGTAGGAGATAGAGGGAATTGGGCGAATAGATTACGCATGGGATTATCTTCAAATCAAGAGACACCTTTTGCTCCTTTTGCTTTGGATAATAACGTAAACTTAAGAGGAGTAGGAATACTGGTAGATAGAGGAACGGGAAGTGTAGTATTGAATTCTGAATACAGGTATACTTTGGTTGAAAAGAATTGGTTTGTATTGCAAGGAAATGCGTTTATCGATGCCGGGACCTGGAGAACGCCTGGAGGACAGTTAAACGATTTCTTTCAAAGTGAAAACATCCGTATTTTCTCTGGAGTAGGATTACGATTCATACACAAGAAGATCTATAATGCGATCTTTAGAATTGATTATGGATATGGGATTACGAAAAACGAATCCAAAGGAATTGTCTTTGGAATAGGACAATATTTTTAGTTGTATCATGAAAAAAGTACTAGCGATATCGCTGCTCTCACTTTTTTTGGCCTGTGCTCCCAATCAGGAAAAAGAAAAAGGCCTTAAAGAAATAGCCAGAGAGATCATTACTATATCGAAAAACTGTGCTTTGATCACAGTTGATTCATCTGGAGTGGCGAATGCTCGAACTATGGATCCATTTTTGCCTGAGGAAGATTTCACTATTTGGTTAGCTACAAATCCTAAGAGTCGAAAGGTTCAAGATATCCTTTATAATGATAAGGTTACGCTCTATTATTTTGATAAGAACGATCCAGGTTATGTTACGATTCAAGGAAATGCCATCCTGATAAATGATACTGACAAGAAGGAAAAATTCTGGAAAGAGGAATGGAAAAACTTTTACAAAGACAGAAAAACAGATTATCTATTGATAAAAGTTGTTCCTCGTAAACTTCACGTTATTAGTGAACGCTATAAGATATTAGGAGATTCGATTAGCTGGAAGGCTCCGGAGATTGATTTTATAAAAAAATAACATCTTTTTAATCTATTTTATTTGTAAATTTGTGTTAATACTACACAAATAATGGGAGTGCAACAAAATATAAAGGTAGCAGTAGATGCGGTGATTTTTGGATACGAGTCTAAAAGTCTATCTGTTTTACTTATTAAAAGAGGGGTTGAACCATTTAAAGATTCGTGGGCGCTGCCTGGAGGATTGGTTTTGGAAGACGAATCCTTAGAGAATGCGGTTAAAAGAGAGCTTAAAGAAGAAACAGGTGTTAAGATAGATTACTTGGAACAACTCTACACATTTGGCAAACCTAATAGAGATCCCAGAAATCGTGTGGTGTCGATTAGTTATTTCGGATTAGTACGCCCAAATCACTTTACTATCAAGGCTGATACTGATGCAGATGAGGTACAATGGTTCCCTATCAATAAGATTCCAAAACTTGCCTTTGATCATAAAGTCATTTTAAACATGGCCAAGAAAAGATTACAAGGAAAATTGCAATACCAGCCTATCGGTTTTGATCTTCTTAATAAGGAATTTCCATTCTCAGATTTGGAACAATTATATGCTACCATCCTTGAAAATAATATAGACAGAAGAAATTTTAGGAAAAAAATTCTCAGCTTTGGTATCTTAGAAGAGACGGATAAAATAAGTCAGCAAGGTAGCGGTAGACCTGCGAAATTGTTCCGTTTCAATACTTCAAAATACAACGAACTTGTTAAGAAGGGCTTTCATTTCGAAATAAAGATTGTGTAATTTTTACACAAAAAATTTGGTCAATTTAAAATCATCTCTTAGATTTGCGTAAAAATAACACAAAAATGATTTTAAACTTAGATTCAGACTTTTCACCTTTAGGAGCAAATACTGTTGAATACTCATCATTTATTTTTTCCGGAGGAGAGCCTCATATTAAAATCCAAAGTGATTTAACCGATGTTAATGAAGTGACAATTACAACTAGAATACCATCATTTGATGATTTTGGAATTTTGTTATGTGCGGTTGATGCTTTAAAGCGAATGCGAGTTGAAAAAATCAATGTGTTTTTGCCCTATTTACCTGGAGCAAGACAGGATAGAGTTATGGTAACCGGTGAAGCACTGATAGTAAAAGTATATGCTGATATCTTGAACAGTTTGAATTTAAACCGTATTATAATTTTTGACCCTCATTCTGAAGTAACTCCTGCTCTGTTAAACAACTGCGAAGTGATCACGAATCACAAATTTGTTAAGAAGGTATTAGGTAAAATGAATAAGGATGTTCTTTTGATTTCTCCAGATGGAGGAGCGTTAAAAAAGATATATAAAGTATCGGAGTTTTTAGGCGGCATTCCTGTGGTCGAATGCTCAAAGAAAAGAAATGTAAAGAATGGTCAACTGGAGGGGTTCAAGGTTTATGAGGAGGATCTAGAGGGAAAGGAGTGTTTGATTGTAGATGATATCTGTGATGGTGGTGGAACCTTCATAGGACTAGCAGAAGAATTAAAGAAAAAGAATGCTGGAGATTTATACTTGGCTGTAAGTCATGGAATCTTTAGCAATGGAACAGAGAAATTAAATAGCATATTTAAAAAAGTATTTACGACGGATAGTTTTAATACTATAAATGAAGTTGAACAAATCTCATTAAAAGAGATTTTAAAAAATTAAAAAATGAAATTGAAGATTAAAGAATATAAAAAGCAATTAGAAAAATGGCCAGACAAAGGCCATCATATAATGGCACAGTATGATGAAGAGAAAATCATCGTATATCAATCTTACCGACCAGCAATAGGAAATTTTGCATTTGAAAAACAGTTTTTTGGAGGGCCATTTAAGTATACGAGAATGACTTGGATAAAACCTAACTTTTTATGGATGATGTATCGAAATGGTTGGGGAACTAAAGAAGGTCAAGAGGTAGTTTTGGCTATTCATTTAAAGAGAGATGCCTTTGAAAGATATTTATCTCAAGCAGTATATTCCAGTTTTCAAAGAGATTTATATGAGACTCATCAAGACTGGAAAAATGATGTGCAAAGGTCGTCTATAAGATTACAATGGGATCCAGATCACAATCCTTATGGAGCAAAGTTAGAAAGACGTGCTATTCAGATCGGAATTAGGAACAAGGAAATTATTCGGTATGCTAAAGAAGATATCTTAGAGATAGAAGATATTTCTGAGTTTGTGAAAGAACAGCATCAGTTTGTCCTAAATAACGAACTAGATAAGCTAACGATTCCAGAAGAAAAACCATATCTGACTCGTAACGAAAAGTTGAATAAATATTTAAGATTGTCATGAACAAAGAATCTATTAAAAATCTATTTATTGGGTTTTCACTTGCTGATGCTTTAGGAGTTCCTGTTGAGTTTCGGTCTAGGGAGCAACTAGCTCAAAACCCGGTGAAAACAATGCTTGGTTATGGCACTCATTATCAAAAAGAAGGAACTTGGTCAGATGACAGTTCATTGGCTTTTTGTCTAGCTGATAGTCTTACTAATGGCTATGACTTGAAAGATATTGCAATTAAGTTTGTTCAATGGAGTAATGAAGAACTATGGACTCCTTATGGTAGCGTATTTGACATTGGTATCCAAACTAGAGGATCAATCCAAACTTTGGCAAAGATTATCCATAATCGAGATGATGCATCATTAACCCTCTTGAAATATGAAACAAATGAATACTCAAATGGAAATGGTTCTCTAATGCGAATACTTCCTCTAGTGTTTTACATTAAAAAAAAGAAGATAAATGAACAATTTGCAATTATTAGAGATGTCTCTTCTCTTACTCACGGACATATCCGTTCTGCAATTTCATGTTTGATTTATTTAAAGTTTGCCGAATTCATTATTGAAGGTTATTCAATGAGAGAATCATATGAAAAGATGCAATATCAAGTTCAACTCTTTTTTAAAGAGCAGAAAATTTCTGATAGAGAAACTCAACATTTTAAAAGAGTCATAGAAGATGATATTACAAAATATGATGAAGACCAAATAAATTCTAGTGGCTATGTGATACATACACTTGAAGCAAGTTTATGGTGTTTACTAACCACAAATTCATATTTGGATGCTGTTTTTAAGGCCATCAATTTAGGTGATGACACAGATACAACAGCGACAGTGGTTGGAGGAATTGCAGGTTATTTATATGGGTTAGATGATGTTCCGGTAGAATGGATTGAATTACTTGCCAGAAAGGACGATATTATTAGACTATCAGAAAATTATTTAGAAAAATTTGCAGGATGGTAGAGACAGTTGAGTCAGTTATTTGTTTGGGAAAATTGCTATGAAAATCTTAAAGAAAATGATTGACCGACTGTTAAACCATTTAGTATTAAAAAGCCAAACTATGAAACTAGAAAGAAAATCTTGTGAGATTCATTTAATGTGGATGTCTTGGGCAAAGAAAATAATTCTAGAAGAGAGCACCTAAAAAGAAAGAATCGAACGATGGGAAAAAGAATAATAGAGATTGTAAGTGGAGAAAATTGAATATATAACAGGTGATGCAACACAACCCAAAGGAATGGAAAACAAGATTATTGTACATGTATGCAATGATATTGGTAAGTGGGGAAAAGGTTTTGTTTTAGCAATTTCAAAAAGATGGAAAACTCCTGAAAAAGCCTATAAAGAATGGTATGCTTCTCAAAAAGATTTTGAATTAGGAAAAGTTCAATTTATAAAAGTAGAAGATGATTTGTGGGTAGCAAATCTTGTTGGACAACATAAAATTGGAATGGGCAAGAAAGGGATTCCTCCAATTCGATATAAAGCTATTGAAAAAGGAATGCGGAAGGTGGCTCATGAAGCTGAAAAATTAAATGCATCAGTTCACATGCCTAGAATTGGTTGTGGTTTAGCAGGAGGAAAATGGGAAAACATTGAGCCAATTCTGAAAGAAAATTTAATTAATAATAAAATCAAAACAGTTGTTTACGATTTTTAATAATGGAGAAAATGAACGAAAAAGATAAAAAGAGAATTAGTAAGTTTTTGAGTTTAGTGCTTAGGCATCAACCTGAATATATTAACCTCAATTTAGATCAAAATGGATGGGCAGATGTGCTAGAACTACAAGAGAAATCAAAAACAAAAAATATTCATTTTTCAATTGAAGAATTGAGAGAGATTGTTGAAACAAATGATAAAAAAAGATTTTCATTTAGTAAAGATGCTTCGCTTATCAGAGCAAATCAGGGTCATTCCGTAAAAACAATTGATTTACAGTTGGAAGCGATAAAACCACCTGAAGTTTTATATCACGGAACTGTAGAAAAATTTATTGCTTCTATTAAAGCAACTGGACTTGAAAAAAGAAACCGACAGCATGTACATTTAAGTGCGGATTTAGAAACTGCAACAAAAGTAGGAAGCAGAAGAGGCAAACCAATCATTCTAAAGATTCAAGCTCAAAAGATGCATGAAGAAGGATTTGCTTTCTTTCTATCTGCTAATGGAGTTTGGCTGACAGATCGTGTTCCTAAAAAGTTTATTGAATTTTAAAAATGAAAAACATTGAAATACATAAAGAAGCTTTTTTGATTGAAAACTTTCTGTCAGAACAGGAATGCTCAGATTATTTAAACTTGTATGAAGGAGAGAAATTTGAGGAAGCCAAAATTTCTATTCATGGTTCTCAGGTAATGAATAAAGGCGTGAGAAATAATGATCGCTTGTTATTTTTTGATCAACAATTGGCTGACCACCTTTGGATGAAGGTTAAAGATTTCGTTCCTGACAAAATAGGCTTTTACAAAGCTATAGGATTAAATGAAATGTTTCGTGTTTATAAATATTCGAATGGACAAAGATTCAAGATGCATAGAGATGGAAGCTATGAAAGAAACGAACAAGAATCCAGTTTTTTATCATTCCTCATTTATTTAAATGATGATTTTCAGGGAGGTGAAACTGAGTTTAGAAAAATAGCAACAGTTGTTCCCAAAAAAGGAATGGCGTTAGTATTTATGCATCATTTAAGACACGAAGGTAAAGAGGTTTTATCTGGAACCAAATATGTTTTGAGAACAGATATTATGTATAGATTAAATGAATTATGAGAACATTAGTTATAGGTGATATACACGGGGGATTAAAAGCTTTGAAACAGCTTTTACAAAGAATGGAAGTAACTTCTGATGACCACCTTATCTTTTTAGGTGATTATGTAGATGGATGGAGTGAATCAGCTCAAGTGATAGATTTACTGATGGAACTTGATAAAACTCACAATTGTATTTTCATCAAAGGGAATCACGATATCTATTGTGAAAATTGGTTGCAAAAAAATGAAACTCCAGATACTTGGTTATTTCACGGAGGAACTCTTACAATAGAAAGCTATGAGAATCATTCCAAAGCACAAAAGCAAATGCATCTTGATTTTCTAAAGAAAATGAAGTTGTATCATGAAGATAACAAAAATAGACTGTTCATTCATGCAGGTTTTACTTCTATGCATGGTCCTTACAAAGAGGTTTATGAGTCGAATTATAATTGGGATAGAACTTTATGGGAAACCGCTTTAAGTATGGATAAAAAGCTTGATGTGAAGTCAATATTCTATCCAAAAAGGTTAAAGCTCTTTGACGAGATTTATATTGGTCATACACCTACAACTAATTATGGATTTGATAAGCCTATGCAAGGTTGCAATGTGTGGAATATTGATACTGGTGCAGCATTTAAAGGGAAGTTATCAGCGATAAACGTCGATTCAAAGGAAGTTTTTCAAAGTGAAACAGTACAGTCATTTTATCCAAATGAAAAAGGAAGAAACTAAAAATTAGAAAATGAAATATTCAAATCAAACGATAAAAGAAAGTTTTAACAGAGAAGAAAAGTTAAAGTTCTTGTTTTTCTGGGGGCATCAACCAAATAAAGATGGTTCTGTAGGTAAAGGATGTTTTAGTCAATGGTGGCCATCAGAATTTACTATCAACAATGTTTTATTCAAAACAGCAGAGCATTATATGATGGCAGAAAAAGCTCGTCTATTCAAAGATGATGAAATCCTTAAAGAGATTTTAGATGTAGAACATCCTCATGATGCTAAGAAATTAGGAAGAAAAGTACAAAACTTTGATCCTGCAATTTGGGATGAACATAAATTCGAAATTGTAGTGAATGGAAATTATGAAAAATTTTCTCAAAATGAAGATTTAAAAGATTTTCTAATAAATACAGGAGATAGAGTATTGGTAGAAGCTAGTCCGAGGGATCGAATTTGGGGAATTGGTATGGCGCAATCTAATGAAAAAGCTATGAATCCCAACTTATGGAGGGGACAAAATCTTTTAGGTTATGTGCTTATGGAGGTTAGAGATCAGTTGAGAAATGTATTTTAAAAAAGAAGTTACTATGTTACTAGGAGCACATCATGATTTGCCCATAAAAGAAAAACCTTGTTATTTTTTAGCAGGAAGTATTGATCTACAACTTCCTGGGAATTGGAGAAAAGATGTTATATCAGAGTTTAACGACGACATCTGCTTTTTAGACCCTACAAGATATAACCATGACCAATTAGATGATCAAGAAATGAAAAACCATATTCAATGGGAACATAAAGCCATGGAAATGGCAGATTTGATTCTTATGAATTTTTTAGCTGATGCCAAATCCCCTATTTCTTTAGCTGAGCTAGGTCTATATGCTAGATCTTCAAAGCTCATTGTAAGTTGTCCAGAAGAGTTTTATCAAAAGCGTTATGTAAAAAGTGTTTGTGACCGCTTTAATATTCCTTTTTTCACTACACTTTCCGAAGCAATTACATATTTAAAATCAAAAATTTAATTTATTTGTGTAAAAAATACACAAAATAATTTGTAGAAGTATTTTCTTTATGTACATTTGTGTCATTATTACGCAAATTCAAATAATATTATGAATCCATTATTATATACAGACGGTTACAAAGTAGATCACAGAAGACAATATCCGGAGCAAACAACATTGGTTTATTCAAATTGGACACCGAGAAAAAGTAGAATTGAAGGGGTCAATGAAGTGGTGTTTTTTGGATTACAATATTTCATTAAGAAATATATCATTGCAGACTTTAACAAAAACTTCTTTAGCCAACCTAAAGAAGAAATAAGCAAAAGATATTCTAGGAGAATCAACAATTATTTAGGAGAAAATAAAGTAGGTATAGAGCATATTGAAGCTTTACACGATTTGGGCTATCTTCCAATGGTTATTAAAGCTTTACCTGAAGGAGTTTCAGTACCTGTAAGGGTTCCTATGGTAACAATGTATAATACAAAACCTGAATTTTTCTGGTTAACGAACTATTTTGAAACCTTGCTTTCAACTACGTTATGGATGCCATGTAATTCAGCTACAATTGCAAAACAGTATCGAATGATACTTGACAAATATGCTCAAGAGACATCCTCAATTCCTGAATTCGTGGATTGGCAAGGTCATGATTTTTCAATGAGAGGAATGGCTGGATTAGAATCTGCTGTACTATCTGCTTCTGCCCACTTGTTAAGTTTTACTGGAACGGATACCATTCCATCTATCGATTTCTTGGAGGAATATTACAATGCTGATTCAGATAATGACTTGGTTGGTGGTTCTGTTGCAGCTACTGAGCACTCCGTTATGTGTATGGGAACGAACTCTGGAGAAGAAGAAACCTTTAAAAGACTAATTACTGAAGTATATCCAAATGGAATCGTATCTATTGTTTCCGATACCTGGGATTTGTGGAAAGTATTGACTGAATATCTTCCAAATTTAAAAGAAGAAGTATTGCAAAGAGATGGAAAAGTTGTTATTCGTCCTGATAGCGGTGATCCGGTGGATATCATTTGTGGAAGTCCAAATGGGAAAACAGAGGTAGAGAGAAAAGGAGTTATCGAGTTATTATGGGAAACCTTTGGTGGAACTACCAATGAAAAAGGATACAAAGAATTAGATACTCATATTGGCGCTATCTATGGAGATAGTATTACTATAGATAGAGCTACTCAAATTTGTGAACGACTAAAACAAAGAGGGTTTGCTTCCACTAACGTAGTTTTAGGAATTGGTTCTTTTACATATCAATACAATACCAGAGATACTTTTGGGTTTGCTATGAAAGCTACCTATGGTGAAGTGAACGGGATTGGTAGAGAAATTTATAAAGACCCTATTACAGATGATGGAACAAAGAAATCTGCTAAAGGATTAATTCAGATTATTAAGAAAAATGGATCATATAAGTTAAAGGATCAAGTTAGCTGGAAAGAAGAGAATCAAGGAGAGTTAAGAGAAATCTATCGAGATGGGAAATTGCTGATAAACGAAAGTTTATCGAACATTAGAAAGAGAATTAAAACCGAATCTTAACTCAAAAAAAAGCCTGAAGAAAACTTCAGGCTTTTTATTTACATTAATAAGAATTTTGTTTAACAACACCCACCACCATCATAATGGTACGTAGATTCGGAAAAGTAAATATCATCTCTTCCTAAAGATTGTAATGCTGCTGCCGTTTTATCGCAAATAACTAATGGCTGATTTTGTAATAGGACATGTCCTTTTTTGTCATCAAAATACTCTTCTTCTCCAAAATAAATAGCAGCTTTTCCGGTAAACACACAAGGTCCATCTTCAGGCATTGGATCTTTGATTGCAGCTACTTCTATTGATTCGATATAGATCAATTCATCTGTGTCGTAGTTTTTAGGATCTAAAATTCGATACGGTTTACGTGCTCTAATCTCAATAGTTCCAAACCCGGCATCTGTAAGCATCTTTACATACTCCGCAATAGGTAGGCTTCCACTTAAACATAAAGCTCTTAGTCGCTCATCATTGCGCAGGTTGTCATTCATGGGTTGTTCGCAAGTAGGATCGCTCATTACCAATCTACCATGAGGTTTTAAAACGCGATACATTTCTGCAATCGCTTTTTTCAGGTCTTCAGCTTTGAAAATGTTGAATAAACAATTCTGTGCAGCTACATCTATTGAATTATCTTCAACAGGAAGGTGTAAGGCATCTCCTTTTCTAAGATCGACGAACTCACTTTTGAACCAGTCATTCTGTATTTCAGCTTCAATAAAGTTCTTACGAGAAGCTTCTAACATTTCGTCTACAACATCAATTCCGATGACTCCATTTTCCTGACGCGAAAAATAAGAGAACTGCAATAGCTCCATTCCTCCACCAACACCCACATATAAGATCTTGGGATTATTGGTAAGATCACGTGCATGTACGGTAGAACCGCATCCGTAATTCATTTCTTGCATGATCCTCGGTATCTTTAACCCGGGAAGTTCCCAAATTGGATTTGTCGTACAGCAGAGACCTACATCGGGTACTAATGCTGCTTCTTTATATAGATCGTGTGTAGTATCTAAATAACTCATTCGCTTTTATAATTCTTTTATTAATTCTTTAAACAGCCTGATCATTTTAGGTTCTGCCTTGCCGGCTATAGCTATAATATCTTCAATATCTACAGGTTGTAGATTTTTAGGATCGCATTCGTCGGTTAAAACAGAAACTGCTAAACATCTCAGCCCAATTTGATTCGCTGTAATGATCTCAGGGACAGTGCTCATTCCTACAGCATCAACTTCAAGAATCTGAAGCATTCTGTATTCGGCTCTTGTCTCCAATTGCGGACCAACTACGCTGGCATATACACCCTCATGTAGTTGTATGTCGTTTTGTTCTGCAATAGCTTTCATACGCGCGTTTAAATCTTTGTCATATGGTGCAAGCATGTCCACAAAAATATTTCCAAATTCATTAGCGCCTTTAAAAGCAAGTGGCGATCCTCCTTGAAGATTCAAGTGATCATCCAATAACATAAGATCTCCTTTTTTATAGGATAAGTTAATGGCTCCCGCAGCGTTAGAAACTAACAATGTAGAAATGCCTAGACCATGCATGGTGCGAATTCCATACGTTACTTCCCAAAAGTTATATCCTTCATAAAAGTGAAAGCGACCAGACATGACCAAAACTTTCTTTCCCGATAATTCACCATATACGAGTTTTCCAGAATGAAACTCCACTGTTGCTACAGGGAAATTAGGAATATCGGTATAGGGTATTTCCTTTTCTATAGTAACTTCTTGAATCAATTGCCCAAGACCCGTACCTAAAACAATACCAATTTCAGGCGTATCTATTCCGTGAGATCTTAAAAAATCTACGGTTTCTTGTAGTTGTTGCTTTTTCATACTTAGTTAGTTGTTGAGTTAATATGTTTGACTATGTCCTGAATCTCCTTATTATTTTTATAAAAATCAGATTGAATAAGGTCATCAAATGTATCAATATCATTTAAAGTTTCCAGCAAAGAGACGGACACCTGTTGTTTAGATAGTTCTTGTAAAGTACTATCTAACAACGAAGATTGACTCCAGGGTTTGTTTTCAAAAACTGATGTGATCATTTCAGACATACCGATAAGGTAGTATCCACCATCATCAGCAGGGCCAAATGTAATTGTACTTTCGTTTAAAGCATCAAACCCACTATTGATAATCTCTGTTGTAATATTCGGAAGGTCCGATCCGATAAGTACGATCTTGTCATATCCCTGGTCAAACCCATATTGAAAAGCATTTTTCATGCGTTCTCCCAGGTCTTCACCTTCTTGTACGAATTTTTCACCACCTTTCCATCCGGATGGAATGATCACATCGGAAAAATAGATATGCCTATCCTTAGTTACTTTCCCGGATTCTTTTTCGGTGATAGAATACAACTGATAATAAATATTAAAGGCTCCCACATCTCCAATGGTTTTGGCAAGCCTTGTTTTTACCTTACCAAGTATAATGTTCTTTACAAATACAATTAACAGATGCTTACTCATATATCTTCTTTCCTTTTTTTAACCATTGACTCCAATATGCATTACATACATGTACGTTTTCAGTCTCGTTGTTCTTAGTATCGAAAACACGATATCCATTGTTTTTCCATTCAAAAATACCGCCAAATAGATTTAAGACCTTGGTATAACCGGCCTTTTTTAGGTTCTCTGCAATGTCTTCAGAACGGACCCCTAATGTACAATATACAACGATAGTAGCATCTTTACTAGGAAGTAGTTTTTTTACTTTTTTTAGATCGAAATTTTGATAGCCGACATACAATGAATTAGGAAGATGGCTCACATTAAACTCCCTTTTTTCTCGAGCGTCTAGTAGAATCACATTCGACAGCTTTTGTAAGCTATCTACTTTGATATAGGGTATGGTTTCCGAGTTATATTTTTTCAACACCTCACTGATCTTTTCTTGCGAAAACAAAGAAGTGGAAACCAGTAAAAGAGCAAAAAGAAATTTCTTCATAATACAAAGTTACGCAACTACACCTTGACAACTACTTCCGGCTCCGGCAGTACACCCATAACAATGTTGATTAATAATGATATTTCTATTCTGGAGTAACTCTTCGTTGTATTCAGAAATATGCTTAACCTTGCTATTGACCTTTAGATTTAGCATTTGATTAAAATCACAGTCGAACAACCAGCCATCCCAACTCACCGATATGGTGTTAGTACACATTACATTTTCTACGGCTAAAGGATTATACGCCTCAACCAAAGCATACATATAATCTTCATAGTTTTCGGAAGCGATCAAATAATCTAAAAATCGACTGATAGGCAGATTGGTGATCGCAAATAAATTGTGGAATTGAATATCAAAATCTTCTTTTAACGCTTTTTTGAAGTCATTTTCTAACGCCATTTGATCTCCCGGTAAAAAGGCTCCGGATGGATTATAAACCAAATCTAATTTAAGCTGACTATCCGGCATTCCATATCCTACTGCATTTAATTCTTGTAATGCTTTAATGGATTTGTCAAAAACACCATCTCCACGTTGCTTATCAGTCTTTCCCCTTGTCCAGTGAGGCATGGAAGAAACCACATGTACATTATGCTTTTTAAAGAACTCCGGTAGGTCATAGTATTTTTTATTCGCACGTATAATGGTAAGGTTCGATCGTACAATAAAATCCTTTATACCAACTTTAGCCGCTTCTTCCACGAACCATCTGAAGTTTGGGTTCATCTCTGGCGCACCTCCAGTAAGATCCAATGTATGCGCTCCGGTTTTTTTAATAACGTCTAAACATTGTTGCATGGTCTCCTTGGTCATGATCTCTTTTCGATCGGGACCGGCATCTACATGGCAATGCGCACATACCTGATTACACATATACCCTAAATTGATCTGTAAGATCTCTAACTTTTTGGGACGAAGTGGGAATTGATTCGTTTCCTTTATTTTTTTTGCAAACGTTGGCAATTCTCCATTGGCAAAGATGCCATTAGATAATATTTCTAACTGACGTTCTGTATTCGCCAGATCATTGTTTCTTGCTAAAAGAGATTTTTTACTCATGTGTTTTCTTCATTGTCAGGTCGAGCGCAGTCGAGACATCTCTAATGTGTTTTTAATATTACATTTCCAATTTGTTCACTTTGTTCATCATCTGAACTCCATGAACCAAGGTCGCACCACTTTTTATGGCGGCGCCTACATGAACAGCTTCCATCATTTCTTCTTTCGTAATTCCTCTTTGCAAACCATCCTTGGTATAAGCGTCAATGCAATATGGGCACTGTTCGGTATGGGCTACAGCTAAAGCGATCAAAGATTTTTCTCTTGCAGATAAAGCACCTTCTTCGAATACTTTACCATAATACTCGAAGAATTTGTTCCCTAATTCTTCGCTCCACTCAGTGATGTTTCCGAACTTTCTCAGGTCGGAAGGATCATAATATGTTTTTGACATAAATTGTTATTTACCGTTCAAATTCCAATCGTATGGAAGATACTTTATTTTGGCTTTTTTATTGATAGGCGTTGTCGAATATTTATTCAGATAGTCAATTACAGAACCATCTGCCGTGAAATCACCTTTGAACCAATTAAAGATCTCTGAAATTTGAACACTGTTCTTTTTTAGTTTGTTTCTAGTTGGATCGTTAACAAATTCTTTCATTAAGTCTTCCAATGCCGAATCAATGTTTTCAGCAGTAAAGGCAAAGTTAGCCAATTTTGGACAAGAACCGGATGCGCAATTTACACCAACATGTATTCTAGGATCTTTAAATTTCTTACGCAATATTTCATGCTCTACATGATCTAAGGTATACGTGTTTCCGCCGGCTTTTACAAAAGGAATTTTCCAGGCAGTTTTGCCGCCTTCCTTAATATTTGTAATACTTTTTAAAGGGTAATTAGATAAGATGATCTTGATGGTATAAGCATTATATACGTTGATCCAAAAAGCCTTTTCAGCATTATCTGAGGCAAATGATTTTGTGTTTGCTTTTTCTAAATAAGTTAAATAGTTGTTCAGAGTGGCTTCATCTTTTTTAAAGGCCTTATAATCTACATTCCCTTTTGCATCCACATGTTTTTGTAATAACTCATTAAATGTAGAAGTCTGTGAATGTATAGTGCTAATCGATAGTGTTAGTATAAGTATAAATAATCTTTTCATCATTTTTGTATTATCATGTTGTGACGATTTAGACGAAAGGAATGTAGAATGTTTACAGAAAAACTGAATTTAGATTATGGATCTATGTTTTTAAGATCTTGCTCTAATTCAATACGCATTCTTTCATGTATTTCTTGACCCGGTTTTAATCCAAAGTACTTTCTAAAGGCATATACAACGGCATATAAAATAGGAGTATCTAGCGCAGCGATCATTATTTTAAAGATGACACCACTTATTAATAACCCTGTAAAATTATCCCATGCAATAATTCCAAAAGAACAAAGCAATAATAGTACCGTTAATGTGTCTATAATTTGAGAAGAGAAGGTTGAAAAGTTATTCCTCAACCAAAGATGTCTCCCTTTTGTAAGTTTTTTCCAAAAATGATAGATCCTAATATCAATAAATTGTGCAAACAAGTAGGCCATCATAGAAGCTAAGACCGCTAATGGCGCTGCGCCAAACACTTTAACAAAAGTAGTGTCATTTACAGGAGACCAGGGAGTTGCTGGAACTTCCTTAGAA
This sequence comes from Flavobacteriaceae bacterium, assembly GCA_965218065.1. GTDB lineage: Bacteria > Bacteroidota > Bacteroidia > Flavobacteriales > Flavobacteriaceae > Polaribacter. The sequence goes on along the minus strand of OZ244589.1, from coordinate 2,389,682 downwards.
ACATATATGATAGCGAGCGAAAAGAACGAAGCAAAAATTCCGGCAATTACCACCTGATTAGCTTTCCTTTTACCATAAATTTCAGATAGGATATCGGTAATCAAGAAGGTAATTGGATAAGGCAATAAACCTACAGAGACCTCGAATAGCTTTGAACCAAAAACTTCTACATCAAAGGGATACCAGTAAAAAAACTTTTGAAAGATCAAATTCGAAGTAACTAAAGACGCAATAAAGAGAGCTGCTAAAATTAAAAAGACGATCTCAGCATGTGATTTTTTCTGTTCAGTCATAAAGCTAAAATACTAATTCTTGAAGAGATTCTGAAACAAGTAGAGCATGACAAGATAAATTGCTATTTTTGCCCTCATAACAATAAAGAAAAAATGAAAGCATATATTTTTCCAGGTCAGGGAGCGCAATTTACGGGAATGGGTTTAGATCTATATGAAAACTCACCATTGGCTCAGGAACTTTTTGAAAAAGCAAATAGTATTTTAGGATTTAGTATTACCGATGTGATGTTTGAAGGTTCAGCAGATGAACTAAAGCAAACGAAGGTAACGCAGCCGGCGATCTTCTTACACTCTGTGATATTAGCAAAAGTGCTAGGAAACGCTTTTCAACCGGAAATGGTTGCAGGGCATTCACTAGGAGAATTGTCAGCATTAGTAGCTGCTGAAGTACTGTCTTTTGAAGATGGATTAAAATTGGTGTCTCAGAGAGCAATGGCAATGCAAAAAGCATGTGAGGCACAAGCATCTACGATGGCAGCAGTGTTAGGGTTGGATGATGATGTTGTAGAGCAAGTATGTGAAGACATCGATGGAGTAGTCGTAGCGGCTAATTATAACTGCCCAGGGCAGTTAGTAATTTCTGGAGAAATTTCAGCAGTGGAAAAAGCCTGTGAAGTATTAACAGAAAAAGGAGCGCGAAGAGCGTTAGTGCTGCCAGTAGGAGGAGCATTCCACTCGCCAATGATGGAACCGGCTAGAGAAGAGTTGGCTGCTGCGATTGAAGCGACGGAATTCAGTGAGCCTTCATGCCCGGTTTACCAGAATGTTCCGGCAAAAGCTGTGACCAAAGCTGAGGAGATCAAGGAGAATCTAATCGCGCAATTGACGGCTCCTGTAAAGTGGACACAGTCTATTCAGGCAATGATCGCAGACGGAGGAACAGAATTTATTGAAGTAGGTCCAGGTAAAGTGTTGCAAGGACTTATGCGAAAAATAGATAGAAATGTGGCGGCTAGCGGAGCTAGTTTTGAAGCATAAGAAATACTAAATAATTTACAAGCCCGCTCTTTTGGTTGAACTTAGTTCGGCTGATGAGCGGGCTTTTTATATATTAGAGCCCAATAATTACTGCTCAAAGAATTTGAAAAAAGAAGGACGAAAAGAAGAAATATTGCACGTTGCAGCAAAACTCTTTAAGAAGAAAGGGTATGCAGCGGTTACTATGCGCGATATTGCTAAAGAATTGGATATCAAAGCCGCAAGTCTTTATAACCATATCAGCTCTAAGCAAGATATTTTGAAGATCATCATTATTGCCATTGCAGAAGAGTTTACAAAAGAAATGAGCATCATCTATGCAAGTGAGGAGACGAGTATCGAAAAATTAAAGAAGATCGTCGCATTGCATATTAAAATAGCCTATGAGAATTCGTACGGGATGGCTAGTTTAAATAATGATTGGATGCATCTAGAAGAGCAACTCGATTATTATTTAGAGTTGAGAAATACCTACGAAGATAATTTCAGAAGTATCATCAAAGAAGGTGTTGCTTCTAAAGAAATTGTAGACGCCAATACAGAGATCATGTTATTTTCTATCCTTTCCACCTTGAGATCTTTATACCTATGGATCCCTAAAAAAGAAGATCTAAATCCGGAAGAACTTACAAAGAGCCTGAGTAATGTTTTGATCGAAGGGATACAAAACCATTAAAATAAATTTTGTAATTTTGACAAGGAAACTAACAATTGTTAGTTTGTGTAATTATAGAAACTAATTTTATTGATTGATGGCTGATTTTCACAACGTACATATAGCTGACGTATATAAAGAAACGAAGGACACTGTTGTTGTTGAGTTTGATATTCCTGAGTCGCTACAGGCTCATTTTGATTTTAAACAAGGACAGCACCTAACACTTCGTAAATTTATTGATGGAGAAGATGTTCGCAGATCCTATTCTTTATGCACCAGCCCTCTGGAGAAAGAATGGAAAGTGGCAATAAAGCAAATTCCTGGCGGGGTGTTTTCGACTTTTGCAAATGAAAAGCTGGTAGCTGGCGATAGCATTGAAATTATGGAGCCTTCCGGGAATTTTTTCGTAGAGGTTGATGCTGATGCAGCAAACAATTATATCGCGTTTGCTGCCGGAAGTGGAATTACACCGATGTTATCTATTATAAAGACACATCTCTTAAAAGAACCCAACAGTACGTTCAAATTGTTTTACTTAAATAGAACGGTAAAATCCATTATCTTTAAGGAAGAAATAGAGCAACTGAAAAATGAGTTCTTTGGACGTTTTCAGGTGTTTTATTTTTTAACGAAAGAACAACGCGATATTCCTTTTTTAAATGGACGCTTTGATGAGGAAAAATTAAAGGTACTTACAAAGACCTTTATCGATATTCCAGATACTAATCATTGTTTTATCTGTGGGCCGCAAGAAATGATCTTTTTAATTCGTGATTATCTAGAGCAGGCTGGGTTAAGTAGGGACAAGATCCATTATGAATTGTTTTTCTCTGGAAATCCGGATGATAACAAGCATATCGCAGAAATTCTGGAGCAAAAAGTAGAAGGTACCGATGTTACGATCATAGATGGAGGGAAAGAATTTCACTTCATTATGGAAGATGAATACGATAACATTTTAGATGGAGCATTGGCTGCTGGAGCAGATCTTCCGTTCGCGTGTAAAGGTGGTGTATGTAGCACTTGTAAATGTAAGGTTGTGGAAGGTTCTGTTGAGATGAAGATCAATTATGCTTTAGATGAAAAAGAAGTAGGACAGCAACTGGTATTAAGTTGTCAGGCAGTACCAACTACCGAAAAAGTGGTGGTTGATTTTGATGTATAAATTTTAAACTCTATTGATATGAGTGAAGAACAAATAAAAAGTTTAGAGGAGCATTTTGAAGCACGTATTGCACGTGACGAAAAGATCGAACCCAAGGATTGGATGCCGGAAAAGTATCGTAAGACACATATTCGACAAATGTCTCAACATGCACATTCCGAAATTATTGGAATGCTTCCCGAAGGGAACTGGATCACGAGAGCTCCCTCTTTAAGAAGAAAAGTAGCCTTATTGGCTAAAGTGCAAGACGAAGCCGGTCATGGTTTGTACTTATATAGCGCTTGTGAAACCTTAGGTGTTTCCAGAGATGAATTATATGATCAATTGCATTCTGGAAAAGCAAAGTATTCTAGTATTTTCAATTACCCAACGCTTACCTGGGCAGATATAGGAGCGATTGGTTGGTTGGTAGATGGAGCAGCGATCATCAATCAGGTGCCTCTATGTAATACCTCATATGGTCCTTATGCTCGTGCTATGATTCGTGTATGTAAGGAAGAAAGTTTTCACCAACGCCAAGGGTATGAGATCATGATTAAGTTGGCTAATGGGACACCTGAACAAAAGGAAATGGCGCAAGATGCATTGAACCGTTGGTGGTGGCCAAGTTTGATGATGTTAGGACCTACAGATGATGTTTCTGTGCATACTGCACAGTCCATGAAATGGAAATTAAAACGTAAATCCAATGATGATCTACGTCAGCAATTTATAGATCAAACAGTACCTCAAGCAGATCTTATTGGCCTTACTGTACCTGATCCGGACTTAAAATGGAATGAAGAACGAGGGAGCTATGATTTTGGAGAAATTGATTGGGATGAGTTCTGGCAAGTAGTAAAAGGACATGGACCAATGAACAAGCAACGTATGAATGCTAGGGTTGGAGCCTGGGAACGAGGAACATGGGTGCGAGATGCTGCAATGGCTCACGCCGAGAAAAAAGCAAATAAAAAATTAAATAAAGCCATTTAACATGAAGAAAAATTGGCCTCTTTGGGAAGTCTTCGTAAGAAGTAAAAATGGATTAGAACATCGTCATTTTGGTAGCCTTCACGCTGCCGATGCGGAGATGGCATTGGAGAATGCTCGTGATGTGTATACCAGAAGAAATGAAGGTGTTAGTATTTGGGTAGTAGAATCGAAAAATATCACTGCCTCTAATCCGGAAAATAATGGAGAATTATTTGAACCGGCACAGGATAAGATATATCGACATCCAACATTTTATGATCTTCCAGACGAAGTAAAACATATGTAATGAAGGAAAATCTATACAAATACATACTTGGAATCGCGGATAATTCACTTATTCTTGGCCAACGCTTAGGCGAGTTGTGTGGACATGGACCAAGTTTAGAGACAGATATTGCCTGCACAAATATGTCATTAGACCTGTTTGGTCAAGTTAGAAGCTATTACCAATATGCAGCTAAGGTCGCTGGCGATGGACGTACAGAAGACGATATTGCCATGTTACGTAAAGAACGGGAATATGTAAATGTATTGCTGGCAGAACAGCCAAATACAAACTTTGCCTATACGATTGGTCGTCAGTTCTTGTTTGATGTGTATCACTTGTTATTTTTAAATGAACTTCAAAAAAGTAAGGATCTGACTTTAGCAGCCATTGCTAAGAAATCTATTAAAGAGGTAAGTTATCACCAACGATTTACGTCCGATTGGGTAAGGAGATTGGGCGATGGTACAGCAGAAAGCCGTCAAAAGATGCAAGAGGCTATTGATGATCTATGGACCTATACAGACGAGTTGTTTCATCAAACAGAAGCAGACAAGACAATGGTGTCTGAAAATGTTGGTGTAGATGTAACAGCGCTTAAGCAAGCATATTATGATGAGGTTGGACAAATATTGAAAGAGTCAACGCTAGATGTTCCTGAGACCAAATGGTTTCAAAAAGGTGGTAAAAAAGGAATTCATACAGAACATATGGGGTATTTACTAGCCGACTTGCAGTATATGCAACGTGCTTTCCCTAATATGGAATGGTAATATAAAATGATAACCCTAGAGCAACATATAGACCAGAATTTATTCTCGATTTTGGAGAAGGTATCAGACCCTGAAATCCCTGTGTTGTCCATTATGGATATGGGAGTTGTTCGAAGAGCAGTTTTAGATAGTGGTGTAGTGAAAGTACAAATTACACCTACCTATAGCGGTTGTCCGGCAATGGATGTCATAGGAGATGACATTCAGAAAGCATTGTCAGAAGCAGGATATGCATCGGAGGTTGAGTTGATCTTGGCTCCGGCATGGACCACAGATTGGATCACTCCAAAAGGAAGAAAAGCATTAGAAGAATATGGAATAGCAGCTCCTTTAGAAGCGGAAGCAGATAAAGATGTATTGTTGCATGGAAAACGATTAGTAACTTGCACAAATTGCGGCTCAAAAAATACAAGATTGGTGAGTCAATTTGGTTCAACGGCATGCAAAGCACAATTTCAGTGTGATGACTGTCAGGAACCATTTGATTATTTCAAATGTTTGAAATAATCAACAAAATTTAACAAAAACACCTAATAGATTAGGAAAAAATAAAGGCATGAGTAGTACTTCAATTCAAGTAAAGATTGAAAATAAAGTAGCGGTTATTACCCTTAATAGACCCGAAGTGTTTAATAGTTTTAATCGAGAAATGGCATTAGCCTTACAAGATGCTTTTGATAGATGCGAACAAAACGCTGATGTGAGAGCCATTGTGCTTACCGGAAGTGGTAAAGCCTTTTGTGCCGGGCAAGATCTGAAGGAAGTAACATCTCCGGAATTAAATCCAGGATTTAAAAAAATACTAGAGGAACATTACAATCCGATAATTTTAAGAATTCGAAATTTAAAGAAGCCTATTATTGGAGCCATAAATGGTGTGGCAGCAGGAGCTGGAGCAAATATAGCTTTGGCTTGTGATATTGTGGTTGCAAACGAAAAAGCGAGCTTTATTCAGGCCTTTAGCTTGATAGGATTGATACCAGATAGTGCAGGAACGTATTTCTTACCTAGATTAATTGGGTTCCAAAAAGCATCTGCGTTGGCTATGCTAGGTGATAAAGTAAGTGCTGAAGAAGCGGAGCGATTGGGAATGATCTATAAGTATGTCCCATCAGAGGAGTTTGACACGACCATACAGAAGTTAGCAATGAAGCTAGCAAACATGCCAACCAAAGCGTTAGGAATGATCAAAGAACTGTTCAATAGTTCAATGACCAATACGCTAGAAGAACAATTGGCAATGGAATCAAAATATCAAATAGAAGCAGCTCAGAGTGAAGACTATACGGAAGGAGTAGCAGCATTCATAGAAAAAAGAAAACCAAACTTTAAAGGACAGTAAATGAACGTTGGAATTATTGGTTCAGGAACCATGGGAAGTGGAATTGCGCAAGTAGCAGCAACTTCCGGTTGTAAAGTAAAGCTCTACGATACAAATCAGAATGCTCTGGATAAAAGTAGAGCATCTCTAGAAAAGATATTATCGAGATTGATAGAGAAAGGAAGGATCGATGCGGAAGAAAAATCAAGAATCCAAGGGAATATTTTCTATGTGGATAGTTTAAAAGAACTGCATGATGCTGATTTGACCATTGAAGCCATTGTTGAAAGTTTAGAGGTCAAGCAAAAAGTATTTTCAGAACTGGAAACCTATGTTTCGGAGAAATGTATCATTGCGTCTAATACTTCATCTCTTTCTATTGCATCCATAGCGTCGTCTTTAGAAAAACCTGAGCGCTGTATCGGAATTCATTTTTTTAATCCGGCACCGCTGATGAAACTAGTGGAAGTAATTCCGGCCGTGCAAACGTCAAAGGAAGTGCTGGATGCTTCTGTAAAGACAATTTCAGAATGGAAAAAGGTAGTAGCTGTTGCGAAAGATACACCTGGATTTATCGTGAATCGTGTAGCCAGACCGTTTTATGGCGAATCCTTACGTATTTATGAAGAAGGATTAGCTGATTTTGCCACTATCGACTGGAGTTTAAAAACATTAGGAGGTTTTAGAATGGGACCGTTTGAATTGATGGACTTTATTGGTAATGATGTGAATTACACAGTGACAGAAACCGTGTTTACAGCTTTCTATTACGACCCAAGATATAGGCCTTCATTCACGCAAAAACGTTTGTCGGAAGCGGGGTATTTAGGTAGAAAATCAGGGAAAGGATATTATGATTACGCTGAAGGATCAGTCAAACCATCTCCTGTTGAAAATAAAGAATTAGCGAGCTATATTTTTGATCGTGTATTAGTCATGCTCATAAATGAAGCAGCAGATGCACTATTTTTAAATATCGCTTCAGCCGAGGATATTGATAATGCCATGACAAAAGGAGTGAACTATCCAAAAGGGTTGTTGGCATGGGCAGATGAAAAAGGTATTGATTGGTGTGTAGACCAATTAGATGCATTGTACAATGAATATCATGAAGATCGATACAGATGCAGCCCGTTATTGCGAAAAATGAAAGTTGAGAACAAGACCTTTTTTTAATGAACGGAGTTGAGATTCCATATAAGATGTTAGGTCAGGATGCCTATAGCCAATGGTTGGGTATTGAAATATTGGAGTGTGAAGTAGGACGTGTTAAAGTTGGGATGACGGTTAGAAAGGAGATGTTGAATGGTTTTGAAAAGGCTCATGGAGGAATTAGTTTTTCGTTGGCAGACACAGCGTTGGCCTTTTCCGCAAATACCTATGGGAAACATGCACTTTCTGTCGAGACATCTATTAACCACATAGAGCCTTTACATGAAGGAGATTACATCGTTGCAGAATCGGTGATCGAAAAGAAAAATAATAGATTAGGCTTCAATATTATAGAAGTCAAAAGAGATAAAGAACTAGTCGCTTTGTTCAAAGGCGTCGTATATAGAACTCAAAAAGATTGGGAGATTTAAACTTATGAAAGAAGCGTATATTATAGATGGTGTGCGTACACCAATAGGAAATTATAAAGGAACATTATCAGCGGTACGTACAGACGATTTAGGTGCTATCGTGATCAAAGAATTGGTTGAGCGTAACTCGACCATTCCTAAAGATGCATATGATGATGTGATCATGGGGTGTGCAAATCAAGCAGGAGAAGATAATAGGAATGTGGCAAGGATGTCATCATTGTTGGCAGGATTACCATTCACAGTTCCAGGAGAAACGGTAAACCGATTGTGTAGCTCTGGATTGTCAGCTATTATTCAAGCAAATCGCGCAATTAAATCCGGAGATGGAGATTTGTTTATCTCAGGAGGTGTAGAAAATATGACCAGAGGACCTTATGTGATCGCAAAACCTTCCAGTGCGTTTGGGAACGATTCTAAGATGTATGATTCTAGTTTCGGATGGCGATTTGTCAACCCAAAAATGCACGAGATGTACGGTACAGATGGGATGGGAAATACAGCCGAAAATCTAGTAGAGAAATACAATATCTCTAGAGAAGATCAAGATGCTTTTGCCTATTGGAGCCAGATGAAAGCCACCAAAGCGCAAGAGAATGGTCGTTTAGACAAAGAGATTGTGGCTGTTGAAATTCCACAACGAAAAAAGGACCCAATCATCTTTGCGAAAGACGAGTTTGTAAAACCGACCACAACCAAAGAAATATTAGGAAAATTACGTCCGGCTTTTAAGAAAGAAGGAGGGAGTGTAACTGCTGGAAATTCATCAGGATTGAATGACGGAGCAGCAGCCACTATTGTGGCCTCTGAAGATGCTGTTAAAAAATACAACTTAAAACCATTGGCAAGAATTGTTAGTTCTGCTGTGGTAGGGGTTGAGCCAAGAATTATGGGAATCGGACCTGTGCAAGCTTCGAATAAGGCTTTGGAAAAGGCAGGTTTGACCATGGATGATATGGATATTATCGAGTTAAATGAAGCCTTTGCTGCACAAGCATTGGCTTGCACAAGAGCCTGGGGTTTAGCTGATAACGATCCTAGATTAAACCCAAATGGAGGAGCTATCGCTATCGGACATCCGCTGGGGGTAACGGGTGCTAGAATAGCCTATTCAGCAGCGTTGGAATTACAGGAACAGCAAAAACGTTATGCCTTAATAACCATGTGTGTTGGAGTTGGGCAAGGTTATGCTGCAATCATAGAAAGAATTCCTGCATAAGCAGGAATCTCATAATAAAAGGAATGAAACTTTTGGTATGTATATATAATGACCAACAAACCAAATGGAGTAATATTGAGGTTTAGACACTATAGAATCTAGAATTAATAAATAATAAGACACCTGCCTGCGCAGGCATATAAGATGAAAAAAATTCAACATTACGTTCAGGGGCAATGGAAAGAAGGAACTGAAGAGGGGGCGCCAATTTTTGATGCGATTACCGGAGAAGTGATTTCTAACATTGCGATAGAAGGATTAGATATTCCTGAAATTCTTCAATACGGAAGAACAAAGGGAGGAGAAGTACTTCGAAAAATGACCTTTCAAGAACGCGGGAACATGCTTAAAAAGTTAGCACTGTACCTAACGAAAAGGAAAAATGAATTTTATGACCTAAGTTATAGAACCGGTGCTACCAAAGTTGATAGTTGGATCGATATTGAAGGAGGGTTTGGAAATTTATTTGCCAATGCTTCTCTGCGAAAGTTATTTCCAAATCAACCCTACCATGTAGAGGGAGATCCGATCGATCTTTCACGAGGAGGTCGATTTATGGCACATCACATTATGGTGCCTAAAAAAGGAGTTGCCGTGCATATCAATGCATTCAACTTCCCGGTTTGGGGTATGCTAGAAAAATGTGCAGTAAACTGGATGGCTGGAGTACCAGCTGTAGTGTTACCGGCGCCGTCTTCATCGTATTTAGCTGAAGCAGTGGCCAGAGTAATTATCGATTCTGGAATTCTACCGGAAGGAGCTTTACAGATCATTAACGGAACAGTTAGAACTATTTTAGATACGGTAGAATCTCAAGATGTAGTGACTTTTACCGGATCTGCAGCTACAGGGCGTATCTTAAAAGCGCACCCAAGAATTATTCAGGAAGCGGTTCCATTTACCATGGAAGCAGATTCATTAAACGCATCAATTCTTGGAGAAGATGCTGTGCCGGGAACCCCGGAATTTGATCTATTTATCAAGGAAGTTCGCAAGGAAATGACCGTAAAAGCAGGTCAGAAATGTACAGCCATTCGCCGTATTATCGTACCTGAAAAGTTGGTTGAAGACGTTCAAATAGCCTTAGGAAAAGCATTAGATAAAGTGACTATTGGAGACCCAAGATTAAAAGAAGTTCGAATGGGATCTTTGATTAGTAAGCAACAAGTGGAAGCGGTTCATAACTCTGTAAAAGATATCGCGAAAGAAGCTGAAATTGTATATGGAAGTTTAGATAAAATAGAGACCATTGGAGCAGATGCTAAAAAAGGAGCATTTGTGAGCCCGATCTTATTAAGAACCGATAATCCATTTGAAAACACAGCTGTGCATGAGCGAGAAGCATTCGGACCTGTAAGTACCATTATGCCTTATAGGTCTTTGGATGAAGCTGTTACACTTGCTCAAATGGGTAAAGGATCCTTAGTATCATCCATTGCTACGTTTGATGATGCTATCGCTAAAGAATATGTAGTTAATGCAGCAAGTCATCATGGTCGTATTTTAGTACTGAATCGTGAGAATGCCAAAGAAAGTACAGGACATGGATCACCATTGCCAACGTTGGTGCATGGAGGGCCTGGACGTGCCGGTGGAGGAGAAGAAATGGGTGGAATGCGAGGCGTTAAACACTATTTGCAGCGCACGGCTATTCAAGGTTCACCAACTACTTTAACCGAGATTACAGGAATCTATCAACCCAATGCTAAATATAAAGAGGCGGAACATCACCCATTCAAATATTATTGGGAAGATATTCAACCTGGTATGTCCTTGAAGACACACAAACGAACGTTCACAGATACCGATATTATCAATTTTGCAAATCTTACCTGGGATCATTTCTATGCGCATACCGATATTACCTCTTTAGATGGAAGTATTTTCGAAAAAAGAACGGCACATGGATACTTTATTATTTCAGCTGCTGCAGGATTGTTCGTATACCCAAATAAAGGACCGGTTTCTGCAAATTACGGATTAGAGGAATGTCGATTCTTACGTCCTTTGTATCACAATGACACTGTGTATGTACGTTTAACCTGTAAGCAAAAGGTGGATAGAGATGTGGCAAATGCAGAGCACCCTAGTGGTATTGTAAAATGGTTCGTAGAAGTATTTGATGCAGAAGATGAACTGGTGGCAATTGCAACTATCCTGACTATGGTACAAAAGAAGCAGGAAACCTTTGTTGAAATGACAGAAGCTAAGATCAAAGAATGCTTGAATGCCCTTAAAGAAGATGCTAAACCTTTGTGGGGTACTATGTCGGCTCAGCATATGCTAGAACATTTGGAATATACCTATAGAATAGCATCGGGAGAAATACAGGATTTTGAGATTACGACACCAGAAAAAATATTGGAAAAAGTACATGCAACTTTGTATAATTATCAAAAGATGCCAAGAGGATATGATTTTCCATTAGCAAAGGAATCGGAAATTGAAAAGTTGAAGCATGAAGATCTCGAAAAAGCGAAGGAGAAGTTTTTGGAAGCCCGTGCAGCGTATTTAGAATATTTCAAGGAAAATCCAACTGCTACTTTGAAAAATGCGGTATTTGGACACTTAAATAAATATGAATGGTACTTAATGGAACGAAAACATTTGAATCACCATTTTGAACAATTTGGACTACTATAAAGATGACACAACCATACGTAAAACAAACAATAGAAAATGGAGTAGGAACTATTGAATTTTTTCACCCTGCTCATAACTCACTTCCAGGAGATATTCTGGCAGAATTGGCTCAGACGATAACTGTAGCTGGAACAAATGAAGATATTAAAGTAATTGTATTGAAGAGCGGAGGGGCTAGAACCTTCTGTGCTGGAGCAAGCTTTAAAGAATTAATCAATATCAATGATGCCGAAACAGGACGTGTATTCTTTTCAGGTTTTGCCAATGTGATCAACGCGATGCGAAAATGCCCTAAATTCATTATTGGTCGTGTGCAGGGAAAGACCGTTGGTGGTGGAGTTGGACTTGCTTCAGCAACGGATTACTGTATGGCTACGAAGTTCGCCGCTATTAAATTAAGCGAGCTGAATGTAGGGATTGGACCCTTTGTAGTGGGTCCGGCAGTAGAGCGAAAATTAGGATTGAGTGGAATGTCGCAGATTGCGATCGATGCCAACTCTTTTTATCCCGCAGAATGGGCAAAACAAAAGGGATTATTTACACAGGTTTATGATTCTACTGAAGAACTGGATGAAGCAGTTCAGGCTTTTGCAGAAAACTTATGTAACTATAACCCCGAAGCTATGAAAGAAATGAAACAGATGTTTTGGAAAGGAACAGAAGATTGGGATACTTTATTAGCGGAAAGAGCACAAATAAGCGGTCGTTTGGTATTGAGCGATTTTACCAAAGAAACATTAAAGAGGTTTAAATAAATGTTCGACTATAACAACAAAAAATTTAGAGTTTTAAAAAGCACTGTTAATGGTGAAACCTCAGAAGAAACAATATTTCATTATAAGCAGACCGGGAATATATTAACATCTAAATATGCTGGAGGTAAAATTGTTGAAGGACATCTTATTGGGCTGGTTTCATCGAATGGTGAGATAGATATGAGATATCATCAGATAAATACTGAAGGAACCTTAATGACCGGAGAATGTAAATCTATTCCAGAAGTATTGACCAATGGAAAAATTAGATTACATGAAGAATGGCAATGGACTTGTGGTGATTTAAGTAAAGGAAATTCAATTATAGAAGAATTATAACATGATTTATAGCTTTCAAGGATATATACCTGTGGTACACGAAAGTAGTTTTGTGCATCCATTAGCAGCGGTTACCGGTAATGTCATTATTGGTAAGGATTGTTATATAGGTCCTGGAGCAGCTATTCGTGGAGATTGGGGGCAGATCATTCTGGAAGATGGGGTAAATGTACAAGAGAACTGTACAGTACATATGTTTCCAGGAAAGTCAATTACCTTAAAAGAAAGTGCCCATATCGGGCATGGAGCCATTATTCATGGAGCCAACATTGGTAAAAATGTATTGGTGGGAATGAATACGGTTATTATGGATGATGCAGAAATAGGAGATGAATGTATTATTGGAGCGATGGCTTTTGTGAAAGCAGAAACGAAGATTCCTAGCAGAAGCCTTGTTGTTGGGAATCCGGCGAAGGTGATCAAACAAGTCAGTGACGAAATGATCGCATGGAAAACGAAAGGCACTGAATTATATCAGCAATTACCGAAAGATTGTCATGATAGTTTACGAGAGGTAGAACCCTTGCGAGAAGTGCCTAAAGACAGATCCAATCAAGAGGCGATTTATAAAACATTGAGGGAGCAGTTTAAGAAGTGATCTTTTATTAGACCAATAACTTCTCCAAATCTATTTTATTGGTTTCTTTTGATGTAGATAAGGTTATCAAACTCTGAACGTTCCCTAAATAGGGAAGTAAGGTAAGTTTGGTAATGATAAATTTTTCATAGGCTTCAATATCCTCAACGATCAATTTTAATAAATAATCAAAGTTTCCACTTACACGATGACATTCAATAACCTCAGGAAAACTCTGTATTTCTTTGACAAATTTCTCGAGATAACTTCTGGTATGTCCCTGTAAAGTAATTCCTACAAAAACAACCTGTTTTAGCCCTAACTTTTTATAATTCAATCGCGCTACATAATTTGATATATATCCCTCTTTTTTTAGCTTCTTTATGCGTTCAAAAATGGGTGTTGTAGAGAGCCCCATTTCTTCTGCAATACTCTTTATGGTACGATCCGAATCTTTTTGTAAGATTCGCATGATCTCAATATCTAAATTGTCAAGTTTCATGAGCAGTAAATGAAAATATTATTTTATGATATAAATATAAGATATAAGAAAGAATAAAATGAGTTTGTAATTGTATTTTTTAGAATAAAAATATAATTATAATGGTTTTTAAGAATTTAACATCAAAATAAGTTGCATAATTCGTAATTTTGTTCCTTGTAAAAATCACAAGATCTTAATGGAATTTGAATTTAAAATGCCCAAATTGGGTGAAAGTATTTCCGAGGCTGCAATCATTACATGGTTTAAGTCCGTTGGAGATACAATAGATGAAGATGAAATGCTACTGGAAGTAGCTACAGACAAAGTAGATTCAGAAATTCCTTCCACGGTCTCCGGCGTTATTAAAGAAATATATTTTGAACCGAATGCGGTTGTCGAAGTAGGAGCTGTTATTGCCATTATTGAAACTGATGGGGCTGTAAGTGCATCGTCAACGAAGAAGGTATTGGAAGAAGTTAAAAAGGATAAAGGGCCGGCTCAAAAGAAAAAGAAACCTACTGTTAAAAAATCCGTAGTTGCGCGTCAAAATAACAACACCTTTTTTTCACCTCTAATTATAGCTATTGCCAAAGAACAACATATTAGCTTTGAAGAATTAGCAAGAATTCCGGCAACCGGAAAAGATGGAAGACTCAGAAAGAGTGACTTGTTTCAATACATAGAAGACGGAAGGCCTCATCAATTTGTACAACCTACAGCAGAGCCCGACCCTACGGCTTATAGGATTCCACAACTCAACTTAGATAAGGGTACTGGAAAAATTGTAAAAATGGATAGAATGCGTCAAATGATTGCGGATCATATGGTGTATTCTAAGCATACTTCTCCACATGTTACTGCTTATGTAGAAGCAGATCTAACGGAAATGGTAGCTTGGAGAAATGCACATAAGAATGCCTTTCTGGATAAATACAATGAAAAATTAACCTTTACACCCTTGTTTGTAGAAGCTGTTGCCAAGGCTGTAAAGGATTTTCCTATGATCAATGTTTCCGTAGACGGCGAGAATATCATTGTAAAAGAGGATGTAAATATTGGTATGGCTACGGCATTACCCAGTGGAAACTTGATTGTACCTGTGGTTAAACAAGCCGATACTAAGAATTTGGCAGCTCTTGCTAAAGATGTAAATGCTTTAGCAGGGAAGGCTAGAGAGAACAAATTACAAGCCGATGATATCCAGGGAAGTACCTTTACTATTTCTAATGTAGGAACCTTCGGAAGTGTGATGGGAACTCCCATTATCAATCAACCAGAAGTAGCCATTTTAGCTTTAGGAATTATTAAAAAACGGGCTGAAGTACTTGAAACTCCTGATGGAGATGAGATTGCCATTAGAAGTATGATGTATCTATCACTTTCTTTCGATCACAGAGTCGTAGATGGATACTTGGGTGGAAGTTTTTTACGCCGTGTTGCAGATTATTTAGAACAATTTGATACCAAAAGAACACTATAACATGTCATATACTATAGAAATTCAGAAAGTTGCAAAATCAAAAGTTGAAGATTTAGATTTTGATCATATTCCTTTAGGAACCGCATTTACAGATCATATGTTTATTTGTGATTATGCAGATGGAGCATGGGGTACTCCAAGGATAGTACCATTAGAATTAATACCAACGCACCCTGCAGCCATGGCATTGCATTACGGGCAAGCTATCTTTGAAGGAATGAAAGCTACTGTAGATGGGAACGGAAACCCTATGTTGTTCCGAGCAGATAAGAATGCTGCGAGAATGAATTTTAGTGCTGATAGAATGGGAATGCCTAGTTTTCCTGAAGAGCTGTTTGTTGAAGGTTTAAAACAATTGGTAGCGTTAGAACAAAATTGGATTCCACCACAAGAAGGAAGTGCATTGTACTTAAGACCTTTTATGTATGCAGATGAACCTTTTATCGGAATGCGTGCTGCGAACAATTACAAGTTCATTATCATGGCGTCACCGGCAGGTCCTTTCTTTACGAAACGTATTAAACTGTATGCGGAAACCAAATATATCAGAGCAATGGCTGGAGGTACAGGAGAAGCAAAGGCAGCTGGAAACTATGCGGCGGCCATTCGTCCAACAGAAATAGCAAAATCGAAAGGATATGATCAGGTATTGTGGTTAGATGCTGTAGAGCATAAGTACATTCAAGAAGTAGGAACCATGAATATCTTTTTTAAGATCGATGGAAAGTTCATAACTCCGGAAAGAGAAGGAGCTATCTTAGATGGAATTACCAGAATGAGCGTTATAGATTTGTTACGTTATAAAGGTTTTGAAGTGATTGAGAGACCGATCACTATCGATGAAATAGAAGAAGCGTCTAAGAATGGAACATTAGAAGAGGCCTTTGGAACAGGTACAGCCGTTGGAATTGCCTATATCCAGGAGATTGGAATAGATAATAAAACGATCCATGTGTCAGATACGAGCCCGGTTGGTTTGGATATCAATGATACGCTCAACGCTATCAAAACAGGAAAAATAGAGGATACTTTTAATTGGATGACGATTATAGAAAATCAGTTGGCTTAATGGATAAGAAGATTTTAGAAAGAGGGTTTTCAAACCTATGCACGGCCAAGGCAATGGCAGAGCTATATGAAGAGAACTTTAAAGTTGTCTCGAAATATGTACATGCTACCTCCAGAGGACATGAGGCTGTTCAGACCGCGTTAGGAATGCAGTTGTTACCTCAAGATTATGCATTTCCGTATTATAGAGATGATGCTATGCTACTATCCTTCGGATTAGAACCTTATGACGTGATGTTACAGCTACTGGCAAAGAGGGAAGACCCTTTTTCCGGTGGTAGAACCTATTACTGTCATCCGAGCTTAAAGGATGATGATAAGCCTAAAATTCCACATCAGTCCTCAGCTACCGGAATGCAGGCAATTCCCGCTACAGGTGTGGCAATGGGAATGCAATACAAGGAATTACAAGGGCTGAATAATTCAAGCATAGAAAATCCTATTACTGTTTGTTCTTTAGGGGATGCTTCCGTAACGGAAGGTGAAATTGCAGAAGCCTTCCAGATGGCAGCATTGAAGCAGATGCCTATATTGTATTTGGTTCAGGATAATGGTTGGGATATCTCTGCAAATGCTGAAGAAACCAGAGCGCAAAATGCTTTTGAATATGCACAAGGTTTTCATGGATTAGAAGCGATCTCCATAGATGGTGCCAATTTCATTGAAAGTTACGAAGCTATTGAGCGCGTCATTGAAACTATCCGAAAAGAACGCAGGCCTTTTTTAGTACATGCAAAGGTTCCACTACTGAATCATCATACATCTGGTGTTCGAATGGAGTGGTATCGAGATGATCTGGAGGAAGCACGTTCTAGAGACCCATATCCGGTTTTAAAACAGCAATTGTTAGAGAATGGCTTTTCAAATGAGGAGGTTTCAGCTATTGAAACAGCAGCAAAAGAAAAAGTGCATGCTGATTTCGAAAAAGCCTTGCAAGCAGAAGATCCGAAGCCGGAAGATCTATTTACGCATGATTTTGTGCCGACTCCGATCACAGAAGAATCAGGTGAACGTTCACCAAAAGGAAGTGACAAAGTGGTGATGGTAGATTGTGCGTTATTTGCTGTGGAAGAGTTAATGAAGAAACACAAAGAATGTCTGTTATATGGCCAGGATGTTGGAGGAAGATTAGGAGGTGTTTTTCGAGAAGCAGCAACGCTAGCGCAAAAATTTGGTGATGATCGTGTGTTTAATACGCCAATTCAAGAGGCATTTATTGTAGGTTCTACAGTAGGAATGAGTGCTGTTGGATTGAAACCGATCGTAGAGGTTCAATTTGCTGATTACATATGGCCAGGATTGAATCAATTGTTTACGGAGGTAAGTAGAAGTTGTTACTTATCTAATGGTAAATGGCCCGTAAGTATGATATTGCGTGTACCGATTGGTGCTTATGGAAGCGGAGGACCGTATCACTCATCTTCAGTAGAAAGCGTACTTACAAATATTAGAGGTATAAAAATTGCGTACCCGAGTAATGGAGCAGACTTGAAAGGGTTGTTAAAAGCGGCGTATTACGATCCAAATCCGGTGGTGATATTAGAACATAAGGGATTGTACTGGAGTAAAGTTCCAGGAACGCATGGTGCTACTTCTATTGAGCCTGCTGAAGATTATGTATTGCCATTCGGAAAAGCCTGGGTGCTCCAAGAAATATGGAAACAAGAGGATGAAGAAACCATTACGATCGTTACCTATGGAATGGGCGTACATTGGGCAATGAACGCTAGTGCGGAATTGGGAATGAAAGATACCATTGAGGTGATCGACTTACGAACCTTATATCCTTTGGATGAAGAAACTATACTAACGTCTGTAAAGAAAAATGGAAAGTGTTTAGTAGTGACAGAAGAACCATCTTCAACTGGTTTCGCAAGGGCACTGTCTGGTAAAATACAGGAAGCATGTTTTGCGTATTTGGATGCACCGGTAATGACTATTGGAAGTGAGAATATGCCAGCAATACCGCTGAATAGTACGTTGGAACAAACGATGATTCCATCAACAGAGAAAGTAAAGACGAAGATTTTAGAATTGTTAGATTACTAAGAAACAAAAAGCCCGCTCAAATGAGCGGGCTTTTTTTTATACATATAAAGTATTAGTCTTTGATGGGAATTTCTGTTTGATTTAATAAAACAGGTTTTCCGAAACCTAACTTTTCCATTCTCTTCAATTGTGTTTTCGCATCACCTACCACTAACCAGATCATTTTGTTAGGATCTAAGTACTTTCCTGATAGCTCTTGAATTTTATTAATGGTCATATCGTTTACGATCTGTTCTCTTCCTTTTACGTAGTCGGCAGGAAGATCGTATGTGCTAATGTTTTCTAACATTCGCAATTTAGCTCTCATAGTTTCAAAAGCTCTAGCATTACTCTTTATTAAAAAGCCTTTAGTGGTAGCTAGATCTTTTTCATTGTAGTTCTTGCCGTAATTTTCCAGAATTTGTTTCACCAACTGGGAAGCTTCTAAAGTCACATTACTACGAACACCACTCGAAATGGTAAACGCACCTTTGTCTTTCGTTCCTGAAAAGAATGATCCAATACCATAGGTATACCCTTTTCCTTCACGCAATTGCTGTGTAAGTTGGGATGCAAATCCACCGCCACCAAGGATATAATTCATTACCGTTGCAGGATAATAATCAGCATCATTATATGCTAATGCAGGTGCTCCAAACCTCAACTGAGATTGTTTGGCATTCGGAATGTCATAAAAATATACGGTCGATTTTTTAGGCGCATCAGGCGTTTTGAAAGAAGGAATTTTCACATCCTTTGCCGCCCAATTTGCTTCTAGATCCTTTAGAGAACTGATCACATCTTGCTGACTGATATCTCCTACGATATGCATTTTTGTTACAGAAGGTGAGATGTAATTCGCATAATACGATTTCAGGTCGTCCAAAGTAATTTTATCTACAGAAGCAATAGTTCCTAATACATTCTTAGAACGGATATTATCTTTTCCATAAACCAATTCGTTATATGCATTCGCGGCTACCGATCTAGGGCTAGCTTCTTGCTGCCTTAAATTGTCAATGGCCCTTTTCTTTAAAAGCTCAAACTCAGTAGCATCCCATCGAGGCTCTAATAACATCTCTTGCGCTAATGCTAAAGTTGCATTGTAGTTCTTTGCTAAAGTGGTTCCCGTAATTCTAATGTTCTCTTTACTTGCAAAAATATTGATAGACGCACCTAACTGAGCCATAGCATCTTCCAGTTCACTTACCGTTTTGTTCTTGGTGCCTCGCTCCATAAGATCAGCTGTGAGGTTGGCAACACCTAACTTATCCATATTTTCCAGTAGTTGTCCTCCATCAATAACTAAATTGAACTGTACTAACGGAACTTCATCATTTTGAATACCATATACTTTGAGTCCGTTGCCTAATGAGCTTTCCCAAACGTCTGGTACTTTCACCTCCGGAGCATTTCCATATGGAGGTTCCACAGAACGATCGAACGTAGAGGGTGTTTTTTCATAAGTAGCAGCAATGGAAGCATCAAAATTCTCTTCGGCTCCAATGACAATTTTTTCTTCTACCACTTCTGCTTCCGTCGAGTTAGTCAAAGCCAAATCTTTCCCATTTCTAGGAACAAAACTTGTAGCAATGAAGTTCTTACCCTTAATATATTTGTTATAAGCATTCATAACATCTTCTCTGGTCACAGACAAAGTGTTTTTAATATCCTGAGTTACAAAACCTGGATCGTTCGTGTACGTGTTATACGAAGCTAATCGAGTTCCTTTTCCAAGTACACTGGATAGACTGCGATAAAAAGCCGTTTCCTGACCTGCTTTGATTCGGTCAAGATCTTTTTGAGGAATTCCATTCTTTTCAAAATCTGCAAAAGCCATGTCTATACCTTTCTTTACTTCATCTAGTTTTGTATTGTTAAAAGCTCTAACGATCAATTGAACCTGTCCTGCTAATTCAGATGTAAAGTTGAACATGGTAGTAGATGATGTCAATTTCAAATCATCTACAAGTACCTTGTTTAGAGGTGCTCTTTTCCCATCCGAAAGATATTCTGTTAAGATATCTAAAGCATAAGCGTCTTTGTGATATTGCTCAACCGCCGGCCATGAAAGTGTTAGTTCGGGTAAACGAGCGAAGTTGTCTTCATAGTATAGGTGCTTTGTCTCCTTAACAACACCCGGACGTTTTTCGATCGGAGTAATTTCTTCTCCTCGTGGAATTTCATCAAAATACTTGTGTACCCATTTTTTAGCTTGGTCTATATCTATATCTCCAGAGAGCACTAATGTAGAATTATTAGGGACGTACCATTTTTTGAAAAAGGTTTTTACGTCATCCAAAGTAGCATTTTGGAGATCTTCCAAGGATCCGATCACTTGCCAATTATATGGGTGGTCCTTTGGGTATAAGTTCTTGCCAATTACATACTGCCTGTGCCCATAAGGTCTGTTATCTATGCTTTGTCTTTTCTCGTTCTTTACAACTTGTTTTTCTTTAGCCAAGACAGGATCTGTCACGGTGTTGATAAACCAACCTAGCTTGTCGGCTTCTGCCCAGATCATTTTTTCCAAAGCATCTTTTGGTACAGTTTGCAGATAATTGGTGCGATCTCTTGAGGTAGAACCATTAGCTCCTGATCCTCCAATACGTGCACTCATTTTATCAAGTCCGCCCTTTCCTAGGTTTTCAGATTCTAAAAATAGTAGGTGTTCAAATAAATGAGCGAAGCCCGTTCTCCCTTCTATTTCTCTTGCAGATCCAACATGTGCCATTAATTCAACAGCGACAACAGGATCGGACTTATCTACATGAAAAATAACATCAAGTCCATTGTCTAATGTGATTTTTTCATAATCAATAGAAAGTTCTGGGGTGTTTTCTTTTTTTGGGTTACACGCTATAAAGCTGATAACCATCAGGATGAGTAAGAGTCTTTTAGTCATGGTTTTAGTTTTGGTTCGTGAATGTACTAAAATCAAAACGAGTAAAACCCTAAGAGATTGTTAAAGAATATTCAGATTTATAAATTACTGCTTTTTTTGCCAGGCCCATGCAGAGGCAAGACCTTCTTCCAATGTTTTTTCAGCTTTCCAACCCAACTCTTTGTTGGCTAAGGAAGTATCGGCATAGGCTGCCGTAATATCTCCTTCTCGACGTTCTACTATTTTGTAGTTCAATTTCGTTTCAGAAACTTTTTCAAAAGTTCTAATAACCTCTAGTACAGAACTTCCTTTACCAGTACCAATATTAAATGCTTCATAGTTTGCAGTGTTCTTACCTGCCAAAAGTCTTTCTAATGCAGAAATATGTGCTTTGGCAAGATCTACTACATGTATATAATCTCTAACGGCTGTTCCATCATGCGTAGGGTAGTCATTTCCAAAAACAGATAATTCTTTTCGGATACCGGCGGCTGTTTGAGTAATAAACGGAATTAAGTTTTGAGGAACACCAATAGGCAACTCCCCAATTTTGATGCTTTCGTGAGCTCCAATAGGATTGAAATATCGTAAAGAGATAGCATTTAAGTTATTGGCATAACAATTTTCTTTAATAATCTCCTCACCAATTTGTTTTGTATTACCATAAGGTGATTCAGCTGGTTTGATAGGAGCTTTTTCAGTAATGGGTAAAGTATCGGCTTGCCCATACACTGTGCATGAAGAGCTAAAAATAAAACTAGGAATATTTTGTTCTTTTACTTTTTGTAAAAGATACACTAAGCTCCCTATATTATTTTCATAATAGGCAAGGGGTTTTTGAACACTTTCACCTACGGCTTTAAATGCCGCAAAATGGATAATACCATCAACTTTATGTTTGTCGAAAAAGTCAAAGACATCATTTTTAATTCTCAGGTCAATATTATAGAAGTTGGGTTTTATTCCGGTAATGGATGTGATATTATCTAAAACGCCTAATGTAGAATTAGACAAGTCATCTATAATAATTACGTTATAGCCAGAATTTTGCAGTTCAACTACGGTATGCGAACCTATAAAACCTAATCCACCGGTGACAAGTATTGTTTTCATAAACTATCCTACAAAATTAAGTACTGTCTTCGTAATGAAATCCAATTGTTCAGTTTCTAATTCTGTGTGCATCGGCAACGAAATAACACAATCGATAAGTTCATTAGTTACCTTAAAATCATCTTCATTGTAGCGCGCATCTTTATATGCCTCCTGACTGTGTAATGGTACCGGATAATAAATTGCATTTGGAATTCCATTGTCCAATAAATGTTTATGCAAGTCATTTCTTTTACCATTAGTAATTTTCAAAGTATATTGATGGAATACATGAGTTGAGAAATTACTGATGGTCGGAGTGACAATATTGGGATTATTTGCAAAAGCTTCCGAATAATACGCCGCAGCTTTTCTACGAGCGTCACAATATGCATCTAAATGTGGTAATTTAGCTTTAAGTACAGCTGCTTGAATACTATCCAGTCTAGAGTTTACTCCAATTACATCGTGGTAATAACGCTTATACATTCCATGATTTACGATTCCTCTTAAGATATGGGCAAGATCATCATCATTTGTAAATATGGCTCCACCATCACCATAACAACCTAAGTTCTTTGATGGGAAAAAAGATGTGGTACCCACATGTCCAATGGTTCCTGCCTTTTGGGAAGTACCATTTGTAAATGTATAATCTGCTCCGATTGCTTGTGCATTATCTTCTATAACATATAGATCGTGCTCTTTTGCCACTTCCATGATTGCTTCCATATTAGCACATTGACCAAATAAATGTACCGGAACAATTGCTTTGGTTTTTGGAGTAATAGCACCTTTAAGCGCTTCAATATCGATATTAAAAGTACTTGGGTCAACATCTACCAGTACCGGAGTAAGCTTCAATAAACCGATCACCTCTACGGTTGCGGCAAATGTAAAATCTACGGTAATAACTTCGTCTCCTTGCTCCAAGCCTAGACCCATCATTGCAATTTGTAATGCATCGGTCCCATTTGCACAAGGGATAACATGTTTAACGTTCAAGTAGTTTTCTAAATCTTTTTGAAATTCTTTGACATATGGGCCATTTATAAAAGCAGCCGAATTTACAACCTCTTCAATAGAGGCATCGACTACATCCTTGATCTTTTCATATTGACCTGGTAGGTCTACCATCTGAATTTTTTTCATGAAAGTGTGAATTTTAAGCGCCTCAAAAATACAACTTAAATCCATTATCTTTGAGAAAAATCAAATTTATCCGGATGAAAATCTTAAAAAAAATATTAAAATTCCTCTTTGCTCTAATTATCGTAAGTGCCATTGCTATATGGTTGTATGCTCGTACATTTTATCCAGTATATGATGGTGAACTTACATTGAACACAATATCTGATGAGGTAACTGTATATTATGATGACTATGGTGTGCCGCATATCAATGCTCAGAACCAAAAAGATGCATATATAGCACTTGGATATGTTCATGCGCAAGATAGATTGTGGCAAATGGAGCTGATTCGTAGAATTGCTCCGGGAAGATTATCTGAGATATTTGGGGAGAAATTGATTGAAACGGATGCGTTTTTTTCGGGTTTAGGAATTGTCGAAAATGCAAAAGAATCCATAGCTAAACTTGACAAAGAGTCTGAAGCGTATAAGTTAACGATGGCTTATTTAGATGGGATTAATCAATTTATAGAATCAGGAACCACTCCGGTTGAGTTTAAATTATTGGGAATTGAAAAAGTACCATATACCATAGAAGATGTGTATCATGTAAAAGGGTATATGGCTTTCAGTTTTGCACACGCTCATAAGGCCGATCCGCTATTGACAGAAATCAAAGAAAAATTAGGAGAGGATTATGTAAAAGAATTGAATATCCCTATTTATGAAAATACGGCGACGTTAAATACGGAGAAGAACCCTATAATTCATGCAGAAATTGCTAAGACAGTAGATCGTGTTTTAAATGAATTACCTATTGCTCCATTTATAGGAAGTAATTCTTGGGTTATAGGTCCGGAGAAAACAAAGAATGGTAAGGTACTTTTTGCAAATGACCCTCATATTGGTTTTGCACAACCTTCCGTATGGTATCAATCACATATTAAAACACCGGATTTTGAATTGTATGGGTATAATATAGCATTGACCCCATTCGCATTACTAGGTCATAATCGAAATTATGCCTATGGCTTAACGATGTTTGAAAATGACGATCTGGACTTCTACTTTGAAAAGAATAATCCAAATAATCCAGACGAATATATGACTCCGGATGGATACGTTGCTTACAAAAAAGTGGACAAGACGATCAAAGTAAAGGACGCTCCTGATACAACGTTTACAGTTAAAATAAGCAAACATGGTCCTATTATGAACGATATGATCAAACATATTAAAGATGAAAGACCTATGGCTATGCAGTGGATCTACACAAAATTAGAGAATGAGATTTTGGATGTGGCTTACACGCTGTCTCATGCGAGAGATTTGCAAGAGTTTAAAACAGCTGCCGAGCGATTACACGCTCCAGGGTTAAATATTATGTATGGAGATGCTAAAAATAATATTGCATGGTTCGCTTCAGGGAAGTTATACAGGTATAGAGATTCGCTTAGTACAATGCTTGTTTTAGATGGTGCTAGTGGTAAAGATGAGATCCAGGAATATTTGAGTTTTGAAAAAAATCCTCAAGCAATAAATCCAAGCTGGAATTATGTCTATTCAGCAAATAACCAAACGGATTCTATAGACGGCTATCATTATCCCGGTTATTATCTTCCGGAAGATCGAGGAGACAGGATTCGTCAATTACTTGAGGCTAAAAACGATTGGACCAAGGAAGATGTGATGCATATGATCTATGATGTTACATCAAATATTGCCGTTAAAAATGTTCAAAAGATTAAAGAAAGTTTGAATGAAAGTACATTGACCGAAAATGAAAAAGCAGCTTTAGAAGTTCTAGATACTTGGGATGGTGCTTATTTGAAAAAGAACAATGCACCAACGATCTATACGAAAATGATTTATAAATTCATGGAGCATACGTTTAGCGATGAAATGGGTGAAAGCTTCGAGCAGTTTATGAAAACAGGTGGTTTGATGAAACGTATGATTGCGGTTCAATTGGAGAAAGATGCTTCTGTTTGGTGGGATGATATTACGACAGATGTAAAAGAGGATAAAAAAGTGATCATTCAGAAGGCATTTTCAAAAGCAATAGCTGAATTAGAAGAGCAGTTAGGTGGCGACGTTTCTAAGTGGTCATGGGATAAGGTTGCCAGTGTTGAGCATGGACATGCCTTAGCACCTGGAGGAGCACTCATGAGAAGTATGTTCAACGTTGGATCCTTCCAAATGGATGGTGGTAATGAAGTGATCAATAATCAATTGTTTCAGTTAAATGGAACAGGGATATATAAAGTAACCGCTGGTCCTTCTACCAGAAGAGTGATCGACTTTTCAGATATAGAGAATAGTGTGAGTATTCTTCCAACCGGGCAATCTGGAAATGTATTTAGTGAGCATTATGATGATTTGGCGGAGAAATACGTGAATGGAGAGTTTGTGAAGATGTTACTAAATCAGCAAGAAATAGAGAAGTCTAAAAACGTTCTGGTTTTCAAAGTAAAGGCTAAGTAATTTTTTTATAGACTTCTTTGAAAGGGATACGAAAACGTTCTCCATATACACCTTCGGGTTTTCGTATACCGCAGCTTACGATCATGTTTATATGAGCTCCGAAAGGAAGTCCTAGTAATCTTTTTACACGCCAGGTATCCGAACCTTCCATAGGGCAAGTATCATAACCCACAGCTGCCATGCTAATCATAAAGTTTTCAGCTGCCAATGCACATGTTTTATGTACCACAGCACGCATATCGCTTGCGCGTACCTCGCGGTATATTGGTTTAAATAATCCGACTATTAAGATCATTAGATATTTAAACCAACCGTAAATTCCTAGAAAATCATGATAGGCAAAGGGAATGATCTTACTATAGTATCTTCTGCTGACTTTTTCTCTATTGCTTTGCTCAGATTTTGGTTTAGGAGGATATAACGAATCTATCATATCTAAATTAGCTTTTGCTCTTTTTCTCCATAGATCTTTTCTGGTAACAAAAATTACTAATTGTTGCGCTGTTTTCGCTGTATTCTGATTAAAGCAGAACGGTGCTATCTTTTGAATAGTTTCTTTTGATGTGACATGATAAAATTCCCATAGTTGCATATTACTACTATTGGGAGCCAGAGCAGCTTGTTCAATACACTTTTTTACAATTTCGGAATCAATTTTTTTCTCGGAATCATAAATTCTCACAGAACGACGATAGTGTATCGCTTCTGAAACCGTTTTTTCTGAAGTCATAGATATTATGAATTAATATTTTGTAGTTTTTTGTGCATCAACTTGAACCATAGCGGAGGGAATAGAGAAAGTAACATCATTCCGGGATATCCTGTTGGCATCTGAGGACTCTCGGGTAACGATTTTAATAACTGATAGTGCTTACTTCCGTTATAATGATGATCCGAATGACGTGATAAATTAAACAACATGATCTTACCAATAACATGATCTGAATTCCATGAATGTATTCGTTTTACTTTTTCATAACGGCCATGTTCGTTCTTTTTTCGCAAGAGTGCATAATGTTCTATGTAGTTTACTGTTTCCAACAACAAGATCCCAAAAATTGCTGCTCCCAAAAAGCACAGCAAGCTAAAAAGCCCTAGAAAATAGTAGATCCCTCCAAGTAGAATAAGATTGCAAAAGGTATAAACGATCATTCGATTTTGAATGTGAAACCAAGATCTGTTGTCAGACTTTAAACGTTTATTCTCTAGTTGCCAAGCTTGTCTATAACTTGTAAAATGAGAACGAATCCAAAAGACATATAGCAGTTCATTTTTTCTGGCCGTAGCAGCGTCATCGGGAGTAGCTACATTATAATGATGGCCACCATTATGATAAGGAAGAAAGTGTGTGTTCAAAGAAGTAAGTAGTAGCAATTCTCCTAAAAATTCGTCACTGCGATTGTTTCTGTGCCCAAGCTCATGTCCCACATTTATACCAATAACTCCACACATCAATCCCATGGCCGAAATTCTACCAATGATATCAGATGTGGTAAGTTCCGGTTCTTGAATAATCGTAAAGAAATATGCTAGGAAGACTAACTGTATCGGAATCATAAGGTATAGGATCCATGTATACATTTTGTTCTCCTTTTCTTTTTTCTCTTGTTCTTTTGAGAAGTTCTCTTTTTGTGGTCTAAATAGTAATTCCAAAGCAGGAACAAAACCGAAAAAAACGATCAAAGGAATAAAAGTCATCCAGCCTGTATTCGTAAATGAAATATAAACGGTGATAGGTAATAAAATAATGGAAAGATATTTGAGGCTCTTCATCAAATCTTAGTTTGCCTCAATATACAAAAATCTAAATACACACCTGCCAAATAACATCTTTAAAGGGAGGCGCTGTAATGGTAATTTGTTCCTTTTTTACGGGATGAATAAATTGAATTTTTCTAGCATGCAGATGGATACTACCATCCTTATTGCTTCTAGGAAAACCATATTTCAGGTCTCCCTTTATAGGGCTTCCCAATGCCGCTAATTGAGCTCTAATTTGATGATGTCTACCTGTTTCTAGATCGATCTCTAAAAGTGTATAATTATCCAGTTTTTTGATAACCTGATAATGCAAAATCGCTTTTTTGCTTCCATCGGTCTCTCTAGAGTAAGCAGTAGATTTATTGTTTTTAGGGTTTTTCTTTAAGTAATGAATGAGTGTGCCACTTTCTTTTTTAGGTCGATTCTTAGCAACAGCCCAATATGTTTTTTGAATCTTCTTTTCCCGAAGCATTTTGTTTAAACGCTCTAGAGCTTTAGATGTTCTTGCAAAAATAACAATACCACTTGTCGGTCTGTCCAATCGGTGTACTACTCCTAGAAAGACCTCTCCTGGTTTGCCGTATTTTTCCTTGATGTATTCTTTAACAACATTACTCAAAGGTTTGTCTCCGGTTCTGTCACCTTGCACGATATCTCCGGCTCGTTTGTTGACAATAATAATGTGGTTGTCTTCAAAGAGAATTTGTAAGTTGTCTTTGGTAGAATTCATTACTATTTAAAGTTATCTGCCACATCTCGATTGACACTATCAATAAAGTCAAGAAACGCATCCCTACCAAATCCATTTGACGAAGAAGTTACAAACGAAGTAGGTACGGTTTCCCAAGTATTCAATAATTTCTTTTTATATGAAACTATTTGTTTATTAAGCTTAGAACTACCTAATTTATCGGCCTTTGTAAAGACAATACAGAAAGGAATTTGAAGTTCTCCCAGGAATCTCATGAATTCTAGATCAATTTTTTGAGGATCATGTCTAGAATCTACCAGAACAAATGTGCATACCAATTGTTCTCTTTCTTTAAAGTAGTTTTCAATAAAACGTTGAAATATAGTTCTCTTTTTCTTAGAAACTTGAGCGTATCCATACCCAGGTAAGTCGACCAAAAACCATTCTTCATTTATTTTAAAGTGATTGATTAATTGCGTTTTTCCAGGTTTTCCGGAAATCTTAGCCAAATCTTTACGTCCCATTAACATATTGATCAATGAGGATTTTCCGACATTCGAACGTCCTATAAAAGCATACTCTGGAATTCTGTCCTTGGGAGCTTTAGTAACATTACTATTGCTCATCACAAATTCTGCAGATTTTATTTTCATGACTATAAATTTCTTTTACGTAGCCAATCTTCTAATAAAGTGTTAAACTCTTCAGGTGTTTCCATCATAGCAGCATGTCCGCATTTGTCTATCCAGTATAAGTCAGAGTCTGGAAGTAACTTGTGAAAATCTTCTGCTACTTCCGGAGGAGTAACGTTATCTTGTTTTCCCCAAATAAGGCATGTTGGTTGGTTCATATTTGGAAGATCATTAGCCATATTATGACGTATTGCACTTTTGGCAATGGCTAATGTTTTGATCACTGAATTTCGATTGTTAACAATCTTGTATACTTGATCAATCAGCTCTTTAGTAGCAATTTTTGGATCATAAAAAACGTCTTTGGTCTTTTGTTCAATGTACTCGTAATTTCCTCTTTTAGGATAGCTATCTCCCATAGCTTTCTCGTACAATCCGGAACTTCCGGTTAGCACCAAAGCCCCAACATCTTCAGGAAAATGTTTGGTGTAATAAAGCCCTATGTGTCCTCCCAGAGAGTTGCCAAGAAGGATGACATCTTTTAGTTCTTTATAAGCGATAAAATCGCGTAGAAATTTCGCTAAGTTTTTAACATTGGTTTTTAGCAAAGGCATTGTATACAGAGGTAGTTCAGGGATAAGAACTTTGTATCCGTGACCAGAAAAATATTCAAAAGTTTTATCAAAATTACTTAATGCTCCCATCAACCCGTGCAACACAATTATTGCTCTTCCTTCTCCTGCTTCAGCATATGTAAATTTGCCCTCAGTCTTTACGTTTTCAGTCATTATTTTTTGGTTTGACTTAAAGGCAAATGTAGGCTTTTTTTGTGACAAATACATCGATTTCGATGATTCCGTTTTTTTGACCTTTTTGGGTAAAAATTGATCACCTCCATAAACTATTATTAAATTTTATTAACAATGTGGTAAAAAGTGGTAAAAAGTGGTATAAATTTTCTACATTTGAATTTATTAGAAAATAAAAACCTTGATACATCTAACAGGAACATACGAATGTAAAGCTGATGCTAAAGGCAGATTGATGCTTTCATCTGCTTTAAAGAAGCAGTTAGCGCCTGTGCTACAAGAAGGTTTTGTTATTAAAAGAAGTGTTTTTCAACCTTGTTTAGAGGTGTATCCAATGCAAGAGTGGAACGCGATGATGCAGAAAGTGAATGGCTTGAACCGATTTGTTAAAAAGAATAACGATTTCATTCGAAGGTTTACTGCAGGTGTAAAGATCGTAGAACTAGACGCTACAGGTAGATTACTGGTGCCAAAAGATTTATGTGAATTTGCTGGGATCAATAAAAAGGTAGTGCTGTCTTCAGCAATAAATATTATTGAGGTTTGGGATAAGGATAAATATGAACAAGCTATTGATGATGCTGCTTCTGATTTTGCTTCATTAGCAGAAGAGGTGATGGGAAATACAGATGTAGATGAGTTATCATAATCCAGTATTGCTTCACGAGAGCATTGATGCCTTGAACATAAAAGAAGATGGAGTATATGTGGATGTAACGTTTGGCGGAGGAGGGCACTCCAGGGAAATACTGAGTAGACTTGGAGCTTCAGGTAAGTTGTTTGCTTTTGATCAGGATCCAGATGCTTTGAAAAATGTTGTTGATGATGCGCGATTTACCTTGATCCCTGAAAATTTCAGATACATTACCAGGTATTTGAAATTTCATGGAGTTAAAAAAGTGGATGGAGTGTTGGCCGATTTAGGTGTCTCATCTCATCAGTTTGATGAGGCAGAAAGAGGTTTTTCTACACGGTTTGATGCTGATTTAGATATGAGAATGAATCAGAAAGCGGTGGTTTCGGCAAAAGACGTGGTAAATGAGTATGATGAGGAGAAGTTGGCAGATGTTTTATTTCTATATGGCGAGTTGCGAAACTCAAGAAATTTGGCAAGAACGATTGCAGAGGAAAGAACAAAGCAGAGAATAGAAACAAGTTTTCAGCTGAAGCAAGTATTGAAAAAATATTTACCGGCTGCAAAAGAACACAAGATTTTAGCTCAAATATTTCAAGCGATCAGGATTGAAGTAAACGAAGAGTTAGAGGTATTAAAAGAATTCTTGAAACAACTCCCAGCGTTGTTGAAGGAAAATGGAAGAATAAGTATAATCTCATATCACTCATTAGAAGATAGATTGGTGAAGAGGTTTATTAGAACAGGATTATTTAGCGGCGAGCCTGAAAAAGATTTTTTTGGTAATACAAACGAACCATTAAAGAAAGTAGGAAAGTTAATTGTGCCTACCCCCCAGGAAGTTAACGTCAACAATAGGGCTCGCAGCGCTAAATTGAGAATTGCAACTTTGAAGTAAAGTGTCAAAAGTAAAAAAGAACATATACGATATTCTAAGAGGAAGTTTCCTCACAGATGAATCTGCCTTCAAAAACTGGAGGGTGATCATTTTCGTGGTGGTGTTATTGCTGATCATGATTTCTAGTGCTCATAATGCCGACAAGAAAGTGTTAAAAATATCAGAGTTGAATAAACAGCGAATTGAGCTGAGAGAAAAATATATAGCATCCGAGACGCTCCTGATGCGGATGAAAATGGAATCGAGCGTCAGGCAAAAAGCAAAAGATATAGGACTATTTCCTACCGATACACCCCCAACAAAAATAAAAGTAACACAAAAAAAAGACTAATACCTTGAAAACGTTTAAAGACAGCATACTCACAAAATTCTACATTGTAGCTGCTTTTATGACGCTTTTTTTATGTGTAATTGTATTTCAGGTTGTAAGCATTCAATACTCCGAGGGAGATAAATACCAGAAACTTTCTACAGAAATTACAAGAAGACAGGATACCATCTATGCAAATAAAGGGAATGTGTATTCGGCAGATGGAAAATTATTAGCGACCTCAATTTCCAAATACACGATTCGCATGGATGTTATGGCGGTAAAAGCAAACATTTTTGAGAAGAATGTAAGTGCACTGGCTCAGTCATTGTCAGAATTACTGGGGAGATCCAAAGGATATTATGAGCAAAAACTTCGTAGTGCGCGTAAGAAAAAGAATAGGTATTTACTGATCGCAAGAAATGTTGGCTACAACGAATATTTAAAAATGAAAACCTTTCCCATTTTTAAACTGGGAGTTTATAAAGGTGGTTTTATAGGGGAGCACAGGACGGTTCGAGAACACCCTATAGGAAAGATCGCAGAAAGAACCATTGGGTATCATGATTATAGAGGAGAAGCCGGAATTGAAGGAGCCTTTGCAGATGAAATGGTTGGTGTGAACGGATTGCGATGGAAGCAAAAAATAGCAAAGGGGCAATGGAAGCCTATCAATGATGTAAATGAGAAAGAACCTATCGATGGTTCGGATGTAATTACAACCATAGATGTGAACATTCAGGATATTACACATCATGCATTATTAAGGCAATTAGAATATTTCGAAGCGGACCACGGGTGTGCTGTGGTTATGGAAACTGCTACCGGCGAGATTAAAGCGATTTCCAATCTGGGTAGAACTTCTAATGGAAAATATTACGAGAAACGGAACTATGCGATCTGGGAATCTCATGAACCGGGATCTACCTTTAAGTTAGCAAGCTTGATGGCGGCTTTGGATGATAAAGTGATCGACACATCCACTGTCGTAGATACAGAAAAAGGAAGAATTTACATTCACGGAGATAAAGTTGAAGATTCGGAAAGAGGAGGATATGGAGTGATCTCAGCAGGTAGGGTTTTTGAAGTATCGTCAAACATAGGGATCGTAAAATTAATTCGAAAGCATTACGATCATCAACCTGAAAAATTCATAGAAAAGTTAGAGCAATTCAAATTGACGAAGAAATTGGGAGTGCCTATTAAAGGGGAAGGTAGACCATACATCCGAACTCCAAAGGATAAAAAGAACTGGTATAAAACATCTTTAGAATGGATGGCTTGGGGATACGGAGTTTCGTTAACTCCTCTTCAAACCTTAACATTTTATAATGCCGTAGCGAACGATGGTGTTATGGTAAAGCCAAAGTTTATAAAAGAATTGAGGAATCAGAATAAAACGACCAGAGTTTTTGAAACAGAGATCATGAGTTCTCAAATTGCGGCTCCAAGCACTATTAAAAAGGTGAAAAAAGTAATGGAAAATGTGGTGTTAAAAGGAACAGCAGATAACATCTATTCACCTAACTTCTCTATGGCAGGAAAAACAGGAACTGCAAAAAAATATGTTTCGGCATATACAGACGAAAATGGAAACAGGGTAGCAGGAGGATATTCCAATAAAAGATATGTGGCATCATTCGCAGGATTCTTTCCTGTAGAAAAGCCTAAATATTCATGTATCGTGGTGATTCATGATCCAAAGAAAGAGAAAGGCTATTATGGAGCAACAGTGGCTGCGCCTGTATTTAAAGAAATTGCTCAGAAGATCTATACAAATACGCCGGTTAACGATAAGGTCGATATCAACAAGACAAAGTTCGAAAGTATCCAAAATTTATATACTGCCTATGACGCAGAAGCTCAAAAAGAGTTTGTGAGAGTACCTAATGTAAAAGGAATGCCGGCAATGGATGCTATTTCATTATTGGAGAATATTGGATTGAAAGTGAAAGTTACCGGAATGGGTAGAGTAAAGACGCAGTCCATTAAAAAAGGAGAGAAGTTAGTGAAAGGAAAAACCATCATTTTAAAGTTGTCGTAAGTTGAAAGTGCTAAAAGACATATTATATAGAGTTGCTGTAACGGATGTGATTGGAAATACTAATATTTCTATTTCCGAAGTAGCTTTTGATTCTAGAAAAGTAACCCAAAAAGGGCTGTTCGTAGCTCAAAAAGGACTGTTGGTAGATGGGCACAATTATATTGATAACGCAATAGATAAAGGTGCCTTAGCAATACTTTGCGAGCAAATTCCTGTAGAGCGTCAGAAGCATGTTACCTATGTTCAGGTGGAAGATGCTAATACAGCTTTGGCTATTGTTTCTTCAAATTTTTATGACAATCCATCTTCAAAACTGCAACTGATTGGAGTGACGGGAACGAATGGCAAAACAACCATTGCCTCTTTATTATATGCATTATTTAAAAAGGCTGGTAAAAAAGTAGGATTGCTATCTACTGTAAAGATCATGGTGGATACAGTTGAATATCCTGCAACTCATACGACCCCAGATTCTCTTTCCATTAATAAATTTCTGAATGAGATGGTTGCTGCTGATGTGGAATATTGCTTTATGGAAGTAAGTTCTCACGGAATCCATCAAAAAAGAACGGAAGGGCTTGATTTTAGAGGAGGGGTTTTTACAAACCTTTCACACGATCACTTAGATTATCATAACACGTTTGCAGCGTATAGAGATGTGAAAAAAGCTTTTTTTGACGGGTTGTCTAAAACAGCATTTGCTTTGACGAATGTAGATGATAAGAATGGAAGTGTAATGCTGCAAAACACCAAAGCCAGGAAGAGATCTTATGCTTTAAAGACATATGCAGATTATAAGGCTAAAGTAATAGAAAAGAGATTGTCAGGAACCTTGATCAATTATAATGGAATTGAGGTTTGGACAAAATTGATAGGTGTTTTTAATATATACAATTTACTGGCCATAATTTCTGTAGCAGACCTGTTAGGACTGGAAAAACTGGAGGTGCTGAGAATTGTGAGTGAATTAGAAAGTGTTTCCGGAAGATTTGAATATGTGGTTTCTGATGAAAATATTACCGGAATCGTAGATTATGCACATACGCCAGATGCACTTAAAAATGTGATACAGACCATTAATGATATCAGAACCGGAAACGAAAAACTGATTACGGTGGTGGGTTGTGGTGGCGATCGCGATACTTCGAAAAGACCGAAAATGGCACATATTGCTTCTCAATTGAGCAATCAGGCAATTTTCACTTCCGATAACCCAAGAACAGAGAATCCACAACATATTTTGGATCAGATGGAGGAAGGTGTGGCACCCGAAAATTTTAGAAAAACCTTAACGGTATTAGATAGAAGGCAGGCAATTAAAACAGCCTGTAAATTTTCTGAGCCCGGAGATATAGTACTTATTGCCGGAAAAGGGCATGAAACCTATCAGGAAATTAATGGAGTGCGAAATCATTTTTCAGATTTAGAAGAAATAGAAAACTGTTTTAAACAATTAAAAGACTCGTAAATGCTGTATTATTTATTTGAATATTTAGAGAGCCAATTTCATATTCCAGGAGCGGGATTGTTTCAGTATATCACATTCCGAGCAGCATTGGCATTTATTATATCACTGCTTTTCTCGTCCATATATGGAAAAAGGATCATTAATTATCTAAGAAAAAAGCAGGTTGGTGAAACTGTAAGAGACTTAGGATTAGAAGGGCAAAAGCAAAAAGCCGGAACACCCACCATGGGAGGTATCATTATCATTTTGGCTACGCTGATCCCAGTGCTACTTCTGTGCAAACTAGATAATATTTACGTGATCATTTTGCTGATTACAACCGTTTGGATGGGGTTGATAGGTTTTGTTGATGATTATATTAAAATATTCAAAAAAGATAAAGGAGGACTTAAAGGGAGATTTAAAGTATTGGGTCAGGTAGGTCTGGGTTTGATCGTTGGTTCAATGCTCTACTTTAATGATGATGTAACTATTAAAGAACAGCTTCCTTCTAATCAGCAAACCATTAAAGCAAATGGGCAAAGAGTATTGTTTGGCGATGCGCATAAATCGACCAAGACGACAGTTCCTTTTCTTAAGGACAATGAATTAGATTATGCAAAAGCTTTAAGTTTTCTGGGAGATGGTTATGAAAAATATGGATGGATCGTATTCATCTTTATTGTGATTTTTATTGTAACAGGAATTTCTAATGGAGCCAATCTTACTGATGGAATAGATGGTCTGGCCGCTGGTTCTTCGGCCATCATTGTAATTTCTCTGGCCGTATTCGCATGGGTGTCAGGGAATATCATTTTTGCTGATTATCTAGATGTGATGTATATCCCGAATTCGGGAGAAATGACCGTATATATTCTGGCTTTCGCTGGAGCTTTAATTGGATTTCTCTGGTATAATACATACCCCGCACAAGTATTCATGGGGGATACAGGAAGTTTGACCATAGGAGGTATAATCGCTGTCATTGCCATTGCTATTAGAAAAGAATTGTTACTGCCGGTTTTAGCAGGAATATTCATTATAGAAAACCTATCAGTGATACTACAAGTATCCTATTTCAAATACACCAAAAAGAAATTTGGTGCAGGAAGACGCATCTTTAAAATGTCACCGATCCATCATCATTATCAAAAATCAGGATACCATGAAAGTAAGATTGTTGTTCGATTTTGGATCGTTGGAATTTTGCTAGCGGTGTTTTCTATAGTAACCTTAAAACTAAGATAGATAGTGAAGAGGCTGGTGATCTTAGGTGGAGGAGAAAGTGGTGTGGGTACCGCAGTATTAGGAAAAAAACAAGGGTACGAAGTGTTTGTTTCCGATAAAGCTAGAATAGCAGATTCGTACAAAGAAGTTCTTTTACAGCATGATATTGATTTTGAAGAAGAACAGCATACCAGGTCTAAAATACTGAATGCTGATGTAGTTATGAAAAGCCCTGGAATCCCTGAGAAAGTAGATCTGGTAAAAGAGTTATTTGCTAAACGGGTTCCGGTGATATCTGAGATTGAGTTTGCAACAAAGTACACCAATTCAAGAGTGATTGGAATAACAGGTTCTAATGGTAAGACCACTACAACCATGTTAACGCATCATCTACTGAAAGAAGCTGAATTAAGTGTGGGAATGGCAGGCAATATTGGAGATAGCTTTGCTTTGCAGATAGTAGAAAATGCTTATGAAAATTACGTGCTTGAGCTGAGTAGTTTTCAGTTAGATGGTATTGAGCATTTCAGACCGAACATTGCTATCATTACAAACATCACGCCTGATCATTTAGATAGGTATGATTATGATTTTACAAAGTATGTGAATTCAAAGTTCAGAATTACGAAGAATCAGACAAAGGATGACTATTTGATTTATGATGCAGATGATACTGCAATAGGTCAATGGTTGAAAGGACATAAGACAAATGCTCATTTAGTGCCTTTTTCAATAGAAAAAGAGTTGAGTTACGGAGCATTTTTAAAAAACGATAACATAATAATAAAATTAAATACAGAGGAATTTACAATGAGTATTTCTAAATTAACATTACAAGGAAAACACAACACCAAAAACACCATGGCAGCAACATTAGCTGCTAAATTGTTAAAGGTTAGAAATGGAGATCTTAAAGAGAGCTTATCGAACTTTGAAGGCGCAGAGCATAGATTAGAGAATGTTCAAAAAGTGAACGGCGTACAGTTCATAAACGATTCAAAAGCAACAAATGTAAATGCTACATTCTATGCGCTGGAATGCATGGATAAACCTACTGTATGGATCGTTGGAGGTGTCGATAAAGGAAACGATTATAACGATCTTCTGCCATTGGTAAGAGAAAAAGTAAAGGCTATTGTTTGTTTAGGACTAGAAAACGAGAAGATCATTCAATCGTTTAGTAATGTAGTAGAAAATATTATTGAGACAGCAGGGGCAGAAGAAGCGACAAAGGTTGCCTACAAGTTAGCACATAAAGGAGATGTGGTGTTGTTGTCTCCAGCATGTGCAAGTTTTGATTTGTTCGAAAATTATGAAGATAGAGGTCGTCAGTTTAAAAATGCAGTAAGAAGCCTGTGAAAAACATCCTGAGACATATAAAAGGAGATAGAACTATTTGGGCTATAGTAGCAATACTGGCAGTGTTTTCATTTATGCCGGTATATAGTGCCAGTACAAATCTTGTTTATGTTGTAGGGCAAGGGTCTACTATGGGATATTTGGTAAAGCATATGGTACTGTTAATTATGGGCTTTGCGATTATCTATTTCGTGCATCGAATACCATATCGATATTTTAGTGGAGGCTCAGTTATTATGTTGCCTGTTGTTTTTGTTTTGTTGATATACACGTTATCTCAAGGAACAACTATAGGAGGAGCCAATGCAAGTAGGTGGATTCGTATACCTTTTATTGGGATTGGATTTCAAACATCCACATTAGCGGGGTTGGTGCTTATGATCTATGTAGCTCGGTATCTTGCTAAGAATAAAGAAAAAACGATTCTTTTTAAAGAAAGTCTTTGGCAATTATGGTTGCCGGTTGCACTTATTTTGTTGTTGATATTACCTGCAAATTTTTCTACAACGGCTATCATTTTCTTTATGATTATTGTATTGTCATTTATAGGAGGATACCCATTAAAATATATTGGATACATTCTGGGAGCAGGCGTCATAGCACTTACTCTGTTTATCTTGGTAGCTAAAGCATTTCCCGATGCCATGCCAAATAGAATTCAAACCTGGCAAAGCAGAATAGAGAATTTTTCTAAAAGCGGAGCAGAAAACTACCAGGTAGAGAAAGCAAAGACTGCTATTGCTACCGGAGGTGTTATAGGTAAGGGACCAGGAAAGAGCGTGCAAAAGAACTTCTTGCCACAATCATCATCCGATTTTATTTATGCAATTATTGTAGAAGAGTATGGACTTTTAGGGGCATTACTTATTGTTTTTGTCTATTTCTTATTGCTCTTTAGAATATTTATTACGGTACGGAAATCGAATACGATTTTTGGATCATTGTTAGTTATTGGTGTAGGTCTGCCAATTATATTTCAAGCCTGTATTAATATGGCGGTTGCATCTAACATATTGCCAGTTACCGGACAGACATTACCACTTATAAGTAGTGGAGGAACTTCTATTTGGATGACATGTATTGCACTGGGTATGATCCTAAGTGTAAGTGCCTCCAAAGATGAAACTGAAGAATCTATTTTAGACGATAACCCTTTAGATATTTTACATGAGGCAATCGATTAGAATATTAATTAGTGGAGGAGGTACAGGAGGACATATCTATCCTGCCATTGCCATTGCAAACGAGATTAAATTACGATATCCTGACGCCCACTTCCTTTTTGTAGGTGCGAAGGATAAAATGGAAATGGAAAAGGTTCCCGAAGCCGGCTATGAAATAAAGGGACTGTGGATATCCGGAATTCAGCGAAAACTTACGTTAAAGAACCTCATATTCCCATTTAAGCTGATACATAGTTTAATTAAGGCTAATAGTATTATAAATAAATTTAAACCAGATGTGGTTATCGGTACAGGAGGATTTGCTAGCGGACCTATATTGATGCGAGCAAATAGCAAAGGTATCCCAACACTAATACAAGAGCAAAACTCGTATCCAGGGATCACCAATAAATACTTATCCAAGAAAGCAAAGAAGATATGCGTAGCATATGATGGCCTGGAGCGCTTTTTCCCGAAGGAGAAGATTGTTAAAACAGGGAACCCGGTAAGACAAGATTTACTCAAAGTATACAAGAAAAAGAAAGTGAAAGAGGCCAATCAATTTTTTGATGTCAAAAAGAAAAGAGTAACATTATTAGTGCTCGGAGGTAGCCTTGGTGCAAGAAGAATAAATCAATTGATTGAAGAAAATATTGCGCTCTTCAAAGAGCAAGAAACACAGTTAATATGGCAGTGTGGAAAATTGTATTTCGAAGAATATGAGAAATACAATAAGGAGAAAAATATACAGGTGTATCAGTTCTTAGATCGTATGGATCTAGCATATGCTGCTGCCGATATTATCATTTCAAGGGCAGGGGCCAGTTCTGTATCTGAACTGTGTATTGTTGGAAAACCTACCATATTTATCCCGTCTCCGAATGTGGCAGAAGATCATCAAACGAAGAATGCAAAATCCATTTCAGATAAGCATGCAGCGATATTGTTAAAGGAGAGTGAATTGGATACATTTTCTTTAGTGTTTGAATCCTTGTTAAAAGATGAAGGCAAACAGGAAAGTTTGTGTTTGAATATTAAGGAATTGGCCTTGCCTGGAGCAACAGATAGCATTGTAAACGAGATTGAAAAATTATTATAATTGAATTTAAAGTATATA
The DNA here is from genome assembly GCA_965218065.1 of Flavobacteriaceae bacterium. Taxonomy (GTDB): domain Bacteria; phylum Bacteroidota; class Bacteroidia; order Flavobacteriales; family Flavobacteriaceae; genus Polaribacter. The sequence goes on along the minus strand of OZ244589.1, from coordinate 2,349,393 downwards.
CATAACATCTATTTCATTGGTATCGGAGGAATCGGAATGAGCTCCTTAGCTCGTTATTTTGCTGCTCATGGTAAAAACGTTGCAGGGTATGACAAGACCCCTTCAGATATTACCCGAGATCTTCAAGCTATGAGCGTTGCCGTTCATTTTGAAGATATGGTAGATAATATTCCCGCAGCATTTAAGGATAAAGAGGATACTTTGGTGGTATATACTCCGGCAATTCCAAAAGATCATACAGAATATACATACTTTATAAGTCAAGGATTTTCGGTTTTGAAACGTGCTGAGGTCCTCGGAAAGATAACAGAAAACACACGATGTTTAGCAGTTGCAGGTACTCACGGAAAAACGACCACTTCTTCTATTTTGGGGCACATTATGCACGCTGAAAAAGCTACGGCATTTTTAGGTGGTATTACGGAGAACTACAGTTCGAATTTGATTTTAGGGGAAGATAAAATATCCGTGGTCGAAGCGGATGAGTTTGACCGATCCTTTTTAAAATTGTCTCCAGATATTGCTTGTGTTACCTCTATGGATGCAGATCATTTAGATATTTATGAAGAACATAGTGCACTCAAAGAATCGTTTAACGAATTTGCTCAAAAAGTATCCGAAAAATTAGTGGTTGCTAAAGGAGTCGATCTGGACGGACTTACCTATGCAATTGAGGAAAAAGCAGATTATGAAGCATTAAATGTTAAAGTCAATAATGGCGCTTATCAATTCGATATAAAAACGCCTTCAAAAAGTATTAAAGATGTTTTATTTCAACTACCGGGAAGGCATAATATAATGAATGCTTTAGCTGCCTCAGCCATGGCAGATATATATGGTATTTCCGGTGAAGTGATTAAGAAAAGATTGCAAAGTTTTACTGGAGTGCAACGAAGATTTTCATATAGGATTAAGACCGATGATCTGGTTTTAATAGACGATTATGCCCATCACCCCACAGAGATTTCAGCTGTGGAAAACTCGGTAAGAGAAATGTATGCTGACGAAAAAGTGCTGGCTATTTTTCAACCACATTTGTTTAGTAGAACGCGCGATTTTGCTGATGATTTTGCCCGTAGTTTATCATCATTTGATGAACTGATATTGTTAGATATATATCCGGCAAGAGAATTGCCGATACCAGGAATAACATCAAGCTGGCTTTTAGAGAAAGTAGAGTTAGCATCCAAGGAACTTGTATCAAAAGAAAATTTAACAGGCGCAATTATGAAATCTAATGCAAAAGTGATCGTAATGCTAGGGGCAGGAGATATTGGTGTATTGGTTGATGATGTTAAAAATGAACTTTTAAAAGGAAGACAACATGAGATTTAGAAAGTTCTTAAAATACATATTATTGATTGTTTTGCTCGTTTCAATTAGTCTTTTATATGGGTTTTCTAAGCAAAGAAATCACGAGAAAAAAGTAGCCGAAATAGAGATTGATTTCAGAGAAGGAGAACAGAATTTTTTAACGCATTCGATGGTTAATAAATTGTTAATACAAAACCAACTTCATGTTAAAAACCAAGCAAAATCTATAATAGATTTATACCAATTAGAAAAAACGGTTTTAGCAAATCCTTTTATAGAAGAAGCATCTGTGTTTTTATCCATTCAGAATGTTTTGAATGTACGTGTAAAACAACGTGAGGCTGTTGCGAGAATATTGGAAGGAGAAACTCCTTATTATATTGATAAGCAAGGAGTAAGGTTTCCTGTTTCTGATAATTATTCAGCTAGAGTTCCAGTAGTTTCTGGAGTAAAAACTGAAACAGATTTGAAAGAAATAGAACAGTTTTTAAGAGAGATCAATAAAGATGACTTTTTTAAAAGTGAAGTAGTCGGTATCCATAAAACGAAGAAAAAGGAATTTGAAATTTACGTTCGTAGTGGAAACTATGTGATTCAGTTTGGAAAATGTGAACAATTGAAACAAAAGTTTTTCAATCTGAAAGCGTTCTATAGTAAGGTGTTTTTAGAAGATAAAATGAAAGCATATAAAACCATTAATCTAAAGTATCACAATCAAGTTGTGTGCACAAAATAAAATCAAAATGGAAGACAATAAAATAGCAGTTGGTTTAGATATTGGAACTACCAAGATTGTTGCCATGATTGGTCGAAAGAATGAGTATGGTAAACTGGAGGTCTTAGGAATAGGTAAGGCCAAAAGTTTAGGTGTTAAAAGAGGAGTTGTTAGTAATATTACCCAGACTATTCAATCTATACAACAAGCTGTCGAAGAATCTGAAAGTGTTTCAGGACACAAGATCGCTAATGTAGTGGTAGGAATTGCAGGGCAACACATTAGAAGTTTACACCATAGTGATTATATAACACGCCCAAATGCAGATGAGGTTATAGATGAGAATGATATTGATAATCTTGTAAATCAGGTACATAAACTGGTTATGCTACCTGGAGAAGAAATCATTCATGTATTACCTCAAGAGTTTAAGGTAGACAGTCAAGCAGATATCAAGGAACCTATCGGAATGTATGGCGGAAGATTAGAAGCTAATTTCCATGTCGTGGTCGGACAGGTTTCTTCCATTAGAAATATTGGACGTTGTGTAAAAAGCGCCGGTTTAGATCTTTCAGATATCACATTGGAACCTTTAGCGTCTGCTTCAGCAGTATTAAGTCAGGAAGAAAAAGAGGCGGGAGTAGCTTTAATAGACATAGGTGGTGGTACTACGGATCTGGCAATTTTTAAAGATGGTATCATTCGACATACTGCGGTTATTCCGTTTGGAGGAAATGTTATTACAGAAGATATTAAAGAAGGCTGCTCTATTATTGAAAAGCAAGCAGAGTTGTTGAAGATCAAATTTGGTTCGGCCTGGCCAGGCGAAAATAAGGAAACCGAGATTGTATCTATACCTGGATTAAGAGGAAGAGAACCTAAAGAGATCACATTAAAGAATCTTTCAAAGATCATTCATGCCAGAGTTCAAGAGATTGTCGAGCATGTGTATTTGGAAATCAAGAATTATGGGCATGAGACGGCAAAAGGTAAGTTGATTGCTGGGATCGTTCTAACAGGAGGAGGCTCTCAACTAAAACATCTACGTCAGTTAGTAGAGTATATTACGGGTATGGATGCTCGAATTGGATATCCAAATGAACATTTAGCCGGAAATTCGGACGAGACACTGTCAAGCCCATCCTATGCAACCGCGGTTGGACTGCTTATGGAAGGTTTAGATAGAACAGAAAAGGAAGAACATATTGAGGTAGAAGAACCTGTTGCAGAGGAAGTTACGGAAGAGCAGGAAGTGGTAGAAGAAAAACCAAAAGTGAAAAAGAAATCATTCTTTGAGAAGTTTACAGATGGTCTTAAAGATTTTTTAGATAACGCAGAATAAAGAAATAAAACAAAGAAAATTATAAAAATATAAACGTTATTATGAGCGCAGAATTTGATAACATTTTATTTGACATGCCAAAATCACAGTCTAACACCATAAAAGTTATTGGTGTTGGAGGTGGCGGTAGTAATGCCGTAAATCACATGTTCCAACAGAACATTAGAGGAGTAGATTTTGTAATCTGCAATACAGATGCACAGGCATTGGAAAATAGTCCTATCCCTAATAAAATTCAGCTTGGAGCTAATTTAACATCAGGTCTTGGTGCAGGAGCCAATCCGGAAGTTGGTGAGCAGGCTGCTAAAGAAAGCATTATTGAGATCCAGCAAATGTTGAATACCCAAACCAAAATGGTATTTATTACGGCAGGAATGGGTGGTGGAACCGGAACGGGAGCCGCTCCAATTATTGCCAAGATTGCAAAGGATATGGATATCTTAACGGTAGGGATTGTTACTATGCCTTTCCAGTTTGAAGGTAGGATGCGCTCAAAACAAGCTCAATTAGGAATCGATGCGTTACGCTCAAATGTAGATTCATTAATTGTGATCAATAATAACAAGTTGCGTGAGGTGTATGGTAATTTAGGTTTTAAAGCAGGGTTCTCTAAAGCAGATGAAGTTCTATCTACTGCGGCTAGAGGTATAGCAGAAGTAATTACACATCACTACAAACAAAACATTGACTTGCACGATGCTAAGACGGTTTTATCAAATAGTGGAACTGCAATCATGGGGTCTGCAAAAGAATCTGGTGTAAGCAGAGCTAAGAACGCTATTGTAAAAGCGTTAGATTCACCGTTGCTAAATGATAATAAAATTACCGGAGCAAAGAATGTATTGCTGTTAATTGTATCCGGATCGAACGAAGTAACGCTGGATGAGATCGGAGAGATCAATGACTATATTCAAACGGAGGCAGGATATGACGCCAATATTATTATGGGTATAGGTGAAGATGAGGCACTCGAAGATGCAATTTCGGTTACTGTAGTTGCAACAGGATTTGCAGCAGACCAGCAAAACAATATTACCAATACAGAAGCAAAAAAGATCATTCATACTTTGGAGGATGATCAAAAAGCAACCTATGATTTTTCGGATAAAACAGTAGTGAAAACCTCTAGTTTAGATGAACCACTTTCTGAAGCTTCCGACAAGAGAATTGTACATGTATTGGAAGATGATGACGAAGTTGAAGAGGAGGGAATGGATCTGATCTCTACTTCGGAATTGATCAAGAACATGGATGTGGTGTACGAAGAGATAGCAATAGAATCTATCTCTGAAGATGATTTCATTATTACGAATGCGACACCAGTTGTTGAAGAAAAAGAAGTAGTTGAAGAAGAGATTCAAACGGATCTATTATTCGATCTACCTTTAAATCAATACGAAGAGGTAAAACCTGCAGAAGAAGAGGAAGTTCGTTTTGAGTTGACAGATGATATCTTGAATATGGAAGTGAAAGAGCCAGTAGAGGTTGTTGCAGAAGAAAAACGCTACGTGTTAGAAGAATTTGATGCGGAACCTACCATTGGCAAGAGTTCTACTATTGCTGAAAATACTGAAGATGTTGTTGAAGAAGAGGAATTACAATTTGAACTAAAAACAACTAGACCTCAAGCCGAGATCAATGAGATAGAAACAGAAAGTGAAGAGGTATCTCCTTTAAGCCTGACGATTTCTGAATTGCAGGATAGAGCTGAAGAGCGTCGTAAAAAGATGAAAGGGTTCAACTATAAGTTCACGGATCAAATGAGCAAGAACATTGATGAAATCGAACGTCAGCCTGCTTACAAAAGGCTTGGTGTGGATTTGGATGAAACGGATACCGCGATCAGCAAATCCAAAACGACGTTAAGCACAGATGATGATGATATCCAGTTGAAATCTAATAATTCTTTTTTACATGATAATGTAGATTAATATGTAGGATAAAATAATCTAAAAAGAAAGTAGCCTCGACATACCGTCGAGGCCTTTTTTATTGATTTAGATTGAAAAAATCCAAATCAATACACTCCCCCTTTTTTCAATTAATATTTCTTATTAACCTCCAAAGAAAATATGTTTTCAACTATCAGAATGATCTAGACATTTTGGAGGTTAGCACTTTCTTGTTTCAAGAACTTTGATACAAATATGTTGGTCTTTTTTGAAAAGACCCAAATAATGTCGCGAATACCATAAAATAAGGGTATCAGTGTATAAAAAAACGGAATGTTCTTTGTCGTTAACAAATTTTTAGGGATCGGTAATTGTAACAATTTATTTCGTTGGACGTCTGAATAGTATATTAACCAAAACAATTATATCATGAAATCAACAGCACATCCACGAGTCATTGAGAGAGGAATTTTAACGTCTGCCTACAAACGTGAGATCAGACACAACGCTTTATTAACTAGAAAAGAATCATTATCTAGAATTAAGCGCTCTTTTCAAAATCAACACGAAAAATTACAAAGTAAAGCCGCAGCAGTTTTACAGTTATCATTCTTCGCTTTAGCAATCGTGTTCTTTTTATTATAAACCACTTTTTAGTCTAGCACTATTTTTTTGCGATAAACAACGCCTTGATTCTTTACAAGAACAAAGTAGATGCCTTTACTTACGCTATCCGGTAAGGTAATATCCTTTACAGATTTGTTTTCAAAAGAAGTATGCGTCACTAGTTTTCCTAATACTGAGTACAAACGAAAACTTGTCAGCCCGCTATGCAAGCCTTGTATACGTACTGTTTTCGGAGCAGTTTTATAGATAGAAACTTCTTGGAGTAGTACAGCGTCATCTAGAGATAAGCTTTGCGAAGTACTATGGATATAAAATCGACCAGCACCATCTTGATCGGTATTAAGTGTCAACGAATAGGTGTCAGTGTCAGTGTTCAATGCAGTATATATACCTAATTCACGATCCTCTAAATAGACATGTATAGCGTCGGGTAAGTTAGCACTTCCGGAAAAAGTGATCTGATCACCCGATTGAGCATGAACGCCAATAGGTACAACAGTTGTTGCTATCTCAGATAACGGAAGGCATTGCAAGGCAAATGGGACATTGTTGTTCGCGGTTACTAAGTGGGAGTAGAGGTCAAAATCAGGATTGATGTCACCATAGATCCCGGCATCAAATCCCGGGTCTAAACCGAAGGTTGCACCTTCTATAAACTTGATCTCAGTAGATTTGTTTTCAGTTCCATTTGAAATAGACAAGGTAATACCTGGAATGTTTGTATTACTTCTATAAAAATGATTCCCCGTCTGATGACTTTGCATGTTCTTGGTAATATTGATGACATTGCCTCCATGTTCAGATTTTACAAAAAAGCCCTGACCGGGAGCCAAATAACTAGCTGAATTCAAGTGATTGATGATGTCGTATGTGCTCGTCGTTGGGTTCCAAAGGTACAGCGCTACAAAGGAAGGATCCAGGCTAGAAGCATTTTCTGTAAGAAAATTAGCAACAGGAGCCGCATTACTATTGATCGCCATAAAAGAAGGGAAAGGGTTGCTTAGTAGGTTCCATCGATTCCCGGAGGTTGCAGTACCGTCCGTAATTGGAAACCCAAGAAGGTCAGTGTTTCTTAGCGTTCCGAAAAACTCTAAAACAGCAGGAGTAATCTTTTGTACGGTATATCCTTTTCCAATCGTGAAATTTCCGGCCAGATCTATATCGTTGCTTCCCGTATTATCAGTATAGTAGTGCCATCTGTCAGCACTGAACCCATTCTCATAAGGAGCCAAAGCATATTTATTACCACTGCGCACCAGATCATCTTTAAAACCGTTGATGTTTTGATCCGATACAGGCGCACCTATCAAGTGCCATTGATCTGTTACGTATCGTTGATAGACCAGATTGGTGCTGTTTTTTGATGTAGTCGTACCCTTTACGATGAAGGAACCGCTAGAACTAGCATCAGAACTTACGAGTATAGAGTTTTCTATATAGCAATCTTCTTCTATAGTGATCGCATTTCCCGGCGTAATAAATACCAGACTTCCATTCCCGAGTACGCGCAAATTTTTAATAGTATTCGTTGCTGTATTCACAAAAGGAACCGGTGTTCCATCCGGAATAGTTGCATTATCCAGAGTAGTAGGGACTGTATTGCCGGACCAGTTACCGGGCGTGTTCCAGTCGTTGCTTACACTTCCTGTCCAATAGAAGGTGCCTGAATGTGAAAACCCTTGATGGAAACCCTGACTCAGGGAATTATTTCCTGCAGTAAGTAAGGATACTACAGACTCTCCGGCGGTGAAATGTAAGCTGTTTCCAGAAGAGCTATTGGTGCCTCCCAGTGAGCCAATTACCTGACTCTCTAAACTTTGTCCCACAGTCGTAATAGAGAAAAAACCAAGAAATAGGGGAATGACAACCGTTAATTTTAGAACCCTTTTCATTTTAGCACTTATTTTTTCACCTTTTTTTGAATCTCCAGGATCATTGCTTTTAATTGAGCTACTTCCTTTTTCAAGTTTTCGATCTCGGCTGTTTTAGCGTCAAACTCTCGGGCTGATCTGGAAGAACTAATACCTCCCGTAAGCTTGTCAGCGGTTTTGGCATGAATGGCATACGGAACACTAATTAATTGAGACGTACCAAAGTCTGTATAACTGGTACCTCCTGTAATATCTGCTTCTACTTTTAAATAGTGCGTTTTAGTAGACCAATCAATAGCGTTAAAATCACCACTAACCACGATTCCTCCGCCTATTTGAAAACTGGTTAACCCTTTGCTTGTGGTGGTGATACTATGCGTTTCGGAATATACGGTAGCACCTGTCGGGGTCGTTTCTACGATGCTAATTCTAAAGTTTACCGCCTGATCCATTACCGGTTCGCCGTTGGTATCCAAAATGGAAGTTTGATAGTTAAATTTCTGAGGCGTTACATCAGTGCCACTACCGTTAGAAGCACTCTCTAAAGCTGTGATCCTATCTTCTATGGATGTCCATTTTGTGCCCGACCAGATATTAAGCGCGTTGGTATCGGTATCATAGACCATTAAGCCTTTATCAGTAGTAGTAAGCGATGCGCCTAGTATTGTTCTTTGCGATGTGCTTAGTCTATTCAATAAAAAGCCTCTATCCGTATCTGCCAGTTCTAAACTTGCCTTGGTATTGGGAGTAGCAGTTCCTACAGCAACCGTAACCCTATCTTGAGGGGTGATGCCACCTAAGACCATAGTATTGTTTTGAGTAGTCGTAGCTCCTGCGCCTATAGCGGTGGAATACTTCCCTGTAACAGTAGTTCTACTGCCTATTGCGGTAGATAGCGAATCTGCCGCTGACTGGTATCCCAGCACTGTGGCATACCGATCTGTGACACTGGCACCAGAGCCTACTAATGTACTATAGGCTCCAGTGGGATTGGCCTGGTAACCAATGGCGACTACGTCTACATCTCCGGTATTAATATCTAGTTCTGTACCAATACCAATGCTTCTTACACCAAAATTATCTGCATCATACCCAATAGAAATACCATTTGTTGCGGCGCTACTGAGCGCACCAATGGTAATGGCATTAGAGGATGGGGCAAAATCCCCAGGATCGTCAAAATGAGCGTCATATCCAATAGCCACATTATAGAAGTTGCCACCGGTTGAACCGGTCGAAGTGAAATCTGCTCGAGATCCCAGGACCACATTATAACTTCCCGATCTATTTACAAGCCCTGCATGATATCCTAAATAGGTATTGTCGCGGGCATTAGTGGTATTATCTTTGTTGAATCTGTTATTATCCTCACCGGCCTTTGCTCCAATAAAGGTATTATAACTGGTATGTTCTGTAGCTGCTCCGGCTCCCTGACCGATAAAAGTATTAAAAAAACCTTTTCCCAGGTCGAGACCTGTTGAATCGCCTACAATGGTGTTTCTATGTCCGATAGTAAGTTCGAATCCGGCCTCCCTTCCTACAGCTACGTTACGATATCCAGACGTAATATTGAAAAGGGTTCTTTCTCCAACGGCAGTATTTTTATCTCCAGTGGCAGGGTTGGTAGTTGCTGTCGAATTACCATCTATGTTGGCAAACTGCGCACCACCAGAAGACGCTCCAATATATGTATTGCTTTTCCCCGTGGTATTTCTGGCACCAGCTTTTTCTCCTATAAAAAGATTATCTGTTCCTGTAGTAGTGTTAAAACCCGCCCCGGCACCTATAAAAGTATTGTCAAATGTTCTGGAAAAATATCCGGCACGGAACCCTATAAATGTATTGTCATTAGAACTGGTAGTGCTAAAACCGGTTTGGTAGCCTAGAAAAGTATTTCTCTTTGCTGACGTCACAGAAAACCCGGCAGAATGCCCGATGGCCATATTATAGCTACCTGATGTTAAGTTAAACAGAGCATTGTCACCTGCTCCAAAGTTAAATTCTCCTGTGGTTACATTTCCTAAAACACCTCTATGTACCGAGGGTGTAGATAGGGTAATAAAATTGTCGGTTTGTGTATAGGTAATGGAGCAGCTAAACAACAATAGCACCACTACCAGATTTTTTAATTCCATACTATCCTTTGTGTTTTAACACAAAGGATGAAAGAATTGCTGTAGCACTCAAAAAAATGTCGCGAAGACGCTTAAAAAGGGTATGAACCCATAAAAATTAGCTAAGTACCTTTTTTATCCGTGCGATTGCATTTCGCAATTGTTCCTCAGAAGCCGCATAAGATAGTCGTATACAATTAGGAGCACCAAACGCTTCACCGGTTACGGTAGCCACATTGGCTTCTTCTAATAAAAGCATAGAGAAATCATTGGCGTTTTCGATGGTTGTACCTTGAATCGTTTTTCCAAAGAAGGCGGAAATATCTGGAAATACATAAAAAGCCCCTTCAGGAACGTTTAGCTTAAAACCGTCTATTTCCCCGAGTAGCTCCAGTACCATATCTCGACGCGATTTAAACTCCTCTACCATGTATTGTATTTTGTCAATAGGTGCTAAAACGGCTGTGATAGCTGCTCGTTGTGCAATACAATTGGCTCCGGAAGTAATCTGTCCTTGCATTTTAGTACAGGCCTTGGCAATCCACTGGGGAGCACCGATATAGCCTATTCTCCAGCCGGTCATGGCAAAGGCTTTGGCAAGACCGTTGACTGTAATGGTGCGATCGTACATACTTTCGATACTGGCGAAACTAAATGGTTTTGCACCGTAGTTGATGTGTTCGTAGATCTCATCGGATAAGATATAGATCTGCGGATGTTTTTCTAATACCTCAGCTAAGGCTCTGTATTCACTTTCAGAATAGATAGTACCACTCGGGTTGTTGGGCGAATTGAAAAAGATCATCTTCGTTTTAGGAGTGATCGCTTGTTCCAATTGCTCCGGTGTGATCTTAAAATCTGTTTCAATGGTCGATGGAATTTCTACAAACTTGGCCTCACACAGTGTTGCAATAGCCGAATAGCTTACCCAATACGGAGCGGGTAGTAATACTTCGTCTCCCGGGTTCAGCAATACCTGTGCTACATTTGCAATAGACTGCTTTGCGCCTGTAGATACCGCTACCTGATTTGGTTCGTAATGCAATCCATTATCTCGCTTGAACTTAACGCAAATAGCTTCTTTTAATTCTAAATACCCATCAACAGGTGTATACGAATTGTAGTTTTGATTGATGGCTTCAATAGCCGCGTCCTTTATAAAGTCAGGAGTATTAAAATCAGGTTCTCCTAAACTTAGACTAATAATATCTTTTCCTTGAGATTTTAATTCTCTAGCCTTTGCAGCCATTGCCAATGTCTGAGAGATTGGCAAGCTGTTAATTCTATCAGATAATGGATGCGCCATTTCTTATGCCATTTGTGGTTTTTTACCCAAAACACCGAGTTGTCTAAAGTGTTCTATGATCGCTCTTCTAGTTGTTTTGTATTCGTTGTAAGGAAGGTTGAACTCCTTGGTTGTTTCTTTCACGATCTTTGCCAATTTCTTGTAGTGTACATGTGAAATATGTGGAAAGATATGATGTTCTACCTGATGATTTAGTCCACCGGTATAAAAATTGATAAACCAGTTACTAGGTGCAAAATTCGAAGTAGTATACAATTGATGCACTGCCCAGGTATGTTTTAAATTACCGTCTTTATCCGGTACCGGCATTTCAGTATTAGGAACAATATGTGCTAATTGGAATATTAAACTTAAGATCATCCCAGCTGTATAATGCATTACGAAAAATCCTAGTAAGACCTTCCACCATGCAATATCTAAAACGAGTAATGGAAGTACGATCCAAAGTGAATAGTACGCCAATTTAGAGATCACCAATTTGGTCCACTCAACTCTTGGATTTGGGAACTTACCATAAGATAGCTTACGCTTTAAATAACTACGCATTTGTTTAAAATCGGTAGTGATCGCCCAGTTTATTGTTAATAAACCGTATAAGAAGATAGAGTAATATTTCTGCAGTCTGTGTATTTGAAACCATTTAGAGTGTTTAGAAAAACGAATGATCCTTCCGGCATCAATGTCCTCATCATGATCTTTTACATTTGTAAATGTATGATGCAACACATTATGCTGTACTTTCCAGTTATATACATTACCTGCAAGAATGTAAATACTACTTCCCATTAACTTATTTACCCATTTTCTACTAGAAAAGGATTCATGGTTACTATCGTGCATTACATTCATACCAACACCTGCCATTCCAACACCCGTAATTACCATTAGTACGATCATTAACCATTGCGGCATGCTTACCGTAAGAATTAGAATAAAAGGTACCAGGAAAAGGGAAAACATAAGTACCGCTTTAGTATATAAGACCCAGTTACCGGTTCTCTTAATATTGTTTTCTTTAAAATATGTATTGACTCTTTTGTTTAAGGTACGAAAGAATTTTGCTTTGTCTATTCTAGAAAAATTTACAGTCTTCATGTAAGGGAGAAAAAAATTTAAGTAACAAAAATAAGTGTTTTAAACTTATTGGTTCGTTTATAACGAAGCTTTTTTTATGTAATTGTTCACAGGTTTAATTACTTTTGCAGTGAAATTTTATCTATGGATATTTTACTGAAATATTTTTCATCGCTTACCAGTACTCAGCTTGAGCAATTTTCCAAGTTGCAGGAGTTATATCAAGACTGGAACCTAAAGATCAATGTGGTATCTAGAAAAGATATAGATGAGTTGTATTTACGTCATGTGCTACACTCTTTAGGCATCGCGAAGGTCATGGAATTTCAGCCCAATGCTAAGGTCATGGATGTAGGAACCGGAGGTGGTTTTCCAGGGATACCGTTGGCTATTTTATTTCCTGAAACACAGTTCCATTTAGTAGATAGTATTGGTAAAAAGATCAAGGTGGTCAATGAAGTTTCTGAAGGGTTGGGACTACAGAACGTCCGAACTACACATGGTAGGGTAGAGAAAGTGAAGGATACCTATGATTTTATTGTAAGTAGAGCGGTTGCTCAAATGGAGACTTTTGTACGATGGACTAAAAACAAAGTGCATAAAAAGCAACAACACACCTTGAAAAATGGAATCTTATATCTTAAAGGTGGTGATCTGACAGAAGAGTTGAAAAACTTTCCAAAAGCAACCATATATAACCTACCAGACTTCTTTGATGAGGAGTTTTTTGAAACTAAAAAAGTAGTACATCTTCCTTTGAAATATAAAGGTTAGTAATCAAAATAAACTATGGCATTAACACCCTCGAATACCTTTGAAAAAGGAGCAATTGCTCCCAACTTTTCTCTTATAGATACAATAAGTGATACACAGATCTCCTTATCTGATATTAAGGGAACACATGGAACAGTAGTGATGTTTATTTGTAATCACTGCCCATTTGTATTGCATGTAAATGAACAATTGGTGCACTTGGCAAAAGACTATCAGTCTAAAGGAATTGGGTTTGTTGCTATTAGTAGTAATGATGTAGTGAACTACCCGCAAGATGGTCCAGACAAAATGAAAGCACATGCACACGAAGTAGGATACCCATTTCCATATTTATATGACGAAACTCAGGAAGTAGCGATGGCCTATGACGCTGCTTGTACGCCAGATCTATATGTTTTTGATGGGGATTTAAGATCTGTATATCATGGACAGTTGGATAGTTCCAGACCAGGCAATGGTATTCCGGTAACGGGCGCTGACATGAGGGCTGTTCTTGATAGCTTACTACGGGGAGTTCCGTATAGCGGTGTTGAAAGACCGAGTATGGGCTGCAATATTAAATGGAAATAACCTGTTTAGTATCGGGTTTAGCGTGCTCCAATATTGTTGATGGTTCTGTCTATGGACATTTTAGGATCGGGACCATATTCATTATCACCTCGATCTCCTTCAGTACAATAATATACAAGTAAAAGGATAGGACCCACTAGAGGAATAAGGACAAATAAAATGGTCCACCCGGATTTGCCTATATCATGAAGACGTCTTACCTGAACGGCCAAGTTTGGAATGATCGTAGCAATACTATACCCCCAGATAACAAACCACAATAAGAATCCGCCAAAAAAAATAAATATAAAAGATAGGATCCAGGCAGCCAGCGTTATGATAAAGTTGAATAATACAAAGTACCAGTATTCAGATCTTCTGGCTCTACCTTCAAAGTTTGCATAATTTTCAATAAAGACTTTTTTCCACCAGTCAAACATTGAAAAATTAGATTCGTCTTTAATTATTTCCATAGTCATAAATGTAAGACGTTTCCAAGGATAAAAAAAATCGGACTATAGCTTTAATATTTTGTGTGTTTCTTTTCTGTTTTCAGAAAAGATCTGAATAAAATAAACACCTGAAGTCAAAGGTAAAACGTTCACAGCCAAGTTGCCATCTAACAGATCATAAGTACCTTGTAGTACGGTTTTTCCCGAACTATTAAATACTTTATAAGTTACGGTAGTATATGCTAAGTTGGAATATACATATAACGTATTACCAACCGGATTGGGGTATACGAACCATTGTTTATTTGGGTCTTGAATGTTGTACTGATCGGCACTTAAGGTTTCACTATAACAGCCTTCATCTACTGCATGTGAATCTTTGATGAGTTCATTGATCTTTGAGTCAGCAAAACTTTGATTGGCTGTATGGTTAAAGAAGGCTGCATCGATAACAGCATCATCTGCCCCCAAAAAGTTTTGTAGTAGTGTTCCAAAAGTTTGTCGGTAATCGAACTGTACCGTTTCTAATTGATAGTTATTGCTTGCTGTGGCTTCCGAAAGATCTACATTGGTTCCCGAAATACCTCCATTTACCGGTTTTCCAAATACAAACATGGGAGCAATCTCTCCATGATCTGTTCCAAAATTTCCATTTTCTTTGGCTTTTCTTCCGAATTCTGAAAAGGTTAATCCAACCACATCATCAGCCAATGTTTGAGCCTCTAAATCATCCATGAAAGCTTTTACCGCTCCAGAAACCTCTTTGAGCAATTCATTATGTGTTCCTTCAACCGTGTTCGTTCCCTGGTTTTGATTATTATGGGTGTCAAATCCGCCTATACGCACCATATAAACCTTAGATTCTAATCCTCCACTGATCAACCTCGCTACCGTTTTTAACTGATTTGATAGATCCGTATCTGGGTAAGAAACTCCATTATTTCCAGTATTGAATGCTTCAGAAATAGCCTGTGAATACTGATTGGACAATTCGTCTGTATCTACCACATATTGCAATTCTAACCCATAATCACTATTCGGAATAACAGATGGAGGAGAACCTCCTAAACCATTGAGTTCGGTATAAAAACCTGATGGATCCTGACCCGATATGTTTATAGCTAGACCATGTTCTTCTTCACCATGAAAACCTAAAGAGGTTTTGTTAGATCCTATTTGTACTGCAAGCGGATATGTATCTGTTAATTCATTGGCATAATACATTTCCATAAATCTACCGATCCAACCGGAATCCGTGCCATTGCTCCAACTATTTCCATCATTACCCGTTGAATAGAGATCAGTGGAAGCGAAATGACTTTTATTCTGAGATGGATAACCGACAGATTGTAATATACGCATCCAACCTTGATCGTATAAGGTTTTGAACTCTGTTAGTGCCGGATGTAAACCTACTAGCTGATTATTTCCCAATGTGCTGTCTAATGTAATGTATGCATTTGAGCCTGTATTGGGTATTTTTAGTGAAGGTCGTAAGTTCGCATATTGATCATATACATTAATAGGAATGATCGTGTTTAGACCATCGTTTCCTCCGGCTAAATTAATGAGCACTAATTTTCTGTTATTGATATCACAAGAAGTTAGATTTACAGATCGTAACATAGCATTCAACTCAAATGGCATGAGTCCAATAGCAGATGCGGTAGCCGATAATTTTAGAAAGTTTCTTCTTTTCATGACGTCAATTTAAGTGAGTTGGAATTCAGCGGCGTTCATCATTGCCGTTATCAAAGCATCCAACCTGGATCGTACTACGGTATCGTCCATCGTGTTGGTATAATCTATCCATGCACCCGTCCAATAATAAGCAGGAAACCCTTCTAGCAGGTTTTCTGCAAAGTAATCTTTTCTTTCCTGATCAATACTTTCAGGATATAATAGATCTGAGATCTCGGTGATCAAATCAATGGCATTTGATGGATTCGCCATATGGTCGCTGATGTACAGGACGATATCTAGTTGCGCTCTTATCAGGCTATTATTACCAATCTTATTTCTGCCTGAAATTAAACTTTCGATCAACTTATATCGACCCAAAACGGTATTGGAGGAAAACCAATGCCTATCGTAATCCGGTTCTTGATAATGCGCCGGGTAACCAGCAACAGAATCGGGACTAAAGAGATACATACCACTACTCAACAAAAAATGATCGTGTACAAATGAGAAGAACCTGTAAAAATCTAAATTTTGTGTGGTAGGATCCGGAATGTTGAGGTCGAAATGTGTACTCATTTCTGAAACTAACTGCAGCGGACTCTTTATTTGCGAGCCAAATATTTCGTCACTAGAATCTGTATCATCGGCGTCAAAGAAATGCTCCGAAGATAATAAGGTCTTTACCGTAGGTAATAATTCATAATTATTATTCTTTAATGTTACAGATAGCGGAGTAATGATATCATTCTCTACTTCTGAAGAGATCTCATTCTTAATAAAAAAGCGATATAATTTCCTGCAAAATGATTTGGCTGTGGCATCCTGTGCAAAAACCATTTCGACAAACGCATCCAATTCATCAACGATCTCTTGTTCTGTACTTCCTCCAGAAATGATCTGATTGTTAAACGCATGACTGAAGGTTTTGTCATTACTATCGTGCTGACCAATAGCGATTCGTCCCATCGGGAGGTTGGTGTCAGTATCAATAAGGCTACGATCTGCCATGGTCTTAATGCCTGAAAAAACCTTGGCCGCCTGCTGCACATCGTGCTCTGTGTAGTTGGTATAATCTCCATTCGCAACCTGAGGCCCTTTTAATATGGTAAACAGCTCTAAAAATTCACGAGCGTAGTTCTCATTGGGATTGTTGGCATTGTTGGTGGTATTGTCCAAATAATTTAACATGGAGTTGTCAAAAGTGATCTTTTTAGCCAATGTTTTGATATTACCATAGGCATAATGTTCTAATAATCTGAGATGATCGTAAAAATGAGTTGATGCACCAGATCCATTATCTTTGGATACCGTAAAAGAGGTATGTAAAAAGAACGTGAGCTTGTGTTTTAGGGTATTTTGTTTGATACCATTGAACCACCACCAACTGGCTATGATCTTTCTTTTTCTGCCTTGCCCCATAAAGGAGTTTGGGTGTGCCGTAGAAGCCAACCAGTATCCGTCTGGAGAACTCGTTGGAAGTGGGTCATAAGGCTCAGCCCATAGATTTGTTTGTATTGTTGTAAGTATGTTTAATGCCTCGGTAATTGTTTTACCTTCAAAATTCTCTATAACGGATTTCTCTAGATTAAAAGACGCTCTTCGCAACAAATGTTTTGCTTGTCGTTGGTCTAATGTACCGGATATGGAAGCTAAAGAGGCCATGCTTTACGAGTAAGGTTGATGAATAGTTTGACCTTTAAAATACGAAAAAGTTTAATTTTTAAACTGCGATAAAAAAAATGACCTCTATTGAGGTCATTAACTTTTAAACTATTTCGACGAATAAACCTGTGTCGGTCTTTTCAACTTTTGCAATCTTATTTTTTGTCAGCCCTTTAATCGTTTTATCCCATTTCTTATTGGATAAGCCAGACTGAGATTTGAGCTCGTTCAATTCTAATTTTTCCTCTTTTTGAAGAATAGCAAAAACCGCTTTTTCATCATCATTTAATTCAACGGTCGGAGCTTTCTTCTCAGGTTTCATTTGCGGAAAGAAAAGTACTTCCTGAATAGATTGATTGTTCGTTAAGAACATGATCAATCGGTCCATACCAATACCCATCCCTGATGTAGGAGGCATACCATATTCTAATGCTCGTAAGAAATCATGATCAATAAATTCTGTAGCTTCATCATCTCCTTTAGCAGCCAACTTTAATTGCGCCTCAAAACGTTCTCTTTGATCAATAGGGTCGTTCAATTCAGAATAGGCATTCGCAATTTCTTTTCCACAGACCATCAATTCAAAACGCTCCGTTAATTCAGGATTGTCTCTATGTTCTTTACATAGTGGACTCATCTCTTTCGGATAATCGGTTATAAATGTTGGTTGGATATAATTTCCTTCGCATTTTTCACCGAAGATCTCATCGATCAATTTCCCTTTCCCCATGGTATCATTTACTTCAATACCCATAGATTCTGCAGCGGCTCTGATCTCGGCTTCTGTTTTTCCATTGATGTCAAATCCGGTAAACTCTTTAATAGAATCTGCCATGGTAACGCGAGCATAGGGTGCTTTGAAATCTATTTCATGCTCACCAAAAGTAGCTTTGGATGTTCCATTTACGGCGATAGCACAATATTCTAATAGCTGTTCTGCAAAATCCATCATCCAATTGTAGTCTTTATAAGCTACGTAAATTTCCATGGCTGTGAACTCAGGATTATGTGTTCTATCCATACCTTCATTACGGAAATTCTTAGAAAACTCATATACGCCATCAAAACCACCTACGATCAATCTTTTCAGATATAATTCGTTAGCAATTCGCATATATAATGGTATGTCTAGGGAATTGTGATGTGTAATAAACGGTCTCGCAGCAGCACCTCCTGCAATAGGTTGCAAAATGGGAGTTTCTACTTCAAAATATCCTGCATCGTTAAAAAAAGTACGCATGGCGTTGAACAGCTTGGTTCTTTTAACAAATACTTCCTTTACATGAGGGTTCACTACCAAATCTGCATAACGCTGTCTATAACGAAGTTCAGGATCGTTGAATTCATCAAACGTATTCCCTTCCGAATCTGTTTTAGGTAATGGTAAAGGTTTTAATGCTTTGCTTAATAAAACGAAGTTCTTTACCATGATCGTTTTTTCTCCGACTTTAGTCGTGAACAATTCTCCCTCGATACCTACAAAATCACCAATATCAAGCAATTTTTTATACACATCATTATACAAGGTCTTGTCTTCTCCAGTACAAATCTCATCTCGGTTAAAATAGACTTGAATTCTACCTTCACTATCCTGCATTTCAGCAAATGACGCTTTTCCTTGAATTCTCCTTGACATTAATCTACCTGCAATAATTACACTAGTGCCCTCAACAAAATTCTCTTTTATTTTCTTAGAATCTGAGTTTACAGGATATAGGTTTGCAGGATATGGATTGATCCCTAATGCTCTAAGCTTGGAAAGCTTTTCTCTTCTAACAATCTCTTGTTCTGATAATTGCATGTGTATTAAAATATCTGATGTGAATTTAAGGCGCAAAGATAATCAATTGCAAGAATTGTAGCGATAATTAAAAACAGAAAAATTGTTTGCCATAGCCAAAAAAACTCCTATATTTGCCGGCTGCTTTGTATTAAGTGGCATTAGTTGTGTTGTTTGGCACTTTAGAAAAAGTGTCGTGGTTTTGTTAACCAATGGAAAGCTTCCCTGAAATGGGTTGCTTTTTTTTTGCGCTTTGTTTTCTAGAAGAACAAAGACTTGTGATCCCAAAATTTTGAGATATATAGACCAGTAAAGATGAGACTCACCATAAACTTTAGGCCTGTAGAGAATAAGAAGCCAACAAATGCACCAAATGCTGCTTTCAATGCTCTGTTTGAATCTTGATTGTCATATATCATTTCTCCAATAAAGGCCCCGGCAAATGGACCAATGATAATTCCTAATGGTCCTAAAAAGAAGAGTCCTATAATCAGTCCAATGGTAGTTCCGTAAATTCCGTACTTACTACCACCGAATCTTTTTGTACCCATAGCTGGGATAATATAATCGATTAACCATATAAATATGGCCACACCAAGTGTGATGCCAAGAAATACCCAATTCATTTCTATAACTGAGGTCATATGAAGAATTAATAGTCCAAACCATCCGGTTAATGGACCAGGTAAAATGGGAAGGAAGGAACCAATGATTCCCAGAATGACAAAAACGAGACCGAGTAAGGCCAAAAATATATCCATGAAGTTGGTAGTTGTACATATATATAACGATGAAATGAAGGGATTGTTACAAAATATATCAACTAAAAACTTAGTTTAAACTAAAAAATTAGTTATATTTGAAATCTATAACTAAAAAATTAGTTGAAAAATGAGCAAACAATTGACAAAAGCAGAGGAGCAGATTATGCAGGTTCTTTGGGATCTGAATGAAGCCTCTGTTAAGGAGATCATAGAAAGATTGCCTAATCCGAAACCAGCTTACAATACGGTCTCGACCATTGTAAGAATATTGGAATCAAAAGAATTTGTTGGACATACCTCAGTTGGCAGGGGTTTTGTATATCATCCTATTGTAAACAAGGATGACTATAGTAATCAGAGCTTACATAAATTGATGAACGGTTATTTTGAAGGTTCCTTTAAAAGTATGGTCTCTTTCTTTGTAAAGGAGAATAAAATGGATATCTCTGAGCTGGAGAGTATCTTAAAAGAGATCAATAAAGACAAGAAATGATGATCACATATATTATTCAAGTAATTCTTTTTCAGGCGATATTCTTAGCTGTCTACGATTTCTTTTTAAGTAAGGAAACCTTCTTCTCTAAGAACAGGTGGTATTTGCTTTCTACAGCGCTGGCATCATTTGTAATACCTTTTATCAAGATTCCTACTTTTCAAAAAGTTGCTTCAGAGGAATTTTCCATTCTCCTTCCGGAAATTGTATTGTCTCCTCAATCTGTTATAGAACAAACAACCGTCTATAGAACAGTTTCGGAATCAACAAATTATATTTCCATTATTTTCTTTAGTGGCATTGCTTTGTGCATGTTATTATTCCTAATAAAGGTGGGAAGACTTTGTTTTCTAATTAATACACATAAAAGAGAACGTAGAGACGGTCATACCTTGATCCTATTACCCAACTCTAAAAAAGCATTTTCGTTTTTCAACTATATCTTTCTTGGAAAGAACATTGAAAAGGACAATGTGGAGAGCATTGTATCGCATGAGTTGGTCCACAGCAAACAAAAGCATACCATAGACCTTTTGATTTTTGAGCTACTAAAGATCGCCATGTGGTTTAATCCTATGTTGTATATCTATCAAAAAAGAATCGCCACAGTTCATGAATATATTTCAGATGCTTCGGTGCTCGAAAATACTTCCAAAGAAACTTATATAAATAAACTGATCAACGATCTGTTTGATGTCTCAAACATGTCCTTTGTCAATCAGTTTTATAAACAAACACTCATTAAAAAAAGAATAAAAATGATTATGAAAGAACAATCTACACAAATGAAACAAACAAAATACTTGTTACTTATTCCTATGTTGCTGGCTATGATGGTTTATACATCGTGCATAGGGTCAAATGATAACGCACTCGCTCAAGAGAATAAGAGGTTAAAAGAATCTGTAGCGGAACTGAAGAGAAAGGACTCTATTCAAGTAGCTCTGATAAATCATATAAAAGAAAAGATAGTTCCGGAAGCATATAAGGATTCTGTAATTGTTGGAGACTCATCTGATGAAGTTCCTTTTACCATTATTGAGACACCTCCTACCTTTCCCGGTTGTGAAGATGGAGATAAGAAATGTTTTAACAAAAGTCTGCAAAAACATGTAGCTAAGAACTTCCGTTCCGATCTTCCAAATACCTTGAAATTATCTAGTGGGAAGAAAAGGATCATCATGCGATTTAACATAAACAAGGAAGGAAAGGTGGTCGATATTAAGGTAAGGGCTCCGCACAAAGAACTTGAGAAAGAATGTGCTAGAGTTCTTGATATGTTACCCGACATGAAACCCGGTAAACAGCGAGGCAAGAACGTGACGGTGAAATATACCTTACCTATGCGGATAGATGTAAAATAGCTTAAAAACCAAACACTTAAGGAGATTAATTAGTGTCAGTATTTGTTGCTGACTCAGGATGCCTATGTGTTATTTTAAAATAAATTAAAGGAGATGGATATTAAGAAAAACCCAAAATCGAACCTCGAAAATTATAGTAAGATCTTTATGCAATTAGGTCTGGTATTAGCACTCTTTATTACCTATGTAGCTATTGAAAAGAAAACCTTTGACAAGAAGTTCGGAGACCTTGGTGCTATTACAATGAATGCTGATCTGGAAGAAGAAATTCCAATTACGGAACGGGTAGAGCCTGAAAAACCAAAGGCTCCGCCACCTCCAACGCCAGAAAAGATCGAGGTAGTAGAAGATGAAGAAGAAGTAGAGGAGACTGTTATCGAGACAACAGAAACAGATGAAACCGAAGCTGTAGAAGTTGAAGAGATCGAAGAAGTAGAGGAGGAGGAAGAGGTTATTGAAGACGTACCTTTTACTATAATAGAAGAAGCTCCTGTATTTCCGGGGTGCAAAGGGAACAAACAACAGCTTAAAAAATGCTTTAGTAAAAAAGTGCAGAAACACTATTCGAGAAAATTTGATGCCGATTTACCAAATGAATTAGGGATAGCTCCCGGTCGTAAGAGGATCTTAATGCAATTTTTAATTGATGCTAATGGAAATATTACGGAGATCAAATCAAGGGCTCCTCATCCCAGATTAGAGAAAGAGGTGAATAGAGTATTAAAGTTGCTTCCTAAGATGAAACCTGGAAGACAACGAGGTAGAAATGTACCGGTTCGGTACTCGTTTAGAGTACGTTTAGATGTAGAGTGAGTATAGGGTCAGGGTTCTTTTATTTAACTAATTAAATACCTATTTTCGCTATCTTAAAAAAACATTATGAAAACATTTCTAGCTATCCTTTGTCTCTTTCTTACGGCAGTAACATTCTCGCAAACTAAGAAGACAGATTCTATACAAGAACCAAAAGAGGTTCCAGTTCGAATTATTGAGCAAGTGCCTGTTTTTAAAGGTTGTGAGAATAGTCCGAATAAAAACTACTGTATGAGCAACAAAATTCGTCGATTTGTTGGGAGACATTTTAATGCGGATGATGCAAAATGTGTGGAGTTTAAAATGAAGTATGACAGAAAGTTGAAACGAAAAGTAAAGAAATGTAAAAAATCAATTGACCCGGGAAGGGTAATTATTAAGACGACTTTTGTAATAGATACATTAGGATATACCACGGATATAAAGGCATTGAGCCCTTATCCTACGTTAAATGAAGAAGCCATTCGAGTAATTAAAAAACTGCCTAAGTTTACACCGGGATTTCAACGAGGTAAAAAAGTAAGAGTGAGATATGGACTTCCTATTACATTTAGTCTACTCTAAACAGAATTTCTTATTTTCACAGAGTAATAAAATACAATCTCTGTGCGCTACATATTAGCTCTTATTATTGTTGTTGTTTTTGCTTCTTGTGAATTCTTCACTCAGAAGAAGAAAGATAATGGACCATCATTAGATAGTATTAGTTTTACATCTGTAGACAAAGCACCTTCCTTCAAAGTTTGCGATTCAATCTTCGAAAAAGCAGAGAAGAATGACTGTTTTAGAAATACCATGTATCAGGAGATCACTAATAGTTTAGCAAGAAAAGAGATTAAGGTAAAAGAGGAGATAGATGAGGTTATTCAGGTAATTATTACCATTCATGCAACGAAGAAAATATCGTTAAAATCGATTGAGGCACCTCAGAATGTATATGTTCAAATTCCAGATATAAAGAATATCATAGAACAAAGTATTGAAGAGTTACCTCCTGTATTTCCTGCAATAAAAAGAGATGTTCTGGTAACGTCTGAATATATTTTACCAATTAGAATACAGTTAAAAAACTAATTCAGCATTTGCCAAAGTTTGTCCTTTAATTCTTGTAATCCTTGTTGAGCAACGGACGAAATAAACATAAAATCAATACCTTCCGGCACCTCCTTAGCAATCTCTTCTTTTAGTTCATCATCTAACATGTCGGATTTAGAAATACACAAGAAACGTTGTTTGTCTAGAAGCTCTGGATTATGCTTTTTAAGTTCGTTTAAAAGAATTTGATATTCTTTTTTAATGTTGTCACTATCAGCCGGAATTAAAAACAGTAATGTAGAGTTGCGTTCAATATGTCGCAAAAATCTATGACCTAAGCCTTTCCCTTCTGCTGCACCTTCTATGATTCCAGGAATATCGGCAATAACGAAACTTTGAAAATTTCGATATTCTACGATTCCTAAATTCGGTTTTAGTGTAGTGAAAGCATAATCGGCTATTTTGGGTTTTGCTGCCGTAATTACAGAAAGTAATGTGGATTTTCCTGCATTAGGAAAACCTACTAAACCTACATCTGCTAATATTTTTAACTCTATTTGATACCAACCTTCTTTACCGTCAATACCTGGTTGTGCATATCTTGGTGTTTGGTTTGTAGAGGATTTAAAGTGCCAGTTTCCCAGTCCGCCTTTACCACCTTCTACCAAAATAACTTCTTCTTTATCTGTGGTAACTTCGAACAAGATCTCATTCGTATCGGCATCTCTAACAATGGTTCCCAAAGGGACATCGATATAGGTGTCTGCACCGTCATGCCCGGTACTTCTACTTTTACTACCATCGCCACCATGCTCAGCCCTAAAGTGTTTTTTAAACTTTAGATGGAATAAGGTCCACATATTTTTGTCGCCGCGCACAATGACATGACCTCCACGACCACCATCACCACCATCAGGGCCACCCTTAGTAATGTACTTTTCTCGGTGTAGGTGTGCAGAACCACGACCTCCTTTTCCGGAGGACGCATAGATCTTAATATAATCGACAAAATTCCCTTCAGTCATTTTTTATAATGTATCAAAAACTTCGGTCAAGTTCTTTGTAATTTCTTCTATAGAGCCTACTCCGTTTACGGCGTAGTATTTTTCTTGAGCCTCATAATACTCTTTTAGAACAGCAGTTTTAGTGTTGTATTCGTTAAAGCGATTTCTGATTTTTGTAACGTCCATATCGTCAGTACGCCCACTGGTTTTTCCTCTTTCTAATAAACGCTCTTCTAAGACTTTTTCTGGAGCAACAAGAGCCACCATACCGTTGATCTTAGCTCCTTTTTCAGCTAAAAAATGATCTAATGCCTCTGCTTGCGATTGTGTTCTAGGGAAGCCGTCAAAAATAAATCCTATTGCATCTTCATTTTTATTCACTTCTGCTTTTAGCATTTCTATGGTTACTTCGTCTGGTACAAGGTCTCCCTTATCCATATATGTTTTCGCTAAAAGACCTAATTCAGTTTCATTTTTAATATTATATCTAAAAACATCTCCTGTTGAAATATGAATTAATCCATATTGCTCTTTTAATAAAGCAGCTTGTGTTCCTTTTCCTGCTCCCGGAGGTCCAAATAAAACAATGTTTTTCATTTCTGGTTTTGTTGTTAATTGATAAATAGCCGAATAGTTTCTTCCCAAACCATTATAATCTAATCCATATCCTACTATGAACTTATCTTCGATGCTTTTTCCGATATAATCTATAGGAAGTTCTTTTCGATATACATCTGGTTTAAAAAATAATGTGGCTATTTTTAGTTGCGTTAAATTCTTATTTCTAAAGATATTATAAATTTCCTGGAGCGTAGTTCCTGTATCAATAATATCTTCTAGTATGATTACTGTTCGACCGGTTAAATCTTCATTGATGCCAACCAATCGACTTACTTTTTCTGTAGATGTCGTTCCTTGATATGAAGCCAGCTTAACGAATGATACTTCACAATCTCCTTGAAATTCACGGATAAAATCAGCAGCAAATAAAAAACAACCATTTAAGATTCCAACAAAAAGAGGAATCTCTCCTTCAGGCAGGTCTTTTTTTATTTGGGTAGCAAGATCTTTCACGATGGTCTTTATTTCCTGTTCGGAAACGAAAGGTTTAAAATAAAGATCATGAATTTTAATTGTGCTCATTGTATTGCAAATATAGTTGCTGATAATTGAATGAAAAAACCGTTTTGCTGGTGCTGAGTAGATCAGTGTCGCAAAACGGTTTCTATATCATGGAAAGGAAGATTACTTCCCTTTTTCTTGCTTTTTAGATGTATCGTACATGATTGGTGTTGCCACAAACAATGAAGAGTATGTACCAACAACAACCCCGACGATCAATGCAAACATAAATCCTTTAATGGAGTCTCCACCAAATAAGAAGATTGCCAACATTACCAATAATGTAGTTAAAGAAGTATTGATCGTTCTACCTAAGGTACTGCTCAATGCTTTGTCTACCACTTCACTATATTTCCATTTCGTATGGATACCTGCAAATTCTCTAATTCTATCAAAGATCACCACCGTATCATTTAGTGAGTATCCTACTACTGTTAGAATTGCCGCAATGAACGATTGTCCAATCTCCATATCGAAAGGCATAAATTTATATAGTAAAGAGAATATACCCAATACGATAAGTACATCATGGAATACTGCGATTACTGCTCCTAAACTAAATGAGATCTTTCTGAATCGAATAAAGATGTATAGGAATACTACCAATAAAGATCCAAATACCGCCCATAATGCAGAGGTTTTAATGTCATCTGCAATAGTCGGCTCAACTTTGATATAGCTCATGATCGCGTTTCCAGATTTTTCAAATCCAGGCTTAAAATTCTCATAGGTTGTACCTTCCTTTAAGAAAGGCTTCAGACCATTGTACAGTGTTTGTTGTACTTCATCATCTACATTTTCTCCCTCGTCTTCAATCTTGTATACAGTCGTAATTTTTAATTGCGAACTAGCTCCATATGTTTTAACTTCTGGTAAAGATCCAAAAGAAGGTTGTAAAGCGCTTGCTACATCAGTAGCGCTGGTTGGCTTGTCAAAACGTACCACATAAGAACGACCTCCTTTAAAGTCTACCCCTTGTTTTAATCCAATTTGGTAAATAGAGAATAGACCTGCCAAGATAATAGCACCAGAAATTACATAAGCAATCTTACGTTTTCTTAAGAACTCAATATTGATGTTCTGGAACCAGTTCTTAGATAATGATGTGTTAAAGGTAAGGTTCGTTCCTCTATTAATAGATCCATCAATTAACAAGCGCGTAATAAATACCGCCGTTAAGAATGATGTAATGATACCCAGGATAAGTGTATATGCAAACCCTTTAATAGGACCTGTACCAAATACATATAAGATAATACCTGTTAATAAAGTAGTAATATTCGCATCAATAATAGCGGATAATGCTCCTTTAAAACTAAATCCTTCTTCTACAGATTGCTTTAACCCTTTCTTCTTAAATAAACCTTCTTTAATTCTTTCGAAAATAATTACGTTCGCATCTACAGACATACCAATAGTTAAGATAATACCTGCAATACCTGGTAACGTAAGAACAGCACCTTGAGAAGCTAACCAACCAAAGATCAACAGCATGTTCAATGCTAATGCAATATTAGAATACAAACCTGCTTTACCGTAGTATACTACCATCCAAAGTAATACTAATAAGATAGCCAGACCGAATGATCTAAAACTCGCATCAATCGCTTCTTGTCCTAAAGATGGTCCAACAACTTCAGCCTGAATAATTCTTGCTTGCGCTGGTAATTTACCTGCTTTTAAAACTGTTGCAATATCTTGAGCCTCTTCTACCGTCATATTTCCTCCGGAGATAGATGTATTACCACCTGTAATTGGAGTATTTACAGACGGAGCAGTATATACATAATCGTCTAGCACTACTGCTACGAACTTCCCTACATTTTCAGTAGTCATTTTACCCCATTTCTTAGCACCATCACTTTTCATGGTCATGCTTACCTCTGGGTTATTTAACTGATCGTATACCTGAGAAGCATCTGCAATTACATCTCCTTCAATAGGAGCAATATCTCTTCTATTCGATTTGATCGCGTATAAATTGATTCTTTCTTGAGATGTTCCATCTTGTAATTCCGCTGTATTTGATTTATAATCCCAAAGGAACTTGGTGTATCTCATTGCCGGAGTCAAGGCACTACGAACTTGAGGATCTCTTAGTAATCCATTAATTCTTGCTGTATCTGCAACTTTAGCCGTTGCAATCACAGAACTGTTCGCACCAGTAGGAACCAAATACGTGAATAATCTCTTTTGCGTAGCAACATCAACAGAATCTTTGTCAGACTCTAATAAATTATCTAAGTTATCTGTTGCTGTAGAATCTTTTTTCTGTTCCGTTGCAGTATCATCTTTCAACATATCGGCAACTTTTATATCTGCCTGAATGAAGAAATTATATAACTCTGTACCTGTATATACTTCCCAGAACTGTAGTTCTGCTTTACTGGTAATTAATTTTCTAACACGCTCAATATCTTTTGCACCTGGTAATTCGATCTGAATTCTACCAGAAGTACCTACTCTTTGAATATTTGGTTGCGTTACACCGAACTTGTCAATTCTACTTCTCAATACATCAAAAGCTGTAGATATAGAAGAGTTGATCTCTTCTTGCAATACAGGTTTTACTTCAGCATTTGTATTGTTGAAATTAATCTTATCACTTAATCCTTTATTACCAAAGATACTAGGGTCACTTAATTTTACATTGTTATTCGCTTGCGCAATTCTTTCGAATTCTTCATAGAAAAGATCTAAGTAATTGTCATTACTATTTGTTAATCTATCGTCTGCTGCTTGCAGTGCTTGTTGGAAAGCAATGTTTTTAGAATCGTTAGATAATCCGATCAAGATCTCCTTTACAGATACTTGTAAAATAGCATTAATACCTCCTTTTAGATCCAGACCTAAGTTTAGCTCTTTATCTCGGATGTCGTTATAGCTAAAACTTGAAATTCCTAAGTCTAAAATATCTTTAGTGGCAACACTATCAATATATTTTTTCTCAAAACGAGCAAGCTCTTTACCATCATTTTCATCTGCATATAACTTTGCATACTCTTTCGCGTCATTCTCTACACCACTAGCAAAATATGTAAACGATAATTGGTATAAACTTACCAATCCGAAAAGGATAGCAAATAATTTAATAAGTCCTTTGTTTTGCATCTTCTTTTAATTTATATCGACTTCTTTTTTAAAACGTGCAAATATAGTATTTCAAAAAAGATTAGCCTAATGAAATTGTGTATATTTACTCGCTTTTTATCGAAAAGAGCGAAGAACAAACAACCTAAAAATAAATAAATAGAATGGCGCATTTATCTGATATAGAAATTGCACAGGCAAAAGAACTACAGCACATTACCAAAATTGCGGCTAAATTGTCGGTGAAAGAAGATGATTTAGAATTATACGGAAAATATAAAGCGAAACTTCCGCTTCACTTGATTGATGAAGAAAAAGTGAAGGAAAACAACCTGGTATTGGTTACCGCTTTAACACCAACACCTGCAGGTGAGGGAAAAACAACCGTATCTATCGGTTTGACAGAAGGATTGAATAAAATAGGAAAACAGGCTACAGTAGTGCTGCGAGAACCTTCCTTAGGTCCGGTATTTGGTATTAAAGGGGGTGCTGCTGGAGGAGGATATTCTCAAGTAGTTCCAATGGAGGACATTAATTTACACTTTACAGGAGACTTCAATGCTGTAGAAAAGGCTAACAATTTACTTTCTGCTTTAATTGATAATAATCTTCAGAGCAAAGTGAATAATTTAAATATAGATCCTAGGACGATTTTATGGAAGCGTGTCATTGATATGAATGATAGAGCGCTACGTAATATAACCATTGGTTTAGGAGGTACCGCTAATGGTATTCCAAGAGAAGATGGGTTCAATATTACTCCGGCATCTGAAGTAATGGCTATTTTATGTATGGCCACTGATTTTGACAACTTAAAAGAACGTTTAGGGAATATATTCATTGGATTTACCTTTGATAAGAAACCTGTTTTTGCTAGAGATCTAAAAGCTGAGAATGCCATGGCAATCTTACTTAAGGATGCAATTAAACCAAACTTGGTGCAAACACTGGAAGAAAATCCAGCGATTATTCACGGAGGGCCATTTGCAAACATAGCACAAGGAACAAATACCATCATTGCTACTAAGATGGGATTGTCTTTGTCAAATTATGCGGTTACAGAGGCTGGGTTTGGTGCCGATCTTGGTGCTGAAAAATTCTTAAATATTAAATCTGCTTTTGCTGGGTTAAACCCAAAATGTGTGGTGTTAGTGGCAACCATAAGAGCATTAAGACATCATGGAGGAGCACAAAAGGAAGAATATAATACACCAAGCGTAGAAAGAGTAACAGAAGGATTTAAGAACCTCGAAAAACACATCGAGAATATTAGAAAATATAATATTGAGCCTGTTGTCGCTATCAATTCTTTTATCTCTGATTCTGAAGAAGAAGTAAACTTTGTTGTTGAAGCATGTGGTTCTTTAGGTGTACAGGCGGTAGTTTCTGAAGGATGGGCTAAAGGAGGTAATGGAACACAAGATTTAGCGAGAGCAGTGGTAGATGTAGTTGAGAATAAGTCAACTCAGTTTAAACCATTATATGATTGGAAGAGCCCTGTAAAAGATAAAATAGCAACGATTGCAAAAGAAATTTATGGTGCTGATGATGTAATATATGATAAGAAAGCCGCATTAAATCTAAGAAGAATCGATAGACTTGGGTTCAATGATTTCGCAATTTGTATGGCGAAAACTCAGAAATCATTTTCAGACGATGATAAATTAGTAGGGAGACCTTCTGGGTTTTCAGTAACGGTTCGAGAAATAGAAATTGCAGCTGGCGCCGAATTCATCATTCCCATTTTAGGAAAGATGATGAGAATGCCTGGATTACCAGGGAAACCTGCGTCAGAAGGAATGTCTATAGATAATGATGGGGTTATTTCCGGATTGTCTTAACGATGTACGAGTTCAGGGAAGCAAATACTGATGAGTTTAGTTCTCTAGGGAAGCTTATGATTGAGGTATATTCCAGATTAGAAGGTTTTCCATCAGAACAAGAGCAACCGGAGTATTATCAAAAGTTGCGTAATGTTGGTGATTTTACCATGTTCCCTAAAGTAAAGTTGTTTGTTGCAGTTTCTGATAACGGAATTGTAGATGGAGGTGTTGTGTATTTTGGAGATATGACGTATTACGGAGCAGGTGGAGAGCCTACAACAAGTCAGGATGCAGCTGCTTTTCGGTTATTAGCCGTCAATCCGAGAATACGAGGAAAAGGTCTGGGTAAGGGGCTGATAGATTGCTGCCTTGAGCAAGCGAGAAAAGAGGAGCATTCGCACATGGTTATCCATTCAACAAAGACCATGATGGTTGCCTGGAAAATGTACGAAAGAATGGGCTTTAAAAGATTTGAACAGATCGATTTTTTACAAGATGATCTGCATGTTTATGGATTTCGTCTTGTCCTATAAAGCAAAAAAAAACCAGCCGATCGGCTGGTTTTTTTTATCACGTAAATGAATCTATAGTTCTAATAATCCATTTGTTTTTTGTACTCCGGCGGCAGATTCAGCCATGTGTGCCTTTTCAGCATCATTTAACTCAATAGAAACGATACTTTCGATTCCATTTTTACCTAATACCACAGGTACACCGATACATAAATCAGATAATCCATACTCACCATCTAATAAGGCTGAGCAAGGGAATATTTTCTTTTGATCACAAGCAATTGCCTGTACTAATCCAGATACTGCTGCACCAGGAGCGTACCAAGCCGAAGTTCCTAATAGTTTAGTTAGCGTAGCACCACCAACTTTCGTATCTTCTTTAACTTGAGTTAGCCTCTCATCTGAAATGAATTCAGATACGGGTACTGAATTTCTTGTCGCTAACCTGGTTAGAGGAACCATACCTTTGTCGGAGTGTCCTCCGATCACCATACCATCAACATCAGAAATAGGTGCTCCTAAAGCTTCTGCTAATCTATATTTAAAACGAGCAGAATCTAACGCTCCACCCATTCCAATGATTCTATTTTTAGGCAATCCCGTTGTTTTGTGAACTAGATACGTCATAGTATCCATTGGGTTAGATACCACAATGATAATGGTTTCTGGAGAGTGCTCAATTAAACTAGAAGAAACAGATTTTACAATTCCTGCATTGATGCCAATTAATTCCTCACGAGTCATTCCTGGTTTACGTGGAATTCCAGAAGTTATTACGCAAATATCAGAACCTGCTGTCTTTGAATAATCGCTTGTACTTCCTGTTATTTTAGTGTCAAAACCGTTTAATGAAGCTGTTTGCATTAGGTCCATTGCTTTTCCTTCTGCATATCCTTCTTTAATGTCTAATAAGACAACTTCAGATGCAAAATTTTTGATAGCAATATATTCAGCACAACTTGCTCCAACTGCTCCGGCTCCAACTACTGTGATTTTCATGTGTATAAATTTAGATGTGTTACATTTTTAGGAGTACAAAAATAGGATAAATTATTGGAAATTAGGACGTCTATGGAAACAAAAAAAGGTGTCTGAAAAGACACCTTTTTTTCGTTATAAGTTTATTTACTTATCGAATACTAATTGCAATTCCTGCAGTAATTGTATTATACTCTTGCAAGGTATAATCCGCAAAAATTTTCAAGAAACCTAAACTCAATCTAGCTCCTAGGGTAGATCTGAAACCGGAAGCATCAAAATCTTGATCTATTGGGTTACTAATAGTCCTTGTAATAGCTCCACCATTATAATCTAAATTGTAAGTTCCCAGCATTTTTAATGACGAGTTTCCTGAAGAATATCCAAAACCTCCATAAAAATTGATTACAGGGAAATTTAAAGATGCTATGGCCTGAACGGTGTAGGCATTTAATTTAAATTCAGCGGCTTGATTAGATCCGTTAATAGAACTTTCTCTCTGTAGATCATAATCAACATTCATGCTAGTGAAAGCTGCCAATAATGAAACATGCAAAGGTGTTTTTTCCATAGGACCAAACCAACTAGTAATTTCTTTTTTCAATCCTAAACCAAATAAGTTTCCTTTCACGTCTTCTGAACCAACCTTTGGAACGAGACGCAACATTGCTTCAAACTTTCCGGGTAAACCTAAATTAAACTGCACTGCAGGTGTAGGAACCGCATTTAGCGGTAAATCTTCCTTGACACCTTCTGGCATGTTAAATGTAGCTGTAATTGGTGTTCCATTGAAGGTTGAATTTACAGTTACTAACGGGTTTATTTTTGGTCCGGCTACTGTTGCTGCAGTGGCAGATGCAGAGGTCACTGAAGTAAGGTTTAAATCCGCAAATCTAAACAGCTCATCTTCACTAGGCACAATAGACGCATTAAGTCCGATTGTGATATCAAACCCTAGAGTTTTGTGAACTTTAGCTGTATGGTACCATCCGCTATTCATGCCGTAAATTAACCCTTTCATGGCAGGGTTGATGTAGGCCTTTAAAAGCTTATTAGCATCTGCTTGATCTGCTAATAAAATTGCTTCCATACCATCTTGCGCTTTCGTATTAAAGCTAAATGCAAAAACGCTCATAAAAATTAAAATGTACTTTTTCTTCATGTATTTAATGTTTGGTTAATACTTGTAATACATAGGGGAGTTTGGGGGATTACTAAGAGTAAATATATAAAAAAAAGCGTATTCAAAATGATGAATACGCTTTTCATTTGTTAAATGTTGCTTAGACGTTAAGCATCAATGTTCGCATATTTTGCGTTCTTTTCAATGAATTCCCTACGTGGAGGTACTTCATCTCCCATTAACATGGAGAACACTCTATCTGCCTCAGTTAGACTATCAATAGTCACCTGACGCAATGTTCTGAACTCAGGATTCATTGTAGTATCCCATAACTGCTCAGCATTCATCTCTCCTAAACCTTTATATCGTTGAATACTTACACCACCACCCATTTTTTGAGCGATCAGATCTCGTTGATTATCATCCCATGCATATTCTCTTTTCTGCCCCTTTTTAACCAGGTATAATGGAGGTGTGGCAATATAAATGTATCCTTGCTCGATCATTTCTTTCATATATCTAAAGAAGAATGTTAGGATCAGTGTCGCAATATGAGAACCGTCTACATCGGCATCACACATGATCACAACTTTGTGATATCTTACTTTAGAAAGGTTTAAAGCTCTTGGATCTTCTTCGGTTCCAATGGTAACTCCCAACGCGGTAAACATATTCTTGATCTCTTCATTTTCGAATACCTTATGTTGCATAGCCTTCTCCACATTTAAGATCTTTCCACGCAATGGTAAAATCGCCTGAAAATTTCGATCTCTACCTTGTTTTGCCGTACCACCTGCAGAATCTCCCTCGACTAAAAATATCTCACATGCTGCAGGATCAGTTTCGGAGCAATCAGATAATTTACCAGGTAAACCTCCAATGCTCATAACTGTCTTACGCTGCACCATTTCTCGAGCTTTACGAGCTGCATGACGAGCTTGAGCTGCCAAAATTACCTTCTGAACAATGGTTTTTGCGTCATTTGGGTTTTCCTCTAAATAATTGGTCAGCATTTCCGATACTGCCTGTGAAACTGCTGAAGTTACTTCTCTATTTCCTAATTTAGTTTTGGTTTGTCCCTCAAATTGAGGTTCTCCAACTTTTACAGAAATAATAGCGGTTAATCCTTCACGGAAGTCGTCTCCTGAAATTTCAAACTTTACGTTTTTCAACAAGCCGGAATTATCAGCATACTTTTTTAAGGTTCCGGTCAAACCTCTTCTAAAACCAGATAAATGTGTACCTCCCTCATGTGTATTAATATTGTTCACATAAGAATGTAAATTTTCTGCATAAGAGGTGTTGTACACCATGGCAACTTCTACAGGAATTCCATTTTTCTCTCCTTCCATAGAAATTACTCCACCAATTAATTGCTCACGAGTACTATCTAAATATTTAATGAACTCTGGCAACCCTTCTTCACTATAAAAGGTTTCGGTGATATCATTTCCTTCATCGTCCTTATTTCTTTTATCGGTTAATGTGATAGTGATCCCTTTATTTAAATAAGCCAACTCACGTAAACGAGTAGCTAAGGTGTCATAGTTGTACTCGGTGGTTTGTGTAAATATTGATTTGTCTGGGAGAAAAGTAACAATGGTTCCCGTAAAATCGGTGTCTCCAATTGTTTTTACCGGATATAATGTTTTACCGCGCTCATATTCTTGCTGCCAGATTTTACCTTCTTTATGAACAGTTGCAGTTAGATGATCTGATAATGCATTAACACAAGAAACACCAACACCATGCAACCCTCCAGATACTTTGTAAGAATCTTTGTCGAATTTACCACCAGCTCCAATTTTGGTCATCACCACTTGAAGTGCAGATACTCCTTCTTTCTTGTGAATTCCAACCGGAATACCACGACCATTATCCTTTGTGGTAATGGAATTATCTTCATTAATGGTAACGTCAATTGTGTCGCAATGACCTGCTAATGCTTCATCAATAGAGTTATCAACTACCTCATATACTAGATGGTGTAAACCTCTTACTCCAACATCACCAATATACATGGATGGACGCATTCTTACATGCTCCATTCCTTCTAGTGCCTGAATGCTATCGGCCGAATAGTTGTGCTGTTTTTGTTCTTCGCTCATAAATTAATGTACTATTAAGATTCATAAAAAAATCATCATTACAATTGATGATGATTAACGTTAACAAATTTACAAAAAAAGCACCTTTTTTTAAAGAAATACAAGAGGGTTGTAGGGTAATTATTAACATTTGTTGATTACTCTGAAAGTTGCTTAAAAGCGCTAAAAACACCTTTAAATTTGATTTATGGTTTTTTGAAAACTAAGAATTTTATCATTGGATAAAAAAGCCTCGTAGAAGGGCTGATTTGGGTTTTATGATATGGCGTTTTTTGCGAAATCTAGCCTTAGATGTAGCACTTTTGATCCAATGAGTCCCATTACAACACGATGAAGACATGTCTTTATCCAATAAACTTTAATCTAAAGCGTTTTATTCTTAAATAAATATTAATCTAAAGTTCATGCTTTATTACTATTTTTCTTCCTATATTTCCAGTCTAAATAATTGTTAAAGGGGGCTTGAACAAAAAGAATAGTGCGAAAGTGCTACGGAGAGGTATATTTAAAATTAATGTATTATGTGTTATTCCCCCGAAAAAAAACACTTCAGTAAGCTGTATAGAAGTTCTATATTCACCTTACTTTTTTTATTATTTAGTTCACAAGCTTTTTCCCAACTTAGTATTGTAACAGCTGTTGTAAGTTCCTGTAATGGGCAAATTACCATTTCTGCAGCAGGAGGAACACAACCATATACTTATGAATGGTTTGTATATAATGATGCAACCATGGCCTGGGATGTAATTCCGGGAGAAACAGAAAGAGTTATTACAGGTTTGGCAGCCGGTAATTATCGTGTAGAAGTTACGGATGCGGCGAATGATACGGTTTCTGGTGAATATAGTATTACAGCTGGGTTCAATATGCTGGGTAGCGTATCGTTTGCAGGTCTGCTATGTACAGAAGATGCAAATTCTGGAGTCATAAGCTTTACATTCGTGAATGGGGTTCCGAATTACACATGGGAACTTAGAACATTGGGAGGTACTTTGATTCGAGATGGAGTTACTGGAAATTTAGACATTGTTATAGCCAATATTACTGCAGGTGATTACATATTAACCTGGACAGATTCCAACGGTTGTGAGGGAACAGAAAATATTACAGTGGTGGTACCTCCAATACGAACGCTCACTGTCGACAATACAAGTAATGTAAGTTGTTTTAATGGAAATGATGGCTCGGCCGAGATCACAATGACTGGAGGTTGGGGAGCAGATTATGGAATTCGATTGGTACGAGTAGTTGGAGCAACTGAAACTTCGGTGTTTGGATGGACGAATATAGGGACAGGACAAAATTATGCAATCCCAAATTTGATTGCAGGGACGTACAGAGTATACCATCAAGATAGAGTATTGTTTCCACCATTTCCAACAGATTTTGGAATTGATGTGACTGCCTATGCCCTTTGTGAGAAGTTTGAGGAATTTACGATTACAGAACCTACAGAGGTTACACATACCATTGCAGGAGAAGCTTTATCTTGTTTTGGCGATACGGATGGGAATATTACCGGAACTATTTCAGGAGGCACACCACCCTATACCATTCAATTAGATGGTACAGCTACCGTTATTAATGTGGCAACGGATGGAGGTCCATTTGATTTTTCAGGTTTGGTTGCGGGGAACTATACCTTCACAATTACAGACGATAATGGTTGCGTCTCAAATACACAGGCCGATATAACACAACCAGACCAACTACAGAGTGCTTTTATTTCTCAACAGGACCCAAGTTGTAATGGATCAACAGACGGTGAGATTATTGTTTCGGTAATTGGAGGAACACCTCCATATGTTTTTACTGTAAATGGAAGCGTAACTGTTCCGACTTTTATTAATGGAAATAATCATACGTTTGGAAGTCTTGGAGATGGAAATTATGCCATAGTAATTACCGATCAAAATGGTTGTGCAGCGACGCAGGTTATCAATCAAGTGTTGCAGGAACCAGCGGGTGTTAACGTTACCATATCCGGGACAACTCTTACATGCTTTGGAGGTTCAGATGGTAATATTTCTGGAACCATAAGTGGAGGAATGGCTCCTTATACTATCCAAATGGATGGTACAGCAACAATTATAAATGTTGCTACAGATGGTGGCGCTTTTGATTTTACGGGACTGAGTTCGGGGAATTATACATTTACCATAACGGATGCAAACAATTGTACTTCGCCTGCAGCGGCTTCCGTTGCTCAAAATGATCTGGTAGCAAATGAAGTAATAACAAACGTAACTTGTCCGGCTGGTGCGGACGGTGCTATTACCATAAACCCAACCGGTATTACGGCACCTTTTACCTATTCATGGACAGCTTCAAATGGAGGATCTGTCCCTGTAGGTCAGGAAAATAATCAAAACCTCACAAATTTATCCGGAGGAGATTATACAGTAACGGTTACGGACGGTAATATGTGTGTCTTTATGAGAACGTTTACTGTTGTTGAAACCAATGTATTAAATCTTACCGGAGTACCGACAGATTATAACGGTTTCCAAGTGTCTGGATTTGGATTGAGTGATGGAGGTATAGATATTACAATGACTGGTGGAGCAATGCCTTATACCTATGCCTGGGTTGCCTCTAATGGAGGAGTGATTCCTGTGGGTCAGGCAGGTCAGGAAGATCTCACGGGATTGGTAGCAGGTGATTATCAGGTTACGATCACAGATGCCAATGGATGTATGATCATGATGCAATGGACTTTAAATGAACCGGCAGATCTTTTGATCTCGGAGGTATTGGCATCTCATCAGAATGTATTGTGTTTTGGAGATACCACGGGTGTTATAGAAGTATCCATTGATCAAAACTCTGTTCCGAATTATACGATTACCTTATTAGAAGGAGGAACAGCTACGGTAGTTCAACAAGCGACGAATCAGGCTGGACCTACCTATACCTTCAATGGTTTAACTGCAGGGACTTATGATGTAACGATCGTAGATGCCAATGGTATCAGTAGAACGCTTAATGGGATTGTCATTAGTCAACCGGCAAATGGATTAGCAATAGACAGTGCTGTAGTATCAAACTTTAATGGATTTGGTATCAGTTGTAATGGTGCGAATGATGGAAGTATTGATTTGACGGTAAGCGGAGGAACACCAGGTTATACATTTTCCTGGACAGGTCCGGGAGGATTTACAGCAGCAACAGAAGATATTAGTGGTTTGGCACCGGGTACATATACGGTAACGATAACGGATACTACAGGAGTTTGTGTGATCAATCAACCTTATACGATCACTGAACCGACAGCTTTAGGATTAACTGCAACGATATCAGATTACAATGGATTCCAGATCTCTGGATTTGGGTTGAGTGATGGAAGTATCGATATCACAGTAAGTGGAGGTGTAGGCCCTTATACCTATGCCTGGGTTGCATCCAATGGAGGAGTGGTTCCTGTGGGTCAGGCAGGTCAGGAAGATCTCACGGGATTGGTAGCAGGTGATTATCAGGTTACGATCACAGATGCCAATGGGTGTGTGATCATGATGCAATGGACTTTGAACGAACCGGCAGATCTGTTGATCTCGGAGGTATTGGCATCTCATCAGAACGTCTTGTGTTTTGGAGATACCACGGGTGTTATAGAAGTATCCATTGATCAAAACTCTGTTCCGAATTATACGATTACCTTATTAGAAGGAGGAACAGCTACTGTAGTTCAACAAGCGACGAATCAGGCTGGACCTACCTATACCTTCAATGGTTTAACTGCAGGGACTTATGATGTAACGATCGTAGATGCCAATGGTATCAGTAGAACGCTTAATGGGATTATCATTAGTCAACCGGCAAATGGATTAGCAATAGACAGTGCTGTAGTGTCAAACTTTAATGGATTTGGTATCAGTTGTAATGGTGCGAATGATGGAAGTATTGATTTGACGGTAAGCGGAGGAACACCAGGTTATACATTTTCCTGGACAGGTCCGGGAGGATTTACAGCAGCAACAGAAGATATTAGTGGTTTGGCACCGGGTACATATACGGTAACGATAACGGATACTACAGGAGTTTGTGTGATCAATCAACCTTATACGATCACTGAACCGACAGCTTTAGGATTAACTGCAACGATATCAGATTACAATGGATTCCAGATCTCTGGATTTGGGTTGAGTGATGGAAGTATCGATATCACAGTAAGTGGAGGTGTAGGCCCTTATACCTATGCCTGGGTTGCATCCAATGGAGGAGTGGTTCCTGTGGGTCAGGCAGGTCAGGAAGATCTCACGGGATTGGTAGCAGGTGATTATCAGGTTACGATCACAGATGCCAATGGGTGTGTGATCATGATGCAATGGACTTTGAACGAACCGGCAGATCTGTTGATCTCGGAGGTATTGGCATCTCATCAGAACGTCTTGTGTTTTGGAGATACCACGGGTGTTATAGAAGTATCCATTGATCAAAACTCTGTTCCGAATTATACGATTACCTTATTAGAAGGAGGAACAGCTACTGTAGTTCAACAAGCGACGAATCAGGCTGGACCTACCTATACCTTCAATGGTTTAACTGCAGGGACTTATGATGTAACGATCGTAGATGCCAATGGTATCAGTAGAACGCTTAATGGGATTATCATTAGTCAACCGGCAAATGGATTAGCAATAGACAGTGCTGTAGTGTCAAACTTTAATGGATTTGGTATCAGTTGTAATGGTGCGAATGATGGAAGTATTGATTTGACGGTAAGCGGAGGAACACCAGGTTATACATTTTCCTGGACAGGTCCGGGAGGATTTACAGCAGCAACAGAAGATATTAGTGGTTTGGCACCGGGTACATATACGGTAACGATAACGGATACTACAGGAGTTTGTGTGATCAATCAACCTTATACGATCACTGAACCGACAGCTTTAGGATTAACTGCAACGATATCAGATTACAATGGATTCCAGATCTCTGGATTTGGGTTGAGTGATGGAAGTATCGATATCACAGTAAGTGGAGGTGTAGGCCCTTATACCTATGCATGGGTTGCCTCTAATGGAGGAGTGATTCCTGTGGGTCAGGCAGGTCAGGAAGATTTAACGGGATTGGTAGCAGGTGATTATCAGGTTACGATCACAGATGCCAATGGATGTATGATCATGATGCAATGGACTTTAAATGAACCGGCAGATCTTTTGATCTCGGAGGTATTGGCATCTCATCAGAATGTACTGTGTTTTGGAGAAACTACGGGTGTAATTGAAATTTCTATAGATCAGGGCTCAGTCCCGAACTATGCATTTACTTTAAGAGATGCGGTCACATCTGCAATAGTGCAGCAAGCAACGAATCAGACAGGGCCAACACATACGTTCAGCAATTTACCGGCTTCTACTTACAACGTGACAGTAGCAGATGCCAATGGTTTATCAAAAGTGATCAATGGCATTATTATTAGTTCACAATCTCCAGAAATAGTGGTGAATTATACAACAACGGATCTAACATGTTATAACGATAACACCGGAAGTATTACGATGAATGTGACCGGAGGTGTTGCTCCACTAACGTATGCCTGGAATGATCTGGCAACTGGACCTATACGAAATAACTTAGCTGCGGGAACGTACACAGTAACCATTACCGATGCGATCGGATGTCAGCAAGTACGTCAGATAGAAATTTTTAATGGTCCTTTATTCGACATTACGCCTGCAGTATCTAATGTGAGTTGTTTTGGCGCGAATGATGGATCTATTCAATTGAATTTAGCCGGAGGAGTAGCTCCGGTGACCGTTAACTGGACAGACGGAAGCACTGATGGTTTAGTTCGAAATAATCTATCACCGGGAACATATGAGGTAACATTAAATGATGCTTCAGGTTGTTCTATTAATCGTCAGTTCATTATTATTGAGCCACAAGAGTTAGTATTAGATGCAGTTATAACAGATGCAACGGATTGTACAGATCCGAATAGCGGGGCAATTGACCTCATTGTAAGTGGTGGTAGCGCACCTTTTACTTTCGCTTGGAGTAGTGGTGATACGACTGAAGATCTCCAAAATATAGGGGCAAATAATTATGTGGTAACCGTTACCGATGCTAACAACTGTTCTGTACAGCAATCATTTAGTGTGATACGCCCGGCACCGATTACAGCAACAATTGCTACCTCAGAAACAGCAGATTGTAATACTAGGATTGTAACCCAAAGGAATGTTGTTAATATTACCGGGGGAGTTCCACCGTTTTCAATTGTTTGGAGTGCTGGAGCAGTAAGCGGAACCAATGGAGAAATCATGGAGACCTCGCAAAATGGAACTTATTTTGCGGATGTAACCGATGCTTTTGGTTGTACGGAGCGTATTTCAGTCGACGTTAGTTTGCCGGTTATCGGACAGCCTGATTTTGAGTATACCTCTTTGGCATTAACGACCTATGGCGAACTTTCAATTGAAGATCCGATCAGCTTTACAAATTTATCTACAGGTGATGCGGTGAGCTATTTGTGGAATTTTGGCGGCGGTCATACTTCTACGGAGGAGAATCCGGTGCATACCTATGCTTCTCCGGGGACATATAATGTGCAACTTACAGTGGAATATCCTTTTAATTGCAGATATACACAGACCATGACATTGGTTGTTACGGAAGGTTACAGGCTTATTGTTCCAACCGCTTTTACTCCTAATGGAGATAATATTAATGATGTAATCAGACCGGTGTTTAGAGGAATGAGTGAAGTAGAAATGCGTATCTACAACACCTGGGGTAACCTTATTTATTCGGAAAAGGGAGCCACTCTGGAAGGATGGAACGGAATTGTTAATGGAAAAAAAGCAGAGAACGGAGATTACGTGATGGCAATAAAAGCTACAGTATTTTATGGTCGGGTAATTGAGAGAAGTGGACCTGTAACCCTTATTAAGTAAAAAGAATGAAAAGATATATAGTTACTTTTATAGTAGTATTGCTAAGCAATTTTTTACACGCACAAGACCCTATTTTTACGCAATCTTTTATGATCCCCGAGAGTATTAATTCGGGCTTTTTTGGGTCGCAGGAAATAACCAGAGCAGGGGGAGTTCATCGAGTACAATGGCCTGGGCTAGATTTTAGTATGAATACACAATTTGTGTATGTAGACGGCTGGGTGGAATCTATTGGCTCGGGTATCGGATTTAGTTTGGTGAAACATCAAGAAAGCAATACGAATTATACGTTCACACAAGTTAATTATCATCATTCATTAGTATTTCAATTAAATAGCTTTTGGTATTTCAGACCAAGTGTTTCTGTCGGGCTCGGGATGAAGAATTTTGGGTTTCAGAACTTACTATTAGAAGATCAGATCAATATTTTTACAGGTGTTGTAAATACCTCATCTATAGATTCTTCTGTGCTGAACGAAAAGATCAATTTTGTGGACTTTAGTACTTCGGTACTATTTCATAATGAGGATTCCTGGTTTGGATTAACCTTACGACATTTAACACAACCGGATATTTCTTTTACCCAACAAGGGAACAATGCCCCTCTTGATATGTTCTTTTCAGCTCATGCTGCTTATAACCTTTCCAGAGATCTAATTCCAATTGAACGTGTTTTTGGAAACGACAGTAACCTGTATGGATTGTTCAATTATATGAAGCAGGGTCAGATCAGTAGAATAGATCTTGGCTTTCAATTAGGAATTGAGCAATTATCTTTTGGAGTGGTGGCTGTAGCAAGTCCGAACAAAAGCGAGTTGAATGATAGTTTAATATCTTCTCTCAATTTCCTAATAGGAGTAAAATGGGAAAATTGGAAATTTAGCTATTCTCAGGATTTTACGACCAGTAAGATTGGAAATACTGGAGGAATTTATGAGATTTCCATCAACTATGATTTTGGAAGTCTTAGAAGTCGAAGGTTACCTTGTCCGAGAATTTTTTAATTGTTTTTTTACTACGAGGGTCACTTTAATAGCAATGATCGTCACAATTGAAGGAAATATTCCTTTGAATAACAGTAGTAAAAATCCATTCCAATCAGATAAATGTATTCTGGAGATTTCCGTGAACAGGAGTTCTCCATAAGGTTGATTTTCGAAGAATAAAGACATGGTCATGTTATATCCAATGTGAAAACCTAAAGGCATCATGATCGATTTTGATTTGTAGAATAGATATGCCCATATATAACCGGTTAACCCAGTAACAAGAATTACATAGAGTATTGGAATGATGCTACTTCCAATCATGCCATAGGAAAACACATGGTATATACCGAAGGAAATTGCAGATAAAAAGAGCGCTTTTTTTACACCTGCTCTTTTGATGAGAATGTAGAGCAAAGCACCTCTAAAAACAAGATCCTCCGTCAAGGCAGATCTAAGGTGGTATATAAATGCATTAACTATTACCGTATAGTCGATCTGGTGTTGTTGGCTCCATTGAATATTTGCCATGAAGGTTTCGAGGGCGATCGTTAAAAGCACAATGAACATCATTGCTATAAATCCAACAATGAATTG
Source organism: Flavobacteriaceae bacterium (assembly GCA_965218065.1). Lineage (GTDB taxonomy): Bacteria > Bacteroidota > Bacteroidia > Flavobacteriales > Flavobacteriaceae > Polaribacter. The sequence continues at coordinate 2,305,527 of OZ244589.1, read as the reverse complement.
ACAGACCCTAACGCGATTAGGAATAACTCCTAAGGCGTCTAAATTTTCTTTTTGAATAAAATGCAGCAATATCCATGAGATTACTACAATGACTAATAATCCTAACATTTGTATGTAAATTTTAAGAGGTTAAACTCGCGTTGGTTTCAAAAATGAAATAGAAAGTGGATAGTGGCAGGTGCCGTCATTTAATGCAGACCTTATATTTAAAATTGTGACAACAATTCCAAAAAGCACAACTCCTCCTGTTAAGAAGAAATTATAACCTGGGATAGGAAAAAAGAGTAGTAACGAAATGGCAAAATACAGGGTTATGGAACCATGAAAATTAACAATTGCCCTTCCATGGAGGTCATACGTTTTGTTGTCTTTAGATTTATGTATCCATAGAAATAGGGGAAACAAGATATTACCGAAAGGGATGATCAATCCTAGAAAAGGAATCGCATGTAATAATAGCATCCATTTTCTTTTAATATCTTCTTCATTGGGGTTTTCAATGGGAAGTAGATCGTTGACTTCAATATTGAGCCCCGCTGCCAGTAATTTGACAGTTTGTAAATGTGGCTGAGTTTGCCCTTTTTCAATTCGTTGAATGGTTCGAATACCAACGGTGGTCTTTTCAGAAAGATCTTCCTGAGTATACCCTTTTAGTTTTCGTTGATAGATTAAATTTTCGCTTAGCGATGGCGTTTTCATTTCGTATAATTTGATGCTACAAAGTTATTGGTAACCAAAGGAAATTGTAACGTCATTTAGATGTCACCTATCTGTCATTTTCAGTATTTAAAGGCGATTGAGTGCTAATATAGAATAAAAAACCCCGCCGAGGCGGGATTCATAATCTAAAATCAAAAATTAATAAGCATCTTCATGAACCATGGAAATAGCTCTCCCTGATGGCTCGTTCATATTCCTAAAACTCTCGTCCCATTCTAATGCGATCTTTGTGCTACAGGCTATGGAGGGTTCTTGGGGGACACATAATGCAGCAGTATCACTTGGGAAATGTTCAGCGAATATTGAACGGTAGAAAAACTCTTCTTTGGTAGTAGGCGTCTGGATTGGAAACTTATAACGAGCATTTTCCAGTTGCTCATCACTTACCGCAATATTTACAATATCTTTTAGTGTATCTATCCAGTTGTATCCAACACCATCAGAGAATTGTTCTTTTTGTCGCCATGCAACAGATTCTGGTAAATAACTTTCAAAAGCTTTTCGGATAACCCATTTTTCCATACGTTCTCCATTGATCATTTTATCCTTTGGATTGATGCGCATAGCCACATCCATAAATTCCTTATCTAAGAATGGTACTCGACCTTCAATTCCCCATGCAGCTAATGATTTATTAGCTCTTAAACAATCGTACATATGGAGTTTTTCTAACTTTCGTACCGTTTCTTTATGGAATTCTTCTGCACTTGGCGCTTTATGAAAATAGAGATACCCTCCGAAAAGCTCGTCCGCGCCTTCGCCTGATAATACCATTTTTACACCCATCGATTTAATAACTCTTGCCATTAAATACATCGGAGTGGAGGCTCTAATCGTGGTTATGTCATAGGTTTCTAATTTATAGATCACATCTTTAATGGCGTCCAAACCTTCCTGAATTGTAAATTTTATTTCGTGGTGAACAGTGCCAATATGGTCTGCTACTTTTTTCGCAGCTGCTAAATCTGGAGAACCTTCTAATCCTACTGAAAAAGAATGAAGTTGCGGCCACCAGGCTTCTTTTGTATCTCCTGATTCTATGCGTCTTTCTGCGTACTTCTTGGCAATGGCTGAAGTAACTGAAGAATCTAAACCTCCAGAGAGTAATACGCCATATGGTACGTCGCTCATTAATTGTCTATGCACGGCAGCTTCTAATGCTTCACGAACTTCATCAATACTAGTTTGATTTTCTTTTACGGCATCATACTCCATCCAATCTCTGGTATACCACTGTTTTAATTGACCATTTTTACTCGATAGATAATGACCGGGAGGAAACAATTCGATCTTGGTACAAACCCCTTCCAATGCCTTTAACTCGGAAGCCACATAAAAGGTACCATGCTGGTCCCATCCCATATATAAAGGAATGATGCCCATATGATCTCGGGCTATAAAATATTCGTCCTGTGCTACATCGTAGAGTGCAAATCCAAAAATACCATTTAATTCATCCAAAAAATCCACTCCTTTTTCTTTATATAAAGCTAGAATAACTTCACAGTCTGAAGCAGTTTGGAAAGCATAAGAATCGCTAAACTGTTTTCTCAATGCTCTGTGATTGTAAATTTCTCCATTGGCAGCCAGTATCAGTTTTTTGTCTTCACTGAATAACGGTTGTTTCCCAGATGCAGGATCGACAATGGCCAAGCGCTCATGCGCCAGAATTGCTTTTTCATCACTGTAAATTCCACTCCAATCCGGCCCTCGATGTCTAATTTTTGCAGACATTTCTAACAACTGAGGTCTTAATACTTCAGATTTCTCTTTTAAATCAAAGGCACATACAATACCACACATAATCTTTTCTTTTAAATTTTAATTATGACACAAATGAAGTTATAATGTTTATAAATGACACATTATATTTTAAATTGATTTTAATATGAAACATTAAACATGAAAAATTAATTGAATTGTAATTTTTTTGGTTAAAAACACCCAAAAAACTTATGATTTAAAAAAAACGAATGAAAACTTGTCGTATTGAGATACAGTATTTATTTTTGTTGCATAATGATACAAAATCAAAATACATGGTGGTGGAACTCTCTTATTTCATAAGTGAGAAGAAAACCTGTATGTAAAAAAATATAAACAAAAGGCTTATCTCACGATAAGCCTTTTTTGTTTGAGAATAGATCAAAATAAAATTAGCACACGTGCAAAAAACAAACATAAAAACAATTAGTAGAACACGTATTTCGGATACGGTCACGCCAGTAGGGTTATACTTGAGGTTTCGTGATAAATATGCGAATACGTTGCTGTTGGAAAGTTCTGACTATCACAGCAAGGAAGAAAGTTTTTCTTTTATCTGTATAGAGCCTATTCTTAGTATGAAGGTGGAGAACAATACATTTTCTATTACTAAAAAAGGAGCGGAACTCTCTTCAGAAAACATAGATAAGAACTTTTATGAGTTATTTGATCGGTTCAGTTCGAGTATTTCTCTAGATTGTGAACCGTCGTTACTGTCTTTTAATGGCCTATATGGGTACACTACGTATGACAGCGTTCAATATTTTGAGACGATCAAATTGAGCGTACCCGATGCACCCTCTGCGATTCCTTTGATGCAGTACAGTTTTTATCGGTTTATCATTGCGATCAATCATTTCAATGATGAAATGATCCTGATCGAGAATATGGAAGAAGGAGATGATAGCCGTATTGAGGAAATTCAAACAGTCATAAATGCACAAGCATTCAATACCCAGAAATTTGAAATTATTGGAGAAGAATCGTCTAATTGTACCAATGAAGATTTTAAAGAATATGTTCGAAACGCAAAAGCGCACTGTAAGCGTGGAGATGTATTTCAATTGGTGTTGTCCAGACAATTTCAGCAAAGCTTTAAAGGAGATGAGTTTAATGTCTACAGGGCTTTACGATCTATAAACCCTTCACCTTATTTATTCTACTTTGATTACGGAAGCTTTAAACTGTTGGGGTCTTCACCGGAGGCACAGATAAAAATTAACGAAGGAAAAGCGATCATTAATCCGATTGCGGGAACCTTTAGACGTACTGGTGATATGACAGAAGATCTGAAATTAGGAAAGAAACTCTCGGAAGATAAAAAGGAAACTGCAGAACATGTAATGTTGGTTGATCTTGCAAGAAATGATCTAAGTAAACATGCAGATAATGTTTCGGTAGAAGTATTTAAAGAAGTACAATATTTTAGTCATGTTATCCATTTAGTTTCGACAGTACAGGGGCAGATCAAAGGAAATCCAATAGAAATTGTAGGAGATACCTTTCCCGCAGGGACCTTGAGTGGTGCGCCAAAATATAAGGCCATGGAACTGATCGATAGATACGAGAATCAATCACGTGGATTTTATGGAGGAGCTGTTGGAATTATTGGTTTAAATGGGTCTGTAAACCTTGCTATTGCCATTCGCTCTTTTGTAAGCAAACAGAACAAATTATATTATCAGGCAGGAGCAGGAATTGTCATCCATTCTGATGAAGAAAATGAACTACAGGAAGTAAATAATAAATTAGCAGCTTTAAAGAAAGCCTTGCTACTAGCAGAAAAAATATGAAGATACTAATCTTAGACAATTACGATTCGTTTACCTATAATTTGGTGCATATGGTGGAGAAGATTACCGGAACATTTCCGGCAGTTTTCAGAAACGACGAAATTACATTAGAAGATATAGAGGAGTATGATCTGATCATGCTTTCTCCGGGACCTGGTATTCCAGATGAAGCGGGGATTTTAAAGAAAGCTATTAGAACATATGCCGGTAAGAAACCCATTTTCGGTGTTTGTTTAGGGTTACAGGCCATTACGGAAGTATTTGGCGGAACTATCTCTAATATGAATGAAGTATTCCATGGTGTTGCTACGCAGATGAATGTTACCAAAGATGATACGGTGCTATTCAAGAATATAGCAAGTAATTTTCCGGCTGCAAGATACCATTCCTGGATAGCATCAAAAGAGAATTTTCCTGATGATTTAGAAATTACTGCATTAGACGATGAAGGAGGAATCATGGCTATTCGTCATAAAGAATATCCAATTAGTGCAGTGCAGTTTCATCCTGAATCTATTTTAACGGAAGTAGGAGAGGACATTGTGAGAAATTTTATAGAAACGTATGCGTCATGAAACAAATATTGAACGATCTATATCAACATAAAAGACTCACTGAATCTGAGGCAAAACAGATCTTATTGGATATTGCTGAAGAGAAGTATAACGACGCGCACCTGGCATCCTTCATGACCGTTTTTATGATGAGACCTATTACGGTCAATGAACTTTCCGGGTTTAGAAAAGCACTGAAAGAATTAGCATTGAAAGTAGACCTTTCTGAATATAACACGATCGATATTGTGGGAACAGGAGGGGATGGAAAAGATACATTTAACATTTCTACGTTAACGTCATTTGTAGTTGCAGGGACAGGTCAGAAAGTAGCAAAACATGGAAACTACAGTGTTTCATCACAATCAGGTTCTTCGGACATGCTGGAAAGCTTTGGGTATGAATTTACCAACGATGAAAGCACGTTAAAGCAGCATTTAGAAAAGGCAAATATTTGTTTTTTACATGCACCAAAATTTCATCCTGCAATGAAGGCTGTTGGGCCAACAAGAAAGGCATTGGCTTTGAAAACATTTTTTAACATGTTAGGCCCATTGGTAAACCCCAGTTCACCTCAAAATCAATTATTGGGAACTTTCAATTTAGAAGTTGCACGATTGTATAATTATATACTGCAAGAAGAAGGAAGTAACTATGGTATTGTTCATGCATTGGATGGTTATGATGAAATATCTTTAACAGGAGGGTTTAAGTTGTTTACAAAGGAGGGAGAACAATTAATTACTCCTGAAGACCTAGGACAAAAGCGAGTTGCGCAATCCGATATTTTTGGTGGAAACTCTGTGGCGGATGCCGCTAAAATATTCAAAACGATACTTTCAGGTGAAGGAACTGAAGCTCAAAATAGTGTGGTTTTGACAAATGCAGCCATAGCATTGACCATTGTAGATAGTGGTGTATCTTTTGAAGAAGCCTACGTCCGTGCACAGGATTCGTTGTTTGGAAAGAAAGCAAAAGAATGTTTGAAAAAATTAATTGAGAATTAGTAATTATTGTATGACAATTTTAGATAAGATAATAGCATTTAAAAAGAAGGAGGTGGCTAAAATAAAAGCTGATGTTCCTGTAAAAAGATTGGTCGAGAGTCCGAATTTCAAGCGAGAAATACTTTCATTAAGAGAGTCACTGTTGGAGCCATATTCTACCGGAATTATAGCAGAATTCAAAAGACAGTCTCCTTCTAAAGGAATCATTAATGATACTGCTAAGGTAGAAGAGGTAACGGAAGGGTATTTAAATGCAAACGTCGCGGCACAGTCTATTTTAACAGACACCTCTTTCTTTGGAGGTACTATGGTCGATTTGATGCAGGCAAGATCTGTCAACACTACGAGACCTATTTTACGTAAAGATTTTATCGTAGATGGTTTTCAAATTGTAGAAGCAAAAGCTATTGGAGCAGATGTAATTTTGTTAATAGCTGCTTGTTTGACAAAAGAAGAGATCAAGAACTATGGACAATTGGCAAATGATCTAGGTTTAGAAGTATTATATGAGGTGCATACGCAAGAAGATCTGGACAAGATTGATCTTTCTAATAAGATTATTGGAATTAATAACAGAAATCTAAAAACCTTTGAGGTAGATCTCGAGCATTCTATCGAACTAGCAAGTCAAATTCCTGATAGTTGTATCAAAGTATCAGAGAGTGGTATTAGTGATCCACGTATTATTACAGGATTGAAAGAGTACGATTTTAAAGGGTTTTTGATTGGAGAGAACTTTATGAAAGAAGAAGATCCAGGAGTTGCTTGCGAAGAATTTATTAGTCAAATACGTTAAAGTATGTCAGTTCGAGTGAAAATTTGGAACAAATTTTTGTATCGAGAACAAAGTGCTTCTCGATACGATTTTCTAATAAAATCACTCGAAGCAACAAAGAACAATTAAGCCGATGAAGCTAAAGGTCTGTGGAATGAAATATGTAGAAAACATCCAATCTGTTTCAGAATTGGAACCAGATTATATGGGATTTATTTTCTACGAACGATCCAAACGTAATTTTGAAGGAATCATTCCGGAATTACCAAAAAGGATCAAAAAAACAGGTGTTTTCGTTAATGAACCTATTGAGATTTTGGTTTCGTTAGTGCAAGAGTATCAATTGGAAGCGGTGCAGTTGCATGGTGATGAGTCTATTGAATACATTGAGGCATTAAAGGGATATCTTAAAGATACTGAGGTTATTAAAGTATTTGGGATTAAAGATCATTTTAATTTTAGCGATTTGGAACCATACATAACTTTAGTCGATTACTTCCTTTTTGACACCAAAGGGAAAGAGCGAGGAGGAAGTGGAATAAAATTTAACTGGTCTGTTTTAGAAGATTACCCTTACACAACACCATTCTTTCTGAGTGGAGGAATTGGAGTGAACGATGTGGAAGAGATCGAAAAGATAAAAACGTCAGCATTACCCATATTCGCTATTGATGTGAACAGTAAATTCGAAAGCAAACCAGGATATAAAGAAATAAAGAAATTAAGAGCTTTTAAGAAAGCATTGAAAATATAGAAGTATGAGATCGAAATTTCAACCAGATAAAAATGGATATTATGGGCAGTTTGGAGGAGCCTTTATTCCTGAATTACTATACCCTAATGTCAAGGAGATCGACGAAAATTATATTCAGATCATTGAATCAGAAGAGTTCCAGACCGAATATAAGTCGTTACTAAAAGATTATGTGGGCAGACCAAGTCCGTTGTATTTGGCGAAAAGATTATCAGAAAAATATGGTGCCCACATTTATTTAAAGCGAGAAGACCTGAATCATACAGGTGCGCACAAAGTAAATAATACAATTGGGCAGATACTGATTGCTAAAAAACTAGGTAAGACAAAGATCATTGCGGAGACAGGAGCTGGCCAGCATGGTGTTGCCACTGCTACCGTTTGTGCTTTGATGGGATTGGATTGCACAGTGTTTATGGGTGAGATAGATATTAAACGGCAAGCACCCAATGTAGCTCGTATGAAGATGTTGGGAGCGAAAGTTGTAGCAGCAACTAGCGGAAGCAAAACGCTTAAGGATGCTACCAATGAGGCCATTCGTTATTGGATCCAGCACCCGGATACCTATTATTTGATCGGTTCTGTGGTAGGACCTGCTCCGTATCCGGATATGGTGGCACGATTGCAAGCGATCATTTCAGAAGAGATCAAATGGCAATTAAAGGAGCACACCGGTAAAGAAAATCCAGACACCATTATTGCTTGTGTAGGTGGGGGGAGTAATGCAGCTGGAGCATTTTACCATTATATGGATGAAGAAGATGTTGAATTGATTGCAGTCGAGGCTGCCGGACTTGGAGTACATTCTGGAGAAAGTGCTGCTACTTCTCAATTAGGAGAGGTTGGAGTAATTCATGGTAGTAAAACCATTTTGATGCAGGATGAATATGGTCAAATTGTTGAGCCTTACTCCATCTCAGCAGGATTGGATTACCCTGGTGTTGGTCCTTTGCATGCCTATTTATATGAAAGTAAACGTGCAACATTTATGAATGCCACGGATAAAGAAGCATTGACAGCCGGGTACGAGCTAACCAAGATAGAGGGAATCATTCCGGCATTAGAAACAGCACATGCTTTGGCGGTATTACCTAAAATGAAGATACAAAAGAACCAAGTAATTGTGATCAATCTTTCTGGTAGGGGAGATAAAGACCTGGAAACGTTTATTAAGCATTTAGAAGAATAGCATTTATGAATTCGATTAAAAAAATATTTCAAGAGAAGGATAAAAAAATACTATCCATATACTTCACATCCGGATTTCCAATGTTAGACGATACGACAAAAGTGATTCAAGAATTGAGCGATAGCGGTGTAGATTTTATTGAAGTTGGATTGCCTTATTCAGATCCGTTGGCAGATGGGCCGACCATTCAGGATAGTAGTCAAATTGCTTTAAAGAATGGAGTGAATTTGGACATTATATTTGAGCAATTAATGGCTATCAAAGTAAGCAATTCAACACCATTGATCGTTATGGGGTACTTGAACCAAATGCTAAAGTATGGAGAAGAGCGATTCTGCCAGAAATTGGTTGATTGTGGAATTGATACTGTTATTTTACCGGACCTACCCATGGTTGAATATGAGAACCATTACAAGGCTTTGTTTAATAGATATGGCTTGAACAATGTATTCTTGATCACACCGCAAACTTCAGAGGAACGTATTCGAAAGATAGATGCATACACACAAAGTTTTATCTACATGGTAGCTTCTAGTTCTATTACAGGCGCTAAGGGAGATATATCTCAATCACAGATCGATTATTTTGAAAGGATCAAAGCCATGAATTTGAAAAGCAATTTGATCATCGGTTTTGGAATTTCAGATCATAAAACATTTTCTACAGCCTGCAAATATGCGAATGGAGCCATTATTGGATCTGCGTTTATCAAGTTTCTCGCAAAGAATGGCACAAAAAAAATTGGTGACTTTATATCACCAATTTTATAATGTTGTACGACTAAAAGAATTTGAACTAAAAAGTTTCCACTTTAATAACACCATTTGCGCCTCTTGCGCCATAATGTGCTGCGTCTGTTCCTTTTAGTACAGTAATAGATTTAACATCTGTAGGAACCAGATTCCCAAAAATATCTTGATCCACAGCATTTCCATTGATAATAAACAATGGAGACAAGCTACCGTTTACTGTATTATACCCTCGAATAGTGATCTCATTATTAGGATTCACATGTACACCAGGTACCTGTCCTCTTAGGTAATCGTAAATACTTCTATACTGTATAGGATTTAATTCTTTTTTCTTAGCATTACCCATTACATAGTGATCATTTCCTTTTTTAATGGTGATCACCATATTTTTAGAGTTTTTGTACTTTACTTTTTTAATACCAATAGTAGGGTAAAATGCACTAATCTCTTTAGGCGCTTTATCTAGTTTTACTTTGAAGTATCCCTTTTTATTGGTTCTTCTTTTTTGCTTTACATCATCAAAAAGAATGATGGCTCCGGGAATCGGATTATTGTTCGTGTCTTTAACTAAAATCGAGAGATTTACATCTTTTTTGGTCTTTTCTTTTTTCTGAGCAATTACTGCAACTGAGAAAGAAAGAGCTAACAAAAAGATGAGGTTTTTAATTGCTTTCATATCCAAATATTTTAAACTATATACGTGTATTTTGACTTATAACTCCTTCGTTCAGAGTACTGTAAATATACGATTTTATTCGCTAAGAATATGTTAAAATATTTAACAGTTAGTGCACTTTTTCCCCATTTACATAGGTTGATCGAGCTTTTGTTTTTGGGATTTCTTGACCCGAAATCTGCATAATGTCTTGATTTAAAACAACAAAATCAGCAAATTTTCCGACCTCAATGCTTCCTTTTTCATGCTCTTCAAAGTTTGCATATGCTGCCCAAATGGTCATTCCTTTGAGCGTTTCTTCTCTAGACAGGGCATTTTCCATTTGATACCCGTTTTCAGGATATCCTTTGATATCTTTTCGAACCACAGCAGCGTAGAAAGTTAAGAATGGATTTACTTGCTCTACCGGATAATCCGTACCTAATGCCACTTTACCATAGGTCTTCAGCAGTTTTTTATAGGCATAGCCTCCTTTAATTCTATTTGAACCAACACGATCGCCTGCCCAGTACATGTCTGAAGTAGCATGCGTAGGTTGAATAGACGGAACTACGTTTTTAAACAGTTCAAAATCATCATGATCAACAATTTGAGCATGCTCAATTCTCCATCTTCTATCCGTAGTGTTTTTCAGTGCTTCTTTATAAACTTGCAATACCCAATAATTAGCCGAATCGCCAATGGCATGAGTATTCATTTGATAATCTGAAGCTGCAATCTGTTTTGCGATTTCCTGATAACGTTCAGGAGCATAGATCAATGCACCAAAATGATTGTCACGATCGCTATAGGGAGCTTTCATAGCGGCACCTCTAGAACCTAATGCACCGTCTCCATAAACTTTAAAAGAACGTACATTAAGTCGATCTGTTTTTATAATTCCTTTTTGCGTATAATAATCCAGATTTTTCTGAGTTGCAGAAACCATGGCGTAAATGCGAATCTTTAGATCACCTGCTTTTTGCAAACTATCGATCAATTCAATAGTAGGCTGACTGATTCCAGCATCATCTACAGTAGTAAGACCATAGCTAAAATTGATCTTTTGAGCATCTAATAAACCGGCAATTGATTCCTTTTGTGTGCTCGGAGGTATTTTTATATAGCTCATGGCAGCATCTATCAAGACACCGGTTAAGCGTCCATTTTTTGTGATAAACTCACCTCCTGTGATATTCTTCGGGAAATTCGTTTCAGACAATCCGGAATAGGCCAAGGCCGCATCATTTACCAACAAAGCGTGCCCATCTACTCGTCGAATTGCAATAGGCGTTCTGGGAAATAACTTGTCAAGCTTTTCTTTGGTTGGAAATTCTTTTACTTCCCAATCGTTTTGATCCCATCCGCGTCCCGTAATGTAATCTACATTCTTTTCATCTTGAAATTTAGAAATTCGCTGAATGACTTCGTCAAAACTTTTAGTTCCTTCTAAACTCACCTTTTGTTGCTGCAATCCCAATCCGTAAAAATGACAATGCGCATCAATAAGACCGGGAACGATCGCGGCATTTTCTGCATCATAATATGTATCGGCTGTATAGTTAGATTCAATTTCCGCAGCAGAACCAACAGCAATAAATTTACCATCTTTGACTGCAAAAGCCTCTGCTTTGTCAAAGTCAGAGTTTACAGTATATATGTTCGCATTTGTAACAATAAGATCAACTTTTTCAGTGCAAGACCATAGCATTATGGAAAACAAGGTTAGTAGCAAAAATCTCTTCATATGTGTAAAATTTGGCTTACGGTTTTACCGGAGTATTATTGTATAGATATTTATCCATTAAGTAGATGATACTGGCCATAGAAGCGCTTCCCAATTGCAATTCACGCTTGTTTACCTTATCAAAGGTATCAATGGATGTATGATGATAATCAAAGTAACGCTGACTATCTGGGCGATACCCTACTAAAGTAACAGACTCACCTTTTAACGGAGATATATCAGCCCCACTTCCACCTTTATCAATGTCATGAAGTCCATAAGGAGATAGTAATTTTTTCCAGCTTTGTAGCAGTTTTGTATTACTCTCATTGGCTTGAATACTGAACCCTCTTGGTGTATGCCCGCCTGCATCTGATTCCAGCCCTCCAATATGGCGTTCCCCATTTTCTTTAGCCAGTTCTGCATATTTTTCTGCACCTCGGATCCCGTTTTCTTCGTTCATAAAGAAAACCACTCTTAGTGTATTTTTAGGTTTTATGCCATTCTTTTTGAATAAGTAGGCAACTTCTAACGATTGTACAATACCAGTACCATCGTCATGCGCTCCTTCTCCCAAATCCCAAGAGTCCAGATGACCTCCTACGACCATTATATTCTCTGGCGTTTCAGAGCCTTTGATCTGACCTACAACATTATATGAAAGTACATCCGGTAATGTTTCACAGCTTTGTTTGAAATAGAACCGGAGGTCTGGATTTTTTTTAAGGTCTTCACTCAAAATATTCGCTGCTCTTGTGCTTATTGCTGCAGCAGGAATGTATTCTTCTTTTGGGATATCTCCGTAGATCATGGTTCCGGTATGTGGATAATCATCGACACCATTGGTCATCGATCGTACAATAACACCTTTAGCACCATATTTACCGCATACCTGTGCGCCTCGCACACGTTGTCCAACACAACCTCCATAGGCTTTAAACGTATTGATCAGCGTATTATCAAAAGGCCTATTAAAGAATACGATTTTGCCTCGCATCTTTTCACCTAATGCTTCAGCCTCCTTTAAGCTTTGTACTTCTATAACCTCTGCAGTAACTCCATTTTTAGGAGTGGCAATAGAAAAACCTAAAGCACAAACGGGAACATTCTTCTTTTGTCCATTCACGGTATAATTAGCTACTTCTTTTTCACCACGAACCCAATGAGGTACCATTACAGGTTGTAACCAAACTGAATCCAGTCCTACTTCTTTCATCAATGCTTCTCCCCATTGAACCGCTCTTGCTGCTTCTGGTGAACCTGATAATCTCCCTCCGATATTACTAGTAAGATCGCGCAACCATTCATAGGATTGCCCTTCCATTAAAGCGGTGTTAAACAGGTGCTTTATATTGGTAGAATCCTTTTTTTCTTCAGTAGTTAATCCTAGTTGAGTGGGAGCAGATTCTTTTTTTTCTGCACAAGCAAATAACAAGGCAATCACAAAAAGAAGGGATAGTTTTTTCATAAGAGTTAGTTTTTAACGAGCCTAAATTTACGGAAAGTTCTTGACACGAATCTTATGATAAAAAGAATCCTTTTTATTTTAACCGAATTGTACGAATTGTTTAATTCTTAACCTTAGAGAATTAGAAAATTGAGGAGAACCATCACTAAAAATCAAATTTATAAGTAATACCTGCCAATACCTGAAATCCTTGTACCTGAAAGTTTGCAAAACGCTGATAGTCTGAGTTCAACACGTTGTTAAACTTTACAAAAGCGGATAACATATCATTAAAATGATAACCACCATTTAAGTTCAGGTCGAGATATGATTTAAGATTTTGCACACCTGAAATTGTGGAGGGAAATGTACCACTATATAGTACATCTTTTCGTTCTCCTACAAAGAAAAGGTCCGCACCGGCATACCATTTGTCCTTTTTGTATTTGGCGTAAACTGTACTTTCGACCTTAGGAAGGTTCCACGCTTCTTGTTGCCCTGTTAATGTATAAGAATGAAATTGTAAGTTGGCACCGACCATCATTCTTTTAGAAACATCTACCTCCAGATCAGAATAAAAAGTAAATGTTTTTACATCATCATAAAATACGTTAAATGAGTTCCCGTATTCATAACCTAATAACGGGATGCTATTAACAATGCTAAATGTTCCGTCCGATTTAGAGTTATTCCTGATGAATAATGGTTTATCTTCTTGATTTCTATAACTTCCTTTTATTTGATAGGTTACATTGGGAGAAAACTTACCGTTTACACTTGCAAAAAAGTTATACTGTTCATTGGTTTGTGTTAAAAATAACGTAGGTGAAACAAATGGGTTTGTAGCAGACAATCTTCTATAGCTATTCATTTCCAGGTCTCCACCAGCACCAAGGCTTAAGTAAGCCAGACTTTTTACAATGGGGTAGGAGATCTCTATATCAGGATAAATGAGAAAATCTGTTAAACTGTTCTCTGTGTCCATTGCTACATAAACTTTAGCCCCTGCTTTCACCTTTACCTTATCGTCACCAAAACGATAGGTTGGATGTACTTTAAAATTGAAGAAAGAATAAGGTACTTTGGCAGTTCCTGTATAATTCTTTTCAAATTCACCAGTTAAATAGGTCAAGGAAGTGTTTACCTGTAAGTTTTTCAATTTTCTGCTTATTGCAGTTAAAGGGAATTGAAGATCTGCTTCCAAAGAAAAGAACAGTTCCTTGCTTTTAAGATCATCGGAAAAGGAATAGATCTTTGCTCTGGCCTCTTCTATATATGAATCTTCAAAGTTTATTTCTCCATTGAGTGAAAAGTATTTATAGGTTTGCTTTTCTTCGATCGCATTTAAGGTGGGTACATCGAACGTAATAGCGGGTAAACCATACCAATTGTATTGGTGGTTTTCGACATCAAATCCAACCTTCCAATTGAAATAACGTTCTTCTCTCATATAGTAACCTCCCAAATTGAGATTTCTATACCCGTTGTTTAGCAATGCGCCATCGACTCCATCTTCTGATGATATGTATTTAGCATACAATCCAAAATCGGTTTCATGCTTTGTGTTCTGATGCAAAAATAGTTCGACAAAAGGGGTAGAATAATTACCAAATCCAGCTGCCAGATAGTTGTCATAAACTCGTTCTTTTACGCCAAGATCAATGCCTTTTACTACACCGCTTTTTGGGATAAAAGTAGAGGCTACAGGAGCTGAGGAAATCGTGTACTTGAGTTTTTTCTTTTCAGACTTTTTACTCAATACCAATTTTGGGTTCTTTTTGATCTTAAAAGCATCCGCTATTGTTGGTGTATATGAAGTAACTACATTAATCACCTCGGGTTTCAACGTATCCTTTTTAGTTTCTTTCTTTTCTTCTTTCTGAGCGTTTGCTTGATAGGAACCAAAAACAACACCCAGTACTAATAAAAACTTTTTCATCTATTCTTTGTTTTTAGGAGTTACAGATATGTTTGTTTTGGCTTCGTTGGTCTTGATCTTTTTGAGTTCGTTTTCTGCTTCATTAATAACGTCTTCAAATTGTGTAAAGTTTTTGATAATATTTTCTAAAATGAACGTGGCCTGATACGGATCTGAGTTTTCAAGCGCATAATAGTTTTTTGCCATGATAATAAAACTCTTGGCTCCCCAGTATTTATAGGCTGAATAATCAGATATCAGTTTTTGAACCACTTTATTTGAGTCGGCATATTTCTTGTTTTGATTCTTAAAAAAAGCACTGAAGTAAAGCGCTTCTGCCTTTAATTCTCCACTCGCATTTCTTTCAACCTCTTTATAGAATTCTTCTGCAGTAACATAGTCATCCGTTTTGTAGGCAGACCTTGCAATGATGATCTTCGCATCGTATTCTACATTTGCGTCTATTTTGGAGTTTTGCAATACTTTTTCGGCATAAGCCACGGCATTTTTATAATCCTCGGACTGATAGTAGCCTTTCATTAAATTGCTTTGTGCATAAATAACGTTCTGCGGAAAATTAGCTTCCGATTCCAATCTAACCAGCAAAGGAATGGCATTGGTCCAATCTTCCTTCTCCAGTAAAATTTGAGATAACTTGTTCAACGCTTCTTCGCTAAATTCACTTTGATCCTGATCTACTACGTACTGATAATTTGGAATTGCTTCCTCATTTCTATCTTCTTTAACCAACAGTTGAGCTAAGTAAAAGTTCGACTTTAACGCGTGTAACCCTTCAGGGAAATTTGTAATGTATTTTTGGAAACCACTAATAGCCCCTTTGGTCTTATTTGCTAAAAACTTATTTTCTGCTGACTCGAACATGGTATCGTCCAACTCAGAATCTGTTACTTCCATGAACTTAACTGTACGAACCCATGTGGCATACTCGTCCACCGTTCCTAGTTCAACATGCACATTTCTAGCATTCGTTACCGCTTGTTTAGCTTCTGGCGAATTCGGGTACTTGGCCACGATCTGTTTGAAAACAGCGAGCGCTTTTTCATTTTCATTGTCATTAAAGTAGAGTAGCCCATTTCTTAATAGAACATTGGCATTAAAGGAACTTCTAGGAAACTCGGCAGTTAATTTCTCATAAGAGAGGTGCGCATTTGCATTGTCCTTGTCTATTGCATACGTATTTCCCAATTGAAAATAGGCATCATCTCTAAGACCAGAAGTTTCAAAATCTTTAAGAAGCTTTAATAGTTGGGCTACTTTCTTAGCGTTATCTTTTAAGAAGCCATAACTCATGGCAGATTGGTACTGCGCATAATCTGCACCTGAACCATACGCATCAATAACCTTTTTATAGGAAGCGATCGCCTGTCTGTATTTTTTAGTAGCGTATTCACTATCTCCTTTTCTGATGATCGCATCGTCATTCATAACCATATCCTCGTTTTCTGTAGCAATAAAACGCTGAAAGGCTGCAGCTGCTTTTGGGTATTCTTTAAGCTTGAAATAACTATATCCTATATTGTAATCTACCTGCGCATATTCTTCAACTTCTTTGGATCCCGAGATCTTCTTAAATGCAAGAAAGTCATCTAAAGCGTTTTGAAAATTACCAAGCTGATAATTTGCCTCTGCTTTCCAATACTGAGATTTTGTTTTGATAATAGGATCGGAACATTTGATCCCGGCTATAAAGAAGGGTATGGATTCTTTTAATTTTCGTTCTGTAAACAACTGTACACCTCGGTAATATGATACCTCATAGGTTAGCTCTTTATTCTGAGCACTTTTGTTTTTTGCCAAATAATCTAATGCACCCACATAATCCTGTTGGTACAGATAGGAGGTTACCACCAATCCGTTTATTTCCTCATAACTAGGGGACTTGGGGTACGCTTTTAAGAAATCTTGCAACACCAAAGCGACACTTTTGTATGGGTTTCCTTCTTCGTAGCTCAATTTCGCATAGTTTAGAGCAGCATCTTCTTTTATCTTTGGATTAAAATCCATCTCGCTAGCATTTTTAAAAGCATTTAATGCTTCCGTTTTCTTCTCCAGATACATGTAGCATTCTCCTAAATTGTAGTAAGCATTCTGAGAAACATTATTCTGTTCATCAATGATTCTGTTGAAATTACTAACTGCTTTTTCAAAATCGTTTTGCTTGTAATAGGCAAACCCTAGTTGATAGTAATCGGTATTGCTCCACTTCCCTTTTTTTCCTCTATATTCTTCGAGGTATGGAATGGATTTTTCATATTCTTTAAGATTGAAATAACTCTCGCCAACTATTTTGGCAATCTCAGACCGTTCTCTTGGTTTTGCTTTTTCGAGCAATTTGAGACCTACTTCAATACATCTTTCAAACTTTCCGGCTTTAAAACTAATATCCAATAGATAATAGGTAACTTCACTTTTGTATGCTTCTTGATCCGCGAGCTCACTCAATGTGGTTTCCGCCTCTTCATAATCTTCCTGTTTATAGGCAATATATCCGTAATAATACCTTGAGTCATTTCCATACTTTGGATCGTTGATCAACTTTAAAAAACGACTCCTTGCACGTTTTAGGTTTTGAGTGGTTAACAAAGCATACCCCATTTTAAAATCAAGTTCTTTTTTATGCTCTTCCGAAAGTGCCTCACGATTTACTTTGGTAAACCACTTTAAGGCATACGACGCTCTTTTATTTGCAAAAAAGTAGTTGCCCACTAAAAAGAAAGCTTTGTCTTTTTTTGTACTGTTAGGGTACTTTTCTACAAAACCAAGCACTTTTTTATCTGCATCGGTTTGATTCAATTTAATGGCACACATCGCATCGTAATAATCTGCTTCTGCTCTTAAATTTGTATTGTCTTTTAGTTTTTTGGAAACGTCGACAAAGTTCTTTTGAGCCGCAGCATATGCCTTATTGTTAAATAACTTTACGGCATGATTATAGTCATTAAAGATATTTACATCTATGTCTGTTTGCTGTCCCCAAAAATTACCCGGCGAAAGAGCCAAAAGAAGAAATAAGATTGATGATTTTAAAAAGTAATATTTCATTGATGTTATTTTTATTACCTGAAATCTATAACGCCTTATTTTTATTTTTGTTGGATAGCAATGAAAAAAAAGAAACAAAAGACATTGTTGATTACTAACTTAAAATTAAGATAAGTTCTAGAGTTTTAGACCTTTTTGTTGATCAAATTTTATGTAGGTTTGTAAAAACAAATAATATGGAAAATTCAATTTTACATTTAGAAAATGCAGATATTTATCAACGAGATAATTTAGTGCTGTCTAAGGTAAATTTGACCATTAATAAAGGAGACTTTTTCTATTTGATTGGTAAGACCGGAAGCGGAAAAAGTAGTTTGATGAAGACCTTGTACGGAGACCTTCAATTACAACGAGGAGTGGGTTCTATTGTAGGGTTCGACCTTAAAAAATTAGAAGACAAGGAAATTCCGTTTCTAAGAAGAAAGATCGGGATTGTTTTTCAAGACTTTAAATTATTGAACGATCGAACAGTTTTTGATAATTTGTTGTTTGTTCTTAAAGCTACAGGTTGGAAGGATAAAGACAAAATGAAGGCTAAAATTGAAGAAGTATTGAACCACGTTGGAATGAAAACCCAATACTATAAGAAACCTTTTGAACTATCTGGAGGCGAACAACAAAGAGTGGCCATTGCCAGAGCGTTGTTGAACGATCCCGAATTAATACTGGCCGATGAACCTACCGGTAATTTAGATCCAAAGACATCTTTAGAAGTAATGGAGTTACTCAACGAAATTCATCAAAGTGGAAAGAGCATTTTAATGGCTACACACGATTATGCACTTATTGTGAAGTTTAAACAACAAACCATTAAGTGTGAAGGAGGTGAATTATTTGAAGTAGCTCAAGATTAGTTAAAAATAGTAGCTATTATTTTTTGTCCTCCTTGTACGGGGTTAAACTGTTGTAATATTTCAAGCCTTTTATTCACTATGTCATTGGAAAAATCAATGTTAAACAACGCCGTTGTTGTATCCAAGAATTCTGCTTTGGTATTAGCTTTCTCACATAGGGTTTCCAACCCGGTATCGTCTATCATGAAATCATTGGCAATAACAAACTTACCCTGATATAGCGTATTTAGTAATTTTAATTTTATTCCCGTTTTTTGGAACGTGGGAAGTACATTGACGTGAGCATTATTGAACAATGCTGATAGGTCACTTTGTTCATTGATCTTTGAAAACGAGATGTTTTTATGTTGATCAATTTCCTTAATTAAATTTTTATGTATGTGACTACTAGCTATAATGAGAGGAAAATGCGAGTTCTTATAGACGTCTATTAAAAATTGCGCGGCTTTTACGTTTTCCGGCACCATCATATTTCCATGATAAAGAACATTCTTCCCTTTTTTTTCGATATGTTCTTTTTTAAAAACCTCATGAAATGCCGGAATATATTGGCAATGATCACCAATTTTTTTAAGAAAATAAGCTTGTTCAAACGGTGAAATGGTAAATACTCCGTTTACTTTTTTTAGTAATTGTTGATAACGCTTCAATTTTTTAGCCTCTTGTTTGAAGAATCTCTTTTTGAAGAGATTGGTTTCGCTTTCTGCGAGTCCTCTATAAAATCGATGTTCGATATTATGTGCTCTCACAAATATAGCTTGACCTTTTAATCGATCATCAAAGATTGGATATGTGGTATGCAGGCCTTCAAACAAAATGGGGAATGCATCCTTGGTTAGATTGGCAATTAAACGCTCATTATTCCTACTTTTAACAATGAAAGGTTCTGTCGATAAAAAACTTTTTACAAAAGAGTTGCGCTTGTAATAACGTACCTTTTTACAATATTTGGTCAATTCTTTTTGCTTTCCTCTTCCATACTCAAATGTGTGCAGGTAAATCTCCACCCCGAGGTTTGCTAGTGTTTTAATTTTATAAAATACGTCAATAACACCTCCATAATTGGGCGGATAGGGGACATCGAAAGAAACAATATGTAGTTTTTTAGTTGAGATGTTTAAAAATATGGATTAATTTTTCTTTTTCGGTGCTCCAGGTGAGTTCTTTTTTCGCTTTTTTAAGTGTTTCATAATAGGTTTCTTTCTTCATTTCGGTTATGATAGCTGAAAGCGCAAGGGGAGTTCTATCTTTTAAAACCATCCCAACATTATAGTATGTCACAAGTTCTTTCATGTCAGGAAGGTCAGAAACGATAACCGGGATTTCTGCGTGAATATAATCGAACAACTTATTTGGTAATGCATATCTGTAATTTAACCCGAGATCTTCTTCCAGACTAATACCGACATCAGCTAAAGGGGTAATGCTTTTTAGTTGAGCAGGAGTTAACCTTCCTAAAAAGAAGATCTTATCCGACAATTGCTTCTCTTTAACCTGTTGTTTGAGGTTTTCAGTAATATCTCCATCACCTGCAATATACAGCACATAATTATCTAAGAGCTTCATGGTATCAATCATTAATTCTAAGCCTCTCCCCATATTAAGAGCTCCCTGATATAAAACTGTTTTTTCTGCAATATGATCAAAAGGAAGTATTGGTTTTTTTATCGCAGTGGTTTTCGGTATGTTTCTGACCACATGACAATGACTACTGTATTTGTGATTATAATAATCGGCTACTCCCTGACTGACCACGATTACATTTTCGAGTTTTGGAAACACTCTTTTTTCAATGGCTGTCCAGAAGTTCTTTACAAACGATTTTTCAACGAGTTCCGGAACTTCGGTAAATATTTCATGGCTGTCATATACCAATTTTTTGTTTTGGATCTTGCTAATGAGATAGTTCGGAAGCAAAGTGTCCAGGTCGTTGGCAATAAGCAGGTCTTTCTTTTTAAACAATAAATAGAAGAATAACCGAAGATTGTATTCAGCGTAGAATAAAAAAGAGCGATTGAATACGAGCTGAAATCTTTTTGTTTTATAGGTCCTTGAAATAGAAGTACTGTCTTTTAATTTTCTACCTACTAAAATTACTTGATAGCCCAGATCTACTAGAGTGTCGCAAGTTTTGGCAACTCTCTGATCAGTGGTAAGGTCGTTGGTAACAGATACAATGGCTCTCTTCAAAAAAGTAGATTTTAAAAGCAAGATAAAAAAGAAAACCCACTCTCATCTGAAAAGAGTGGGAAATTTGCTATGAAAAAGAATGATAAGAAAGGCTCTTATCGTTCAAATGGTCGTAAAAAATAAAAGTTAATTACAAATGGACTAAAAATAATTGAAAATAAAAAGCTCTCCTTCGCCAAAAGGCTTCGGAGAGCGTAGGTGGAGACGCCGAGGATGGCATATGCCTTTCTCGTCGTACCAAAATTGCAAATCAAAATATATTTTGATTTATCTCACTTCAGTTTCATTCTAAAAGTAAACTTTTAAACTTCACTTTCGCAAGCTGTTCAAATTTTGGTTTGATGTGGAGACGCCGAGAATCGAACTCGGGTCCAAACAAGCAGCTAAATGGCTTTCTACATATTTAGTCTTTGTTAGATTTTCGACTAAAAGCTGGTCAAAAACAACCTACTTAAAGCTTATCTTCTTTAGTTTCGAAACGCTATCGAAGTGCTAACATTTCTAGATCTATTTTTACGATGCCCAAAAAAGAAACGCCATAAATCAAGGCTTTTCGTGGACATAAAGCTTGCACACCTTGTGTGCCTAGGCCAATCTTACTATGATTCAGATTATGCAGCTAAAGCGTAATTATTTTCGCCGTTTAAAATGTTGAAATAAGTGTAACGAGTGCTAATTTCATTCCTCGATATGCTTACAATTTCACTGACCTTGCTGTCAAAACCAGTCGTCCCCATGTACTGAATCTATTCAGTAACTATTTCAATGAACAGGACGACAAAAGTAAGAAAAATCAGATGAATTCATATTTGCATGTCCCTTATAATTCTAGTAATTTCGAGGCGAATTTAAAAAGGCGAAGATCTATGAAATTTGGCATCATAAAAGAGCGTAAAAATCCACCGGACAGAAGGGTCGTGTTTTCACCATCAAAATTGAAAGAGCTACAAGAAACATTTTCAGAAGCAAGCATAAAAGTAGAGAGCTCAGATATACGAGTTTTTTCAGATGCTCAATATACTAATGAAGGGATAGAAGTAACGAATGATGTATCGGATTGTGATGTAATGATAGGAGTAAAGGAAGTACCTATAGATGCCTTAGTTCCAAATAAGAAATACTTTTTCTTCAGTCATACTATAAAAAAGCAACCCTACAATAGAAAATTGCTGAAAGCCATTTTAGAAAAGAATATCGAACTGTATGATCACGAAGTAATTACTAAAGAGAATGGAAATCGTCTCATTGGTTTTGGTAGATATGCAGGTATTGTTGGAGCTTATAATGGGTTTAGAGCATTTGGCTTGAAACATGAGAGTTTTGACCTGCCAAAGGCAGAAAATTTACCCGATCAGCAAGCACTAATAAAAGAGCTAAATAGTATTAGTCTTCCCAATATTAAGATCTTACTTACCGGTAGCGGTAAAGTAGCAAAAGGGGCGAAAGAAATGTTGGATGCTATGAGCATTAAAAAGGTCTCTGTTGAAGAATACCTTAAGGAATCATTTAATGAACCTGTGTATTGTTTAGTCGATGTGCTAGATTATAACAGAAGAACAGATGGTCAGAAGCTAGGAAGGCGAGATTTTTATAATCACCCTGAGCATTATGAATCTGATTTTATGCGTTTTGCCAAAGTAACAGACTACTTTATTGCCGGACATTTTTATGGAGATGGAGCGCCCTACTTATTCACGAGAGAGGATGCAAAATCAGAAGATTTCAACATAAAACTTGTGGCTGATGTTTCTTGTGATATCGATGGACCGGTAGCTTCCACCATTAGACCTTCTACGATTGCAGACCCTATTTACGGATATGACCCACAAACGGAATCGGAAATTGACTTTAAAGACGATGATGCGGTTGTAGTTATGGCCGTAGATAATCTTCCTTGTGAATTACCAAAAGATGCTAGTGAAGGTTTTGGTGAGCTATTTATAGAGCATGTGATTCCGGCTTTTTATAATAATGATAAAGATGGTATTCTTGCTAGAGCCAAAATGACTGAAAATGGTAAACTCACAGCACGTTATGTTTATTTACAGGATTATGTAGATGGAAAGGAGTAACTCAATTACGATGCTTTCTTCGCTTTGACTCTATAAAAAGAACGCATAGAATTCCCAAGGTATAAGCGATCAAATCAAAAATGCTAAACGTACTACCTAGCATAAGTATCAATACGTTAAATCCTTTCTTAGGAAAGAGATCAACGATATTTGCCAATTGGAGAAATTCTATAAGAAAGGCAATACCCAAAGCAAATAGTGAGGCTTTGTTTACATTCAACTTGGTAAAAGTTCGTATGAAGGAGTAGAGCAGGATAACAGCAAAAAAATCTCCTAACGTATGTCTTACAAATCCCTTAGAAAAAGCAATAGCAATTTCTACTAGCAAGAAAAATAAAAAGATGTAAAAATAGTTACGATTCATTTTTTACAACAACACCATGTGCAAAATGACCTACTCCGATTAACAACATAGAAGAATACCAATAGGAAGGAATAATAAAAGTCATTACCGCTAGTAATACGACTACGAAGGCAAAAAGTAAGAAGGTTTTATTGGATGCGCTTAACGCTGTTAATAAGAAGGCATATAGAATTAATCCTATAGGTCCAACATAATTATATAGTCCATTTGAGTATAAAAGTATCAGGATGGATACACTAATAATAATATGCGTTAGATAGATCCAAAATCTCTTTTTAGACGCAGGATTCCATATTTTTTGCTCCAGTTTTCTTGCCTTTCTACGATTGGAATAAAATATGGCTAGAGACGAAAATAGAAATAACAAGAACAGTATTCCTACTATAAAAAATTCTATCAATTGTACCGACATAAACATCATAAATGTGTCGTCGATTAAAAAATTTCCAATGGTTTTTTTGATCAAATAAGCGCTGGCTAGAAAATACAACGCCACCTGAATACTGGTAAAACCTTTTAAAACAAAATTTGGAGATGTTGTATTTTGTATTTTAGTAGTGTCATCCATAAGAAATAAGTCTAGGCTAATATACAAAAATGAATCCCGCTGAACAGTACATTTTAAATCAACCCGAACCGTTTAAATCTATGTTGTTTCAATTGCAAATGTTGATCGAAGCTGAATATTCGGAAGTTGATTTGAAGTATAAGTGGAAGATACCTTATTATTATTTACACGATAAACCTTTCTGTCTTTTAAATGTAACAAAGGGTTATGTAGATGTTGGGTTTTGGATGCCCTATGCAGTTCCTGATTTAGACCACTATTTAATTAGTGAAAAAAGAAAGGTGATGAAGTCACTTCGTTATTTTAAGATGGAAGACATAGATCCATTAGTGCTGAGCAAAGTGCTCAAAGAAGTACATAAGCATTATAAAAAAGGATTCAAAAAGTAAGGGATCATCGTGTCGTTACCTTGTATTCTAGTATGGCAATACTATCTATAAAAAGATACAATTCCGTACTTCGTTCCGGAGCAGGAATGGTTACCCAAAAAACACCATTACTCTGCGCAATGGCTGCTTTTTTAGAATAACGTTGCCCCTTATAGTAGAAGGTTAGTCTTGAGTTCTCAGGAAGGTTTTGAACTTTAAAAACGATTTCGTTATCACTATTTGGAGAAATAGTTCCGGCCGTAGGGTTGATCAAATGAATATTACGATCTAAAAAATACTGATGGTATATAGGCTGCTTATAGAATGCTTTCAGTGTATCATAGTTTAGCAACAGTTGCCATTTTCTACTTTCGGGATAGTGTGTCAGTCCAATTTTATCTCTTGGAATGTTAAAGAAATAATCACTAAACACACGTTGCCATTTTCCATTAATAACGAAACCTGCGGCCCAGGTAGCGTCGATAAATATCCATTTATTATTTATTTTAACTACATTCCATACATGATTCGTTCCTTCTGGGGTTTCTGAAATTTCACTAGCATTGTTACGAACATACCCCTTTAAAAGTATGGATTCAATATTCATCAGATCACATAATTTTTTTAATGATTGCGCATACTCCTCACAAACCCCGCTTTTAGAAATAAAGGCATCATTTACAATCTTATCTCTAATTTTTTGTAATTCAATTTCACGTTCTCTTTCATTACGATATGTAAAACTAATGGTTCTTTGATTGTGAAAATAATAATCAAGACTATAACTAATATTGTTAGTAATCCATTTAAAGGAAGCTCGCACCCTATCAATATCTGAAGAAAAGTCTTTGGAAATCCTATTAGCCAGTTGTTGTGGATTTCTATATCTTGGATATGTTTTTACGAGATTATCAACTCTGGTAAAATCTTGTGCCGAAAGAGGTATTGAACAAAGTAAAAAGAGAAAAAGTAATTTTTTCATACATATAGGTTAACAATTTTGTTTCACAAAAATTGTGCCTATAATGAATTTACCGTTTTTCTTATGGCCACTAAATTAGACAACAAGCTTTCCAGATGATCCAAATGCAACATATTAGCACCATCACTTTTTGCATTCGCCGGATCAAAATGTGTTTCAATAAAAAGGCCATCAACGTTGTTTACCACGCCTGCTCTGGCAATGGTTTCTATCATATCCGGTCTGCCGCCGGTAACACCTGAAGATTGGTTGGGTTGTTGTAATGAATGCGTCACGTCGAGCACAGTAGGAGCAAAGGCTCGCATTTCAGGAATTCCTCTGAAATCTACTATCATATCTTGATACCCGAACATGGTTCCTCTGTCAGTTACCATTACTTGTTGATTGCCAGAATCTGTTACTTTTTTAACCGCATGTTTCATGGCAGACGGACTCATAAATTGCCCTTTCTTAAGGTTTACAACTTTTCCTGTTTCGGCAGCTGCCACAACTAAATCTGTTTGACGTACTAAGAAAGCAGGTATTTGCAATACATCGACATACGCAGCAGCAAGAGCAGCATCTGAAACCTCATGGATATCCGTTACTGTAGGGACATTAAAAGTTTCTGAAACCTTTTTCAAAATCCCTAAAGCTTCTTTGTCTCCAATACCTGTAAAACTGTCTATTCTACTACGATTTGCTTTTTTAAAACTTCCTTTAAATACATAAGGAATCTTTAATTTATCTGTAATAGAAATTACTTTTTCTGCAATTCGTAGTGCCATGTCTTCTCCTTCAATAGCGCATGGCCCCGCAAGTAAAAAAAAGTTATTAGCATCTAAGTTTTTAATGTTGGGAACTTTAGATAAATCCATTTGAAAAAAATTTTAACAAAAGTACAAAATATTTATTGCCAAGGTTTGGTATCTTTAACACTTTAAACACTGAACTTATGAGAAAAATTCAATTACTTTTTATTTCAATACTTACGCTAGTAATCTCTTGTAAAGAGGCTCCTAAAAAGGAGGAAGCACAAAACAAAAAGGAAGTGACGATTGATAGTGTCAAAGTAAGAAAACATTTATACACGTTGGCATCTGATGAAATGGGAGGTAGAAAACCTGGAACTGAGGGTATCGAAAAAGCGGCACAATATATTGAAGGAGAGTTTAAGAGAATAGGATTGAAAACCTTTGATACCTTAACTACATATAGGCAGAACTTTACGCACAAAGATATTGAGATGTTCAATGTTATTGGAGTACTGGAAGGAAGGTCTAAGAAAGATGAATATGTTATTGTTTCGGCGCATTACGATCATATAGGAACTAAAAAAGAAGGAGAGGGAGATTTGATCTATAATGGAGCAAATGATGATGCTTCTGGTGTAACGGGTGTTTTAGCGTTAGCAGAATACTTTGCGCAAAAAGGAGAGAATGAACGTACTATTGTGTTTGTTGCATTTACCGCCGAAGAAATGGGATTGGTAGGATCCAGATATTTTGGAAAAGGAATCAATGCAGATAAGTTTACAGCAGGAATTAATTTAGAGATGATTGGAAAAGAACCCAAAACAGGCCCGAAAACAGCTTGGTTAACTGGGTTTGATCGATCTGATTTTGGAAAGATCATTCAAAAAAACTTAGAAGGAACAGGCTACAGGTTGTTTCCAGATCCTTATACGAAATTCAATTTGTTTTTCAGGTCAGATAATGCGTCATTGGCAAGATTAGGCGTGCCTTCACATACTTTTTCTACAACTCCTATAGATATAGATAAGAACTATCATCAAGTATCTGACGAAGCAGTAACATTAGATGTTGGAGTGATCACAGAAACGATAAAAGCGGTAGCAACAGGAACGGAAAGTATCATCAACGGAAAAGATACTCCTACAAGAGTGGTGATTGAAGAAAAGAAAAAGAAATAACATGAAGTTTGTTAGGATTTTATTTTTATTGATCCTTGCTGGATGTAATTCAGGTAAGATCGTCTATGATTACGATAGTAAAATAGATTTTAACAAATTCAGAACCTTTAATTTTTATGAGGATGCAGGAGCTGGGATGAATGAAATTGATGCCAAACGTGCACAAGCCATTATAGCGCAAGCTTTGGAAGTAAAAGGATTTAAAAAATCTGAAACACCTGATTTTTTGATCAATTTTTCTTCTCAAAAGATAGATCTTGAGGATAATAATCAAGTAGGTGTAGGTATTGGTGGAGGTAGAAATGTAGGTATAGGAATTTCTGGCGGAATTACCATTGGCCCTAAGAAAATTAGAGAGGAGTTGACAATTGAATTTGTAAACTCAAAGAACGACCAATTGTTTTGGCAAGGAGTGTCTAATAAGAAAATAAAGGAAAAGATAAAGCCTCAAGAGAGAGCGATTTATTTGAAAGAAGTAGTTCAGAAGACGTTCGAAAAATACCCTCCAAAAAAGAAATAACGATGGCGTATAATGAGTTTTTAGCAGATAGGATCTCTCAATTTTTCAGAGAAAGAAGTGTGCCTTTTGAAGCTAAAAAGATGATGGGCGGGCTTTGTTTTATGGTAGACGGAAAGATGTGTGTCGGAGTTAATAGAGATGAGATAATGGCTAGGATAAACCCTGATATTTATGAGGAATCTTTGAAAAAACAAGGTTGCAAGGAGATGAACTTTACAGGAAGACCCATGAAGGGTTTTGTATTCTTAACTGAAGATGCCACAGATTTGGATGATGATCTAAATAGTTGGTTGCAATTGGCACTTGATTTTAATCCATTGGCTAAAGCAAGCAAGAAGAAAAAAAGAAATAAAAAAAAGGCTCAATTTTGAGCCTTCTTTATTTAAAATTGATATCGGACACTTAGAGCGAAATCAGAATTAAAACCTTCATAGATATCACTAAAGCCAAATTCAGGCCTATAGTCCAAAGAAATTAAGAGAGGAATATCAAAATTGTATTCTATTCCAATATTACCGGCTCCGAATAGAACAGCTTCACTTTTGTCAAGAACTTTATCCTTCCAACTTCCAATTCCTCCACCAACACCTGCATACCAATTAAAGTTATTGTCCAGATCCCAAACCCACTGATAAAGTCCTGTCAACTTAAAAGATCTCAAATTAGCATCTGATCTTGTGCCTAAGTTCACTTCGAGCCTATTCGACTCTTTTAGTTTGTGTTGATACGAGATTTCAGCGCCTAACCCACCATTATCACCAAAGCGAATTCCAATCGTGTTTTTTGAAATTTCCTGAGCACTCATTGTGAAAGCCGCCATACATAAGATGACAAAGCTTACCATTGTTTTTTTCATAATTTGTTGTTTTAAAGATACCTTTTATACAAAGTCTATGCCTAATGCATCTATCGTACTTTAATATTGTATAAAAAACACATTATAAGCATTAGGTTTCTTATTTTTACGTACTAAAATATAACAGATGAATATTCATTTTATTGCTATAGGAGGTAGTGCCATGCACAATTTAGCCATTGCATTACATCTTAAAGGATATAAGGTTTCAGGAAGTGACGATACCATTCATGACCCGTCCAAATCAAGATTGGAAAAGCATGGATTATTACCGGAAGAGTTTGGTTGGTATACCGAAAAGATATCTTCTAACTTAGATGTTATTATTTTAGGAATGCACGCCAAAAAAGACAATCCCGAGTTATTAGAAGCGCAAAGGTTGGGTTTAAAAATCTATAGTTATCCGGAGTTTTTGTTCGAACAGTCGAAAGATAAAACAAGAGTAGTAATTGGGGGTTCTCATGGTAAAACAACAATTACCTCCATGATCTTACATGTTTTGAATTATCATGATCGAGACGTGGACTATATGGTGGGTGCGCAACTTGATGGTTTTGAAACTATGGTACACTTAACGAAAGAAAATGACTTTATAGTTTTAGAAGGAGATGAATACTTAAGCTCTCCTATCGATCGACGACCAAAATTTCATTTATACAAACCTAATATTGCTTTGATCAGTGGAATAGCTTGGGACCATATTAATGTATTCCCAACATTTGAAAATTATACAGACCAATTTAGAATCTTTACCGACTCGGTAATTCATGGTGGAAGCATGATTTATAATGAAGAAGATCCAGTGGTTAAGAAGATCGTGGAATCTTCTGAAAACTCTATTAAAAAGTATCCGTATTCTACTCCGGAATATACCATTGAGAATGGTATTACATACCTAGATACCTCTGATGGAGATTTACCTTTAGAAATTTTTGGAGACCACAATCTTCAAAACCTTGCCGGAGCAAAATGGATATGCCAACATATGGGTGTCGATGAAGATGATTTCTATGAAGCAATTGCAAGTTTTAAGGGAGCGAGTAAACGTTTGGAAAAAGTTGCGGAGAATAAAGAGACGGTGATCTTTAAAGATTTTGCGCATAGCCCAAGCAAGGTTAGTGCGACAACTAAGGCGGTAAAAGAACAATATGCTGAAAGAGAATTAATTGCTTGTTTGGAATTACATACATATAGCAGTTTAAATGCAGAATTTTTGAACCAATATGAAGGAGCGCTAGACAAAGCTGATGTTGCCGTTGTATTCTATTCCCCGCATGCCGTTCAAATTAAACAACTGGAAGAGGTTTCTGCCGAACAAATAAGTGATGCATTTAAAAGAGACGATCTGATCATTTATACAAACCCTGATGATTTTAAGAAGTTCTTATTTCAACAAGAGCTTAAGAATAAAGCATTACTCTTAATGAGTTCTGGTAATTATGGAGGTTTACACTTTAATGAATTAAAAGAACTGCTTTAACGTTTGAAAAGCAAGTTCGCAAGGTGACGCCTCACATCTTTATTAACGAAAGCCAGTTTTAATTTTTTAAACCTGTCTTTATTAATGAAGTAGGTTTGCCATACTTTTTTATTAGACTGCATTTTTTTTGGAGAAGCTAACAGTTCCAATTGACGTTTTACAAAGTACCTGGCTTTTTTAGTATCATCAAAAAGAATTGAAGACGGTTTGTTAAAAACAAAATAGCAACTGGCTAAAAATGTATTTAGAATATCAAAATGTTTGGAAATAGATTTGACAGCGGTGAGCGTATTTGTTTTTTTTGACAATAAGAATACATCGTAGCAATTTCTTAGCGATATCGTTTTGTACCAGTATCCTAGATCATTTGTTTGTTTGTTTGTTGAAAATAGTATGTAATACTTGATGATCGTGATTTAAAACCCTAATATTTCCGTGTAACAGAACAGTATGATCTTTTATGAAATCATAGTTAAATGCCTTGTCATATGGTTCTTTTAGGATACGGAAGTGAACCTCAATTGCGGCAATATGATCTTCATGTGTCATTCTCGGGTAGTGTTTACCCAACTTTACGTTTTCTAATGTATTTGATATAGTATCATATCCATTCTTTTTTAATAAAGCTATTGTTGCTTCATATTCTTTAGGAGATACGATAAAGTCAATATCACCCACCATTCTTTCTGCACTATTTTTGTAAAATCCTTGTAGTAAGAATGCTGTTCCTTTCAAAAAAACAGGAGCTATACCTTGTGATCTTAGCAAACTGTTAATCTCCAGTGCTTGTTTTTTGATTTGTAGATTTCGCTCTTTATTCAAGTCAGAAATATGTTGCATATATGCTACCAAATCTTCGGGCAGAAATGATAAAAGATCTTTGCGCTTTAGATTGTAATATAGTGCAGGGAAAACATAATGTTCAGTACTCGCTTTTACCACCTCATCCCAATCTACTTTATCTTTCGCTATTGCATTTTTTACAATAAGATAGTTTTCTTCTTCATGGGAAATAGTAAGGCATTTAGCAATGAAAAATAATGTTTCTTTATAAGACATTGGCAAATAGTTTGGAAACTTCGGAGATCATCTTGTCATTATTAGAATAGGTGACTTTGTAACAGGGAATCGTTGCAAACCATTGCAAAAAAGCATTTACGTTGTCTGAGATTGGTGATAGCCAGGAATCTGGGACCAATTTCTCAAAAGCCTTAATACTTGGTATATCTGTTAATTCAAAATCCACTTCTTTGTCGTATTTAATGAACACAAAACCTTTACAAGGAACCTCTGTAATCGAGTTTTCGTTGTGAGGAGGTAAGAAACGAACTACTTTTTTCAAACGCGTGAAATTATATTCGGCGCTGGTATTTAATTCAGGATAAAAAGGTAATAATACATCCAAACTATTTTTTTTGATGGAAATAGCAGCAGGAAAAGCATAAATATCTTGAGTCATGGCACTTACAGGAACAAAATCATCTGCAATGCAATGAAAATTATGTGCCTGTAACAAGGCTAAAGAAGTACTTTTCCCATTTCCTGAATCTCCTAAAAATAGCATTCCATTCCTACCATCGGAAACTGCTGAAGCATGAAAAACACCGAGCCAATCTTTTTCAGGTTTTTGATGTACATGTTGAACGATCTGCATCGAAAGCTTTCCTTGAAAATAATGGATGTCTTCGTAGAGCCAACGATCTATTAGTGTATTATCTACATATAAAAATGTATGCTTGTTAGCTGTGAATACCTGGTAATGATGATCAATTTTTTCTTCAGAGAATATCTCAAGGTGCGCGAATTTCGGGTGCACCAGAGATAATTCGAACTCACTTAAATAATCGATCTTAAAAATGAGGGTGCCAATCTTGTACAATTTAGATAGCTCAAAATAAGAAGGTACTATAACACGATCAATTTTAGAAACAACATCGGTAGCGTTATTCTGATTGGGGAGTATTATGTTTTTTTCAAGGTTTTGAACAAAATCCAATGCTTCCGATAAAGATAGATCAAACTCCTTTGCTAACGAATTTGCAATAGCCTCGATTGGAATATTCTGGTGTAACTGTTCAACTATTTCGGCGGCTTTCTTTTCAAGAACAACGTATTGATTGGAGTTTTCAAACCAAATTACTGTTTTATCTTCAATATCCTTAAAAATAACGTCTCTACTCAAGTTCAAAAGGTTTGTTTACTGAATCTGTCTTTAAGTTTTAAGTAATATACTTGAAAAATTCTTAAAATCAACCTACTGAAATTAAAATTAAACAAGGTATCGATTAAACTGTTTATATCAGTGCTTTTATATAGGTATGATATTCTTTTTTCTATTTGGCTATCGGTATACCTGCTGTACATTCTTCTACAAGACACTTCACTAATTTGCCATTTTAACAAATGCTTTCTTCTCCATTTTTTTCTATACTGTCCAAAATTCGTTGTTCCTTTTTGTAAATATTCATCTATATAGTTTACAGCAAGTGAAGCATTTCGCATTGCATATCTTATACCCTCTCCTCCCAACGGGTTTACTGTAGATACAGCATCACCTACAGCAAAAACCTTGTTTTTATAAAATGTATCTTGGATGCTTGGACTGTACCTGAGCGTTCCTCCATGTACATCTAGTATATTGTAATCCTTTGGTTGAATGTAGTCGTTGATAATTTTTTCCGTAAGCTTTTTTGTTGTCTTCGTTGTTTTTTCTTCGTCCTTTGCTTGAATATGAACCTTACCTGAACCAACTTTCAGGATCTGATTTTCCATCGGAAATATCCAGGAATACCCTTTTAACGCCCACTTATCGCCTAAGAAGAAAATTAAGGTTTCCTTATACTTATCATACGCTTCTTGATCGACTTTAATCAAATATTCAATTCCACTACCATATACCATGTCGGGCTGTTCGTCTTTAGAATCATACATTACTTTACGTAAAGGACCGGTACCATCGACCAACAGTTTTGCTTTGAATTTTATGGTATTTGAAAGTTCACCATTTTTAAATTCTGCGATAACTCCGTCATTTGTAATGGTCTTTTTTATATAGCGATGCCCCATTAAAACTTCACCTCCGTTGGCTACAGTTTCGTCTGCCAAAAATTGACGTAATCTTCCAAAATCTAAAACAACTCCTTTTCTTTCATCTCCTTTCCAACGATATTCTTCCTTGGAGCATTGGATTACGAAATCATTCCAGTAAGTACCAACAACACTTTCTGGAATATCGAACTCTTCCAAAGGCGCTAGGGTCATACCTGCACTAGAAAAGTTATTATCTTCAAAACTCTTATATCGTTCTACTAATAATGTTTTATGTCCTTTCGCGGTTAATTCTCTCGCACATTGCCCTCCAGCAGGACCACCACCAATAACAATTACATCATATTCTTTGATCATGGATCTCAATTATTTTTTTAAGGTGATAAAGATACTATTTTGAAAGTAAGATTTAAACCTAGATACAATTAAAAAAAGCCTCTGAATATTCAGAGGCTTTTGCTGTTATAGTGAAACTTTTAAAATCCGGTTCCTGGATCTTCAGGACTGGCAGCTTGTGCTTTTTTAGGATGTAAAAGTATATAGGTTCCCAGTGCAGTCAATGCAGCGTATTTTCCATAACTACCAATTTTCTGCAGGGCTTCTTTGCGTGTAATTTCTTTATTATTTTTCTTCATGATAGGGGTCATTTTAGTTATTTAATAAGATCTTTTTATTCAACGTTCCATTATCTGTGGACAATCGAATGATATAGACCCCAGTTTTGACATTGGGTAACGTTATATCGTTTAAACCATTCGCTTCAAACGAGGTTTGCAAAACCCGTTTTCCTAAAATATCAAATACACTTAAAGATGCATTTCCATTCCGGAGACCTGTAATTCTTAAATTGGTTGTACTTGTTTTATATATACTTACAGTACTCAAATCAAAAGAATCAGTACTTAATGCACTCTGAGTATTGGTATGCAAGTAGAAACGACCAATACCGTTAAGGTCATTGGATAAGGTAACTGAATATTCGCCGTTGGCAACATCCAATTGTGTGTAAATACCCAGTTCACGGTCTTCTAAAAAAACACCCAACCCGTTGGGAATATTTAGTGCATTTGCCGTGAATGTAATTTCTGTTCCGTTATCTGCATTTACTCCTATGGGGACAATTAGATTTTCATGGTTCGCATTTGGCAATGTTTGCCTCATAAAATCGACACCCTGACTATCACTTATTAAATGTGAGTAGAGGTGAAAACTGTTAGAAGTTCCTGTAAAAGTACCAATGTCAAATCTAGGATCTAAACCGGTAGTTTTACCATCTGTATATCTTATCTCGGTCATTCTGGTTTTCTGTCCATCGGAAAGGGTCAACGCTATTGACGGATCCGTCGTTGCACTTCTATAGAAAGTAATTCCTGTTTGATGGCTTAACATGTTTTCATTAATTGCTACGGAAGTACTCGCAACATTTGAACTAACAAAGAATCCTTGCCCAGGATGAATATATCCCGTAGTAAGTGCTACATAAGCCGAGCCGTTCCAAACATATACACTTTCATGTGTGTCGGTCAAGGCTGTTGCATTTGCTGATAAACCTAAGAAACTTTCTATACTTACATAAGATGGAAAAGGATTTCCGATTAAATTCCACCTATTTTCTCCTGCCATTCCGATATCGTTTGCTGTAATAGCCGGGTTAACATCCGAGGTTTGCATGGTTCCGGTAAAAGCATAGTTTCCGGAACTGGTACGTTGCATTGAATATCCTGTACCTGTACCAAAGGTCGTATCGCCAGCACCATCTTGAAAATAAACCCAATCTCCATCTGCATCACTTGTGTTAATATAAGTACTAACAGCTTCATTCGGTAAATTTGTATTAATCGAATTAGCTGTATTCCAGGTATCTCCATATTGCTCTCCAACAACAGGAGCCGAGACCAAGTGCCAATTTGTGTCGGCAATGTTAACATTATAGGTAAAATCACCTGTTGAAGTCCCTGCAACGATTAAAGATCCTCCACTGGTAATACTCAAAACACCACTTGTAATAGAAATATCATTTGCAACTGCTCCTGTAGTACCACTAATTACTGGGTCATTAGTTAAATCAGGTATCGTAACGTTAGATCCAAAAGTGGGGATACCATTACTCCAATTAGCAGCGGTATTCCAATCAGTACCTGAGCTTCCATCCCAAGTAGTATTTGGATTCATATTAACGGTAATATCATCTATAGCGAATTCGTCTCTACTTCCAGAACCTCCAACATCATCTCCAGTCCATCGTATAAAAAAATCACTTCCGTCAGCAATACTTAGTCCCGTAATTACAGTAGATCTGTCATTACGTTGCCAAGAGTTGGCATCTTGAGCAGCAGTCGAGGTATAATCTAGAGCCCCAACACTCGTATATGGCCCCGCGGAACTTGTACTGTGGGAAAAATTAAAAGAACTCGACCTATTTTGATCGTTGCTCACCCATAATTCATAGGCAATGGCTATCGATGTAACTGTACTACCAGTATTGTTCGTTATTCTTAATGTAATGGTTCCAGGAGAGAAATCTGAACCTGTGGGTTGCACTCCTAAAGCATAACCTGTACCTAAAGCCGATAAATCAAAAGAGTATAGACCTCCTGTTGTGGCTCCTCCATTATCATCGGAACGAGCGTAATCTCCTGTAGTAATTGCAGCATCATCAAAAGCATAATCACCATCCGACATTCCTGTAATCGCCCAA
This sequence comes from Flavobacteriaceae bacterium, assembly GCA_965218065.1. Taxonomy (GTDB): domain Bacteria; phylum Bacteroidota; class Bacteroidia; order Flavobacteriales; family Flavobacteriaceae; genus Polaribacter. The sequence goes on along the minus strand of OZ244589.1, from coordinate 2,269,498 downwards.
GCAGTTCCATCTAATTGGCCGGCTGTCGGGGTAGGGTTAATACCAGCACCGGTAAAAGCACCCGAGTTGACGTTTGAAAGTGTCGCATCAAAACTAATTATGACATTAGTATTGGTACTACTAACACTAAGCTGACTCCATAAGCACGCAGGTAGCATTAACATAATGCATGTAAACAGTAAAAAAGAGTATTTATGTTTCATATGAGATAGGGTTTTAGGGTTAACTCCTTAAAAATAAGGAAAAAACAGCAGTAATGGAAACTCGTAAGATAATTTTACTATTTGTTAAAACTGAGAAACTAGTTTTTCCTCCAGAAGAAAGGGGTCAATAAAATAAGCACGGTAAATAATTCTAACCTACCAATTAACATTAAAAAGGAACAAAACCATTTGGCACCATCGCTTAAATGTGCAAAATTATCTACGGGACTCACACTTCCAATGGCAGGACCAATATTCCCTAAAGAAGAAGCGGCTGCACCCAATGCCGAAACAAAATCCAATCCAAAGAAAGTAAGAATTACAGAAGAGATAATGAAGATAAGCATGTAAATAACAAAAAACGATAGAATATTAAAAACAATGGATTGATTTACTGCCTTTCCATCGTATCGTACCGGTATTATTGCATTGGGGTGTAAAGACTTTTTAAACTCGAGAAAACTATTCTTTAACATCACTATATGACGCACGATCTTGATCCCTCCTGATGTTGATCCTGCCGAACCACCCACAAAAAAGAGGGCAAAGAAAATACCGGTTGCGAAAAAACTCCACATGGTAAAATCTGCCGTAACAAAACCAGTGGTAGTAACAATGGAAGTTACTTGAAAAAAGGCATGACGAATAGCGCTTTCGGTTTCTCCAAACACCATTGGATGCTCAATAGACGTTTTTAGATTTTCGTCTTGAAAGAACAAAATGATCACTGCTACGATTGCCGTAACACTTAATATTCCAAATAAATAGTATTTAAATTCTTCACTTTTAAATACTTTTTGAATCTTTCCTTTAAGTGCAAAATATGTCAGTACAAAGTTTGTTCCTGCCACCAGCATAAAGAAAATTACAATGTACTGTACCAATGGCATGTTATTGTAAAAAGCAATACTTGAGTTTTTGGTAGAGAATCCTCCTGTGCTCACCGTAGCCATGGCATGATTAATGGCATCGAACCAGGTCATCCCAGCTACTTTTAGCAAAAAGAACTCAGCAAATGTTAGTATTACATAGATGAGCCACAGTCGTTTTGCAGTATCCGTAATCCGCGGATGTAATTTATCTGCAGATGGACCCGGAGCTTCGGCCATGAACAACTGCATTCCTCCTATACCTAACAAAGGGAGAATAGCAATGGTTAGAACGATGATTCCCATACCACCGATCCAGTGCGTTGCGCTTCGCCAAAATAGGATTCCTTTAGGCATAGATTCTATATCCGTCAATATGGAAGACCCTGTCGTCGAATATCCTGAGATGGTCTCAAAAAAGGCGTTGGTCACATTCGGAATACTACCTGTAAAAAGATAAGGCAGCATTCCTGTAGCGGTAAGCGTTAGCCATCCTAAGGTAACAATTAAATACCCTTCCTTTTTTTGGATATTTGTGTTTTTCGGTTTATTAAAAAAGTAGAGTAGGAGTCCTAAAAAAATAGTAATGATCCCACTATTTAAGATGCTCCAGGCTTCAGGTTCATCACTAAAGAAACTGAACGGGAAAGCGATAAACATGAATAAACCGTTCAACACTGCCGTTAAACCAAGAAATCTATAAATGATCTTTAAATTGAGATTATTCATTTTAATTGAATAAGTCTTCTATGGAACCAATAGCCTCAGGAAGACAGAATACGATAACTTTATCTCCTGATCGAATTTGGAAGTCGCCATGTACAATTAATGCTTTTTCATCCCTTATTATTCCACCAAATACTGCATCTCTAGGGAATTTAAGGTCTTTTATTGGTTTTTTGGTCACCACAGCATTTGCTTGTACTTCGAACTCAAAAACTTCGGCATCAATATTATGCAAATTAGCCAGTGCTAAAATTTCTCCTTTTCTGATGTGTCTAAAAATATTACTTGCCGCAATTAATTTTTTATTGATCAGTGTGTTAATACCAATGGTCTGAGAAATATTGATATAATCCATATTCTCTACCAATGCTACTGTCTTTTTTACTCCTTTAGATTTTGCAACCAAACAAGACATAATATTCGTTTCAGAGTCTCCGGTTACAGCAATAAAGGCGTCCATTTCTCGAATGTTCTCTTCTTCTAATAATTCAATATCTCTACCATCTCCGTTAATTAGCAACGTATTATTTAGTTCTTCTGCCAGTAGTAAAGATTTGTCTTTGCTTTTTTCGATCAATTTAACTTTGAAGTTTTCTTTACAAAGCTTTCTAGCAGTTTTAGAGCCAATACTACTTCCACCTAAGATCATCACATTTTTTATATTGATCTGTTTTTTACCAACAATAGGATAAATATCGTCTAAACTATAGTTTGGAATAGAAAAATAAACTTGATCATTTAATTTATAGGTAGTATCTCCTCTTGGAATAATGGTTTGAGAAACACCATCTCTTTTAATGGCAATGGTCATAAAATCTACATTGTAGAACTTCTCTCTGGCTTCTTTAACCGAAAGGTCCAACAACGGAGACTTATATCCTAATGTTATTCCCATAACATTAAACAGCCCGTTTTCAAAAGCTACAGTGTCATTAAAAGATGATTGATTCAATAACATTTTGATCTCTTCTGCGGCTAACTCTTCCGGAGATATCATAAAGTCTACACCGAAACTTTTAAAATCGATCTCATCGTTCTTAAGAAATTCAGGATTGTCAATCCTAGCGATCGTTTTTTTTGCACCTAAGGATTTGCCAATCACTGAAATGGTAAAATTGGTGTTTTGAGATTCAGTAACGGCCAACAGTAGATCTGCAGATTCAATACCAATATCTTTTAAGAGACTAATAGATGTAGCATCTCCCTTTTTTGTAATTACGTCTAAATGATTATTGATATAGTTTAACTTCTCTCCATCAACATCTATGATGTAAGTATCTTGAGATTCGTAAGAAAGTAATTTAGCTAAATGAAATCCAACATCGCCCGCTCCAGCTATTATAATCTTCATATGAAAAGAATCAGTATAAACAGCAAAGATATAAACTTGTAGGTGTTAAAACAAAAATGTACCCTGATTTCGAAAATCCAAAGGATAGCTGTAACTTTAGAAAAAAATGAAAAATATGGAAAAGTTAACTATAAAATCGTGGGCTATAGATGATCGCCCTAGAGAGAAATTAATAGCTAAAGGGAAATCGACTCTTTCAGATGCTGAGCTTATAGCGATATTGATAGGTTCCGGAAATAAGAAGGAGAGTGCGGTTGGCTTATCTAAACGAATTTTAGCCTTTGTTGGAAATAATTTGAATAGTCTTGCAAAATTGTCTATTGAATCCTTAACACGGTTTAATGGTATAGGAGAGGCAAAAGCGATTAGCATTATTACTGCACTTGAGTTGGGGAAAAGAAGACAGTTTGAGCAGGAATATGCGAGACCTAGAATAGACAGTAGTAAGGATGTATATACATTAATGCAGCCTATTATTGGAGAGTTACATCACGAAGAGTTTTGGGTGTTATATATTAATAATTCAAATACGGTAATAGCTAAGGATCAGATAAGCAAAGGTGGTTTAACCGCTACGATCGTTGATATAAGAGTACTGTTAAAGAAAGCGATAGAAACAATGTGTGTTGCAATTATAATTTGTCACAATCATCCATCAGGTAAACTGAAACCCAGTGATGCTGACATTGATGTTACCAATAAGATCGATGTTGCGGCAAAAACGTTAGATATAAAATTGTTAGATCATTTAATCATTACTCAAAAATCTTATTTTAGTTTTGCCGATGAAGGCAAATTATAAATCTAGTTCTATTGATATTAATTTATTCGCATAAAATTACACCTAGAGTAAAGTATATATGTAAACATATATTTACACGGATATTGAACGTTGAGGTCGATTTTGTTAGCAAGGTAGAAGAGTTTGTTGCGTTTAACGGGCCAAAACTTAGTTATACCAAGCTTCCTCTAGGAAAGGAGTTTTTTATAAGAAGCAATGATCTTTTATTTGAACAAGGTGTTAATGATCTGGAGATAAGTATCCAGCAATGGAATGATGTTCCATGCTTTTTCACAGCCGGAGCTAAGTCGGCAATACCTTTTGATATTTTCGCTGCTAGCTTTTACCTAATTTCCAGATATGAAGAGTATTTGCCTCATGTTAAAGATATACATGAACGGTTTACTGCAGAACAAAGCTTAGCTTATAAGTTTCGATTCTTAGATAAACCGGTCATCGATATATGGGCTTTCAAATTAAGAGAGAAACTTCAGGAGAAATTTCCAGATTATGTATTTCCTGAAAGAAAATATACCTACACTTCTACTATTGATATAGACAATGCATATGCCTACAAACATAAGAGCTTCGTAAGATCTTCAGGAGGCTTTATTAAAGATTTTTTTAAATTTCAACTAGGTAGCTTTTGGGATAGATTTGCTGTATTGGTAAATATTAAAAAAGACCCTAACAATACCTTTGAAAAGTTATTATCGTTGAGTAAGGAGTATAAAATGGAAACGATCTTTTTCTTTTTGGTTGGAGATTATACCACCTTTGATACTAATGTCTCTGCTTCTAAAAGAAAATTTAGACTACTTATAAAACACATTGTAGATTATGTAAAAGTTGGTTTACACCCTTCATACTTTACTATGAAAGATAGCAAAATGTTGAAGAAAGAAAAAGAGCGGTTAGAGAGCATAACTAACATACCAACTACTAAATCTCGACAGCACTTCTTAAGATTTAGCTTACCAGAAACCTATCAGAATTTAATAGATCTTGAAATTTATGAAGATTATTCAATGGGGTACGCGAGTAATGTTGGGTTTAGAGCCAGTACCTGTACTCCTTTTTATTTTTATGATCTGGATTTTGAGATTCAAACACCGCTAAAAGTGTATCCGTTTGCATTGATGGATACTACCTTAAACGATTATTTAGGTCTAACTCCTAAGCAATCTCTAGGTAGGATACGAGATATACAAAACGAAGTAAAGGCTGTGAATGGATCCTTCATTACCTTATTTCATAATGAGAGCTTAAGCGGTTATAAACGTTGGAAAGGATGGCAAAGAGTATATGAAACCATGTTAAAAACGGCAAACTCGTAATATGGTTGTATTCATAAACAGAGAGGAGTTGGATACGGTTAAATATGATCAATGTGTTGAAAAATCTTTGCAACATAGGATTTACGCAATGTCATGGTATTTAGATATTGCATGCGATACATGGGGAGCTTTCGTCATGGACGATTATACAGCCGTAATGCCGGTTCCCTGGAATAAAAAATATACGATCAAATATGTTTATCCACCACTTTGGGTTTTAGAACTTGGTATATTTTCTCGAGAGGAAATAAAAATTGACGTTTTTATGACATCGTTGCTAGAGCAATTTAAGTTCATTGAACTTCGACTAAATACAGATAATATCCTTACGAATACTTATGGCGAAGAAAGAGTAAATCGAATGCAATGGATATCTCTGAAGGAAGACTATAACGATATTTATTCAAGATATAGAAAGGATAGAAAGAGAGATTTGACCAAAGCAAAGACTTTTGGATTACGAGGGGTTTGGGGAGACGACCCTAAAAACTTAATACAGCTGTTTAAGAACAACATTGGTAAAAGAGATAAAAATATTGGGACAAAAGATTATCAAAATTTGCTGTCGTTGATCTCAATTTGTAAAAATAATGGGGTAGGAGAAGTGCTTTCTGTATATGATGCTGATGATGGTTTAGTTGCTTCTGCCTTTTTTCTCGTTTATAAAGGAAAAGTAACGATCCTTGTTTCATCTACAGATCTAAATAACCGTAAAAATGGAGCCAACACTTTTTTAATAGATCGGGCGATTTATAGATATGGACGAGAATGCACCATTTTTAATTTTGGCGGATCTTCAATTGAAAGTATAGCCAGTTATTTTAGAAGTTTTGGTGCGGTTGATTCGAAGTATTCTTTTATTAAACATAATAGACTACCAGGTTTAATAAAACTATTTAAACGCTAGTCGTTAGCGACGATCAATACTTCATTGTCAGTTTCATTGGTTTTACTATTGCATTTCCAAAAAGACTCAAATTCCAAGCTTATTTTTTAATTGTTATTACCAACCTAGTAGGTTTCTTTAGAATTTTATTTGCAATATTGTCGATACCGGACCAAACAGTAAAGGGCACTTTTCTTAATAACCAATATACTCTTGCTTTTAGTAAGTACTTATTGGTCATTTTTTTATAGTGCCAGTTTTTTACTCTAGGAGGTATAACTTTCTTGATGTTTAGATCATTAAAGGAGTGCAGATGCGCGTTTTTTGGAGTCGATTTATTACAATGAACACAGAGATATAATGGAATCTTTTCGTCAAAGGGAGTAGAGATGATCAACTCTCCACCTGGCTTTAAAATTTCAAAAAGACGGTCTATAAATTTCATAGGATCGTAAACATGCTCTATAATTTCTGAAGCAACGATAGTGTCGAACGAATTTTTGGCAAAGGGAAGATGGAAAACATCTGCTACGATACCAAAATGATTCTCATGAGGTGTATTTAATAGCGCCTTTTGCACATTGTTCAAGGCAATATCTAAAGAGATGACTTTATTTTGATCGTTCTGTATCGTTTGGCTCAACCAACCGTTACCGCAACCTACATCAAGTATTAATTGAGCGTTTTTATTAATTTGACGAACGATTTTTTGGTTTAACCTCGTTCGTTCATTTTCTGTAACATCATCTGACTTTTCATAATAGTCGAAGATCTGAGCATCCTTTTTATAGTGATCTATATAATCGAATTCAGTACCTGAACGATCATGTAGCGCTGTAGAGTTTTCAATTTTCTCTTTGGTTTTTGGTAAAATAACGGGAATGTTATCTACCATCTCACCATGATATACATCTAAATTTAAGTTATCAATACTGCCTTTTTCCTGATTGATTGACAATGGTACTCTTGAATCAGGGTCAATTAATATGTCAAACATGCTTTAACTTTTTTATAAAATAGAATAACATAGCTAAATATCCAATTCCTCCAAAAATAGAAAGAATAGTAATAGTAACTATTATACTAGTATACATAAAACCTATATATATGGCGATTATATTTGTAATAAATAAATAGGTGTTGAAAATCAAACTCGTTTGGTTTTTATTTAACACAACAATTAAGCTACTAATTGGGTTAAAAGACGTCCTGGCTAAAATTAGGATAGACAAAATAAGGGTGAATGTTCTTATATCTTTCCAACCCGGGCCTAAATACCATTCTAAAAGATATATTCCAATTGTGTTTATAACCAATAATATCAATAGCATAATTAGTACATTCCCCTGAACAATTCTAATAGTAAGACCCAGCATATCTTCTCTTTTGGAATGATATAGCTCGGAAACCTTTTGAAAGTACACTTGTGATACAGAAGATGAAATTAAAAATAGGGGAGCAGTTAGTAATTTTGTTACAAAAAAATACACTCCCGCCTGTTCGCTACTAAAGAACGCAGCAATAAAAATAGGCATTAAATGTATAGCTAAAGCATTTATGGTATTACCGGGTAGCAAAAACTTTAGGATTGAGTTGTTTTTTCTTAGATCGCTTTTTATTTCACTTCTTTTAAAGCTTCCCCAAAACCTTTGATTTTTTGCATAAAAGAAGATCACGATCATGCATTGTGAGATAACATAACCATATACCAATCCGTAGAACTGATATTTATAAAATAAAGCAATTTGAACACCAACATTAACAATGGTCCACAATACTTTGCTATTCGATAGTAATTTGAATTTTTTTCTGAACGTGAAAAAGCTCTCGTTCACAATAAAAAGAGCAACAAACAGACTTCCGAAAAAAGAACATACAATTAATTGTAAATCTACTGAGTTAAGAATTCCAGAGGTATATAACCCGTAAAAAAGAAGTAAGAAAACACCTGCTACTAACGGTGTGATCAGTGTCAGAAAATTATACCAGTTCTTACTATTGAAAATCGTTTTGGCGGTAATTATGTTTTTCTCTAGTTGTAAGGTATTGACTATTGAGAAAATACTAGTCAAGCTAATGAACACTCCAAAAATACCATAGGCATTTGTCCCATAAAGCTTTGCTAAATATAAAGATCCCAGGATAGCTACTATTTGAGAAATAACAGTTCCTCTGAACATTATTAAAATATTCTTGGCAAAAATAGATATGGGCTTTTTATGTATTTTTGAGATCAATACTTTTTTATCAAATATAACTGAAATGAAACATATACAACATGTATTCTTTGATTTAGACCATACTTTGTGGGATTTTGAAAAAAACTCAGCTTTGACATTCATGAGAATACTGGACGAACACGCTGTAGAGGTAAGTTTCAATTCATTTATCGAAACTTACAAGCCAATAAATGCACATTATTGGAAATTGTATCGAGAAGAGAGAGTGTCAAAAGAAAAATTGAGATATGATAGATTGAACGAAACATTCAAAAAATTAAATTATAAAGCTTCGGATACGCTTATCAATACGCTGTCTGAAAAATATATCGAACATCTGCCTGGTTTTAACCACTTATTTGATGGAACCATAGAATTGTTGGAGTATTTACAAGAAAAGTATGAATTACACATAATTACGAATGGCTTTGAGGAAGTACAAACCTTAAAGATGCAAAAGTCCGGCATATTACCATATTTTAAAGAAATAATTACTTCAGAATCTGTGGGTGTAAAAAAACCAAACCCGAAAGTGTTCAGATATGCATTAGAGAAAGCAAATGCCGAGCCCGGTAATTCATTAATGATAGGGGATAATTTAGAAGCGGATATCCAAGGGGCTTTAGATTGCAATTTATCGGTAATTCACTGCAATTTTGAAAAGGAAAAGGTAACTATTGATAATTTAATCTCTGTTACTTCGTTAAATGAAATAATGAAGTACCTTTAGCACTTTTTTGTAACTAATGATGAAAGTAAACGTTTTAAAACGGTATCTTTTTTTGGTCTTTTCTTTGTATTCAATGTATTCATGCGTGGATAATTTAGATTTTAACCAAATAGAGTATTCCGCAACTCCGGTGTATAATGCACCCATTATCTCTTTTGATCTAACACAGCATAATTTTATAGATCCGAATACCGGTAATGATGTCAATACTCTTATGGATAGAACTGATTTCACGTACCTTGAAAATTCGTTCATTAGAGATAATTTGGAGCAGGTAGCGTTGAAGTTTGAGGTAAATAATCAGTTTGACAATAGAAACTTTACTTTCTTTATAGAGTTTTTGGACGAAAATAACCTTGCAACACACCCTGTAATAAGTTTTACGACTCAGTCGAATCAACTGCTGGAGCCGCCTTTAGAAACCATTCTAATTTCTAATAATCAAAACTTTCTTAGAACCAAGCAAGTAAGAGTACGTGTTGAAATGTCAACCGGTACCTCACCCTTAAACCCAAACATAATCCAAAATCTAAGTTTTAAATCTGCTGGAACTTTTTACGTACGAACATAATATGATCATTAAAAGACTAATTTTAGTTATGCTTTTGATGATCTCAAGCATAGCAATGGCACAACAAAAGTTACTGTTTGGATTTGGAGAAACACCTCAGACATTGCTACTAAATCCGGGAGCAGAGACTAATTATAGGTATCACGTTGGCGTTCCTTTTTTGTCTGGGTTAGCGGTTAATGTTGGTTCTACAAACTTGGTGTTAGCAGATTTGTTTTTGAACGACGGAGTAGATTTTAGCCTCAAGGTCAATAGGACAATTGACAAACTAGATAGTAAGGATTATATTTATTTAAATACTTCCATAGATGTATTAAATGGAGGTTTTAGATATGATGATAAAACCTATGTTAGTTTTGGATTCTATCAAGAACTAGATTTTATTCTATACTTTCCTAAAGATATCGCAACGCTTATAAATGAGGGAAATCAACCTTTTTTGAACAGGCCTTTTTCCATTTCTCAACTTGCCTTTAAGGCGGATATTTTGGGCGTATTGCATGCCGGTGTTTCAAGAAAATTAAATGAACGGCTAAATGTTGGAGCAAGAGTGAAGATCTATTCGTCAAGTTTGAATGCTGAAACAAAAAATAATTCAGGAACATTTACAACGATTGAGCATAACGCTAATTTGCTAAGGCAGTATTTGAGTGGGGTAGATGTTAATCTAAGGTCTTCTGGAATCGTAGAGAATGATGAAACACTGGAAAACCCGTCAAGTCTATTCACACGAACGTTCTTAGGAGGAAATCTAGGGTTGGGTTTCGATATTGGTTTTACATATCATATAAACCCGCAGTTAGAATTTTCAGGAAGTCTTTTAGATGTTGGTTTCGTTAAGCATTCGAAACGAATTAAGAACTTTACAGCCAAAGGAGATTTTGTTTTCGATGGAGTAAATTTTCAATATGATGGAAGCAATACTGACTACTGGAATGAATTGGATATTGCTTTTGACGAGCAAGTTCCATCAGGGGAAAATGAGGAATCATATGTTTCATGGAGGCCGGCTAAATTAAATGCTATGCTAAAGTATAGTTTTGGAGAAAGAAGGTCAAAAGTATGTTATGCAGATACTAAAAAAGGATATTACTATAATGCTATAGGTTTACAATTACATTCTGTTTTTAGACCCGTTGGTCAGCAATTTGCTTTAACAGGTTTTTATGAAGCTATTATTACAGAAAAGTTTCATACAAAGTTTTCATATACGGTTAATGATTATTCCAGTAGGAATTTAGGTGTAGGTTTTGTAGGTGAGTTATTCAATGTAAATGTTTTCGGAATGGTAGACAATATATTAGGATTGACAGATATAGCCAACGCCCGATCAACTTCTGTTTCTTTGGGGGTTAATATGGTTTTCGATTAAAGTAATATATATTAAGTACCTTTATGATCAGATCTATAAATGTGTCAAAATGAAAAAAGTACTATTTGTATTTACACTTTTTGTGAGTTTTTTCGTTCAAGCCCAAGAAAACTCCGATGTTAACTCGTTCAAATATGTGATAGTTCCTGTTAAATTGGATTTTCTAAGTGAACCAGATCAATATCAAACCAGTTCGCTGTCAAAATTTTTGTTCGAGAAAAGCGGGTTTACTACCTTTTTGAGTAATGACGTTTTTCCGGATGATCTATCGAAGGATAGATGTTTGGCGCTTACTGCGAACATTAAGAAAAAGTCTGCATTTCTGGCAACTAAATTGTATGTTGAACTTATAGATTGTCGCAATAATGTCGTCTTTAAGACTGATGTATTTGGGACTAAAGAGAAAAAATATACAAAAGCTTATAGAGAAGTGCTGAGAAAAGCTTTTAAGCCTATTCAAGGACTGAATTATGCTTATAAAAAACCTGAAAGTACTCCAGAGACAAAGATAGAGGCAGTAAAGAAGGAGAAGGTAGAAGTACAACCAAAAACCAAGACTGTAACTAAAAGTAGTCTGCCTAAACTGTCTAAATTGATAGCCAAGCCTATTAAAAATGGATTCGATCTGATTGATTCAAAATCAACAAGAGTATATCAAATTTTAAAGACCAAGGCAGAAGGTGTTTTCATTATTAAGGGTAAGAATGGAACAATGTATAAAGAAGGAAATTATTGGATTGCGGAGTTCTATAATTCAAATAATGAACTTATTAAGAAAAAATACGAGATCGTATTTTAATAATCATACTTTTTCTTCCAAAGACCCTTTAGGAAGGCTCTAAAATTGTTTTCTCTAGAGTTTTTTCCTGGATCATACAATTTTGTGTTAGAAATTTCATTTGGCAAGTATTCTTGTGGAGTAAAGTTGTTCTCAAAATCATGAGAGTATTTGTAGTTCTTACCATATTCTAGATCTTTCATAAGCTTTGTTGGAGCATTTCGAAGATGCAGAGGTACAGAAAGGTCCCCAGTTTCTTTTACTAATGATTGCGCCTTACCGATCGCTTTGTATGAGGCATTACTTTTAGGAGAAGAAGCCAAGTAAACAGCACACTGACTTAGTATGATCCTGGATTCAGGATTTCCTATTACGGAAACTGCCTGAAAAGTATTATTTGCCAGTATTAAAGCCGTGGGATTCGCATTGCCAATATCTTCCGAAGCTGAAATCAACATTCTTCTCGCTATAAACTTAACATCTTCACCGCCTTCTATCATTCTGGCTAACCAGTACACTGCTGCGTTGGGGTCGCTACCGCGAATGGATTTTATAAAAGCCGAAATAATATCATAGTGCTGCTCTCCTGTTTTATCATATCTGGCTGTATTCTTTTGTACTTTTTCTAAAACGTAACTATTTGTTATTTTAACCGGATCATCGCTTGAATTTACAAGTAATTCAAAAATATTAAGCAATTTTCTGGCATCTCCACCAGACACTTGAATAAGTGCATCCGTTTCTTCTAAAACAATATCTCGAGATGAGATTATTTCATCTTTATCCATTGCTCTTCGCAACAAAGCTATAAGATCGTTCTTGTCAAATGAGTTTAATATATATACCTGACACCGAGAAAGCAGTGCAGGAATAACTTCAAAACTGGGATTCTCTGTAGTAGCCCCTATCAGGGTAACCCAACCTTTTTCTACGGCACCTAGTAAGGAATCTTGTTGAGATTTACTAAAGCGATGTATCTCATCAATGAAAAGAATGGGATTCTTTGTTGTAAATAAACCGGCGCTCTGCTTGGCCTTGTTTATAACATCACGAACATCTTTAACTCCAGAACTTATGGCACTTAACGTATAAAATGGCCGTTCAGATTCGTTAGCAATAATGTTAGCAAGTGTTGTTTTCCCTATCCCTGGGGGTCCCCATAGAATTAAAGAAGGGATAATACCTCTTTTGATATGGTCGGTTAAAATACCTGTTTTTCCAACCAGGTGTTGTTGGCTGATATAATCATCGAGATTTTTAGGTCTAATTCTTTCTGCCAAAGGTTCATTCATAAAGTAAAAATACTAAAGATTTATGACAGAAGTTCAGTATTTTAAGAATGGTTCTATTTTTGGGTATATTGTGATATGGAACCACAATTACCTGAAAAATTTAGCTTAAATGCCTTTAGAATTCCCATACTGTTTGTAGTTTGTATATGGGGTGTTTATTGGGTAGAAATTAATTTTGGTTTGAATTTTAATAAGTATGGCGTGTATCCCAGAACCTTAACCGGGTTGAGAGGTGTTTTCTTCACACATTTTATTCACAGTGATACCTCGCACCTATTTAATAATTCAATCCCTATTTTGGTGTTAATGACGGCGCTATTCAGTTTTTATAAAGATTTGGCGTTAAAAGTACTGTTTTTTGGAGGGTTATTAACCGGTTTACTTACTTGGGTAATCGCTAGAGATGCTTATCATATTGGAGCAAGTGGTATTGTTTACTTACTATTTAGTTTTATTTTTTTTAGCGGAATAATTAGAAGACATTATCGACTGATCGCTGTATCACTAATTGTCATTTTTCTTTATGGTAGTATGGTGTGGTATGTATTGCCCATTAAGGAGGGGATGTCATGGGAAGGACATCTATCAGGTTTTCTTATGGGTATAGTTTTTGCCTTGGTTTATAGAAATGTTGGATTGATAAAGGAAGAATATCAATTTTCACAGACAGATTTTGATCTTTTATTTGACGAGAATGGCCAATTGATCAATGATGGGGTAGAAGAAGAAAACCATTTGGAATAACAGCTCTACGATCTCTGTCGTATGGTTTCATATAGCATCACTCCACAGGCAACAGAAACATTGAGTGACTCAATCGTACCAAGCAGCGGTAATTTAGCTCTGTAGTCAACCATTTTCAGTACGGACGGATTTATACCCCTATGCTCAGACCCCATAACAATAGCCAAAGGTTGGTTCAAATTCACATCATATAGAGAATCATCGGTTTTTTCTGTAGCTGCAACCGTTTTAATACCTTCTGCCTGTAATAAAAATAAGGCATCTTTAATATGGTTTACTTTGCAAATCGGGACTTTAAATGCGGCTCCGGCAGAGGTCTTAATGGTTTCTGCGTTTACTGGAGCACTGCCACTTTGCTGCACAATGATGCCATGCACGCCTGTGCATTCAGCAGTTCGGATAATTGCACCAAAATTTCGTACATCAGAAACCTGATCCAGAAGAAGAAATAGAGGAGAGGTACTTCGATCTTTTACATTTTCGATCAACACTTCCAAATCATGGAATTCTATAGGAGAAATTTGTGCGACAGCACCTTGGTGGTTCTTATTTTTTGAAAGTCGATCTAATTTTTCTGTGGGAACAATACTTGTAGCAATCCTTTGTGCTTTAATGAGTTTATCCAATTGATAATAGATATCACCTCGTAAACCTTTCTGAAGGTATATTTTATTAATAGTGCTACCGCTTTCGATTGCTTCTATAATAGCTCTAAGACCAAAAATTGTTGTTTGTGTAGTATGTTCCATATTCTATAAGTATGTAGTATATAAAAAACAAATAGATTGCACAAGGCAATCTATTTGTTTTTTATAAAAATCCTATTTCTACTAAGGTACTGTAAACATTACATTAGCTGTAGTTGTATACGAAGTTGGACTAATAGAATATTGTCCATTAGCAGTAGTAACATCTACTGTAGTACCACCGTCTCCATATGCATCATTAATAGTAAATGTATATGTACCATCAGGTAAACAGAAAGCTTTTGTCCAATCTGAATTATCAGGAGCAGTTGCAAAAGCACCTGTCGTAGTAGAATCTACAACACCACTAGGACCAGTTAACACGTAAGAAGCTTCTTCTGGCCATTGGTCAAAAGTAAGTTTTACAGAAACGTCATTCCAAGGACATACTTGTCTAACATTTAAAACGATATTAGCACCTGGGAATAAACCTGCCTCAGCTCCGAAAGCTAATTCAATAGTTTGTCCAGAAGAACCAATGTTAATGTCAGAAACCATAATACTAAGTGTACCAACATTAGAATTTGCAGGAACAGTTACGGTTGTAGGAACTGTATAAGACGCCGGGTCTGCAGAAGTACCTGCAGCAACAACATTTACTGTAAAGGTTCTTGCAGAACCAGTGATATTTGCTGTATATACTTTCACTTCTCTTGTATTAGAAGATCCTATATCTACACCAAAGTCATAAGTTGCTGATTCAAAAGTTATATAGTTAACACCTGTTGGCGTAATATTTTCTTCACAGCTATTTAAAGAAATCATTGCAACGAATGCAAATAATAATAAGGTAATTTTTTTCATCTTAATTTGGATTTTGTTGATATGATAATCACCATACCTAGTTAGTTATAGGTATGGTGATTAATTTTATTGAAGCCTAATTATTTTGATCGTTCACAAACGGGTTGTTTTGGATCTCATCTAAAGGAATTTCAAACTGCATTCTTTCATCATTATAAGGAACAGGTACACCTACGAAAGATAAGTGATTCGC
Source organism: Flavobacteriaceae bacterium (assembly GCA_965218065.1). GTDB lineage: Bacteria > Bacteroidota > Bacteroidia > Flavobacteriales > Flavobacteriaceae > Polaribacter. Next base: position 2,253,896 of record OZ244589.1, on the reverse strand, counting down.
ACCTCTGGTAGCAGTTCTTTTAGTACGTTTAAGTGCTAAGTAACTCTTACCTTCACCCCATAATTCAATACGAGTTTGTAAATAGATTTCATCTTTTAAAGCTTGACCACTAAGTGCATCGATGTATGTTACATCTGGTACTCTGTTAGTCATTACCGCTTTAAGGCTAGTTCTAGCCGCAGCCTCATTACCTGCATTCGCATTTGCTTCAGCATTTAATAAGTAAGCTTCTTCTACTCTCATGAATACATAATCAGCAGTTACAGTTTGAGACGCACCACCAATTTGGTCAGAAGCTCTAAACTTGTAAAGCGGTTGTAAGTATCTACCACTTGCAGGGTTTCCGAAGAACTGTGCTTTTCTAGCATCGTTAGCTGGGATAGCCGCATATAGATCAGAGTCTATTGCTTTGTAATCTCCTGCCCATGCATAACTATATGACCAAGAGTCAATTTGACCCCACCAAGAAACTAGTCCTAAACCATTGTTAGTGGTTACATCAAATCCCCACATCCAAGAGTTTGAAGCTACATCATCAAATCCGTTAATACCACCAGCAGCAGCTACTAGTTCACTAGGTGCTAAGATAGAGTAGTTTCCACTATTGATTACTTCTTGAGTTAAAGAAGCAACTTCAGCATCGTTTCCACCTCTAGCTCCTAACACGTAAGCTAATAACATTTTAGCTACATCTTGGTTAACTGAACTTTTAGCCGTTCTGTTAAAACCATTTAATAACGTGATTGCATCTCTAAGATCTTTTTCCATTAGGTCATAGATCTCAGCAGCAGTAGACTTCGCTACGTTCGTTCCAGAAGGTGTATCATACATAGGTAAGATAGCTTCAGAAGCTACATACTCTTTTTGGTAGAATTGAGTAAGGTAGAAATAAGAGTGCGCTCTCATAGCTTTCGCCTGTCCCATAGAGTACTTGTTAGCATCTACAGTAGGAACCGCATCATTACCACCTTGGTTTTGAATTACAGTATTGGCAGATCTTACAATTCTATAGTAGTGTCTCCAAACTTGTCTGTTATCTCCAAAAGTGAAATCTTGAGGAGCCCCAAATTCAGTAATACTAGCTCTATACCATCCATATGTACTTACACTTAAAGCCATATCTCCAGACAGCATGTCAGAGAAGATGTCGTAAGATTTGTGTCCGAAATCATCGTGTCCAGTTGTACCTCCAGAACTACGCTGGATCATCTGTGCATACATACCTCCAACGAAAGCGGCAGGAATACCAAGGTTTGTTAAACCACCTTGTTCAAGTTGCGCAGACGTTAAATTGGTTGTTGGGTTACTCACCCCAGATACACCACTATTATCTAGTATATCTTCATTACAACCAAAACTAAAACTTAGTATAGCAGCAACTAATGTTAATTTTAAAATTTTTCTCATGATCGTTAATTAATTTTTTTATTAAAATTTAACTCTTACACCTAAAGTAATTGTTGTTGCAGGTGCATAAATTCTTCTTCCTGAGCTTCCTACCTCTCTAACAGATGGATTGAATCCATTTCTAGCTGTTTTGATGAAAAGGTTATCTCCAGAAACCCATAAGTTTAATGCATCAATACCTGAGTTAGCCATAAAAGTACTTGGTACTGTATAACCGATTCTTGCATTGTTAAGTGCTATAAAGTCTGTGCTTGTTATAAATCTTGATGACTGTGAAGTTCCGTTAATGATCGCGTTGTCAGATAATAAAGGAACATCAGTAATGTCTCCAGGGTTTTGCCATCTGTTTAAGATGTCACTGTGGAAGTTATTACCAGCAGCTCCAAATCTATCACTCATTAATTCAGCATACTGTCCGTCATAAGCGTAACCACCTAAACTATAAGTAAACTGAGTAGAGAAATCAAATCCTTTCCATTTACCAGAAAGTCTGAATGCACCTCTAACTGTAGGAATGAAAGATTTATTCAAATATACCTGAGTACCATTTGCGTAAGTCTTAGTTACAGTTCTCTTAATGTTCGCATTCGAAGCAGTTTGTTGATATTCGAATAAAGAACTTGTAGAACTTGCACTACCGTCTTCTAAAGTAGAGAAATCTCCCTCTCCAGCGTCTAGTACATCATTATTGTTTCTATCATCATAGTATTGGTACCACATTGGAGCACCGTCAGAAGGATCAACTCCTGCCCACTCTCTCATGTAGAAATCAAAGATAGAACGACCTACAGCAAATGCATATGCACCATCTGTACTTGAGTTCTCATCAATAATCTTTGGTAAACCAGTACTTGGATCCAATGGCATAACTAACATTTCGTTATTTAACATTTCACCATTTACAGAAAGATCTAATTTAAAGTCTTCTTTGTTAATGATATGTCCAGTTACATCAAACTCGAAACCTGCGTTTAATACCTCACCGTCATTTACTCTTGTAGAAGAGAAACCAGCAGATGGTCCTACCCTTTGGTTGAAGAATAAGTTATCTGTAGTCTTTCTATAGTAGTCAAAGTTAGCTTCTAAGTAGTCACCTACTGTAAGCTCAACCCCTCCTTGTAACATCTTTGAAGTTTCCCAAGTTAAGTTAGGATCTCCTACTAAGTTTTCAGAAAGTGCTAATGCTCCTCCTACGAAACTCGCGTTAAATGTGTTGAAACCTAAAGAAGTTGATACACCTTGTTGGTCACCAGTAATACCGTAAGAAGCTTTTACTTTTAAGTAAGAGATAATGCTATCTTCCATAAAGTCTTCTTCAGAAAGTACCCATGCACCTCCAATAGATCCGAATACACCCCACTGATCATTTACAAATCGAGAAGATCCATCAGTTCTTAAAGAACCTGTTAAGTAATATTTACCAGCGTAGTTATAGTTTACTTGTGAGAAATAAGAATCAATACCAGATCCATTGCTAAATCCAGCTGAAGGACTTGTTTCTTGTAAGTAGTTATTTAAGTGATATAAACCAGGAACAACAACATCTTGTTTAAATTGTTGATCTTGTGTAAATAATTGTTCAAATGATTCATGAGCAACTAAAGCGTTAATGCTGTGATCTCCCCATGTTTTGTTATAACGTAATAACTGTAAGAAAGTCTTAGACCATCTTACTTGATCTGTTACAGTAATGTTACCATTTGTATTTGCTCCTGTACCATAAACATGGTTAGATGCATTGTTTCTTCTAAAGAAAGAGAATTGACCTCCAAATCTTGTTTCAAAAGTGAAGTTGTCATTAATCTTAATTTCAGCAGATAAGTTACCATTTAAAGAGTGAATATCTCTACCATCAAAGTCTAACACTGCAGAACCAATTGGATTCAATAAGTTCGCATTTGGACGGTTTCTTGTAAATGGAATAGGTGCAGTAGTTCCTGTTGGAGAACCATAATCATATTGTGCACCACCAAAGATAGGATCTGGAACTAAATCTCCAGTATCTGGGTATCTAGCAAAAACAGGATAGATAGGTGCCATTTTATCAGCGAACTCAAATACGTTCTCCGATCCAGCAATCTGTCCGTTGTTAGTACTCTCAGAATATGAATATCCCATATTAGCACCAATCTTTAACCAATCTTTTAAGTTAGAAGTTAAGTTAAGTCTTGTAGTATATCTTTTGAAGTCAGAGTTTATAGAATACCCTTTGTCATCTAAATATCCAATAGAAACGAAGTATCTAGATTTTGCAGAACCTCCGCTTGCACGTAAGTTAGCCTCAGTTCTAATACCAGTACCAAATGCTAAATCTGCATATCTCTCAGGAGTAAACAATCTGTTAACCCCAGCTCTAACTGTTCTTGTTGCAGGGTCAATTAAGTCTGCAGCTGTAGCAGCAGCCCACATGTTGTATCCTGCACCGATACCATTATCAGTTAATAATCTTCCATTTGCGAAAGCAACTGGATCAGGGTTACCTGTTACCACTCCTCTGTTGTAAAGTCCTTCCCAAACTAAACCTACGTATTGCTCTGGAGAAGTAATTACATTATATCTTGGAATAACTTGCGAGTTAACACCTGTTTTTACATCAACTTCGATAGAACCAGTTTCGTTAGAAGTACCACTTTTAGTTGTAATTAATACAACTCCATTTGCACCTCTAGAACCATAAATCGCTGTTGCAGTAGCATCTTTAAGTACCGTAGTACTCTTGATATCTGCAGGGTTGATAGAGTTTAGATCAAAATTTCCTGAAAAAGGAACACCGTCTACTACGTATAAAGGAGCACGGCTACCTAACGGAGAACCATAACCTCTTACACGTACTGTACCAATAGTACCCGGCTGACCAGAAGTGTTAATTACTGTTACCCCAGCAACCTCACCTGCTAACGCTTGTGATACATTCGAGAATGATTTAGCTTCTAGGTTTTCAGCTTTTACTACAGATGCCGTACCTGCGTACGCTTTCTTAGTAGTAGTACCATAACCTACAACTACAACCTCATCTAGTACTTCACCACCTTCAACCATTTTTACGTTAATAGTATTAGCTGCACCAACTGTTTTCTCTACGGTCTTGTACCCTAAATAGGTGAAGACCAAAACATCACCAGCCTTAGCTTTGATAGAATACTTTCCATCAAAATCTGTCTCAGTTCCAGTAGTAGTACCTTTAATTAAAACACTAACCCCAGGTAGCCCTCCTGAATCATCAGAAACAGTACCCGAAATTGTCTTTTGTTGTGCAAAAGAAATCTGCACTACAAACGCTAATAAAAGCGTTAAAATTCCATTAAACTTTGTCTTCATTGTATAATTATTTGAATTAATTAATGCCAAAAGTCTTAAATAAATCTTAAAACTCCAATTTTTTAACAAAAAAAAACTTAAAAAGGTTAACAAATTGTTAAGCGATTTTGAGTTTCGTTGACACATCTTTAAAAAAGAATAATAGGTCAACAATATATTTGAAGTCTTTTAAATTATTTCTGTGAAAGAACTTTTGGAGGCCATAATTCAAGATTCAATAACTTTTTACAAATACTCAAAAACAAACAGTTACGCGTCTTATCTCATTAAAACAATCATTTCTAATACATTATCAGTAGGTATAGAAAAGAATGCTTTTAACGATTTATCTATTCATTAAATCTGCAAATTAATGCTATCCATTATCTTATAAGTCGAGACAATTTAAAATTCCTATCACACAGGTAATTTTTAATTAAATAGTCGAAATTTTGTTAAGGTTAGAACAAAATGAGGCTTTTCCCTTTATTTAAAGGTTAAGGAAGTGTTGATATGTTGACCAACTTTAATTCCCTGATCTACTCCCAGGTTAACAGCAGAAACATAATGTATACCTCCATATAACCTACTAATAGCAGCTTCTTGCGCAGCTATTCTAAACGAAGCAAATTTTCTCATGGGAAGATCGTAAGGTATTTCGGTGGTATCTTCAAAAGCAAAGTTATCCCCGAAAATAGACGTAAGTACTTCTGAAGCTGCACCTGAAACCACAGAATGCCCACTTGTATATTCAGGAAATGGTGGAGTTTGAAGAATAGGTTCCCAAGATTCATCAATATGTTTGTTTATTAGAGTTTCCGGTCTCACTAAATTACTTCGATACTTTTCGTCCCAGCAGCTAATAAATGCATCTGCTATAGCAATAGATGTTTTTGTATAGGCAAAAACTGTTTTTTCAAAATCAGAATTGGTTTGTTTACAAGCAATTTTACAAATGCCTATCCAATGTGCTCCTGGTGTGATTTTTTTGGCAGCAAACATAAAATGACCTTTATTAATAGAAACATATGGATTACAATCCCAAAATTGAGCAATCGCTATTTCTTCTGATGTGTCTCCTTTTTTCCTAATAGTTTCACTTATGGTATAAACTTCTTCAAGTTCTTTGAAGAATGCGCTTCCTTTTTTGAGTGAGAATTTAGGATGAGAAAGGGGCTTGTACTGAGCAGCAGAATCCAGGCTAAAAGTTCTGATCTTACTCCAATGAGGTTCAATACCTTCCATGTATGCCGGAGGAGTAGGTTGCCATCTTGATGGATCATTTGAAGCAATATTAAACTCAGGCATCGTACGTGTCTCTTTGTAGTTATCCATATTCATCCAATTAATCACATGTGTTGAAATAGGAAGAGCATATTCTTTGGCTTTTGAAAAAGCATCACTATTTTTTGACTCCCATACACCATACAAACTATCTCTATAAGATGTAAGCATATCTTTAGAAAAAACCAATTCCTTTGCAACATCTATATACGCTATAATAGATGCTAGTTTTAGATTCACTCCTTCTGACTTAACGGCTGCATCAATTTTTTGAAAGCCATTAAGTTGAGAGGTGAGTGTTTTGTACGTAGCGTTGGTTTGATTTAATACTTCGTAAGATGCAATATTAGGATAAACATAAATTCTACTGGCAACAGGAGGTGAGAAAATGTCATGCACCATTACAGAAGTTAATTTATCCACTACATTGTGATAGTCATTTGGGGTAATCTCGATTTTTTCTGTTGGTTTTGAACAAGAAAAGAGTAAAAACGAGATGATAATTACGGTTGAGAGTTTGTTAATGCCCATTACTATTTTTTAGATGTATATACTTTTAAGCTATCATTATTAGACAGGACAAGAAGTAGGTTAGCGTCCTTCATTTTAATCGAAGCGGTTTTTTTAACTTGACCATTAAATGGAGCCAAACCGATACTGGAAACAGGTTTATAATCCTTTAAGGTATTCACCGCGAAACCTTTCATGGCTTTATAAGCTCCATGATAGGTGTTTACTTTCATTGAATTACCACTTACAAGTAGTGATTCTTTATTATCAATATTGAATTTTGAAAAGGAGTTAATTGGTGCCAATTGAAGGTCTTGAGGAAAAGCAACAAACGTATCAAAGTTACCATCATTATTTTCAAGATAACCAGATGCCAAAGTATGTACTTCGTACAACGTTGAGTTATCTACTGCGAACGGTGTTAGCACATCTTCTATAGGTTGCATGGCAAATGCTTTATGATTTACAAACCTTTTGTTGATCACGTTCATCTGCGAAGCTAACTCGTCTTTAGAGTTTAAAGGGTAATATTTGCCATTTATGGCATAGGCAAGCACTGTTTCATATCTTCCGTTAGCGTCAAAATCGCCATGATACATTCGCAACGGAGTTGTTGGGTTTGGATGCAGTTTTGTATTCAATCCCCAATTCCCTAAGATAATGTCTTTATCACCATCGAGGTCTATGTCGTAACTGCTAATGGTTTGCCATAACCCATTAAGATTATTTTCATTCTTTAATAATGTAAGCTTTCCACCTTTATTCATATAGATTTTAGGCGTGTCCCATTCTGCAGATATTAAAAGGTCTTTAATTCCATCTTGATTAACGTCTTGCCAAACGGCAGATGTAACTTTTGAAAATAAATTAAAGTTTGTGTCCTTAGAGAAATTACCCTTGCCGTCATTTACTAAAATGTATGAAGGAACATTTAGTCCGAAATTATCTGGATTCGAATAGTTTCCGACAAACAAATCTTGATCACCATCATTATCATAGTCATATGCTGTAATTGTAGAAGTGTTATAAGAGTTCTCAGGGATCTGATTTACAGCTCTGACAAATTGACCATCATTGTTTATATAGAGACGATCTATCTCGTAGTCCTTATTTCTTAGCGAATTGATTCCGGAAGCAATATATAGGTCCAAGTCGCCATCATTATCTGCATCAAAAAATTGAGCGTCATTATCTTCATACATGGCATCATTTTCTGAGCCTACCATGTTTTCAGCAAGCGAGAATGAAGTTCCATCATTTAGAAAAAGCTTGGAACTCTCGCCAGACCCATTACCGATAAATACATCATCATACCCATTATGGTCTACATCACCAATAGCCATAGCAGGACCTAGCGTCGATACTTTATAAGGTATTAGTCTTTCATTGTTAAAGTCATTGTAATGATCTTCGGTGTGTTTAAACGGGATTAGCGCATTGTTCGAAACATACTTTTTATTTGTGTTTTTTACTCCGTACGTATATGTAGGATTGTTCTTGGCATACTTTATAAGAACGTTCTTATTTATTTCAGGATTGATTATTTTCTGATAGGTATTGTCTGGCCAGATCACTTCGAGAGAATCTATCATGCGTATCGTATCCAGCCCAAAAAGTAACTGATGATCAACAGATGATAAAAATCCTCGCGATTTAAATAGTTGTTTCAACTGTTTTTTGCCATTGCTATAAACCAACACTTTAGCCCCAATACCTTCTTTATTACCGGTAACATACTCGAGCTTTACTGAGATATAGTTTTTTGAGTCGTTTGTGGTATTGGCTAAAATACTTGCATAACTGTTCATATTGTTTACCACCAGGTCGAGATCCCCATCCATATCTAAATCGATGTAAATCGCACCATTAGAAAGAGAAGGTTCGTTTTTGATCCAAACACCTGTCTTATTAGTTAATTTGCGAGAATTTCCTTTAAAGATCTCATTAGAAACTTTTCCGCTAGGCATTTCATTAATGGATTTGTACAACCACGCTAAGCCTTTTTTTACACCTTTGGTTTTAAATGTGCTTGCCACGTACTTTTTAAAATCTAAATCGTTTGGTCTTCGAAGTATTCCATTAGATATGAAAAGATCTTGGTGTCCGTCATTGTCAAAATCCGCAACTAAAGGAGCCCAGCTCCAATCGGTATCCGCTACACCATTTAAAAAAGCGGCTTCGTAAAAATAATCTCCAGAATTATTTATCTGAAGCATATTTCTTGAATATTGGTCTTTATATCCTAATTTTCTTAGCCGTTCTTGCATATTGAACATCGCATCGTCTCCTTCAGATTCTTTGAGTACTTTTTCATCCTTAGGAAGCATGTCCAATGTAATAATGTCCTGGTAACCGTCGCCATTTAGATCCGCAGCATCACTACCCATAGAAAATCTACTGATCGTAGAGAAACTTTCGGACAGCTTTTCAGAAAATGTTCCGTCTTGATTGTTTATGTAGTAGTAATCATCTTCATGAAAATCGTTGCAAACATAAATGTCGTCCCATCCATCATTATTATAATCGGCAATAGAAGCGCTTAACCCATAACCGTTAACTCCTCCATAAATTTTAGCTTTGTCACTAACATCCTTAAATGTTCCATTATCATTTTGAAGTAAAACATCACCTACCAAAGGCATACGTTCGTTTCGCGCATCAGCTCGGCCATGCACGTTGGTGGTATGCACTGCATGATTTACGATGTAAACATCAAGATCATTGTCTTTGTCATAATCAAAAAAGTAGGACTGCGTAGAATATCCTTTAAAATCTAATCCATATTCTTTAGACTTCTCAGTAAATGTCCCATCACCATTATTAATAAATAATTCATTATGACCTTTGAAGTCTAACAGACCGCTTACGGCACAAACATAAATATCCAGATAACCATCATTATTAATATCCACCATTGTTGCTCCTGTGTTCCAGCTAGATGATCCTGCTATATTTGCTTTGTCAGAAATATCTTCAAATTGGAGGTTCCCCTTGTTTAAATAGAGTTTGTTTTTTCCTTGATTCGAAACAAAATAAAGATCACTAAGCCCGTCATTGTTAATGTCTCCTGCAGCAACTCCCGCTCCATTATAATAATAGATGTAGTTGATGATGCTGTGATCTACATCTTCCGTAAGATTATTTTTAAAGTCAATACCTGTTTTATCGGCAGGAAGCTCTTCAAATAGATAGCCGATATTTTGAGAATCTTTAGCGCATCCCAGACATAAAAATATGACAAAGATTGGCGTTAAGTACCATTTTCTCATAGTTGTATTTGAATATAAATTGAGTTAGTGACCCAAAGATATAAAAAATACCTATTGTTAAAAAAAATATAAAGAATTGTTAAATTTTTCAAAAAAAACTGGTAAAGCTCACATTTAACTTCGCATTATTGAAGTCAAAATCGCTGTTCGAGCTCTTTCCTAATACGAGTCCAAGATTAACTTGTGTTTGTTTTATAGAAAACAAATAACCAAACCCTAGTCCGAATATAGATTCTGTAAGATTGTCTACTGCCTTAATAAATCCAATATCTGAAATAGTATATAAATAGGATGTTTTGGAAGTAACGTATCTATACTCCATATTTACATAGCTGAATTGAGATGTGAATATGCTCTGTTCATTAAACCCCCGCATGCTATTAGCACCACCTATTCTAAAAATTTCATTTTCAAAAAGAAGGTCAGACAATAAGATACCGGTCTGATTGCGAACATAGATGTGATTGCGCTCGTTTAAAGAAAAGGTGTTGGACACCTCTAAATTAAACTGAAACTGTTGGCTTTTATTGGTGTCTGAGTTCCTGTTTCCGAATAGTGCGTCTAAAGAGATATTTAATCCGGTAAAATTTAACGTGTTGATTTTTACATTTTTATATTGATATCCTATACCTACCATACTTCTGTCAAAGGATTCAATGTTGTTGTTCGTAATGCTTTCCCTTAAATTGTTAGACGTGAGATTTATGTAGTTTAATGAGATACTCGATTTGCTGCTTACTTTGTATTCAATTTTAGGGTTGAATTCTGTGTTGAGAAAAGTAGAATCTTGCTTGTAAAGATTAAAGCGAATATTCGCGCTTAGGCGCGAGTTAAAAATATACGGTAGTCTTGATGTCAAAGAAAACTCCTGTTTTTCGTTACCAATACTATTCCAAAAGATAGAGGCTTTTTCTCCACCGTCAAAGATATTGTTAAGTTTCAGATCGAGCGTTCCATTAAATAAGAGCTTGTTATTGTTGTCGTTAGAGGCAAATGAAACGATGCCGTCGAAACTATTATTGCTTTTTTTCTTTAGATATAGATATAGAATAGTCGAATCCTTGGCAAACAAAACTTCTGGGGGTTTTATTTCTTCCAGAAAAGATAGAGCTCTTGTTAGTTTTGAGATCTCTTGGAGTTTTTTAGAATTAAACACATCGTTTACTTCAATCTCCAGATCATGCCGAATTATTCTGTCCGAAATGTTGGAATAACCCTTGACAATGACCTTGTTGATCTTTCGAATTTTCTTTTGATTTACGTCTAAGGTAGCAAGTAAAGTATTGTTCTTTAATGATAGGTTTTTTAAAGATACTTCGGAAAAAGCTCTCCCTTGATCATCTTGACGTGTAGCAATAGTTTTAAGGAATGACTCGACTTCATTTGTTTTTAATTTGAGAGTGTCGCCTTTCTTGTTATGGTCGATCGTTTTAGGAATGTATATGTGAACATCGATAACCTGAAACCCGAGAGTATACCAAACGATGTAATTATTATTGACTGCGCGTGTTATTTCTTTTTGATGCAAAAAGTACCCATTGTTCTTAAGAAGAAGGTCAATTTTTGCCAGTTCTTTGTAGATGGATACAGTGTCTTTATGAGAAACGATATAATCGATTTTTTGAAGAAATGTATCTTCAACCGGGTCCTTAGATGAGATCTTTAGCGTCAATTTTTGTGCAAAAATTCCTTGACCCAGAAGGTAAATTGCGATGATGAATATGTTTGATGAAAATTTGATGTCAAAAATGAAATTAACGATGTTGCCAAAAGTATAATAAAATCAATTAATTGAGGCCTGTTTCAATGATTAAGAAAAAATAACTTACTGATATTTGATTAAATAGAAATTAGTTGTACATTTGCACACTCTTAAAAAGAGAGATAAGTTTAATAATAAACGAAAAACAGTAATAATTTAGTATGCCAACTATTCAACAATTAGTTCGTAAAGGAAGAACCAAAATAACTAAGAAGAGTAAATCGGCCGCTTTGTCGTCTTGTCCTCAAAGACGTGGAGTTTGTACACGTGTATATACTACTACACCTAAGAAACCTAATTCTGCTATGCGTAAAGTAGCAAGGGTAAGGTTAACAAATGGTAATGAGATTAACGCGTACATCCCAGGTGAAGGACATAACTTACAAGAGCACTCGATAGTATTAGTTAGAGGTGGAAGGGTAAAAGATTTGCCAGGAGTTAAGTATCACGTAGTACGTGGAGCTTTAGATACAGCGGGAGTTGAGGGAAGAACTCAACGTAGATCAAAGTACGGTGCAAAACGCCCAAAGAAGTAAAATTAATTAGTAACTTTTTTAATGTAAAGACATGAGAAAAAGAAGAGCCAAAAAAAGAGTTCTTTTACCAGATCCAAAGTTTAACGATCAGTTAGCTACACGTTTTGTGAACAACTTAATGTGGGACGGTAAGAAATCTGTAGCGTTCAAAGTGTTTTATGATGCCTTAGATATCGTAGAGCAAAAGAAAGAAGACGAAGAAAAAACAGCTTTAGAAGTTTGGAAAGACGGATTGTCAAATGTAATGCCTCACGTAGAAGTACGTTCTAGACGTGTTGGAGGTGCAACATTCCAGATTCCTATGCAAATTAGACCAGATCGTAAAGTATCTATGGCTATAAAATGGATGATTTCTTACGCAAGAAAGCGTAATGAAAAAACTATGGCACAGCGATTAGCTGCTGAAATTTTAGCTGCGGCTAAAGAAGAAGGAGCTGCTGTTAAGAAAAGAGTAGATACACACAAAATGGCAGAAGCTAATAAAGCATTCTCTCACTTTAGATTTTAATAGAAATGGCTAGAGATTTAAAATTTACAAGAAATATTGGTATTGCTGCGCACATTGATGCGGGTAAAACTACAACAACGGAACGTGTATTATATTATACAGGGGTTTCTCACAAGATTGGAGAAGTACATGATGGTGCTGCTACCATGGACTGGATGGAGCAAGAGCAAGAAAGAGGTATTACAATTACTTCTGCTGCGACAACATGTGAGTGGCAGTTCCCAACTGAAAATGGAAAACCAACAGCAGATGCTAAGGGATACCATTTTAATATTATTGATACTCCGGGTCACGTTGATTTTACGGTAGAGGTAAACAGATCATTACGTGTATTAGACGGATTAGTATTCTTATTTAGTGCTGTTGATGGTGTTGAGCCTCAATCTGAAACTAACTGGAGATTAGCTGATAACTATAAGGTGCCAAGAATTGGATTCGTAAATAAAATGGACCGTCAAGGATCTGATTTTATGAACGTAAACAGACAGGTGAAAGAAATGTTAGGTTCTAATGCAGTGCCTATCGTTTTACCAATTGGTGAAGAAGCTGATTTTAAAGGAATCGTAGATTTAGTAAAAAATAGAGCAATCGTTTGGCATGAGGAAACTCAAGGTGCAACGTTTGATGTTATTGATATTCCAGAAGAATTGAAAGCAGAAGCTGCTGAGTACAGAGCTTTGTTAATTGAAGAGGTGGCAAGTTACGATGAGAACTTGTTGGAGAAATTCATGGAAGATGAAGACTCTATTACAGAAGAAGAAGTACACGCTGCATTAAGAGCTGCGGTTATGGATATGGCGATCATACCTATGATTTGTGGATCGGCGTTTAAAAATAAAGGTGTTCAGTTCTTATTAGATGCTGTATGTCGTTATTTACCTTCTCCTTTAGATAAGGAAGCTATTGTAGGAACTGACCCTAACTCTGGTGACGAGATTTCTCGTAAACCAGATGCAAAAGAGCCATTTGCTGCATTAGCATTTAAAATTGCTACAGATCCTTTTGTAGGACGTTTAGCATTCTTTAGATCATACTCTGGTAGATTAGACGCTGGATCTTATGTTCTAAACAACCGTTCAGGTAAAAAAGAGCGTATTTCTCGTATTTATCAGATGCACGCTAATAAACAAAATGCAATCGATTATATCGAGGCAGGAGATATTGGAGCAGCTGTAGGATTTAAGTCTATTAAAACTGGAGATACTTTATCTGATGAGAAGCACCCTATCGTATTAGAATCGATGGACTTCCCAGATCCTGTAATTGGTATCGCAGTAGAGCCTAAGACAAAAGCAGATGTTGATAAACTAGGTTTAGCTTTAGGTAAATTAGCAGAAGAAGATCCAACATTTACAGTAAGAACTGACGAAGCTTCAGGACAGACTATTATTTCTGGAATGGGTGAGTTACACTTAGATATTATTGTAGACCGTTTGAAGCGTGAATTTAAAGTTGACGTAAATCAAGGTCAACCTCAAGTAGAGTACAAAGAAGCAATTACTGCTGCTGCGAACCACAGAGAGGTGTACAAGAAACAATCTGGTGGACGTGGTAAGTTTGCTGATATTGTATTTACTATGGAGCCTGCAGAAGAAGGAAAACAAGGTCTTGAGTTTATCTCTGAAATTAAAGGAGGAAACGTACCAAAAGAATTTGTTCCATCGGTAGAGAAAGGATTCAAAGAAGCAATGAAGAATGGTCCTTTAGCAGGATATGAAATGGATTCGATGAAAGTTACTTTAACAGATGGTTCATTCCACCCTGTAGATTCGGATCAATTATCTTTCGAATTGGCTGCAAAATTAGGATATAAAGCTGCTGCAAAATCTGCAAAAGCGAAGATCATGGAGCCAATTATGAAGTTAGAGGTATTGACTCCAGAAGAAAACATGGGAGATATTGTTGGTGACTTGAACAGAAGAAGAGGTCAGGTATCAGATATGTCTGATAGAGCTGGATCTAAAGTTGTTAAAGCTACTGTACCATTATCTGAAATGTTTGGATATGTGACTGCTTTAAGAACAATGTCTTCCGGTAGAGCAACTTCTACAATGGAATTTTCTCATTATGCAGAAACTCCATCAAACATTTCTGAAGAAGTAATAGCAGAAGCAAGAGGTTAATTTACTAAATAGAAAAATTATGAGTCAAAAAATTAGAATAAAATTAAAGTCTTACGATTACAATTTAGTAGATAAATCTGCTGAGAAGATTGTAAAGACAGTAAAGAGTACTGGAGCTGTAGTAAACGGTCCAATTCCTTTACCAACAAATAAGAAGATCTTTACGGTTTTACGTTCGCCACACGTGAATAAAAAATCGAGAGAGCAATTTCAATTATCTGCTTACAAGCGTTTATTAGACATCTATAGTTCTTCATCTAAGACTATTGATGCGTTAATGAAGCTTGAGTTACCAAGCGGTGTTGAAGTAGAGATCAAAGTATAAGTAAACAAACTTGGAATAGCTCAGTAGCTTTTTGGTTACTGAGCTGTCTAAGTAACATGTCCGGAGGGTTTCGCGAAGGAAAAACGGTAAAAATACATTCAGGGTTAGAACGTATTTTGACCCTATTTTTTTGAAAGGAACTTAAAGGAAAAATAAATAAGTAAACAATTAATAATTAATTAAATATGTCTGGGTTAATAGGAAGAAAAATCGGAATGACCAGCTTATTCGATGAGAACGGGAAGAACATTCCTTGTACTGTAATCGAAGCAGGTCCATGCGTTGTTACCCAAGTCAGAACCGAGGAGGTTGACGGATACAATGCGTTGCAACTTGGTTTCGATGACAAAAAGGCGAAGAGTTCTAACAAAGCGTTAGACGGTCACTTTAAAAAAGCTGGCACCACTGCTAAAAGAAAAGTCGTTGAATTCCAAGGATTTGAAGAAGAGTACAAATTAGGAGACTCAATTACAGTAGAGCACTTTACTGAAGGAGAGTTTGTTGATGTGTCAGGAGTTTCAAAAGGAAAAGGATTTCAAGGAGTTGTAAAACGTCATGGTTTTGCCGGTGTAGGTCAAGCTACGCACGGTCAGCATAACCGTTTAAGAGCTCCAGGATCTATTGGTGCTGCATCATACCCTGCAAGAGTTTTCAAAGGAATGAGAATGGCAGGAAGAATGGGTGGCGAAAAAGTAAAAGTTCAAAACTTACGAGTTTTAAAAGTAGTTGCTGAAAAGAACCTACTTGTTGTAAAAGGAGCAGTTCCTGGTCACAAAAATTCGTACATAACTATTCAGAAATAATGAAAGTAGCAGTTTTAGACATCAACGGAAAAGATACGGGTAGAAAAGTTGAACTTTCTAAAGACGTATTCGGAATTGAGCCTAATGATCATGCTATCTATTTAGATGTAAAGCAATACTTGGCTAATCAAAGACAAGGAACGCATAAAGCTAAAGAGAGAGCAGAGATTGCTGGTAGTACAAGAAAGATTAAAAAACAAAAAGGAACTGGTACAGCTCGTGCGGGTAGTATTAAGTCTCCTGTGTTTAGAGGTGGTGGACGTGTTTTCGGACCAAGACCAAGAAGTTACTCTTTCAAATTGAATAAAAACTTGAAGCGTTTAGCACGTAAATCGGCATTAAGCATTCAAGCAAAAGACAATAATTTAGTAGTGATCGAAGACTTTAATTTTGATACACCAAAGACAAAGAATTTTGTCAACGTATTGAAAGCTTTAGAGTTAGATACTAAAAAGTCATTGTTTGTGTTGGGTGAGTCAAATAATAATGTATATTTGTCGTCGCGCAATTTAAAAAGTTCTAAAGTTGTAAATAACTCAAGATTAAGCACTTACAGTATTTTAAATGCAAACAAAGTGGTTATTACTGAGAGTTCTTTAGAAGGAATTAACTCAAATTTAAGCTAATAGGATGAATATTTTAATTAAACCTATTATTACGGAAAAAGCAACAAACGATAGCGAGTTATTTAATCGTTATGCATTTGTTGTAGATAAAAGAGCTAACAAATTAGAAATTAAGGATGCAGTAGAAACTGCATACGGAGTTACAATTTCTAGTGTAAAAACTTTGAATTACCCTGTAAAAAGAAATACTAAATACACGAAAAAAGGTTTAGTAACAGGAATGAAAGGTGCTTACAAAAAAGCAATTGTGCAGTTAGCCGAAGGAGAAAGTATTGATTTTTATAACAATCTTTAAGAAAAGACAGTATGTCAGTTAGAAAATTAAAACCAATAACACCAGGTCAGCGTTTTAGAGTTGTAAATGGGTTCGACACCATTACAACTGACAAGCCGGAAAAAAGCTTATTAGCTCCGAAAAAAAGATCTGGAGGTCGAAACAATCAGGGAAGAATGACAACCCGTAATATCGGTGGAGGTCATAAACAAAAGTACCGTATTATCGATTTTAAAAGAGATAAAAATGGTGTTCCTGCAACAGTAAAAACTATTGAGTACGATCCAAATCGTACTGCATTTATTGCATTAGTTAATTATGCTGATGGTGAAAAACGTTATGTGATTGCACAAAACGGTTTAAAAGTAGGTCAAACAATCGTGTCAGGTGAAGGAGTTGCTCCAGAAATTGGAAATGCAATGCCTTTAAGTGGTATTCCATTAGGAACTACTATTTCTTGTATAGAATTGCGTCCGGGACAAGGAGCTGTAATGGCTCGTTCTGCTGGTTCTTTTGCACAGTTAATGGCAAAAGAAGGTAAGTATGCAACTGTAAAGTTACCATCTGGTGAAACAAGATTGATCTTATTGACTTGTATGGCTACAATTGGTGTGGTATCTAATTCAGATCATCAATTACTTGTATCTGGTAAAGCAGGTAGAAGCAGATGGTTAGGAAGAAGACCAAGAACCAATGCTGTAAGAATGAATCCAGTTGATCACCCAATGGGAGGTGGTGAAGGACGTGCTTCAGGAGGTCATCCAAGATCTAGAAATGGTATTCCTGCAAAAGGATTCAAGACCAGATCTAAGACCAAAGCGAGTAATAAATATATTATAGAACGTAGAAAGAAATAATAAGTCATGGCAAGATCATTAAAAAAAGGACCTTACGTTCACTATAAATTAGAGAGAAAAGTATTGGCTAATGTAGAGTCAGGAAACAAATCAGTAATCAAAACCTGGTCTAGAGCTAGTATGATTACTCCTGATTTCGTAGGTCAAACGATAGCAGTGCATAACGGACGTCAATTCGTACCAGTATATGTAACTGAGAATATGGTAGGACATAAATTAGGCGAATTTTCACCAACTCGTTCTTTTAGAGGACACGCTGGTGCAAAAAATAAAGGAAAAAAATAGTAGGAAATGGGAGTTCGTAAAAAAAATATGGCAGATCAGTTAAAAGAGGCTAGA
The DNA here is from genome assembly GCA_965218065.1 of Flavobacteriaceae bacterium. GTDB lineage: Bacteria > Bacteroidota > Bacteroidia > Flavobacteriales > Flavobacteriaceae > Polaribacter. Next base: position 2,235,976 of record OZ244589.1, on the reverse strand, counting down.
AAAAGCAGAGCTTTTGCTAAGCTAACTAACTGTCCTACGTCACCGAGAAAAATGCGTTTAGTAGCAGATCAGGTAAGAGGAGTAGAGGTAGAGAAAGCTTTACAAATCTTAAAGTTTAGCCCTAAAGAAGCATCAAGAAACTTAGAGAAATTGTTAATGTCTGCAATTGCAAACTGGCAAGCTAAGAACGAAGATGCGAGTATCGAAGATGCTGGGTTATTCGTAAAATCTATCTGTGTAGATAGCGCAGGAATGTTAAAAAGATTAAGACCAGCTCCACAAGGGCGTGCTCATAGAATTCGTAAGCGTTCTAATCACGTTACTTTAGAGTTAGGTGCTAAAAATATCAGTAATTAATCATAGTAGAAATGGGACAAAAAACTAATCCAATAGGAAATCGTTTAGGAATTATCAGAGGATGGGAATCTAACTGGTACGGAGGAAAGAACTACGGTGATAAAATCGCTGAAGATGATAAGATAAGAAAGTATTTAAATGCTAGATTATCTAAAGCAAGTGTTTCTCGTGTAATTATCGAGCGTACTTTAAAACTTGTAACCGTTACTATCACGACGGCTCGTCCTGGTATCATTATTGGTAAAGGAGGTCAAGAGGTAGACAAGTTAAAAGAAGAGCTTAAGAAAATTACAGGTAAGGAAGTTCAAATTAATATTTTCGAGATCAAGCGTCCAGAATTAGATGCAAAATTAGTTGCAGCTAGTATTGCACGTCAGATCGAGAATAGAATTTCTTACAAGAGAGCGATCAAGATGGCTATTGCAGCTTCTATGAGAATGAACGCAGAAGGAATCAAGATTCAAATCTCTGGTCGTTTAAATGGAGCAGAAATGGCACGTTCTGAGCATTTTAAAGAAGGTAGAATCCCTCTATCTACATTTAGAGCAGATATTGATTATGCACTTGTTGAAGCACATACTACATACGGAAGATTAGGTGTGAAAGTATGGATCATGAAAGGCGAGGTTTATGGTAAAAGAGAATTATCTCCATTAGTGGGACTATCTAAGAAACAAGGTGGTAACAAAGGTGGTAATGATAAACGTCAACCTCGTAGAAGAAAATAATTTTTAAAAATTAGAAATTAACAATGTTACAGCCAAAAAGAGTAAAATACCGTAAGGTACAGAAGGCGAAAGGAAATATGAAAGGTATTTCTGGTAGAGGAAACCAATTATCGAATGGGATGTTTGGTATCAAATCACTAGATCAAAACCTATTAACTTCTCGTCAGATAGAGGCGGCTCGTATTGCGGCTACTCGTTATATGAAAAGGGAAGGGCAACTTTGGATTAAAATTTTCCCAGACAAACCTATCACTAAGAAACCATTAGAGGTACGTATGGGTAAAGGTAAAGGTGCACCTGACCATTTTGTGGCAGTAGTAAAGCCAGGTAGAATTTTGTTTGAAGTTGGTGGTGTGCCAATGGATGTGGCGAAAGAGGCTTTACGTTTAGCAGCACAGAAACTTCCGGTAAAAACGAAGTTTGTGATAGCAAGAGATTTTGATTATAACGCTTAATTCGATAAGAAAATGAAACAGTCAGAAATTAAAGAATTGTCAGTAGCTGATTTACAAGAAAAGCTTGGAGCGTTGCAAAAAAATTATACTGATCTTAAGATGGCTCACGCCATAACTCCGTTGGAAAACCCAATGCAGTTAAGAACCTTAAGAAGAACTGTAGCAAAACTTGCAACAGAATTAACCAAAAGAGAATTACAATAATTCTAAGTCAGTTTTAAAAGATGGAAAATAGAAATCTTAGAAAAGAAAGAATAGGTGTTGTTTCTAGCAACAAAATGGAGAAATCTATTGTTGTTTCAGAAGTAAAAAGAGTAAAACACCCAATGTACGGTAAGTTCGTATTAAAGACGAAAAAGTATGTTGCGCATGACGAAAAGAATGATTGCAACGAAGGAGATACTGTTAGGATCATGGAAACACGTCCTATGAGTAAATCTAAACGTTGGAGATTAGTAGAAATCCTAGAAAGAGCTAAATAATTATGTTACAGACAGAATCAAGATTAAAAGTAGCAGACAACACTGGAGCGAAAGAAGTTTTAGTGATTAGAGTTTTAGGTGGAACTAAAAAACGTTATGCTAGCGTTGGAGATAAGATTGTAGTTACTGTAAAGTCTGCAACTCCAAACGGAACCGTAAAAAAAGGTCAAGTATCAAGAGCAGTAGTTGTTCGTACGAAGAAAGAAGTACGTCGTAAAGACGGATCATATATCAGATTTGATGATAATGCATGTGTACTTTTAAATCCAACTGAGGAAATGAGAGGAACTCGTGTATTTGGTCCTGTAGCACGTGAGCTTCGTGAGAAACAATTTATGAAGATAGTATCATTAGCACCTGAAGTGCTTTAAAAGAGAAAAGACGATGACAAAGTTTAAAATCAAATCAGGAGATACTGTTACAGTAATCGCAGGAGATCACAAAGGATCTGAAGGAAAAGTATTACAAATCCTTAGAGATAAGAACAGAGCTATTGTAGAAGGTGTAAACTTAGTTTCTAAGCACACTAAGCCAAGCGCTCAAAACCCTCAAGGAGGAATTGTAAAGAAAGAAGCATCTATCCATATCTCAAATTTATCATTAATTGAGGATGGAAAGGCTGTTAGAGTAGGATATACAGTTGATGGAGATACTAAAACTAGAATCTCTAAGAAAACGAATAAAGCAATATAATCATGAGTTACGTACCAAGATTAAAAGCAGAATACAAAGAAAGAGTGATTAAAGCTCTTATGGACGAGTTTAGCTATAGCAATGTAATGCAAGTGCCTAAATTACAAAAGATCGTTGTAAGTAAAGGTGTTGGAGCAGCTATCGCTGATAAGAAATTAATTGATTATGCTGTAGAAGAGTTAACGACTATCACAGGTCAGAAAGCAGTTTCTACATTGTCTAAAAAAGACGTTGCATCTTTTAAATTACGTAAAGGTATGGCTATTGGAGCTAAAGTTACATTACGTGGAGATAAGATGTATGAGTTCTTGGATAGATTAGTAACAGCTTCTTTACCACGTGTAAGAGACTTTAACGGTATAAAGGCAAATGGATTTGATGGTAGAGGTAATTACAATTTAGGAATTACTGAGCAGATCATCTATCCGGAAATTAATATTGATCAAGTGAAAAAAATCAATGGAATGGATATTACGTTTGTAACATCTGCGAACACTGATAAAGAAGCGAAATCATTATTAGGAGAATTAGGTTTACCATTCAAAAAAAATTAAGAAATGGCTAAAGAATCAATGAAAGCCCGTGAGGTAAAAAGAGCAAAAATGGTTGCTAAGTATGCTGAAAAGAGAAAAGCTTTAAAAGAAGCTGGAGACTATGAAGGTTTACAAAAGTTACCAAAGAACGCTTCTCCAATCAGAATGCATAATAGATGTAAGCTGACAGGAAGACCAAAAGGGTATATGCGTCAATTCGGAATCTCTCGTGTGACTTTCCGTGAAATGGCAAATCAAGGATTGATACCAGGTGTTAAGAAAGCTAGCTGGTAGTAATCAAAAATAATCCTCAAAAATAAAAATAGAATGTGTACATTTGCACGCTCTATTTTTTTGAGTATAAAGAATTTTAACTGATTATAGGTTTAATTATCACAGAGAAATCTGTAGGGAAAATAGAGATAATTAAAAACCGTAATCGCAATTTAAATAAATATGTATACAGATCCAATCGCAGATTATCTAACAAGAGTTAGAAATGCAATTTCTGCAGGACACAGAGTAGTAGAAATCCCTGCTTCGAATTTGAAGAAGGAGATGACTAAAATTTTGTTTGATCAAGGATATGTTTTAAGTTATCAGTTTAATGATAGTTCTGTACAAGGTACTATCAAGATAGCCTTAAAGTATGACAAGGACACGAAAGAGTCCGTGATCAGAAAAATTCAAAGAATTAGTACACCAGGTTTACGTAAGTACGTTAGCGCAAAAGAAATGCCTAGAGTATTAAACGGACTTGGTATTGCTATTGTTTCAACTTCTAAAGGTGTGATGACTAACAAGAAGGCACGTCAAGAGAATGTTGGAGGAGAAGTAATTTGTTACGTTTATTAAGCCTTAGAGAGATGAGTAGAATAGGAAAGAACCCAATTAGCATTCCACAAGGTGTAGAAGTTAATGTAAACGGAACAGAAGTAACAGTAAAAGGAAAATTAGGAGAGTTGACTCAAGAGATCTCTGAAGGAATTACTGTGAAAATTGAAGATGCTACAATCACTTTAGAAAGAGCATCTGAAGGTAAAACACACAAAGCACAACATGGTTTAATGAGAGCTTTGTTAAATAACATGATTGAAGGTGTAAGTAAAGGATGGACTAAAGAATTAGAATTAGTCGGTGTTGGATATAGAGCTTCAAATCAAGGTCAAAAACTAGACTTAGCATTAGGTTTTTCTCATAACATTGTTTTGGAATTAGCTCCAGAAGTTAAAGTAGAAACAATTTCTGAAAAAGGAAAGAACCCAATCGTTAAGTTGACTTCTTTTGATAAGCAATTGGTAGGTCAAGTAGCTGCGAAAATTCGTGGTTTCCGTAAGCCTGAGCCATATAAAGGAAAGGGAGTTAAGTTTGTAGGAGAACAATTAAGAAGAAAAGCAGGTAAATCTGCATAATTTATAGAGTTATGGCATTATCAAAGCTTGAAAGAAGAACTAGAATTAAACATAGAATTAGAAAGATCATTTCTGGTACAGCAGCAAAACCAAGATTGTCTGTATTTAGAAGTAACAAAGAGATCTATGCGCAACTAGTAGACGATGTAAACGGAGTAACAATTGCTAGCGTTTCATCAAGAGATAAAGATATTAAAGCAAGTTCAAAATCAGAAGCGGCTACTGCAGTAGGAAAATCGATTGCAGAAAAAGCAACTAAAGCTGGTGTAGATACTGTTGCTTTCGATAGAAACGGATATTTATATCACGGTAGAGTAAAAGTATTAGCAGACGCTGCTAGAGAAGCTGGTTTAAAATTTTAAGAAATTATGCAAGGTTATAAAAACGTAGAAAGAGTTAAGCCAAGCGGATTAGAGCTTGTAGATAGATTAGTTGGTGTACAACGTGTAACTAAAGTAACAAAAGGTGGTAGAGCATTTGGATTCTCTGCGATTGTTGTTGTTGGTGATGGAAACGGTGTTGTAGGTCACGGATTAGGAAAATCTAAAGATGTTTCTTCTGCAATTGCAAAAGCAGTAGAAGATGCAAAGAAGAATTTGGTAAGAATTCCAATTTTAAATGGAACATTACCTCATGAACAAAAAGGTAAATTTGGAGGAGCTAGAGTATTTATCAAGCCAGCTTCAAATGGTACCGGAGTTATCGCAGGGGGTGCTGTACGTGCCGTATTAGAATCTGTTGGTATTCATGATGTATTATCAAAGTCTCAAGGATCATCTAACCCTCACAATGTAGTAAAAGCAACATTTGATGCTTTATTACAGTTACGTAGTGCGTCTTTAATCGCAAAACAAAGAGGTATTTCTTTAGAAAAAGTATTTAACGGATAAATCTAAGAACGATGGCAAAAATTAAAGTTACACAAGTAAAAAGTCAAATCGGGCGTCTTCAGAATCAAAAGAGAACTTTAGAGGCATTAGGTTTACGTAAAATGAACCAAACTGTAGAACATGAGGCAACTCCTACAATTATTGGTATGGTAAATAAAGTTAAACATTTAGTTTCTGTAGAAGAAATTTAATATAAGATATTAGAAATGAGTTTACATAACTTAAAACCAGCAGAAGGATCTGTTAAAAGCGGGAAAAGAATTGCAAGAGGTGAAGGTTCTGGTAAAGGTGGTACTGCTACCAGAGGTCACAAAGGAGCAAAATCTCGTTCAGGTTATTCTAGAAAGATAGGATTTGAAGGAGGGCAAATGCCACTTCAAAGACGTGTACCTAAATTTGGTTTCAAAAACATAAACCGTAAGGAATATGCAGGAGTCAATTTAGATAAGCTTCAAGAATTAGTTGACAACAAGAAAATTACTGATACAGTAAATTTAGAAATTTTAGTGGCTAACGGTATCGTTGGTAAAAACGATCTAGTAAAGATCTTAGGTCGTGGAGAATTAAAAGCTAAATTAAATATTACTGTTCATAAATTTACTGCTACTGCAAAAGCGGCTATTGAAGCTGCTGGAGGAGAAGCAGTTGCTTTATAAGATCACATAAATGATGAATTTTATAAAAACGTTAAAAGACATTTGGAAAATAGAAGAATTGAAAAATAAGATTCTTCTTACTATCGGTTTAATTGCTGTATATCGTTTTATGGCTCAAATTCCATTACCTGGAATTGATCCTACACAACTTACAGAACTTAAGAATAGTGCCGAAGGCGGTGGACTTTTAGCTTTATTAAATGTATTTACAGGGGGTGCTTTCGCGAGAGCCTCTGTAATGGCATTAGGTATTATGCCTTATATCTCTGCTTCGATTGTAGTGCAGCTGATGGGAATCGCGGTTCCATATCTTCAAAAACTACAAAAAGATGGAGAGAGTGGTAGAAAGAAGATCACTCAAATTACCAGATGGTTAACGATTGCAATTACATTGGTACAAGGACCAACGTATATTATTGCAATTCAAAATTCATTTGGTTTACCACCGGAAGCATTCCTAGTGGGAGGAACTACCTTTACTATATCTTCACTAATCATCTTAACAGCAGGAACAATTTTTGCTATGTGGTTAGGAGAGCGTATCACGGATAAAGGAGTTGGAAATGGGATCTCTTTATTAATTACTGTAGGTATTATTGCTAATTTCCCAGCAGCATTCATTCAGGAGTTAGTTTCTAAAACAACTGCATCTGGAGCTGGAGCTGGTGGAATTATGACCATCTTGATAGAAATTATAGTATGGTTTGTGATTATCTTGTTAACGGTATTATTAGTAACAGCAGTTCGTAAGATCGCTGTACAGTATGCTAGAAGAACAGTGGCAGGTAACATTCAAAACGTAGCAGGTTCTAGAGATTATATTCCTCTTAAACTGAATGCTGCAGGAGTGATGCCGATCATCTTTGCACAAGCAATTATGTTCTTACCATTAGCATTGGCTAAGAGATTTCCTTTGCTAAGTGACTTGCAAGATATCAATGGATTATCGTATAATATAGTGTTCGCACTATTGATCATCATCTTTAGTTTTTTCTATACTGCAATTACTATTCCTACGAATAAGATGGCAGAAGATCTAAAGAGAAGTGGAGGATTTATCCCTGGAATTAGACCGGGAAAAGATACCGCTGAGAGATTAGATAGTGTGTTATCTAGAATTACATTTCCAGGATCATTATTTTTAGCAGCATTATCTGTATTGCCAGCAATCGTAGTACAGTTTGGTGTTCAACAAAATTGGGCATTATTCTATGGAGGTACATCATTGATCATTATGGTTGGTGTTGCCATAGATACTATTCAACAGGTAAATTCTTATTTATTAAATCGTCATTATGATGGTTTAATGAAAACGGGAAGTAGTAGTAACAGAAAATCATCAAAGTAAAAATGGCTAAGCAACCAGCAATTCAACAAGACGGAACGATCACAGAGGCATTATCGAATGCTATGTTTCGTGTAGAATTAGAAAATGGACATATTGTAACGGCTCACATATCTGGTAAGATGCGTATGCACTATATTAAATTATTACCAGGTGATAAAGTAAAATTAGAAATGAGCCCTTACGATTTAACAAAGGCTAGAATTACTTATAGATATTAAAAATTAGAACTAATGAAAGTTAGAGCATCAATAAAGAAAAGAAGTGCCGACTGCAAAATTGTACGCAGAAAAGGCAGATTATATGTAATTAACAAACAAAATCCTAGATTTAAACAAAGACAAGGGTAATGGCAAGAATAGCAGGTATAGATATTCCAAAGAACAAAAGAGGAGTTATTGCTTTAACTTACATCTTTGGTATAGGAAACAGTAGAGCTAAAGAAGTTTTAGCTAACGCAAAAGTTGACGAAAGTATCAAGGTTCAGGATTGGACGGATGATCAAATCGCAGCAATTAGAGAGCAAGTAGGTACGTACACCATTGAAGGTGAGTTACGTTCAGAGGTTCAATTAAGCATCAAGCGTTTAATGGACATCGGATGTCAACGTGGAATTAGACATAGAGCTGGGTTACCTTTAAGAGGTCAAAGAACTAAGAACAATTCTAGAACCAGAAAAGGTAAGAGAAAAACCGTAGCTAACAAGAAAAAATAGTCAGAAATAGCTTTATGCTTCTAGTGTGCCGTGTTCTCGAACACAATTTACTGGAAAGCTATCGCTAAACACAAAACAATTATGGCAAAAGCAAGTTCAAAAAAACGTAAAGTAGTTGTAGAAGCAGTTGGTGAAGCACATATCAGTGCATCATTTAACAACATCATTGTTTCTTTAACAAATAAGAAAGGTGATGTTATCGCATGGTCATCAGCTGGTAAAATGGGTTTTAGAGGTTCTAAAAAGAATACTCCTTATGCAGCTCAATTATCTGCAGAAGATTGTGCAAGAGTGGCTCACGAAGCTGGTTTACGCAAAGTAAAAGTATATGTGAAAGGACCTGGTAATGGTAGAGAATCTGCTATCAGATCTATTCATAATTCAGGAATTGAAGTAACTGAGATCATTGATGTTACTCCAATGCCACACAACGGGTGTCGTCCACCAAAAAGAAGAAGAGTATAATTAAATATTTTAACTAAGTAGGAACAAAAGATTATCGAAGGAGTTAGCCTTAATTCATAATCCCTACTTTAATAACTAAGAAATGGCAAGATATACAGGACCAAAGACTAAAATTGCTCGTAAATTTGGCGAGGCAATTTTCGGAGAAGACAAGAACTTCGAAAAAAGAAACTACCCTCCAGGACAACACGGAGTTGGTAAAAGAAGAGGAAAGAAATCTGAATACGCTGTCCAGTTAATGGAGAAGCAAAAAGCAAAATATACTTATGGTATTTTAGAGCGTCAGTTCAGTAACTTATTTAAAAAAGCATCTGCTTCTAAAGGAATTACTGGTGAGGTGTTATTACAATTATGTGAAGCTCGTTTAGACAATGTAGTATACCGTTTAGGAATTGCTAATTCAAGAAGTGCTGCACGTCAATTAGTATCACACAGACATATTACTGTAAATGGTAACATCGTAAATATACCTTCATATTCTTTAAGAGATGGAGATGTTGTTGCTGTAAGAGAAAAATCTAAATCTCTTGAAGCTATTGAGAATGCTTTAGCGTCTAGCAATAATGTTTATGAGTGGTTAAGCTGGAATGCTGATAAGAAAGAAGGAACTTATATTAAGTCTCCGGAAAGATTACAGATTCCTGAAAACATCAAAGAACAATTAATCGTAGAATTATATTCTAAGTAATAAATTAATCATATTGGTGTCTGGCCAAAGGGTTTATTCGTACTTCTTCACACTTATAAACCGCGCAACCAGATAACAATTAAAACGAAGAAATAAAATATGGCAATTTTAAACTTTCAAAAACCAGACAAAGTAATAATGATAGAATCTACAGATTTTTCTGGAAGATTCGAATTCAGACCATTAGAACCAGGTTTTGGTTTAACGGTAGGTAATGCTTTAAGAAGAGTGTTGCTTTCTTCTTTAGAAGGTTTTGCTATTACATCTCTTAGAATAGACGGTGTAGAGCACGAGTTTTCTACGATCAATGGTATTGTAGAGGATGTAACCGAAATTATCTTAAACCTTAAACAAGTACGTTTTAAGAAGCAGATAGATGAAACTGATAAAGAAACTGTATCTATTGCAGTATCTGGTCAAGATCAGTTAACTGCAGGAGATTTACAAAAATTCATTTCAGGGTTTCAAGTGTTGAACCCAGATCTAGTAATTTGTAATATGGACAAGTCTGTGAAATTAAACATGGAACTTGTTATTGAGAAAGGAAGAGGGTTTGTACCAGCTGAGGAGAATAAAAAATCTGGAGCACCGATCGGGACTATTTTTACAGATTCAATTTATACTCCAATAAAGAATGTAAAGTATGCGATCGAGAATTTCCGTGTTGAGCAAAAGACGGATTATGAAAAATTGATTTTCGATATCGATACAGATGGTTCCATTAACCCAAAAGATGCATTAACAGAAGCTGCTAAAATTTTGATCCACCACTTTATGTTATTCTCAGATGAGAGAATTACGTTAGAGGCAGACGAAATTGCTCAGACTGAAACATATGATGAAGAATCATTGCATATGCGTCAATTATTGAAAACTAGATTGATTGATATGGATCTTTCTGTAAGAGCATTAAACTGTTTAAAAGCTGCAGAAGTAGATACATTAGGAGACCTAGTTTCTTTTAATAAGAGTGATTTAATGAAATTCAGAAACTTCGGTAAAAAATCATTAACAGAGCTAGAAGAACTAGTAAATGTTAAAGGTTTGAATTTCGGAATGGATTTAACCAAATATAAATTAGATAGAGATTAATTAAAGATTAACCCTTCCATATTTTGCTCCTCAAAAGAGTTGTAGCAAGATGGGAGCTAAAACACATCGGTCATGAGACACGGAAAAAAGTTTAATCATTTAGGCAGAAAAACAGCGCACAGAAAGGCGATGTTGGCCAATATGGCTTGCTCTTTAATCGAGCACAAACGTATCAATACAACAGTAGCGAAAGCAAAAGCATTACGTCAGTTTGTTGAGCCGTTAATTACAAAGTCAAAAGAAGATACTACTCACAATAGAAGAATTGTATTTAGCTATCTAAGAAATAAATATGCAGTAACAGAGCTATTTAAAGAAGTATCTGTTAAGATAGCAGATAGACCAGGAGGATATGTACGTATCATCAAATTAGGAAACCGTCAGGGAGATAATGCTCCTATGGCAATGGTAGAATTAGTTGATTATAACGAGATCTATAACCCTAAAGGTAAGAAAGCTAAGAAATCTACACGTAGAAGTAGAAGCAAGAAAGCTGCTGAGACAACTGAAGCTGTAGAAGCTGTTGAAACAACAACAGAAGAAAAAACAGAAGAATAAATGATAATTTTATCAAATCATATTAAAGGGATAAGCGTTTAAGTTTATCCCTTTTTTTATATTTTTACATCACTTAAACAACACTTTACTAATGGCGTATCAACAAAGAAAAAAGGCACTTATTTTACTGGCAGACGGAACCATATTTTATGGTAAATCCGTCGGGATAGAAGGAACAGCAACCGGAGAAATTTGTTTTAATACCGGAATGACCGGATATCAAGAGGTTTTTACCGACCCATCTTATTATGGTCAACTCATGGTGACGACCAATGCCCATATTGGAAATTATGGAGTAAACAATGATGAAGTAGAATCTGAAGGGATTAAGATTGCAGGATTGATTTGTAGAAATTTCAGTTATCCGCATTCTAGAGTTGATTCTGATGGAAACCTTTTTGATTGGTTCGAGAAACATAATTTGGTGGCTATTTCGGATGTAGATACCAGAGCACTTGTTTCCTACATCCGTGATCACGGAGCCATGAATGCTATTATTTCTACCGAAGTAGATAATATAGATATACTTAAAAAGAAATTGAGTGAAGTACCCAGCATGGAAGGACTTGAGTTAGCTTCTCATGTTTCTACAAAAGAACCCTATTTTGTTGGAGATGAAAGCGCTGAAGTAAAAATAGCTGCTTTAGATATTGGGATTAAAAAGAACATCCTAAGAAATTTGGTGAAAAGAGGAGCTTACATAAAAGTGTTTCCTTACAATGCTAGTTTCGAAGAATTAGAAGCATTTAACCCTGATGGATACTTTATCTCTAATGGACCTGGAGACCCGGAGCCATTAATTGATGCTCAAAATGTTGCAAAAGAGATCATAAAAAGAGATTTGCCCTTATTTGGTATTTGTTTAGGACATCAGGTAATTGCATTGGCAAATGGAATTTCTACCTATAAAATGCATAATGGTCACAGAGGTATTAATCATCCGGTTAAGAACTTAATCACAGGGAAAGGTGAAATCACTTCTCAAAATCATGGTTTTGCAATCAATCGTGAAGAAACGGAAGCACATCCCGAAATAGAGATCACACATGAGCACCTGAACGATCATACGGTAGCAGGTATACGAATGAAAAATAAAAATTGCTTTTCAGTTCAATACCATCCAGAAGCAAGCCCTGGACCGCATGACGCAGAATATTTATTCGATCAGTTTATAGAGAATATTAAAAAGCAAAAAGCGGCTGTTATATAACGATCGCTTTTTTATTTCATTCAACGATATTTTTTTACCATTCGTCTAAGAAATTAAACTTTTTAACGATTTTATTTGGTAAAAGCGCTTTAAACTACTACTTTTGAGGTGAGTGATATTTATATCACTTTCTTTTTCATAGCAATTTTCCCACTCTTAGGAGTGGGTTTTTTTGTGCCTTATTTTTTCACTTGTTTTTAGAAAACTGAATTTTTTGAAATCGTTTTCGTAATAAATCTAATTTCAAATCCGTAAAAACCCTTCTTATTACGTAAATTAGCGCGTGAAAAATAATGGCTAATTAAAACATAAAAACAAACCAATATGAGCATTATAATTAATATTCATGCACGTCAAATTTTTGATTCAAGAGGAAACCCAACTGTGGAGGTTGATGTAACAACTGAAAACGGTATTATGGGAAGAGCAGCTGTGCCTTCAGGAGCTTCTACAGGAGAGCATGAAGCGGTAGAATTAAGAGATGGTGGAGATACCTATATGGGAAAAGGAGTATTAAAAGCTGTTGAAAATGTGAATACAATAATTGCTCAAGAGTTATTAGGAACTTCTGTATTTGAGCAAAATTTAATTGATCAAATGATGATCGATTTAGACGGAACTGCCAACAAATCAAAATTGGGGGCAAATGCTATTTTAGGAGTGTCATTGGCAGCTGCCAAAGCAGCAGCTAATGAATTAGGAATGCCACTATATAGATATGTAGGCGGTGTTTCTGCCAATACATTGCCGGTTCCAATGATGAATATTATTAATGGAGGTTCTCATTCTGATGCACCTATCGCATTTCAAGAATTTATGGTTATGCCAGTGAAGGCAGAGAGCTTTACAGAGGCAATGCAAATGGGATCGGAGATATTTCATCATTTGAAAAAGGTTTTGCATGACAGAAATTTGTCAACTGCAGTAGGAGACGAAGGAGGTTTTGCACCTACGTTAAATGGAACAGAAGATGCGTTGGATACCATAGCATTGGCCGTTAAAAATGCCGGGTATTCTTTTGGAGATGAGATCATGATCGCTTTGGATTGTGCAGCAGCAGAATTTTATGTGGATGGCAAGTATGACTACACGAAATTTGAAGGTGAAACAGGTACCGTAAGAACAAGTGAAGAGCAAGCAGATTATTTGGCGGCATTGACTGAACAGTACCCTATTATTTCGATTGAAGATGGCATGGATGAAAACGATTGGGAAGGCTGGAAATACTTAACAGATAAAGTAGGTAACAAAGTACAATTGGTCGGAGATGATTTATTCGTAACTAATGTAGAACGTCTATCTCGAGGAATTGAAAACGGGATAGGGAACTCCATCTTAATAAAAGTAAACCAGATTGGTACTTTGACAGAAACTATTGCCGCTGTTAACATGGCGAAAAATGCTGGATATACCTCTGTAATGAGTCATCGTTCTGGAGAAACAGAAGATAATACAATTGCAGACCTTGCTGTTGCCTTAAATACAGGGCAAATAAAAACAGGTTCGGCTTCACGTTCTGATAGAATGGCAAAATACAATCAATTACTTCGTATTGAAGAAGAGTTGGGAGAAGTTGCTTATTTCCCACAACAAAAAGCATTTAAGATTTAATAAAATAAGCTGTAAATATTTTAAAACCTCATAGATAATCTATGAGGTTTTTTTATGATTTTCACTATAAATAGAAATTATTTTTTCATATCGAAAAACTATGCTGCTATTTTTTAAAAATCCTTTAAAATGGCTATATTTGTTACACTTCAGAATAATTAAAAAAAATATAAATAATGTCAGATAAAGCAACGTTGCAAGTAGGAGGAAATTCTTACGAATTTCCATTAATAGAAGGATCAGAAAATGAAATAGCAATTGATGTAAAGACGCTCAGAGGAGCGACAAATGGTATTATAACATTGGATCCTGGATATAAGAACACAGGTGCGTGTCAAAGTGGAATTACCTTTTTGGATGGAGAGAAGGGAATACTAAGATATAGAGGATATGCTATTGAAGAATTAGCGGAGAAAGCAGATTTTTTGGAAGTAGCTTATTCATTAATCTTTGGAGAGTTACCTACACAAGAACAGTTGACGCAATTTCATAATGATATTAGAGAAAAAGCAATTATAGATGATGATGTAAGAAAGATACTGGATGCCTTTCCAAAAGCGGCACACCCAATGGGAGTATTGTCTTCGCTGACCTCTGCATTGACAGCTTTTAATCCTTCTTCTGTGAATGTAGATTCAGAAGAAGAAATGTATAGAGCTATTGTAAAGATATTAGGTAAGTTCCCGATTTTGGTAGCTTGGACCATGCGTAAAAAACAAGGGTTACCATTGAGTTACGGATCTAATTCTTTAGGATATGTGGAGAATGTTTTAACAATGATGTTCCAGAGACCGGATGAAGAATATACGATTAATCCAATCGTCAAGGACGCATTAGATAAATTATTGATTCTCCATGCAGATCATGAGCAAAATTGTTCTACTTCTACAGTACGAATTGTTGGATCTTCTCATGCTGGATTATTTGCATCGCTATCAGCGGGAATATCAGCGCTTTGGGGACCATTGCACGGTGGAGCAAATCAGGCTGTACTTGAAATGTTAGAAGCCATTCGAGAAGATGGAGGAGATACAAAAAAATACATGGCGAAAGCTAAAGATAAGAATGATCCTTTCCGTTTAATGGGATTTGGACATAGAGTATACAAGAATTTTGACCCAAGAGCTAAGATTATTAAAAAGGCAGCAGATCAAGTGTTAAACGATCTGGGAGTGGAAGATCCAATATTAGAGATTGCTAAAGGCCTGGAGCAAGAAGCATTAAAGGATCCCTATTTTGTAGATCGAAAGTTATACCCGAATGTAGACTTCTATTCAGGAATTATCTATAGAGCTATGGGAATTCCAGTAGAAATGTTCACAGTAATGTTTGCATTAGGACGTTTACCAGGATGGATTGCACAGTGGAGAGAAATGCGTTTGAATAAAGAGCCTATTGGTAGGCCTCGTCAAATTTATACTGGAGAGAACCACAGGGCGTTTAAGGCAATTAATAAAAGATAATTTAGAGATAAAATTAAATAAAAGCTTCATATAGTATATGAAGCTTTTTTATGTGTTGTTTATGCTAAAATTAAATATAAAGAACGAAACATCAAGATTAAGAGCAGTTGTGTTGGGAACGGCAGAGAGTAATGGTCCCACCCCTCTGGTTGAAGAATGTTACGACCCTAAGAGTAGGGAGCATGTGTTGGCTGGAACATACCCGAAGGAAGAGGATATGATGCTAGAAATGGACGCTGTAGCAGCCGTTTTCAAGAAACATAATGTTACCGTATACAGACCCGAAGTAATTAAAGATTATAACCAAATATTTTCTCGGGATATTGCGTTCGTAATTGAAGATAAATTTATTAGAGCTAATATTCTTCCCGATAGAGATCAGGAAATCCTGGCAATAGAACATGTGTGGAGTCAGGTTCCAAAGGAAAACAGAATAACATTACCAGAGGAATGTCATATAGAAGGAGGTGATGTCATGCCATGGAACGATTATATATTTGTTGGAACGTATTCCGGGGATGATTACCCCGATTATATTACAGCAAGAACAAATATGCAGGCAGTTATTTCCTTGCAAGAACTTTTTCCGGAAAAAAAGGTGAAATCTTTTGAACTTCGAAAATCAAATACGAATGCTAAAGAAAATGCACTGCATTTAGATTGTTGTTTTCAACCCGTAGGAAAAAATAAAGCCATACTTCATAAAAATGGATTTTTAGTAGAAAGTGAATATGAATGGTTGGTCAATTATTTTGGCAGGGACAATATTTTCGAAATAGATAAAGAAGAGATGTATAACATGAATAGTAATGTGTTTTCAATTTCGGAAAATGTGATCATTTCTGAGAAGAACTTCACTCGATTAAATACATGGTTAAGATCTCAAGGATTTACTGTAGAAGAAGTTCCCTATAGTGAAATAGCAAAGCAGGAAGGATTGTTGCGTTGTTCTACAATGCCACTAGTTAGAGATTAAAGGATCTTTATATCCGAACAATTTGGCCATTGCAGCGCCAAACTTCCAAACTTTTTTCTGAAGCTTCCAAGGAATTCCTTTGAAGTAAGAATCTACATAGTTCATTAGAATGAAACTATGAAACAAGTTACGTGGAATATTGTTTTTATAAACTTTTCCTTTTTGAGCTAGATAGTAATTATATCGCAGTCCCTTCTCAATGTCAACAGGAGGGTAAATTTCTGCATGGAGTACTGTTTCCGAATCAAGTGGATTCCAAAAAGCATGTAGGACTTTTTTATCAATGATAACCTTTTCGCTTTCGGGAGTTAGTATATGTAGTTTTTTACCTTCATAAAGGTGTAGTTCCCCAGAAAGTATTTTAAAACTTTCGGCCTGGTGCGGATGAAAGTGCTTCGGACTTTTGGCCCAATCTGATCTAGGTGCTAATGTTAAAACGAACTCTGAAACTTCTCCGTTGGTTTCTTTGGCTGTTTTAAGGAATGTAAGGGTATCTCCGGTTACCGGGTTAAAGAGAGTATCGCTCATGTTTAAATGTTTTTTCAAAGATACTCGATGCTGTAATTTATGAAGGCGTAGTTCGTCACAAGCGTGCGTACTTCATCACAAATCAGTAAATTTAGTATTGTTAGTTTAACACTATCTTCTTAGTAAAGGAAGTAGCTTCATTTTTGAAAACTACCATGTAAATACCTTTTTTCAATGAAGATAGGTCAAGACTTGTAGTCGTAGTGTCAATAGAAGAAGTATACACTTCTTTGCCCAATACATTCAATACTGTAATATCAAATGTTTTTAAGCTGGTATTTCTTAAGTTAATTACCCCATTTGATGGATTAGGGTAAATGGTCACTTTTTTAGCAATTTCATCCTCAAGATCTGTACTCAATGTTTCGGCACCTCCTGCAAAATGAAGCGCTGCACCTAAAGCTCCTTTTGTTGCCTGAAAAAGATAGTCGACATCCATGTTGGTTAAGACATCATTTGGCGTATGGGCATAAGGGCTTTCATTCTTTTCATATAATCCGGTAATAATCTCTCCGTTATTTTCAAATGGGACATAGTCAGACCCATAGGCATTAGATATCTCCGTATTCAACGTAGAATACAATTCCATAGCATTTGCAAGAATCTGAGTCATATTTGCTGATGCTGCATTGTTGGTAGTTGGTGCACTGGTATCTTGTTCACACACTATAGTGTCATTGACCATACCACTAACACCGCCTATTTCATCAATATTAAAAACAAGTTCAATATCTAAGCTTTGAGGGACTACAGTATTATTTACATAATAATTACTCCCGATCAAGCCGTTTTCTTCTCCACTAAAATGGATAAACTTTATAGAATACTCCGTATCAATATCTTTTAAAAGCCTGGCCAACTCTAATAACAAGACCGTTCCGCTGCCATTATCATTTGTTCCAGGACCATTAATTGTGTCGTAATGTCCATCAATAATCACATATGTGTTTGGATATAATGTACCTGTTTTGGTAATAATAATATTATGTGTAGTACCTCCGGAAAAGGAAAAGGCTTGTTCCACAATGTCTGTATACCCTAAACTTTGATACCTGCTTTTTATCCATGCCTGCGTATTATCTAAAGCTGTAGTATTGATCTCTTTAACCCCCATACTTTCGAAGGTGTTAAGATCTGCAAGAATATTCGCAGAAGAAACATTGTTTACAATTCCGTTATAAAAACTGTTAAATGTTTGAGCATATACAGTAGTGCACAGACCTGTAAATAACAAAAAGTTCAGGAGTATTTGTTTTGACATATTTGAATTAATGGTTCTGCTAATTTATGGCTTTTCAGACGATTAACAAAAGATATCTAAAATGACCTTTTTTATTGATACTATCTATTTATAAATTCCGTTTAAAGTGATAATTTTGCGTATCAAGATTTTATAAATGCAACAGACCACAAATACTATTTTAATGATTCGTCCTATTGGTTTTAGGATGAATGAGCAAACTGCTGTAAATAACTATTATCAAAAAGTACTTGATAATTTACTACCGGCTACGGTAAATAAAAAAGCGCAGGAAGAGTTTGATTTGTATGTTGAGAAACTCAGAAGTTTCGGTATTCATGTAGTAGTAGTGTCCGATACAAAGGAATTTGATACACCAGATTCGATATTTCCTAATAATTGGATTTCTTTTCATCAAGATGGAACCGTGGGCGTATATCCAATGTTTGCAGAAAATCGTCGTTTGGAACGAAGAGAAGATGTGTTAGAAAAATTAGAATCTGAAGGCTTTCTCATCAATGATGTTATCGATTATACATCAGCTGAGGAAGAAGATATTTTCTTAGAAGGAACCGGAAGTCTGTTGTTAGATAGAATAAATAGAAAAGCCTATTGTGCTTTATCGCCAAGAGCAGACGAAGATCTGTTTATAGAGTTTTGTGAAGATTTTGAATACACTCCAGTAATTTTTACAGCCAATCAAACAGTAGATGGAAGAAGAGAAGCTATTTACCATACGAATGTTATGATGTGTTTAGCAGAGACCTTTGCAGTGATATGTTTAGAGAGTATCGACGATAAGAAAGAACGGAAAAATGTGGTTAAACACCTAAAACAAGATGGTAAGCAAGTAATTGACATTTCTGAAGATCAGGTCAATAATTTTGCTGGAAATATGTTGCAAGTTCGAGGTAAAGATGATCAACGTTTCCTGGTAATGAGTCAAGCGGCGTATGATTCACTTACCCAACAACAAATAGCTGAGATCCAAAAGCATTGCCCAATTATTTCAAGTTCTTTAGATACTATAGAAGCTTGTGGTGGAGGTAGTGCCCGCTGTATGATGGCCGAAGTATTTTTGCCAAAGGCCTAGTCTTTTAAAGCATCGAACACATAGCCGGCTTCAACGGCTCCCCAAACATGATTTCCGTTTGTGTCAAAACCACGATCCCAAGACAGGATCTGACCCTTTTTGATTTCTACTTCACTAGTAGCATAGCTAGCTCCTCGCAGGGAGCTTTTACACGTTTTATCACCGGTAGCGCCTTTAAAATGATTATCTCCGATCTTTTTAAGTACTACTGCACATCCCGTTCTTTCTACAAGATCTTCAGGTCGTATCTTTTCAAAATCCAGCGGAGTTTTCCATTTACCGATCCACAAAGAATCGGAAGGAATTGTATAGATAGCAGAACTAAACAGACTATCATTTAAACGTGTTACTTTATAAATACGTTGTCTATACGGTCTATTCTGCATTGAATTTAAGGCCTGCTCAACGTATAAATAATTCCCTTTATCCTTCCAAATAGGGTACATATGTAGGGAAATATTATAATATGAAGAATCTTTTTTAGCCTGTGCTTCCGAATTAAAGGAACCTTGCATGAGCACAAATAGCTCATTTAATTCTACATCAGGTTGCGCATTCTTACAACTAAATAAACCTAATAAAATAACAAGTAAAAAAAGTAGACGTTTCATATATTGGTAGTTTATTGCTAAGTTAATAATTATGACCACATGTCAAAATTAAATGTATCTTTCGTGCCATGAATTTACTGTTATTAGCCATAGCACCAGCTATGGTGATCATTATATACATATATATAAAAGATAAGTTTGAAAAAGAGCCACTCAAGTTATTGATCAAGAACTTCTTCTTGGGAGCAATTGTAAGTGTACTAATCACAATTTTAATAGGATCTTTGGTGAGTAGAATCCTATCGTTACCGGATCAGAGATCTATATTTCAGATGTTCATAAAAGCATTTATTGTAGTTGCTTTAGTAGAAGAATTTTCAAAATATGTAATTGTAAGGTATGTTTCTCAGCGAAGTAGTGCTTTTAACGAGCCTTTTGATGGTATTGTCTATGCCGTAATGGTTTCTATGGGGTTCGCAACTTTGGAGAATATCCTATATGTTTTTCAGTATGGAGTAAGTACAGGCATTACTAGAGCCTTCACCGCTGTCCCTGCACATGCTACCTTTGCTATTCTTATGGGATATTTTATGGGGAAAGCAAAATTCTCAGATAATAGAGCACTACTTAATCTTACAGGACTGCTTGTAGCGACCATTTTTCATGGAGCATATGATTTTTTCTTATTTATCAATTACATACCCGGAATATGGTTAGGGGCAATTGCATCGCTCATTGTTGGAATTCTACTGTCACGAAAAGCGATGAAGAATCACCAAAATATTTCCAAATTTAGATCTTAGCTACTTTGAAAGAACCTCTTGAATAATGCGGCCAGTAGAACCATTGGGAAACTCAATGTCTAACAAATTAGCAAGGGTAGGTGCGATATCAATAATGTTATAACGTTCAGATGACCTGCCTTTTTTAATACCGTTGCCATAAAAGATCATAGGGATATGTGTATCGTATGAGTACCCTGAACCATGCGTAGTACCTCCGTTTTTATGTCCCCTTATAGATGCAGGATAAGGAACAAGCAAAACATCTCCTGAAAATTTCTGATTATAACCATTCTGCAAGGTTTGTAAAATACCATTATTGAAACTTGTTGTTTGCATGGTTTTAGCCGTAACAGCTTTATAGATACCATCAAAATTAATAGCTTCGTTGGCAATTACTTCACTCACCTGATTGGCAGACAATCGTAATCTTTCCAGCTCTTTTTTATTTAGAAATACCTGGTGGTTCGAAATGTTCTCAACGAGGTTACCAGATGTAAAGTGTTTTATGCAAATATCTTTAACAAATTGTCTAAAACCTTGTGAGTCAAAATAATGGGCAGGAACTCTAATAGATTGCAAGTACATCGGAACTTGAGCAGCGGCATGATCTGCAGTTAAAAACAAGGTGTAATTACCTTTTCCAACTTCCGTGTCTAATAGCGTAAAAAGTTCTCCCAGATCCTTATCCAGACGCAAATATGTATCCTCAGTTTCAACCGCATCCGGTCCATACTTATGTCCAACATAATCTGTAGAAGAAAAGCTAATAGCGAGAAAATCTGTGTGCTTCGTTTTTCCAAGACTTTCACCCTTCAGAGCAGCTTTAGCTAAGTCCAATGTCAATGAATTGCCAAAAGGGGTTGACTTAATAATGCCGTTACCACCATTCTGGTCTTTTAATCCGGGCAGATCATGTGGGAATGTGGGCGTTTTTTCGCCTTTAAAAGTTTCTTCAAAAGGATTGTTATCGGCTAAACTTCTTGTATATGTGTTTATGTCATATAGTGTCTCCCAGGGCTTTGAAACATATTTTTCAGATGGTTTGGAATCGTTAAAGTCCTGAACCCATTGTGGAAGCTCATTCATGTAATACGTGCTGGTGATTACCCTACTCTCAGGTGAACTATCAAACCAATACGCAGCAGTTGCCGTATGTCCTGCAGGTAATATAGACGATCTGTCCTTTATAGCAACTCCAATGGTCTTTCCTTTCATATTTTGAGCCAAACGCAACTGATCAGTGATCGTAGTTGTATACATTCTGTATGGAGAACGTTGACCATATTTAGAATCGGATCCTACTGTAGCGTACGTAGTATCGGTAACACAATAGATGGATTTGTGTGCATACTTATCGTACCACCAATTACCAATTATACCATGCATATTCGGGGTTGTACCTGTATAAATAGAAGTGTGCCCTACAGCGGTGTACGTAGGAATGTAATTGTAGTGCGCATTCTCTAGCGAGAATCCATTATTTAGTATTCTTTTAAAACCACCATCTCCATATCGATCATAGTATCGGGTCAGATAGTCATAACGCATTTGATCAATCACAATTCCAACAACCAATGTTGGCTTTTTGGAAGGTTTTTCTTCATTTTTACAACTTGCGCATATGATGCATATGAATAGAAAAAAGTAGTTGATATTTCTCATGAATATGAAATTGGATTTGGATATGTCAAATGTAAATATTTTTCGTTTGTTCATTACAATTTCGCATAGAGTTAATGATATTTTAATACATTAGCATAAATTAATTTTGGATGAATTACCTAAGTCATATTGGTAAGTACTTTTTGATGTTAAGTCAGGTTTTTAGAAAACCTCAAAGAGGCCGTGTATTCAGGGAAGCATTGTTTAGGGAGATTGATGAACTCGGTTTAAAGTCCTTAGGTATCATCATGTTTATTTCCTTTTTTATTGGAGGTGTTATTGCCTTGCAAACGGCGTTGAATATAGAATCTCCATTCATTCCGCAATATTTAATTGGTTTTGCAACTAAGAGATCCATTATATTAGAGTTTGCCCCAACCTTCTGTTCTATTATTCTTGCTGGGAAAGTCGGTTCGTATATTACATCTAGTATTGGGACCATGCGTGTCACCGAGCAAATAGATGCCTTGGAGGTGATGGGTATCAATTCGATCAATCATCTGGTTTTTCCTAAGGTTCTGGCGACTGTTTTCTTTTATCCATTTTTAATAGTGCTATCCATGTTTTTAGGAATTCTTGGAGGTTGGGTTGCAGGAGTTACTTCTGGAATATTTTCTCATATCGATTTCTTATATGGAGTACAATTAGAATTTAATCCGTTTCTTATAAAATATGCACTGATCAAAACACTGGTATTTGCTTTTTTAATAGCTACAGTTCCTTCATATCATGGTTATTATGTAAAAGGAGGATCTATTGCAGTGGGTAAAGCAAGTACACAATCTGTTGTATGGACAATTATTTTAATTGTGATTGCCAATTATTTTTTAACCCAAATGTTGTTGACGTAAATGATAGAAGTAAATAATTTACATAAGGGATTTGGTGAAGTCAAAGTTTTAAAAGGTATCAATACTGTGTTTGAACCGGGTAAGACGAGTCTGATCATTGGTCAGAGTGGATCTGGTAAAACGGTATTCCTTAAATCACTGATCGGATTACATACTCCGGAACAAGGAACTATTTCATATGATGGAAAGTTGAACGTGGACTTTACCACAGAGCAAAAAAGAGCATGGCGTCAGGAAATTGGAATGGTGTTTCAAGGAAGTGCTTTATTCGATTCACAGACAGTTGAAGAAAATGTAATGTTCCCATTAAAGATGTTTACCAAACAGCCTGAAAGTGAAATGTTAGACCGAGTGAATTTCGTACTAAAAAGGGTAAACCTGGAAAATTCGAATCTCAAGTTTCCGGCAGAGCTTTCAGGAGGAATGCAAAAAAGGGTAGCCATTGCCAGGGCAATTGTAATGAATCCGAAATATTTGTTTTGTGACGAGCCAAATTCCGGACTAGATCCTAATACGGCTATTTTGATCGATAATTTGATTCAGGAAATTACACATGAATATAAAATTACAACCGTCATCAACACCCATGATATGAACTCCGTGATGGAGATTGGAGAAAAAATAGTCTTTTTAAAAGATGGAGTAAAAGCGTGGGAAGGAACAAAGAATGATATCTTCAAAACTGATAATGAATCAGTTGTAAAATTTGTGTATAGCTCTGAGTTATTTAAGAAGGTCAGAGAGGCCTATTTAAATGAAATAAAATAAAAAATTCCTTTGGTTTTTATGAAATTGGTTTCTATATTTGCACCCGCTAAGAAAGGATGACCGGGTAGCTCAGTTGGTAGAGCATCTCCCTTTTAAGGAGAGGGTCCTGGGTTCGAGCCCCAGCCCGGTCACTTAATAGAAACTCCAGATGAAAATCTGGAGTTTTTTTGTACAAATTAGTTTGAGCGAGAAATTTATCCTGAGCGTCAGTCGAAGGGAGCCCCAGCTCGGTCACAAAAACTTCTCAATGTTTAGGCTTTTTTCTTTTTATCTCTTTTCTATTTCAAAAGAATCAATTAATTTTGTTTAATGTTAAATAAAATTAATTAAACAAAATTGAAAACGTACTTAGTTTTTATTTTTTCATTCTTTATCGCTTTTTTTGCTGCACATTCTCAAGGAAGGATCAAAGGAAAGGTCATTGATGCTACTACTAGAGATGCATTGATTTCTGTAAATGTGGTCATCGCAGGTACTACTATCGGGACAACTACGAACGATGATGGAACGTTTGAAATCTCGAATGTACCCTTAGGATACGTGAAAGTGCAGGCCTCTTATGTTGGTTATAAAACAGTACTTTCCGATGATTATTTGGTAACCCAAGAGAAGACACCGTTTATTTTAATAGTGTTGGTCGAAGAGTCGAATGCGCTGGATGAGGTGGTTATTAAAAAAAGACTCTTTAATAAGACCTTAGAAAACCCGATTTCGGTACAATCATTAGGTTTGGCCGAAATTGAAAAAATACCCGGGGGAAATAGGGATATTTTAAAAGTTTTGCAATCGCTTCCGGGAGTAGCTTCGAACCCGGGTTTTCGAAATGATATCATAATTAGAGGAGGAGCTCCATCTGAAAATAAGTTCTATTTAGACGGAATAGAAGTTCCCGTAATCAATCACTTTCAAACACAGGGAGCCACAGGAGGCCCTGTAGGAATTGTAAATACCGATCTAATACGGAGTGTGGATTTTTATGCAAGTGCCTTTTCAGCAAATAGAGGAAATACAGTAAGCTCTTTGATCGAGTTCACACAAAAGACTGGAAATCCAGAGCGGTTTGACGTACGTGCTACACTAGGTACTTCGGATGCAGGAATCACCATCGATGGCCCTTTGGGAGATAATACTGCCCTAATAGCCTCTGTTAGACAGTCCTATTTACAAGTACTTTTTAAGTTGATAAAACTGCCGTTTTTGCCCACGTATAACGACTTTCAATTTAACTTGAGAACTGATTTTGAGAACAGCCAATTGTCTATTATTGGAATTGGTGCGATCGATACGTTTGCATTGAACGAGAATGTTAATGATGATGTTACGGATGAAGAAACACTGAAAAGAAATAGATATATACTAGCTAACATTCCTGTTCAAGATCAATGGAACTATACTATAGGTGCTAATTATAAAGTCTTTAAAGAGAATGGCACCCAACAATTTGTGTTAAGTAGAAGTGTTTGGGACAACAGTGCGATCAAATACTTTGAAAACTCAGGAATTGCAACAGATCTTTTACTAGACTATGATTCACGAGAGATTGAAAACAAGTTCAGATTTGAAAATAGATTTACGTCAAATGGTTATACCCTAAATATTGGGTTTGGTTTGGAGCAAGCCAGTTATACGAATACCACATTTCAACGAATAGCAAATAGCGCAGGCACAGACGTACGTAATTATGACACAACATTAGAGATGTTCAAATATGCGTTGTTTGGACAGTTGTCAAAACGATATTTTAACGATAACCTCACGCTTTCTGCAGGATTTAGATTTGATGCAAATAATTATAACAATGAGATGAAGAACCCGTTGAATCAGTTTTCGCCAAGAGTGTCTTTAAACTATGCGTTGAGCAGTACCTGGTCTTTAAATGCAACCACGGGTCTGTACCAACAGTTACCGGCCTATACGATCTTAGGTTTTAGAGATAATACGAATGTTCTTGTAAATAAAGATAGATTGAAGTTCTTGAATGCAACACACGTGGTTCTTGGTGTAGAAAACAGACCCTCTGAAACCACAAAGGTCACTCTAGAAGGTTTTTATAAAGGATATCGTAACTATCCCTTCTCGGTCAGAGATCAGATCAGTTTGGCGAATTTAGGGTCAGATTTTGGTGTTGTGGGCACAGAAGAAGTGACGTCTGATTCTGAAGGTAGAGCGTATGGTTTTGAGTTTCTCGCCCAAAAAAAATCGTATAATGGTCTGTATGGTATCTTATCATATACTTATGTACGTAGTGAGTTTAAGAATAGTTCGAATCAATACCTACCTGCCACCTGGGACAACAGGCACTTATTAACTTTTACAGGTGGAAAAAAACTACAGAAGAACTGGGAAGTGGGAATAAAGTATCGTTTAGTAGGAGGTAGACCTTATACGCCTTACGATCTGAACGCTTCAAGTTTAATTGCGAATTATAATGTGACCAATCAAGGTATTTTAGATTTTTCAAGATTGAACTCTTTACGTTTTAGCACATTTTCTCAGCTTGACGTTCGTATAGATAAAACCTGGTATTGGAAAAAGTGGGCACTAAATTTCTATGTTGATGTTCAAAACCTCTTAAACAATAAAGCAATAGAACAACCCTTTCTAACCCCGACCTTAGATGGTAACGGAAACCCATTGATTGACCCTAATGATGCCAGTAGATATATCTTGGAAGAAATAGAGAATGATAATGGTACCATACTCCCCAGATTTGGATTTATCGTAGATTTTTAAAGCTTACCGATGAGTAAGACGACTTTTTTGTATATTTCCAAGGTAATCTAAAAAGAGGATCGAACTTATGGAAGAGCAACCTATTAAAGACAATGTAGAACAATCGAAACAAGATGTACAAAAGGACGCTAAAGGATTATTCGAAAGTATTAAGAAGTTTTTGGTTGAGTTGCTTGATTTTAGGCATGATACAGATCATGCAGCTACCATTGAAGCCATTAAAAACGATATTCCTTTTAAAGGTGCTACGGCCTGGATCTTAATATTTGCAGTATTTGTTGCATCCATCGGTTTGAATGCCAATTCTACCGCTGTGGTTATTGGAGCCATGTTAATTTCTCCTCTAATGGGACCGATTCTTGGAGTGGGAATGTCCTTTGCCTTGAATGATATTGATACCTTTAAAAAATCAGCGGTCAATTTAGCAACAATGATCGTGCTGAGTTTATTTGCTTCCTTCCTGTTTTTCTATTTGTTTCCGTTAAGTGAAGACACTTCTGAACTGCTTGGAAGAACGAAACCAGATATTCGAGATGTACTGATCGCTTTTTTTGGTGGATTGGCATTGATGGTTGCTAGAACGAAAAAGGGAACCATTGCTTCTGTAATATTTGGAGTAGCCATTGCAACCGCGTTAATGCCACCATTATGTACGGCGGGATATGGCTTGGCCGAAGGTAATCTAGTATACTTCTCTCAGGCCATGTACTTGTTTACGATCAACACTATTTTTATTGCATTGGCAACATTTATTGTTTTGAAATTGTTGAATTTCCCGATGCATAAGTACGCGAATTCAGCCAAAAGAAAACGGTATAAGACCATTGCGGCAATCGTAGGGATCGTAGTAATGATCCCAGCTGTATTTACCTTTATAACGGTATATAAAGAAAATAAGATCAATAATCAGATCGTTGCTTTTATCAAGAATGAGATCAATGCAAATCCTTCGTACCAATTGATGGATGAAGATTTTGATATGCAAACAAAAACACTCAGCCTGAACTTTTTTAATGAAGTAAGCGAAGCAGAGGAGAATTCTTTGAAAAATCAATTGACCAACGATCCAAGATATGTCAATCTAGTTGATGTAAAGCTTAATATCAAGGGTAGTGACACTAAAAGTTTTGATTTGATCACAACAGCCTATCAAGAAAAGAGAGATGAACTGAGAGAAAGCAAGAATATTATTGAAGGATTACAGAATAAGATCAAGGATCTAGAGAATACGATTACTTCATTAAATAATCGCATCGAGCAAGATGCTGTGGCAAATAATCAAAAAGCTGTGGCGTTTAGTAGAATTGCGCAACAGGCAAAGATCAGATATAATGATATTAATACGATTGGATTTGCCAATGTATTATCTTCTAAAGATTTTATAAAGATCGACACGATTCCGGTGGCTATGATCACCTGGCAACCTAATCTAACAGATAGTATTATTAGTATTAAAGAGAAGGAATTAAGAAGTTGGATGCAAAGTGAATTGGGGCTGGATACGTTGTATATAAAACGAGAGAAATAAAAAAAAGCGCCTATTACAGGCGCTTTTTTTTATACCATTGAATCTCCAAAAGTATCTTTTACATCAGAGACTATTTGTTTGATGTCTTGTTCATCCTTTTTCGGACAGATCAATAATACATCATCTTTCTCTACAATAATAAAATCAGACAAACCCTGAACAACAACTTTCTTTCCGTTCTGAGTTCTAATCATATTACCGTTAGCATCTCTAAAAATAGTGTTGGCCCCTACAGTGGCGTTTTTTTGGGAGTCCTTTTCTAATTTGTTGTATAAAGATCCCCAGGTTCCCAGATCGTTCCAGCCAAAATCAACGGGTAGTACATGCACATTATGTGCGCGCTCCATAATGCCAAAATCGATGGAGATATTTTCTGCATTCTTATACTGATCTTTAATAAAGGCTTGCTCGGCATCAGAGTTATACGTTTGTTGTACATTAAAGAGCGACAACATTTCTGGTAAATGCGATTGAAAAGCATCAATAATACTTTTTACCGACCAAACAAAAATTCCGGCATTCCATAAGTAATCTCCGCTCGCTAAGAACTTTTTTGCAGTTTCCAGATCAGGTTTTTCAGTGAAGTTCTTCACTTTTTTTATCGCAGCAGCTTCGTCTTTAAACTGAATATAACCATATCCTGTATTTGGTGAGTTAGGCTGAATACCTAAAGTCATTAAGATATCGTTCTCCGAACAAGCCTTAAAAGACATTTCGATATTTCTGATAAATTCAGCTTCGTTATCAATCCAATGATCAGATGGAGCAACTAACATAACGCCATCTTTGTTTTGTTCATATATTTTTAAAGCAGCATACAAGATACATGGCGCTGTATTACGCATCGTAGGCTCCAGGAGCAACTGATTTTTTGAAACTTTAGGAAGTTGCTCTAACACCAATTCCTCGTAGCGTTCGTTGGTTGCTATCAATATGTTTTCTGAAGGGATCAATCCATTAATTCTATGGAAGGTTCTTTGGATCAGTGATTCACCGGCTCCAAGCATATCATGAAATTGCTTAGGAAATTCTTGCGTGCTTACCGGCCAAAACCTCGACCCTACACCGCCGGCCATTATTACCGCATAATAGTTATTCATGTCCTATAATTTTTACTTCTGCATTCTGGTTGAACAAATACATCTTATTTGTCGAAACTTGCAGACATTCATATCTCGTTCTTCTCTTTTTTCCTCTTTTGTATAATTTCCCTTTAAAGGTAAAATTACCATCTAAAGGGACGTCAAAGATAAAACTCTTTCCATTAGTAGCGATACCCTCTTTTAAAGCTAACGTTAAGTTTACATCAGAACCAGTACTTGCTTTTGGATTCTTCAAGTATTGCGCTAGTGGTTTCAATATGGCTTCCGGGTATATTGCCGAATGTAGAAATGGAAGCATCAAATGTTGAAATGTCCTCTTCCACTCTTTACCATGAGGTTTAACATTGCCAAATTTCTGGAATGTAACATGATGCGCGATCTCGTGCACTAGCGTAAGCAAGAATTGATACTGGTTGAGGTTGTTGTTTACAGTAATGAGGAACTTTCCATTAGGCAACCTTCTAAAATCTCCATGTTTCGTTTGACGCTCATTGACAATTTTTAAATTGATGTTATACTCGCTGATTAATGAAGCAACGGAAGAAACTGCCGTTTGAGGAATGTAATCTTTAAAGCTCAAAATGTTCTTAGGGTGTAGAATTAGAAACTTGCAGAACTTTTCCGTTATAATATTGGTTCCCTGTCAGTGCAAAATTGTAAACATAATCTGCCATTTGGGAAGCAGATAAAGGCGCTTGATATCCAGGAAATGCTTCTTCCAGCATTTCGGTTTGAACTGCACCAATGGCTAGTACATTAAATGCAATACCAGCCTCTTTATATTCTTCGGCTAGCACCTCTGACAAGGTAATAACTGCACCCTTAGCAGAGCTGTAAGCCGCCAATCCGGGAAATTTCATGCTACCTTGAATACCACCCATGCTGCTCATGGTCACCACATGACTGCCAGATCTCATAAACGGAATTAACATCTTGGTCAATGCGGCGACACCGAATACATTCACCTTATATACCTCCATGAAATCCTGTTCTGTAAGTTCTGTAAAAGGCTTGTTAATTAGCATTCCCGCATTATGAATTAAGATATCAACCTGATCCCAATTGGCTTTCACAAAATCCGATACTTTTTGAAGGTCTCCGGATGACGAAAGATCGACAGAAATAGATGTAATATTTGAAATCCCTAAGCGTTCGATCGTTGCGGTATTTCTTGAGATGGCTAGTACGTTGTAATTGTTCTTAGCAAATTGTTGGGCAAGCTCAAAACCAATACCTCGACTGGTTCCGGTTATAATAATATTCTTCATGGTTTCCTGTTCATTACAAAGAGCAATCTAGTCATTTTTTCATACATTTAGGCAATAAACAAACAACAATGAGAAAATTACTACCAACGCTACTATTATTATTTTTAGTTACACAAGCTTTAGCACAAAAGACCTATCTCCATTGTGGGAAATTAATTGATACAAAATCGGGAAAAGTGATGACAAAGAAAACTGTTGTCGTTGAGAAAAATAAGATTGTTGATGTTTTAAACGGGTATGTAAAAGCTACTGCTAAAGGAGATAGATCTATAGACCTTAAGAACAAAGTGGTAATGCCTGGTTTGATCGATATGCATGTTCATATAGAACATGAGTTTGGGCCAAGAACAAGGTTAGAGAGATATATTTTAAATCCGTCTGATATTGCATTTAACTCAACGGGTTATGCAGAAACTACATTGTTGGCAGGATTTACAACAGTACGTGATTTGGGAGGTTCTGGCGTTAATATTTCGCTTCGAAAAGCGATCGATGCTGGAAAAATTGTAGGACCAAGAGTGTTTACAGCGGGGAAATCGCTAGCAACAACCGGAGGGCATGCAGACCCTACCAATGGAAGCAGTAGGAAATTGATAGGTAATCCCGGCCCCAAAGAAGGAGTGGTAAACGGTGTAGATGATGCTAAAAAAGCGGTTCGTCAACGCTACAAAAATGGAGCGGATTGTATAAAGATTACGGCTACGGGAGGTGTATTGAGTGTTGCGAAGAGCGGTGATAATCCGCAATTTACCATTGAAGAAATTAAGGCTATATGCGATACCGCAAAAGATTATGGAATGCACGTAGCTGCCCATGCACATGGAGATGATGGTATGCAAAGAGCTATAATCGGAGGTGTAAAAACCATTGAACATGGAACCTATATGAGCGATGCTACTATGGAACTAATGAAAAAGCACGATGCATATTTAGTACCCACCATTACTGCAGGAAAGGAAGTTGAAGAAAAGGCCAAAGTAAAAGGGTACTATCCGGCGATTGTAGTGCCAAAAGCGTTAGCGGTAGGCCCTCAAATTCAGGGAACATTTGCAAGAGCGTATAAAAAAGGAGTAGGTATTGCATTCGGAACCGATGCAGGAGTTTTTACACATGGGAAAAATGGGAAAGAGTTCGGATATATGGTGGAAGCAGGAATGCCTGCAATGGAAGCCATACAATCTGCTACAGTTACTAATGCAATGATCTTGAAAATGGACAATGAGATCGGTCAAGTGAAAAAAGGATTCTTCGCAGATATTATTGCTGTCGATGAAGATCCAACTAAGAACATCAAAACCATGGAAAATGTGGTGTTTGTAATGAAAGATGGAAAGGTCTATAAAAAGTAATTTTTTATGTAACATATTTCATTCATTTTCTACTAATTAGTTAGAATTGACAAATCAATTTAGATGAAAAATATACTACGATACGGGAATAAAATGTTACCACTTTTTGTTCCCGTTTTGTTTGGGCTTAGTTTGGTGGTGATCATGCAATCTCAGATGTTTGCAAAGAACGCAGATATCATGTCAACAGCTATTACTATAGACTTCTTGATCACAATACCGTTCGTTTACTTTCTGATCATACGCAAGCGAAACATTCCAAAGATTACGGTGCTGAGTATGTTTGTTTTGGGTGTGGTGTTGTTAAGTTTTATACTCCCTAAAGAGCATCAGTCTCTGTTAAGTGCAGTGAAGACATTTGCAGTACCTCTTATAGAGATCACGGTGTTAAGTTTTATTGTGTACAAAACGGTTAAAATTTCTAAGAGCTATAAGGATCAAAGAGGTTCTGGAGACTTTTATACAACTTTGAATAATGCGGCATCGGAAGTTTTACCTAAACAAATTGCATCCATACTAGTTACTGAAATTTCTGTGGTTTATTATGGATTTATCAATTGGAGAAAGAAGAAGTTAGAGAAGGATGAGTTTTCATATCATAAGAAGAGTACTACACTATCGATCATAGTTGGCTTTTTAATGGTGATTCTCATTGAAACATTTGCAGTACATTTTCTCTTGTTGAAATGGAGCTCCATCGCAGCTTGGATATTGACTATTTTAAGTGCCTATACGGCCTTACAGATCTTTGCTTTGGCACGATCTATTTCTAAACGACCTATTAAGATCAATACAGAGACTGAAGAACTTGTCTTACGATTTGGTTTCTTTTCAGATTGGTCAGTTCCTTTGGATCGTATTCGAGAGGTGGAACTATCTAATAAAGATCTACCCGAGGATAAAAGCATCATTCCCTTTTCACCTTTAGGAGGATTGACTGAACATAATGTAATTCTGCATTTTTCTGAGGAGCAAAAGATTTCAGGATTTTATGGACTGAAGAAAAAAGCATCAGCTTTAGCTATTTATGTAGACGATAAACAGCGGTTTTTTGAAACCATTCAAATTTATATTTCGTCAGTGTAACGAATTTGATGAATACTATACTAATAGTAGTATAACGTATTATAAAGAATAAGACTTTCAATGAAATATGCTGGAATAATTATAGGAGGTGTTTGTATTGCCTTATTAACGAAGAGTTTTATAAGCGAAACATTTACTCCCAGGTTTTTGAATTTTGAGATCAATGTTTGGTTGTACCGCACCATTTGGACGGTAATTGGAATTTTTTCGTTGTATGACTTCTTTAAAAAAAGAAAGTCAGCCAATCTTAAAAAATGATATGCTGATACGCTCCAATGTCTGGTTGGGTTGTCCGATCCATTCCTAATATATCTAAAGGAACTAATGCAGAGAATGCGCCATTTGCACTGTTAATGGCATCGCTCATTTCTCCAATAATAAAGTCATTTAAAGATGTATTTCTAAAATGAGGATTACCGTTGCGAATAACTCCGGGATAATTGGTAGTATTTGTAAAGTCTAACTCAGAAACTCCCGTATAGGTACCACTGATATCATTAAACTTTATCATACAATTTGTAGTACTGAAATTAAAAAGACTTCCATCTACTCTATCCAGAACAAATTCAATGTTAGAATTCCCGTCGATAATACAATTGTTGAAATTGGCAGCGTGTAAATCTCTTGTCTCAGTAATTTCCTGACCATTATTATTAGTAAACGTGAAAAAATTGTTCACCAATACAGCAGGCAATTGACGAATTCCGTTATTCCAATAATTAGCGAATGTCGAATGTGTAAAGTTGTAGGTTCCTCCAATAATTGCAGCCAGAGATGCTTGCCCGGCATTTCCAACGACAAGATTTGTTCCTTGGATATTGGCCTCTCTACCCAGGATCCCATAATTTGAATGGTTGTAAATCTCAGTATTTGATAATGTTAATGTTCTATTTGTATTGTCTGGAATAGAATCTACCAGAACACCGATGATCCCATTTTTAATAATAGCATGATGAATTTCATTATCGGTACTTCCTGCACGCATCCATATGGTTCCCCATTGCCCTGGAATTGTACTAAAGGAATGTTCCAATCGATCTCCTTCAAAAACAACCTTATCATTTAAGGTACCATTCACTTTTAAACTACCTTGATCATCTACGATGAGACCGGAGTCATCATGAAAATGAACGCGAGCTCCTGCTTCAATTGTCAATGTCTTATTGGCTGGAACAGCTGCATACCCATAAATTACATAAGGCTTGGCATTTGTAAATGTCAGTTCACTATCCTCTAAAAACCGCCCTTGTATTGTTGTTGCCTGACCATCTAAAGTAAGTACATCTATTTCCATGGTAACAGGGTCCCGACCTGGATAAATAAATGTGGCATCTTGTACCAGTGTTACCAGATCTACGTCTTGTTGATTAGCTCCTGTATCAAATAAGATCTTGTCTGTATACAATGGATTTGTAACAGAAGTAATATCAATAGTGGTTTCTACAAAAATGAAGATGCTATCTTTTGCTAAAATGTCTACATTCTGAAAAGCTTTTCCGGGAACACCATCAACATTCAATCTATATTTAGAACCTAAACCATTTTCCAGGCGGATGTCTGGAATGGTAATATCACTATTACTTCTATTATAGACTTTTAAGTTGTACGTGGCAGATCCGATATTTGTGAAAACCGTATCCAGATAAACCGTATCCTTAGAAAATAGTAGATTCCCTGAACTAGGAATAGTGCTAAAATCTTTTCGACAGGAACTAACCGAAATTAGTAGGAAAAACAATAAAGCAGACAGTAGATATCTCATGCAATAAATTTAGCTAAAAATATAACTTTTATTCGGTTCAATTATTGCTTTTTTACCAATTCAATTTCGAACAATTTCGCCCAGTTTTTACCTGTTACAAAGATTCTGTTGTTTTTGGCGTCGAAAGCGATTCCATTTAACACGTCATCTATTTTTAGTTTTTGACTTTTCTTGATCTCGTTTTGAAGGCCAGATAGATCGGCTAATCCTTTTACGGCACCTGTACCAGCATCAATAATGGCAATGGTAGGTTTTTTCCAGTAGTTGGCATAAATATCTCCATTTATAAATTCAAGTTCATTTAGATCCTTTACCTTTCCCTGGTGGTGGTATACCTGAATAGCTCTTTTCTCTTGATGAGTTTCAGGGTCGAGGAACCAGATCTTATGTGTTCCGTCAGATTTTATTAGTTCGGTATCATTATGAGTGAATCCCCAACCTTCAGGGCTTTTTCCATATCTAAACTCTTGTTCTTGTTTGAACGTATCTAAATCGTACACAAATCCTTTTTTCGATTGCCAGGTTAGAAAGTGGATCTTGTCGTCAAAAATGGTAATTCCTTCTCCAAAGTATTTTTTATCAATATCTATCTTTTGTAATACTTTTCCCGTTTTGATATCGACCTTTCTTATCGAAGATTCGCCTCTTTGTCCTGTACTTTCATATAAGTGACCATTATAATATTCTAACCCTTGCGTATATGCTTTGGCATCATGAGGATATGTATTTATGATCTTATAGGTATAAATAGATGGACGAAAATCAGAAAGTACTTCTATGGTGTTATTTAACTTCTTTACTTTTCCGGGGTAGAAAACTAAAGTTTTAATGGCTTGCTGACCAAGACCAATGTTCGCAGAATTTACAGAAAAACTGTTGGTAGTATTCGTAGGGTATTGAGTACCATTAATAAAAAATTGTACAGAATCTACGGGTTGACTATTCTCTTCTGTTACAGAAACAGTAAAAGAATCATTCAGTTTGACAGATTTAGGAGCATCAACGTTAAATCGATAGGGAGTATCGCAAGAGGCTAACAGTGTGATTGTCAATAAACAAAGGATACTATACTTTTTGAAATTCATTTGAAATTGTTTTATACAAATAAAATAATTTATTTGTTTGTAAATAGAAAAATATGGTTAAATTTGCACCCTCAATAGTTAAAAGTGAGTATTTAGCTATTTTAGAGTAAAGCCTTACCAACTTTACTCATTGAATAAATATAAGTTAAAGTATTAAAAGTATATACAATGAAAAAAGGAATTCATCCAGAAAATTATAGAATGGTAGCATTTAAAGACATGTCTAATGGAGATGTTTTTTTAACTCGTTCTACTGCTAACACAAAAGAGACTTTAGATGTTGATGGTGTTGAGTATCCTTTAGTAAAATTAGAGATCTCTAGAACGTCTCACCCATTTTACACTGGTAAGTCTAAATTAGTTGATACTGCTGGACGTATTGACAAGTTCAAAAACAAATACTCAAAATTCAAAAAGTAATTTTAGAATTTATAGCATAAAAAAAGCCTCGATACTATCGAGGCTTTTTTTATTTTTGAACAAATCAACTTTATGAGAAATACAATTTTAGCAGTACTTATTACAAGTACCGTCTTATTTGGAGCACTAGTGTATTTTTTACCACAAACGGGAACCATCATTTTGGTATCTTTTAGTGGATTTCTTACCATTGTCGCGTTGTACGATAGTTTTCAAACGAAACATTCTTTATTAAGAGCATTTCCTTTAGTAGCTAGATTGCGATGGGTTTTTGAAGAAGAAAGAGATAAGATAAAACAATATTTTATCGAATCAGATCTAGATGGTACTCCAATTAACAGGGAAAAAAGAAGTATTGTATATCAAAGAGCCAAAAAAGAGATCGAAACGATCCCGTTCGGGACACAGCACGATGTATATGCAAAAGGATACGAATTTGTGAAGCATTCGATCTTTCCTAAAGATCATCATCAGATAGAAGGAGACCGTGTTTTAATAGGTTCTGACCAATGTTCTCAAAAATATGACGCTTCCATTATCAATATTTCAGCAATGTCATTTGGTTCTTTAAGTAAAAATGCAATAATGGCGTTGAATCAGGGAGCTAAGATGGGTGGGTTTGCGCATAATACAGGAGAAGGAGGAATCTCGCCATATCACTTGCAGGGTGGAGATCTTATTTTTCAAATAGGTACGGGATACTTTGGAGCTGGAAAAACTGTGAACGGTAGACGCATGTTTGACGAAGAGATCTTTCAAGCAAATGCTGTTCGTCCAGAAGTAAAAATGATCGAAATTAAATTTTCTCAAGGTGCGAAACCTGGACATGGAGGTATTTTGCCTGCAAAAAAGAATACTGACGAGATTGCTAAAATCCGAGCAGTGGAACCTTTTACCAAGGTCGATTCGCCACCCGGACATAGTGCTTTTTCCAACTTTGAAGAAATGGTACGTTTCATTCAAAAAGTAAGAAGTTTATCGAAAGGAAAACCGGTCGGAGTCAAGTTTTGTGTAGGTGACCATTCTGAAATTGAAGAAATGATTAAAATATTTTCAGAATCCGATCATTATCCTGATTTCATTGCCGTTGATGGAGGTGAAGGAGGTACCGGTGCTGCTCCGTTAGAGTTTACAAATTATATTGGAAGTCCATTGATAGAAGGATTGATCTTTGTAGATAAAACCTTAAAGAAATATCAATTGAGAGATCAGATAAAAATTATTGCAAGCGGAAAAGCCGTGGATGCATTTGACGTTGTGAAGTATTTGGCTTTAGGAGCAGATGTCATAGCAATGGCAAGAAGCTTTATGTTGAGCTTAGGATGTATTCAGGCTCGCGAATGTAATTTGGATACTTGCCCTGTAGGCGTAGCAACTCAGGATGAAAATCTAGTAGATGCTTTGGTTGTTGAAAAGAAAAATGTTCGAGTCAAGAATTATCATACAAAAACGATTCAAGCCGTAAAAGAAGTTGTAGCCGCCATGGGAGTTTCGAATATTTCAGAAGTACGAGCAAAAGATATTTATAGACGACAAAAGGATGAGAAAATAGTCAGTTTGGAAGAAGTATATGCGGAATAAAAAAAGCCTCGATACTATCGAGGCTTTTTTTATTTATGAATTGTATGCTTAGGCTTCCATGTAGTCTTCTATAGGATTACAAGAACAGATCAAGTTTCTATCGCCAAAAGCTTCATCCACACGACGTACACTTGGCCAGAACTTATTATCAGCTACATACTCCAATGGAAATGCTGCCTCCTGTCTTGAATATGGGAAATCCCATTCATCGGCAGTCAATAGATCCATAGTATGTGGTGCATTCTTCAATACATTATTTGGATCTTCTTTTTTGGCAAAAGCAATCTCCTTTCGAATAGAGATCATCGCATCACAAAAACGATCTAACTCTGCCTTGTTTTCAGACTCCGTTGGTTCCACCATAACGGTTCCGGCTACCGGAAATGATACCGTAGGTGCATGGAACCCGTAATCCATTAAACGTTTTGCAATATCAACCACTTCAATCCCATTTTCTTTGAACTCACGACAATCTAAGATCATTTCGTGAGCAGCCCTTCCCTTTTCTCCGGTGTATAAAGTCTCGTAGTGCCCATGCAAACGCTCCTTCATATAGTTAGCATTTAAAATGGCAATTTTTGTCGCATTAGTTACACCTTCTGCTCCTAACATAGTAATATATCCGTAAGAAATTAGGCACGCCAATGCACTTCCCCAGGGAGCTGCAGAAATGGCTGTGATCGCTTGGTCACCTCCGGTAGCTACCACCGGATTTGAAGGTAGGAATGGTACTAACTGTGGCGCCACACAAATAGGTCCAACACCTGGTCCACCACCTCCATGCGGAATAGCGAATGTTTTATGCAAGTTCAAGTGACATACATCGGCGCCAATGGTTGCAGGATTGGTCAACCCGACCTGAGCGTTCATATTCGCTCCATCCATATATACCTGACCACCATTGTCATGAATGATCTGTGTTATTTCTTTAATTGCTTTCTCATATACACCATGTGTAGACGGATATGTAACCATTAAAGCCGCTAAATTTTCAGCATGTAAGGTTGCTTTTTCTCTAAGATCGTCTACATCAATGTTTCCTCTTTCATCTGTCTTCGTAACGACAACTTTCATTCCTGCCATTACTGCCGATGCAGGATTCGTACCATGAGCAGAAGAAGGGATTAAACAAATATTTCTATGATGATCACCACGACTTTGATGATATGCTCTAATTACCATTAATCCGGCAAATTCTCCTTGAGCTCCAGAGTTCGGTTGTAAAGAAGTACCAGCAAAACCTGTGATCACATTTAGTTGTTCTTCCAGTTTATGCAAAACTTCTTGATATCCTGCTGCTTGATCCAATGGAACAAAAGGGTGAATATTTCCCCAATTGGCAAGACTTAGTGGTAGCATCTCAGATGCAGCATTCAGTTTCATGGTACAAGAACCTAAGGAGATCATGGAATGGTTCAATGCAAGATCTTTACGTTCTAGCTTCTTAATATATCGCATCATTTCAGTTTCCGACTGATACGAATTGAATACTTCATTATCTAAAAATGAGGTATTTCGCTGTACATTATTTGGAATTGCGTTGTTTGCTGTAAATTCAGAAACCTCAACAGTATTTAAATTAAAAGCGGTGGCAAAGGTATTTACAATTGTGGTTACTTCTTTTAATCCAGTAGTCTCATTAAGTGAAATAGAAACGGTATGATTATCTATATAATTAAAATTGATCTCATTTGCCTCAGCAACAGGTCGTAGAGTTTTAGCATCTACCTCAACCATTAGCGTGTCAAAGTATGATGTGTTTTGCTGTTTAAACCCTAATGCGTCTAAGGCATTTGCTAAGGTTGTAGTAGCTTGATGTACAGAATCGGCTATATATTGAATACCGTCTTTTCCATGATAGACTGCATACATACCAGCCATTACAGCCAGCAATACCTGAGCTGTACAAATATTCGAAGTGGCCTTTTCTCTTTTAATATGTTGTTCGCGTGTTTGTAAAGCCATACGTAAGGCTCTACCGCCATCTCTATCTTTTGTAACACCTATAATTCTTCCGGGAATACTTCTTTTATATTTCTCTTTGGTAGCAAAATATCCTGCGTGTGGACCTCCGTACCCTAAAGGAATACCAAAACGTTGCGTGGTTCCCACGACAACATCGGCACCAAATTCAGCAGGAGCTTTTAATTTTACTAATGATAAAATATCTGCGGCAACGGCTACTTTAATATCATTTTCATTCGCCTTAGAAACAAAATCTGCATAGTCGTATACCTGTCCATGCTTTCCTGGATATTGTAGCATCGCACCGAAGAAATCATCTGAAAAGTCAAATGCTTCATGGTTTCCAACTACGATTTCAATTCCAATCGGAATAGATCTCGTTTCTAGTAACGATAGCGTTTGTGGTAAGATCTCCTCAGAAACAAAGAACTTGTTCACTCCCGCTTTCTTTTGCGCTCTTTCTCTAACATCAAACAATAAGGCCATGGCTTCAGCAGCAGCAGTAGATTCATCTAGTAAAGAAGCATTTGCCAATTCCATTCCGGTAAGGTCACAAACCATTGTTTGATAGTTCAATAAAGCTTCCAATCTCCCTTGCGCTATCTCGGCCTGATAAGGAGTGTAGGCGGTATACCATCCTGGGTTTTCTAATATGTTTCGTTTGATAACACTAGGTACAATAGCTTCATGATATCCTAAACCGATATAACTTTTGAATACTTTATTCTTTTTAGAAACCTCTTCGATATGATTTAAGTACTCATATTCGCTCATTGGAGCGTCTAATGCTAAAGTACCTTGTAGTCGAATATCATCAGGAATTGTTTCATCAATAAGTTGATCTAAGCTCGATATTCCTATCGCTGCGAGCATTTCTTTTTGCTCGTTAGTATTAGGTCCTAAATGTCTTAATTGGAACGAATTTGTATTCATTAGTTGTCTGTTAAATTTTGCGTACCAAAAATAATGAAAAAAAGGCATTTAAATAGAGGGATCATATATAAAAAAAGCAATGAAATAATAACCGAAAACTATTGAAAAAAGAATGCCTATTTTTGTGATATGAGTTTTCTAAAACTGATTTTTGACTTTTACATCAACTCTAGCATCCATGTAGCTTTAGCGGTATATGCATTTGCAAGAATGACGGCGCTATATTTTGGATTTGATTATCAGGAAGACCTGGACTATTTCATTTTTTTCGCAACAATTTCAGGATATAATTTTGTGAAGTACGCCGGAGTGGCAAAACTACACCATATGAGTTTGACAAAGAATTTACGGGTCATCCAACTTTTTTCTTTGGCGTGTTTTATTGCGATGTGTTGGTTCGCTTATCAGTTATCCATTAGAACGTTGTTATTCTTTGTTCCTTTTGGAATACTAACCATATTGTATGCCGTACCTTTTTTAAGTGGATTTCAGAAGAATTTACGCAGTGTGGGGCATCTAAAAGTAATTGTCATTGCACTGATATGGGCTGCAGTGACAGTGTTGTTACCGGTATATCATACTGAACAGGTAATAGATACAAATATTATCTTACTTGCCATTCAACGATTCTTAATTGTTGTGGTGCTTGTTTTGCCTTTTGATATTCGAGATTTAAAATATGATGAGATCTCTTTACAAACGATTCCCCAGAAGATTGGAGTGCCCCAAACGAAGCGGTTTGGATTGGCATTACTATTGTTTTCACTGGTTATTGAATTTATTGTGGTACCTAATGCAGCATTCAAGAATATATTTATGATCTTCTTTTTTATTACTCTGGTTTTTTTAATGAGAGCCAAAGAAGATCAGCCTAAATATTATAGCTCATTTTTTGTGGAGGCAATTCCCATATTGTGGTGGTTAGCTCTTTATATTTTTGCCTAAATACAAAGAGGATCATCTTCACTTAGCCTCTTGTAGACGAATTCTTTAGGAATCAAAAATTACAGAAAACGTTTTAGTAAAAAGATGCGATAAAAGTATCGTATTCCCGCTCCATTTTGTAAGTTTATCACTTAGAAAACTTACACATGATTCAGACGAAGAGAAACTTTGTATTTGACTTTGATAGTACGCTAACCAGTGTAGAGGCATTAGATGTTTTAGCAGAAATTACATTAGTAAATAACCCTCGTAAAGATGAGATCATACAGGAGATCATCGATATTACCAATTTGGGAATAGATGGTGAGATTTCATTTACCGAATCGTTGGATAGAAGGATCAAGTTGCTAAATGCTAAGAAATCTGACCTATCTGCATTGATCGATGAACTGCGGAAAAAAGTATCTGCGTCTATTGAGAGGAATAAAGAGTTTTTTGAAAATTATTCTGAAGATATCTATGTGATCTCTTGTGGGTTCAAGGAGTTTATAGATGATATTGTAAAGGATTATAACATTCCTTCTGAACGTGTATATGCAAATACATTTGAGTTTGATGCACAAGATAGAATTATAGGTTTTGATGGCGAGAACGTATTGTCAACGCATAACGGAAAGATTCAATGCTTAAAGGACCTAAATTTAGAAGGAGAAATTCAGGTTATTGGAGATGGATATAGCGATTATGTTACCAAGGAAGCAGGAGTAGCGGATCGATTTTTTGCCTACACAGAAAATGTAGTTAGGGATAGAACCATTGAAAATGCGGATCACATTGCACCTAATTTTGACGAGTTCTTATATGTAAATAAACTGCCTAGAAACATTTCATATCCAAAGAACAGGATCAAAATGTTACTCTTGGAAAACGTGCATCCGGATGCTTTTGAAAAACTCTCTAAAGATGGATTTACGGTAGAGACCGTTTCTACAAGTTTATCAGAAGATGAACTGATAGAAAAGCTAAAAGGAGTACATGTGTTAGGAATCCGTTCCAAAACTCAGGTAACACGAAAAGTTATAGAATCTGCTAAAAAACTAATGGCGGTTGGTGCGTTTTGTATCGGAACAAAACAAATTGATCTAGATGCTGCGAAAGAGAATGGAGTCATTGTATTTAATGCTCCTTATAGCAATACGCGTTCGGTAGTAGAATTAGCCATTGGCGAGATCATTATGTTAATGCGTAGTGTTTTTCAAAGAAGTACGGAGCTTCACAATGGAGTTTGGAATAAGACTGCACAAGGAGCTAGAGAAGTACGAGGCAAGAAGTTAGGAATAGTAGGGTATGGGAATATAGGAAAGCAACTCTCTGTATTAGCAGAAGCTCTAGGTATGAAAGTTTACTATTATGATGTAGAGGATAAATTAGCCTTGGGGAATGCCATTCGTATAGAACAATTGAACGATCTTTTAGCCATATCGGATGTGGTAACACTACACATAGATGATAATCCGGCGAATAAGAATTTTATAAGTAAAGACGAAATTAAGCAGATGAAAGACGGTGCCTATCTGGTAAATCTTTCCAGAGGATTTGTGGTCGACATAGATGCGCTTAAAAATGCTTTGGAGTCAGGGAAACTAGCCGGGGCAGCTGTAGATGTATACCCTAAAGAACCTAAAGCTAATGGACATTATTATACCGAGCTAAAAGGATTGCCAAATGTTATTTTAACACCACATGTCGGAGGGAGTACCGAAGAAGCGCAAAAGGATATCGCCGATTTTGTACCTGGAAAGATCATGGCCTATATCAATTCAGGAAATACAGTGGACGCAGTGAATTTTCCCAATATTAGATTACCAAGACAGGTAAATGCACATCGATTCTTACATATTCACCAGAACGTACCTGGAATTATGGCAAGTATCAATAAAGTATTGGCCGAATTTGAACTAAATATTACAGGGCAATATTTATCTACGGATGCTAAAGTGGGTTACGTAATTACCGATATAAATAAAGAATACAACAAGAAGGTGATCAAAGCTTTGAAAAAGGTAGATGGAACCATAAAGTTTAGAGTGCTTTACTAGTCCATAAGAATGCCATAAAAAAGTTTAACATTCGTCAAAAAGGTGCTGTATTATTCCTATTTTTACGGAATAAGAAATACAGAAACAGTTAGAAACTGTCACTTTTTGCTAATGAACTACCAAACTACGCTAGAATACGCGCGACAACTGGATCAAGAAGATTCATTATCCCATATAAGAGATAAATTTCATATTCCTAAAGACGA
Organism: Flavobacteriaceae bacterium; assembly: GCA_965218065.1. GTDB lineage: Bacteria > Bacteroidota > Bacteroidia > Flavobacteriales > Flavobacteriaceae > Polaribacter. Next base: position 2,192,166 of record OZ244589.1, on the reverse strand, counting down.
TCAGGGAAATGATTGGTTGTATTTTACAGGGAACTCTCTAGGGTTACAACCAAAAGCCACCCAGAAATACATTCAACAAGAATTAGATGATTGGGCAAAGTATGGTGTTGAGGGGCATTTCGAAGCTCAAAATCCATGGATGCCGTATCACGAGTTTCTCACGGAAAACATGGCAAAGATCGTAGGAGCAAAACCTGTAGAGGTTGTGATCATGAATACATTGACAACCAACTTACATTTGTTAATGGTATCCTTTTATCAACCAACGGAGAAGCGATATAAGATTGTGATTGAGAGTGATGCCTTTCCATCTGATCGATATGCGGTACAATCTCAACTGGAGTTTCATGGTTTTGATGCTGAGAAAGGACTCGTTGAATGGAAACCAAGAGCAGGAGAAGAGTTGCTTCGAATGGAAGATCTGGAAACGATTTTAGAAGAGCAAGGAGATGAGATCGCTTTACTGCTGATAGGCGGGGTCAACTATTACACCGGGCAATATCTGGATCTAAAAAGAATAGCCGAATTGGGTCATAGTCGAGGTTGTGTCGTGGGAATAGATCTAGCACATGGTGCAGGAAATATTCAACCAGATCTACATGATAGCGGCGTAGATTTTGCGGCTTGGTGTACCTATAAATATTTGAATTCAGGCCCTGGAAGTTTAGCTGGATTGTTTGTGCATGAAAAACATGCAAATAATAAAGAATTGCCAAGATTTTCGGGCTGGTGGAATCACAATAAAGAAACCAGGTTCAATATGCGTCAACCTTTTGATGTCATGCCTGGAGCAGAAGGATGGCAATTAAGCAATCCACCTATCTTATCTATGGCAGCTATAAAAGCATCGCTGGACCTGTTCGAAGAGGTTGGAATGAATGCCTTAAGAGAAAAATCGGAAAAACTAACGGGGTATTTTGAATTTTTAGTGAATGAGATAGGATCAGAAGATATTAAGATCATTACGCCTTCAAAGCCAAAAGAAAGAGGGTGTCAATTATCCATTCAAGTTAAAAACGCGGATAAAAGTTTGCATCAGAAATTAACAGCAAATCATGTCATAACGGATTGGAGAGAGCCTGATGTAATACGTTGTGCACCGGTACCGATGTATAATAGCTTTGAAGATGTATATCGGATGGTAGAGATTTTAAAAGATTTGTTATAAATGAGAGCAAAAGAAAATATACTCATTGTTGGCGCAGGATTATGTGGTTCTTTATTGGCACTGCGATTGGCGCAGAGAGGATACACCGTTGAAGTGTATGAGAGTAGACCGGATCTACGAATAACGGATATTTCGGCTGGAAGATCGATTAATCTCGCATTGTCTGACAGAGGCTTGAAAGCATTACGATTGGCAGGAGTCGATATGAAAGCCAAGGAGATTTGCATTCCCATGTATGGAAGATTAATGCATGATACGCAAGGCGATACCTTCGCTTCCAATTATTCAGGAAGAGAAGGAGAATATATAAACTCCATCTCACGTGGAGATCTAAATGGGATATTGCTAACCGAAGCTGAGAAACATGAAAATGTTTCTATACATTTTAATCAAAAGTGTATCGGTGTTGACATTGAAAACAAAGCAGCCACTTTTGAATCGTATACTACGAAAGAACAGCAAAGGGTGCATGCAGATGTGATTTTTGGAACAGATGGAGCGGGATCATCCTTGCGTAAAAGCTACGAAGAGGAAGGACTATTCTCTTTTGAATGTTCTCAAGACTTTTTAACGCATGGTTATAAGGAATTGGAGATTCCCGCAACAGAAAATGGAACGCATCAAATAAGTAAGGATTACTTACATATTTGGCCCAGAGGAGAATACATGTTAATTGCACTCCCTAATATGGATGGTAGTTTTACGGTCACATTGTTTTTAGGGCATGAAGAAGGCGCATATAATTTCAAGAACTTGACTTCAGAAGAAAATATAAAAGCCTTTTTCCAGGAGCAATTTCCTGATGCTCTAGCGCTGATACCTGATATCTTACAGGAGTTTGAAAATAACCCTACAGGTATACTAGGAACGATTAAATGTTTACCCTGGCATTATAAAGGAAATACATTGATCATGGGAGATGCAGCACATGCCGTGGTTCCATTTTACGGACAGGGAATGAATGCTTCTTTTGAAGATGTGGTCGTATTGGATGGTGTGTTGGATCATTTTGATGATCAGGTAGATTGGGAAAAAGCATTTTCTATGTATCAGAAAGTTCGAAAACAAGATGCTGATGCTATTGGAGATTTAGCTGTGGAGAATTATTATGAGATGAGAGATCATGTAGCCAATCCTATTTTCAAGGAGAAAAGAAAAATAGAAATGGATTTGGAAAGAACATTTCCTACAGCATATTTTTCAAAATATTCTCTAGTAACGTTTAATGAAGATATTGGTTATCATGAAGCCATGACAAGAGGAAGAGCGCAAGACAAGGTGTTATTATCCATGGTTGAAGACAACGAAATTTCCACTTCTATGAATATGACTATAGAGGAGTTAAAAGTGGTTTTGGAAAGAGTTCAGGAAGAGACCAATAAGATGTTAAAGTAACTCGAATGGCAAGGTATATTGTCTTATTAAGAGGAATTAATGTGTCAGGGAAAAACAAACTTCCGATGCAAGATTTGCGTAAGATGCTGTCAGACCTAGGGTATCAAAATGTGCAAACATATATCCAAAGCGGAAATATTATTCTGGATTCCGAAAAAGAAAAAGCTGCTATAGAGAAAGAAATAAAAGAAGAAATCAGCACCCTATTTAAATATGATGTTCCCGTAATTGCCAAAACAGTTGAGGATGTTGAAAAAGCAATTGAAGGGAATCCATACCCTGTAGAAAATGAAAAAGTGATCGCCGTTATTTTTTTGAGTAGCCAGGCTCCAAGAACAGACATTGAAATAAATAAGGAAAAAGAAGATCATTTTACTATTTTAGAAGATGTAGTTTATATTTACTGTCCAAATGGTTTTGGAAGAAGCAAATTGACGATCAACGTTTTTGAAAAGAAACTAAAGGTCTCTGCTACGTCCAGAAACTGGAGAACAACGAAAAAACTAGTAGCATTAGCTAAATGAAAAGAATCGTAACCATATTATTATTGCTGACTTCGACTACCCTTTTTGCCTGCTCGTGCATTCGCAGTGAGTTTAGTAAAAGAGATGTTAATAATGCATATTACATAGTGCAAGGCAAGGTATTAGGAGTAGAATACGATGAAAAGAGCAGACAAAATGTAATTGCATTCAGAGTTCAGAAAACGATCAAAGGGAGTGCCCCAAAAATTATAAAAATTAGGACGGCAGCATCTGGAGCCGCTTGTGGGTTGTATGTTAAAAAGAGGGAGAAATGGCTGCTGTTTATATATGAATCTGAAGGGCAACTGGGAGTAGGGTTATGCGATAAAAATGTGCGCTATTCTGCTAGACGGGGTGAAAGCAGGGCATCAAGAAAAAAGAATTGTAAATTGATGGGGACTTATTTAAAAAAGATTAAAGAGTTTAACAATGAGTAAAAAAGTAACACCAAGAGGAGCCTACCCACATGTAAAAGTTGTAGGCGATTTTATTTTTGTTTCAGGAACCAGTTCAAGAAGAGCTGATAATACGATTGCCGGAGTTGATGTTATTGATGAGATGGGAACAAAACGGTTGAATATTGAAGCACAAACTCGAGAAGTGTTGCAAAACATTGATAAGAATTTACAAACCGTAGGTGCAAGCTTGAAAGATGTTGTGGATGTATCTACATTTTTGGTAAATATGAACGATTTTGCAGGCTACAATAAAGCCTATGCAGAATTCTTTGATAAAGAAACAGGTCCGACAAGAACAACAGTAGCGGTGCATCAATTACCACATCCGGATCTGGTAGTGGAGATTAAGGTAACAGCATTTAAGAAACAGTGATGAACATTCAAAACTATATCAATGGCCAATATGTGGATCCTATATCAAATGAGTGGATAGATAACTATAATCCCTCTGATGGATCTGTATACAGTCAGATTCCGAACTCGGGAAAAGAAGATGTTGCAAATGCTTATGAAGCTGCTAAAGATGCTTTTCCGGGATGGTCTAATACTACGTTAGAAGAACGATCACGAATCTTGTCTAAAATTGCACAGCTTATTGAAGAAAAGTTACCTGAATTGGCTGCAGCAGAATCTAAGGATAATGGAAAACCGTTAAAATTAGCAACGGCAGTCGATATTCCAAGAGGATCGGCAAACTTTCAATTTTTTGCAAATGCCATTACGCAATTTGCATCCGAGGCGCATGAAAGTGTGGGGCTGGGAGCAATGAATTTTACCCTGCGACAACCTATTGGAGTTGTAGGATGCATCTCACCTTGGAATTTACCTCTATACTTATTTACCTGGAAGATTGCTCCGGCAATTGCAGCAGGAAACTGTGTGGTGGCAAAACCAAGTGAAGTAACACCAATGACAGCCTATTTGTTAGGTGAGATATGTACACAAGCAGAATTACCTCCTGGAGTGCTAAATATTGTGCATGGGTTAGGAACTACTACAGGACAAGCGATCGTAGAGCACCCAAATATTAAAGCGATATCGTTTACTGGAGGAACAAAGACGGGTGCGCATATTGCTAGTGTGGCAGCACCCATGTTCAAAAAACTATCTCTGGAGTTAGGAGGAAAGAACCCGAATATCATCTTTGCAGATTGTAATTATGAAGATATGTTACGCACCACGGTGCGTTCCTCTTTTGCCAATCAGGGACAGATCTGCTTATGTGGGAGTCGAATTTTTGTAGAAGCTGGCATATATGAACAATTCAAAAAAGATTTTGTAGAACGCATTGCACAACTGAAGGTTGGCAACCCATTTGATGCTTCGACAGATGTTGGAGCCTTGGTGTCAAAACCACATTTAGAAAAGGTGAAATCCTATATTGATAATGCAGAAGCCTATGGCGGAACTATTTTGTTTGGAGGAAATAAAGTAAAATTGGATGGATTTGAAGATGGATATTATTTAGAACCAACAGTTATTGAAGTTAGTGATAATCAATGTGTACTAAATCAGGAAGAGATCTTTGGCCCTGTGGTAACGATCATGCCTTTTGAAAGTGAGGAAGAGGTATTGCATATGGCAAACGATGTGTCCTATGGATTATCTGCAACCCTGTGGACCAACGATCTTAAAAGAACCATGCGATTGTCTAAAGAATTGCAATCGGGAATTGTTTGGGTCAACACATGGCTATTACGAGATCTAAGAACACCTTTTGGAGGCGCAAAAGCCTCAGGAGTGGGAAGAGAAGGGGGCTTTGAAGCCTTACGATTCTTTACAGAACCTAAAAATGTATGTATCAAATATGATTAAGGTCGAGGAAGATATTTACTTTTCATCCAAAACAGAAGATATGGATCTCGATATGATCTTCAACTTTGTTAAGAACTCCTATTGGGGTTCGTTACGAAGTTATGATGAGCAAAAAATAGCATTGGAGAATTCTATCAATTTCGGACTCTTTAAAAATGGAAAGCAAATTGCATACTCCAGAGTTATGACCGATATGATCTTCTTTGCGTATTTGCTAGATGTATTTGTAGTTGACGAAGAACAAGGAAATGGATATGGTCAACTATTGATGGATAAAATATTGAATTATCCTAGTTTAAAAAGAATTGATAAATGGATGTTAGCTACCAGAGATGCACATTCATTGTATGAGAAATTTGGATTTGAAGTGGTTAAGAGTCCTGAGAAATTGATGGACAGAATGAGTGACCGAGCAAAAGAAATTTATGAATAGAAATTAATAATTATGAAAATTAAAACGTTGGTATTAGGCATCTTTTTTTTGACATTCCTATGGGGTGATCAAGTTGAAACAAAGACCTATGAAAAAAGAATATTTAGTATACAATACCCTGAAAACTGGGAGCTGAAAATTACGGAACAACAAGGCTCACAATTTATACTGTACTCAGAATTGGAAGAAAATGACACGTTTAGAGAGAACATCAATCTTTTGGTTCAAAATCTGGAAGGGATGAATATGACCATGGACAAGTATGTTAAGTTGTCAGAAAGTCAAATTACAACGATGGTAGAAGGAGGTAAAATATTGGAAAATAAATCGGTAGATGGTGGCAAGAATCAAAAGCATATGATGATATGGAAAGGGACGATGAGTGGAGTGAAAATGATGTTTAAACAATTCTTTTTCATAAAAAATGAGAACGCATACATACTGACATATACGGCACTTCCGGAAACTTATGAGAGTCATTTGAAAGAAGGACAGCCAATTTTAGATAGTTTTAAACTGAAATAATGAATCTACACTTAAAAAATAAAAATGCCTTGGTATGTGGAAGTACGCAAGGGATAGGAAAGGCTACGGCTATTGCATTAGCAGAAGAAGGCGTACATGTGACACTTTTGGCAAGAAACGAAAAAGCGTTACAAAGTGTTTTAGAAGAACTACCAAATTCAGGAGATCAACAACACAGTTATTTAGTGGCTGATTTTTCAGATCTTGAGAATGTGAGAAAGGCTGTTTCAGAAAACAGTGATTTCCATATTTTGATCAACAATACAGGAGGACCTAAAAGTGGCGCTATCTATGAGGCCAGTCCGGAACAGTTTTCGGAAGCTTTTCAAATGCATATTGTGGTGAATCAGATCTTGGTACAGGCGTTAGTGCCATTTATGAAAGAGCAGGGCTTTGGTCGTATTATAAATATTATTTCAACCTCTGTGAAAGAACCTATTCCCGGACTAGGAGTAAGTAATACCATCAGAAATGCTGTGGCTAACTGGTCTAAAACCATGGCTGGTGAGTTGGCCGAGTTTGGTATAACCATGAATAACGTGTTGCCCGGATTTACTGATACTGCACGTTTGGATCAAATTATTACGGCAAAAGCCAATAAAGCCAATACCTCAGAAGAAGAGATGGTGGCGATAATGAAAGGGTATGTTCCGGCTAAGCGCTTTGCAAAACCTGAGGAGACGGCCGCAGCAGTTACCTTCTTAGCCAGTGAAAAAGCAAGCTATATTACAGGAATAAATCTCCCTGTGGATGGTGGTAGAACAAAATCTTTGTAGATTTATAACATAAAACAAACGATCATGAGTACACTAGTTTCACCTTTGAATTTTAAGAAATGGATCGATGAAAATCGACATCTGTTAAAACCACCGGTAGGTAATAAATGCGTTTGGAAGGATGGTGAGTTCATTGTTATGGTTGTTGGAGGTCCTAATAGCAGAAAGGATTATCACTACAACGAAACTCCAGAGTTTTTCCATCAGATAGAAGGAGATATGGTACTTAAGATCATTAACCATGAAGGAGAAATGGTAGATGTAGAGATCAATGAGGGAGATATTTATTTGTTACCAGCTAAAGTACCGCACTCACCACAGAGAAAAGCCAACACGGTTGGGTTAGTTATCGAATATCCTCGTTCAGAAGGAATGATGGATGCTTTAGAGTGGTATTGCGAGAACTGTGGAAATCAATTATACAGAGAACCATTTGCGTTAGATAATATTGAAACAGATATGCCTATCATTTTTGATAAGTACTATTCGGATGCTGAAAAGTGTACCTGTTCTAAATGTGGAACTAAAATGGAGGCACCCGCAAAGCTAGGATAGCTATATGATTGAAGCAGCCAAAAAAAGTTTCGATAAACAAGGTTTTATGAAAACCTTAGGAGCTGAGATCATAGCAATTGAAACAGGCATGGTAAAAATAAGCTGTGAGCGTCATGAAGGATTGACACAACAGCATGGATTCTTTCATGCAGGAGTGATTACAAGCATTGCCGATGTAGCTTGTGGATATGCTGCTATGACAACAATGCCTAAAGGATCAGAAGTCTTAAGTGTAGAATTTAAGACCAATCTTATGAGGCCTGCAGATACTCAAAAAATTGTTGCTATTGGAAGAGTTATAAAATCAGGAAAGAACCTCGTTTTTTGCGAAGCGAAGATCACTGACGAAAAAGAAGAAAAATTATTTGCTACACTGCAAGGCACTATGTTTTGCATACAACCCGATATAAAAGAATGAAACGAAAATTAAGAATTAACGGCCATTCACATTTACTTCCATATCCGGAAGAGATTCCTCAGTACATGAAAGATAAGGGGATTTTCTGGGTAGATAAGGATCGTAAATACATGTTACAAAAAGATTGGAGCAGACCGGTAACGGATTCTAGTTTCTTCTTAAATGAAAAACTGGATTGGATGGATCGTTTTAAGATCGATCATGCAGTTGTCTTGAACTTGTCGCAGTTGTATGGTAATGGGTTGAGAGTAGAGGAGATGAAACAAGCATTGCGTTTTCAAAATGATTTCAATGCGAGAGTACAACATGATCATCCATCCAAGTTTACTTGTGGATTTGTGGTGCACCCTGGATTTGTCCGTGGAGCTTGCTGGGAGATAGAACGATGCGTAGAAGAATTAGGCATGCGTTTATTGTGTTTACCAACACATTATATGGATACCATTGGCACCTGGCGTTGTATCTTCGACGAAGAGAATGAACCCATATTTGAATTAGCTAGTAAATACAATTTAGCCGTTGAAGTGCATCCATATGATGGAGAGAAGTTTATCAAACTAGAAAATACAGCATGGCGCTTTCATCTGATCTGGATGTTGGCACAATGTGCAGATGCCTATCATTTTTTAACATTGAATGGTTATCAGGAAAAATTTCCTGGAATGCGTGTTTGTTTTGCCCATGGCGGACAATTAGCTCAGATCAATTTAGGAAGAAGAATTCAAGGTTTTGATGGAAGGCCTGATCTGTTTGAAGGTAAAGAACATCCTAGAAAAGCCGTAGGCCATAAAAACATTTTCTTTGATACTTTGGTACATGATACGGGTTCTTTAGAACTGCTGATCAAAAATCAAGGGACCAGGCAGATATTGATGGGACTGGATGATCCGTATCCTTTGGGAGAAATGGAAAGCGAATCGCAATCTTCGTATCCGGGAAAGATTTTGGATCTAGCCATGGAACGCGATATTTTAACTGCTTCAGAGTGCGATGATATCTGGGAAAATAATGTACTACAATGGTTGTTTGGTGATGACGAAAAAAGTAAGCAAGAACTGATTGCTAAGATTTTAGGCTAATTTGAGTTTTTGCTAGATTATCGTATATACTGCGCCGCCCATAGGACAATAAGATACTTGTAAAATAAATTGCAACGACCATCTGCGGAATAATTAAAAGGCTCCAAATCCATATAGGAATTTCCAATTGTTGTTGATCGTAAAAAACGATTTGATGAACACCAATATGTGCAATCTCCCAGGGTAAGAATTTTATGAAGTTTCGTACTAAGATATTTCCTGCAGATGTAACCTTCAATTTCATTATTCGTTTTCCTAAGGTCGCATGCCGAGTTCCTTTTTCCGAAAGGTAAAAGTATAGAAATACAGGTAAGGTAAGTAGCAAGAATGCCAAGAGTTGATTTTTTATGGGACTTCCCATATTCAGATCAATCGAGAAGTACTTCTTCAGAAGAGTACTTACCAAAAATAAGAGTAACGCGTATACGATGATAACTGCATAATCTAAAAAAAAGGCAAGAACTCTTCTAAAAAATAACTGATACATAGCTTTATTCTTTACCGCAACTTTGCGCCAGTACTTGTTCAGCACGTTCTTTCCCCCAACTTGGGTAGAACTTCTCTGTCGCTTTTTCAGTTTTGAAAAGCGCTAAAGCTCTTTTAATATCTTTACAATACGGATCTACCGGTTTACCAAAGAACTTGGCTCCTCCCATATCCCATTCAGCTTTGCTTAGAATAACTCTTGGGTTGTTTGGTGCAATTTTTAAGGCCTTCGTATAGATCTCTACATTCTTTCCAGATAGTGTCATGCCGTATTTCTGACCATCAAAAGCAATATATGCTGTATTGTGCAGTGCTTGCATGATCATGATCTCTGGATTGTTAGGAGATATTTTTTCAGCTGCTGTCAACAAAGTATTAGCCTTATCTAAAGTAACTTTTAATGTAGCTTCATCTTTGATTCCGAATGCAGAAATTACTGTCACATAACCTGCATAATAAGACGGTAGCCAGTTGTTCTTTTCGGCTTTAGAAATACGTTCGAATAAATTCGCAGAGGCCGTTAATTGTCCTTGTCCCCAAAGCTCAAATGCCTTGGTCATTCCCTTCTCATATTGAGTTTGTGCGCTTGTGTTTAGAGCAAATAATACCCCGATGAATAAACATAGTTTTTTCATAATTAATTGATTTTAAAAGTGTTAGTGTGTTCTCTAGTTAAAGAGTTGATGTTATTTTATAGATATTTTTTGATGTGTGTTTTCGTTCACTGTAAACTTTACTTTGTCAAATTTTGGCGGACCAAATCTTCCTTTTTGCTCATTCGAAAATGCATAAGGTTCTTTCGGAATACCAAAAAAATTGTTGTCTAATTTCCCATTACCATTTACGTCATGAAATAATGAAAAAGCATATTCTCCTTTTTTTAATCCTTTGAAGACGATGGTTACTTTGTGGTCTTCCACTTTTTCTGTTGAACTCATATATGTTTTTTTCATATAATGATCTTCATCATCATAAAGTGCGATATAGATCTTTCCTTTATTGTACTTGGTAATTGATACTTCTATACTTAAGGTAATATCCTCGTTCTCTTGTGAGATTGTATACTGACTTCCTAAGAGTACTAGTAGTATAAAGAATATGTTTTTCATGTACATTATTTTTACAATTCAAATATCCGATGTTTCATCCATATGATAACATTAATTATACCGAATTGTTGTTTTTCCATTCTCAATTGTCACTTCGAGTGATTTTAAACTTGTTTAAAATTGTATCGAGAAGTCCGTAAGTCATGCTCGATACTAAACGTCTTTGCAATTTCACTTGAATTGACATTACAGATTATCTAACTGATTGGTATTTTTATTCTCACTGATCGTCCAAAAGAAACCAACAAAGAAAAACGAATCTGCATTAGGAACAACAGCCTGTCTTTCAAAAACACCATTCATGTTTGGCTGATTCGCATAATTGTAACCAAATACATTTCTGGTTCCTAATACATTGTTCACTGAAAAATATAAGATCTTTTGTTGACTGATCAAATAGGCCCAGTTTAAACTGATCGAATTGTAATTCTTCGTTTGTGCGTTCAAGAACCCAGTCTGATTTGGATCCGTATAATTTCTTCCGGTGGCAAAGCTATAGCTGATACCCACTTGACTCTTCCAATTCTCTATCCAGTGCTTTCCTACTAATGAAAGGTTATGTGCTGCTGCAAAGTTTGGCCTTGCTTGTACGGGGTAATTTTTATAATCGCGTTCCGTATCTAGATAGGAGTACGAGATCCAATAATCTGTATTTTTTATAGAACTGTTATCTCGCCAAAAAATGTCAATCCCTTTTGCAAAACCACTTCCGGCATTGGTAAAATTAGAATTTATGGTTGCTACTTGAGTGTCATATTTTACGAGATCATCGTATTGCTTATAATAAGCATCAATTCTGAATATCTTTCTATTTTTCACATACTGATAATTAGCAATCCAATGTGTTGTGTTCTCCGCAGTAAAATCTTGATGAAACTTTAAATATTCATTTTTAGGGTTTTGGTAAAATTGACCATAGGCTACTGAGAACTGCGCATTTTCTCCTGATTTATATGCTAGAGATAATCTTGGAGATATAGTCGATTCATTTAGTAATTCCGAATATTCAAAACGAGCTCCGGCTTTTGCTCCGAGATTCTTGGAGAAGAAAATGTCGGCTTCAGCATAGGCTCCCGCAATATTGTTGTTAAATGTTGTATTAAAAGTACCATTTACAGCACCCACATAGTCTTCATTAAAGTTGGTGATAAAGTATTCGGTTCCAAAATTCAATTTAAAACGACTGCTAAAACGTTTTTTCAATTTGAACTTTATGTGCGCGGAGTTTTCATTATCTGTGATAAGGTCATCTTCAAATTTTACTTTAGAATGATCATTGGTGAATGAAATACCTGTGTGCATGGTCCAGTTATTTCCTAAAAACCCTCTGTACGACCCATTGAAGTATAGATTTCTGTTTTGTAAACCAAATCGTAACCCGTTTGCAAAATTTATATCATCCTGTACAAGATCAAAGTCAGTATAACTAAAAGCACTGTATAGTTTTAATAGCCCATCGTTTTCGAATTTATAGCGATATACCATTTCTCCGCTAGCAGCTTGAATCGGTTTCTTCCAGGTATTTCTGTCTGGAAAGGCTTCTAAATAAGGTGCTAAATTGATATAAGATGTGTTAATGCTGAAGGAGCTTTTCTCCCATTTTTGCGTATTTCCAACTCCAAGACCCACGGTCATGAAGGCAAGATCTGTTTTTTCTTCTACCGGTTCATCTATGGTGTTTAATGCCAGTACACTAGATAGTGCCTGTCCAAATTCCGCTGAATACCCTCCTGTAGAAAAAGAAATTCCCTTGAATAAGAAAGGAGAAAAGCGTCCTCTGGTTGGAATATTATTCGCACTTGGCGCAAAAGGAGTAAATACACGCATTCCATCAATAAAGATCTGTGTCTCCTCAGCGTCACCACCACGAACAAATAATCGACCATCTTCTGCTACCGTGGTTGTTCCCGGAAGTGTTTGTAGTGCTCCCACAAAATCACCTAAGGCACTTGCCGTGGTAACTACATCTAAAGGTTTTAATGCCGTAACTTTTGCATTATCTCCAGCTTCAAAAGTGCTGGTGCTAATAATAACCGCATCTAATGTGTTTACATCTTCTTTAAGTTTGATCGTCAGTTTTTTCATAGTGTTAATATCAGCTTCTAACGAATACTCCTCATAAGAAAGAAAAGAAACGATCAATGTTTGTGTTCCCTTTTCAGAACTTTGAAAAGAAAATTCTCCATTTTCTCCAGTCGATGCACCATCATAGGTCCCTTTTAAATATACATTGGCTCCAAAAATAGCTTCTCCTTTTGTATCCGTCACTTTTCCTGAAATTGTTGTTTGGGCAGTCAAAGTGAGTTGACTAATAATACTTAATACAAATAGTAATTTTTTCATGTTTTGTTAATTTGATGGTACAAATGTGTAACAAACCCTCAGGCATTTCTAAAAAGAAATACTGAGTTGTAAAAAAGGAATGACGAACTGTTTTTTAGTGAAGTTTAAATCGTAAAACGGTTTTCAGTTTCTCTTTTGGCGCTTTTCTAAAGTCAGATAAGTAGATTTCTCTGTGCTTTTTTGAACTTCTTTTTAAACCGAGATTGTCTGCATAGTTTTCCATGATTTGGAACGTTTCCGGTTCGTTTTCAAATGGACCTACATGAAGCATTTGGATACAATTTCCTTCCTTGATTTTCTCGAAGTTAACGCGATCGATTGCCAGTGCCGGTTTTTTCCTTTTTACCTGCTCGATAGTCTCCAAGGCATATGCTTCGGTTACAAAATCAGGCTGACGGATCATTATTTTATAGACGAGCTCATCTTTATTTATAGGAGTTTTCGGATCAAAATGCTGTTTGGCTTTTTCCGAAATATCCCAAACACCTTCTAAGGGGTACACGGTGTAATCCGTATATCCAGAAAGGACAGGGTTCTTTTTTAATCCCATTTTTACAGCATAAGAAAGGGCATAAAGTGCAGCGATATGATCTGAAAAATTAGGATTATTTGGATTTCCTTTCCCCGAAATGGTAAAAAATTGGAATTCAGGAATAGTAATTTTTTCGGGCGTATTCTTTGGAAGGTAAAATTGCTTTTCCTTCTTTCTCCATTCATGTTTCATAATGCTACTTGAATATTATGCTACAGGAATGCACAGGTCTACGATAAACTTTTTCTCGGGATGATCTATATAGTTGTTATAATAGATCTCAAATGGAGCGATCTCACCTCTTTCATACCCATTTTCTATCATCCATACAAACTGAGATTCCCAGGCTTGCTGAAACTCATAAGGAGTTATTTCAAATCTTGAAACAACACATTGACACGATTCTATGGTGCGAAGACCAATTTCACCATCCTTAGGAATTGGGTTGTTCAGTACAATACAAGCACTCATTCGTAAATTATTGGGATCCGATATTTTAGGACTATCGTGGTAGATGGTAACCATTCTTAGGTTCTCTTGCCCCATGAGCCCTTTTGGATAGGCCCAACGTAATAATCGATCATAGGCACCGCCAATATGATCCATTTTGCCTTGATGACTTATATAAGCGAGTTCTAGTTTGTCTATTGTTTTTACTTCCGTATTTGCATTCATTTTTAACCAGTTTAATGAGTTATTAATGTTGCAAATGTATTGCTCGAAAGAAATGGTGACTTGACCATTCTTGCTCTTCGTTTTACAAATCTTGCTAAATTTTTCAGGACTTAACTCCCTGAATTCTGCCGGACTCATTCCGTAGAACTTTTTAAAAGCTCTGGAAAAGGATGATAGACTTGTAAATCCGACTTTTTCAGAAATTTCAGTGATGGAGAGCTTTCTTTTATTCATCAGATGTGAAGCCCCCGTTTCAATGCGCTTTCTGGAAATAAAGTTGTTCAAGGTCTCTCCGACCACTACCGAAAACAAACGATGGAAATGAAATGGAGAAAAATGTGCTTTCTCAGCAATATCCTGCAGTAGTAGTTTATGTTGTAAGTTCTCTTCGATGTACAAAATGGCGTTTCCAATTCTGGTTACCGTTGCATTCGAAAGTTTTGTACTACTCATTCGTCTCTTTTTGTAGGAAATAGAAGATTATTCCGCTCGCAAAATACAAAATAACATCAATACTATCTGCCGTATATCTGGGATGGAATTTGGGAAGGATGTATTCAAAGATCAGACTATACAATGCACACAGATATAAAGCTATCCAGATAGATATTCGATAGTTGCTATCATTTCTACTCCAACGAAGAATGATCAAACTTATGCTCAAAATAATGGGAACAATTAAGAAGTCATTTACGTAAAACTGAACGATATTGGGTAAAGGAACATGAAACTTCTGCAAAACGTAAATACACGTTCCCAATGCGAATGAAAAGGAAGCGTAATATGTCAGTTTTTTGGAGATCATGCTAACCCGCTGCAACCATGGCAAAGAACCATGCTAAAAAAGCCCCGAGAGCGCTTACCAACAAGAAAGCTGAATATAGGATCCAACCTGCTATCTTATATAAAAAGAATGGGTGTTGTTTTAAGCGTTCTGCAAGGTTCGGGTTCTCAAGCTCCCATTTTGCTTTGTCAATTCGCTTTTGAACTTGAGCCTCCTTTTTTAAACTGACTTTCTTCTGATACGATATTAAAGCTCCGCAACTTTCACAGTAATCTGAGTTGGTAGAAAATGTACCACACTCAGCACATTTTATATAGGATGTTTTAGGCATCTTCTTCTCTAAAAGAGTATTTGTTTTTGTTTTTAAATGGACGAATGATCAATCGAGTTTCTCTATCGAATCGAATGTAGTTATACACCCAGTTCATAAAAACGATCACTTTGTTTCTAAAACCAATTAAAGAGAACAAATGCACAAACATCCAAACGAACCAAGCAAAGAATCCTTGAAACTTAAAGTTAGGAAGGTCTACCACGGCTTTATTTCTACCTATGGTTGCCATGGATCCTTTATCATTGTATTTAAATGGTTTTAGTTTTTTACCCTTTAACTTGGCCAATAAATTTTTTGCAAGCATCTTTCCTTGTTGAATAGCGGGTTGTGCCATCATAGGATGTCCATGTGGATACTCTTCAGAGCTCATGCTGGCAACATCGCCAATGGCATAGATATTTTTACTGCCCACAATTAAGCTATGTTGGTCTACCTTGATCCTGTTTGCTCGTTCTACCAACGCATCAGCATGTAGTCCGTTGATCAACTCTCCGGTAACTCCGGCTGCCCAAATGACCGTAGCAGCTTCAAAGGTTTTGTCTGTATTGGTTTTAACTGTTTTACCGTCATAATCGTTCACATATAGATTCTTCCAAATGTCAACACCTAGTCGTGCTAGAAAATCTTCTGCTTTTTTCGACGCCTTTACACTCATAGCATCCAATAGACGATCTGACCCCTGAATCAGATTGATCTGCATTTGACGAATGTCCAGATCTGGATAATCTTTAGGTAGAATTCCTTTTTTCATTTCAGCCAATGCACCTGCCAATTCAACTCCGGTTGGCCCACCACCAACAATCACGAAGTTCATTAAAGCATTTCTCTCAGCCAGATCCGATGTTAACAAAGCTTCTTCGAAATTTTCAATGATTAGACTTCGAATGTTCAATGATTGTGGTACACTCTTCATTTCCATAGTGTACTTCTCAATGTTTTCGCTACCGAAGAAATTGGTAGCAGAACCGGTGGCAATGACCAAATGATCATACGTTAGATTTCCAATAGAAGTCTCGATCTCGTTTTTCTCAGGAAGTATTTGCTGTACTTCTGCCAGCCGAAAATAATAATCATCTAAATTATTAAAGATCTTCCTTAAAGGAAATGCAATGGAATCTGGTTCTAAGCCACCCGTGGCAACTTGATAGAGAAGAGGTTGAAAAGTGTGGTAATTGTGCTTATCAATTAAGACAACTTGAACATCCTTTTTTTCGAGGCCTTTTGCAACAGCGAGTCCTGCAAAACCACCTCCGATGATGACGATACGAGGTAAACTCGTTTCAGGAATATTCATCTAAAAAAGTAATTTAATGGTGTCTTACAAAGATACGTAAAAAACGAAAAACCGCCTCAAATTTGAGGCGGTTTTCATACGTATAAAAAGTTAAATTTTTATTTCACTTCTTCGAAGTCCACGTCTTCTACATTGTCTCCTTCTGCAGAAGCATTTCCTTGTGCTTGCCCTTGATCTGCACCTGCACCAGCTTGCGCTTCTTGTTGTGCTTTGTACATCTCTTCTGAAGCAACTTTCCAAGCCTCATTGATCTTCTCCATCGCCGCATCAATCTGCGCAAGGTCTTTAGATTCATGTGCTTTTTTCAATTCTTCTAAAGCTGTTTCAATAGGACCTTTTTTGTCATCAGATAATTTATCTCCAAACTCTTTTAATTGCTTTTCTGTTTGGAAGATCATTGCATCTGCACCGTTGATCTTGTCAGCAGTCTCTTTTGCTGCTTTATCAGCATCCGCATTTGCTTCAGCTTCTTGCTTCATTTTCTCGATTTCTTCTTCTGATAATCCTGAAGAAGCTTCAATTCTGATCTCGTGAGATTTGTTGGTTCCTTTATCTAAAGCAGATACTTTAATAATACCATTGGCATCAATATCAAATGTTACTTCAATCTGAGGAACTCCTCTTCCTGCTGGTGGAATACCATCTAAATGGAAGCGTCCGATAGTTTTATTATCTGCAGCCATTGCTCTTTCACCTTGTAATACGTGAATCTCTACTGATGGTTGATTGTCTACCGCTGTAGAGAACACCTGAGATTTCTTTGTAGGAATCGTTGTGTTCGCTTCGATCAACTTGGTAAATACATTCCCCATAGTTTCGATACCCAATGATAAAGGCGTTACATCTAGTAGTAATACATCTTTTACATCACCTGTTAATACACCACCTTGAATTGCAGCTCCTAAAGAAACTACTTCATCAGGATTTACACCTTTACTTGGTGCTTTCCCGAAGAATTTTTCTACCGCTTCCTGAATTGCAGGGATACGTGTAGAACCTCCTACTAAGATGATCTCATCAATATCAGAAGTAGAAAGGTCAGCACTCTTTAAAGCTGTCTTACATGGCTCGATCGTTCTTTTCACAAGATCATCGATCAATTGCTCAAACTTTGCTCTACTTAACGTTCTTACCAAGTGTTTTGGTCCGCTAGCTGTAGCAGTAACATATGGTAAGTTGATCTCTGTAGATGTAGTACTTGATAATTCGATCTTTGCTTTTTCTGCTGCTTCTTTTAGACGTTGTAACGCCATTGGATCTTTTCTAAGGTCCATGTTTTCATCTGCCTGAAACTCTTCAGCTAACCAGTTAATGATTTTTTCATCAACATCATCACCTCCTAAGTGTGTATCTCCATCAGTAGCTAGTACTTCAAAAACACCGTCTCCTAATTCTAAGATAGATACATCATGCGTTCCTCCACCAAAATCAAATACAACGATTTTCTTATCATCATTAGATTTATCTAAACCATATGCCAAAGCCGCAGCTGTAGGTTCATTGATAATTCTACTAACTTTTAATCCAGCAATTTCTCCAGCTTCTTTGGTTGCTTGTCTTTGCGCATCGTTAAAGTACGCAGGTACAGTTACTACTGCTTCAGAAACAGATTGACCTAAATAATCTTCTGCTGTCTTTTTCATTTTTTGTAGTACCATTGCAGAGATCTCTTGTGGTGTATATAAACGTCCATCGATGTCTACACGAGGCGTGTCATTATCTCCTTTTACTACTTTATAAGGTACTCTACTAGCTTCTTTTGAAGATTCAGAGAATTTATTCCCCATGAAACGCTTAATAGAATATACCGTTTTTGTTGGGTTAGTAACGGCCTGACGCTTTGCAGGATCACCAACCTTACGCTCACCACCTTCAACAAATGCAACAATAGATGGTGTCGTTCTTTTTCCTTCTGAGTTAGGGATAACCACAGGCTCATTACCTTCCATTACAGAAACACATGAGTTGGTCGTTCCTAAATCGATTCCTATAATTTTACTCATAATTCTTATTTATATTTTAAACTCGTTTTTCAAATTTTAACTGACAGGTAATAGTCAATTTGTATGCCATTGGCATTTTTCATGAAGAATGTCAGTACTTTAAAGCTTATTATGGAAATTCGTGACACAATGACATAATATTTGTTTTTTTATACGCTGTATCGTCATATATTTACAGCGATCAATACAGCAACTAATGAACAAGTTTGAAGAAAAAGTAGTATTCTACGAATCTATTATGGATCAGCTAAATATCTCGTACGAGCATGAGCTGTTTACCAAAGTTACAAAAGGACTAGGACCTTCTATATTTAAAAGAGATGCGGAATGTGTATCTAGTTCAGATGAAAAAGAGATATTCACAGTGAGACAAAATTTTTTGGTCAATAAGCTTGGATTGGAAGATTCAGATTCATTTGATCAATTAATTCAAGAGATTGCTTTAAGGATGGGGAAAACCAACCGACATAAGTACAGAGCCATTATTTATTATATGTTGGTAAAAGAATTAGGCCAGGAATCTAAATACTAAACATGTCATGTCGCAGTTCATTAGTGTTTTTGATATGTTGAAAATAGGAGTAGGGCCATCCAGTTCCCATACTTTGGGACCGTGGAGAGCAGCCCAATCTTGGATCATATCGTTAAAAGAATCCAATACCTTTGCTAAAGTTGATAGCATAAAGATAGATTTATTCGGTTCACTTTCTTTAACAGGAAAAGGACATGCTACGGATCTGGCTATTATTTTAGGATTGAGTGGTGAAGATCCTGAAACAGTGGACGTCGATCAAATAGGTAACCTTATTAATTCGGTGTCTGAGTCCAAAACAGTACAATTTGACGGAAGCAAGCAGATTCCTTTTTTAGCAGAGGATATAGAATTCCATAGAGAGTTTTTGCCTTTTCATGCAAATGGAATGGAATTCACGGCATTCGAAAATGAGCAAGTCATCTCAAAGGAAAAATATTATTCTATCGGAGGTGGTTTTATTGTTCAGGAAGGTCAGAGTATTGCAGATCAATCCCTAGAAAAAAAGAATTTCCCATTCCCAATAGAAAAGGCAAAACAATTAGAAAAATACTGTCTTGAAACGCAAAAGCCCATTTCCGAGATTGTTTGGATGAATGAATTAGAATTACGCTCGAAACAGGATATTAATACTGAGTTACGGCGAATTTGGAATACCATGTTGGAATGCATGTATATAGGTTGTCACACAAAAGGAATCTTACCTGGAGGTTTGAATGTGAAGCGACGTGCTTATGAAACACATAAAAAATTGATCAAAGATTCCGTCTATTCAGATCAATCGGAATGGATCTCTGCGATTCGAAAGACCGAAGTGAAATTTAGAGAGATCTTAAAATGGGTAAGTTGTTTTGCCTTAGCAGTAAATGAGGTAAATGCTTCCTTGGGTCGTGTGGTAACGGCTCCAACTAATGGAAGTGCAGGGGTTATTCCTGCAGTACTCATGTATTATTTGGTTATTGAGAATCATGAAGGTAATTTCGATCATATCAAGAAATTCTTATTGGTAGCGGGAGAGATAGGAAGCATCTTTAAGAAGAATGCTACCATTTCAGCAGCTATGGGAGGATGTCAGGCTGAAATCGGTGTGTCATCTGCAATGGCAGCAGGTGCGTTAACCGAACTATTGGGAGGAACACCTGAACAAGTGTTAGTAGCTGCGGAAATAGCGATGGAACATCATCTTGGATTGACTTGCGACCCAATTGGAGGCTTGGTACAAGTACCATGTATTGAGAGAAATTCGATGGGAGCGATAAAAGCCATTCATGCGGCAGAGCTGGCATTGGAAACGAACCCAAAAGATTCATTGGTACCTTTAGATTCTGTGATCGATACCATGTGGGAAACCGCTAAAGACATGAACAAGAATTACAAAGAAACCTCTGAAGGTGGTTTGGCAGTTACTGTTGGATTAGCTGATTGCTAAATACATATTTTAATTCTTCATTTTTTTGAGTAAGGTATATGTTGCATAGAGATGTTTCTTAAAATCCATTACTTTGTCCCATCCAAAACATGTACCCATATTTCTAGCAAAATTGGTGTGATCTCCATTGAAGGTAATAACCTCAAACCCATTTTTTTCATAAAACTCTTTGCTATAAGGAGAACGTCCGTCGGTCCAGGGTTTATAATTGTCGAGTGCCAATGCTGCATGTAAATTGTATATAAGTACATGACCCCCTGGTTTTAACAGCTGCTTTATGGATTCTAAAAATTTTTCATGCGATACTTTCAAATCTATCATAAACCTTGGATTCACTTTCTTTTCTGGATTTATGAATCCTTTTTTTAAAGTATTTTTAGATATAAAAAGATCATACTTTTCCCCCAGTTTTCTAACGGTTCTCGCATCTTTAGGGAATAAACCATACACTAGATTTAACTTTTTGGAGTGATCTTTATATAGCACTTTCAAAATTGGGTCTACTTCAATTCCCGATACTTTAGCTCCCATTTCTTTCATTAAAAGAAGCTGACCGATAGAACCAAACCCAAAATCTAACACTTTAGTTTTGTTCGTTACAGTAATATTATATGTACTCAACAATTCTAGAGGAGCGACAAATGCCAATGGAGAACCATATTTAGTATAGTAAAAATAGCTCTCTTTAAGATGTAACCTTTTATACATTGATGTATCAACTTTGGAAAGCTTAAACTTTTTTTCACTAAGTGCTTGCTTTTCTGCTTTGTTATAGTACACTACCATTTCTTTGGGAGGAATTGGTAGTAATTTCACACCGTTGAGAAACTTTATTGATTGGTTAGAATTCACAATTTCCTTTAAAAGTTCTGATTCGGCAAGTAGTTTTTTATTCACACTTTCTTGCCCGAAAGTCATGTTATAAAATAGCAGTAGACCTATAAGTAAAGCGCGCATATTGTAGATTTTTAAACAATGTATAAAAATTAACCTATTTATAGGTAACAGTTTATAGAGTAGCACTCGATATGCTGATGCAATTGCTAGTTTTGGAAAAAATTAGATGGCAATTTCGATCACATTATGGAACCTGATATTACTATTTGGAAGTTTACAAGGAGTCTGGCTAGCGATCATTCTATTCGTCCATAAAAAGGGGAATAAAAGAGCAAATAATATTCTTGCCATACTCATTATTGCAGTATCCTTTAAAATCATTTCTTACCTAATAACGGAATTAGGAATATATAAATATGTTCCTCATGTTATAGGTTTGGCAATACCCATGCTTTTTCTAATAGGGCCATTGTATTATTTATACGGTCAAACCATATTAAATAGAAAGTACAAAATTCAATTTTCTCATATAATCCACTTCTTTCCACTATTGTTTTATATTCTTTATTATTTTGATTTTTACAGCTCTGATGGAAAAAATAAAATTCTATTTATAGAGGCGTCTAAAGAGCTTTCACATTATACATTTTCTGTAGCCGATTATATCTTGTTTACTTTTCTATTGTTGCATATGGCAACATATATTATACTATCTAAAAAGTTCTTTAGCGACTATATTACTCGGTTAAAAGAGAAAACATCAGATATAAGTATACTTAAATTTGAATGGTTCCATACCATTACGAAAGGCATAATCATTTACCTCTTTTTATATGTTTTTATGCTCTTCTTCCTATCATTCAACTCATGGTATACGAAATTTGTTGATGAGATAATCGCACTTATTCAAACATTGTTGATTCATGTGCTGGGATATCTTACCGTAACTCGATCAGACCTATTTAAGTTAGATGCAGAAGAACGAATTAAAGGGAAAAAGTATTCTACTTCTGCTCTTTCAGATGAACTTAGGAGTAAATATCTAAAACTCATCATTCGGCAAATGGAAGAGGAAGAACTATATCTTAAAAACGATCTGAGAATATCTGAACTAGCTAAAATTACTTCCATCCCTCAACACTATGTATCTCAAATTATTAATCAGGATCTTGGTAAAAATTTCTTCGACTTCATAAATGATTATAGAATTGATCATGCAAAAAAATTATTGCTTAACCCTAATTACTCAAAAATATCTATATCAGGTATAGCTTATGAGGTAGGATTTAATAGTAAGGTAACCTTTTATAGAATCTTTAAAAAAATAAATGGAGTTACCCCTAGCGAGTTTGTTAAACTAAATGCAAACTATTAGGTATCATTTTACAAAGGAAAACCTTTTCCTTTATTCAGGCACTTATTTTTGGACTTCAAAACACGAAGAAATGTTAAGACATATTTTAGGGCTGTCACTGTTATTTTTAGTTGGCTGTACGAAATCAAATACATACAATTATCCTATTACGAAAAGATCTGATGTTATAGACACTTATCATGGTGTAAAAGTTAAAGATGCGTATCGTTGGCTTGAAGATGTGGATTCAGAAGAAACAAAGAGTTGGGTGAGAAATCAGGATTCGATTACTAGGAGTTTCGTAAAAAAAGTGGAAGACTACCAGCTACTAGAAGATAGATATAAAGAGCTTATAAAAATTAGGTATTCGGATGGAGAACCTCGAAAAGCAAATGGAAAATATTTCTACTACTCAAGATCATTAAGTCCACGAGGAATCTATGTGAAAGAAAGCTTAAATGGCCCCTCTAAATTAGTTCTAGCCGAAAGCGAAACGGATCCAGGGAATAAAGAAAAGGGGTGGCCTATCGTTGAATTTGAACCTAGTTTTGATGGGAAATATCTGGCTTATGGTATTGGTAAAAATTTATCTCAGTGGAATGTTTGGAGAATAATTGATGTAACAACTGGTAAACACTTGACTGATAAAATAGAAGGGATGTATACATTTCATAGCCCTTTGAAATGGAAACGAGATAATAGCGGTTTTTATTACTCAAGATTTGATCTTCCAAATAAAGGTGATAGTTTTCAAACTCCACCTAAGAATCAACGTGTACTATTTCATGCCATAAATACATCTGCAAAAAAAGACAAACTCATATTTTCAGCTCCCGACGATCAAACAGGTTTGAGCAAAGTGTACACTTCTTCCGATGGAAAATTAGTAACCATTCTTACAACAGGAATGAACGTTAATGATGTATACGTTAAACGAATTGATGGGAAAAATACAAATCCTATTCCAATCGTTATCGGTAAAGAAGATCGACATATGTATGTGACTTCGAGACGTGATAAAATTATTCTTGTAACAAGTAAGAATGCACCAAGAAGAAAAATTGTAGAAGTCGATATAAATTCACCATCTCAAGAAAATTGGACTGATCTGATTCCAGAAGATAATGCGATGACTATCAACAATGTTAATTTCATAGGTGATAAAATAGTTGTTGAATACTCTAAGGATTTAATCTCTATTGTAAAAATTTTCAGCAAGAATGGGCGCTTTGAGAGAGAAGTAACGTTACCTTATATAGGATGGTTAGTTTCTAGACAGAGTACTGCGTATATGACCTGTTTTTTAGGTGACGAAAATGATAACGAAGCTTTTTTTGGTATGCAAACCATTTTTGATCCGGGATCCGTTTTTCGATTAGATGTAAACACAGGAAAAGTATCTCCGGTTTTTAGAGCTAATACGCCTTTCAACACGGATGATTTTGAAACAAAGCAGATTTTTTACACGAGTAAGGACGGAACAAAAGTGCCCATGTACATCTTGTACAAAAAAAGCAAATTCAAAAAAGATGGATCCATGCCGGCATTTATATACGCATATGGGTTTAATTGGGCAGCAAAGTTATATTATACTTCGGTAGATATTATCGAATGGATGGAAATGGGAGGTATTTATGCTTACCCAGGAATAAGGGGTGGCAGCGAATATGGTCAAGATTGGATTCATCAAGGCTCTGGAAGGAACAAACAAAATGCCATTGACGATTATGCATATGCAGCGAAGCACTTAATCAACGAAAAGTATACATCTAAAGGTAAGGTAGTAGCAAACGGAGGAAGTGCCAGTGGTCCGTTACCTGCAGCTGTCATTAACCAGTATTCAGACATATGGGGATGTGCAATTATTGATATTCCATTAACCGATATGATTAGAATGTACAACTATCAAATAGGACCTATAACTTCTGGCTGGGGGGATCTAAATAATAAAGAGGATTTTAAATCACTATATAAATGGTCGCCTTATCAGAATGTAAAAAAGATGACTTACCCTCCTGTGCTGCTCACTGTAGGCGAGTTAGATGAGCAAGCCTCACCAATGCATGGGTATAAAATGATTGCTGCATTGCAACATGCTCAAAAAGAAAATACGAATCCGATGCTATTGCAAGTTGGGTGGAAAATGAGGCATCAAATACGAGGAAGAGACAGAATTAACAGACTGGCATTTATTAAAGAAGTTTTAGACATGAACGTAGTTTTTCATTGATTTGCGTGGGCAAATACAATGGTGATTGTTTGGGGGCATTACGACTAGTTATGGGTTGTTTTGCCTCCTCTTTATTTAGTTTCTTAAATACTTGTTAATTAATGTATCACTTTCTAAAATGTAACAGCCACATAACCTCGTGAAAGTACTTTTAAATAGTATTGAGGAATTGATCATTCAAAATAATAGTAATAGGAGGTCAATGCTTATACCTCAACAATCTTGATTAACAAACTAAAAATTCAAAGTATGATAAAAAAATGCCTTACCCTTATATGTCTTATTGGGTTGTCTCAACAACAATTTGCACAAACTAAAGAGAAAGATCGTGCCGAAGTTCTATTGGCTGTTAATGACTATATAGATGCATTTTATAAAGGAGATACTATTAAGCTTAAAAGAAGTATGCTGAAAGACGTTGTCAAGTATGGGTATTTCAGAGCGAGAGGCACTAAAAAGTACAACGGAGAGCCCATGACCTATAAACAAATGATGGATTACGCAACAAAAGTTAAGTCAAGACCAATTCCTGATAGCGCGCCGAGAAATGTGCGGATTCTAGATGTACAGAATCAAACGGCTGCTGCTAAACTTACCGCATGGTGGGGAACGGATTATGTGCTTTTAGGAAAGTACAATAAAAAATGGATGATCGTACAAGTACTTTGGCAATCAAGACCGTTGAAAAAGTAAAAAACGGGCCTAACACCTAACATCACATGAAAAAAATATTTACTTGCATTGCTCTGCTGTTTCTTGTTTTTGAACTATCCGGGCAAGAGCTCATACCTAGAGCTACATTTTATAGTCCCAAAGATAAACTAGCTGTAAAAATAGATCAATCGGGAAACTATATCGGTTATATCGACAGAAAGGAGTCTGGTGTTCATTTACATATAGAAGCCATTGATAAAAGTTCTAGAAAAGTTACTTTTAAACATAAGTTATCTCGTCAACCAGGCTTTTGGAAATTCATGGATAACGAACAAATTCTTTTTGGATTTCCTACAAGAGAAGGCTATAAACTGCACATTGGAAATTATGTAAAAGGTACGAGCAGAGAAATTAAGCTACCTGTTAACGGACGCCTTCGTCTTATTGAACACACAAGGCATTTAATATTTAGTATTTATACGCTAGCGGAGGAAACCAGTGGATTTTATGCATATGATAGTAAGAAAAACCGCTGGTCTAAGATACTTGATCATGGTAGGTTTTATGACGTACGGTTTAATACTAAACTAGAACCAATATTTGGAATTGAGTATCGATCGGGCGACGTTACTTTTTTAAGAAAACCTAAAAACGATTCCTGGAAGAAGGTCGGTTTTTATAAATGGCCTGCATCCTTTCCTGTAGATATCGTTTCCGTCGATCAGAACGACCATGATGTTTATCTTTTAGAAAATTCAAGTACGGATAAAACCGCCTTGGTAAAACTTAACATTGAAACCGGAAAAAGAGTATTGATCGCACAACATAAGCAAGCAGATATTAATTCAGATTTCAATTTAATAGATCCTTTAACAGGAAAACCAGAGATCCTTACAGCGGTTTATGGAGAAAGATTGTCTTTACCCATTAAAAAAGAGTATAAAAAAGATATTTCATTCTTAAAAAAACAAGGGCTAGGAGATATAGAATATAGAGGAAGAAATGTCGATGGTAAAAAATGGCTACTTAGCTATTTTAAAGGTGGTTTGCAAAGCTATTATATCTATGACAGAGCAAAAAGAATGCAACGTTTTCTTTTTATAGATCATGAGGGTCTGCAAAGATTACAACCGGCAATTAGAGTAAAACACATTATTAAGGCTAGCGATGGTGTGAAACTTCCATGTATGTTGTTTTTACCTCCGGGAAGTGATAAAAATAAAGATGGAATTCCGGATCAACCATTACCAACAATACAAATTATTCATGGAGGTCCGTGGGTAGGATACTATCAGTTTGGATGGCAAATGCATAGGAATATTCAATTATATGTTAATAGAGGATATGCTGTTATTTATAGCGAGTTTAGAGGAGCTACCGGCTATGGTAAAAAGTTTACTGATTTAGGAAATCTTCAATGGGGTGCAAAAATGCATCAAGATGTCATTGATGTTGGTAATTGGCTTATTGATCATAAGGTTACACCTAAGAATAAGTTAGCAATTTCAGGAGTTTCGTATGGAGCTTATGCTTCATATATGGCGCTAGCAAAGCAACCGGATATGTATCAATGTGCTGTGACAAAATATGGGCCAACAGATTTAGAAGTTTTTTTGAAAACCCCGGTAGCTTCGAATGAAATTTGGAGAACCAGAGTAGGAAATGATTTAACAGTATCAGGGCGAGAACTGCTGAGAGCACATTCGCCAGTTCATTTAGTCAAGGCGATTAAAAAACCCATTCTTATGTCTCATGGTAGTAGAGATAGAATGGCTCCTCAATCACAGTCTGATGTTTTCGCAAAAGCCTTAAAGAAACATTCAAAAGAATTTATATATACGGTATACCCAAATGAGGGCCATGATTACAGAAATCCGAACAATAACATTTCTTACATGGCTATGGCAGAATTTTTACTACACAAGTGCCTCGGAGGTAGATACGAAGCTGTTGAGAAGGATGTGAAAAGAGGGCGCTATAAGGTAGAAAATATGAATTCAGATAGTGGCTTTTGGAATGAAATAAGCAATTGAATGAGTACAATAATGAAGATCAATGTTTCACTTTTCAAAACACTAACTCTCCTAATTACTAAGATCTAAAAACAATCACATGAGAACAATTACTATAAGCCTACTATTTCTTTTTATGTGCCTTAGTCTTAATGGACAAGAACAAACCAAATATTATATCGATTTGTTCCACTCGTCTGCACAGTTTAATGTGACATTTATGAATGTGGCAAAAGTGACAGGGAGCTTTAATGTGTTTACCGGTAATTTTCTATTGGATGAAAAGAATGTTGAAAATTCGTCTATGGAGGCACTCTTAGTAGTAAACAGTATCGATACCAATAACAAAATGAGGGATGAAGATTTAATAGAAAATTTCTTTCATGCAAAGAAATATCCCACTATTAGTCTTAAAAGCACATCTTTTACAAAGAATAGAGAAGGGTACTTAGCAACAGGAAAACTTACCATGCATGGCGTTACCAAAGAAATTCAAATACCAATTCAGGTTGTAGGTACGGTAAAGGATACAACTCAAACTCGGAAAAATGGGAACGAATTGGGCTTAGTATTAAATCGTATAAAAATCAAAAGATCATCCTTTGGGATTACGCGTTTTTCAAAAGGAATATCTGACGATGTCCATATCACTATTTTTTTAAGACTCAGAGAACCTAATCTTAAAAAGAAAACGTTGGAAAACCGGTTAAAGGAAATAACCATTTCTGAAAAGAAAAAAGCGCTATTGGTAGGGATGTATCAATCAAAGAAAGATGGAGATTCCATTCGAGTGCTGAATTCTGATTTAGGCATTTATTTGCATAAAACCGTAAAAGGAGAGACTTCTTATTTCTATAAACTAATCCCTTATGATGAAAACAAGTTTTACACCAGAGATAACCTCTTTATCGTACAATTCTTACACAACGAACTACAGATAACAAAGAGTGATGGGAAACAAGAAAAATACACCAAAAAATAATTTATATATGATACGAAAGAGCATACTAATATTATTAGCTATATCTATAATCAGTTGGGAAGGATTCAGTCAACAACCAGGCCGAGGAATAGGCGATCTTACAAGTGTTGTAAACGCATATCCAGATTGGTCTCCAGATGGTACCAAAATAGCATTTCAATCCGATAGAAATAGCGAATACTACCAGATTTATACTATGAATGCCGATGGAACAAACCTGAAACAGCTCACACAAGGCAATTATGTGAATAAAAAACCCAATTGGTCTCCTGATGGCTCTAAACTGATTTTTATAAGTGAAAGAGATGGTAATGAGGAAGTATATATGATGAATCCTGACGGAACAGATCAAACCAATCTCACGAATCATCCTGGTAAAGACGAATATCCTTTTTGGCATCCAAATGGCAAAGAGATATTGTTTACATCATTTCGTGATAATCAGAGTATGAAGGGAAGTCTTCTTACAAAAAATAGTGAACTGTATCGACTCAATATCGAAAACGGAGAACTGAAGAGGTTAACTGATGCTCCTAGTTGGGATATTTATGGTTCGCCATCACCCAACGGGAAACAATTACTTTATTATAGAAAAGAGGGTAGAGGCAATACGTATGCATATGAAGTATACATTGCTGATGCAGACGGAAAGAACCGCACTAATATTTCTAACAATAGATTGGCAGACGATTATTTTCCTTCATGGTCGCCAGATGGTGAGTGGATTGTTTTTTCATCTAATAGAGACTACCCGTTACGAGGAGAATATCATCGCTACGACGATCATAATTTCGACTTGTATATCTGTAAACCGGATGGAAGTAATTTAAGAAGAATTACACACAGTCCTGGTTTTGGCGATGCCAGGGCAAAATGGTCTCCTGATGGAACAAAAATAGCGTTTACAAGAGCTGCAAGTGGGGAAGATGCAATGAGCATTGAGGTAATTGATGTTTCCCATCTTAAAAGCACTGTTGAAATGGGTAAAAAACAGTACTTGAATTTTGCTTTTAGACCTACGAATGCTGCTTCAGAAGCTTTGTATTATAGAACCTTTGAACAGCATACAAAAGATATCTCGAAGATTTATCAGGTGGATTATTATATGGATGGTACAAAAAGGCGAGAGGTTTCATTGTTTGCAGCCATTCCAAATAGCTTTAACGGAAAAGCAACTTATTGGTTTAAAAATGGGCAAGTAGATGCTGAAGGAGAGTACTTAAATCATGTGAAAAATGGCGAATGGAAATATTATAATAAGGGTGGTCAAATCGTTGCAAGACGAATTTACAGTAAGGGTACTATTGTGCATAGCCAGTTTTGGAATGACTCGGGCAAAGAGATTTTCCCGAAAGAAGAAGAAATTCACCATCCGGCTAGTTTTGGACAAAAAGGCGGTATTAGAAGCTACATGATTAAGAATTTGCGATACCCGCCATCTTTACTTAAAAGTAAGATAGAAGGAAGGGTGCCTGTCATGTTTGAAGTAAATGAAGCCGGAAAGATCGAAAACTTGCGAGTTATGAGAAGTCTGCATCCCGAGCTCGATAAAGAGGCGGTGCGACTAATTAAATCGATGCCTAACTGGATTCCGGCAATGAATCACAACCGTAAACAAGGATTTATTACTGGATTAAATGTCACCTTTAGAGTACCAACAAAAAGCAAAGCTTAAAACAACTACTTTTTTAAAATAAAAATTGATCACTGAGTTTTTCTCTTA
Organism: Flavobacteriaceae bacterium; assembly: GCA_965218065.1. GTDB lineage: Bacteria > Bacteroidota > Bacteroidia > Flavobacteriales > Flavobacteriaceae > Polaribacter. The sequence continues at coordinate 2,161,707 of OZ244589.1, read as the reverse complement.
TTAAATAGCTTACTAATGAAAAAAAATTCTTTCTTATTAATTGTATTTCTAAACATAAGCCTTGTGGCTCAAAACAGAGCGACAAAGCTTACTGGTTTTGAAATATCTTACCCGTTTTGGTTTTCCAATGAGGAAAAGGTTATTTTCCAATCCAATTGGTTTACAAGCTCAGATCTTTTTGTAATGAATTCCGACGGTTCTTCGGTGAAACAGCTAACGTCTACACAGTTTAATGAGATTACCCCAACAGTGTCGCCAAACGGAAAATATGTGGCATTTGTGTCTGACGAAACAGGTACTAATGAGATTTTTATAATGGATATTGATGGAAGTAATAAAAAGCAAATTACATTCAACAAATCCGAAAACATTCATCCAAATTGGCATCCAAAAGAAAATAAGTTGATATTCAGTTCCACAGTTCAAACACCTGAAATATATCAAATCTACGAGGTCGATATCGATAGTAAAAAAACCAAAAGAATTCTAACCAGCACCTTTTCAGACACCTACGCTTCTTGGTCTCCAGATGGTAGCAAAATAGCGTATACGAAATGGGCGTCTAACAATGATGTTTATTTTATGGATTATCATACGGGTAAAGAGTACAAGGCAACATCGAATAAAAGTTTTGACGGATGGCCCATATGGGATGGCAACGACGAAATTGTGTTTGCGTCATATAGAGAGCGTCCAGCGGAAATTTTTAAAATAAATATTGTTTCTAAAAATGTTAGGCAGATAACCAACTCAGACCATAGAAGTATTCAGCCAAATATAAGGAATGGTAAGATGGTATATACGACAAGAAGTAATAGAGATTATAGTTTTCATTATAAGCAGTTGGAATACAATTTGTTAACTTTTAATAAGCGTCAACTTTATGATTTCTCACGAGTTCCTGCAAAAAAAGAAACTGCATCTTTCTATAGAATCCTGACTAAAAATGAGCATAAGGATAACTCAATAATTCAAAAAGACTTTTACTTGAACGATCAACCTAAAATGCTCGTTTGGTGCCGAAAAGACAATATTTCGAAATACGACGGTAGGTTTACCTCTTGGTATGAGAATGGGAATTTGGATTCTGAAGGAAACTACGCTAATGGGCAAAGGATCGGCAAATGGGAGTTTTATCGTGAAAATGGGAAGAAGTCAGCTACTAGAATCTACAAAAGAGGAAGAATAGTATCTAGTCAGTTTTGGGATGAAAATGGAAAAGAGATTTTTCCCGATGAAAGACGTGTTCATCACCCTGCAAGGTTTGGCAAAAGCAGAAGAGATGCTAGTCGATATTTATCTAGAAACCTTCGATACCCTAAAACTGCTCTTAAGAATAAAATTGAGGGAAGTGTTTTTGTTTATGTAAAAGTTAATAAAAAAGGTCAGGTAGAAGATGTAATCGTTAAAAAAGGGCTTTCTAAAGAGACAGACCTGGAAGCAGTACGATTAGTAAAATCGATGCCCAGTTGGATTCCTGCTAAGAACCATAACAGAGCATATGACTACACGATAGGATTTAATGTAAGGTTCATATTACCAGCATCAAATCGTTAAAGCAAGATTGCTTACAAGATTAATAATAATGTCGAATCAGGACCAAAACTGTACTTAATGAGGACTACTAAGATTTTTACATTTAGAATACTAACGATTATAATTTCGGTAGGAATAGTTAGATGTACAACTTACAATAACAAAGAAACAAAAAGGGTGAGGTTCGAGCGAATTGTTGAGGGGCATTTTGTTGTGAACAAAGCCAGTACCGGTGGTGTAAGTTGGGTAGATTATAATGATGACGGAATTATAGACTTATTTGTTGCAAATGGATATAATACTAGCAAACCGAATAGTCCTGCTCAGCCCAACTATTTATATAAGAATGATTCGGGCAGGTTTAAAAGAACCGCAAGTGCAATGACACAAGGTTTTAATGGGTATTCATCTAGCTCTAGTTGGGCGGACTATGATAATGACGGAGATGTAGATGTATTTATTTCAAATCAGAAGAATTCAAATAATTGGTTGTTTAACCGTACTACGAACCAAAAATACGTGCTTGATAGCCTGAGCATTGTATCTTCTGATGGGGGAGCTTCTTTTTCGGCAGATTGGGTGGATGTGGATAATGATGGTCTATTAGACCTTTATGTTTCAAATGGAGGTTTTACAAGAAAGCAACCTGACTTTCTCTACAAAAATGAAGGAGAAGGAAAATTTAAAAAGATAATTGACAACCTAATCGTGCTCGATAGTACTGCTTCTGTAGGCGGTGTCTGGGGTGATTATGACAATGATGGAGATCGAGATTTATTTGTTCCTAATACAATGGGGCCTGGAGTTTTATACATAAATAAAGGAAACTGGGAATTTGAAAGAGATAAAGGTACGGTTATAGATCTTGCACCAAAGCACGGATTCGCTTCATCTTCATCGGCTCAATGGGTTGATTATGACAATGATCTGGACTTGGACCTCTATGTTTTCAATCAATATGGACTTGCCTCTCAATTATATGAGAACGATGGAAATGGGCACTTTAGGGAAGTCGAAAATATATTACCCACTACAATGCCTTCTAATGCCGGTGGGGCACTTTGGGCGGATTATGATAATGATGGCGATCAAGATCTTATATGCTCTAACTGGGGAGCGGGTTTTATTTATTATGAGAATGATAGCGGTCAGTTTTCCGCGGTGTTAGATGTACAGATGTCAAAGATTATTTCTTATACATCTTCAATAGCATGTGCAGATTATGATAATGATGGCGATTTAGATGTATATGTTGGAAACTGGCCCAACAGGCAGGGAGAACATGAGCGAAATATGTTCTTTCGAAACGAGACAGAGAACGCCAATAATTGGTTAAAAATTAAGTTGCAAGGATCGAAGAGCAATAGAGACGGGATTGGTTCTAAAATTTATATAACCTATAAAAAAGACGATGAAACATTCAAGCAATTCAAGGAAGTTTCATTAACCGCAAACTTTAGGAGTCAAAGCGATATTGTTCAGCATTTTGGACTTGGACAACAAAAGAATATTGAGATGATCGAAGTCCGCTGGCCATCAGGATTGTCAAGTAAATTATACAATGTTAAGACAAATCAACTCATTAAGATTTTAGAACACAGCGAATAAGGTCATTTATACTAGATACTGAAAACAACGTTCTTTTTTGATACCATCATAAAATGAGTTTAACAGATTTAACTGGGGTTTTGAAAAAGAAAATAATCTCTTTATTAAATTTTTTTTCGATGAGATATCTACTTTTTTTTATTGTCCTAAGTTCTTGGGCGCAACAATCAAAGAACATCAAAGGAATAGTTGTTGACGGTGCAACAAAGGAAGTCATCGAGTATGCTACCGTTGCTGTTTATCATAACGACAAGTTAATAGATGGTACTTCTACTGATAAAAAAGGAAAGTTCAGTTTGAAGATAAAGTCAGAATTCACTTATGTAGAGGTAAGCTTTATAGGTTATAAAACAAAGAAAATACTTAGGAATGATAGTATGATAAATGGATTAATGACTATTGATTTGGAACGTGACGATACGTTGGATGAGATAGTGATCAATTCAGAAATAACGAGTACACAATTAAAAGTAGACAGGAAAGTTGTGAGGCCAGGAAGAGACGCACTGCTCTCAGGAAGTGCTTTGGATGCTTTTGAGCAAATTGCAGAAATTCAAGTCGACTTAGCTACTGGAGCCCTTACTTTTCGAGGTAGCAATAATGTGGTCCTGTTGTTAAATGGCAAACCTACAACTTTGTCGGCTACAGAATTATTGCAACAAATTCCGTCAGGAGATATAGAACGAATAGAGTTAATAACTGCTCCTTCGGCTAAATATAGAGCAAATGGTACCTCTGGAATTATAGATATCATTCTTAAAAAAGACAGGAGCGTTGGATTGAATTTAAATCTAGCAAGCGCTGTTAGCGACAATCACCAAAATATAGGCGTATCTGGTAATTACGGTCTTAGCTTTATGAATGTAAGGTTTGGAAGTTTTATAACTAATAGAGATGTATTGAATACTCAACGTGTAGAAAGAAGTTTTACGAGCGGTTCTGAAGTATTGATTTTTACTCCATATGATTTTTCAGGAAAAATCTTAAATGCAAATGTTGGAGTTGACCTCTTTTTTGATGAAAAAAATGATCTTTCACTAGACTATACTTATACAGATAATGTACATGATATTCAGAGTAATACACTATTCTCAGATGTAACAAATAATACTGCACTTACTATAGATCGAATACTGTATCACTTTCATTATACCAGTAGGTTTAATGCAAACTATAGACGAAAATTTAACGAGAAAGACCATTATTTAGAAATGGACTATAACAGAACTGCTAATAATAATCGCTTTCCCTCTAGAAATGATCAAAATAATGCGCCTATATATAGTGATGAGATTATAAATAATAACGTTTTACAATCTGCATCTTTTGATTATATGTTTCCGATAAATAAGGATTGGAGAATTGAGACAGGAGGTAGTTTTGACCATAGAGATTTAGTATCGAGTTTGATATTAGTACCTGCCAATCAACAATCATCATTTGGTAGGATGGATTACGATGAACAACTTTTAGGGATGTACGCACTTACTCACTTGAATAAGAATAATATTATACTGCAAGCTGGATTAAGGTATGAGAATTATTCATCTAAGTATACAATTAGTCAACTTTCTTTGAATAATAGTTTTCATTTTTCGAATTTGTTCCCCTCAATACATCTTACATACAAGTTGAATGATAAAAATTCGTTGAATTTAGGTTATAGTAAACGCATATCTCGACCAAACTTTAGACATATTAACCCTTTTCAATTTGGCAGCCCCGTGTCAGTTTTTGTAGGAAACCCGTCATTGATTCCGGAAAAGATAGACAACTTCGACATCGTATTTCAAACAAAAGGAAATACTGTTCATACGTCTTTTAATGTTTTTTATAGAAATCAAAAAGATGTTATTCTACCGGTTACTTCTATAGAGGAAGAAACGGGAGTACAGACATACAGTTATAGAAATACGGGCGTAAATGACATGTACGGATTAGAAACTACAGTGCGTTTTAAATTAAGATCTTTTTGGACACTTCTAACTACGGCTAACTTTTATTATACGGATCTCAGAAGTTCTACCGAAAATTTTAATTGGCGTATACGAAGATCTTCCAGCGTTCAAATTAGAAACACATTTAAGATTGGGAAAAAAGTAACCACGGATGTCACGTATTTACATACGCCTAAAAGACAAGAGCCATTATTATTTGTCTTACCCAGAAATAAAGTAGATGTTGGTATTAGAGCAAGTTTTTTAAACAATCTGCTTACGGTAAACCTAAGGGTAAATGATGTGTTTAATACGAATAATCAAAAAAGAACGGTGGTTACAGAGGAATTCGTACAACATGATATTTTAAGTTTTCAGCTTTGGCAACGATATTATATGTTAAGCCTGAATTACAACTTTTTACAGAGCAAATTTAAAAGAAGGAGTCGTAAAAATAGAAACTATAATCACGGAGGTGCACAGCACTAAAAATATGCAAAGGTTGCAATGAAAATGAATTAGGGATAGCCCAAAAGAATCTATCAATACAGCATATCTATTAGTAAAGGATACTCCCTAATACGTTTACCAACGTATCGATGAGAATTTTTTCGGATTAAAGACTTCTTTGGCAATAGGTATATCTGTTAGTATATCTCTATATGTTTCGATCATCGTAATTTTACCATTTTGTTTAAAAACCACTTTGGGAGCTATCCATCCGTCTTTAAGTTTTTGGTATTCCATAAATTCAATTTCTGAAGTAAAACTGCCACGATAGTTAATACTTTTCACAAAATATAAATGCTCTTTGTCAATCCAAAATTGATTGCTTTTATCATCTTTAGACGTAGCTCCAACAACATAAACGTTTCTACCCTTATACGACTTTTCATAAAATTTAGATAGATCATATCCAAGATTTTTAAGTTTACTTATAGTGTTCTCAGGAGTATGAAAGTATACGTCGAAGCCTAAAAGTATCAGTGGATGTACGCTTGGTCTTGCACTTACATTTTGACCTTTACGAAAGAAAAAAGCACTATCCTTGGCAAAAATAATACCGTCACCGCTATCTTTTGAGTTAAATTTTATAGTCAGTTTTCCTGGGAGTTCTAGAGCTTCATACCAGGTTTCTACTGGTAAAGCCTGATCATTCTGGAATTTTTCAGTTTTTTGAGTAAAGGTCAGGGAATGATACCATTTGCCATGGTATTTTTTGTGCATTTTTTTGATAATATCATGACCGTTAAATTCGAATAAAAATATTGGTACTGTACATAGTAAAATTGCTATCATTTTTTTCATGAGTGTAACGTTTAGTTTAATGAGTTAAGTTCTGAATCGATAAGTGCTGCTAATGTAACTGCTTGATCTTTTACCTTTTTATATTCACTTACCTTAAAATCAATTAATATTTGCCATTTATTTAGGAGGTTAACAAACTGAAAATCTCGAATTAAGTTAGAAGAAAAATCAACAGTAATAAGACCATATTTATCTTTTGTCATGGTAAACTTTCCTTTTTGAGAACAATAGTCGGTAAGTCGATTTAAGTGTTCTAGATTCATACTTTTAATTTCTTTTAGTTTTTCTGAGTGCTTATAATAACTGACGATAGGTTTTACAATGGATAGGTCTCCTATTATATTGAACTTACCTGATTGCTTGATAGATTCATACGTATCGTCATTTATGATCGCATTTAAAGAAACAAAAGTACGTCTAAGTTTAAGTTGAATTGAATCATGAATGATCCTGTCTTTTTGTACATTTTTTAATACTGTTTTTATTTCGGTATTTTTAAACTGATTGAATGGTATTTGTGTTTCTGAGAGTTCCCTAATGTCCTTGTTAAGATCTAAAGATAAGGCTTTAAGATAGCGTACTTGCTCCTGTTTTTGATCAACAAATTTCCCCTTTTGTTCAATGAAAAAAGCAATGGAAATACCAAAGATTACTATGGCTAAATCCATTGCTCTATCGAATATTTTGGAACGATGCTTTGAGAATAAGGTTTTATACGAAAGTTTCATAAAGGTTCTCTTAAGTATTCTGCAAACTCAATGATATTTCCATCTGGGTCCATGGTGGCTACATCTCTCATAAAATCACCGGCAACGATAATTTCCGTCGTAAATACAACACCTTTTTTCTTTAGATCATTTACTGTTTTTTCGAGATTATTTGTTCTAAAAATTAAGTGTGTTCCACAATATTTTTCGCGATGTATATCAGGTTTTTTTTCGAACCCTCCAAAAATTGAGATACGCACCTTACCGGCTCTTAAAGCAATAAGATTTAATCCTGGGATTTCTTCTATAAGATCTAAGCCTAGCTTGTTTACATAAAATTCTTTAGCTCTTGTCAAAGAAGATGCATGAACCTCCACGTGTTGTACTTCTAGTTTCATCAAGATCTTTAACTGGCAGAATGCGGAACATTATATAATACTCGTTTGTCATAGGATTCAATGAGTAGTTTTGTAAGTGCATCAAAATCGACGTTTTCTTTCTTTGTGAATCGGATGCAGCTTTTTCCAAGACTTACTTTACCTAAGACTGCTTTATATTTTTCTATAAGTTTATGCTCCGTAATATATACTGCTATAAAATGCTTTTGAGATGCTACAGCAAATAAAGGCTCGCCAAACAGCGCATAATAAGGCATATTGTATTTATATATTTTTGTTGCTTTAGGCGCTATTTCGTCAATAATTGCGATAATTTCGTCAATCACAGGGCGCCGTTCTTTAGGAACAACGTTTAAATAATCTTCAATCGTGTTTACATTATATTTCATTAGTTCTTGCTTATTTTTTGTAAAAAAGGAATGTAAATATGCGTAACGTTTTTTGATACATCTTTTTGTTTTCTTGGATCATTCATGTAAAACTCATAACTAATATCGTGTAACTTTAGGCCGTTTGCGACGGCATAGGTGTACGCTTTTTTATAAGATTCGGAAAACTCATATGTACCGTGATGTACCACTTTAAGCGCTTTTTTCGAAGTCAAATTTGTAAACTGAACATCCTCGCTAGCTGTACTTATAGGAACGGGAACACAAAACTCGAAATCGACTTGCTGCTCTGTACGGTTATGAATAATATTGAACCCGGTCACATAAGGAGGATGTATATTGCTTTTGTTCAATGCAGTCATGACTTTTTGATTCATTTCGTACATCTGTCTGCCTAAAGATTGTTCGATGCTTAGATTTTCTTCTTTAGATACCTCATTTCTAACAGAGACATAACTTAGTTCTGGTAATTGAGTTACCTCAATATGACCATGAGGTTTTGTTTCTACGGCTAGAGAAATTTCCGTTTCCCATTTGCTCGGATCCTTTTCTATAGCAGGATCTGTCATATACATTTCTGTAGCATAACCCAGGTTGATCCATCCTTTATCGTCTATATATTTGAACATTTTTTCATATGTTTTTTCTACGGAAGAGTAAGTTCCAAGATGAATTCCTTTAAGAGCAGTGGCTCTAAAAGTTTCGCCTAGTTTTATGCCATAGTCGTTTTTTGGTGTTCGCTCTTTTTTACTAAATGGAAGGAAATTAACATACTCACCTCTTTCGTTTAGATTGAGCATAAATGAACCGGAAACAGGATCAAAACTGTAATCATGTGCTTCATAAAATTTCATCAAATCTTTCATTGATTGCTGTATTTGATTTCCAACTTTTTCTGTAGAAACTCCGTTCGTATTATTGTAAATACCCATATAGAGCATTCTGCGCGAGTCTTCAAGTGTAAATGTGTCTTTTTTAATGCTTTGCTTGCAGTTTGTGAAGACTAGTACTACAAGCAATGTGTATAAGAATTTTTTCATGATGTAAAATTTTGAAGTAAAACTATCTACAAATGAGATGGATTAAGTACCAATTGATAAAGTGTAACTTCTTTCTTAGGTGATTTTTTTACTGTTTGTTATGACACTTGATAACAAAAGACAGTATTTGCGTAATACTTTCTAAAATGTGTCTTCTAGGCTTTTTCTAATTAGTAATATCACGAAAACTTTTAATTATGAGACGCATTATTTTTTTAGCTATTGTGCTTTTTTCAATAGCAAACCTATCTGGGCAATCGACTTTAGAAAGAGCCCAAAATTATTTAAAGGCATACCAAAACCTTGATTTTAAGACAATGAAAACACTTTATCACGATGAGGCAGAGTTTATAGATCCTACTTTTTATCTTTTAAACTCGAAAGGGTTTTATGTTAAAGGAAAAGAGAATATAATTAAGACTTTATCAAAAGGATTCCAAGGAACAAAACAGTGGAAACTAGATATAACACACTTGTTTGAAAATGGGAATTTTGTGGTAGTTAGTGGTCGAATCAACTCTAAAGTAGCTGGTTCTGTTTGGGGGAGACCAGATAAGAAAGAGCTTGTTTTTAATCACGCTTTTGTAACTATTTTAAAGTTTAAGAATGGAAAAGTAATTGAACACAGAGATTATATAAATTATGTTGAAGCAGGGCAGCAATTAAGAAATCAGTAGGTCATAAAATCAATAATATGAAATATCAATTAGCATTTAAACTGACGGTACTTGTAATTTTTACTTTTCATACGTTAACTGCCGTGTCGCAATCTCAGAGTACTGTTTTGGAGGTGGAAATGAAAACGAAAGAAGGGCATTGGCTATCAAAAAAATATGTAGGCGCTCAGGATAACAAAAAATTCAAATCAGCCAGAAAGTGTTATTTTTTAAATAGAAAACAACTCTTTATATGCGAGGGTTCGTACCAGTTTGAAGATGGTACAAATTCTGGTACAAATAGCTACTTCTTTTACTACTACAATGCTATAGAAAGAAAAGTGATTTCCTATGGCTCATTTGCACATGGAGGGATTATAGAAAAAGGGGTAATGGATAAGAAAGATGGCGAATATAAAGTAGGTTATTTTGATTATATTTTTCAAGGGAAAAAATCAATGTGGAAACTGAAAGAAGCTCACCCAAATGAAAATGAATTTGTTGAAGTAGCTTTTATAAAAAAAGGAGGAACATGGAAAGAAGTAAATACGATACATTATTCCAAAACTTCCTCCTAAAAACAAAAACCTCGATGAACTTTTAATATGCTTCTAGGCATTGGCTCATTTTACTTTGAGCGCCTCGAAACTTTTAACATACGATTTTAGTTGATTAATAAGTTGTTCAAACTTATCATTGGTTTGTTTGTATCCGATTTTTTCAGTGGCCACGGTTTCCATACCAGATACGTTACGTGTATAAACTGCATATGAAATGTCCTTCTTTGGGATATTCTTTTTTCTTTCATTCAGAGTAAGCGTTAAATTTTTAATGGCCTTATTGAGAAGTTGAATTCCTAAGTTAATATTACCAGTTGCACGAAAAGACTTATTAAAAAAAGCTGGCAACTGATATGATCTGTAAGCACCTTTATAATCTAAATAATCGAATTCCTCCAAGATCAATTGCACTACCTTTTTATGCTCGTTATTTTTTGCATACTGTGCTCCTAGATTATATACCTGACCAAACAATCCGTTTCTGTCTTCTGCAAGTGGTTTGAATTTTTTTCTGTATTGTTTTATTAACTTTTCAACTTTTTTATGCTCATCGAATGCTCTGAATCTTATTTGAAGACCACGTTGCCATGATGCTCTGGCAATACTATCTGTGCCCTGAGTAAGTGAATCATAAATTTGAATTCCTTTTTTAGGTTTAAAGTTCCAGAAATACATTTCTCCAAGTAAAAATCGTTCTTTACGCGATAAGTTTTCTGTAATAGTTCTAGGTAAAAGATGCCCAATGGTTGCTATCCTGTCTGATGTAGGATTATTATTTACTAGATGATAAGTTAGTGCCAGTGCTTCAGATGGAAGCAGCTTACTATCATTTTTATTCAAGTTTTGAGCAACTAAGGTACAACTGATGAGAAGAAAAAAGATAAATGCGAGACGTTTCATGGTTGAAATTTAAAATTGATACTGCGTAGTTAGTAATATCTAATTCTGAATGAGTAATACATTATAAAGAGATACGTTATTTAAGAAGATTTTAAGAATTCAGATGGCTTAAGGATTAATAATCGCTTGATATGCTCCGGATATAAATAAATTTCGCAGTCTATTTGCTCCTATACTTCTGGGTGTTGAGGGTATGAAAATAATTGCGATAAGTTTTTCTTTGGGATCAACAATATATTTAGTGCCTGTACCGCCATTCCACCCATAAGCGCCTACATTTCCGAGCTCACCATTTTTAAGACCTATTCGCACCTCTGCGCCGAAGCCCCACCCGTAATTATTTCCCCACGCTTTATATTTCATGTGGTTAATTGTCATTAGCTCTACCGATTTTGGACTTAGGATTCTAATACCATTTAATTGACCCTTATTTAAAAGCATTTGAGCAAACTTAAAGTAGTCCATTACCGTTGACCTCAAGCCTCCTCCTCCAGAATAGAATTTAGTAGGTTTTTCTTCTTCTCCTAATTTTTTAAAGACAGTAAGATTTCTATATCCTTTTTCTTTGTATTGAGCTGATAGTCTGTTCCTCTTGGACTTCGGTACTCGGAAATAGGTATCTTTCATGTTTAAAGGAGAGAAAATTCTCTGGTTTAGAAAATTTTTAAAACTTTGTTGCGAAACTATCTCAACAATTGCAGCCAATAATTCATAGCTCGAGCCATAAGACCCATATTTAAAAACCGAACCGGGCTGACTTTCTAATGGAATTTCCGCAATCAATTTTGAAAACTCCCTTAAATTTTTAGCCTTATCCCATACATCGTAAAATGCTTTACCTCCTGAAGCTATTCCTCCCTGATGTGTAAGTAGATCATATATGGTAATAAATTTATTGGCTTTCTCTAAATTCGTAGTACCATCATTGCTTTTCACAGCTACTTTCAAACTAGCATATTCGGGTAGATAATTCGCAATAGGATCGTTTAAGCTTATCTTTCCTTCCTCGTAAAGAATCATAACAGCTGCGGCTGTAATTGTCTTTGTAATGGAAGCTAGCCTGGTCAATGCATTTATTTGCATTGGCACGTCTTTTCCCATATTTCCTACGGCCTTTAGAAAAAGAACTTCTCCATTTCTTGCGATTAATCCCACCGCACTACCTACCAGGCCAGAATCCGCATGTTCGAGCATTAATTTTTCAAGATTTGCCAACCTTTTTGGTGATAAACCGTTCTTTATCAATTTGTTTTGACCAATACTATTTAGTGTTAGCCATAAGAGGATAAAAAGAGAAATACTTTTTTTCATAAGAGTAGATTGCTTTTTGAGTTTATTTGTCAGATTTTCAATATTGAATTGCGTAGATTGATATCTTGAACAGAAAGTTTTTAATCTCCTTTTTTGTTTTCTAACCCTCTAGAATCTTTTTGAACCGATTGAAATCTTCGAGCTGTCTTTTTTTCATCATCCCTTTGAAAAAAGGCAACATTAACTTCATGCCGAATGTTTTCCCTTTTACGTCATTATAAATTTTGATTTTGGTTCTATCTGGTGATAACGAGACAAGATCGATAATGATTCTTATTCGTACATGCTTACTCTCAAGATTTGACGCGATTTTCTTGTTCTTAATAACGGTTATTACCGTCTCGGAAAATAAAACTTCTTTACCTCTTTCTAGAAAAGTATAATCGATTGTGGTGCCAGCTTTGCCAACCTCTCCCGAAACGAGTGTTGCTTCTTGTAATCCTTGCATCCATTTCTTGGTAGCGTCTAAATCTGAAAGTACATCATATACTAAGTTAGCAGGCTTATTTAATAGAATTTCTGTGGTGTAATTTGCCATAATGTTTATGTATTTTTAGCATAATTAGTAAACGCTAAAAAATTACAAGTGGCACTTTCCAAAGTGATACTAAGTTTTGATGTTTTAAGACTTTAAACGAAATTCGGATGGGGAAAGCCCGGTATGTCTCTTAAATACTCGATTGAATGAAGCTTTATTGTTAAAACCACTGTCAATAGCAATGGCAAATATCTTTTCATTTTCATACTTCGCATCTAACAACATGCTTTTCGCATCTTCAACACGAAACCGATTAATAAAGTCAAAAAAGTTGGTTCCATATTCTTGATTTATCAATTGAGATAAATGATGTGTAGAAATATTCAAAAGCTCCGCCAGATCAGAAATTTTTAAATTACCCTCTATATAGGGTCTTTCTTCAAGCATTAAAACATCTAACTTGACTTTTAGTTTTTTAATATCTTGATGATCGAGCGAAGAAGTTGCATATTTTTTTGATGATAATTTGTTTTTTGAAATAAAACCCTGCGGTTGCTTAATCGATGTATATCCAATATAGTAGATCAAACCAGATAGGACAAGTACAATAACATAATCGAACTCTACCCGGTACTCATTTATAAACAGCATGAAAACTAACATAAGCAGGAATACTCCTAAAAAGCCTGCAAAAACGTACGTAGCTTTTTTAAGCTCGATGGTCGTTTCTATTTGATTATCAGAAGAAAACTCTTTAACATTTGAAATCTCTTTATCTATGAACTTCCAAGAAAAGAAGACATAAATACTCATATGTAGGAAATGAAGAAAAATAAACGAAAATTGACTAAACGAAAATGTAGGATTTTCTAAATCTATGGTTGATAAATAGTATCCTAATTTTTCTTCGCCAGATTGCAAGTAGAAAGGCAACATAAAGAAAAGCATTAGGAAAAATGGAATATAGTGATACAGCGACTTCCATGTGATAGGATATCCGGATAACTTCCTAATATGAAAATAGTAAAAAGGCCCCATTAAAAACAATAATGGATACGAAGATGCAATAATATGAGGAAACTGTTTAAAAAGCTGAGATATGGTTAAGGCATATTCGGTTAGATTTATAGAAATTACAAGTAGAAGTAACCCAAAGAACAGTTGTTCCTTTTTATTTTTCTTGAAAAGAAAATAAAATGAAAAAAGATAACCGTGAAAGGCACCAAATAAAATTAAAATAGACCAAATATTAAAAGAAACAGTGTCGGACATCATGTAAATTAACGAATAAATACTAACTCCGTATCTGTAGACATGGACTCGCTAAAACCATACCCTTCTGTATTAAACCCTTTTAGCTCTTCCAGAGAATTTACATTATTGTCCAAAATATAACGAACCATAAGCCCTCTTGCTTTTTTGGCAAAGGTCATGATGGTTTTATACTGTCCGTTTTTTAGATCTTTAAAAACAGGAGTGATCATGGGTACTTTTAATGCCTTGGCAGGAACCGCTTTAAAATATTCTGAACTTGCCAGATTGATCAGTAAGTCATCATTTTCCATTTCTTCGTTTAGCGCTTGCGCTAACGAATGGTCCCAGAACTTGTAAAGATTATCTCGCCTACCGACTTTAATACGTGTTCCCATTTCTAAACGATAGGGTTGAATAAGATCTAAAGGTTTTAATAAGCCGTACAATCCTGATAGAATACGAAGCTTCTCCTGTAATGCCGGTAGCTTTTCTTCTTCCAAAGTAGTAACATCTAGTCCTCTGTATACTTCTCCTGTGAATGCAAATACCGCCTGTTTAGCGTTGTCAAGTGTAAATGGAGGTGTCCAGTTTTGATTGCGATCATAATTCAATTGAGCTAAAGCAGGAGAAATACTCATTAAATCTCCAATCTTTTTTCTTGATAAAGTCCGAAGTTTCTTATTCAATTTTTGAGATTGCTCTAAAAAATCAGGTTGCGTGTGTAAGGTCGTTGTTGCCTTGTTTTCAAAATCTAATGACTTAGCCGGAGAAATAATGATTTTCATAATTGGATCGTTTTTCATGGTAAAAATAACAATCAAAAAAGGAACTTTCAAGTTTTAAAAGATTTAAAATTGATATGGTGATTTAAAAAATTTATAGAAAATTTTTACCCCTGACATAATCTGTCTTAACTGCTTCTAATTTTGTGGTCAAGTTTAATATAAAATAAAAATCAACCATGAAAAATGCGATTAACTGGTTCGAAATTCCAGTAAAAGATTACGAAAGAGCAAAACAATTTTACACAGCAGTTTTAGCCGGAGAAATTACAGACATGCATATGGATGACATGATGTACGGTGTACTACCTTATAGCCAAGAAGAGAATGGTGTAGGCGGAGCAATCATCAAATCAGATTTTTCAGTTCCATCGGTAGCAGGATGTACCTTATACCTTAATGGAGGAGAAGATCTATCCGTTCCTTTAGCCAGAGTAGAAGGGGCAGGAGGTAAGATAGTAATGCCAAAAACGGGTATTGGTGAAAACGGTTTTATGGCACAGTTTTTTGATACTGAGGGAAATAAAATTGCTTTTCATTCGATGAATTAAAACCATCATGTGCAGATAGCGAATCCTTAATAAGGTTCGCTATCTTTGTTTTTTATGGGGCAACTATCAAGATTAATATCGATCCTTACCTTGTTAAAATCCAAAAGGATCTTAACATCTACTGAGCTCGCAGAGAAGTTTGATGTAAGTGTGCGCACGATATATAGGGACATCCGAAAGCTAGAAGAAGCTGGAGTTCCTGTAATTACCATTGAGGGAAGAGGGTATAGTTTAATGGATGGATATTCTGTCGCACCAGTTCAATTTACAGAAAAGCAGGCCAATGCGCTCATCACTGCAGAACATTTGGTAAAGCAAACTAAGGACGCTTCTTTTGCCAAGGATTTTAATGAGGCATTAACTAAGATCAAATCTGTTTTTCGAACATCTATTCAGGAAAAAAGTGAACTGTTAAGTGACAAGATTATTGTACTGGATGATTACTGGTATGATCTGGAGCCCATCAACAGTAATGCGCTTTCTGAGATTCAGTTGGCGATTACCAACTTTAATTATGTGGAGATAAATTATACGAAGGTCAATAATTCTGAAATGTCATTCAGGAGAATTGAGCCTTGTGCCATGTATTCTACAAATCAGAAATGGATCTTAATTGCCTGGTGTCATTTAAGAAATGACTATAGGGCTTTTAGAATAGATCGGATTCAACATTTCAAAATCCTGCCTTTAACATTTGAAGACCGCAAATTCAACCTTCAAGATTATTTTACAGGATGTCCTTATGAGGACAAATAAAATTACAACAACAAACTATCTAAAGTTTTTCGGGTCTAAAATTTTGTATACATTTAGTACTAAATCAACCGGAGATTGGATAACGAATCTAATTTAATACAACGACTTCGTAGCCCAAAACATAAAGACGCTGCTTTCTCAGAGCTGCTGGATCTATATCAGGAGCGCTTGTACTGGCATATACGGAAGTTAGTGCTGACCCATGAAAATACTGATGATGTCTTACAAAATACATTTGTTAGAGTATATCGAGGTATAGCCAATTTTAAAGAGAAGAGCTCATTACACACCTGGATGTTCCGAATAGCATATAATGAATCCATGCGTTTCCTGGAAAAAGAAAAAAGAAGAACAGCTGCTTCTTTGGAGGATGTTGCTGCTCATCAGTTTCAAAAGCTAAAGGAGTCGGCATATTTTGACGGGGAAGAACTACAAACCAGACTACAGGAAATTATTCTTCAGTTGACAGAAAAGCAACGACTCGTCTTTCAAATGAAGTATTTTGACGATTTGAGTTTTCGACAGATATCTGAGGTTTTAAAGGTAACAGAGAGTACTTTGAAGTCTTCATATTATACCGCAGTGAAAATAATTGAAGAAAAAATTGTGACAAAAACAAACTATTAAAGATGGCAAGGGTCTAATATAAATAATCATATGAAGAAAAGAAACGACATATATAGAAATTCTGAAGAAGGTAGCTCTTTCCTGGATCGAAATTATGTAGAAGGAAGCAGTACTCAGCAACACAAAGATATGTTGGGAGCTGATATTCCTCAGGGGTATTTTAAAAGTTCTAAAGAACGGATTTTAGATCTTGTAAAGGAAGAGGCGCCAAAACAACAAAAAGTGGTAAAACTTCAACCACGTTGGAGATACGCAGTAGCTGCATCTATAGCGTTGCTGTTAAGTTTAACTATTTGGTTTCAAAGTACAAACAGTGTAGATAATTCAGAATTAAACGAATTAGCAGATGATGCTTTGATCAATTCGTTATTTGTAGAAGATACCGAAATAGATGCTTTTGCAAATGATATTTTAGTATCAGAAGTGATGGTGAAAGCAGAACTATCTGAGCAGAATATAGAAAATGTTTTTATGAATTCTTTATTCGTAGAAGACTCATTAGTAGATGATTACATGGGTAAAAGTTTGCTGGAGAATGTAATATTATAATTTTTTTCAAACTATTTTAAATTTTATGGTTCTAAGGAGAAAAGTCATTTAATTTAAAATTTACGAATCATGAAAACTTCAACACCAACATCTACTAACAAGCTTTTAGTTTCAGCCATTGTGTTTTTAACATTTACTGCGGTATTAATGTCGAGTTTATTATTTACTTCTTGTACAGATTCAACAGAAGTAGCTTTCGACGAAACAAGTTTGGTGGAACGTATCGAAGCCGCTACTGATAAACAAGTAGTCGCTATTGAAGATCTACCGATTGCAACATCTGCAGCTTTAACATCGGATTACTCGGATAGTTATTTTGTAAGCGCAGAATTGGCACCGGGACTTGGATATAAAGTTGCTACTGCCACAGACAATCTTGAACGTACCGAACAAACCAGCGATGTGTTTTTTACGTTAGATGGTAATCGTTTAAGTGATGATAGAGAGGCTTCGCGCAGAAGAAGAAATAGATGCTTCCAGTTCGTTTTTCCAATTACATTTATTATGCCTGATACTACTAGTATTACTTTAGAGAGTAGAGATGATTGGGTATTGATCAGAACATGGTACGCGGATAATCCTAATGTTAATGAACGTCCTGAACTGGTTTTTCCTGTGGATATTATGTTTGAAGATGGGGAGATACAAACCATTGTAGATTTAGAAGAATTAAGAGAAGTAAAATCGGCTTGTAGAGAAGATAGAAATAGAAGAAGATGTTTCCGATTAAATTTACCGTTAACCTTTTTTATGCCAGATAATTCAACGATTACAGTTACGGAACGTGATGATTGGTCTTTGTTAAGAGCCTATTATATTGCGAATCCGGATGATGTAGGCACAAAACCAGAGTTAGTGTTTCCTGTAGATGCAACTTATAGAGATGGATCTGTGGTAACATTTAACAATGAAGATGAAATGTTAGCCGCTAGGGAAGAATGTAGAAATAATTAGAAAAAGTAAAAGTTTTTGCGGTTTCCTTTAAATCGACAGAATATATTACTTAATTTTAGTACGTTATATTTTAGTTATGAATGCAATAAAAATCAAAAGTCTTATCAAGATGTTGCCTATCCTTTTCTTAATTGGGTTTAGTAGTGTAGCTGTTGCTCAAGACAATGATTATACAGTGATTGAATCTTCATTAACAAAAGAACAAAAGGCATTGCTTCAAAAAGAACGTAAGATGATGATTGCCAATAGAGAAGCGCTGAAAAAATCTTTAACGAAAGCACAATTGATGATTCTGAAAGATAAGTCTTTGAGTACTATCGAAAAGAAACGAAAGTTACTGACTTCTTTTACTAGGAATCAAAAGAATTTGGTGCAAAGACAAGAGACAAGACTTCGAAAAACAAGAGAAGCTTTTCGAAGAACACTGACAGATAAACAGCGAAAATTATTACGAGAGAAGATAGAACGTTCACGAAGAACCAGAAAGAGAGATCGTAATTAGCTTCCAGGCTTCATATGATTGATAAGATTTTAGGATTTAAAAGTCGATTTAATTTCATTAAGTTGCTATTGTTTTCAATAGCAACTTCTTTTAGTTGTTATAGTCAACAAACAGATACAGATGAAGAACTAGATGGATTGTTAGACGAATTATTCTTTAGCGATAAGCAGTTTTTAGATGACTTTATGGCGGTGTTAAATCAGAGTGATTTCATATATACGACCGTTTCTTACAGTAGTAATACGTTTTTTGCAGGTAGAGATTCGGGAGTCGATCAGTTCAATGTCATTCCGCAAGTATCTTATTACGATTCTTCTGGATTTAATGCAAGCATTGCCACGGCATATTATCAAACGCAAAGCCCTAATTGGGATTTTGTCAGCCTTTCTGCGGGATATGCGAATTATTTTGATAAGAAGAGGACACTTTCTTATAACATTAGTTATGCACGATTTTTCTATAGCGATGGTTGGGATGCTTTCAACAACTCTTTAGATCTTGGTATTGGATATCGGAATCCCTCCAATACGTTTGGAGCGTTGTTTTCTGGAGCCTACCTGTTCGGAACAGATAACTCCATTCAATTGATTTCTAGAATATTCGGAAACCTTAGGTTGGTGAGAAAGGACAGCTATATCCTTCGATTTAAGCCGCAAATAAGCTTTATTGTAGCCGAGCAAACAACCTCATTTATCCGACCGACGAACATGGGACCTGTTTTGGTGATCAATGAACATTTTGACCTCTTGAATACTCAGCTGAATATACCTATAGCCTATACAACAACTTCTTGGGATTTTGAATTGAGTTGGAATCTAAACATACCAAAAGCAGTTGGAAATGAAAGTAATTTGGGGACCACAAACTTCTTTAGCTTTTCGATCGGTTACTTATTGGATGTAAGTAAGAGGCGATAACATTTGATTTAAAATAGTATATTCGTTCTCAAAAAGTTTACTATGATTAAGAATGAAATTACACTCTCTCCTGAGTTCAAAAAACAAGCGACAAAATCCGTTTTATCAATAATTCTATTTGTCACCGTTTATGCTATTTTATTTATACTTTCTATAGCTTTAACAGTGGCCTGTGTAATGGCAGGAATAGGATTGATAACTTCAGCACCTAGATTAATTACGATAGCTCTAGGTTTGGGTCTAGCAAGTTTAGGTTTTTTAGTCTTCGTCTTTTTAATCAAATTCATCTTTAAATCTCATAAAATTGATAGATCACATTTAATAGAGATTAAACATGAAGACGAACCTGAATTATTCGAAATGATCAATGATATTGTTAATCAGGTTGGATCTAAATTTCCTAAAAGAGTCTATTTATCAAATGAAGTAAATGCATCTGTTTTTTATGATTCTAGCTTTTGGAGCATGTTTTTCCCAACAAAAAAGAATCTTTTGATTGGTGTTGGTCTTGTAAATATGATGACTAAAGATGAACTAAAGGCGATATTGTCTCATGAATTTGGTCATTTTTCTCAACGAACGATGAAAGTTGGGAGTTATGTTTACAATGTGAATCAGGTAATTTTTAATATGTTGTACGATAATGATTCTTACGACAACTTAATGCAAAAATGGGCTGAAGTATCTGGGTATTTCTCAATCTTTGTTTTTTTTGCATCCTTAATAGTTCGTGCGATACAATGGGTATTGCAAATGATGTATTCTGTGGTTAACAAAAGTTACATGGGACTCTCAAGAGAAATGGAATTTCATGCCGACGAGATAGCTAGTCATGTAACAGGCTTTAGGCCTCTTAAAACTTCTCTATTAAGATCTGAAATTGCTAACTTTTCATTTAACAACGTATTGTCTTTTTATGATTTGAAAGTCAAAGAAAATATTAAAAGTGAAAATATTTATTGTGAACAGAGATACGTAGCGAATTTTCTGTCCGAAAAAATAGGAATTCCAATTTTGAATGGATTACCAAATGTCACACTTGAATATGTGAATAAGTTGAACAAATCGAAACTGGTTATCGAAGATCAATGGTCATCACACCCAACAAATGAGGAAAGAATTATCAATCTTGAAAAAGGAAATGTTTTGAGAGATGGAAATAGTGAAAAGTTGGCGCGAGAAATATTTCGAAAACCTGACGCCCTGGAGCAGAAGATGACGGATGTTATATTTTCTAATGTTCAGTATGAAAAAGAGCCTTCCATAATTACCTTAGAAGCATTTGTTGAATTCTATGAGAAAGAGTATTTGGACAACATTTTCGCAACTGAATATAAAGGGTATTATGATAATCACAATCCAGCTTTTTTTGATCTCAATAATGTGATTTCAGTTGACGATGATCTAACTTTAGATGCTTTGTATTCAGAAGCTAGTATTTTAATCAATGAGCAAATTCAAGCATTGAAATCCGATAAAGAAACGTTAGAACTTATTAAAAATAGAACTATAAAGATTAAAACTTTTGACTATGATGGGATAAAGTATAAAGCTAAAAAGGCAAAAGACATTATAAATGAAATTGATCAAGAACTAGAACCATTGGAGAGGCAGTCGAAGGATCATGATATGAATATATACTCTTATTTTGCTAGAAAGACTGACAATGATAAGCTAAAAAAAATGTATAATAAGTTGTTTAATTTTGATGAAGAACTTGAGCAAAGAATGCAAGTATATACGGAACTTTCGGAGAAAGCAGAATTTATTAACTTTAGACTTAGTATAGAAGAAATACAATCCAAAATTCTTTTATTAGAGGCAGAAGAGATAAGATTTAAGCGAAGCCTGAACGAAATTATCAACGACCCTAAATTTGAATCGGAGATATCACCCGAAATGAAAGAATCTTTTGAGTTGTATCAGAAGCAAAAGCTAAAGTACTTTAATTTACAGACATACAATGAGGACAATTTACAAATATTGTTTATTGCAATGAACAATTATGTAGAGCTAATTTCTAGAGGGTATTTTGTAGCAAAAAGAGAACTCTTAGATTATCAATTAGAATTATTGAATTGAGTTTTTACTCTTTCGAATTAATGGTATACGTACGCCATTTTTCCAAACAAGCTTCCATATCTTCCGGAATCTCAGAATCAAATTGTAAAAAATCTCCACTCACAGGATGCGTAAAGCCTAAGGTTTTTGCATGTAATGCCTGGCGTGGGAGTGCTTTAAAACAATTCTCTACAAACTGCTTGTACTTTGTAAATGTTGTACCCTTTAATATTTGATCTCCTCCATAACGAGCATCGTTAAATAACGTATGACCAATATGCTTAAAATGTGCTCGTATCTGGTGAGTTCTTCCGGTTTCTAATTTACATTGAACCAGGGTAACATACGTTAGACGTTCCAACACCTTAAAATGCGTTACCGCATGTTTTCCAAATTCACCATCAGGAAAAACATCCATTTGTAAACGATTCTTAAAACTGCGGCCAATATGCCCTTCAATGGTTCCTGCATCCTCTTCTATGTTTCCCCAGACTAAGGCATAATATAGTCGCTCAGTGGTACGATCGAAAAACTGTTTTGATAAGTGTGCCAATGCGTGTTCGGTTTTTGCAATAACAAGCAAGCCACTTGTATCTTTATCTATTCGATGTACCAACCCAGGGCGTTCATTACTGTTAATAGGTAGGTTTTCTATATGATACATCAGACCATTAACTAACGTACCTGTATAATTGCCATGACCGGGATGTACCACCAAACCGGCAGGTTTATTTACTACGATCAACGTATCATCTTCAAAAACAATGTTTAGTGGGATATCCTCAGCGATCATCTCGTGCTCTTGAGGAGGATATGATAGTACCACCGCTACTACATCTTTTGGTTTTACCTTGTAATTGGACTTTACAGGAACATCATTCACTAAAATATTTCCGGCTTTGGCAGCTTGCTGAATTTTGTTTCGAGTAGCGTTTTCAACAAAGTTCATTAAAAACTTGTCTACCCGCAAAGGCACCTGTCCATCACCGGCAGTAAACCGATAATGCTCGAATAATTCATCATTATCTACATGTTCTTCTGCCATATAATTGCTTATCGTTTTCCGTCCCCCAAAATAAGGTCAATAGTTGAGTTCTTTGGTAATTTTGTTCCGGGTTTGATTTTTTGACCTTTATGTCTTAATCCACGTACCACATCTTTTCCAATATCCCGAACATAAGAAAATTCTCCAATCTGAAAACCAATAGATCGTAGCTGAGTCATCGCCTGTCTCTTGGTTCTTCCATTTAGATCGGGAATGGTAACATCCCTATATTTTGATGGATTTAAAGTAAGATAGATTTTACGTTTTTCTTTAACAAAATCCCCTGCTTCCGGTGTCTGCTCCATGACAGACTTATTTGGGTAGCTCGGATTATATCTGGTAGAGTCCTGTACTATAAAATCTAAATTCATCGACTTTAATGTGTCGACTGCTTTTTCAAAAGATAAACGATTAAGGTCGGGGACCTGAATTTTTTGATCATGGTTGGTCGTATATCCTAACCACCATTGTAATGAAAAAATAAATATCAAGAGACCTCCAATAGCAATAGCAACTTGCTTGAAAAAAGCTTTACTTTTTAAAAATTTTAAAAACTCCATTTTTATCTTTTAAGGATGCAACAAATGTACTGTAAAATTAGGAGATACCTAATTTTTGATTCTTTATAAATTCACAACGTTTTTTTGACTAAGTTTGTATAAATCTCGATTTTTTATGAGCAAAAAGAATATTGCCATTATCATGGGAGGATACTCTTCTGAAGTTGATATTTCAGTTAAAAGTGGTACTGTAGTGCACAATCATATGGATACCAACAAGTACAATCCTTTTAAGGTCTTCATACTGGAAGAAGGGTGGTATGTAGAGATGGAAGATGGAAATTTCCCAATAGACAAGAACGATTTTTCTGTAGTAATTAATGGAGAGAAGGTGATCTTTGATTGTGTTTTTAATGCGATACATGGAGATCCAGGAGAGAATGGTGTGATCTTGGCGTATTTAGATTTGATTGGTGTAAAGCACACTTCAGCACCTTTTTATCAAATGGCACTCACCTTTAACAAAAGGGATTGTTTAAGTGTAGTGAAAGAATATGATATCCCAACAGCAGTATCTTACTATTTGAATAAAGGAGATGAAATAGATACAGGAAAGATCATTGATAAAGTAGGACTGCCATGTTTTGTAAAGCCCAATAATGCTGGTTCTAGTTTTGGTATTTCCAAGGTATATAAGGAAATAGACCTTGTTCTTGCCATTAAGAAAGCCTATAGAGAAGATGATGCTATTCTCATCGAATCATTTTTAGACGGTACAGAAGTGTCGGTAGGTGTTATTTCGTACAGAGGAGACACGACCGTATTACCTATTACTGAAATTGTTTCTGAAAATGACTTTTTTGATTATGCTGCCAAATACGAAGGAAAATCACAAGAAATTACGCCGGCCAGAATATCAAAAGAGGTGAAATTGAAAGTAGAAACGATCGCCAGAAAGGTGTATGAAGTATTAAATATGAGCGGATTTACCAGATCAGAATATATTTTGGTAGACGAGGTTCCTCATTTTTTAGAAATGAATACAGTTCCCGGCTTAACCGAAGAAAGTATTTTACCACAACAAGCTCAGGAAGCAGGGATTACGCTGACTGAGTTATTTGATAATGCCATTGAAATGGCACTAAACTAATTCGTATGAAAAAAGCAGTTTTCCCTGGATCATTTGATCCGATAACCCTAGGTCATGTTGATATTATAAGAAGAGCACTTCCTTTGTTTGATGAAATTGTCATTGCTATTGGTATTAATGCGAAGAAGAATTATATGTTTTCTACAGAAGAACGCATGAAATTTATTCAGAATGCCTTTTTTGCTGAAGACAAAATATCCGTACAAACCTATCAGGGGCTTACTGTTGATTATTGTAAGTCAATAGATGCGCAATTTATAGTAAGAGGGCTTAGAAATCCTGCCGACTTTGAATTCGAGAAAGCTATTGCTCAAACGAATCGGAAGTTGTCCGGTATAGAAACCGTTTTTTTATTAACTAGTGCAGAGACTTCTTTTATTAGCTCTTCCATCGTACGAGACATTATGCGGAACGGGGGAGATGCTTCTTCGTTGGTGCCGGATTCAGTATCTAATCCAATCAACTTTTAAAATAATAGTTTACTCGATCTCATTTCGAGTGCAGTCGAAAAATCTTTATGAAAGACGCAATGAAAAAAGCTTTAATTCTACTATTTGCTATTTTGATATATTCCTGCCAATCGAGCAAAGAAACCAAACGAATAGACTTTACAACTCAATTTGAAACTTCTGGAGGGACACAAACTCCTGAATACCATGAAGTGATTAGGTATTACAAAGACCTGGCAAGCACATATAGTGAGATCACTTTGTTCGAAATGGATAAAACGGACTCTGGGAAACCATTACATCTTGTTGTTTTTAATGCAGATGGAAAAACATCAAAAGAAGATTTTGCAGCGACCTCAAAAAATAAGGTCTTAGTAAATAATGGCATACATCCGGGAGAGTCGGATGGGATTGATGCGTCCATGATGCTGATTAGAGATATTGTGCAAAATGATTCGCTGAAAGAAAAGTACCAGAACACATTGATGGCTATAATACCCGTATATAATATTGGCGGAGCATTAAATCGAAACGCACATACGAGAGCGAATCAAAACGGTCCTGAGGAATATGGATTCCGAGGAAACGCCAGAAATTTCGATCTCAATAGAGATTTTATCAAACAAGACACAAAAAATGCCGCTGCCTTTGCACAGATTTTCCATACCGTAGATCCAGATGTTTTTATTGATAATCATGTGAGTAACGGAGCAGATTATCAATATGCCATAACACATTTGTTTACGCAACACGATAAACTAGGAGGTAACTTAGGTAGTTTTTTAGAAACGCAAATGAGACCCGCTCTAGAGGCTTCGTTATCAAAAAAAGGAATTATAATCACTCCTTATGTGAATGTTTGGGGAAGTACACCCGAAGCTGGGTTTTCTCAATTTTTTGATTCACCAAGATATTCCACAGGATATACGACATTATTCAATACATTGGGGATGATGGTAGAAACGCATATGTTGAAACCATATAAAATGAGAGTAGAGCAGACCTATGAGCTTATGCTGTCAATGTTGGATTTTACGGAAGATAGATCTGAGGAGATTAAAGATTTGCGTAGTAAAGCGGTGCAAGAACTGCTATCGAAAAAGAAGTATCCTATCACGTATAAGGTAGATAGAGAGCGTCCAACGACACTACAATTTAAAGGCTATGAAGGGAATTATATAGACAGCAAGGTTACCAGCGGAAAACGCCTGTTTTATGATCGATCCAAACCCTTTACGAAACCAGTCAATTACTACAATAATTTTGTAGCTACAAAGGAGGTGAGAATTCCGACGGCTTATATTTTAGAACAAGGTTGGCATGATATCATTACCCGATTAAAGAATAATCGGATCGAGTTTGCTCCATTGGAAAAAGACACGACTTTCGAAGTAGAAGTGCAATATATTGATACATACAAAACTAGGACCTCTGCTTACGAAGGACATTATTTACATTACAATACGAAGGTAAAACATGTAAAGAAAGAGATCACTTTTAAAAAAGGGGATATATACATTCCAACGAATCAGGAAGGGGTTCGCTATTTGCTGGAAACACTAGAGGCCGAGGCTACGGATTCTTTTTTTAACTGGAACTTTTTTGATACCATTTTGCAGCAAAAAGAAGGCTACTCGGGATATGTATTTGAAGACATTGCAGAACAGTTTTTAAAAGATAATCCTGATGTAAAAAAAGAATTGGATGCTAGGATGAAGACTGACCCCGATTTTGCTAAAAACCCAAGAGCACAATTGTATTTTATTTATCAAAAAAGCCCACATTACGAAAAAGCTCATTTGATGTTACCTATTTTTAAAGTACATTAGTTGTGATCTAACTAATATCACATGAGAGTCCTTTTGTTCTTCCTAGCCTTCTGCTGTTTTTTAGAAGCAAAAGGACAAGATGTGGAATTGTTTAAGCAATTCGGAGGACGCATCGATTTTACTATGATAGGTAACACTTTGAATACCGCTGAAAATGGTTTTTTCTCGCCATGTGTGATAAATACAGCATCTAGTGCTACATTGGCCCTGCAACCCACAGATACTATCAGAGCTGCTTATTTGTATTGGGCAGGCTCCGGAGCAGGTGATTTTCAAGTTAGATTAAATGATAGTATTATCAATTCGACACGGGTATTCCGGGATACTTTGCAGCCTCAAAATTTAGAGTTCTTTTCGGCTTTTGCGGAGGTGACAGATCAAATTAAAGCTGAAGGAAATACAACCTATACATTATCCGAATTTGATCTAACATCCGTGATTCCAACATATTGTCCGAATGGAACGAATTTCGGAGGTTGGGCGATTGTTATCGTATATAAGGATGACACGTTGCCTTTAAACCAGGTGAATATATATGATGGTTTGCAGCATGTTCCGACGGCGTTAACCATTCAGTTAAATAATCTAAATGTTATTGATAATGATGATGCCAAGATTGGTTTTGTCGCCTGGGAAGGTGATGCGGGATTAAGTGTGAACGAATCTTTGCGGGTCAATGGAAATTTGATCTCGAACCCACCGTTAAATCCAGCTACAAATGCCTTTAATGGTACCAATAGTTTTACCAATCAAAATGGTATTTTTAATATGGATATTGACTTTTACAACATCCAAAACAATATAGCCATTGGAGACAATTCAGCAACAGTTAGCCTGACCTCGGGTCAGGATTTTGTGATGATCAATACTATTGTTACGAAGCTAAATAGTCAATTACCAGATGCCACCGTAACCATAGATAATATTGTTATTACAAATTGTAATGAACGTATTGTAGATGTAGATTTTACCATTCATAATCAAAACAGTACGGATGCGCTGCCAATAAATACCGAGATTGCCGTTTATATAAATGATGTACTTAAGGAGTCCTTGTTAACACAGAACGAGATTCCAATCGGAGGGACTGAAAATCAAACCATAAGATTAAACATCCCCGAAAATGTTTTGCCGGATTTTGATATTCGAATTGTGGTCGACGAGCAAGATTTGATCCTTGAGTCAGATGAAGATAACAATGCTGATATTGAAAATATCAATTATCCATCTCCACCGAATGTAGTTCAGTTGAATTCAATTACTGCGTGCAATAAAGGTTTCGATACAGGTGATTTTGATCTTACTACAACTTCTGATTTTTTAAGACAAGAATACCCAGGTACTGTAGTGTTCAAGTGGTATCCTTCAGAAGAAGATCTAAGGAACGATACCAACGAGATAGATCCGTCATTTACCTATAATAATACAAGTAGACCTCAAACGATCTTTATCAAAACA
Organism: Flavobacteriaceae bacterium; assembly: GCA_965218065.1. GTDB lineage: Bacteria > Bacteroidota > Bacteroidia > Flavobacteriales > Flavobacteriaceae > Polaribacter. Next base: position 2,133,495 of record OZ244589.1, on the reverse strand, counting down.
GAAGAGAGTACTACAGGCTGCTTCAGTATAAATACATTGGAATTGCAAATTGAGAATTGCCCTCCTACTGTCTATAATTTATTCTCACCAAATGGTGATGGAAAGAATGAAGAGTTCGTAATAGAGGGACTTAAAAACGTTTATACAAATTATCAACTGCATATCTACAATAGATATGGTTCTTTAGTGTACAAAGGAAATAACGACACACCAAATTGGAATGGTGGGCATTTGAATACCAGCAAACGACTACCAGAAGGAACCTATTTTTATTCTTTGGAATTGAATGACGGTGTCAATAAACCTATCACGGGATGGGTATACCTGAATCGATAATAATTTTACTTCGCGTGCAAATTTTTACTAAATTGTAAGTCTAATCTAATCTTTGTATGCAAACACTTTTAATTAACGGAGCATCCTACACAGTAGATGCTTCCGACGATATGCCGTTACTTTGGGTAATTAGAGATTTGGCAGGGTTAACCGGAACCAAATTTGGTTGTGGAGTAGCACAATGCGGTGCTTGTTCTGTAATGATTGATGGAGTTTTGGTAAAATCATGCAGTACACCTATCACAATGGCTATTGGTAAGGAAATTACTACAATAGAGAACACATCTCCTAATATGGAGTATTTACGTAAGGCCTGGGAAGACTTGAATGTACCTCAATGCGGATACTGTCAATCGGGTCAAATCATAGCGGCAACAGCGTTATTGGATGCGAAGAAAGTTCCGACAGATGCAGATATTGATGAAGCTATGAGTGGTAATATTTGTAGATGCGGAACCTATGTACGAATTAAAAAAGCCATTCATAAAGCTGTTGAATACAGAAACTAGCACTAAAACATACATGATGAAAGTAAGTAGACGAAATTTTGTAAAAGTGTTTGGATTAGCTTCCGGAGGATTGCTCTTAGGATGCAATTTTTCTGAAGGAACCATTGTTAATGGTTTGGAAGATGGTGTTTCTTTTGTTCCAAACTTATTCGTGCAATTGCAAAAAGATGGCACTTTAACAATAGTGGTAACCCGCTCGGAAATGGGACAAGGAATCCGTACTTCTATGGCTTCAGCGATTGCCGATGAATTAGAAGCTGATTGGAAATATGTAAAAATAAAACAAGCTATAGGAGATGCTAAGTTTGGAGACCAAAACACAGATGGATCTCGAAGCATTCGTACCATGTTAGACCCTATGCGAAAAATGGGTGCCATGGCTAAGGAAATGTTGGTATCGGCTGCAGCAAAGAAATGGAAAGTGACTACCAACGATTGTAAAGCAGATCATCATTTTGTGATTAACAAATTAACAAATGAAAAGATCTTTTATGGCGATCTGGTGGATCTTGCAAAAGATGTTAGTGTAGATACAGAAAATATTAAGTTAAAGGAAAAGAAGGATTTTAAGTATATCGGAAAAGGTCTTCGCAGTTATGATATAGATGCCTTTACGCATGGAACAGCTACGTATGGTATAGATGTTCGATTACCCAATATGAAGTTTGCAGCCATTGCCAGATGCCCGGCAACCTTTGGCACCGTAAAAACATACAATGACGCCGATGCGTTGACTATTAAGGGAGTCGAAAAGGTACTGGCACTTGAGAAGGGAAGTGGACCCTTTGGTGTTTTAGGAGGTGTAGCCGTCATTGCATCTAATACCTGGTCTGCAATTCAAGGAAAAAATAATCTTTCTATAGATTGGGATATGGGGGCGAACGGATCGTACGATACCGAAAAATTTAAAGAAAAGATCATACGCAGGGTGCAGCAGCCGGCTAAAGTAACACCAGGTTCCAGCGGAAATGTTCGTAAAGCATTTAAATCAGCCAATAAAGTAGTTGAAGCAACTTATTTTATTCCGCATTTAGTGCATACCCCTATGGAGGTTCCGAATGCTACGGCACATGTAAAAGCTGGGAAGTGTGAAGTTTGGGCGCCTACTCAGGATCCACAGACGGCTAGAGCAGAAGTTGCAAGTAATCTAGGTTTAGATAAAAAGGATGTCACGATCAATGTAACCTTCTTAGGTGGAGGTTTTGGTAGAAAGTCGAAACCAGATTTTATTGTAGAGGCGGCATTGCTTTCACAAAAAATAAATGCGCCTGTCCAGTTAGTATGGTCTCGCGAAGATGATATAAAGCATAGTTACTACCATGCCATGAGTGCGCAGTACCTGAAAGGGGCTATTGATCAAAATGGAAAGGTATCAGGATGGTTACATAGAACAGCATTTCCTTCTATAGTATCAACATTTAAGCCCTTATCTGATTATGCTTCAGGATTTGAGCTGGCACAAGGATTTAATAATAACCCTTTTGAGATCCCGAATGTGCAATTAGAGAATGCCAAAGCGGAGGCTCATGTTCGAATAGGATGGATGCGCTCTGTCTGCAATATACACCACAGTTTTGCGGTAAATTCATTTGCAGATGAGTTGGCCGTTGCTGCAGGGAAAGATCCCATGCAATTTAAGTTAGATCTTATTGGTAAGGATAGAGTGAGAGAGGGTAGGAGTCCGCACCCTTTCGATTCAGTCCGATTAAAAAATGTTATTAAAAAGGTGAAGGAGATGTCAGGATGGGGAAGAAAGTTACCAAAAGGACATGGATTGGGTGTAGCGTTTCATTATAGTTTTTACAGTTATGTGGCCACTGTGGTGGAGGTATCAATGATCAATAATAAATTGAAGATGCATAATTTGTATTCGGCATTAGATTGTGGGTTATACGTGAATAAGGATGCAGTCTTAAATCAGATGGAGGGAGCAGCGATTTTTGGAATGTCTATTGCCATGTATGGAAAAATAACAGCCAAAGAAGGTGCAATTGAACAGAATAATTTCTTCGATTATCAAATGGCAAGAATGAAGGATGTTCCCAATATGCAAATTGAGATCATAAACAATAATGAAAAACCTACGGGAGTAGGGGAGCCTGGTGTTCCACCTATTGCTCCTGCGATCTGTAATGCTATTTTTGCGGCATCAGGAAAACGGATTAGAACGTTGCCATTAATGGACCATGGGGTGGTATAACAATCTTATCAAATAAAACCAGTTGTATTTCTAACATGAATTGTACACTCTGTAATTCCGAACTTATCCACAAAAAAGATGAGTACTATTATGATTGTAATCATTGCAGAGCCATCGTCAAGGACAGAAAATACTATCTAAGTCCGGAAGCCGAAAAAGCAAGGTATTTAACGCATAACAATGATGTGAATGATTTAGGTTATCAGAACTTTACTTCGCCAATTACCAATTTCGCATTAACTCATTTCAAGCCTGAGCATATTGGTTTGGATTTTGGAAGCGGTACAGGACCGGTTATTTCCAGTATGTTGGAGAAAAAAGGCTACAATATTGTGCAATACGACCCGTTCTTTGCGCCTAACCATGAAGTATTGCATGCTAGCTACGACTATATTGTGAGTTGTGAAGTATTTGAGCATTTTTACCATCCGAAAAACGAGATCGATCGTCTTGTACGAATGTTAAAAACTGGTGGAATGTTGTTAGTCATGACGCTATTATATCATGACCAGATTGAGTTCGATAATTGGGTATATCGTAAAGATCCAACTCATGTATTTATATACAGAAAGGAAACCATAGAATTTATTGCCAATCAAAAAGAGCTTAAGATCCTTGAGCTAACAGATAGATTCGTGGTATTACAAAAGTTAGATTAAAACTTATATTCAGATAGAGACTTTGGGAATTTTTCGGGATTAGCCGCTAAGTGATAACGAGGATCATCAATATCTTCCTCAATCACTTGATGAAATTTCGGGCTAGCCTTATATAGTAATACTTTACAATCTTCACTTAGATGTTTAAGTGTGATCTTCTTTCCAGCCGCTTCGTATTTTTCCACAAGGTTAAAGATCGCTTCTAATGCAGAATGATCAGACACACGAGATTCTACAAAATCGATCTCTACATTATCAGGATCATTTTTAACATCAAACTTTTCGTTGAATGCGGAGATACTTCCAAAGAACAATGGTCCCCAGATCTCGTACACCTTGGTGCCATCCTCTTTCACTCTCTTTCTCGCACGTATGCGCTTTGCATTTTCCCAGGAGAATACCAATGCACTAACAATTACCCCAGCAATTACCGCAATAGCAAGATCAAAAATCACTGTTAATCCGGATACTAGGATGAGTACGATAAGATCTGCCAAAGGAATCTTGTTCATGATTCTAAAACTAGACCAGGCAAAAGTTCCGATCACCACCATGAACATCACACCTACCAAAGCAGCGATAGGTACTTGTTCTATATAGGATGAGGCAAATAGGATAAACATCAATAGAAAAACCGCTGCAGTAATACCCGACAATCTTCCTCTACCACCACCTTTGATATTGATAATGGATTGTCCGATCATGGCACATCCACCCATTCCTCCAAAAAGTCCTGTGATAATATTGGCACCACCTTGCGCCATACATTCTCTGTTTGAATTCCCTCTAGTTTCTGTAAGATCATCGATCAGGTTCAGGGTCATTAAAGACTCGATTAGACCAATAGCCGCAAGAATCAATGCATAAGGAAATATGAATTTGAAGGTTTCAAAATTTAATGGAATATTAGAGAAAGTTTCTAGGACAGGAACAGGGAAGCTTCCTTTTAAACCTTCACCACCACCATCTCTAATAAAAGAGCCTACGGTAGCAACATCAAGATTTGAAAATATAACAATCCCGGAGACCACAAGAATTCCTATCAATGCTTCGGGTAACTTTTTGGTAGCTTTCATTTTTGGGAGTCCCCACATAATCAGCATTGTTAAGCCGACTAACCCGATCATCATCCATAAACTTTGCCCTTCCAACCAAACTTTTTCTCCACCAACAGTAGTTTTAAACATACCTAATTGAGAAAGAAAAATTACAATTGCCAATCCGTTTACAAAGCCCATCATTACCGGATGAGGAATCAATCGTACAAACTTACCAAGTTTTAATATACCGGCAAGCATTTGAATAATTCCCATTAATATTACCGTAAGAAAAAGATAATACAATCCAAGGTTTTCGCCTTCAGCGCCCATAGCATTTCCTTCACTGACCAAACTCACCATTACCACTGCCAACGCTCCCGTTGCGCCTGAGATCATTCCCGGTCTTCCGCCAAAAATAGAAGTGATCAATCCGATCATGAATGCTGCATATAGCCCTACTAACGGATCAACTCCCGCCACAAAGGCAAAAGCCACTGCTTCAGGTACTAATGCTAATGCAACGGTAATTCCCGATAATACATCATTTCGTACGTTTTGTACTCTTTTTCTGATAAATGCATTCATAATATGATGGTCTTTCTAAAAGTCGGCAAAGATACACGATTAATTGAAATCTGAATGAAGATCGAATGATATCTTATGTGTCTAAATGATTAATAACAAGCTGAATATTAGCGTATGAATTTTTAAGCGCTTCCTCAATATCATTTTTGCCTTTGAATTCCGCTATGGTGATACCCTCCTCTTCTTGTGGGGTCAATTGCTGTTCATTAGTGCTATACATTAAGTACCAGTACGTTTCTTTTAATTTACGTACTTTATCCTGATAAAAAACATGATGCGTTTTTAGGAGAAATCGATCGAGTTTCAAATTGGAAATTCCGCATTCTTCTTCAACCTCTCTTACAGCAGTTTCTTCTATAGATTCTCCTTCTTCAATTCTGCCTTTGGGTAAATCCCATTTACCTCCTCTAAAGATAAATAAGACTTCCTTGTTCATATTTACGACTAAACCGCCACCGGCAACGACCACTTTAAAATATGTCCTAAAATCTTTCCAAGATTCTTCCAGATTCAGTGTATAGAGATATGCACCCTCTAAAAGACCTACTTCTAGCTTGTGAATGACTTCATCTAAAACAACATCTTGGTAAATGAAAAAGGGGAGTTCATTTTGGTTTTGCAATGAATCAGTTAAAATAATGGGCTTATCATTTATAAAAACTTTATACATTTGCCGTATATGAATTTAGACAAAGATACTGCAAAAAAAACTGCCGAATTATTGCTTCAGATCAAGGCAATAAAATTGAGTCCGAATGAGCCATTTAATTGGGCTTCCGGATGGAAATCTCCCATTTATTGTGATAACCGTGTAACCTTATCGTATCCTCCTGTTCGCTTGTTCTTAAAAGAAGAGATGAGCAAGATTGTAGAACAGAAATATGGAAAACCTGATGTTATTGCAGGAGTAGCCACGGGAGCTATTGCTATTGGAGTTTTGATTGCTCAAGAACTGGGTGTGCCATTTATATATGTAAGACCAGAACCTAAAAAGCATGGAAGAAAAAATCAGATAGAAGGTTATTTGGAATCTGGGCAAAATGTGGTCGTTATTGAAGATTTGATCAGCACAGGGAAAAGTAGTCTAAATGCAGTGGAAGCGTTAAAAGAAACAGGTGCTGTGGTTAAAGGTATGGTCGCTATTTTCTCGTATGGATTCGATGTAGCTAATGAGAATTTTGAAAAGGCAAATGTAGATCTGACAACTTTGAGCAATTATTCTTATTTGTTGCAACAAGCATCAGATACGCAATATATAACTGAAGAAGAATTAAGTACATTACAAGATTGGAGAATGAATCCAAGTGAGTGGAAACAATAAGAAATTATGGAAATTAAGGGAACTAAAGTAACGGTTAAGAGATCTGATAAAGAATTGTATTCATTTTTTACACAGGTTGGAAATTTTGAACAACTGATGCCTGAGAATACACAGAAGTTTGAAGTAGATGGTGATTCTTTTTTGTTTGCGTTAAAAGGAATGCCAGAAATCAGGTTGGTATTAAAAGAGAAAACTGAATTTTCGAAAGTTGTCTTAGGTGCAGCAAGTAGTAAATTGCCATTCACTTTAGCTGCAGATATTGATGCTATTTCCAATACTGAGAGTGAAGTTCAACTCGTTTTTAATGGAGATTTCAATCCAATGATGGCGATGATGGTGAAAAAACCATTAACAAACTTTATCAATACACTTACAGAAAATATTGCTAGTCTTTAGCCAAAGAAATCTCTTTCAGATCAAAAGTTTTTAAAGATTCATCTTCCAGTTCAAGGACTAGTAAGCCTTGATCTGTGACATTCTTTATAATGCCCATGAAAATACGCTGATCAGTATCTTTAAATGCAGTTGGGACATTTATTTTGTATAAATGTTGTAGGTACTGTTTCTTTAGTTCATCCAAGTTTTCGTCGTCAATGTAGGTCATATACATTTTGATCTTTTCTAAGATTTGCTTCAATAATGTTTCCAGATTTGTTTCTTTCTTTAATAGTTGGATCATAGATGTTGCGCGAAATCTGGAGTCGAATTTTTTTTGATTTACATTCAAACCTATTCCGGCAATTGCATTAATGATCCGATCTTTAGAAATCGTACTTTCGATAAGTATGCCACAGATCTTTTTATTTCCTGACAGAATGTCGTTCGGCCATTTGATTTGTACGTCGGGTATGTTGTACCTTTTTAAGGTGTCATGAATCGCCAGTGAAACTGCAAAACTAAGGTATGCGCTTCGAGAGGTTTTTAATTTTTTAATATTTATTAACGTACTGAATGTTAGGTTTTTAAATGGTTCTGAGATCCATTCAGTATGCATTTGCCCCCTGCCATTTGTTTGGGTCTCAGCAATCACAGTAGTATAATTTTCCTGAGTGTTTTTTCGCTCTAATTCTTTTAAAAAAGAATTAGTAGAGTCAATGGCATTAAGTTTGATTATTTTCAATTGTAGAATAAAGCGTAAACAAGTTCAATATTACGCAAAGATACTCGCAAAAAAATAATAACTTTGCTTAAATTTTAAGGATTTTTAATGACGAAAAAACAAGTAAGTGCAGATGATCTAATATCTGTAATAATTAAGGGAATTGATGATGTCAAGGGAGAAAACATCCAATTGTTAGACTTACGAGAAATAGATAATACAGTTTGCGATTATTTTGTAATCTGTTCTGGAAATTCAAATACACAAGTAAATGCTATATCAGGTTCTGTGCAAAAAGTAGTAAGCAAAGAACTAAAAGACAAACCTTGGCATGTAGAAGGCCAGAATAACTCCGAGTGGGTATTGATGGATTATGTGAATGTTGTGGTACATGTTTTTCAGAAACATGTGCGGGAGTTCTACGATATAGAAAGCTTATGGGGTGATGCAAAAATTACAGAGATCAACCCTGTTTAAACAAATTTTGGAAAAAATATGAGTGATAAAAATAAAAATGTAAAACCAAATGCGCCTAAGTTCAAATTTAATATGTACTGGGTGTATGGAGCAATTTTCTTATTGTTCATTGGTTTTAACTTTATCAATGATGGTGCTTTAAGTATCAAGAAAATAGGCAAGAATGAGTTCTTCGAGATCTTGAACGATAATGATATAGAAAAGGTTATGGTCGTAAACAAGACCTTTGCCGAGGTGTATATTAAAGAAGAGTCAAAATCTAAAGAACGATATAAAAAGCAGGTTAGCGGAACTTTCTATAGAAAAGGGTCACCGTTGTTTCAATACAATTTTGGAGATTTACAAAATTTTGAGAATCAAATAAAAGAGGTCGAGAAAAAGAAAGGATTTAAGCTGGATCTATTTAACGATAATAGAACAAGTATTTTTGATCAGATTTTTGCATTTCTTCCATTTATCTTGTTGATAGCAATATGGTTATTCTTCATGAGAAGAATGTCTGGTTCTGCCGGAGGCGGCGGGGGCGGAGGCCAAATCTTTAATATTGGAAAATCTAAAGCGAAGTTATTTGATAATGATACTAAAGTAAAAACCTCTTTTCTGGATGTTGCAGGTTTAGAAGGTGCGAAAGAAGAAGTTCAGGAGATCGTAGATTTCTTGAAGAGCCCTGAAAAATATACATCTTTAGGAGGAAAGATTCCTAAAGGAGCATTGCTGGTAGGACCTCCTGGAACAGGTAAAACCTTATTAGCAAAAGCAGTAGCCGGTGAGGCAGGAGTACCGTTCTTTTCTTTATCAGGATCTGACTTTGTGGAAATGTTTGTAGGTGTAGGAGCTTCTAGAGTTAGAGACCTTTTTAAACAAGCACAGCAAAAATCACCATCCATTATTTTTATTGATGAAATTGATGCTATTGGTAGAGCGAGAGGGAAAAACAGCATGACGGGTGGTAATGATGAAAGAGAGAATACATTGAATCAATTACTTACAGAAATGGATGGTTTTGGTACGGATACGAATGTGATCGTACTAGCGGCAACAAATAGAGCGGATGTTCTTGACAAGGCCTTAATGAGAGCAGGAAGATTTGATCGTCAAATCTATGTAGATCTGCCGGATATTAAAGAAAGACAGGCAATTTTTGAAGTACATATCAAACCTTTGAAATTAGCTAAAGACGTAAACATAGAGTTTTTAGCACAGCAAACACCAGGTTTCTCTGGTGCAGATATTGCAAATATGTGTAATGAGGCTGCTTTAATTGCAGCAAGAAAGAATAAAAAAGGTGTTCATCATCAAGATTTCTTAGATGCTGTTGATAGAATTGTTGGTGGTCTTGAGAAGAAAAATAAGGTAATTACGCCTAAGGAGAAAAAGACCATTGCATTTCATGAAGCTGGACACGCTACGGTAAGTTGGATGTTGGAACATGCGGCGCCTTTGGTAAAAGTGACGATCGTTCCAAGAGGGCAGTCTTTAGGAGCGGCCTGGTATTTACCTGCAGAGCGTATGATCGTTCAAACAGAACAAATGCTAGATGAAATGTGCGCGACTTTAGGAGGTAGAGCAGCAGAGAAGATCATTTTTGATAAAATATCTACAGGAGCGTTAAGTGATCTTGAAAAAGTAACCAAGCAGGCAAGAGCCATGGTTACCGTATATGGACTAAATGATGAAGTGGGGAATATTACCTATTATGATTCCTCCGGAAATGATGCTTTTGTTAAACCATACAGTGAGGAAACTGCGAAGAAAATTGATAAAGAGATCTCTAAAATGATCGAAGCTCAGTATGAAAGGGCTATTGAGATTTTGGAAGTAAACAAAGAGAAGCTCACTACACTTGCCGAGTTACTTTTAGAGAAAGAAGTTATTTTTAAGGACGATCTGGAAAAGATATTCGGTAAAAGGCCATTTGAAAAAGAAGAAACCACGGAAGAAGAAAAAGAAACTAAAGAAGAGGAAATAAAAGAGGAATAGAAAAGTTTAGTTAGTAATGAGTTTCTTTAAAAAGTTATTTAATCTGGCATCTTCGAAAGATGAAGAGATCAAACAGCAAGAGGTAAACCTTTCTCTTGATGATGCTTTTGTGCACAACTTTATTCAAAAAGGAGGAAAGTTCTTATACTGTGTTTCAACCAACGAACTAAAAAGTAATTTAAACAGTATTTTACTTGAAAATAACTGGAACAAGGTCACCTCATTAAACCTGGAGATGAATGATCTTATTGATCACTCCAACATAGAAGTAAGTACCGAGTTTAGTAGTGCAACCCCTTTCTTAACCAATTGCGAACATTTAATCTCTGATTGCGGAGATATCTTGTTTTCATCCAATCAATTAGGGAGTAAAAAGCTAGCTTCTTTAACTGAAGATTTTATTGTGTATGCAAGAACAAGTCAAATAGTAAAGAACACAGGTCAAGGACTAACAGGTATTAAAGCAAATTTCAAAGAAAATATTCCGACAAATATAAGTGCCGTTAAAAATTACCAGATCAATCCTGAAGAGGATAATTTTTTAAACTACGGTAACAGTAATACAAAAAACTTATATTTGCTACTCTTAGAAGATTTATAGAATGCGAAACCTTTTAACAAGGAGTACTTCAGGCTTTGTTTACGCCGTTATTTTTATTACGTCTATCTTATACTCTGAAGAATCATTTATTCTCCTAGTTAGTATTTTCAGTATCTTTTGTATTCATGAATTTGGAAAATTGATCCAGTTTAGAAATATCATCCCATATTTGGTTTTTCTTACGATTGTGGTTCTTTTCTATGTCGATGTTTTCACCGATAACTATATTCTAGGTTTACTAGTACTAACGCTATTGGCATCTCTTCAGATGATAGGTTATCTGTATTCTAAAAAGAGCTCTTATCCGAGAAACCTTTTACAAAAAATGGATGCTTCGGTAAGATACCTTGTATGCTCCCTAAGTTTTATCATTTTTATTCCCTTCATAGAAGAGGTGTACCAACCTTACTTACTGGTTTTTGTGTTATTACTTATTTGGGCCAATGATAGTTTTGCATTTTTAATCGGGAAGAACTTTGGAAAGAAAAAGCTCTTTGAAAGTGTTTCCCCCAAAAAAACAGTTGAAGGTTTTGTTGGAGGGTTGGTGTTTTCAGTTATTACCGCTGTAATAATAGCTCTTTATTCCGAGCTACTATCAATTATTGATTGGGTGGTTATCTCATTAATAACATCCATAATTGGAACACTAGGAGATTTAGTAGAATCAAAGTTTAAAAGACAAGCCAGTATAAAGGATAGTGGAAATATAATGCCTGGTCATGGTGGTCTTTTAGATAGGTTAGATAGCTTGCTGTTTGCCGCACCATTTGTATATTTGTATATCCAATTTATAATTTAACTACATGCTTCGTTTCCATAAAGAAGGTTATAAGATAATTCTGATCACATTTATTATAGTTTTAGCCGGAATATTTTTGTCAGAAGAGTACATTGAGATTTTTTGGCTAATGAAATCAGTGCAAGTGGTTTTATTGGTCTTTTTGGTGCTGATTTTACAATTTTTCAGAAACCCTAAACGTATCACCGAATTGAATGATGAAAAGGTGATCGCACCTGTTGATGGAAAAGTGGTAGTTATTGAAGAAGTTGAGGAGCCCGAATATTTTAAAGATAAGAGATTACAGGTGTCTATTTTTATGTCACCATTAAACGTGCATGTAACGCGTTACGCATTGGGAGGCACAGTTACGTATAGTAAATATCATCCAGGAAAATATTTAGTGGCATGGCATCCAAAAGCATCTACGGATAATGAACGAACTACAATTGTAGTAAAGAATACTTCTTTCGGAGAAGTGTTGTATCGTCAAATAGCAGGAGCATTGGCGAAAAGGATTGTGAACTATGCTAAAGAAGGAGCGCAGGTGGTGCAAGGAACTGACGCTGGATTCATTAAATTTGGATCTAGAGTAGACGTTTTTTTACCAATTGGAACAAAGTTAAATGTAGCCCTGGGAGATACCGTAAAGGGTGGCGTTCAGGTTATTGCAGAAAAGTAGTCATGGCAAAAGACCTTAACACAAAATTTGACGAAGCTTTTGAAAAGATCTCAGCATTAGAAGAAAGTATTGCGCCTGATTTAATGTTGAAGTTATATGCTTATTATAAGCAAGGAACCAATGGAGACACAATGTCTTTAAATACCGGACCTGACGTTAGAAATGCATTTAAGTTTAACGCGTGGATGCAATTGAACGGTATGCCCCAGGAAGAGGCCAAAAAAGAATATATAAAACTCGCTAAAAAAATATTATCATGAAAAAATTAGGAATCATAGTAGTTGCAGCTGTACTTTTTGTAAGCTGTAAATCTGAGAAAAAAGATAAAACTGATAAAACCTCTGAAGTTAAAAAGAGTACAGCAGCATATGTGCTGGCAGATGCAGATCATGCTATAGATTGGGTAGCTTATAAGACGACAGATAAAGTAGCTGTGAAGGGGAAATTCAAGAAAGTAGACATTACCTCAGGAGGTGAAGGGAATAATGCAAAAGAAGCTATCAATAATGCCGAATTTTCTATTCCGGTGAGTAGTATTTTTACATCAGATTCCAGTCGAGATTTTAAAATAAGAAAGTTCTTTTTTGGTATAATGGATAACACAAAATTACTGTCGGGTAAGTTTACTTTAGAAAACGATTCTATTGGTTCTGTGAATATAACAATGAATGGTGTAAGCAAAAGTTTGCCATTTACGTATAGTATTACTGGAAAACAATTTACTATGAACGCTACGATGGATGTGTTAAATTGGAATGCGCAAAGCGCTATTGATTCCCTGAATATGGCTTGTAAAGACTTGCATAAGGGCTTAGATGGAGTTAGTAAAACATGGACGGAAGTAGCATTGAATATTTCATCTACTTTTAAATAATAGGCATTTTATATGTATACAGAAAGCCACCAATAAAGGTGGCTTTTTTGTTAAAAAAAATTGTAGTAGATGGCTATAAAGGCCAGGGTATCTATCATTCCGTGAACGACTATGCTAAACCATAGATCCTGTTTTCTGAAGTGAAAAATGGTCGCAATTATTCCACCTGTAATACCACTTAAAATTTGCCCTGTAATACCTTGATAGCCATGTATAAAACCAAAAAAAGCTGCAAAGATCAAGATGTTGAATAGCATAGCAATAACTCCTGAGCCAAAGATAGCTGCAAACCGAGTCATTAAATAGCCCCTAAAAATAATCTCCTCGCCAAAAGCAGCCGAAATCCAAACAAATGGGAGCAGGGCAAATAAATTACCCAAATTACCTCTTAGCATGTCAAAAGCACCTATATCAATAGGTGTTTGCGTAAAATAGGTTACCGTTGGAACCAATATAAATCTATATGTCAGGAGAATCAAGAATGCTGTTATAGGAGCGAACAATAGCAGGTTTTTAGCGGTTGCTTTTTTCTTCTTAAAACCCAGAGATGAAAATAGTGTATTACCGTATTCTATATAGCTAGCAAGAAGCACAAATAGTGCAAGTATAATTACTGAATAAGCTCCGAGATTTTCCCCAAAAAGAAAAACACTTACAATGATTGCCGTTGTTATGAAAAATGTGACGGAAATCTTCAACTTCATATTACAGGTCCTTGTTTTTTAACTGAATAATTTTGGCTGCAATACTGATGGCTATTTCCTCAGGGGTTTGACTCTTAATAGAGATGCCAATAGGAGCATCTATCGTATCCAATACTGCTGGTTTATAACCTTCCTGCTGCAATACGTCCCACATGGTCTTTAGTTTTGCCTTACTGCCAAGTACCCCAATATATTTATATTTTTTTCCAAGAAGATTACTAAGAACCAATTTATCATCAACATAGGTGTTTGTCATGATAGTAACAAATGTCTGTTGCCCTTCTACAATATGATCTTCAATGGTATTATAATCTATGGTTAGCTTTTGATGTGCACTGGCATTCATTTCAAAAGTGTTGAGATCTTGTCTATTGTCAAAAACAGTAACATAGAAGCCTAACTTTGAAAACAGATCAGAAACAGCTAGACTTACATGTCCTCCTCCAACGATATATAATCGATTTTTAAAGCCCAATTGTTCTTCAAATGACCAATCTGCTTGGGAACTGAAGCGGTAACGAAAATGTGTTTCTATTTTTTGATTTGAAAAAGAGAACGATGTGTCCGATATTAAAAGTGTTCCAACCTTATTTTGGTATAAAGTATCTAGTATATTTTTCACCACTGGTATATGCGAAACATCTAAAGGGTGAAAAACAACAGTTTGTTCTCCAGAACATATCATTCCAGAACCATTTTCGATCTTTCCCCTATGAACTTGCTTTTTTAAAAAAATAGGTCTTTCCTTTAAAGGTAAGAGATCCTTTACTTCTTCAACAAGTGCATGCTCCATTACTCCACCACCAACAGAACCAAAAATGAAGCCATTATCAGAGACCATCATTTTAAACCCTCTTCTACCAGGAGAGCTGCCAAAGTTCTCCACGACCGTTAACAGGTATGCGTTATGTCCTTCTTCTAATGTCCGTAAAAGATGTTTCCAGAACTTCATGTAAAAATGGTTTCACTTAGTGCATAGTAAATAGCCATAAGTGCCGAAAATGTGGCACTGGCTAAAAAACGCCAATCTAATCTTATTTTATTTTGAATTAAATAGTTAGCTATAAAAGATATAGGAATATTTACTAAAAAGGAAAGAAATGCAATTTCAATCAATCCAGCATTTATATCATCAAAACTTCCTGAAAACAATTTGATGAACAACAGATGCCTAAAAATCCAAAAAGGATTAAAGTAGGCTATGGCAAGTGCTGTTTTGGTCAACGTAAGTTTTATACCCGAAAGTTCAGCTGTTTTTCTATCGATCCAGGCAAAGTAGTTCGGTATTTCAATAGCATATACTGTAGCGCCAACGATCATCATTCCTATCAACCGATACAAAGAGAACTCATCTAAAATAAGTGCTGCAATAGTATCACCTGCGGTATAAATAATAGCGCCTCTTAAAATGTTCTGTTTGGTGTATTGTAAGCCGATAGTTTATCTAATATTTCTATTTGGTATAGAGTCCTGTTAATACTTTTTCTGGCGTAAATGGAGCATGGAATGTTAATTCATATTTTGGGTTGAATGCTTTCACAGCATCCTGGATGGCAAAATAAGCTCCAATACCATACATTAATGGCGGTTCTCCCACGGCTTTAGATTTTAAAATAGCCATTTTATTCCCGTCTGTCTCCAGCGGAATGACCTCAATGGTTTTTGCTGCAGAAAAAATATCAGGAACTTTATAGGTAGACAAAGCATTAGATAGCAGTCGGCCATCAGAATTATATGAGATCTCCTCCAGGGTCATCCAACCAATACCTTGTGCCAAAGCACCTTCTACCTGACCAATATCTATACCCAAATTCATACTTTTTCCGAAATCATGAACAATTTTAACAGCATCGATCTCATATATGCCACGTAGACAATCTACTGTTACTGTCGTTATAGCTGTTCCATAAACATGATACGCAAAAGGGTGGCCTTTTTCTTTGTTCTTATCAAAATGTATCTCTGGTGTGGCATAATGCGCATTCTCTGTTAGAGCAACACGCTCTAACATCGCTTGCATGATCAATTCATTCCAATGTAGTTCGGAAACGACATTACGTACATGCACCTTATTGTTTTTAAATGAGATAAGCTCTTTATCTGTAGATAGCATTTTGGCCGCCACTATAGACAAGCGATCAATTAAAGAATCACACGCCATTTTAACGGCTTTTCCATTCAGATCAGCAGTAGAGCTGGCAGCTGAGGGAGAGGTATTTGCCACACGAGTTGTATTGGTGGTTTCCAGTTTGACCTTATCAGCTGAAATTCCCAAGGTTTCTTTAGCTACCTGTAACATTTTTGTATTAACACTTTGCCCCATTTCTACCGCACCAGTACTTACACCAACACTACCGTCTTGATAAATATGTACCAGCGCTCTTGCATGATTCATAGGAGTGTTAGTAAATGAAATACCAAAAGCAATCGGCATTAGTGAGATACCTTTCTTATACTGATGATTCTTTTCATTGAAAACAGCCACCTCTTTTTCTAATACGTCCAGATGGAAGTTTTCCTTTGCCGAATGCCAAGTACTTTCAGCTTGTACTTCGGTAGCAATTTGACCATATGAAAACTCATCATTTTCTGTAAGTAGATTCACTTCTTGAATCGTTCGTTTAGAGACGTTTAATGCATCTGCTGCATGTGCAATGGCACTTTCAATAACGAACATCCCCTGCGGACCTCCAAAACCTCTAAATGCCGTGTTAGGAGGTAAGTTTGTCTTGCAGCTATATACCGTTGTCCTTACATTGGGAACAAAGTAGCTGTTGGTCGCATGAAATATGGTTCGTTCTGCAACGGCAGGAGAAAGGTCAGCTGCCGCTCCTGCATTTTGTAAAAATTCAGCTTCGAAAGCCTTGATTTTAAGATCTTTTGTTAAACCAATTTTAAAAGAAGAGGAGTAGGGGTGTCTTTTTCCTGTCATTCTAAGATCATCATGTCTATTCAACATGAACTTAACTGGTCTATTTAGATGCTGCACAGCAACTGCGGCCATTACAGCCCATGGAGTAGCTTGATCTTCTTTTCCTCCAAATCCACCTCCAAGACGGATAACATCGACTTCAATTTTGTGCATTGGAACTCCCAGTACTCTGGCCGCTGTTTTTTGAACTTGTGTTGGCCCTTGAGTAGAAGAGGTAATTTTTATGTGCCCATTTTCTTGTGGGACCGCATAGCAACCTTGTGTTTCCAGATATAGATGTTCTTGTCCGTTTGAAAAAGTTTCGCCCTCAAACACATAGTCACACTCATTAAATGAGGTTGACGTATCTCCTAAACTAAATGTTCTAGGGCTACCTATAAAACTTCCTTTTTCCTTGGCTTCTTTCGAAGTGGTGATCACAGGAAGTTCTTCTATCTCTATTTCTATAAGCGCTCGCGCTTTTTTAGCTATGGCCTCTGATGTTGCTACAATAAAAGCAATAGGTTGTCCCCAAAAATGGACTTCATCTTCCGCCCACAAAGGTTCATCGGGAATAATTCCTCCAATTTGATTTTCTCCTAATACATCTTTATGAGTAAATATTCTTTCTACACCTTCTAATTCTTCTGCCTTCGAATAATCTATATGAACAATTTTACCATGTGCTTTTGGAGAATCAAAGCACAATCCAAATAAGGTGTCTTGTCTGGTGATAAGATCATCTACAAAAAGAGATTCACCTCTAACGTGCGTATAACTATCTATATTTTTCATAAAGCAATTACGTTTTTAAGGTCAATACTTTCCGGAAACAATTCCACAAAATGTGCATAGAATAATTGCCTTGCCAGTAATCTTTTATATGAAGAAGCTCCTCGGACATCA
Source organism: Flavobacteriaceae bacterium (assembly GCA_965218065.1). Taxonomy (GTDB): domain Bacteria; phylum Bacteroidota; class Bacteroidia; order Flavobacteriales; family Flavobacteriaceae; genus Polaribacter. The sequence goes on along the minus strand of OZ244589.1, from coordinate 2,115,833 downwards.
CTTATAGGAGCAATTTCCGATTGTAAAATAGTCTCGGCTTGCCGAACGGTATCGGGTTCTAATTTTTTTCCGATCATAAAGGTGCTTGTTTCCGACAAATACTTCGGTATGGCAGCAACTCCTCCTAAAGAAAAATGAGCATCTTTGATGATTCCGTCCTGGACAGCTATTCTTCCTGCACTGTTAACGCTTGCAATATCTAAGTGTGTGCGTTTACTTACTTTTTCAAAGTTAAAATACTCGTTATCTAATGGGACTTTAAAAGAGATCGAGTGCAGTATTTCTCCTTCCTGAAGATCGTAGATTTTATAGTTTTGATGAAAGTCTTGAAAAGGGATTGATCTCTTGCTTCCGTCTTGTTTTTCAATGGTAAGAGTGGTATTTAACGCTAAAAAGAAAATAGACATATCGCCAATAGGAGATGCATTCACAAAATTTCCTCCTATGGTTCCCATATTTCTGATTTGTTCAGAAGAAACCAGCTTTAAGAAGTGTTTTAGTTTTGGGAAGAATTTCTGTAATTCTTTATGTTCAGCAATTTCGGTAACTGTAGAATTTACACCTAAGGTGCACATACCATTTGAAAATGAAATACCTTTTAAATCATCATCGTGAGTCAAAAGGTGTACATCTTGCTCAGCCAAGGCGTCGGCATTCTGCACATACAAATCTGTACCATTGGCTACCTTAACTCCTGTTTTTTCGAGAACCTTAGGCTGTAAAGTAATCAGTTTTTCTGGAACGGTTTCAAAATAATTAGGAATAAATCCTTCATCGATCAACCATCGTATTTGATCATTATCGTTTTTTAGCTGCAATTTGGTTTCGAGCTCGAAACCTGCTTTTTCAATGGACTTGTAACCGGTACATCTGCAAATATTTCCGCTGACAGCGTCGTTACAAGAATTTAAAAAAGCACCTTCTTTATTGGAATTTATAGCGAACCCTGTCATAGAAACAACAAATCCCGGCGTGCAAAAACCACATTGTGTGGCAAAGTTGTTTGCCATGGCAACTTGTGCGGTATTTAATTTTTTAGGTAGGTTAGTTCCTTCTATAGTTACAATATGTTTTCCGTTAGCATTTCCTAAAGGCGAAATACATGAAGTGATACTCTGATATGAAACCGTATTATTTGAGAGAGAACCAACTAAAACGGTACAGGCTCCACAATCACCTTCACGGCAGCCAACTTTTGTCCCTTTTAATTGTTGATGATCTCGTATAAAATCTAGTAAGGGTATTCCTGCATTAGCAGTCGTTTTAACTATTGTATTATTAAGTATAAATTGTATCATAAGCAAAGGGCAAGGTACGAAAATGTATCATATCAAAAGAGGTTTTTTAGGGCATTTTGCAATGTGGCAAAGCGAAACATAAAACCTTTTGATTCAATCTTTTCAGAAGAAACTCGACTTCCTTTCAATAAAATAACTGACAGTTCTCCAAAAAACAGTCGTAAAAGAAAACCTGGAACACCTATAGGAATAAAAGGTCTTTTGAGGCTTTTGGCCAAAGCTTTGGTAAAAGTGACACTGGTATGATGTTCTGGTGCGACCGCGTTAAAAACTCCATAAATGCTGTTGTTTTCAATGGCATACAGGTACATTTCGCAAAGGTCATCAATGTGTATCCATGGCAAATATTGTTTGCCCGAACCAATAGGTGTAATAATAGGCGTCTTCATTTTAGATAACGCTCCTCCATTAGTGCTTAATACTATTCCTGTTCTTAATACCACTGTGCGAACGCTTTCAGTTTCAAATTGAAATGCTGCATTTTCCCATTGCTGACATACTTCACTTATAAAATCATCATTAGAATGATCTTCTTCGTTACATATTATTTCTGAAGTTACAGCTCCGTAATAACCAATACCTGAAGAAGAAATAAAAGCCTTTACACGAACATCTAAAGCCTTTACTTTTTGCAATAAAAGCTCAGCAGACTTTACTCTGCTATCTACAATGACTTGTTTTCTTTTTGGAGTCCATTTTTTATCGGCTATTCCTGCTCCCGCAAGATGAATGATATAGTCAACATTCTCCAGCCCTTTATCATCAATGTAATTTTTTGAAATATCCCAAGCAAAATCATGCTCCTTTTTCGGAGTTCTCGTTAGAATAGCCACCTCGTATCCCTTTTTCCTTAAAAGTGAGGAAAGTCGGGTTCCCACTAGTCCGGTGCCCCCTGTAAGTAAGACTTTTGCCATATAGTAAAGATAAAAAAAACCGCAATCATTTGATTGCGGTTTATATTAAAATAAGAAGAAATTATCCTTATTTGATTTCTTTCATCACGTTTGTGATCAATGTTTTGATATGGTTCTTGTGCGCTCTGGTTGCAGTATTACCTGTACCGTTGCTTACCCAAGTCTTGATGTTCTTTAAGTTTAATAAAGCCATAGATTGAGATGCAGGAGAGAATCTGTTAGCAGCTCTTCCTGTAACCATATTTACCAATCTCTTTACATAAGTAATTTGTAAGTTTTGACGGAAAGAGTTAATACTTCCATATACATCTGGTTTAAACATTGCATTGTTTAAGTCCGTCATGAACGTAGATAACTTGTATTTATTTCCGTATAATTCAGAATCACCTAATCTTTGTAAAGTGTTAGGGTGCATAATATGTGCTAATACTCTTGCTTGATATCCTAATACTTGTCTGTGGATTTTTGGATCTTCAGGTCCTCCAAAGAAATTGTATCCTCTACGTTGACGTGCTAAATAGTTGTATACTTCTTTTGGAGCGTTAAACGCATTAGGAGCGAATACATATTTCTTTAAGGCATTAAATGCTCTTTTTTGATCTGCTAAACTAACAGGTGTATAAGGCATTGTTCCTCCAGGTTGTCCTACCATTGCTCTATCAACATAAACCCCACCAATGAATCTTGAGATAACATCTCCAGCTCTTGCAGCTTGACCATTTAATGTATAATATGCTCTTACCAAATCCATATACGTTCCGTCTTTTTTCGCAAAACGAGATTTTATTTTAGTCATCATACTATTCACTAGCTTAAATCTGTTGATTGAGTATGTGATCTGATCACCAGATAAGTCACCCGTCATTACTCTTGGGTCAATTGCTTTTCCTGGAGAACGCATGTCATCAGCATCATTTCCAAAGATCAACTCAGGTTTTGTAGACTTATTTAATAAAGCTGTCATTTCACCTTTACTTTTAAAAGGTGTATATCCGAATTGGATTGCCCAAACGTCATAAGGTCCAACTGCCATATCATAGTATTGCCCTTGCTTAGTACGATCATTCGTTAGGTTAATACCAGCATAGTCCATTACAGAACCAGTTAATGCTTTTCCTTTGATAAAGTTAGCATCTGCTAGTTGAGCAGGCGTATAGATCTGACTTGCTTTCATATTATGGTTTAATCCTAATGTATGCCCAACTTCATGCATAATTAAAGATTTCATACCTTCTTTTTTCAAGGTCTCCATTTCTAGGTCAGACGCTCCAGTTGCTTCTAAAACAGCTGTTCCGAACATGTTGTTCTCGTGCATTAGATGCCCCATTGAACAATACATGTGATTTTGAGCATTCTTGTCTTTGAATCTCTTAATTTCTAGTTCTTCTTCTGTTTCTAAATGCATATAAGAAGCAGCATCAGTATACAACTTGTCAGCAAATACTCTGTTTGTAAAGTGTACATACTCTAACATAATATCTGCTCCTAAGATCTCACCAGTTCTTGGGTTTACAAAACTTGGTCCATATCCACCAAAAGGAGGATTAGGAGAAGAAGTCCAACGTAATACGTTATAGCGAACATCACCAGCATCCCAGTCAGCATCATCTGGTTGCACTTTTACAACCATTGCATTTTTGAATCCTGCTTTTTCAAAGGCTTCGTTCCAAGCTAAAACACCTTCTTTAATAGTTTCTCTCCATTCTACTGGGGTAGTGTTTTCTATCCACCAGGTAATTGGAGTAACTGGCTCAGACATTGCAGCATTTGGATTTTTCTTTACCAATCTCCATCTGTGAACTAAGTCTCTATAGTTTACAGTACCGGTAGACGTCATATCATTAGTTTGTGTTAAGAAATAACCAACTCTAGGGTCATCCAATCTTACTTCATAACCATCTTCTGGCATGTTCATGAAAGTATGGAATACTTTAATTGAAACATTTCTACCATCCGTCACTGCATTAGATCCACCGTTTAAAACACTTGGGTTACTATATACATATTCAGTTTTTATGTTGGTGTTTTCTGGGTAGTTCTTAATTGCTTCAATTTTAGATTTGTTCTTATCAAAACGCCCTAAACTGAATGCAAAAGGAGATCTTCCAGGAAATCTAGGTGGTTTTACTCTTGTTAAAGTTTCAGATAGAAATAAACCTGTAGCATCAATTAGGTATTCACCTTTTTTCTCATCAGCAAATAGCACTTTCGTACTTGCTACTCTAGCATCACTTATGTTTGCTTTTGCTGCTTTCGAAATGGCATTCCCATCATCAAAATAGAAAGACGTATTTGGTGCATAAAAATCGATCTTGTTAAAATATTTCTTTATATGAAAAACATTTGATCCTCTATATGATCCTCTAAAACTACCTGCTTCTGTAACACCATCTGCAATTTGAGAGAAATAAATATAGTCTTTATCTAATTGATCTTTAGTGATCAACATCTTTACCGCTCCAGTTACAGTATCCTGATATATTGTAAATAAACCTTCCATTTTCTTGCTTTTCTTAGTCATTGTAGCAATGGATTTTTTAGGTTTTTTTGGTTTCGGTTTTGGCTTAGTAGCCATCTCGGTCTTTCCTTTTTTCTTTCTCTTTCTTCTCTGCGCCTCTGCATCCTGCACACCAACAATAGCGAGCATTAAGAACAGCGACCAAAGAACGCGAAGGGTTCTAGAATTCATTGTTTTCATAATTTAAAAGTTGATTTTTAGATTGACAAGCAAGATAACTTTTACCTGCCTGATATTTTGTTAAGAATATTATAAAGTTATTCTCTAAATATACTTGTTTTTTATTAAAAGGTTACATGGCAGCCCTTAAAAAATAAGGAAAGCGCATTATTGAGTTTTAAAATCAATAAGATACGGTTGCATTCGAACTCCTTCCGTATCTTTAAAGTTACTATTGTTCAACAACAATTGATATCTCTTGTTTGGGGTCAGTTCAACTTCAAATGTAAGTGTTGTTCCATCTTCGGAAAATCCAATCATTTTTTGAACACGCATTAAATGATCTAAGCCTAATGGACCCAGCTCGAAATCTGTTTTCGATTGCATGGGTTTTGAAAATCTTACAGTGATTTGTTTTTTACCAGGACTAACTTGTTGATCTCCATTTTTAAAAGGAGAAATGTCAATGACATAGGGTAAGTTGTCTTCATACTCTTTTTTTAATTCGGTCAAGGGCTTATGAAAATACCCTGAACTGTTCACAAAATTCTCAAACTCAGCGTTGTTCGAGTAATCTAATTCTATGATTGTTTTTATTGCAAGACTTTTATCTTCTTGTTTGTCATAATATCTCGAAGCAATAGCATAGCCCATATAATATCCTAAATCGTTCATTCCAAACTCATTATTGACACCGTTGTAAAGCCAATCATCCACTGCTCCGCGACTATACAGTTGTTTTACAAATTTCTCCTTTAACCGGGCATCGTGCTTTGCTCCATACTTTAAACTTGGTTGGATGGATTTTTGATTCGTAGCTTTTTCAGCTACGAATTCTGCAATACCCTCATAAACTGCTCTGTATATTAAAATATAGTCATGATTGCTTTGCTGTTGTGTATGAACAAATTCATGTACGTTCAAAAATTCTACATCATCTATGGGGTTGTTTTTACAATAGCGAGAAAAGTATTGTAAACGTTCAGGGAACTCTGATGTATTGGTATGTTCATTGGTTAATGACATTTCTGAACCTATAAGTACTAAGCTGTCCAGTGTAGTACCAGGCGACCTAAATGCACCGATAGTAAAATATACTTTAGCCGGTTTTAATTCGGGGTAGATCTGGGCCAATTTAGCCGCGCCCTTTGTAATTTCATCAGCGAAACTGCCAACAGCTTTATGGTTTTTACGAATGGAATTCCAAAACTTGGGATACATCCTTATATTGTCCAAATATTCTTTCGGAGTATACCTGCGCACATTGAACATTTGCTTTTGTCCAATGGAGGCTCTATCTATGAACAGCTCGTGAAGGTATTTTAACTGTAAAGTAGAATCTTTGGTTGCCGTTATTTTATCGTATGCTTCCCAATAATTATCGACATCTTCTGTTACGATCTCGTAATTTGAGTTTTTTTTGGAGCAAGAACAAATGATCAGTATTACAAGGAGAACAAAACTATTTTTTATGGTAATCATTCGTAGGTTTGGTTAGTGATTATATAATAAGACGTATAAAATAAGATAACGTCTCATTTTTAATGTTTATTATTTACCAATCCTTCCTTTTATCCTCGATTTCTGTGTTAGGTTTTACAGTTTTTCCTATTTCATTCCTTCCTAAGTTATACACTATATACTAAATTATCTACTGTCATTTCGGTCATCACCTAACAATGGGTAGATTGATTTCCAAAACAAGCGTCTACTTTCTAGAGAGATGTATTGAGGTTAACGACTTCTTCGTCTACCCATTCTCATGTCTCTCATTTCCCCCATTTTCTTACGTATGGTAGCAGTATATTCCTTCTTTGTAATTTCCTGACCTTTACTAGGTGCTTTGATCTTGATCTTTTCTTTTGGATTCAACGTTATTTCTGCGCACAACATAGCGGTATCTCCTGCGCTGACTTCAAGAATAAGACCCGGAAGCCCCCAGAATTCACCAGGACCATGACTTACAGGTATTTGCGGAGCATACCATGCTTCAACGGTAGTTGTCTTTACTTTTACTTCTCCAGTATCTGGATCCTTTTTTGCAGGCCTTAGATCTCCCCAGGAAAAATTATACCAGGCAATTTCAGTAGTAGGTATCGTAGCAGTTGCTTTATAGCAAGTATATTGCCCAATTTGTTTGGTTTCTGAACCCAGTTGCCAATCTATTCTATAAAGATCATCTTTTACCAAAAAGCGTTTTCCATAGAACTCTTGAGCTTGTATCAGATTGTTTTCTTTAGTGTTCTTATATTGATCTCCTCTTGAGAAATATCCACCCCAAGAATCGGTCGCACCAGAGATCGCATCGATCTTTTCTTCTTCTAAGAACATCGATTCTTGCTTGTTGAAAGTTAATACGTACTTTTTTTGTAACCTGTTTTTTAGGCGGGCTTCGATCTGTTTTTTTTGCCCAGCGCTTAATCGGGCTCCCCAGTTTCCTAATCGCAATTTTGACTTTGTGAGGTACACAGCCTTTCCTTGAAATGTTTGGGCAGTAGTGGTTATTGGCATGTTAATGATCAGTAAGATCATCAATATTTTTGGTAGCAGTGCTTTCATAATACATTAATTTTGTTTAACAAATATATAAAAAGATTAAACAAAATTAATAAAAATAAAAGTTAATTTATGTAAATACCTCAAAAACAACTATCTAAACAGTCTTATAAATGTATGTAATAGCTTATTTAGATTTTTTATTAGCAGCGCAAAGTGATACGATCTCTGTAATTCTTTTTTGTCTTGTCTCTTCTCTTTTTGCTTGATTTAACCAGTACAAATAGCTTTTTCGATAGCTTTTGGCAAAGTTCCGATAATTAGTAAAAGCTGTTTTATTCTGATTGAATGCCTTTTGAAGGTCTTGTGGTACTACAAGATTCTCAACATCATCTAAAGCAGTCCACGAGCCATCTTTTTTTGCTGCATCTATTTTGGCCATTCCACTTTCATGCATTAGGTCGTTGGCAACTAATTCTTTGATATATCTTTTATTGAGCGCACTCCAGACGCTTTTTTTCTTTCTAGGGCAGAAGTACTGTTTTCGTTTGCCGTCTCCTAAACTTTTAACGGTCGAATCTATCCAGCCGTAACACAAAGCTACTTGTACGGCTTCTTCCCATCGCATGGATGGTTGTTTTGTTTCTATTTTGTACAAGATCAGATACACTCCATCAGAAGTATCATAATTTTTGGCTAACCATGCTCTCCATTCGGTATCGCTCTTAAAATATAGTTCGGGCTTGCTCATTACTTCTTTAATTCAATAGTTTCGAAAATACCTGCATCCTTCCAACCTCTGTCTTTATCATCTCCTTCCACAATTACAGAGCCAATAAAGTTTTCCCGATGTTCGCTAGTATCATTATCACAATAGGCAATGGCAAAGCCAATTTTTTTTCCGTGATAAAGGGATACCTTCTCCATTGGTTTTCCATATACAAAGGTATCAGGAAATAAAAAGATCTTGAATTCCCAAACAGAAGTATTTCCCGAAGTAACCCTTTTAGATTCCATATGATCATTAAATAGCTTTGGTGTATCCTTTGCTATAATATCGACCACATTTCCCTGTAGATCGATGTGATAGGCAAATGCATTATGGTTAAATTGATGATCCCCGCCACTATTATTTTCGTCAATAAATATTTCTACACAATCTTCGTCCCACCAACGTTCCAAAGGATTTTCAAATCGATCTAAGAGTACATCGTCCGTTACTTCGACCAAAACATATAACGCATCTTCCGACCATGACAATTTATACTTACCTGAGAAATCTTCAGAGCTAACAGGATCTCCTAACCAAACTTGATCCATAGGAATCCAGGAGCTATTCTCCCAGGTACTTTCATTGGCGATTCCATCTATAATGATCGTGTCTTTACTTTTTGCCACCTTGTTCCTACTATACTCAGTTTTACAAGAAAAAAGGAGTATAGTTGCTAAGAGTACTAAGAGATGTCCGCGGAAATTCATTAGAAATGTAAAGTTAAAAAGGTTGATTTACCTTCGGATCAATCCAGATGGAAAAGTTACTAAACTTTCGTGACCATCTTTTCCTACGGCGGACACACCGAAAAAGAAATTGTCTACCACAATTCCTTCCAAAGTAAAAGCATTGACGTTTTCTACATATTTATAGTTGTCCCAAGTAGGAGAAGTGGTATCTCTCCAGTAGATTTTATAACCTTTTGCTCCATCCACTTTATCCCAACTTAATTTTACAGCCGGTTGTACTGCACCACCAATTTTTACATTTTTAGGAGCAGGTGGAGCCCAGGCAATAGTAGCCAAATTAATAGCATTTACTGCGGTCAATTTTTTAGCATAGTCAAAATTTACAAACTTGATCTTATCCCCATATTCAATACCATTCTCAGTTCTGATGTCTTGATGCTGTTGTGTATAATTTTCATGCATTTCCATGATACGAACCCCAGCATACCCAGCATCATTAAAAGGTCTGTGATGACCTCCTCGCCCAAAACGATCTAAACGGTAGATCATTTTCGGATTCATTTCTGGCATATAGGTCTTTGTAGTAGTGTAAATATAACGTGCTAATTGACGTGAAATCCCATCCACTTCGCCACCATAAAAACGGCGCAATCTGCGAGCTCTCTCCGTCTCTGTTGGTGGAGTAGGTTCAGAAAAGATACGAAAGGTTCTGTTATCGATAACTCCATCCACACCTTTGATATTTCCGATCATATCATTATTCATGATACCTATGATCTCCCAACCTTTTTGTTTTGCATAAGCTGCCAGTCCACGTCCACCAAATAGCCCTTGTTCTTCACCGGACAAGCCTACATAAATAATACTATTTTCAAATTTGTATTTAGATAGCACTCTCGCGGCTTCTATAGCCCCTGCCATCCCTGAAGCATTGTCATTAGCACCCGGAGAATCGGAAGTATAATCGTTAGACTTTGAAACTCTAGAATCGATATCCCCACTCATAATGATATATCGATTCGGATATTTTGTTCCTTTTTGAATGGCTACTACATTGACCACCATCACATCATGAACAATTCTTCTGTTGTCTTTTTTTACCAGATCTTTTTGATAGAAAACATCCAGACAGTTATTACAGTTGGCAGATATTTTGTCGAATTCAGATTTTATCCAACGTCTGGCAGCACCAATTCCCCGTGTTTCAGAGATGGTGTCACTTAGGGTATGTCGTGTTCCAAAATTAGCTAGCTTCGTAATATCTGCTTTTATTCTTTCTGAAGATACCTCATTGATAATGTCATATACCCTGGTATCTGTTTGTGCACAAACACCCAGAGATAAAAGTAAGGTGCATAGCATTAGTAGTTTTCTCATGATAAGTTATTTTTTAAAATTCCAAAATGGAATTGTAAGAGCTATAAAGTTAGCAGTATCTTTTTTTCTTTTCCTAAGCCTGGCAATTTTTAACAGATGTTTTCCTTCTGTTAAATTTTTAATATTTAGGTAGGTTTCAAAACCTAATTTCTTGTTTACATTAGTGGTGGCAACAAATTCTGAAGGATATTTCACATCATCGATGTACACGGAATATACCTTGTTAAAGGTCTTGTAATAGACTAAACGCAAACTATCTCTTTTGCGCCTTTCTGCTTTTGTCCAATTATTTCCCGTAAGTGATATCTCAGATTCCAGACCTCTAAGATCTATCAAAGGTTTTAGATTTTCGTTATAATCGAACAAACGATTTTCTACATTTTCATTAAATATTACAAATACTTTCAAATAAGGATCCGTAATTACTTTGGATGGTATGGATGCTATTCTTACAAAGTCCTTGTTTTTTTCTAAAAGGTCTTCATAGTTATTAGGGTTTGCATAGTTTGCAGACGAAGAACGATCAATAGAAAGATAGTTAGAAGTACGATAACTATAGCTTGAGAATACGAAGATGAGGGCAAAGACCGGTAATAGCACAAAGCTTAATCGTCTTCCGAACTTGTTATCTAGAAAATTATAGACCAGGGGTCTATATAAAAAGGATAAAGAAATAATACTAAATACTTTATACAATGGAAAATAGAATCGAGAGGTCCATTTTTTTCTTTTCAAAAACCCTTGAGTAATAAAGTCGATAAATGTTAACAATGTACCCAGCAAAACAAATAAGATAAGCACTGCTCCAGTGATCGCTAAGATGGAATGCCATGCACCTTTTGCATCGTTATTTAAAAAAACAAATACCAAAAGGATTAAGGTAATTAAGAACATGATCGCCGCTAGGAAATAGAAGATCAATAAAAAAGAGACGGCAAATAGAATACTACAATAGTTTTCTAATGTGGCTATATACTTATCGAATGAACCAATGCGATTGCTTAGAAATTTTGTGAACTTTGGTGAATAGTTTAACTCATCATAATCAATATCCCCAGAGACATAACGGAGCCCTAATGCCCCGATCCATAAACCTCTTAATGTTACATGTACCAGCAAACTAATGATCAGGATCCAACAACAGATCTTTACGGAAAACCATATCAATATTTCGTAGAGGCGACTGTCATAATTGGCGGTTTCTAAGTTTACCTGAACGGGGCCTAATGCAGAAAATAAACCAAATATGGCAAAACCAGAAATTAGCAATTCCAGTTGCCAGCTTTCTTGTTGCAGTTTGTCTAAAAGGTCTTTGAAAACGGAACTCTTGTAATCTTTGCTCATAAAAAAAGAATTGCTTAAAGATAACGACTTTTTAAAAACAAAAAAACCACCTTAAGAGAGGTGGCTTTTCGTTGGTTAATTGATCGCTATTAATTGTCTATTCTTTGTCTAATTTCTTTGTTAGTGTAAATCCTACAAAAAGTGCAATACCGGCCATTAAGAAAATCGTTCCAGGATATGCCACTTCTTCTTCGATTCCAAAATTATAGTATAAGATTGAAGCAATGAAAATTCCCACTCCAACACCCATTAATAGAACGGCCAGATTTAAGATAAAGACTTTCCAGAACGGAGCTGGGCTCCCTTTATCTCCTCGTGAAAAGATCTTTGCCTCAATTCCTTTTTCGATCAATGCTAAACGCTCTTTGTTTCTAGTTGAAAAGAATAAGTAGAATACGCCAAAGATCGATCCGAATATGATTGCTAAAACTGCTACTTCCATGTTATTTATTTTTTATGATTAATTTTAATGTGTTTGTAGCATAGGACAGTGGGGTTGAAAAAAAGGTTACAAAAAATGTAAAAAAAATTTTTTTTCGCATAAATCTGTAACCTTTCTTAGCCAATATCTGTCATTATACATAATGACTATTAACAACGACCAACAATATATTGATAAAGTCTTAGAAGGAGACACAAATGCTTTCGCTTTTCTGGTAGAAAAGTATGAGGATATGGTATTTTCTTTGGCGCTAAAGATCACGAAGAGGAGAGAAGAAGCGGAAGAGGTTGCACAAGATAGCTTTATCAAAGCGTTTAAGTCATTACAACATTTTAAAGGCGATTCTAAGTTTTCTACCTGGTTGTATAAGATCACCTATAACAATTGTATAGATAGAGTTAAGAAGATCGCTCGAAAGTATAACACAGATACGATAGATGAGGTAAATGAGAACAAGATCAAAGCGATTGAGGATACTTTAGAAACAATAGAACGTGGAGAACGCGCTGAAGTAATAAAAGAATGTATGGACCTACTTCCGGAAGATGAAAGAACTATTTTATGGTTGTTTTATTTTGAAGAGTTAAGTCTAAAAGAAATAAAAGATGTAACTTCCTACTCGGAATCTAACATCAAGGTAAAATTACACAGGGCCAGAAAACGACTTTTGGCCATTGTAAAAGAGAAAGTAGAACCTGAATTAATTAATCATTATGGAAGATAATAGAGAACAAAGGTTAGATAGTTTTGCTAGAAAACAGATCAAGGAATTAGAATTAGAAAAACCATCGAAAGGATTTTCGAATGCAGTGATGGACGCTATTTCGAATTTAGAGACGAAAAGTAATTTCGCCTATAAACCATTAATTCCAAAGAAAGTGTGGTTAATCGCAGTTGCTGCCATAGTTGCCATTATCTTTATTCCTTTTCAGAAACAAGAAGGAGGTTTGTTAGAAAAAGTGAACGTAGATTTCTCCTTCTTAGACAAGATGAGTTTACCAAGTTTTGACCTATTCGATAGTGTAAGCGTTTCTTCTACTACGTTCTATGCGTTTTTGCTGTTCGCCATTATGATCAGTATTCAGGTATTTTATATCAAAGGGTATTTTAGCAAGAGAGCTTCCGGGTTATAAAAAGGTTACTTTAGCAATAGTACCATTTTCGATCTCGTAGATAGCAACCGCATCAAACGTTCTTTCATTGGCGGTTACCAATTCTTCGTCGATAACGATGTTCCCTTTTACAATACGCTTTACGATTTTGCAATGTAAATCCTCTGTATTAGCAAAGAAATTAGCATACCCTTTACGCATATTGTCTCTACCTTCATAGTTTAACTTGTTCGGAAAGTTGTACACTTTTACGTCTTTTGCAAATGCTTTCACAAATGCTTCAATATCTCTTTTGTTATATGCTTTTAACTGTTGCTCCACAAAAAAGACAGGATCTTCTTGTGCAACAATAGCAATCTTAGACCCGTCTTCACTTACTCTTATTCGTGATATCTTATGGATACTACTGTTTTTAAAAGAATGAAACACAGACCAATCTGTATCCGTTTTAGGGTTGAATTTCAAAATTTGATCACCTTTGGCTTGTAATATCGTACCATTGGGTAGCCAACAGATGTCTTCAAAGTTTCCATTCGTGTTTACAATTTTATCGGTCTTCCTTGTTTTTAGATTCAACGATCTAATTTCCCATTGCTCATTTTCCTTGCTGATATAGCTTACCAACTTTGAATTTGGAATATGGTGAAATGATCTACCTACTTTCTTTTGAATAGTGTGGTTTTTCCCGGATTTTATATCGCTGATAATCAAATCCAGGTCGTTGCCTACAATTACGGAAGAAACTACAGTGCTTTTATCGTACCACATTGGGTAAGCAACTTTAAGTTCTTTAATTACTTCTTTAGATTCTTTTGTTGAAAAATCGTAGCTATATAATCGTTGCAATCCATCGTTGTCTAAGCGGACAGCAGAAACGTTTTTTGAGTTTGGGATTCGTTGAGGAGAGTATTCACCACCATTTGGCGTATTGCTTAAAAAATCTACTTTTTTATCTGTGCTAATATCGTACAAAAGAATATCTGTTTGCCCATTTCTTGTAGCGGCAAATAGAATTTGATCTTTTGTATAAAAACTAGGCTGACTATCATACCCCGGGTTTTTAGAAATATTTCTTTGATTAGACAGTTCTCCATCTTTAGACAAATCAAAAAGAAAGACTTCATTGTTCTGAGCAAGGGTCGAAGTGGAAATAAATATGAATAATAGAACGAGTTTTTTCATGGTAAGAAATTTAATCAAAGAAGTGTATTATATATCATTGATATAGCTGTTAAAATGATAAAAATTGGATATCCGATGACAATCGTATAGTATTGATAATTTTTTTGTTCCTTATTCTGTACACTAAGAACCGTTAAAACAATTCCTGCAATTAGCAATATGGTGGCAGCTATCGAACATATTGCAATATATAAAGGCCTGTTGTCAACTGTTGTTGTCTCAAGTTGAAAGTCAAAGACAGTTTCAGTCATCATTCTATATGTCAGTTGCGCAACAAAAATGTTTAATATAATGATGTATATAAAAAATCGAAAAGCCCATTTTTTATAATTCGTGTGCTTCTTAATAGTTGGAAAAAGTTCTTCGAAAGTTTCCATTAATAGGTATTACTAATTTTAGTGAAGATATAAAAAAACCTCTTTGCATTTGCAAAGAGGTTTTTTAATTTATCTGTGACATTACCACTATTTGATCAAATCGTAACTACGTTTGATAAAGTTTGTCAGCTCTTCACCATGTAGTAGGTTCTGAGATAACTTTGCCAAGTCAAATGCCTGATTAATTAATCTATTTCTTTTCTTTTCGGTTTTGGTATTTAGAATTTCTCCCACTAATTCGTGATTCGTGTTTACTACTAAATTGTACATTTCAGGAAGGTTACCCATACCCATCATACCACCACCGGTAGCACTCATTTCTTTCATACGGCGCATAAACTCTGGAACAGTGATCAAGAAAGGAGAGGCATTAGAGTCCATAGCTTCTAACTGAACCGTATAGGTTTCTTTAGGAACATTAGCCTCGATCATTGGTTTTAGCGTTTCTTTTTCTTCCTCTGATAATTTAGAAATGACAGCATCGTCTTTTTTAATTAAATTATCAATATGATCCGCATCTACGCGTGTAAACTTCACTTTATCATTAGAAGTCTCTAATTTTTGCATTAAATGCGAAACAATCGGAGAGTCTAATAGCAATACCTCGTATCCTTTTTCTTTAGCCTCTTGGATATAGCTATGTTGTGCGTCTTTATTTGCCGCATATAAAATAATGTGGTTTCCGTCTTTATCCGTTTGAGCATCCTTTGTTTTTTCTACTAACTCTTCGAATGTTAGATATGCTTCATCTACTGTAGGGTATAAGGCGAATTTTTTTGCTTTGTCAAAGAATTTTTCTTCAGATAACATTCCGTATTCAATGATCACTTTAATATCGTTCCACTTAGCCTCAAAATCTTCTCTGTTGTTTTTGAATAGAGAACTCAATTTATCTGCCACTTTCTTGGTAATATATCCAGAAATTTTCTTCACGGCCCCATCAGCTTGTAAATACGAACGAGAAACATTTAATGGAATATCCGGAGAATCTATGACCCCTTTTAACATTTGTAAGAAGTCAGGAACAATTCCTTCCACGTTGTCCGTTACGAATACTTGATTTTGATACAGCTGAATACGATCTTTCTGCATGTCCATATTCTGACTCAACTTAGGGAAATATAAAATTCCGGTTAAGTTGAATGGATAATCCACATTTAAGTGAATATGAAATAAAGACTCTTCGAATTGCATTGGATATAACTCTCGATAAAAGTTCTTATAGTCCTCGTCTTCAAGATCGGCAGGCTTCTTTGTCCATGCCGGGTTTGTGTTATTGATGATGTTATCTACCGTTACTTTTTCAGGCGTAGCATCTTCAGCAGCACCTTCCGGTAAAGGAAGTGTTTCTTCCTTTGTCCCAAATTTGATAGGAATTTGATTAAAACGATTATACTTGGTTAGCAGTCCTGAGATCTTACCATCTTCCAAAAATTCTGTTGAATCTTCTGCAATATGCAAGATGATCTCTGTTCCTCTATCTTCCTTCTCATGTTCTACCAGGGTATACTCCGGAGAACCATCGCATGTCCAATGCGCCGCTTTTTCATCTTTGAATGATTTTGTAATGATCTCTACTTTATCTGCTACCATAAATGCAGAATAGAAACCTAATCCAAAATGACCAATTACTCCAGTTTCGTTCTTATCATCTTTGTATTTCTCTAAAAACTCTTCAGCTCCCGAGAATGCGATCTGATTAATGTATTTTTCTACCTCCTCAGCTGTCATTCCTAAACCTTGATCTTTGATCGTTAAGGTTTTTGCGTCTTTATCAATGCTGATCTCAATTTTGGGATCTCCTAATTCTACTTTTGCTTCACCAATAGAGATCAGGTGTTTAAGTTTTGTAGTAGCATCTGTAGCGTTGGATATCAATTCACGTAAAAATATTTCGTGATCAGAATACAAGAATTTTTTAATTAACGGAAAGATATTTTCTACCGATACATTAATATTTCCTTTACTCATAATATATGTTTTTGTCTGTTTTTAATTTATGTCAATGCATAGTCAAAAAAAATACCAAAGGAGAATTTGTGACAAGATGACAGAATTACAGCGAGAAACGATAAATGCGTATTTTTGCTATCTTTAGCGCGAACAAACAACAAATTGACTTATATGTACAATTCAAAGATTACTGGATTAGGATATTTTGTGCCGGAAAATGTGGTTACAAATGATGACTTGAAACAATGGATGGAGACGAGCGATGAATGGATCCAGGAAAGAACAGGAATACAAGAACGTAGATGGATAGATCCCGCGACTGGAGAAACTACATCTACTATGGCAGTAAAAGCTTCTAAGATAGCCATAGAACGTGCCGGATTAACGAAAGACGATATAGATTTTATCATTTTTGCAACCTTAAGTCCGGACATGTACTTTCCGGGTGGAGGAGTACGCGTGCAAGATATGCTAGATATGCCAACAGTGGGTGCGCTAGATGTAAGAAACCAATGTTCTGGATTTATATATTCTATGTCTGTAGCAGATCAGTTTATTAAAACCGGGATGTATAAGAACATTCTGGTCATTGGTTCTGAGAATCATTCAGGTGGGTTAGAGCGTTCTACCAGAGGTCGAAATGTGACAGTTATTTTTGGTGATGGAGCAGGAGCTGCAGTATTATCAAGATGTGAAGAAGAAGGAAAAGGTATTTTGTCTTCGCATTTACATTCTGAAGGAAAGCATGCAAAGGAATTGGCATTGGAAGGACCTTCTACAGGCCGATGGGTTCCTGAGATTTTAGCTGAGAATGACCCTAATGATGTGTCTTACTATCCTTATATGAACGGACAATTTGTGTTTAAACATGCGGTAGTGCGTTTTTCTGAAGCCATCGTAGAAGGATTACAGGCAAACAATCTTCAGAAAGAAGATATAGATATGTTGATTCCTCATCAGGCCAATTTACGTATCGCACAATTTATTCAGAAAAAATTCCAGTTAAGAGATGACCAGGTGTATAACAATATTATGAAATATGGAAATACAACGGCTGCCTCCGTAATCATTGCGTTAACGGAAGCCTGGGAGAAAGGAAAGATTAATGATGGAGACCTCGTGGTGTTAGCTGCTTTTGGTAGTGGATTTACCTGGGGAAGTGTGATTATTAGATGGTAAGTGTTAAGATGATATTTATAAAAAAAGCCGAGGTAAATACCTCGGCTTTTTCACTACTAACTAATCTATGGTCTAAAAGAAGCCTCCGCCTCCTTGTTTTTCATTATTGTCTCTTCTTCTACGAGATTTAGCTCTGTTCTTACCACCACCGAATCGATAGTTGAAACCTAAGTAGGTTGTTCTACTTTCCCATTTAAATCGCCCATTCTGAGTAAATGGATTTGTCGAGTTAAATTGGAATCTCATATTGTTAAAGATATCGTTTACTCTAAAAGTAATATTGCCTTTTCCTTTTAGTACGCTGTAGTTTGCTCCGATGTTTACCATAGACATTGGGTCTACATCCCATTGAATGTCTCTGTTTGCTCCTCTATACATTGCAAACAACTGTAATCGAAGTTTACTGTTAACTCTAAAGCTGTTACTAATTCTTGCATTAAATGCCTCATTCTGAACCTCTCTTCTTACCGCGTTTGGATTACTTAAGTCGGCAGTTCCAAATTGTTTCTGAGAGTAAAAATCTAAACTAGCATTTGCTCTCCACCATTTAGCGATCTTATAGTTTGCCGAAAACTCCAAACCATAAGCATCTGTATCATCGAAATTGGCAAAAGTAAGAATCTGTCTTACGTTACTTGGATCGCTAGGGTCTCTATACGTAACTCTATTGATCGCATCATTTACTTTTCTATAGAATGTTCCAAATGTTAAAGAACCTCCTTTTATTCTTCTAGTATAATTCACTTCCAAAGAGTTTGTGAACTGAGGAACTAAGTTTTCATTACCAACCGACGTGATTAATGGAGTACTCCATTCTCTGATTGGATTTACTTGTTGAATACTTGGTCTATCTACTCTACGACTGTAACTGAATTGAAATTGATTCTTCTCAGAGGGATTATACGTAAAGAATGCTGAAGGGTATACTGTGAAAATTTCGTCAGTTACCCTAGCAGAAGGTAGAGTCTCTTGGTGGAAATTACCCTCGATTTCATATTGCTCTATACGGGCTCCTAATTGCATGGTTACTTTACCGAACTTGTGACCATAGTTCACATATCCAGAATAAATATTTCTGTCATATGTAAAAGCTGAATTATTAAAACCAGTTTGATTAGTAACATTCGTATTATCAGTTTTGTTTTGACGGAACTCTAAACCTAACTCTAGTTTTCCATTTTTAGATACTGGATCTGTATAGTCAAGGTTGATTAATGTATTGTTTCTCTCTGTGTTAATATCATTGAAATAATTCAAGCTTCCATCAGTTGGGCTGATAAGGTCGCTGTTATCTAATCTTGATGGTACATCATTCTTAGAAAAAGTTGCCTCAAACTCAATGTTTTGACCTTTCTTGTCAAAATCATGCTTATAATTCACATTATATACCTGATTCTTACTGTCAGATGCCTGCGTATTGGGTGCATTACTAAGAATCGTATTTGTTGCATCAAACACTAAAGTTCTACCTTCGGCCCTACTATCAAACCAGTTTTGAGTGGTGTAAAAAGACAACGTGTTCTTTTTGTCGAGATAGATGTCAGCACCCAATTTTAAAAGATGAGACGTATTGTCGTTAGTGAAAATAAAATCTTGAAGGTTTACTCCATCTCTGTTTACGAATCCAAAATTATAACGCTCTCCAGAATTGTAGCCATAGTTTGTAAAGAAATTTATACTTCCAGTTTTGTAGTTCATGTTAGTAGATCCATTATAACGCACATAATGCCCTGCTTCAACACCTGTATTTAATGAACCATTGAATCCCATATTTGCATTCTTGTTCAATACAATATTAATAATACCACTCATTCCTTCTGGGTTGTATTTCGCAGATGGATTTGTAATCAACTCTACAGTTTTAATTGAAGTTGATGGAATCTGTCTTAATAATTGAGCAACAGGAATGTTTGTAGGTTTGCCGTCTACTAATACACGTACATTTTCATTACCACGTAAACTAAGGTTACCTGTTTGACTGTCTACACTTACTGACTGTACGTTATTTAATAACTCTGCAGCCGTAGCTCCTGCCGAAGTTAGATCTTTACCAACATTGATCACTTTTCTATCTACTTTTTGAACAACGGTTGAAGTTTCAGCTCGTACAACGACTTCGTCAAGTTGAGCGCTATCTTCTTTTAAAGCAATCGTTCCAAGATCTACTTTTCTAGCTTTATTAGAAACACTAATTTGTTTGCTATATAATTTGTATCCAATAAATTGTACTTCAACAAGGCTATTTCCCTCTGGGATATCCTTGATCCTAAAAGTACCATCATCTTTGGTAATACCTCCTGTAATTACTTTTTTAGCCATATCTCTGACTACAATATTTACATATGGAAGCGGTTCCTTACTGGCATCGTCTATTACTTTTCCAGAAATAGTACCAGGTTTTGACAGTTTGTTTTTAGCTAATTGTGCAAAGGAATTTAACGTTACACTAAGCATACAAAACAATAATAATTTTTTCATTATGTTAATTTTTGGTTGATTTTTTTCAATGACTTATAGACGATGCTTTCCGTATCTTTGTTACTTTCTTTAACACTGTTTAACGTATTATTAACAAATGAAAAATGTAACACTCGTATTTGGAGCGTCTTTAAAGGCAGATAGATATTCAAATGTTGCTGTTAAAAGGCTTAGAAATAAAGGCTTAGATGTGGTGGCCTACGGATTGAAAGAGGGGATAATAGCAGATGTAAAAATTGATACAAATCTTTTGAATTATAAAACAATTGATACGGTAACCTTGTATTTGAACCCGAAAAGACAAAAAGAGTATTACGATTATATTTTAAGTTTGCATCCAAGACGGGTAATTTTTAACCCGGGTACGGAGAATGAAGAATTTCAAGAATTACTCATTGAAAATGACATTATTGCTGAAGTTGCCTGCACATTAGTATTATTGTCAATTGATCAATACTAAAAAATGAAAAAAGAAAACCTTAAACTATTAGTAGTAATAATCGTTGGTCTTTTGATCTATCTGATGTTTTTTATAGAAACGGTAGAAGATGTACCTGTCGAAAAAAAGGTAGATTCTGAAATGAAAGAATCCCCAAAAGATACGCTACAAATAAAAGATACTATACAATAAATTCTTTGCCTTCTTCTGCTAAGTGAACCACATCAAATACTTCTGAAGCTTCATTTTGAAAAGCCGATATATCTTTATATCTACTCGAGTAATGCCCAATCACTAAAGATTTAACATCTGCCATTTTAGCAATCTCTGCTGCTTGTTTGGCGGTCGAATGCTTGGTTTTTTTTGCCAGATCTTCTCTATCTGATAGAAAAGTGGCCTCATGATAAAGTAGGTCTGCTTTTTCTATAATGGGAACAATATCTGGTTTGTAGCAGGTGTCGCTGCAAAAAGCATAGGTCTTTGGTTTTGGCGGGTCAAAAGTAAGTACTGTATTGGGAATGACTTCTCCATTAGACAAAACAAAATCTTTACCAACTTTTAGAGATCGATAATCGCAGGTTTCAATCTCATCTATTTCTCCAATGGCACTCATATTCAGGTTTCGTTGATTTTCTTTCTCGGTAAACAAAAAACCATTGGTATATACCCTATGGTTCAATGGTATGGTTCTTACAGAAACTTTGTCATCCTCAAAGATCAATTCACTCTCTTTAGAAGAAAGTTCATGAAAAACTAATTTAAAGTTAGAATAGGTCTTAGATACTTCAAGTTGAAGGTTTGTAACCTCTTTTATACCCATCGGACCGTAAATATGAAGATCGCGTTCTCTATTTAAAATTCCTAAGGTGCTTATGAGTCCTATTAATCCAAAGAAATGATCGCCATGTAAATGTGAAATGAAAATATGGTTGATTTTGGAAAAACCAACTTTATGTTTTCTCATTTGACGTTGAGTACCTTCTCCACAATCAATTAAAAAATGACGATTATTAATCTCTAAATATTGGGCTGTAGGATGAGCGTTGACTCTAGGCGTAGCCGAATGACAACCTAAAATGGTTAGCTTGAGATTCATCGAATAACAAACCTTTTTGAGGTTACTTTTGCTTCAGAGCGTATAGAATATAGATACATTCCCGGTTTTAGGTTGTTTCTAGAAAACGGAATAGTATTCTTTCCAGGTTTAGCTTTGATCTTTTTGGTTACTACGGTTTTACCAATAACATTTCGAACACTAAAGGTGATGTTTTGCTCAGATTCAGAGTGAAACGTTATGGTTGTGTTGTTCACAAAAGGGTTTGGCGAAGCGGTTAGCTTAGTTATCTTCTTTTGAGAATAAACTGCTACGCTGCATACCAATAAAATAAAAAATAGTAGTTTTTTTATCATATACCTGTCGTTCTTACTTTTGATTAGGTCGCTAAAAACCCAAATCCCTTTCAATGGCCTCCATTTGGATAATATCTTCCGCCTCTACAAAGGTAGGAACAATATTGAAATGTTCTGGAAAAATATCATTGTCAACCGTTGCACAAACAACCACAAATGACATGCCATTTTCTTTTTGCGCTTCTGCCACATTCAAAAATAAGGAGATATCTCGTTCAGAAATGTTAAGGTTTTCAGAAACTTGTAAGATCAAATGTTGTTCTTTTAATGTTTCAAATTCTAGAAAAAACGATGTCTGAAACTCTTGAAAAGTAGCTTCGTTAGAAACTACTGAAGTATAATTTTCTTTTTGAGTAATAATCATAACTACCTTTTTATTTGCTGTGCAAGCAGATAGATTACCGCCATTCTTACAGCAACACCATTTTCAACCTGATTTAAAATAATAGATTGATCTGCATCTGCCACATTGCTGGTAATCTCAACTCCTCTATTAATAGGTCCGGGATGCATAATAACAATTTTCTTTCCTAGATTGTCCAGAATGTGTTTATTAATACCGAACAACTGTGTGTATTCTCTGGTAGATGGGAAGTATTTGATATCCATGCGTTCATGCTGAACACGAAGTACATTAGCGACGTCGCACCACTCTAGTGCCTTTTTAATATCTGTTTCTACAGTTACCCCAAGACTAGAAATATACTTCGGAATTAATGTAGTAGGCCCACATACTTTTACTTCTGCACCTTGTAGTTTTAGTGCAAAAATATTTGAAAGCGCTACTCTAGAATGTAAGATATCCCCCACAATAACCACTTTTTTTCCTTTAACTGTTCCTAAAGTTTCTTTAATGGAGTAAGAATCTAACAGTGCTTGTGTAGGATGTTCATGTGTACCATCTCCAGCATTAATGATCTTTGCACCCACATGTTTCGATAGAAAAACACCGGCACCTACATTTGGGTGACGCATGACCACAATATCCACTTTCATGGATAGAATGTTGTTAACTGTATCGATTAACGTTTCTCCTTTTTTTACAGAAGATTGACTTGCCGAAAAATTAATAACGTCTGCAGAGAGTCGCTTTTCTGCCAATTCGAAAGATAATTTGGTTCGTGTACTATTCTCAAAAAACAAATTGGCAATGGTAATATCTCTTAAAGATGGTACCTTTTTAATAGGTCTATTGATAACTTCTTTAAAATGATTGGCAGTTTCAAAAATGAGCTCAATATCATTTTTGTTCAGATATTTTATTCCTAATAAATGTTCTACACTTAACTGCTTCATGTTATTTGATATCTATATAAACTGCGTCTTTTTTATGAGATTCTTCCCAGTGCACCAGCACCTTTTCCTCGTTAATAGCGTCCACTTGTCTCCCCTTATAATTGGGTTGAATAGGTAAATGACGACTAAAACGCCTATCTATAAGAACAAGTAGTTCAATATTTTCTGGCCTTCCGTAAGATTGCAATGCCGTCAACGCCGCTCTTACACTTCTTCCGGAATATAACACGTCATCAATAATGACAACTTTTTTTCCTTCGATCAAAAAGTCGATCTCAGTATTGGCTGCTTCCAGAGGTTCTTCTCTTCTTCTAAAATCGTCTCTGTAAAAAGTAATGTCTAAAAAACCTAAAGATAGATCGTTTACTTTGTATTCAGTTTCTAACAGAGTAGCTAACCTTTTGGCCAAAAAAATACCTCTTGGTTGCAAACCAATTAAGACCGTATCCGAAAAATCATTGTGGTTTTCGATCAACTGACAAGCTAATCGATGTAAGATAATTTCAATTTCTTTTGAGTTTAACAGTACTTTTTTGCTCATGAGAAATGTTATCAGTTTAGCATACTACTAAAAGTTGAGCAAAGCTAGTGTAAAAAAGAATACAAGCAAAATTTCGAAGCTAAAAGAAAGATCGAGGTTGTTAATTAAATTGTTGAAAACAAAAAAACGAGATGTAAAAGTGGTATAAGAGTTGTAGTACATTTAAGTAGTAATTCAAAATATGTTGCCTATGCCTTTGACAAAGTTTGAATCCATGCTAAAAACTAACAGCGTTTATTTTTTCGATTTGGTTGAGTTTGAAGAAATTATACTCCATTATTTAGATACAGGAAAACACTCTTTAGCTAAGAAAGCTGTGAAGCTCGGATTAGAGCAACATCCAACCTCTGTAGACCTTAAATTATTGGAAGTAGAGATTCTCATTTTTGACAATAAACTAGAGAAGGCTGCTCAGCTTGTTAAGAAAATAGAAGCTATAGACCCAAACAATGATGAGGTGTATATCCAAAAGGCTACTATATTGTCAAAGGGAGGCGCACACAAGGAAGCGATTGAGAACCTTAAAATAGCATTAAAACATACCAATGATAAAGTAGATATTTGGTCGTTAATGGGGATGGAGTATTTGTATTTAGACGATTTCGAAAATGCACGATTGAACTTTGCAAAATGTATAGATGTAGATTTCGAGGATTATTCTGCATTGTATAATGTGGTGTACTGTTTTGACATGGAAAAGGACCATGAGCAGGCCATTAAATATCTGAATGCTTATATCAATAGAAATCCTTATTGTGAGGTTGCATGGCACCAGCTGGGAAGGCAGTACTTTATTTTAAACATGTTTAAAGAAGCCTTAACCTCCTTCGATTATGCCGTCTTAATTGATGAGTCTTTTATTGGAGGATATTTAGAGAAAGCTAAAACGTTAGAACAGTTAGGAAGATTTGATGAAGCTATAGAGAATTATCTGATTACTTTAGAACTAGACGATCCAACTGCATTTGCCTATGTTAGGATAGGGGAGTGTTATGATAAGTTAGGTGAGTTGGAAACGGCCATAAGTTATTATAAGAAAGCCGTACACGAAGATCCTTTACTAGATAAGGGATGGGTGTTGTTAACACATTCTTATTACCTACAAAAGGACTACCAAAAGGCACTTTACTATATAAACAAAGCATTAAAGATTGATGATGAAAATGCGCTTTACTGGAGGAAATATGCTGAAATAAACATCAAACTTAATTTTTACGAAGAAGCTGTAAGCGCCTTTCAGAAATGCTTAATGCTTAAAGATGAAGATGTAGAGATCTTTATAGCTTTATCCGATGTTCTTGCATTTATTGGCGAATATAATGATGCATTAGCAGTGTTGTTTACAGCGCAAAAGATTTACAAGAAATTCGCAGAAATTGAATATAGATTGGCAGGTTTATTCTTTATTTTAAGTAAAGAAAATCATGGTATTGCACATTTAAAAAATGGATTAGCCATAGATTTTGAGTATCATTCTATTATCAAAGAACTATATCCTACGGTTTTTGAACACCCAAGAGTTCAAAAATTATTGGCAGACTTTAAAAAAGCAATGGAGTGATCTCCTACTTCATTTTTAAATATGCTTTAAAGAAATCCATAAGCCAGATCAGATCATTCTGAACAAGCTGCTCGCTATCGTCGTCAAAACCTAGTATTTGGTGTGTGTTGTTATTTGTATCTATGAAGTATAACCTTCCTTCAAAAATATCTTTTCTAATTTCCTTGACAGAAAACGTAAATCGATCTATTGAATTGGCATAATACGTTTTGACTTTCCCGTTCTCAGTAATTTTTAATGTATTGTTTACGAACGTCTTTACGTTCCTATTAGCCTCTTTTTTAATACCAATTCTCTTGAAGTTAAATGCTGCAAAAAGGAACAGGAGAATGGAAAACAGGTATGCTTTACCAAATGTCAAACCGATGCTTAGCGAAAATAAAAGAATAAAAATACACAAGGCAAGTGGAATTAAGACCAGAAAAATCAACGTGGTCATATCTGTTTTAGCTTTTCCAATGATCAACTTGTTTCCTTCTTTTCTAAAAGAAATTTTAAGTCGTTTTAATTTTAGTTCTAAAAGAGATGTATTCATAACAATAGATTTTGTGATCCATCGGATCTGTGCAAAGTAATTGGACGTTCGTACACTTACAAATATAGTAAGACAGGTATTAAATAATTGAAAAGACCTCGTCAAATTGCGTTATATTCGTACTTCTAAAACTAACGCTACTATTCATGAAAAGAACGTTAAAAGATTATATCATCATTTCGTTAAAGGGAGCAGCCATGGGTGCTGCTGATGTGGTTCCAGGTGTTTCCGGAGGAACCATTGCATTTATATCGGGTATCTATGAAGAGCTATTGAGCTCTATCAGCAATATAAACATAGATCTTTTTAAAACCCTGAGAAGGGATGGATTAGCAGCAGCATGGAAGCAACTGAATGGAAATTTTCTGGTTTCGCTTCTACTAGGGATCTTTATAAGTATTTTATCCCTGGCAAAAGCTATTAAGTATTTGTTAGAGAATGAACCGATTTTACTATGGTCATTTTTCTTTGGATTAGTATTAGCAAGTGTTATCTATATCGCAAAACAGTTGACAAAGTGGAACAGCATAACATTTATCGTTATGATCCTAGGAGCCGCATTGGCTTATTACATTACTACACTAGATCCGCTGGTTTCAGAAAATTCTTCACCATGGTTTTTATTTTTGGCTGGTGCCATTGCTATTTGCGCTATGATATTACCAGGAATTTCAGGAGCCTTTATTTTGGTATTATTAGGAGCTTATAAGCCCGTTCTAGCAGCAGTAAACGACAGAGATTATAAAATAGTTGCTTTGATCGGATTTGGAGCCATTGTAGGATTATTATCCTTTTCAAGAGTACTTAAATGGCTCTTTAAACATTACAAGAATTACACGCTCGCGGCGCTCACCGGGTTTATCATCGGTTCGCTTAACAAAATATGGCCATGGAAACATACATTATCGTATAGGATAAACTCACATGGAGTCGAAGTTCCTTTTAAACAAGAAAGCATTTCTCCATTCTCGTTTTCTGGCGACAATCAATTACTTATGGCAATTATTCTGGCAGTAGTTGGTTTTGGATTGATCATTTTATTGGAGAAACTAGCTGTAAATAAAGAGTAAATGAGTCAAGAAAGAACATTCTTCCAAAAAGTTGGTCTTTTTTTGAAAGGACTGGCTATGGGTGCTGCAAATAAAGTGCCCGGTGTTTCTGGAGGAACAGTTTCTTTTGTGTTAGGTTTTTATGAGGAACTAATATTTTCGTTCCGAAGGATAAACTTAAAAGCCTTTAAACTTCTTTTCAACGGACGATTTAGGAGTTTTTTTAGATACATAAATGCGCAGTTTCTTGCGCTGATAATGGCGGGAAGTATTTTCAGTTACTTTAGTGTATCTCTGGTATTAGATTATTTCTTAGTACACTATGAGAACTATGTGTGGAGCTGGTTCTTTGGAATGATCGTTGGCTCTATTTATTATATAGGTAAAGATTTTGGAGATTGGAACCTAAAAAATAGTATTTCTCTGATTATTGGGGCGGCGGTAGGTATTGGTATAAGCTTTTTGACACCTGCTGGAGAAAATGACAATTTATGGTTCGTTTTTCTATGCGGAATTATTGGCGTTTCAGGGATGACATTACCCGGGTTGTCTGGGTCTTTCATTCTAATTTTATTAGGGAATTACGTATTGCTTTTAGTCGATTCTGTAAATGTGTTGTTCGGGGTACTTACTGATATGTTTTCAGGTGATTTTTCTGCGTTTCAAGATCCAATAAAGACACGATATTTAAAGATCATCGGTGTTTTTACGGCTGGGTCGGCTTTTGGTTTAGTATCTATTTCTCATGTGTTAGGTTATGTGCTTAAAAGATATCACCAAATTGTTACGGCTATTATAATTGGATTCATCACTGGTTCTCTTGGTATTGTTTGGCCATGGAAAGAAAAGGTTTTTAGGCAAGAGGATGGACAAGTATTGATAGATCAAAACGGTGACAAAATAATAGAGAATTATAGCCGTTATATGCCCGATTTATCTGTAAGCGAAACCTGGGTATCTATTTTTTACATTTTGCTTGGAATAGCACTTATATTAATCATTGATTTTTATGGAAGAAGAAGAAAATCGATCTAGAAAAATGTTATTTGGACTTGTTGGAAAGAATATCTCGTATTCTTTTTCAAAAGAATACTTTTCAAAAAAGTTTGACGAGTTAAATCTTAAGGATCATTCCTATGTGAATTTTGATATTGAAAAAATAACTGTTTTTCCAGAGATAATTCATGCGAATAAATTCATTCTAATAGGCTTAAATGTTACAATTCCCTACAAGCAAGATGTTTTTTTATACCTTGATAAGGTACATAAAGTGGCCAGAAAAGTAGGAGCTGTAAATACTGTGAAGATTACCAAAAAAGGAAAACTTAAAGGCTATAATACGGATGTCATCGGTTTTAGAGATTCTATTGCTCCGTTGCTAAAAGAGTATCATACAAAGGCACTGATTCTGGGAACAGGAGGAGCTTCGAAGGCAGTGGCTTATGTTTTCAAACAATTGAATATTCAACATTCCTTCGTGTCTAGAAAACCCAAAAAAAAGAAGCACCTTTCGTATTCAGACCTGGATGAAAAGATATTATGTGAATATAAGATTATTATAAATTGTAGCCCATTAGGTACTTTTCCTAATGTTCATAAATGCCCTGATATTCCATATCCATCCTTAACCAAAGAACACCTTTTGTACGATCTTGTCTATAACCCTGACGAAACATTATTTCTAAGTAAAGGAAAGGAGAGAGGAGCCACTACTAAAAATGGTTATGAAATGTTGGAAAGGCAAGCTGAAGCCTCATGGGAAATTTGGAATTCCTAACCGTATTCTTCAGTTTTAAATACTAAAACCGGCGTTTTTATCGAACTTCTTCAAGATTCTTTTTTCTTTCTGTAAGTAGTGCGTATATTTATAGACTAAATTAGGGAACCGTAAACATTGTATATATGTTAGAGCCGAACGAAGAAAAAGAGACCTTAGATTCTTCTGTATTGAAAAACGAAAATGAAAATCAAGAAAAACCGCTTAAAGAAAAAGAAAAGGAAGAAACCAATGCAGTAGACAGTCCTGAAAATAGTGTAACTGAAGGCGAGGAAATTGCCGCGGAAGAGGCAGTCAATGAGGTAGAAGAAGAAGTTGCCAAAGACTCAGAAAAGGATGAAGCAAAGCAAGAAATACCTGAAGTTAATTACGAGGTATTGGATTTGGGTGCGCTTACATTGGAATTGGAAAAACTGATCAAAAATTATCCTATTCAGCAAATTAAGACACAGGCTGAAGCAATCAAAACAACGTTTAATAAAAAATTTGGAACGCTTCTTTCAGAGAAGAAAGAAGCTTTTTTAGCTGAAGGAGGCAATGCCATTGACTTTCAATTTAGTAGCCCTATAAAACAAAAATACAATACACTTCTTTCTGACTATAGAAAAAGAAGAGATGCGTATTACGGCGATCTGGAAAAACAACTTAAAGAAAATCTTGCGAAAAGATTGCAAGTAATAGAAGACCTTAAAACGTTGATTCAAGAAGCGGATACTAAAACCATGTATAAGAAGTTCAGAGCACTTCAAGATACTTGGAGAGGTATAGGTGGAGTTCCAAAAACCAAATACAATGATACGTGGAGAACCTATCAACACCACGTAGAACGATTTTATGATTTACTGCACTTAAGTAATGATTTTAGAGATATAGATTTTAAGAATAATTTAGAACAGAAACTTCTCATTATTCAAAAGGCACAGGAGTTGGCTAATTCAGATGATATTGGCTATGCTTTTAGAGAACTTCAAAAATTGCACAAAGAATGGAAAGAAGAGGTTGGTCCGGTTGCCAAAGAGATGCGAGAAGAAGTTTGGAAAAAGTTCAGTGCTGCCACTAAGATAATTCATGATAAAAGACATGAACATTATAGAGTTTTAAAGACAAAGCACAAAGGGATCATAGAAGAAAAAATGAAGGTTATTGAAGCTATCAATCAATATGATATCTCTAATAATAAAACGCATAAAGATTGGCAACAGAGTATTAAAGAAATTGAAGCTTTGAGACAACAGTATTTCGAAGTAGGGAAGCTTCCTTACTCGAAAAGCGAAAAAATCTGGTTAGAATTCAAAGCTGCAACGAAGAAGTTTAATCAGGCTAAGAATGAATTCTATAAAGGAGAAAAGTCAAATCAGCAGGAAAACTTAAGAAAGAAATTAGCGCTGATAGAAGTAGCAGAATCTTTAAAAGATAGTAAGGATTGGGAGACTACTACGGAAACATTTAAGAAGATCCAATCGGATTGGAAAAAAATAGGTCATGTCCCAAGGAAGTTCTCAGATGATCTATGGAAAAAGTTTAAAGGAGCTTGTAACCATTACTTTGATAGATTTCATAGTCAGAAAAATGCTTTAAGTCCTGAGCAACAGGCTATAGTAGATGCTAAAAAATCGTTTTTGGAGAGTTATGAAGAACCAAAGAGTGCCACAAAAGAGACTATAAAAGAGTTGATGAATTCTTGGAATGCTTTGGGTAGACTTCCTAGAAGTGCTAGACATTTGGATTCTAAATTTAACAAGATCATAGATAAAGCATTAGGTACACTTGCTATAGATAAGGATGAACTTGTGATGCTAAAATTTAGAAATATCGTAGATGGATATCTGGCTAACAATAACTTTAAAAAACTAGATTCTGAACTGTTATTTGTTCGCAAGAAGATAGATGAAAGTGTGAGAGAAATACAACAGTTAGAAAACAACCTGAGCTTTATTTCGAATGCGAAAGACGATAATCCACTAGTTCAAAATGTGAGAACTCGAGTTGAAGGATTTAAAAAGGATCTTGTAGTATGGAAACAGAAACTTGATTATTTGAAGAAATTAGAATATTAAAACAAAAAAACTCGGATGATTATCATCCGAGTTTTTTTCTATAATAAAGAATCAATTAAGAAAATAACTGATCTATTTTTTCTTTTTCTTCTGCTGCTAACCCTGCATCAACAAGGATTCTTCCACTATGCTCATCGATAGTGATTCTTTTACGATTAGCGATCTCTAATTGCACCTGAGGTGGAATTGTAAAGAAAGAACCACCAGAAGCTCCTCTTTCAATAGATACAACTGCTAATCCATTTTTTACTTTGTTTCTGATTCTGCTATATGCTTGTAATAAATGATCATCTATTGAAGCTGCAAATTCTTTTGACTTATCTTGTAATAACTTTTCTTCTTTTTCAGTCTCTTTTAAGATAGCGTCCAATTCACCTTTTTTGTGTTCTAAATGCTGCTCTTGCTTGGTAAGCTTTTCTTTCGTCGCTTCGATCACTTCGTTTTTTTGCTCGATCTTCGCTTTATACTCTTTAATTCTCTTTTCAGCTAATTCGATCTCTAGCTCTTGAAACTCAATCTCCTTCGCTAAGGAATCAAATTCTCTGTTATTACGAACTTTCTTTTGTTGCTCATCGTACTTTTTCATTAATGATTTTGACTCATCAATAGAAATTTTCTTGTTGCTGATATCGGTTTCTAGATTAGAAACATCTTCAGCCAAGTTAGAAAGTCTAGTATTTAATCCTGCAACCTCATCTTCTAAGTCTTCCACTTCTAAAGGTAATTCACCTCTCATGTTTTTAATATCATCAATTCTAGAATCGATCAATTGTAAATCATATAAAGCTCTTAACTTAACTTCTACACTTACTTCTTTCTTCTTTGCCATGTTTATAAATAATAAATTGGATTTGTACTTTTTTCCGATAAAATCACCTTACCTACCGGTAAGGCAGGTGCAAAATTAGTGATTTTTTTTGTAAGATACTCAACCAAAAGGTTTTTTGTAAACTGTTCACTCTCATAATGCCCAACATCAGTTAATAAAATACGCCCTTCCGCTTTAAAAAAATCGTGATATTTAAAATCTGCACTAATATAGGCGTCTGCACCACAGTGTATTGCGTTTGAAATGGCAAAGCTTCCAGAGCCTCCTAAAACTGCTACTTTTTGAATGGTTTTTCCTGTGCATTCAGAATGTCTTATGCAGTCGGTTTTCGTTGTTTTTTTTACGAAATGCAAGAAGTCTTTTTCTGTCATTGGAGCACTGAGTTCTCCTACCATTCCCATACCGATGTTCTGATGTACATTTTCTGTAATAACAACATCGTAGGCTATTTCTTCATAAGGGTGCGACTGTTGCAAGGCTTTTAATACCGAGCGCTCATCTTTACTTTCATACGTAACGCTAAGTTCGATTTCTTTGCCCGAAAACAAATGACCTTTTTGTCCGACTACCGGATTAGAATTGTCATTTCCCATATGCGTGCTTATCCCTTCCGAGGAGAAACTACAGTTTGTATAATTGCCAATGGTACCTGCTCCAGCTTCAAATAGACTATTTTTCACGGCCTCTGCATGGTTTGCCGGGACATGTGTTGTTAACTTATGTATAATTCTTTTTTTAGGAACAAGAATCTTCAGGTGTTGTAAGCCTAGTACTTCGCACATTCTAGCACTTACACCTTCTTTACTGTTGTCTAGTGCTGTATGAGTGGCATAGATGGCAATGTTGTGTCGGATAGCTTTTAAAACCACTCGTTCGACATAACTATTTCCATTCAATTTTTTTAATCCGCTAAAAATAATTGGGTGAAAGCTTACAATAAGATTACACTCTTTAGCAATGGCTTCATCAACAGTCTCTTCTAAAGTGTCTAACGTAACTAATATACCACTCACTTCAGTGCTATAACTTCCCACTAATAAACCCACATTGTCAAAATCTTCAGCATATGCCAAAGGTGCAATTTCTTCAATGTAATTGGCTACTTCTCTTATAGTCATGTGTCAAAATTTAAAAATCAAAGTTAAGATTTTTAATGTACTTTCGTAACAATGAAATTTATCCGGTATGTACTATTTCCTTTTGCGGTTATTTACGATTTGATCACGTCAATTCGTAATTTCTGCTATGATCAGGGTGTTTTTAAATCTACGTCGTTTAGTTTGCCGGTAATAGCCGTGGGCAATCTGAGTGTCGGAGGAACCGGAAAGACGCCACAAATAGAGTATTTGATCACGTTGCTACAAGGAAAAAAAACAGCAGTACTAAGTAGAGGATATAAGAGGAAAACTTCGGGTTATGTGTTGTTAAATGATACGCATTCTTCCGAAGATGTTGGTGACGAACCTTTACAGTTCTTTAGAAAATTCCCAAATACCTCCGTGGCTGTGCATGCAAATAGAGTTGAAGGAATTGAGCGATTAAATAAGGAAGTGAACCCTGAAGTAATATTGTTGGATGATGCCTATCAGCATAGAAAAGTACAGGCAGGATTTTATGTTTTGCTGACCAAATACGGAGATCTGTATGCTGAGGACTTTATACTACCTACTGGAAACTTGCGAGAGAGTAGAAGAGGTTCAAAACGGGCCAATGTGATTGTTGTTACCAAATGCCCGGAAGTGCTTTCAGAAGAGGAACAACAGAAAATAATTCAAAGGCTTAAGCCTGTTAAACATCAGCAGGTGTTCTTTTCAAAGATATCTTATACAAATACATTAAAAGGAAGCATATCTCTGACTTTGGACGAATTGGTTGATCATGAGGTACTGTTGATCACAGGAATAGCCATTCCACAGCCACTTTTAGATTTCCTGGATAAGAAGCGGGTTAACTATAAACATTTACAATTTCCGGATCATCATCATTTTTCGTCTTCGGATATAGATCGAATTAACGGACAATTCGATGCTATGGATTCTGAAAAAAAGTTAATACTTACTACAGAAAAGGATTACGTTCGACTATCTGATCGAATTGCAGATCTTAGTTATATCGAAATTGAGACTCAATTTTTACAGGGTCAAAAAGAGTTTGATCAGAAAATATTAGATTTTATTGTAGAATAATCCTTTAATAATCCCGTCTGCCAAGCCAATTTTAGGAACATAGATCTTTCGAGCACCGCTCCATTTCATCGCTGATAGATAGATCTTGGTAGCTGGAATGATCACATCCGCTCTATCTGGATTTAAACCTAGTTCTGTAATACGTTGCCCATAACTCATTTTCTTTAGAAATTGGTATTGTGCGTTTAAATAGATATAGGAAATAGGACTCCCTTCAGAGCGTCCGGACATCTTAAACAATTTATTAATATTTCCACCAGAACCTATCAAGGAGATCTTTTTGTATTGCTTCGTGTGTTCTTTTATCCAGGCCTCTACTTTTTTGAAAGCTTCTTTATTTTCGGTTTTTGAATTATTGATCAATCGCACTGTTCCCATTCTGAACGATTTAGAAGTAATGATCTCTCCTTCAGAAAAAATGGTGAACTCTGTGCTTCCTCCACCTACATCCACATACAGATAGGTACTATGACTCTTTATCAATTCGTTGAGGTCTGTAGAAGAAATGATAGAAGCCTCCTCTTTACCGCCGATGATATCTATTTTAATACCGGTTTCTTTAAATATCTGGTCCGCCACAGCTTCACCATTCTCAGCTTCGCGCATAGCTGATGTCGCGCAAGCCTTATAGCGTTCTACTCCGTGCACATCCATCAAAAGTTTAAAGGCTTCCATGGCATTTTTCATTCGAACAATATTATCTACACTAATACTTCCGGAAACAAAGGCATCAGCACCTAAACGAATAGGGACACGAACTAATGATGATTTTTTAAACTGAGGTTCTTTATCTTCTTTGGTGATAACGTTGGAGACGAGCAATCGAATGGCATTCGAACCAATATCTATCGCTCCATATTTCTTTATTTCTAACAAGTACGAACTATTTTAAATTTTTTGGAAACTCGGCCAAAATGGTTTTTCCTTTTTTAATATTTTTCCAATGTTTTTCATCAAAACGAATGCCGATTACTCCACAAGTAGTAACATGTGCAATGGGTTTACTTCCAAACTTATTTACGAAAGTATTGATACCGTGATCATGACTAAAAATAATGGCTGAATTAAAGCTATCGTCTAATGCTTTTACCGTTTTCACTAAATAGCCATCGCTAAAACTATATAGTTCCTTTTTGATCTGTAAATTAGAAAAAGGATAATTAAAGTTTTGACAAAAAATAACACTGGTATGTAAAGCCCTATTGGCAACGCTAGAGATAAAAACATCTGGTCTATCCATCTTTTTTGCCAGGTACTTTGACATGAGGTGCGCATCGTGAATTCCACGTTGCTTTAGTGGTCTATCAATGTCGCTAACACCTTCATATTTCCAGGAGGATTTAGCATGCCTAACAATGTAAATTGTTTTCACAGATTAGGTATTAATGTTTTGATGTAAATATAAAAATTACGGCGCTAATCTTTCTAACTTCCATGAAAAATCTTCTAACAACGAATAACGAATTCGATCGTGCATTCTGTTAGGTCTTCCTTGCCAAAACTCAATAGATATAGGCTTTACCATAAAGCCTCCCCAGTGAGCAGGTCTTGGAATTTCTTGCCCTTCAAATTGTTGTTGATAAGTTTTTAGCTTTTCATCCAGCTCACTTCTGGAGGAAACCACGGAACTTTGATCAGACGCCCAGGCACCAAATTTACTTCCGTCTGGTCTGGATTCGAAATAGCCATCTGATAAATTTTCTGCAATCTTTTCGGCATTTCCTTTTATAATGATCTGTTGTTCCAAAGCGGGCCAAAAGAATGAAAGACATACATGATTATTGGCAAGTATGGCTTTCCCTTTTTCAGATGTGTAATTCGTGTAGAATATAAAGCCTTCCCAGGTATATTTTTTCAATAGGACAATTCTATTCTTAGGGAAGCCATCTAGACCGATGGATGCAATATTCATGGCATTTGCCTCGGAGATCATATCTGAAGCATCAGCGTTTAAAAACCAATCTCGAAAAAGTTCTATGGGGTTCTCCGGACAATTGCTTTCTAAAAGCTCTTGCTTTTCATATGATTTTCGGTGATTACTTAGGTCGTTAGACATGCAAAGGTTTTAGATAGTAAAATTAACAAAAAACAACATGGTTATAAAAATTTATAACTTCTTTAATATCCATATTCCAGTAAAGAATTCAACGTCATTATGTCCATCGTGATTAACAAATTGCTCTTCAATTATCCATTCACCATATATCGCATTATTTTTATTATCGATAAATCCGTTATGATCTATTTCTAATGATCCTTTGTTAATTTCAATTCCGGAATAATCTTTTTTTATTCTAGGGGAAGCATTGTAAGATTTAATAAATGAGATTAACTCAAGGTCTACAAATCCTTTTAATGACGATTTTAAAGGCACAGAATAAGGGCCTGTTTCAGTCATACTACCGCTTATATTTCCTTCTGAATCCAGAGAAAAAACAACTTGAATTTCTACACGTTCTCCAAAAAAAGGAAGGTCATACCCTACACCATATTGGTAATAACCAACCCATTTACCATTTATATCCATTTACAATTTTTAAACATGTTGATCCACTAGTACAGCATTTCCGTCTGGATCCAATACTACAAAACTGGCTGGTCCTGATGTGTTTTCATCTGCTTCTGAAGCAAAAACCACACCTTTACTTTTTAAGTGTTTTTGGATTTTCCGTACATCATCATATTCAGATAATGTAGTTGCATTTTCGTCCCAACCCGGATTAAACGTCAGGATATTGTTTTCAAACATCCCTTGAAAAATACCGATCAATGCATTTCCGTTCTTTAAGATTAAATAGTTTCTGGCTTCGTCTCCTGCAAAAACTTCAAACCCCAGATTTTGATAAAATGCTTTA
Organism: Flavobacteriaceae bacterium; assembly: GCA_965218065.1. GTDB lineage: Bacteria > Bacteroidota > Bacteroidia > Flavobacteriales > Flavobacteriaceae > Polaribacter. Next base: position 2,079,008 of record OZ244589.1, on the reverse strand, counting down.
GATGCTTGCAAGTCTTTTACGGCTAAACTAACAGAGAAGGCTCCTAATTTCATATGAATGAATTTTTAATTGAGCCATCAATGTACTAATTTTATATGAAGCCATAACTAGTGATCCGGCAAAGATTCGCAATAAAAACCTTGTCCCTTTACAATATTAATGATCTCATGATCCTTACGATTTTCGGCAACTTCTATACGAAGCACATTATCTATGTCTTCCATATCTACAGACCATCTTTTAATAATAGGATGACTGTTAAATATCGGTAATAACCGTTTCACTTTTTTACTTGAATTGATATCCGTTTTCAAGATCAGTACTTCCATTACTACGTGTTTATGATTCTGTTGTTTCTGAAGACTCATCGGGTTTTGGGGCATTTATTCGATTGACATAGTTCGCATATGCTTCTTCGCCTTCTTCCTGCCAGAAGGAATCGTACAATTCCCATTTAGAAAAATCTGATTTGGATTTTCTTTTGCTAGATGACTTTGGATCACATTTTTTGTCTTTATTACTGCTTTTGTCTCCACCAAATCCACCGAATAAGATTTTAGATAGTAAACAAATTCCTAATGCTTGCCAGAACGTGATCACGGGTAATCCAAAGATCAAGGGCATTAACCAGTTCCATAGATACATAAGAACATATCCGAATACTGTAATGAACAGTACTGCTAATATGGCAATGAAGATGACGGTTCCAATGATTACCGCTGGATTTTTACTTCTCAGTTTATGTTTAAAATAATTTTTCATGTTCTGTATTTTTTAATTGATGTTCTCTTTTTTTGGTTTTAACTTTTTTAATAAAATGGATATGGCTCGATGCCTACGCGATAGAAGAGTACCTTCCGGTATGCCTGTTTCTTCCGAAATTTCTCGATACGTATATCCTTCAATTTCCACTGCAATGATAATATCTCGATACAGTGGTTTGAGATCGAAAATGGCCTTTTTCAACGCTATCTTCATATCCTCTGAATAGCTATTGTCTGTTTCTCCATAAAAAAGTGCTACAAAGTCACTGAATTGATCTTCAAAGTCATCATCTGCATGTGCGTTCTGCTTTTTTTGACGCATGACATCAATGATCCGGTTCTTAACGGCATGATAAAAGAATCCAGCGATGTTTTGAATGGGTAGTATTTGATTTCTGGAAAGAACCTTCAACGCCACGTCCTGAATAATATCTTCAGCATCGCGATCTGCGCTGTCTTCAATTTTAGAGTGTACATATGCTTTAAGATTATGATACTCTTTATTGAAAAATGTTTTGAATTGTTGGTTCTTTTCTGTTTCTGAAGCCATTCAAGTGCCTTTTTATGAGGTCTTCAAGTATAAAGACGTGGCTTTTCGAATTTATTGCATTTTTTTCTGCTTTTTTAAGAAGCTGTACTTTTTTTAAATAGAAGAAGTCCAACAAATGTTAATGCTCCGTTCAATACCAATATAGCAAAACTGAAATCGAATTTGAAATAAGTAATGGACGCATCGTTGATAAAGTAGGTCAGAAAAGGAGAGATAATACAAATCAACGGAACAACTTTGTCTCTTACCTTAAGCTTCGTAAATAATCCAAAGGCATACAATCCTAACAACGGACCGTAGGTATAGCCTGCATATTTGAATATATCATTAATAACACTTCTATCCGGGTTAAAATATTTAATTACCAGAATGGTAACCATCAAAACAAAAGAGAAAAACACGTGTATTCTTTTTCTCATTTTTTCTTGCTGCAATGTGTTTTCTTTTTTATCAATCTCTAAAATGTCAATACTAAATGAGGTTGTTAGAGATGTTAATGCCGAATCTGCACTGGAGTAAGCCGCAGCAATAAGTCCTAATAAAAAGAATAGAGCAGTGGCAAGACCAAGAGTTCCTTTAGTTGCAATGATCGGGAAAAGCTCATCCCCTTTAGCTTGAATACCATTCTTAGATGCGTAATCTGTTAGTAGCACACCCAAAGCTAAAAAGAAGAAATTGACAATAACTAATACAATGGTAAACCAGAACATATTCTTTTGGGCATCTTTCAAATTTCTACACGTCAAGTTCTTTTGCATCATGTCCTGATCCAATCCAGTCATAGCTATTGCTATAAATGCTCCTGCAAAAAATTGTTTCCAGAAATAATTACCTGCTTTGAAATCTTCAAAATAAAATGCTTTGGAGAGTTTATTGTCTGCGATATAGTCAAATAAATTAGAAATCTGCATTTCACCAGCAATAGTGTAGATACAAACACCTACCGCGATGAGCATAAAGAGTGTCTGCAGCGTATCAGTCCATACAATCGTCTTAATACCACCTTTGAAAGTGTACAACCAGATTAATAAAATGGTAATAATTGTAGTAATTTCAAAAGGGATATTGTATTCTTTAAAAATTAAAAGCTGAAGAATATTGGCCACTAAATACAGACGCAATGCGGCACCAATTGTTCGAGAAAGTAAAAAATAGGAGGCTCCAGTTTTGTATGAGTATCGCCCAAAACGATCTCCCAAGTAGGTATAAATGGATGTAAGATTTAATCGATAATATAATGGTAAAAGAATCAAACCAATCACCGCATAACCAACAACATACCCCAATACCATTTGCATATAACTCATGCTACTGCCTTCTACCCATCCAGGGACAGAAATAAAGGTAACACCGGACAAGGAAGCACCGATCATACCAAAAGCCACTAAATACCAAGGAGAGGAATTATTCGCTTTAAAAAAAGTAGAGTTGTCTGCTTTTTTTCCTGTGATATAAGATATTAATATCAATACTCCGAAATAACCTAGAATTAATAGTATAATGTGGATGGGTAGCATGAATATTTGGGTCTAATGAGCTACTAATATAGAGTTTTCAATGCAATTGTCAGGTCGAGTGTTTCAACTTGTTGAAATGTATCGAGACCTAAAAATTTCTCGATACTAATTTTTGAATCTATAATTCAAAAATTCACTCGAAATGACAGTTTAAAATTGTAATTTCGCAGCTATGGATTTTTCATCTAAATTATTAGAAAATGCAGTAAATGAGGTGTCAAGATTACCCGGTATTGGTAAGCGAACGGCCTTACGTTTAGTGCTGCATCTATTGAAACAGCCTTCTGAAAACACAAGTTATTTAACGGAAGCGCTACAAAACTTAAGAAATGATGTAAAATCCTGTGAGAAGTGTCATAATATTTCTGATACCGTTCTTTGTGATATTTGCAATAACCCAAATAGAAATGCAGAGATCGTTTGTGTGGTAGAAGATATTCGAGATGTAATGGCCATTGAAAGCACCGCACAATTTAAAGGGTTGTATCATGTGTTAGGGGGTAAGATCTCACCTATAGAAGGTGTTGGTCCTCAGGACCTTCAAATTGAATCTTTGGTTGAAAAAGTAAGATCGGGAGAAATCAAAGAATTGATCTTTGCATTAAGCTCCACCATGGAAGGCGATACGACAAATTTCTACATCTTCAAACAGATTGAGAGTTACGGTGTTATTACTTCCACGATTGCCCGAGGGATCTCTGTTGGAGACGAATTGGAATATGCCGATGAGATTACGTTAGGAAGAAGTATCGTCAATAGAATTCCGTTTGAGCAATCGTTAAAGAGTTAGTAGAAATTCTCCTATCTTTAAGATCTAATATGCTTTCATGGAGGTTTTCTTTTTTATAGGAATTGTCATTAGCTTTTTATTATCCGTACTTGTCTTTAGTAAAAGAAAGAGACATAAAGCAGATGTTATCTTTGGTGTTTGGCAACTCGTTTTTTTAATACATTTCACCTTATTATATATTCGTTTTTCAGATTTGAATGTATCTTTTCCATGGCTTACTGGACTGGATACACCTTTTGTATTAGTACATATTCCATTGATATTTTTTTATACGGCAGCGGTTACTGGAACAGTACAATCCAACTATAAGAAGCTAGTACACCTTGCACCATTTGTCATTGTTCTTTTGTTGAGCTTGATATCGTTTTTTGTGTATGATGCAGATGAGAAATTACAGCGATATAAAGATCAATTAAATAACGACTACGCACTTTTAGATATCCTTTTTGTATTGCAAGTTGTGATATATTTTCCCTTTCTCTTTAAGATACTGCGGACATATTCAGCAAAGATCAAAGATCGATTTTCTAATGTAGATGATATTAATTTGAAATGGCTGCAAAGAATCATTATTGGAGCTTTGATCGTGTTTTTTATAAATATTGTACTCATCTTTTTTGTGAAAAGCTTGGATAGCTTGTCTACTGAATTGATCGGAAAATTGACGGTTTTGATCATATGTGGATTTCAGATATATCTGGGTTATTATGGTTTGAAGTATACGGCCATTTTTTCTGATATTCCCAAAAGTATTGATGAGGGCCTAAGAATGAAGTATGACAAGACGGGGATTAAAGCTGAGGTAACAAGAGAGAAATTTAAAGAGTTACTACTGTTCATGGAAAAGGAGAAGCCATTTTTGGATTCCGAATTGACATTGCTTCAATTGGCAGAACAGTTTGGTGTAACCAATAATCACTTATCTCAGATTATTAATGAAAACGCACAAAAGAATTTTTACTCATTTATTAATTCATACCGATTAGAAGAGTCTGTTCGATTATTAAAAGATGAAAAGAATGCGAAGTATACCATCTTGGCTATTGCTTATGATGCCGGATTTAAATCTAAATCCGTATTCAACACCTTATTCAAAAAAGAGAAAGGAATGACTCCTTCTCAGTTTAGAAATACATTATAAATACGTTCGTTTACGTCCGCTAGGTCGATTTGATATGAAACTCAGGGTAGTTTTGATCAAAACTTTTAAAATGAACGACAAAAAATCATCATCACAATTTAAGGACAGTACAGGCTTTGTACTATTAGCCATTTTTTTATTAATAGGGCTCACATTTTTAGGACAGATAGGGTTTCTAATTGCGATACTCTTTATGGGGTTTATACTTAGATATCAAAAAATATCGATAACAGCTATTGGACTCAAGAGACCCAAATCATGGCTTAAAACAACGATGTTAGGGATCTTTCTGGCTGTACTGATTTTAGCCTTATTTCTTTTAATTATTAATCCAATGCTACAAGGTTTTTTACCGATCGAAGAAAAGAATCTGGAGCGATTTGCTACAATGAAAGGAAATACACTATACTTTTTAATAGGTATTATAAGTTCAATTGTAACCGCCGGATTTGGCGAGGAAATTATTTGGCGAGGATATATTCTGAGACGTCTTGCAACAATTTTTGGCAATCGCAGCAGCTCATGGGTTATCGCTTTATTGATTACTTCTGTACTATTTGGTTGCTTGCATTTCTATCAGGGAATGGTTGGGATCGTACAAACAGGATTCACAGGGTTCCTTCTAGGTCTGATCTTTATTTTGAATGGTAAGAAAAGCCTTTGGGTAAATATCATTGCGCATAGCACAATAGATATTATCAGTTTAACCGCAATATACTTAGGAGCAATTTAGACTTGAGAAGACGAGTCCTCTTCAATAGCTTCTGGATCGGTAATCTCGTCTTCACTCGTTTCCCAGTTCTTTTTAGCTCTAATGCTTTTGTACAGTTTAATTGAGAGCATTAAGAGTATCCCAAAAAGAATGATACCAACAACACCCCATACCCAGGATATGGCACTCTTTAGTACCACCAAAAACACAATGGCAAAAAGAAGTAGTGTAGCCACCTCATTCCATATTCTTAATTTGAATGAAGTATACTTCACTTCGTCATTTTGAAGTTGTAAAAATATCTTGTGGCAGGCACCGTGATAGAAAAACAAAGCAAAGACAAAGGACAACTTTACATGCATCCACCCAAATGTAAGATAGCTAGGTGTAGAGAATAACATCCATAGGCCAAAGACGGTTGCCAAAATAGCAGAGGGCCAGGTAATAATATACCAAAGCCGTTTACTCATTAACTTATATTGAGTCTGAAGTATTTCTTTAGCCGGTTCTTCTTTACTTTCAGCTTCCGTTTGATAAATAAAGAGTCGAACAATATAAAATAGTCCGGCAAACCAGGTGATTACAAAAATGATGTGCAACGCCTTTACATATAAGAAACCCATGATATATTATTTTTGATTCCAGTTATTGATCCATTTAACCATTACATCTACCCAATCGTCATTATCGTTCATGCAAGGTACGTGTTTATAATCAGTTCCCCCAGCTTCCAGGAAATCTTCTTTACCTTCCATAGCGATTTCCTCCAAGGTCTCCAGACAATCCGAAACGAATGCCGGAGTAATGACTGCTAATTTTTTCTTTCCTTCTTTTGGGAATTTTTCTAGTTCGAAATCGGTATAAGGCTTCAGCCATGGGTCTTTGAGTAAGCGAGATTGGAAGGAATTACTATATGTGCCTTCTTTTAAGTTTAACTCTTTTACGATCTCTTTGGTCGTTTCGAAACACTGGTGTCTATAGCATGTTTTATGTGCTTCTGATGCTATCTCGCAGCAGCTTCCATCAATCTTACAATGACTTTGAGTAGTATCAGATTTTATGATATGTCTTTCTGGAATTCCGTGATATGAAAACAAGATGTGATCATAATCAAATCCATTCAGGTGCTCCTTAATATTAGCACTCATCGCTTTTATATAATCTTTCTCATTATAAAAAACAGGCAGCACATCCATGGATATCTTTGGATATTTCTTGGCAATTACCTCTTGAGCCTTTACAACAACCGTCTCGTAAGAAGACATGGCATAATGAGGGTATAATGGAACTAGTAAAACTTCATCTACTCCCTGATCGGCAAGTTCCTTGAATCCTTTTTCAATACTCATAGACCCATATCGCATTGCCAAAGCGACAGGAATATCTACTTTACCAGCTACTTTTTTAGTAAAACGTTCTGATAAAACAACTAATGGGGATCCTTCGTCCCACCAGATCTTTTTATAGGCGGCGGCAGATTTTTTTGGTCTTACATTTAAAATGATTCCTTTAATTAATAGAAAACGTTTCCAGTAGGGAATATCGATAACACGTTCGTCCATTAAAAACTCATCCAAATACTTTCGGACATCCTTAGTATCTGTGCTATCTGGCGATCCTAAATTTACAAGTAAAATTCCTTTCATTCTTTATAATAATATATGCTGAAATTACTTCAGTTTAATGTTTCTGTTTTTTTAAGTTGTTTTGTGGCTTCATATAAAGTGATTGCCAAACTATGTACGACATTCATGGATGAATTTCTGCCATACATTGGAATGTAAATGGAAGCATCTACAAGGTCAATGTTTTGTATGCCATGTCTTTCGCTCCCTAAAAGTAATACGATCTTTTCTGAATTGGTAAAATCAAAATGGTTAATATCGATGCTCTCATCGGTGATCTCGATACCCAGAATCGTATTTCCTTCAGATTTTAGCCGTTTGATCAATACTTCGAAATCTTCATAATCTTCCCAGCTAATTTGATGGATGGTATTTCTGGCTGTCTTTTTTACAATTCGATTGTCTATAGAGGGAGAACTTTCATGTAAATAGATCTTAGATACACCAAAACTTTCAGCGATGCGAAAACACATCCCAATATTCTCCGGTGTTCGAATAGCATCGCAAACAATGGTAATGGGAAATTGTTGTTGTAGATTCTCTATTTCAGAATGACTTAACTGTTTCATGTATTCGATTGTAAAGACATTACATATTTTTTCGGAGTAGTGCCAAACTTCTTTTTAAATGCCGCAATAAAGTGACTAGCAGTACTGTAGCCAACTTTTAAACCCACTTCGTTTACGTTGTGCTGATTGCTCTCGAGCAATCTTCGGGCATGCTCCATTTTATAGTCAAATAAAAAACTATACACCGTATCTCCATAAATTTGTTTAAAGCCCTCTTTTAATTTCTTGATATTCAATCCAATCTCATTAGCGAGTTCCTGTAAACTAGGTGGTTCAGCCATGTTTGCTATAATAATATCCTTTGCCTTTCGAATCTTCAGAACATTTTGCTCATCCACTAAAAAGGGACAATATTCACCAACACCTGCATTATCTTTTTGAAAATGAAGACTCAATAACTCGTATATTTTTCCTTTTATATACAGATCCTTAATGGCGCTATTTACATTTGCATTAATGATCTGTTGTAAAACGATCATGACCGTAGGCTTAATATCCTGATCATCATAATACTTCTTATTAATATTATCATCACTCAAAAAATGAATATATCCTGCCTCTTTAGAAAATAAGGAGTGAAATTTCTCTATAGATATCAGTAAAGAAACTAAGGTTGTTTTAGGATTGATAACTAGATTGATCGGTAACTTTCTTTGCGGATTATATAATAGAATAGAACGCTTATCTAAGACATCAAATGTGTACGATCCATTATTAAAAAGGAATTTCGAGGCGCCTTTTAAACAGAAATGTAATTGAATATAAGTGCTATCTATATCTCTTTCAAATAATTGGTTTTCATTGCTTTCATTTTGAAAATGAAGCACATGGAAGCCGTTTTCTAAATTCGTTTCTTCGAAAGTACTTTGAGAGACACTTTTTGACATAGATCAAAATTTGTTTTAAATATATTTTATTTAGAATCATTCTATATAAGAAAAGCTCTAAACCCTTATTCTACTGCGAAAATAAGGCTTTTTGCAAGTTTTTTAAACAAAATGCATCTAAAAAACATATAACGATATAAAAAGTACTTTGAGCGACATTTTTATCTTGCTTAAGTTATTACTTTTGACATGCTTTTAGAAAATATATGCCATTAGAAGATTTTCATTTTAACTTATACAATATAGGTGTTAGCTATAAAAAAGCTGATGCGCATACCAGAGGAAAGTATAGTCTTACAAAAGATAGTCAGGTTGCTTTATTGCAAGAAGCGAAGTCTATTGGATTAGAAGGTGTTTTGGTATTGTCTACTTGTAACAGAACCGAAATTACCGGCTTTGCACAACATCCATATCAATTGATTGAATTGCTATGTAAATATTCTGATGGTGATGTGGAAGAGTTTGCGAAGATATCTAATGTCCATAAGAACAAGGATGCCGTTAATCACCTTTTTAGAATCAGTACTGGTTTAGAAAGTCAGATTCTGGGCGATTATGAGATCGTGGGTCAATTGAAATTAGCTTTTAAGCAAGCCAAACATGTTGAAACTTCCAATGCATATTTAGAAAGATTGATGAATTTGGTCTTTCAAGCTAGTAAAAAAGTAAAGAATCAAACCAAATTGAGCTCGGGAACAACATCGGTATCCTATGCGGCGGTTCAATACATGATCAATAATTTACCTGATTATAATTCAAAAAATGTTGTTGTTTTTGGATTGGGTAAGATGGGTAAACACACCTGTAAGAACTTAGCGGAATACACTAAGAACAGATCTGTTACCTTGATCAATAGAACAGAAGAAAAGACAACGGCTTTTGTAAAAGAACATCCATCTATAGCCAAATCAACTATTGAAAACTTAACGGAAGAGGTTTCAAAAGCTGATGTGTTGATCGTGTCTACAGGTTCAGATAAACCTACGATCACTAGAGAACATGTTAAAGCAGATAAAGAATTATTGATCCTTGACCTATCCATGCCCGAAAATGTGGATACATCTCTCAAGGAATTTGAAGGAGTAACATTAGTTAATGTAGATCAACTTTCTAAGATCACAGATGAAACACTGGCGTTGCGTCAAAAAGAAATTCCACTGGCGGAAGCTATTATTGATACCCATAAAGAAGAGTTTAATGAGTGGTTAAATCATAGAAAACTAACTCCGGCTATCAATGCTCTAAAAGAATCTTTAGAAGCCATCAAGAAAGATGAAATTAATTTTCACAAAAAGAAAATTGATGGATTTGATGAAGATCAGGCAGAATTGTTAACTTCGAGGTTTATTCAAAAAATTACAACACAATTCGTGAAGCATCTAAAGCAAGAAGAAACATCGGTGAATCAAAGTATTCAGGTGATGTCCAAAGTCTTTGGGTCTAACTAAATAATCGATGCAAAAAATCATCAAAATAGGAACTCGCGATAGCCAATTAGCTATGTGGCAGGCGAGAAAAGTGCAAAAGCTTTTAGAAGAATTAGAATACGAAACGGAAATTATCCCTGTGAAATCTACAGGAGATCTTGTGCTAAACAAACCTATTTATGAAATAGGGATTACCGGAGTATTTACTAGAAACTTGGACATTGCATTGCTCAATAACGAAATTGATATTGCTGTACATTCTATGAAGGATGTACCTACAGTATTACCTGAAGGAATCATTCAGGCAGCAGTATTAAAAAGAGCGAATCAGAATGATATTCTGGTATTAAAGGATAACGAAGAGTTCTTTGCACAAAAAGAAGCTACCATTGCAACGGGTAGTTTGAGAAGGAAGGCACAGTGGTTAGATAGATATCCAACCCATACCGTTGTAGATCTAAGAGGAAACGTAAATACGCGATTACAAAAACTAAAAGATAACGATTGGAATGGTGCTGTGTTCGCAGCAGCGGGTCTAGAACGTATTGGGAAACGTCCGAAAGGTGCAGTAAACCTTTCCTGGATGATACCTGCACCGGCTCAGGGTGCTATTATGATTACAGCATTGGATGAAGATGATTTTGTCAAAGATGCTTGCGAGCAATTAAATCATAGAGATACGGACATATGTACGAAAATAGAACGTGAGTTTTTGAATCGATTAGAAGGAGGGTGTACGGCACCTATTGGAGCTTATGCTTTTATTGATGAACGAACTGACGAGATAAATTTTAAAGGTATTTTATTGTCTAGAGACGGCTCTAAGAAAATTCAGGTGATGAAGAATGCTCCGGTAAATCGTCATCGATACTTAGCTAAAGATTGTGCAGATTATATCATCAATAAAGGAGGGAAACAATTAATGTTGGAGGACGAACCAAAAGAGAAACGTGTTTCCGTGTATTCTACCAAGTCATTATCTGAAAGCCAAACAAAACTCTTTCATGAAGATATCGCTTCGGAAAGTAGCGACTTTATCAAGATTCGTTTTAATAGAATCGCTCCTAAAGTGATAAAAGAAGAGATTGAGAATGTAATTATAACCAGTAAAAATGGTGTAGAATCTATCTTGAATAGTTTCACGAAAGATGAGCTGCATTTCAAGAATATTTTTTGCGTAGGAAGAAGAACAAAGAAATTAATAGAACAAAAAATAGGCCCAGTAAAGCATTCCGAAAAAAATGCGCAGAAACTAGCTGAATTCTTGAAAGATGAGATCAAAGGGCAATCAGTGAGCTATTTTTGTAGCGATTTGAGGTTGGATACGTTGCCTACGGTTTTATCTGAACATGGAATTGAGGTGCATGAGGTGGAAGCGTATAAAACAATGTATAGTCCGGCATCAGTTGAGGATTCTGTAGATGGAGTACTGTTCTATAGCCCATCCACTGTAGAGAGTTATATCCAGCAAAATGAAGCGAATAAAACAGCTTTTTGCATTGGAGAATCTACAGCGAAAGAAGCGAGAAAACATTTTGAAAAAGTAGAGGTAGCCAATGTGCCAACGGTAGAGAGTGTTATAGAATTAGTGAATTTGCATTATGTACAATAGAACAAGAAGACTTAGAGCATCCGAAGGAATTCGAAGATTGGTGCAGGAAACAAAACTTTCTGTAGATGATCTGATCTATCCTTTATTTATTGAAGAAGGAACTCAGATCGAATCTGAGATTCCGTCAATGCCTGGTATCAAAAGATATTCTTTAGATAGGATATCCAAAGAATTGGACGAGGTTGTAGCTTTGAATATTCCCGCAGTCTTACTGTTTGGGATACCATCTCATAAGGATGATGAAGGTACCGAAACCTGGAATGATCAGGGAATCATGCAACAGGCCATTCGATTCATTAAGAAGAACTACCCGGATCTATATGTAATTACCGATGTGTGTTTTTGTGAATATACATCGCATGGTCACTGTGGAATTATTCATGACAATGATGTGGATAATGACGCTACATTAATGAACATTGCCAAGCAAGTAGTTTCGCATGCGAAAGCGGGAGTAGATATGGTGGCTCCATCGGGGATGATGGATGGTACTATTCAGGTAATAAGAGAAGCTTTAGATAATACAGGCTTTGTGAATTTACCAGTTATGGCCTATTCGGTAAAATATGCATCCGCATTTTACGGACCCTTTAGAGATGCTGCAGATTCCGCTCCAACATTTGGAGATAGGAGAACCTATCAGATGGATCCAGCCAATAGAGATGAAGGAATGCGTGAAGCAGCTTTTGACGATCAGGAAGGAGCTGATATATTAATGGTGAAACCAGCGCTTTCTTATCTGGATATTATTCGTGACTTGAAAAACGGGTTCGACAGACCTATTGCTTGTTATAATGTTAGTGGAGAATATGCTATGATTAAAGCAGCATCGGAAAAAGGTTGGATCGATGGAGAGCGTGTGATGATGGAAAGCCTACTATCAATGAAAAGAGCAGGAGCCGATATTATTATTACCTACTTCGCAAAGGAGGTTGCTAAGATCTTATCGAGTAAAAAGAAGTAATGAAACAGTCCATCGTACATATTGCTTTAGTAGTTAGAGATTACGATGAGGCTATTGCATTTTATACGAAAAAGTTGAGCTTTGAATTGATTGAAGATACCTATCAACCAGAGCAAGATAAAAGATGGGTAGTGGTAGCTCCTCCAAATTCGACAGGTACGACCATTTTATTGGCTAAGGCATCTAAAGAAGAGCAGGAGGCATTTATTGGAAATCAAAGTGGAGGAAGAGTGTTCTTATTCTTGAACACCGATGATTTTTGGCGAGATTATAACGAAATGTTAGAAAAAAATATTGAATTTGTCAGACCTCCTAAAGAAGCCGAATATGGAACGGTAGCTGTTTTTAAAGACCTTTATGGAAATCTGTGGGATCTGTTACAATTAAAACCAGATCACCCAATATCAAAACGAAACAACTAATCATTGTAAATAATGAATTTTAAAAAATCACAAAAACTATATACTAAAGGACTAGAAAATCTGGTTGGGGCTGTAAATTCTCCGGTAAGAGCATTTGCTTCTGTAGGCGGGAATCCCTTATTTGTAAAAAGAGCGAAAGGATCTACCATCATTGATGTGGATAATAATCGATATGTAGATCTGGTATTGTCTTACGGTCCAATGATTCTGGGGCACCGTCATAAAAAAGTACAAAGAGCTGTTGCAAAAGCGTTGAAGAACGGATATTCTTTTGGAGCGTCTACGCAGAATGAGATCAAACTAGCAAAAATAGTATGTGACGCTTTTCCGGGAATGGATAAGGTGCGTTTTGTGAATTCAGGAACCGAAGCCGTGTTAAGTGGAATTCGTTTGGCACGTGCATTTACAGGGAAAGATAAGATCATTAAGTTTTCGGGATGCTATCACGGACATCAAGATGCGCTATTGGTAGCCGCTGGATCTGGTCTGGCTACCCTAAGTCTGCCTGGGAGTAAAGGAGTTCCGGAGGGTGCCGTAAAAAACACATTGATCGCTACCTATAATGATCTGGACAGTGTCAAAAAACATTTTGAAGAACATGAAGATATTGCTGGAGCGATCATTGAACCCGTGGGAGGAAATATGGGAGTGGTGATTCCACAAAACAATTTCTTAAAAGAGCTAAAGGAATTCTTGCATTCCAAAGGAGCGGTTTTGATTGCGGATGAGGTAATGACAGGATTCCGTTCTACCTTTGGTGGTGCTCAAGAGTTATTTGATGTAGAAGCTGATATTACTTGCTTAGGAAAAGTAATTGGTGGTGGGTTCCCAGTTGGAGCGTATGGAGCAAGAAACGAGATCATGGAAATGGTAGCACCATTAGGAGGCATGTATCAGGCAGGAACACTGAGCGGAAATCCGATTGCAATGGCAGGAGGTATTTCTACATTAACAGAGTTAAAACGACAAAATCCCTATAAACAGTTTGATGAAATAGGTCAGCAGATAGAAACCATGCTTTTAGAAGCGGCGGATACATACAATGTTGATCTGGTTGTGAATCGATTCGGATCGATGTTAAACCCGTTCTTTACCAATGTAAAGGTGACCAATTTTGAAGAGGCACAAACATCCGATACCGAGAAGTTTGGAGTATTTTTCTGGGAAATGATCAAGAATGGTGTATTCTTACCGCCTTCTCAATTTGAAGCCTGGTTCTTATCATCTGCTATGAATGAAGAAGATATGACTAAAATTTCTAAAGCCATAAATGCAGCGATGGAAGCTGTTTCAAAAATGTAATTATGATAAAAAACGATTTATTCTTAAGAGCTCTTAAAGGAGAAACAGTAGACAGACCACCTGTATGGATGATGCGTCAGGCAGGTAGGTATTTACCTGAATTTATGGAAATTCGAAAGAAATACGATTTCTTTACACGTTGTAGAACTCCGGAACTAGCTTCTGAGATTACGGTACAGCCTATTCGTAGATATGGTATGGATGCAGCCATTTTGTTTTCAGATATTCTGGTGATTCCTCAGGCAATGAATATTGAAGTGGAAATGAAACCAAATTTTGGTCCATACTTACCAAATCCGGTTCGTGATCAAAAAGGAGTTGATAATGTAATTGTTCCAGATGTGCATGTCGAACTAGACTATGTATATCAGGCAATTAAAGCAACAAAAGAAAAACTAAACAACGAGATTCCATTAATTGGATTTGCAGGTTCTCCATGGACTATTTTGTGCTATGTGGTGCAAGGGCAAGGGTCAAAGAACTTTGATAAAGCGAAGGCTTTTTGCTTTACAAATCCGGTTGCTGCGCATGAGCTGTTACAAAAGATAACAGATACCACCATTGCCTATTTAAAAGCAAAAGTGGCTGCAGGAGTAAACGCCGTTCAGGTGTTTGATTCGTGGGGAGGTATGTTATCACCAACAGATTATCAAGAGTTTTCATGGCAATATATCAATCAGATCATCGAAGCGTTAAAAGATGATGCGCCGGTGATTGCATTTGGAAAAGGTTGCTGGTTTGCATTGAATGAAATGTCGAAATCTAATGCATCAGCTTTAGGGGTAGATTGGACATGTTCGGCGAGAAATGCAAGATATTTAACAGGAGGTCAGATTACTTTACAGGGTAATTTTGATCCATCCAGATTATTATCGCCTCCGGCGGAGATCAAAAAGATGGTACATCAAATGATCAATGAATTTGGAAAAGATAGATATATTGTAAATTTAGGACACGGAATTTTACCTAATATACCCACAGATAATGCGAAAGCATTTATAGATGCTGTGAAAGAATACCATGTTTAACAACATTATAAAAGGATTACAAGCATACCCTAAAGCACTGACATTATTGTCAACGCTAAAGCTTTGGAGGTACTTTGTGATTCCTATTGTAATTAGTGTTGTCGTAGCGATAGCGGTTGTCCTTTCCGCCTATGGATGGTCTGATAATGTAGGAGCCATCATATCAAAGATCTGGATCTGGGAATGGGGTAAAGAAACATTTACAACGATCGGCACTTTTTTGGGTGGATTGATCATTCTAGTTATAGGGTTAATACTGTATAAACACATTATTATGGCGTTGTCGGCGCCATTTATGAGTCCGGTTTCAGAAAAAATAGAAGCGCATATAAGAGGTGTTTCTGAAGTGAGAAAAAGTCAAGCTTCCTTTCAAACACTTTTACTGCGAGGTATTCGTATCAATACGAGAAACCTTATCAAAGAACTGTTGTTAACTGTACCCTTATTATTGCTGAAATTTATTCCTGGGATTAATATTTTTTCGGCAGCGTTGCTGTTTTTATTGCAGGCGTATTACGCAGGTTTTGGTAATATGGACTATACCTTAGAACGTTATTATATGTTTAATGATAGTGTCCGTTTTGTTCAAAAGAATAGAGGGGTTGCGATTGGAAATGGGATCGGTTTCCTTTTACTACTATTGATTCCGATTATAGGAGTTATTGTGGTGTTACCTTTATCAGTAACGGCTTCTACTATTAGCACAGTGGAGGTGTTAGACAAAAATATAGTACGAAGAGATGATTAGGTTAGATCGCTTAGATATTCGCCCTATAGAAATCAAAGATGCATGGAGTATTTGCAATTTTGCAGTTGCGAATGAACATCGCATGAAACGTTATTTCCCTATTACACTAGAACAGAACTTAACACCTGATCTGTCTAAGCGTTTTGCTGAAATAAAATCGAAAGAGTTTGCCAATGATAAAGAGTATCTCTTTATTGTAAAACCGACAGATGATAAATCCGTGATAGCTCTGGTGTATATCAAAGAGTTGGATTGGGATAAAAAACAAGGAGAGTTTGCTTATTGTGTAGACTATAATTGGGAGGGAAAAGGAATTACAACAGAGATAGTACGTGTATTGTCCGATCATGCATTCAAAGAACTTGGTTTGGAAGTGCTGCAAATTATCGTACATAAAGAAAATACAGGAAGTGTGCGAGTTGCTGAGAAATGCAATTTTACTTGGCAACGAACATTAAAAAAAGAATATACTCCACCTGGGGAATCCCCTTTAGATATGGAGTTATATGAACTATACAAATAACTATGCCACATTTTATTCTAGATTGTACAGAATCGATCTTACAGAAACAAGAGCCACAGAAAGTGATCCAAGAAGTCTTTGAAACTGCGTTTTCGACGGGGCTTTTTGAGAGAAACGATATTAAAGTACGGTTGAACCCTTTTCGCTATTCATTGGTGCAAGGAGGAGATGCGGACTTTGTCCATGTCTTTGGAAACATTATGGAAGGCAGAACGGATGAACAGAAAGCAGAGCTATCCAAAAGAATAGTTTCAAAGTTAAAGGAGCTGTTTCCGGATGTACCGATCCTGTCGATGAACATTCGCGACTTTGAGAAGTCTTCTTATTGTAATAAAACGATGATATAAAGCGTATGAAAGAACAATTTTATCAATATATATTGGATCTTCAAGATACAATTACTTCAAAGTTGGAAGCATTAGATGGAGTAGCTAAATTTCAAGAGGATCTTTGGGAGCGAAAAGAAGGAGGAGGCGGAAGAACCAGAGTCATCGAGAATGGCGCTATTTTTGAAAAAGGCGGTGTGAATATTTCTGCAGTTCATGGAGAACTTCCAGAAGCTTTGCGTAAACAGTTTGGAGTAGAGGAAGGCAATTTTTTTGCTTGTGGCTTGAGCTTGGTTTTACACCCAAAAAATCCATTTATTCCAACAGTACATGCGAATTGGCGCTATTTTGAAATGTACAACTCCGATGGTGAAATAGTAACACAATGGTTTGGAGGAGGTCAGGATCTAACACCTTATTACTTATTTGAAGAAGATGCCACTCATTTTCATAGAGTATGTAAAGAAGCATGTGATGCTCATGATGCTGGATTCTACCCAAAGTTTAAAGAAACATGCGATCAATATTTTTGGAATGCTCATAGAAATGAGGCTAGAGGTGTAGGAGGCTTATTTTTTGATTACTTGAAAAAAACGGATGCATATTCTATGCAAGACCGATATGATTTTGTCACAGAGGTAGGAAATAGTTTTTTAGAAAGCTATGTACCTATTGTTGAGAAAAGACAAAACATGGAATTTACTCAAGCACACAAGGACTGGCAAGAAGTTCGAAGAGGACGTTATGTAGAATTCAACTTGGTGCATGATAGAGGGACATTATTCGGACTAAAAACGAATGGCAGAATAGAAAGTATCTTGATGAGTCTACCTCCAACTGTACAGTGGAAATACGATCATCATCCTGAAAAAGGATCGGTAGAAGCAAAGCTTTTAGAGGTGCTTGCCAGCCCAAGGAAATGGATTTGATTAATTATTAAATCGTTAAAAAAACATCAATTTACAGAAGTAAATGCATTGTAAATCTAATAATTAGTTGATTTATTGCGAATACTTCAATAAAAATTGACTTTACAGAAAGTGAATCTCGTTAAAAAAATCGGGAATAGTCACGATATTTTTGTATTTTCGCAGTCCATAAAAAACACAATCAATGGCTAGATTTGAACTTAAATTACCTAAAATGGGTGAGAGTGTTGCGGAAGCAACCATTACTAGTTGGTTAAAAGAAGTAGGAGAAACAATTGAGATGGATGAAGCAGTTGTTGAGATTGCAACAGATAAAGTTGACTCTGAAGTACCAAGTGAAGTTGAGGGAACACTGGTTGAGATCTTGTTTGATAAAGATGCTGTGGTAGAAGTTGGACAAACGATTGCTGTAATTGAGACAGAAGGTGGAGAAGTAGCAGCGAGTGCTCCAGCTCCTAAACAAGAGGTTGCAGAAGAAGTAAAAGCCGTTGAAAAAACAGTAGAAGTAGCAAAAGAAACTGTATCCACCCCAATAAACAAGACTTCTGAATCTGGAAAGTTCTTTTCTCCACTAGTAAGAAATATAGCTCAGACGGAGGGAATCTCTATGGAAGAGTTAGAGGCAATTGCCGGTACAGGAAAAGATGGTCGAGTAACAAAGAATGATATTTTAGGATATCTTGAAAATAGAAGTGCAGCTCCTGCTGCTAAAGTGGAGGCACCAAAACCTGCTCCTGCTCCAAAAGCAGAAGCACCAAAGGCAGCGCCTATATCTGTAAATGGAGGAGATGAGATCATTGAGATGTCTAGAATGGGTAAATTGATCGCGAAGCATATGGTAGATTCTGTACAGACTTCGGCTCATGTGCAATCCTTCATAGAGATCGATGTTACTAACATCGTGAAATGGAGAGGTAAAGTAAAAGATGCATTCTTTGCAAGAGAGGGTGAGAAGTTAACCTTTACACCTATTTTGATGCAAGCAGTAGCATCTACCATGAAAAAATTTCCAATGTTGAATATCTCCGTTCAGGGCGATACGATCATTAAGAAGAAAGATATTAATCTAGGAATGGCTGCGGCTTTACCTGATGGAAATTTGATAGTACCAGTGATTAAAAATGCTGATCAATTGAATCTAGTTGGTATGACTAAACAGGTAAATGATCTAGCTAATAGAGCAAGAGCTAATCAATTAAAGCCCGATGAAATTCAAGGAGGTACGTATACGGTTACCAATGTAGGTAGTTTTGGCTCTGTTATGGGAACACCAATCATTAATCAGCCGCAAGTAGCTATTTTGGCACTTGGAGCAATTAGAAAAGTACCGGCGGTTATAGAGACTTCTGAAGGAGATTTTATTGGTATCAGACAAAAGATGTTTGTTTCACATTCTTATGATCATAGAGTTGTAAATGGTGCTCTAGGAGGGATGTTTATTAAAACATTAAAAGAAACATTAGAAGCTTGGGATGTAAACCAGGATTTTTAGAATATTACACATATATTAACAAGAGCGCTCGGTATTTCCGAGCGTTTTTTGTATTATTACTTTTCAAATTCTTATCTTTATTTTCCTAAAAAAATGAATATGATAAAGAAACTTTTTATGCTTGCGCTTTTAAGCGCGATAAGCATCTCTACAGCACAAGAAAAAAATAGTCTACTCTGGAAAATTTCTGGAAACGGATTGAAAAAAGACTCCTATTTATTTGGAACCATGCATGTGAGTGAGAAGATTGCTTTTCACTTGGACGACGTGTTTTTTGAGTCTATTATGAAATCAGATTTCGTTGCGTTGGAATCTGATCCTGACCTTTGGCTAGACAATATTTTTGACGATAATGAGATCTATGGTCAATTTAGTATGTTTAATTCTACCAGAGGGAATAATTTTTACAATGCACCTTTTGAACTGAAAGAACCCAAACAACAGGAAATCATGTTCTTTATATCGAGAGATGATCTACTGTTAAATGGAGTGCTATATCGTACAAATCAAATGAAACAGAACTTTCAGGAAGAGACCTATTTAGACATGTTTATCTATCAAACAGGAAGAAAGTTTGGAAAAAAGATCTATAGTTTGGAGGATATTAAGAGGTCTTCATATTTGGTTAAAAAAGCCTCTGTGGACCCTATGAAGGAGAAACCGGACCTATGGTTGCAAAAGAGATTTAAAGAAGAGAATTTTTATCAAATGATGAACAATGCGTATCGCGATAGAAATATCTTTTTATTGGATTCTTTGAACTCGGGAATGTATAACAAGGGCTATCTAGAAAACATGTTATACATTAGAAATGAGGAGATGACAGATAATATTGATAAGATCGTTCGTAAAGGTAGCTTGTTCTCGGCTATAGGCGCGGCGCACCTTGCAGGAGAAAAAGGTGTTATTAATATGCTCCGAGAAAAAGGGTATAGGGTGACCCCTCTTTTGTCTGAAGAAACGGAAAAAGGAAAAGCGATTAAAACATCTATCGAAGAAAAAACAATAGATACTAAGTATACACCTCAAACATCTTCTGATGGATTCTTTACTGCAAATGTTCCCAACAAGTTGTACGAATTAACAATCTTAAATAACACTTCGTATTTATGCCCAGATCTTGCTAATGGCTCTTTTGTAAGTATCACCAGAATGAATACGTTCGATCATTTACACCAAGACAATGAGCATAAAATGGATTTTGACAAGATCTTGATTGAATCTATACCGGGAGAGATCATCTCAAAGGAGTCCATAGAAAAGCAAGGTTTTACAGGGTTAGATATATTAAATAAAACAAAGACCGGTAATTTTCAACGATATCAAATATTTTTTACGCCTTTAGAAATGCTCATATTTAAAATGGGTGGGAAAAAGGAGTATGTAAAGCATCATGGTGATCAGTTTTTTAATACGATAACCTTTAATAATGTTGGGAAAGATTGGGTAAGTGTAAGCCCAACTCATGGAGGGTTTGAGGTGGAAGTACCCAAATATCACACATTTACAAATAAACAGAATTTAGGCAGTAGATTGTTACAATCTGTGGATGATGAAGGTAACTATTATTTTGTTCGAGAAGTGGTGCTGAATGATGTGAATTATATAGAAGAGGATAGTTTTGAATTGGAGAGAATTCAAGAAAGATTCTATAAGAATCTGGAATTGGATTATGAAGGAGGCACTTTTTTTAATGGGAAGAAAAGTTTTATGAGTAAATCGAAACTGAAGTCCAAAGAGGAGCAGTATCTGCATTTAAAGACGTATACAAAAGCCGGGCATTATTATTTAATGGGGTATTTGAGTAAAAATGAGAAACCGAATTTGCGCTTTTTTGACTCGTTTAAGTCTAAGGAATTTACCTATAAAGAGAATGATTTTGAAATTCAGAAAGACACTTCTCTCTATTTTTCGGTCAGGTCTACTGCTAAACCGACATTTAAAAATTATTATACCAAATTCGATAAAAAAAAGAACAAGAAATACAAACCTTTTACTAGAAGAGCAGCGTATATAAGCAAAGCTAACGAAGAGGTTTTTGTGAAGCTCAATAAAAAACATGATTTTACGAGCTATGCGAATATCGATTCACTTTGGAGTGATCTAACCTATAAGAAATGGCACGACAGATTTGGATCTTATAGACCAAAACCTTCAAGTAGATTGGATGGTCTTTTTAGTAAGAGAGATTTTATAGTAGTTAAAAAGGAAAAAGGTAAAGATAAGAATGGTTACGCGTATTATTCTTACATGTTAAAAGACTCCTTAAGCAGCAAAGCTGTCATGGTTAAGAATATTCTTGCAAACGGAGCAGTCTATGAACTAAAAGCGCTTGTTGACACTACACAAAATCTTAGCAGCTTTATTAGGAATTTCTATGAGACCTTTACACCGAAAGATACCGTGATTGGTGCACCGTTATTTAAGGATAAAACAAAGGCTTTTTTTAAAGCATTAAAGAACAAGGATAGTATTGCTTTAGATGGTTATAGCTATGTGAACTTTGAAAGGAAAGATGCGAAAGAGATCATGAAAGTAATTCGTAATTATAAGTTCGAAGATGACCAATTGAACATTAAAGAACATCTGATCAAGGAATTGGGGAATTTTAAGGACAAAAAAGCGCAAACTTTTCTGGAAGATTTATATACCAAGTCGTTCGAAAATCCATATAACCAATTGGCCATTTTAAAAAGTTTGGGAAATGAACGCACGCTGAGTTCTTATCAAAAGTTCTTAAAGCTATTAGATTCAGATATTCCATTAACATCTAATAGTTATGACGTGTCGGGATTGATTAATAGGTTAGGGGATTCACTGGAATTAACCAGGAAACTGTTTCCGGATCTATTGAACTATGCAACTATTGATGAGTATAAAAAGCCTATTTATAACATGTTGTCAAACGTTTTGAAGGATGATCTTATTAAACCTTCAGACTATGTCGACTTTAAGAAACAAATACTAACGGAAGCTAAGATTGAATTAAAAAGACAACTTAGTAAAAAAATAAAGAATGGCACTGCTAGCAATACCAGATACAATAGATACAGCAGGAATAGCTATGGCGAAAATAGTCTGTTAAATACCTATGTGAAGCTGCTATTTCCTTTTAGAGAAGATAAAAATGTGCAGAATTTTTTATCGAACCTGAAGTTGACCGATAATTACTATGTTAAGAGTACATACTTGGTATTGAAATTAAAGAATAAGGAACGATATGATAAAAAGATGTTGACGGCACTTTGTAAGGAAATGAATAGTAGAGGTGTACTATATCAGAAATTGCATGCCATAGGCAGAACCGATATTTTTCCGAAAGAATATCATACAAAGCAAGAAGTCTATAAAGCATTACTTTTTAAATATACGTCAACAAAAAAGTTGAAGGATAGTGTGGTTTTTATCAAGAAACAAGAATTTAAAAAAGGAGATAGTACATACGAAGTCTTTTTCTTTAAAACCAAACCACATGTAAATTCTGATAGTTATGATAAAGATTGGAAACTAAATTATATATGTTTCAAGAAAGAAGGCAGCACGATTTTTGTAGATTATTATCATAAAGGTTCCAATGAAGAACTAGATGAAACTAAACCTATTGATGAAGTTTTGGACATTACTGTAGAGAAAATACGACTAAAAGGAAGAGATCGTGTTAATTTATCCTCAAAAAACAGAAGAGGGTTCTTTTAAAGAGTGTATCGAGAAAATGTATGCGTATATTCGCATAAGTATAAATAAATATAGAGAATAAAATGAAGAAATTATTGATGATCGCATTTCTCATTGTTGGAAATGTAGTAGTTGTGGCGCAAGAATCGGTTGTATTAAAGTACAACTATAAGAAGGGCGATAAGTATGTTGTGGAAATGTCAGTCAAACAGAATATGGGTATGGCAGGACAAACAAGTATGATGCTTACCGCAAATATGAATATAAATGAAAGTTCTAAGGAGAACTTCATAATGGCGAACAAAATCAAAAGGATTATAGCTGATATGTCTCAGGGTGGAAAATCTGTGAATTACGATTCTAATAAGAAGGATAGTGAACTGGATGCTCAGGGAAAGCAGTTAAAAACACAATTTGCTTCGGTTTTGAAAACGACCTCATATACAACATTTGACAAAAGTGGAAAGATACTGAATGTGAAAATAGAACCTAGTATTCCTGGAGTTAATCCTAGTGCGAATCAAGGTTTAATGACGTATAGCGTGTTTCCTAAAGAAGCTGTAAAAGTGGGTTCCACCTGGACAAACGATCAAGATATTCAAGGAATGAAATTGAAGATGGTCTATACGGTGACGAAAATTACCTCGACATCTGTTGAGACCTCTATTTCAGGAGATATCAATGTCATGGGAATTTCAGGAAAACTAACGGGATCGGCAACATTTGATAGAAAGACGGGAAATACAGACTATATGAAGCTGGACACCAGCGTAAGTATGCAAGGTATGACCATGAGTATGGGAACGGAAGCGACCATTAAAAAAGTAAACTAATCATTTATAAAAATATGAAAATGAAAAAATTAATGATCGTTGCATTCTTAGCGATATCAAATGTAGTATGTGTAGCACAAGAATCAGTATTGCTAAGATACAATGTAAAAAAGGGAGATACATATGAGGTGACCATGAGGATGAAGCAAGACTTGGGTGCTACGGGAGGAATGAATATGAAGTTTTCTTTCAACATGAATATAACAAATGTCTCTTCGGATGATTTTTTGTCGGAAACTAAAGTAAAAACGATTAGCATGGATATGCTGCAAGGCGGAAATGTTATGAGTTATGATTCTACCAAAAGCGATGATGAATTGGATATGATGGGCAAACAAATGAAAGCACAGTTCGCACCATTTTTTGACGCCGTTATCTATTCAACAACTAGTAAGAATGGTAAAATAATAAATACCGAAATAAAGCCAGATACTCCGGCATTAAGCGAATTCAAAGATCAAAATAACAGCATAGAGTACCCCAAAGAAAAAGTAAAACTAGGCTCTAGCTGGTCTGTTGATAAAGAGGAGCAAGGAATGAAAATGAAAACCATTTATACGGTGAGTAAGATTACAAAAGACAAAGTTCTTTTAGACGTAAGTGGTAATGTTACCGGATTAGGAACAGGTACGATTAGTGGAAGAATTGTGGTCGATAAAGTAAGCGGAATGCCAACTGATTCTGATGTTAGTGTGAGTATTAGTGCTGGAGGAGTAGAAGTGAAAGTTTCGAATAAAACGAGTATGAAGAAAGTATAGATTGAGATTATTTCAATAAAAAAAGCCTCAGAATTTCTGAGGCTTTTTTTATGATTTATAAAAGAATCTATGCTAACATTGTCACCGGATTTTCCAGGTATGTTCTTAATGTTTGCAAGAATTGTGCACCCGTTGCTCCATCAACCGTCCTGTGATCGCAGGCCAACGTAACTTTCATGGTATTTCCAACAACGATCTGTCCATCTTTTACCACTGGTTTTTCTTCAATAGCTCCAACAGATAAGATCGCCGAATTAGGTTGATTGATGATAGAGGTAAATTCCTGAATACCGAACATTCCTAAGTTAGAAATCGTAAAGGTACTACCTTCCATTTCATTCGGAGCTATCTTCTTGTTTCGTGCTTTACCAGCAAGGTCTCTTACGGCGCTTCCTATTTGCGTCAAACTCATTTGATCCGTAAACTTTAATACAGGAACTAATAAACCATCTTCAACAGCAACAGCTACACCTACGTGAATGTGCTGATTGAATATCGTGGTATCTCCATTCCATGTTGTATTCACCTGAGGATGCTTCTTTAATGCCATCGCACATGCTTTTACTACCATATCGTTGAAAGATACTTTGGTGTCTGGTATTGCATTTATGGTCTTACGAGATGCCATGGCATTGCTCATATCTAACTCTATGGTCAAATAATAATGAGGTGCCGTGAATTTTGATTCACCAAGACGTTTAGCAATTACTTTACGCATTTGAGAATTCTTAACTTCTTCAAAACCTTCTTCTCCTGCCGGAGCGAATGTAGCAACCGGAGTGGTCGATGCAGGAGCAGTAGCTGTTGGCGCAGACGATGGTTGAGTTACAGCTTGAGGCGTATAATTTTCAACATCTCTTTTTACAATTCTTCCGTTCTCGCCAGACCCTTTAATATCTGCTAAGTTTATCCCCTTATCCTTCGCAATTTTCTTGGCTAATGGCGATGCAAATATTCTACCTCCATTAGAAGAAGTAGTTGCTGCCGTTGAAGTCTGTACAACTTCTTGCTTAGGAGCCTCTGCAGCCGGAGTTTCCGAAGCACTATCAGAAGATAACGTTCCATTCTTATGTGCAGTTACTAAACCTGAAACATCAGTTCCTTTAGGTCCAACAATTGCCAATAAACTATCTACTGGAGCACTCTCTCCTTCACCAACACCAATATGTAATAAGGTACCTTCGTAGAAAGACTCGAACTCCATAGTCGCTTTATCTGTTTCGATCTCTGCTAAGATATCTCCTTCTTCTATAGCATCTCCTTCCTTTTTCAACCAGGAGGCAACAGTCCCTTCGGTCATGGTATCACTTAGTCTAGGCATAGAGATTACTTCTACACCAGCAGGAATAGCTATATTTTCTGAAGTAGTAGCTGTATCCTTGTTCTCTGTCACTTCTTCCGGTTTTGTTTCTTCGGTCGTTGTTTCAGTAGCTCCGTTTAGAAGAGCAGAAATGTCTTCACCTTCATCACCAATGATAGCTAATAGCGAATCTACAGGAGAGGTTTCACCTTCCTGAACACCAATATGTAACAGTGTGCCTTCATTGAAAGATTCAAATTCCATGGTTGCTTTATCGGTTTCTATCTCCGCTAAAATATCACCTTCTTCAACTTTATCTCCAATATTCTTCAACCATTTTGCCACAACACCTTCTTCCATGGTGTCACTTAATCTTGGCATATTTACAACTATTGCCATATTTTATTTAATAAAAGGATAATCTTCTTGTTCATATACTACATCATGTAACTGACTCAGTTCAGGATATGGAGATTCTTCTGCGAATTGCTCACATTCTTTTACCAGATCTTTTACTTCCTGGTTCATTGCATCGATCTCTTTATCGGTAGCATATTTCTTTTCTTTAATAATATCTAAAACTTGCGTAATAGGGTCTATTTTTTTGTACTCCTCAACCTCTTCTTTTGTTCTGTAGTGTTGAGCATCAGACATAGAGTGTCCTCTGTAACGATAGGTTTTCATCTCTAAAAATGTGGGTCCATCGCCACGTCTTGCTCTTTGAATTGCTTCATCAACTGCTTCAGCTACTTTTACCGGATTCATCCCATCTACAGGGCCACAAGGCATTTCATATCCTAAACCTAATTTCCAAATATCAGTATGATTGGCTGTTCTTTCTACAGACGTACCCATCGCATAACCGTTATTTTCAACAATAAAAACCACAGGTAATTTCCAAAGCATCGCCATATTGAAGGTCTCATGTAATGACCCTTGTCTTGCAGCTCCATCTCCGAAGTAAGTAAGCGTAACACCATCACTTCCTTTGTATTTGTCAGCAAAGGCAATACCAGCACCCAGAGGAATCTGTCCACCTACGATACCATGCCCTCCATAAAATCCAAACTCCTTAGAAAATATGTGCATGGATCCTCCCATACCTTTGGAAGTTCCGGTAGCCTTACCATATAGCTCTGCCATCACTCTTTTAGGGTCTTCACCCATACCTATTGGTTGCACATGATTTCTGTACGCAGTAATCATTTTATCCTTAGATAGATCCATTGCATGTAATGCTCCCGCTAAAACAGCTTCTTGACCATTATATAAATGCAGGAAACCTCTTACTTTTTGTTGAATATATACCGAGGCTAATTTATCTTCGAACTTACGCCAGAACAGCATGTCCTTATACCAGTTAAGATATGTTTGTTTTGTGACTTTCTTCATTCTAATTAGTTTGTTTGTAATTCTCTCTTATAACGCAAATACGTTCAAGAAATTCTAAACAAAAATAGTTGTTTTATATAGAATAAAAAAGATTGGGTGATGTAATTTAAAGATAACGATTTCGTAAATCTTCTATTTATCTTTTGCTATTAAAAGCGTGGCTTTAGCTCCCGTTGCCAAATTCCATTCATTAGAAGAAATTAAGTTTCCAGAATCGTCATATACCTTAAATCCGGCAGTATTCGGACCAGAAGTCCCCTGGTTTAATGCTTTAAAGGCAATTTTATTAAGCCCTTTTTGTAGTGGAATGGTGAATACCTGATAAGCTCTTCTCAAAGTGATATTATAAACTACAGGTACATCATTTACCAAAATAGTTACCCTATCACCATCAGGATATTGATAATCTCGACAAATGATCTTTATACTTTTGGCTTGCGTTCTGAAACTTCCAAGATCCTGATCTATTTTAGGATATGGAGCATTTATTTTTTTGTAAGAATTCAGAAAACGTTCCTCAGCAATCTTTGCTTTTGAAAGAATACCTTTGTCTTTTAGTTCTCTTTCACGTCGCTTTTTAGCCTCTTCTTTCTTGGCTTTATCGTATGCCTTTTTAAAACCACTCGTTTTATCTTTAGATTCTAAAACCGTTGGTTTCTTAATCTCTTTGCTGGGAACAGCAGTAATACTCTTTTTAGTGCCTTTTTTGATCTTACCCTTAGAATCGTCTACTTGAGCGTTCACTGAAAGACCTAAACACAGAAATAACAAGAAAAAATAGTAGGCTTTTTTATTCATCTTTAAATAGTATATACCACTTCTTATGCAGCAAATATAATGCCGATATCCTATAAAGTCGTTTATATAGTGTTAAAACTTACGGATCAAATAGTTAGTGTACGTTAAAAAAGTACTAAAGAAGCACCATTTAATCTATTGGAAAATTGAAATAAGTTTCAGGAAATGGTTCATTTTTCAGTGTAAAGTGCCACCATTCATTCTCATAGGGTTTAAATCCGTTTGCCAGCATCAATTTACGCAAATGCATGCGATTCTTTTTTTGTAACTCACTAATTCCTTCATAAAAAGGATGCGATTCTATACCAAAAAAATCATAAGGACTTCCCATATCTAATTCCTTACCAGTTTTAGTATCAACAATGGTTAGATCTACAGTACTTCCTCTGGTATGTCCAGATTTAGCAGCAATAAATCCTTTTTTGAACAAGTCTTTTTTTGCAACATTAGGGTAGTATTGTGCTTTCATGACCGTATCGTTCAATACTCTGGCCCATCTAACAAAATGATCTACAGCTTGTTGAGGTCTGTATGCGTCATAGATCTTTAGGCTAAGACCTTTTTTGCGAAGCGTTCGCTGCACTTTGGCTAATGCTTTCGCAGTTGGTTCGGTAACTATAATAGTGGCTCTTTTGTATCCATCTATCGGTTTTCCTATAAAATTATTGTTAGAAAAATAACGAAGTTCTAGTTGTATAGAGTCGTCCACATCATTTAAATAAACGAATTTTTCAGGTAGTTTGGCACAACCAAAACTGAAAAGGATGAATGCTAGGAGGGTGGCTTTGAATTTCATAAAAAAACGTACTTAAGATCTTTGCAATCAAAAGTACGTTTTTAATGCGAATATAGATTCAATTATTTTAGAGCAGCCATCGCTTTTTCGATATTAGCGTGCTTATCTTTTGGTGCCATTTTTAATGCTTTTTTATACATCTTCATAGCTTCTTTCTTTTCTCCAGCATTGGTATAACCCCATGCCATAGCCGTATAAGACTGATAGTTTTTAGGGTCGTTCTTAATATTGTGTTTTAAAGCATCTATTCCTGCTTTATTGTCTTTTGCCTGAAACTTAAAGTACGCATACCTGTTGATCTGGTTTATCGTTCCCATTCCAAATGCCTCTGTAACCAAAGGTTGAGCTTCTGCAGATCTGTTCAATTTTTCCAGAATTTGAGATTTTAACATCAAATTGGTAAAGTTCTTATTGTTTTGAATAGATCTATTGATCCAGACTAATCCGTCCTCTAAATGCGTGTTATTTGTTAATGTATAGTTCGCGGCATTGTACAAACCAGTCCATCCCCAGAATGGTAAAGAGTTTATTTGTCTTTTTAAGCTTGCTATAGCCAAGTCCTTCGTGTTCACTTTTACTTTAAAAGAGACCATGGTCTTATCCCAAGCCAGATTAACAGTTGCTTCATCTGAAGTTACATCGGTAAAACTGTAGGTAAGTAACTCATTATGATCTGTGGTAGTAGGTGCGACATCTATACGCAGCGCATCTCTATCTTGCTTGTAAAAGTAACTTCCCCAAGACTCATTGTCCTTATTAAATATTATGGTCCAGGTATCTTTATTAGGAATCGCGTGAAAACCGTATTTACCCGCTTTTAACTCTTTTCCATTGATAGTCACATCCGTAGAAAATTTAATAATTGTATTTTCATTGGCACCTGTTCTCCAAACTTTCCCGAAAGGGACCATTTTTCCAAATACTTCTCTCCCTTTTACTAATGGTCTGTGATATACAATAGCGATATCTGTAACACCAACTTGTTGATACACCTTAGCTTTTTGACTAGCGTTCGGCAATTTTACAGGGTATTCAAACTGTGCATGTGTTTGAATACTAAAGGTCATGAAAAGGGCGAAAATTGATAACGTAATTAGTTTTTTCATTGTTGATTGTTTTAAAGTTGCCAATAAAAATACGCGCTATTCACTTCTTAGGATGTTAACAATATGATAAAAAAAAGTAAAAGCCGTCTGTTAGGACGACTCTTACCAAGTAAACTAATAAAACCAAGTATTAGTGTGAATATTAGAGTTAGCTATCTAATATGAGTTTAATTTTTTATAGGCTGATGATGGTAGCTTAATACGCGTTTCAGCATCCATTTTTTGTTTTCTAAGACCCACAAATGTGTGAAATAGGCACTTACTGTTGGTCTTGTACCTGTTTCTTCTATCAAATAGAAGTTATGAGTTCCTTTTTGAATTGCTCCGTATAATGTACCATTCTTATATAGAGGAAATACTTTTAACGAACCTGCAACGAGCTCTCTATAGGGTTTGCTTTTTTGATTGCTACAAATGTTTTTCTCTATAGAAGCTAAAAATTCTTTTTTTGTATTGGTAATTCCTCCTTGATCATGATAGAATTCAAAATCTTCACTTATCAAAGGTCTAACATCAGCTATTTTACACTTGTTAAAAGAGGAGTCAAATATTAGGCTATCATTTTTCTTTAGTTGCTTGTACAGAGCTGAATTGGTGTCTGCCTGAGCAGTTGAAAATAAAGAAAAGAACAATGATATGAGCCATAATATAATCTTTACTAGACCGTCTTTTAAAAAGCTTATAATATCCTGTATCATAATAATGGTTGGTTAGTTGTTAGTTGGTTGGTTATAAATGATATTATCCTTTGGATACACTCCCTCCCGAAGAGGTCTTTTTGTTTACATTTTCAGGATTACCTCTGTAATCGATATCGCCACCACTGCTAGCTCTGGCGTTTATAGACTCTGAAGCATGAATATTAATGTCTGCACCGCTACTTACTTTCACGGTAACATCTCTACTCTTTAAAGCATAGGCATTTATGGAACTTCCACTACTGGCACTACTATAGTGTGTATTTGCTTTTCCCGATACCCTAAGATCTGCACCGCTGCTGGCACTTGTGGTAATATTATCCGCATCAACAGAAATATTTGCATCGGCACCACTGCTCACAGAAAGTTCAAAATCTTTCACTTTCAATGTATTTTCAGAATATGCATCACTTCCACTGGTAGCTTTTAATTCTTCAATATCTGTTACGGTTAAGTACACTTTTCGTGCTTTAGCTCTCCAGATGTTCTTTTCAGAATAGATCTTTAGGCGCCCATTATCTACTTCTGTAATGATAATATCGTGCAAGTTCTCATCCGCTTCCACCGTTAGTGAAACCTTATCTCCTTGTCTGATATATAGGTCCAGACCGGTGCTTACTTTTACTTTTGTAAAATCTTCGTGAATTTTTCTTTTTTGCGTAACTACATTCCTGTTTCCATCTATTCTGTTGAACATATCTACCCCGCAAGACGATATAAAGATTGATACAAATAGAAGTACGCTTAGTTTTTTGATTGTTGTTTTCATGGTTTTATGTTTTGATATCAAATGTCTTATAATAGACGCTGTATCTAAAAGTTAGGTTACTGAATTGTTGTTATTTATGGTTGAATTGTTTTAATCGTTCGTATTTGTATCTTCCTCACAGTCTGTGCAATCTAATCCGTCACTGGTCATCAAGAAATAATGAGTGGCCATATCTCGATCATATCTGTTGTCTACATCGTAGATTCCATGTAAAAAGTACTTGGTCGATTCGTCAAAATAGATCGTACTATTTTCTGGAGCATATAGGGTTATATAAATTACTTCATCCTTGTAAATATTCTGAATATTCGATAAGAAGAAAGCATCTAATGTCAGATTGTTTCCATCTAAGGCGTACTTATACTCGATCTCACCTGCTGTCTTATTCGCATGATTTCTATTACGTCCTCTGGATGTTTTTCTAATACGTAGGCTATAATCGTCATTTTTACTCTTTTCAATATCTACTTTGATATAATTTGAATACGATTTTAAGACACCATTGTCATACACTTCTTCAGTATCATTACTTCTTCTTAATCTACTTTGGAAATATAGATCATCATCGTTTACCAGTTTCAGATTTAAGGTGTCTTTTGGTTGCACATATAATACTTTGCTCTCGATTTTGTTTCCTTCAACTGCGTATGAAGTACCATGCTCAATTCCTGTAAAAATCACCATTAATAATGCTACTAACCAAATACCAAATAAGGTTAAAGAAGTGGTTTTGCTAAACTGTCTTACATTGCTCGATAGAATTCTCAGACCCAAAACAAAAAGGATCAAAAATGGAA
Source organism: Flavobacteriaceae bacterium (assembly GCA_965218065.1). Lineage (GTDB taxonomy): Bacteria > Bacteroidota > Bacteroidia > Flavobacteriales > Flavobacteriaceae > Polaribacter. The sequence continues at coordinate 2,046,758 of OZ244589.1, read as the reverse complement.
ACCCTGCAAGAACAAATACACATAAGGCCAAAAGCCATTTAGGTAGCATAGACTCGTTTAAGAACGGTGGCATTTGCAAGATCTCATCTTCTATACCTAGTATTTCAAAGCTCCCTATAGAGAAGATTCCAAGAATAAAAGAGATCAATACGGATGCAGAAACAATAATTAAAATGACACCGATGAATTTTCCGATCACCTTAAAGAAAGTAACAATAATACTACCTAGTGTATCTAAAAATTCCTGAAAACCCGACCGTGCCTTCTTCGTATTTTTTTTAAAACCATCGTTCACTTTTTGAGTGACTTCATTGGCACCATCCTTAATGGTTTCGGTCATAGAACTGATCTCTTTACGAATTTTTTTTTCTATGTTATCAATATTAACAGGTTCTCCTTCCATCTGTAATTTTTCAGCCGTGGTCTTTGCTTCTGGAAGCAATATCCATAAGATGATGTACAGTAAGAAACTGAATCCTCCACCAATGAAGAATAAGATGAACGCTAGTCTGATCCAAATAACATCGACATCAAAATAGTGTGCAATACCAGCAGCTACACCTCCGATAAACTTATCATCTCCATCTCTATATAGTTTTTTTGAAGACGATTGCTTTCTTTGATAAGACGAACCAGTTTCGCTGTAAGCCTCTTCTGTTTCGGCATAATCTTCCGGTTCTCCCATGATCTTAATGATATCACTAATATCTTGTTCGTTTACCACTTGTCTGGCATCTGTGATCTTTTCAGACAATAACTCGCTAATACGCATTTCGATGTCAGCGATAATTTCATTTTTACCTTGAGGATCATCACTTAAAGACTTAGCAATAGCATCTAAATATCTTCGTAATTTTTGATAGGCATTTTCATCTATATGGAAAAAATATCCTCCTAAATTTATATTTATTGTCTTATTCATCTTTAGTTTTTTTACTGGTTACTTGGTTAACTGCGTTAATTAAATTGCTCCATGTTTTATCTAGTTCTTTTAAAAACATACCACCATTTTCTGTGAGCACATAATATTTACGTGGTGGTCCTGAAGTTGATTCTTCCCATCTATAGGATAATAAACCGGCATTTTTAAGCCTGGTTAGTAGAGGATATATAGTACCTTCTACCACAATCATCTCTGCACTTTTTAGCGTCGAAAGTATTTCAGAAGTATAGGCATCTCCTTTTTGTAATATGGACAAAATGCAATACTCTAAAACGCCTTTGCGCATTTGTGCTTTTGTGTTTTCTATCTTCATGTATTGTGGTTTATAATTTTTATTTAATAAACTTTATGGTAAAAGGATATTTATACCCTTCTCCTTTATTTGATTTGATAGCAGCTAGTATAATTAATGCCAATTGTATTAAACCTATAATTCCTGCAAATGAGGCAAATCCGAAAAGACCAAATAGGTTTCCAAACCCTAGATCCAGATCGATATGCCAATCGTAATCATTAAAATTCCAATGGTTTCTAAATATTCTTCCGAGGAAAAAAGGAACTGCTGTAATCGTTATGATAAAAATGTATAGTGCATAACTAATATTAAAATTGACCGCTTCTTTTCCTTGTTCATCTAAGAATTGACTTCTATCCTTTAAAGATTGCCATAATACCAGTGGAAGTATAATACTACCAAAAGGGAAAACGAACCCAGCTAAGGCAGAAATATGTATTAAAAATGCATTGGTATTTTCGTTATTATGTTTCATTTTATTAAATTATATAATACTTGACTATGCAAATATATGGATAAAAAAAGGTATTATGCAAAACATAGTACTGTAATTTAACATTTTGTTAACATTTTTTAAACCCGTAAAATATCCTTACATTGTCATCTAAATACGCTACAAATGCAGATTACACCTAGGAAAATCAATTCTTTTATGTTTTTTAAATTACCACTGGCTTATATCGGTGGTGTACGAGTAAAAAAAATATCAGAGACAGATTGTGTGGTAAAAATTAAGCATAGATGGTTGAATCAGAATCCATTTAAATCCATGTTTTGGGCTGCTCAAGGCATGGCAGCCGAGATGACAACCGGAGTGTTGGTTATGAAAAATATAGCAGCGTCTAAACGTAAGGTTTCCATGCTCGTCACCAATCAAAAAGGAACCTTTACTAAAAAAGCGACAGGAAAGATTCGTTTTGTTTGTAAGGATGGAGGTAAAGTATCTGATGCTATTCAACGCTCCATTGATTCTGGTGAAGGGCAAGCAATAACGATGTTAGCAGAAGGTTTCAATGAAGAGAATATCTCCGTATCGTCATTTGAGTTTGAATGGAGTCTAAAGGTAAAAGACTAATTTACTTCAGCTTTTTCTTTTTCGTATGCCAAACAAAAGTAGCATTAAAACCAAAGTGAAAGTTTCCGTCTTCAAAATTAAAGTTGTTCGTCGTCCTGGTTATAAAAGTATCTTCAACAAAATTTCGGGCATTGGTGACATGGAATTGCAACATCAGATGACTTAGTTCCCAATTCACACCAACTACAAAAGCATTATAGGTGTCTATAGATTTTAGTGGGTTTGCCACATAATAATATTCCGATACGATAGAGGCATGACCTCCTATTTTATGTCTACCGCTAAATCCGATGGCAAATTGATTACTCGGGTCATTAGTAGAAGCAGGTGATGTTCTTCGAATATAGGTAGGCGTTATTTGTGCTGAAAATTTTGGGTTGAACTTTCGTGCAATCAATACCTGTGTTGTAAAAGCATATTTTCCCAAATCAGCTCCCGGGTATGGAGTAGGCCCTTCTTCCTCATTTCGATGACTAACTCCTTGAAATAGCGTAACACTTAAAGGTGTTTTCTTCGAGTTAACTACCTGTCGTATTAATCTATACTTTAAAAAACCATCTTTGATCTTGTCAAAATTCGTATACCCACCACCGAAAGTAAATCTGTCCGATAGCGCATACTCCAAACTAAAACGAGTACTTACTTTATCGGCTAAAAAACGTTGGCCATCAAAGTTTGGTATGTTCCAGTACCTATTGAATAAAGATATTTCCAGCGCTCCTTTACTTCGGGTTTCAATAGAGTGTCCTATTGCAATTCTCGTAGTTTTAAAAGTAGCAATTTCGTACTGTTTTGTTGCAGGAAACTCTTTTTCAAGTTTGTCTAACAAGCTTTGCGAGTTTGCAGAGGCACTGCATAATAATAGGCCTAAAACAAAACTAAAAACTAGGTTATTCTTCATAGGGCTTGTATTCAAATTTGAACTTAACATTTATTGTTTTGGCAATATTGCTCGCCAAAATTGGAGGGATCTTAATATCGAAATCCTTTACAACCACATCAAAATCTCCGGTGATCATGTAGGTATCATCTTTCGGAGCAATAGTCGCTTTAATATCCACGTTCTTAGAAACTCCATGAATGGTTAGAGTTCCTCTTACTATTCTTGTTTGTGGTCCTTCTAATGTTGCATCAAAATTTATGATCTTTCCTTCAAAATTTGCCTTTGGATAAATATCAGATTCAATATAACTCTCATTAAAATGCTCGCGCATTAGGGCCTTTTTGAATACAAAAGCTCGCATGAGCATGCTAATGGCAATTTCATTATTAGTTACGTCTAAAATACTGAGTACCTGATTATTCTGAGCTTCAATATTTTCCACAGGAGTATATGAAAAAAATGAAACTTGTCCTTGATTGGCAATAAACTGATTTGATTTTGAATCAAAATCAGCGATGAAGGTCAATAAAATTAAAAACGTAAAAATCTTATTCATTCAAATCTGTTTTCATTAGCAAACAATTCAATATTACAACATCTTTTAAAAAACCTTTACAAACTCCTTTTACAGTGATTTTTTGATTTTTTATAAGGCCTTTTATTTCTTCTAATTGATTGGTTCCGAAATCACAAATAATACCGGACGACGTATTTTGCCCATACAATATTACGGTATTTCGATTGTTTAAAAAAGTAACTTCCTTGACCCTCCCTGTTATTTCGACAATTTTCCCTGAAAACATAGTATCTGCCCGTTCTTCGTCATTAATAAAGTTGGCAACAAGGTTCTTAGAAGAAATGTTTAATTCAGCAGATGCCTTTTCCATATCTATATAAGTCTCTGAAGTGAATCTCCAGTTTATATAGATGCACAAAGCGACAAGGGCAGCGCTAAAAATGATAAGAATAATGTTCCTTCTTTTGTTCATTGTAACAAGCAGACAATTCTTAAACAAAGAAAAGATAATATAATGACCCAAATAAAAAAAAGGACGTGAAAAGGAAAAAACACGGCTGAAAAGGAAAAAGAACGCTTGAAAATTCCGGTAAATTTTACTCTTTTTTGAATATAGAGTTAAGATATTATTTTATTTTCGCTTATCGGAATTCAAATTTTTTAGGCACTACCATGAGAAAAGATCGATTGTATTTCTTAACCTTTCTTTCTATTACGATCATTTTTTTGATCATTGCTTCTTTTACAGTGCGCTATTTTATCAAGGTGAGTGCCAATCAATTGATAGAGGTTCAGGTAGAGTCTAGTAAACGAGAGGTAAACGAAATTGCTGCATTGATCAATGCGCAATTGGAGAGTGGTCTGAGTAAGGAAAGTATTGTGCAAAGTCTTCAAAAAACCATTGAAAAGACAAATTCAGATAGCTGGTTTATAAGTATGTTTGATTGGTCTGGAAAGGAAGTTTGTCATCCGAATAGAACGGAGATCGGTCAAAAGACAAATTCCAATCAAACGCTTTTAGCTTCGTTGAATGAAAATAATAATTCCGACGCTTTGTATGAGGTACTGACAAATAGTAACTCAGAGGCTTCTTCAGAAATCATCTATATATCACCAATCAAAAATGCTGACTGGATCGTTGCTGCTCATGCTAATATTCCTAGGATATCCAATCAGATGCGCAATCTTAGAAATAATTTTTATGTCATCTTTTCTTTGATGGGAATCTTGGTTATACTATTGTCTTTTCTTGCGGTTAGATTGATTGGAAGTAGATATGAAAAGCAATTGGAATTAAAAAATACTACACTTGAATCGGAGGTAATGAATCTTTCTAAACTGAATGTAGATCTTGCAACCTACAAGGAAAGAGTTGTGGAAACTGTGAAAGAAGAGGAACAGGAAAATACTTCGGATACAAGTAAAACTAGAATTTTAACCTATATTAGAAATGAGTTGGTTCCTGTACGTATTCAGGACATAGCGTATGTATATACTGAAAATACGATTACCTATGTGGTCTGTTTCGATGGTAAGAAATCTACCAGTAACGTAAGTTTGGATGACATGTTTACTAATTTAGATTCGTCGCTGTTCTTTAGAGCAAATAGACAATTCATTATTGGGATAACGGCCATTGATAAGATCATCCGATATGGAAATAGTCAGCTAAAGATACTGGTGCAATCCAATGCTTCTGTAGAGATCATTATTAGTAAGAACAAAGCAGCCGAGTTTAAACAATGGCTAAACAGTTAAGCCTTTTTTTTCCCTTTTAACAAGAATTTTTTCCCTCTCGCTCATTTTAATTTCTTTTCAACCTATTAATATATGTTACTTAGCAGTATCAATGTTGAAAACCACTTTTGGTGAACAACGTAATAAGGTTAAAATAATAATGAGAAAACTAATTATTTGTTTCGTACGATTCTATAACTGCAAGAAACTTCATGCAATTGGAGTGGACTTAGAAGATACGAAAATGTATTTCAGAGGAATTTAACTTAGACCATTAGAATAATAGAAAAAGTTTTACGAACCTGTGCAGATGTTTTGGGGGAGATATAGCACTTAGGTTTTAACATCTCGAGAACTTTTTAATTGGTTGAGGTTACCATGGAATACAAAAAAGCAGCTCCGTTATTTTATTTTGGTTGATTTTAATGGATTTTATGCATCTCAGGAGCTGCTTTTAATTTTTAGTAAAAACGAAAAACATATGTTTAAAAGAAACTTTACAGTAAAAGGAGAAGACGTTAACGATTTTATGGTCATGCAAAATTTTGCATACCTAAAATATACTTCTAAACTCATCGAAGTTTTTTTATTGGACCACGGTTTTTCTACATCAAAATTGAACGATCTGAAGATAGGCTGGCAAAAGAATAACGATCAGCTTAAAAACTCCAGGAAATTAATGTTCATGCAAGCTTTTTCTGCAGCTTTGGAGTTTGATACTTCCGGAAACTTTAGCGATCATACATACGTTACAGTGCGCTTTTACAATACCGAAAATGAACTATGCTCAGAAGTGAGTACTGAACTACACTGGGTAAATTATACCAATTGGGAGGTGATTCATCCGCCAAAGGGAATCATGAAGTACTTTACCAATCCATTGCAACACAGAAGAGCAAGTTAGTCTTGCTTTTCGTTCTCTTTGATCTCTGCAATAAACTTTGTTAACTTTTTCCCATACAATGATTCCTTGATCTTTGGTGATAAAGAAACATGTATAGTGTCTAATAACTTAATATTAGCATCCACAAGATCTGTTAATGCAATGTATGGAGATGCTTCGTAATTGGCATTGTTGATCGCGTAGTTTGCCGCGAATAAATATCGACGCTTTGTTAGGTTATCAGACTTTTTTTTGATCTCAGCAATCTTAGATGAATTCTTATCCTTTTGAGCCGTTAGATCTTGTTCTACTAGATCTAAATACTGCTCCTGAAACCTTTTGGTCACTTTAAAATAATCATTCATCACCTTCTGGTTTTCAGAACCTTCAATGGTCGGATTTATACCAAATTTTTCAACATCATCATTAATGGTAATCACACCTTGTTCTCCAAAGAACATGATTCTTTTTTCCGTAGTATTTCCATCAAACGTAAGAAAGTACATTTCCGGAGAGGTTACATCGTCAGATAATGTAAAGATCTCCTTGCCAAATAATGAAACTGAATCTACATTAAACAACACAGAATCATTCATTTTTTGAAGATATAAGGTTCCTTTTTGCAACCCTTTGATAGTTCCTTGTACTACCATGTTTCCTTCCTTTTTAGAAGAACATGCAGCGGCGATAATAAATAAACCAAGAATAAAAACTCTCTTCATGTACATTCAAATTTTAAGGCTACAAATATGCATATTTTTAACTAAACTTTTGATGCAAATTCCATTAAAAACGTACATAGCATAGCACCATAAGTTCCAACAACATAACCGAATACAGCCAAGAGTACACCAACCGTTGCTAGAGAAGGATGAAAAGCTGCAGCAACTACCGGAGCAGAGGCCGCTCCTCCTACATTTGCCTGACTTCCAACAGCCAAAAAGAAATAAGGAGCGCGGATCAGTTTTGCAATTAAAATCAATAACCCGGCATGAATCGCCATCCAAACTAGTCCAATTAAAATCAATTTAGGTTCATCTAGAATAGATCCTAAATCCATTTTCATTCCTATGGTGGCAACTAGAATGTAGATAAATATACTTCCTATTTTACTAGCTCCGGCTCCTTCATAATTTTTCGCCTTGGTGAAAGATAATAGTATTCCAATAGCTGTGGCTATCGTAATCATCCAGAAAAATTTACTTCCAAACGAAGACAATCCAGAAGATTTATTGGCAACTGCTTCAAAATTACTTTTCAAAAAAGCGGAGATACTTTCCGCTCCCCAATGAGCAACTCCGACTGTGCCAAAAACTAAAGCAAGCATAATCATATAATCGGTCAAAGTAGGGGTTCTTTTCACTTTTTCTGCGAAAGAACTCACTTTATCTTTAAGCGTTTCAATTGCCGAAGTGTCTGCTTTTAGCCATTTGTTGATTCGATTTTTTTTACCAATACCTATTAATAGTATTGCCATCCAAAGATTCGCCACAACAATATCCACAAGTACCATTCCTCCATATTTTTTAGGATTATATTCGTAAATCTCCAGCATAGCTGCTTGATTTGCACCACCGCCAATCCAACTTCCGGCTAGCGTAGAAAGCCCTCTCCAGATCGCATCTGGCCCTGCGCCGTCAAACATTTCAGGAAAAAATGCTGAAAGTAATAAAATAGCTAACGGACCTCCTATAATTATTCCAATAGTTCCTGTAAAGAACATAATTAGAGCTTTAGGGCCTAAGTTGAAAATTGCCTTCAAGTCTATACTGAGCGTCATTAGTACTAATGACGCCGGGAGTAAGTATCTGCTGGCGACATAGTATGTTTGTGACACATCTGCAGAGATGATTCCCAATGAATTAAAAATTGCGGGAATAAAATAGCACATAAGTAATCCAGGCACTATTTTATAAAACTTATACCAAAACCCAGATTTTTTAGATTCTGTATAGAATACAAATCCTAAGGAAATCATTAAAATTCCGAATACAATAGCATCGTTGGTAAAAAGTGGTTGCTCCATGTCTTTGATTTTGGTTTTGGCTAAAATATAAAATTAAAGACAGAAAAAAAGCGGAGTACAACTCCGCTTTCTGTTTTAGAACTTCTTTATTTCTTTAAAAGGTGAAATATTAATATTCTCTACCTGGGTTTTATAAGCTTTCCAATCCTTGTCGAAGAAATTATTTACTTTCTGAATAGCATCATTCAACGCATCTTTATATTGCTTCATCAATTGTCTCTCGGTATCGGTAAGATTCCCTTTTCTGCTAGATACATATCTTCGAGCATTGCCAAAGCGTTGATTTACAGTAACCGCAGGATTTCTAGTAATTCCTTGTCTTCGGTCTATTTTACCTAAGAAGATAGCCACAAGACCATCGATTTTCTTTACAATATCTTTAGAAGCTTTAATCTGATCTTTGTATTTCTTTTTGTCCTCTTTAGACAACTTAGACCTGAATCCGTTTGCCGTAGTTTTACTTTCCGCCAATTGCTTTAGTACATCCGCCATACGCTTTTGATCTTTTTCCATGTCCTTTCCGGCATTGTAGATCTCATTGATTGCTGAAGTAGACATTTTTAGTCTGGGGTCATATGCAACTGTAATATTTTGTTCAGAAACCTGATCGCCAAAAGACATTTTTAATCGATATGTTCCTGGCTTAACACGTACTCCTGACGGTTCATTACGTTGTTTTCGAATAGTTCTGCTTGGTCTCGATACACCTTTCTCGCGCATGAACCAGTACATTCTATGTACACCATTTTTCTTGGGTGCTTTTCTTTTCAACGTACGGATCAATCTTGAACCATCGAAGATCTCTAGTTTGATAGAATCGTATTTTACTGTTGGCTTTTTCTTCGCTGTAGTTTCTTTTGCATCTTTCGTTTTTTTCTTTTTTCCTCTTTTCCTTCCCTTTACAGCAGGTACTTCTTTTTTCTTTTCCGGTCTATTGATATAGTAAGAGATCATAGCTCCAAATCGTCTGTTTTCTCCGTTGTATAAAGCGTCTCCTCCAAATCTACTTCCTGTAGGTTGTTGGTACGAAGCCTGGTATGCTGTTGGCGGCTCGAATAATGCTAGTTTTCCTGATGCTTCTCCATTGGCCATTGCGCGTAAAGGTCTGATATCATCCAATACCCATGCGGCTCTACCGAAAGTTCCTATGATCAGATCGTGTTCTCTTGGGTGAATTACAAGATCCTTTACAGAAACTGTTGGAAAACCTGCGGTCCATTTTGTCCATTTGTTTCCAGCATCTAATGAAACATACAATCCATCATCCGTTCCTAAGAACAATAAATTTGCATTTACAGGATCTTCAACAATACTTAAGGTATAGCTTTCCACATCATTATTAGCTACAATACGCGTCCATGTCTTTCCATAGTCCTTTGTTCTATATGCATATGGAGTATAATTAAAACGTCTGTAGTCGTTTGCAATAAGCAATGCTTCACCTTTATTCTTATTGGAAGCTTTAATTTGTGCTATCCAACTACCGGCAGGTAACCCTGTCAGTCCTTTTGAGACATCTGTCCATGTAGCACCTCCATTTTGTGTAATATGCACGCGACCGTCATCTGTTCCCGCCCACATCATATTTCTTTCTAGAGAAGAAGGTTCTATCACTAAGACGGTACAATGGTTTTCTGCACCGGTTGCATCCATGGTCAATCCACCACTTTCAGATTGTTTTTGCTTCTCTTTATCATTGGTTGAAAGATCTGGGGAGATAACAGTCCATGTTAATCCCTTGTCTGTTGATTTGTGTACGAACTGGCTTCCAAAGTAGATAGTGTTGTTGTCAAAAGGATCAATATTAATCGCTGAGTTCCAGTTAAAACGCAGTTTTACTTTGGGGTCTGGATGTGTTGGACGTACTGTGTAATTATTACCAGTCAAATAATCGTACCTGCTCACAAAACCTTGTTGACTCATAGACCATCCATAACGAGAATCATCTTTATCAGGAACTACATCAAAACCATCTCCAAAACTGATTTCTTGCCAATACGAATTTCTGATTCCCTGTGCTTTCCAAACATAGGCTGGACCTCTCCAGGAACCATTATCTTGCATTCCTCCATATACATTATACGGGAATTCATTATCCACATTAATATGATAGAACTGCGCAACAGGCAAATTACCTACAAATCGCCATGATTTTCCTCTATCCTTCGTAATGTTTAAACCTCCATCATTACCATCGATCATGAATGAACCATCCTTTGGATGTATCCACCATGAATGATGATCCGGGTGCACCCCATTGGAAACTCCATAAGCAGGCATTAACTGACGAAAGCTTTTTCCTCCATCTTCAGATACATTCACATACGTAAAAATGGTGTATAATCTATTTTCATTTTGTGGATCAACATAGATTTCTGAGTAATAGAAAGGACGATTACCAATCCCTCTTTTGTTATTGATCATTTTCCATTTGAATCCACCGTCCTCACTTTTGTACAAAGCATTTTTCTTAGCTTCAACAAGGGCATAAATAACATTTGGATTACTTCTAGAAATGGCTACACCAATTCTTCCAAGGTCTCCTTTAGGAAAACCTTCTTTGTGAGTAATCTTTTTCCAGTTTTCTCCTCCATCATGTGTGATATATAGACCACTTCCTTTACCTCCTGATTTAAAAAACCAGGGGTCTCTTTTGTGCTCCCACATGGCAGCGATTAGTTTGTTAGGATTCGAAGGGTCCATAACCAGGTCGGCTGCACCCGTCTTTATATTGTTGAACAAGATCTGTTTCCAGGTTTTTCCACCATCAGTTGTTTTATACACACCTCTTTCTTTATGTTCTCCCCATGGAGATCCAATCGCTCCTACATAAACTGTATTCGGATTTGTAGGGTCTATAATGATTCTATGGATATGACGTGTTTTTTCCAATCCCATAGATGTCCAAGACTTTCCGCCATCTAAAGATTTGAAAATTCCATATCCTCCGTTCAAACTGTTTCTAGGATTACCTTCTCCGGTACCTACCCAGATAACACTTGGATTAGATTGTTGTATAGCCACGGCTCCAACAGAAGCCGTTACTTCCTTGTCAAAAATAGGAGCCCATTTAATACCACCCGAAGTAGACTTCCAAAGTCCACCTGAGGCAGTTCCTACATACATAATATCTGGGTCGGACTGTACTACATCAATGGCAGTTACACGGCCGCTCATACCCCCGGGACCGATGTTCCTGGGTTTCATATTTTTTACAATATCCATGGAAAACTCTTGAGAAAAAAGAGTGATCGAAAGGAACAATAGCAGAAGGGTTAGGAATTTTTTCATGTGTATAATGTTAGTTGTTTCTTAAAGCGCTTAAAGGTACAAGTTACGGCTTTCAAAATTTCTTAAAGAAATCTTAAAGAAATGATATTATTTCTTTGGTATAGGGTATGGTGAATCACTCTCTTTATTACTGAGTGTCCATTCCGATCCATATACATCCGCGTACGTAATCGTATACTCTAAATCTGAGTTGTTCAAGAATTTTCTAAAAACTCTAATGTGCTCGGGTCTTTTAATTATAATGATCTCAATGGTTTCATTAGCTGGTAGTACATAGCCATCGCTAAAGGTACTTGTTGAAGCTGGAATTAAAATGCTATCCTTTTTTTTGATGGTTTTCAGCATATGATTTACCAAATGGTCTGTATTATAAAAGGTAGTATCTTTCATTTCAAGTTTTACTTCCTTTATAAAAGCAGGACCCACACCTTTGTTTCCAAATATAACTTTGAAACCTCCTGATGTATTGCTGAACCATTGACTCAGATGAGGTAAAACACTGGCACTTTGCTGTTGTTGAGTAAGTTTGTTCTCTTCTCGAGCAAGGTAGGATTGGTATAATAAAGCTATTAAAGAGATAACACTAATAAATAGGGCAGAGGTGCTCATGATCTTATCTGCTGTCCAATTGATCTTTTTCTTTTTTACTGCTGGTTCTTCTGACATGTGCGGTGTTTTACAGCCTAAATATAAAAAAGAAAGACGAGTAATTTACTCGTCTTTCTTTTTAGGTTCTCTTTTGGCGTCTTTAAGCGATTGCATTAACATCCATTCGATCTGACCATTGGTCGATCGGAACTCATCTCCTGCCCATTTTTCAATGGCCTTGAGCATCTCCTCGTTGATGCGTAGCGCAAATGCTTTCTTTTTTGCCATAGTTACTGTTTTACAAATGCAGTGATTACTTCAATCAGTTCTTTAGAAATAGGAAAGTCAGGTGACCTATACGATGCAATGTTATCTGCATCTTTCTCGATATGTTTAATAACATGATTCATGTTCTTAATTATCTTTAACGTTCCATCTTCTTTTGCCAAATGCAATTGTTGTGCATCTTTTACTGAAACTTGAATGTCTTTATTTCCATTAATGATCATGGTTGGTTTGTTAACCTTCTTGATTTCATTTGTTGGGATATACTTCATCCAGGATTTAAAAAACGGCAAATTTGGTTTTGCAAAAATACTCAACAACATCGGATTTACTTCTTTAATGTCTCCGGTTTCTTTCAGTTCTTTAAAATGCGCTTCCGTCGTTTTTCCGAGCGCTGCATTTTGTTTCGTTATTTGCCCCGTAATGGTAACATCAATGGCCTCTGAAGGACCTGCCAAAGAAATGTACTTATCAGCATCATCGCTTGCCAACATTGCTACGAGGGATCCTTGACTGTGCCCTACCAAAGTTATGCTGTTAAAGCGTCCATCTTTTCTGAAATATGAAATCACCTTTCGTACATCAGAAACAAAAGCATCAAAAGATAAATTGTTCATGATGAACTTCATGTTCTTCATATTTGCAGTTCTTTTATCATAGCTAAAAAAAGCGATACCTTTTGCGTTGACGGCATCTCTAAACTGCTTGATGTAGTTCGCCCCAACGTTCATTCCCGCCTGATTCCCATTTCTATCCACGTTACCAGATCCGTGTACCCAGATAATCAGGTTACTTTCTTTGTCTGAGTAAGTTAAGGTACCGGGAAGCTCAATACTATCATTCTTGATCAGTATTTCTTCGGATTTTACTTGCCCCCAGGTTAATGCAATACCAAGAATGTATGCGCTTATAAATGCGATAACTCGTATCATGATTGTTTGTTTTTTAATATTATAGTAAACATTATGATCAAGGTAATTCCCGTGATCGATAAAATGCCAGGCAAAATCCATCCTGAATATTGGAAGGTACCTTTGGCGCTTTCAATAATGGTATATACCAAAATGCCTTGAATTATGCTTAAAAATGGCATGTATATAGCAGCAGCTCTAAAGTTTGCAATTCTGCTTTTTAACTGGATACTATGAAAGGAAGTTGCTTTAGATAAAAAGAACAGGCCCACGTTTAATAGTGTAAGTAATCCCAGTAAAAGCCATAATACACTTTTGCTTCCATAGCCATCAACTTCTCCATTAACGTTAAAATGCATAGGAACTTCTGAAGGAAGAGCATCATACTCAATAATTACATATAACCATGAACATAGACTTAAAAAAAATGCCAGACTAATGATTATATAATCAATAGTTTGAAGTTTTATGTTATTCAGATTATTCATGATTTTCTATTTTATGTCGATATGTTTCTAACACTCTTTTTGCATCATACTCCTTTTGAGTACCTATCAAAAGTTTTTTATTGGTGATCAATTCTAACTGAATACCTACATCACCGCTTACATTGATTGCCTTTCCTTTTTTTCTATTGAATCCACCTTTTAAACCCCAGCCACCATACTCGGAGATGGCATTATAGTTACGTACAGAGGCAGATTTGATCTCAGACCATAGAATAGTTCTAACTTTTATGTGAAATGGAAAGAACCGATAATGAATACCTTTTTCGTCTATACGTGTTCTTAAAGTAAAGAAGAAGATGGGAATAGTTACTCCAAACATTAATAGAAGTGTCATGGTAAATTCCATTGTACTCATATTAGAATTAGCTTCTGTATACTCTTTAATAATCAAAATGATGGGGATCATAATGCTTATAGCAAGTAATATAATAAGCCAACTTTGTCTAAAACGTTGCTCTTCTTCAAATACTCTCATCCTATCTGTTCTTATCCCTTTCGAATACGATTCTGGCTGAATTCTCTGCAATATGCTTTAACGTCCATCCGGCTTTAGCATACTGATTCAAAGTATCTTCCAGACGTTCATTATTTTTAGATAATCCCATTTTCCAGTTTACTACTTTATATTCTTTCATTTCTTTTTATTCATTATTCTTACAATAATACAAATCCAAGTGTTAGAAATAGAATGCAAACGATAAGAAGTATCAATACTACTTTTTTATTTTTTAACTGAATTCCTAACATTTTTTTGTTTTTAATGATTCAAGGTTCCCGTGTTCAATACCGGTGAAGCTTCTTTGTCACCACATAAGATCACCATTAAGTTGCTTACCATTGCTGCTTTGCGTTCTTCATCCAATTCTACTATATCTTTCTTGTTCAATTCTTCCAAAGCCATTTCTACCATGCTTACTGCACCTTCCACAATTTTGTGTCTAGCTGCAACAATTGCAGTAGCTTGCTGACGCTTCAACATGGCGTTTGCAATTTCTTGAGCATATGCTAAATAACCAATTCTAGCTTCTAACACTTCGATTCCTGCAATGGCCAAACGTTCTTCTAGTTCTTTTTCCAAAGCTTCGCTTACCTCATTTACACTAGATCGTAAGGTAATATCCTCTTCATGACCTTCATCCGCAAAATTGTCATACGGATACATACTTGCTAATTTTCGTACCGCAGCATCGGTTTGCACTCGTACAAAGTTTTCATAATTGTCTACGTCAAATGCAGCATTATAGGTGTTTGTTACTCTCCATACCAGAATTGTGCTGATCATTACTGGATTTCCTAGTTTGTCATTAACCTTTAGGCGCTCACTATCAAAGTTGCTTGCTCTTAAGGAAATTGCTTTTTTTCTATACAAAGGATTCGCCCAATACAAGCCGTTTTGCTTAACGGTTCCCACATATTTTCCAAAAAGCAGGATAACCTTTGAGGTATTTGGGTTTACCAATATGAAGCCAAACATACCCACGAGCCCAAAGAATGTAGCGAATAAATATGCAGGATTTTCTTGTCTTATAGTAAATGCAATTCCTCCAAAGAATAATACTAATACAATCAAAAGCATTAAATATCCATTGGCAGGTTTAATAATTTTCTCTTCTTTCATGATCTTTAATTTATTATGATATTAAAATGATATCACAAAGATATAACATTATTTTTCTCATTTCCAAATTTTTAAGCAGTTATTTTCATAAATTAGCATTTTATATCAAACCATAAACAAGCATGAAATTTAGAATTTTAGCACTTTCAGTTTTTCTTTTTCTAGGATATACTTCAAGTGCTTCAGAAATTATCTGGGGGCAGACAGGGCATAGAACTGTTGGGGAAATAGCAACGAAGCATTTATCGAATAAAACAAAGAGAAAGATTCGAAAACTATTAAAAGGACAGAGTCTGGCGTTTGTATCTACTTTTGCTGATGAGATCAAATCCGATAGAAAATATAGAGAGTTTTATACCTGGCACTTCATTAATATGCCAATGGATTCTAATTATGAGGATTCAAAAAAACATCCTAAAGGAGATTTGGTCACTGGAATCAATAAATGTATTGAGGTAATAAAAGACAAGAAAAGTTCTGAGAAGGACAAAGCTTTCTACCTAAAAATGTTGGTGCATTTAATTGGAGATCTTCATCAACCCTTGCATATTGGTCTTGAAGAAGATCGAGGCGCTAACCGATTTGATGTAAAGTGGTTTGGACAGAAGACCAACTTGCACAGTGTTTGGGATACCAAAATGATCGAAGGTTTTAATATGAGTTACATTGAGTTGGCCAAGAACGCCGAAAAACTGTCAAAGGAACAAGTGAAAGCTTTGCAACAAGGCACGGTAGTCAATTGGGTAAATGAGACACATGAGTTGACTAAGAAAGTATATGCTTCCGCCAAGAAAGATGAGAATTTGCGCTATAGATATTCATACGATTATTTAACGACAGCAAGAAAGCAGCTGCAGAAGGCAGGAATCCGATTGGCAAAAGTGTTGAACGATGCTTTTAAATAGTGGTTGTTAACATTTAGTTAATTGTTTTTTAGACGGTTATCTTATTTGTAATTTTACTTTATATGAGAAACTCCCTATTAGTCTTTGTTTTATTATTTTCTTTAGTTGCGTGCAAACAGGAAGCTTCTAAAGTTGCTGCTGTTACCGAGGTGACGAGTTTTAATTACGATCAATTAAAACCATTATTACATGCTCAAGATGATAAAACCTATGTGGTTAATTTTTGGGCTACATGGTGTGCTCCTTGTGTGAAAGAACTACCCTATTTTGAAAAGATCAACAAACAATATAAGGATAAGAATGTAGAAGTATTGTTAGTGAGTCTTGATTTCCCAAAAAAAGTGCAATCCAAATTGATACCTTTTATAAATGACAAGAAGATTGAATCTAAGGTAGTATTGCTAGATGATAAGAACGAACAATTTTGGATTGGAGATATTAGTGAAAAATGGTCAGGAGCATTGCCTGCTACATTGATCTATAATAAAAACAAAAGAGAATTTTTTCCAGAACCCATTACCTATGAAGTACTGGAAAATACGATACAATCATTTTTAAAATAACCTATTATGAAAACAACTAAAATACTTAGCGCTTTTATTCTTTTGGTGGCAATATCTGCATTTACGGTAGTGCCAGATAAAGGATATAAAGTAGGAGATGAGGCTTCAGATTTCTCCTTAAAAAATGTAGATGGAAAGATGGTGTCTTTGGCTAACTATAAAAAAGCTAAAGGGTTCATCGTTATTTTCACTTGTAATTCTTGCCCATATTCTGTAGCAAATGAAGATCGCATCATTGCATTAGATAAGAAATATAAAAGTAAGGGGTATCCTGTAATTGCGATCAACCCTAATGATCCTGTGGTACAACCTAGAGATAGTTATGACCGAATGAAGATCAGAGCAGAAGAAAAAGGATTTACTTTTCCATATTTGTTCGATGAAGATCAAGAAGTGTACCCAATGTATGGAGCAACTAGAACACCGCATGTATACATCTTGAACAAGGATGATGGAAAACTGATCGTTGAATATATCGGAGCTATTGATGATAGTTCAAGAGATGCAAGTAGTGTTAGTAAGAAATATGTGGAAGATGCTGTAGATGCATTATTAGCAGGAAAGAAACCATCCGAAACGTATACCAGGGCTATAGGCTGTAGTATTAAGACACAATAAATAAAAAAGCGAACTGAAAAGTTCGCTTTTTTTATTCTGTTACTTTTAAGCGTGCAGTGGCTGTTACATTTTCATCGGCATACTCATTTTTTAAGTACTTTAAATATCCCGTAATGGCTATCATAGCTGCATTGTCCGTGGTGTATTCGAACTTAGGTATATAGGTTGTCCAGCCAAAATACTTTTCGGCATTCTCCAAACGACTTCTAATCTCAGAATTGGCAGATACACCTCCTGCGATGGCTATATGTTTTATACCCGTTTCTTTTACTACATTTTTGAGTTTGTCCATCAGGATCTCTACAATTGTATACTGAATAGAAGCACAGATATCATATAAATTTTCTTTGATAAAATCTGGGTTTTCTTTTAATCGCTTCTGTAAAAAGTATAAGATGGCGGTCTTTAAACCACTAAAACTGAACTCCAGTTTCCCTACTTTAGGTTTGCTAAATGCAAAAGCCTTGGGGTTTCCTAATTTCGCATATTTATCGATTAAAGGACCTCCAGGATAGGGAAGACCTAATAGTTTGGCAGATTTGTCAAACGCTTCCCCAACCGCATCGTCTATGGTCTCGCCTAAGATCTCCATATCAAAATGATCATTTACACGTACAATTTGTGTATGACCTCCACTAATGGTAAGGCAAACAAAAGGAAAAGGTGGGATCTTAGCATTTTCTTCCTGAATGAAGTGCGCCAAAATATGGGCTTGCATATGGTTAACATCGATCAACGGAATTTGAAGCCCCATGGCCAGAGACTTGGCAAAAGAAGTTCCTACTAATAAAGAACCCATTAGTCCGGGACCCTTCGTAAAGGCGATAGCATCCAATTGTGACTTATCAATTTCTGCACGTTCCAAAGCTTGTTGTACAACCGGGACAATATTCTGTTGGTGTGCTCTCGATGCCAGTTCAGGAACAACACCACCATATTTAGCATGTACTTCCTGATTGGCAATCACATTGCTTAGAACCATGCCATCACAAATGATAGATGCACTTGTATCATCGCAAGATGATTCTATTCCAAGGATATAAATTTTGTCGGTATTCAATGCGTAAAAACTTTTGGCAAAATTAGCTATAATTTCTCTAAGTCATTACCAGTTTTTTATGGGAGAAATCTAATAGTTTGTTAATTTTGACGTTCTTTGTAGTAGATGGCAAAATATTTGTGATATATTAAACGTTTTGCAAAGGATTTCAAACAAACCCAGCTATTAAGAAGTTTACGAAAATATTGATAAAATGGATAAAGTACATCGTACTTTTCCTTATCCTTCTCATCATCTTTTTATCTATTCCTGCTGTACAGACCAAATTGGCTAAAATAGCTACAAATAGAATCAATGAAGATTTTGGAACGGATCTGGTTATCAAAAAAGTAGATCTTTCTTTCTTAGGGTCGGTTTCTTTGAAAGGTATTGAGATAAGAGATCATCATAAAGATACCCTCATATTTATAGATAAGTTAAGTACGTCATTGCTCAATGCAAAACGAGTTCTGGATAATGATGTAAACTTGAAAAGCATTTCGTTAAAGGGGGTTAATTTTCACTTGAAAACATATAAAGATGAAGTAGATGATAACCTTTCTATTTTTGTTGAGAGCTTTGAAGATGGTACCGTTACTCCCAGAGATTCTACCTATACACCATTCATGCTTAGAACCTCAAATATTTATTTAGAAGATCTACACTTTAAGCAGATCGACGAAAATGAAGCAGAGCCATTTATTTTCAGTGCTTCTAATGGAGGTGGAAACCTCCAGGATTTTGCTGTCATTGGGCCGGATGTCTATACAAAGATTCGAGGACTGTATTTTATAGACAACAGAGGTATCGAGATTTCGAATCTGACAACCGATTTTAAATACTCCAGAACACAAATGCAGTTTTATAATACCACGGTTGAAACTGCAAGATCGAGGATCGAAGCTGAAATTGAATTTAACTATAAAAGAGAGAACTTAAAGTATTTTAACGATAGTGTTGCAATTACAGCAACATTTAAACCCAGTAGCTTTTCTGTGATTGACCTGAAAAAGTTGTACAATGAACTTAACGGGAATGATATTTTGCATTTTAAAGGATCTGTAAAAGGCGCCTTAAACGATTTTAGACTTAGCAGACTGCAATTGAACTCCAATCAAGGAATTAAGATCTATGGAGATATGGAATTCAAGAATGCAGTAAATACGGATAAGGGGTTTGAGTTTCTTGGAGACCTGGATAATGTTACCGCAGACTATCAGAAATTAAAGAACATACTCCCTAACTTACTCGGTAAGACCCTCCCTACAGAATTTATACGCTTAGGAGACTTTACGCTGCGGGGAAGAACCAAAGTGACTCCCGAAAATTTGAATGCCACAGTTACAGTGGTTTCGGATATTGGTACCACTATTGCAGATATGGAGATTACAAGTATTGATCACATTGATGATGCCAATTACAATGGAGAGATCGAACTAATTGGATTTGATTTTGGTCAATTCTTTAACGACCCGTTGTTTGGAAAAGTATCCTTTAAAGGAGATGTGAAAGGAAGCGGTTTCTTGCTGGAAAACATTAATACGACATTAATTGGAAAGATCTTTGAGTTTGAATTCAAAGATTACAATTATCAGAACATATTGGTAAACGGTCGTTATCAAAATAATTTGTTTGATGGTGATTTTTCGGTAGATGACACCAATTTAAAAATGACTTTCAAAGGTTTGGCAGACCTTTCGTCTGAAGTACACCAATTCGATTTTAATGCGAACATAACCTATGCAGACCTGAGAGAAACCAAATTATATGAAAGGGATAGTATTGCCCAATTAAAAGGGATCATTGATCTGGATCTGAATGGAAATACCTTAGATGATATTGTGGGAATTGCCAATTTTAAAGGAATCGAGTATACGAACCAAAGAAAGAAATATGCTTTTAAGCAGTTTTTGGTATTGTCTACGGTGAAGGACGGAACAAAACAGATAAGGGTCGATTCCGAAGATATAGTAAAAGGAGAATTGAAAGGTAACTTCACCTTTAAAGATCTGTTACCATTAGCGCAAAACGCCTTCGGAAGCATTTATACGAACTATACACCATATAAGGTGGCTCCGCATCAGTTTATGAACTTTGATTTTAACGTGTACAGTCAGGTGGTCGATTTGTTTTATCCTGATATCTCTATTGATAATAATACAAAGGTTAGAGGATTGATCAATGCAGATGATAATAGATTAAAACTAACCATTTCATCACCTAAGATCATAGCTTATGGAAATGAGATAGATCAATTTTTGTTAAGAACTGATACAAAGAACAAGCTGTACAATTCACAGTTAACGGCTGGTAAGGTTAATACGAAACAATACAATTTTTCGAACTTGAACTTATTGAACAAAACAGTGAATGACACGCTATTCTTCAAGTCTGTTTTCAGAGGAGGGATCAATGATGACGAAAAGTTTAATGTAGACTTTTTCTATACCATAAATAAAGACAAGAAATCTGTAGTAGGAATACAAAAATCGACCTTCAATTTTAAAGATCAAAATTGGAATATTAACCCTGCGAACAATGCACAAAATAAAGTAACATTTGATCTGAATACAGACGAATATGTTTTTGCTCCTTTTCAGTTAGTTTCGAATGAGCAACGGATCAATTTCAAAGGAGTGTTGCGAGATTCCACGTACAAGGACCTAAAAGCAGACTTTACAAAAGTATCTTTGGAGAGTTTCTTGCCTAGCATTGATAGCTTGAAAATCAAGGGAGTTCTGAATGGAAATATAGATTTTGTTCAAAAAGATGGTTCCTATAGTCCGAAGGGAAATTTGATCGTCAACGGATTTGAGGTGAATGATTTTGCTCAGGGTGATTTGGCAATTAATGTTGAAGGAGATAATTCATATGAAAAATACAGTGTAGATCTATCTCTTCAAAAAGAGCGGGTAAAAAGTATAGCAGCCACAGGTAGCTTGGATTTCTCTACAACACGACCTACCATGGACCTATCCGTTTTCTTAGAAGATTTTCAACTGGATGCTTTCAGTCCGCTCGGACAAGACGTACTATCCGCTATTAGAGGGTCTGCATCCGGAAACTTTACTTTGAAAGGGTTTTTAGGAAACCCAAATATGGATGGAAGTTTGGTGTTAAAAGGAGCTGGTCTGAAATTCCCATTATTGAATACAGATTATGAATTTGAAGGAGATGCTATTGTTGGTTTACAGGGGCAATCGTTTCTTTTCAATAATATTACATTATTGGATACCGAATATGCCACACGAGGTAACTTAAATGGGCAGATCGTACATCAGAATTTTGATGCCTGGTTTTTAGACTTAAAAGTAGATACTGATAATTTGTTGGTGTTAAATACGGAGAACACAGAGGAGGCACAGTATTACGGAACCGGATTTATAGAAGGCTCAGCAGAGATTACCGGATTAACCGATAACCTGGATATTATTGTAAATGGAAAGACAAAAAAAGATACAAAATTTGTAATCCCATTAAAAGATGTTGCTACTGTAGAGAGTTATAAGTTGATTCACTTTAAATCGGATAAGTCATCCGAAGATCGTCAAAAAGAATTAGCACAGGAAGCAATAGAAGGTGTTTCCTTGTTTATTAATCTGGAAGTAACCAAAGATGCTGAAGCCCAGGTAGTAATTGATGAGGTGAATGGAAGTGAATTAAAAGGAAATGGTAGTGGTGATCTTCAGATCGAGATCAATACACGAGGTACCTTTAATATGTTTGGAGATTATACAATTGATAAAGGTGTATATAGTTTAAAATATGGGGGAGTTATCAATAAACCATTTGCTATTGTCAAAGGAAGCACCGTATCGTGGAGTGGAGATCCATATGAAGCTGAATTGAATGTTACTGCATTGTATCAAACAAATGCAAACCCGGCTGTTTTGCTTGAGAATTTTAGTACAAATAGAACAATCCCGGTAAATTTAATTACGAAGATTACCGGAGGACTGTTTAATTCTAAACAAGAATTTGATATAGAGATCCCTAACTCGGATTCAACAATAGCTAGTGAACTTGATTTCGTATTGAATGATAATAATAAGAACGCCAAGATGCGACAGTTTATGTCTTTACTAGCTTTTGGTAGTTTCCTTAGTTCTGATAATGCTAATATTAACACTACGGATATAATTACGAATACTACTGGTAACTTGGTTGGAACTATTCTATCCGATATTATTAGTTCTAATGAAAGATTAAAAGTTATTGTAAATTATAAACCTGGCACTCCACAAGATGTTTCCAATGCTTTGGCTACCGATAATACCGTTGAGGCTACCCTATCTACTCAGATCAACGATCGTATCATTATCAATGGTAAAGTAGGGGTGCCCGTTGGGGCGCAAACACAATCCAGCGTGGTAGGAGAAGTAAAAGTAGAGGTGCTCCTAAATGAAAAAGGAACTTTCAGAGGTGTTATTTTCAATCGTCAGAATGAAATACAATATTCCGCTCAGGAAGAAGGATATACCCAGGGAGCCGGGTTAAGCTATCAAGTGAATTTTAATACCCTGTCGGAACTACTTCAGAAAATAGGTTTAAAGAAAAAGAAGAAAAAGAAACCTGTGGTGCAAAAGGATACAGTTAAAACCAAGAAGAAACAACTCATTAACTTCAAACAAAGAAAATAGCTATAGTAGCTTTTGCAAGGGTATGCGTATCGTTTTTTCTTGTTGAGATACATTCAAGACTTTTATACTAATGAGTTCACCTTCTTTTTTCAAAAGTTTATAGTATTCACTTAAAGAGTTGGAGGTAATACCGTCAATCGTAAGGATCTGATCTCCTTTACGTAACCCTTTTTTATAGGCAGGACTTGATGCTGCCACACTGCTAACAAAAACAGTATTATCCACTTTTTTTAATCGAATACCACTTAAAGGAAATTCAAAAGAACCAGTGTATAAGGCATTCGGTTTGAGATATAACATCTTTTCTTGATAGTCCAAAATGACGGTAAAACGTTTAATGATCTTAGCACCTAAAATACCCAAATAATTAGGATAAGAACTTACCCCATTCTTATCATGCGCTAAGGAAATAGTCATATTTGGGAACTCAAAATTTCCAATTTTTAGTGATGTAATCGCTATTTGTTCTGAAATAGATTCGTGCCCAAGATTTTGCGATTTGGAAATAATACGTTTTGCAGCCTTTTTGGCAAGAGAGTGCTTTTTGCTGAACGGTGAGTTTATAGACAAGGTAATGCCGGCGCCACTATCAAAAAGAACCTTACCATGATGGACCTCCCCGTTTTGAAGTTGTATAGAAATATTGAATTGAGGAATGGGGATACCTCCATCAAATTGAAAAGGTTGTTTGAAATAGTTTCGGGTATCTATATTTGATGTTTTCTTGTACAATGATAGTTTCTCCTTTTCGTAATCTATTTTTACGATATACTTTTTAAGTAAACTATAACCAAAAATTCCATGGAAAGGATGATCCGATAATTGATGAAATGGCTCAAGATCGGTAAGTACGAGATTAGATCGTTGAATGGTGATTCCTGATGCAATGGTGAGTTTCTGTCCTAGGACAATATCATATGTTTTAGATCCACCACCTCCGGCAACACTTTGTTTAAAATCAGCTTGTAAACCAAGTCTTTTGGCGATTTTGCTATCTAAGACGTCCGCTGTCGCTCCCGTATCAAAAACAAAATTTAAAGGCGCGTCAAAATCGTTCACTTTTACCTTTATGTGAATGTGACCATTTTCTTTAAGTGTAAAGGGTATCTCGCTTACTTGAGCGGACACATTTGTAAAGCTCAAAAACAATAAACAACCGAATAGAATTGAAGCACTTTTCTTGAAATGGAATGTAATCATAGGTAAATATAATTCCTATTTTATAAGATTTATGTTAATTATTGTTAATCCTATTTGAGCACTTTCCACATACGTGTTAAAAGAACAACACAAACAACCGTGAGCAGTGTTAACGATAATGCCAAAGTCGTTTCTCCATAGATCCAATTTCCGGTGGCAAACAAGAAACTATATACACCTATAATGCCGGCAAAGAAGGCGACAATTTTATATCCTATATGCTTAAATTTTGAACTTCCCTCAAAGATCAAGGCATTGAATTTGTTCAATGTTTCTGTATCAGTAGGAGAGGTCATTAGGGTAACAAGTACCCATCCAATGGTTGTTAAAACTACACCAATAATCAATTGCCAGTATCCTGTGATTTCATCCATCATGGCAAAATCTAATTTCTTATTGATAAAGAAAAATGCGGCAATAAGAAAAGAAATGGCCATGGCGGCAATCTCACTCATTGGATTTATACGATGCCAAAACCATCGCAGAATGAACAATAACCCGGTTCCGGCACCTATCTGTAGTAAAAGGTCAAAAACATCTTTAGCAGATTGTAAATAGAAAGAAAATAATGCTGCAAACAACATTAACACTACTACGGTTATTTTTCCAACGATCACTTTTTGTTTTTCAGTGGCATCTTTGTTAACAAACCGACCATACAGGTCGTTCACTACATACGAACTTCCCCAATTTAGTTGTGTGGATATGGTACTCATAAAAGCGGCAATTAAAGAAGTAAGTACAATTCCTAAGAGTCCGGCGGGTAAATAGGTCATCATAGCTGCATAGGCCACATCATGACCCTGCATTTCTGCGTTTAAACCAGGAAAGGCTGTGTTTACACTTTCTAAACTTGGAAAGATAACTAATGATGCTAACCCTACAATGATCCATGGCCAGGGACGTAAGGCATAATGGGCAAAGTTGAAGAATAGCGTGGCCCACGTAGCATTTTTTTCATCTTTAGCGGCCAACATACGTTGTGCGATATAACCCCCACCACCAGGTTCGGCCCCAGGATACCATGTGCTCCACCATTGGACCGCAAAAGGAATAATAAATAAGGTGATAAGAGCTTCTTTATTAGAAAAATCAGGAAGCATGTTTAATTGCCCAACAACATTGTCATGAGTAAGCAAAGCATCTATTCCCCCAATTTCTGGTAAATTAACAATATATATGGTAGCCCAAATGGAGCCAGCCATGGCAAGAATGAACTGAACAAAATCCGTGATCAATACACCTTTTAATCCCCCTAAGGAAGAATAAATAACCACAATAATAGAGGAGTAAATAAGTGTTTGTTCCTGAGAAATTCCCAATAAGATATTGGCAATTTTTGCACCGGCCAAACAGACACCCGCCATAGTAATAACGTTAAAAATAATCCCTAAATAGATCGCTCTAAAACCTCGTAAGAAACGAGCTGTTTTACCAGAATAACGCAATTCATAGAATTCCAGATCCGTTGTGATTCCGGATTTTCGCCATAATTTAGCATAGAAGAACACGGTTAACATTCCTGTTAGAAGAAAAGCCCACCAGACCCAATTTCCTGAAACACCTTGTTTTCTTACCAGCTCTGTAACCAATCCTGGTGTATCAGCCGCAAAAGTGGTGGCAACCATAGAAACCCCTAACAGCCACCATGGCATATTTCTTCCTGATAAAAAGTACTCTTTGGTGTTTTTACCGGATGTTTTGGAAACCCATAGCCCAATGCCTAAAGAGACAATGAAAAAACCTATGATAATAGCGTAGTCAATAGTTTCGAGATTCATGCAGAGATATTTTTAGGCTTCTAAAATAGTCATTCATTTTGAATAGCCATTGATGCGAGAACAATTATACATCGATAACATGCTCACATTCAGATTTTATTGCACTTTGTACCGAAATCGATTTCGTTTTTTTTTTATTTTAAGTGAGTTTTATTGAGTATTTTTACAGTAGAAATTATGGGAAAAATTAAGAGAATAGGGGTGATGACCTCTGGAGGAGATTCACCTGGGATGAATGCCGCGATTCGTTCTGTGGTAAGGGCGTGCGCGTATTATAGAGCAGAATGTATTGGTATCTACAGAGGATATCAAGGTATGATAGAAGGTGATTTCGTTCCATTAACAGCAAGAAGTGTTAACAATATCATCAATAAAGGAGGTACGATTTTAAAGTCTGCCAGATCGGATGAGTTCAGAACGAAAGAAGGTAGGAAGAAAGCACATGAAAATTTAGTAGAACACGATATTCATGCCTTGGTTGTGATTGGAGGAGATGGCTCCTTTACAGGAGGTGTGATTTTTAATAAAGAGTTTAAGTTCCCGATTATTGGAATTCCCGGAACAATAGATAACGATATTTTCGGAACTTCCCATACACTTGGATACGATACTGCATTAAACACAGCTGTAGAAGCAATAGATAAAATTAGAGATACAGCGTCTTCACATAATCGATTATTTTTTGTTGAGGTTATGGGAAGAGATGCCGGGTTTATTGCGTTGAATGCTGGTGTTGGAGCGGGAGCAGAGGAGATCTTAATTCCGGAAGAAGATTTGGGTCTAAATAGAATGTTAGAGTCATTAAAGAAAAGTAGAAGAGCCGGAAAATCATCGAGTATCGTTGTAGTTGCGGAAGGAGATAAATCAGGAAAAAATGTATATGAGTTAGCAGAATATGTGGAAGAGAACTTACCTCAATATGAAGTACGAGTGTCTGTCTTAGGACATATGCAACGAGGAGGGTCGCCATCTTGTTTTGATAGGGTTTTGGCAAGTAGATTGGGTGTAAAAGCCGTTGAATTATTGTTAGATAACGAGACGAACCTTATGGTAGGTCTAAAAAATAATGAAGTAATTACTACAAGCTTAGAAGAAGCTATAAAAGGAGGTCATACTATTAATATGGAACTGCTCAGAGTTTCAGATATTATGACTACATAGAAACAATTAAATAAATAGAGAATAATTAGAATGATTAAAGTTGGAATTAACGGATTTGG
Organism: Flavobacteriaceae bacterium; assembly: GCA_965218065.1. GTDB lineage: Bacteria > Bacteroidota > Bacteroidia > Flavobacteriales > Flavobacteriaceae > Polaribacter. The sequence goes on along the minus strand of OZ244589.1, from coordinate 2,019,231 downwards.
AAGAATAGGGAGACTAGCTTTCAGATCTGCAATGAGTAGGGAGAATATGCAAGTAGTTGCTATTAACGACTTATTAGATGTTGAATACCTTGCATATTTGTTGAAATACGATTCTGTTCACGGACGTTTTGACGGAAACGTAGAGGTAGCAAATGGACAGCTGATTGTGAACGGACAAAAAATTAGAGTAACTGCAGAAAGAAACCCGGAAAATTTACAATGGGATACTGTTGGGGCAGAATACATTATAGAGTCAACAGGTTTCTTTTTAACCAAAGAAAAAGCAGGATTACACGTAAAAGGTGGTGCTAAAAAAGTTATTATATCAGCACCTTCTAAAGATTCGAATATGTATGTAATGGGCGTAAATCACACGGAGTTAAGTAGTGATGAGGCTGTTTTTTCAAATGCTTCATGTACTACGAACTGTTTGGCACCATTGGCAAAAGTAATACATGATGAGTTTGGATTGGTAGAGGGATTAATGACTACAATTCACTCGGCTACTTCAGGACAAGACGCTGTAGATAGTCCGAATTCAAACTGGAGAAGAGGGCGTTCGGTATTAACCAATATGATCCCGACAACTACAGGAGCTGCAGTAGCGGTAACAAAAGTAATTCCTTCTTTAAAAGGACGATTGACAGGGATGGCTGTTCGTGTGCCAACGGCAGACGTTTCTTTAGTTGATCTAACTTTTAGAACAGAGAAGAAAACATCACTTAAAGAGATTTTAGAGGCATTGAAAAAAGCTTCAGAAAATGAATTCAAGGGAATTATTGGATATACAGAAGATCAGGTAGTGTCTCAAGATTTCGTTTCTGAAACTCGAACTTCTGTGGTAGATGCTCTAGCAAGCATCGAGCTAAATGAAAACTTCTTTAAAGTAGTTTCATGGTATGATAATGAATACGGGTATGCAACTAAGATTGTAGATCTGTTAGAATATTCAGCCTCTATATAAGGAAGATAAAAATTCAAAAAAAGCCTGCATGATTGCAGGCTTTTTTTATACTCATAAACGGTTTTTTAGCAAATATCAAGATCGGATATCGATTTTAGATCACTTTACGGCGATCATACTGATCTCAACATTTACAAATTTAGGAAGGTTGGCAACTTCAACAGTTTCACGGGCAGGAGCACTAGCTTCATCAAAATACTGTCCATAGACCTGATTGATCTCGGCAAAATTATGCATATCCGAAATAAAGATTGACGTCTTAACTACATGATCAAAGGTCATATCAGCTGCCTCCAAAACCGCTTTCATGTTTTCCATTACTAACCTGGTTTCTTCTGCAATAGAATTACCTAAAGCTAATTCACCTGTTGTAGGGTCAATGGCAATTTGCCCAGAAGTGTATAGTGTGTTACCACTTAAAACAGCTTGATTATAAGGGCCAATAGGCGCTGGAGCTTTATCTGTTTGTACGATTTTTTTCATTGAATAATAGATTTAGAATAGTACTCTGTCTGGTGGTTTATTTTTATCCCACTTCAGATCGCTTAACACGGATGATTTCACACCAATAAAGAAAGTGTATGAGGTATTCGTACCAAAAGGAACCCAGTTGAAGTTGAATCGCCAACTATCTAGGTCACGAGAGAAGTTAAACCTCGAAAAAGTGAATCCACCTCCAACAACGTCATAACCAGTAGAAAAACCAACATTCCATTTAGGGGTCAGTTCTATATTTCCACTAAACATAGCGGTGTGTGTATTAATACCGATATTGCTAATTCCGTTGTTCACATATGTCGCTGTATAGGCAATATTCAATGACCATGGAATCTTGGCTCTATAAAGTTCTGCTTCTTTAACACCGCCTCCGCCACTGTTGCCCGATCCGCCCTGAAATCCATTTGTAGGATTGATATTCTCACCTAGAACATCCGGAGTGTTCTGATTACCATTACCGCTTCTGGATGCTTCTTCTTTTTCATCATCTTCCTTTTTTTCAAAATCTTTGCTAGACAATGTATAATTCGCTGTTAGGTTGGCATTGGTGATCCTAAAAATCCCTTTATTGAACTTGTCAATGCGTTGTCCCTGATCGTTAATCTGATAAGGATCTAGAACAGCTGTTAAGTTTACCGCCATTTTTTCCTTAAAAAGTCGTGTTCCCATATTCGCGTTTACCGCTGACCATCGGAGACTGTCTGCCGCTATATTATAAGAAGTTTGAAAGTTTAAGTTGTTCAGGATCGTTATTTTTTTATCCTCTTCATCACTATCAGGGTCCTTAGGGGCCACTTTAGCCTCGACGACATTGTTTAAACTAATCCCTATAGAATTACTTAAACCACTGCTCGGCTGCCCGAAAAGTCCTTGTTCAAAAGGGGAATAGGTTAAAATATCTGTTGGATCCGAACTCTGTTGAACTGTTCTATTATGACGATCCGCAAAATCGGGTCTATACGAATAGGAAATAGAAGGTCTAAAGGTATGTCTAATAGACTTTAAACGCCCTTTCTTAAAGTTAAATGTACCGTAAATATTGGTTGATAAACTTAATCCTGTGTTGTATTCTCTAAAGCTTTTAAATCCTTTTATAGTATCTGTAACAACTCCTCCTAATGTATTATCTGAATTTACAAGAGTTGCATCATATGTTTTGTTAATATAATCAAAGTTCCAAACCTCTTTATAACTTACGTTGGCTGCCAAGGTAAAATACTTAAAAACCTTTAAATTGGTACTGGTATTGGTCGTGTGTTGAACACCGGCCTTGGCAGTTTCAAACATTTCTGGTTTAAAAAATAAGCTATCTTTTGTTCGTATACGATACTCACCTCGCATATTGTAGTTGAAACCTAATTTCTGAATAGGATTCTTTTTTACACCTCCTTCTCCGGCAAAAGGAAAGATACGATCCATGGTTAATTGCGCGGAAGGCAAGGTCATGTTAATTTCTTCCGTATTGGTATTTTGAGAATGTGTGGCAGATACATTTAAGTTAAACGGAGTGCCCACAAATCTTTTTTGATACGATATAGAGGAGTTAAAAGTATTCGTTAAAAATTGCGAATTGTTAAATTCGTTTAAAGACTGTCTAAAGTATTGACTACTTCCTAAATTCACAGATGCTGAGAATCTTGAATTAGGACTTGCCTTGGCATCTTGATTGTGAAACCATCTGACATTAAAGTTGGTAGCTTCCGAAAAATCATCAAATCCTCTAAAACTTTGTAAGATCTTTTCAAAACGAATACTAAAGTTTCCGTTGAATCTGTAGCGCCAAACATAATTTGAATCACCACGTAACCCCCAACTTCCATTAGTATAAACGTCTCCGGTCAATGTAAGATCTAAGTGATCGTTCACAGCAAAGTAATACCCTCCGTTCTGTAAAAAATACCCTTGATTATTGTTTTGACCCCATGAGGGGATAATAAAACCAGAACTTCTGGATTCTCCCATAGGGAAATAAGCAAAAGGTAAGAAGAGCGGTGTAGGTACATCGGCAATGACCAGGTTACTGGGACCAACAATGATCTTCTTTTTAGGTACAAACTTCGCCTTTGAAGTGGCTATATAGTAATCGGGGTTATCTTTTTCCGAAGTAGTAAATCGAATCTTTCTTAAATAAATGGTTGAATCGTTTACCCGTTTTGTTTTTTCACTTAACAAGATCACACCAGGGTCTTGTCTTGTTTTAATATTGTAGATCAGTGCTTTTTTTGTTTTAAAATTGTAGATCATAGAATCTTGAACCGATTCCTGATCCCCTTGTTTAAAAACTGGCCTCTGATGGTATCCTAAGCTATCTTTAATACCTTTAGCATATAAGGTATTATTCTTATAATCTACAATAATGATTCCTGCCTTTAGATCGATTTCCCCATAAACCACGTGTGCGTCGTTATACAAAGTAACGGTTTTGTTCTTTGCATCTTGAATGGTGTAATCTTTAGCCGTATGGGTAATGATATCTTCAATAGCTTCCTTTGGTTTGATGGAATCTATGGCTATAGTATCTTTCTTTTTAAGTAATAAGCTGTCTTTTTTCTTAACCTTCAAAGAATCTTTCTTAGGCGAAATTATAGTGTCTTTCGCTTTTTTTGGAATCTTTACCCCCTTAGGTTTTATATCCTGTGCGTTTATTTGTATTGCAGCAAACAACAATAAAAGGAAAAGTATGTAAGACCGATTTGATTGCAATATTTTAAATACTATTTTTGTTTCTAGGTAAAAGTATGGCTCAATAATTGAGCCACCAAATTTGAAAACCCCAAAATTAGTTAAATTTTGTTGATCCAATTAATACAAAATCACAAATTTCGAATGAACCATATGTTTAAAATTTATCTGGTACTAGGGCTTTTCAGTTTGATGTCGTTAGCAACTGTAAACGCTCAGGACAGGCAATATGTTGTGGTGTTGGACGCTGGGCATGGAGGAAGAGATCCCGGGAACCTTGGTAACGGTTATAAAGAAAAGAATATCGCTCTTAAGGTTACACTGCAATTAGGGAAAGCACTTGAGAAATATAAATACATAAAAGTTGTCTATACAAGAAAGAGAGATGTGTTTGTAGAATTACACGACAGAGCGAAAATTGCCAATAAACAAGGTGCAGATCTATTTGTTTCAGTGCATTGTGATTCTCATTCTTCGAATGCCTATGGAGCAGGAACTTTTGTACTGGGTTTGAGCGGGAACAAACAAAATCTGGAGATCGCCAAAAGAGAAAATAGCGTGATCTTACTGGAAGAAGACTATCAAAAGAACTATGATTACGATCCTAATTCTCCCGAATCAATGATCGGATTGTCTTTATTGCAGGAGGAAAATCTGGATAAAAGTTTATCGATAGCCAGTATCATACAAAGTGATGTGGTAAAAAAACTTCGACGCAAAGACAGACGAGTTCGACAAGCGAATTTTTTAGTGTTAAGACAAACAGTGATGCCTAGTGTTCTTGTAGAATTGGGGTTTTTAACCAACAAAAAGGAAGGAAGGTATCTCAATTCGAAAAAAGGACAAGCAGAGTTGGCAAATACCATAGCGAAAGGGATAAAAAAATATATCGATCGATTACGATTAAATACGATTGAAAGTAATGATGAAGTGATCATTCCGGATGTTGTTAAAAAAGATCTGATAGAATTTAAAACTCAAATAGCTTCTAGTAGAAGAAAAATAAGCACAAAATCGTATAATTTTAAAGGACTAAAGAATGTGCAGCGAGTCAAGGTTGGAAAATACTATAAGTACTATTATGGAATCTCTCGTAGCTATAAAGAAGCCTTAAATGCTCAGAAAAGAGCAAAAAAGAAAGGGTATAGCACGGCATTCATTGCCGCTTTTAAGAATGGCGAAAAAATATCCGTTAAAGAAGCACTGAAATTGCTGTAATTAAGGTAGAACTACCAAAAATTATTAGTAATATTGTCTTACAAAATCATGAAAATGTCTAAGGAATTTAAAACAGGCATCGTTGCTGTAATAATTATTGGTGTATTTATTTGGGGATTCAATTTTTTAAAAGGACAAAATCTTTTTGAAGGCAATTCGAGACACTTCCTTATAGAGTACAATAATATTCAAGGTTTAAATAAAGCAAGTATTGTAACCATAAATGGATTACAAGTAGGGAAAGTGATAGACATACGGTTTAATGACGACCCTGATAAGAAAGGAAGATTGATCGTTGAAATTAGTTTGGATAACGATTTTCAATTCTCTAAAAATAGTATAGCGAAAATATATTCAGCTAGTCTTTTAGGTGGGCAATCCTTAGCTATTATTCCATCATATGAGGGAGATATGGCGGTTTCTGGAGATTATTTAAAAGGAGAAGTAGAATCGGATATATTTTCTACGGTCGGAGAAAAATTAAACCCACTACAAGCAAAATTAGAAAACGTAATTGTAAGTGCAGATTCTTTGTTTCAAGGGGTGAATCAAGTGCTCAACAAAAAAACAAGAGAAAGTTTAAATAGAAGTGTCAGAGGTTTAGAATATACGATATCGGATTTTAGAAAAACACTTAAATCTGTAAACCAATTATTAGACTCCAGTAAGACCAGTATAGACGGCACGTTAAAAAATGCGGAACAACTTACAGCAAATGCAAGTAAGATTTCGGATACCTTGTTAAATGCAAATATAGGAGCTACGATTAAGAAAATGGAGTTAACATTATCTAATGTAAACTCTTTAATGGATAGTCTTAAAATAGGTAAAGGAACTTTAGGGAAGTTAATGACTGATGATCAATTATATATGAATCTTACCAATGCTTCCAAAGAGATGGAAGAATTGTTAAGAGAAATGAAGTTGAATCCTAAGCGTTTCGTGCACTTCTCGTTGTTCGGAAAGAAAGCAAAACCTTATAACGAAGAGAACAATAAGAATAATAAGAGCAACAAATAATGAGTTGGATTCAGGTAATATCCTATCAAGAGTCTCAGGGAAAATTAAGACGATTATATGATAAAGTTACTGGTCCCAACAACAATGTAGATAATATTATGATGGTGCACGGATTACGTCCGCACACTATGACAGGGCATATGTCTTTGTATAAGAATGTGCTGCATAACAGTAATAATACGTTGCCAAAATGGTATTTAGAAACCTTAGGAGTTTTGGTAAGTATGCTGAATCATTGTGAGTACTGTATTGAACATCATTTTTCTGGTTTGAAAAGATTGTTGAACGATGATGCAAAAGCAGATAGTTTAAGGAAGGCCTTAGATCAAAAAACATATACAAACTTTTTTGAATCAAAAATGTGCCAGGGATTGAAATATGCCGAAAAACTAACAACTGATCCTACAAACCTTGAGGAAAAAGATATTATTGAAATGCGAAATGCAGGAATTACGGACGGAGAGATCTTAGAGATAAATCAAGTTGTGAGCTACTTTAACTATGCAAACAGAACTGTTTTAGGGCTTGGAGTTTCAACGGAAGGAGATATTTTAGGATTATCACCTAATAATTCAGATGATGAAAGCAATTGGAATCATCAATAAACATAAACTAACTAAACGAAATCAATATGGAGTACTTGTCTAACATCTCTTTTGCAATTATACTGATTGTTGGAATCAGCTTTTTTGTAATGAATGTCCGAAAACTTATTCGGAACATTAAATTGGGGAAAGATGTTGATCGATCTGATAATAAAGCAGCAAGATGGAAGAACATGGCTAGAATAGCCTTGGGGCAGTCTAAAATGGTTTCAAGACCTATAGCAGGAATTCTGCATATTATCGTATACATTGGCTTTATTATTATCAATATTGAGGTATTAGAGATTATTATTGATGGTTTATTCGGTACACATAGAGTGTTTTTGCCTGTTTTAGGGGAGTCTTTTTATGGTTTTCTAATTGGTAGTTTTGAGATACTGGCGTTTTTAGTCTTTATCTCAGTGATCATTTTTTGGCTACGAAGAAATATAGATAACATAAAACGATTTTTGAGTAAAGAAATGAAAGGATGGCCAAAAAGAGATGGAAACTTGATTCTTTATTTCGAAATGGTATTAATGACACTGTTTATTGTGATGAATGCTGCAGACCCGGATTTTCAAAAAGCTGGAGCAGGTAACCCGATTAGTCAATTTGTTGCGCCATTATTCTCTGGGTTCACACCAGAAGCTTTGCATGCTGTTGAACAATGGGCCTGGTGGTTACACATTGTGGGAATTCTTATTTTTCTAAACTACCTGTACTACTCTAAGCATCTTCATATTTTATTGGCATTCCCTAATACGTTCTATGCTAATTTAAATCCTAAAGGACAGTTTACCAATTTAGAATCTGTAACCAATGAAGTAAAAATGATGATGGATCCTGATGCAGATCCTTACGCAATGCCAGAAGATGGAGCAGAAGATGAAGTACCGGAAAAATTTGGGGCAAGCGATGTTACCGATCTTAATTGGGTGCAACTTTTAAATGCCTATACCTGTACAGAATGTGGTAGATGTACTTCAGCATGTCCGGCTAATTTGACAGGTAAAGAATTATCTCCAAGAGCTATTATGATGAAAACACGTGATAGGTTGGAAGAAGTAGGTAAAAATATAGACGCTAATAATGGTGAATTTAAAGACGATGGCAAACAATTGCTAAATGATTATATAACACCAGAAGAGTTATGGGCATGTACGAGTTGTAACGCTTGTGTAGAAGAATGCCCTGTGAATATAGATCCATTGTCAATTATTATGGATATGAGAAGGTATTTGGTTATGGAACAATCGGCGGCCCCTCAAGAGTTGAATATGATGATGACCAATATCGAGAACAATGGAGCCCCATGGCAATATAGTCAGCAAGATAGATTAAACTGGAAAGATGAATAATACAATGGTAAGAATCAATTTTAGAAGGTATTTTGAAATAGTCATATGTACTATTTTCTTGATAAGCAGCCTAAGTACATTGGCTCAAAATGATACCAGAACTCAAGAATTTGAAGAAGTCAATAAAGCAGCTAGGAAAATGTTTGTTGATATGAATAATAGAGATTTTGATGCTATTCTTGATATGACATATCCTAAAGTATTTGATTTTGCAACGAAAGATCAAATGAAATCAGTAATAAAGGCGACATTAGAGGGTAATGAAGAACTTTCTATGGAGATACCTAAGATGATGCCCGAATATAAGTTGTCAAAAATATTTAAAGTACAAAAAGATAGCTTGGAATATGCATTTGTATCGTACGACATGAGAATGAAAATGACATTTCACAAACAAGAATTTGATAATGACGGAAAGAAAATGATGATTGGATTGATGAAAGCAAAAGGAATGGATGTGAAGTTTGTTAGTAATAATACATTGGATATCCTTATGAAAGATAGAATCACGATTCTGATCAAAGATAGTTTAACTAACAATAAATGGGCAATGGTCAACTATGATCCAGACTCACCAATGTTTTATCAGATGGTACCATCAAGTTTATTAGAATCTGCAAAGACCTATAAGCAAAACTTAATGCTGGAGAGCAAAAAGAAGAGTGATAAATCAAATTCCACTACAAAAAATTAAAATTATGAATGTACCAACAATGGCCGAAATGATGGCTCAAGGAAAACAACCGGAAGTCTTGTTTTGGGTGGGATCTGCAGGAAGTTATGATGACAGAGCAAAAAAAATAACCCGGGCATTTGTAAAGATCTTGCACAAAGCAAATGTGGACTTTGCTGTGCTTGGCACCGAAGAAAGTGCAACAGGAGATGCAGCGAAAAGAGCTGGAAATGAGTTTTTATTTCAAATGCAAGCAATGACCAATATTGAAATATTGAATGCATACGAAGTGAAAAAGATCGTTACTGCCGATCCGCACTCTTTCAATACATTAAAAAATGAATATCCTGGTTTAGGAGGAAATTATGAAGTACTTCATCATACTCAATTTATTAGTAAGCTTATAGAAGAAGGAAGACTTTCATTGAAGGATAGTACACTAAAAGGAAGACGAATCACTTTTCACGACCCTTGTTATTTAGGAAGAGCAAACGATGTTTACGAGACTCCGAGAGATATCATAAAAAAGATGGGTGTGAACTTAGTAGAGATGAAGCGAAATCGTAATAGAGCTTTATGTTGTGGTGCCGGAGGAGCTCAAATGTTCAAGGAACCTGAAAAAGGAGACATGGATATTAATGTACTGAGAACCAAGGACGCACTGGAGACAAATCCAAATATAATTGCAACCGGATGTCCATATTGTAATACTATGATGACAGATGGTGTCAAGTTTCACGAAAAGGAAGATCAGATTCAGGTAAAAGATATTGCAGAATTAATTGCTGAGGCGGAAAACCTGTAATAAAGAGTATAAATACTAATAAAAAGGGAAGAGTGTTCTTCCTTTTTTTATGATAACATATGATTAGAAATTATATAAAAGCAGCAAGACTAAGAACATTACCGTTGTCGGTTTCCGGAATTATTGTAGGTTGCTTTTTAGGATATCATCATCATTGGCAGACACTTTTTAACAATGCTATTGCGAGTAAAGAAGATGTTGTTGAAATACCTATGTATGCGTCACCCATATTTTGGTTAGCTATTTTAACAACTATAGGATTTCAGGTACTTTCTAATTTTGCAAACGATTATGGAGACGGGATCAAAGGAACCGATAAGCATAGAGAAGGAGAGGAGCGTTTGGTAGCTTCTGGGGCGATCACGCCGAAACAAATGAAAAGTGCCATGGTAATCACTACTATAATAACGGTTATGGTTGCCTTATTGTTGATTTACGCAGCTTTCGGAAAAGATAACTTTGGGTATTCGGTGTTGTTTTTCGGATTAGGGATGGCATCTATTGCTGCAGCTATTAAATATACAGTGGGTAAATCGGCTTATGGCTATAGTGGTTTTGGAGATCTTTTTGTCTTTATCTTTTTTGGATTGCTAAGTGTAGTGGGAAGCTATTTCTTGTTTACTAAGCAGTTGAATTTTACCATTTTTTTACCGGCATTTTCAGTTGGATTGTTGAGCGTTGCTGTGTTGAACCTGAATAATATGAGAGACCGAAAACACGATAAAGAAGCAGGTAAAAACACGTTGGTTGTAAAGATAGGAGCAGAATTTGCGAAGTACTATCACTATTACTTAATTATAGCTTCATTGCTATTTGCATTATTGTATACCGTAATTCATTATACCAATCCAAAACAGTTTCTGTTTTTGATCGCTTATATACCTTTAGGAATTCACGTAGTATATGTATCAAAAAATAAAGAAGAGAAGTTATTGGATGGAGAACTTAAAAAAGTAGCTTTAAGTACCTTTCTTTTTGCCATTCTTTTTGGACTGGGACAAGTTTTGTAATTTTAAAACAAGAAAAAATATATGAAAACAATAAAAGTAATTTTAGGAATTGTTATTTTTTTATCGCTGGTATTCTTCGGAACCGGCTTGGTGATTAAAGAGATCAGTTACGAGACGAAGGTTGAAATAAACAAACCATTAAATGAGGTGTTTGCCATGTTTAACGACGATGATAATCTGAAGGAGTGGATTCCCGAGTTGAAAAGTATCGTTGCTTTGGACGAAAAAACCGGGGTTACCGGAAGTAGATATAGAATGGTGGTGGTAGACGGAAATGGGAATGACATTACCATGGAAGAAAAGGTACTTGCATATGTCGAGAATGAGAAGATAACCTTATATTTTGACGCACAAGGAATGTTGAAAACAGACGACTATACATTCGCCTCAGACGGCTCAAAAACAATTATTACAAATCAAAGTACCTGTAAAAGTGATTCTTATATTTTTGGTTGTATGATGCCTTATTTTAAAGGTACTTTTAAGAGTATAGATCAAGGATACCTAAATAACTTTAAGGCTTTTGCTGAAAAACAATAAATGATGGATGTAAATATGATCAGCTGGTTTGAGATTCCGGTACATGATATGGATAGAGCTAAGAAGTTCTATGAAGCCGTTTTTAAAGTGAATATCTCTATTCATGATTTAGGCGGAGTAGTTATGGGATGGTTTCCACCCGCAGAAGATAACTCTGCCCCAGGTATAAGTGGGGCACTTGTAAAGCATGAAGAGTATGTTCCAACTGCTACAGATGGAGTACTGGTATATTTTAATTCGCAGTCAGGAGATATAGATCATGAACTCGGTAGAGTGGAGGAAGCCGGAGGGAAAATTATCAGGCCGAAAACACTAATTTCTGATGATATTGGTTACATGGCAGTGCTTGTAGATACAGAAGGGAATAGAATTGCAATGTACAATAAGTAGATTTGATAAAGGCTAGCTACAAAAAATATATACTCAACTTCAAAGTACCCAGTGGAACTTCCAGAGGGGTGTTGCGAACCAAGGAAACCTGGTATATTGTTCTTAAAGAAAAAGGGAATATTGGCATTGGCGAGTGTGGAATCTTAAGAACATTGAGCGCCGATGATAGACCAGATTATGAAGAAAAGATCCAATGGGTTTGTAAAAATATTCACCTTGGATTAGAATGGTTGTTAGAAAATGCCAAGGAATTTCCAAGTATCCAGTTCGGTTTGGAGCAAGCGTTCTTATCGTTGAAAAGTGAAACCCCATTCTTATTATACCCTTCTCCTTTTACTCAAGGTAAAGAGACCATAGACATTAATGGTTTGATTTGGATGGGAGATAAACAGTACATGAGTACACAGATAAAAGAAAAGGTCAATGCAGGTTTTTCATGTATAAAAATGAAAATAGGAGCGATTGATTTTGAAACAGAACTTGGTTTACTCGCATCAATTAGAAAAGAGTTTTCGGCAAATGATATAGAATTAAGAGTAGATGCGAATGGTGCTTTTTCTTCAACAACAGCATTAGAAAAGTTAAAAAAACTTTCCGATTTAGATCTACATTCTATTGAACAGCCCATAAAAGCAGGTCAGTTTGATGAGATGGCAAAATTGTGCGAAACATCGCCTTTACCCATAGCTTTGGATGAGGAATTAATAGGTGTTTTTTCTGTAACAAAAAAGGAAGAAGTACTACAAACAATAAATCCTCAATACATCATTTTAAAACCAAGTTTAATTGGAGGATATGCTGGCAGTTCGGAATGGATCTCATTAGCAGAAAAACAAGGTATTGGTTGGTGGATCACGAGTGCTTTAGAGAGCAATGTAGGTTTAAATGCTATTGCACAATGGACGTATACATTATCCAGTAATTTACCGCAAGGGTTGGGTACTGGAAGCTTATTTACAAATAATATAAAAAGCCCTTTAGAAGTGAGTAAAGGGGCACTGAGGTATAACACAAATGAACATTGGAATTTTAATATAGAATAACATGAATTTTATACAACAAGCATATAAAGGAGATAATGATTGGTGGAGGTATTTAGTGAGTAACATGGTGTTACTAGCTCCTTTTGCTTTGAACATTCTAGCCTATATTTTTATGCCCGAACTTTTTGATACGGCCTATGAGGATATGCAAAACATAGAAGGAGATAAAAATGTCTTTCTAGCAATGAACTTAGTTCCTTTTGTTTTTTTGTTGCTCTTATTACTGGTTTTTGTAAGATACATTCATCAGCGAGGCATTACTTCTCTGGTAACTAGTAGAAAGAAAATAGATTGGTCAAGATTCTTTTATGGATTTGTTGTGTGGGGACTGGTTTCTACCGTATTGGTTTTAGTTGGGATAGGCTTAGCTCCAGATAATTTTGTTTGGAATTTTAGACCGGGACCATTTATTGGCTTGGTCATAGTATCACTTTTACTAATCCCTTTGCAAACGAGTTTTGAAGAGTTGTTCTTTAGAGGATACCTGATGCAAGGTTTAGGGATTCTTTTTAAAAATAGATGGGCACCACTTTTTATAACCTCCATTTTCTTTGGAACCATGCATTGGTTTAATCCGGAAATTGATAAGATTGGTGATATTGCCCTGGTCTTCTATATTGGAACCGGATTCTTATTTGGAATAACAACATTAATGGATGAAGGAACTGAGTTGGCGCTAGGAATGCACGCAATTAATAATGTGTTAGCAGCAGTTTTAGTAACAACAGATTGGACCGTTTTTCAAACAGATGCGCTATATGTGGACGTTTCAGAACCTTCTGTAGGTTGGGAGATGTTTTTTCCGGTCTTGGTGGTTTACCCAATAATTCTATTTATCCTTTCTAAAAAATATGGTTGGACAAATTGGAAAGACAAACTTTTTGGTAAAATAGAAAAACCTGTTGAAATTGAGGAATTGGGAGTTTCATAAAGATTTTAAGCTTAACGGAGTATCGTTTGATTCAAAGGATGCGTTGTTAAAGTATACCCATACGTTATCTGAAGAAGTTCAATACTTTTTACGCGAGTGGTTTTCAGAAAGTGAGGCGATCTTCATAAAAACTTCTGGCTCTACAGGAAAGCCGAAACAAATAGCATTGAGAAAGCAGCATATGATCAATTCGGCGAAAATAACAGGTGATTTCTTTGAGTTAGGGCGGGGAATTGAGGCATTGTTATGTTTACCTGCTGAATACATAGCCGGAAAGATGATGTTAGTACGGAGTATGTGCTTGGGTTGGAACTTAGATATTGTTCCGCCAAGTTCAAAACCCCTGACTGGAATAGATAAATCATATGATTTTTCGGCCATGATCCCCTTGCAATTGCAAAATTCTCTCAAAGAGATTCACTCCGTAAAAAAACTGATCGTGGGAGGAGGTGCTGTAGATGGAGGGTTGGAAGATAAAATTCAGACAGTCTCTACGCAGATATATGCTACCTATGGCATGACTGAAACATGCACACATATAGCCGTCAAAAAGTTGAATCATGCCAAATGGAATTATTTTAAGTCACTAAAAGGAGTGCATGTTTCAAAAGATGAACGACAGTGTCTGGTAATACATGCGCCGAATATTTCTAGTGAAAAAATAGTGACAAATGATGTTGTCGATATCATTTCGGATAACGAGTTTCATTGGATGGGAAGGTATGATAATGTAATAAACTCTGGTGGAGTGAAGTTGCATCCGGAAGAAATAGAAAAGAAAATAGAGCCTTATATAAAGTCCCGTTTTTTTGTCGCGGGAGTTCAAGATGACACTTTAGGAGAAAGGCTCGTACTCGTTGTTGAAGGAGAAACGACAAAGATTTCAGAAACCGTATTTAGAGATCTTGCAAAGTATGAAATTCCAAAAAACATCTATTTTATAGATCAATTCGAAGAAACGGAAACGAAAAAAATTCAACGAAAAAAGACAATACACAATATTCTTACCTAAGGCATATGTTTGGTTTACTTTCTCAAAGTGCCTGTTAACTAATTATGTATTTTATTTAACAGATGGTGGTAGTAGGTTCGTAGTGAACTATAAAAACTACAACTATGATCAAAAGAATTCAATGGAGTCTGCTATTACTATGTGCGGTAATTGCTCAGGCTTATAGTCAGGAAATGCCGGTTATCAAGGCTGGAGAAAAGCAAATTCTTATTAAAAAATTAAATGTGCATGTCGATATAATTGGAGACATTGCCATTACGATGTACGATATGCACTTTTATAACCCTTATGATAGGGTTTTGGAAGGAGAATTATCTTTTCCGTTAGAAGAAAATCAATCTGTTATTCGATTTGCGCTGGATTTAGATGGAACCTTAAGAGATGCGGTAATAGTGGAAAAAGAAAAAGCCAGAGTTGCATACGAGAATACGATCAGAAGGAGGATAGATCCGGCACTTTTAGAACAAACTAAAGGAAATAATTATAAAGCCCGGGTATATCCTATTCCATCAAAAGGGTATAAACGTGTGCTGATTGGTTATCAGCAAAAACTGAATGCCGACCATAGCGCAATTCACTACAAACTGCCGCTGGATTTTAAACATAAGTTAGAAAGTTTTTCTTTGGTGGTTAATGCATTAGATCAAAAGAAAGAGCCTCAACAATCGGGGTTGTCAAATGTAAGATTTAGACAAGAAAAGGGAAATTACACGTTAACATTTAAGGGGAGAAATATGGAGTTCAATAAAAACCTAGACGTTTATCTTCCTGCAGAAAAAAAGAGGCAAAAACTGATCGTAGACGATCAATACTTCTATGTGTCAAAAGAATTGAAACCATATGAATCGAAGGCAAATATGCCTAGAATGATTACTGTTTTTTGGGATACGTCGTTATCTCAAATCAATAAGGATACGGTAAAGGAGTTTGCTTTTTTAGAAGGGTATTTCAAGCTAAATAGGTCCGTTGATGTTAACCTGATCAATTTTAACATTGCTGAAAAAAAACAATATAAGTTTTCAGTCAAGAATGGTGATTGGGGCTTGTTAAAGCAGAAATTGAAGCAAACGGTCTATGATGGAGCTACATCTTTTGAATTCCTTAAAGATTACACAGACAATAGCGAAGCCTATTTTCTTTTCAGTAATGGACTCAATACCTTGAACACATTATTTTATACAAAAGGAGATAAAAAAATTATGACAGTGAATAGTGTCAAATCCTCAAATCATGTGTATTTAAGAAATTTAGCCGAGAACTCGGGAGGAAGATACTTTAACCTAAACAGTATTACACCCAAAGATGCGCTATTGTTATTACAGAAGGAAGATATAATGATTCTGGGAACGAATGTAGATGGAAAAGGTGTGGAGTATTACCCTGTAAAGAGGTCTAAGCTTGGTCGAAGCTTTTCGTTACTAGGTAAAAAAACCGTGAAAAACGAGCTTATTAAAATCTATTTAGGAAATGATACAGATACAATTGAAACGATCACATTTAATCCTGATTCAGAAAATCCCAAGAGTCAATACATTCGAAAAATATGGGGACAGAAAAAAATGAACCATCTTCAGAAAGAAGAAAAAAAGAATAGAGATGACATAGTTGAACTAAGTAAAAAATATCAAATAATAAGCCCGTTTACATCTATGCTAGTGCTGGATAGGATAGAAGATTATGTGAGATACAAGATTGAACCTCCCGCGGCAATGAAGGAGGAGTACGACAGACTATTAGCAGTTGTTCAAGATGATACAAAAAGAAGAATGATGGAATTACAGAACGATTTATTCAATCAGTACAATAAGTTCTATAAATGGTATGATAAGAAGTATAAAAAAATTAAAAAGAACAAGATCGCTAAGAGGGAAAACACAAGGGTAAATGCTGCCAATGTTTTTGTAAATACGAACGGCGTTAATGGAAATATTTTCGGGAATGTTTCAGATGAGAACGGAGGTTTACCGGGAGTAAGTGTCATTGTGCAGGGAACGACCAATGGAGTTCAAACTGATTTTGACGGGAATTTCAGGATAAATGCACAGGAAGGGAATGTATTAGTATTCTCTTACCTGGGTTATAAAACAGTCTCTACGAGAATTTCTGGGGGTACTGCAATTAATGTTCTAATGGAAGAAGGAGGTGAAGTATTGGATGAGGTTGTTATTGTTGGTTATGGTTCAGTGACAAAGAAAGCATATGCCGGCACAGCATCTGTGGTGAAAGCTGAAAACCTCAATGCTAAATCATCCTCTAATGTAGCACAAGCGTTGACAGGAGAGGTTGCTGGTGTAACCGTGATCAATACGTCTGGTCAGCCGGGTACTATTCCTACAGTACGCATAAGAGGATATGGCTCTCCGTTAGGCAACCGCGATCCTTTATACGTTGTAGATGGTATTCCTTTTTCAGGAAGTTTTGATTTGAATTCCATTAATCCTGCAGATATTGAAAGCACAACGGTACTCAAAGATGCAGCTGCAACAGCAATTTATGGTTCTAGAGGAGCCAATGGGGTCATTCTTATTCGGACAAAAAAGGGCGAGTTTAGTACTGGAGTTAGCGATAATCAAAGTGAAAAACTGGAGACTGTTGCTATTAAAAATAAAGAAAAGAAAAAGAAATATGTGCAGTCGTTAGAAAAAATAACTGAAGTTGACATTGCCTATAAAAATTATTTAGTGTTAAGAAAATTACATTTCTATGACGTGGCATTTTACATTGATGTTGCAGATAATTTCAACGCAAGAGGAGAAAAGAAAAGAGCTATGAACATACTCTCTAATATTATTGAATTGAATATTGGTAATGCGGAAATCTACAAGACGCTTGCCTATAAATTTGAATCATTTGGTGCTATTGATAAAGCTATTCTGTGCTATCAGGAGATTTTGGAGCTGAGACCAGAAGATATTCAATCTTACAGAGATTTGGCTTTAGTATATGAACTAAAAGGAGATTATCAAAAATCATTCGATTTATTATATCGTATTGTGGGAGGAGAGCTACTAGAAAAAGATATGAATAGAAGATTTGAAGGAATTGAGCCCATCGCTTTGATGGAAATGAATCGATTATTAAACAAGTATAGTGGTAAAATCAATTTAGATCATATAGATAAGCGAGTGCTGAATAAGTTGGATGTCGATATAAGGGTGGTTATTGACTGGAACCACGATAATACGGATATCGATCTATGGGTGATCGATCCAAACGGGCAAAAATGTTACTATAGTAATAAAAAAACCAGCATAGGGGGGTTGATTTCAAACGATATGACAGATGGTTTTGGTCCGGAGCAGTTTGTTCTAAAAGAAGCCATTAAAGGAAAGTATAAGATCAAAGTGGATTTTTATGGTAATTCCAGACAAAAGATATCTGGTCCTACCTTCATAAAACTGACGACCTTTGTTAATTATGGAAGAAAGAATGAAAGTAAGTTAGTAAAGTTTATTAGTCTTACCGGCAGCAGAAAAACAGCTGACCTAGGGTATATAAATTTCTAAAAAAAAGCACCCGATCGGGTGCTTTTTTTAAATGTTCAAAAGATACTCACGAAGGTCTTGATCTTCGTCTAAGCTTATTTTCTTTTTTATTCGATATCTAGCAGTCTGAACAGATCTTGGGTCAATAAGTAAAATTCTAGAAATCTCTTTGGTCTGCATGTGTAGTTTGATAAACATACAATGTCTTAATTCTGTTTCAGAAAGTGTTGGGTGTTTCTTTAATAAACGATCATAAAAGCCTTCAAATACCGTATTAAAATGTTCCTTTAAATGATTCCAGTCCTCATCTCTTTCCAGGACAAGGTTAATCTGATTCACAATACTCTTTACTCCAGATGTGTCATCCGTTTTAATTCCTTTTAGATCTGCTTTGATCTCCTTAAAATACTGTTTATTGTGTAAAAGATTTGTAGAGATGATCATCATTTCTTTTTCTTTCTCAACTGCCAGATTTTTCATTTCTGCTATCGCTTGAAGTGATTTAGACTCTTTGGATCGCAAACTATTTATGAAAAAATAGTATCCAACGATCGCTAGTATGAGGAGAAAACTCACAATAAAAAGTATGAATTTTAAACTATAGTTTGCATTCGTAAGGTTCTCATTTTGAATCGTAAGTTTTTCAAGTTCGAATCGAGAATTTATTTTCCTTATTTCATGCTGTAACTCCTTATTGGACTCATTCTTATCCTCTAAAAGCAGCGTTAGGATCTCTGGGTTGGTATGCCCAATTAGATCCATACTGAAAATGCAGTCACTTGAACTTGCTCTATTTTGATGAACTCCTACGCTAATTGTATTTTTACCCTCTTTAAAAATAGTAGACTCAAAGACCTTGATTTTGAATTCAGATTCTTCTCTTCCTTGTATTCGAACTACTGCTAGTGTTTCGTTCGTTATCGTGCCATTTGGCATGTTTTCTCTATAGAGTTCCTGTCCATTTACATATAGTACGAAACCATCATCGTATTGAATTTTAAACTCATACGCGATGTAACTACTAGAGATATTTATATCCTTTTTAAAATACTTGGTAATATGTTTATTTTCTCTATCATCACCAAAGTTTATATCGGTAACTACTTTTCTATCTCCATAACCGATCGGTGTTTTTCCATTTTTCCAATAAGAATTAATGGATTTTTTATACCAGTCAGCTTCTAAATAGCCTTGATCATAGTAATACCAATCGTCTCCATTACTTATTAAACTCTCTTGAGAAAATGAAAAAGAGATAGATCCTAAGAATAAGACTAAAAGAAGATGTTTTCTAATTAAATTGCTGTTCACTGAGGTTGTTGTGTTGATTTGATGTACAAATATAGTAGGTTTTTTGTGCTAAAATTGTGTTTGTAGTAGATTAGTTGTATTTAAGATGTTTTTCCTTTCTTTTTTATAAATATATTTGTAGTGTTAATTGAATTTAATATGTATAATTAATTGGGGGATTAATTTTATAGCATATTGTTTAAACAAAAAGGTCGCGTTCTAAAGAACACGACCTTTTGCTTTTGTGGATGTCTCATACATTACATTTCCATAGAATGATATACATTTTGTACATCATCATCTTCTTCAAGTCGCTCTAATAGCTTTTCTACATCTCCTTGAGCTTCTTCTGAAAGTTTTGTTGTCGAAGTAGGAATTCTTTCAAATCCGGAAGATATGATCTCAACATTATTTTCTTCAAAAAAGGATTGAATAGCACCAAATTGTTCAAATGGCGCATAAATGATTACCCCCTCGTCATCGATAAATATCTCCTCCACTTCAAAGTCAATTAATTCCAACTCTAATTCCTCCATATCTATCGAAATATCCTCTTTCTTCACCGTAAAGTTACAAGTGTGATCGAACATAAAGACAACAGAACCGGAAGTCCCTAAGTTTCCTTCACACTTATTAAAAGCGGCTCTTACATTAGCAACTGTTCTGTTATTGTTATTGGTAGCTGTTTCTACAAGAATGGCTACTCCATGCGGTGCATATCCTTCGAATAATACCTCCTTGTAGTTTGCTGTATCCTTGTCAGAAGCTTTCTTGATGGCCCTTTCAATATTGTCTTTAGGCATATTTGCTGCCTTAGCATTTTGAATAACCGCTCTTAATCTGGAATTCGTTTCAGGGTTTGGTCCACCTTCTTTTACCGCCATCACAATGTCTTTACCAATTCTGGTAAAGGTTTTGGCCATGGCCGACCAACGTTTCATCTTTCTTGCTTTTCGAAATTCGAATGCTCTTCCCATTTCTAAGTACTCTTTTGTATTATAATTTTTTTGTTAAACTTGAATGACGCCTAAATTAAACTTTTTTTCGATAGGTGCGTGATTCGCTGCTTCGATACCCATGGAGATCCAGGTTCTCGTATCTAAAGGGTTGATCACTGCATCTGTCCATATTCTTGCTGCAGCATAGTATGGAGAGATCTGTTTGTCATAACGAGATTTTATTTTATCAAATAACTCAGCTTCTTTTTCCTTGGTAATTTCTTCTCCTTTTTTCTTTAAAGAGGCAGTTTCAATTTGCAACAGTACCTTTGCTGCCGAATTCCCACTCATTACTGCAAGTTCGGCGCTAGGCCAGGCCGCAATTAGTCGAGGGTCATAAGCTTTTCCGCACATAGCATAGTTTCCTGCTCCATATGAATTTCCAATGACTATCGTAAATTTAGGTACTACAGAATTGCTTACTGCATTCACCATCTTTGCACCGTCTTTAATAATACCTCCATGCTCAGATTTACTTCCTACCATAAAACCGGTGACATCTTGTAAGAAGACCAATGGAATCTTTTTCTGATTACAGTTCGCTATGAAACGTGTAGCCTTATCCGCAGAATCAGAGTAAATAACACCGCCAAATTGCATTTCGCCTCTTTTCGTTTTAACTATTTTTCTTTGGTTGGCAACAATACCAACGGCCCATCCATCAATTCTTGCATATGCAGTGATTATGGTTTGTCCGTACCCCTCTTTATATTCATCTATTTCAGAATTATCGACAATTCGTTTTATGATCTCTTTCATGTCATATTGCTCATGTCTTGCCAAAGGCAAAATACCAAAAATATCATCTTCATTTTCTTTAGGGGGTTGTGCTGTGGTTCTATTAAAACCCGCCTTGTCAAAATCTCCAATTTTGGAGACAATATTTTTTATAGTATCTAAAGCATCTTTATCATCTTTTGCTTTATAATCTGTTACACCAGATATTTCACAGTGAGTGGTAGCTCCTCCCAATGTTTCATTATCAATGGTTTCTCCAATAGCTGCTTTCACTAAATAGCTTCCTGCTAAAAAAATACTTCCCGTTTTATCAACGATCAAAGCTTCATCACTCATAATGGGTAAATAGGCACCGCCAGCCACACAACTTCCCATAACTGCAGCTATTTGCGTAATTCCCATACTACTCATTACCGCATTATTCCTGAAAATTCTTCCAAAATGTTCTTTGTCAGGGAATATTTCGTCTTGCATAGGTAAATATACACCTGCGCTATCAACTAAATAGATAATGGGTAGCTTGTTTTCGATAGCAATTTCTTGAGCCCTTAAGTTCTTTTTACCCGTAATAGGAAACCATGCACCAGCCTTTACAGTAGCATCGTTAGCAACAACAATACATTGCTTTCCTTTAACATAACCAATCTTAACGACAACACCTCCTGATGGACAACCACCATGTTCTTCATACATATCATCACCAGCAAAAGCTCCTATCTCTATAGATTTAGTTTTTGCATCAAGCAAGTAATCGATACGCTCTCTTGCCGTAAGCTTTCCTTTTCCGTGATGCTTATCAATATTTTTTTGTCCGCCTCCTAATTTTACTTTAGCTAATTTTCTCTTTAAATCCGCTACGAGAAGCTTGTTGTGATCTTCGTTTTTGTTAAACTTTATGTCCATAAAGATAAGTTGTTTTGTTCTGCGAAAATAAGGATTTTTTACATTAAAGATTCAATGGGTCAGTACAGAATATTTAGGGATTTAGGAATTCTTTAGAATAAAATATTGTAACAAAATGTAAAGAATGATACATATAATAAAAAGAGTATTGCTGTAATTAGAATTTTTTAACGAAATTGCTACACTAAATTTATTATCTAACCTTAAAAAAATATATGCTATATGTCTGATGATTTTGATTTATTAGAAACAAGTTCTAATGAAAGAACTGAGAAAGTTGATGTGAATTGGGGAAAGGCCATCGATACGATGAAGTCAAAACTCGCTCAAGAAGATGATCCGCAAACGCGCCAAAAAATATTGAATGCAACCTTAGATGATGTTGTACACATGGCCGAAAAGGATAGAACGAGTCTATTAGATGCTATCAAAGATTTGACGGATTATCAAGATGAAGTGGGAATTATTTTCGAAAAATTTTCATCGCTAAATGCGGAAGAACAAAAGGTAATTGATGATGCACAAAAGGACCTGGAGAGAGCTCGAGTAAAACTAGATGAAGCAGAAAGTAAACCAAATACCTGGTGGAACAATTTATGGGGAAGAAAGAGTAAGATCAAAAAAGCGCAAGAAGAGCTTAAAGATGCACAAAGGGTGAGAGACGGAGCTGATAACAAGGCGAAAGCCATGTTCCAACAAAGAATAGAAAGTGCAGATATTCAAACGCTACTCAGTGAATTATCATACAAGAGCCAGGCTGCAGTTACAAGACTGAAAACAAGAGAAGTTGAAATAAAAGAAGTAGAAGATAAATTACAAACTGCTATTGTCGAGGCTACTAAGAACCATACGAAAGCTCTGGAGAAAAAGAAGGAGATTGAAGCTAAGTTGGAAGATCAATATAGCTTGTTAAAACAAGCAAGACAAGAACTAGACGAAATAGCTGATAAACAATCTGCTGAATATGCAGAGGCAGTTGGACGAGTTACTGAAGTTGAGCAAAAAGTGGAAGAACTTGAAGGATTGAGAAATGCATATACAACGTTAGCTGCTAGTAAGGATAGTTTTGTACATAAGCACAACTTAACAATTAAAGTATTAACATCTCTACGCAGTAATTTACAAACCCATCGTGCAAAGCTGAAAAGTGATACTGAAGAAAGATTAAAGTACTATGACGGTTATGTAGTTGCTTTAAAAGCAAGAACAGATCAAGAGTTTGCAGCAATACTGGAGCACCTGGGAGTAAAAACTGATGAACACATTGGAGAAACCTTAGCTGCAATGCATACGGCAAGTGCTAAAGCGCGTCAGGATATGATGGATAATATTCCAGTGCATGAGAAAGTAATGCAAGGAGTTTATAGTAGTTATGCCGAAGCTTTACAAGAGATACGAGAAAAAGATATAGATATTCAAAAGAATTTTTCAGATCGTTATGGAATCGATATGAAACAGATCTTTGAAGATTACTATAAAGCTGACCCAAATGCTCCTATTGAAGAAGGAGAACAACCATCTGATGACCCTGCACCAGAGGGTGGAGACGACGACTTATTGTCTTAAGATTTAAATTTCCATAAGAGCCATTCTTAGAGGAATACCAATTTTGGTGTACTTATAATAAAAGTTATACAATGTCTATAAATCATATTGTAACACCTTTAGATTCTGCTGTTCTAGATTCAAAGAAGCAATACGTTTTTTACCATAAGATGGTAGATTTTGCTTTGAAAGAAGTAATTGTTAGTGCGCAAAGACAAGGGATTTGTAATAATGACGAGATTACATTTTTTAAACAGTACTGTGATTTATTGCTGTATTCTATTGATGCCATGCGTATAAAGTATATGTATGACGAAGAAGAGAATATGAAGATCGACCTCACGGAATCAGGATTTCCAAATTATTTGGAGTTTAGATATCTGTATAATGATCTGCAATTACGAAAAGAGCATCTGGGAAGGTTGGTAGATTCGTATTCACTAAAGGAAGAATTTTTAGATACACTATTACAGAAAAAAAGAGCCGTTAGAAAAGATCGATTGTTTCAGGCAACTTCTATTGTGTACTATACTTCAGTGAATGAACAATATATATTTAATCGATTTGTTCAAGGGAAGATTGTGAATGCGTCTAAAAATATTGCTGCCGAATTGCTTACGAGCTGGAGTTTTTATGATGTCGCAACCAATAGACCTTATATCTGTTTTATGTATTTCGACTTTGACGGGCATAGAGTAGACGATCATAAGGAAAAATTGTATGAGGTTTTGGAATTATGTGCAGATAGAGAGATGTCATTAGATATGATGGCTTATAATATAGATAAGAGATTGCCTGAAGTACAACCGAAACATATAAAAAGAATTGATTTGGGGCCTTTGCATAATGTATTTGCTAAGGATGAAAATATAATAACACATAGTATACTAGAAGCTATTGCGAAGAAGGAAGTTGCATTAGAATCGTATGCTTTATCGTTGACTGTAGATGAAGTTTGGTCGGGAGATACTTTTCAAGAAGGAAGGTTCTTCTCGCGCCAAACTATGCAGAAATGGAGTAGCATAGTAAAACAGAAATACGTGTTGGCTCCCCATAGAGTCATTCAGTTGTTACACGACAGAGCACCTGATGCACTTACAAATTTGGCAAAACCGCCAATACAAATAGCAGATTTAAAAATTGATATGTAAAAAATATGGAACACAATTCAACATTTCCAATAAAAAAATCAGAACTAGATGTCCTGAGAGATGAAGCATCATCTTATGTAAAAAGCATCCGATGGGAACAAGGTCATCGGGCAAAAAGTAAAGATAAAAACGCGAAGGATGAATCGATCTTACTGTATTTATCAAGAGCAAACAATGGAAGTAGCGCTGCAGTAACTTCTGTTTCAAAAACTGTACTGGCGCTTAAAAAAAGACTATTACCGGATTCAGTAGCTATTCCTATTCAATTAAATAGAACGTTATATGCTGTTCAGGAAGGGCTAACAGTTGGCATTTGGATCAAAGATAGCTTTTATGATGCTTCGGGTTTATCAAGTCTTAATGAGCGTAAATCTAGTTTAGATAGTAATGGGAAGCGCGAGTTTGAGAGTAAAATGCATACGGCCACAGCTTTTATGCTGTTCTCAACAGCCTATCACATTTTATATCATTTAAAACCACATTCTTCGGACGATTTGAGCGTGATGAAGCAAAAGTTTGCAGGCATTCCGGAAATGTCATTATTCTCTCCGCTTAAGGGAGTTTCCTGTAGTTTATTCTATTATGATAAATATCTAGGACATCCTGATATCATTAAATCGGACAAGGACGTGATCGATTTTACTGTCGTTTATTTTGAAGCCCTGTTAGATGAAATTCAACTTCGTAAGAGTAGTTTAGAGTATACAGAAACGATAGAAGACAGAACCTATAAATTAGAAGGTTCAGAATTTGCTATTTCCGGTTGGACAAATGTCTTTTCAGGAACGGCAAAAAGCATTGAATTTAACAAGATCCAGTTTGAGCAAATTGTAGGGAACCGTGATGCAAAGCATTTTGCGCGTCGATTGACCGAAAGAATGTTAAGCTATGATTTTGAAGCAAAGAAGAACCCGTTTCAGGAACTAGGAGGGTTTATGCCTGTATTTATGGGATATGGAATTCCAGGGACAGGTAAAAGTATGTTAATTGCCGCTATAGCAACACGTTTAAAAGAGCATTGCGATCATTTAGAAATACCCTTCCTATTTCATCCGATGCCGGATACATTGATCAGTACCTTTCAAGGAGGTTCAGCAGAAAAAATGGTAGAGTGGATGAAGCCCATGCAAGATCCAACGAAACTAATATTTGCTCCTATAGATGATGCGGAGAATAACCTACAAGAGAGAACAGCTCAAGGAGTGTCAGCAGGAGTAAAAGAGGTGATCGGAGTGTTTTTACGATATACAGAAGGAGCTTATGCAGTGAATTATGGAAATAGCTCGATAGGATTGTTTACAAACTTACCGGAAATGCTAGATAAAGCAGTGATTTCTAGAGTACAGGGGAGGTTTAAAATTGATGGTGCGAGAACCGAACATGATTTCCTGGACCAAGATTATTTGTGGTGGTCTAAGCTCGAGAAAACCATGCCTAGTTTTGTAAATATGGAAGCTCCTAATGACTATGACTTCTTGCAAGATCAGGGATTGGCTAAAAGTATGGGGGATATTTTAAGCGCTATTGAAAAGCCATCAGAAGAACGTGTTTTTGAGGCTTATGATAAGGTGGAAAAAATGCATCAGACAAATGATCATCTGTTTTATGCGAGTCTCTACAAGGAAATACAGCAAATCTTTCCGTTTTTCTCTTCTAGAGATGTAAGAAATATTCAGTCGGCCATATCTCTGCGTTTAACAGATTTTGATCTGGAGCAAGATTGGTTTGAAAACCCTGAAATCTATTTCCAAAAAGACTACGAAACAAAGTTTCAGATGTTACAGGAGCTAATGAAATCGAATATGAAAGGATTAGACTTTTCCGAGATCAGAAGGCAAGAGGTCGTGCGTTATTTGGATAATGTGGCTACGATTGCTGATACAGATTTCAAACGAAAAGTAGATGCCCGGGTAAATCAGCTTAATATCGATCTGGAAGCAAGACAACAATTTGAAAATGGAGCTTAAGTAGGGAAGGGGTTTTCTCCAAACGGAATTTCAAAAAATGCAAAAATTAAAAGAGGCAAATTTATATCAGAGCGAGCTCATTTCTGTGAGCGGTAAATTAGTGGATCGCTATAACCGCTGTCTGGAAAAAATGGGTTTTACCAAAACTGAATTATCATCTTTTTCCATTGATGGAATAGGTTGGAGTCCGGAAATAGCTGAAGAGAAGGAAGATCTTCATTATCTAAACAATGGAGATGCAAACCCACATTGCATTATTATCACTCCATTACAAAAAGGATTACCGGTGTATGTACCAACACATTCTTTTGATAGAGCATTAATGAAAGAAGTCTTTAAAGTACATGGAGATCGCATTAATGACATTACCAGAGACTCCGCAATATGTTTGGATTTCGATCAAAAGATCGATGTGTTTTACGAGGTGCTGGATATCTTAAGATACAAAGAAATAGTAATAAGTTTCCGCCTATTAGATGATTTGTACGAAGCACAAAAAGAGCAGCTAAAACTGATTGAGTATTTCAACAGAGATAACAACTTTATAGATGAGGACAATCATAGAGAGTTGTTGGCATCCGCGAAAAAATATGGAGACCTAAGAGGTAGAGATCTTGAGTTAAAAGAAATTAAATATCAGGTAGATTCATTTTATACCAAAGCTTTTGGAGGTGTTTATTTATTGAGAAATGCAGTAACTCCTATGCTAATCTTCGAGAGTGAAGACGTATTTAAAAATGTGGATAAAACAGGAAATGATCGCGTATTAATGTATCATGTTCTTCAGCCCGAATTAATGAACAAATTGACAAGTTATTCTTTGGTAGAATGTGATCTGGAAGAAGAATTGTCGAAAAGAAGATATCCAAGGATCAAGAAATATATGTTTTCAGAATATGTAGAAGAATCCAGGCACCCTATTAAGGAAGTACTTAACGATAGTATACTTTTCAAGAGTTATTTGAATAAGATAGATATGGAAGCTCGTAGAAAGGTAATGGGATTGGAATTGTATCTTGAGAAAAAGAAATCGAATAGTACTGTACAACCAAAAGACTTTGTGGATCAGCAAATGCTACATGCGTTGCATATTCCACATTCATCATTGTTGCCACATGATCAGGATCTTATTTGGAAACTGTTGGTAAACGTGTCGTCAAAAGACATTCTTTTCTTGTATTGGTACGATAAAGAAGAGTTCTATAAGCAATTTAGAACTTGGGATGAGTCATTAAAAGATTGGGTTATAGAAACGATTTGTAACAATATTTAATAATTAAAGACTAATTTAGTAGTATATGGTCGTACCTTATAAGGTCTATACTTTATGTACTATCAAAAAAATTGACAAGATATGACACTAGAGTTTATTGCATTTATAGCCGCTATTTTATTTGGAGTATTATTGTATTGGAGAGAATCTAATGGAAATAAGTTGTATCGCTTTTTGAACAGAGTGATGAACTCGAAAGAACTACAAATGAAGCCCGAAGACAAGACTGGGTTTGTATACCAACAAAAGTTTTTATTACGTCTGGTGTTTATCTCGATATTGTTCCTTGCGATCATATTGATATTACGATTTTTAATTCCAATTGATTATGGAACAGTTTCTATGTTTGCTTCGAGTATTGTAGGTACCTTATTAGGTACGTATATAGCTAGCTTTGTTATCAAATCGAGTAAGATTATTGATGAAAAGACTGCTGCTATTAAAGAAATTGTAAATGATACGTTTGACAATGATCAAAAAGAGCAAGAGCCACCGAAGACAGAGGCAACAGAAGAGGCTCCTAAAAAAGAAGAGAAAAGTGCAAGAGACAGACTAAAAGATAAAGGATTGTTATAAAAAAGGCTATAGAATGATAAAGAGATATTGGCAAAAAGGAAGAAAACAAAAGATCATACTGAGTATCGTGGGAATCATCCTGGTTCTTATGCTCTTGATTTTACGAGATGATTATCAACCGCTGTTGTTGTTTTTGCGAAAATATATTTTCATGATCCTTTTAGGATTAACCGTCCTGTTTTTTGGATTGCGTAAATTCAGAAAATCACCAAGCACTGGTAAAAGATTGCTGATCCTAGTTGGGTTGATTGCTTTTTTTGGAGTGTTGTATACGGCCGGCTGGCATTTTAAGTTGTACGATTATATGAAGACCTACAATGTTTTCAATAATCTGAACAGGGTAGAAATTAAAGAATTACCGCTAACGCAAAACGAGCGTATCCAACCTTTACAGAATATATTTTCTATGGCCAATGAATCGGTTGGAGAAACCAAAGATGTGTCGCTACCACATTTGGTAAGAGTCGATGGAGAGAACAAATGGACGATGGCCATTCAACCAACGGAAAAATATATTTGGCAGGGTATTACGGACAATACGGAAGAGGTATTTGCAGTTCCTAGTACCACACCGTTTCCCAGATTTTCTAGTGAAAATAGAATTCCAGTGACCTTCTCTATTGGAGAATCATTGAAATTCAGCAGAAATACGTACAATGCAGTGGTGCAAAGATTTGGTTTCTTTCAGTTGTTTACAATGGAACCAAGTGACACGTATTATATGAAGAATGATGACGGAAAATGGGTGCAGGTAGTTAGTCTTATTAAGTGGAAAGGATTTTTCTTTCCCTATCCCACATTTGGTGGAGTAATGGTTATTGAAAATGGAGCTCATGGTTTTGGAGATTACATCGAGCGTATCTTTGTTGGTAAAGGAACCTATATTAGTCCCGAAGAAATGAGAAAGTATCCCTACCTGTCTAAACAAAATACATTGTCGGAAGAAGTATCTAGGTTACAAGCGGAATCTCTTAAGTTTATTGGAGGTTTTA
Organism: Flavobacteriaceae bacterium; assembly: GCA_965218065.1. Classification (GTDB taxonomy): domain Bacteria; phylum Bacteroidota; class Bacteroidia; order Flavobacteriales; family Flavobacteriaceae; genus Polaribacter. Next base: position 1,989,582 of record OZ244589.1, on the reverse strand, counting down.
AAGATCCTTTACCTTGGAACATGAAAACTGCCGTGAAGATCCCGGACCTTCCGGATGATCAGAATCAGCAGCCATTTGTAACGGATTGTGATTTTACGGGTGTAGACCAACAGGCATATAGTGGACTGTATCATTGGTTTGGCTTAGAACCTATAGGAGATGAAAGGACAAGTCTTACCTATAGCGTATTTATTCCAGCCGATGGAACAGATAAATTATATTATTACGATCATGCGTCCAAGAAGCAAGGATATGCTGGCGTTTCTGCAATGCCCTTAAAAGTGATTGAATCTAGAAAAGAATTTGACTGGTCTGTGAATAAACCGGTGGAGTTTAGGCCGTATATAAAAGATATCGCTGGACGAAAGAGGATGTTTTTCTTAAGTACAGTTTCTGCGGTCAGAAATGACTCAGATAAGTTTGACGGCTCTGCAACTCCGGATTTGGCTTTGATAGATAGTGAGTACCGAGATGTAGTTTGGATCGATGCAAAGCACCCAAGTGCTTGGAACAGAACAGTGTACGATCAGCTCAATGAAGCATGGAGAGCAAGTGAGGGAATCGATTTTTATTTTAAGGACGATTCACTGAAAAAAATGACGATAATCAAGGATTCGCTCAAAATTACTTCGGAAAAGGACCAGGAGATCGAAAGATTACAACGGAAAATAGACTCTTTAAAATCCAATAATTAATCGTAGTGTTCAAAAATGAGAAAGTACAAATTTGTGTATTTTTAATTTCCATAGAAATATATTCCTTGGAAAATAAAATATATTTTTATAACTTTGCCCATGAAATCATAAAATATCAGAAATGAAAACTAACAAAATTATATACTACATCGCTACGGCGTTATTCTCTGGAATTATGTTGTTCTCTATTAGTATGTACTTAACAAAAACAGAAATGATAAGGGATGCGTTTGAAACGATGGGGTATCCTTCTTATTTGGTATATCCGTTAGCGATTGCTAAGATTTTAGGATTAATCGCATTGTGGTACCCTAAATTTAAAACGATAAAAGAATGGGCATATGCGGGATTCTTCTTTAACGTGGTATTGGCATTTTTTGCACATGTTATGATCAGTGATGGACAGCAATTGTTCTCGATATTGGCATTCTTATTCTTAACCACATCGTATCTTTTTTACAAACGCACATCGATAGCATAACTAAAACAACAAATATGAAGAAAATTTTAGCTTTTGCTGGTAGCACCAGTAGTACTTCGATAAATAAACAATTGGCATCTTATGCTGCTAGTTTATTAGAAGAAACTTCTTACGAAGTAATTGACATGAGAGATTATCAGGCTTCTTTGTACAGCATCGATGAAGAACAGAACGGATTTCCTGAAAAAATGGTAGCATTATCTGAAAAATTAAAAACCTACGATGGATTTATTCTTTCGCTTGCAGAACACAATGGATCTTATGCCGCAGCTTTTAAGAATACTTTTGACTGGTTGTCAAGAATTGATCGTATCATCTTTAATAAAAAACCCATGCTCTTGATGGCCGCGTCACCGGGAGGTAGAGGAGGTGCATCTGTATTGGCATCGGCAAATGCTTCATTTCCACATATGGGTACCGATGTGGTTGCCAATTTTTCATTACCAGGATTTTTTGATAATTTTAAAGAAGGTAGAATCATCGAAAAAGAGTTGAATGCGGCACTTATCGAAGCTGTTAAGACTCTTGAAAATAAAATATAAGAATATGGAAAACAAGAAACCTATAAAAAAGGAATACACGAACGGTGAAGTCACAGTGGTTTGGCAACCGCATCTATGTACGCATTCTAAAAAATGTTGGAAAGGGTTGTTGTCCGTCTTTGATCCGAGAAGAAAACCGTGGGTAGATATGGACGCAGCGAGTTCTGATCGAATTATTGCTCAGGTACATGAATGTCCATCTAAAGCGCTATCAATAAAGACTTCGTAAGAGGTATTTCACCTCACGAATAGTTGTGATACATAGGAAATATATTCCTTGGAATATAAATGGTTTTTTTGTAACTTTGCATTCAGAAAGGAGGAAAAATGAGGATCATTTTATATGGAAAGCAAGGGCATGCACATACAGTGGCTTTTAAGAATTTCTTGAGAATGGCAGAGGTCCCATTTGAATATAAAGATATTTCAAAGGACGCGAGAGCTAAAGAACATACAAAGCAATTGTACGAAGGACAGGTAAAGTACCCAACCTTGTTTGTAGATGAAGAAGTGTATTTAACACCAACTTCAGATGTTTTTAATACTATAATGAAAGACCTTAAATTAAGAGGTTAAAATGCTATGGGAGATATCTCTAAAGACATACAATCGAAATTTGCGAATGATAAGATCAAAGCAATCATCAATATCAAGTATACCGCAAATTGGATCAACAGTCATGAAAACGAATTTTTCAGACCTTATGGTATATCTCCGCAGCAGTATAATATCTTACGAATTTTAAGAGGAGCAGGAGAACCGATTAAAGTTCAACTTATAAAAGATAGGATGATCGAGCGAGCACCCAATGCCACTCGATTAATGGACAAGCTTTGTGATAAAGGCTATATAGAACGTATCCGCTGTGATCATGACAGAAGAGTAGTGTATATATCTATTACCGAAAAAGGACTTACCTTATTATCTGATATTGATAAGAATATTAAGTTGGATTTTTTGGAGAATTTGACTACAGAAGAGGCGAAAACGTTGAGTAAATTACTAGATAAAATAAGATAAAAAATTTGTAAAAATATTTTCCATGGAAAATAAAAAAATAAAATCAATAGCACATAAAGTGGGGAGCCCATTAGTGAACATGGGACCTATACGATTAAGACAACCGATTCCGACGCAGGGAATAGAACAGGTAGATCCTTTTTTATTATTACACCATTATGGACCTTATGCGATTAGCGAATTTAATAACCCATTTGATTTGGGGCCACACCCTCATAGAGGATTTGAGCCCATTACTCTTTTGTTCAAGGGAGAGCAGTTACATCGTGATTCATTGGGAAATGAAATGATCGTTAAAGCAGGAGATGTCCAATGGACTACAGCGGGAAGAGGTGTAATCCATGCAGAGGGGCCAACGAAAGAATTTGTGAGAAAAGGAGGAGATCTAGAAGGAATTCAGTTGTGGTTGAATCTACCGGCTAAAGATAAAATGATACCACCTGCATATCAACATATAAAAAGTGAAGATTTACCAGTAGTGATCAATGAAGATGGTACTGTAGCGTTAAAAGTGGTTGCAGGAGAGCAGCAAGGAAAAAAAGGACCTATTAAAACGCAAACAGCCGTTAATGTGTATACGCTTAAAACCTCAGAAAAAGGAAGTATGATCATTGACCTTCCTAAAGATCATTCGTCTCTGGTCTATTTATTAGATGGAGAAGTACTGATTAATAATGAGGTAACTCTTAAAAAGGGAGCTATGCAGATGGTAACCTTTCAACAAGATGGAGATGCTATTCATATAGAGGGAACAGGAGCTAGTAATTTACTGGTACTCTCGGGAGCGCCAATTAATGAAAAAGTAACTTCCTGGGGACCTTATGTGATGAATACCCAGACAGAAATTATGGAGGCCCTTCGTGATTATCAGCAAGGAAAAATGGGTTATTTATACTAAAGACCCCTGAGAATAGTGAAAAAACCAGAAGCTTGAGTTTCTGGTTTTTTTAGTTCAAGAAATAAGCATATCTTGCATATATGTTATGCATGCATAATAATTAAGTCGTAAACATATGAAATACAAGCACATTTTTGAACCACTAGATTTGGGTTTTACCACATTAAAGAACAGAATATTAATGGGGTCTATGCATACCGGTTTGGAAGAAGAAAAAAATGGTTTGGAACGGATTGCGGCTTATTATGCAGAGCGCGCAAAAGGTGGTGTCGGACTAATTGTAACAGGCGGAATTGCTCCCAACATTCAGGGATGGACAGGTCCATTTTCTGCAAGAATGTCTACAAAGAAACATGCACGGCATCATCAGAAAATTACGAAGGCAGTGCACGATGAAGGAGGAAAGATCTGTATGCAGATTCTGCATGCAGGACGTTATGGTTATCATCCGTTTAATGTAGCTCCCTCGAAAATAAAGGCACCTATTAATCCTTTTAAACCATTCAAATTGACAAAATCTGGTATTAGAAGAACGATTCGAGATTTTGTAAACTGCGCTAAACTTTCAAAAATGGCAGGCTATGATGGTGTTGAAATTATGGGGTCAGAAGGTTATTTGATCAATCAGTTTATAGTTGCACATACGAATAAGAGGAAGGACGAATGGGGCGGTGCCTATGAAAATAGAATGCGTTTGCCGGTTGCATTGGTGAAATCAGTACGGGAAGCTGTTGGAAACGATTTTATCATTATCTATCGATTATCAATGTTAGACCTTATAGAAAAAGGGAGTACCTGGGAAGAAGTGGTGCTGCTTGCTAAAGAGATTGAAAAAGCTGGGGCTACCATTATTAATACCGGAATAGGGTGGCATGAAGCTCGTATTCCAACGATTGCAACATCGGTTCCGCGAGCAGCGTTTACCTGGGTCACCCAAAAAATGAAAGAGGAAGTATCCATTCCTTTGGTGACGTCCAATAGAATTAATATGCCCGAAACAGCGGAGAAAGTGTTGGCTGAAGGACATGCCGATATGATCTCTATGGCAAGACCTTTTTTGGCTGATCCTGAATGGGTGAACAAGGCCGAACAAGAAAGAGATGACGAGATCAATACTTGTATAGCCTGCAATCAAGCCTGTTTAGATCATGTATTTAAGCAAAAAGTAGCCAGTTGTCTGGTTAATCCCAGAGCCTGTCATGAGACAGAATTTAACTATGACCCTACAGAGAACCCTAAAAAAATAGCCGTAGTAGGAGCGGGGCCTGCCGGATTAGCGGCAGCCACCATTGCAGCCCAAAGAGGACATATGGTTACATTATACGATGCCGATAAAGAGATTGGAGGCCAGTTCAATGTTGCAAAACAAATTCCAGGAAAGGAAGAGTTTTACGAAACCATCCGCTACTTTAAGAAACAAATAGAATTGCACGGAGTTATTCTTAAACTAAATACCAGAGTTTCGGCAGATGACCTTTCTACTGCTGATTATGACGAGATCATTTTAGCTACAGGAATTACACCAAGAACACCTAAGATAGATGGTGTAGAGCATACAAAGGTATTGAGCTACTTAGATGTCTTAAAACATAAAAAACCTGTAGGTAAACGAGTGGCAATTATCGGAGCAGGAGGTATTGGTTTCGATGTTTCTGAGTATTTATCTCACGAAGGCGAATCCAGCTCACAGAATATTGATACCTGGCTAAAAGAATGGGGTATTGACAAGAGTATTGAAGCACGAGGAGGCATTGCAGGTATGAAACCCGAATTCCATCCATCTCCAAGAGAGATCTTTATGTTTAAGAGAAGCAAAGGAAAATTTGGTGGTAACCTCGGGAAAACTACCGGATGGATTCATAGAACCAACCTAAAAAAGAAGAATGTCCAGTTCATTAATGAAGTGCAATATTCGAAAATAGATGACGACGGTCTTCATTATGTTCAGAATGACGAGCAAAAGACCTTATCAGTCGATAACGTTGTTATTTGCGCAGGACAGACTCCTTTTAAAAACTTGCTTGCACCATTAGAATCGGCAGGAAAAAAAGTACATGTTATTGGGGGAGCCGATGTCGCGGCAGAACTGGACGCGAAAAGGGCCATAGATCAGGGATGCAGATTGGCGGCGAGCTTATAGTATTATTTGACCATTTTAACGGAGTTGATATTCCCTTCCATATCGTATTCTTTTACAGAATTATCAGGGTCAACTACCCATTTCCCGTCTACAATATATTTGTAATGATGCTTCCCGGCAGATAGTTTTATGTGATATATCCACCCTTTTGCCGTCTTTTTCATTGGACACAAAGTTTCGTTCCAATCGTTAAAAGAGCCGGCAAGAACAACACTTTTTGCATTTTTGAAATTTTCTAGAACGAAAGTCACATTCTTTTTAACGTCGATGTAAGAATTGTAACCTCCAAATTCATTGATCGCCTTATTCTTATTATTGGGGTCTTCCATCCATTCACCATCCACGATAAATTTGTACTCGTAATAGCTAGGCTTCAATTGTAACGTTAACTCCCATCCGCTCTCTGTTTTGTTCATTTTAAATGCTTCTTCATCCCATTTGTTAAATGAACCGCTCAATATTACTTTTTTGGCACGCTTATGTCCAGGAAGTCTAAATGTATAGTTCCCATTCCTGGTAGGGTACGCAAGTAGTATTTTAAAGTTATAGGTATAATAATCAATACCGTCATAAGATTTGGCAGCCGTAATATTTTGGGCATCGTCTGTAGGTTCTGCCCAATACTTTTGATTGACTACAAACTTAAATTCCGGTGTAAATTCATTAAGGTCCGTCAGTTTTTTTCGCAATTCATAAATAGAATCTGATATTTTTTTCATCTTCCATTGATCTCTAGACCAATTGTTAAAACTACCAGCCACAAAAACTTCTTTAATGTTCAGGTCTTTGAAATCGATTCTTTCTTCAGTATGATCGTTAGTAGCCTTTAAATAATCGTGCTTGTTGAATCGAAATACAATATGATCGCCATCAATTTGATACCCTTTAATAGTATCCTTCTGGCCGTATATCGAAGAGATCGATATCGTGCAAATGAAAATGATGATATGTAAGATTCGTAATGTCATTTTCTAATAACAGGATAGTTAATAAAGTAAATTTTTTTCTTTTTATAATTGATAATGGCTCTTTTTTGTGCAAAAAAATCGTGCCCCAATATACCGTCTAATTTTGTGCCAAATGCTTTATTGATATGCAAGAATCCGGTTAAGATGGTTTTCATAGGACCAAAATAAACAGTTTTACTTAATTGGACCCTATACAAATTACCGGAGATTACTTCGAGCTTTTTATTACTCGCGCCTTTTAAGACGATTCTACCCTTTGGATAAAAGGATTGCAGTGCTTTTTTTTGAATACGATTATTGATTTGGCTAAACTCGGCACCTGAATCCAATGCAAATACAGCTTTCTGTTTATTGATAAATCCGTCTAGAATAATGGCATGTTTTTTTAATCGAAAAGAAACACTGTCAACGATTTTTTCCAGATAAATATCTTTGCCCAAGGTGTTCCCATTTTTATCCGTTTTGGTTAGCGTGATCTGATTCAAGTAAAGATCCACAAAAACCTCATAATCTTTTAGAATGCTGTAGCCCAGTATGCCCAGAAGCCTTATCTTCTTTGAACTTTCTATATGAGACAGATCTATGAGATCCGATGTTTTATTATACAAGGAAAGACTGTTTAAGGAGAAATTTTGAATTCTTTTTTGAATGGGGTTATCTACATAATCTAAGACTCCTGAGGTATTACTGGTCTTATCATCATGCAAAATAAGATTCGAGAAATGTACTTTGTTGATCAGGAGTTTTTCAGAACCAGTATCGAAAATAAAGTTCCCTTTTTTTCCTTTGAGCTCTCCTTCGATCACTATTAACCGATCTACTAGTTTAAAGGGAATACGTGTGGTATATTTATTTATACGTTGCGCTTTTGTAAAATGAAAAGGAGTATTATCAAAGTACACCCCTTCATTCGCAGACATAACTATGCTGTAAAAGAATAAGGAGAATATGGTCAGTAATCGATTCATTTATATAAAAGACGTTCATTTTACTACAAATGTTACGCCAAAGAAGACATAAACAGAAGTGAGAAAAAAGATTTCAAATAAAAGAACGATATTTGTGGGCAATAGTTATATAAAATGACCAATTTTAAGGTAATTTTATAGTTTAAATTTAATGTAGATGAATAAAAACACAGTTTTAGGATGGGCAACGTTTATCATGATATTTGTAGGTGTTGCACTTATTGGGTTAGGCGCTTTTAGGTATGATGATGTTGCAGGCTGGGGCTTTGCGGCAGTAGGAATTGGTTTCTTCGCCATTGCATGGGTATTTAATGCCTTAAAAGGAAGAGTATAGATCAACTTTAATTTTTCAATCAACATATGTCAGACGATAAAAAGGTTATTTTCTCCATGTCAGGGGTAAGTAAAACCTATCAAAGTACAAACAAACAAGTTTTAAAAGATATTTATTTAAGCTTCTTTTATGGGGCGAAGATCGGTATTCTTGGTTTAAATGGATCAGGAAAATCGACACTATTAAAAATCATCGCGGGAGTAGAAAAGAACTTCCAGGGAGATGTGGTGTTTTCACCGGGATATAAGGTGGGATACCTTGAACAAGAGCCTAAGCTTGATCCTGAAAAAACAGTTATAGAAGTAGTGAAAGAGGGAGTAGCAGAAACGGTGGCTATTTTGGATGAATACAATAAGATCAACGATATGTTTGGTTTGGAAGAAGTGTATTCAGACCCGGATAAGATGGAGAAATTGATGGCACAGCAAGCCGATCTGCAAGATAAGATCGATGCCTCGAATGCCTGGGAGTTGGATACTAAGCTAGAAATCGCAATGGATGCACTAAGAACTCCGGAACCCGATAAAAAGATCGGAGTACTTTCAGGAGGAGAGAAGAGAAGAGTTGCATTATGTAGGTTGTTATTACAAGAACCAGAAATCCTTTTATTGGATGAGCCTACCAACCACTTGGATGCAGAATCTGTACATTGGTTAGAACATCATTTAGCGCAATACAAGGGAACTGTAATTGCGGTCACGCACGACCGTTATTTCCTGGATAATGTTGCAGGCTGGATTCTTGAATTGGATAGAGGAGAAGGAATTCCTTGGAAAGGAAATTATTCTTCCTGGTTAGATCAGAAGTCAAAACGATTAGCGCAAGAAAGCAAGACAGCATCTAAACGTCAGAAAACACTAGAACGGGAGTTAGAATGGGTGCGTCAAGGTGCTAAAGGAAGGCAAACCAAGCAAAAGGCGCGTTTAAAGAGCTATGAGAAACTAATGAGTCAAGATCAGAAGCAGCAGGAAGAAAAGCTGGAGATCTTTATTCCAAATGGACCTCGTTTAGGGACGAATGTGATCGAAGCAACGGGAGTTTCCAAAGCTTATGGAGATAAGCTGTTATATGAGAACTTAGAGTTTAATCTTCCGCAAGCGGGTATTGTAGGGATCATTGGACCCAATGGAGCCGGAAAGACCACAATCTTTAAAATGATCATGGGAGAAGAGAATGCCGATAAAGGAAACTTCACGGTAGGAGAGACTGCTAAGATCGCTTATGTAGATCAATCTCACGCCAACATCAATCCCGAAAAATCAATTTGGGAAAACTTCTCAGATGGTCAAGATCTGGTAATGATGGGTGGAAAGCAAGTCAACTCTAGAGCTTATTTAAGTCGATTTAACTTTTCGGGAAGCGAACAAAATAAAAAAGTGAATACCTTATCAGGAGGAGAACGTAATAGATTGCATTTGGCGATGACGCTCAAAGAAGAAGGCAATGTGTTACTATTAGATGAGCCTACAAATGATCTAGATGTCAATACATTGCGAGCTTTAGAAGAAGGGTTGGAGAATTTTGCAGGTTGTGCTGTGGTAATTAGCCACGATAGATGGTTCTTAGATCGTATCTGTACACATATCCTAGCTTTTGAAGGAGATAGTCAGGTCTATTTCTTTGAAGGATCGTTCTCAGATTATGAAGAGAATAAAAAGAAACGATTAGGTGGTGATCTCATGCCAAAACGAATTAAGTACAAGAAATTAATCAGATAAGAAAAACCGAGCCAACTGGCTCGGTTTTTTGCTTTTACTGTGTCAGTTCTTTCAATTATATTGCCATTGTAATTTTTACATTAAACCAATTTATACTTTCAATAGTCATATACTTATGGATCTTTGGGTTTTTCTTATTGGATATGCATCTATACAAAGTGTACTGCTCGTTGTACTTTTACTATTTCATAGGAGGAAACTGAGAAAAGGTACGTCCTATCTAATATGGATGCTTATGACAGCAACCTATATTGGTGTTCAGTCAGTACTTATAAAACTTGGGTATAGTAATCTTTTTCCAATACTCTATTTTATTGGTTTTGCACCACTGTTCTTAATTCCTGCATTATATTACCTCTTTTTATCTTCTGTCTTAGAACATTCAAAAGGAAAAAGAGAAATAGTACTGCATCTTTTACCCTTTGTTTTTGTTTGGCTTTTACAGCAAATTGAAGTATTTATGGGTTTTAAAAAATTGCTACTGCTAGTTTTTACAATCCAACTTTTTTCTTACAGTATTGCTTCGATGCGATTGCTTAAGCGTAACTCAGCTAAGTTGTTAGGATCAAAATTGATGCTAAAAGTGCTGAATACTTGTTTACTACTTCTTTCTGTAGCTGTTGGTATTATTTATTCTTTAAAGATTTTGTTCTCTATATCAGTTGTTGATTTAACATCCGTAATCATACTTTTTTTGATGATCTTTGTTTCATCTCTGGGCATTTATATGACAAAAGGACTGAAGGGGTCATTATTCTTTTCCTCTGGTGATATAAAAAAATATCAGTACTCAAATCTAAATCAGCAAGACTTAAATGTACTGGAAAGCAATTTGAATACATTACTCTGTTCGGATAAAATATATCTTGAAAGTGACCTCAACGCAGATACGCTTGCGAAGAGATTGAATATTACTCGACATCAATTAAGTGAATTTATGAGTCAGAGAATGAACAGTACATTTACTGAATTAATAAATCAATATAGAGTTGAATATGTTAAAAGATCTTTGCTAGATAACAACAAGACACATTTCTCAATCCTGGGCCTTGCTTATGAAGCAGGTTTTCAAAGTCAGGCCTCATTTTATCGTATTTTTAAAAAACAAACTGGGTTAACACCGTCACAGTATAAGGCAGAACACCAGGGTTTTTGACATATCTCACTCGCGCGATTGAGCTTTGTTTTTGTGTTTGACTAAGGAATTTGAGTTTACCTTAGCCACTAACAAATGCTTATACAATTGCTGCGTATGCGAAACTTAATTAGATTTATTTCCATTTTAGTTCTATTGATTACCCTGCCCTCATATGTTGGGAAGCCGGATTACGGAATTACTGTATTTGGCACTGAACAGATCTCTTATCAATATGTACTGAATACATACAAAAGCGATTTAGATTCCTTGTTCAATATGCACAAGACCGACAGGAAGGCATATAAAGTGAAGAAGAATAAGTTGGAAGAGCAGTTAATTCGAGAGGGAAGATTTTCATATGTTAATATCCAATTATTTAAAAGTTATTCTGGAGAATCAGATTTTATAATTGATTTTGTAGATGTAGAAGACGCGATAGATAGACTTTCTTTTAGAACTCTTAAGAAACTTAATTTGAAGGATCCAGATAGTATTATAGAGAAATGGAAATCGTATCAAAAATTGAGTTTTCGATTATTCAGAAATGATGAGATCGTTGATATGAGCTGTCCGGTGGTACACTGCGTATGGTCCTTTAATCACCCTAAGCTACAACCCTTTTTGTCTTATTTTAATAAAAATGCAAAAAAGAATAGAGAACTTTTAGTACGTATAGTACATCAAGCTAACTCGGCCGATCTTAGGGCCGCAGCATCTTTTCTTCTTGCCCATGCAGGAATGAGCAGCGAAGATCTTATCAAGGTTCTTATGCCTGCAACGCAAGATCCTGAATCTGAAGTAAGAAACAATAGCATGCGGGTAATTTATTATATAGTCAGAGCCAATCCTAAGATACGTATAGATGTATCACAGATTGTGAAGGTATTAAACTTCCCAAGTTTTACAGATAGAAATAAAGCGCTAGTTGTTTTGAGGTCTTTAGAGAAGTCGAGATTTGACAAAGCACATTTAAAAAATATGTTACCCGTATTACTGGAAATTTTGATAAAAGGAGATGCACATAATTATCGTAATGCATTACAAGTATTAAAAAACATAAGTGGAGCAAATTTTGGAGCTCAAGATATAGCCCTTTGGGAAAAGTGGATTCATGAACAAATAAAATAGATAATAATGAAAGTAAATAGTTTAAAGAAAATGTTCTCAGTTCTTTTATTGGTGTATACGACCAATGTGATGTGCCAGAAGATGTATGGAGTAGCTCACTATCAATCTGCTACGGATGTTCAAATAAGCGATTTTTCAGGTAGAAATATGACGAAAGCTCAAAAACAACAATATTCTCAAATCATGAAGGATTTTTTCAAAAAAGAGTATGTTCTGTATTTCACAAATAAGGAGTCTATATACAAGCAAGAAGAGAAGTTAGATCATCCTATGTCTGATAACAGATTATCTTCTAAATTGGGACATTTTGTGAAAGGACCTCAATATAAGAGCACAGAAACGAATCGTTATATACGATCACAAGAGTTTTTAGGGAAGGTATTTCTAATAAGAGATTCGATCACAGAGTTCCAATGGAAGGTTACTGATGAAACGAAAAAAATAGGAAGATTTACCTGTTACAAAGCTACTACTTCATTTAAAATTGAGGAGGTTAACTGGAAGAGTACTACTCTTGGAAAGAACGAAAAGAAGAAAGATCAAGAAGAAATTGACGTTGTTGCATGGTTCACACCAGAGATACCCATCAATCAAGGACCAGATATTTTTTGGGGATTACCTGGATTAATTTTAGAAGCTAATTCTGGAAGAACGTCAATTGTATGCACACTGGTAGAGGTTAAGTCCTGGAAGGGAGAAAAAATTGATAAGCCTTTGAAGGGTAAGGTTGTTTCTCATAAGGAGTATGTGCGTATAGCTAGAAGAAAATTGGAAGACTTAAAAAGCAGAAGCGGCCGAAGGAGAAGAAAGAATTAGGTTTAAATTAATAAAAACCGAGCCAACTGGCTCGGTTTTTTGTTTATCCTCTTTTCGATCTTCGTACTGCTTTTTTGACTTTTCTTTTAACAGGTTTCTTTTTTACCACTGTTTGTTTTCTTCTTTTTAAAAGCTTGTTTCTAGAAACATTTGCACCTCTATTTGCTCTGTAATAATAGAAGTTTGCATCTTGTTTGTACAATCTATAGTTATTTCTAAACTCATTTCCGTAGAAATACACGTCGTCATAATCGCAAATAAAATCAGGACTATAAGAGTATTGGTATCTTACTTCTCCGTAGAATCGTGGATCGCCCCATCTGTTGTATCTAATTCTTAAGTTACCTACATCAGAGAGCCTTCCTCTTCTATAATGCATATGAACTGTTCCGATCCTTCTTACATTTCCTCTAAAATCATATCGAATAGAAACGTTTCCTACTCGATTGATCCTTCCTTTATAATCTCTGGAAATTCTAATGTTGTGATACCTGTTTCTGCGTTTGTTGTATCGGTAATTTCTTCGAACGGCTTCAAAATCAAAGTCGCCATTCAAAAAAACATCAAATCGAATTCCTCTTTCTACAAAACTAACCGAGTTGTAGTATTTTGTCGAAAACCCGATCTCTACTCCTGGATTCTTGGTGCTTTTTGCTTCTACGTTTACTGATAATAATAGTAATCCGGCTAATAAAAGTATTCCTTTCTTCATAATATTGGGTTTTAAATAATGCCTACTCTTTTTTCGCTTTTCGGCTTCCGCATTTGTTATGAAAATTCCAAAGAGCGTGCCAAAAAATATTTTTCTTGCTTTTTTAGTTAACTATTCCTCTTTTTTACGACTCTATTTAACGTGTAGTTTCTAGCATAATTGAAAATAAAGTTTAATTTTATGCATTCTAAACCCAGATAGTTTTATGATCAACGCAATCGAGAAGAATTTACAGAGAGGAATTAAGTTGTTAAATGCGATCTCCGACGAGCAATATAGCGATACATCTTCACCTCCGTATCATTCGAGTATTGGTGCTCATATGAGACATATTTTGGATGTATTTAGTTGCATTTTTAATGGGTTGGAAACAAAAGATGTTGATTTTTCTAAACGAGAAAGAAACGTACTTGCCGAACAACACACGGATGTTGGTATAGAATATTTTAACCAGGTGATTGATAAACTGCATCAACTGGATCGGAACGATTTTGGAATGGTCATTAGCGTAACAGACGATCTTGGTTTAGGTAAGGTAACGATGAAGTATACATTGGAGAGTGCATTATGTCAGGCACACAGTCATGCCATTCATCACTTTTCTAGTATAGGTTTCTTAGTAAATCAATTGGGGTTAGAACTACCTGATAATGATTTTGGATATAACCCTACAACACCAAAAAAGGTGTTAGCTAGTTAGTTTTAGCCATTTTCTTCACCCGATTAGAATAGGATTTCAACGCTAACATTTCCCGAATAAATGGAAACATTTTGCGATACGGTACTTTTTGTCGTTTATGATTATACACTGCGATTCTATACAATTGTTTCCAATGTTTTCTAATTATTTTTAAAGCTCCGAAGTAGCTCGTTTTACTCGCATCATAAATATGTGTTGGCTCTGCTAGAATCCCGTTGAGTTCTAAAATCTTGAACTCACCTCGATACAATTCTTCTAAACTGTTATATTTCACATCTACCCGTCCGTAATACCACCCGTCTACTTGGTGATTCAATTTGTCAAAGGAATCCTGAAGTTTCTGAGTAATAAGATGATTTCCGTTAATAAATTTTGTTCCTTTCGAATGATTTCCAATACTGGATAGTTTTACTACTTCTCCTTTTGAGGGAACAGATTCTAAATTTACAGAGCGGTTGTCTTTAATAAGGTGTAAGTACAATTTGGCTCTTTCATCTTGGGTAATTAATGTTTCTATGGTAGAGGTGCCGTCACCGGTGACATGACAAAATTCTTTTAATGTAATAGAAGTAACCACTCCTTTTTGCTCGCTAGGGTATCGGTAATAGAAGATACCACATTCATTTTCATGAGTGAGAAATTCCTGAATAATAATATCGATCTTATACTTTTCAAGATAGGAGGAAAGAGCTTCTTGATTCTCTATTTTTTTGACCAGTAAGCCTCTAAATCCGACATCCGGTTTTGCAATTACAGGAAACCGTATGTGCTGTTCTTTCAAACGGGTAATGGTATGCGCTATAGAAGATCCGGCAGTGTGCAATACTGATTTCGGGATAAATGCTGTAGGAAGCATTTGCAAAGTTTCATACTTTGATTCAGATCCAATTCCTGAGTTTTTAATTCCTGGATTGACCGCAGTATAAAAGACGAGATTCCATTCTTTAATACCATGCATAAGCGCATAAGGTATATTCGGAATGTAGAACATTAATAAAGGCCAATGTTCCCAATGCAAGATCTTATGTAATCTGTTTTTAGCCAAAATCTAATCCGAATCGAAAATTGCTTTCAAGATAATTTTGAAGGTTTTAAAGGCAAAATAAATGGTAAAAATCGTTAATAGACAAGATAAGACTAAAAAGATCATTGCGATAACATATTGCTGCCCTTCTTTATAAAGACTCAATGCTTTGTAAGAAAAACTCAATGCAATTGGAGAAGCAATAAAAAGTAGCACCAACACTCCTAAATACTTTAAGCCTTTTTCCAATAATCTTTTATTTGTTGCCATGTAAATAGTTCTTTATTGCATTTCTAACTGACCCATATCTTTCTAGTAGGTTTGCGGCCATTTCCTGATCGATTTCCAGTTCATTCACCAACATGGTAATTCCCCTATGTACTAACTTGTCATTTGACAGTTGCATATCAATCATTTTATTTCCTTTGACCTTACCTAAACGTATCATTGTAGCCGTCGTGATCATGTTCAACACCATCTTCTGGGCAGTACCTGCTTTCATCCGAGAGCTGCCAGTAACAAATTCAGGTCCCACTACTACCTCTATTGGAAATTTTGCCACATTACTCAATGGACTTCCTTCGTTACAGGTGATACATCCCGTGATAATATTATGTTTATTACAATCTTCTAAAGCTGCCACTACATAAGGAGTTGTTCCTGAAGCGGCAATACCAATTACGACATCTTTCTCTGAAATTGCATGATTTTTAAGATCTTTCCAACCCTGTGTAGTAGAGTCTTCTGCAAATTCTACAGCTTTTCTAATAGCCGAATCACCTCCTGCTATTAAACCAACAACCAGTCCATGAGAAACCCCAAAAGTAGGAGGACACTCTGATGCATCTAAAATACCTAATCTACCACTCGTACCTGCTCCCAAATAGAACAAACGACCGCCATTTTGTAGCTTTTCAATAATTTGGAAGGTAAGGGTTTCTATTTGTGGTAAGCTTTTTTGGACTGCCAAAGCTACTGTTTGATCTTCTCTATTCATGTTCAGCAATAGATCAGAAACACTCATGTTTTCTAAGTGATCGTAATTCGAATCCTGCTCTGTAGTTTTGATAAAGTCCATTGTCCAAATGTAACAAGAAATCCATAAAAAAAGAGTGCATATAGCACTCTTTCACAGTTGTTGCGTAAACGTTATATATTTTCTAAAATTGAATTAAATGTTGCACTAGGTCTCATTGCTTGAGAAGTAAGTGCTTCATTTGGATGATAATATCCTTTTATATCTACCGGGCTTCCTTGAATGTCGTTCAGTTCATTAACAATGGTACTTTCATTTTCAGATAATGCTTTAGCAATAGGTATAAATGTTTCTTGTAATGAAATATCATCATTTTGATTTGCTAATTCCTGAGCCCAATACATTGCTAAATAGAAGTGACTTCCTCTATTGTCAAGCTCATTTACCTTTCTAGAAGGTGATTTTTTATTCTCTAAAAATAGATCTGTTGCATTATCCAGTGTTTCTCCAAGAATTTTAGCTTTCGGATTTCCTGAACTTTCTCCCAAGTGCTCTAAAGATACAGCCAATGCTAAGAATTCACCTAATGAATCCCAACGTAAATGATTCTCTTTTACAAATTGTTGTACATGCTTTGGAGCAGATCCTCCAGCTCCTGTTTCGAATAAGCCTCCGCCATTCATAAGCGGGACGATGGATAACATTTTTGCAGATGTTCCTAGTTCTAAAATAGGGAAGAGGTCCGTCAAATAATCTCTTAACACATTTCCGGTTACAGAAATAGTATCCTTTCCATCTTTAATTCTTTCCAGGGTGAATTCGGTCGCTTTTTCAGGCGATAAAATTCTTATATCTAATCCTTCTGTAGCATGATTTGGAAGGTATTGTTGTACTTTTTTAATTAGCTCGGCATCATGAGCTCTATTTTCATTTAACCAGAATACTGCAGGAGTTTGTGTAGCTCTAGCTCTGGAAACTGCCAGTTTGATCCAATCTTGAATAGGTGCATCTTTTACCTGACACATTCGCCAGATATCTCCAGTTTCTACCGCGTGTTCAGTAAGTGTATTTCCAGCTGCATCGATCACGTTTACAACACCGTCTGAAGCTATTTCAAAAGTCTTATCGTGAGATCCATACTCTTCCGCTTTTTGAGCCATTAGACCTACATTTGGTACGGTACCCATGGTAGATGGATCAAACGCTCCATTCTTTTTACAGAAATCAATGGTTGCTTGATAGATAGCGGCATAAGAACTATCTGGAATTACCGCTTTGGTATCTTGTTGTTTTCCTTCTGCATTCCACATTTGTCCGGAAGTACGGATCATGGCTGGCATCGATGCATCAATAATTACATCTGATGGAACGTGTAAATTAGTAATTCCTAAATCAGAATTCACCATCGCCAGATCAGGATTCGAAGCATATACCTCATTAATGTCTGCTAAAATCTCATCTTTTTTACCGGGATCTAGTTTTTCAAGGTTGGCAATAAGGTTGCCAAAACCATTATTTGGATTGAATCCTATTTGCGCAAACGTTTCTTGATGTTTTGCAATCAAATCTTTAAAGAAAACCTTAACAGCATGCCCGAATATGATAGGGTCTGAAACTTTCATCATGGTAGCTTTCATATGTAACGAAAACAAAATTCCCTGATCTTTTGCATCTTTTACTTGAGCATCTAAAAAGTTGATCAATGCGTTTTTTGACATTACAGATGCATCAATAATCTCATTCTCTAATAAGGAAATACCTTCTTTTAAAGTGGTTACATTTCCATGTTGATCTTTATGTACAATACGAACGCTTGTTGCATTTGGGATAGTAACAGATTGCTCATTGTGTGCAAAATCTCCAGCATTCATGGTAGATACATGAGTTTTTGAATCTGTTGACCAGGCACCCATGGAATGTGGATTTTTCTTGGCATAATTCTTTACTGCCTTAGGGGCTCTTCTATCAGAATTACCTTCTCTAAGTACAGGGTTTACAGCAGAACCTTTTACTTTGTTATATAGTGCCAATACTTTTTTATCTTCTTCACTAGATACAGTATCCGGATAATTAGGAAGACTGTATCCTAAATCTTGCAGCTCAGAAATGGCAGCTTTCAACTGTGGAACTGAGGCACTAATGTTTGGAAGCTTGATAATATTAGCTTCAGGCTTTTTTGCTAAATCCCCTAAAAAGGCCAAAGCATCTTCTACTCGTTGTTCCTTTGGTAGGTACTCTGAAAGGTTGGCTAATATTCTGGCTGCCAATGAAATATCTTTAGTAGCGACATCTACATTGGAAGTTTTTGTAAAAGCTTCAATAATTGGTAATAAGGAACGAGTTGCTAAAGCTGGTGCTTCATCCGTGATTGTATAAAATATGGTAGATTTCTGCGACATAGTATCTGTAAGTTATTAAATGTTTGCATATACAAGCATACGAGGATGCTTTTTAAAGGCAGTGCGAATTTACAAATTATACCTAAATTTTTCTTAGGATTTAGCGGATAATTTTCGAGGGATAAAAGTGGCAAAGTTCTATAAAAAATAAAAGCCATATCAAGTAATAAATTACTATGATATGGCTTCTTTGAAATAGTTTTAAATACTGTCTTGCATTGCTACAATTCAAATAAGGCTTTCGTCTTATGTTTCTTTCAAACAAAGAAACTATTAAGTGACTACTTCAGTCGAAACATGTCTTTTCGTTCGGTTTGCACCTTTCGATTTTTCATGTTTCTTTTCGAAGTATTTCTTTGTCTAGTTACTTGCGTATCCCGACCTTCCTATACTTCCGCAATGCTTGCTTCTTTCCACTTTCGCTTTCAGAGCTCCGCATCCCGTCGAAACATTTCCTTCCTTGCTGCTTTCGCTTTCTGGTTTTCCATGTCTCTGTGAAACATTTCCTTGACTTTCGGCTTTCGCGTCTTGACCTTTCCATGCTTCCGCTGGTATTTTTTGTCTTACTGCATAATTAAATAATTATACATTTTAAAACCATCGATCGGCTTGCGCCTCTCTATTATTTTAAATTAACCTATGCAGCTAACTACAACAGTTAACTAAGACAATATACCAACAAATAAAGAACGTTGCTTTATTCTGACCACTTTCGAAACTTTTGTCTCTCCTTACGAAAATCTAATCGTTTCTTCCGTAATCATGTTCCAAATATATGTGGCTTTTTCAATTATGCAAACTTTTTAAAGAATTTAAAATCAACATTCTACAAACAGTACTTATTAACATTTGTTAATTAAAAAAGGCATTGTAATTTTACAATGCCTTCTTAATAGTATTTTGAACTGCTTAGAACTAGTTTCTTCTTTCTTTAATTCTAGCTTTCTTACCTGTTAAGTTTCTGAAGTAGTAAATACGTGCTCTACGTACTTTACCTTTCTTATTAACTTCGATTTTTTGAATTGATGGTAAGTTTACTGGGAAAATTCTTTCAACTCCAATAGTACCAGACATTTTTCTGATCGTAAAAGTTTCTGAAGAACCACTTCCTCTTTTTTGGATAACAACTCCTCTAAAGTACTGTGTACGAGTTTTGTTACCTTCTTTAATTTCGTAGTATACAGTAATTGTATCACCCGCTACAAACTCTGCAAAGTCTTTTTTTGTTACAAATTCGTCTTGAACAAATTTTACTAAAGATTCCATTTTTAAATATTTATGGTTTTAAAAAATCAACATTCACGATTCTCGTCAGAGGTTAATTTTGCGAGTGCAAATTTAGGAATTATTTTTTTTAAAAGAAATCTTTATTGATTATTTTTTATTCTGATAATTAGTGCAGTAAAATACCCAGAACTTCCTGATTTCTTTGTTGTTATGTTTGATGATGATCGGTGTTAATTCTTCCACTTTTTCAAAATAATCCATTAATAGTGGATCAATATCTCCTTTCTTATTACTAGTTCTAAAACGTTTGTCAGAGTCTATGAATATGGCATTTTTACCATTTAATTTAGATAGATCATCACCCAAGTAATCAAAATGTAAAGCATGTAATCCTATAATGTTCTGTGCATAAACCTTATCATCTAAATAAAAGTTTAAGGCCGCAGATGTTTTATAGTTGTCATTTGAAAAGATAAATGTATTGGGGTATTTCTCTGTTAATTGTGCAGTCTCGACTGCTAGTTCTTTCCAGCCTACCCAGGTATCGTCACTTTTGATGGGCACCAAATAGAACAAAACTTGTAAACTTAAGGCTATGTGAAAGATGATAGATACAATTATTTGTGCTTTTAGCTGTTTTCTTGTAACAAACATTCCTGCCAGAATGATTCCCGTAATATACGAAGGCATCATCCAATTTAACTTAACCCAATAGATGGGGGTGAGTGCAAAGAACCCAACGAAGGTCGGGACAAAAAAGGCGAGTAGAAATAGTATTTTGGTAGATGGGAGCTTGAATTTAACAATAGCTCTTTTTACATATTTAATGGTGAATAATGCAAATAACCAAAACAGTACTGGTAACAACAGGAATAATTGATGACCTATAGCTCCGAAAAAGAACTTGGGTTTTATCTCAAATTTTGAAATTGAATCTGTTCTATTTGAGGATTGAAACGCAAAGGAAGCAAACTCATTTTGATA
Organism: Flavobacteriaceae bacterium; assembly: GCA_965218065.1. Classification (GTDB taxonomy): domain Bacteria; phylum Bacteroidota; class Bacteroidia; order Flavobacteriales; family Flavobacteriaceae; genus Polaribacter. The sequence goes on along the minus strand of OZ244589.1, from coordinate 1,968,714 downwards.
GTTCCACCACCAAACAGGAAATGTGACCGCTACAGAAATGACGATACATAACCACATCCAGGGAGAAATCAATAGCTTACGATATCTGTTTGAAAAGCTCAGAAATGCTAACAAGCCTAACTGGAGTAGGATAGCTGTATACTTACTATTGAACGATAGCCCCATCATAATACCAGCCAATACCCAAAAGATTTTTTTATTTTCAAAAATGGCCTTGTACAAGCAAAGAATACTTAAGGTCCAAAATAGTAAGAGGGGTACATCCGGGGTAGAATTAAAGGATAGTATTGAGATGAATATAGTAGAGCTAATAAGTACTAAGGCTCGATGCAACTTTTTCTGCGACAGAAAATATGATGCTAGTTTGTAAAAAGAATATATGGTCAATGAGGTGATCGTAAAATCTGTCAATTTTACCACAAAAACGGATTGTCCAAATATCTCAGAAGATAGTCGTAATAGATAACCGATCATTCCTGGGTGATCGAAATAGCTTAGTGATAGGTGCTGCCCGTAAAAATAATAATAGGCATCTTGAGGCATTAGCCCCATAAAGGGTAATAATAAAAAACGAAAGATCTGAAAACCTAAAACCCAACTCAAAGCAGGATATTTTTGTATAAAAGCCTTTACATTATTCATCTAATAAATCGGGTCTTATTTCTTGTGTTCGTTTATAAGCCTGTTCGCTTCGCCAATCATCAATCTTTGGAAAATTTCCTGATAGTAAGATGTCCGGAACTTTCATTCCTTTGTAATCTGCGGGTCTCGTGTATACGGGAGGAGATAACAGATTGTCTTGAAAAGAATCTGTGAGTGCAGAAGTTTCATCTCCTATAACTCCCGGAATTAATCGTATAATACTATCGCATAATACAGCTGCTGCTAATTCACCTCCGGTCAATACGTAATCTCCAATAGAGATCTCTCTGGTAATATACTTATCTCTAATGCGTTGATCTACTCCTTTGTAATGACCTGTTAGAATTAAAATATTCTCTTTTAGTGATAAGGTATTTGATACTCCTTGTGTTAGGGTTTTAGCATCCGGTGTCATATAAATGATCTCGTCGTAAGCGCGTTTGGCTTGTAATTGCTCTATGCAATTTGCAATCGGCTCAATCATAAGCACCATACCAGCACCTCCTCCGAACTGAGTATCATCTATTTGACGATAATTACCCAAACCAAAAGCTCTTAGGTCATGAATATGTATTTCAGCCAACCCTTTTTCCTTTGCTCTTTTAATAATAGAGTGATTGAAAGGGCTTTCCAATAAATCCGGTGCTGCAGAAATAATATCTATACGCATAGTTGCAAATGTACAAGAATTTTAAGAGGATATTTGTTGTTTTTTAAAACTACAAAATACGAAGTTTTGCGTAGTATTAAATGGAGTTTTATGTGTTTCTTCCAGACACATAATCTTATTAAATTTCTCCTGAAATCTTGTGCTCATCGATGCTTCGGAATATTGGGTAATGTCTAGACCACTGCATTTTGAAGGACCACTTTCGGAAAAGGTACCAATTACCAAATTGTGGTTTACATATTTGTTTGTAAGCGAAACATAGGCATCTATCTCTTCAGGTTTTGTCAAGAAATGAAAAACTGCTCTATCATGCCATATGTCATATTGTTGTGACGGTCTGAATTTGGTAATGTCGCTAACTATCCATTGCACGGTCTTGGCTTTCTCTCCTAAACGCTCTTTAGCTCGCTCCAATGCTTTACCAGAGATGTCTAATACCGTAATGTTCGTATAACCCTGATCTAATAGAAAATCGACAAGATTACTATCGCCTCCACCCACGTCAATAATTCGTGCATTCTTAGGAAGTTTAAAGGAATTGATAAAGTTTATAGATGTTTGAGGGATTTCTTGAGTCCAACTTACTTGTTCAGGACTTTTGGTTTCATAAACCTGTTCCCAGTGTTGATGTCGGTTTTCTGCCATATTCAATGATACATTTCTTGCAAGCAAATGTACAAGAAATGTACGGCATTGAAAATAAAAGTAATGAGCCTATTTTCTAAGTTTTTCAGAAATACCTATAAGATTAGCTGCTAATATAAGGGCTTCTTTCCTAGAGCCCGAGGTATTGGCCATCACCATTACCACAGTTTTACTTTTTGGAATGATCATAAGCTGTGCAGAACAACCCGTTTGTTCTCCGCTGTGTCCAATAACTGCAGCATTGTTTGGTTTGGGTGCGTACATAAACCAGCCAATACCATGGGCATTTCCACCTTTTTTAAGGGCATTGTTCTCAAACATGGAATTCAATGTTTTTTCGCTGATCAATTCATTATTGATAATTGCATTTCCAAACTTGAACATATCATTGAGTGTCGTTTGAAAGCCACCTCCAGGAATTCTATTGCTTAAATTATTATAGGAAGCCGCTTTAATTTTTCCTTTTCTGTTTCTATGATATAAACTGCTTTTGTTTGGAACTGAAACTCCATATTTTTCAATAGCGGTATGTTTCATACCTGTTTTATCCAGGATGTTCTTCTGAATGTACGCTTCATAAGAAAGCCCAGAAACTCTTTCGATCAATACCCCTAAAAGTACATAACCATATGTAGAATAATAGTATTGAGTACCTGGTTTGAAACGTAGTTTGCGATTTTTGAAAACATTCATCGCATCCGTTAATGTTGGGTATTCTTTCTTTGTTTCCGATTCTTTAGCACTTTTATAACCACCAATTCCGGAAGTATGATGCAGCAACTGTTTTATCGTAATGGTTCCAAATTTACTCTTGGGAAAATCCGTAACATATTTTTGTACAGGATCGTTGATATCTATGAACCCTTGCTCTGCCAATTGCATTACCCCAACGGCCGTAAATATTTTGACAACAGAAGCAACTCTACCAATAGTTTTTGTTGTAAATGGAGTACGCTTTTTCTTATCGGCATAACCAACCGCAGATTCCCATATGATTTTACCATCTATAGCATAACCTGCCGTAGCGCCTATTGCAATATTATCAGAGACAAATTTTTCTAAAAGTGAGGAAGCTTCTTGGTTTTGAGTCTGGGAAAAGCTAATACTTACTTGAAATAGTAATGTGATCGTTAAAATAAATGATGTACGCATGATCTTGTTTTTTAAAATTAGACATGTCAAAAGTATTGAGACGAAATGTCTTGATCGTACTATTTTATTGGCTTTGGGGTTAACCATGCGTTTTTAGGGATGAAAAGTCCATAGCTAATATTGCTTGTTTATAATTCTTTGATACGGGGACCTCTATTTCATGAACTATAATAGTATTGGTGTTTTTCCATTCTTTAAAATGATGTGGGTTGATTAAGTGAGAACGGTGTACTTTTAGTAGTGCAGGTTCTTGATCATGAATATTCTTAAGTGTGTTTCGTAAGAGTTTTTTATGAATTGAGTGTTCTTTTAGATAGTGAATTTCAACATAATTATCTGCGCTAGAGATTGAGATAAGATGTTCTAAGTGAATCTGAAGAAAATCTCGTTTGTTATCTCCGGTTAAAATAATCTTCGGATGTTCCTTATTGGGCATTTTTGTGTTTACGAACCATCTCGATAGTATCAAAATGAATAGCAAAATGATCAATATAGGTGTATATACTTCTAAGGCAAATTTTGTAAATGAATATTCACCGTTAATTATAGAGGACTTGTAGTAAAGATAACTTCCGAAGAAAGTAAGCGCATTAAAAACAACGATAAAACCTATTTCGAGTAACAGATTCCATTTTCTAAGCGTTTTATACACCCAATGTTGTACAGGAATAAGTAAACTATACCCTATAAAAGAAATAAGTCCGTACAAGGGTAGTATTTCTACACGAATCCAAAAAGGAAGTTCTGCAATGTCAAACGGAGCAATAAGAACCAGGAAGACAACTAACCACAAACTAATGGCAAAGGCAATTAGAAAATGAAACTTATAAGAAGTGTTTAGTTTTATGGTACGCATTCTTTATGAGCAAAGCTATCCAAAAGTGAAAATACATTTTATGTTATGTATTTGCAAAAAACTTAAGAGAGTTTTGATATGGCTGCTTCGGCGCATCGCTCTCCATCCATAGCTGCTGATATAATTCCACCTGCATAACCACCACCTTCACCACATGGAAACAACCCTTCAATTTCAGGATGTTCGAGATTTTCTTTTCTAGGAATATTTACAGGTGACGAGGTTCTGGATTCGACGCCCACAATATTGGCTTCATTGGTGTAATATCCGTGCATTTTTCTGCCAAAAGCTGCAAAACCTTTACGTAGTCGGCTTCCAATAAGTTTGGGTAATAATGAATGGAGTGGTGCAGATTTTAGCCCTGGTTGATAGGATGTCTCATTCAGCTCCGAGGAGAATCTGCCTTCAACAAAGTCTGCCAGTCGTTGGGCAGGAGCAGTTTGTGTTCTTCCGCCAGAAGTAAATGCCAGTCGCTCTAAATTTTTCTGATACTCCAAACCTTTTAGCGGTCCAAACCGATCATATTTAGGAATGTCTTTGTCTACATTGATCTCCACGACTATGCCAGAGTTTGCAAACTTATTATTTCTTCTGGATGGCGACATACCATTCACAACAACTTCGCCATTGGCAGTGGCCGCCGGAACAATAAATCCACCGGGACACATGCAGAATGAATAGACACCTCTGTTTTGTACTTGATGCACCAAACTATAGGCTGCAGCCGGAAGTAACTCATCTCGATCTCCCGTACAATGGTATTGTATATTGTCAATAATCTGCTGTGGATGTTCTACACGAACCCCCATGGCAAACGATTTTGCTTTTAAGGCAATTTCTTTTTTGTGTAGTAGATTGTAAATGTCTCTTGCTGAATGTCCGGTTGCCAATATTAACGCGTTTACGCTCATTTCAACTCCATTATTCAACTGAATAGCTACAAGTTTATTATTTCTAATAATAAGATCTGTAAGTCTGGATTCAAAATGTACTTCTCCACCATATTGTAAAATGGTTTCTCGAATATTTTGAATGATCTTTGGTAATTTGTTTGTTCCAATATGTGGGTGTGCATCGATCAGTATTTGCTCGGTGGCTCCGTGAAAGACGAGATTCTCAAAAATTCGACGTACATCACCTCTTTTTAAACTTCGAGTGTATAGCTTCCCATCAGAATAGGTTCCTGCACCGCCTTCACCAAAACAATAATTGGAATCTTCATGCACAAAATGTTCTTGATTGATGGCTCTCAGGTCACGTCTACGATCTTGTACATTTTTACCTCGCTCAAGAACAATAGGTTTAAAACCTAATTCAATGCATCGCAAAGCTGCATACATACCTGCTGGACCGAAACCAACTATATGAACTTCCTTGGCTTTCGATACATCTTTATACTCAAATGTGTAGTTCGATTTTTCGGGGACACTTTCATTGATATAAACTGCTACCTTATAATTGAAGATGATATCTTTCTTTCTGGCATCAATAGATTTGCGAAGAATTTTAATGCCCGAAATCTCTCCGGTTGATATATCTAATTGCTTAGCTGCTTTGCGTAATAAAATATCTTCCTTACGTTCCTCGATTAGATTTACACGAAGTTGTAGCTCCTGAACCATGAAGTAAACATACACAAAAGTTTAGAGTAAGCTCCAGCGATTATCAAAAATAATACAAACTAGAAATGTCTTGTATTATGAGCTTTTAAAAGAATAGGTAAAAGCACCATTGTCGTTCCTTTTAGGCACAAATGTGATACTTCCTTTACCGTCCAGATCCTTTGTTACTTTATAACGTGTAGGCTTAGGCGCATCGTCACCAACTACAAAAGCCGAGTTGCCATTTAGCTTAAAGGCTACTTGAAAGTTGCTTTTACCATCAACACTTTTAAACGAAAATGTGTAGATGTTTTCCTTTTTATCAATTATTAAAGTACAATCCTTCCCCAAACTTTGTTCATTTTTTTGAACATTATTGAATGTGTAGGTAGATTTTGATTGCCCATAACTTAATGAAGTAATAAGAACAATTGCTGCGAAAAGAAGTAATTTTTTTGCTTTCAAGTGATGTAGTTTTGGAATTATATAACTAATAATACGATCATTAATTGTGTAAAAATACGTATTCTGGTCTTAATTTTTGTTTAAATATTTTTTTGGAATTTGATTTTTCGAATTTTCTGCTTGCCAGTATACATTTAAGATCCACCAACGGCTACCATCATAGAGTAACTGAATACTATTAATTCCTCGCATAAATGGTTTCGTATCGTTTTTGGTTCTAAATGATTCATACGTGGAAAAAACATGGACAATATTTCCAAAACGCTCGGTGGTTCTACCAATTTCTTTTTCGTGAAAACCGTTTTCATACAACCATTTTCCCGACGTGTTAATATACTGTTCCGGACTTAAAAAGCGAGCACCGGTTTTTCCTTGTTGATTCGTTCCTGAAGGAATTAATTTAGCATCTTTATGAAATAAGTACTTAAATAATTTCCAGTCTCGGGCTACTCCCTTATCTCCAGAAATTACGGAGTACAATGTTTCAATAGTGCTATCTATAGACTGAACTTTTTTAGAATAATCTCTTTCCTGAGCTTTTATGTGTGACGAACCTAGAACTACTAATAGTATTATTGTTTTTTTCATTTGTATTGCGATTTCTTACTTGTAGCCAATTTCTTCAGACAACGGAATTTTACTTTTCGCAAAGTTTCCGGTACCGAAGCCGATTTCTTTACCTTCTTCATTGTATAATATAGATTCAGCTACAAATAAATTTCTTGATTTAAATTTTACTTTGCCAACGGCTTTAATTTTTCCTTTGTTGGCAGGTCGTATAAGATTAATGTTGAAACTTGTTGTTAAAACAAAGGCATCTTCAACAATAGAGTTTACGGCAAAAAACGCCGCATCGTCCAGCAATTTAAAATATACAGAACCGTGAATCGCACCCAAGGCATGAAAATATTTATCAGAAATGGTCAGTCCAATTTCTGCTTTCTCAAAACTAATTGAGCACGTAGTTGTTTCATACATCTGTATATTGAATGGAGCATTTAAATACATATGCTCTAGCTTTCTGTAATGTTCTGTGTTTTCCATATGTTTTAATCTATCATTGCCACCACTCTTGCCGGAGCGGCTGAAGCACCTACAATTTTTAAAGGAAAAACAGCTACTTTGAATCCGTTATACGGTAAGGCGTCCAAATTGACCAATTGTTCCATATGACAATATTCTTTTCGTGCACCCACCAAATGTGCTTCCCAGAATAGTTCTGAATTATTTGTTTCCTTCGCTTTCTTGACCAGATATTTTAAAGGGAGGTCCCAACCCCAGGAGTCAATGCCCATTACTTTAATACCTTGATCAATCAACCATTCCGTGGCTGCAGCACTCATGCCGGTCCCTTTATGAGGAAATTCTTTGGTGCCATTATAAACGTCACGACCTGTTTTTATTAGGACAATCATTCCTGGTTTTAAAGAAAGTTTTTGCCCTTCTAAAAACTCCTGGATGTCTTCCACAGTAATAGCGTCAAAATCTTCTTTATGTTTCATGTCAATGACAATGCCATCTCCATAACACCAATCCAGAGGAATCTCGTCAATGGTTTTAGCTTTTTCTCCTGCCACTGTAGGCGAGTAATGCCATGGGGCATCTATATGCGTAGTAGAGTGCACGCCCATTTTCTTGATGGTGTCATCGGCCCATCCTTCAAATCCTTTAGGAAAGAGCTTTTTAGGTAATCCAAAAAGACGTACTAAAAGACCTCCTTTTTTATGTGATTTATGCTTGATCTTCACTTTCATAAACCAGGGGTCGGTCTTGTTATATTGAATGGGTTTGGAGAGGTCTATAATCTTCATAATATGATATATACTATAATTGAGCTTTGATCATCCGGTCGTTGCCAAATAGGTCTTTTCGCAATTCTACTTGCTTAAATCCTTTTCTTTGAAGTAAAGCTACGGTTTCTTTTCCTAAATATTGATTGATCTCTAAATAGAGCGCTCCGTTTTTTTGAAGGTGGTCTTTGGCTAAACCTCCTATCTTATCGTAAAAAACAAGTGCATCGTCATCCGGCACAAAAAGAGCCAAATGTGGTTCGTTATCCAGAACATTATTTTTGATCTCAACTTTTTCCAACATCCGTACATACGGGGGGTTAGAGATGATCGCATTGTATCTATTTGGTAATTCTTCAGCAGCTAGAATATCAGCTTGTATAAAATCTATTACTACTTCATTGATCTCAGCATTTTTCTTTGCTTGGTCGAGGGCTTCTGTAGAAATGTCTATAGCGGATACTTTTGCTTGAGGCTTATTTTTGGCCAGAGAGATGGGAATACAGCCACTTCCGGTTCCAATGTCAAGCAATGTCAAGGAATCTTTGGAAGGTTGAGATTTCAGGTCATCTAATACCCATGCAACGAGCTCTTCTGTTTCCGGCCTTGGAATTAAGGTGTGTTTATTAACCAGAAACGGCAAGCTATAAAACTCGGTTTTACCTAAGATGTATTGTATAGGTTCCTCTTTTTGTAATCTGTACAATGCATTGTTTAGAGCATCCAGCTGGCTACTATTAATTTCAAGATTAGGTTGAAGACTTATGTCTATTCGTTGTAAACCTACATATTCCTCCATCAATAAAAAGAAGAAAGAATCGATCTCCGTATCTGGATAAGTGTTGGATAGGGATGTTCTAAATTGTTTTCTGTATGTCTTTAATTTCATAGCTTTCTAATCATCCAAACATTACAAGAATAATGTCCAGTATCTCCCATAGGTCCGTCTATAAAATCAAATCCATTTCGTTGATATAATTTTTTAGCAGCTTTCATGTAAGGCATCGTTTCTAAGTAGCACTGTTCAAATCCATATTCTTTAGCTTTTGAAAGGCACTTTTCGATCATTTGTGCACCTAATCCCTTACCTCTGGCTTCCGGTAAAAAATACATTTTCTGGAGCTCGCAAGTATTACCTTGAAAATTGTCTAATTGAGAGACACCTCCACCGCCAATTATTCTTCCATGATTTTCAATAACAAAATAGATGGCATTTTTTTTGTTATATGTTTCATACATGATGTCTAGAGCTTTGTCTTCATAAGCAGTGCCTACTTTAGGAACGCCCATTTCGATGAGAACATTTCTAATAACTGCGGCAATTTGTGCATTATCTTTTTGCTCAATTTCTCTAATGATATAAGTCTCAGATGTCATTTATATAGTGTACTTTTGTATGAGCAATTTAGCCATTTTTTAATTAAAAAAGATCATGAAAAAAACGTTTATTTTAATATTGTCTTTGCTGGTATTGGCAAGCTGCGCAGTAACCAAAAAGCCTGTTTTTGTAAAGGTTGATAATGTCAAGATCATGAACTTGAACGATAGAACGATTACGCTTGGAGCTGACGCGTTCTTTAAGAACCCAAATGATATAGGAGGAAAATTTTACACAGATAGTATTCAGGTGTGGGTTAATGGAGCTAAATTAGCTAAAGTGTCTTCGGAACCTTTTAAAATTCCAGCGAGAAAGCAGTTTGCCATTCCAATGGTTGTAGAGATTCCTATTAAAAGAGTTTTTGAAAATAATAGAAATGGTATTTTGGGAGGGCTTGTAGATTCCTTTTTGAATAAATCTATTAAGGTTAGATATGTTGGGAACCTATATTTTCGAACGCTTGGTTTTTCAAAAACATTTCCTGTAAATACTGTTCAAGAGATCAAAATCAAATAGAGGTTGCAACACGAGAAGTATATAGTGCGCTGCCTGGAATTAGGCGCTAAAGGTATTGGAACCACAAGACCTAATCCGTCTGTAGGGGCGGTTGTTGTCTATAACGATACCATCATCGGAGAGGGATTTACAAGTCCGTATGGAGGAAACCATGCAGAAGTAAATGCCATTCAATCGGTAAAAGATCAGGAGCTTCTTAAGAAGGCTATTCTGTATGTAACACTGGAACCATGCTCACATTACGGTAAGACACCTCCATGTGCCGATCTCATTATCAAACATCAAATACCAAATGTGGTCATCGGTTGCAAGGATACCAATGAGCTGGTAGCGGGAAAAGGAATTGAAAAATTAAAAAATGCAGGTTGTAGTGTGACAGTGGAAGTTTTAGAGAAAGCTTGTTTAGATCATCATAGAAGATTTTTCACGTATCAAAATAAAAAGAGACCCTTTGTCATTTTAAAATGGGCAGAAACAAAAGATGGTTTTATTGCACCGTTAAAAAGAGATCAACAAAGACCAGTATGGATTACCAACGAAAAATCCAGACAGCTGGTTCATAAATGGAGGGCTCAGGAACATGCGATATTAGTTGGAACAACTACTGTTAAAGAGGATAATCCCAGGTTGACTGTTCGAGATTGGGATGGCAAAAACCCAGTAAGAGTAGTCTTAGATCGAGAATTAAAACTGTCTGAAGAATTGCATGTATTCGACGGATCGGTATTAACTATTGTTATTACAGAAAAAGAAAAAGAAGATTCGAAAAATCTGAAGTATGAACACATTAAATTTTCAGAGGATCTACCAAATCAGATTTTAGAAATATTACATAAGCACAAAATTCAATCAGTTATTATTGAAGGAGGTGCCAGGACGATCCAATCTTTTATCGATGCTGATTTATGGGATGAGGCATGCGTTTTTACAGGAGATGTGTTATTTAACGAAGGAATTAAAGCACCACTTTTTACGGTAAAAGAGATTTCAGAAGAAAGAATTCAGCGAGATATTTTAAAGAAATATAAGAATGATTAAGAACATAGTTTTTGATTACGGAGATGTATTTATCAATCTCGATAAACAGGCAACTATCAAAGAACTTGAAAGATTAGGGGTAACTGACTTTACAGACGAAATGCGAGAATTATGTTTCGAGTATGAAATGGGAATGATTACCACAGAAATGTTTGTTAATGCGTTTACAAATATGTATCCTGGTGTTTCTGAAGGGGATTTCATCAATGCCTGGAATGCGATCTTAAAAGATTTCCCATTGCATAGATTAGAGTTTTTAAAAGAGTTGGCCGCTTCTAAAAAATATCGTTTGTTCTTATTGAGCAATACGAATGAATTACACATATCCTGGATTCAAAAAGATTGGGGAGAGGCACTGTATTCAGAGTTTATGAGCTATTTTGAAAAGTTCTATTTATCTCATGAGATCAACTTAAGAAAACCAGATAAGGATATTTATGAGTATGTGCTAAGGGAGAATAACCTAATTGCCGAAGAAACCATCTTTATAGATGATACCAAAGAGAATACGGACGCGGCAAAAGAAGTAGGTAAAAATGTTTGGCACATTGATCCTGAGACTGAAGATATTGTGAACTTATTAAAAAGAATAGAGTTTTAATATGGATCACTTGGTGATAAGTATCTTAATTTCCAGTTGTCTGTTTGTTATATTCAAGCTGTTCAATGTCTTTAAGATACATACCTTACAAGCAATTACGGTAAATTATTTTGTAGCATTCTTGATTGGTTTCATGTCATCGGATTTGTCATTGGAAGTATCTCAGATCCCAAGGCAACCATGGTTTTTTGGGGCAATTAGTTTGAGTATTATCTTTATTATCGTGTTTAATCTAATGGCAGCCACAGCTCAAAAGAATGGTTTGTCGGTAGCTTCGGTTGCTAATAAGATGTCAGTGATCATTCCTGTAATTTTTGGAGTAATTGTGTATCATGAAGCGGTTGGATACTTAAAAGTTATTGGAATTGTATTGGCTTTAGTAGCGGTATACCTATCTGCCTCTAAAAGTGATTCTGAGCCCTTGAAAAGAAAGAACATGATCTTTCCGTTATTGCTCTTCGTGGGGTCCGGTGTATTGGATACTACGCTAAAATATGTTGAGACCAAATTGGTTCCGGAAGGAGGAGTACCTATTTTTTCGGCTACTATTTTTATTTTTGCATCCGTATTAGGATGTATACTGTTAATGATACAAGCCTATCAAGGAAAGTTTAAATTTCAGTTCAAAAATATTCTAGGGGGAGTCGCTTTAGGAATACCAAATTATTATTCTATTGAGTTTTTGTTGAAAGCATTGAAAACAGAAGGCTTTGAAAGCTCTACTGTTTTTACCATTAACAATGTTAGTGTGGTAATATTGACAACACTCTTTGGACTACTTATTTTTAAGGAAAAGTTGATAAAGAAAAACTGGGCAGGAATAGGAATCGCTATTGTCAGTATTTTTTTAGTTGTACTATATGGATAACAATGATACATACAGAACTATCGAAGTACCTTCTGAGGAGACACTATTTAAAGATAGGAATAGTAAGTTCTTCGGATACGCATTTCCGGTAAAAAATGAAGAGGATATAAAAGCAGCACTGGACGGTTTAAAAAAGAAACATCATGCTGCAAGGCATTTTTGCTATGCATGGCAAATGGGTATTGAACAAATCCGATTTAGGGCAAATGACGATGGAGAGCCAAGTAACTCTGCCGGAATGCCAATTTATGGACAAATTCAATCATTTGATGTAACCAATATTTTGGTGGTATCAGTCCGTTACTTTGGAGGAACAAAGTTAGGTGTAGGTGGACTCATTAATGCGTATAGGAGTTCGGCACAATTGGCATTAGAGATCTCAGATATTAAAGAGAAGACGATAGACATCGAATATCAATTGTCATTTCAATATGATATGATGAACAAAGTAATGCGAATAATAAAGGATAAGAAGCTTAAAATTATTGGGCAAAAATTAGAAGAAGATTGTACCTATAATATTGGTGTTAGAAAAAAAGATGCGAAACAGGTTTTTGATATTTTTAAAAGTCTTTATCAAGTCACAATTAATGAGTTAGAAAATTAGCTTGTCAGAAATATAATCAGGGCATTTCATAGGCCTACCTGTTTTCATATTCATAAAGGCCAGAATTGAATTTCCTGTGGTTAATAATTTACCACCCTCATTTAAGATTTCATAATCGAATTCAATTTTCACAACAGGCGGTTTTTTTATACATATGTTAATAGTAATAATGTCGTCGTATTTTGCAGAGTCCAAGAACTTAAAAGACAATGAGATCACAGGTAGCATAATACCTTCATTTTCCATATCTTTGTAAGTAACACCTAAGGTGCGTAACCATTCGGTTCTGGCTATTTCGAAATACTGTGCGTAGTTTCCGTGATAAACGACACCCATCTGATCTGTCTCACCGTATCGAATTCTGGTTTTTGTTGAAAATTGGATCAATTTTTTTAAACATTTTGAAGCCTTAGGTTACGGAAAAAATAATTAATAATCAATAGCGATTTCATTTTTTTATAATAAAATTTATTCACACATTTGTAAAGCTATTTAAGAGAGGGAACAAAGAGTAACTAATTACCGTCTAACAACTAATTTTCGATATACCTAAATGACTAAAACTGCTCAATCAGTTTGGAACGAGTGCCTGTCTTTTATAAAGGACAATATTAAGCCGCAAGCTTATAAAACTTGGTTCGAACCTATTAAGCCAATAAAGTTATCTGGAGAAGCACTAACCATACAAGTTCCGAGTAAATTCTTTTACGAATGGTTGGAGGAACATTACATCAAATTATTGCGTGTTGCTTTGGTGCGAGAATTAGGAAATGATGCGAAATTAATTTACGATGTGCGTATGGAAAATACGTATAGTAGTAACCGACCTCAAATCGTAAAAATTCCAAGTGCAAATAGAGACCCTTTGAAACCGCAAAAAGTAGCTGTTTCTTTAGAGGTTGATAAAAGAGAATTGAGAAATCCATTTGTAATTCCCGGATTGCAAAAAGTGAGAATAGAATCACAATTAAATCCGAATTACAATTTCAAGAATTTTGTTGAAGGAGACTCCAACAGGTTGGCAAGATCTGCAGGAATGGCAGTGGCAAATAAACCAGGAGGAACATCCTTTAATCCATTGTTGATTTACGGAGGTGTTGGTCTGGGGAAAACGCATTTAGCACATGCTATAGGTGTGGAGATCAAAGACAAGTACCCGGAAAAAACGGTACTGTATATATCTTCAGAAAAATTCACACAACAGTTTATTGATTCCGTAAAATCGAATACGAGGAATGATTTTATTCATTTCTATCAGATGATCGATGTGCTGGTTATTGATGATGTGCAATTCTTGTCAGGTAAAGCCGGAACACAAGATGTATTCTTCCATATATTTAACCATTTACATCAAAATGGTAAACAGGTAATTTTAACTTCGGATAAAGCGCCTGTAGATATGCAAGACATTGAACAACGTTTACTATCTCGCTTTAAATGGGGATTGTCTGCTGAGTTGCAAGCACCGGATTATGAAACAAGAATTTCTATTTTGCAAAACAAGTTGTTTAGAGATGGTGTGGAAATGGAAGATGAGATCGTTGAGTATATTGCGAAGAATATCAAATCTAATGTACGTGAATTAGAGGGTGTTATTATCTCTATGATTGCTCAAGCATCATTCAATAGAAAAGAATTCTCTTTGGAGTTAGCAAAACAAATTGTAGATAAATTTGTTAAGAATACGAAGAAAGAAGTCTCTATAGATTACATCCAAAAGGTAGTGTCAAAATACTTCGATATGGATGTAGTGACACTACAGTCAAAAACAAGAAAAAGACATATTGTACAGGCGAGACAATTGGCGATGTATTTTGCTAAAAGAATGACCAAAACTTCCTTAGCAAGTATAGGTTCGCAAATTGGACAGAGAGATCACGCTACTGTATTACATGCATGCAAAACTGTTGATAATCTGACGGAAACAGATAAACAGTTCCGAAAATATGTAGAAGACCTTACGAAGAAGTTAACGTTCTAAACTTCAACACATGAAAAAAGTATTAATGGTTTGCCTGGGGAACATTTGTCGTTCTCCATTGGCTGAAGGCATTTTAAAATCAAAGGTAGATGCTTCCCAAGTTTTTGTCGATTCAGCTGGCACGGCTGCATACCATGTGGGAGAATTACCTGATCCAAGATCTATTCAGGTAGCAAGGAAATATCATATAGACCTTACCGACCAAAGAGCACGTAAATTTACCGTAGAAGACTTCGATAAGTTCGACCGAATTTATGCCATGGATCAGAGCAATTACCATAATATTTTAGCGCTGGCCAGAAATGAAGAAGATCGCGCTAAAGTAAAAATGATCCTAAACGAATCATACCCTGGGCAAGATAGGCAGGTGCCAGATCCATATTATGGAGGAGATCAAGGCTTTGAAAATGTATACGCTATGCTTGATGAGGCATGTGAAATAATTAAAGTACATTTGAAAGATGAAGGGTAAGTTATATTTGATACCAACTACTTTAGGAGAAACAGAACCATTAGAAGTAATGCCTTATTCGGTTCGAAAAATGATCGAACAAATTGATCATTACATTGTTGAGAATGAAAAATCAGCAAGAAGATTTATCAAGAAGATCACTCCGAAAAAATCACAACCCGATTTACAGATCATGTTACTTGATAAGTATGCAGATGAACTAGAAACTCGTACCTATTTAAATGCTTGTGATCAGGGAATTGATGTAGGATTACTTTCAGAAGCTGGGGTTCCTGCCGTTGCAGACCCTGGAGCGACCATTGTAAAATTGGCACATGAAAAAGGAGTGCAAGTAGTTCCGTTGGTAGGACCATCTTCCATTTTAATGGCATTAATGGCTTCGGGTATGAATGGGCAGAATTTTGCTTTTAATGGATATTTACCCATTGATAAGATGGATCGAAAAAAAGCGATCAAAGAGTTGGAAAGATTGTCTAAAGAAAGAGATCAATCTCAGATATTCATAGAAACACCCTATAGAAATGAAAAGATGTTTTCAGATCTCAAAGCGGTGCTTACTCCTGGCACTCAATTGTGTATTGCCATTGATATAAGTTTACCTGAAGAATACATTCGAACGTATACCATAAAAGAATGGAAGCAACAGCAACCAGATCTTCATAAAAGACCGGCTATCTTTATTATTCACAAGTAAAGTTGATGAGTTATGAAAAAGAAAATAATTAGACTACTTGCAATTATTACCATTGTTTTGGCTTTTTATTTTTTCATTTTATACCCAACAGGCTGGCTGGTATTTTACTCAAACCCATCAATCGCAAATGATCCGGGAATTAAGATCGGAAAACGCGCAATTTCATCTAATCTAGTAACTCCGAAAATTTTAGACTTCATTGTTTTCAGTTATGAAGACTCTTATTTTGGGAAATATGACAAAGTATTTCGGCTAGTTGGAAAAGAAAATGATACGATTCAAATAATTGAAGGAATAGTATTTAGAAATGGAAAGAATTTGGATAAAGACTTGACTCTGAAGTATGCTTATGAAATTTCTACTGATAATTTAAATCAATTAAGGAATGAAAGCTTATTAGATGAAGATTTGGAACCGCTGAGCATTTCTGATAGCACGTATCAAATATTTATTGAAAAAAATAATCCTATAGCTGGTAACTATCACTTAAACAGAAGTATAGATAGTATAGGTTACGTAGACGAGATTATTTTTGAGAAGTTCAAAAAGGCCTGGAACAAGGATTATTTTGGGCCGATCTTAGTTCCTGAGGGAATGTTCTTTGTGTTAGGGGACAACAGAGATTACTCTGAGGATTCCAGATTTATAGGATTTGTTAATGAGAAAGATGTAATAGGTGTAATTATTAAAGTTTTCTAAACCCTTGCTTTTCTATCTGCCTCGATATCTGAAACATCGAATCCGGCAAACTTTTTCATATATAATGATATTGAAGCTCCGTAAGCATCCGAAAGGTTGTGTTGACCACCAGAACGTAAATATTTTTTTACATTTCCGGCACCACTTAAATGCGCCGCTGCCAAAATACCAGACTCTGTAATTTCTACACCATTAATGATCTGTCCAACACTTCGCTTGATATCTTTTCTTAGTATCCACTTGTTTACTTTACAATAAGCTAAAAATGCACTTTCTTGTAATTCAGGGTCCTTTAAAAAACGATCTGTGTTGTAGATTCTGAAACGTTCTAAAGTCGTTTTTCCAAATTGATATTTCCCTAAATATCCCAATGTATTAATTACTCGGTATTTCCCTTGCGACTCTTTAAATGCCACAGCTTCTTTAAACGCTACAAAATCATTTTGTAAGAATGGGATCTCGATGCTACTTTCTACTGGAAAAACAACAGTCGTATCCTCCTTTACAACCTCGGTAGTTGTAGGGATTGATATTGCGCCTACGCAAAGCACAAAAACGGATAATAAAACTAAAAACTTTCTGATAAATTAAATCTTTCTGTTTTGCGGGCGCAAAGATACAACATATTTTTTAAAACACTGAATATCAGTCATTTCTGATTTATTAAAAATATAGATAATGGAATTTTATACCACCTTTACTGCGAAATTCTAGGGTAGGAGCCGGAATTTTTATGAAGTTAATAACAGAAAAGACAGATTTTAAGAATTTTGATTTTGTTTGAATTTTGGTCAAATCTACATCTAAACTCAAGTAAAACTGTCTATAAGGATCTTGTGGTATCATGTTAGTAGGAAGGTCTTCGCCATATAACATTCCTTCAGCTCCGTATCCCAGTGCAATATTTAACCATTTAGGGAAGAAGGTTTCCTTATCAAAAGACCATATGTTGGCTGATAACCAATAAGTTTGCCCATTGTAATCCTTCAAGGTTTGTTGTAAAAAATTTTCACCTAAAGTGTTGGGTCGTAATTTGGCGTAAGATGTCTGATGGAAAGAGTACTTCATGGTAATGCGTTGTTCCTTCCATAATACTTCCTGTCCTATAAGTAAACCTGTTCCGGCTGCATTTGCGGCTACATCACCCCAGGAGGCTCCCCATTCACTCGAAAAACCATCCAATATTTCTATGGCAGTTAAAAAAGAAAAACCCAAAGTGGCTCCGTACAGTAATTGATCTTTTTCTCGAACACCTGACCAATCCAAAAGTTCCATTCCTATTTTTCCAACATAATAAGAAGTCATAATATGACCCACCTTATCCATTTGCTTCCATTGATTGTTGTCATTAGTAAAATGAAAACTAGATCTCGGGAAATCTGCATACCAAAGCCTGTCCAGTGCAACTAGAGCTCCAGCTCCTAAAATACTTTCAGAAATGACAACAGCATTTCGTCTGGGTTTATGAAGCGTGTCAGATTTTATCCAGAATGAAGAGGATTGTTGAGCCGTAACCGTAACAATGCAGAAAAGAAAAAATATGAATATCGCTTTTTTCATTAACGACGTATTCCTTGCTTGTCTAACCAACGCTGATATTTTCTCGCATTTTTACCATGTTCGTATAGATCGCTTGCAAATGCATGGAATCCAATTTTATCTACGTTCACGCACATGTAAAAATAATTGTGCTTTTGATAATTCAAAACCGCATCAATAGATGAAATATCAGGCATTGCAATTAAAGTAGGTGGTAAGCCACGGTTCAGATAGGTGTTGTAAGGAGATTTGATCTCAAGGTCTTTATTAAGTACTCTTTTAACAACAAAATCTTGCCCTTTTTGTTGCTTCAAAATATAAATAATAGTAGGGTCTGCTTGTAATGGCCAACCTTTACTAAATCTGTTCATGTAAAGGCCTGCAACAGTTGGTCGTTCCGATCTTTGTGCCGTTTCTTTTTGCACAATAGACGCTAACGTCATCACTTCATCTCTTTTTAAACCTATTTTTTTTGCTTTTGCCACTCGATCTCTATTCCAAAATTTCAAAAACTCTTTTTTCATTTTATCACGAAATCCTGTTGCAGAGGTGTTCCAATAGAAATGATAGGTGTTCGGAATATATATACCTAGTGCTGAAGCTTTGGTAAGTGCGTTCTTCTCTAGAAAAGAAGGATCAAGCATTGCCGTTAAAAGGGCTGTAGAATCAGCTTCTATTTGTTGAGCAATTCTTCCTGCTAACCTTTCCAGGGTGTCTTGATTGTTAAAAGAAACAGTTACAGGAACCTGATTTCCACTTCTTAGCATATTGACAAGCTCGTTTAGAGACATCCCTTCTTTTAGTTGATATTTTCCAGCTTTAGGTTTAGTGAATTTTTTCTTTTCAGCTACCCAATCAAAATCGTGATCTTCGGGTAAAAAATCAGTCAACAATGAAGTGAGCTCTTCCATATTGCTCCCTGTTCGAACAAAGATAGCCCCGTTTTTTGTGACACTTTTTCCAAAAATAGTGTTGTAATAATTAAACCCTATAACTCCAGCGACGACTAAAAGTATAACTGAAGCACTAATAATGATCTTTTTAACCATGTATACGTTGATATAAAATTTCGTCTTTATAAGTATTATTATAAAATACCCAATCTTTTTTTACCCCGATCTTTTTAAATAGATGTTTTTCAAATAAGGAAATACTAGCCGCATTATCTGAAGTAATGTTGGCATACAACTGATGTAACCCTAGATGTTGAAAGCAATATTTAGTAAGAAGAGCCAGTGACTCTGAAGCATAGTTTTTCTGTTGATGGTCGGGATGAATAAGTACACCTATGCCGGCTCTTTTATGCTGAGGTTCAAAATCAAAAAGATCGATCATGCCAATAGCATTTTTTGATGACTGTTCTTCGATAACTAATCGAAGCTGTTTAGCTTGATAGATATCTTGATGAGATTGTTCTATATAGTTCTTTAGTAAAAATTTAGAAAAAGGAGCTTGCGTATTGCTAATCTGCCAAAATTGCTCGCTATTTTCCATTTCGAACAGAAAAACAAGGTCTTCCGGTTCTAATGCCCTCAATGCAACAAGTTTTCCTGATAATAACATTATGAGATATTAATTGAACCTTGAAAAACAAATTCTGCCGGACCTCTTAAGATCACATTCTTATAGATTCCGCCTACAACATCAAAACTGACTTGTAAATTTCCGCCCAAAGCATGCAAATTCACCACTGTATCCGAAGTCTTGCCAATTTTATGGGCTGCAATCGCAGCAGCAGTAACCCCAGTTCCACAGGCTAAAGTTTCATCTTCAACTCCGCGCTCATAGGTTCTGATAAGAAATGTGTTTGCATTGGTCTGCTGGATGAAATTCACGTTGCTTCCTGCTGTCCCATAAATTTCATTTCTTATTTGTCTGCCAACTTCTACAACGGGATAATTCTTTACATCATTAACCAATTCGACATGATGTAGCGTTCCGGTATCGGTAAAAACATGATTCTCTAAAACATCTACTTTTTCAACATCGATCATCTCTAACGAAATAGTTCCATCCTTATTTACATTGGCATGATGAGGCCCATCATGGGCAACAAAATTTGTTGATTCTTCAATGATATTAAGTTTCTTAGCAAAAGCTACAGCACATCTCGCACCATTTCCACACATGGTTTGACTACTGTCGGCATTAAAATAAACCATCTCGAAGTCCGCATCAGAATGTTCTTCAATTAAAATAAGTCCATCAGCTCCAATACCAAAATGACGATCGCAAAGATGTACAATAAGCTCCTTATTTTCCTTAGGAAAAACGGACTTTCTGTTGTCTAGGAATATGAAATCATTTCCGGCTCCCTGATATTTGTAAAAATCGAGAATCATAGCCGACAAAGATACAAAAAAGTCAAGCAATTATTTTGTGTTAAAACAGGGTTAAAATGAGTTAAGGGCGAGTTAACAAGCTTGATTGAAATGTTAAAATGTGTAACTTTGAGTATATAAAATTTTAAGAAATGAAAAAAGTAATAGGATTATTAGGGATTGCTATTGTGGGAGGAATGATGACACTAGGTGGATATAAACTTTTTTTTGATCAACCGGTTGTAATTGAACGTACCATTCAAAGTCCAATACCAACCATTCAATCGAATTATACAAATGCTTTAGATACCAATACTGATGCGAGCACATTAGATTTTACTGTTGCTGCAGAGAAAACTGTCAATTCAGTAGTACATGTTAAGAATACGGCTGTAAAATCGGGAATTAGTTCCTGGAACGACCTATTTAATGGACCAAGAAAGTACGAGCAAGTAGGAACGGGCAGTGGAGTAATTATATCTTCTGACGGATATATTGTAACGAATAATCATGTTATAGATAATGCAACGGATCTAGAGATAACATTAAATAATAGAAAGAAGTATAAGGCAGAATTGATAGGAACTGATCAAAAGAATGACATAGCACTATTGAAGATAGACGCTGATGAGAAGTTGCCATATATTCCATTCGCTAATTCTGATAATGCTAAAATAGGAGAATGGGTGTTAGCTGTTGGAAATCCATACAATTTAAATTCGACCGTCACTGCGGGAATAATAAGTGCCAAGGGAAGAGATCTTCAGGGGAATTCAAATGTAGATGCATTTATTCAAACAGATGCAGCTGTGAATCCGGGGAATAGCGGAGGTGCTTTAGTAAACACAAGAGGAGAGTTGATAGGAATCAACACAGCCATATCTTCAAGAACCGGTTCTTATGTAGGGTATTCATTTGCTGTACCATCAAATATTGCCAAAAAGATAATCGATGATATTCTAGAGTTTGGTAGCGTACAAGAAGCCATCCTGGGTATAAGTGTAGATATTAGAGATACAAGCATCTCCGGTGTAAAAATAGGTTCTTTAGACAATGAAAGTCAGGCTAAGAAATCAGGATTGAGGCAAGGAGATATAATTACGATGATCAACAATGTAAAGATTACCAAGTTTTCTGAATTGACAGGGCAATTAACAGCAAAAAGACCAGGTGAGTTTGTAGATGTAACGGTAGATAGAAATGGGACTAAACTTACGAAGAAAGTAAAGTTGACCAAGAGGGATATTTTTACATCCAACACTTTTGGATGGCAGTTAAAGAACTTAACAAAAAAAGAACTGAAGAAATTCGATCTTAGAGGAGGTGCAAAAATTTACGCTACGAGTAGTAGAGATGAAGAGAACAGTTTAAAAGGGTTTATTGTTACCAAGATCAATGACAGAAAAGTGTCTAGTGCTTCGGAAGCAGTTCGAATTTTAGATCAGGTTGGGAAGAGCAGGTATTCTATTGTAATCGAAATGCTGAATTTAGATGGAGAAAAAGAAAGATTCAGATTTAGATAGATATAGAATTTTTAGATAAAAAAGGCCTCGATTTCTATCGAGGTTTTTTTATTGCAAAAAGGTTTACGAAATCGTTTGAAATTAATACTTTTGCAGCAAAATTTAACTTTTTAGTTACACACAACTATGTCACAAATAACAAATTACGAAAAAGAAGTTGCTGCACAGGCTTTAACTAGAAGAGCTACCGTTGAATTTATAAACATTGTAAATGATCTTTGGTACGATAAATCTATCGAGTTGGTATTGTTTAGAAACCAATTAGTAGACAAAAGAGCCAGTGAAGTGCTAAACTTGATTGACTATGCTAAAGAATTTGTAGCAAAACCGATTACTATTCATGATGCATTAGAAATTGCAAGAGCGATTCAACAGGTCGATCTGCCATCGTCTAAATTAGATATTGGAAAATTAGCGTACGAATGTCATTTAGATGTTGATGGATGTAAAGACAAAATAGACTTCGTTAAAAGACAATTAAAAGATGTTACTGAAGCTCAAGACATTCAACCAAAAGATGTCGTGTTATATGGTTTCGGAAGAATCGGTAGATTATTGGCCAGAGAGCTAATGTCTAAAATGGGTAAAGGTTCTCAATTGAGATTAAGAGCTGTGGTTACTCGAGGAGAGATCAATCAAACTGTATTGGAAAAAAGAGCTTCTCTTTTAAGCGTAGATTCAGTGCATGGAGATTTCTTAGGTACGGTACAGATTGATGTGGAAAACAATGCATTAATTATTAATGGAACTACAGTAACAATGATCTCTGCAAATGCGCCTGAGGATATTGATTATACAGCCTATGGAATTGAAGATGCATTAATTATTGACAATACAGGAGCATTTAGAGATAAAGAAGCTTTAGGAAGACACTTACAAGCAAAAGGAGCAAGTAAAGTATTGCTAACGGCTCCCGGAAAAGGTGTTCCAAATATCGTACATGGAGTAAATCATAGAGATTACGATCCGGATACAGTGGATATTTTCTCTGCTGCATCATGTACAACAAATGCAATTACACCTGTCTTGAAAGTGTTAGAAGATAATTATGGAATTATTAAAGGACACTTAGAAACGATTCATGCGTATACCAATGATCAGAATTTGGTAGATAATATGCATAAGAAATACAGAAGAGGTAGAGCTGCAGCATTGAATATGGTAATTACAGAAACTGGCGCAGGAAAAGCAGTAGCAAAAGCATTACCGGCATTGGCAGGTAAGTTAACGTCTAATGCTATTCGTGTACCGGTACCAAATGGATCTTTAGCTGTATTAAGCTTACAGCTGCATAGTGAAGTTACTACAGATTCTTTGAATGCAATCATGAAGCACAACGCTCTTGAAGGTGAATTAGTAGAGCAGATTCAATACTCTTTAGACAATGAGTTGGTATCTTCGGATATTGTAGGATCTACGGCTCCATCTATTTTTGATAGTAAAGCAACGATCACAGATGGAAGTACCATTGTGATCTATGTATGGTATGACAACGAATATGGATATTCGCACCAGGTAATGCGTTTAGCGAAGCACATTGCTAAGGTGAGGAGATATACTTACTATTAGTAGAAAGATAATATGAAATATATGAGGCCCGAAACTAACTGTTTCGGGTTTTTATTTATGATACCATATTGCAATGGTATTCTGAGCTGGTCGTCTATAGATAGGAAAATCTGAACTATTCCATTCCCAAGGAAATACTCCGGCAAACCAGGGTTCATTCCAGAATTTTTCAAATAAAGCTTGATAGGCTAATTGTTGCGTTTTATCAGATTTTTTCTTGTATAATCTTTTATAAAAAGATTCCCATTCCCACGGATTTACCGTAGCATATAGGTCATTTCGATACCCAACTTCTGTAAATAGAATAGGTTTGCTGTAATGCTCTGAAAGTGATCGTAATGCAGGAATATGTTTATCCCAACCTTTTTTGATCTGAGATAGTTCTGGACCGCTTTTTTCAGTTAACGGAAAATAAGCTTGTACGCCAATATAATCTAACAAGCTCCATATAGGAGAGCTATCTAAAGCATCGTTCCAATTCGCTGCATAGGTCAACTTACCTGAATATATGGATTTAACTTTGTTAATAAGATGTACCCATCTCTCTGGAAGGTTCTGAAGGGAACTCTCTAGTTCGGTTCCGATGCAGAAAAGTTCTACACCTGTTTTCTGGGCCATGTGCGCATAGTGCAGGATATTCTTTTCATAACCATCGAACCAATAATTCCAATCTTCTTTTGAATCGAAATTTATGTTAGAACGCCAACCTGAAGACATCCAAAGATGAGGTTTTAACATGGTATAGAACCCTTTTTCTTTTAAATTTTTAATGCCTTGAATAAATGTGGAGTCTCTGGAAGACCATAGCCCAACTTCAGTAGGCCGATTGATATTTTTTGAGCGTTCATCCTTTTGATAGAAATACGGAATCACAGCGATCCATTCTACATTGGTTTTGATCAATGCTGCAATGTTCAACTTTCTATTCCTGCCCGCCTTATAAACACTCATTCCTCTTATTTTTCCATCCTCTTGATAAGAGTTTCCAGGGAGATTGGTCGTATTTTCAACACTATGGTCCCATGTATAGTTAAAATCTTCTTGGCTATTTTTTTCAATAATGAAGGTAAGGCCGTAAACGAGTATCGTAACAGGTAGAACAAGTCGAAAAATCAGCTGTTTTAAAAAGCGTGAAAAACCATATTTCCGGTATATAGAAATATAATACTTCACCAATAGAAAGATGACATAAAAAATTAGGAAAACAAGATGAATAGAAAGTAAACCATTTGTCGATCCGGCAAAATTTGCAAAAGAGCTAAAGAGTTTACCCCAAGAGATGTTACCTGCAAAGACGTTAAATAGAAAAAACAGGAAAACAAATAACCAGGTAAATAAATATACCCTAAGAAGTTGTATTCCAATTTTTTTCATACGTATAAGGTTAGTGATGCTCAGTAAATTTAGGAAAGAAAATGAATATACCTCATTAAATAATTCATAAAATGTGTGTGAGTTTTCGTTTTTAATTTTAGGAAAAGCCTATTTATTTTCTGTATTTTTAGCCTACTAAATCAACGAAATGAAATCTATTTTTAAACTCGCGCTAATTTTAACCATTAGTCTTCAAATGAATGCTCAAGACAAACAAGATCATTATTATACTATTCCTGATGCACCTAAAGAATATAATGCCGGTACAGTTGTCAGTAGAATGATAGATGGATTGGGTTTTAGGTATTATTGGGCTACCTATAAGTTGCGACCAGAGGATTTGAGTTATAAGCCAAGTAAGGAGGCTAGAACAACCGAAGAAACGATTGATCATATTTTAGGATTATCTCAGGTTATTTTGAACTCTGCTTTAAAAGTACCAAATGAGAAACCGCAGCCTAAAATGACCTATGCAGAGAAAAGAAAAAAAACACTGGAGAATATACGAAAGGCCAGTGCAATTTTTAAAAAAAGTAAAGATCTGTCAGAATATAAAATTGTCTTTAAGAGGGAAGATAGAACTAGTGAATACCCTTTTTGGAACCAGATAAATGGACCTATTTCAGATGCGCTATGGCATGTGGGACAAGTGGTTTCTTTTAGAAGAGCTTCCGGAAATCCTTTTCCTAAGGGAGTAAGTGTTTTACGAGGGACGAAGAGAGATTAACATGAGTGTAGAATTGAAGATACAGACGCTTAGAGAAGAGCTGCGTCAGCATAACCATAATTATTACGTATTAGATAATCCCACAATTTCCGATTATGAGTTCGATATAAAACTCAAAGAATTGGAGAAACTAGAAGAGGAGCATCCACAATTTTACGATGCTAATTCTCCCACACAACGGGTAGGAGGAGACATTACCAAGAATTTTGAGACAGTCGTGCACAAGAATCGCATGTATTCTTTAGATAATTCCTATTCGAAAGAAGATCTATTGGATTGGGAAAAACGTATCAAAAAAATGTTAGGATCAGATGATATTGAATATACCTGTGAACTAAAGTATGACGGAGCTTCTATTAATCTTACATATGAAAATGGAACTTTTGTTAAGGCAGTTACCAGAGGAGATGGGTTTCAAGGAGATGATGTGACTACCAATATTAGAACCATTCGATCCATTCCTTTAACGCTCCAAAATGATTTTGTAAGTGATTTTGAAATGCGCGGTGAGATCATTTTACCCTTAGATGGTTTTCAAAAAATGAATGAAGAAAGGGTAGCTAATGGAGAGGAAGCCTATCGCAACCCTAGAAACACAGCAAGTGGAAGTCTAAAATTACAAGACAGCGCAGAGGTGGCAAAACGACCTTTAGATTGTTTGCTCTATCAAGTAGTTACCAATGAAAGAAAATATGCAACGCATTTCAACAGTTTGGAAGGTGCTAGACAAGCAGGTTTTAAGGTACCAAATACTATTATTCTAGCTAAAACTATTGATGAAGTATTTGATTTTGTGAATGATTGGGATATCAAACGTCATGACCTACCTTATGAAACAGATGGAGTAGTAATCAAGGTTAACAACCTACAACAACAAGAGGAACTGGGATATACTTCGAAGTCTCCTCGTTGGGCAATTGCCTATAAGTTCAAAGCAGAACAAGTATCTACTGTTTTGAATGAAATTACCTACCAGGTAGGACGCACCGGAGCTATTACGCCTGTAGCTAATTTAGAACCGGTGCAGTTGGCAGGAACCATTGTAAAACGTGCCTCTTTGCACAATGCAGATCAGATTGAAAAGCTAGATATTCGCGAACGAGATACGGTATATGTAGAAAAAGGGGGGGAGATCATCCCTAAGATCATTGCGGTAGACCTTTCCAAAAGACCTGAAGATTCAAAGGCTACGGTGTATGCAACACATTGCCCTGAGTGTCATACGGAATTGATTCGAACAGAAGGCGATGCAAAGCATTATTGTCCAAATGAGTTTGGGTGCGCGCCACAAATAACCGGACGTATTCAGCATTTTATCAGCAGAAAGGCAATGGATATTGATGGGCTTGGAGGAGAAACGGTCGATCTTTTGCGTAAAGAGGGATTGATTGAGAGCTATGCAGATCTGTATGATCTGAAAGTTGAACAGGTAATTCCTTTGGAGCGTATGGCTGAAAAGTCTGCTCAAAATATGATCGATGGAATAGAAAAATCAAAACAGATTCCATTTGAGAAAGTATTGTTTGCTTTAGGAATTCGATTTGTTGGAGAAACAGTAGCGAAGAAATTGGCTAAACATTTTAAATCCATGGACAACCTTATGGTAGCTGATTTTGAAACACTCGTTGCTGTAGATGAGATCGGAGATCGAATTGCGGAAAGTATTATGGAGTTCTCCAATGACTTGGGAAATATTCAATTGGTAAATAGATTGAAATCATATGGAGTACAATTGGAGGTTTCCGCTGAGAGTTTGGAAAATCAAACCGATAAACTAAATGGGAATGTGTTTGTTGTATCTGGGATATTTCATCAGATGAGCAGAAATGAATTGAAAAAGGCCATCGAGGATAATGGAGGTAAAGTGAGTTCATCCATCTCTAAAAAAACGAATTATGTGGTGGCCGGAGATAATATGGGACCGAGTAAAAAGACCAAGGCAGAAGATTTAGGAGTTGCTATTATTTCTGAACAGGATTTTATAGATATGATCAATTAAAAAAATGTCCATGAGTAAAATAGGTAAAACACGATTAGCTTCGCTTTTCTTCTTAATAGTGACGATAGCGGATATATATGCAATTATAACACATAACAAAGAAGTAGAGATGATCGCAAAACCTTTGATTGCAACATCATTGGTTATATTGTATTTGGTATCGGTTAAACAACCTAATTTTTGGTATGTTTCTGCGTTGTTTTTTGCGTTTTGGGGAGACGTACTATTGCTGTTTCAGGACCAATTCTTTATCTATGGATTGGCTTCGTTTCTGCTAGCCCATGTTTTACTCATTACTGTATCTTCTAAGTTTTTAAATCAAGTTTCTATTCCTAAGATATTGTTACATTCCTTCCCTTTTGTTGCTTTACTGGGAGGATTGATTTACATGATCTATTCAGGGCTTGGAGAGATGTTGATACCGGTAATCGTATACGGTATAGTAATTTCTATTTTCGGAGTGATAACTTCGGTCATTTATGCAGGTAAGCGCTCTGTGGAAAACGGTTGGTTATTTTTAGGAGCACTTACATTTATAGCTTCTGACAGTATTTTAGCCATTAATAAGTTTTATTATTCAACAGAGTTACTTGGAATTTCAATTATGATCACCTATATCATCGCGCAATACCTGATCTGTAGAGCAATGATTCATAAAACTGCATAAAAAAACGGCTTTAGAATTCTAAAGCCATTTCATAGATAGTTAGCAAATAATAACTTATAACTTTCCCCCAAGAAAAGGTATATCTTTTCGATGTAGAATTAACAAGATCAAACTTGCTAAAAATGTTACTACCGCACCTATAAATAATGCACCACCGTCGTCATTATGAACAATTCCTAGTATGGTAATGTGAGACATGATGGCACCTGTCATAGTTCCCAGTGCCAATAGGGCACCTAACCAGGTTCTTTTCGGAATAAATAATAAGACGGAAGCTATGAGTTCTATAATACCCGTTCCTATTCTCATATACGCTTGATTTTCTCCGGCGATTTCTGTAAATAGATCGATGCTTTGTTGCGCTCCTGAAAACTTGAAAAACAACGTTTGTAGCATAATTATAGCAGCCACCAGTTTTAAAATCAATGGAAAATATTTCTTCATCTTTAATTCTAGTTTATTTCTGATGGTTTAGACGAAAAGCTATATCGAACTTACACTAGAATTGTTTTTCCATCGACATTTTTTTCATTTACCTCGTCAAAATAGAAGTCAATTCTACCGAGATTTATACCATAGGCACCTACCTGATTAACCAACATGTTTTCTCCTTCAATATTCTTCACAATAGTTGGTTTTGGTAAAAAAGTATGCGTATGTCCACCAATAATAAGGTCAATATTTTTGGTAGCTTTTGCCAGATTAAGGTCGGATATTCTATTCGGATTTCTTCTGTAAAAATAACCTAAGTGTGATAAGCAAATAATCAAATCGCAATGCTCTTCATCTTTTAAGATTCTAGTCATATCCTGGGATATTTCAATAGGATCCAGGTACTTGGTTTCTTTGTATAGTTTTTCTCCTACTAAACCTTTTAAACCAACACCTAATCCAAAAATTCCTATTTTGACACCATCTCGCTTTAGCACTTTATATGGTTTTACATGGGTATCTAGAATTGTATTGGTAAAGTCATAATTCGCAGAAACAAAATCGAATTTTGCATGCGGGAGTTGTTTGTATAAACCATCTATTCCATTGTCAAAATCATGATTTCCAATGGTCGCTACGTCATATTTAAGCATGCTCATTAATTTGAACTCTAATTCACCTCCGAAATAGTTAAAGTAGGGAGTTCCCTGAAAGATATCCCCTGCATCTAAGAGCAACGTATTCGGGTTTTCTTTTCGAATATTTTCAATCATGGTAGCTCTTCGGGCAACACCTCCCTTGTTGGCATAACGATGATGGTTCATCTCAAAAGGTTCCACCTGACTATGCGTATCGTTCGTATGTAAAATAGTAATATGCTTCTGTTGCTTACTCGTAAAAGATGGTAGTGTTAAACCTCCTAATGTCACTAAAGAAGCGGCTGCCGAATTTTTTATAAATTTTCTTCTATCCATTATTTAAGAATTACACGGTTATCTAATGTCGGTTTCAAAGTATCCACACTTTTGAAATAATCTACGATGGCATCACGAACTTTATAATCTAGTTTGTACAATTTTATAGGGTCTTTAAAGAAGTCCATACGATCTCCTCCGGATTGCAGGTAGTCACTGGTAAGCACATAGTATGTTTTAGATTTGTCAAAAGGTTTACCATGAATTTTTAAAATATGTCCATTTTTACCAATCGTTAGCTGAACCTGCTTAGATAAAGGATGCGCCCTACTACCACTTGTAAAGTAATTGACTAATTCCTGAACTTTTTCAGCAGATAACTCTACAACTACCAACATGTTTTCGAAAGGCATTAGTTGGAAAGCATTTCTATTGGTAACTGCGCCGGTAAAAATACCTGATCGAATACCTCCATAATTCAATAGTGCAAAGTCAATATTCTTTCCTGTTTCCTTTTTAAATATTGGATTCGCTCTGGCATAGCTCAAATCTGCCATTAAATTACCCAGAGTGCTTTGCATATTACCATCCGTTCGTACCAGATCCGTTGGTGTGTAAGTGAGTACCTTATTGATCTCTTTGATCATTTTTTCCTTGTAAGGTTCAATAACTTTGATATATGTAGAATCTGATATACTGGTACTATCTATCTGACTAGTTTTTCCCTGGATCTTTGTATTTTGATATTTGGTATCCTTACAAGAGAGCAGCAGCAGAATGAGTAGAACAGAGAGGAATATTTTTTTCATAAAATACAAAAGGGTTTAATTACATTTGTCTTGTGCTAAGATACATTTTTGATTAATTAGTTGATGAAGTTTAAAAAAATAAAGAAGCGTTTTTTAGAAAAAAAATACAATGCTTTACTTAAAAAGCCACTACTAAAAAATACGCCTGTTCATAAGAAAATTACGACAGTTGGTATTTTAAGTCTAGACGACATTTCAAAAAGATCAAACCTGCAGCAGCTTATCTCCGATACTTTAAACGTTCGAAATGCTAAAATCTACAGCTTTAGATCATACAGCAAAGACCATGAGTCTTCATATAAACATTTCTCTGAAAATGATTTCGATTGGAAGGGTACTATTACAGATACCAGTTTAAAAGCTTTTTTAGATACAGAATTTGATTTACTAATTACCTTCTTCAGTCAGAAACACTTGTATTTGGAGTATGTTACGTTACTTTCCAAAGCTACATTCAAAGTAGGAAATGCTAATTTGCACGAATATTTGTTCGATCTTGAGATACGAACAGAAGAATCGGATTTGTCGTCCTACTTGGGAGAAACGAAAAAATACTTGCAAATATTAGGGAGAATGGATCGGGATTAATAAAATTAAACAAACCCGAAAAATCTGTAAAAATCGTAAATACTTAAATATTTTATGAGGGATACCAGTACAAAAAGATTAATTTTACAGAATTAAATCTAAGAAAGAACCATGAATAAATTTGTAGGTACAGGTGTCGCTTTGGTTACTCCTTTTAATGAAGACAAAACAGTTGATTTCGAAGCACTGGAACGTTTGGTTAATTTTCAAATAGCTAATGGTATCAATTATTTGGTAGTGCTAGGAACTACCGGTGAACCCGCAACATTAAGTTCAGCAGAAAAAGAAGCTGTAAAGAGCAAGATCATTGAAGTGAATAATGGGAGATTGCCTTTGGTGCTTGGTATTGGAGGAAATAATACAGCTGCTGTCGTTGAAGAGGTTCAGAATACGGATCTATCACATTTTGATGCAATACTTTCTGTTTCTCCATACTACAACAAACCTACGCAAGAAGGAATTTACCAACATTTCAAATGTATAGCTGAAGCTACAGACAAAGACATAATCGTCTATAATGTACCAGGAAGGACTTCATCCAATATGTTGCCGGAAACGACGGTTCGTTTAGCGAAAGATTTTGACAATATTATTGCGGTAAAAGAAGCTGCAGGAGATACTGTGCAGGCCATGAAGATCATTCAGCATAAACCAAAAGACTTCTTAGTGATCTCAGGTGATGATATGATTGCATTACCTATGGTACTTGCTGGTGGAGCGGGAGTGATCAGTGTTATTGGACAGGGATTGCCAAAAGAGTTTTCTGCCATGATACAGTTAGGTCTGAAAGGGAAGAACAAGGATGCATATGAACTACATTATAAGGTAGCAGATAGTATAGATATGATTTTTGCCGAAGGGAATCCTGCAGGGATAAAATCGATGCTAAAAGAGATAGCTATCTGTAAAGATGAAGTTCGTTTACCATTGCTAAAAGCTTCTGTAAAACTTCAAAAAGAAATTGCTAATTTTGTAGTGAACTTTTAATTTAAAATTTATGTTGACCAAAAGAATCGAAGACGCCTTGAATGTACAAGTTACTGTTGAAGCGGAATCTTCTCAAGTATATTTAGCAATGGCATCCTGGGCCGAAACACTGGGCTTTGAAGGAGTAGCTACGTTTATGTATGCTCATTCAGACGAAGAAAGACAGCACATGCTTAAATTGGTCAAATTCATCAATGAAAGAGGTGGTCATGCTAAAGTATCTGAATTGGCAGCCCCTCCGGTTTCGTTTGGATCTTTCAAAGAAATGTTCCAGAATTTGTTCGACCACGAAGTAAAAGTGTCAAAATCTATTAATGATTTGGTGGATATCACATTACAAGAAAAAGACTACGCTACACATAATTTTTTACAGTGGTATGTATCTGAACAAATAGAAGAAGAAGCGTTGGCTAGAAACATCTTGGACAAGATCAACCTAATTGGTGACGATAAAGGAGGATTGTATCTATTTGACAATGATGTAAAGCAATTAATTACTCTTCCCGGAACAGAAATTTAACATTAACAAACATTTAGCAAGTTTTTAAGGACTTATGTCCTTGTTTTGCTATTAATTGCAGTGCACAATGAACTGTGCGTGAAATCGTTTTATTTATCCATAATTAATTAGTAATTTTGCCCGATGCAAAAATTTAAAAATTTTATTTTTTTATTGGCTGTTAGTATGATCATGGCATCATGCGGAGAGTACCAAAGAGTATTGAACAAAGGAACCATTGTAGATCAATATAAAATGGCTGTCAAACTATATGAGTCTAAAGACTTTAAGAAAGCTTTACGATTGTTCGAGAAGGTGACACCTACGTATAGAGGAAAACCTCAAATGGAAAGAATTCAATATATGGTGGCTCAGTCTAATTTCAATTTAAAGAATTATACCTTATCGGGTTATTATTTTGATAGATTTACCAATAATTATCCAAATAGTTCTAAGAAAGAAGAGGCAGCGTATTTGTCTGCATATAGCTATAAGTTATCTTCACCTACCTATAGCACGGACCCAACAGATACGTATAAAGCCTTAGGTGCATTTCAACAATTTATAAATGATTATCCGCAATCTAGTAGGTTAGAAGAAGCGAATAAGCATTATAAAGAGATCAGATTGCAATTAGAGAAAAAAGCTTTTGAAATAGCAAAGACCTATTATAAAACTGCCGAGTATGACTTTAGAAATTATAAAGCAACGGTAGTGGCAATGGATAATTTACTTGCCGACTTTTTAGGAACAGCGTATAAAGAAGAAGCTTTTTATTATAAGTTAAAAGCGACACACGACCTTGCTTTAAAAAGCTCGGAAAGAAAAAAAGAAGGACGAATTAACGATGCTATTAAGGCATATGAGAAATTGGTTAAAGCGTTTCCTGAAACACGATTTTTAAAAGAATCAAAAAAAATGCTGGCTAATTTACAGTCAGAGCAAAAGAAGTTAGTAAAAAAGAGTTAACAATGAATTATAAAGAAACAAATGCTTCTATTTCTACGATTACTTACAATAAGGAATCTATAGAAGCACCAACGGAGAACATCTACGAGGCGATTTCAATTATTGCGAAAAGAGCTACGCAAATCAATTCAGATTTAAAGAAAGAATTGATCGATAAATTAGATGAGTTCGCAACTTATAATGATAGTTTAGAAGAAGTGTTCGAGAACAAAGAGCAAATAGAAGTTTCTAAATTTTACGAGAAATTACCTAAACCAACTGCTATTGCGGTTGAAGAATGGTTAGAGAACAGAGTTTATCATAGAACTCCAGACGCAGAGTAATGTCTGTTCTAAGCGGTAAAAAGATTCTTTTGGGCGTTACTGCCGGAATTGCCGCTTACAAAACGGCAAACTTAGTCCGTTT
Organism: Flavobacteriaceae bacterium; assembly: GCA_965218065.1. Classification (GTDB taxonomy): domain Bacteria; phylum Bacteroidota; class Bacteroidia; order Flavobacteriales; family Flavobacteriaceae; genus Polaribacter. The sequence goes on along the minus strand of OZ244589.1, from coordinate 1,934,717 downwards.
ATTTATAAAATCTGGAGCAGAAGTCAAGGTGGTAATGACTCCTGCTTCAAAAGATTTTATCACTCCACTTACACTTTCTACGCTTTCTAAGAATCCGGTTCAATCTACTTTTTATGATAAAGAAGAAGAAAATGAATTGTGGAACAATCATGTAGAACTAGGTCTTTGGGCAGATCTATTTGTAATAGCTCCTGCTACTGCAAATACATTATCTAAGATGACACATGGTACTTGCGATAACTTGTTGTTAGCTACATATTTATCGGCTAAATGCCCGGTTTATTTTGCGCCGGCGATGGACTTGGACATGTATAAACACCCGTCTACACTAGAGAGCTTGACCAAACTACAAGAATTTGGAAATACCATGATTCCAGCTACCAGTGGCGAATTAGCAAGTGGTTTGGTTGGAGAGGGTAGAATGGCCGAACCTGAAGATATTGTTGCTTTTATAGAAGCAGATGTCGCTTCTAAATTACCGTTAAAAGGAAAGAAGTTGCTACTGACTGCAGGACCTACCTATGAAGCTATCGATCCTGTGCGGTTTATAGGAAATCATTCGAGCGGAAAAATGGGATTCGCATTAGCCAGAAACGCGGCTGATCTAGGTGCGCAGGTTTTTTTGATAACAGGACCTACCAGTCAAAAATTAGAACATTCTTCTGTGCGAATTATTCCAGTTTCTTCGGCAGAAGAAATGTATAATGCGACGCATGAGCACTTTTTCGATATGGATATAGCCATATTATCTGCTGCTGTAGCAGATTATAAACCTAAAAATGTTGCCAATCAGAAAATAAAAAAGAAAGATGCTTCGTTAGAGATAGCGTTAGAGCCAACAAAAGATATTCTAGCTTCGTTAGGAGCCATTAAGAAAGAACAATTCCTTGTAGGATTTGCACTGGAAACAGAAAACGAGCTGGAAAACGCAAAATCCAAGCTAGTGCGCAAAAACTTAGATGCGATCGTTCTGAATTCTTTAAATGATACAGGAGCCGGTTTTGCTACTAACACAAATAAAGTTACTTTTATAGATAGTAATCAAAAAGTAACTCCTTTTGAACTAAAGTCGAAAGATGAGGTTGCAAAGGATATTCTGAACGAAATAATACAAAGAATACATGCGTAAGCTTCTTTTTATATCTTTTTTTATAGGTGCCATACTATGCTCTTATGCGCAAGAATTGAACTGTTTGGTAACTGTAAATTCTGATCAGATCCCAGGATCGAACAAGCAAATATTTAAAACATTAGAAAAGTCAATTTCTGAATTTTTAAATCAAAAGAAATGGACTTCTAAAAGTGTTAGACCACAAGAGAGGATCAATTGCGCGATGACGATCATTGTCACTTCATGGGAATCGAATAGATTCGAAGCAACAATTCAGGTACAGTCAACCAGGCCTATATATGGAACATCATATGCATCGCCGGTATTGAATATTAAAGATGATGATTTTACGTTTAGATATAATGAGTTTGATCAATTTATATTTAACCCTACCAGGTTTGATTCAAATTTAATTTCTACCATTGCTTTTTATGCTTACACGATTTTAGGAGCGGATGCAGATACATTTGCCTTAAGAGGAGGGCAGGAGTACTATAAGCAAGCAGAGAATGTAATGCTACAAGCGCAACAAAGTGGACAGGCAGCCTGGGCAAATCAAGTAGGAAAACAAAATAGGTTTATGTTGATCGATAATTTGTTATCGGCCAAATTGAACCAGTTTAGAACGGTATCGTACAATTATCATAGAAATGGTCTTGATAAAATGTCTGGAAATGATAAAAGCGCCAAACAGATTGTAGAGAATAATCTTATCTCTATGCAAGGATTGTTCAATAAGACGATAAGTAATTTTCTCATTCGAGTGTTTTTCGATGCTAAGGCCGATGAAATTGTTAATTTGTATTCGGATGGACCTGCTACACGCAGCAAACAACGGTTGCTTCAAGTTTTACAAAAAATCTCACCCAATAATAATAGTAAGTGGCGAAAAATTAATTAATTTTAATTTTTAAAATAACGCCTTGCTAAGCTCACTATCCATACAAAATTATGCCCTTATAGATGAACTGTCTATAAACTTTTCATCCGGCTTGTCTATTATTACAGGAGAGACCGGAGCAGGTAAATCAATACTGTTAGGAGCATTAGGATTGGTTTTAGGGAATCGTGCCGATTCTTCTACGTTGAAAGACATGACCAGGAAGTGCATCGTAGAGGCGCAAGTACAGATCAAAGATTATGAGCTACAGGAATTTTTTGAGAAAGTTGATCTGGATTATGAAGAGCATACGATCATTAGAAGAGAGATATTACCATCTGGTAAATCCAGAGCTTTTGTAAATGATACTCCGGTAACACTATCTGTTTTATCAGAATTACGATCAAAATTGATAGACATACATTCGCAACATCAAACATTACAACTTTCAGATAGTGAATTTCAGTTTGAGGTAATTGACGCTTTAGCAAAAAATCAACAGAAAGTTCATCAATATAAAACGGAACTGAAGAACTATAATATACTGCAATCAGAGCTTTCAACTTTGTTGAGTGCACAAAGAGAGGCACATCAACAATACGACTACAACTTGCATTTATATGAAGAATTAAGCAATGCAAATATTATTGAAGATGAACAGGCTGGGTTAGAGGAGAAGCTAGGTAAGGTAAACAATGTCGAGGAAATAAAAGAGAGTTTGGCCGAAGTGTTACAGATAGCAACAAATGATGATATTGGCATTCAGAACCTGTTGTACACATTAGAACATAGGCTTTCCAAAATAGCTGGATTCTCTAAAGAATATCAAGAATTATCAAATCGAATATCTAGTGTTAAAATTGAGCTAGATGATATTGTTTCTGAATTGGAAAATGCCAATGAAGCTGTAGATTTTGATCCATATGAAGCGGAACAGCTTAACGATAGGTTACAGTTACTATATAACCTACAAAAAAAACACTACGCTCAATCTAATGCCGAATTATTGGTAATACTGGAAGCCTTATCAGGAAAAGTAACGCAAGCTGAAAGTGGAGAAGAGGTTATAAAGGTAAAAGAGGAGGAAATTCAGCAAGCAGAACATCGTTTAAATGCGATCGCTAAGGAAATATCTAGTGCACGAAGGAAAGTGCTTCCGCTTCTTATTAAAACCCTGGAAGATTTGTTAAGCGATCTTGGAATGCAACAAGCAAGATTTTCGATAGAGATGGAGTTGTCCGACTCATTTCATACAAACGGGAAAGACAAGTTATCATTTTTGTTTTCGGCCAATAAAGGAGGGAGTTTTGGAACACTTAAGAAAGTAGCCTCCGGAGGAGAGCTTTCAAGGATTATGCTTGCGATTAAAAAAGTACTTTCTCAGAATACGAAATTGCCAACAATTATATTTGATGAGATCGACACCGGGGTGTCTGGAGAGATCTCCAACAAAATGGCGCATATAATGCAGCAAATGAGCAGGCAAATGCAAGTAATTACGATTACGCATTTACCCCAAATCGCGGCGAAAGGAGGGCAGCACTACAAGGTCTTTAAAGAAGAAGTTAATAAGGTAACAACCACTAACATAAAGCAACTCTCTTCTGATGAAAGAATTGTTGAGATTGCCGAGATGTTAAGCGGAAAAGATATTTCTGACTCTGCGATCATACATGCCAAAGAGTTATTAAATTAAGAACTATATTTGCAGCTATAAATACAACAACTAAAGACTAACAAAAAACGAAACTTATGTCTTATAATTTATTAAAAGGAAAAAAAGGAATCATTTTCGGGGCCTTAGATGAAAATTCTATTGCTTGGAAAACTGCGGAAAGAGCACATGAAGAAGGAGCTGAATTTGTTTTAACCAATGCACCAATTGCAATGCGAATGGGTGGAATTCAAGATTTGGCAGCTAAAACCGGTTCTGAAATTATTCCGGCAGATGCAACTTCCATGGAAGATCTAACCAATTTGGTTGAAAAATCAATGGAGATCTTAGGAGGTAAAATTGATTTTGTTTTACATTCTATTGGAATGTCTGTAAACGTGCGAAAAGGACGTCACTATACCGATTCAAAGTATGATTTTACTACCAAAGGATGGGATGTTTCTGCGGTTTCTTTTCATAAGGTAATGAACGTTCTTTATAATAAACAAGCTATGAGTGAATGGGGTAGTATTGTTGCGTTAACTTATATGGCTGCGCAGCGTGTATTTCCTGATTATAATGACATGGCAGACAACAAAGCATATCTAGAAAGTATTGCACGTAGCTTTGGTTATTTCTTTGGTAGAGATCAAAAAGTAAGAGTAAATACTATTTCGCAATCTCCAACGCCTACTACAGCAGGTAGCGGAGTAAAAGGATTTGATGGATTCCTGGCATATGCGGAGAAAATGTCCCCATTAGGAAATGCAACAGCATTAGAATGTGCGGATTATACGATTTCTTTGTTCTCGGATCTTACCAAAAAAGTGACACTTCAGAACCTGTTCCATGATGGAGGATTCTCAAATATGGGAGTAAGTGATGCGGTAATGGATAAATTTGTAGATGAAGAATAACTAAAGAGTTCTCAAAAAAATAAAAAGCAGGTATGAATATGGCATTCATACCTGCTTTTTTTTGATTTAAGAACAAAAATTAGGGTATTAGGTTACATTTTTGCTTGGATTCAGCGTGGGTTGCGTAAAAAAATGTATTTTGCATCATAACTTAACTTTAAACCAAATGTTTATGAAAAAAATTACCTTTTTAATACTTATGTTTATGTTTTGTGCTTTTAGTTGGCAAAGTGAAGCACAAGTATGCGATCCTTCTTCGACAGGAACAAATACTACGACATTGATAAGTGATGTTACTACATCTGGCGGAACGACGACCAATATTTCTAATTTATCTTCTGGTCTTTCAAGTATGCATTACGGAAATAATTTCTCAACAATGAGCGTTACAAGTTATCCTAATGGATCATTTGATTTTAGCGTAACCATTGAGTCAGGAACGGTAGGATGTGCTATTTGGGTAGATTGGGACGGAGATGAAACTTTTACGATGTCGGAAGTTGTTTACAATACTACCTCTTATGGTAATGGACCTTTTACTGGAACTATTACAGTCCCTGGAGGAACTGCCGATGGTGACTACCATATGAGAATTATGATTGATTGGAATGATTCAAATCCGGATGATGATGCATGTGCCTTAGCATCTGGTCGAGGAGAAGTTGAAGATTATAAAGTAACGGTGGATGCTTCAACGCAGCCAACCTGTTTAGCTCCAAGTAATTTAACCGCTACAAATATCACAAGTAGTTCAGCCGATATTGGATGGACCGTTGGTAATACCGAAACAGCTTGGGAGTATGTAGTGCAAGCTGCAGGAACAGGCGCACCAGCTGGAGCGGGAACTGCTACAACATCCAACCCTACCGGTGTAAGTTCGTTAACAGCAAATACTGCATATGAATTTTATGTTAGAGCTGACTGTACTGGCGGAGATTTCAGTAGTTGGGTTGGACCTTTTAATTTTATGACCGCATGTGATACGTTTACTGCTCCTTATACACAAGATTTTGAAAATGCTGGAGCTATTCCATCCTGTTGGATCATGAGTGGTTCTGAAGACTGGAACTTCAGTGATTCTGTTGGGTCTAACCACATAGGAAACAATGGAACTATTGGAAATACATCTGCGTCGGGAGGATATTTTGCATGGGTAGATGATTCCGGAGATCACAACACGGGAACAACTTTAGAAACGCCGTTTGTTGATGTAAGTGGGTTAACAACTCCAATATTGACATTTTATTTGTTAAGTCATAATGAAGGAAATACGAATGTTGATTTTTCTGTTGACGTTTATGATGGAGCCTCTTGGAATACTGGTGTATTTACAAGTAATTCGAATACGGCTAACTGGGAACAAAAAAGTGTTGATCTATCCGGACTGACTATTACCGGACCGATCAAAGCTCGATTTATAGTAGATGAAAATAATGGAACTGATTTTTATGACGATGTAGCCATAGATGATGTAGAAATAAAGGAAGCTCCGTCTTGTTTAACACCTACAGCGGTGACGCCTAACCCTACTGCAATTACCACAGCAACTATTACCTGGACGGCTGGAGGTAGTGAAACTAATTGGACATACGAATACGGTCCTGATGGGTTTACTCAGGGTACTGGGACAACAGGTATGACAACCGCGGCGACAGTAGACTTAACAGGGTTGACTGGCGGAAATGAGTATGATATATATGTACGTGCAAATTGTGGAGGAGGAAATGGTGATAGTGCTTGGACTACAGCAGCATCATGGAAACAACCTAATCAAGGAGATACTTGTGCGCTGCCTGTTATGGCGACTGTTGAAGCAGATTGTAGCACAGCTACTCCTTATACATTGAATTATGCAGATGCCGCTGATTTAGGTACAACCGATTTGTCTTGTGATACATTCGGAGTAAATACAGGTGTTTGGTTTGAATTTACAGCTCCTGCTACAGGAGGTGTGAAGGTATCTTTTTCTGATACTAATGAATATGCACTTTTTGATAGCTGTGGAGGAACAGAAATTTCATGTGAAAACACTGCGACTAATGAAGGGATTTTAACTGGATTAACTCCAGGAAATACATATAAACTGGCTGTATGGAAAGATTCGGCAACATCAGGAACATCGGATATATGTTTTGAAGAATATACGCCACCTGCAGCTCCAAATTGTGCAACGAATCCAAGTCCTGCAGATATGGCAGTGGATATTCCAATAGGTTCTGCAACGTTAACGTGGGATGCTCCGGCTTCGGGACCTACACCAACAAGTTATGATCTATATTCAGGAATTCAATCTGATGGTTCGGATTTAGCTTTAGTAGGAAACTATACGAATCCAACAGCAAATGTTACGTTAAACGGATATAGTACAACTATTTACTGGCAGGTTAGACCTAAAAATGGACCAACAGAAGCGACAGGCTGTCCATTATGGAGTTTAACGACAGTGGCTGCGCCTCCAGTACCTTCAAATGATGATTGTGCAAGCGCAGAAGCTGTAACAGTATTACCATTTAATGCAACGTTGGATGCAGGATCAGCAACAAATAATGCAGGATTTGTAGGTGATTGTGGTTTTGGAATGAATGATGGAGTTTGGTATACATTTACAACTATTGATGCTGGAACGGTAGATATTACGATTTCAGGTGTGAATGGATGGGACGCAGAGGTAGCTATTTATTCTGGTTCATGTGGAGCATTTACTTGTGTTGATTCAGCTGATTCCGGAGGAACTGGTGGAAATGAATCACTTACCGGAGTTGCTGTGGCAGCTGCGACTCAATATTGGATCAATGTTGGACATTTTAGCGGTACAACGGATAACCCAGAAGGAGCATTTACTATAGATATTTCTACATCAGATACGACTACTTTAGGACTGGATAGTGAGCAAATAGAGAATTTCTCATTATTCCCAACGATAGTTAAAGACGAATTGACAATTCGCTCTCAAGACGTTGTGGAGACCATTACCGTTTATAACTTAATGGGACAACAAGTATTTACAAGAAAGTTAAATCAAGCAAATACCAGTGTAGATTTAACGCAACTTTCGAGTGGTATGTATATTGTAAAGGCTAAAGTTGGAGATAAAGTAGGTAGCTACAAGATTATTAAAGAATAGATATTTATATTCTGTAAAAAGGAAAACGCAAACCGAAAGGTTTGCGTTTTTGTTTGCATCCATTTTTGTATTTTTCACACTTGAAATTGAACTTCTCTATAATCATACCCGTTTATAACCGTCCGAAAGAGATTGAGGAATTGCTAGATAGCCTTACTAAGCAAGAAAATATTACTGACTTTGAAGTGGTTATTGTGGAAGATGGATCTTCTGAAACATGTGAAGATGTGGTTGCATCGTATAGTGATACATTGACATTGCAATACTTTTATAAGGAAAATTCAGGACCTGGTGCAAGCAGAAATTATGGAATGGAAAGAGCTAATGGTAATTATTTTATCATTCTTGATTCGGATGTGCTCTTACCGAAGCAGTACCTGCGCATAGTCACTGCCCAGTTAGAGGAAAAGTTTACAGATGGATTTGGCGGACCAGATGCGGCTCATGAGGATTTCACACCATTACAAAAGGCTATAAATTATGCGATGACCTCATTTTTAACTACGGGAGGTATCCGTGGCAAAAAGAAAGGTGTCGGTAAATTTCAGCCAAGAAGTTTTAATATGGGCATCTCAAAGAAAGCTTTTTTGAAGACACATGGGTTTTCGGATATGCGTGCGGGAGAAGATATCGACTTTACATTTAGAATGTGGGAAGCAGGTTTCGAAACACAGTTAATAGAAGAAGCATTTGTATATCATAAAAGAAGAAATACTATTTCCAGCTTCTATAGACAAACTTTCGCGTTTGGAACGGCACGACCCATATTGAATAAAAAGTATCCCAGCACTAGAAAATTGACGTATTGGTTTCCAAGCCTTTTTGCTCTTGGATTCGATCTATCCTTACTCATGTTACTATTTGGTTATTGGTATTTAACCGCTTTTTTTGGGATGTATTTGATCGCTATTTTTTCAGATGCGACCGTAGAGAACAAAAGTATTAAAGTGGGTTTTTTGAGCGTGGTTACTTCACTAACACAATTCTTTGGTTACGGGTTAGGTTTCTTAGAATCGTTAGTTTTTTCCGGAAAGAAAAGTATTTAAGGATCGTATCGTAAGATCTTGAGAAGACAATGAATCGACAGTTGTTTCGAAGAAAACAACAACTTTTTCTCCCGGTAATACATCGAAAAAATTATCAGACAGTTTGCCTTCTACAACAGGAATAATACATACATCTTTAAGTAAATGAGATGAAAAAAATGAAATTGTAAACCCGCCGTTCACCTGTTTAATAGTAGTAGAATAAGAGTCTTTAGGAAGGGTCAAATTTTTTGGAGCCTCAAAATAAAAAGTAGAAGACTTACCCATAAAAGAGCTTGTCATAATTACATTTTCTCTTTTTAGTTCTAAGGAATCTAAAGAGAACTCAAATGCCTTTAAACTAGCATTTGCTTGAGCAACTACTTGCTTTTTATATGACCAAAGTAAAGTTCCGTCAAAATCTGTGATTCGAATGGACAACGTATCTGAATACGATTTTAAGTTGTCATTCACAATGTAGGTAGAGACCTTATCATTTTTGAAGTATGAAGAAATTAGGAGATTCTCAAAACTCCTTTTTGCCTTGTAATGCAACGCTTTCCAATTCCCAAAATAATCTATGCTTGACCATGATATAGCTGGCCAACAATCATTGAGCTGCCAATACAAGGTGCCCATATTATAAGGTTTCGCCCTTCTGTGTGCTTCTATTCCTTTTGTAATTCCTCTTGCTTGCACTAATTGACTTATGTAAATATAGTCTTCAGCTTTTGTTGGAACAGGATAATCCCTTTGCATATATTCATGGATCAATTGAAAACCACGAGAGTGTTTTTGATGTGATTTGATTGCTTCCGTTTGAATATCAATGGAGTCTTTTTGATTTATATAATTAATTACCTTATCCCCAGGAAAGGATTGGAATCCAAATTCACTCATAAAGCGAGGTACATGTTCTTCGAAATGCTCAAAAGGATATCCGTCATGCCAAACCCACCAATCGTGAGCATCTCCCTCTGTTTTATACAATGGGTTTCCACGACCGTATTTAGGGGAACTTTCCCAGTATGGAGTCGTACTGTATTTTTGCACTGTATTGGGAAGTATACTATCAAAAACCTTTAGATAATTATTCCATATTTCATCTTTTTCTTTCTTTGATCTACCACTTTGCCAGCCCCAACGATGCCATCCTTCAGAATTCTCATTGTTTCCTGCCCACAAGGCAATACTGGGGTGGTTACGTAATCTTTTTACCTGATCGATCGCTTCCTGTTGTACATTTTCTAAAAAGGCTTGGCCACCGGGATACATGGCACATGCAAACATAAAATCTTGCCAAACCAAGACCCCTTTTTTATCACATAATTCATAGAAAATATCATTTTCATAAATACCACCTCCCCAAACCCTCACCATATTCATATTGGCATCAACGACATCGTTTAACAAGTTTTCATAATGTACATCAGTAACCTTGTTCTGAAAGCTGTTTTGAGGAATGTAGTTGGCTCCTTTCATGTACACAGGAACACCGTTCACTTTAAAATAAAAGGATGTTCCAATGCTATCCTTTTCATTCACAAGTTCTATAGTTCGTACTCCAGTTTTTACTTTTTTACGATCTAAAATATCTTCATTAGAAACAATAGTAAAGTCAAATGTATATAGGTGAGGTTCCCCCAAATTATGAGGCCACCATAGCTTAGGGTTTTTTATAATCAATGGTATTTTGTACGTCTGTTTACCATTCTTTATTCGAATTAATTTAGCCTGCAATTTTCCATCTCTGTTTATAACGAGTTGTGCATTTTTATCCGATGGATTATTAATAGTAACATGGGCAAATAATACGGCTTGTTTTTTGTCTAGTTTGTTTTGTTCGATATATACATCAGAGATCAATATATCATCCCAAGCCCTTAAGTATACCTCTTTCCATATTCCGGAGGTATTTAACTTTGGTCCCCAATCCCAACCATATTGAAATTGTGCTTTTCTGGTAAATATCCGATTCCCTTCTGGTAAGGTGTATCCTAATTTTTTCTTTTCTTTCTCTTCTGCAATAGAGGTGGGATGGAAGATAACTTTTAATAGATTCGTGCTATTCAATAAAGACCTTACCGGGACTGAATATCTTCGAAATGCATTGTTCGAAGTCAATATTAGGGAATCATTAAGGTATACCTTGGCGTAGGTATCCAAACCTTCAAATTCAAGTTCAATATGTTCTCTTTGCAGTATAGATGTATGCACATTAAAAGAAGTTCTATATATCCATATAGAATCAGAAACCCACTGCACTTTGGTTTCATTATCTTTAATAAAAGGATCTTCTATGAGTTCATGATCTAGCAGATCTGTAAAAATATTTCCGGGAACATTGGCAGAACGCCACATATCAATATTCTTTGATTTGAATGACCAATTATCGTTGATCTTTTGTAAAAAAGGAGTTTGCTCTTTAGGTTGACAACCCATGATAATAAGCACCCATAAAAGCACATAAATCCTTTTAATCATTACTCACAATTTTTAAAACTTCTTCTATACTCTCAGAGCTGGAATATGTACGTATAGTATCACTCAGTAATTTTGAACTGTTCATGGATATTTTTGGAGGTCTAATGGTCTGTATCTGAGTAGACGCGGATAAGTGAATTTCTGAAAAGCCAGCTTGCTTAAAAAGTAACACATTATCTGCATTAATGCCCCCACCAGGAAGAATTGTTAATGATGCTTTATGTTGCAATTCCTTCAATAGAGAAATACCTTTTTCAGCTGTGCTTTTTTGCCCAGAACTTAAAACACGATCGACTCCAATGGACTCCAGTCTCTTTATTTCCTCTAGAGGTTTTGAAACCCAATCAAAAGCTCTGTGAAATGTGAATTCCATAGGTTTAGAAAGTTCAACCAGTTCTCTTGTTCTTTCCACATCAATTGAGTTATCTAGATGTAAAACTCCTGAAACGATACCCGAACAACCTAGATCTTTACATAGTGCAATATTTTCTTTCATAATTTGAAATTCTTCCTCCGAGTAGGTAAAATCACCGCTTCTAGGTCTAATTAAAACAAATACGGGAATGGAAAGTATTGTAACGACTTTTTTAATAAGTGCATATGAAGGGGTAATGCCTCCAACGGCTAGCTCCGCACATAATTCAATGCGGTGAGCTCCGGCGTGCTCCGCATTACTAGCAGACTGAAAGGAATTTGCACAAATTTCTACGAGCATAGTTATTCAATTATAATTTCATCGATAAATGTCCAAGCTTTATGTCCGGCTCCTTGTCTTCCCTCAGGAATTTCACCATAATTAGGCACTGTAATTCGTAACCTTCTTGCTTTAATGTTAGTTAGGTTTACCTTGAAATTTACTAATAAAGAATCATTGGGTTTAAAGAAATTGTCAAAAGAGATCTCTTTTCCGTTTCCTAAATCAAAATATAGATTGATTTTTTTCGGAGCATAGATCCACTGACCATTACCATTGTGAAATCTTGTAGCCACCGAGTTTATCGTTTTAAATTCTCCTAGATCTATCATAATTACTACATCCTCACCAGAAAAACCAAGCCACTCCTTATCGCCGTATCGCTTATTACTTCCTGAGATGCCATTGATCAAAGCTTCTTTACCTCCGGCACTATATGTTTTGTGAGGAGGAGTACTTAATAGTACATTGGTTCCAAATGCTTTATGAGCATTCATTTTTTGTTTAAATAAACGACTTAGATCTTCACCATCTTTTCCTTTTACAACTGCTGTAATGGTAGTAGACGATGTGATGAGGATAGGACCGGTATATAATGTTGTAGGAGCAAGGTCGTTCGTGCTATAATAAATAGAGTTTTCATCGGAAGCTGTGCTCAATACATAGTACATTTTCCCTTCAACTTTTTTGATAGTTCCTGATATTTCATACAAATGATTGGCATACTTAACATTTAAATAATCCAATCTTTTTTGAAAATGTTCCAAACGCCTGGTAAAATTTGTATAATTTTTATTTGTAGGAGACGACCAAACAACTTCGCTGAGAGCGATTGCTCTGGGGAACGCCATATATTCCACATTATTCTCGTTTGGCATATATTCTGTCCAAACATTTCCTTGAGCTCCTAAGACATACTTTGATTCGCTATCCGTTAATTCTTCAGGAATTGGATCAAAAGAATAGACCTTTTCCAATGGTAGGAATCCTCCAATGGCTAAAGGTTCATTTTCGCTATCCGATTGGTAATAGTCAAAGTAGCAATGAGAAGTGGGCGTTAAGATTACATCATGTCCTTCTTTTGTAGCCTCTACCGCACCATTTATTCCTCTCCATGACATAACGGTAGCGTTAGGAGCCAAGCCACCTTCTAGTATTTCATCCCAGCCAATGATTTGTTTTCCTTTAGAATTAATATAGGTTTCCATGCGTCGAATGAAGTAACTCTGTAAACCGTGTTCATCTTTAAGATTTTCTTTTTTGATAAGTTGTTGGCAGTGTTTACAGTTTTTCCATCTTGTTTTTGGAGCTTCATCACCTCCAATATGAATATATTTCCCAGGGAATAATGCCACCACTTCGTCAATGACATCTTCTAGAAATTGAAATGTTGATTCTTTAGGACAATACACTTCCTCAAAAACACCCCATTTGGTAGCTACTGCCACTTTTTCACCGGTACATCCCAGCTCAGGATAAGCTGCAATGGCGGCTTGAGAATGCCCAGGCATTTCTATTTCCGGGATAACAGTTACTTGTCTCTCATTAGCATATGCTACAATATCTTTGATCTGCTCTTGCGTATAATATCCGCCATACCGTTTTCCATCAAATCGATGCGGTTGATCACTATAATGACCAATGAGAGTTTCTTCTCTGTATGCAGCAACCTCTTGAAGCTTTGGATATTTTTTGATTTCTATGCGCCAACCCTGATCTTCAGTTAAATGCCAATGAAATGTATTCATTTTAAGCACTGCAATAAGATCTATATATTTTTTAATGAAATCTACAGAGTACATATGCCGACCTACATCTAAGTGCATTCCTCTATACGCGAACCGAGGTTCGTCTTTCACTTTTAAACAGGGTATTTGAATGGATCCTCCTTCTACTTTGTGAGGTATCAATTGCAACAAGCTTTGTACAGCATAAAAAGCTCCCTTTTTGGTCTTTGCCTCGATCAGAATCTCAGAAGGAGAGACAGATAGTTCGTAACCTTCATCATTTTCAATATCTTCATTAATTTGAAAGTAAATTTTTCTTTTTTCTTCCGAATTGGAAAATCCTATATCATATCTATCTTTAAGATATGATTCAAAATAATTAGAAACCTCGCTGAGTTGATATTCTGATACCAAATTTATCTGATTGTTCAGGATAAATTCGCCTCCAACCATTACTTCTTCTAAGGGAATTGGGATAATGTTGGATTGTGTAGCAATTGGTTTTTTTGCACAGCTTGCTAATAAAAAAAGGATAGATAATTTTAAAAGGGTTCTGCGTTTCATTTTTAGTATCTTAGGACCATAAATGTAAGCAAAGCCTTCCAATGAAGTCATATCAATTCCTGATTTTTGCAGTATTACTGACAATAAGTAGCTGTAAATTACCTGTTTCCAAAGCGGAAAAAAGTAAACCCCTAATTAGCTATGTAGATCCATTTATAGGAACTGGAGGACATGGGCATACCTATCCTGGAGCTACAAGGCCATTTGGAATGATGCAATTAAGTCCGGATACGAGACTGGATGGCTGGGATGGATGTTCCGGATATCATTATTCCGATGATCATATTTATGGTTTTTCACATACTCATTTGAGCGGAACCGGTGTATCAGATTATGGCGATGTATTGTTAATGCCGACAAATGAAATTGTCTTTCATAATGGGGCGGACGGTAAAAAAGGATATAGATCACACTTTTCTCATGACAATGAAGTGGCGGAACCGGGATATTATAAGGTTTTCCTGGACGATACTAATACGGAAGTGGAACTAACGGTTTCTGAAAGAAGCGGAAAGCACCGATATACTTTTCAGAAAGGAGCCAAGCAGGTAGTAATTTTAGATTTGGAACACCGTGATGAAGTGCTTGATGCGAAGGTTGTTTTACAATCCAAGACCCAAATATATGGATATAGACATTCTAAAGCTTGGGCGCAAGATCAAAGATTGTATTTCGATATGCTTTTTTCAAAACCCTATACAAATGTTACTTTCCTAAATGATCAGAAAGAAGGAAAGAGTGTTAAGGCTGCTTTTGAATTCGATGCTACTACAGGAAATGTTCTGGAGATCACCATAGGAATCTCTGGAGTTGATGAGGATGGAGCATTACACAATTGGCAATTAGAGATTGGTGACAAATCTTTTGAAGAACTAAGAACAGAAACACAGGGGGTTTGGGAGAAACAACTCGAGAAGATCATTGTTGAAAGTAATAATGATGTATACAAGAGAAACTTTTATACTTCTCTGTACCATACAATGATTGCGCCTAATGTATATAGCGATGTAGATGGTAGGTATAGAGGAATGGACCTGAATGTTCATCAGGTAGACGATTATAAATACTATACAGTATTTTCTTTATGGGATACATATAGAGCAGCACATCCGCTGTACACAATTATTGAACAAGAGCGAACGAATCACTTTATCAAAACATTTATAGCTAAGTACGAAGAGGGAGGCATTATGCCTATTTGGGACCTGTCTGCTAACTATACGGGTTGTATGATAGGTTATCATGCAGTACCGGTGATTGCGGATGCCTACTTGAAAGGGATACAAGAATATGATGTTAATAAGGCTTTTGAAGCTATGAAACACTCTGCCAATCAAGATAAGTTGGGGTTAAAATTTTATAAAGAATATGGATACATTCCAGTAGAGAAGGAGTCGGAGTCTGTGTCAAAAACATTAGAGTATGCATACGATGATTGGAGTATTGCTCAAATGGCGAAATCTTTAGGTAAAAAGGAAGACTATAAAACCTTTTTAGAAAGAGGGCAGTATTATAAGAATAGTTATGATCCTGAAAGCATGTTTATGAGAGGTCGATTTAGAAATTCTTGGTTTGCTCCTTTTGATCCGTATGAAGTAAACTTTAATTACACTGAGGCAAATTCTTGGCAATACAGTTTTTATGCTCCACAAGATATTTCTGGTTTGATCGAACTCATGGGAGGGAAATCGCAATTAGAAAAACAGTTAGACAAACTTTTTAATGCGAAAAAAGAAACCTCCGGGAGAAATCAGGCAGATATTACAGGATTGATCGGTCAGTATGCACATGGAAATGAACCTAGTCATCATATGGCATATATGTACAATTTCGTAAACAAGCCTTATAAAACACAGGAGAAAGTGTATCAAATTTTAACGGAGTTGTATAAAGATACCCCGGATGGTATTTCCGGTAATGAAGATTGCGGACAAATGAGTGCTTGGTACATATTAAGTTCCTTAGGTTTTTATTCGGTGACTCCTGCTTCGAATCAATATATTATTGGAACTCCATTGTTTAAAAAAGCAACGATCAATTTAGAAGATGGTGCTGCATTTACGATTGTAGCCGATTCTGTATCTTCAACTAATAAATACATTAAGTCTGTTAAATTAAACGGGAAGAATCATCCTTATTCGTATATAGATCATCAGGACATTGTAAATGGAGGAAGTTTGGTCTTTGAAATGACGGATCAGCCTACAAACTGGGCAACAAAAAACAAACATATACCAGTTACAGAAATAAAAGAACATCAAATCGTTCCAGCACCTTTTATCGCAAAAGGGGATATTGCTTTTAAAGGAACTACAGAGGTCACCTTACAAACGGTAGATAATACAGCAGATATTTATTATACACTAGGAAATGATTATGTAAAATATGAACAACCGTTTAAGATCTCTGAGAAATCAATACTTAAAACCTATGCCGTTAAAGATGATAAAAAGAGCGCGGTTATTACTACAACCTTCTATAAGATCGATCCAAATGTAAAGATTGAATTAAAGACCAAATACGCCAATCAATATAATGCCGGAGGAAACAATGCTTTGATCGATGGTATTTTGGGTACCGAAGATTTTAGAACAGGGACCTGGCAAGGGTATTGGGATGAAGATGTTGTTGCAATCGTTGATCTGGGGAAAAATAGGACGATGTCTTCTGTTGAAGTAAATTTCCTAAGAGATCAGCGCAGTTGGATCTTCTTACCCACGAATGTAGAAATTTACCATTCTTTGGATGGTAAGCGGTATAGAAAGATCAAAGATTGGAAATCACCAACACCTGTTAACACGGACGAAGTGATTATTCAAAAAGTAAAAACCAAACAAACCATTAATTCAAGATACATCAAAGTAGTGGCCAAAAAATTAGGAAAGCTACCTGAATGGCATCTGGGATACAAACACGATGGAAGATCCTGGATCTTTATCGATGAAATTCAAATAAAATAGGAATGAAACGTAGAAAATTCTTAAGAAATGCCTCGCTAACAGGAGTGGCTATTACCGTGGGAAATTCGTTAGCTGCTTGTAAAGAAGAGACTGCTAGCGTAGTTACTAACAATTTAGCACCTGTACGACCTTTGGTTATAGCTACATGGAACACTCCAAATGCAGTGAACGCAGCGGCAGAGGTTTTAAGCAAAGGTGGAAGTGCATTAGATGCCGTAGAACAAGGTTGTAGAGTTGAAGAAGCAAACGAGAAAGGACAGTCTGTTGGAAAAGGTGGCTTACCGGATAGAGATGGGAATGTCACACTAGATGCTTGTATCATGGACGATAAAGGGAATTATGGTGCGGTAGTGTGTGTGCAAAATATCATGCATGTGATCTCTGTAGCAAGAAAAGTAATGGAAGAAACACCACATGTATTGTTAGCCGGTAAAGGGGCAGAACAATTTGCAGTATCTCAAGGGTTTCAAAGAGAAGATCTGTTAACAGAAGCGTCGAAAAAAGCCTGGGAAAAATGGAAAGTGAAATCAGAATACAAACCTATTATCAATATCGAAAATCACGATACCATAGGCATGTTGGCAATTGACAAAGACGGAAACATATCTGGAGCCTGTACCACGAGCGGTTTGGCTTATAAGATGGCAGGTAGAGTAGGAGATTCTCCTATTATAGGTTCGGGATTGTTCATAGATAATGAAATTGGAGGAGCTACGGCTACTGGATTAGGAGAAGAAGTGTTAAAAACGGTGGGTAGTTTTTTAATTGTGGAACTCATGAGGCAGGGCAGAACTCCGCAACAGGCGTGTGAGGAGGCAATAGGCAGGATCGTCAATAAGCCAAATAGCAACTTTAAGAATTTTCAGGTAGGATATATTGCTGTAAATAAAAAGGGAGAATATGGTGCATATTCCATTCATGAATGGTTTAGTTATAACTTATATAAGGATGGAGAAAACAAAAACTACAAATCAGACTTCTATAACAAAGCCTAACAGATGACTCAACAGAACCAATCTCTTAGAACAGCATTTATCTTTATTACGTCTTTATTCTTTTTATGGGGATTTATTACCGTATTAGTAGATCCGTTAATTCCAAGATTAAAAGAAGTATTTGAGCTTTCAAATTTTCAATCTGGATTGATACAATTCTCTTTCTTTGGAGCTTATTTTTTATTGTCTATACCGGCAGGATTTATATTATCCAAGATAGGTTATAAACGAGGCATTATTTTAGGATTGATGGTTATGGCCTCGGGGTGTCTCTTATTTTACCCCGCAGCTGAATCAAGAGTATATATCATTTTTCTTTTGGCCGTATTCATTTTGGCGAGTGGAATGACCATTTTACAGGTAGCGGCGAATCCTTATGTGGCAGCATTAGGTTCTGAAGAAGGTGCTTCTAGCAGACTTAACTTATCGCAAGCATTTAACTCCTTAGGAACAGCTATTGCTCCGGCAGTTGGGGCGAAGTTGATCTTAAGTGATAAAGTAAAATCAACAGAAGAGATAGAAGTGTTAAAAGCAACAGCAAAAGAAGCATATTACGCTTCCGAAGCTGCTGCTGTGCAGAGTCCGTTCCTGGGAATTGCAGGATTCATTGTCATTCTTGCGCTAGTGTTCTTATTTGTAAAACTTCCTAAAATTTTACAGAAGGCGCCTAAGGGTGGTTATAGTACATTATTGAAAAATCGTTCATTAATGATGGGTGCTATCGGGATATTTGTATATGTAGGAGCAGAAGTTGCTATCGGAAGTTATTTGGTGAATTACTTTGACAATATGGGCTTGGCAGACACCATAAAAAATAGTGACGTAATGCGAAATATTTCGGAAACCGTTCTTGGTAAATCTATTTCAGATATTAGCAATCTGGCCATTGTAGGAGCTTTTGTCACCTTTTACTGGACCGGTGCTATGATCGGACGATTTATTGGAGCCTATTTGACAAAAATATTGAAACCATCTAAAGTATTAAGTGCTTTTGCGCTAGGTGCTTTGGTTATGGTCATTGTTTCAATGTCCACATCCGGATTTGTGGCAATGTGGAGTATTTTGGCAGTTGGTTTATTTAATTCGATCATGTTCCCAACGATCTTTACATTGGCTATTGATGGATTGGATGAATTAAAACCGCAGGCATCAGGTATTTTATGTACTATGATTGTTGGAGGTGCTATTATTCCTCCTTTATATGGGAAGTTAACCGATCATTTTGGGTTTAAACTGGCGTTTATATTAGTATTGATTTGCTATGGGTATATTTTATACTATGGAAGAGTAAAGGCCAGAACATAGTTTATTCGCTTTTATAGTTTGGATGCTTTTTGAATAAGTATTCCTGTAATGTGTCTTGTCTGACTTTACGTTTAAACCAACTATATTTTAGGTCCTTATAATAATAAGAAAGATGTTTTTTTACGGTTTTTTCCTTTAAAAAAAGTACATGCTTAATGTTATAATGTTGTATAGCTCCTTGACACATTAGACAAGGTTCATATGTTGAAATCAATTGAAGTGAATCTCTGTCTAATTTTGAAAACTTTGCATACCCCATATGTTCTAATACACTAGAGATAGCATTGATCTCTGCATGACCGCCAGCATTGTGATCTCTATTCACTGTGTTATATCCTTCACCAATAATTTGACCCTTGTATTTAATAATTGCTGCAACAGGAACATCTAGTGTCTCAATTGCTTTTTCTCCATTTTCTTCCAACGTTTGTAATTCGGTTGAGCTTATATCTTCAGATGGAAGCAATTGATACCAATTTGCATGGAGTATAAGTAGTATTCCAAAAAACGATATCAGAAAATGCTTAATTAGTTTTAGTCGCTTTCTATTCATTTCTTTATTTTAGCTTGATGTTACTAAAATAGTACGAATAAAATTAAATCGTTTCTTTAATCAGTTGTAATGAAATTTTTAGATCTGAACTACCATTTTTTTGAGGATGCAACGATTAAAAAAGTACTAGAAAAGTACAGAACAAACTTTGGATATCTTTTTTCCTGTACTGAAAAAATGGAAACAGTGTCACTTTTTCAAGGACCTCGATATTTTCGAGAAAAGATAGAAGGAGTTCAGTTTTTAGCTCACAAAGGAAAGCAACTTCAAAAATTTAGCCTCCCAACAAAACTTCATAAGAGAGTTGCCTCTATTGACCCCGATTATATTTTAATTCATGGATTAAGATATGGATTGTACAGCTATTTCTTGAAAAGAAAGTTGAAGAACAATCCAATAATTATGGTCCAGGCGCATGGCTACGCTAATGCTCCAAAAGGACTAAAAAAATACCTGTATAAATGGATAGATGCTTCTATTGATGGTTATATCTTCACTGGAAAGAAGAATGCAGAAGATTGGGTTGCAAACGGAATTTTTAAAGAAGAAAAAGTAATCGAATCTATGGAAGGTTCCACCCATTTTTCTTCGAAGGACCTGACAATAAAAACACCACAAAGTTATTTATGGGTGGGAAGACTTGATGAGAATAAAGACCCGTTAACGATTTTAAATGCTTTTGAAGAGCATGTAAAAAAAGTACCTAAAGCTACTTTGACCATGGTCTATAATGATAATCAACTATTAGATGCTGTTATTAGTAGGATTCGGAATTCAGCGCTACTTAACGAACGAGTTCACCTAATGGGCACCGTGGACAAGGGTCAAATGGAAGCATTGTATAGAAAACATCAGTTTTTTATTATCGGATCTCATTATGAAGGTAGTGGCTATTCATTATTAGAAGCTATGGCCTGCACCTGCATTCCTGTGGTAACAAGAATACCCTCGCATGAGTTTATGACGAATAATGGAACTTGTGCATTCCTGTTTACACCTGGTGATAAAGATCAACTGGTTCAAAAACTATCTGAGACCGTTAACACAGATTTGGGGTCAATGCAGGACAAAATAGTAGAACAGTTTAAAAGCAAACTCTCATTTGAAGCGATTGCTGATGATATTTATAAAGCTTTTGAACTGTTATCTAAAAGAAGGTCATGAATTGTTTTTAACGTATCCTCCATCTTAAAATGATGTACCCTTGAAATATTCTTGAATTCATTTGTAAGTAGGTCGATAATCTTATTGCTCAGAGCTGAAGTCTCTTTTTCATAATAAAATTGACGAATATCTTCGGAATCTGTTGCTATATTGAACGTACTTACGACCTTACACCCACTGAATAAAGCTTCTTGCAAAACCATTGGGTTTCCTTCAAATACAGAAGTGTGAAGAAATACAGAAGTACTGTTTAATAGTTCTTTTACTTTTTGATTTGGAACATATCCTAAAAGTTCAACAGTATGATGCAAGGATAGTTTTTGAATCTTTTTCTGAAGTGCTATTTTTTGCTCACCATCACCACAAATAACAACTTTGAGTTTAGGGATACTTTGGTGTACCAAGGAAATAACATCTAAAAATTTTGAATAGTTTTTTATGGGTCCTAGATTTCCAACACCAATAATATCTATGGAGCGTTTGCCTTGATTCAATTCTGGAAAACGGACTTCATTGATACAAACATTCGCAATATGATCAGTAGATATTCCGTGATTTTTTTGAAGCAACTCTCTTTGACTCTTGCTTATGGCTATCAAATTGTTACCCTTAGGAGGAAATAGTTTAAAATACCAATTATTTCGTTTTACATCCTGACCCTGTAACCAGGTTTTATGTATGACATTAAATCGAGATCGTAAGGTATTACCTATAATAGCCGAAGTACCGTACCAGAAAGAAATTATACCAACATACTTATTCTTTTTATATAATTGAGAAGCTTTCTTTAATCCTTTTAAAAGGCGATAAAATGAGAAGATTCCTTTTTTAAATCCACCTCCCAACGCATACACGGTAATCCCGTTAATAGTATAAGTACCTTTTTTTAAAGGATAATTGAGAGCGAGTACATGTATCTCTATCGCTGGATGCTCTTGCCTAAATCGCTCTGTAAATTGAAAAATAAAAGGAACAATGGTATCTTCATCTTTAGAAGTTGGAAAAAGCGGAGTAATAAATAACAGTTTACGATGCATAGCTTAGTCCTTATTAAGATCGATATGCATAGTTGCAACATCTAACAATGCTTTATTGTGTGAAACGGCAACGATTGTCAAAGAAGTTTTACGTACCAATTCCTTTAAATAAGTAAGAATTTTTAATTCTAAACGAGCATCCAGTTGATTCGTAGCCTCATCCAATAATAACAATTTAGGGCGTTGATACAAGGCTCTAATAAGTGCTATTCGCTGTTTTTGCCCACCCGAAATTGTCTTTGAATCGAGCATCAGTTCTGTATCCAGGCCTTTTTCCAGTCCATGGAACCAATCGTTTAAGTCAAAGGCTTTTAACAATTCATGGATAAATAAAGTATCTATAGGGTCACTTTTTTTCATAACAATGTTCTCCAAAAGAGTTCCTTTAAAAAGAAAAGGTTGTTGCGGTACAATAGATACGAAGTCAAAAAATGTGGTACCTGTCATGTTTTTTGAATCAAGAAGAATAGTTCCTTTAGTGGGCTGTAATATTCCGGTGCAAATATGTAGCAAGGTAGATTTTCCAATACCGGAATGACCTGTTATAGCAACAAAACTTCCTTTATGAATTTCTATTGAAAATGCATCTAATACCGGAACAGAATTACGATAATTGAAAGATATATCCTTTAGATGTAAACTTCTTTCGAAACGCAACTTTTCCGTTGCTTCATGGGTACTGGTATATAGTTTATAATTGGATAATATATCCACTGTATATGTATTAGATCTAATGTCGATTACAGCGTTCACTATTTTATTAAAAGAAGGAATGAACTTAATTATGGAGCTGATCAAGAAAGAAAGTATCAGCATATTCATAAATTCCATACCATTGATCTGCACGTAGAGGATTATGGCAGCAATAACGATGATCGCGAATGTTTCGAAATACTTTATATTGGATTGCTTATAAATGCTGAGCAACGAAAGCTGCTCGTTATGTTTACTGTTGGATTGTTTAAATTTATCTTCAAAGTCACTCTCTGATCTCGCACTTTTAATTTGTAAAAAACCATTAAACGCGTTCATAATTTGATTTAATGATTCCTTATATGTTCGAGAAATCTCGTTGTTTAAGGTTCGGACTTTTTTATTCCTGATCTTTAAGATCACAAAGGCGGTAAGAAGAATAAAAGTTATGGCAAATATTGTTGCTAAAGCATTAAAGTATAGTCCAAGAATAATAAAAACGAAAACGATAAAAGACTCAGATATAATATAATACAAGGAAAGCAAAATGTATGTACCAAATAACATGGGTAATTGCTGAAAGTCACGAATAATACCTCCTTTGTCTTGTTGTACTTGATCAATATAATTGCCTGAGAAATAATTCTTCATTAATTGTTCTGAAATATCTGAAGCGATACTGTAAATAAACTTGGATTGTTTATAGATGATCTTGGTTTGAATGAAATTTTTGACGGCATAGAAAACCACTAGAAAGAGTAAGCTCCAAATAACATATGTAGTGGTTACCTGTATGGAAAAAGTGTCTGATATGAAGGTTACACTCTCATCGGTATCAAATAAAAGTAAGAGATAAGGTGCCAACAACGCAATTGAAATAAAATCCAGTACAGAATTTAAAAGAGAGATACTAAATACATATGGTAGTTTCTTTCTTTTATCCTTAGGGATTAATTGGATTATCTTTTGCAAAAATGATTTCAATATAAACGCCTTTTAGTAGATAATAGTGCTATCAAAGTATACCCCATAATACGCAAATTTTTATAAAAATGAATAAACTTCAATCTCACCAAAAAATAGAGACCATTTCCGATCAAAGACCATAAAAAACAAATCTTAGAAGAAAAATCAAAAACTGGTAGTCTTCGTATGCAATCTAGAAGTGCTTTTGTTCGGTTATAGTATTGTTTAGCTGCAGGTAATCGATTGCTCTGCACCTTAAAATGTTTATAAGCGCTCGTTTTTAGAATATGTATCCTACCTGTCTGCTTGTTAATTCTAAAAGCCAAATCATAGTTGTCGCCTATGCCATGTTGACCAAGGTTTTCGTTGTAGGGATTTTTCTTTAGAACGTTTCCACGAAACATGGCACATCCGAGGCCATAAACATCAGCAGTTGTCTCATTCTCTGAGAGGTTGATCAGGACTGGCCAGCCTGCTTTACTAATTGTGTTTCCTCTTTTTAGGTAATACGATATGAGCTTCTTATACACGAAGTTCTTTGTTGTTTTTTGTGAAAGATCTGACCAAACAGACAACCCAAATATATATTTGTACAGTAATCCAAAAAAAGAAATTTGCTGACTAAAGGGATGCCAGTTAAGCTCGGAGTCTTGAACGGTTTCAATCCCGGTGACAATATTCACCTTTTCATTATCGTATAAATATGCGCTCAGTTTTTCTATGTAATTTTCTGGAATTACAATATCATCATCACACAATTGAATATACTCTGATGTAGCCAATGAAATTCCGATATTTCGTTGATGACATACGGAAGGTTCACTGAAAACGAGCGAAATGGGTAAATTAAAAGAAGATAGTTCTTGTTCCAGTTGTTTTTTATGGTAACCAGCGGCTACGATTATAATCTCTTTGGGAACAGACGTTTGCGATGCAATGCTCTTTAATAGACGAATAAGGTTCTCTATTCTTCTATACGTAGGAATTACCACTGAAACAGCTATGTCCTTTTCTTTCTTCATCGATCTATTTTGACAACATCATTCCTGTCTGAGCAATAAGAGATTTTGTTCTTAGTTTTAAAGACTTTATAAAATTTCCCTTTAACTTTTCTTTGTGCAGATATACTTCGTTAATAACAAATCGTACTGCGTGGTCATAATAGCTTCTCTTGTATGTTCGCTTAAAGTCAATGTCTCTATCTGTCGAGCTATTCCAGTTGGGTTGTGTGGTAATTTTATTTTCTATCTCGTCATACAACGCAGTTCCTTTTATAGGGTATGCCACCGTAATGGTAAAATGCGTCGGATTGGCATCTTTTAAATACTGAACAGTCTTTTTAATATCGCTTTCATCTTCCTGAGGATATCCCAACATGATAAATGTACCCGTTTCGATATCTAGAGCATTGGTTTTTTGAATGGCGGTTTTTACAACATCTACATCTACACGTCTGTCCATGGCATCGATAATTTTTTGGGAGCCACTTTCAGCACCAATCCAAATTCGATAACATCCGGCCTCTTTTAAAAGTTGGAGCACTTCATCATTCAGTCGTTCGGCTCTGGTAATACATTCAAAAGGAATACTAGCTCCTTGTTTGATTACCTCTTCATAGAAACTTTTGATCCATTTATGACTTACCGTGAAAACGTCATCAACGAACCAAATAGAATCGGGTTGATAGGTATCTTTCAACATTTTCAGTTCTTGAGCAACCATTGCTGCAGGCCTTCGTCGATAACTTTGACCATATACGGCAGTGCTGCACCATTTACAGGTATAAGGGCATCCACGTTGCGTGCTTACGGTCATGGAACTTTGTCCATGATTATGTTTCCAGACATCTAAATATTTTTGTACAGGGATGGCAGCTCTATTAGGCAAAGGAAGTTCTGAAAGGTCCTTCATTTTTATTCTGGCGGCTGTTCGTATTACCTTTCCCTTTTCAAGATAGGCAATACCATGAATATCATTTACTGGAAGCTTTTTTGAGATAGCATTATAAAGTTCTAATGTAGTCTCTTCACCTTCACCAATGATTAGGTAGTCGACTCCTAGTTTTAAATAATTTTCAAGATTATAAGTAATGTCCGGTCCGCCTAAAATAATCTTGGGAAACCCAAACTTTTCATTTGTACTCAGCTCGTTTACTAAGGTGATCACATTGAGCTTGGTCATTAAGTTCGTATAGATGGCAACTGCTTTGGGTTGCTTTTCTTCAATAAATTGTAACTGTTCCTTGAAAGAGTAAAATGTACTATCAAATACATGATTTTGTACCGCGTGTTTATTAAGGTAGGCAGAAACATATAAAAGCCCTAGCGGAGGGTAGGGTTTCATGATCTTTTGCTCCTTTTCATCTTCGAAAAGATAATATCCATGTGTTAGTACAATACTCATTTAGGTTTTACCACTTTTTCAAATTCAATATAATAATGATCAGCATATTTAGAAAAAAAGGACCAGTTAGATATGCGATCCAGGAGTTTTAAGATAGGTAAAATACTTCTTCTTCCTAAAAATGAACGTTCTAAATAGGAGGGAGGAACCCACAGTCCTATAGGTTTGCATTTGATACTCCTAAGATCTATGCTCATTTTTTTGAGGTCGGAAGGATTAAAATACCAGGTTTTAACGGATGCACCTTCAACGTTCGCTACAACAAAATCATTAGTATTTCGTCGTTTGGCCTTGGTTCGATCTCCTTTTAAAGTAAAATAGATACGTTCCCAAAGCGTATGTTTTGGCATCACTACACAGATCAATTTCCCATTTTCATAAAGAAGGTTAGAGGCGTTGTAAAAGAAAGATGTTAAGGCTTCTTTAGACAGGCAATTAAATCCTCCGAAGTTTGAAAAAATAAGATCGAAAGGTTGATCAAATGTATCCGTATTAAGATTGGAGATGTCAAGTTGTTGAAACAAGATAGTGGTGTCACCATACTTCTGTTTACATACATTGATCATTTCTTTGGATATGTCGGTCGCTGTTACTTCATGACCATAGGTGTGCATATAATGGGCATCCTCACCAGTACCGGCATTCAATTCTAATACTCTTAGAGTTGGCGCATGTTCAATTGCTTTACGTAAATGCCTGTATACCTGATCTCTTTGAGCTTTTCCAATATTTGAATGCGTAAAAACATGGTCGTAAGAGGCTGCAGCTATGTCAAAATCATGATTCATTGTATTGCTGCATTTTTTTCAGAATCCATCGATCTACAACAAGTGTAGGAGCGTAATAAAGATAAAGGACAATAGTACGTAAGCGCTGTTTGTTAAGAAATGAAGGCTTTTTAAATACTCTCTTTAGATAATCTATCGCCTGACTTTTTCTAAATTCCTTATGCACATATCGATGTAGTTTTTTGTAAAACTTAGCATTAAAAGTTCCCTGGAACATCATTGCAAGATCATCCGAATCTGTCCAATTTGCTTTGGCTATAAGATCATCTTTTACCTTGTCATAAAACTTGGTGCCCGGAAGAGGGTACGAAACAGAAACACCTATATTATCTGGAATCAGCTCTTTGATCATTTCGATTGTTTTACGAATATCTTCTTTGGTTTCGTCTAAATAACCGAATTGTATAAAAAACGCAATCCGTACAGATTTCTCTTTTAGTAATTTCGTTGCTTCATAGATCTGAGCGATCGTTGTTCCTTTATCCATGGCATCCAGGATCTTCTGAGAACCACTTTCGGCACCTATCCAAACTTCTTCTAAACCACTTTCTGCTAAGGCGTCAATCGTATCTTCCTTCAATAATAGATCTGCTCTACTTTGAATATAATATTTAATAGAGAGCTCTCTTTCTTTAAGTGCTATATTGAAGTTTTGTACCCATTTGGGTTTTAACCCAAAAATATCATCGCACATCCAGAAACGATGAACACCGTAGGTCTCAGATAAAAATTGGATTTGTTCGGTTATGTATTTAGGTGAATGTGAATTGTATCTGTTACCATAAATGGGTTTTGCACACCAATTGCATTTGTAAGGACACCCCCTTGTGGTGGCAATATTTAGCGTGAATTCATTATTTCCTGAGGCCCATACTTTCTTGTAAGCATCTATATCTACAAGGTCCCATGCAGGCATGGGAAGTATATCTAAGTCTCTGATTACAGGTCTTTTTGGGTTTTTATGAATGCTGTCATCTTTATAAACAATTCCTTGAATTTCAGATAACGATGTGTCGTTGTTCACGGCTTCAATAACTTCTTTTAGACTCAATTCTCCTTCCCCTTGAAGAATAACATCTGCTCCGGCGTTCAAATATTTTTCGTAATGATCGGTAGAATCCGAACTTGAACAGATCACAAAACAACCCTTTGATTTTGCAATATCTATCATTTTAAATGCAGCTTCGCGCATATTGGTCAAGCACATCTTTGTTAGATAATTGAATCCATCGTCGTACATAACAAGAAACGTTGGTTCTTTTGTAGCCAAAGAAGCTGTTATTTCATTTGGATCGTCAATTAAATTTGTGTCAAACAAATCAACTTCGTACCCACAAGAACGGAGATATGAGGCAGCGTATATAGTTCCTAATGGAGGATAAGGTGTTTTGTTCTTCCATTGTTTAGGATCTAACTTATAGTAGTATGAATGGGAGAATAAGATATCAGACATGCTCTACAGGAATATGAATATCATACAACTCTTTACAAGATTTATATTTTGTATTTAACTTGTTAATTACCTTTTCCTGAAAATTCTCCGGATGATGCTTTGAAATTTCTTTCTTCGATTTATAGGGATTATTAACCTTGGACTTATATCGTTTAGACCATTTCCTTGTAATAATCTTCATACAAGCATAATTGATCATTTGACCGACATAATTATCCAGCAAAACTTCAATACACTTGGTTCCGAAATAATTCTTTTTAGGTTTTACGCTATGCAAACTACCTTTAAGATCTACGTTTGGTAAAAAACTTGATACCCATTTGTTATGATCATAAAACTCGGAAAAGATAGTGGCTCCATACACTGGAATCACTGTTACGATCTCAGTCGCGGTAAACCTATTTTTCTCTTCAATTTCCAACGTTTCGGTACTTACGTAATAATTTACACAAAATTCTTTATGAGAATTCAGTAAAAAAAGTCGTTTGTACAGTGCAATCAGCGTTCGTGTGATCCAGACTCTTTTGGCTTTAGTGATCACGAAAAAATCAAAATCACTTTCGGCATCAAAATACCCTTTAGATAGTGATCCTGAAATGGCTACACCTTTTACAAATGGAAATTTAGAAATAAATCTTGCCGTTTTTTCTGCTCTGGGCATTATTGCTTCAGCTTCTTTATTTCCCATAACTCTTCTAAGGATATGTTGATGATCTTTTTCGAACAATAAAAAATCACCATCCCGTTTAATAATTCCTTTCTTTATAAGGATATCAATATCTTCTCGCAACTGACTTTTATCTTGAGCTTCAGAATATTTGAATACCTCATCTTCCGTTAAAGGATGATCAAATAAAGAAAAATAAATAAGAGGTTTTAAAACAGTCATACCTATAATTATAAACTTTCAAATTTTCAATAAACAATAGTTACGCTAAAATAAGTATTTCCTTAGCTAATAGCTATATTTTAATGTGTCAAAGGGAATTATAACGGATAAACAGGAAAAATAACCTTTGAATTATCTGTATATATAACAGTTTGCAACAGAGAAACCCCTATTGTTTTGAAATGGGTGGTAAGTAATTTTGTGATTTAAGGCGGGATATGATAAATATCATTATTTAGTCATCGATATAATGTCACATTTGTATCATTAAGTTTAAAATATAAATGATATGAAATTTATAAGGGTTACTTTGATAGTATTGCTAAGTTCTTTTTTTGCTAATGCTTTCGGTCAAGTCAATGTCGATGCAGAAATAAGACCTAGGTTTGAATATAGGCATGGATTTAAAACGTTATTTCCAGACAATACCGATCCTGCTGCCTTTGTTTCTCAGCGCACGAGATTAAATATTAACTATTTGGCAGAATACTTAGATTTTTATATAAGCATTCAAGATGTTAGAGTTTGGGGTGATGTTCCACAGCTAAATCGATCGGATAGAAATGGTTTTGCATTGCATCAGGCTTGGGCGAAAATTAAATTAGATGCTAATGTAATGTTGAAATTAGGTCGTCAGGAAATTATTTATGATGATAGCCGGATTTTCGGAAATGTAGGATGGGCGCAACAAGCCCGTAGTCATGATTTGGCTTTGCTAAAGTATTACAAGCAAAATTCAAAGTTAGATGTAGGTTTTGCCTTTAACCAGGACGGGGAAAATCTAACCGGAACCACGCTCACCACACCAAATACATACAAAGCCTTTCAATACATATGGTATCATAAAGACTGGTCAAATTTCAATGCAAGTTTTCTATTCTTAAATAATGGAATGCAGTTTATTGATGCATTAAATGCAGATAATAATGAAACACGTTACAGTCAAACTTTAGGAACTCATATGAAATATGGAAAAGGGAAATTTAAACTGACTGGGAATTTTTATTATCAATTTGGAAAGGATGTGATTGACAATGATCTAAGTGCGTCTCTTTTAGGGCTTGATGTGAATTATAAAGTATCAAATAAAACTTTTTTAGGTGTAGGTGCAGAAATACAAAGTGGAAATGATGGAGGAGCTCCATCAAACGGAGAGAACAAGGCTTTCACACCTTTTTATGGTACAAATCACAAATTCAACGGTCTTATGGACTATTTCTATGTTGGAAACCATCTAAATAATGTTGGATTACAAGATATTTATGTGAACGCTAAGTTTGTTTTAAATAAAAAATCAAATTTGGTAGTTGCTTATCATAACTTCTCAACTCAAGCTGATTTAAGCGGAAGTAATAAAAAACAATTGGGAGGAGAACTAGATATGGTCTACTCGTACAAAGTCAAAAAAGATATCATGTTAAAGATGGGGTATTCTCATCTGTTTGCTTCCGAAGGAATGGAGATTCTTAAAGGAAATACTGATAACAATACCAATAATTGGGGATGGGTAATGCTTATAGTAAAACCAAATCTGTTTAACAGTTCAAAATAGATGTAGGATGGAAACGAAAGAAAAAACAGTGGCAAATTATGTAACCGAGAATATTAAGACGGCACATATTTTTAAGAAGTACGGTATTGACTTTTGCTGTGGAGGAGGGATCACATTGGAAAAAGCATGTAGTAAAAATAATGTCGAACTGAAAGTGATAGAACAAGAATTATCTGAAATAGATAAAGTGAATGACATTATTGAAGATTACGATAAATGGGACTTGAAGTTTTTAATGATCTACATTGAGAACGTACATCATACATACGTGCGAGAAAATGTACCTTTAATTTCCCAGTATGTTACTAAAGTTGCAAAAGTACATGGACATCACTACAAGGAAGTGATAGAGATCAATCAATTATTCCATGCAGTGGCGAATGAACTACTGGCACATATGCAAAAGGAAGAGCAAATTTTGTTTCCATTTATAAAACAACTAGTCGAAGCGAATAATGATAGGACAAAAAGTGTAATACCTCCTTTTGGAACAGTAAATAATCCAATTAGAATGATGGAAAGTGAGCACGAACACGCCGGAGCTATTTTTAAGGAGATCGCCGAGTTAAGTAACGGCTATACACCACCTCCAGGAGCATGTAATACGTTTAGAGCTTTGTATTCCAAGTTGGAAGAGTTCGAACAAGATCTTCATAAACACATTCACTTAGAGAATAACATTTTACATATAAAGGCCATTGAGATAGAAGAAAAACTCACCTAAGTTCATATAAAAATAAAGGTCATTCTGATAAGAATGACCTTTATTTTGTTCCCTTTGGATTAATAACGAAAGCGTTCGAATGCTGCTTTTTCCAGTTCTTCTCTAAAGTTAGGATGCGCTATCGAAATAAGCGCTTTTGCTCGTTGTTTCAAGCTCTTACCAAATAAATTCACTACTCCATATTCCGTGGCAATATAATGTACATGTGCTCTAGTGGTTGTAATACCCGCCCCTTCTTTTAAAAATGGTGTAATCTTGGAGATGCCTTTTGTCGTGGTAGAAGGCATTGCGATAATAGCCTTTCCTTCTTTGGATAGAGAAGCACCTCTTATAAAGTCCATTTGTCCACCAACCCCAGAATATTGGTACTTACCAATAGTATCTGCACAAACTTGCCCCGTAATATCAATTTCTATTGCACTGTTGATAGCTGTTACCTTTGGGTTTAATTTAATGATTGAGGTATCGTTCGTATATCCCGCTTCTTTAAAATGAACAGAAGGATTGTCGTCTATAAAATCGTAAAGTTCATGAGAACCAACGGCGAAACAAGTCACTATTTTTCCTGTTTTAATCTCTTTTTCTTCGCCAGTGATAACTCCTTTTTTCACTAAGGGGAGAATACCGTCAGAAAACATTTCTGTATGAATACCCAGCCTTTGATGATTGGTAAGGTTGTGCAATACGGCATTAGGGATATTCCCTATTCCCATTTGTAACGTAGCTCCATCATCTATTAAGGCGGCTACATATTCCCCTATTTTTGATTCAACCACAGAAGGTTGTCCTGCACTAGAAGCATGAATTGGGGTGTTCACTTCAACAGCATAATCTATTTGATTGATATGAATAATTCCATCCCCATGAGTTCTCGGTACATTTGGATTGATCTGAGCAATAACAATTTTTGCAGTTTGAATGGCAGGAAGTGTAATATCTACCGAAGTTCCCAAAGAACAATAACCATGTTTGTCAGGAGGTGAAACCTGGATAAAAGCAACATCTAAAGGATAAATGCCTCTTCTAAAGAGCCAGTGTATTTCGCTTAAGAAAATGGGTATATAATCTCCATTATTTGTATTTACACCTTTTCTTACATTATCTCCAACAAAACAACTAACTAATTTGAATGAGTCGCTATAGGGTCGATCCATATATTTGGCCTTACCATGTGTGTGTACCTGGATTATCTCTACGTTTGTAAGTTCATTATACCGATTACACAACTGATCAATAAGTGCATTTGGAGTCATTGCTGCACCTTGAAAGAAAACAGTACTATTGGATTTAACCACGGCAACTGCTTCTTCTGCTGTAACTATTTTTATAGTTTCTTTACACATTTCTAACATTTTATAATTCTGGGCAAAGGTTGATTTAATTGAGTATAGTTATTATGATATATATCATAATACGACCCTATTTCTTGAGAAAAAATTACGAAGCATAAAGAAATAGACATGGCTATTTTAAACATTAAAAGTCCAATAGGTTTAGCTGTTTATCAAGGAATTTCCAGCATTTTTGATTGATGCGATCAAAGGAGACGATCAATTGTTCTCCATAGGGTGTGATTTTCGCCCCACCGCCACCTTTACCGCCTGTGTTTTTAACAACGACCACCTTTTGAGAAATGGTGTTTACAGAATCTATCAACTTCCAGGCTTTGTTGTAAGACATATTTAACTTTTTAGCAGCTTTAGATAATGAACCGGTCTCTTTTATGGTTTTTAATAATTGAATTCTACCCTCTCCAAGAAAAATCTGCTCATCGACTTCAACCCAAATTCTACTTTTAATTGTATATGTCATAATTGATATAATTGATACATCAAAAGTAGGGTTGGAAAACTCGAATAACGATGATATTTATCATGTAGGTCATCTTATTTGTAATCAAAATAAATTAAGAGAGAATTGTGAAAATGTAAAGATGATAGATTATTGAATAGCAGGTGGATATTGATGTTTCGTTATCTTTTGTAAAGTATAACGACCTGATTATCTTGTGTTTATGACAAATATCATGTCTATTGTATTCATAAATTTTTTAATTTGTTGAACAACTAATCTATAGAATTGATATGCCCATTAAGAGTTATTTAGCACATCCACATGACGGAAGAAAAAATGAACTGATCGAAGCTTTTGAATTAATAGACCAGTGCGAAGTGCTACCAGCACAAAACAAAGATATTCTAGTGATTGTAACTGAGACAGAAAGTAAACAAGAAGAAGAATTGTTAAAACAAAAACTGGACACTATAGCAAGTCTGAAACTTTTGGCTATGGTATCTGGATTTAATACACCAAAAACAAATTAAGCATGTATACTTCAACAACGAATAGACGAAGTTTTATAAAGAAGATGGCCATGTTATCGGCTATGACTGCTGCAGCGACCATGTTCCCGGGAATAATGTTTGCGAGCGAACAAGAAAAGGGGCTTCCTAAAGGAGGGAATTTAGATTGGAAAAAGGCACCTTGTAGGTTCTGCGGAGTAGGTTGTGGTGTTTTAATTGGAGTAGAAGAAGGGAAAGCTGTTGCCGTTAAGGGAGACCCTAAATCGACAGTAAATAAAGGACTTTGTTGTGTAAAAGGCTATCATTCTGTTATGGCCATGTACGGAAAGGACAGACTGAAAAAGCCTTTGGTAAAGAAGAATGGACGGTATGTTGAAACATCTATGGAAGAGGCGTTAGATCTGATAGCTTCTAAAATGAAGGAAACCATTAAAGATCATGGGAAAGATGCCGTTTCTATTTATGGTTCAGGTCAATGGACCATTCCAGATGGCTATGTTGCTTCTAAATTATTCAAGGGTTGTATAGGAACGAACAATGTAGAGGCAAATGCACGTTTATGCATGGCGAGTGCTGTTACAGGATTTCTTACTTCGTTCGGTCTAGATGAGCCTATGGGGTGTTACGAAGATATAGATCATGCAGATGTGTTTGTCTTATGGGGAAATAACATGGCAGAAATGCACCCTGTATTGTTTTCGAGGCTGCTCGATCAACGTCTAAAAAGAGGCGTCAAAATTATTGACTTTGCAACACGTACAACAAGAACAAGTACCGCAGCGGATAAATCAATTTTGTTTCTTCCGCAAACAGATCTAGCTGTGGCCAATGCCATTTGTTATGAGATCATAAAGAATGGTTGGGTAAACAAGGCTTTTGTCGAAAAACACTGTAACTTTAGTAAAGGTCTTACCAATATGGGGTATGGTCTAGAAGATAAGTATGCTTTTAAAGATAAGCCAGAAAAGATAAGTTTCGAAGAGTATGCAAAGTTCTTAGAAGCATATACACCGGAAAAAGTTGAAAGAATTTCAGGAGTTTCTGCAAAGGACATCAAATATATGGCAGCGTATTATGGAGATCCTAATAAGAAGGTAATGTCATTTTGGTGTATGGGGCCTAATCAACATAGCAGGGGAACCTGGATGAATAACCTAATTTACAATATTCATCTTTTAACAGGGAAAATATCAATTCCGGGGAATAGTCCGTTCTCTTTAACGGGGCAGCCTTCGGCATGTGGAACCGTAAGAGAAGTTGGTACACTTACACATAAACTTCCGCACGGAGTCGTGATGAATAAAAAACATCGTGAATTTGCTGCCAAAATATGGGATGTTCCAGTAGAAAATATTCCTTCAAAGCCAACGTATCATACAGTTGAAATGTTTAGAGCATTAGATCGAGGAGACATTCGATTTATGTGGATACAGGTCACCAACCCCATGGTAACCATGCCTAAGTTAAAACGGTATCGAGATGGAGCTAAAAAAGAAGGTCGTTTTATTGTAGTATCGGATATTTATCCAACACCAACAACAGATATTGCAGATGTTATATTGCCTTCAGCTATGTGGGTTGAAAGGGAAGGAATGTATGGGAATTCGGAAAGACGAACACAATATTTTGAGCAAATGGTAAACCCTCCGGGCGAAGCTATGAGTGATACATGGCAATTAGTGGAGGTGGCAAAGAGATTAGGTTTTGAAAAGCAGTTTTATTACAAGAAAGAGACACATATTGAGGAGATCTATGCAGAGTATCGCAAACATCACGATAATAAGAAACATAACATGGCTCCTTTGAAAGTATTAAAAGAAAATTCAGGGATGCAATGGCCGTATGTAGATGGAAAACCAACACAATGGCGCTTTAATTCAAAGTATGATCCGGCATGTAGCAATGGAGAAGCATTTCATTTTTATGGAAAACCTGATGGGAAGGCCATTATATGGCAAAGACCTTATGAACCAGCTGCCGAATCACCTGATGCGGAATATCCGTATTGGTTGAATACGGGCCGTGTTGTGGAACATTGGCATACGGGTTCTATGACAAGAAGAATTCCGGTATTACATAAAGCAATGCCGCATGGTTATGTAGAACTAAACCCGGACGATGCGAAAAGGTTGCAAATAAGAACTGGAGATAACGTAAAATTAACTACGCGAAGAGGTCAAATCGTACTACCTGCTTCAGTAAATCAACGAGGAGTACCCGCACCAATGCAGGTATTTGTTCCGTTTTTTGATGAGCATATGCTTATTAACGAAATAACATTAGACTCTTTTTGCCCAATATCAAAAGAACCAGATTACAAGAAGTGTGCTGTACAAATAGAAAAAGTATAAATCTATGAGAAAGCGTTTAGGAATTATATCATTTTTTGTCATTCTTTTTGTGAGTTTTATTGCTGTTTGGAACTATAGTTATTACGAAGGTCAGGAAGAAGGTTATGTACCTATTGATAATGTGAGGAGAACTCCAATAATCCCTTCAGAAACAGGAGTCTTTCAGCGTTCAGAATTTGCTCTGGATTATGCAAATATGCCGGTCGATGAAAATCATCAAAGAAGCTTGTCTTCGTATTATAAAAATAGAGCGTATCACGGAGCACCTCCAAGTATTCCACATCCTGTTGGTAATGATGGCATTATTGGAGGAAATAGCTGTTTAAAATGCCATCAAAATGGAGGTTTTGTAGATGCTTTTAAGGCGTACGCTCCTGTAACTCCGCATCCCGAAATGATCAATTGTAAACAATGTCATGTGAGTCAGAACACAACGTCCTTATTTAAGCAGACCAATTTTAGGAGCATAATGGTTCCTGAAGTAGGATCGAACAACGCGCTTAATGGAAGCCCACCGATAATTCCTCATCAACTACAGTTAAGAGAAAATTGCCTTGCATGTCACGCCGGACCAAGTGCACCAAAGGAGATCAGAGTATCGCATCCCGAGAGAGTTAATTGTAGACAATGTCATGTTCTCAATAATAAGGAAACCATAGATATAGGCGAGTTTATAAGAAAAATGCAAACAAATGAATAAGTATTATCCTCCATATATCCTTATAGGCTTTGGCCTTATTACAATGCTTCTGAGTGTTTCCTGTAAACATAAAGAAGGAGAATATCATAGTATCACGGATAGAATAGAGATGGAAAGCAAAAATTATCATGGAATAGACTTGTCTTCAGATTCTTTTTTTGAAGATATAGAGATGATGGAAATAACTGAAGGTGAACACACATTTTTGATACCTGTTCGTAAAGGAAAAATCAAAGGGTATGCCTGTACTGAGTGTCATTCAAAACCCTTGTCTGAAATGAAAGGAAACGAATTTAAAAAAGCTCATTGGAATCTTAAGATGATACATGCCAACAAAGAAACTATGAATTGTGTTACGTGTCATAATAGTAACAACATGGATGAATTAACTAGTATAACGGGGAAAAGTATTGATCTAAATAATAGTTATAAGTTATGCAGTCAGTGCCATACAAAACAGTTTGAAGATTGGAAAGGTGGCGCACACGGAAAACGTATAGGAGGATGGGCTCCGCCTCGAGCTTCAATGACCTGTGTGAACTGTCATAACCCACACCAGCCGGCATTTGATAAGAAATGGCCTGCGAGGTTCAATACGCAAAAAATT
Organism: Flavobacteriaceae bacterium; assembly: GCA_965218065.1. Lineage (GTDB taxonomy): Bacteria > Bacteroidota > Bacteroidia > Flavobacteriales > Flavobacteriaceae > Polaribacter. The sequence continues at coordinate 1,897,094 of OZ244589.1, read as the reverse complement.
AAGGAACGAAAATAGGAAGGTATGAGTAACAATACTAAAAAATGGTTTTCTCTAAACCTTAACAATAAAACAAAAAAAACTTCATCTTCTTGCAGTTGCGGTAGTACTTCAGGAGGATGTCATTCCAAAGAGGAACCAACACTTAGCGAAGAAGAGTTTTTCGTGGCTGCTGTTGATGCTTCCATTGGAGAGGAACGACATAGAGATGGTTTTGAGCAAGTTTTTGATGTAAAAATGGATAGGCGGTCTGCATTTAAGAAATTAACGGCCAGTCTGTTAATAGGAGCAGGTGCTGTAAGTACGTCATGTAGCACCTTGGCAAGTGACACATCAAAGGAAAAGGCGCAAATAGACTGGGAAGAACAATTTAAAGGAAACTATAAACTAATGTCTGATGATGAAAAGAAAGCCACAGTAGATCGGTTAGTACGTTCATATCAACTTAGAACCGGGAAAACGATTAAGATGTCTTCTCAAAATGCACATAAAGATGTACTGTATGGATATGCGTTTAATATTTCTAAATGTCAAGGATATATGGACTGTGTTACTGCTTGTGTAGAAGAAAACAATCAGGATAGGAACTCTCAGATGCAGTACATCCGCATTCATGAAATGAAGGATGGAAAAGGTTTTAATTTTAATGAAGCGGACGACAACTATTATCACGAAGTTCCGGCAGAAGGACATTTTTATATGGGAACTCAGTGCTTCCATTGTGATAATCCTCCATGTGTAGAAGTGTGTCCTGTGCAAGCTACCTGGAGAGAAGAAGATGGGTTAGTGGTCGTTGATTATGATTGGTGTGTAGGATGCAGATATTGTATGGCAGCTTGTCCGTACGATGGCCGACGTTTTAACTGGAGTAAACCTGAAGTTCCTGAAAATGAAGTAAATAAAAATCAACATTATTTGGGAAATAGATTACGTAAGAAAGGAGTGATGGAAAAATGCACATTCTGTGTACAACGATCTAGAGCAGGAAAGAATCCGGCCTGTGTGGAAGCATGTCCTACAGGAGCGAGAATTTTCGGGAATCTATTAGATCCAAACAGTACCATTAGATGGGTATTAGAAAATAAAAAAGTGTTTCGATTAAAAGAAGATCTAGGTACAGAACCTAAGTTCTGGTATTTTATGGATTAATGAGCAAACAATGGGAAGATTTAGAGTTTTTACAAGTTTAGTTAAAGATAGTTTAGATATCATTACACGAGGTTCAAAGAAGTACCACTTGTGGATGGGGCTACTCACACTAATTATGCTTATTGGAATGTATTGTTATGCTATTCAATTGGATAAAGGATTAAGTGTAACAGGAATGACAGATCGAGTAAGTTGGGGATTATATATCTCGAACTTTACGTTTCTGGTAGGGGTAGCAGCGGCAGCTGTAATGTTGGTGATGCCAACTTATGTGCTAAAGGATTTTGACTTTAAGCAGGCGGTGTTAATAGGTGAAGGATTAGCAGTGGCAGCACTTATCATGTGTTTAGCTTTTGTAGTCGCAGATATGGGAGGCCCGTCTGTTTTGTGGCATATGATACCGGGAATAGGAGTTTTTAATTTCCCTAATTCCATGCTTACATGGGATGTGATTGTTTTAAATGGATACCTCTTTCTGAACATCTCTATTCCTTTCTATATTTTATTCAGACACTATCAAGGAAAGGAATCTAAAAAGAGTGTGTACATACCGGGAGCATTACTTTCAGTTTTTTGGGCAGTAGGAATTCATCTAGTAACAGCCTTTTTGTATCAGGGATTACAAGCAAGACCATTTTGGAACAATGCCTTATTAGGCCCACGTTTTTTAGCTTCAGCTTTTGCAGCAGGACCGGCACTCATTATTCTGGTATTGGCTATTATAAGAACATATACCGAGTTTAAGATCGAAGATAAAACACTTAAGAAAATAGCTATGGTGGTTACCGTAGCTGCGCAGATTAACTTGATCATGCTAATTTCTGAACTTTTTAAAGAGTTTTACGCACCTACACATCACAGTGAAAGTGCTTATTATTTATTCTTTGGATTACATGGTAAAACAGCATTACTACCTTGGATATGGACCGCTATCTCTTTGAATGTCTTAGCTACCGTTTTATTGACTTTTCACAAATTAAGGAACAATTTTAGAATATTGTTTTTCTCTTGTTTTATTCTGTTTGTTGCGATATGGATAGAAAAAGGCTTTGGTTTGATCGTACCAGGATTTATTCCCGGACCCTATGGAAAGATTGCTGAATATACGCCCACTGGAATTGAGATCGGAGTTACTTTAGGCATATGGGCACTTGGAGCGTTCATATTTACAATGCTCGCTAAAACGGCCATTGGTATAGAAACCGGGAGGTTACGATATAAAAAATGAAGTAAAAAATAAACCCCGCAGATACCTGCAGGGTTTATTTTTATAAATTAGAAACTTACTTTCTTTTCTGATTTTGTTGCTCCTGAGCTTGTTTCATAGCATCGTCTAAACGTTGTCTAAACTTGCTCTTCTTCTTTTCAGGACGTTTCTTGTTCTCTTCGATCTGTGCAATGATCTTCTTTTCATCAATTACATAGTTCTTAATTACTAACATAATAGTAATGGTTAACAAGTTAGAGATAAAGTAGTACAAACTTAAACTACTTGCATAGTTATTAAAGAAGAACAACATCATAATAGGAGAGAAGTAGATCATCCATTTCATCATCTTACTCATATCTGGCATCCCTTCTTGAGGAGGAGCCTGCATGTTTGCTTGCTGACTCTGATTCATCTTCATGTAAAAGAAGATCGCTACAGAAGCCAGGATCGGGAATAAACTTACGTGATTTCCATAAAATGGAATACTGAACGGTAAATTGAAAATGGTATCATACGATGATAGATCTTCTGCCCACAAGAAACTTTTCCCCCTTAATGCTAAGTTTGAAGGGAAAAACTTAAATAATGCAAAGAATACTGGCATCTGTAATAATGCAGGAATACAACCAGACATCATGCTCACTCCGGCTTTCCGTTGAACTGCCATGGTTTCTTGCTGACGTTTCATAGCGTTTTCCTTGCCAGGATATTTCTTGTTGATTTCCATTAATTCTGGTCTTATTACCTTCATCTTAGCACTCGATAGATATGATTTGTATACCAAAGGAGACATGAAGATCCTTACAACGATCGTCATTAAGATAATGATCAAACCGTAGTTGCCAATTAGACTCTCTAATACTCCAAAAATAGGAATGAAAGCCCAACGGTTAATGGTTCCAAAAATACCCCAACCTAGATCGGTAATTTCACTAAGATCCGTGCCTCTATATGCTTCTAAAGTATTGTAATCTGTAACACCATAATACCATTTCATATTATAGTTTAATTCACCATTAGCTAGCTCCAGTGGAGTTTTTAAGGTAAACTTTTTTGTGAATACGGAATCGATAGCTTCGTCTTTTACCAGATTTTCAGAAGCCATTGCTGCATTCTTAAAAGGAGTGTCAGATAATAAGATGGAAGAAAAGAAATGTTGTTTATAAGCAACCCAATCAACATTGTTCACAACATCATTGGTATCTTGATTCAAGTAATCAACTTCATCTTGAGCTTTGTAGTAATAGTATGAATACATGGTATTCTCCGTACGCAAACTTTTCTCATGACGATAGCCTTTTAAAGACCAATCCAAATTAATAGGGTTTGATGAGTTTATTACAGTACCTAGCCCTTGCGATCGAACCGCAAAACCAACCATGTAGTCATTCGGTTTCATCTCATATCGATACTCTAAGAACTGTGTTTCAGAGACCTTTAATTTCATGGAAAGAACCTGGTTTTCTCCATTCTTAGTGAAAGAAGGTTCAAAGAAAAGATCTTTCGTATTTAGAATTCGATTATCGGTCGTCCCAAAATTAATGTTGAAGGAAGCATTTTTGTCCTTGATCATATAAAGAGGTAAGGAATCGTAGGTTTTATATCCTTTGATCAATGCCTCAATAATCTGCCCTCCTTTATTGCTTACTTTAAGCTTTAAAAGGTCATTTTCTATAACCGTTTCTCCTTCTTTACCATTTATAGCACTAAGGGCAAAAGCACCTAGTTTATTTTGCAAAGAAGCTTTTTTAACCGAATCGTTTTGAAAAACAGGTGTTGTGGTTGTATTATTTGTTGCCGGTTGAATAGAATCTTTAGCAACTTCTGTGTTCGTTTGTGTAGGTTCTACTTCAGGAGCTTGAGAATTAAAATACCATAATAATATGGCTCCTAAAAGTAACATTCCAATAAAGGAATTAAGATCAAATTTTTTTTGTTCCATGTGTTTGTTAAAATGTCAATTTGTCATTTTTGTCTCCTCTCGACATCGGAAAAGAGCGACAAATGTAGTAAAAATGCTCGCTTTTTAATATGAATATGCATATTAATTTAATGCACATAAGTAGTTCAAATAGCGTTCCGTTTTATGCTAAATTTAATTCAGTACTTAAAATTATTTCTTTGAATGTGTTAATGAAGCTTTCACAAAATCCACGAACAATGGGTGTGGATTCAATACAGTACTTTTATACTCTGGATGATATTGTACACCAACAAACCAGGGATGATCTGGAAGTTCCACAATCTCTACCAACCCTGTTTTTGGATTGATACCTGTAGTTTGCATTCCCGCTGCCGTAATTTGTTCTAAATAATCATTATTGAATTCATAACGATGCCTATGACGTTCGCTGATCAAATTTTTCTTGTATGCATCAAACACCTTAGACTCTCCTGAAATTTCACAATCCCAGGCACCCAAACGCATAGTGCCGCCTTTATCTGTAATACTTTTTTGTTCTTCCATTAAACTAATTACCGGATGTTGCGTATCGGCATTCATTTCAGTCGAATTTGCATCTTTTAAACCTAAAATGGTTCTGGAAAATTCGATCACTGCCATTTGCATACCTAAACAAATTCCGAAAAAAGGAATATTGTTTTCTCGAGAATATTGAACAGCTTTTATTTTTCCTTCTATTCCGCGATCACCAAAACCTGGAGCTACTAAAATTCCATTTAATCCCTCTAACATACCTGCGGCATTTTCTGGTGTTAACTCTTCTGAGTGGATCCAACGAACTTTTACTTTGGTCTCATTGGTTGCCCCGGCATGAATTAAAGCTTCCGTTATGGACTTATATGAATCATGTAACTCTACATATTTCCCTATAAGACCAATTTCAACAGTAGAGGTTGGGTTTTTATGCTTTATTAAAAAATTATTCCAAGCAACTAATTCTGGTGTTTTATCAGCAGACAATTGTAGTTTCTTTAATACAACCTTATCAAGACCTTCTTCAAACATTAAATTAGGTACATCATAGATCGTTTCTGCATCTATAGACTGGATCACATCTTCTTTCTTTACATTGCAAAACAAAGCTAGTTTTCGTTTAATGTTATCAGAAATTTGATGTTCTGTTCTACACACCAAAATATTAGGATTAACCCCACTTTGCATCAACATCTTCACAGAATGTTGCGTTGGTTTTGTTTTTAATTCTCCGGCAGCAGCTAAATACGGAACTAACGTTAGGTGAATCACAATTGCATTTTCTTCTCCCAATTCCCATAATAACTGTCGAACAGATTCTACATAAGGTAAAGACTCAATATCACCTACCGTTCCACCAATTTCAGTGATCACGATGTCAAATTCACCAGTATTACCTAAAATTTGAATACGATGTTTTATCTCGTCTGTAATATGAGGAATGACCTGAACCGTTTTGCCTAAGAATTCGCCACGACGCTCCTTATTAATAACAGATTGGTAAATCCTACCCGTGGTTACATTGTTTGCTTGAGAAGTAGGAATGTTTAAGAAACGTTCATAGTGTCCCAAATCTAGATCTGTTTCGGCACCATCATCTGTTACGTAGCACTCTCCATGCTCGTACGGATTTAAAGTTCCAGGATCTATATTAATGTACGGGTCTAATTTTTGAATTGTTACAGAATACCCTCTTGTTTGAAGCAATTTGGCTAAAGAAGCTGCAATAATTCCCTTTCCTAGTGATGAAGTTACGCCTCCGGTAACGAAAACGTATTTGGTGTTGCTCATGGTTCTTTTAGGTTTGAGCAAAAGTAAGAACTCTGTGTGTTCTCACAAACAAAAAAGACAAAAAAACGGTGAGTATTCATCGAATAAAAAATAATTTGAATTTTTTTATAAATGTATTTGCCATAAATAAAAACAGTTGTATATTTGCAATCGCTTTTAGCAGACGGAATTTCACTATAAGCAAAGAATTATAAAGAAGATATTTAAGATATATTGTAATGAGTAAAAGAACGTATCAACCATCGAAAAGAAAGAGAAGAAACAAGCACGGTTTCAGGGAGAGAATGGCTTCTGCTAATGGTAGAAAAGTATTAGCTCGTAGAAGAGCAAAAGGAAGAAAAAGATTGTCTGTTTCATCTGAGTCAAGACATAAGAAATAATGATTAACAATTGTTAATAATAAAGGTGTTGCTTTTTTAAGTAACACCTTTTTTTATACCCATACAGTAATTATTTTTACAAACCCAAACAAAAGAATACCTTAAGATGCCCAAAAGAGAAGACCTTAAATCCATTTTAATTATCGGTTCAGGACCAATTGTTATTGGTCAGGCTTGCGAATTTGATTATTCAGGATCGCAATCTTTACGTTCACTTAGAGAAGACGGAATAGAGACAATATTGATCAATTCTAACCCGGCTACCATTATGACAGACCCGTCTATGGCGGATCATGTGTACCTATTGCCTTTGACTACGAAGTCTATTGTGAAAATTTTAGAGGAACATCCGCAGATCGATGCCGTATTGCCAACTATGGGAGGGCAGACTGCTTTGAACTTATGTATAGAAGCGGATGAAAAAGGGATTTGGGATGATTTTAATGTTAAACAGATTGGAGTAGATATCAATGCAATTAACATTACCGAAGATCGTGAGAAGTTTAGAGAGTTGATGGGTACCATTGATGTTCCAATGGCTCCTCAGGCGACTGCTACTTCTTTCCTGAAAGGAAAAGAAATTGCACAGGAATTTGGTTTTCCACTATGTATTAGAGCTTCCTACACACTTGGAGGAGCGGGTGCAGCAATTGTTTATAATGAAGAGGATTTTGAAGAGCACCTTCGAAGAGGATTGGAAATTTCGCCTATTCACGAAGTGATGATCGATAAGGCGATGATGGGATGGAAAGAATATGAGCTAGAATTACTTAGAGATAAGAATGACAATGTTGTAATTATATGTTCTATTGAGAATATGGACCCGATGGGTATTCATACAGGAGACTCCATTACGGTAGCGCCTGCCATGACACTTTCTGATAAGACCTATCAGAAGATGCGTGATATGGCAATTAAAATGATGCGCAGCATAGGTGATTTTGAAGGAGGGTGTAATGTGCAGTTCGCTGTAAGTCCGGATGAAAAAGAAGACATTATAGCTATTGAGATCAATCCTCGTGTATCTCGTTCTTCGGCACTAGCCAGTAAAGCAACAGGATATCCAATTGCTAAAGTGGCTACCAAGTTAGCCATCGGTTACACACTAGATGAACTTGATAATCAAATTACGAAATCGACCTCTGCATTGTTTGAGCCTACATTAGATTATGTGATTGTAAAAATTCCTCGTTGGAACTTTGACAAGTTTGAAGGAAGTGATAGAACCTTAGGATTACAAATGAAGGCCGTAGGAGAGGTAATGGGAATTGGACGTTCTTTCCAGGAAGCATTGCATAAGGCAACACAATCTTTAGAGATCAAAAGAAACGGATTAGGGGCAGATGGTAAAGGATATAAAGATTACAATCAGATCATAGATAAATTAACACATGCATCCTGGGATCGTGTATTTGTGATTTACGATGCAATTGCTATGGGAATTCCATTGAGTCAGATCTACGATATCACGAAAATTGATATGTGGTATTTAAAACAATATGAGGAGTTGTTCCAATTGGAAAAAGAGATTTCAAAGTATACCATAGACACCATTGATAGAGAGCTTTTGTTAGAGGCAAAACAAAAAGGGTATGGAGACCGACAGATCGCCCATATGCTAAAATGCTTAGAAAGCCAGGTTTATAAAAAGAGAGAAGAGTTTAAAATACAAAGAGTATACAAACTGGTAGATACTTGTGCTGCGGAATTTACAGCGAAGACACCTTATTATTATTCGACTTTTGAAAGTGAAATTGAAACGAAAGAAGGAGAGGTAAAAGTAGCGAATGAAAGTATAGTTTCTGATAAAAAGAAGATCATTGTGTTAGGTTCCGGCCCGAATAGGATTGGTCAGGGGATAGAATTTGACTATTGTTGTGTGCACGGTGTATTAGCAGCCGCTGAGTGTGGTTACGAAACGATCATGATCAACTGTAATCCGGAAACAGTTTCTACAGATTTTGATACAGCGGATAAGTTATACTTTGAACCTGTTTTCTGGGAGCATATTTATGACATTATTCAGCATGAAAAGCCAGAAGGTGTTATTGTTCAATTGGGAGGTCAAACAGCCCTGAAATTAGCTGAAAAACTGGATAGATATGGTATAAAGATCATCGGTACTACCTACGAATCTTTAGATCTGGCAGAAGATCGAGGGAGCTTCTCTACCTTATTAAAAGAGAATAATATTCCTTACCCAGAATTCGGTGTAGCCGAAACAGCAGATGAAGCGTTAGCTCTGGCAGATGAGTTGAACTTTCCAATTTTGGTAAGACCTTCTTATGTATTAGGGGGGCAAGGAATGAAAATTGTGATCAACAAGGATGAACTAGTTGAGCATGTGGTAGATCTTTTGCGTAAGATTCCAAATAACAAGTTGTTACTGGATCACTATTTAGATGGTGCAATTGAGGCAGAGGCAGATGCCATTTGTGATGGTGAGAATGTATATATCATTGGAATTATGGAGCATATTGAACCCTGTGGAATTCACTCAGGAGATTCTAATGCAACCTTACCGCCATTTAATTTAGGTAAGCTAGTAATGCACCAAATAAAGGATCATACACGTACCATTGCAAAAGCATTAAATACAGTAGGGTTGATCAATATTCAGTTCGCTATTAAAGATGACACTGTATACATTATCGAAGCAAACCCGAGAGCATCTAGAACGGTGCCATTTATTGCAAAAGCCTATAGAGAACCTTATGTGAACTATGCAACCAAAGTTATGTTGGGAGAAAAGAAAGTAGCTGATTTTGATTTTAATCCGCACAAAGAAGGCTTTGCCATTAAACAACCGGTATTTTCTTTCAATAAATTTCCAAATGTAGACAAGACCTTAGGCCCTGAAATGAAATCTACCGGAGAGAGCATTTTATTTATTGATAATTTACGAGATGATGAGTTTTACGATCTGTATTCGAAACGTAAAATGTATTTAAGCAAATAAAGAAAAGCGACCTTAGGGTCGCTTTTTTATGTTCTTTTTTTAAGCTAAGTTTGTGTCTAGCATATTTTCATTCCGAAAATTATTGATATGAATTATATTTTATTTGATGGTAACGTAAGAAATGCACTGTTGCCATTTACATATACAAGACCTGTTGCCGACATAAGAGTAGGTATTTTAACCATACGTGAAAAATGGGAAAAACAACTAGGTTTGACCACAACAACGATCACTGAAGAATATTTGGAAGAGAAGTACCCAATGGTAGAGATGGAGGAAAATGTCTTGATCAATGCTTCTTATTTGCCAACTAAATCTCTGGTAGAAAAAGTAAAGAACTTATCGGCAAATGAGGCTATATTTCAAGAAGAAGAGGTTATTGCTTTTTATTCTAAAGATACTCAGGAAGAAATTGATTTTGACACCTATACACATATTGAGTTCGAAGAAGAGATTATCCAAATAAAGAATACATGGGATATATTTTCTTTAAATGATAAAGCGATTCGAGAAGATTTTGAATTGCTCACAGAGGGACGTAAATCACAACCTATTCCAGATGGCGTGCATACGATCAATAAAGAAGAGATCTTTATAGAAGAGGGAGCAACGGTACTTTTTTCATCTTTAAATGCTTCCAATGGTCCTATTTACATTGGAAAAGAAGCAGAGATCATGGAAGGATCTGTTGTGAGAGGTCCTTTCGCAATGTGTGAACATGCTGTGTTAAAATTAGGAGCTAAGATCTACGGGGCTACCACATTGGGTCCATATTGTAAGGTAGGAGGAGAGGTAAATAATTCTGTTTTATTTGGATACTCAAACAAGGGACATGATGGATTTTTAGGAAATTCTGTTTTAGGAGAGTGGTGCAATTTAGGAGCAGATACTAATAACTCTAATCTAAAGAATAATTATGCGGAAGTAAAGTTGTGGAGTTATGAAACCGGTAGATTTGCAAGAACCGGACTGCAATTTTGCGGTTTGATCATGGGCGATCATTCTAAATGTGGAATTAACACGATGTTTAATACTGGTACCGTAGTTGGAGTTAGTGCTAATATTTTTGGAAGTGGTTTTCCGAGAAATTTTGTACCCTCATTTAGTTGGGGAGGCGCTTCAGGATTTACAAATTATCTCCCTAAAAAAGTCTTCGAGGTAGCAACGGTTGTAATGAAACGAAGAGGTGTGGATTTTGACGATCAGGAGCAGCAGATACTTGAGCATATTTTTGAAGAGACGATGCAGTATAGAAACTATTAATAAAAAAAGCCTTGAGTACTCTCAAGGCTTTTTTATACAATGAACTGGGGGGCTTAGTTTTTACTTACTACGCTTCCTGATCCTACAGATTTTGTGTCTATTTTTGATGGATTACCTTTATAATAGATACTTCCGGATCCTGCAACTGTCGCCTTAATTTCATCTTTAACGCTTACTCTTACATCACCAGATCCTGCAATGCTCACTCTTACGGAATTTAATTGTAATTCGTATGCCTTAATGGTTCCAGAACCTGCAATAGAACTTTTCATGTAGTCAGCTTTTCCTTCTAATTTAATATTTCCAGAACCACCAATAGAACTCATTACGTTACCTGCGTCCAGCCTTAAAGAGATGTTTCCTGATCCTCCTAGACTTACAGCAAAATCCTCTGCTTTTAATAATACATCTCCCTTTACATTTCCAGAGCCTCCTAAAGAGACCTTCTCAATATCTTGTACAGGAACAGTAACAGTTAATCTTCTAGTAGTTCTCATGTTGATTCCCTTTTTCACCTTTATTTTTAGAGTACCCTTTTTTACCTCTGTAACAATATACTCCAATAAATTCTCTTCACCTTTAATTTCAACACTTCCTTCTTTACCTTTTACTAAAATAACATCAAAAAAGCCACCCACGCTTACACCATCATAGTCACCAGTACTACGTGTGATTGTTGTTACATTTCCATTTCCTTTTACTCTTTTGTTTCCCCACCAACTCTGTGCATCTACAGAAAATGTTATAGTAAGCAATATCGCGGTGATAAATAATTTTTTCATGATTTCTATGTTTTTAAGTTTGATTTTATGTTTAGTTCTCATCAAAAGTCACACTTCCGAATTCTGATTTGATCGTGATCTTTGAGTTTGACTTTCCTTTTCCGTAAATTCCTTCATAGTACTTTTTATTAGATTTAGAGATGCTTTTAAACAACTCTACATTAGGACTGTTACGTTGCTTAAAACTTGCGTATTGTAAGTCGATTGTAAAACTGAAATTGTTTGAAGTAGAGGTACCTATCTTAATACCTGCATACTCACTATCAATATCTACAAAATCAAATCCGTTTGCCAAGTTTTGCACTTTTATGTACCCATAATCTGATCTAACCTTTAGGCTATTATTTATAGTGCCGAACTTTAATCCGGTATAATCACCATTACCACTTACGTTATCTACCTCACCGGCATATATGCTTCCGTAATCTGCGTTAAAGCTAATATCTGTGGCTTTTTCAAATTTTACCGTTGAGTAATCTGTGTTTACATTTACTTTTTTAGCCGAGTCAATGGTAATTTTAGAATAATCTACATTTACGCTTCCATCATTCATGGAATTGATAGTCGATCCGCTACAATAATCTAAATTAATCTTACTTGTAGTACCTCGTAAGTCGCCAATCGTGATCTTTCCGTAATCGCAGTTGATGTTTGCATTTCCATTGATCTCGTCTAAAGAAATGGTTCCATAATCATTGGCCAGACTAACGTCGTTAGAAACAGGCATGCGTACAAGATAATCTATTTGATAATTGATCTTTTTGTTTTTACCCCACCATTTCCAGTTGTTTTTATTCCCTAAAAATGTTTTTGCTTCAACTAAGGAAGAAGTTCCTGAAAACTCGACGTCTATTTGATCTAATTTATCTTCAACGTCATCGAGGTCATTTCCTTTAACCGTAATGGTAACATCAATTTCTACCGTGTTTTTGTTCCAGGTATTTACCTTGATAGTTCCATACCTATTGTTGATCGATACTTTTGCATCAGCATTTACATCATATTTCTTGCTGATCTTTTTGCTTCTTTCATGCTTCTTTTTGTCATTATTTCCGAAACTTACTAACGGAACTAAAAGTAAAAGAAGGGTCAGTTTATATATATATTTCATCGCTAATATTTTGTGGATTCTTGATTAGTTCTATTTGTTCTAACGTTTTTTGCAATATTTCTAAACGTTGTTGATAATTATTGATCATTGCATTAATGATCTTTTGTTGCTGTCCATTTTCATTAAGATCTTTAATAAAAACCTTGTACTTATCCTCCAGTTCTTCCAGATCATCTAGGGCTTGCTCAATAAGATCCTCGGTTTGTAAGGTTCTGTTCTGTTCGATCTCTCTGATCTCTTTATCAATGGTATTTACAAAATACGTTTGTACTTCCGCCATTTTTGGAGAGATACTGGATAAACCTTCTTCAGTATTGTTGGTCATGCTACCTAGTCCAAAACCGATCATTAAAATAACTGAGGCCGCGACGCTCATCCATTTCCAGGACATTTTTCTTTTAGGTTGTACACCTTGAAGACGCTTTTCAAATCGATCTAGATGACCCGCCCGAGGCTCATGAACATCAAATTCATGCTCATTAAAAAAGTGATGTAATTTATCTTCCATATACTTGTGTATTAGTCGAGTCTTGTAATAAGACTTGTTTTAGTTTTTTCTTAGCTCTTGAGATGGTTGTTCTTACATTTTCATTGGTGTAATTTAAGATCTGACAAATTTCCTCATAATCAAATCCTTCAATTAAATGTAAGTTCAATACCAATCGATAATTATCTCTTAAACTATTTATTTTCTCAATTACTTGTGAAGCTTTTAGTGATGAATAATCAATAGTTTCTTCTACTACTTCATAATTCGGGATCACCTCCATTTTTATTTCTTGATACTTGTTGTTCTTTTTTAATTGCGTCAGGCTTTTATTGATCACAATTCTTTTTAACCAAGCTCCAAAAGCTACTTCACCTTTATACGAATTCAGTTTAGTAAAAGCTGTTAAGAACGATTCTTGCATAACATCTTCTGCTTCAAATTCATCTTTCAAAATCCTATATGCAGCGTTGTACATAGCTCTGTAATAAGCTTTGTAGATCTGCATCTGAGCATTATGATCAGATTTTTTACAGCGTTCTAATAGTTGGTTGGTATGTTGATTGTTAGCTTCCAATAAATGAATTCTATACTAGAGACAATGGACATTTTAATTTGTGACAGTTTATTGTATTAAAAGTATACTTTTTTTACAGAAGTCTTCAAAAACAGTAAAAAGAGGAGAAAAATGACCTATCCTAATTCAAATGTAGTAATGCCAAAAACCTTTTGTATTTCCATTTTTGGAGGTCTTCCATAATACATTCTAGCACATTCAAAAACGTAATTGGCGTTATACTTGCCCACCATTTGAACTGCTTTTTGGTTGATTACAGGAATATCGATAAAAACGGACTCATTACCTGCTGCTGACAAACACGACTCATATAAAGCTTCCGCTATAGTGGTGTTGTCGGCAAATAAAGGGCAGACTTTATACCCCACAGATGCTTTTCGTATCATCGCAAATCCTTTTAATGTACCATCTTCAACATATTTAAAGGTCTTGTTCTCCGGCATGAACAACCATGATTTCAAGAATTGAGACCTAGGAACACCAAAACACGGAGTATCGTAGGATACAATATCAGCAAGGTCTGATTCTTGAATGGAAGAAATATTCGGATGGTTTTCAAAGGTAGCTCCTTTTCTTTCGTAACGTTCGTCTTTAAAGGCAATTTCAAAACCTCCTTTTTGATAAAAGGATTGCATGGCAGGAACACCATCCATACCTATGGCGGCATTTTCATCAAGTCGAGATAAGAGTTTATTTCTTCTTTCATACCATAGTCGTTCACCAATTTTCATACCTCTGTACTCGGGTTTTACAATGAACAACCCCATAAAGCCCATGTTACCACTGTAAGAAACAATAGAGCCTCCTGCAATCATTTCTTCGTTTAGGAAAAAGCCATAAAACCCTTCAGGATCGGCTTTGTAGAATGCTTCTGCATCATGATATCCAGAATTCCAACCTTCTAAAATGGCCCAACTAATTAATGTCTTTACACCCTCAAGGTCCAGTTTCAAAAATTTTAGATCTTCAAAATTCATGATTGCTAAACTATTATAGTAACGAATGTATACCATTTAAAATTGAAATCAAACTTGTTATTGTAATGTAATGGCATAAGAATTGACTTCATATATATGGATAGGCGGCATTGATTTTGTTAAATTGCTGATTATCAAAAAATTAAATATAAAAACATGAATGTTGACACACCGCTATGAGCGTAGGTCAATGTCATTATGACAGATATAAAGAACAATGAGTAAATCAAAGATAATTACTTTAGACACTTTGTCGCTACATAATATGTTGAATGAGGATTCTGAGTTGATTCCTTTAATGACCCCGGAAGATGAAGAATTAATCAATAGCGAAGAGGTACCTTCGATACTTCCTATTTTACCATTAAGAAATACAGTATTGTTTCCTGGTGTGGTCATTCCGATTACTGCGGGGAGAGATAAATCCATTGAGTTAATTACGGATGCGAATAAAGGAGATAAGATCATAGGTGTTGTAGCGCAACGAAATGAAGAAGTTGAGGAGCCGGGTGCAGACGATATTTATCAAACAGGAGTGGTAGCTCAGATTCTACGTGTACTTAAGATGCCAGATGGAAATACGACGGTGATCATTCAAGGAAAGAAACGTTTTGAGATTGAATCTATAGTACAAGAACAACCTTATTTAAAGGCAAGCGTAACAGAGGCCTTAGAAGATAATGAAGTAGGCGATATTAAAGAATTGAATGCAGTTATAGACTCTGTTAGAGATCAGGCGTTAGAAGTGATCAAGGAGAACCCTATGTTACCCTCGGAAGCTTCGTTTGCTATTAAGAACATTCAAAGTAATTCGTTTTTGGTGAATTTTATTTCATCAAATATGGATCTAAGTGTAATGCAGAAGCAAGTACTTTTAGAAAAAGATAATCTTAAAGAACGGGCTTTGTTGGTATTGAAGAACCTGAACAAAGAACTGCAAAAGTTGCAGTTAAAGAATGATATTCAATCCAAGACGCGCTCAGACCTGGACCAACAGCAACGTGAATATTATTTAAATCAGCAATTAAAGACCATTCAGGAAGAGCTTGGAGGTGTTTCTAATGATGAAGAGTTAGAGGAAATGCGTCAAAAAGCGAAGTCAAAAAAATGGAGAAATGAGGTGAAGGAGGTTTTTGATAAAGAACTTGCACGCTTGCGAAGAATGAATCCGCAAATGGCTGAGTATGGTGTACAACGTAATTATTTAGAGTTGATGTTGGAACTGCCATGGGGAGAATATTCGGAAGATAAATTTGATCTAAAAAGAGCGGTTAAGATCTTAGATAGAGATCACTTCGGTTTAGAAAAGGTAAAGCAACGTATTATTGAACACCTGGCGGTACTTAAATTAAAAGGAGATATGAAATCTCCTATCATTTGTTTGTACGGACCTCCGGGAGTAGGGAAGACCTCTTTAGGAAAATCTGTAGCAGAATCACTAGGGCGTAAATATGTGCGTATGTCTTTGGGTGGACTAAGAGACGAAGCTGAGATTCGCGGACATCGAAAAACGTACATTGGTGCGATGCCGGGACGTTTGATCCAAAATCTGAAAAAAGCGGGAACTTCGAATCCGGTTTTTGTATTGGATGAGATCGATAAATTAGGACAGAGTCATCAGGGAGATCCTTCTTCTGCAATGCTAGAAGTATTAGATCCAGAGCAAAATACCGAATTCTATGATAACTATTTGGAAGTAGGTTATGACCTTTCTAAAGTATTATTTATAGCAACAGCAAATAATTTAGGGCAAATTCCATGGGCGTTGAGAGATCGTATGGAGATCATTAATGTGACAGGATATACTATTGAAGAGAAGATTGAGATTGCTAAAAGACATTTGTTACCAAAACAATTGAAAGAGCATGGTTTAACCAAAGAGCATCTAAAACTAGGAAAGGCCCAAATAGAAAAGATCGTTGAAGGATATACCAGAGAATCAGGAGTTCGAGGTTTGGAGAAACAGATCGTAAAAGTGGTGCGTTTCGCAGCCAAATCTATCGCGCTAGAAGAGGAATATAACATCGCGATCACTATTGAGGATATCGAAACAATTCTTGGACCCGCAAGGTTAGAACGTGATAAGTATGAGAACAATGGAGTAGCAGGAGTTGTTACAGGATTGGCCTGGACCAGTGTTGGAGGAGATATCTTATTCATAGAATCGATTTTATCTAAAGGGAAAGGCGGATTAACTATTACAGGTAACCTTGGTAAAGTCATGAAGGAATCTGCGACGATTGCCATGGAGTATATCAAAGCAAATGCTGACGATTTTGGGATCGAACCGGAAGTATTGGAAAAATACAATGTGCACATTCACGTTCCGGAAGGAGCAACCCCAAAAGATGGGCCAAGTGCCGGAATAACTATGCTAACATCTTTAGTATCTGTATTTACGCAGAAAAAAGTAAAGAGTAAGTTAGCGATGACAGGAGAGATTACCTTACGCGGAAAAGTGTTACCTGTTGGTGGAATCAAAGAAAAGATCTTAGCAGCTAAACGTGCAAATATCAAAGAGATCATTTTATGTAAAGAAAATGAAAAAGACATTTTAGAGATCAAAGAGAATTATCTAAAAGGATTGACCTTTCATTATGTAACTGATATGCACGAAGTAATTGACATTGCTATTACAAGAACAAAAGCCAAAAACGCTAAAAAGCTAACGTAGTTAAAGATAATTGGTTTAAATTGTCTGTTAATTTTTAAGTATATGAATACTTTTGACGTTGTTATTGTTGGCGGAGGTACTGCAGGACTGCTATTAGCAAGGGAACTCGGAAAATCTAAACGTAAAGTACTTGTTTTAGATAGAAGGAGTAACCTTCTTGAATTTTCTTTCAATACGCTGGGAAGCTTTATTAAACTGAAAGACTTCGATCTTACTGAGAACGTAGTTGCACAAAAAATAGATCAGGTTACATTTCGTTCAAAATTAATGGCTAGAAGAGTCAAGGTGGACGCTTATATTTTGGATAAAAAGAAAGTACATGAAGAGCTTTTAGAAGCTATTGATACAGACTATGTAAGCATGTTTCTAGGTATTAATATCAAAGATTTTAAGAAAGATAAGGATGGTCATTTAACTTCGGTTATTGATAGTAAAGGTAACGAGTACTTTGGTAAAATATTTATAGATGCTTCCGGTACCAATGGAGTGATTAGCAAAAAAGTGGGACTACGCGATAAGAAGGTGGCCCTCGGAACCGGAGTTGAGTATAACGTGAAATATATGGGAAACCCTAAGGAAGGGCATCTGTTAATAGGAAAGGTATATCAGGGAGGTTATGGATGGATCTTTCCATTAAAGGATAATCGAGCCATTATTGGGTTTGGTACTTTTGATGAGAAGATCGTAAAAGATCTAAAACATCGATTAAACGAAATCTTAAAACTACCTCATATTAAAAAATTGGTAGTCAAAGATAATGAGAAGGTAGAGGGAGGAAGTATTCCGATCACTCCGGTTTTAGATAAATTCGTATTGAACAATCTAGTATGTGTTGGTGACAGTGTTTCTCAAGTAAACCCAATTGTAGGTGAAGGATATAAGTTCATTTTTGAAGCCGGATTAATGGCTAGCAGAGCTATTGACAAAGCGTTGAAAAATGATGATCTTATTTATTTGTCCGAATACGAGTCTGCATGGAGAAAACGATTTTTTGCAAATTATTCACGTTCGAAAAGATCTCAGGAAAGACTTTTTAAGTACTCCAACAAAGATCTTCTTATGGACTTTGCTTTGTTTATGACAAGGTTTAGATCAGATAAAAAGATCATTCGATCTTTATCAGGAGAATATGGCCTGGAAGAAAACTAAATAAACGACTGCTTATTTTACGGATTAAACAAGGACTCCCTATGGGGAGTTTTTTTATGCAATCATATATGTATAAGGGTAGTAGTTATAATTATTGAAAATAAATATAAATTTATTGTTTATCAATAAATATTTATTGTATATTTGTTGTGTAATCTTAAATAGATATCCATGAGAACCAAAAAAACAAAAAATGTATTTTTAGCAATGAATATTCTTTCAGGCCTTATTTTTATAGGGCTATGTGTCAAAACAGGAGCCATACTTTTTTCATTCTTTGTAAGCTTATTCGTAAACGCCGATGCTGCAAAAGATTTATATCTGAACTTAGATTTATCCAGTCTATTAGAATTTAATAGATATTATTATATGTTGATGGTAGCACTTATTGCTGCACTTCCAGCTTTGAAAGCTTATCTGTTCTTTTTGATTATTAAAGTGCTTTCAAGAATTAATTTAGTACATCCTTTTAGCAGTAGCATTGGAAGTCTAATTAAAAAAATGAGTATCGTGTCTCTTTGTATTGGAATCTTGGCATCCTCGGGAGTTTGGCTAAGTGTATGGTTAGTGAATTCTGGAGTACATATGATCACAGCACCTCAGTATTTAAGCGGAGGATCTGAGTTTTTATTCTTTGCAGGAATTATATTTATGATCTTTTTGGTCTTTAGAAAAGGAATTGAAATGCAAACAGAAAACGAATTAACAATATAGGTATGGGAATTGTTGTAAACTTAGATGTAATGATGGCAAAACGAAAGATGTCATTAAACGAGCTTTCAGGTAAGGTTGGACTTACATTATCAAACCTGTCTATTTTGAAAACAGGGAAAGCTAAGGCCATTCGGTTTAGCACGCTTGCTTTAATATGTGAAGCCTTGGATTGTCAGCCTGGTGATTTGTTAGAATATTCGAATGACTAGCGCAAGGAATACGCTAGCCTAGCAATATGGTATGTAGTATAATAAGCCTACTTACTATTTAAGATCTCTTAATTTTTTGCGATAGAAATAAACTGAACAATACAAACCCGGTGAACGCGTAAAACCCAAATAGTAGTCCTGAATTATTCGTGGTTAACACGGCTGTCGATTTTGTTAATGTTTGTAATTGATTCAATTGTTCTGTGATTAAACCGTCAAAGCCTAAATATGCCATGAACATGGCAATGACAAAAACGTCAGCCATAGACCATTTCCCGGTTTTAAATACTAGAAAATTGATGACTCTATTTTGCTTCATTCGCTCACTAAACGTATAGATCGTCGATGAGATCAACTTTGATAAAGGAAAGAGAATACTAAATAAGAAAACGAGTCCACCTACAAAGAAAAGGTCCATGCGGTTTTGAGCCATCATCAGTTCTACCACTTCCATAATACTCTTACTCTTATAAAAAAGTACCTGATCTTTAAATTGAATAGTCTCTCCCAAGAATGGGAAATTCAACTCAGAGATACGTGCATCAATGGCAATCATTGGTAAGAACACTCCTAATCCTAGCAAAACCAGCGCGTAAAATGTAAATAATAAGAACTCTACTTTACCTTTTTCTTTAAAAAAGAACAGCATTAAGGTGGCAATAATGAACATTGCCAAAATGACGTAATTATATAGATCCTTATTCGTATTGTTTTTGGCAATTTTTGATTCAATTATGGCTGTAGTATCAACTTTATCCGTGCCTTCATATTTTTTAATAATATGGTTCATTACCGTATAATCCGTAGCAAGGAATGAGTCTTTTGTATAGGTGTCCAGTTGTTTTTCCAGATATTGTTTTAACATAACCTGACTATTATCTCCTGTTAAGAAATCATAGATCTGGTCGGTAAAAAGAGGGATGTCTTTTTTGACCTTGTCAAAAATTCCCGTCATTGAAGAAATACTCTTCTTAAAAAAACCGGAAATCCCTCCACCGGAACTTTCGGTGTATCTCTTTTCGAAACCATCAATTGCTTTCTCCAGAAAAGCTGAAATTTCTTTTTTTAATGCTGCCTCATCTGTGTTTTCAATATTAAAATCTTTCATTTTCGTGGCAAGCACATCGGCGAAAACACTTTTCCACTCATCAACATTAAACAGACCGTATTTAATATCAGAAAGCTCAATCAAATCGTCTGTTAACGCTTGATTGAGCTTTTCTTGTTGGTATATTTTGTAGCTAAAAAATGCAGTAATACCTAACAGTACTACTAAAGAAATTAGTCTTAAAGCTTTCATGGTTTTAATAGTTTACTCTACTTTAAGACTAATGTAAGGCATTTTTGTTACTTCACACTATGCATTTTTATGAAGGTGCACATCCATTTGAGGATACGGAATGTTTAATCCCTCTTTGTCAAATGTATTGTACACTTTTTCATTCATATCAAAATAAGACCCCCAATAGTCGCTTGTTTTTATCCATCCTCTCATAGTGAAATTTACAGAGCTATCAGCCAACTCAGAAAGAACAAGTACAGGTGGCTGAGGATCATTAAGTAGCCTGGTGTCTTCTTTCATAAGTCTTGAAAGTACTTCTTTTGCTTTGTCAGAACTATCTCCATAAGCAATGCCAAATGTCCATTCTATCATAACCAAATCCCCATTTGAGAAGTTGACCATAGATGAATTTGACAGTCCACCATTAGGAATAATAATAGTTTTATTATCAGGTGTCTTCAGGATAGTGTTAAAAATTTGAATTTCATGAACAATTCCTTTGTGCCCTTGAGCTTCCAATAAATCACCAACCTTAAAAGGTTTGAAAATTAAGATCATTACACCTCCTGCAAAATTTTGTAATGTTCCGGAGAGTGCCATTCCAACAGCTAAACCAGCGGCACCAAGAATTGCAATGAAAGAAGTCATTTCAATACCAAGCATTCCTAGTACACTAATAACTAGCATTACTTTTAACAGCACATTTAACATGCTTCTTAAAAACGGTCTCAAAGACGCATCTGTATTTCTTTTATCTAGAAGCTTAGCGAAGTTTTTAGTGATTACCTTAATGATCCAAGATCCAATGATCCAAACGAGAATTGCTCCTATCAGTTTTGGGCCATATTCTAAGGTCTTGTCTGTTACAAAGTCTAAAATTTTTTCTGCATCCATATAGTTTTATTTAGGTTTTAATGTATTTACATAAGTATGACCCTTTTTTAGATAAGAAGTCACTATTTTTTTGTCTGTAATTAATAAGGTTTTGGGAATAAGAACATATTCTCGCATTCGAGCTCCATGAGACCTGAATTCATCGCATCCAGGATATGCTTCCAGAAAGACTTTTGTGTCTTCTTTTGAAAGACGAATTCCTAGTTGAGCATCCTTATTTAATAAGGAAAACATATATCCGTTAGATGAGGTATAAGGAACGGTCTTACCTTTTCTTTCAATACCTGCCATTTGAGCTATTTCATCGTATAGCTTCAACTGTTCATCCCACATTATTCCTCAGCTTCAGGCATACTTTGCCATAAAACATTCATGATTTTCCATTGACCATTAACCTTACTTAAATGAAAGTAATCGATTCCCCACTCGGCTGTTAATTTTGCAGAAGCAGATTTACTATTTATATCATAGATCTCGATCTCTTTTGGTGAGGACTCGTTTGCTCGTTTACCATCTTTATTCCAACGAGCTGCTAAACGAACCAATTGTTTATAGGTCATAGGCAAATTATCTACATATTCTTTTTTCTTTGGATGGTACCAATATCCAATTTTCCGCATGGTAGAATCGACGCTTCTTTCGATGCGGGTAGAATCTACCAAGTAGATTCCTTCTACATAATCTTTAATGGCATTCTCAACGTTCGCAAATTCTGCTTTGTCAAATTTTTTCTCTGCATGGTGGTCGCGTTTATGGTTTTCACCGTGTTTGGTTTCACAAGAAGTGAATAGCACTGCAAGGATTAAGAGACCTGCAAGTGCAACGCTGATACGTTTTTTCATTGGTCTTGAAGTTTATGATTGTTCAGCTAAAGTTAAAAAGAAAAATGAGAATTCTTACTTTTTAAGTAATTGATTATAAAGCTTTAGGGTATCTTTAACAGTTCGGTCTATATGATAGACAGTATCTATTCTTTCTTTTGCCTTTGCACCCATGGTGCGTCTAAGAGAATCATTGTCCGCTAATTCAGAAATGGCATTGGCAATTCCTTTTGAATCTCGCAACGGAACAATAATACCACTTTCTTTATCTATAAGTTCAGTACAACCCCCGGCATCTGTCATCACCACAGGTTTTCCAACAGACATGGCTTCACTAATAGCTCTACCAAATCCTTCGTTTAAGGATGTTTGTGTATAAATGTCACATCCTTTCAACAAGGAAACCACATCGTTTCGTATACCAAGTATATGGATCCTTGAAGCTATTGGACTCTTCTTGGTAATTCTGTTCAATGGATATTTATCTGTGTCTTCACCAATAACAATAAAATGAATCTCTTTTTTTGAAGATAAATGATAGGAAGCCTCTAAGAGATAACGAGTTCCCTTCACCTTTCTATGATTGCCGACAAAGCATACCTTAATCGCATCTTCAGGAATACCTAAAGTTGTGTAGTCAAAAGCCGGGATATCATCAAACCAGTCTGAACTATATCCTTTAAAAATACGAACTGCTTTCTCTTTGTTTTTCCCAAATAGTTGCGCTTTTACATGGGTATATACATGATTACTGTTTCCAATGATAGCATCTATTCTGGGATGTAAGTACGTTAGGTAAGAACTAGGATCGTACCAATGCAAACTTGTAGAGCCAAAATAATTAACAATCTTTATATTGGTATTTTTTAAAGCGATCAAACCGCTTCTACTGGATTTACCGTCAATGAAATGTACCAATTCAATGGCATGTTCGATAAGTATTTTTTTGAATGCCTTAATATAGGATCGATCAATCCTTTGCGTCGGGAATACCTTCAAAAAAGGGATGTTCAATGCGTTGAAGTTTGCTTCGACTTCTCCAAAAATATTGCCAATTACTAAGACAGATATGCCATTTTTTTGCAACCCCGAAATAAGTTCAACTTGCGCTTGCTGGGAAACATAAGGTTCGTTTCCTTTTATGACAAAGAGCACGTTCATTAGTGGAAATGCTTTTTTGATTCGTTCCAGAAAACATCCATTTCTACTAAAGACATATCGGAAAGCGCTTTACCTTGCTCTTTGGCTGCTTGCTCTAAGTATTGAAAACGCTTCATAAATTTTTTATTCGTTTTCTCCAAAGCGTTTTCCGGATTCACATTGATAAATCTAGCATAATTCACCATAGAAAATAATACATCTCCAAATTCAGAAGCTATTTTTTCTTGATCTCCATTCTTAATTTCGGTATTTAACTCAGCCAGTTCTTCCTGAACTTTTTCCCAAACCTGATGCGGTTCTTCCCAATCGAATCCTACTCCTGAAACTTTATCTTGTATTCTGTTAGCTTTTACAATAGCTGGTAAGCTTTTGGGAACGCCTTCCAAGACAGATTTTTTACCTTCTTTTAGCTTTAGTTTTTCCCAGTTTTGTTGTACATCTTTTTCATTTTCAACAACAACATCACCATAGATATGCGGGTGCCTTTCTACCAACTTATCAGAGATCGAATTAGCTACATCGGCAATATCAAAAGCCTTTTTCTCAGAGCCTATCTTTGCGTAAAAAATGATATGTAATAGCACATCACCTAATTCTTTTTTTATCTCGTCAAGGTCGTTATCCAAAATAGCATCAGCCAATTCATACGTCTCTTCTATAGTAAGATGACGCAATGACTCTAAGGTTTGTTTTTTGTCCCATGGACACTTCTCGCGAAGATCATCCATGATATCTAACAAACGATTAAAAGCTTCTAATTGCTGTGCTCTGGAATTCATCTATACTTCTTCGGTGTTTTCCTCGGTGGCAGCTTCTACTTTCGAAAAATCGATTCCTGCTTTTACCATTAGATTATACCACTGCACTACTTTCTTAATGTTAGAAGTGTATACTCGCTCATCGTCATAATCTGGCAATACTTCTGCGAAGTAAGCGGTCAATTTATTTCCACTTTCTTTATGACTGATCGCTTCTTTACCTTCTTCTTTTTCATACATGGTTTTGAAAATAGTTAAAAGAGGTACCTCTTCTTCATAGGTATAGATAGCTATATTCTCTAACAAGCTAACATTTTGCGTTGAGGTGATCGGAAATCTTTTCTTATCCACTAAAGAATCAACGATCAATCCGGTTTTTGTTTGTGATACTACTTGAAACAATCCTGGTTTTCCTGTTACCGCTATAATTTTACTGAATTCCATTTATCTTTTTTTAAGTTTAGGGAAACGCATTCTATATCCTGCATTTATTTTCCCTTTTGATATGTTTTCTAATTTCTTTTTAATGATTCTCTTTTTTAAAGACGATAGTTTATCCGTAAATAAAATGCCTTCTATATGATCATATTCGTGTTGAAATACGCGAGCGGCTAAACCAGTCAATGTCTCAGTATGCGTATTAAAGTTTTCATCCTGGTATTCGAAGGTTACTTTTTCTGGTCGAAAAACATCTTCTCTTACGTCGGGAATACTTAAACATCCTTCATTAAAAGCCCAGTCATTACCTTCCTCTTCAATGATTTGCGCATTGATAAAAACCTTATTGAAGTCCTTTAAAGAATCTTGTTCTTCTTTAGTGAGATCATCATCTTCGGCAAAAGGAGATGCGTCGATCACGAACAATCGAATTGCTTTACCAATTTGAGGAGCTGCCAAACCAACACCTTGAGCATTGTACATGGTTTCTTTCATGTTGGCAATAAGTTCCTTTAAATCTGGATAATCAGCATCTATTTCTTCTCCTACTTTTCTTAAAACAGGATCGCCGTAAGCAACGATAGGTAAAATCATATAATTGGTATCATCTATTAAAGTCGCAAAAGTACAAAATTAGCCAGTAAAAGGAAGGAAACTTCTATCTTACTTATTATATAAATAAGATTGTAGAATAATGGTGGCACTGATCTCGTCTACTAATGCTTTATTTCTCCGCTGTTTTTTATTTAGACCACTATCGATCATCGTTTGAAAAGCCATTTTTGAAGTAAATCGTTCATCTTCTCTCTGAATAGGAACCTTCGGAAATTTTGATTGCAATTTCTTTATGAATGGTTTAATAAGCGTTTCACTTTCGCTATCTGTATTATCAAGTTGCTTTGGTTTTCCAATAAGGATGAGCTCAATATTTTCCTTGGCTAAATAATCTTCTAAAAAAGACAAAAGGTTCGATGTTTCAACCGTGGTTAGCCCGGATGCAATAATTTGCAATTCGTCCGTAACGGCGATACCGGTTCTTTTCTTTCCATAATCTAGGGCGAGAATTCTAGCCATTGCATCATAAGTTTGTTCCAAAAATAGGCATTTTAAACAAGCTATCTATATCTGTTTAAAAATGTATCTTAGTGCCGAAATAGTGATTTGCGTTTTATCTTTGCACTTCAATAAAATAAATGACCTTTCTTTGGGTTATACTAATTACATAAAAGATGAACTTGTTAAAAAGTACTATAGAAAAAGCTTGGGAAAATAGAGCTTTATTATCAGAAGAAAATACTATCAATGCGATCCGAGAAGTAATAGATCTATTAGATTCGGGAGCTTTACGTGTAGCTGAACCTACAGATGACGGTTGGCAGGTGAATGAGTGGGTGAAAAAAGCGGTGGTACTATACTTTCCAATCCAGAAAATGGAAACCTTGGAAGCAGGCATTTTCGAGTATCACGACAAGATTCCGCTAAAAAGAAATTTTCAAGAAAAAGGAATAAGAGTCGTACCCAATGCGGTGGCAAGGCATGGAGCTTATATTTCATCTGGAACGATCTTAATGCCGAGCTACGTGAACATTGGAGCTTATGTAGACGAAGGCACTATGGTCGATACTTGGGCTACTGTGGGTAGCTGTGCGCAAATCGGTAAGAATGTACATCTTTCTGGAGGTGTTGGAATAGGTGGAGTATTAGAACCATTGCAGGCAGCACCGGTAATTATAGAAGATGGAGCTTTTATAGGATCGAGGTGTATTGTGGTAGAAGGAGTTCGTGTGGGGAAGGAAGCTGTTCTAGGTGCAAATGTGGTGTTAACTATGAGCACAAAGATCATTGATGTAACGGGAGAAGAACCTATTGAAATGAAAGGGTCCGTTCCGGAAAGGTCGGTAGTTATACCAGGGAGCTATACCAAAAAATTCCCATCTGGAGAATATAATGTACCTTGCGCATTAATTATAGGCAAGAGAAAAGAAAGTACTAATAAAAAAACCTCTTTAAACGATGCACTTCGTGAATACGATGTAGCCGTTTAGAAAACAGCTATGAAAAAGATCACTGCAATCATACCAAGTCTTAATGAAGAAGAACGTATAGGAAAAGCCTTAAAATCTGTTGAATTTGCTGATGAGATCATTGTGATAGATTCGTATAGTACAGATGGTACGGTTGATATTGTAAAAAAGACAAAAGCCAGACTTTTACAACGTAAGTTTGATGATTTTTCAAATCAAAAGAACTACGCGATCGATCATGCAACGTACGACTGGATTGTTTGGTTAGATGCAGATGAAGTAATTAACGAAGAACTTCGAAATGAAATTCTTAGAAGTGTTGAGGATCCTCAAGGTTATGTTGGGTTTTATGTTTATAGAACGTTTTTCTTTAAAGAAAAAGCACTAAAATATAGTGGAACGCAAAATGACAAGATCGTTCGTCTATTCAATAAAAAATATTGTAGGTACGAAGGTAAGGTTCACGAAAAGATCAAACCTCAGGGAAAACTTGGAATTTTAAAGAACAGAATACTGCATTATTCGTATATAGGATTTGATAGATATATTGCCAAATTGAATCTTCATTCTACATTAAAATCGGAAGAGCTTTTTGAAGGAGGCTTGATTATTACACCATTTCATCTCATTATAAAACCCTTAGCCAGATTTATAAAACATTATTTTATTAAATTGGGCTTTTTAGATGGATTTAGAGGTTTTGTCTTGTCGTATGCACTATCTTATGGAGTGCTTGTAAGATATATAAAACTCTGGGCCTTAAAACAAAAGAAAAGAAGGGCATGACAGAAAAGTCATCAAATATTGATGTTTCCATAATTATTGTTAACTATAAGAGTTGGAGTCATTTAAAGAATTGTTTAGAAGCATTAAACGGAATTAAGTCTAATGCTTTTTCTTTTGAAGTGATCGTAGTTGATAATTGTTCCAATGATGGAAAGTTGGAGGTGTTCACTGAAACTTTTTCCGATGTAAAATTCAGAAAAAATACAGGAAACAATGGTTTTGCCAATGGATGTAATTTTGGAGCTGAACAAGCACTGGGAACCTACCTGCTTTTTTTAAATCCTGATACTATTGCCAATGAAGAGGCTCTTCTCAAAATGTTGGCGTATGCCAAGCTCAATCATACCGTGGGTGTCGTTTCTTGTCATCAGAAAAACACGAATGGAAGCTACGAAAAGTCAGAACGCTTATTTCCTAGTATAGCTACACTGTTTGGATGGACAAGAGCCATATACAAGCAACTGAATAAACAGAAAATAAAAGAACAGTACAGTAAGGATCAAGCGGTCATTTATCCGGATTGGGTATCTGGATCGGTGGTGTTCATCAGCCGCTCATGGTTCGATCAGATTCAAGGATGGAATGAAGATTATTGGATGTATTATGAAGATGTTGATCTATGCAGAAGGGTGATGGAAGCCAATGGAAAAATAGCATTGTTACAAGATGTTGAGATCATTCATAATCATGGAGGAGCTTCTCGAATTAATGTAAAAACAGCTTCTATTACAAAAACTCAGGTACTGATTTCAAAACATGTATATATTCGAAATCATTTTAAGGGAATACATCGGTTCTTTGCGCAATTATGTGTGGCTTTAAGTAACCTATTATTTAAAACTGTTTTAGCCGTTTTTGGACTCATTTTCTTTTTTATCCCTAAATTGCGCCTTATTCTCAACATATATATAAAACTCGTAAAATACTATGTAAATGCATTGTTTAGAGGAACATGGTTGAGTAAGAAGAGTTTAAATTATTGATTTCGTATAGATGGGCACAAAAAAAGACGCATATTACATGAACATTCGGCCAGAAATGATGGCCTTTATTCCGAAAACTGCAAAGAACATATTGGAAATCGGCTGCGGAGAGGGTAATTTTTCTGCGCAATTGGCGAGTGACGAGAATGAAACCTGGGCCGTAGAGCCATACGAACCATCTGCTAAAAAAGCACAGGAGAAGTTACATAAAGTGCTAGTGGGAACCATTGATGAAAAGTTGAATGAACTTCCGGATGATTATTTTGACGTGATCATTATGAATGATGTGATCGAGCATTTATTGGAGCCCTGGGATGATATTGTAAAACTGAAGTCTAAATTAAAGAAAGAAGGCGTATTGGTTACTTCTATACCAAACGTACGATATGCCAAAAATCTGTTTAAAATGATCTTTAATAGAGATTGGAAGTATACGGATGATCTGATCCTTGACCGAACACATTTCCGTTTCTTTACCAAGAAAAGTATCAAGAGAATGTATCAAGATTGTGGGTATTCTATTCAGAAGATGAAAGGGATCAATACCACAAAATCCTTTTTTTATTTTCCGTTTGCAGTACTTTTTAATATTCTTTTTTTAGGATCACAGCTAGATATGTTCTACATGCAATATGCTACCGTAGCTAAAAAGGAATAATATCATGTCTTTTACCACAGAAATAGAACATGCTGTTACTTATCTAAACAGCAATGGAGTTGTTTTATATCCTACCGATACAGTTTGGGGGCTAGGATGTGATGCTACGAACGAAGAAGCTGTACAAAAGATCTATGCACTTAAGAATAGGGCAGAAAGTAAGAGTCTGGTCATTTTGGTGAGTTCTTTAACGATGTTAAAAAGATACATTAAAGAGGTACCTGCTAAAGCATTAGAACTTATATCGAATAGTTCTAAACCTACCACGATTATCTACCAAGATCCAAAAGGTTTAGCTAGCAATACGATTGCATCTGACCACTCCATTGCGATCCGTATTCCCAAACATGATTTTTGTATTCAACTTATCGAAACATTTAATAAACCTATTGTCTCGACATCTGCAAATATCAGCGGAGATGCTACTCCTACTTCTTTTTCTGAAATACATGCCGCAATTTTGGAAGGGGCAGATTATGTAGTAAATTTGGAGCGCGAAAAAATTACCGATAAATCGTCTACCATTCTGCGAATCGTTGGAGATGAGATCGAAGTGATAAGAGCCTAATCTATGCAGAAAAGATATTTACAAGAAGCAGTAGCCGGAAAGATATTTACTATTATTTCCGAGGCATCTAAAGAATTGCAGGTCAATAGCTATGTGATTGGGGGATTTGTACGCGATTTTTTACTGAAAAGAGGAACGGCTAAAGATATAGATGTAGTTGCTGTGGGAAGTGGGATAGAATTGGCAAAAAAAGTAGCTTCACTACTTCCAAATAAACCCAAAGTTCAGGTGTTTAAAACCTACGGAACAGCCATGTTGCGCTATCAGGATCTGGAAATTGAATTTGTTGGAGCTAGAAAGGAATCGTATACAGAGGATAGTCGAAATCCAGAAGTTTCCGTCGGTACCTTGGAAGATGATCAAAATAGACGTGACTTTACGATCAATGCCTTGGCCATTAGTCTAAATGCCGATAGTTTTGGTTTGTTGCTCGATCCATTTAATGGCATAGAGGATCTAACTACTCAAACAATACGGACTCCGTTAGATCCGGATATTACCTATTCCGATGACCCCTTGCGTATGATGCGTGCCATTCGTTTTGCGTCGCAATTGAATTTCAGTATTGAAACCAATTCCTTAGATGCAATTACCAAGAATGTAGATCGGTTGAAGATCATTACCAGAGAGCGAATAGTAGATGAATTGAATAAGATCATGCTTTCTGATAAACCTTCTAAAGGATTCTTATTATTAGAAAAGACAAATCTATTGCCGCAGATTCTTCCGGAATTGATTGCTTTAAAAGGTGTAGAAGAAGTAGAAGGGCAGAAGCACAAGGATAATTTTTACCATACATTAGAAGTAGTAGATAATATTGCTGTTTATACACAGGACCTATGGTTACGATGGGCGGCTTTATTGCACGATATAGGAAAAGCACCCACCAAAAAATTTGATAAAAAAGTAGGTTGGACATTCCATGCTCATGAATTTGTAGGTTCAAAAATGGTGTTTAAACTGTTCAAGCGTTTAAAAATGCCATTAAATAACAAAATGAAGTTTGTGCAAAAAATGGTATTGTTGAGCTCAAGACCGATTGTGCTGGCAACGGAAGTGACAGATGCAGCGGTGAGGCGTTTGGTGTTTGATGCGGGAGATGATATTGAAAGTTTGATGACCTTGTGCGAAGCAGATATTACTACGAAGAATCCAAAGAAGTTTAAAAAATATCATCAGAATTTTCAACGGGTTCGTCAAAAGATAAAAGAGGTAGAAGAGCGTGATAGAGTGCGTAATTTTCAACCACCCGTGAGTGGGGAAGAGATCATGAAAACTTTTGCACTAAAACCTTGTCGTGAAATTGGTCAGATAAAAGAAGCGATAAAAAATGCAATTTTGGACGGTGTGATTCCAAATGAATATGAAGCTTCTTATGAATTTATGCTGAAAAAGGGTGAGGAATTAGGTTTAACAAAAAGCTCATAGAGCGAACCTATTCCGCCGATTCTTTCCCCATTTTTTTCATCCAACTTCTAGGATCCGTTATTTCAATATAGTACAGATCTTCATCAGACAGGTTCTTCGGGTCTACATACCAGGGTAAGTGTTTCATTTGGTATGGAAAAGGTGCCCTAAAGATTTGCGCATGCTCCGAACGTATGTGCTTAAAAGTATGAGGACGATACAATGCGAAAGTAGTATCTATAGGAGCTTTGAGTAATGTCCCGTCTTTTGTTGGTTTTTCATAATGTGGACCTTCCCATTCAAGTACACGTTTTTTCAAAGGATACCAATCAGGGATATCATCAATCTTTAGAGAAAATCCAACCTTTAACGCAAACTTATGCTGTATTAGTTTTTTTCTAAAAAAATCTAAAAAATCATCTGGGCATTCGTCAATAATTTCTAGGTCTGGATCTGTATACACAAAGAAATTACCTATGAATTTTTTATAGATACCGGAGCGCCATAAGGCTCTGAAACCATAATTCTTTTCCAGGAAAATAACCTCATGTTTGGTGGTCTTATAGAATTCCAACAGCGGTTCATAGGTAGAAAGATTATCTAAGATATAAATGTTCTTGTATCCTCTTTTTTCAAGACCCGATAGAAGCGTTTTTAAATAATCTAACCGATTAAAATTATTAATGATGATTGGGATCTCGGTATAATGTACATGCCTGGGAGGTTTTAGATATGCTCTCACGAGCATGATCAAAGTAATGATGAAATATTTAATTTTCTCAACGTACATGGTCGAAATTCTAGTCCAAAGATTGCATGGTCACTAACTTATAATACTCTCCCTTATGCTTCATAAGCTCGTTATGCTTTCCTTGCTCTACGATCTTTCCTTTCTTCATAACCACGATCTGATCTACGTTTTGAATCGTTGACAATCTGTGCGCAATGACCAAAGAAGTACGATTTTCCATCATCTTTTCTAGAGCCTCCTGTACATACTTTTCCGATTCCGTATCTAGTGCAGAGGTTGCTTCATCTAAGATCATGATAGGAGGGTTCTTTAAAACGGCTCTTGCAATAGAAAGACGTTGTTTCTGGCCACCTGATAATTTGTTTCCACTATCTCCAATATTAGTATCGTATTGTTTCGGTAGATCTTTGACAAATTCTTCTGCATTAGCAATTAATGCAGCGTTTTTGATCTCTTCTAAAGTGGCATCTTGTTTTCCTAACTTGATGTTATTGGCAACACTATCATTAAATAATATAGAATCTTGTGTTACGATTCCCATAAGTCCAAGTAACGATTTCTTTTTTAGGTCTTTAACATCAACTCCATCAATGGTTATGCTTCCTTTATTCACATCATAAAACCGAGTGATCAAATTTGCAATGGTAGATTTTCCACTACCGGATTGACCTACAAGAGCAACGGACTTCCCTTTAGGAATTTGTAGAGAAAAGTCTTTAATAACAGCTTCATCCTCATATTTAAAGGAGATGTTATTGAATGAAATATCGGAGGTAAATGCATTTTTTTCTTGGGCATCAGGCTTTTCCTTTAGTGGATCTTCCGTATTTAATACCTGTAATACTCGTTCTGCAGCCGCATTACCCCGTTTAATAATATAACTGGCTTTTGAAATGGACTTTGCTGGCGTTAGAATGTTATAGGCCAACCCTAGATATCCCATAAAGGCATCTCCTCCAAGTTCACCATCAACCAACACCAATTTTCCTCCGTACCATAACAACACTGAAAAAACCATAATTCCCAGCGTTTCACTTAGCGGACTTGCTAGTTGTGTTCTGTTCATTACTTTGTTCTCTAACTTTTCGAATTGCTCCGTGGATCTACCAAATTTGGATTTGAATACTTTTTCAGCATTAAATCCTTTAATTACACGCAATCCGTTTAAAGTCTCATCTAAAACAGATATAAAACGACCTTGTTCTTTCTGCACTTTATCCGAAGTTTTCTTTAAATTTTTACCGATAATGTTTATGATAAATCCGGCGATAGGGATAAAGATGAATATGAACAGCGTCAGTTTTACACTGTATGCCAACATAAAAATAATAGTGATCAAGATCATTAGAGGATCTCTAAAGATCAACTCTAAAATAGATAGGAAAGTATATCTCAGTTCGATAACGTCATTACCGATTCTTGCCATAACATCTCCTTTTCTTCGTTCAGAAAAATAAGAAATCGGTAAAGAGATGGTTTTGTTATAAAGATCATTTCTAATATCCTTTAATACCGCATTTTGCAGGAAGGTAATAAAATAGAACCCCAGATAACTGAACAAGTTCTTTAAGATATAAACACTTACAATAATAACGATAACCACTATGAGAGCCGAGAACTTATCATCTCCGGCGATTTGTGTTATCTCGTAATTGATATAATTATTAAAATATTTTCCTGCAGATTTGATTCCGGTATACACTGGTTTTTCTGTAACAACCGTACCATCTTCGCTAAAGATAATTTTTAAAAGCGGCATCAACACTACAAAAGAAAGTGCCGAGAAAATAGCATACAGAATATTGAAGAATATATTCAGAAAAGCAAGCCCTTTGTACGGATAGGCATAATGTATTATTTTTCTAAAGTACTTCATTATAAGTTCATATCATTAATAATGCGTTGAATTTTGGCATCCAGTTCATTTTCTACTCTGGTTGCATTCTCAACAGCATCCAGCGCTGCTCGTACGCTAAAATAGAATTTTATTTTAGGTTCTGTTCCACTGGGTCTGGCAGCAACTTTTGTTCCATCTTCAGTATGATATATTAACACATTGGATTTTGGAATATCCATCACGGTTTCTTCACCTGTGATCAAATTCTTTTGAATGGATGATTGATAATCGCATAGAAAAGTAACTTTCGACCCATCAATTTCCTTTAGCGGATTACTTCTTAGATCGATCATCATTTGTTTGATCTGTGTAGCACCATCCATCCCTTTCTTAACCATAGCGATCAAATGCTCTTTATAAAATGAATGTTTTCTATAGAGTTCAATAAGATCGGCATAAAAAGAACTATTATTTGCTTTAGAGTTTGCTGCTATCTCACAAGCAAGTAACGCAGATGTTACTGCATCTTTATCACGTACAAAATCACCCACCATGTATCCAAAACTCTCTTCTCCACCACCAATAAAATCTAACTCTGGGAAATCTTTGATCATTTTTGCGATCCATTTGAACCCTGTTAATCCTATTTTGGTTTCCACATCATAACTTGCGGCAATATCGTTCACAAGATTGGTAGATACTATGGTGGAACCTACGAACTGTTTTCCATTTAATCGTCCATCTTTTTGCCATTGTTTTATGAGGAAATCTGTCATTAAGCTCATGGTTTGATTTCCATTCAACAATTGCATTTTTCCATCAGTGTTTCTTACTGCGATACCAATTCGATCACTATCCGGATCAGTTCCTAATACAATGTCTGCATGTATTTCCTCTGCCAACTGCATCGCCATTTCTAAGGCTTCCGGCTCTTCTGGGTTTGGTGATGTTACCGTAGGAAAATCACCATTAGGTACTTCTTGATCTTTTACAATATGTACTTGCGAATATCCGGCTCTTTTTAATACTTCCGGAATTAATTTAATGGAAGTACCATGCAGCGAAGTGAATACGATCTTTAGATCTTCTCTACCGTTGATATCAAAAGTTCCACTTTGTAATGAGGCTTTCCAAAAAGCTTCGTCTATCTCTGCTCCGATATAAGAGATCAAAGATTCGTTGGCGTTGAAATTGATATCAGAATACTCCAAAGCATTGACAATATCAATAATACCTTTATCTTGAGGAGGAACAATTTGTCCACCATCTGTCCAATACACCTTGTATCCGTTATATTCAGGTGGGTTATGCGAAGCCGTTAATACGATTCCGGCATGACAGTTCAATTCGTTTACTGCAAAGGAAAGCTCCGGAGTAGGACGGAGGTCTTCAAAAACAAACACTTGAATATTATTTGCCGAGAGTACATCTGCCACTAACTTAGCAAAGGTGTCACTATTGTGTCGGCAGTCATAAGCGATAGCAACTTTTATATCCTGACCTGGATATACCTGATGTAGGTAATTGCTAAGTCCTTGCGTTGCTTTTCCTAATGTATATTTGTTGATACGATTGGTTCCTGCTCCCATTACACCTCTCATTCCACCAGTACCAAATTCCAGGTCCTTATAGAATCGATCGGCAAGATCATCAGATTGCGTATCAATAAGTTGTTGTATTTCTTGTTGGGTTTCAGTATCAAAGGTATCTGAAAGCCATAGTTTTGCACTGTCTAAAATTTCTTTCATTGCTTAAAAAAAGTCTACAAAGTTACGGATTTAGAAATTGAGTTTTTCCTTAATGGCGTAATGCTTTTCATTACTTCTGGATTTGATCAATAACTCCCCGATAAAGCCTGCTAAAAATAATTGGGTTCCTAAGATCATGCATGTTAATGCAATATAGAACCATGGGTTATCTGTTACAAGGATGGTTTTTAACCCTGCAGATAGTTTATATAGTTTCATGGCACCAATGTACGCTGCGGATAAAAATCCAAAAACAAACATAAGTGTCCCCCATAAGCCAAAGATATGCATGGGTCTTTTACCAAATTTTGATAAAAAGGAAATGGTAATTAGATCCAAAAAACCGTTTACAAAACGGTTCATTCCAAATTTGGTCTCACCGTACTTTCTGGCCTGATGTTGTACTACTTTTTCTCCAATGTTGGTAAAACCTTCATTTTTTGCGAGTACCGGAATATAGCGGTGCATTTCGCCACTCACTTTTACGTTCTTCACAACAGCGTTTTTATAGGCTTTTAGTCCACAGTTAAAGTCATGTAGTTTTAATCCTGAAGTTCTTCTGGCAGCCCAATTGAATAGTTTTGATGGTAAATTCTTAGCAATGACACTATCGTATCGTTTCTTTTTCCATCCTGAAACGAGGTCATAACCTTCCTCTGTGATCATGCGATACAGTTCCGGAATTTCGTCTGGCGAATCCTGAAGATCCGCATCCATTGTAATGACCACTCTTCCTTGTGCTAGTTCAAATCCTGCATCGAGAGCTTGTGATTTTCCATAGTTTTTTTGAAAGCGAATTCCTTTTACTGACGGGTGTTTGAGCCCTAATTCCTCAATAATTTTCCAGGAATTGTCCGTGCTACCGTCATCAATAAAAATAACTTCATATAAAAATTGATTGGACTGCATCACAGATGCAATCCAATCATATAATTCTGGTAAAGATTCTTCTTCGTTCAATAAAGGTATTACTACCGATATATTCATATGTCATTTGTTTAGTGTGTAAAGATACTCAATATCTTAACACAGCAAAAAGCAATCTAGTATTGATCCTCTGCAGATTTTTTCATGATCGCTCCTGCGATAGCAGAAATGATGAATCCAAAAAATGCTGCTACAACGATTCCAATTGCAGAAGTAATTGCAGGGCTAGAGAATGTTTCGAACATGCCTTCGGCACTTTCAATTTGCTCTTCTGTCATATTACTTTCTTGCCATATTTCACGTTGCTTATCTAGCATTTGATTCATGAAATCAGGCTCTATAAAGTTTAAGAAAACAAGATTGTAGATAATTCCAATCACAGCGCTAATAATAGCAATTCCAACACCAACTTTTACGGCTTGTCCGAAGGATAAGAATCCGGCATTGCTTTGTTTGTATTTTTTGATCCCTAGAGATATGATCACGATCATCAATACGAAGTTTAATACTCCTACTTTCCAATCTTGCTCCAGGTGATGCCCCATGGCATATACTGTTAAACTTATCAATACAGAAACAACGCCTAACATTGCTCCGTAATTTAACATGATACCTTTACTTGGTGCTTGGTTTTCCATCTTTTTAAAATTTAGTTAGTTATTTATACAAATATATTCATTTCATTTTAAGCACTTTACGGTATTTGTCATTTTCTAGTGCTGTAAAAACAATTCATTAGTACTCAAAACAATAGAAATGTTACAGAAAAATTGAGAAAATTTTAATGGATATAATAAAAATAGGTTGTAAATTTGCAGCGGCAAGTCCTACACAACCAGCTCCCTTTGAATCCCCCAGGGCGGGAACGCAGCAAGGGTATTAGGTCGTAGCGGTGTGATGTAGATAGCTTGCCATTTTTTGTATCCGATATTTTCGTATTGCTTCGTCCCTTTCAATTTCTTTTATCATATTTGTACAACTAAATTCAACACTGCATGTCTAAAGTAGTATTAATCACAGGTGCTTCTTCAGGAATAGGAAGGTCTATTGGTGAATTCCTTGTCCAGAAAGGTTGTACTGTATATGGAACGAGTAGGAATCCAAAAAACAAGGACAGCTATCCTTTTGAATTAATTCCATTAGATGTGACAAATACAACCACCATAGAAAAGGCAGTGGCTCATGTAGTTGAAAAATCAGGTCGATTGGATGTATTGGTAAACAATGCCGGTATGGGAATTACAGGACCTATTGAGGATACACCAACGGATGAAATGCGAAAAGTATTTGATACCAATTTCTTTGGTGCGATCGATGTTATGAAAGCTGTATTACCTCAAATGCGTTCACAAGGATCAGGTTTGATCATTAATGTGACCTCTATTGCCGGATATATGGGGTTGCCTTTTAGAGGTGTCTATTCTGCTACCAAAGGTGCTTTTGAATTGATCACCGAAGCTGCACGTATGGAAGTAAAAGAATTCGGAATTCATATAACAAACATTGCTCCGGGTGATTTTGCCACGAATATAGCCGCAGGTAGATATCATACACCAGTCTTTGAAGATTCAGCTTACAAACAGAAATATCAGGAGAATTTAGATCTCATGGATGCGCATGTCGATGGAGGAATGGACCCGCAAGAAATGGCAAAGAAGGTGTATCAGATCATGAACACCAGGAACCCGAAGATTCATTATAAAGTGGGAGGGTTTATGGAAAAATTCTCGATCGTACTCAAGCGTATCTTACCGGATAAAGTATACGAGAAACTGTTGATGAATCATTATAAGTTGTAACCCTTGTTTTGAACGGTCTTTACGGAGCAAAGCCTTTATAATGAGTCCTTTCTACAGTTATCACGGCAATATTTTCGGACCAATTATATTCATCCAAAGGATGAAACCTGAGATACCTCCAATAAACCCGCTTACAATAAATGTCAACTGTATCTTTTTAGGTAAGATCTTAAAGATTACATAAAAAGTGACCATTGCAGCAATAACTGCAAGAAGTATTGAGATGGTTCCTGACCATATATTCAATCCTCGTGAAATATAATATTCATCACCACCAAACCATGTGCCATTGGGTGAAATTAACTCTTGACCGATAGAAGTTGCTAAATTAAATAGTTCCCGTGACCAAAATAGTGAAAGAAAAACGGCGAACCAGTCTAAAAGCTGTAGCCCGTTTTTATAAATTAATTTTCTGCGCCAATACAGCAATAACCATCCAATAGTTCCAGTGATTATGGTCTGTAAAGGACCGCCAATTGCAATGAGCAAATCATCATTTGATTTCTCTGAATAATAACGTTGTTGTATAACTTTATCGTATGCTTTAGCCTTTTCCTTTATTTCAATTGGCCATGATTCATAGTCTATTTTTGAATAATCTTCAGTTAAATTCAATAAAGCTATGACGTCTTTATCTTCATAAAAACCTTTAGGGAAATGATGCATGCTTCCATAATGTAGCGAAGTATCGTAACCTAGAGATTTAGCTGCCAGTATATGCCCATACTCGTGACTAATGGTCCCAATTGGTACAAACAACATAAATACCATTACCAGAATGAGAAGGGGTTTTATTCTAATGTTACAGCGCATCAAGAATTTTAATTGGGGTATTAGGTGTTTAGTCTACTCTGCAAATACTTCAATAAGAGCTACTTTTTCTCTTCCCGTAAAATTTTCTCCATTTTACGACCTCTGGCCAATTCATCGATCAGCTTTTCCATCTGTCTACATTTTTTGTACACCTCAAATTCATCTTCTATTTCTTCAATACGATACCCACAAACCACTCCTTTGATCATGTATGCATTTGGATGTATGTTCGCTTTTTGAAAAAAAGTTCCAAATGTAGCTTTTTCATCCATCAATGCTTGTAGCTTGTCCTGGTCATAACCGGTAAACCATGTAATTACCTGATCTAGTTCTTCTTTGGTTCTACCATTTTTTTCTAACCTGTTCAGGTAATGAGGATAAATGGATGCAAATACCATATTTGCAACTTGTTCATTTTTTTTAGCGGTGACTTGCATTTTTAGTTGGTTTTAATTGATCTACACGACGTATTTTGGTAACTAATTTAGCAAATACAAACGAAACCTGCTCGTCAAGGAACAGGTTTTAGCTCGTATTGGGTCATTCTTTTTTCAACGCTCAACGTTATTTCATCAAACGCTTCAGATCTTCGGTAGCATACTTTTTTAGATTGGTTTTCTCACTGGAACTCAAATCTTCATCTGATTCAGCTAGTGCCAAAGCCTGACGATAGAAACGTTTGGCTTGTTCCTTCAACCCACGCTTCATGGAATAATTGGCTACGTAATAATTGATCCTTGCAGATTCCGGATAACTATCATAGGCTAATTCATACAGTCGTAAGCGATATTCAAAAGCTTCGTCTTTTTTCCAGGCCAACCAGTTTCGGTAATCGGTATAGAATCCTCTGGAGAAGGGTTGAGCATTTCCGGTCGACTTCAACTGTTGGTAGTTGTTTTCTATA
Organism: Flavobacteriaceae bacterium; assembly: GCA_965218065.1. Lineage (GTDB taxonomy): Bacteria > Bacteroidota > Bacteroidia > Flavobacteriales > Flavobacteriaceae > Polaribacter. Next base: position 1,857,170 of record OZ244589.1, on the reverse strand, counting down.
GCCGCAAAGCCTTTCGTTATAAACAGATCTTTAAGGATGGCCATGTTTGGCGGAGCAGGTAAGGCAGGTGAAACGAAGGTGGTATCAATATGATCTCTGGATGTGATGAAAGTAGCATCAAATAGTGTTCCAGGCTCTCCTTTTACTTTTTGATCTAGAAATCGTAATACGAGTTCGTTGGCCGTTTCGAATCCTTTTTGAGTGTTTCCTGAATGCTCACCAATAATGTCCGGAATGAATGTGTCGAACATGCCATAATTCAGCATGGCAAACTCCGACATCTTAGAAAAGTGTGCGAAATACTGATCTGCATATTTTAAATGAGCTGTATATTTCGGGTCAATGGATGGATGGGGCGAATAAATGAATAAAATAGGTATCTGAATGTTTTCCGGTTGATAAAATGGAGACCCATTTAAAAGCCCTTGCTCAAAAGCGCTTATAAAACCGCCTTCCAGACTGATCAACGACTTAAATTTGTCATTTCTCGATATCGCCGCTGCTCCCACTGAAGAAGAGATCGCATTGGCAAGTATCGAGACTTTGCTTAGATCTGCATTGGACTGGTCTGCGATCTTTCCAAGTACAAACTCCAGATCGTCTACCGCCACTTCTAAACCAATGGTAGAAACTTCCATTCCGGAAGAAAACCGTCCTTTAGGAGCAAAAGCAACCGTTATATATCCATGACTTGCCAAAAACTCACAGGTAATGTTTTGATAGGCCGGACTGCTTCCATTTGGATACAGTACCACAGGATATTTTCCTTTGGCGGCTTTCGCATTCAAACGAGCAATCACGTCCAGATCCAGGAGCTGGTTTAACTGTTCGGTGCTCAATTCCGTCTTGTTTTCGGGTTCTTTAATGTTTCTCAACTTTCGGGTCTGCGTAACAAAAGTTTGTCTTGCGAGGTTTTTTAGCGCTTCAGATTCGCCAAAATGGGTCTGCCTACCCAAAAGATCTATATAATTAGCATATTTCATAGGGTTACCGGAATGGGGTTGAGCAGGGTACCAGATATTGATCTGATATTGTCTACCTTCTCCGGAAGTATGTTCGGGATATAGGTTTCCATCCCAGTCCGAAAGAGGAACGGCATTTTTGGTGTCGTCGTATATAAACAATGTTCGAAATCCTACGGGATATTCACCTATAGGAAGATCACCCATGATGGGAATTGGATCAACGGTATTTTGTGGTTGACACCCTATTAACATAACTAGCATAAGGATGGCTGTGTATTCTTTAATTGCGGTCGTTTTCATATGTATACTATTAGATTCATAGGAGTTGAGCTAAAAATAGAAAAAGAAGGTATCGAGGAGGTCTCAATATCCGTTTTGATGTCCCAAAACCTGTAAATGACTAGCTATTTTCGGATTTATATTGATTGGGTGTTTGTCCGGTATAAGATTTGAATACCCGATTAAAGCTGGCTTTAGAATTAAACCCTGCATCAAAAGCCAGACTAATAATTTTCAGATGATCATTGTTGGGGTCTTTCAATAGCTCCTTTACTTCTTCCACACGGTATTCATTAATGAATTGAAAAAAGTTCTTTCCCAATTCCTGATTGATGGCATTGGAGATGATGCGTTCTGAAATATTTGTTGCTGCGCTAAGATCGGATAAAGACAATTCCGGATTTCGATAGAGCGCATCAGATGCAATAATCGAACGTAGTTTTTGAATCACATCGGAATGATCTTCCGGCTGTTGCTCGTTGGTTTCCTCTAACTGAACGATTCGAAGTGTTTGCGCCTGTTTAAATCCGCTGATACTTAACCAATAGAGGACTCCTGAATAGGTCAATAACATAAAGGCTCTGGGTTCGTTCCATTGCAAGGGAGCAAATTTTCCACCTAAGAGAGCACCTTCGATGACATAGATCCATATGATGATAAAAGACCCTGCTGTAATTAGTATGAACTGATTTACCCAACGAAGATCGATCAACTCGGTATACGAAACTTTATGTAATAGTGAACGCTGGTAAGATCGCACCAATCGGAAAGAAAGTATTAGATAGATCATCACAGAGAGAATGGCTAGAGACTCGAACAGTTCAGTGATATGGTGCAGTAAGGGTGAATGGTCACTGTAGTCTAAAATCGCATGATAAAAACTATGGAGATAGTTTAAAATAATCGGTGAAAAATGCCAGAGATCCTTTTTCCGAAATGCAGTAGCACCTTCTGTCAGTGTTTTTATATAGAAATAAAACGCAGGACCGATCCAATAGGCCAGGGAAAAGGGGAGCCACGATAGCCATTGGTAGGTATTCCAAATTCGAATATCCAGAATAAAGGGCGTAAACGTAAGGCATAAGGAAATGATGGTCAGGGATAAAAAACGATTTGCCCGCCGATTTTCTCTTTTCTGAAATAGGAGGAAAGCAAATACAAACCCGTTCAGTACCGAGCATATGATGAACAGTTGTATGAGTGAGATCTCAAGATGCATGTACGACTTGTTTGTATATGGTTATTACATTCATAAATTCGGTATAAATTTATAAATGTTCAATATTGTTTTTAGTCATTCTATATCGTTTTTCTACAATATAGTACTTTCAATTTCGAGTAACATGTCGTTACCTCGTGTTTTTATGTTTTTTAAACTCAGTTAAAACTATGTTTTCAAGTTCTTGAAAATTACAACTTAATGAATTGGATGAAATGGCAATAGGGGTCTCATATTTGTTCATGTTAACTTGTATTAGTTTTTTCTGAGCAATGTTTTTTGCTTTTTTTACATATTTTTCAGGATTAATCGTGTCAATAAATAGAAATCTGGTAGACATTACTTGTTTAGTTCGAATGGCAGAGACGTCTTTCCATTCAATTAATCCAATGCTCATTGCGCCCGTGTTATCTGTAATTCCGCTTGCATCTATTTTTAAACCCATTTTCGTGTCAAATAGTTTAATCGATCCGTAAATCCCAGTTGCTCCGAAAAAGACTATTGCAGCAACACCCATAATATTCCACAACATTAAGTAACCTCCAATGACAAAAACAATGGAGCCAAGCACATATAAACGAAGTTTTGATTTATTTAGTGGTATTTTAATTTCTGAATTCATCTAATAAGCTAGAACGATACTGACCATCTTTTTTAATTAAAGTCTCCAGGCGTTCAATACAAGTTTTATCATGACGGATTATTGCTATCATAGACTATTTTTTTAGTTCATCTAAGCCCATTTTCAACTGCAATCTTAAATTCGACTAACCTTTCTGCAACTTTTTCATTATGCTTTCTGTTTGATATGAGTCCCATCGAATCCAATTCAATTTTTGTCAATAGTTGAGCAATTTTTTCAATGTCTTCAGTAAGGGTATATTTCAAAACTGTCATTGTGTATGAACTATATTCGCCACGAGCAGCGGGTTCATCGGAAACTCCAATAGGATCCCATAAATAAAACAGAATTTCGTCAACTCTTTTTTCTAGTTCTTTCAGTTTATTTTTATCGTTCATTTTATTTTCTGCAGGCACACTCATGGTGCTCGTTAAGATATGCAATGGTTTCCATACTCAGTTCTTTCACAATTGGGATCTGGATATCGGCCAATTTTTTAAAATAGATACAAGCTTTACCCATTTTGAATTTGCCCAGTTCTTTTAGAAGTGCATTGCTTTTTTCTGTTTTTGAATAGACATAGAGCGAAAATTGTGCTTTTCTCGGCGAGAAACCCAATAAAGGTGCATCACCCTCATGACCACTGGCATATTTATAGTGATAGCTGCCAAAACCGATAATGGTAGGTCCCCACATTTTGGGTTCAAAACCTGACCATTCACTCATTAACTCTATAAGTGCATAACTATCTATTTTCTTTTGATCGTTGTCTACATACGATTCAATAAAATCAGATACATCCACTTCAGTTTCGGTAGTTTTATTTTTAGCCATTTGGTATCGTTTTTTACAATTAGTGTTTTCAATTTCGGCTAACATCTTGTAGGCCTATTAATTTTTATGATTCCCATGGATTGTATGATCCGAAGTTCCAAATATGACCTTCTGGATCTTGACAACTATATCCTCGACCACCATAATCTTCGTCTTTTATATCTAATAGTATCTTTGCTCCACCTGCAATGGCTCTTTGATAATGCTTGTCTATTTCTTCGACAATGATATATGCGGCTTGGGTATTCATTCCATTTAGATCCTTGGGTGTCTTTATGAATCTGTCATATTCTTTGTCATTTTCAGAACCTAACATGATCATAGCATTACCAAAGTTCAACTGTGCATGGGCAATAGTTCCATCTTCTCCTGGTACTACTAAATGTTTTTCAAATCCAAAAGCGTTACATAACCATTCAATTGCCGCCGGAGCATCTTTGTATCGCATTGTTGGAATTATCGTAGATTGGTTTTGCTTCATTTGATTGTTATTTTATGAGTGTATTCGTTGGTACAAAACTCGTTGTATTAAGCTCAAGGTTCCTGTCTAGAGGAACTCATTCCATGATAAAAGGAACCTTTTTCTCTGTTACTATTTTTCTACGGTTCTACTTAAAATATCTAATCGTTTAGATCCTTCATCTTCTCTCATAGTGCGTTTAATGGTCTTACAACCAGTTACAGGTTTAAAGTTACTGTTTTTCTTTTAGTTCCTGGTTTTATAAAAAATAGGGAAGGTTAAATAGGAAAAATCGAATATTTAGTAGTAGAAAAAAGATGGCTACACCTATTATTGCGGATTTCTTTTTATGACGAAGTTTGTCCATCTCTATAATGGTAAACATGGTAAAAAAGAAGTTAGGTAGCAATAGTATGTAAAAAATAGTGCTAAGGTCAGAAGAGATAAGGTCGGCCAATAGCTTTGAGACTGTAAACAGAATACTACTGTAACCAATAAAAATAAAAGCAAAGCCAAAAATAAAAACAAACAATTTTAGTAAACCTTTCATAACATAATAATTTTTTAATATTCAATTTTATAGATTTCGTCTTTATTTCGGTCAACCAATTTGTTTTTAATCAAACCCTTCACTAAAAAAATCTTCAAGGGTCATGATCAACGTCTTTTCCTAAAACATTCTAAATGTATGATTTTAAATTAATTTCAAATAACTACGAATTAGTAGTTACATAGTAAGAATGAAGTTTGTTTCAACATACTTGTTTATTCCTAGTCGTGTTAACTACTAATCTAAATCATTATTCTTTCTAATTCTTTTTTCCATTTCATAAATCCATTTATTGAATCAGAATAATCATGATATATACGATTGAATTCATCTTTAGTACTGCTTATATACTCTCGTTTTCCGTTAATTTTAATATCTTTAATAATTTCTTCAATTTTTCCTAAATATGTTTTAAGAACATCTATTTCTTTTGAAATGTGCCAAACATATGTAGCTTCTTCCGTATTTAAAGTTTCCCATACAAAATGATAATACTCAATACCTTGTATAAGAAAGATAAATGAAAAAGGTTTATGGATAAATCTAAGCTTCATTATTTCGTGTGAATGCTTACTTGAAAGAAACCTTAAATGTTTGTAATGTTTTGTATTAGATATTTTTAATAAATCCTCTAAAAAATCTTCATAGCTGTGATAAAAAGTTCTTAATTCAAAGTCGTCATTTGTAAATGTTTCAAAATATTCTTCCATTGTAAATAAACCATTTTCTGTTTCTTTTTTATTAACTGTTGATTTAACAAAATCGAATTTTACTTCATCGATAAATTGTTTGTTAATTTTGTCAATTTCAGGTGAATTTACATTTAGTGATGTTATTTCATAATTTTCAATACGAATATTAACTCTTACCTGTATTTTTTTGGTTTTAAGAACATTTGCAAAATAATTCTTAATTGAGTCAAATTCTTCTCTTATGTCTTGGTTTTTGATTTTGAGTTCAATGTTTTTAGGATATTCATGAAATTTCTTTTCAAATGACACATAACCTAGATTAAAATTTACATTTTTCATAGGTACATAAAAAGTTTCATTAATGTGACTTATAGGAAGTTCCTGTGCGATCGGCTCTGTTAGGAGGTTTTTAACTCTTGGTTTATATTCTAGGTATCTAGGATTTGAATTTTTGTTTGTCTTTAAAATAGTTGATAATAATCCTGAAGTATTTATCTTATCAAATGAGATATTTTCTATTTTATCAAGTCTATCTGCCAGTTTTTTTTGATTACTATCAAATTCTGACTTTCCAGGGTTATATGATAGTACCTCACAAAATAATCTATTTTCTTCTTCTACATAACTTATTACCCTAATTTCCCAATAGGCAAGAGATTCAAAATTTTTCACATTTTGATTTAAGCTTTTTTCTTGAATCGTTATAGGTTTGTTTTCTGTCAAGTAAGCTTTTGAGTTCTTGAATAATATTTTTAATTGTAGTCCTGTCAATTTTACTTAGAATTTCACATATAACTGTCAACGTTAGACGATATGTGGAAGAAGACCTAAGGAAGTCTTACATAATATCTAATGTTAAGCTGGTTATTTTAATTTTTTCCATCCATGAGATTGTCTGCCTGCATATAATTCATAAGGAATAGGTGGTCTTCTATTGTTTTCTCTCATTGCAAAATTCAGAATATGACTAAAAAAATACATTAATGTCCTTACTTCACTTTCTTTTTCGTTTACTCCTATATCAGCAATTATATTGAGAATTCCTTTTTTAACGCAATACAATCGATCTATTGTCTTGTAGTCTAAATCATTTTCTTCAGCTACTTCCACTATTCTATTAAATTCAGCTTGACCCCAATCTTTATGCGTAATATCCGTTTCATATGCGAATACACAATGAAAATATCTTGGCTTAAATTCTGTCTTTACGCTCTCACGTTCTTTGATTATTGTTTTTTGTTTATATGGCTTTAAGTCTCTTAGTTTTTTAGCATTTTTTAGAATTGCTTTGATTTCAGCTCTATTCAATTTTGATTTCACTTCTATGCTTACAATCAATCCCTCTGCTGGTATTATAACCGCTTTTGATCCGACAAACTTTATCGTTTTGAATTTATCATATATCATTAAATCTAACTGAGGACTTGACTTATCAAAGCAGTCAACTACTTCGCCAGATCTTATTTCAAAGTTTTGGGGAAGTGTTTCTCTGAAGAAATTTTGAATTGGTTTTTCCCTTTCTTCGCCCTTAGTCAATGAATGATTAAATTCTTTAGTTCCCAAAAAAGCTCCAGAAATACTATAAAGAGCCCCTTCAAATCTTGATTTGAATTTAGGGTTTGGTGATACAGGTCTATTCTTGTAATATGTCTTACTCATTTATTGATTATTTCTTGCTTGCTACTAATTGGTTATATGGAGAACAAAAATCCTATATATAGGAACTGATTCCAGGATAAGAGGAACATTTTCTCTCGGTTACTATTTTTTTATTAAAGATAAAAAAATAAAAGATACCCTGTTTTTTTGTTAATGTTGGGTAAAGGTTTAGCACTAAACTTTACAAGTTTACACCAAACTAAAATTTAAGAGGGTTTTCAGAAGTCCTCACTGAGCAAAGTTGAAGGGTAGGTGAGAGAAAGTAATTACTTAAAGTCATTGTAGGTAGTTTATTATTCATCATAAGGATCCATTATACTATTCGGTTGATGGCCTTGCTTTCTTTCTTTGTCCAACTGTTCAGGATTAATAAAAGCAACTATTTCATTTGAAATGATTGAGGAATTCTCTAATTCCAATTTATACCTAAGAGTTGTTTTATAACTTCCCTTAAATATTGGTTGCGTAAATTCCCAATATTCATCTGAACCAAGAGTAATTGTATGATAACTATTCCCACACCAACTTGATGGAAGATACGTTATTTCTGTCCATAGTCCAGCTTTGGATTTAACTTCTGTTTTTATATCTAGTCGGCTATCTTGGGCAGATAAATCAATCTTCTTGTTAGTTGTATTAATTAAGTATAGTGTATGCCCAATATTGTTATCAAAAACTTTTTGTAGCTCATTTTCGCTCAAATAAAGTCCGAATAATCCTTTTTCAAATTTTCCATTATTAGGTTTAGCAATATTCTCTGATTGTGCTTCTCCATTTGATTCTTTAGCGTTTTCTTTACTACTAAATGCGTAGCAATTTCCTCTTAATTGGAAGTCAACATTTAAACTATCTAATTTCTTTAGACTATCAAGTTCAATCTTTGGTTTACCGTCATAAGCAATTCCATTTGATATATCCACTTTTCTTTTGCACTGGGAAAAACAAATCAATCCAACTAGTATTAATATGACATTCAGTATTTTTTTCATTTTGATTTTCAAATTACCCACAACTTGTTATATAGAGAACAAAGCTCTTGTGCGCGGGACATTAATCCCTAAAGGGAAGTACTTTTTCTCTCATTAACTTTTTCTTCATAAAGATAGCAAAATAATGGACACGCTAGTTTTTTAGAGTTGTTGATAAGTTGCGCAAATGTTTATGGGTAATCCTATTTCCTAAAGGGTCTATTCAACGTATATTTGCCATGAAAAATCAAACAACACATACCATAAACAACAACAAATGAAATTTTTTATAGATACTGCAAACTTAGATCAGATCCGTGAAGCACAAGCCTTAGGTATTTTAGATGGAGTAACGACCAATCCATCCTTAATGGCCAAAGAAGGAATCACAGGAGCTGACAATATTATTAACCATTACAAAGCGATCTGCGATATCGTAGATGGAGATGTATCTGCAGAGGTAATCTCTACCGACTTCGAAGGAATGGTCAAGGAAGGGGAGGCATTAGCGGCTTTAAACCCACAGATCGTGGTAAAATTACCCATGATCAAAGACGGTGTAAAAGCATGTAAATACTTTGCTGATAAAGGCATCAAAACCAATGTTACCTTAGTATTCTCTGCCGGACAGGCATTACTAGCTGCAAAGGCAGGCGCTACCTATGTATCACCATTTATTGGAAGGTTAGATGATATCTCTACGGACGGTTTAAATCTGATCGCAGAGATCAGAACCATCTATGATAACTATATGTTTGACACGGAGATCCTGGCGGCTTCTGTACGTCATACCATGCATATTATCGATTGTGCAAAGCTAGGTGCAGATGTGATGACCGGACCGTTAAAAGCGATTGAAGGTTTATTAAATCATCCATTAACAGATATTGGTTTGGCTAAGTTTTTAGCAGATTATCAAAAAGGAAACTAGCGGTGAAATTTTAAATGTAAAATTTAAAAGGCTAAAGTTTCAAAGACGAAAGTCAAAACTCAAAACTTAAAAGTCAGAAGGTACTAAGGTGTTCATCCTAAGTGGTTTCTGACTTTTTTTTGTGTTTGGTATGGATTCCATGATAAAGGTGGTAACTTTGTACCTTGCAAATGCATTTAACTTTGCCAGAAAAAAGCATGTATCCCAAAAAAGAACTCGCTCAACTTATCCTTTCTGCTTGTCATCAATTTGAAATTGATACGGTGGTCATTTCACCGGGTTCACGGAATGCTCCCTTGACCATCGGATTTACAAACCACCCTGAGATAGAAACCATCAGCATTGTAGATGAGCGTTGTGCAGCTTTTTTCGCTTTAGGAATTGCACAGCAACGACAAAAACCGGTAGCGATCGTTTGTACATCAGGTTCTGCCTTACTCAATTATTATCCGGCTATTGCGGAAGCCTATTACAGTCAGATTCCGTTGGTGGTGATTTCAGCAGATAGACCGAAGCATTTGATCGATATTGGAGATGGACAAACCATTCGTCAGGAAAATGTGTTTCAGAATCATATTTTGCACAGCGCCAATTTGCAAGAAGGGGATACCGATGGTAATATGAGATCATTGGTAAAGGCTTTTTCTTTATTAACCCATGTAAAAGGTCCTATTCATATCAATGCACCATTTGATGAACCATTATACGAAACTGTTACGGAAATGAATTCGTTTGAAGTGGTGATTGAAGATTCTACGCCGATAGACGAAGTTGATTATAATGAACTGGCTTCAACGTGGAATGCGGCAAACAAAAAGATGATCCTGGTAGGAGTACATTATCCGGATACTGAGTTAGAAGTATTACTGGATACCGTTGCGAATGACCCCTCGGTATTGGTGTTGACAGAAACTACTTCTAATTTGCATAACGACCGTTTTATCAGCTCTATTGATAACTTGATCTTTAATTTGTCAGACGAAGAATTTCAATCCTTACAACCTGATATTTTATTGACCTTTGGTGGATTGGTCGTTTCTAAAAAGATCAAACGATTCTTGCGAGACTATCAACCTAAAGAACATTGGCATGTCAACGAATTAAGAGCCTTTGACACCTATCATGCGCTTAGCAATCATATCAAAATAGATGCGAAGACTTTCTTTACAAAGTTTGGTAGCCTGATCGAATACAAGGAAGACAGTTCATACGAATCCAAATGGATCGGATACCGAGATCATACCTACAAAAAGCACGTCGATTTTTTACAGACGGCACCGTATTCAGATCTTAAAGTCTTTGAAAAAGTATTGGCATCTGTTCCTGACGATTCGGAAGTGCAATTTAGTAATAGTGCTATCATCCGATATTCTCAGTTGTTCCGAATGAACAAATCAGTAACGGTGAACTGTAATCGAGGAACCAGTGGTATTGATGGAAGCACCAGTACCGCCATTGGAGCAGCGTACGCATCTGAAAAACAAACGACATTGATCACAGGAGATCTTAGTTTTTTCTACGACAGTAATGCCTTGTGGAATACGCATATTCCGTCAGATTTCAGGATCATTATCATTAATAATTCAGGAGGAGGTATTTTTAAGATCATTCCCGGACCGGCGTCCACCAATGCACTGGATTATTTTGAAGCACCGCATGGATTAACGGCAGAGCATTTGTGTGCTATGTTTGGTTTTGAATATGCGACAGCATCGAATATTGTAGGTGTACAAGCGGAACTGAAAGCATTATATCAAAACTCGGGTCGACCAAAAGTTTTGGAGATCTTTACACCAAATGCAGAAAACGATAGCGTTTTAAAAGAATATATCAATCATTTAAGATAGTATGGAATTACAAGTAGGAGATAAGGTAGATTTAATTATTGGAATACAAACAGCACTAGGATATACTGTGCTCATAGATGAGGAATTTGAAGGGTTGTTATTTAACAGCGATGTGTTTACTGATCTTGAGGAAGGGTATAAAACTACCGGATATATTAAGAACATCCGTGAAGATGGTAAGATCGATGTTTCTCTAAGACCTCAAGGTTTCCGAAATGTAATTGATACCGACGTTCAAAAGATATTGGACAAACTTCAAAAGGAAGGTTTTTTACTGCTAACAGACAAAAGCTCTCCTGAATCGATCAAGTTCCATTTACAAATGAGTAAGAAGGCCTTTAAAAAAGCTGTTGGTAGCCTATACAAGGCAAAAAAGATCGTTTTAAAATCCGATCGTATCGAGTTGGTGTAGTTCCTTTGTTACATTGAGTGAATTTTTCGATGGAAAGGAGTAAAATTTGTATCGAAATGAACAAGGCACAAGTTCTCGCTACACCAAATCACAGATTTGCCACTCGAACTGACAATATTTTAGGTATGCTCTAACGGACTATCGCTTTCCTAGTACTCTTTCTATATTCTGATAGAACAGATCCGCTTTAGGGTCATCAGGATTTATTTTACTATAACCTCTTCGGTACATTTCTAAGGCTCGCTTGTAGTTTTTCCCTGTTTCATAATACAGACCGAGATAGTAATCACCTAAATGAGAATTTGGATATACATTTAAGATCATCTTTCCAAAATCATCCAGATAATCACCATTCTCCTTATCGATAATGATACTCTCTACGGCAAAGATGTCTTGTTCGCGAATACCGACATTCGATCCAAATAAGAATTCCATGTCCAGGTATTTGGTTTCCAGATAAGTAATGGCATCTGGTGGAGATAGATTTTTCACCTTTTCTTCAAATTCAATTTTGGAAATACCGGAATAGATCTCGAAGATCTTTGCGAAAGACCTCCCCATTGCTTCACTATAGATAGAAGTTGAAGAAGGAGAATCTTTAAAATCGTTGTATACAACATGAAAGTTAGGTACTTCAAAACTTTCTAAATAGGTGCCAAACTGATCGATCAGTACTTTTCTTTGTTCACTTTTATAAGGATTGCCTGCAACATAGAAATAAAAGGTATTGTCTTCACGTTTCAGCTTATCCAATTTATAACTTTCAATTTGCCGATTAATATCCGGTGCCAATGTTGGATTGATACAAACATAGGCATTAAAGACCTGGAGTTTCTCTTTTAGAAAATGCGTAATGAAGTTTCCGGCAGTTCCCTGACCTACTATGGTTAAAAAGGGAGAAGTTTTATACGCTCCCTCAATATAAGGGATCAATTCATCTCTGATAAACAGATAAAAATTGGAACTGAAAGAGGTAAGCTTGCTGGTATTTGGATCAAAGGAAACATCTTTGGCCCGAGTCTTCTTCATGTCAATACCCACCACGATCTGTTTTGGTGCCTGATCGGCTTGTGAAAACAATTTGGAGTTCCCAACATATAGATCAAACAGCTTTTGACCATCTAAGACAATTGCTAGTGGATAATTAGAAATGGAATCCGTGTCATGACCTTCCGGCAAATAGATGCGTAGATCTCTACTCTGATTCAGATATTGAGAGGTAAACTTCTTAGTAACAAGTTGTTGTCCAAAAAAGGAAGCGGAACAAGCGAATAGTAGAAAGGCAAATATTTTTTTCATGATAGATCTAGGGTTTGTCAAATAAAAGAAATTCATTTTAAAAACTAAAATTAGTGCTGATTATTATATGTTTTAGAACAGTTTCGTCAATCTGAACTTGTTTCAGGTTCTCATAGATGTATTGAAAATTAAAACTTTATGAGATTCCGAAATACATTCGGAATGACGCCATAGAAAAAGCTTTTATGAAAAATGAGCATTCAATATTCAAATAATCAGATGTAAAAATAGTCAATACAGCACTAATGTTTTATTTTTGTGTGTCAAATAGATAAACGTACCAAATTGTAAATTATGATGCAACCTGAATGGATCACCGCAAAAGAATATGAAGATATTACCTATAAAAAATCAAACGGAGTAGCAAGAATAGCTTTTAACCGACCCGATGTTAGAAATGCGTTCAGACCGAAAACCACGTCTGAGCTGTACGATGCGTTTTACGATGCAAGTGAAGATACTTCTATCGGTGTGGTGTTATTATCTGCGGAAGGGCCTTCTAGTAAAGACGGTATCTATTCCTTTTGTTCGGGTGGAGATCAAAAAGCGCGTGGACACCAGGGATATGTAGGAGACGATGGGTACCATCGTTTAAATATTTTAGAAGTACAACGTTTGATCCGTTTTATGCCGAAGGCTGTGATCGCAGTTGTTCCCGGATGGGCCGTAGGTGGCGGACATAGTTTGCATGTGGTTTGCGATCTAACGTTGGCAAGTGAAGAGCATGCTATTTTTAAACAAACAGATGCCGATGTAACCTCTTTTGACGGAGGGTATGGTTCTGCCTATTTAGCGAAGATGGTGGGGCAGAAGAAAGCAAGAGAGATCTTCTTTTTAGGAAGAAACTATTCAGCACAAGAAGCATTTGAAATGGGAATGGTGAATGCCGTAGTTCCGCATATTGATTTGGAAGCAACCGCGTATGAATGGGCGCAGGAAATTTTAGCAAAATCACCAACCTCTATTAAGATGTTGAAGTTTGCGATGAATTTGACGGATGATGGTATGGTAGGACAACAGGTATTTGCAGGGGAAGCAACCAGGCTCGCGTATATGACCGATGAAGCGAAGGAAGGAAGAGATGCATTTTTAGAAAAGAGAAAACCAAACTTCCCGAAGAAGTGGATACCTTAATCAATTAATAATTTGTCATTACGAGGAGACACGACGAAGTAATCTCATGCTATATGTAAAGATTGCTTCACCTTGTTCGCAATGACGTTTATGAAGAATAATGAAGATAATTTGTATTGGGCGTAATTATGCCAAGCACATTGAAGAACTAGCAAACGAAAGACCAGAGAATCCTGTGGTATTCTTAAAACCGGATTCAGCAATTCTTCCTAAGAACAATCCGTTTTTTATTCCACCTTTTTCAGATGATGTACATTACGAAGTGGAGGTGTTGGTAAAGATCAACAAAGTGGGAAAACATATTGCCCCTAAGTTTGCACATAAGTATTATGACGAAATAGGTTTGGGAATTGATTTTACTGCCAGAGATGTGCAAGCTGCTTGTAAAGAGAAAGGCTTACCCTGGGAAAAAGCAAAAGCGTTTGACGGAAGTGCCATTGTAGGACAGTTTTATCCCAAAGAACATTTTGACCTTGAGAATTTGAAATTTCAACTACTAAAGAATGATGAAGTAGTACAAGATGGAACTACCAATGCTATGCTCTGGAAGATCGATGAATTGATCGGTTATGTATCACAGTATTTTACCTTAAAGAAAGGGGATATCATTTTTACAGGAACACCGGCAGGTGTAGGAAAGGTAGATGAGAATGATGTGTTGGTCGGAATGATCGAGGGCAACAAGGCTTTTCAAATTCGAGTTAAATAATAATAAAAACACGAAATTACTATGTTATTTGGACTTCTACTTCTATTTTTTATTGGAAAGATCTTTTATAAGTTGGCTGAGAAATATGAAAAAAACAAATGGGGTTTTGCTGTTATTGGGATTGTGACCTATTACGCCGGCACCTTCATAACGGCTCTTATTTATGGGATTATTTACTTTATGATGTATCCAGATGCAAGTGATGAATCTGTCGATACTATGAGTCTTAAATTAACCGTGGTTGTATTTGGATTGCTGAGTTGCGTAGTATTACATTATGTCCTTGAAAATAACTGGAAGAAGGCCAAAAAATTGCGAGAAAAAGACCGTATTCACGAAATTGGAACTAAAGATTCTTCAGAAGAATAATATGAACGCAGAAATAATCACTATAGGAGATGAGATCCTGATCGGGCAGATCGTAGATACCAATTCACAGTTCATAGGAACAGAGTTAAATAAAATTGGGGTTTCTGTGTATCAGATCACCTCTATTCAGGATGAAGAGCAACATATACTAAATGCCTTACAGGAAGCCCAGGGAAGAGCGGATATTGTCATTATTACAGGTGGTTTAGGTCCAACAAAAGATGACATTACCAAAAAAACCATTGCTAAATACTTTAATGACGAAGAATGGACCAATTACCCTGAGGTCTACGAAAATATCAAGCGTTTGTTCAAACGGGTAAATCACCCTGTAAATGACGTGCAAAAATACCAGGCAATATTGCCTTCAAAAGCGACTGTATTAAATAACCGTTACGGAACGGCACCGGGAATGTGGTTCTTCGAAGAAGATACGGTGTTCGTTTCCATGCCCGGAGTACCTTATGAAATGAAAGGATTGATGAAGCATGAAGTATTGCCTAGAATACAGCAAAAGTTCCACCTACCATTTATCATGCATAAAACCATTATGACTTATGGTCAGGGGGAAAGCGTTATTGCAGAACGAATAGCTGAATGGGAAAATGAACTACCTGATTTTATAAAATTAGCATATTTACCATCCTTTGGGAGAGTGCGACTACGACTTTCTGCCAAAGGAATGAATAAACAATTACTGGAGGATACGTTAAAAGAAAGAATAGAAGCACTGCAACAGCTGATCCCTGATATTATTACCGGGTTAGGAGAAGAAGAAACTATAGAAAAGGCAGTTGGTAACCTATTAGCAGAGAATAAAAAGACATTATGCACAGCGGAAAGTTTAACAGGAGGACAAATAGCTTCTACACTGGTTTCTGTGCCGGGTGCTTCTAGATATTTTAAAGGGGGCTTTGTGACGTATACGGCGCAAATGAAACAAGATCTCCTGGGTGTAAACAAAACAACCATTGAAAAGAATTCTGTGGTAAGTGCAGCAGTGGCATCTGAAATGGCATTACATGCCCGAGAAAAAGCGGATACAGATTACGCAATATCTGTTACAGGAAATGCCGGGCCGACTACTGATAATAACGATAAATCCGTGGGAGTCGTGTTTATTGGATTGGCCACGAGAACAGGGGTGGAGGTGCGAGAATTTAATTTTGGACAACCCAGACATAAAGTGATAAATAGGACGGTAAATAAATCCTTGGAATTATTACAAGAAGAAATTCTAAAAAATAACTAAAATTGTTTTTGTAGAAATTCAAAAATGTCATACATTTGCACCTCGTTTAGAGATAACGATTTAAAACGATAAAGAAGATGTCTAGAGTTTGTGAATTAACAGGTAAAAAAGCGATGGTAGGAAACAATGTTTCTCACGCTTTGAATAGAACTAAAAGAAAGTTTAACGCTAATCTAATGACGAAGCGTTTCTATATTCCAGAAGAAGATAAGTGGATCACTTTAAAAGTGTCTGCATCTGCTTTAAAGAATATCAACAAGAAAGGAATTTCTGCAGTTATTAAAGAAGCAAGAGCTAAAGGTTATTTAACTAAATAATTTTTCTCTAGATAAAAGTTTAGCAAGATGGCAAAAAAAGGAAACAGAGTTCAAGTAATTTTAGAGTGCACAGAGCACAAAGCTTCTGGTCAACCAGGAACTTCTAGATATATTACTACAAAGAATAAGAAGAATACTCCAGATAGAATTGAGATCAAAAAGTTCAATCCTATCTTGAAGAGAATGACAGTTCACAAAGAAATTAAATAAAAGAAGTAGGTCATGGCAAAGAAATCAGTAGCATCATTACAGACAGGTTCTAAGAGATTAAGTAAAGCGATCAAAATGGTAAAGTCTCCAAAAACAGGAGCTTACACATTTGTTGAAGCGATCATGGATCCTACACAAGTAAATGACTTTTTAGCTAAAAAGTAATTACTAGACAACTATAATTAAGAGCTACTTTCTTACAAGGAGAGTAGCTTTTTTTATGCCGTTAATTTCCGTAATTTTGAACACATAACAGATATGAATCTGTAAACCAAAGTATATGAGTTTTTTTAAAAAAATATTTTCAAAGGAAAAGAAAGAAACCCTTGATAAAGGTTTGGAAAAATCAAAATCCAGTTTCTTTAATAAATTATCCAAGGCGGTTGCCGGAAAAGCAAAGGTAGATGATGATGTATTGGATAATTTAGAAGAGGTATTGGTTTCTTCTGATGTAGGGGTAGACACTACCTTAAAGATCATTGATAGAATTGAAGAACGTGTAGCCAGAGATAAGTATTTAGGAACGGATGAACTCAATCAGATCTTACGTGAAGAGATTGCCGGATTACTATCTGAAACCAATATTGGAGAAGAAACAGAGTTCACAATTCCTGAAAATAAGAAACCGTATGTGTTAATGGTAGTTGGTGTCAATGGTGTGGGGAAAACAACCACTATTGGTAAACTGGCATCGCAATTTAAGAAACAAGGTTTAAAAGTAGTGTTAGGTGCGGCTGATACGTTTAGAGCAGCAGCTATAGATCAGTTACAAGTATGGGCGGATAGAACGAATGTACCTATTGTGCGTCAGGAAATGGGTTCTGACCCTGCCTCTGTAGCTTTTGACACATTAAAATCTGCAACTGCACAAGACGCAGATGTAGTGATCATTGATACAGCAGGACGTTTACATAATAAGGTAAATTTAATGAACGAGTTGACCAAGATCAAACGTGTTATGCAAAAGGTAGTGGAAGATGCTCCGCATGATGTATTATTAGTATTGGATGGATCTACCGGACA
The DNA here is from genome assembly GCA_965218065.1 of Flavobacteriaceae bacterium. GTDB lineage: Bacteria > Bacteroidota > Bacteroidia > Flavobacteriales > Flavobacteriaceae > Polaribacter. Next base: position 1,839,419 of record OZ244589.1, on the reverse strand, counting down.
AAATGCTTTTGAGCAAGCGAAACAGTTTACCAAAGCAACCGAAGTGACTTCTTTGGCTGTAACCAAACTTGATGGAACTGCAAAAGGAGGAGTAGTGATCGGAATTTCTGATCAATTTCAAATTCCGGTAAAGTATATCGGAGTTGGAGAAGGGATCGATGATCTACAAGTATTTAACAAACACGAATTTGTAGATTCATTCTTTAATCAATAGTCATGGCTGAAAACGTTTCAAATACAGGATTTGCCATTTATCACAATTTTGTGATCAAGGCTACTGCGAAAGAGGTATTTGATGCGGTAAGTTTACCCGAACATTTGAACAATTGGTGGCCACTAAGATCTTCTGGAACACCTGTACTGGGAAACGAGTATAATTTCAATTTCACCGATGCGTATAACTGGTTTGGAAAAGTGTCTAGATGTACTCCCAATACTGAGTTTTATATTAAAATGACTGCTTCAGATTCAGACTGGAATCCGACTACTTTTGGATTTGAACTAGAAGAAATAGAGGGGGCTGTATCCGTAAAATTTAGTCATACTAACTGGCCACAATGTAATACGGAATTTAAGCAATCATCCTACTGCTGGGCTATTTTATTACATGGATTAAAGAACTACGTAGAGAAAGGAATCATCATTCCTTTTGAAGACAGGGAATAGTAATGTCATTTCGAGTGATTTTATGAAATAAAATTGTATCGAGAAATAATGTTACATTAGAAATTTTCTTGTTTTCGATACACCAAATCGAAGATTTGATACTCTAACTGACAAAAATTTTAGATCATTTTTTCAGATCGTTTTAGTTTATTACGGCATTAATCTTTCCCCATAAGGTGTTGTCATAACCGGAAGGACCTAGTAAGGAAGAGCCCGCATCTCCACCCAAACGGATAACAACCATTTTTAAACTTGGAATGATATACATTTTTTTGTCATTGGCTCCTAATCCGGCGAATAGATCATCCGGAGCATTCGGAATTAACTTTCCTGAAAATTGATCGGGAGAGCCGGGAAGTCGATGACTTTCCTTTCCGTTTAACCAATATAGATATCCGTACGATTTATTCAGATCCTGAGATGTATTGATCATTTCGTTAAAGAAGGTTTCATTTAACAGTTGATTTCCGTTCCAGTTCCCTTTATTCAGGTTTAACAATCCAAAACGAGCCATGGATCTGGCATTGCCCACATAGTATTTGTTGTAGTTGGGAGTTTGGTACCAAAGTCCGGTCATACCGATCACATTTTTCAATCTGGTATTGAAATAACTGGAAAAACCACCTGGGATAGCACTGTCTAATGCAGGCTGCAGCATCGTATAAAAGGCATTGTAATAATACCATTCGGTACCTGCATCCGATCTATAGTTCAAGCATTGAGGATCTGTACAATGGATATCTCCTAAGGTATAGTCTCCTCCGGAACTCATGGTGAGCTGATGCTTTAATGTGATCAGGTTTTCCTTGTCTAGCGGCATGTTCGTCCATCCGGTTCCTAAATAATCACTAGATCTGTCATCAATACTCAAGATGCCATCTTGCTCAGCCAAACCCGTAGTAAAGGCCGTCAATGTTTTGCTTGCTGAAAACCATGGAATGATCGTTGCACTCGTGGCTCCATTATAATATTCTTCCACTACGATCTTTCCATTTACCAATATGATAAAAGCCTGCGTGTTAGAAGTACTTAAAAAACTCTGAAGATCTCCAAATGCTGCGGCGTTCCAACCAAGAGCTACCATAGATGTAGATGCCCATTCTGAGGAACTGTTAGGAGGAAAGTAGAGCTCTTCACTAACGATCGGATCTACTGGGTTGGTCGAGTCGTTTGAATCTTCACTACATGCATAACAAAGACATAGAAGAAGAATACAGATGATTAATGAAACGGATCTTCTCATAATATTAAGACTGAAAAGATATTTGAAAGTTTAATGTTTTCAAAAAAATGATAGAATTTTTTACATTCATGTGCAAATGTTATATACTTGTGCAACACTTAAATTTTATCACGTATGAAAAAGATTATTTGCTATGCTTTCTTATTGTGGTCAACCATTTCGATCGCTCAAATATCCAACCTGGCTGAACTAGCTTCAGGTCAAATTCAAATGTTTAGCCCAATTATGGAACTGGACAAAAAGATCTACGGTTATTTTATGATCGTAAAATTGGAAGATGTAGATAAGAACAATGAGAAATTCGAGTATGTACTGTTGGATAAAAACTTGAATAAAGTAGCCAATGGTGAGTTTGTAGACCGAAGATATAAACGGTTAGGGTCTCGATTCTTATCACCTGAGAAAAGCGGAGATCATCTTATCATTACCAAATATTACTCACAAGCATATTCTCCTTCCGTAAAGTTTATAACGAATAGAACCATTGATATCGCAAAAAATGAAATATCAAAACCATTCTATTATGACAACGGAGCTTTTGTTGAAGGTAATAGACCTGAAAAGAAAATGCTAAAAACCTTAAAAGGGATTAAAACATACGAGTTTCCGCTGTCTATGGGAGGAGGCTATGTGTTGGTGGAGAATTTTAAACTACAAAAAAATAACAATCTTCCACAGTCATTAAAAGGTTTTAATATCAATAATGAACAAGTTTGGGAGTATGCGTTTAATCCATATAAGGAGCGTGTAAATAAGTTTTTCAATATAATAGATAAAGAACATTTCTTATTTACAACAGATAATAAAACCAGCGCAAACACCTTTACTATCCATAGTTTAAACCCACTAACAGGAAAACGAAATTTTGCTTATGACATTGAGAACTCTACTTCTGAATGGAATCATATTTACAACATTACGGCATTAAAAGATAGATTCGTGATTATTGGAAAGGTGAGCCCTTATAAAAAAACAGGATATGATGTAAAAAAGGCTGCTGGATTGTTTCGAATAGAACTTGATAAAAACGGAAAAGAACTCTCCAAAACCTATTTTAAATGGCATCAGGCAAGTGCTTTCTTGCCAATGAACGAGAAAGGTAAAACCAAAAAAGGGTACCGTCTGTACGCTAAGAACTATTTTGTTTTCAATGATGGAACCATTTCCGTGCTTACGGAGAAAAGAAAGGAAGGATATAATATCTTGTTTGGTACTACTAAAGTAAAAACCACTGATTTTGTGATCTTAAACTTCGATAAAGATTTTAATTTGATAGATCTGAAAACCATAGAAAAAGATTTATCGAAATGGTCGTATTCAGATTATTTATATTCACAGAAAATAAAAGGAGGCGATGGTGTGGTATTCTTCTACAACGATTATAAGAAGGACGCTATCACTAAAAAAAAGAACTGGGTATTAGGAATAGTAACCTTGATCAAAGGAGAGATGACACATGAACAAATACCCATGTCATCCAAAGAGCACTTTATCTCTCCATATATCGCCAAAGAAGGGTTTATACTTCTAAGAGAGTTTAATAAAGATAGTGACTATGATGAGATCCGACTTGAACGATTGAACTACTGATTATTGTGAATAGTACTCGCCGATTGCCTTGAGTTCATTGAGTCTTAGGTTCCAGATAAAATTTAGGAACTGTTGGTAGTTACGACTCTGGTCTTTTGGAATGATGCGATCTACATGGCGGTTTAGTTGATACTTTTTCTTGGCCTCGTATAAGGCTAGAAAATTCTGGCCCAACCATTTTTTTAGATATACATCTTCAGGATTTTTCGCTAGTTTGAACAAGATCAAACGAACACTTAGTCCGTACTTTTCTAAATAATACAAAGTGGCAATGTCCTCTTGTCTGGCTATTTGCTGAAGCTTTTTAAAAGTCGAATTTTCTTTTGGACTTGCTTTTCCATCTCCTTGCAATTCAGCAAAATCTTTGGTTAGTTTTTCAATACGCTGTCTAACCTCAGGATGAGATTTAATAGAATCTTTATTTATTTTCTCTTTATATTTTGAGTAGTCATAATTAGAGAATTCTTCCATGTTTAGCCATTCTTCTTTAAATGCTTGCTCAGGCAGGTCAAAGAATTGTTTATATACAGTAGAGTCTAACGAAATGGTAGGCAGACTGTCATACCGTTCCATCAGTCTTAAAGAATTAATAAAACTGATCTTTTCGAAACCTGCGTTTTTATACAATTCGTAGCCTATAGAATCTGCCAACATCTCTCGTCTACGTCTTTTCTTACTGTCGTCGTACATAATGTTCTTTAGTATAGTAAACGACTTGTCGTACTGATTGTATTTTTGTTTTCTGATCTCTCGTGCTTGTAATCGTCTTACCTTAGAAGAACCTAACGTAGCCTGATGCACAATGCTTTGCTCAACATGATGTAGCTCACCATGAGCAATCTCATGCGCCAATACACTCGCAAACTGACCTTCATTTTCAAGGTATTTAAAAAGTCCCAAATGCACGATAAAATGGCCATTTCCAATGCTCATGGCATTCATAGAGGTATGCTTAGAGATATATACTTTTAGATCTTTACTAATTAGACTTGGGTTTGCTTCTTTTAGTACTTGAAGTACACTATCGATATAAGATGTATAGCGTGTATCGAAAATGAACCTCTTTTTCCTAATATTCTTCAGAAATTCTTCATTGGAACGTGTGTAAATACCTATGATCTCCTTTCGAAACTTACCTTTATGACTCTTTTTTAATTTTTTGTACTGTAGTTTGTGAGCAACTTCATAATCTTTGATCAGCTTTTCACGCAGTTCAAAATTAACGGTATCCAAAGCCTGGAATTGTTGTCCAAAACCGGTAGATACGAATAAGAAAAATGAAACTGCAATAAGGTTCTTTAACATGAGCGTTCTGTTTGATGCGAATATACAGTTTATCTGTAAAATAGTATCTTTGAGAATAAACCTTATTCCATGAGAAAATTACTTTTTTTTATTGTAAGTGCTTCACTTTTACTATCCTGTAAGAAAAAAGAAGCTCCTGTAGTTTTTACAAAATATGATGAAACGGCATTGCTTAAAAAACAGCAAGAGCACGAGAGATCTAGAATGCAATTCAAACTGTTTCAATCCAAAGTATTGGATATGAATGAAGTTTTTAAACCATTTGAGAATGATCTGGCCTATTTTTCCGAAGAAGATTATGATCAACTAAAACCGCTGATCATAGAACAAGACATTCCTTCCATTCAAAAAAATGTTGACGAAGGAAAACTGACCTATGAAAAGTTAACCTTGTTCTATTTATATAGAATTCGAAAGTTTGAAAGCGATAGCACCAGATCTTTAAATGCTATTATTGCCTTGAATCCGAATGTATTAAAAGAAGCAAAAGAAAGAGATAAAAACAGAAAGAAAGGTGATAGGTTTAGTATCTATGGTATGCCTATTCTACTGAAAGACAATATTAATACTGCAGGAATGCCTACCACAGCAGGAGCATTAGCATTGCAGGAGAATGTACATACAGAAGATGCCTTTATTGTGAAGCGATTAAAAGAAAAGGGAGCGTTAATATTGGGAAAAGTAAACCTAAGTGAATGGGCCTATTTTTTCTGTTCTGGATGTCCGTTAGGATATAGTGCAATAGGAGGACAATCTTTAAATCCGTATGGAAGAGGTAAGTTTGAAACCGGAGGGTCTAGTGCTTCCAGTGGTACAGCGGTTGCAGCCAATTATGCTGTAGCTGCAGTGGGTACAGAAACTGCAGGTTCTATTACGTCACCATCAAGTCAGAATTCAGTAGTTGGATTAAAGCCAACAGTGGGGCTCTTAAGTAGAACAGGGATTGTTCCTATTTCCAGCACTTTAGATACACCAGGACCCATGACTAGAAATGTGATCGATAATATTATATTTTTGGACGCTATGGTAGGTTATGACAGTGCGGATAAAAAGTCTTTTAAGGTAGCAGGACAACCAGATCCGAAGTATACCGAAAGTATAGAAGGAAAGCGCTTTGGAGTGTTTAAATCTTTATTGCAAGACTCTGTATATAATGCAAATGTTGAAAAGATCAAAGAAGCGGGTGGAGATATTGTAGAATTAACACCTGCCCAAATAGGATTACCAGGTTTTCTTACCCTTTTAAATATTGATATGAAATACGATCTACCGGAGTATTTAAAGAACCATACCGATAAAAATGTGGGCATTACTTCCGTGCAAGATGTCATCAATTTCAACGAGAAAGATTCATTGTTAAGAGCACCTTATGGACAGCAATTATTTGAGGGAATTGTTGCAGACACCACGACATTAGAACAATTGCAAACCATTAAAAAGACACTAATGGAAAATGCACGTACCTATTTCAAACCATTGGACAGTGAGAACCTGGATGCTATTTTATCTATCAATAATTATCATGCTGGGTATTCGGCCGTGGCAGAATATCCGAATTTGACGGTTCCTATGGGTTATAAAGAAACAGGTGAACCTATCAGTTTGACGTTTATCGGGCTTCCGAAAAAAGAGGGCGAATTGTATGTTTTAGGTGCGGCGTTCGAAAAGCTTACACAACATAGAAAATTACCGGCCAATTATGAATAGTTTTCTATAGAAGCCTTATTTTTGTCGCCCTAAAAGAAGAACATGAGAACCAAATCGGTAAAGAAAAATAAGATCAATGTAGTTACGCTAGGTTGTTCCAAGAATATCTATGATTCTGAGGTATTAATGGGGCAGCTCAAAGCCAATGGCAAAGAAGTAGTTCATGAAGATGAGAATGATGAAGGAAATATTGTCGTGATTAATACCTGTGGCTTTATCGGTAAAGCCAAAGAAGAGTCTGTAGATACTATTTTACATTATGTAGAGAAAAAAGAAGCAGGCGATGTTGATAAGGTCTTTGTTACCGGATGTTTAAGCGAACGCTATAAACCCGATCTAGAAAAAGAGATCTCAGATGTGGATCAATATTTTGGAACACATGATCTTCCCAATTTATTAAAAGTGTTAGAAGCCGATTATAAGCACGAATTAATTGGAGAACGACTTACAACCACACCAAAGCATTACGCTTATTTAAAAATTGCAGAGGGATGCGACAGACCTTGTTCTTTTTGTGCTATTCCCTTAATGCGTGGAAAACACAAGTCAACACCTATTGAAGATATTGTTGTTGAAGCTAAAAAGTTAGCTGAGAAAGGCATCAAAGAATTGATGTTGATCGCACAAGATCTGACATACTATGGCTTAGATATCTATAAAAAAAGAGCATTAGCAGAGCTTTTAAAAGCCTTGGTAAAAGTAGATGGGATTGAATGGATCCGATTACATTATGCTTTTCCATCCGGATTCCCGATGGATGTATTAGAAGTGATGAAGAGTGAACCCAAAGTATGTAACTATCTAGATATTCCTTTACAACACATCAACACGGAGATCCTAAAATCTATGAAACGCGGAACGACACATGAAAAGACAACTTCGTTAATTCATAAGTTCAGAGAAGCGGTTCCAGAGATGGCGATCAGAACCACATTGATCGTTGGATACCCAGGTGAAACGGAAGCGCAATTTCAGGAATTAAAAGATTGGGTAGAAGAGATGCGTTTTGAGCGTTTAGGGGCCTTTGAATATTCACATGAAGAAAATACTGGAGCTTATGCGTTGGAAGATGATGTGCCAGAGGATGTGAAATTTAGACGGGTAAATGAGATCATGGAAATTCAATCACAGATTTCCTGGGAGATCAATCAGCAGAAAGTAGGGAAGACCTTCAAGTGTTTGTTCGATAGAAAAGAAGGAAATTATTTCTATGGACGTACGGAGTTTGATTCACCTGATGTAGATAATGATGTATTGGTAGATGCCAGAGAACACTATGTCAAAATAGGAGAGTTTGTTGACGTAGAGATTTATGAGGCCGGTGATTTTGACCTGTATGGAACACCTGTAAGAAGTTAGAATACTACGGGACACTGAGGTACTCGAAGTGTCAGCTATAAGTAATGAGGCGCTTCGAGAGCCTCAGCGCCCATGATACAAAGCCTCGACAATAGAATGAATAGGAATGTGCAATAAAAAACAAGATTTATCAACTTATAAGGTAGAAGAATTTGCGCATTTGATCATACAAGAAAAAGAGACTTTTCAAACTTTAAAAAGTAAAATTCATAACGCTACCTTCACTGAAGATCAAAGAGAAAAGATTATACTCCGATTGAATTATGCAAAAGAGAGGATTGAGAAACCGCTCGATCTGGATCAAACGATTTTATTTATCATTTTTCCATTTGGAGTAGTGAATCGACTGTATAAGAACAGTTTTTTTGACGTGGGAAGAGAGCTAAGTTTGGGGTATATAAAAAAGGTAAAGGAGTTTAGAATGTATTCTTTGTTGGGAATTGCTTTTTATCTAGTGATCGTTTTAATGCTAATTTTTATACGATGAAAAGGAAAACCTACTTCAACTGGTCTTCCGGTAAGGATTCGGCTTTGGCCCTATACAAAATGCAGCAGCAGCCTGAATATGAAGTGGATCTATTAGTTACTACTACAAATAAAGATTTCGGGCGCGTTTCCATGCACGGATTACGAGAAGAACTGTTACAAAAACAAGCAGTGGCTATTGGGCTGCCTTTGCAAACCATTCCATTTTCGGCAGAGGTGACTATGGATGCCTATTCTGAAATCATGAAGAAAGCCATGCAGCGTTTAACAACAAAAGGATATACACACGGTGTCTTTGGAGATATCTTTTTGGAAGACCTAAAAGCATATAGAGACGGAAAATTAGCGGAGGTGGGCATTACTGGTGTCTATCCATTATGGAAGCAGGATACTAAGAAATTGATGCAAGAGTTTTTGAGTTTAGGTTTTAAGGCGATTACGGTCTGCGTGAATGCCAAATTACTAGGAAAGGAGTTTGTTGGTAGAGTTATTGACCAACCATTTATAGATGATCTACCTGAAAATGTAGACGTTTGCGGAGAAAATGGTGAGTTTCACACCTTTGTCTTTGACGGACCTATTTTTTCTAAACCTGTTGAATTCAAAATAGGAGAGAAGGTACTCCGTTCGTATACACTGCATGAAAATGAGGATGATAATTGTCATCAATCAAAAGAAGAGCAAAAGAACTACGATACCCGTTTTTGGTATTGTGATTTAGAAAATAAGTAGCATTACTTAATAAAACGGTTCCAGAATGACTTTTTAGGAATCAGATTCTTTCTTTTTAGGTCTAGAATTTCTTTACCGTTAGCTTGGATTAATAGGTCTAAGAAATCATTATACCCATGTTCGATCTTATATTCTAATTCATTTCTGTAAAGTGGGAGAACACTATAAATATTAATGGTTCGCCCATCTTTTTTGATTTCAGTAAAACGTTCGTCGAAGGTAACTGATGGTAGTACAAGCGCACCAACATACTCAGTGTCTTCTCCATATGGCGAGTAGTCTTCGTCCGCCTGAATACTATGACCAATTCCAATCCAGGTATTATAAAAGTGAGGAAATTTTGCTGTTCTCTTTAACACAGTAAGTATCCAGTCATTAGGCTTGTCTCCAGAATATACTTCAGCAAACTCAATGTGTTTCGGAATTAACATCATTAGTTCAGCAAAGGCTTGTTCATCCTGATCTCCCACCCCCTCTGAAACATTCATTTTCAAAGTACTCATCCCAGAAGTAAGTAACATTTGAAAAGAAGCACCTTTGGGTTTTATTAAATAGACATGGACGCGTATATCAAGCGCCATTATTTCATGAAATACTGAAATATCTGCATCCGGAAAATAGGAATCTACGTGATCAGCGATCCATTCGTCATGTTCATCATAAAACGTATGATTTTCAAAAGAACTATTATAGCCAGTCATTTTCTCAGACGGATTTATCATACGCCTCCTGAATCCAGGCTTTTAGCTCGTCATTTACCTCACCAACTTCGGATAGGCGCACACGGTGGGTACACATGGTGCCAAACGGACCCGAATTTTCTAATCGATCTGTGGTAGGTATATCTTTCAGTTTAAACCCTAGATCAATACGTGTTTTTGTCGCTGGTTTTATGAGGATAAACTGACGTTTTCGAATAATACTCACACTCCCTTTTTTGGGCGTTATCGTAACATCAGAACCTAAGGTATTTACAAATGCTATCAAGGCTTGGTATATAGGAAGTAGTGCTTCTTTGCCTTTGTACTGGGCTTGTACCAGATCTTCTTCCGTACTATTGTCTTGTTTGGATAAGGTAACAATGGTATTTGCAAAACCATGGGTGACTCCATGTTCTTTTTTTAAATAATTGACAGCCTGACCATGTTTTTCAAAGGCTTGTTCTTTTAGTATGGCAATCCATGCCTCTAAAGACTTTCCTGTCTTTTCCGGCATATTGTTGATCATGGTTTGTAATGCTTGGTCCATATTCCTTTTTTTGATGTTTTTAAAGGTAGGGATTTTTGCATTACTACCAGTGGTTATTGTTTCTCTAATGTATATGTATACGAACCTGTACCAGCTCTATCAGCAGAAATGGTTAAGTTATTTCCATTCTGTGTGAAATCATATTCTCCGTTGAGGATAAGATTCCAATCAAAATTAGCGATCCAGGTATTGCCATCTGTAAACGTAATTTTATCACCATTAACCACAAAAGTACCACTACCTCCGGCAGGATAGATCTCTCCGATATTTCCATCTCCGGAACATACATAGGTAGTATTAGTTAGAAAATTCACGGTAACTGAATTGGTGTGTGTAGGACCGTTGGTATATACCACGGTAAAGGTTCCTGAATAGGTGCCATCTAAACCGGTATCTACGCTGTCGTTAGATGAGCAATTCGATATTAGTAGGAGTAAAAAGGTATAAAGAAGGAATTTTTTCATGACGGTTGTTTATCTATAAGATGCGAATAAAGAGAAATGGTTGCGTGAATCCTCTGAACACTTAACCGAAGTATTAATTTATAGTTTTGGTGCAGGTTGGTTCCAGTTAGCTAAATATTGCACTATTCCAGCATAATAATTAAGAACCATTCTTTCGATTAATGTAATGAACTTTTTATTGCTTCCAAAGCCTGAACTGAATTTAGATAGCAATACAATGTTAAAAGCTTGAACTTCTTTTCCTTTAGAATTTTGCAGTAGCGTTTCAAATCCGTTTAATGGAACCCTCACGTGTTCTCTAGCGTGCTTAATATTTGCTTCAATTAAAATATCCTTTTCTATGGATAGGAAAACCGATTCATTTTTCTTTTTAGCCGATTCTAACTGTTTTCCAATCCAAGAAATCCTTGCTGTAGTTCCTTTATTCAACGGTGGAATTACTTTTACGGACATGGATACTGTTTTTGTCTCAAAGTCAACTCTAATTTTAATATCAGAAACAGAATTTTTAATACTTAAATTTCCAAATAACTCCTGATTTTTGACTATTCTTCTAATATCATTTTTGAGACTTTCTTTATTATGACTAGTAGATTTAACCAAAATTCCAAGTTTTCTACTAAGTAGCAGTGCTATATCCTTTTCTTCCTCATGCCAACTTTCTACTGCCTCTTCAACAAATTCATCAGAAACTTTTAAGGGAATACGATTGGTAATTTTATCTACAGTCTCTTTCCAGCCTTTTTTCATGACATGATAACCATTAACTCCCGATTTTGGGTTATCCAAATAATACAGTACTTCTCTCATTACTTCGACTTGATCCTGGTCTTTAATATTAGCATCATTTTTAAATAACAATAGCTGCCCTTTGGTCATTAAATAAATCCATGAGAAATGATATAATGAGAAGTTTTTAGGAGCTTTAGCTTTTACCGGGGATTGAGTTGAGTCTGAGACAAATTCATTAGAAACGGTGGCCATTTTTAAGACACCTATTTTCTTACACAAACTAATATATTTATCTACTTGCTCTTTATCAACACTCAAGTTCTTATTTTTCATTTCAAAAATAATAGCATCCTTAATGATACCTTTAGAAACTACTATAATGAGTCCATCAATTCTTGAGTTCTTATCTATATCGTTAAAAACTACCTCGGTGAAATAATAAGCTTTGCCATTTCTACCTATTTTCACTTCTTTAAAAATAGAATCTCTATACTCTTTAACTAATTTAACGGCAGACAGAAAAATTGAGGTTAAAGCACCTTCATCACCTGTTTTCAGCAAAGGAATTAATCTCGCTTTCTGAGCAATAATTTGCTTATTTTCAACATAAAGTAAAAAGTCTTCATATTTAAGACCTATCAGTTTAGAGAATTTTTTTTGTCTCATAAATTTTGTTCAATTTTTAACACGGCATATCTATTTCTAGACAAAATCCTTATAAAATAGATATTACTATCTCATTAAAAAAGGTAGTTGTCAGTAGGAAGCTTCACATTAAGAAGTAGCAATTAATTACTGTTACTTATAGGGAACGTAACGGTTTGGCTTCCTTTCAAATATAAGAAAATGAGAGTAAATGTAAAATGGAAAAGTTAAAAATTGCTACTTAAAATGAAGTTTCATCCCTTCATGAGAAGCTATAAAACCTAGATTTTTATAGAAAGTAATAGCTTCAGGTCGTTTCTTATCGGTGGTTAATTGTAGTACATGCGCCTTCCGTTCTTTGGCTCGATGCATAGCCCATTCGAACATCTGTTTTCCTATTCCCAGTCCTCTTTTATCTTTTCGAATGCGCACGGCTTCAATTTGCGCACGAATACCGCCTTGATAGGTTAAATATTGGATAAAGGATAGTTGTAGCGTTCCGATAACGGCACCATGCTCATCTTCAACAACTATCAACTCCTGATTGGAATCTGCACAGATCTTATCAAAGGCAGCTATATAAGAATGGGGCAGTGGGTCCTGGAAATTTTCTCGTTTTGCACCCAATGCATCGTCTGCGATCATGCGAACGATAGCAAGGAGGTCTTGTTGTATGGCTTTTCTAAATAGCATATCGTTAATTTTTAGTCATAGATTCGAATGATCTCGCCGTTTCCTTTTCCTTTGACACTTCGCACATATCCATTGACCACTTTGTGCATTGGAATAGGGTTATGTCCGGGAAAATAGTTTTTGTACTTTTCATAAGCATCTTCTACCATTCCGGAAGAAACTACGTTAAGTCTCTTTCCGTGTTTTAGCTCTAAAGCAGCAGCCTGCGCAAAACTATGAATTCCACCATTCACCATGGCAGCACTAGCGGTTTTAACCACCGGGTCGTCCGCCAAAATACCTGTAGACAAGGTAATGGATCCATTCGGATTCAAATAGTTTAACCCAATGCGTACTAAATTTACCTGCCCCATTAGTTTACTCCTGATTCCGATATAATAATCTTCTTCTGAGATGTCATCAAAATCGGCCCATTTTGCTTCTCCGGCTATACAAATGATAGCGTCTAGTTTTCCCGTTTGTTCAAAGAGTTCTTTTATAGAACTACTGTCACTGATATCAACAGGGACATCTCCTTTTGTTCGTCCGGCTATTATAACAGTAGCTGTTTCTCTAAAGTGGTGGACCACCTTTTTTCCTATGGTGCCATAACCTCCTATAATTAGTATTTTCATCATTGTATGTATTAATTGCTAGTATCTTTTTATGTTGGCATTTTTTCGAAATGAAAGCCTAAAATGGTAAACCCTTCATTAAAGTAAAACTTATGAGAACGTGCATTTTGAACACGGGTGTTTAAGCCGATATTGTCATAGTTGTTCTGTAATGACCAATTTGTAATCGCTTCCATAAAGTACTTTCCATAGCCTTTGGATTGTATGTTTGAATCGATGATAACATTATCTAATTCTAATTGTTTCCCACAATAAATGCGAATGGTGGTCCAACCACTAGAAATGCCTATTAAGTTTCCTTTACAAAACAAACCAAAGCAACGATAATTTGGCATATGCACCATTTTATGCAATGTATTCTCAATATGCTCTATGTCCATATCCGGATTCAGTTGTTGTAAGAGACGAATTGTTCTTGCCTGATATTCTAGAGGATCAATAAGTTTAAAATCTAGATCTTTCACTTCTATATATTGAGGATTATCGATGTAATAAGTCAAAAAAACTACAGTGGTAAATATTGACTATACGCGTTAATTAATTCTTCATTTCGTTTTAAGTACGACCATTTTCCATGTCTTGTTGAGATCAATAAACCACATTTTTCCATATTTGTCAAATAGGTAGAAATGGTAGATTGTGATAAACCAGACTTCTCTTGAATATAAGTGACGCAGACACCATCATTGAAATGTTTTAAGGTATCATGTGGTGGAAAATGACTGTCCGGATCTTTTAACCATTCCATAATTTGCAATCTGGTCTGGTTAGATAGACATTTGCTTATTTCAGTCGCTAGTTTTACATTCATGAATCAAATATATCTATAATTCTCGATATATCAAAATGAAACTCAACTTTATGAAAAAGCTTAGCTTTTCTTTTTTCGCTTATATGTTTTTTTCTTTCTGGCTTTTTTGTAGTTCGGAAGTACTTTCCAGGAATTTATTTTCCGTTTTCTGTACTTTTCATATATAGTAATAAAGTCATCAATCTTCTCGTAAGGCCCGTCAATATGTCCGGGTCGCTTGCTATCTCCTAATAGGTAATATCCATGAGCATCTTGATACAACGCTATCCAGTGTTTTCTTATGATCTTACCGTCGATGGTTATAGGCTCAAAATTTATCATCAGGTATTGCGCATGTTTCGTACTATCAATTTTGTTAATTGTTTCAACCGTAAATCTGCTAAGGTCCACACAAACACCTTTTTTTATTTGATAGAATTCTTCCGGTGCATAAATAGTGGTCTTATTTCTGTTCAAGCTATTTTCAGCCAATTTTTTGGCTCTTTCCATGCTATATTTGAAGTTACTCTGAATCCAATGATTGATATCACCCACTGTTTTCCATTGTTGTAAGGCTTTCTTGTATGTTGTTGGAAATGTTTGATGGTTTACAACAATTGTATCATTGGGTGCATCCGATAATTTATGAATGTCCTTTATCTGGGTATGTAACGGTAGTAATGTCATCCAAAAAAATAGAAAGGTTATTACAATATTTTTTTTGGGCATTTTGATCGATTTTTCCATATCCTTTGGTGTTATAATTACTTTTTAGATGTAATTTTTTGGAAAAGGTTTAATGCTTTTTTTAGTCTATAAGAAGAGAAGTGCAGCAAACTAGAGTTAAAAGACCAAAGAGGAACGTATTCAGAAATTTAGGACTAGCGCTTAAAATATTGGCCTGTTCTTAGTATTTGGACTGCACCTGCATTCAATTGGAAATCAAGGTCAGAGATTTGTGAATCGATCTTTCCTAGTTCTTGCTCGATCTCTGCATATATCTTTGATAGTTTCTTGTAATAGTTGAGCACTGCAGGACTTCCAGGATTTAAACTTTTACTATTGCTCCAACGTAAAAGATCCTCTTCTTCTTGAAAAGTTTCCAATTCTCGTAAAACGAGGCATAGGGAAAGTAAGGGGTTACCGATAGCTAGATCGGAATATTCGTCGTCGACGTAAAGTTCGAAAGATCGATCATTCAGTATACAACGTACTTTAGGATGATCCTGTTTATCTCCTAAGTACTGATCCTGTATCACAGCTATATGTATCCTGTGATCCGTATGGAGTTGTTGTAGGGCTTGTATTTCGGGATAATTACTCATCATCATCAAGATCTACAGGAAACCCTTGTAGCTCGTCTTCTTTTTTGTTGAGATATTGTATTATATACACCATAATCCATACACCAAGAGTCAAAATATAAAAATAATAACTGGCTAACTTATTGTTAGGTGCTAATCCCTTGATCATTGTTTCCTGATAGACAACTCTATCTGATAACATTTCCAGTAACTCGTTGTTACTTAAGTCTATTTTATATGTATTTAGAGTTTGCTCATGTACAGACTTTAGTAACTCATAGTTATGCTGCTGTTGCACAAAGCTATCATTGATTTCATCATAATCATTTAGCATCTTGACAACTCCTAAAGCACAAATAATTACTAAGAATAATTTAATTCCTCGAATCCATTTAAGTTTGGTTTGTATTTTCATAACGATTGGTTTTTCCAAATATAACAAAAAAGAAAACCTCGAAATTTTTCGAGGCTTTATAGAATATGAGTGTTTGTCATTTCGAGTAATAGTAGGAAACCTCGTAGTTAAAAAAAGCTTCTTCATCACTCCATTCTGTCTGAACGAGAAGCTTATCGCTTTATCTCATCCGAATTTCTAAAGAACAAGGCATTCACAAAGAACAACTTTCCATTATCCCAAAACGATCGGAACAGTGGATTGTCCACCATATAAATAAAACTTCCACTTCCGCTTCTTTCTTCTCCAATAAACAAAGATTCAGGAATGTTCTCTAACGCTTTTTTACCGGCATATCCAGATACGTTGGTCGCATCTTTCGTAAAATAAGCGACATTGCTACCATTCTTTAAATATTCATAGGAACCACGACCCAATTTTAAGGAAAAATAGTTGTCATCATAACCAAATGCTAAGGGATGTGTGTTATCCACTTTACTTTGAAACACAGCTCCAGTGATCAAATTAACCGACCCCGCACGTTCACGATCTGCATATGGTGTTAGGTTGGCTTTCGGAGCCTCTTTCTTATCTTTTTTTACTTTTTTGGTTTTTAAAGCAAACCCTTTTTTACCTGCAAAACTTCGTAGCGCATTTCCGATAGCAATAACAGTTCCTCCGGAACGCGTAAAATCTTTCATACGTTTTAATTGTGTAGAATCTAACACACGTCCGTAGTATCCATTCGGAATGATCAAGACATCATAGTTGTCTAAATTAACACTGCCGAAGTAATCCGTGTCTAAAATGGTTAACGGATATTTTAATTGCGTTTCAAAGAAATGCCAGATCTCTCCAAAACTTAAGGATGACGTTCCTTTTCCGGAAAGTACAGCGATCTTTTGTTTGTTGATCGGATTTACACTATAGGATCCGAAATCGACTCCCTTACTTACAAAACCTGTTTGTACAGGAGTTAATTTTCGCCCGTATTTATTCGCTATAGCAATAAGTTTATTGTCATATTCAGGATTGGATTTATTGTCGTTTCGCAGGATGATCAGCGTTCCGCGGTCGTACGAATTACCTTCTACATTGAAAGGCTTTTCTGAAAAACGAACACGGATACCTGCGTGCAGCATTTGTGCCAGAAAAGTGGCATCTTCCAGACTGTTCCATTTGCTTAAGTACGCGTAAGAGGATCTATCTGCTGTATTTGATACGATATTGTTGTTTACTCTTTTGCTTGAACTTACCTTGCTCTTAGAAGCAATGGCCTTAAAACCATGTGCATACGGAATAGACCATGCCGTGATATCATAGGTTAAAGAATCAGCTAGTTTCGCATTTGGCTCGAATAATACCTTTACCATCTTTCCTTTTGGCTGATTGGTATGTACTACCAGATCATTGTCAGAAACATTCATTCTGCCTTCGTGCTGTGTGTCATAATCATAACCACGTACCTGACCTTTGTTGGTGTATTCGTAGTCAATTTCATGTTTATCCAATAGATCGATCAAACGTTGTGTTTTGTCTGTATTTTCATTTTTCAGGACATAGCTTTTATATAACAGTCCTCTATTATCAAAAAACTTTTTGAACTCACTGTTCAACTTTGTGGCATTTTTGGAAGCCATTTCAACAGTAGATAATCCCGTAGTTTTATGATGTGCAACACGATCTATCAGCGTTAATTCATATCCATGGTCGGTATCTATTCCTAATCCGGCCATTCCATGTCCGGCCTGTTCATAGGTCATACCAATAGCTCCCATATACGTAGGATAGGTGTCCCCATAACTTGGGTATAGCAGGTCAAAACTTTCCTTGGTAAAGTATAACCATCCATTTTTGTCAAAGTATTTCGCATGGTTCTTCCCAATTTGCGTTTGGAAATCACGTTGCCAGTCTGTGATGATCTCATGAAAAGGCTCAGCAGCCGGAGCAAAATAATATGGGTTATTGATAAATTGCTCGTGGAAATCTACATGAATATGAGGTAGCCATTTATTATAGACGCTTAATCTTTGAGACGATTCTACCTGCGTTGCCCAGGCCCAGTCTCTGTTAAGGTCAAATAGATAATGATTTGGACGTCCACCTGGCCAGGGTTCGCGATGTTCTTTGGCATCTTGTGACGCATTATAAGGTGTACTTTTTACCTGGTTGAACCAGTTTACATAACGGTCCCGCCCGTCCGGATTGATACATGGATCAATGATGACTAAGGTATTTTCTAAATAGGCTTTTTTGGTAGTCACCAGTTCATACAACGTTTGCATGGACGCTTCCGTACTTGATGCTTCATTTCCGTGAACATTATAACTCAACCAAACAATGGCAATATCATTCGTTGCGTTTCCATTTTTATTCATTCCTGTCTGAGTCAGATTGTTCCGGCGAATGTTCTCCAGATTATCCATATTCTTTTGAGAAGATAGATAGGCAACATATAGCGGTCTTCGCTCATTGGTTTCTCCATATTTTTCTAGCTCCACATTCGACAAGGTATTACTCACATAAGTGAAGTATTCTGCTACTTTATGATGTCTTGTAAACTGTGTACCGATCTTATACCCAAGAAATTCCTCAGGAGATTGAATAGTTTGAGAAAATAAAGGAGTACAGATGAGTAAAAATACGAGTGATAACGTTCTTAGTTTCATGTATGAAATTTTGATGATGACCAAAAATAAGGATTTCTTGTAGATGTATAAGCGTTAAAAATTTGTTAGCGTCTTTGAGGTCGATTTTTTCCTCATCAAATTTTAGTATTTTTATCAAAATTTACTGTATGAATTTACCAACTGAGCCTGAGTGTTGTTTTCTAACTAAAAAATGCGTTTCCTAGTATGAAAGTTACGCATATACCTTTTCAAAAAACAGGCTTCTTTTCTAAAACCATGATGGACTATTTGGAGCAAGATCCGAATATTCAATCTTTTTATCATCATTTTCCTGATATCGATGGATTTGCCAGACAGATCGAGGAAAAGAAAGTGTCAGTTCAAGCAACATCAAGAACGACGTTGGTAGAAGCGCTGAAACAACAATACACGAATGTGAAGGCTTCTGAAGCTACTGTAGATAATATTCAATCACTTCAAAACGACAATACATTTACCATTACTACCGGGCATCAATTAAACCTGTTTACCGGCCCTCTGTATTTTTTATATAAGATCTTATGTGTGATCAATTTGAGTGAAGAGTTAGCCGAAAAATTTCCAAAGAACAACTTCATACCTGTCTACTGGATGGCTACGGAAGACCATGATTTTGAGGAGATCAATTATTTCAATTTTAAAGGAAAGAAAGTACAGTGGAATAGAGCGGACGGTGGACCTGTGGGTAGATTTTCTACGGATGGATTGGAGAAGGTATTCGCTGCTTTTTCTGAGCAATTGGGAACCACCAGAAACGCCACCTATTTAAAAGAGCTATTTAGAAAAGGGTATCTGGAGCACAATACTTTAGCAGATGCTACTCGATATATTGCTAATGAGCTATTTTCAGACTACGGTTTAGTAATTATAGACGGTGATGATGTTGCTTTAAAAGGATTGTTTGCACCATATGTGGAAACGGAGTTACTGCATCAACATTCGTATACGGAAGTTTCCAATACCATTACTGAACTAGAGAAAACATATAAAGTACAGGTAAACCCGCGTGAGATCAATCTATTTTATTTAACGGATACGATTAGAGAACGTATTGTTAAAGAAGGAGATCGATTTGTCGTGAATGATACTGATATCTCTTTTTCTAAAGAGGAACTATTGAAGGAATTATCTGATCATCCGGAACGCTTTAGTCCGAATGTGATCATGCGTCCTTTATATCAGGAAGTGATCTTACCTAATCTTTGCTATGTTGGAGGAGGAGGAGAGCAGGCCTATTGGTTGGAGCTAAAGGCATACTTTGAAAAATTGGATGTGTCCTTTCCCATATTACTATTACGAAACTCTGTTCAGGTGATCTCAGAAAAGCAACAAAAAAAGCTGAATGCATTGGACATTTCGTTAGAAGAACTATTTCTTAAGCAAAACGAATTACTGGCGAAAAAAGTAACAGAGAATTCTGAGATCCAGTTTAGTTTTGCTGATGCAAAAGAGCTATTGAACCAACAGTTTTTGGCATTAAGAAGAGTTGCAGATGAAACAGATGCTTCTTTTATTGGGGCCGTAGATGCTCAGCAACGAAAGCAAACGAAAGGTCTGGAAAATTTAGAGCATCGATTATTACGCGCAGAGAAGAGAAAACATCATGATCTGGTGTCAAGAATAACGGCCTTGCAGGATCAGTTGTTACCAAATCAAAGTTTAGAAGAACGTCAACGTAACTTTTCTGAATTTTACCTTGAATATGGACCACAGTTTATAAAAGCGCTAAAGGCTGCTCTAAAACCTTTGCAGTTGGAGTTTACTGTACTTGAATTATAATGAAAACAAAATCAGGATTACATTCGAATAACATCCATAGAAATGGGTATGATTTTGATGCTATGCTTAAGGTATACGAGCCATTGAAAGCATTCGTATCAAAGAACAGTTATGGAAATGAATCTATTGATTTTTCGGACCCAAAAGCAGTAAGAGCCTTGAATGCTGCATTATTAAAAACGCATTACGGTATTCAGGATTGGATATTTCCTAAAGAGAACTTATGCCCTCCTATTCCTGGCAGAGTTGATTATATCCATCATTTGAATGATCTGATCAAAGACGAAGCTACTGGAAATGACGTGAACATATTGGATATTGGCACCGGTGCAACTTGCATTTATCCATTGTTAGGTGCAAAAGTATACGATTGGAATTTTGTGGCTGTAGATACCGAACTCGATTCATTAGATTATGCTCAGGATATTATTGATGATAACGATCTGGATGTCAAGATCACCTTACGCCAACAATTTGATGAGCAAAACATTTTAACGGATATCCTTGAAGAAGAGGATATGTTTACTGCATCTATGTGCAATCCTCCTTTTTATGCTTCTGCAGAAGAGGCCAGAGGTGCCAATCGAAGAAAGACAAGAAACTTAGGAACGAATGCCGTTCGTAATTTCGCAGGGAATAGTAACGAGTTGTGGTATCCTGGTGGTGAAAAAGCTTTTCTGCATAACTACTTATACCAGAGTTCACTAAACAAGGAGGCATGTATCTGGTTTACCAGTTTAGTTTCTAAAAAAGAAAATGTAGAGAGCCTCAAGAAATCTTCCGTAAAATTGGGTGTCACTTCATTTAAGATTATTCCTATGGAACAAGGAAACAAGGTAACCCGCATTGTAGCCTGGTCTTTTCAAAAGTAAAAACCGAAGCTAGGCTCCGGCTTTAGACTGTGAATAGGTTGTTTTCTTTTTCAAACAAACTTCCCACCACTTTAGTACTTGTTTTTACAACGGTTGTACTTAGTTGGTTTACGTGTTAAAGTTTTGTTAACACCAAGAATGATGCCAAAAAAAAGCCGAAACATATGTTTCGGCTCCTATATTTTTTAAGTTTTTGACTATAAGTGAATTACTTCGTCATAAGCATCAGCAACGGCTTCCATTACCGCTTCACTCATGGTAGGGTGTGGGTGAATTGCCTTTAATACTTCATGCCCGGTAGTCTCTAATTTTCTACCCAATACCGCTTCAGCGATCATATCGGTTACACCTGCTCCGATCATATGGCAGCCTAACCATTCGCCATATTTGGCATCAAAGATCACCTTCACAAAACCATCAGGAGTTCCAGCTGCTTTTGCTTTTCCTGAAGCAGAGAATGGGAATTTACCTACTTTTAGTTCATATCCTTGCTCTTTAGCCTGATCTTCAGTTAAACCTACAGAGGCAATTTCAGGACTCGCATAGGTACATCCTGGAATGTTTCCATAGTCGATAGCTTCAGTATGCAATCCAGCGATCTTTTCTACACAGGTAATTCCCTCTGCAGACGCAACGTGTGCCAATGCCGGACCAGGAACTACATCTCCAATAGCATAGTATCCAGGAATATTGGTTTGATACCAATCGTTTACTAAGATCTTATCTCTATCTGTGATGATGCCAACATCTTCTAACCCTATATTTTCAATATTGGTCTTGATCCCCACAGCTGATAAAACGATATCCGCTTCTAAGACCTCTTCACCTTTCTTTGTTTTTACCGTAGCTTTTACTCCTTTACCGGAAGTATCAACAGATTCTACTGCGGAGTTGGTCATTACTTTGATCCCCGACTTCTTGAAAGAACGCTCAAATTGTTTAGAAACGTCTTTATCTTCTAGAGGAACTAAGTTTGGTAGGTACTCCACGATAGTTACTTCTGTACCCATAGCATTGTAGAAGTGCGCAAACTCAACACCAATGGCTCCAGATCCAACAACGATCATAGATTTTGGTTGTTTTGGTAAGCTCATCGCTTCTCTATATCCTATTACTTTTTTACCATCCTGTGGTAAGTTAGGTAACTCTCTAGAACGAGCTCCTGTCGCGATAATAATATGATCTGCACTGTATTCAGTAACCTTTCCGTCGGCAGCGGTAACATCTACCTTCTTGCCTCCTTTGATCTTTCCGAAACCATCAATCACGTCGATCTTGTTCTTCTTCATTAAGAACTGAACTCCTTTACTCATTCCTTCGGCAACACCACGACTTCTTTTGATCACTGCTTCGAAATCCTTATCGATCGCTTCCGCTTTTAGACCATATGCATCTACGTGCTTTAAATAATCGTATACCTGAGCACTTTTTAAAAGAGCTTTGGTAGGAATACATCCCCAGTTTAAACATACACCACCCAAGTTTTCTTTTTCAACTACGGCAGTTTTAAATCCTAATTGAGATGCTCTAATAGCAGTTACGTACCCTCCAGGTCCGCTACCTACTACAATTACGTCATATTTCATATCTAGTTGTTTTTCTAATTTATATTTACATTCTCTGAGGAACCTGAATTCCTAATAATGAGAACGCTGCTTTAATCGTATCAGCTACTTTGTTTGATAGCTGTACTCTAAATATTTTCTTTGTTTCATTTTCCTCGCCTAAGATAGACACATTTTGGTAAAAAGAATTGAATTCTTTCACCAAATCATAGGTGAAATTAGCAATAAGAGCAGGCGAGTAGTTTGCCGCAGCTTGTTGAACCACTTCGGGATACAAGGCCAATTGCTTTATCAATTCTTTTTCCTTAGCATGTAAGTCGATTTCGAAAACATTGATATCTGTATATTCAAAATCTGCCTTTCTCAAGATCGACTGAATTCTGGCATAGGTATACTGAATAAACGGCCCAGTGTTCCCCTGGAAATCTACAGACTCTTTAGGATCGAACAGAATACGCTTTTTGGGATCTACTTTTAAGATAAAGTACTTTAAAGCACCCAGTCCTATGATTCGATATAATTCTTCTTTTTCAGTTTCAGAGTACCCTTCCAATTTCCCTAATTCCTGTGAGATCGCTTTTGCCGTATTAGCCATTTCTACCATTAGATCATCAGCATCTACCACGGTACCTTCTCTTGATTTCATTTTTCCAGAAGGAAGATCAACCATCCCATAGCTTAGATGATATAATTGTTCAGCCCAGGAAAAGCCTAATTTTTTAAGGATCAGGAATAGTACTTTAAAGTGATAATCTTGTTCATTTCCTACTGTATATACCATTCCATTGATGTCCGAATGATCTTTTACTCGTTGGATTGCTGTTCCGATATCTTGTGTCATATATACAGCCGTTCCATCTGAACGTAAGACTAGTTTTTCATCTAATCCTTCATCGGTCAGATCACACCAAACAGAACCATCTTCTTTTTTATAGAATACACCGTTGGTCAATCCATCAGCGATTACATCTTTTCCAAGTAAATAAGTATCACTTTCATAATACAAGGTGTCAAAATCAACTCCCATGTTCTTGTAAGTGATGTCAAATCCATCGTATACCCAACCATTCATCATTTTCCAAAGAGCAACAATCTCTCTATCTCCAGACTCCCATAATCGTAACATTGCCTGAGCATCTAGTAAAGAAGGGGCTTGTTTTTTAGCATCATCTTCTGAAATACCACCAGCAACGAGCGCTGCAATCTCTTTCTTGTATTCCTGATCAAATTTCACATAATAGTTACCTACCAGCTTGTCGCCTTTAATTCCGGTTGATTCCGGAGTTTCTCCGTTTCCATATTTTTTCCAGGCCAACATGGATTTACAAATATGAATACCTCGATCGTTAATGATCTGGGTCTTGTACACTTTTTTTCCTGAAGCTTTTAAGATCTCAGCAACCGAATATCCCAATAAATTATTTCGAACATGTCCGAGATGCAAAGGTTTGTTAGTGTTGGGAGAGGAGTACTCTACCATTACGGCATCAGATAAATCTTCTACATGTCCATAGTTGTCATCGGCATAGATCTGGCTAAAGAAGTTTACATAAAAAGCATCGTCAATCACTAAATTCAAAAAACCTTTAACCACGTTAAATGCTTTGATCTCCGAAACGTGTGCTACTAGATAGTTTCCCAGATCTTCTCCTATCTGCACGGGATTCCCTTTTTTATATCTCAACAAAGGAAAGATCACAACGGTAATATCTCCCTCAAAATCCTTGCGTGTAGCCTGAAATTCTACACTAGGAATGGTTATGTCATATAAAGCGGAAAAACCTTCTTTTACTTTAGCTTCGATCAGGGTTTGAATATTCATGAATTCGATTAAAATGAAGTGCAAAATTACATATTTTATTTGTTTTTAAGGTGATGATTTTGCGTGTAATTAATTGTACTTTTACGAGATGGAAAAACGATTGGAAGCACTACCAAAATTGGCGCAAGAAGCCATGGCAGAAAATAGAAAGTATTTTCAGATGCTTAAAAAACGAACTCCGAAAAATCTAGATGTTGTGATGCAGCGACTACATGATGAAGAATTCGAAAAAACGGATTGTTTAGCCTGTGGGAATTGCTGCAAAACAACAAGTCCTATTTTTACAGAAAAGGATATTCAACGCATTGCCAAACATTTGCGTATGAAAGAACGAGATTTTATAAACCAATACTTAGAGCGAGATTCTGATGATTTTATGGTATTGAGAACAGCGCCGTGTTCTTTTTTAGATGAATCTGATAATTCTTGTTTTATTTATGATGTCCGACCCAAAGCGTGTGCCGAATACCCACATACCAACCGTAGAAAGTTTATCCAAATCACAGACCTTACTTTGAAAAACACAACTATCTGTCCGGCGGCTTACAGTATTGTTGAAAACCTGAAAAAGGAATTGCCTTTAAAATTCAACAAAAAGGTGAGAAGGAGTTGATTTATGAATAGCTATTGTTTGACAAACTTTCCCTATTTTAGTGAAAAATAGAATGTATTGGAAGCTATTTACACGTATTTTGAAAACATACCTTCTTTGCATAGAAGTATCATCCTCGTAGGAGGAATCACGTTTTTTTGGTTGCTTGAAGGAGCACTCCCTTTATTTAGGTTTACCTACCATAAATGGAAACATGCACTTCCTAACCTCTTTTTTACTGCTACTACGGTGATTATTAATTTTGCGCTGGCATTTTTATTATTGGAAACATCTGACTGGGTGAAAGCCAATGATTTTGGTTTGATCAATTGGCTACCGGATATGCCTACATGGTTATACATGCTCTTAGGTGTATTATTCCTTGATTTTTTTGGAGCCTACTTGGCACATTTTGTCGAACACAAGGTAAAACCATTGTGGATGGTGCATTTAGTACATCATACAGATCATAAGGTGGATACAACCACAGCCAATAGACATCATCCTTTAGAAAGCATGATCCGATTCACTTTTACATTGTTAGGAGTATTTATTGTTGGAACACCTATCGCCATTGTGATGTTGTATCAATCAATGTCCCTTGTGTTTACACAGTTTACACATGCAAACCTCAAAATGTCAAAAAAAGTAGACAAAGCTTTAAGTTATGTGATCGTATCTCCGGATATGCATAAGATCCATCATCATAATTTACTACCCTATACAGATTCTAATTATGGAAATATCTTTTCTATTTGGGATCGATTATTAGGAACGTATATGTATTTGGATAGGGAAAAAATAGTATATGGAGTTGATACTTTTCCAGATGAAGCTGTGAATAGTAATTTATGGGAGTTGATCAAACAACCTTTTCAGAAATATAAAAAGCCTACAAATTTAGAAGAACTGTGACCCTTAAAAAAGCAAGTAACTGGAAGACCTTTATAGAGGGAATATTGGTGTCTAAAAATGGCTTCAAGGTAGTTTCTCATGAAATAAAGGGAGAAATACAGGAAGTAACCTATAGATGCCCAAAACCTGGGTCTAAGACCTCATTTATTGTATCCTATTTTTTAAGAACGAACGATATGATCGCATTTCGTTTTTATAATCCGATAGTACGCGGTTACAATGAATTTAGCAAGAACGCATATTTTTATTCGTTGCAATTTGTTAAGCGCACGAGTCTTGGAAATCCGGGTATCGATTATACAGATACAAATAAGGAAGGTTTTCTGTCTGTTCTCAAAAAAGGTGTCAAGGGATTTGAAACACAGTATTTAAAGGATCAAATTATTGTGAAATCTGAACTATCCGTTTTGGAGGGAGAAAATACTTTTAATTACCAATATCGCTTTACGAGGAGCCCAATGATTGATATCCTTATTAATAAAACCACCAATAATGACGTTGGTTTGGATGAAAAAACGATTGATCTACAAACTGTTTTTTCTGGTTTAGTCGTAGATTAAATAGCTGCTTCTGACTTTTTTAAAAAGATCTAATCCTTTTTTCCAACTAGCCTTGATCTCTTTTACAGAAACATTATTTTCTATTTGCTGTTGTAATGTTTCAGTACCTGCCAATTTTGTAAAGAACGCATTGAAGAAGGGGTCTTTACTATTTTCGGAGTACGCACTCTTTAACCAGGAAAGATTAATGCCTTGTAGTTTTTTTTCGTTTCTCAAATCTTTTCCATAACACTGAATGTTTTTGTGCTTTGGATATTTTGCACCTTCGTTGGATCTAGGAGTATACGAAAAACTACTTTCTGTAATCAAATATGGCGAGCCGTATACCTGGAACTGCATGTTTGTTCCTCGTCCTGCATTGACATTGGTTCCCTCAAAAAAGCAAAGGCTAGGATATAGGTTAATAGATTTATCATTTGGAAGGTTTGGTGATGGTTTTATCGGTAAACTGTATTCAGATTGATGCGTATAATTTTGTAAGGGAATTACAGTAAGATCGCATTGTATTTTGTTAGCCAACCACTTTTCTCCATTGATCATTTGGCCGTATTCGCCAATTGTCATACCGTAGACTACAGGAACAGGATGCATACCTACAAAACTTTTGTGCTCTTGTTCCAGGACAGGGCCATCAATATAATGTCCGTTCGGGTTGGGTCTATCCAATACAAGTAGGGGAATATTAGCTTCGGCACAAGCCTCCATTACATAATGAAGTGTCGAGATATAGGTGTAAAAACGTGCACCTACATCTTGAATATCAAACACGACCAAGTCGATACCTTTTAATTGATCTTGACTCGGTTTTTTGTTTTTGCCGTATAACGAGATAATTGGAAGTCCGGTTTTAGTATCCAATCCATCTTTCACAACTTCTCCGGCATCTGCTTTTCCTCGAAAACCATGTTCTGGCGCAAATACTTTTTTTACATCTACATTCAGCGTCAGCAAACTATCGACCAAATGAGTATACGTATGAACACTATTGGAGATCACTGAGGTTTGATTTGCTACAACAGCAATGCGTTTTCCTGTAAGCTTAGAAAGGTACTGTTCTGTTCTATCCGCGCCTGTTTTGATTCCTTCTTTTTTTAAGGGCTCCTGAGTGCAGGCGTTTAGCTGAAAAGAGATCAACAAAAACAAGAATAAATATGTACTTTTACGTGGAACTAATACCATAGCATTGAATTACGAATTATTTGTTGCGAAACGCATTATTGCGGGCAAAGAGTATAAAAATAGCATTTCATCGCCAATAATAAAAATAGCCATCACGGCAATTTCGTTGGGAATTATTATTATGCTCATTGCTGTAGCTACAGGAGCAGGTTTGCAACGGAAGATTCGCGATAAAATGTCTGGGTTTAAAGGGCATGTTCAGATCACAAATTTTAATGATAACAATTCTGGTATTGCACTGACTCCAATTTCCAAGAATCAATATTTTTTTCCAACAATTCCGAATGTTGATGGTATAAAAAAAGTACAGGTTTTTGCAAATCGCGCCGGACTCATAAAAACAGAATCTGATTTTGAAGGCATTATTTTTAAAGGTGTTTCTAAAGAATATGATTGGTCTTTTTTTGAAGAGTATCTGGTAGAAGGAGCACTTCCTAATTACAATCAGCCTAGAGTACGAGATATATTGTTGTCCAAAACGCTGGTAGACAAACTACAACTGGAGTTGAATGATACGGTTCAGGCTACATTCTTTAAGGATAGTAAGAACAAGTTACCCTCTTCCAGAAAGTACGTGATAAAAGGAATATATAATACAGGTTTTCTGGAGTTTGACAAAAGTATGATGATTGGAGACCTGTATGAAGTACAACGTTTGAACAGATGGAAACCGGATCAAGTCGGTGGATTTGAAATTCTTCTGGATGATTTCAATCAAATAAGAGAGAAAACAAAAGCGATCCACAGTGAAATTCCACCTACCTTAAGTGCTACCTCCATTGTGAATACCTATCCGGCTATTTTTGATTGGATCCAGCTATTTGATAATAATGTATGGTTTATAATAGCTATTATGATCCTGGTTGCCGGCATTAATATGATCACTGCGCTATTAGTATTGATCCTGGAACGAGTACAGATGATAGGAATCCTAAAATCGCTAGGAAGTACAAATACAAGTATTCGTAAGGTTTTTTTGTACAATGCCTCATACTTAATATTAAAAGGGTTGTTCTGGGGTAATTTAATAGGTTTGACGGCTATTTTTATACAGCATTATTTTGGACTGATCACATTGAATCCTGAAACCTACTATGTTTCCGTAATGCCCGTTTATATAGATTTGTTCGATGTTTTAATGCTAAATCTAGGAACCTTGATTCTTTGTTTTGCGATGCTGTTGATACCTTCCTATATTATTACTAGAATTCAGCCTTCAAAATCCATAAGATTTGCGTAATTTTGCCGCGTAAATTTGAAAAATGGAATACGCAAAAAATATACTAGAAACTATAGGTAATACGCCTTTAGTAAAATTAAATTCTGTTACCAGTGAAGTAGATGCTTTGGTGTTGGCTAAGGTAGAAACGTTTAATCCTGGAAATTCCGTTAAAGATAGAATGGCCTTAAAGATGATCGAGGATGCCGAAGCGGATGGCAGATTAAAACCGGGAGGAACGATCATTGAAGGAACATCTGGTAATACAGGAATGGGTTTAGCTTTAGCGGCGATCGTAAAAGGATACAAATGTATTTTTGTAATCTCAGATAAGCAGTCTAAAGAAAAGATGGATATCCTAAGAGCAGTAGGTGCGGAAGTAGTAGTTTGTCCGACCAATGTGGAACCGGATGATCCAAGATCCTATTACTCTGTTTCTAAAAGACTAGGAGAGGAGACACCAAATTCATGGTATGTAAACCAATACGATAACCCTTCTAATGCCGTGGCTCACTACGAACAAACCGGACCTGAAATTTGGAAACAAACAGAAGGGAAGATCACTCATTTCGTAGTAGGGGTAGGTACAGGAGGAACCATTTCTGGAACCGCAAAATATTTAAAAGAACAAAACCCTGATATTAAAATTTGGGGAGTAGATACTTATGGTTCTGTGTTCAAGAAGTATCATGAAACCGGAATTTTTGATGAAAATGAGATCTACCCATATATTACGGAAGGAATTGGAGAGGATATCTTGCCGGAAAATGTAGATTTCAGTTTAATCGATGGTTTTACAAAAGTAACTGATAAAGATGCGGCGATCTATACCAGAAGAATTGCGAAAGAAGAGGGGATTTTTGTGGGTAATTCAGCCGGTTCAGCCATTAAAGGGCTGGTTCAGTTAAAAGAACACTTTACAAAAGATGACGTGGTAGTGGTATTATTCCACGATCATGGAAGTAGATATGTGGGTAAGATGTTTAATGATGATTGGATGCGAGATAGAGGTTTCCTGGAAGAAGAGGTTACTACTGCTGAAGATCTTATCAAAGGACATGTTGATAAACCTTTATTAACGGTAAGAACAGAAGAATTAGTATCTCATGCTATTGAGCGAATGAGAGATTTCAAAATATCTCAGATTCCTGTTGAAGATACCAATGGACTAGTGGGGTCGGTAGATGAATCTGTGCTTTTAAGGCATTATCTAGAAGATAAGAATGTTGCTGAGAAACCTATTAAAGAAGTTATGGGAGCGGCGTATCCGATCGTTTCTAAATCTACTTCAATAGAAAACGTTTCGAAGCTAATTACAAAAGACAATCAAGCCGTGTTAGTAGATCTTGAAAACGGTAAGCATCATATTATTACTAAGTATGATATTATCAACGCTATCTAACATATAGTGATATACTATTGAAAGAGGAGCTACAAAGCTCCTCTTTTTTTAACTGCCACACCAGGTATTTATTTTAGTACTTTTCTCTGTTTGTGTTATTGTGTAATAGCACCCAGCTTCTTTAGTGTCCGGGCCATACTCCTGTTTTTCAGGATACCAGATGTTAGGTATGTCCATACCATAACAGCTGTAGATAAGTTCAACCCATCTTTTAATTACTGAATCAGATATTTTAGGAAAAATGAGTTCCTCTTTTAAAGGGGTCGCTTCTCCACACGCATAATAGGTATAGGTAATATTAAATTCGAATTGTTTCGTAAACCCACATTCTTTATTATTAAAGTCAGGATCCGTTTTTATATCTGTTTTCTTAGATATTGACTTATAATTTTCTTCCAAATAGGTCAGGATGGTATTAATGCCATAATTGCTTTTGAGTTGGGCTTGTCGTAGCTTTAAAGTATCAGGGTCTTTTAGAATAAACCCGTTTTGAGCAAGTACATTCGAACCTAAGAAACACAAAAAAACAAGAATAGAAAGTTGCTTCATAGGTTAAATATACAAAAACCAAAAGCCATCTCGAGCGAGATGGCCTTTGTTAATCAACTAATTCAAATAATTTACACTATGAAACAATGTTATTGTTCTGCTTACATAAACACAAGCATCGTGCCAAAATGAATTATTTTGTATTTTTTTGTTAAAAAGATGTGATTTTTATATTTTTTTAACATTTAATGGAATTTCATTAAATATATGCTAAAAAGTAATCGTTTTCGAATGCTAATTTATATAGTAAATCTTCAAAAAATTAGGAACTTTGCAAAGTTACTAGCTCGCGTGTTTATGTGCCTTATAAGACGAACGAACCAAAGCACCACTTTCAACGTACATGAAGCCCATTTCTAAACCTAAGGTTTCATATTTTTTAAATTGTTCGGGAGTAATAAATTCTTTCACCGGTAGGTGCTTTTTACTAGGTTGTAAGTACTGACCAATTGTAATGACATCCAACCCTACCTCTCGAAGATCTTTCATGGTTTGAATCACTTCTTCTTCTGTCTCTCCTAAACCTAGCATAATTCCCGACTTGGTTCTCATACCATTCTCTTTAAGATATTTCAGTACGCCTAAACTACGATCGTATTTAGCTTGAATACGAACTTCACGTGTCAATCTACGCACCGTTTCCATATTGTGGGATACTACCTCAGGATGTACATCAATAATTCGATCAATGAGCTTTTCATTGCCTTGAAAATCTGGAATCAACGTTTCTAAGGTGGTATTTGGATTTGCTCTTCTAATGGCATCCACTGTTTCTGCCCAAATGATAGAACCACCATCTTTTAGATCATCTCTATCCACAGACGTGATCACCGCATGCTTAATACCCATGATCTTAATAGAACGCGCTACTTTTTCCGGTTCATCCCATTCAACCGTTTCGGGTCTTCCTGTTTTTACTCCACAAAATCCACAAGAACGTGTACAGATATTTCCCAAGATCATAAAGGTTGCGGTTCCTTCTCCCCAGCATTCCCCCATGTTAGGGCAACTACCACTGGTACAGATGGTATTTAACTTATACTTGTCTACCAATCCTCTTAGTTCAGTATATTTCTTACCTACAGGTAATTTCACCCGTAACCATTCGGGTTTTTTCTTTCTTGGAAGTACAGCAGTTTCGTTCGCCATGATCAAATAAAATTGAAATGCAAAGTTACGAAGAAAAGTCTTAAACGTTCAGTAAAAACCAAATACTGAAACCAATTAAAAATAGTATACCGATCCAGCTTAGAATTTTTAAATAAATGTTCGGGCGATGTTCTTCAGGCGTATGTTTCCCGGAGATGAGTACAAAGTTCAAAATCGCATAAAACGGAGCTGTTAGGAATGATAATACTGTAGCGATCTTTACCAAAAAGCCCATATCGCTCATAAAATATTTTAGAATGAGAAAAGTACCTACCGCTAATAGTAAGATCCAGAACCAATATTTAAAAAAAGAATTTTTTTGAAATAGAAGACTTGTGGTTTTAGCCATAGCTCTAGGTGAAGCATCTAATGTGGTAATGGTAGTACTGAACATGGTTGTAAAAGCTGCTGCAGCAATAAAAATATAAGAGAAATCTCCTAGGTTTTGTGTGTATAGATTAATCAGTTGATTCGCAAAGGCACCTCCCGAACTTGAAAAGGTTTCTCCTGAATTATACATGACCAAAGCGCCTAATAGCACAAAACAAACGCCCAAAAACAAGGTTCCTATATACCCCACGTTAAAATCAAAAATGGCTTGTTTTGGTGGGATCTTTTGAAAAGTAGTTTTCTCTTTTTCTACAGACCATAATGAATGCCAAATAGAAATATCCAAAGGTGCAGGCATCCAACCTAAAAAGGCAATAAGAAAGATGACCTCAGTAGCTCCTTTTGGAAATACTTGTGTGAACTCAAAGGTTTGCTGAGTACTGGAAATAGCCACAACGACAGCTATGATGGTACTGATCGTTAAAATAAGAATAATGTACTTCATCAAATTATCCAATAACTTATACCTACCTACTAAAAGAATTAGAATACTAACACTAGTAATAATAGCAGACCATATGACCAGATCATTGGTTATTCCGAAAAGATTTACGGCAAGACCGGCAGTAACAATGGTCACAGCAGCCTGAATAGTAAACATAGTTGCAAAACTCAGAATATAATAGGCTATGAGTACAC
This sequence comes from Flavobacteriaceae bacterium, assembly GCA_965218065.1. Taxonomy (GTDB): domain Bacteria; phylum Bacteroidota; class Bacteroidia; order Flavobacteriales; family Flavobacteriaceae; genus Polaribacter. The sequence continues at coordinate 1,806,146 of OZ244589.1, read as the reverse complement.
CTTTCCCTAATCTCTTGTATCCATCTAATAATGTTTCACCGGTAGCCGATGCATATCGAGGACCATACTGAAAGAAAGGGTATTTAAATATATTGACCAGCAATAGTGCCCATAATAACCCGAATCCGAAATTCGCACCGGCTCTGGTCGATTGTACCAAATGTGATACACCTATGGCTGCACCTGCAAAAAGCAATCCAGGGCCTAAAGAACGTAAAATGGACTTTTTTGTCATGACCTTTTAATAATCTCCGCTAATAGTTTTTTAGCACGAAGCAGTTTTACCTTTACATTGTTCATAGGCTCTTCTATTTGCTCAGAAATCTCTTTATAGCTTAATTCTTGAAAATATCGCAATTGGATTACCTCCTGATATTTTGGTTTTAACTGCTTAATATCTCGTAGAAGTTTTGCTAAATTTTGCTCAGTAATGATTTTATCTTCCGGAGTAGGATTATCATCAACAACCTGATACGCTTCTTGCCGACCGTTTGAACGCTCTGCATGAACAGAAGTTTTCTTTTTTCTGCTCATATCGATATGAATATTCTTCGAAATGGTAATTAACCAGGTCTTAAACGTATACTTTTCGTCATAAGAATCGATCTTGTCGAATGCTTTCGAAAATGCTTGAATGGTCACATCTTCTGCATCATTTTCATTTTTGATTCGCTTTAATTGGTAACCATAAACATCAGACCAGAAGAGGTCGAGTAGGAAATTAAAAGAAATTTGGTTTCCTTCTTTTGCTTTTCGAATGTGCTGTTGTAAAATTTCCTTGCTTACTTCCAATGATTGGGTTTTGAAACAGTATTTGCCATAAATATAGCAAATTGAAAGAGAAGTAAACTGATTTCCAAAAAAGGAAGAAATGCCAGTACTTTAGAATCCTTTAATTTTTTAGCAGAAAAACCTATGATTAAAAATTGGATCAGATAATAAGTACCAAAAATAGCTAACAAGACCTTCCAGTCATATATAAATAGCAGCGTTGCAAACAAACCAAAGAATAGAAACTTTGACATAAAAAATAAGCCTAGTAATAGTTTGTGTTGAAAACGATAGTGTTTAGATGTGGAAACGTGTCTTCTCTTCTGACGGAACCATGCCTTCATGGTTTTCGGAGCAGCGGACTCTGTAAAACTATCATGTGTAAAGCAGAGAGCTGTATTTTCTTTAGATGCCACTTCCTGTACAAAAAGATCGTCGTCGCCAGACCTTATTTGTAAATGTTTCACAAATCCGTTCACTTTAAAAAAGGCAGATTTGGTATAAGCAAGATTTCTACCAACACCCATATAAGGATTTCCTAATAAAGCATAACTAAAATACTGAACAGCTGTTAACAATGTTTCATATCTAACCAGTAAATTGGTAAAAGAGTTAGGAATCCTTTTATAGCTTCCATAACCTAATACCAGATGTGTCGTAGCATTAAAATGACATACCATTTCAGAAATCCAATGCTTGGAAACAGGTGTACAGTCGGCATCTGTAAATAACAAGTGCTCAAAAGAGGCAGCTTTAATCCCTAAAGTAAGTGCATATTTCTTGCTCCCCCAAAAAGCTTCATTATGATCCACATCAACTACCTTTACATGTGAGTAAGTTTCTTCAAAGGACTTCATTATCTCTAAAGAGTGATCTGAAGAAGCGTCATTAATAAGAATAACCTCAAACTTTTCGTATTCCTGAGAAATAATAGAAGGCAATGTGTCTTTCAAGGTTTCTGCCTCGTTCTTAGCGCAGATAATTACCGAAATTGGTAAGTGATTCTTTTCTTTTTTAACGGGTTTTGAAAAAGCAAATGATGAAAAAGCTATATAGTATAAAGATTGAATAATGGCCACAGCTACAAAAACGTAGAAAAGCACAGAAATCATCATCTAAAAACTATGAGTTGTGTTGAGGTTCATTACAAGTATCAAATTGATCTGGAGTCTTTCCACAAAACCCACAAGCTTCCCCGGTTTTATTCAACATTGGGTTTTGACTTGCACAAGTTCCGGCAAATTCACCATCTTTCTTAGCCCAAATCTTTATAGCGATTCCTGCAATTGCTAAAGCTAATAATCCTATTGATAATAAAATAAGTTTCATGCCTACTATTTAGAGCTACAAAGATAATTATAATATGAGAATTAGTAATTTATAATCCTGAGATATTAAAAGATTTTTTTATTTTGCTTTACTAACTATCTTAACTATTGACTGACCCAACATTTATAGCTGAGTTAAAATCTGGTAAGCAAGCTGCATATGTTCAACTTTTAAAGGAGTATGAGCAAAAGGTATTTGCTACTTGTTTATCTTTCGTGCCAAATAAGGAGGATGCAGAAGATATTGCTCAAGATGTTTTTCTAGAAGTTTTTAGATCTATTTCTAAGTTCAAAGGGAACTCAAAACTGTCTACCTGGATCTATAAGATAGCTACGAACAAATGTTTGGAGTTTATTCGGAAAAAGAATGCTAAAAAGAGGTTTGCTTTTATGCAATCCATTTTTGGAAATGAGATCCCATTAGACAAGACCTCTTTTTTTACAGAGCTTAAGCACCCTGGTATATTGTTGGAGGATAAAGAACGATCAGAAATCATATTTAAGGCGATAAATTTGTTACCGGAAAGTCAAAGAGTAGTATTTACATTGGCTAAAATAGATGGTAAAAGCTATCAGGAGATAGTTGAGATCACAGAAAAAAGTCTATCATCTGTAGAATCTATAATGTTTAGAGCAAAAAAGAACCTACAACAACATTTAGAGAATTTTTATAAAAATGAGTTGTAAACGCAAGTTTTTACTTTTTATTACATCTAATACTATAAAATGGAAAAAAATTACAATATTCAGAACAAAATAGAAGACACTTTTAAAGTGCTGGACTCTATTGAAGAGGTAAAAGTATCTGCTGATTTTTCGTCAAAGGTTCTAGGTAAATTAGAGCAAGCGAAAATGGATAAAAAGCAGGTGGCCTGGTTTACACCTCAACTGCAATTAGCTGCCATGATCGTGGTATTGCTTGTGAATGCAATCGTTATTTATCACACGCTAAATACGAATACTATGGAAAGTAGCGTTTCTGATATAGAGCAATTTGCAAAAGACTATAATTTTTATTCAGACTCAACAGATATCTTAAATTAAGCGTATGAGAAAAAAAATACTTTACATATTTTTCGTTGTTCTATTAGTTATTAATGTGGTATTGTTATATATGCTTATTCAAAAACCACATAAACAATCAGTTTCAGGAGATCATTTCTTAACAACGCAGCTTCAGTTTGATGACGACCAGGAACAAAGATTCCATTTCTTAGATCGTGAGCACAGAAAACAAATGCGACGTATTGATGCTCAAATAAGAATTGCCAAAGAAGAACTGTTTAATTCTTTTTCTGACACTGCATTTTCTTCGAGGGCAATTACTGAAAAAATTGGAGAGCTTGAAACAAAAAAAGAGCAAGAATTGTATGCATTTTTTAAACAAGTTCGTAAAATATGTGATAGCGAACAGGCAAAAAAGTTCGACCATATCATTAAAGAAGCCCTGCATAGAAGAGGGCCTGGGAAGAAAAGAGGCCCTAAAGGACCTCCTCCTCCGAGATAAAAATACTTTCTAACGCAAGTTTTTTTTTAAGACGGCATCTAAAGATTAAATACCAAAATTTAATTCTATAGAACAGCACTACTTTTAATCATAAAATTTGTAATCATGAAAGTCTTTAAAATTTTTCTAGCCGTTTGTATTGTAGTGAGTTTTGCATCGTGTTCTTCGGAAAGTGAATTAACCGATATTGTATCCGATCCAATAGACAGTGGAGGTGGAGATGATGGTAGCGGAGACGTTACAGGAGTATTAAACTTACCAGCAACACCGTTCAACTATGCCAATGTTCAATTACCTGGATATTTTTTAAACAACGATTTACAGAGAGAAGATAACACTCCTAATAATAATCCTATTACAGATAATGGGGCTACACTGGGAAGAGTTTTATTTTATGATAAGAAAATGTCTGCCAATAATACGGTTTCTTGTGCTTCTTGTCATCAACAAGAGCATGGATTTTCTGACCCTAATGTACTGAGTGTTGGTTTTGAAGGAGGACTTACAGGTAGAAATTCTATGGGGCTAGCTAATGCCAGATATTACCAAAATGGTAGATTCTTTTGGGATGAAAGAGCAAATACTTTAGAAGATCAGGTGTTAATGCCTATTCAAGATCATGTTGAAATGGGAATGACACTTACGGAATTAGTGACCAAACTAAGTGCTGAGAGTTATTACGAGCCTTTGTTTACTGCTGCTTTTGGAAACAACGAAGTTACCAGCAATCGAATTTCATTGGCACTTGCGCAATTTGTGAGATCGATGGTATCTTATCAGTCTAAGTACGATGCAGGTTTAGCACAAACAAATAATCCACAAGCAAATTTTCCAAACTTTACCCAATCAGAGAATATGGGAAAGAATTTGTTCTTCAGTAATAGAACCAGATGTTCGGACTGTCATGATACAAACGCATTTATTGGAGATCAGGCACGAAACATTGGACTGGATGCTGTATTTACAGATCTTGGAGTTGCAGGAGCAACAGGCAATAATAATGACACAGGTGAGTTTAAGGTGGCTTCCTTACGAAATATTGCGTTGACAGCTCCTTATATGCATGATGGAAGATTTGCTACTTTAGGAGAAGTAGTAGATCATTATAATAATGGAGTACAGAATAGTCAGTTCCTAGACAATAGATTACGCCAAGGAAATGGTGTAAGGAGATTAAATCTTAGTGCTCAGGAAAGACAAGCATTGATTGATTTTTTAAATACACTCACAGATAATAATTTCATTACGGATGAAAAGTTTTCGGACCCTTTCATAAACAGTAATTAAAAAATAAACTCTAGAGGCGCAGGTTTTTCGAAGCTTGCGCATCTAAAGATATATAACTAGCTAAATATATAATAAACGTAACATCATGAGAAAACAATCCTTAGCCCTATTGACAATGATACTTGCGGTTTCTATGGTAATAGTAGCCTGCAGTTCAAATTCAGATGATTCCGATGGAGGAGGGACAGCCACGACAAATTACGATATTACTGCCATCTTATCTAAGTTTGACGGTAATGCAGCGGTTTCCTATGCTATTAATGGGAATACAGTAACCTTTACGACGACGAATTTACCAAATCACACAAGTCCGTATTGGCCAACAAATAATGCTTTGTATGAAGCGTACAACGGTACCAACACAAATTTTAATTTGAACCCAAATCAGATCAGCACACAAAACATTACTATTACTGTTCCATTAAATCCTGCTGAAGCAACTAATAAAGAGGCAACTTCTCTTGGACCTATGGGAATAGCTAGAAACGGAGTAGTATTTTATAATCAATATGCTGGACCTAATAATCAACCTCTAACCAACGAAATAAACAGTTTTGATCAATGGTTAGGTCATCCACAGAACAGTGGACAATACCACTATCATATTGAACCGACATACCTAACTAATTTGTATGGAAATGATGCATTCTTAGGAATATTAGCAGATGGTTTCCCTGTATATGGTCCTATAGAAAATGGCGTAACCATTACGAACGCAGATCTCGATGAATATCATGGGCATATCTCTGTTACTGCGGATTTTCCAGAAGGAATTTATCATTACCATATTACACCCAACGAAGATCCATACATAAATGGTAGTGGGTTTTTTGGAACTCCTGGAAATATAACACAGTAGTTCAATTGAAAAGAATATATCTCATAGTTGTAGTAGTTATTTTGAACGCTTGTGATAGTGCCATATCACAGGGAACTAAACTGGCGATAGGGGATGTCGGTTTAGAGCTTAAAAACGGAGTATTGATGTATAACAATACTCCGTTTAAAGGCGTGTTGACTGGATTTGATCCAGTTAATAGAACCTATAATGAAACGAATTATGAAGACGGAAAAAAAGAAGGTCAAGAAAGAAAACTTTATGAAGACCAGGTAGTAGCCGAAATACGATTTTATAAAAGTGGACGCAAAGTAGGTACTCATAAGGGATGGTATGAAGACGGAAGCCTAAAATTCGAATACCATTATAATAGCAATGGAGCATACGATGGAAGCTTTAAAGAATGGTACAGAAACGGGCAATCTTTGAAATCTTTTAACTATATAAATGGCAAGGAAAATGGGCCTCAGAAAATGTGGTCGTCAAATGGAAATATTAGAGCTAATTATGTGGTTAAAGATGGCGAGCGATATGGATTAATTGGTTTAAAGAAATGTTATACAGTAACAAGAAAATGAAAAAAAACATTTTATATACACTCTGCGTTTTGATGCTGTTCTTGTCTTGTAAGAACGCTAAAAAAGAAGCCAAAATGGATACATTGCCATTTTTTAATTCGGCTTCCTTTACTCCTGAATGGATCGATTTAGGAACAAAAAAGTATGGTGAAATTCACACCATTCCAGATTTCTCATTTACGAATCAAGATGGCGCAACGATTAATAAAAGATTTTACAAGGGAAAGATCTACGTAGCAGATTTTTTCTTTGTTTCCTGTCCTGGAATTTGCCCTAAGCTTACAAAGAACATGGGACTATTACAAGAGATGTTTAGAGATGATAAAGAAGTGCTGTTACTATCTCATACGGTAATGCCATGGAAAGATTCCGTTCCTGAGCTTAAAAAATATGCCATTGAAAACAACATAGACAGTAAGAAATGGAACTTGGTAACCGGAAATAAAGAAGAAATTTATGATTTGGCCAGAACGGCATATTTTGCAGATGAGGACTTTGTGAAAACGCAAGATGAAAGCGCTTTTATCCATACAGAGAATTTTATTCTTATCGACAAAAAGGGTAGGATCAGAGGAGTATATAATGGCACATTAGAACTAGAAACAAAAAGACTAATGAAGCATATAGAAATGCTTAAAAAAGAAGGATAATATAAAAAATTTGTGGTTGGTTTTTAAGAAGCCTTGATCGATATAAGGATCAGGGCTTTTTTTCAAAAGTCGTATCTTGATAATTGTTAAAAGAATCGCTAACAATTATAAAGGAAAGAAGACATGGTAGAAATAGACATTTTTGAGCTTAATAATGACTTAATAGAAAATGTTACATACGATAAACCAGTTAGGTTAATGCTAATATCAAATTCTCAGCATACTAGAAGAACTGTGGATGAGATACCAAAACCAAATTTCGAAATCGTTTTTAAAAACGTAACATTTAAAAGTGAAGTATCTATAGGTAAAGATGATGGAGTAGCAGAAGAGGTTAGTATTGGCTTTTTTAATTGTTTTATTGATTCAATGAGCACTTCAGGAGCTATATTAACGATTACTTCTTTTCATTTTAGAAATAGCTATTGTGGACACCTAACAGCAAGCGAAAATAAATTATGCTCTTTTTATTTTAATAATTCATTCGGAAATTACAATATATTCAAAGCTAAAAAAGTTGAAGTTAGTTATAGGGAAGACAATATTTTTGTAAGAGAATGGTACAAGAAACAGAGTTTAGACAAAATATTATCTTCAAGAACTTTTTTTGATTTAAGAGATATAGAGAGAGTCAATTTTTATGGAAATGAGGTAGATGAGGATACAAGAAAGAAATTATTAAAACATAAAAATAATCTGTATTTTAATGAATATGATAAGACTAAAATAGGTAGGTTAAAAATGTTACTATCTGAAGATGAAAAAAAAATGTTGGATATTAACATTTATCTAGAAAACTCTTCAGATTTTGATGTTAATAATAAAATAACAATTCGAGGTGTATTACTTAAGTCTTTGATGATTAAGGGAAGAATTACTCACGAAACGTCCATTGAAGATACTAAGATTGATGATTTCTACTTAAGGGATTTTTCATCAAAATCTAATTTTACTTTGTATAATGTTAAGCCAATTTTAGAAAAAGGTAAATTCGAAATACATAATTCGAATTTAGATAATACTTGGTTCAATTCAGTTAGTTTGAAAAATTATCTGGTGGTATTTTATAAATCATCTTTCATAAATGCAAAATTCTCCTCTACTATCTTTCCAAATGTTAAAGAATTACTTAATTCTAACTCCTTGACCTCTGTTAGAAACATACACTTTCCGGATAAGAGACCTGATGAAAGATTATTTTACAGGAATATGTATGAACTTTTTTTAGAGTTGAAACAAGTTTTTGAAAAAAGAAGTAATACTATTGAGGCTCAAAAGATGAAGGCAGCCGCCTACACTTATCTTTATAGGATAGAAAGCTGGAATATGCTAAAATCTAACTTTTGGAATAACAAATTGGTTTTGATGTTAAATAGAGTTACAAATTTTTACGGTATTTCAATTCGAAATTCTTTTTGGACTGCGGTTATATTTATTGTTCTTTTTCACTCATTGAATGTTCTCTTCTTTTCGTCTTATGAACTTGGGATCAATAGTTGGGAAGAATACGGACAAATAGTTTCTAAAAATTTTAGATATTTATTCATAATTGCAAACCCTACTCATAAGTTATCTTCTTTAGCTCCGGACGGAGAAATAACTAATGCCACTTATGTAATAAGTTTTTTTTCTAGAATTTTTATTGGGTACGCATATTTTCAGTTTATTGCTGCATTTAGAAGGTTTGGAAAGTAGGATAGAAAATTTATGAAATAACATTTACTTCAATATCTAAACTAATAGCAAACCGATCTTTAATAGTAGCCTGAATTTTTTGAGCTAGCGCAAAAATCTCTTTTCCAGTGGCGTTGCCATAGTTGACTAATACTAAAGCCTGTTTACTATGCACACCTGCGTCACCGAATCTCTTTCCTTTAAATCCAGCTTTTTCAATTAACCAGCCTGCCGGAACTTTTATTTCTTTAGTAGAAATAGGGTAACTAGGAATGTCGGGATATTCTTGTTTTAGCGTATCAAACTGAGCTTTGGAAATCACAGGATTTTTAAAGAAACTTCCACTATTTCCAATCTCATTTGGGTCAGGAAGTTTGGACTTTCGAATAAAGATTACTGCATTCGACACATCTTTAATACTAGGGGTCTGAATATTATGCTCAGCCAAATAAGATTCAATAGCTCCATATGATGTGTTGATGTCGTGGTTGCTTTTTGTCAACTTGAAGCTGACAGAAGTAAGCACATATTTCCCTTTTACCTTGTTTTTAAAGATAGAATCTCTGTATTGAAACGTACATTCTTCATTAGAAAAAGAAACTCGTTCTCCAGAGCCTATGTCCAAAGCCTCGACCTTAGTGATGGTGTCTTTTACTTCTACTCCATAAGCGCCAATGTTTTGGATAGGGCAAGTACCGACATTACCAGGAATTAAAGACAGGTTTTCTAACCCACCATAATTCTGTTCAATACACCACAATACAAACTCATGCCAATTCTCTCCGGCATTTACAGTGAGATGTACTGCATCTTCAGTTTCATTATCTATAGAAATTCCTTTGATATCTACATGGACAACTAAGGAGTCAATGTCTGACGTAAGTAACATATTACTGCCACCACTGATCAAGAAGATGTCTTTTTCAGATTGCAACAATTGTTGAAGTTCATAAAAAGAAGTGATCGAAACAAAGCGTTTGGCAAATACTTCAATACCGAACGTGTTGTATTTTTTTAACGATATGTTTTTCTGAACGATCAATTAATTAGGATACTGTGCTAAGGCGATCTTTAAGATTTCGACACATCGTACCAAATCTTTTTTATTTAAGACATACGCAATTCGAACTTGCTTTTTTCCTTCACCCTTCGTTGAATAAAACCCACTGGCCGGAGCAACCATCACTGTTTCATTTTCATGATGGAACTTTTCTAGGATCCATTGTGCAAAATCATCCGTATCGTTCACTGGCAATTCAGCTACACAATAAAAAGCCCCTTTCGGATTCGCCACTTTTACGCCATCGATCTTCTCTAGCTCATTTATTAGCGTGTTTCTTCTCTCAACATATTCCTCGATCACATCATCAAAGTAACTTTGTGGCGTATCCAGTGCTGCTTCAGATGCTAATAGGGCAAACGTAGGAGGACTCAAACGCGCTTGTGCAAACTTGATCGCTGTACTTATAAATTCTTCATTCTTAGAAACAATACATCCTATTCTAGCACCGCACATACTGTATCTTTTCGAAACCGAGTCGATCATAATAGCATGTTGTTCTAGCCCAACTTCACTCATCACAGAATGGTGCGAATGTCCATCATATGCAAACTCTCGATATACTTCATCTGCAATCAAGAATAAATTGTGTTTTAAAACAATTTGCTTTAATTTTTCAATTTCCTCTTTACTATATAAATACCCAGTCGGATTTCCAGGATTACAAATTAAAATAGCTTTGGTTTTTGGCGAGATCAATTTTTCAAAATCTTCAATCTTGGGAAGCGCAAAGTTATCTTCTATCTTTGAAATTACTGGAACCACTTTTACACCGGAAGCGGTAGAAAATCCATTGTAATTTGCATAAAAAGGTTCAGGGATGATAATTTCATCACCAGGGTCTGTTATACTACCAATGGTAAACAACAACGCTTCAGAACCTCCTGTAGTAGCTATTATATTATTTGCCGTTATCTCGATATCATTTTTCTGATAATAGGCGGCTAATTTGGTCCTATATTCTTCTGAACCTTCAGAACGCGCATAAGACAACACCTCAATAGTATTATTTTTTACGGCATCTAGAGCTACCTGAGGCGTTTTTATATCTGGTTGCCCAATATTTAAATGATATACTTTGGTTCCTTTTTTCTTAGCATTTTCTGCATAAGGAACTAACTTTCGAATAGGTGATTCCGGCATTAAAGCACCTTTTTTAGATATAGAAGGCATAGGTTTCTTTTAATTGTTTTGTCTATTGCAAATTTGCAAAATATATTTTACAAGTTTAGCATAGTTTTTGTGAGAATTTTACAGTCGATCTAAAGGTTAAAGTTTTCCTAAAAACTATTTTAACTATCTTAGAATTGTTACATTTAAATTAAATGAGATTTGTATTGAAAAAAACTACGTTACTTTTATTCTGCCTGTTTTTTAGTTGTTATTTCTACGGACAAAAAGGATTCGGTTTCTTTGGAGTTAATGAAAAAAGGCAAGAGGTCAGATTCAAGTTTGTCAATAATTTGATTGTCTTTCCTTTAACCATTAATGGAAAGGAATTATCCTTCGTTTTGGACACTGGAGTAAACAAGACCATTTTATTTAGTTTACTAGCGAGCGACAGTTTAGGAATCAATAACGTAGAGCGTGCTGCACTGCGTGGCTTAGGTAACGGAAGACCGGTCGAGGCATTACTTTCTAGAAACAATACTTTTCGAATTAAGAACATGACCAGTAACGATCAAACCCTTTATGTAATACTGGAAGATAAGTTCGACCTTTCTTCAAAAATGGGGGTAACCATTCATGGTATCATCGGTTATAATTTATTCCGACATGTTATTGTAAAGATTGATTATAATAAGCGAAAGTTGGTATTTTACAATCCAAAGTATTTCGAACCTGAGGAATGTAAAAAGTGTGAGACATTCCCCTTAACATTTCACCGAAACAAACCTTACATAGATGCAAAAGTACAACTTGATGATGCTTCTGAAGAGTTGATAGATGTTAGACTCTTAATAGATTCTGGAGGAAGCGACGCATTATGGTTATTTGAGAATTCTAAAGAGAGTATAAAGCCTCCTACAAAGTTCTTTAACGACGTACTGGGAGAAGGGTTGAGCGGGACTATATATGGAAAAAGAAGTCGTATCTCCAAATTTGTACTTGGAAATTATCGTATTCAAAAGCCAACAGTATCGTATCTGGATACCTTATCTAGTTTTAATGCAAGAAAATACAAAGCAAGGCATGGAAGTTTAGGAGGTAATATTCTAAAACGTTTTAAGGTTTGGATTGATTACCCAAATAATAGAATTACACTGAAAAAAGCAGGTTCTTTTAAAAGTGGTTTTAATTATAATATGAGCGGTATTACTGTGGTGTATAATGGAAAAACCTTAGTAAAAGAAGCAGAACAGTCCGAAATAAAATTATATGGAGGGAGCAATTCGCAAACCAGCAGTATGGACCAGTTGAACTTTGTGACGAGTTATCGATATGTATTCCGACCGGTATACAAGATCGCTACTATAGTTCCGGGTTCACCGGCGGATGAAGCAGGATTAAAAGCAGGTGATGTTTTTATGACTATTAACAGTCAGCCCGCATTCAAATATGATCTCGAGGATATTTTTGGACTATTTCAAGAACGAGATAATAAACGCATCTGGGTCAAAGTAAGAAGAGGTGTCGAAGTATTAAAGTTCAAGTTTCGACTTAGAAAAGAGATCTAACTATCATCAGACATCATGCTCTTTTTCTTTTCAGGAGCAGATATTTTTTCAACAACACCTTTAATACGAATTACTTTTCTAGCATTCTTGGCATTCGAGAAAATAGTAATAGATTTTGAGAAACCACCAACTCTTTTGGTATCATAAGAAACTTCTATCTTTCCTTTTTCTCCCGGTAAAATAGGTTGTTCAGGTTTTTTAGGAACTGTACATCCGCAAGAGGCTTGAACACGTGTTATAACCAAAGGACTTTTACCCACATTTACAAATTCGAATACACGAACTCCATTGGAATTCTGAGCAATCTTACCATAATTTATGGTCTCTTTTTCAAATTTAAATTCGGCTTTTTCTTGTGCAATGGCACCAAAACCAACGAATAAAATAACTGCTAAGGATAAAAAGGTCTTCATAATCTCACTATTTTGATGTAAAAATACAATATAATTTCGTTTAAAAAAACAGTTTCTAGTTTTCCATTCTTCTTTATAATTGTACTTTTGCAGACATTATTTAATCAGAAATTCAACATATGAACATTCCATCGAAATATGATGCTAGTAGCGTAGAAGACAAGTGGTATGCGTACTGGATGAAAAATAATTATTTTCATTCGGAAGTAGATGATAGAGAGCCATACACTATTGTGATTCCACCACCAAACGTCACCGGAGTATTACATATGGGGCATATGCTGAATAATACCATACAAGACGTATTGATTCGTCGTGCGCGTTTATTAGGTAAAAATGCCTGTTGGGTGCCAGGAATGGATCATGCATCTATTGCAACAGAAGCGAAGGTAGTAGCCAAACTGAAGGAACAGGGAATCAGTAAAGACGATCTAACTAGAGATGAATTTTTAAAGCATGCCTGGGATTGGAAGAATGAGTATGGAGGAATCATATTAGAGCAATTAAAAAAGCTGGGAGCATCTTGTGATTGGGAACGCACGAAGTTCACAATGGATCCGGACATGTCAGAGGCAGTGATCAAGGTGTTTGTTGACTTGTATAACAAAGGACTGATCTATCGAGGATATCGAATGGTGAATTGGGATCCGGAAGCGAAAACTACCCTGTCAGATGAAGAGGTAAATTACGAAGAACGTACAGATACCTTGTACTACGTAAAGTATCAAATTGAAGGAGAAGCGGAGTTCGTAACGATCGCCACAACACGTCCTGAAACCATTTTGGGAGATACTGCCGTTTGTATTAATCCAAACGATGAAAGATATAGACAACTAAGAGGAAAGAATGTAATTGTTCCTATTTGTAATAGAGTAATCCCGATTATAGAAGATGATTATGTGGATATTGAGTTCGGAACGGGTTGCTTAAAAGTAACACCTGCTCACGATGTAAATGATAAAGAAATAGGGGATCGTCATAATTTGGAAGTAATTGATGTACTAAATGAAGATGGCTCTATGAACAGCTTTGGACTGCATCATCAAGGGAAAGACAGAGTTGTAGCTAGAAAAGATGTTGCAAAAGAGTTAGAAGAGCAGGGGATTTTAGTTAAAAAAGAATCCATTACACACAATGTAGGTACTTCTGAAAGAACAAAAGCCGTTATTGAACCAAGGCTATCAGATCAGTGGTTTCTGAATATGGAAGAATTGGTCAAGCCGGCATTAAAAGCAGTATTAGATACTAAGGAGGTAAAACTATTTCCAAAGAAGTTTGAAAATACGTACCGCCATTGGATGGAGAACATTCGCGATTGGAATATTTCGCGTCAGTTGTGGTGGGGACAGCAAATTCCCGCCTATTTCTATGGTGATGGGAAAGAAGACTTTGTCGTTGCAGAAACGATAGAAGATGCATTAGTTTTAGCTCAGAAAAAAACAGGAAATACTTCGTTAACCATTGAAGAACTGCGTCAAGACCCCGATGCACTGGATACGTGGTTTTCATCTTGGTTGTGGCCAATGTCTGTATTTGATGGCATCCGTAATCCGGAAAATGAAGAGATCAATTATTATTATCCTACTAATGATCTGGTGACTGGACCTGATATCTTGTTTTTCTGGGTAGCCAGAATGATCATTGCAGGGTACGAATATAAAGATGAAAGACCTTTTGAAAATGTATACCTCACTGGATTGGTTCGAGATAAACAGCGACGTAAAATGTCCAAGTCTCTAGGAAACTCTCCGGATGCGCTGAAGTTAATCGAAGATTTCGGAGCCGATGGAGTTCGAGTTGGATTGCTATTAAGTTCTGCAGCAGGGAACGACCTTCTTTTTGATGAAGCGCTTTGTCAACAAGGAAAAGGGTTAGCAAACAAGGTTTGGAGTGCTTTTTACCTCACATCTTTATGGGAGACTTCTGATGATATAACACAGCCAGAATCTAGTAAGATAGCGTTAGATTGGTATCGCTCAAAGTTTCAAAAGGTATTGGCAGAAATAGAAGATCATTATAGTAAATACAGGCTTTCAGACGCTATTATGGCCATCTACAAATTAATTTACGATGATTTTTGTGGACTGTTTTTAGAGGTCGTAAAGCCGCCATACCAACAACCGATAGATAGAAAAACGTATAACGAGGTGATGGAGATCTTTGAGGATAACCTTAAGATTTTGCATCCGTTTATGCCATTCTTAACGGAAGAGGTTTGGCAATCTATTAAAGAGAGAACACCGGAAGAAGCACTGATCATTGCAAAGTATCCTAAGATCACTTCTTTTGATGATACATTGATCTCGGCATTTGATTTTGCAACAGATGTAGTGTCAGGAGTTAGAACGGTTCGTAAGGAAAAGAATATTGCATTCAAAGAAGCAATTGAAATATACGTGATCAATAATGAAGAAATGACCGCTGATTTTGACAGTGTCATTAAAAAGTTAACGAATACATCTGAGATTCGTTATGTTTCAGAAAAAGTGGATGGAGCTTCATTTAGAGTAAAATCGAACGAGTATTTTGTGCCGATCTCTATGGATAATATCAATGTAGAAGAAGAGATAGAAAAATTAACAAAAGAACTGAAAAGGGCAGAAGGGTTCTTAATTGGAATTCAAAAGAAATTATCGAATGAGCGTTTTGTAAATAATGCCCCTGAACAAGTTATTACTTTGGAAAGAAAGAAAGAATCTGATACACTGGCAAAGATCGAAACGATCACATCTAGTTTAGCCAGCTTAAAAGGATAAGGTAAAATAGAATAAAAAAAGCCACTCTACTGAGTGGCTTTTTTTATTCATCTAACTGAACTGCATGCAGGTTTTCAGTTTTTTGCGGTTTATAATTTTTATAGTACTGCATTAGAATAAAAGAACAAACCACCGAAGAGGCAATTCCTTCAATTAGCAGCGCAAAAACAAGGAGTGGTAACGTAATATTTCCGGTCCATAAAAATGACGCTCTAATGACTTCTATAAATTCAGGGTTGATAAAACTCACATATATAATGAGCCCAACCACGGTAATTCCGACTGCCAAAGCAGAAGTTCCAATGCCGACCGCTAAATTGCGAACGTACAAGGTTTCTCCGTTGCGAATGATGTTAGATTTTATAGCATTGTTGATGCCCCAAAATACAAAGACAAAATTCAAAAATCGTAACTCAGAATTTCCTTCTAAGCCTGAGATTTTCATGATAAAGAAATACAATATGATTCCTGCTGAAATAAAGATCGCATTTCTAATTACTAGACTGTTTGCTGACATATTGTTGTGTTTATGTATTCTAAGGTACTGAAAATCAGAGCTAATTTAAAGTTTAATCGATGAAAGACCTTTTTGTGACGCTCAAACTATTTGGGGATATATGCAAAATCTTATGTGGTTTTCTGTAGTCACTATTCGATTTTTAATACTATCTTAGACCATCAGCTAAACAAAGAAAAAATGAAAAGAGAAAAAAAAATGGGGCTACGTCCTGCTCAGAAGGCCCAACTTCAACAAGAATCGGTGGTGTATATTCAAAACAAATCGTTTAATGCAAGTTGCATACATGCCAACGTTAAATTGGACAAATTAAAGTTAAGGAGGTACTAATTTTTATTGCTAATTGCTTTACGAAATCCTATAGTTGCTATTAAGCCGACTAACGGAAAGATCAAAAATACTTGAAATAAGTTTTGATACTCTAAAACCGTTGGGTCCTTTCCTAGCATATAACCAGACAATAAGGACATGAAAATGTCTGGTGTAAAACCGACTACAGAAATAATTCCGACTACGGTACCGGTAATATTCGCCGGTGTTTTGGCCTCTTCTATAATGGCAAAGTACAAACCTCTTAAAGAATAGGTTCCTACAACCATCATAAAGAATGTTGCCATAGAAAGTGCTATAGACTGTTCAAAAAGACCGAAGCCTAGAATGATGGAAGACAATAGCATAAGTGAAAAGCTTACCATACTCAACTTTGAAGCTATGTACTTATCTGCGATCCAACCTAAGGTAATGGCCGCGATAGGGCGCATCCATTGAATGGAGACACCGAAATAAGATGCTTCTTGTAAGCTATATCCCCATACATCTTTGGCGTATGTAGCATAGGTTCCTGTCAATTTATAAGCAGCATATGCGCAGACTATGATCAATGAGTGATAAATGATCTTTGGTTTTTTTAATAATGTATATACAAAACGTGCATCGAAATTTACTTGCTGTTTGGATGTCATAGCCTTAGATGATTTAGGAATGACCTTCCAGGTAAAAAATGCCACTAAAAAAACAATAACGGTTATAAAGCCAATGATATATTGCATGGTAACCACCTTATCTTCCTGAGTTATATTGTTGGCATTCTCAGGAAAGAAAAGTAATGGAATAAACGATCCGAACGTAGCTATCAAAGCCGCAAAAGCGCCTCGACCGCCGTCTAACAATCCAAATGAAATACCTTGGGTATGTGCTTCACCCCATTCTCTGGTTGCTTTGATTAATGCAGCCCAAAAAAGAAGTATCGTAGAAACTCCCCAAAAGCCGTACAATACACGTAAGCTTTCATAAGAAGGAATGGTAATCATCCAAAGACCTCCTATGGCAGTTAACACCAGAGAAGCTGTGAGTAGTTTTCTCGCCTCAAGTTTATCTGCAAAGAAGCCACCAAAGAAATAAGAAATCATTGCAGTGATCCCATATACGGCTTGCGCCTTACCAATTTGATAGTCTGAAAGAATAAAAGCCTCTCGAATGATGGGTTTAAATACGCGTATCAAAATAAAAGGTAATAAAAAGATGGCTTCACCAGCAATGATGAGCGCAAACATGGAAAGCACTTTGTTATTGGATTTCAACTTAGAAAAGATTTATGATCTAAATGTACAAAATGAATTACGAACACTTTACAGTAGCGCCTCTTTTAACACTGTAACCGGATGTTTTGCGATACGTGCTGTACCATCATAGATCTGATGTCTACAACTGGTCCCAGCAGCAACGATCTCAACATCCATCGGTGTATTTCTGACTTTTGGAAACAAGGTGTCCTCTCCGACTTGCATACTTACTTTATAATGTTCTTTTTCGTAACCAAACGAACCCGCCATACCACAGCAACCCGTATTCATAATAACAGGAGCGTAGTTTTTAGGAATGTTTAAGATCTGAAAAGAGGCATGTGTACTTGACAAGGCTTTTTGATGGCAATGCCCATGGATCTTTATTTGTTTTTCCTTACCAGAGAACTGAGAAGCCTTGATATTTCCTTTGCTGAACTCTTTGCTTATAAATTCCTCAATGGTAAATGTATGCGCAGCTATATGCTTTGCAGCACTACTATCATCTGCTAAACGTATATATTCATCTCTAAAGGTCAAAATAGCTGAAGGTTCTATACCGATCAAAGGTGTATCTCCTGAGATCAAATCTTTGAATACTGCAACATTTTTGTTGGCAATGTCTTTTGCTTCTTTCAAAAAACCTTTTGAAATAAAACTACGTCCACTTTCTTCGTGGTCTACTATTTCTACTCTGTATCCCAGCTTGTTTAATAAATGAATGGTATCTTTTCCAATTGTTACATCGTAGTAATTGGAGAATTCATCGCAAAAGAGATAAACGATTTTCGGGTTAGCAGAATCCTCTTGCTGACGATACCATTTTAACAAGGGCTTGGAAGCTAACTTGGGTACACTTCGTTTCACCGCAACTCCCATAATACGTTTACTAATACTTGTATTTAAAACAGCATTTGTAACTCCAGGAAACTTACTTCCTAATTTGTTGTACTTCACATTATTGGCAAACAATTTACTTCTAAAAGAGTAACCGTTAGCCTCCTGATATTGATATAAAAACTCACTTTTCAGAGCAGCAACATCTACATTACTTGGACACTCCGAAGCGCATGCTTTGCAACTAAGACAAAGATCAAATACTTTTTTTAGTTCTTTATGATCGAACTTATTGACTTTGTCAGAATTGGTCAAAAATTCCCGAAGCGTATTTGCCCGTGCTCTTGTAGTGTCCTTCTCATCTTTGGTTGCACGATAACTTGGACACATCGCTCCGCCGGCAGAGACCGGTTTTCTGCAATCTCCCGAACCATTACATTTCTCTGCAAGCTTTAAAATACCTTCATTATCTGAAAAATCTTGAATAGTATGAATCTCTGGCTCCTTTCTGTCTACTTTGTATCGTAAACTTTGATCCATTTGAAAAGCATCTGTGATCTTTCCTTTATTAAAAACATTATTCGGATCAAAGGCTTTTTTGATCCTTCGAAGCAACTGGTAATTTTGTTCTCCGATCATTAAAGGAATGAACTCAGCACGTACAATCCCGTCACCGTGCTCACCACTGAAAGAACCCTGATATTTTTTAACTAATTGAGCGGTTTCGGTAGTGATCTTCCGAAATAGCGTTACATCGGCTGCTTTCTTTAAGTTAAGTATTGGACGTAAATGCAATTCACCTGCACCTGCGTGTGCATAATACACTGCACGTTGCTTATACTTATCCATGATTTGCGTAAACTCTTTTATATATGCCGGAAGGTCTTTCAGGTCAACTGCAGTATCTTCGATACACGCCACTGCCTTCTCATCACCGATCATGTTTCCCAATAATCCTAATCCGGCTTTTCTGAGATCGAACACCTTTCGAATGTCGTCTCCTGAAACGGTAGGATGATAATATCCAAAGTTATGCTCTTGTAGCTCCTTTATTAGGGCATCTGCTTGCTTCTGCGCTTCTTCAAGAGTGGAAGATTGTACTTCCAGCATAAGTATTGCTTCTGGATCTCCTTGTAAGAAGAAGCGATTTTTCATTTGTTCTCGATTGTTCTTTGTGCAATCCAGAATTACCTTATCCATAAGTTCACATGCTCCCAAATCATGTTTCATGGCAACGATAGTTGCTGCCAAACTTTCTTGAAGGTTGTCAAAATGCGGTAGTACCATTACACTAATAGGAGGAGGCAGCTCTTCCAATTGTAAAGTGATCGCAGTAGAAAAAGCCAAAGTTCCTTCTGAACCAGCTAATAATTTAGCCACATTTATAGTGCCGCTTTCTCCTCCAAAAAGCTCGGAATCCAATAATTCATCTACTGCATATCCAGTATTTCGTCTATGTATAGAAGGTTTGGGAAAATGCTTTTTTATTTCTTGTTGAACCGTTTCGGGTTCTAATTCCCTTCGTAAAGTTTTATAAATCGATCCTTCCAAGTCTTGCTGCCTACTTTTTGCTTTAAATTCTTCAGAGGATAAATTTTGAAAAGTAGCTTTAGATCCATCACTTAGTATGGTCTCAATGGCTGTTACTTTATCTCTGGTCACTCCATACTTTATGGACGTACTACCAGACGAGTTATTACCCACCATACCGCCAATCATACAGCGATTAGAAGTCGATGTATTCGGTCCGAAGAAAAGACCAAAAGGTTTTAGAAATAAATTGAGTTCATCTCTTATAACTCCGGGTTGAACTTTAATGGTTTTTTCAATCTCATCAAAAGCTAAGATCGAAGTAAAATATTTGGAAACATCTACCACGATCCCATCACCCACACATTGTCCTGCCAAAGAAGTTCCTGCTGTTCTTGGGATTAACGTAATGCCTTGTTTGTTAGCAAAACTGATCAGGGTTTGAATGTCTTGTTCACTTTTCGGAAATGCAACGGCTAGTGGAATTTTCCTGTATACTGAAGCATCCGTGGCATACAGTGCTTTGTGGAGATCATCATACAATAATTCTCCGGATAATTCGGTTCCTAATGAATGAAGCTGAGCAGCTTTGATCATATGTGTTCTAATTTACATTTGTGCATTTTGATCTTCCGGAAATTGTTCAGGAATCTCATCTTCCAATTCATCTAACATCTGGCGAAGATCTATTTCAATACCTCTCGAAATTGTCGAGATCGGAACGTCATTAACGATACCTTCGAAAGGATTTTCTCCTACTCGAGCCATACGTTCCATAATATGAAATGCCCAGGATACACAAGCACAAAATGGAATAGCTAACCATATAAAGTACTTACCAATGATCGGGTGATCCGGTACGATTTCAGAAGCAATTTCAGCAAATTCAGGAACAATCCCAAAAGGCAATAAGAAGACAAATAATTTTACCAGATAATACGCTAAACTCGCATACTGTCTTGGGTACGGAAAGTTTTTAATTCGCTCAGATTTTCCTTGATGCGTAAAAAGTTCTTCCAAGACATTTTCTAGTTCTAAAAACGCAAATGACCAAATAACACCTTTTCGCTTTAATTCTCCTATATGCTTGGATTGCAAATACAAAATAGCAGTTTGTTTATTTTTTTTACTTAGAACATAGGCCTCTTCTTCCGGAGATAAGTATAACATCAAATTGTCTTCCAGTTTTGATATTTTTTCGGGAATATGTAGCATATTGGTCCATTCCCTATTTGTTTTGGACATGTGTGAAGTTTCCCAACGTCTTGGTTGTCTCATAGCATAACGTAAAGCGGTCATCCAGGCAATATGACGATAGATCAATACGCGTTTATGCTCTTTCAAAGCAGCTTCATCCATAGGTTTTTCAGCATGGTCATTGTTTACCATGTCTTGAATTTTCATTCCCCACGTTCTAGATGTGTTTACAATAGCTCCCCAAATTTTTCGAGCTTCCCAAATTCGATCGTAGGCAGCATTGTTTTGAAATCCAACCATAAAGGCCACCGCAGTACCTATCAAGGCTACTGGGGTCCACGGAACATTTAAAAATGTAAAATCAAAAACTTCATATAGCACTGTAATAAGCCCTGCATAAAGCATAAAAACAATGGTTTCACCTCTAGACCAGATGAACATGTCTTTTACTGAATATCTCCTTTTTAAAAACATAGTTTGAAGTTGAATCTCAAAAATAAGGTTTTTAGCTTGCAGTTGAATGCAAAAATTTAAAGATATGATTTTAATATCTTTGTTCGAAATCAAATTAAAATCAAAATGAAAAAAATAGGATTCTTAGTACTTCTTTTAAGTATGATCTCCTCGTCTATAGCTCAAAAATTGGATTTACGGTATTATGTTCCGGGCAATGAAAGATACAATACAAATATCCCTGAGCCTAAGGATGTAATAGGACATGAGGTAGGAGAGTGGCACATAACGCACGATAAACTAGTAGAGTACATGAAAGCGCTTGCGAAAGCTTCTGACCGCATTTCTATAATAGAGCGAGGAAAGACTTTTGAAGGACGTCCTATTTTATTGTTAACGATTACAAGCCCCTATAACCATTCACGTTTGGAAGAGATCAGAAAGCGTCATATAGATGCTACAAACGATCCATCTATAGATGTTAGTAATGATCCTATAGTGGTTTATCAAGGGTTTTCTATACATGGAAATGAGCCGAGTGGATCTAATGCTGCTATGGCAGCTGCTTATTATTTGGCTGCTTCTTCGAAAACGTCTACAGAACAGCTTTTAAAGAATACCATCATATTATTTGACCCATCATTAAATCCAGATGGTTTACAGCGATTTGCGTATTGGGCAAATACAAATAAGAGTAAAAATATAAATCCGGACCCTAATGATAGAGAGTATACTGAAGTATGGCCAAGAGGTAGAACCAATCATTATTGGTTTGATATGAACAGAGACTGGCTGCCAGTTCAGTTACCAGAATCTAGAGCCCGTATCAAAACCTTCCATAAATGGTTACCGAATATACTAACGGATCATCATGAAATGGGATCGAACTCGACCTTCTTCTTTCAACCAGGTATTCAAAGCAGAACACATCCTTTGACACCAAAAATGAATCAAGAATTAACCAGGGAGATTGCTACTTTCCATGCGAAGGCATTGGACAAATTAGGGTCTCAATATTATTCGGAAGAAAGTTTTGATGACTTTTATTATGGTAAAGGTTCAACATTTCCTGATATCAATGGAAGTATAGGAATCTTATTTGAACAAGGAAGTTCTCGTGGACACGCACAGGAGACTACCAATGGATTGTTAACGTTTCCATTTACGATTAGAAATCAATATACAGCTGCTATGTCAACTTTAGAAGCTGCTAATGCTATGCGTGTAAAGATCTTAAAGTATCAACAAGATTTTTATAGAAGAGCAAAAGCAGAAGGTGCGAAGGGAAAGGCGATTGTTTTTGGTGATGAGAAAGATGCTGCCAAAACATATCATTTAGCGGAAGTTTTAAAAAGGCATCATATCAAATTTCATGACGTGAAGTCCGATTTTACGGCTAACGGAAAACGTTTTAAAAGAGGATATAGTTATATCGTTCCTATGAATCAAAAGAATCATCGTTTGATAAAAGCAATGTTTGATGTTCGAACTAAATTTCAGGATAGCTTATTCTATGATGTCTCGGCATGGACCTTTAATCATTCTTTTGGAGTAGATTTTGCTAAGAATGTTTCGTTAAACAAGGCGGGGGCAGAGGTGACGAACTTAAAATTAAAAGAAGGTTTTACTAATGGAAGAAGTAAAGTAGGGTATTTAATGCCGTGGAATGAATACTATACGCCAAAGGCTTTAAATGCAATCTTGAAAAAAGGAATCCGTGCTAAAGTATCGATGAAGAACTTTAAAAATGATGGGATCTCATATGATTACGGAACCATATTTATTCCGGTTCAGAATCAAAAGTTAAACGAGAACGATTTATTTCGTTTCTTGGATAAAGTAGCTAATGAAAGTCATGTACAAATAAATGGGGTTTCAACAGGATTAAATGATGGGATTGATTTAGGGAGTAATAATTTCAGAAATATAAAAGTACCAAAGGTGGCCATGCTGGTTGGTAATGGAATTTTTGGAAATGATGCAGGAGAGGTATGGCATTTGTTGGACCAACGATATGAAATGCATGTGACTAAATTAGACATGACCTACTTCAATCGTATTGATATTAGTAAATACACAGCTATCGTTGTTCCAAATAGTAATAATATGAATGCTGCTGCCGTTAAAAAGTTGCAAAGCTGGGTACGTAATGGAGGAATTTTAATCGGTTATAGAAATGCAGCAAAGTGGTTAAATAGTCAGAAATTTATCAAGCTTGAGTTCAATAAGCCTAAGATCGATACGGTTAAGAATGTTTCTTTTGAAAATCGTTCAAAGCAAACGGGAGCGCAGTTTATAGGAGGAGCCATTTTTGAAGCAAATATAGATCGTTCTCATCCAATTAATTTTGGATACAAGAATGATAAGATAGCATTGTTCAGAAATACAACAGTATTCATAAAGCCAGATAAAAAAAGTTATAATAACCCGATACAATACACTCAAAATCCGCTATTAAGTGGATATATTTCTAAAGAAAATGCAAAAGAGATCAAAGGGACTATACCGTTTAAAGTAAGAAGATTAGGTAGAGGTAGAGTTATTGTCTTTACAGATAATACAAACTTCAGAGCCTTTTGGTATGGCACTAATAAATTATTAATGAATGCTATTTTCTTTGGAGATAAGATGTAGAATTGATTTGATAGAAAAGACAATAAAACCCGCAAAAGCGGGTTTTTTTAGTGTAACAAATGGGCGTTAAAAACGTCTTTTAAGTATACTAACCAATTGAAAATAATCTATGAGCTTTTTACGCGTTTTATTAGCGATCATATTCCCACCGTTATCGGTAATAGATAAGGGTTGCGGATCTTTCTTTATTATCTTTTTACTAACACTTTGTGGATGGATTCCAGGCGTTATTGGTGCTTTGGTAATTTTAAATAATCCGAAAAGTTAGCTCACTTGCTCACCATTTTTAATGGCATCCGAGGTTTTTAGCAATACTACATGTCCATCATTATTGTAAACACCTAGTACCAGGCACTCGCTCATAAAATTAGCGATCTGTCTTGGCTTGAAATTGACAATAGAACTAACCTGTCTATGCAGTAGCTCTTCTTTAGTATATAAGTCGGTAATTTGAGCACTCGACTTTTTTATACCTAAATCTCCAAAATCGATATGTAATTGATATGCAGGCTTTCGAGCTTTAGGAAAATCATTAACTTCAATTACGGTACCTATTCTTATATCGACTTTTAAAAAATCTTCAAATGCTATTTCGTCTTTCATGTTATTTTTTCTTTCCTAATTTTTGAAGTACCCACAATGGTCCGATCAATAGAAACTGAAGGTCTTTAATAAATGATGGTTTTTTACCCTCTACTTTATGCCCATAAAATTGACCGATCCATGCTACCACAAAAATAATTAATGAAGCATAAAGTAAATTGACATTGTTTCCTAGCCAGTAGTTTCCAATAATGGCAATAAGCAAGAAGAATAACATTTGAGCAAAATACCAGAAGCCAAGTCGGATGTAAAATAAAAGACTTAGTATCCCAAACACAACCGCCCAATTTTCTAGCAATGGATTATACAATCCAAAAGTACTCTCTAACAATCCGGTAGGAATACTCATAAATAGCCCAATGACACTAAAAAAGATCAAAGGGACGCAGATGTAATGAATCAATTGATTAGTCTCATTTTGATGACTAACTGCGTAGTCGTCAAACCATTGTTGCGCTGTTCTCATACTAGAAAAAATTTGATCCTAAAGATAAAAATTATTTCCAACCTTTACGGATCATGACATTTTCAATATGTGCAAAATGATGATTTGAATGCCAGGCATAAATACCCATATTTTCTCTTAAAACGACCTTTTTGTTATCTGCAGGATGAATAAAGGCCCTATCTAATTGTTCTTCTGTAAGACCTTTTAGGAGATATACTAATTTAGCGTGAACTGCCTTTAAATGTGCAATAGACGGTACAATGGGTGCTGATTTTGTGTCGAAGAGTTCGGCCCAATTCTTTTCATCATATGGTTTTATTACCGGAGTATCTTCTGTTAATGCCCATTTAAAACGAATATAGCTGTTATGGTGACTATCCGAGCAATGATGCACGACTTGCCTAATGGTCCAGCCACCTTCTCTGTAAGGAGTGTCTAATTGTTCATCGCTTAAAGAACGAACTAAGTTCTCTAAGCGTTCAGGAAAGCTTTCTAATACATGAATCCAATGTTGTTCATGCTCTTTAGTGATAACATTTGGTCTTGTAAACTTTCCTATGGGATATCTAAGGTCTTCCAATTTATTCGAATTTATGTCTCTTTAAAAATCTTCTAGCACTTCGATTTTCCGGATTTATAGACAATGCTTTTTTATAACTGGCAATAGCATTTGCTGTATCTTTCATTGCCCAATAACCTTCCCCTAAACTATCGTAAGGATTCGATTTGTGCGGATATAAAGCTACATTAATTTTAAATATTTCTACAGCTTCCTCAAATTTATTATCTCTAATTTTTGAATACCCTAAACTATTCAAGGTCCATTCTCGAATAGTAGGATCTAAAGAATCTTTTTGTTTGATAGCCAAATAACCTTTTAAGGCTTTATCATATTCTTTGTCGGCTAGGTATTCACTAGGTGTTTTTTGTCCTTTTTGTAACTTTTCAAAAACAAATTTTTCTCCATCGTGTTCTCTTTTTGGAGCTAATTCTATATGTATTGAAGGTTTAGAAACAAAAACCAGTTTCTCATTCATCTCTTTTAAATAAAAAGAAGAATCATTTACCTTGATCGGTATCATATCTTGCCCTCTCCATTTTACCTTCAGTTCTTCTTCTACAAAATAAATTTCCAATGTCTCATCAGAATTGAAAAAATACCTTCCTTCTGTTTTTTTTATAAATTCTGGAGCGTTTTTAGAACTGGTACAACCGATGATAAGTAGTGTTATTAAAAGATAGAAATATCGTTTCATAGAGTTGGTTTTGTTGATGAATATAAAAATAAGCAGTGAGCGTATTTTGGGCTCTCAATTATTATTGAGACGATTTTTGTAAAAATATGTTACATTTTTTTTCATTGAACTAAACTATTGGGATAATTCAGGGTCAAAGCATCAAACTAATGAAACAATGAACTACAAAAACCTTATTTTCCACCTCTTTTTCCTTGTATTAATTACTAGCTGTTCTTCTACGATAGAAGAGGTTATCACCGACCCGGATCCAGATCCTGTGGTTGCGGCAAAGCCAAATATTTTATTGGTAATTGCTGATGATATGGGAAAGGATGCCACACCGAATTATAATGAAGGAACGATTAAACCAATGATGCCCACTTTACAAAGTTTAATGAATACCGGACTTACATTCGATAATTTGTGGTCGTATCCTGTCTGTACACCGACAAGAGCTTCCATTCTGACAGGAAAATATGGAATCAAGACAAATGTGTTAGAGGTAGGGGATGTTATTTCTACCTCAGAAACTTCTGTTCAGCGCTATATAAGTTCGAATACGGGAAATGAATATGCAACTGCGATTATTGGAAAATGGCATTTGTCACAGAATGCTAATGATCCGATAACAATGGGAGTAGACTATTATGCAGGGCTCTTGAATGGAGGCGTACAGTCTTATACGAATTGGAACTTAACAGAGAATGGGCAAACGAATAACTCTACAGAATATACTACGACCAAGTTTACCGACCTGGCCATTGATTGGGTTGATAATCAAACAAAACCCTGGTTTTTGTGGTTAGCATACAATGCTCCTCACACACCTTTTCATTTGGCTCCAACTAATTTACACGCTCAAGGAAATTTACCTTCAGACCAGGCGTCAATAGATGCAAACCCAATGCCTTATTACATGTCTGCAGTAGAGGCAATGGATAGTGAACTAGGGAGGTTATTAAGTAGTTTGTCTGTTGAAGATAG
Source organism: Flavobacteriaceae bacterium (assembly GCA_965218065.1). Taxonomy (GTDB): domain Bacteria; phylum Bacteroidota; class Bacteroidia; order Flavobacteriales; family Flavobacteriaceae; genus Polaribacter. The sequence continues at coordinate 1,778,603 of OZ244589.1, read as the reverse complement.
AAACAATACCATCGTTATTTTCATCGGAGATAATGGAACACCTAATCAAGTAGTGCAATCACCCTATAGCACGATGCGTGCAAAGGGATCGATATATCAAGGCGGAGTTAATGTTCCTTTGATTGTTTCTGGCGTGGGTACTACCAGAATGGGAGAACGAGAATCTGCTTTAGTACATACCACGGATCTATTTGCTACCATAGCGAATATTGCAGGTATTAATGTTCAAGAGATTAACAATAGTAATAGTTTCTATAGTTTATTATCTGATGAAAGTGCTTCGGAGAGAACCTATGTCTATACGGAACGATCGAGCAATGGATTGAGTTACGCAATACGTAATGCTACTTATAAATTGATCGTAAATGAGAATGGGGCCGAACAACTCTATAGAATTTCGACAGATCCATATGAGGGTACAAATTTAATAGGTACCACATTAAGTGCTGAAGCGTTAGCGGCTAAAACTGCGTTAGAAACGGAGGCAGATGCCATAAGAAATTAATGTTTCTTATTTACTTATTACGGTGGTAGGGCTGTCCTCCGGACCTATATAGAATACCATAATTTCGGCGGAAACATTACCGGTGTTTTCTCCAAAATGGATACCGTTTGTTACCTCTACTAAAACATCACCGGCTTTAATGGTAATTTGCTGGTTATTGCTATCTGTCACTGTCAATTCACCCTTTATCAACATGCCTGTTGTTATAACGGGATGAAGGTGTTTTGGAAGTTTGGCCATTGGAGGGATCACTACTTTCGAGATCGTTACTTTTGGCTGTGCATCCGTAAATTTTGGTAACACTGTACCATTCCAACTTTTTGTTGTCTCAAGAATGGTTGTTATTTGGATTTCTTTCGGTTCTTGCTTTGAACAAGAACATAGCATCAAACTAAGAATAGCGATAAGAAGCCCCCTTTTTTTTACGATCATATTTTTTGATTTTAAATGCAATATAAATAAAAAGCTCTCATAAGAATATGAGAGCTTTTTAAACTATTAAAAAGATATGTTCTACTTAACGTTCATTAATTCCACATCAAAGATCAATGTTGCATTTGGAGGGATAACTCCACCAGCACCTCTTTCTCCGTATGCTAAATGAGAAGGGATTACCAATCTTGCTTTATCTCCAACCTTCAACAACTGAATTCCTTCATCCCATCCTGCTATAACTTGACCAACACCGATAGCAAAATCGATAGGTTGTTTACGCTTGTACGAAGAATCAAATACGGTTCCATCTAATAATTGACCTTTATAATGTACAGATACCATAGCTCCCTTCGTCGCTTGCTTTCCGTCACCATTTTGAAGAATTTTATAACGAAGTCCACTAGGCGTTTCGTCATATCCGGCAGCAACAGAATCCAAGAGCTCCTTTTGTTTTCTAAGTTCTTCCGCCTCACGCTCGGCTCTGGCACCTTCAAATGTTCTAAAAGCTTCTACAGCATTAAACCCTCCAGCATCGGTTCCTACTCTAATAATTTCGATTTCTGTCATTTCATCACCTTGTTCAACTGCATCGACAACATCTTGACCCTCAACAACATGACCAAATACCGTATGCTTATTATCTAACCAAGGTGTTGCTACATGAGTTATAAAAAACTGACTTCCGTTGGTTGCCGGACCAGAGTTTGCCATAGACAATACGCCTGGTTTATCATGTTTCAATTCCGAATGAAACTCGTCATCAAATTTATACCCCGGGTTTCCTGTACCTGTTCCTAATGGACAACCTCCTTGAATCATAAAATCAGAAATTACTCTGTGAAATTTCAATCCGTTGTAGTAAGGTGTTCCCTGTGGTTTAGCGCTATTCTCTAAGTTTCCTTCAGCCAATGCTACAAAGTTACCCACTGTTCCTGGAGTTAGGTCGTATGTTAGTTTTACCAGGATATCCCCTTTAGAGGTCTTAAATTTTGCATATATTCCGTTGTTCATGCTCATGTTTGTTTTTTATATTGTATAATGTTTATTTATAAAAGGATATTTCTATTCTGCATCTAAAAATGATAGATTATAACTAATTCCAGCGTTTAAATTTGTAGAGTTTACTGAACCATAAGGAGATATGAATTGACCTCCTGAGATCATAAATGTAAATGCATCCGAGATATGATAATTTATTCCTATAGTAGGTCTAACTACTATACCCTCTTCAGTATCTACTCTCGCACCTCCAGCAGCACCTATGGCAAATTCGAAAAACCCAGAGACTTTATCATTTAGAAAAGTATTGGTTTTTAAACCTACACCAAAAACTCCATGTGCATATCCTCCAGAGTTTCCATCGTAAGCAAAGCTTGCTTCTCCCATCAAATAAAATCGCTTAGAAATGTCGTAATATGGTTTGAGGGCGATAGATTGTATGTTCGTGTCAAAAACTACTCGTCTGCTGACATTAAAAAGAGTCTGATTTTCTACACCAATTCTAAATCCTTTAGTTTTAACCTTCCTGATGCTTTTTTCTGAAAAAGGCTCCTTGCTACCTCCGGATAATCCAAAATATTTTATTCCGAAACCAGTTGAGTACGCTTCAAAACTTCCGTCGAGGTAACGTAAATATCCTCCTGATAAGCTCAACGCAACATTTTTATTAAGTTTTAAATCAAATCCAGCGCTGGGGAACATGGCAAAACCACCTTCCTGTTTTATTCGCCCTCCGGCAGCTCCTAAGCCAAACTTACCAAAAAGATTGATAAGTTTTGTATCTATAAAATTATAGCCGGTTCCGAAAAACAAGTCCATAAAACCAGCGGTCAATCCCTTATATACTGTATCCGTATGTGCATACAAAAACAGGTTCGAACTTAAATATCTCTGATATTCAAAACCTATTACATAGAGTGTTCGTCTTAAAAAAGCATTATTGGCTACCAAATCTTCTCTGGAATCTCTTATCGGGTAAAGGAAGTTGAAACGTACTTGTTTCACATTTTTTACAGCTGGTCGGTACCAGAAATTTTCAGATGATAGATTTTCACCTGTAAACTTCTTACCTGCATCTTTATAATCTGCATACTTTAATATACTAGGAATTTCAATAAAGAAAGAAATAGCATCGCTTTTGATGACACCAGTGAAAAAATTGAAATGACTGTATTGAGCCCCAAAAGAGAAATTTTTCGCTTTATACTGTAGCCCTATATTAGGTTGAATTATTGCACCACCGTTCACTAACGATCTAAATCCTCCACCTCCTCCAAAATGGACATTTGCGTCTAAATAAAGATTGTTGTAAATCTTTTTGTTTACACCTAGATCTACTCCCAACGTAAAAAGCCCAGACTGATCTCCAAAAGCCGCTCCTTTCATTCCAATACCCGTATATAGCCAATCCTTAAGGTATACTAAATAGTGTAAACTCATTATTCCCATCTTATCTTCTAAAGGGAAGGCTATTTGACCAACAGGCATGTCTACTGATAAGTATTGAAGCCGTATGCCGGTATTGACCTCTGTTCCTTTTAACATTGACAGATTTTGCGTATTCTGAGTATTACCAGAAAAGGCGAGCAGTATTAGACTAATAAAAAATAATGTTTTTTTCATATGATTAAAATTCGCTTGTGAAATGTAATTTTACAGTAGGGTATTTTTGTTGTGTCATTTGTATGGTAAAAGCAGAATCTGCTAAAAATACCAATTGTCCTTGTTTATCTTTTGCTAAATATCGCTGTTTTACTCTTTTAAACTCTGTAAACTCTTCATTTTTTTCATCTTCGGCTTCTACCCAACAGGCTTTGTGAACATGAATATTCTCATAGGTACATTTTGCACCATACTCGTGTTCTAATCGATATTGAATCACTTCATACTGAAGTGCACCTACCGTTCCTATAATTTTACGTCCATTAATATCCAGTGTAAATAGCTGTGCTACACCTTCATCCATTAATTGATCCAAGCCTTTGTACAATTGTTTGGCCTTCATTGGATCGGCATTATTAACATACCTGAAATGCTCTGGAGAGAAACTAGGAATTCCTTTAAAATTTAAAACTTCGCCTTCTGTTAACGTATCTCCAATCTTGAAGTTTCCGGTATCGTGTAACCCAACAATATCTCCCGGATATGATTCTTCGACGATTTCTTTCTTTTCAGCAAAAAATGCATTTGGGCTTGAAAATTTTACTTTTTTACCGTTTCGAACATGTAGGTAAGGAGCATTTCTCTTAAAGGTTCCTGAAACGATCTTTACAAAAGCTAATCGATCTCTATGTTTAGGATCCATATTGGCATGAATCTTAAAAACGAAACCGGTCAACTTATTTTCTTTAGAATCTACCAAACGCTCTTCAGCATGTTTTGGTTGGGGGTTTGGCGCAATATCTATAAACGCATCCAATAATTCTTTTACTCCGAAGTTGTTTAAGGCCGAACCGAAAAATACAGGTTGAAGTTCTCCTTTTATGTATTCTTCTTGATCAAACTTAGGATATACTTCATATACCAATTCCAGCTCTTCTCGTAGCGTTTCGGCTGCCGTTTCACCAACAATAGTATCTAATTCCGGATTGTTGACGTCGTTAAACTCAACTCCTTCAGAAATGGTCTGTTTATTTTCTCCAGAAAACAGGTTTAACTTTTTTCCATAGATATCATAGATTCCTTTAAAATCGTATCCCATTCCAATTGGGAAGCTCATAGGGGTAACTGTTAACCCTAATTTTTGTTCCACTTCGTCTAAAAGGTCAAAAGCATCCTTTCCTTCGCGATCCAATTTATTGATAAAGACGATCATTGGAATTTTTCGCATTCTACATACTTCTACCAACTTTTCCGTCTGCTCTTCTACACCTTTGGCAACATCTATAACAACAATTACACTATCTACAGCAGTTAGTGTTCTAAAGGTATCTTCTGCAAAATCTTTATGTCCTGGTGTATCCAGGATGTTAATTTTTTTATCTTTATAAATAAAGGCTAATACCGAGGTAGCAACAGAAATACCACGCTGGCGCTCAATCTCCATAAAATCGGAAGTAGCTCCTTTCTTGATCTTATTGTTTTTTACGGCTCCTGCTTCTTGAATGGCACCACCAAACAGTAATAATTTCTCAGTTAATGTTGTTTTACCTGCGTCAGGGTGCGATATGATTCCGAAAGTTCTTCTACGTTGTATTTCCTCTAAAAAGCTCATCTACAAAAATTGATGTGCAAAGGTAAGTTTAAATAGAAAATGAGCAAAATTCGAATGACTTGTATTTTTCGTACCCTTATTGGGCCAGATATTCTGTTATAGATAGGTTCAATTCGTGAAGATTATGCCCCGTATCTAAACTGAAAGTATAACTCCCTCCGTTAGACTCAGCTATAAAACCAGAAATTGTAGCACCTGTCTCTTTTTTGGTTTCTTGCCAGCAAGAAAAGGCCAGATCGTGAAAAAGCAATTCTACTTGACTTTGAAAGTTAAAAGAATAATCAAAATCGTACAGGCCATGATACCAGGTAGGATCTTCTATTTGGAGGAAGTCCAAAAAGGAGGCGATTTGATTCTCGGCATGCGCTAACTCCATGTGTATCATGATATGGTAGTCCGATTCTGGTTTATTAACAATACCTTCAGACCTTATCTCGAACCGATCCCAAGGAGAAAAAGTATAACCAAATTTTAGCCACTCTTGATCAGAAGTTAATTGAACCTTATTGAAATACTGTTGCAAGTTTGGAGCTATTGTCTTTAGCATGAGATTTTTATAGATCTCTTCTGTCAAATCCCAGAACTCATCAATTGTTGATACTTCTTGTCCTGCTGTTTCATTTTTTATCTGTGAAATTTTATCTGGATCGATTGCAACTAATGAAAGTAGGTTGAAAGAAGTGCCATCCAGTGTTTTATCTTCCTGAATGATTTTTGTCAGTTGTTCCAATAAGTTAATAAATTGCTCCATGATTCACGTGCTATCTTAAGACAGTGGCTTTTATATATACATCTCTAATAGGCCACTCTTTTGAATCTGTCTCTAAAGTAGCAATTTTTTCCATGGTAGCTATTCCTTCAATAATTTCTCCGAAGATCGTATGCTCACCATCTAAATGATGACTTCCTCTTTTATCCTGAATCATATAAAACTCGTATGGAGAAGATAGCTTCTTTGGGTTATTGTCCCATTCTCTGGCGGCGGCCAATGCTCCGTACTTATGTTTACGATGTTTTTTTATTTCAGGAGGGATCACATAATTGTACTTTGTTCTTAGTTTTCTGGTTAAAGGATGGTCAGAATTTCCTCCCTGAATTATGAAGTTAGGAACTACACGATGAAAACAGGTAGTACTAAAATAACCTTTCTTAGTAAGAAATATGAAGTTTGCCCTGTGCAGTGGTGTATCTCTGTATAAACGGATCTTTATATTGCCAAAGCGGGTCTCAAATAGCACTACAGTTTCAGGATGTTGCCTTCCATAAGCAGTAAGAAATGCTGCAGCATTTTTTGTGTTTATCGTGTCTGTGTCTTCTTTGTCTTTTTTAACCTGTAGTATCTTTTTAGTCGTTTTTTGAAGTTTTTTTACGACTGGTTTCGTTTCGACCTTCTTTTGAGAAGGAGCATTCTTTTTTTGCTCACAGGATTGGTAAACTATCATGCAAAGTATACAAAGAGCCGCTTTAAGAAAAGAATATTTCATCAGAAGCAAATATAAATATTCAATAGGTTTTGCTTTGTATTTAGTACAGAAAGATTAACAAAAACTACAAAATTTGAATTGTTTGATTTTCGTATTTTTGTGTACAAAGACAAAAAATGGAGGAACAGGTTATTCTGGTAGATGAACAAGACAATCAGATTGGATTGATGCCAAAAATGGAAGCGCATGAAAAAGCAGTATTGCACAGAGCTTTTTCGGTATTTATTTTTAACGATAGTGGAGAATTAATGTTGCAACAAAGGGCTGCGGATAAGTACCATTCTCCCTTGTTATGGACAAATACCTGTTGTTCTCATCAGCGCGATGGTGAAACGTCTTTAGAAGCGGGAAAACGTCGTTTGCAGGAAGAAATGGGTTTTACCACAGATCTTGAAGAGATATTTTGGTTTGTATACAAGGCGCCTTTTGATAATGGATTAACGGAACATGAGTTGGATCATGTTATGGTCGGAAGCTTTAATGGTGAACCTGTTATTAATAAGGACGAAGTAGCTTCGTATAAATGGATGACCCTAGAAGCTGTTAAAAATGATATTGAAATGAATCCGGAGCATTACACGGTCTGGTTCAAAATTATATTTGCTGAATCTTATTCAAAACTAACACATGCCTAAAGTAACTGCATATCGTAAGGCGCATTTTAATGCGGCCCATCGTTTATTTCGATCTGATTGGTCTGATAAAAAGAACCTCGAAGTATTTGGTAAATGCAGCAATCCCAATTATCATGGTCATAACTATGAGTTGATTGTTTCTGTAACCGGAGAAATAGACCCGGAAACTGGATTTGTCTACGATTTGGGTAAATTAAAGCAATTGATTCGTTCTGAAATTGAAGAAGCTTTCGATCATAAGAATTTGAATCTGGAGGTGGAGGAGTTCAAGACGTTAAATCCAACCGCTGAAAATATTTGTGTAGTTATTTATAATAGACTTCGTCAGCACATTGCAGATCATCTTGACATGAAGGTAAAATTATATGAGACTCCCAGAAACTTTGTGAGTTACTCAGGAGAATAGATACTTTCATTACTATTTATCTGTCTTTTTATCAAATAATTCAGGATAACTAGATGCTATTCGGTTTAATAAACGCGTAGTTTGGGAGTACATAGGGGGTAGCATCTGAATAATGTTATTGGCAGTTGTTTGTTTAGAACTCACAATTTCGTTGTAACTGGCCAGAAAATGATTGTTGTTGGCTTGATCCCAAACCACATCTAGTACTTCTCCGGCGAGAGCGTCATCATAGAAAGGATAATGTTGATTGTAAATACCAAGTATTTGCGAGTAGGATCGCATGCTTAACGAATAAATATCAATAACCAATTTCTGCAGTTGATCCAGCTTCGAAAGCTCTTCTACTAGCCATGGGTCTACAAGATCTATATTTCCGGTATTAATAAGTGTTTGATATGTTTTATTACTAAAAGTCGTGATCAACTGAATGTTGGTGTCAAATTCATATCTGGCAATTTTTTTAATGGTGTCTATTGAATTCTTATTTTTTTTAATACGTCGTATTTGCGATTGTAATTTGATCGTATCACTTTTATAAAATGCATATTGACTTTTCACAAGTGTTGTATCTTGCTTGAGGTCTTCAACTAATGATAAAAGGTACTTTTCTCTCAGCTCATTTTTTTTAGATTGTTCATTCCAGTTATTGATCTGCAAGGCCAATAAAATACCTATAACTACCAATGCAATTTCTCCAATCGCATATTTAAAATAGCTACTGGTCTTACCTTCTTTGATAAATTGCTTTCTGATATTTCGAAAAATCTTGATCATTGTCTATTCTTTAATTCCTTATCTATTAATTTCTGCAATTCTTCAATCACATATTTAGCCGATTTATACCTATTTATTTTATAGGTTCTATATGAGTACGCCTGACGCATAAGCATGGAGAATTCCTCATCTTTTTTCAACTTTGTAAAGTTCTCAGGAACATACCCTATGGCAATGGTATACGTTTTACCATTTACCTTCTTTTTATAGGGGAAAGTTTGGGTATACCCGTAAAAATCTTCTTTGAAGATGAGATTTTCATCTGTATTAGGTGTAAAGTTTTGTTGATAATACGTAGAAAAGAACTCTTCTATATTGGGGTAAAATGCATTGGTTCTTACCAGGCGAGGGAAAATATTTTCAAAGGCCAACTGAATACCTCTTCGTATAGAATCGTTTTTGACAATATTTAAGCCTTCTCTTTTAATTACATCATAGGTAGAGGTTACAGGGTATATGTACTCATCTTTAGCCAGCCAATGGAAGTCAAAACACATACTATCTCGGTACACCTGATCTTTTTGTGTGTAATCCAAAATTCTGAAATGACTGCGATCTCCTAACTCCATGGTTCTTAGATCATTGGCAACATCTCCGTACATATTGGAAAGGTCTTCCTGAAGTTTCCCTAATAGTTTTATTTCCAACTTTTCTTTCTGTACATCTTGGTTCCAATTACTTACCTGAAGTGCCAATAGTATACCGACCATAACCAGTGCAATTTCTCCAATAGCATATTTTAAATAAGTACCGGTTCTGTTTTGCTGAATCAAATTCTGTCTAACTTTTTTAAAAAACTTTATCATTATTTAATCGGTTTTAGAAAGGCGAACAATTTCTTTTAAATGACTTTGTAGAGGCTCCTGATCTATCGATCTCAAGATGTTCCTAAGAAGAAAGATATGTCTTTCAGTTAGATTTTTAAACTTTCGTGTGGTAATTAACTTAAAATTTAGAGGGCTCGTTAAATTAGATAGGTCTCCATTGTCAATCAGAAAGGGTTCAATTTTTTCCGACCAAAACTTGTTAGAAACTTGTTCTTCTTCTGTATAGTCTTCCAGTGCATCTTTCCACGAGATGAGATAATTTCGCAAAGTATCGTTCTTAATGAGTTTATATTCACCTGAAGAAATTAAAGAAGAAACGATTCCGTTCGATGGGTTGTACGAAACACCGTTAAAAGCTCGAAAATAATATTTTCCTACACTATCTTTTACTTCTATTGGGTTGGGGTGATTGATGTATTTTTTGAACTGTAGGGAGCCTCGTAATGACTTTTCATGCACAGCTACAATATCATTAAATTGCCGTAGGTTTTTTGTAAAATCTTGATGTAGTTCTTCTAGAATAGCTTTTTCTCTGATTCGATCTTTTCGACCCTCATTCCAGTTATTTACCTGCAAGGCCAATAAAATTCCAACCATGACCAATAGGATCTCTCCTAAAGCGTATTTAAAATACTTTCCCATATTATTTTCACTCATAAGTTTTTGACGTGTTTTGCGAAAAATTGTAATCATTGTGTTTTTAACCGCTGTATATCTTGATGTTTTATAAGAATTTCTTTATTAAGTTTTCCATACGATACGTTAACTTTCAAATCATTTGTAGTGTTGAATATAAAACGACCATCATCCGCTAACTGTCCATCATTTTTGTTCTTAAGCACATATTTAGCTTGATTTGCCAAAGAAAATTTCACTCCATTACCAAGTGTTACAATAGGGTTTATTCTTTGATAAAATACGCCCGGTTTGGATGTGCTTTTAATGACTTCGACCTCTATATGCCAATCTTTGATGTCAGATTTTTTCTTTCCGGCATAAATAAGGATAGGGAAGGAGATTCGCTTTTTCCAGTCTCGAATAGTATGCTCTCCGTTAGGAACCTCATAGTAAAAGATAGACTTTCCATAAACCCCTCCTTTTTGCAATGCCTTATTGATAAAAGGAACATAGTAATTCCACTCATTCGTGCCTATATCGATCCAAAAGGTAGTATCGCTTTTCGATTGTTGAACTTCTTGTATCAGCTGATAATTGTTGACCCAAAAAGAAGGAGAGAATCCCGCACTAAAAGAAAAGTAATCAGAATAATGAATGGTTAACCATGTAGCATTTAAGCCACCAAAAGAGAATCCGAAAATGGCTCTGCCGTTACGATTTTGAATGGTACTATACGTATTCTCTATGAATGGAATTATTTTCTTGGTAAGCACGTCTGCATAGGTAGTTGCCTTAGATTCAAAATACGGATTTCCTTCCAGAGCATATGGGACGTAGGTTTCAGTTCTTGATCGATCGCTATGAACTCCAACGACAATAATTGGGTCGATCGCACGTATGCTACTAAGACTATCTAATGTTGAGTCTAATTGTAAAGATCCGGGTCGTTTAAATAACCATTGTCCGTCATTAACATACACTACTTTGTATTTTTTAGATGAGGTGTATGCCTCAGGGATGTACACAGAGAGTTGATATCCAGCGACCCTGTGTGCTACAATTTTACTGTTTACTTTTGCAGCCGCAACCAAAGTGTTAAAGGCAATAATCAACACGACTATGTTCTTGAGCTGAATCATTGATCTCTTTGTTCCTTTTTATGCTTTTTATACCCCAAGTATAATCGTACCCCCAATCTTGCAAAGAGGATAATGGCAATAACCATCACTATGTTGAATCCGTCCATCAGTTATTTTCTGAAGCTTTTGTATCTATTAGATCTATAATCCTTTTTGCGCCGTCTCGATAAAATGTCACAAATTTTAAATGATTTTTAGAACCAAATATATCATGGGCTGCAACTCTTTTTCTATAGTCTTCACTCAAATAGTAGTCCATAATTTCAGGAGTCATTTTTCCTTGAGTCCAATCTACGTACCAGGGTTTTTCTTGAAAACTCTCGATGTTCTTTAAGACTTCTTTTTTGATAAATCCATTGCTATCTTCGATAAGCTGACTTAATGTTCCATAAAATTGAGTCACTGTTAAAATTAGAGAATCATTCTTAACATTGTTTTGATTGCTATAATTCTTGATCATTTCCAGTCCCTTGGTTTGAATAGCGAATGGGCGATACACCGTTATTAAATTTCTACACATAATACAAGAGGTCAAACTATCTCTAGTAATCTCTTTGTTGATGAATCGTAAACTATTCTTTTCATTTTGCTTATAAAAATCAATCACCCCACCTGCAATTATAGTATCCCGAACCAAATCCAATTTAACCGTATTTAAAATACTACTGAGTTCTTGCTTACGTTTTCTAGATTCATTCCAGTTGTTTACTTGTAGTGCCAACAAAATTCCGATCATAACCAATGCAATTTCGCCAAAAGCGTACAGTAAGTAGTTTTTGATATTGTTTTTGGACATACTTTTCTTTCTTAAGTTCCTAAAAATTTTGATCACAACGCTAAAGATAAGTTATATGATTTGTATAATTTTTTTTAAAACGTTACAGTTCACTTGGTCACATGTATTTGTTACTATAAACAAGAATTTAATCGATGAGCGACGTGTGCATTGCTTACCCTCTCAAAGTTAATTAAATTTTATTAAGACCGTTGTATAACAAATTCCTTGTAAATTTGTGAATTGTAAAATGGAAGTATGAATCAATTTCTAAAGTTCGACCCGATACTAAAAGATAAAATTTGGGGAGGTGAGAAACTAAAAGACCTTTTAAATAAACAAACCGATGGAAAAGATATCGGAGAAAGTTGGGAAATCTCTGATGTGGAAGGAGATACATCAGTGGTCTCTGTCGGGCCGTTGAAAGGAAAGAACTTAAAAGAATTGATATCGCAATACAAAGGAAGTTTGGTCGGAAATGCTGTTTTTGATCAATTTGGAGAGAAGTTCCCATTACTTATCAAGTTTATTGATGCGAAAGAAGCATTGAGTATTCAACTGCATCCTCATGATGATTTAGCAAAAGAGAGACATAACTCTTTTGGAAAGACCGAGATGTGGTATGTTATGCAAGCAGATCCTAAAGCAAACCTTATTGTTGGTTTTAAGAAAGAAGTAACTCCGGATGAATATCTTCGTCATTTAGAGAATAAAACCCTAACAGATATTTTAAATATTGATGAGGTAAAAACTGGAGATGTATATTTTATTCCTACCGGAAGAGTACATGCTATAGGAGCCGGTGTCTTATTGGCAGAAATTCAACAGACTTCAGATATTACGTACAGAATCTATGATTGGGACCGGCAAGATAGTGAAGGAAACTATAGAGATTTGCATACGGAAGAAGCCGTCGATGCTATAGATTATGAAGTAAAAGAATCGTATAGTACTCACTATAAAAAACAAGATAATTTGGTTTCTGAAATTATCTCTTGTCCCTATTTTACAACAAATGTCTTACCCATTACCCATACTGTAGCTGTAGATCATTCTAATAAAGATTCTTTTGTTATTTACATGTGCGTTCAAGGGAGTGTTGTATTTACCTCAGTAGATCAAAAAGAAACACTAAAAAAAGGAGAGACCATTTTGGTTCCGAATGCCTTGGATCACTTTAATATTAGCGCTATCGACGATGCTGAGCTCTTAGAAGTATATATAAAATAAAACTGGCCAAGGAGATTGCCTTAGCCAGTTACAAACAAACCAAAATCAACTTAAAATTAATTAAGAAGCTTTTTTGAACGTGTAGCCGAAAGTAGCTTCACAAATAGGATCTTTCTGCTCTTTCTTTGAAACGGTAATAAGCAGAATTAAATATTGGTTATTCAATTTCTTAATTTGATTTTTCACCACTAGCGCATCATTTAAATACGCATTTTGTATAAAGTTTAGTTCAAAAGATTTTGGATAGGTATCTAAAATATCTTGATTTGGGGTAATAAACTCATTGGCAAATGACTCTACTTTTTTAAATAATACAGATGTGTGCAATGTCTTCTTCTTCGAAACTTGTCTCTTATTGACGACAAACTCAAATGAATCTTGTATCGGTTTTAAAATTTTATTTTCCATAATTTTTAGACTATAAACTAAAAAAGGTGCTTTTTAAAAAAAGCACCTTTCAAATATTTTGATAAACAATTGTATCTATTTCCTTCTGAATCTATTCTCGGTGCTATTTTTTATATAAATAGGTTGTTTGCGCATTGTAATAGTGCACATGATGGTCGTTAAGACATGATTAATTCGAGAATGTAATTGTACTAGATTCTTCATATGCTCCAAATGTAAGTATAAAAATTAAAACAAAGGTACCTACTTGATAATTATAATGTTAAAGTTTTGTTGTTTTAGTATTTATAGATGATAATTTTAAGAATCTATAAATATGTATCTTTGATATTGTAATTCTATCAAGTATAATGAAGATAATCGCAATGATTCCTGCACGTTATAGTGCTAGTAGGTTTCCTGGAAAATTGATGAAAGATTTAGGAGGAAAACCTGTGATCTTACGCACGTACGAAGCAACAAAAAACTCTGGTCTTTTTGACGAAGTTTTTGTAGTTACGGGGTCGAATACAATCTACGAAGTTATCAATAATGCCGGGGGCAAGGTGATACGGAGCAAGAAAGAGCATAACTGTGGATCGGATAGAATTGCAGAAGCTGTGGAGTTTATGGATGTGGATCTTGTTGTAAATGTGCAAGGTGATGAGCCCTTCACAGATGAAAGCTCATTGAAACAGCTAATGAATGTTTTTAAGAATGATGCTCATAAAGAAATAGATCTTGCCTCTTTAATGGTTCCGATTTCTAAAGTGGAGGATGTAGAGAATCCAAATAATGTTAAAGTAATTACAGATACCAATAATTTCGCCATTTATTTTTCAAGAAATGTAATTCCCTATCAAAGGGAGGTATCAGAGACAGTGCAATACTATAAACACAAAGGAATCTATGCTTTTAGAAAAGAGGCGCTCATTGAGTTTTACCATACGAAAATGACACCTATCGAAAAGATAGAAAAAATAGAGTGTATTCGATATTTAGAGATGGGCAAAAAGATAAAAATGATTGAGACTTCGGTAGAATCCATCGGAATAGATACACCTGAAGATCTGGAGAAAGCTAAAAAAATACTATAGATGTATACAAATATTAAAGTGATTGCATTTGATGCAGATGATACCTTGTGGGTTAATGAGACCTATTTTAGGGAAGCAGAACGAGAATTTGCCAAGCTGTTATCTTCTTATGAAACTGAGAATAAAATAGATCAGGAGCTATTTAAGATGGAAATTAAAAATCTGGAAATGTATGGCTATGGTATCAAAGGATTTGTATTGTCTATGATAGAATGTGCCCTAGAGCTATCTAACAAGAGTGTACATGCTAATGTAATAGAAAAAGTAGTTGCTATTGGGAAAGAAATGTTGACCAAGCCTATTGATCTGTTAGATGGAGTGGAGGAGGTGCTTTCTTCCTTACATGGAAAGTATAAATTGATCGTGGCTACAAAAGGAGATCTGCTAGATCAGGAACGGAAATTAGAAAAATCAGGATTGCTAAAATACTTTCATCATATTGAGGTAATGAGTGAGAAAAAGGAAAAGGATTATCAAAAATTAGTAGGTCATCTGGATATACATCCCAACGAACTACTGATGATCGGTAATTCTTTAAAGTCTGATGTGCTCCCTTTGGTAAATATTGGATCTCAAGCAATACATGTTCCTTTTCATACAACTTGGGCTCATGAAGAAGTGTCTAAGCAAGATGCTTTAAGCTCCGAATATAAAACCGTCCAAAAGATTACGGATGTGTTAGCATACTTATAGATGAAATATTTAGATATTGAAAATTGGAACAGAAAACAACATTTTGAGCATTTCAGAAGCTTACATGATCCTTATTTTTCTGTAGTTGTTGAGGTAGATGTTACCAACGTATATTCTTATGCAAAAAAATCTAATGTTCCTTTTTTTGCACTCTATCTTCATGCTTGTATGAAGGCTGTGAATTCTGTTGAAAATTTCCGATATAGGATTCAAGGAGATAAAGTTGTTATTCATGATGTCATTCATGCCTCGGCAACAATTTCTCGTGAAGACAATACTTTTGGGTGTACATTTATTCGCTTTGATAAAGATTTTGAAACATTCTTAGCTAATTTTCAAAAGGAAAAGCATAGAGTTTTAACTACCACAGAGTTGTTTCCCGAAGAAGACCCGGATAACTGTATACATTGCTCGGCATTACCCTGGTTAAATTTCTCAGGACATAAGGAACCATTTTCTGGCATAAAAGATCATTCGGTACCGAAACTGGCCTTTGGCAAATTTTCAAAAAAAGAAGATCGATTGATGATGCCAATTTCCGTGGCTGTAAATCATGCCTTGGTAGACGGATATCATATAGGTGAGTTTTTTGAGCAGTATCAAATAGAATTGAATAAAATAAACTAAATTTGTACCCTTAAAAACATGAATTATGGCAAGTGTAAAAAACTTAAAGAAAGACATTAATTACACATTAGGTGATATTATTGAAGAGTGCTATGTTTGGGAATTAGTAAACCCGAAAGAAGATACTAAAAAGTCAGAAGCGATCATTGATGAAGCTATTGAAACCTTTGATGCGCTAATAGCAAAAGTACATGCGAAAGATGTAGAAAACAAGAAAGCACATTTTAAAGCGATCAGTGCAGAACTGGAAGAAAAGGCGAATGCATTAGTAGCAAAAGTAAACAAGTTGTAAATTAACTTTTCATTCACATTATAAAGACCATTTCGATATTTCGAAGTGGTTTTTTTGTTTTATTTTTGTACGACATACGAAATCGTTTTCGATAACGTTATAATAAAAAAAGTATTTATGGCTAGAGCAATGTTTGAGTATACTAAGACGATCTTGAAAAAAGTGAGTTTTAATAAAGAATTGTTTAGTAAAGAATTAGAAAAAGCAGTACAAAGACTACTACCACATGAAATAAAAGAGTTAACGATCTGGTTGAAAAAGTACATTATGAACAAACCGGAATTGTACGTTTGCATGAACATTATAGATAAATAAAAAGGAGCCTAAGGCTCCTTTTTTTCTTTTCTTTCTTTTCGTGGCTTTCTCAATTTGCGCAGCATGGATCTGTTAAATTCCCGTTCAGCCATCTGAAGCCTGATTATTTTTTTTGAAGAGATCACCTTTCGTAAACTACTAAAAAAGGCTCTTTTCGTTTCATACATTTCTTTTTCCAACTCCACCATTTTCTTGGTAATGGCATCTGCATCTGCTTCAGACAAGGCTTCTAGTCCGCCTGCTTCTCCAATAGACCTTTTCAATTTATAGCGTTCTTCTACACGCAGCTTCATCAATTTGGCATCAAACCTATTATAAATAGGCCAAAACTTTTCTGCTTCTGTTTCAGATAGATTGAGTTTGTCCGTAATATATGCGATTTTTAATGCTCGGATCTTTTCTCTACTTTGTTTTTTGATTCTCGTTTGGGCTTGCACACTTAATCCTGCAGCCAGAAAAACAAGAAGAAATATTTTTTTAAAGTTCATCATCATCTAGTTTATTTCATTTAATAAAGAGGAAGTATCTAAATTTTCCAAATAGGTTTCAATATCATCCAAACTGATAGAAGTGTCTACCATATCATCTTCAATATCAATATCTTCATAAGCCAATGAAATGTCATCACTTGAGATTCGATAAATATCATTCTCAAACCAATTTGCAATTTCTTCCACGGTTGGCTCTTCTATTTCTTGTGGCATATTAAAAACAATCAACAAGGCAATGGCAGCGGCAGCGGCAGCAGGAATGATCTTTACAAATCTTTTTCGTAAAGAGATCACCTTTGTTGTTTTTGGTGCTGCTTTCGCAAGAATGGTATCCTCTAGATTCTCAAAATAGGAATCCGGAGCATTAAATCCATGCACTTGAGGTAGCGATGCTTCTTTCAATTTTGATGAAAAAATATCTTCTACACTGTCAAAATAATTTTCAGGTGCAGAAAACCCTTCGCCGGTGACGCGACTCCTGATAAAATCTTCGCTATTTTTTAGTTCCTTATCCATTGTTTTTAAGACTATTATAACCATTAAAGGTTTAATGTGCCTGCGTTTTAATATACTGTTCTATTTTTTTTACGGCATGAAAATAAGAAGCTTTTAAGGCTCCAACCGAGGTTTCTAAAACTAAAGAAATCTCGTCATATTTCATGTGGTCGAAATACTTCATGTTAAAAACCAATTGCTGTTTCTGTGGTAACGTAGCAATCGCTTTTTGCAATGTAATTTCAATTTCATCTCCGGTAAATAAACTATCCGATCCCAATGTAGAAACCAACTCTTGTTTAATTTCAGAGATGTCAGTGTTTCGTTCCTTGGCTCTTTTATTCAGGAAGGTGATAGATTCATTGGTTGCGATCCTATACATCCATGAATACAGTTTACTATCCTGCTTAAAATTGTCAATTCCTCTAAACACTTTTATAAATGTGTTTTGTAAAACATCGTCAGTATCATCATGTGAAATTACGATCTTACGTATGTGCCAATACAAACGCTCTTTATACTCGCTTATGAGCACGCGAAACGCCTGTTCTTTACTACGAACATCTTTAAGTTGTTCTACTAAGGTTATTTCATCAATCAACGACTGTGTTTTTGATTTAGACGAAATAAATATAAGAAGGTTTAATCGATTATTTACGAACTCTACGTCTTGAGTAACCGAACAATCTATTTTGAACAATAGTTTCCGAGATTCCTTCCGGCAACATATCCTGCCAGCCGTCTTCTCCTTCCGAGATCATTCTAAGAACTTCTCTCGAGAAAATATGTAGAATTTCCGGATTAAAGTCTTTAATGTCGTTTAATTTACCATTATTCTTAAAGAACTTATATAGCTCCTTCATCCTTGGATGTACCTTAAGATTGTCACTTGTAATATATTCCTGCGTTTCCGCATCTTTATACGGATACATATATACTTTCAGATCTCTGTAGAACAGTTTACCAAAGGCTTCCAGAATTCCACCACTTAGATGACGATAATACTTCTCGTCAAAGATCTGTATCAAATTATACACACCCATGGCTAGTCCCATTCTCGCTTTCGTAAATTCACTAAAATATTCTACCAGTTTAAAGTATTCCTGGAAGTTTGTGATCATCACATTCTGTCCTAGAGAACACAGCAACTCTGCTCTGTCTAAAAAGTCACGCTCATTAATCTCTCCTTCGGCTCGCAGATTACTTAAAGTGATCTCAAAAATGACCTGAGAATTATCCGGATCTACTTTGTTTTCCGCAAAGAATAGGTCTTTAGACTTCTGGAACATGTCCATGTTCACTTTGGTTACCGGTCTAAAACTACCACGTAATGCTAGAATATTCTTTTTATATAAAACCTGTGCTGGTAATAAATTATTTCCATCAGGTCCAAACATTACCGCATTGGTCATTTCATTCTTTACCAGTTGTAAACTCATCAATCGGTTATCTACATACATAAACCTCGGACCGGAGAAGTTGATCATGTCAATTTCCAATTGGTCTTTATCCAGGTTGTCATAGAATGATTTCAGTAATTCTTTAGGATTATCATTTAAATAAAACGCTCCATAGATCAAGTTGACCCCCAAAACCCCTAAGGTTTCTTGTTGTAATCTCGCATCTGTCTCTTTAAAACGCAGGTGTAATACGATCTCGTTGAAATCCTCTAACGGATCTAACTGGAATCGAATACCTACCCAGCCATGACCTTTAAATTTTTTTGAAAAATCTATCGTAGCAACCGTATTCGCATAACTAAAAAATAGTTTATCCGGGTGCTTAGTTCTGCTTAAGCGATCTTCGATCAAATCTACCTCATGTCGTAACATCCTTTTTAATCGAGGCTCGGTAACATACCTTTTATCAGCTTCTACGCCATAGATTGCATCAGAGAAGTCTTTGTCATAGGCACTCATGGCTTTTGCTATGGTTCCTGAGGCACCACCTGCTCTAAAGAAGTTACGAACGGTTTCCTGTCCAGCTCCAATTTCCGCAAATGTTCCGTAAATATCTGTGTTTAAGTTTATGCGTAGTGCCTTTGACTTAGTTGCTGGCACATTACTGATCTTTTGATCTCCTTTTAGAGAAATAGCCATTTTGTATGCATTTTATTAGATAACAAATGTAGTAAATTTAAGCCCTACCAGTCAATTTTTATGCTATTTTTGTGATATATGAAAATTACCTTTTTAGGCACCGGAACTTCGCAGGGCATCCCAATGATTGCTAATAATGATCCTGTGTGTTTATCCAAAGATGTTAGAGATAAACGTTTACGTTCCTCGATCATGATCTCATGGAAGGATCACAAGTATATTATTGATTGCGGACCGGATTTCAGACAACAGATGCTCCGTGAAAATGTGCAATCCATAAACGGTGTTTTATTTACGCACGAACATTCAGATCATACAGCTGGTATAGACGATCTGCGGCCTTTTACCTATAAAATGGGTGAGGTCCCGGTGTATGCCACAAACCGTGTTTTGGAGAATTTGAAGACGCGTTTTGCGTATATTTTTGCCACTGAGAATAGGTATGCCGGAGCTCCAAGGTTGGCCGAAAACCTTGTAACCTCTCAGTCTTTTTATTTCGATGCTGTAAAAGTTACACCTATTGAAGTTTTGCATGGTCAATTGCCCATTACCGGGTATCGTTTTGACGATATGGCCTATATAACGGATCTGAAAACCATGAATGATTCTGAAAAGGAAAAACTTCAGGAGTTGGAGGTATTAATAATAAGTGCACTGCGTATCGAAGAACATCCTACGCATCTTAACTTGAAAGAGGCGCTGGAATTTGTAAAAGAAATACAACCTAAAAAGGCTTATTTTACGCACATTAGCCATAAATTGGGATTCCATGAGACGGTTGAAAAGATGCTGCCGGAAAATGTGTTCTTAAGTTATGACGGGTTAGAAGTGGAGGTATAGATTAATTTTTGACTGATTGAAACAACATCGTCCAATTGGTTTCCCACTCTTGAGTGTTTTCATCAAAATAAGCCTGTTCCCATTGAGCAGTGTTAGAAGTTTCTTTCTTCCAAAGGAAACGTAATTTGTATTGCTTTCCCAGATAGTATTCTTCTCCAAAAAATGTGCCGATACCTTCTGAAAATTTTCCTACTACCTGTTCTTTTAATAAAAGTTCCGGATTCGCCGTATCTGCCCAATAGATTTTCCATTCATTAGTTTTTGGGTTGAACATACGTATACTTAAGCCAATAAAAGTATCTCCGAAATGGTCAGATTTCATTTCATCCATAAGACCTAAACCGTTAAGGATAGGCTTAGTTTCCATATAAGCCTCAAAGGTTTCCCATTCGTTGCATCCGCATAGACGCTCTTTTAATCTGCGATTGGTTACGTTCCATTTTCCTATGAGAAAATCGAAATTATGAATATTGATCATTGTAAATAGTTAGATGTCTTAAGGTACTAAAAATGAGTAGATCTAAGAAATGAAAATCTACAACTAGATACGTTCTTCAATCCATTGTTTAAAACTGTAAAAGTTTTGAGGAGCTACACCGTGTCCCACCGGATATTCAGAGTATTCATTATCTAATCCTAAAGAATTTAATATAATAGGCGCCTTTCGAGCCCATTCTACAGGAAGTACCTGATCAACTATTCCGTGCGAGATATAATAATCTGTAACAATGTCCTTACTGATGGTTTCAGGCATTAGGTCTTCATTAATATAACCACTTAACGCAAGCACATGTTGAACTTTATTAGGATAGCTAAGGCTTAAAGCATAGCTTAAAATGGCTCCCTGACTAAAGCCTAGTAAAAATGTTTTGTCTTCTGCCGTATTATAAAGATCCTTTAATTCATCGATCAGTGCTGAAATTTTTTGTAAAGACACTCTGGCTTGATCCAGATCCGAATGCTTATTGTTGGTCGCATCTAAGCTAATGGCATACCAGGCATACCCGCCATAACCCATGTCATACGGAGCACGCAGGCTTACAATGAGTAGCTCATCCGGTAATTCTTCTGCAAATGAAAAGAGATCTAACTCATTACTTCCGTAACCATGCACTAAAACAAGTAAAGGAGGAGTATCTACTGCTTTTTTGGGCTGTCTAACGACGTAGTGTAGTGCTGAATTCATGAATTCTTAACCAATTGATTATTCGCATAAATTCCGTACACCTTACCTTTTAACGTCTTTCCAATAAAAGCACTGTTTTTGGAGGTTGAATGGATATGATCTTCATCAAAAATGTAAGACTCTTCTGGATCAAATAGTGTTATGTTTGCTTTGATCCCTTTTTTAATGGTAGCTGTTTCCAATCCAAAAACTGATTTCGGACCAATGGTCAACTTTTCAACCAACGTTTCTGTATCTAAGACTGAATTTACGGCTCCAAAAAGGCTTTCTAAGCCAATAGTTCCATCTAATGCCAGACTAAACTCTAGCTTTTTGTTTTCAATATCTATAGGATTATGATCTGAAGTGATCATATCGATCGTCCCATCTTTTAACCCTTTTAACAATGCTTTTGTATCCGATTTTGTACGTAATGGAGGATTTACCTTAACATTACTGTCAAATTCCGATAATGCATCGTCTGTCAATATCAGATGATGTGCAGAAACACTGCAAGAAACGTTAAGTCCTTTCTTTTTAGCTTCTTTGATCAGTTGTACCGATGTTGCGGTAGAAATTGTAGGAATATGTAATTTACCTCCGGTATATTCAAGTAGGAATAGGTCTCTGGCTATCTGTAGATGCTCTGCCAGGGCAGGAGCTCCTTTTAGACCAAGAGACGTACTATTGATACCTTCATTTACGATCCCTTCTCCTGCAATTGCAATGTTCTTGGGAAAACTTAAGATCAATCCGTCAAAGTTTTGTGCGTACTGCAGGGCTACTTTTAGAAGATTATCATTACTAATAGGTTTGTTGTAGTCTCCAAAGGCAATGGCTCCTGATTGTTGCATATCGTACAACTCTGCCATCTCATTTCCCGTACTTCCTTTGCTCAGCGCTGCTATCGGGAAGATGTCCACATTGCTAGAAGCACCTTTGTTTATTAAGAATTCAACATCTGATTTGGTATCTATTACGGGATTTGTATTACAGGTAATAGCTACTGCAGTAAATCCACTTTTAGCCGCTGTTAACAAGCCGTTTTCTATAGTTTCTCTTTCTTCAAACCCAGGTTCACCAAAGGATACAGAAGAATCGAACCAACCACATGAGATATGTAGATTTTCATAATTTACAACTTCGTATTCTTTCTTAGTTGGAATCGAATTTGCTATTTTTTCAATAAAACCGTTGGTAATTAAAATGTCTTTTTGTTGCTTGTGGAAAGGACTTGAAGCATCTAGTATGGTTGCCGACTTTAGAAGCGTGGTCATGTTTTGAAGAATTTTAAAATTAAAATTTCCAGCAGCAAAGATACAATTGCTAGCGCTAAAAACAACTTCCAGAGCCATTGAACTTCATTTTTTTCATTTGCATCTTCAAAATATGATGGAATCGCATCGTAGGCAGAGATGTTCGAATTTTGAGCAGCGAGCTGTTGAATATCTAAATAATTAACAATGCTTTCTACGCTAGGGTTATTATATGAAATGGTTTGTAATGTGTCTTTAGAAACAATTTGATAAAACCCTTTAACATCAGGTTTGTCGGTAGTTGTGATGGATATTTTGTTCTGCGAATTTTGCTGTAACGGTATAAATGAGTTATTGCTGTCTTGTATAGAAACAACTTGATCTTTTCCTATGGTGGTATTCAATTCAATCACGTTTCTTTTATGCAATGTATAATACGGTTTTGAGATCTGTAGGCTGTTCTGTCCAATATTATACAATGTAGGAACAATGAGAGGTGAACCGGTAAAATTCGAGTTTGGAGACGTTATGGCTCCGGCAAACCAATAGAATTTTCCATTTCCTACCGATAATTTGGACAGAAAAGAGGTTGTATTCTCAAAACTTAGTAATGGAACTCCATTAAATGTGTTCTTAAAGCTTTTGGTAACGTTTGGAAATTGAAAGTTCTGTACTTTCTTCGTAAAAACGTTCTTAAATAAGGGGTTGTCGTAGTGAATTTTAGTAATTTTCAAAGAATCCTGTTGATTTCTTGCAATTCTACCTAAGTTTATTTTCGAAAAGAAGGTATTATAAGAAGAAACCGATGTGTTTATACTTGGAATAACAACGAGACTTCCTCCTTTATTTAAAAATTCGGCGAGTGCGTTGGAAAGAGCATTGGGAATATTGTCCATTTCATTCAACAGGATCAACTGTTGTTTTGGTAAAATATTATAGTTGATCTTGGTGTCAGAAATATGGGAAAACACGAACTCATTTTCTGTAAAAATATTTGCCAAATAATTAGATGATTTACCTATACTTAAAACGTTAATTTTTTCATTAAAATTTATGGTGAAAAAAAAGTCGTTATCGAATAAAAAAACATCATTATTTTGTATCTTTAAATGACCTTTAAAAAGGGATTGATTTTGAATGTCAAAATCAATAATTTTTGTAGCGTCTTTTTGGATAGAGAAGGAGCGTTTGCTAACAAGTTCTGAATCGTTAAAAACAGAGATCGGAATATTTGTTTTTGTAGGACCTTGATTTTTTAGCACCACATTCAATGTAAAATCACGCTCATTTTTGTTGCTGACAAAAATACTATCGATAGAGATGTTATTTTTTAATGCAGGACGGGTCTTTATCAGTGAAATGGGTGTTGTTACATTTGTAAACTCTTTATTTTTATTTTCTGTAATATTTTGAAAATCAGATATTAATATTATATTATCTAAATCATTAGTTTTATTATTTTTTTGTGAGCTGATTTTAAGCAAAATTTCTGATGGACTTAGACTTTTTGAAGTAAAATCCACTTTTTTTAGCACATTTTTCAAATCCGAGGCGGTCAAATTTTTGTAAAAATCTGAATTCGTTAACAAAGAATAAGAATGTTCATCAGAAATATTTTCTATAATTTCTTGGGCAGAAACCTGTAACAATTTGCCTTTTTCTCCTATCGAATTTAAACTAATGGAGTTGTCTAAATAAATTGAATTATGAATTTTTTGAGCGCTGTTTTTGGCACTAAAATAAGGCTGTGAAAACGCAAAAATAATCCCTGTAAAAAGTAACATTCTGGTAGCCAAAATCAACCACTTTTTTAGCCTTGAACTTTTACGTGTTTGAAGATCTATTTTTTTCAAAAAAGCGACGTTCGTAAATACTACTTTTTTGAATTTTTGCAATTGAAAAAGATGCACCAAAATGGGTATGATCAATGCAAAAAGAAAGTATAGAATTTCTGGGTGTTTAAATTGCATTTAGGGTAGTTTAGTATTTTGCGGCTTTTCCATTGGCAGCACTATTTTTAATAAATGCTCTTAGATCGTCGTTTGCTTTTTTCAAATCCTTATTGCGTAAATACATCATATGACCGCTTCTGTATCCTTTAAAATAGAAACGATCTTTCATTTTTCCACTTGGATCTACTTGCCACATCGTATATTTTGCATTAAAATAGGTGGTAGCACCATCGTAATAACCAGATTGGATGAGCACTTTTAGGTACGGATTCTGTGCCATAGCCTGTCGTAATCCCTCACGTACATTGTTGTTTCTATTGTCCCATGGACGTACAGGGCCAAAAACATTGTATTTTACGTCAGTTTTAAAGTTTAAATGCTCACGAATGTAATAATTGATCGCCGGTGTAAAAGAGTGTAACCAAGAGGTCAATTCCGAGTTATAGTCTGGCCTGTCACCGGCTTCACGCTTATCTAAACCTTTGTATCTGGAATCTAATCTACCTACGGTATGACCATTTTTATCACGTAAGAGTTCTTTCCAGAAATAGCTTTTAGGAAGGTCCAGATTGTGTTGTAAGATCACTTTTTTAGAAATACCTGAGAAGTAAGACATCCGTTCTGCTACTTTGTTCTTTTCTTCAGCAGAAATGAATCCTCCCTTAGAGATCGCAGGAATCAATTTATTAATAGCATACTCTTCTGCAAGGGGTAATACTTCTAGCAGGTCTTTGCTCTGTAGTTCGTTTGGTAACATCTTATGGTACCAGGCAGCCGCTGTAAAGTAGGGAAGATTGATGGCAGATTCAAGAGAACTCCCCGTTCTTAGTACTTGGTAATCCGCTGGAGATACCATGATCACTCCATTTAAATACATCCATTGACTGTTTTGCAATTCAGCAGCCAGTCCCATAACACGCGTTCCACCATAACTTTCTCCTATGATGTACTTAGGAGATTCCCATCTGTTATTTCGTGTGATAAATGTATTTAACCAACCTGCCAGATATTTTATATCTGCATTGATTCCGAAGAATTTAGACTTGTCTAATTTCTTCCCTTTCTTTACCACAGGCCTTGAGTATCCTGTGTTCACAGGATTCACGAACACAATATCTGCGACATCTAAGATGGAATATGGATTATCTTTTACACCGTAGGGTTGAATAGGGTTCCCTTCATCATCGATACGCAATACTTTAGGTCCGGTGTAGGCAATATGCATCCAAACAGAAGCAGAGCCCGGTCCACCATTAAAAGACATAATAATAGGTCTGGTCTTTTTATTCTTGACATTGGTTCTTTGATAATAAGTATAGTATAGAGAAGCAATGATTTCTCCGTTGCTATTCCAAACAGGCTGCATTCCGGTAGTAGCTTTGTAAGTAACTTTAGCTCCATTAATAGTTACTTCACCTGTAGTATTAACCACCGTATCTAAAGGGATCCTAGGGTCTTGTGCCTGAATTGAACATACAAAAAGACATAGCGAAAGGAACAATAATTTTTTCATGATATTTTATATGAAGTGATTTGAACTTTTTTTGAAAATTGATTCTCGATACAGTTTTTCTTCAAAAAACCACTCGAACTGACAATTTTTATAAGTAATACATGTCAGGTCGAGTGAAATTCTATAAGAATTTAGTATCGAGACCTCATAAATTTAGAACATCTTACTTCAAAAAAGAAGGTAAATGAGCTCTATATTACAAAGCTCTAATTTATTACAAAAAAACCACTTAAACCATATTCAAAATGTTAATTAAAAACCGTACATACTTTATAATTCATCCTTTTTAAAACGATTATGGCTTTAGTCATATTCGATCTATTTTTATACCTTATAGTAAGATTCGAAAACATGCTCATAATTGCTTATCTTTAAAAATAGCCGTACCGTCATTCCGAATTTATTTCGGAATCTCATTCTTGTATATAATAGGACGTTTGTTATGGGAACCTGAAACGAGTTCAGGTTGACGAGCTCATTAGAATTGTTCAAAAACTCCAAGGCCAAATAAAGCAAAGTCGTACTTCACGGGGTCATGCACATCAAAAGATCTAAGAGAAGTATCCAGCTCCTGTACGGCTTTCCAATCGTTTTGTTTGCGTTGCAGTATCCCTAGTTTTCTAGCTACGTTTCCTGAATGTACATCTAAAGGACAAGACAGGAAGGCCGGATTATGCTGTTTCCAGATACCAAAGTCAACTCCGGCTGAAGCATCTCTTACCATCCACCGCAAAAACATATTGATACGTTTTGCAGCAGAGTTCTTTCCGGGATCCGAGATATGCTTTTCTGTGCGTGGAGGATGTGTTAGTTCGAAAAAGAGCTGTTTAAAATCAGAAATAGGTTTTCCATAATGCGTCGCGTCATCTTTTATAGACAAAGCATGCTCCAGACCATGATGATGTATGTAAATATGTTGCAATGCTTTGATAAAACATTGTAGATCTACGGAGTTGAATGTGCGGTGCACAAAACCCTCGAGATTTTTTAGATCGTTTTCAGAATGATTCATCACAAAGTCATAAGGAGCATGATCGAACAGTTGCATCATGCGCAACGCATTCTTGATAATCATTTTGCGATTTCCCCAGGAAATAATGGCGGTTAGAAAGCCTGCGATCTCAATATCTTCTTTTTTAGAAAATAAATGAGGAACTTGAATTGGATCAGATTCTATAAAGATCGGACGGTGGTATTGTGCAACCTTTTCATCCAGAAAACCTTGTAGTTCATTAGCTTTCATGCGCAAATGTCATTACACGATCACGCCGTCCTTCATGGTGAGCGTTCTATCGGCCATCTCGGCTAATTCTTTGTTATGGGTTACTAACACAAAAGTTTGGTCGAATTCATCTCGTAGTTGGAAAAATAACTCATGTAAACTCTTTGCAGAGGCTGAATCCAGATTTCCACTAGGTTCATCGGCAAAGATAACCGAGGGATCATTGATCAATGCTCGAGCCACTGCGACACGCTGTTGCTCTCCTCCCGAAAGTTCATTCGGCTTATGATGTATGCGTTCTGATAACCCCAGAAAGTCTAAGATCTTTTTTGCCTTCGCTTCTGTTTCTTTTCTTCCTTTTTTCGCTATAAACGCCGGAATACAGACATTCTCTAAGGCTGTAAATTCCGGTAACAACTGGTGAAACTGAAAAATAAAGCCCACATGTTCATTTCTAAAACTAGAAATTTGCTTATCACTCAATGATTTTAATGAAATATCATTGACGGTCAGTTCAAAAGGGGAGGTGTCTACCGGTTTATCCAGCGTTCCGAGAATTTGTAAAAGTGTTGTCTTACCTGCACCTGAAGGGCCTACTATGGCTACGATTTCACCTTTTTTAATATGCAGATCTACACCTTTTAGTACTTGAAGATCTCCGTAGTATTTATGTATGTTTTTTGCTGTAACCATAATTGAGCACTCTATACCAACGAAAGTATTAAAAAGTGCTCAATTAAAAGGTGTTTAGAATATGTTTTTTGCTCTGTTATAGTCAATAAAGTAAACTAATCGGACAGAGAAAATATGCTGATTTGGTTCTTTGAATAAATTGTTCAGGTTTGCAAAGAAATCTTGTCCTGTTTGATCGTTCACACTAAAGATACTATTTCTATAAAATGCGATCAACTGACTTCCCGGAGCAAACTGCCAGAAGTAATTTAAATCCAGGTTCCAACTGTTGAAGTTAATATCTTGATTTTCAGAAAAACTATTAGGCACTAAATATCCATCGGTTCCCAGATCGTAGAATTGATCCTGGTAGCGTACGTCCGACCAGTTATGTCTGAACGTTAAGCTTAATGAAGAGTTTACACTAAAATTATACTTTGCAGAAATGGTATTGTTAAAGGTCTTGCGATCTCTTCTTCCAAAAATTGGATCACCGGTAACATCGTCTGAAGTGGCGTACCCTTCTTCATTGTAATTCTTATTATAGCTAAATCCGTATGAAAAAGATAATTGATTACTAAAACGATATCTCGGTCTAATATTAAAACCAAAGGCGCTTCTAGGGTTATTGTGGTAACCCGATCTCCACCAGTTTGCGTTCAACGAAAACTTCTTTCTTCTATCCGTATTCATCCAGTTATTTACCGTAATTCTTGTAGGTCTTGTAAAGAATACTCCTGACGTCGTTCCTTGTCTTGGCTCGAAAAAGTCGAACTGTCTTCCAATATTTCCATTCACATTTCCACCGAAAGCAAAACGATTCTTCGTTTCTCCCCATGCACCTATACCTACGTTATTTCCTGTATAAGTTCCCGGACTGTGCAGATAATTGATATTCCACCAGGTATTGATCCTGTAGTTGTTAAAATTCCCTTTAGGTTGTAAAATTCTATAAGACGCGTTTCCATAGATACGTTGTCTGTTATTTCTGAAATTCACCCCAAGGTCGTTTATATCATAGTTCTTATCATCGAAAGTATATCCTGCCTCATATTGCCAGTTTCCGGCAGCCTTTGCAATACTGGTATCAAAACTGTGTCCTACAGTGTTTAATCCACCTTCAGAAACATTACTTTGTTTATAGGATCCATCCACAAAGTACTTACTATTCTTTGTTCGTACATGGTAATCCAAACTGGTAACGTTTCCATCACGGAAATCACCATCTCTTGTTACGTTGGTATTGGTTAATGTGATTGCTGAGTTTCCATTAAAGTTCTGATCGATCACAATAATGTTATAGTTGGCAAAAGGTTCAGTAACTTCTGTTCGTACTTCGTCCGTTACTGTATTTCGGATGGTAGCCTCTGTTCTTTCTGTAATTGCATTGAAGAAACCAATTCCCAATCCTTTTTTGGTACGTCCCGAGATCTTGATCGCATTCAGCATTTTTACCGCATCCGGATTGTCAATAACCTCTTCATCGGTTCCTAAATTGTCATATACGACGCCAAAATTGGTCGGTGTATTTCCAATTCTACGAGAGAAGAACAACCCCGCTTTGTTAAAGAGCTCTGTTCCTTCTATAAAGAACTGACGTTGTTCGTTAAATACCTGTTCAAAAGGACCTAAGTTCAAACTCACATTATCAAAAGCCACCTGGCCAAAATCAGGAATTAATGTTGCATCTAAGGTAAAGTTCTCTGTAACCCCATATTGGATATCCATACCTACGCTTCCGCTGGTTTCTGTCGTTCCATCAAAAGAATCTACTGTACCGGAGGTATATGGATAAAATGCCAATCGGGTAGGAGGTTTGATATCTTTAAAATCTTCGATCAGACCATCGTATTGTGTCCAGATCCCTTTGGTATTATCGATCCAGTTCCAGGTATATTGCGCGTTCTCATTCAATACTCTTCTGTGGAAATTAAATCCCCAGTGTTGCACCGGTAGGTTTGCAAAACGCAGTGCTCTATATGGAATACGCATTTCTACGGTCCAACCCACACCATTGATCTTCGCTTCACTTTCCCAAACGGCATTCCAGCTAAAGTCTTCATTTCCTTCAGAGATCTTAGATTCCGCTTGAGATCCTGAACTCATTACTACAAATTCAAACGCATTCTGTCCATCATCATTCGGATTGATGGTCACCAGAAAGAAATCTGACTGTCCAAAATTATCTCTATTGGTAAACTCCTGAGGAATTTTCGCAGGATCAGGATCGAACATGTTTGCAGAAATATAAATGGCGTCATCATCATAGATCACCTTTACTTCTGTTTTGTGTGTATCTGGCGCATTTTTTCCGTTGTCAGGTCTAAGGACAACAAAATCTTTGGCAACTTCGGCATTTTTCCATGCTTCATCATCTAATACACCATCTATTTTTGGAGCTTTGGTTATTCGTGTTGTTTTGATTTTCTTTCGATTACTGTTTAACACTTCTTGGGCATAAATGCTCGTAGATAGAAACAGTACGAATAGAACGGATAGAACTTTAGACATAGTGGTTGATTGTAGTTTGAATTGCTAATGTATTTATCATTTTATAACAGAAATCATAAATTCCTGTTAATTACTCCAAAGACATTGTTAATGAAAAACCGTTACATTTTTTAAGACTCAATAACATAATTTTAACATTTGGATACCGTAAAAGTATCGACGAAAACCCCAATTAACCGCACGAAATGTCATGAACTGTAAGTTCTGTGTAGTGAATTGTTCTATATTTTCTGTCAGCTATTTTTTGTTAAAAAAGTGGACAAAACGTTAAAAAATACCCAAGATTTTATACCGATCTTTTAATTGTTTATAAGATTGAATTTGTATTTTTGCCACGTTTTAAACATCATATAAAATGAATCTACACGAATATCAAGGAAAAGAAATACTAAATAGCTTTGGCGTTAGAATTCAACGCGGAATTGTAGCTAGCAATCATAAAGAGGCTGTGGACGCAGCAAAACAGTTAACCGACGAAACCGGAACTAGCTGGTATGTAGTAAAAGCACAGATTCACGCAGGTGGACGTGGAAAAGGTGGAGGAGTAAAGCTAGCGAAAAGCTTAGCGGATGTTGAGACCATCTCGAACGATATTATCGGAATGATGTTAAAAACACCTCAGACACCACCAGAGGGTAAAAAAGTAAATCAGGTATTGATCGCTGAGGATGTATACTATCCTGGTGATTCTGAACCGGAAGAATACTACATGTCTGTATTATTGAACCGTTCTACCGGAAGAAACATGATCATGTACTCTACTGAGGGAGGAATGGACATCGAGGCAGTAGCTGAAGAAACGCCACACTTGATCTTTACGGAAGAGATCGATCCTACGATGGGATTATTGCCATTCCAGGCTAGAAAGATCGCGTTTAACTTAGGATTGTCTGGTGGAGCATTTAAAGAAATGACCAAATTCGTAACAGCGTTGTATACGGCTTATGTGAAGTCTGATTCTTCGTTGTTTGAGATCAACCCGGTATTAAAAACGTCGGATGATAAGATCTTAGCAGTAGATGCTAAAGTATCTTTAGATGATAATGCGTTGTTCCGTCATAAAGATTATGCACAATTGCGTGACCTACGTGAGGAGAATCCGATCGAGGTAGAAGCAAATGCTGCAGGGTTGAACTATGTAGACTTAGATGGAAACGTAGGATGTATGGTAAATGGTGCCGGATTGGCAATGGGAACCATGGATTTGATCAAGCAAGCGGGTGGAGATCCTGCGAATTTCTTAGATGTAGGAGGTACGGCAGATGCACAACGTGTAGAAACGGCTTTCGGAATCATCTTAAAAGATCCAAACGTAAAAGCGATCTTAGTAAACATCTTTGGTGGAATCGTTCGTTGTGACCGTGTAGCACAAGGTGTTGTGGATGCGTATAAGAATATGGGCGACAAGATCAATGTACCGATCATTTGTAGATTACAAGGTACCAACGCTAAAGAAGCAAAGGAATTGATCGATAATAGCGGAATGGAGATCATCTCTGCTACTGAATTCCAGGAAGCTGCAGATAAAGTACAGGAAGTATTGACTGCTTAAGGAGTCAGGAAACATAAACTAAAAAAGCCACTCGTTACTGAAATAAATTCAGCACAAGCGAGTGGTTTTTTTTGTTATCGGTTTATATGAAAGTTCAACATCATTTTAAAAATTTTAATATCATGCTCCAAGTTGTTACTATTATATTCATTTGAGTTTCTTGTCACTTTGATATTTTCCAGATTAACGTTCCCATTTTCTTTACGAAAACGAACTTTGAAAATACAGTGATCTGTCCAACTGCGAGCCCAGTACATATTATTTTCAATCAGAAAAATGTTCCACTTTTCCTCCATACTTCCAGCATAAATTCCACGCTCAAATTTTTCAAATTCGGATGCTGTCAGTGTTATATCAAGTTCTTCT
The DNA here is from genome assembly GCA_965218065.1 of Flavobacteriaceae bacterium. GTDB lineage: Bacteria > Bacteroidota > Bacteroidia > Flavobacteriales > Flavobacteriaceae > Polaribacter. Next base: position 1,746,017 of record OZ244589.1, on the reverse strand, counting down.
TCTATATGTTTGTCTGAAAAAGATTCAGCTATTGTTTGTTTTCGTTCGTTCGTCATTCGTTTTTATTATTTCTCTTGTTCATTGCGTTCATGGTGAATTTCAGAGAGCTCATCTGCTACTAACTTTTTCTCATACAATCTACGTTGTTTTCTAGAAGATTCTTTTTCTTCATCATGAAAACCGTAACCATCTCTATTGGAATGCCCTAATTTGCCTCCCTGACCTTTTTCTGTTTTTCCTTTTCCCCAACCCATGATACTTGTTATTGTAATTGGTGTTTTATTCTGTTTCTCTCTAATATTTTTATAACTTCCGTTTTACTCAATTGTTTAATCATCTTTCCTGAATGACCATAAAGGTCATACGTATTTCTAGGTCTGTTATATTTTTTTAGCGCATAATCAAAATTTTTAGTTTCAAAATTGTAATTAATTGAAACTATCGCTTTTGAAGAATCGACTAGTACAGTATAGGTGTCATTTTCCATCTCAATTCCTCTGTTCCATGTATCACAAGAAATGTATTTGGCATAAAATCCAGGAATGTCAGTACTTTTGTTTTTCCAAATTTGATATACACTAGCACCCTTATTAGTCTGTACTAAATTTGAATCAATTGGAACAAGTCCAATCTCGATTCGGTCATTATTGAATGAAGTCCCATAAAAAGTTGGATGATATTCTTTGAACCAACTAAATCCTACATATAAAATCAGGATTACGTTTAATATTTTCCAAAAGTATTTTTTCATATTGCAATTAAAGGTCGAGTATAACCTTTATTTTTAATTTTTTAAAATTATTTATTTTTATTCGGTAATTCAACAACAATCCCAGTAAAAATAGGCTTTTGAAAAGTCTTTTGCAATTAGGTCTTCTTTACCGATAAATATATGCGCCAGTCCGGCATCGCCAAACATAATATGTTTATCCATATCTATTTGCAACACTTGTATGTCGTCTCGTTGATCATCAGCACAATCTCTGGGGTCCGATTGTGTAAACTCGGCATAACCACCCATTTTGTGTCCCATAGGATTGAAGTACTCTGAAAAAATCTTTTCCTGTTCTTCATTTAATTGTTGGGTGAAGCTCCAATAATCTTCTCCGTCAAAATCAAAATCAAATTGAGAATCTTCAGAACCACCTCGATCAATTCCTTTTTCAAAGGAGAGTTTATGAATTTTAAAAATAGGCATATCATCATAGTCCTCTTCTGATAAAAAAGAGAAATCGGCCATAGGTTCTAGGCTCACTTCTTCCTTTGTATGATAAATAATTGCCGAGTCATCCTCGTACCAATGGGTAGCCGATAAAAAGAGTTGCAGAATTCCATCTTTTGGAAACCCTTCCAATAGAGGAATATGCTCAAAATTCAATTGCGCTACCATAACCATGGGTTTGCCATGTTCATCTTTTGGATAGTCCTTGTCTTTTGGAAAGAAAGGTTTCCCTAAAAATTTACTTTCTGTTAGACCTAGTGTATCATGCAGCAGCTTGTCGTTTTTAGGTCTTGCTTGTATGCGAACACATTCACGCTCGTATTCTTTTAGATCGGTTTCGAATCTTTTCAAAAATTCTGGTATCATAGCTTTTTGACTTTTGATAGATGATTGTTATACAATTATACGTTGTTTTATCTCATGTAGGTTTTTTATTTCATAATCTTTGGTGATAAGGGTGTGTCCGAACATTAGGAAGGAACCAAATTAATAGGCTAAACATAATGACATATCCCATGGCTAATTATTTGCTTTTTTTATGTCTTTAACTAATTCGTTAATCTTTTTTATAAGCTCTTCATTCTGCATTTTAATACCATCTTTTACTAATTTTTCAGCTACTTTTATTTTATCAATTGTATTCCAAGATTTTTTTGTATCGCTTATTGATTTTTCTAATTCTTTTCTAATTTCTTCGGCTGGAATTCCCTTCAGGCTACCATCTTTATTTTTCTGAATTTTACTAAATAATCCATTACTAAGTTTTATTGTTGGCTTAAATGAAGGTTTTGTATCTAGGTTTACAAACTTACATCTATCGGCGAATGCCGAATCATCTATTTCAATATTTTTAATTTTGTGAACAAATTTTACTGCCCTTTTAAATTCATTAAAAGGAATGTAATTCTCTATTTCCCTTGACTTAGTTAACCAACAAAATGCTTTATTTTTTCTAAACAGCTCAACAATTTTTTTCTTTTTTGGGTTATACCGTTCTCTTGATTTTGTGCGATCACTATCCATAATTAGAGCATAATTTTGATTGAGTGATTCTATAAAATCAAGATTCAATTCTCCCTTATTCTCTAAAAAATGTTTGTACGAGCTACCACCATAAAACATTATACTATAATCCTCTCCTTCAATTAGTGAATTATCTATAGATTTGATAAAATGATTTAAATAAACTTTATCACTTTGACCTTCGACCCATATTAAATAATTGGTTTGGTATAAATCATTTGGTTTATAGCCAAGGTCTTTAAGAATTGCAATTTTTTCAGTTTTTACATCAGAATAGTGCAAATTTGTTTTTCCATCGGCTTTTGAAATTATAAATATTGAATTGTTTGAAGAATTAATAAATGCTGAAGAATGTGTAGAAATGAAATAAGAATGATTATCGAAAAGAGACATTGCTCTATATAAAAGCCTTTGCCATTTAGGATGCAAATGTGTTTCAGGTTCCTCTATAAAAATTAAATGCTTATCTTTTCTATTGATAAATATTGGAAATAATATAATTATAAGGGTTTGCAATCCGTCACCAAGCTTATAAATGGGAAACTGCTTTTCTCCTTCAATTTTGATGTGGAGAACATCATCGTCATATTTTGGAATAAGGTTTATTTTCTTTTTAAAAACGTTTGATGTCAAAAATATTTCAAATTCTTTTATTTCATTTCTTTCATCTTCATCCCCTAAAAGTAATTTTTTTACATTCTCATATATTGAAAGCCCCGTAAAAATATTTCCATTAATAACGTTTTGTTTAAAATAATCATGTTTCGTCCTATTCAAATAAATGTTGTCATAAGAATACCCGGATCCCCCAGGAGCTAAAGGTCTAAGCCCTCTTAATATTGGTATATATATTTTTTTAAAGTTATCGTTTTTAGTGCCAAAATTCTCAATATAACTTTTCAAGTTATTAGAATGTGATTTAGCATATTTTAGGAAGTTGATTAAACGATGTTGCTGAAGTCTATTTTTAATTATAAATTCATTTTCTTCTAAGGTACTGATGTACCAATATAAATCGAGAATTGAGTTTAGCAAGACATTACTATCCTTATAGATTGAATTAACAATTGATTCAAAACTAAATTTGTATTTATATGAAATCTCAAATCTTTCAAGAGTATTAATAGAATTCAGAACGTCCTGTCCACCAGAGGCTATCCTAGAGAGTACGGTATCATTTATTTCAAAGATAAATTTGACATCATTTGAATTTGAAAACAATGTTCTTAGAAATCGACTTTTTCCAGAGTTATTTGCTCCGACAAAAGTATTCAATTGTCTGAAGTTAGATAGAATGCCAAAATATCTAGTTCCAGAGAAGTCTTTTTGTAGCGGGTCATTTAATTTTATTCCTTGTAGCACTAAAATTTAATTTGGTTAGAGATAATTTGCTGCCAAACGCCTTATGAGTGACATTTGTATACCTTAGACATTTTAGTAAAAGTATTTTTAATTACAACAAACGTATTATTTGATAAAAGAAACCTCACAATTAAGAAGTAGCAATTTAATTACTGTTACTTATAGGGAACGTAACGGTTTGGCTTCCATGTAAATATAGGAAAGAAATTTCAAAATGAAAACGGAAAACCGTAAAATGTAAAAGCTCAAAGCTATAGGTCCGACCAGATTCGCTCGAAAGTAAGATCAGGACCGTCTATATATGAAGTTCTTAAGATCATTTGACCATCGACCATTTGGTAGACCCATTTTTGTAGGTTGTTCACTTGGATCAAAGGCATCATATTTTGATTGGGAATTGGCGCATTACTCAGGTAATCCAACCCAAACACATAGGAATAGGTACCGTCCGTATACCCCACATTATTTCCGCCAGTCACGATCAAAGTGCCGTCTGCTTGAAAATCATAGATAATGTTTCGATCGGAATAATCAATGGTCGGATTCGTGACAAAATCGATCACTCTTGCAGAAACTAGTTTCCATTGACCTTTAATGACACTATCCATAGGAGGGGTGTCATCTATTGAACAATTAGAAAAAAGGAATAGGGATATTAAAAGGAGTATGTACTTTTTCATAACATCGTGGTTTTATCTAATAGATGCTATACTATCTAAATGGTTGCGTCCCTATTTGAAGGAATCAAGATACATCTTGTTATCCACATCAGATAGGCTAGCGGAAAAATTCCCAGATTTTCAATGGGCTTGCATTCCTATAATTTTTTTGAGAACACGATATTGTGGTATTCTTTTCCGCTGACAAGAAAATTTAATGCTCCAACATTTTCAAATTTATTTCTTTCATAGAATCTAATAGCTCTTTTGTTTTTTATATACACGGTGAGCCATAGGGTATCAAATTGTAATTCTTTGGCTTGTTCTTCAACAAAAGTTAGCAACTGTTGTCCAATTTTTAAGGGTATAAAATCATTTAGGATGAAAATTCGTTCTAACTGACAAGGTTGTTGTGATGGAACATTTTCGTTTGATGCATGTAGTACTAATTTGGCATAACCGACGGGTAGATCATCTACATATATGATATAAAAGAGTTGGTTGGGACTGTTTATATTTACTGTTGTTTTAGAGACAGAAAAACTCTCATGAAGGTATGTTGCCACATCGTTTTTATCTTCGATATAATGACCATGAGATTCAGCCCAGGTTAATCGACCTAAAAGAGCCAAAATGGCTATATCTGCTTTGGTAGCTTGTTTTATGTTAATCATTTCTATGTTTATTTATTCGTAATCTTTTGATGTGATAACCATGAAGTAATACAGCAATAGTGCAGCCTACAATTATAGGCAGGGCACTAAGTAATGCACCATATATAATGTAACCTATATTGGCGATCAGTGAAATTACACGTAATTTATATTCGCCTTTAGCGGACATAGAATATAGATTGACAACTAAAGCTGCATAACCAATACTATCAATTAAAAATGGACTCATGTGTTATCTTTTCTTATTTGAATAATGAACATTGGACATTATTCTTAGTAAATGTGATAATACAAATTTAGAAAGCAATATCTTATTTTTGGTTTATAATCGAATTAATAATTGTATATTTGCATTCGATAATATCTAATAATAATAAATAAAATTTCGATCACAAATGGATGTATTGGATAAAAAGATACTTGAAATGCTACACAATAATGCCAGAGAAAGCTTTGCCACTATTGGAAAAGAAGTTGGGTTGTCTGCTCCGGCTATAGGCAAACGTGTTAGACAAATGGAAGAAGATGGTATCATAGAAGGCTATGCTTTAAAGGTGAATCACGAAAAGCTAGGCATTGAGACAAAAGCATATATAACATTAGTACTACACCGAGGGCCAACTGGATCATATGACGCTCAAGAACAAATACGAGCCATGGAAGAAGTGCAAAGTTGTGATAGAATCACTGGCGATGATTGCTTATGCGTTTTAGGGTATTTTAGAAACAATAGACATCTTATTTCATTTCTTGAGAAAATAGCAGCGTATGGAGCTTCTAAAACAAGTATTATTTTAGAAGCGTAATTCATTTCCTTGAAAGCTTCTATAAAAAGATACACTCAAACAAAAACGCCGCTTTAACAAGCGGCGTTTCCATTCAGTATTGTTTGTAATGATTAAGGTTTTACAGGTTCCTCAGCTTTATCTACGACGATGCGCTTATCGCGATTCGCTACTTCCCAGGCCGTATGGAATACCAAACGTGCTCTGTTCTCCAATAGATCGTAGTTGATCTTATCCGGTGTATCCGTTACTCTGTGGTAATCGTCATGCGTACCGTTAAAGTAAAAGATGATCGGAATATTGTTCTTTGCAAAGTTGTAATGATCTGATCTGTAGTAAAAACGGTTCGGATCATTCTCATCATTGTACTTATAATCCAATTCAATGTTCATAAACTCTTTGTTCACCGCCTCAGAAAGGTTGTGTAGATCTGTACTTAACTTATCACTTCCAATTAAGTAAATATAATTACGATCTCCTTCACGCTTTGGATCGATACGTCCGATCATATCGATGTTTAAGTTAGCTACTGTATTTGCTAAAGGTACTAAAGGATCATAATCTGTATAGTATCTAGACCCTAATAACCCCTTTTCCTCACCGGTTACATTTAAGAAGATGATGGAACGCTTAGGCCCATGACCATTGTCGGCAGCTTTCTTAAAAGCTTCTGCAATTTCTAAAATAGCTACGGTACCAGAACCGTCATCATCTGCACCATTGTATACCTCTCCTTTAGCATTCACACCTACATGGTCTAAATGCGACGAAATAATGATATACTCTTCAGGTTTTTCAGAACCCTTGATCATCGCTGCTACATTTTCTGATGGTTTCGGCGCCATTGCACTTTTATAGCTCATGTCTACCTTGGTTTTTACCGTTTCAGGATTGGTAGCGGTCATAATATTGCCCACAAGAGCTTTCCCCATTTTTTCACTGATCATGAAAAAGTAGATTTCCGGATCGGCATCTTTTTTTGGTGGTAAAGACAAACGACTGCTGCGTCCGCTTTCCTCTCGTCTTTTAAAGAAAGGTGCATAGCGGTCGAATAAAGCTTTATCCATAAAGAACAATGCTTTTGCGCCGTGCTTTTTAGCTGCATCTCTTTTTGGAGAGATCGCCTGACGTCCGTTAGACCATTTAGAAGCGTCTTTACTTCCGGTTATGATGTTATTTCCGTCTTTATCTTTTGGCTCACCACTACGCACTACTACCACCTTTCCGGTTACATCAAGATCCGTATAGTCAGAATATTTTTCATCATCAATTCCATAACCTGCATAGACAATATCCGATACGTTTACATCTCCCGAAGCCGCTGAGGTCAAAGAAATAAAATCATCGAAATAAGTAAATGATTTTTCGTTCACTTTAATATCCACAGTTGGCGTTTGTACCACATTTAATGGCACGGTTTGGAAGTAGTTTCCTTCAATTACCGGACCGATTCCTAAGGCTTCATATTCTTTCTTTAAATACTCCACTGCCTTCTTTTGTCCAGGCTCTCCTGTATCACGTCCTTCGAACTCATCCGAAGCATATACGTATAAATGATCTTTAAGTTCATCTTGTGTGATCGTACTGGCGTAGGTCACAATGTCATCTTTTGTAGCGTCTTTTTTGCAAGAAAATAACATGCATAAAGCGCCCACAAGTACTAGTGTTTTTTTCATTTTAATTGTTGTTGATTTTTTGAGACCTACGATATTACGAAAAATCGAGCATAAAACGAGTGCATAGCGCCTATTTTAACACTGACAGTAGTAACGAATCAGAGAAACTCCCTACTTTTGACAAAACGTGTTTCATGATCACACAGATCCCTATTATTCAACAGAGTATTCCATACGGCAATCGTATTGCGATCATAGACGAGGAAGGAAGTTATTCTTATAAAAACTTGTTAGAAGACGCTGTACAGATAGCCACACATTTAATGCACTTTGATAGCGAATTAAAGGAGCGACCTGTTTGTTTTTTAGTGCCTCCGCAGTACGTGTATGTAAAAACACAATGGGGTATTTGGCTATCCGGAGGGATTGCTGTGCCCATGGCAGTGAGTCATCCCATAGCGGAGTTAGCTTATGTATTGCAAGATACAAGTGCAAAGATCTTGGTCTACCATGCCATGTTTAAAGAAAAAGCACTGGCCTTAGCAAAAGAGTTCGACATTCAGCTGATTCAGATAGATGCACTCGATGAAACGATCGATAAAATACCTTTACCGGAGGTAATGGCAGATCAGGCTGCACAGATGATCTATACGAGCGGTACTACAGGAAAACCCAAGGGAGTGATTACGACACATAATAACATTGCGGCACATATCAAAGCACTTACTCAGGCTTGGCATTGGCAACAAGAAGATCGTATTGTAAACATCTTACCCCTACATCATGTACATGGAATTGTAAATGTGGTAGCCTGCGCCTTATGGAATGGTGCTAGCTGTTATATGCTTCCAAAATTCGACCTGGAGAAAATTTGGGCACTGATCGCTAATGATGCGCTTTCGGTTTTTATGGCGGTACCAACGATCTATGCAAAGATGATCTCGGACTTTAAGACATTACCGGAAGAAAAGAAAAGCACTTTAATGAGATCCTTTAGAAACATGCGCTTGCTAGTTTCAGGCTCAGCGGCTTTGCCCGTTAGTGTTTTGCAAGAGTGGGAGGGAATAAGTGGACACGTATTATTGGAACGCTATGGCATGACGGAGATCGGTATGGCCTTATCAAATTCATACACCGAAGAGAGAATTCCGGGACATGTAGGAAGATCCCTGCCCAATGTAGAAACGAGAGTGGTAGATGCTCAGTATAAGGACGTGCCAGAAGGAACGCCTGGCGAGCTATTGATAAAAGGTCCGAGCGTCTTCCGAGAGTATTGGCAAAAACCGGAAGCTACAAAAGAAGCTTTTACTCAAAATGGATGGTTTAAAACAGGGGATGTAGTGCAAGAGAACGAGCAAGGGATCTTTAAGATCCTGGGAAGACAATCAGTAGACATTATTAAAACGGGTGGCTATAAGGTATCGGCTTTGGAAATAGAAGAGGTGCTGCGCGAACATCCTGAAATTAGAGAGTGCGCGGTGGTAGGATTGCCGAGTGATGAATGGGGTCAGGAAATTGCAGCAGCGGTAGTATTGAATACCCCACAATTTGATCTGGAACTACTAAAAGACCGGCTAAAACAACAACTGGCTCCGTATAAGAAGCCAGTACATTGGAAAATCATGGATGCCTTACCCAAAAATGCGATGGGTAAAGTGGTTAAACCTACGATCGTAATGCTTTTTCGTTAAAGAAAGTTATAACCTAGTTTTATTGTTGTGCTGGTAAAGTTAGCGCTATGCAATGCAAACTGCGATAGTTTACTACTTACGTTATGTCTGATTTCAACACTGTACTTTCCTTTATATTCGTAACCAATTCCCATAAAGAAACTAGAAGAAGCTTCTATTTTTAAGGCATCAACTCTATTTTCAAATACGATCTCATCGTTTAGGGCCATGTCGAATATAACACCACCATTGACGAACATTTTATTATGGTCGTTCAAATACATGTAATGCCTTACTCCGACAGGAATTTGAATGGAACTATAATCGATACTATAGAATAAATTAGGGTTGGCTAGATTTAAACCTTCGGTTTTTGCCGAATAAGATTGATATGTTGGCTCGACAAAGAGCGACCATTTATTATTATTAAAAGGGAACACATACTCCACTTCGAACCCAAATTTGAACGATACCTTTTTCTCGAAATCGAAACGTTTTTCCTGACGGTATGGATTATCGGCGTCCGATGTTCCAATACTTATTTTTCCTCTAATGTTGAATTTTCCTTTTCGCACTTGATTGCTATACAGTTCAGAGTTACTGTTGAAACAGGCATTGTAATTCGTAAAATAGGTAACCAGATCCGATTCTTTATAGCGAATTTTAGAATCTAAGGGTTGTTTTTCACAAGCTAGCTCATCACGTAAGGTTTTTTGGTAGTTGAAGTTCTTTCCAATAGTACCATTTTTCATCGCGAATACTTTGTATTCAAGAGGGTAAATGTTACCATCTAGTATGTAAAAAAAGTAGTTTACATTTCCGGTTGAATATCTAAGAAGTCGCGCTTTTCCATCAACAATAACTTTGAGTAAAAGGCTTTCCTTTTTAAAATTGGAGGTTCTTACATTACTAAGGTCACTTGCTTTTATAGAATATCTGTCTATATCAACGGTATGCCTTTCGAAGAGGAATTTTGTCGGAATTTCGAGTTTACTCACCTGAGCTTGAGAGATCCGTTTCACTTCAGAACCTTCACTTAATCGATATTTGAATTCTGATGGAACGGACATCCAATCTTCATTTTTAATAAGACAGGTTGTTTTAGTACCATCTTTGGAAATAAAATACCCTTTTTCGAAATGTGTTTGTGAGAAAATACTTTGCGTAGCAAGTAGTATAGCGATTGCTAAAAACTTTTTCATAACTGATGTTTAAAATTAGTGAGACAAACTTATGAAAAAACTTATAATTTTTCCTTCAAAACCTTGATTTCATCACGCAATTGTGCTGCCACAATAAAGTCCAGGGCTTTGGCAGCTGTTTCCATCTCTTTGCGTTTGTCTCGGATACGTTTTTCGATCTCTGATTTTGGTAAATATTCCAGATCTTGCTCTGCCGCTTTCTTAGCGGCATTATCGTAATGATACGAAGACACTGCACTCCTAGATAAGGTATCGTCAATCTTTTTAGAGATCTGCTTTGGAGTAATATTGTTAGCCGTATTATAAGCTATTTGTTTTTCTCTTCTTCGGTTGGTTTCATCTATGGTTAGCTGCATGCTGCGTGTGATCTTATCCGCATACATAATGGCAATACCATTCACGTTTCTAGCGGCTCTACCCACGGTTTGTGTTAATGAACGATGACTACGTAGAAACCCTTCTTTGTCAGCATCTAAAATAGCTACCAGAGATACTTCAGGAAGGTCCAATCCTTCTCGCAGTAAATTTACACCTATCAATACGTCAAATAAACCTTTTCGTAGGTCTTGCATGATCTCTACACGTTCTAAAGTATCTACATCAGAGTGTATATAACGACAGCGAATAGCTACTCTACTTAAATATTTGGTCAATTCTTCCGCCATCCGTTTTGTAAGAGTAGTTACTAAGGTACGTTCATCTTTTTCTACTCGTAATTGAATCTCTTCGATCAGATCATCGATCTGATTTAAGCTGGGTCGAATCTGAATTTCAGGATCTAATAACCCGGTAGGTCGTATCACCTGTTCCACAAATAAACCTTCTGTATTTTGTAGCTCATAATCAGCAGGAGTCGCACTTACATAAATGGTTTGATTTTGCAAGGCTTCGAATTCTTCAAACTTTAAAGGACGATTGTCCATCGCAGCTGGTAATCGGAATCCGTACTCCACCAGATTCTCTTTCCGACTTCGATCTCCACCGTACATAGCATGTGTTTGCGGAATGGTCACGTGGCTCTCGTCGATCACCATTAAATAATCATCCGGAAAATAATCTAATAAACAGAAGGGTCTGGTTCCGGCATCTCTGCCGTCTAGATATCGAGAATAATTCTCAATTCCTGAGCAATAACCCAGTTCCCGAATCATCTCCAGATCAAATTCTGTACGCTCTTTCAAACGTTTTGCTTCCAGGTGTTTCCCAATTTCTTTAAAGTAGTCGTATTGCTTCATCAAATCGTCCTGGATCTGATGAATGGCGTTTTGCAAAACATCAGGTGATGTTACAAATAGGTTTGCCGGATAGATGGTGAGCTGTTCAAATTTCTCGATCACTCTGTTATTGACGATATCAAAGGATTCTATTTCTTCGATCTCATCTCCAAAGAAATGCACGCGATACCCATTTTCTCCATAGGATGGGAAGATAGTGATCACATCTCCTTTTACTTTAAATGTTCCACTTTTGATCTCTACATCAGTTCTGGAGTATAAGCTCGTTACCAATTGATGCAGAAACTTGGTTCTGGAAATTTGTTGTCCTACTTCAATAGGGATCACATTTTTCTTGAACTCTACCGGGTTTCCAATACCGTACAAACAGGATACGGATGCCACGACCAGTACATCTCGTCTTCCTGAAAGTAGGGAAGAGGTGGTACTCAATCGCAAGCGTTCAATATCATCATTAATCGAAAGATCCTTTTCAATATAGGTTCCTGTAACTGGAATATAAGCTTCGGGCTGATAGTAGTCATAATATGAAACGAAATACTCCACAGCATTGTTCGGGAAAAACTGTTTGAACTCAGAGTATAACTGAGCAGCTAAGGTTTTGTTATGTGCTAATACCAATGTAGGTCGATTGATCTTCTCTACCACATTGGCTACCGTGAAAGTTTTTCCTGAACCTGTTACACCTAGTAAGGTTTGAAATCGGTCTTGATTGAAAATACCTTCTGAAAGTTGCTTGATGGCCTCTGGTTGATCACCGGTTGGAGAAAATTCTGATACTAGCTTAAAATCCATATCACAAAAATACGGATACTATTCATTTCTGATAAGACTAATGTTCCCAATTTTTTCAATAATATTATCATTGATATCGATCAGGGTGGCAGAGAACCAATAATCATTCGGTATCATTTTTTTACCATTGTAGGTGCCATCCCATCCTGTCTGATCGAAGCTGTCAATTTGGTATACGGCTTTTCCATATCGATCATAGATTCGAACAAAAATAGATTTGTAAAACGTAGCATTTACACCCTTTACGTTCCAGATATCATTAACACCATCATCATTGGGTGTCAGAAAAGCTGGATATCCAATAATAGGTACTTCGGCTTGATTAGGAGGTTCGCAATTATTGACATCTCTTACAGTAACGATCTGCAGTCCGGGAGGGACATTTACAAAAGTATGACTCGTGCCACTCCCAAAATAGTCTGTTCCGTTAATAGAGAACTCATAAGAACTGGTTCCTGTTACGGTTACGAATACAGAGAAAGAGCCTTGATCTTCTGTTATTTCTGTGGAAACTATCGTTGGAGGATCATATGTGGCTACTTGGAATGTTTTTGTATTGATGCATTCCAACCCATTTTCTGTTCGGTACGCATTTAAGGTATATTCTCCGGGTGTTATTAAGGAGAAGTTCATGGAAGTAGAGATGATCTGGTTACTACTGTTCAACCATTCAACACGATGCGCTGTAGTACTTGCTTGCAACACGATCAGATTAACATTAGGGTCATTACAAATAAGATAGTTGTCTTGTAGATCGATAATGGGTTTAGGGTTTACAAAGACATTAAAGGATTGTATGCCACTACAACTTAAATCTGCCTGAATAGCGCGTATCCAGAGTACTCCGGTAGGTCCATCATAATCATCATTCAATTGATTGGTTTCCCGTTGTGCATCTAGCTTGGTAGGGAAGAACTTGATGGTTGTAGTGATCGGTATTCCCAATTCAGCTCTAATTAGGTTTCGTTTTATTCGAAGATCAAAATTGCCAATAGGAGGCACCGCTGTACTACTCACTAATTCACAGGTAAACATGTCCGAAATAGGGCCTAATGGTACAAAGGTGGTTCTCAGAAAGAAGGAAGTCACCTCCTGACAACCATTGGCATTTACCACTCTTACGAAGACTTCTTCGTTAGGCACGGTGTTGACATAGTTTTCCGGATCTGCTATTTGATTGGTATCTGCCCATGCATCAGCATTGGTGTTATAAAAGAAAAGTTCTTCTTCCAAATTGATATTCGTAATCTTCTCTTTGATATTATATAAATTATAAAGGCTGATACCGTCGGTATCATCATCGCATTGAACAAGTTCCTGACCTGCTATTAAATTAGGCAATGCGAATACCTTGATTCGTTTATAAACAACCACAGTAGAGCTGCCAACAACCATGGTTGCCTTTACAGAGTAACTACCCGGTGCTGTGAATAAATGATCTGGAGTCATCAGGTTAGAGGTGGTACCGTCTCCAAAGTCCCATTCAATAGCATCAATAGGTGCATAGGATTCCGCACTAAAATTAAAAGTATCACTTACACATCTATTTTCTGTATTGATCTTCGATGCAAAATAAGACTGGATGAAATTTGGAAGTCCTCTTCTGGTAAGCCCAGGGCTTACAGGAATAGCATTGTGTCTATATTCACAATCAAAACCTCTTCTATTCGGATATTCAATAACTCCTAAATAATCTCCCACACTACCACTAACAGGATCTCCATAGGAAAGACTCACATAGATCTTACCATCATTTCCCATTTGAATATTACCCGGGCGTAGGCCATCTTCTATTTCCAAATAGAATTTATGATCTCCTAACAACGGAGGTTCAAAATCATATTGGGCAACACTTCCAAAGGCATCTCCTGGAGTGGTGGTTGTAAAATACATAAATCGCGCATCTGTAGAGAATTGCACATCAATGGGAGGGAAGTTCGCAGGTAAAGGTTCTGGAATAATGGTTCTTTCGAATGTTAAGGTTCCATTGGTGTTATCAAAATCATAGATATAGATAAGTCTTCCAGGGAGTTCTGTAGTTTGCGCAGCTACAGCTAACCTTTTTCCATTCGGTGAAAGCTTCATAGCTCCTAACGTAGTAATGGGGTGTTCAGTGGTATATCTTGTAATGGACTCAATTCCTGTAGGACCAATTTTTATAATTCGGAAGGAATCTTTAGGATTATCTTGAACATCACTTAATCCTGTGAGCGCAAGAAGCCAAATGGATTTTCCATCAGTGTGATGCACAGCGGTGATCTTTTCGGCCGCCGCAATATTCATTACCGAAGAATTTTTTAGCAGTACCTTTCCTAAAGGGTCAGCCGTTGAGAATTCCACCGTGTGCAAAAAGATTCCAGCCGGAATGTAGGGATTTGTCACATCTTCTGATCTGGTGGTGAAAATGTAGTAGGTATTATCAGAGTTTGGTTTCGGAATAATAATGGAGGATTGCATGTGAAAAGGGTCTCCAAATAATCCTTCTCCGTTTTCCATGATCTCATGATTCTTGTTCCATACGGATGCTCCATTGGTATAGAATAAAAGGTTTCCTTCAGGATCGGATATGGCGGCACATCCGGCGGGAGCTTCCATGGCTCCGTCGGAAACGATATTTAATACTCCCTGATCAAAATTCAAACCGGCATTGTTGCCAAAGTACCAATTATTGGTTTCGCCTTGCGGAAATAAATAAATACTAGTAAATAGTAGAATTACAGTGGATAATATGTTCCAACTCTTTATCATATGCATTTTTTACCATAGCGTATTATTGACCTCTTAACAGACTAAAGTTACCACTTTTTTTAATAACATTATCATTTAGATCTATGATCTCGGCAGTAAACCAGTAGTCATTAGGGTCTAATTTCTTTCCATTATAATTACCATCCCAACCTGTAGATTGAAAATCATTTATCTCAAAAATGGCTTTACCATAGCGATTAAAAATTCGAATGTTAATGGACTTATAATAGGTGTCCGAAACCCCTTTTACATTCCAGGTATCGTTAATACCATCGCCATTAGGCGTAAAAAAACCGGGATAGCCCAAAACTGAAATTTCTTTTTCGGCTTGTGGTTCACAATTGTTTAAACCTCTAACATATACTGTTTGAAACCCTAATGGAACATTCGTTAATGTATAGCTGGTTCCGTTGCCAAAGAAATTTATTCCATCAATAGAAAATTCATAAGTACTCGTACCTTCTACGACAACATCGACTGAAAAAGAGCCATCGCTCTCATTCATAACCTCGGTAGAAACAATTACCGGTGGATTAAAATACACCACCTTAAAAGTTTGTGAATTTGAACATTCAAAACCATTTACAATGTTGTAGGCTACAAGCTTAAATTTTCCTCTTTGGTTCAGGAAAAAGCTACGATCAGTAGAAACAATTTGATCATTATTGTTAGTATCTCGCCATTCAACGCGCTGATTGTTCGGATCCGCAGTTAAGATTACCGGATTCACGGTTGGATCCATACAAATGAAGTATTTATCATCTATGGTAACAATAGGCTTCGGATTGACAATAAGGTCAAAAGATTGAAGGCCTCCACAATTTAAGTTACCTGGTCCTGAAATCCGCACCCAGATGGTTTTGGAATCAGAATCGTAACTATCCGGAAGTTCATCCGTTACCGTTTGCGCATTTGTCAATGTTTCAAAAAATGTCAAAGTAGCATTATTAGGAAGCCCTAGCTCTGCTCTTATTAAATCACGTTTTTGACTTAGGTCGAAGTTTCCTGTCGGTGTAGGTTCTTCATGGTCGATCAACTCACAGGTATACATCTCAGCAATTGGGTCTACCTGAACAAAATTGGCTCTTACGAAGAAAGAGGTGAATTCCTGACAGCCATTGCTATTTACAACCCTTACAAAAATTTCCTGATCGGGAACTGTGTTTGCATAGACGTCCGGTGTATCAATTCTATCATTATCGTTTTGGGCATCGGTAGCAGATGTATAAAAGAACAATTCCTCATTCAATAACGGATCGGTGATCTTTTCTCGAATGTTGAACAAATTGAAGGTCGATAAACCATCCATATCGTCATCACATTGTACCAATTCCTGATTCGGGATTAAATTGGGGAGTTCATATACCGTTACTTGTTTAAAAGCGACCACGGGAGAGCCTGCGACCATCATGGTTGCTCTCACTAAATATTCTCCTGCCGTTGCATAAGCATGACTCGGTGCTGTATCTGATGAACCATTTCCATCTCCAAAATCCCATTGTACAGATTGTATTTGAGCATAGGATTCTACCGTAAAATCGAATGGAGCATTTACACAGGCATTTTCTGTATTAATTTTTGTCGCGAAATAAGATTGAATAAAATTTGGAAGCGCCCTTCTAGACGCATTAGGAAACAATCGAATCGCATTCGCTTCGAAATTACTTTCCAGCCCTTCTCCATTAGGATTATGAATAACTCCGATAGCCCGTTCTCCGGTACCATCGTTGTTAACATGAGCAACATATATCTTTTGATCGTTAGATACTTGTAATGCTCCATAAATAATAGGACCGGGAGCATTACTTATTTGAACTTTATTTCCAAAAATAGCACCACCAACATCAACCTGAATGATGCCGGTACTTGTTTCGCTTGCATTGGTATGCGAAAAATATAAATACTTACCATCGGGCGAAAATTCAAGACCTATAGGTATTGGAGAAACACCTATGGTTGGGTCAGGTAACAAATTAACTCCCTCTGTAATTTGACCTGTAGCATTGTCAAAATCGTAAAGGTAGATAAATCGTGATTCGGGTTCAGCAGAATTTCCTGAGATGGCTATTTTATCTCCGGGAATAGACACAGTCATTTGTCCTAAGCTAGGAATGTCATGCGTTGTGGTAAATTGAATAGGAGTTCCAGAAACACCATTTTGATCAATTGCAAAAACACTAAATGTGTTCTTTGGATCGTCTTGACTGGTATGTGAACCTGTGAGTGCAATTAACCATATAGATCTACCATCGGAACTGTGTGTAGCGGTTATCTTTTCTGCAGAGGACGCATTTACAATACGTGTGTTCTTTTCTGTAATTATCCCTAATGGATTACCAGGAGAGAATTGTACTGTAGAATAATAGACTCCTTTTGCTATGGTTGGATTCGTTCCGTTGTCAGTTCTTGTCGTAAATATATAATACGTATTTGGGTCTCCGGGTTTTGGAATGATGATAGAGGATTGTAAATTATCTACCTGACCTGCTAGATCCTCACCATTGTCCATGATTACATGATTCCGATTCCATACTGTATTACCATCAGTGTAGAACATTAAATTACCATTAAAATCTGAAATACTAGATGACCCTGCAGGCGCACTCATCTGACTATCTGTTAGTAAATTCGGATCACTTCCATAAAATGATAAAGCTGCATTTTCTCCGAAATACCAATGTACAGTCTGGCCTTGCCCGAATAGTAAAGGACAAGAGAACAATAAGAAAAAAACAATATATAAATTAACTAACCCTCTCATAGAATTTATATAAACCAAATATCCAAAACACTCTGGCGTACCAAAGATTTAAGTACTAAAGATATTAATTATATCCTAGGTGCTTACATCTCTACTGCTTTATTTTCTAAGCAGCGAGAAATTTCCTTTTCTTTCTCTGATGGTTCCATTAGGATCTACGAGTCTAATGGAGAACCAGTAGTCATCAGACGGTAGTCTGTTACCTCCATAGTCTCCGGTCCATCCTTGTGAGTCAATAGGTATATTTGCTACTACTTTTCCGTATCTGTTAAAGATATAGATAGAACTTTCGGGGAAGAAAGTAGAATTAGCTCCTTTGACGATCCAGGTATCGTTGACTCCATCATTGTTAGGAGTAAAGAACTTAGGGAACTCTACCACAGATACCAGTAATGATACTTCTCCACAACCGTTTTTATCTCTGACCAGAATATTGTAGAATCCACCTTCTAGATTTTCAAACAGTGGTTGATCCTGATAGTTACGAATCATGACATTGTTCTCATTAGTGAGTGCATATTCATAATCACCAATCCCGAGATTGGTAGGGTCAATGGTAATAGAGTTATTATCGGAGTCGTCTACAATGGTTACATCGTCTTGCGTGATGGTTGCAATGATGGACTCGTTTACCTGTATGGTTCTTGTTCTAGTACATCCTGTACCATTTGTTGTTGTAGCGGTGATGGTATATAATCCACCCGAGCTAATAGTTAAGAAACTCCCTACGATATTATTACCATTAGGATCTGTCCATACATAATCATAGATATCAGCCGGGTTCTCCACACGAATGGTGAGTGTAGGTCCATTAAGACATACGATCTGAGGAGTGGTTACCTGGAAGTCAGGTAAAGGGTTTACAATGACTTCAAAGGAAGCATCATCATTGACACATCCAGTCGCTTTGTTTTGTATACGTACATAGATGGTTTGTTGATTGGCTATGGTATTACTAAACGGATTAGCAAAAGGGTTCATTCCAGAAGTAGCATCTGCTTGTGATTCATGGAATGTTACATTAAAGTCATCTGGGTCCTGTGTAGGACCTAATATATCAGGGATCTGACTGTTTAGATCAATATCCTGAACAAACCCATTAGCATCATCTCCATCATCGTTATCATCACATACACTAAGATTGGATACGGTATCGAATATAGGTTCAGGATTGACCACTACATCAAAGTTAGAGATGCCATTAGCACATTGTGTTATGGAGTTGTATACTCTGACATATATAGTTTGTCTGTTTGGTGTTGTATTAGAGAAGGGACTTATCTGTGGATTGGTTCCCGCTTGCGCTTCAGCAAGATCTCTATGATATGTTACGGTGAACTGAGTAGGGTCTTGTGTACCAAGAATTCCAGCAGTTTGACTCTCCAGATCAATACTTTGTGAGAATCCGTTACGAGCCGACCCATCGGAGTTATCATCACAGACCTCCAGATCAGGTACAAAGTTCGCTACCGGTAGAGGATCTACGACAATATCAAATGTAGTGTGATTGGTAAAACACCCAGCAGCACTACCTGTTACTCTGACATATATGGTTTGTCTGTCTCTAACAGTGTTTGTATATGGAGAAGCCAAGCTATTAGCACCACTAAGCGCATCAGCAGCAGAGGCGTGATATGTCACGGTATAGTTAGCCGGGTTCTGAGACCCTAGAATAGCCGCAGTTTGGCTTTCCAGGTCAAAGGTTTGAATGATCCCATTGGTTCCATCCCCATCATCTAAGGTTTCACACAACGCATAATCTCCTACCGGATTTGCTACCGGCACGGGATCTACATTAAGCGTGATATATGGACCAAACCCAAGACATCCATTATCTAGGTTACTATCTACCCTGATATAGATAGATTGCGACCCTGGATATCCAATATTACGATAGTTACTAATATCAGTAATTGCATTGATCTCTGCCAGTGCATCTGCATTGTTTCTATAATAGGTAATGGTCAATTGTTGAGTTACCGGGAAGAGGGCTCTTACCTCAGCGTCTACGGAACTAAAATCAAATAAAGACACTCCATCGGTATCATCATTAGCACCCGTTACACCATCTGTAGGCAAGAAGTCATCACAGGTGTTAAATGTACGAGAGAAGGTAGCCGGGATACCAGTTGTAGATACAATAAGATTTACTTGCGCAATTCTATAACAACCATTTACGGTAATAGCGCGTGCCCATACAATATCTGTAGGCGTTACTCTATTGGTAAAAGCAATAGGATTTGCAATAGGATTGGTATCTGCTTGCGCATCCGCCAGTGTAGGGTAGTAGACAAAGGTTTCGTTAAGATGATCTGCCGAGATAAGAATGTTTGCCTCGGTTAGATTAAAATCAGAGAATCCATCGGTATCATCATCACACTGCTTAAGATCTACAATGTTGGTAGTTGCATAGACAGGTAATGGATGTACGATCAGATCAAAGTTGGTATACGCCACACAATTAAGAGGATTGTCATTATGTTCTACTCTTACATAGATGGTCTGATTGTTGGCTGTTTCGTTGGTATATGGATTTACCTTATCTATAGGATTGGCATCATTGGTTGCATCTGCTGAAGATCTGTGATAAGATACTGTGTATAGCGCTGTATTGGCAAATGCGACATTATTTAAGATCTCAGCATCCTTAGATGAAAGGGTGATAAAGTTGTTGATAAACCCATTGGTATCATCACCATCAGCAGTATCATCACAATCACTTACATCGACCGGAGTTTGAATGAGTCCATCGGGATCTTGAGTTACAAATATCTGGAAGCTGGTAGTGGCTATATTAACATCGACACATGTTGTAGGATGTGCTGTATGGAATGTTCTAGCCCAAATGGTATCTGTACTATAGGCCGAAAGATTAGAATAGGCATTTGGTGTTGGTAACCTATTGGTGTCATTCAAAGCATCGTTCTGAGTAGGGTAGTAGACTACATTAAAGATGGTCGGATCCTGACCGGCTAACATCTCAGCATCTTTAAGTGCATGTAGGTCATATACCTCTGTTCCTGTTGAAGAACAAGATAGGATATTGGTAATAGCATTTGACTTGGGTTGGGGTACAACGACCAAATTCATGGTTAAAGATGTGTGGTTGCAATTAGCATCCAAGTTATTTTCCACTCTTACATAAACAGTTTGAGAAAACGCCGTGGTGTTTTGATAATTGACTGTTTTATCGATCACATCAGTAGTACTGCTGGTCTGAGCACCTACTAAAGTAGTATGATAGGTAACCGTATAATCTGCAGGATCTAAAGTTCCCAGTATTTCCAGGTCTTTTGTATTCAACATGAAAAGATCACTAGTAAAACCATCGATATCAGTTCCCACTGATGTATTGTCACAGACAATATAATCTGTAGGCGCTGTTGGTGTAGGCTCTCCAATTACCTGTATAGTGAAAGTTCCATCAGCAACACAATTTGTACTGGTTCTATTCACTACTCTTGCATAGATAGTTTCTGTAGCATTTACGTTCATATAGTTGGTAGGATCCGCAATCATCATGGTATACGCACTGTCTGTGAAGTATTGCACCTCAAAATCAGCAGGATCTTGCCCATTTAAAATTTCGGTATCCTTATCTCTAAAATTAAAACTGACGACCAGATCTCCATCAGTATCACATTCCAATACATTTGCAATGGCAGGGTTAATGGCTGCTCCATCAACAAACTCTACTAATATATCATCACTTTCAGCGCACCCAGTTCCATTCGGAATCTCACAAGTATATACCCCATTACCTAAATTCGCTAAATACGTTTGCCCGGTTTCTCCAGGGATCTCAACTCCATCTTTATACCACTTGTATGCAGGCGCTGTAACATTCGCTGTCAATAATTGCTCAGTAGCACCGCAAACTGCATTATTAGTGGCAATACTAAAGTCATTTCCCAAATCTAAACCTAGATTGAAACTACCACTTTCTAAAAAAACTGCTGAATCATATTCTGAATCACCAGAGTCTGCAATGACCAACTTTATAGTATATTCAACATTAGGAGTCACGTTGGCTTGAGCTGTGAGTACCACTGTTCTACCATTATAATTAGTATCTCCCACATTATATCCTTCAAAGTATTCTTCATTTTGTGCCCCACATGTTCCAGGAATATCAGGGCGCACATTTACCACACTAATAGGAGTCGTAGTTCCCGGAACCAAGGCAATATTTTCGTAGGTACCGGAAGTAGCAGGTTTCAACAAAAAAGCAAAGCTATCTGCAAAACTACACGGAAATGTTTGTGCATATTCTTCTGAGGCCATTATATATCGAAAACTGATCTGGTCTGAAGATGTGGTAAAATTGAATTCGAATGATGTGGTATTTCCAAAATCACCTCCACCGGTACTGGCTATTAGATCGGCGTCTGTCGTAGTTCCATTAGAATCCGCACTTAATGGGTTCTCTCGAGGGATGACCGTATTTCCTGCTTGATATGCTCTACCCGAAGTTAGGATGACTCCTTCTGCAAAAGGAAAAGAACTTCCGGCAGGTCGTCTAAAATAACCATAACTTTTATTCTCTCTATCCGAAGGGTCATTTGCTGTTTCTACAACAGCCGATACATTGGAAACATTTGCATTGGCACAAGCACCACTAACTAATACGTTTCGGATCAATTGCTCAGGAGTGTAGGTAGATTCTGTAACACCCATTGGATTTACTTCCAGCAATTGGGCATTGGCACTTATACAGAGCAAAAACAGTGGTATGAAAAATTTCGCTTTTGAGAAATAAAATAAAAGAGATGTAGTAGAAGTAGTTTTGTTCATAGTTAGTTCTTACTTAATATTGATTGCTCCACAGAAACATTCATCATCATCGTATACTATATAACCGTTTTATGGCCTTTTTCCCTATGGTGTAATTTCAAGGAATTGGTTATTGAATAGCGAATATAAAAGTATTAAAAGTAAAAAGCATCCAGATACTGAAACAAGTTCAATATACATGGATGCTTTTTTAAGTTGTTGAATATTTTTTATTTTCTAAGCAGTGAGAAATTTCCTTTTCTTTCTCTGATGGTTCCATTAGGATCTACGAGTCTAATGGAGAACCAGTAGTCATCAGACGGTAGTCTGTTACCTCCATAGTCTCCGGTCCATCCTTGTGAGTCAATAGGTATATTTGCTACTACTTTTCCGTATCTGTTAAAGATATAGATAGAACTTTCTGGGAAGAAAGTAGAATTAGCTCCTTTGACGATCCAGGTATCGTTCACTCCATCATTGTTAGGAGTAAAGAACTTAGGGAACTCTACCACAGATACCAGTAATGATACTTCTCCACAACCGTTTTTATCTCTGACCAGAATATTGTAGAATCCACCTTCTAGATTTTCAAACAGTGGTTGATCCTGATAGTTACGAATCATGACATTGTTCTCATTAGTGAGTGCATATTCATAATCACCAATCCCGAGATTGGTAGGGTCAATGGTAATAGAGTTATTATCGGAGTCGTCTACAATGGTTACATCGTCTTGCGTGATGGTTGCAATGATGGACTCGTTTACCTGTATGGTTCTTGTTCTAGTACATCCTGTACCATTTGTTGTTGTAGCGGTGATGGTATATAATCCACCCGAGCTAATAGTTAAGAAACTCCCTACGATATTATTACCATTAGGATCTGTCCATACATAATCATAGATATCAGCCGGGTTCTCCACACGAATGGTGAGTGTAGGTCCATTAAGACATACGATCTGAGGAGTGGTTACCTGGAAGTCAGGTAAAGGGTTTACAATGACTTCAAAGGAAGCATCATCATTGACACATCCAGTCGCTTTGTTTTGTATACGTACATAGATGGTTTGTTGATTGGCTATGGTATTACTAAACGGATTAGCAAAAGGGTTCATTCCAGAAGTAGCATCTGCTTGTGATTCATGGAATGTTACATTAAAGTCATCTGGGTCCTGTGTAGGACCTAATATATCAGGGATCTGACTGTTTAGATCAATATCCTGAACAAACCCATTAGCATCATCTCCATCATCGTTATCATCACATACACTAAGATTGGATACGGTATCGAATATAGGTTCAGGATTGACCACTACATCAAAGTTAGAGATGCCATTAGCACATTGTGTTATGGAGTTGTATACTCTGACATATATAGTTTGTCTGTTTGGTGTTGTATTAGAGAAGGGACTTATCTGTGGATTGGTTCCCGCTTGCGCTTCAGCAAGATCTCTATGATATGTTACGGTGAACTGAGTAGGGTCTTGTGTACCAAGAATTCCAGCAGTTTGACTCTCCAGATCAATACTTTGTGAGAATCCGTTACGAGCCGACCCATCGGAGTTATCATCACAGACCTCTAGGTCAGGTACAAAGTTCGCTACCGGTAGAGGATCTACGACAATATCAAATGTAGTGTGATTGGTAAAACACCCAGCAGCACTACCTGTTACTCTGACATATATGGTTTGTCTGTCTCTAACAGTGTTTGTATATGGAGAAGCCAAGCTATTAGCACCACTAAGCGCATCAGCAGCAGAGGCGTGATATGTCACGGTATAGTTAGCCGGGTTCTGAGACCCTAGAATAGCCGCAGTTTGGCTTTCCAGGTCAAAGGTTTGAATGATCCCATTGGTTCCATCCCCATCATCTAAGGTTTCACACAACGCATAATCTCCTACCGGATTTGCTACCGGCACGGGATCTACATTAAGCGTGATATATGGACCAAACCCAAGACATCCATTATCTAGGTTACTATCTACCCTGATATAGATAGATTGCGACCCTGGATATCCAATATTACGATAGTTACTAATATCAGTAATTGCATTGATCTCTGCCAGTGCATCTGCATTGTTTCTATAATAGGTAATGGTCAATTGTTGAGTTACCGGGAAGAGGGCTCTTACCTCAGCGTCTACGGAACTAAAATCAAATAAAGACACTCCATCGGTATCATCATTAGCACCCGTTACACCATCTGTAGGCAAGAAGTCATCACAGGTGTTAAATGTACGAGAGAAGGTAGCCGGGATACCAGTTGTAGATACAATAAGATTTACTTGCGCAATTCTATAACAACCATTTACGGTAATAGCGCGTGCCCATACAATATCTGTAGGCGTTACTCTATTGGTAAAAGCAATAGGATTTGCAATAGGATTGGTATCTGCTTGCGCATCCGCCAGTGTAGGGTAGTAGACAAAGGTTTCGTTAAGATGATCTGCCGAGATAAGAATGTTTGCCTCGGTTAGATTAAAATCAGAGAATCCATCGGTATCATCATCACACTGCTTAAGATCTACAATGTTGGTAGTTGCATAGACAGGTAATGGATGTACGATCAGATCAAACGTTGTATGATTCGTATAACATCCTGTTGTATTATTGGTCACTCGTACATAAATCGTTTGCTGATTCGCTGAAGTATTTGCATAGGGTGAGCTCAGGTTATTCGCTCCACTTAAGGCATCAGCAGCAGAAGCATGATAGGTTACAGTAAAATCTGCTGGATTTTGAGCTCCTAAAATAGTCGAAGTCTGACTTTCCAAATCAAAACTCTGCACAATACCATTTGTATCGTTACCATCATTGTTATCATCACAAAGTTCTAAATTAGTAACAGCATCAGCTGAAGGCACCGGGTTTACATTTAATGTAATATGAGTACCGGTATAGATACATGCTCCATTTACATTGTTTACTATACGGGTATAGATTTGCTGCGTATTAGCAGATCCTGTATTGCGATGATTGCTAATATCTACAATAGCATTTGTATTTGCTATGGCATCTGCCTGAGAGGTGAAATGTGAAATCGTCAAAGACTGAGCAACTGGAAATAGTGCGACTATTTCGGCATCAACTGTACTAAAATCAAATGCAGAAATCCCATCTAGATCACTTCCAGGAGTTCCATCAAAATCATCACAAACCTCATACGTTCTTGTGAATGTCAGTGGAATTGTTGACGCAGAAACCACCAGATTGATCTGTGCAATTCTGGAACATCCATTCACTGTAGCCACTGTTGCCCAAACAGCATCGTTTGTATCTGTAACATTTGGATATGCATTGAAATTAGCGATCGCATTCGTACTTCCTTGAGCATCGGCTAAAGTAGGGTAGTACGTGAAAGTTTCGTTTGCAGAATTAGCAGAAATTAACGCATTTGCGGTTGTAAGATCAAAATTAACAATACCATCTTGATCCGTATCACACAACGATAAAGTAACGGGTGTTGAAATAACTGGTAGCGGATTTACTACAAGATCAAATGGCATAAAAGCGCTAGCGGCATCTGAAATTATAAAACAACCCGTGGTATTATTGATCACCTTAACATAGATCGTATGGCTATTGGCAGTTGGGTTTTGATATGGGTTGTTCTTATCAATTAAATTTGTCCCAACATCAGCATCATTTGAGCTTGGGTAATATTCCACCGTATAATCAGCAGGATTCAACATTCCTAATACTTCGTTATCCTTATTTGATAGAATGAAATTGTTAACAAGACCATTCGTGTCGTCTCCATCCGTCGCATCATCACAAAACTCATAATTAGTAGGGGTGGTAGGCTGAGGCAAAGGGTTCACTGTTAAACTAAAACTTTCCACATTTCCTGTACATACCCCGGGAACCGCGGTATTTACCACTCTTGCCCACACGGTCTGTGTAGTACCTGCATTTACAACATGAGGGTTTGCTAATGCATTCGTATTTGCCAAAGCATCTGGCTCACTCGGATAAAAAATAACATCGAATAGTGTATCATCTTGTGCGCCTAATGCTTCTGTTGCTGCAGTTGCTTGTAAATCAAAAGAAAAACTAGTGGCATTACATTCCTCAAATGTGGAAGTAATTGCGTTCGTCGTAGGTTCAGGATAAAAGGTGATGACAATTTCATCTTCTCCCATTCCTCCAGTATCGTCGGTAACTTCAACTTTATAGGTACCAGAGACGTTATTGGTAATGTTCAAAATAGCATTGGTTTCTCCAACCAATTCAACACCATCTAAGAACCACTTATATCCTGTTACAGTACCTGTTGTCGGAGTTGCATCCAACGTAACAGGAGTCCCTTCACACACATTTTGATCAGGACCCAAATCTCCAGGAACAATAGAACAGTCCGTACTTGCATTACCAGGACCACCAGTTCCATTAGTTGACTCCATTTCGATAGTACCACCTTGTTGTGCAAAATTAGTAATTAGAATTACGTAATATTCACCTCGTAATACACCGTTTACATTTAAAAATTCCACAGCATCAGGAAGATAACTACAATCTCGAACGCTGGGAACACTTAATAAACTCGTATCTCCTCCCTGAATTGCGTTTAGTTGTGATTGATCGTAAGGTCCCCAAATAATAAAGTCTACATCAATAGGGTTTCCGTTTAGATCAAATTGCCTAATCGTTAGTGCTAGTTCACCAGGCTCATCAATTCTGATAAAGAACCATGACGGGTATGGCTGTTGACTCAGGCAATCGTACGCAGGTCCGGCAGGAGCTTGCGTCTCGGGAGTCGCATTAGGGTCTGCCAAAGAATTACAGAAAACAATCCCGGTATCTGAACAGAAAGGCGCGGTATTGGAAAGTTGGCTATTATCTAACGTATTGTTGCTACAGGTTTGGCCATATGTATGTAGCGCCATAAAAAACGCAGCGAAAACGAAAAGTAGGTTTTTCTTACTTGTCATAACGATACTTTTTTAAAGGTTCTAGCTCTTTTTTTAAAGCGTTGTACTTCGCAAATTGTTCACGATCCAATAGCTTATAAATCGCCAGGTCGTGTAATTTTATCAACTTATTGTGTTCGTTTTTAGAGACATCTTTTCTAAGTAACTTCTCGATTTTTTTATTGTACTGTTTCAGAATGTCTTTGAATTGTTTTGCTTTTTCAGGAGTTAGCTGCAATTCTTTATTGTATGTAGCAAAGGTTTTGTTTAAATAACTTTTGCTACTAAGGCTTTGCGCGGAAAGCCCAAAACTTCCCAGAAAAAAGATCAGGAGTAGTAGGGTAGTTGTTTTTTTCATATTGATTGTTTGTAAGGCTTTAAAGGTACTAAAAACAGTTAATACTATGTTAACGTAACTATTTAAATCCTATTGTTGATTATACTGTGTTCCTATTATATAAAACCGTTTAACTTTTATATACCCTATGGTTTATAAATGAGTAAGTTATGTGTTATTCTTACGTTGAACTATACAACGGGTTTATATCATAAAAAAATCCCTCCACAATGTTGTTGCGGAGGGATGTATAAATATATAACTTTTTTATTTTCTAAGCAGCGAGAAATTACCTTTTCTTTCTCTGATGGTTCCATTAGGATCTACGAGTCTAATGGAGAACCAGTAGTCATCAGACGGTAGTCTGTTACCTCCATAGTCTCCGGTCCATCCTTGTGAGTCAATAGGTATATTTGCTACTACTTTTCCGTATCTGTTAAAGATATAGATAGAACTTTCTGGGAAGAAAGTAGAATTAGCTCCTTTGACGATCCAGGTATCGTTCACTCCATCATTGTTAGGAGTAAAGAACTTAGGGAACTCTACCACAGATACCAGTAATGATACTTCTCCACAACCGTTTTTATCTCTGACCAGAATATTGTAGAATCCACCTTCTAGATTTTCAAACAGTGGTTGATCCTGATAGTTACGAATCATGACATTGTTCTCATTAGTGAGTGCATATTCATAATCACCAATCCCGAGATTGGTAGGGTCAATGGTAATAGAGTTATTATCTGAGTCGTCTACAATGGTTACATCGTCTTGCGTGATGGTTGCAATGATGGACTCGTTTACCTGTATGGTTCTTGTTCTAGTACATCCTGTACCATTTGTTGTTGTAGCGGTGATGGTATATAATCCACCCGAGCTAATAGTTAAGAAACTCCCTACGATATTATTACCATTAGGATCTGTCCATACATAATCATAGATATCAGCCGGGTTCTCCACACGAATGGTGAGTGTAGGTCCATTAAGACATACGATCTGAGGAGTGGTTACCTGGAAGTCAGGTAAAGGGTTTACAATGACTTCAAAGGAAGCATCATCATTGACACATCCAGTCGCTTTGTTTTGTATACGTACATAGATGGTTTGTTGATTGGCTATGGTATTACTAAACGGATTAGCAAAAGGGTTCATTCCAGAAGTAGCATCTGCTTGTGATTCATGGAATGTTACATTAAAGTCATCTGGGTCCTGTGTAGGACCTAATATATCAGGGATCTGACTGTTTAGATCAATATCCTGAACAAACCCATTAGCATCATCTCCATCATCGTTATCATCACATACACTAAGATTGGATACGGTATCGAATATAGGTTCAGGATTGACCACTACATCAAAGTTAGAGATGCCATTAGCACATTGTGTTATGGAGTTGTATACTCTGACATATATAGTTTGTCTGTTTGGTGTTGTATTAGAGAAGGGACTTATCTGTGGATTGGTTCCCGCTTGCGCTTCAGCAAGATCTCTATGATATGTTACGGTGAACTGAGTAGGGTCTTGTGTACCAAGAATTCCAGCAGTTTGACTCTCCAGATCAATACTTTGTGAGAATCCGTTACGAGCCGACCCATCGGAGTTATCATCACAGACCTCCAGATCAGGTACAAAGTTCGCTACCGGTAGAGGATCTACGACAATATCAAATGTAGTGTGATTGGTAAAACACCCAGCAGCACTACCTGTTACTCTGACATATATGGTTTGTCTGTCTCTAACAGTGTTTGTATATGGAGAAGCCAAGCTATTAGCACCACTAAGCGCATCAGCAGCAGAGGCGTGATATGTCACGGTATAGTTAGCCGGGTTCTGAGACCCTAGAATAGCCGCAGTTTGGCTTTCCAGGTCAAAGGTTTGAATGATCCCATTGGTTCCATCCCCATCATCTAAGGTTTCACACAACGCATAATCTCCTACCGGATTTGCTACCGGCACGGGATCTACATTAAGCGTGATATATGGACCAAACCCAAGACATCCATTATCTAGGTTACTATCTACCCTGATATAGATAGATTGCGACCCTGGATATCCAATATTACGATAGTTACTAATATCAGTAATTGCATTGATCTCTGCCAGTGCATCTGCATTGTTTCTATAATAGGTAATGGTCAATTGTTGAGTTACCGGGAAGAGGGCTCTTACCTCAGCGTCTACGGAACTAAAATCAAATAAAGACACTCCATCGGTATCATCATTAGCACCCGTTACACCATCTGTAGGCAAGAAGTCATCACAGGTGTTAAATGTACGAGAGAAGGTAGCCGGGATACCAGTTGTAGATACAATAAGATTTACTTGCGCAATTCTATAACAACCATTTACGGTAATAGCGCGTGCCCATACAATATCTGTAGGCGTTACTCTATTGGTAAAAGCAATAGGATTTGCAATAGGATTGGTATCTGCTTGCGCATCCGCCAGTGTAGGGTAGTAGACAAAGGTTTCGTTAAGATGATCTGCCGAGATAAGAATGTTTGCCTCGGTTAGATTAAAATCAGAGAATCCATCGGTATCATCATCACACTGCTTAAGATCTACAATGTTGGTAGTTGCATAGACAGGTAATGGATGTACGATCAGATCAAAGTTGGTATACGCCACACAATTAAGAGGATTGTCATTATGTTCTACTCTTACATAGATGGTCTGATTGTTGGCTGTTTCGTTGGTATATGGATTTACCTTATCTATAGGATTGGCATCATTGGTTGCATCTGCTGAAGATCTGTGATAAGATACTGTGTATAGCGCTGTATTGGCAAATGCGACATTATTTAAGATCTCAGCATCCTTAGATGAAAGGGTGATAAAGTTGTTGATAAACCCATTGGTATCATCACCATCAGCAGTATCATCACAATCACTTACATCGACCGGAGTTTGAATGAGTCCATCGGGATCTTGAGTTACAAATATCTGGAAGCTGGTAGTGGCTATATTAACATCGACACATGTTGTAGGATGTGCTGTATGGAATGTTCTAGCCCAAATGGTATCTGTACTATAGGCCGAAAGATTAGAATAGGCATTTGGTGTTGGTAACCTATTGGTGTCATTCAAAGCATCGTTCTGAGTAGGGTAGTAGACTACATTAAAGATGGTCGGATCCTGACCGGCTAACATCTCAGCATCTTTAAGTGCATGTAGGTCATATACCTCTGTTCCTGTTGAAGAACAAGATAGGATATTGGTAATAGCATTTGACTTGGGTTGGGGTACAACGACCAGGTTGAGTGTTAAGGAACTGTCATTACATCCTGCATTTGCATTGTTCTCCACTCTTACATAAACAGTTTGAGAAAACGCCGTGGTGTTTTGATAATTGACTGTTTTATCGATCACATCAGTAGTACTGCTGGTTTGAGCACCTACTAAAGTAGTATGATAGGTAACCGTATAATTGGCAGCACTTAAACCACCTAAAATTTCGCTGTCTTTACTGCTGAGTAAAAATGTATCATTCGTAAATCCATCGATATCAGTTCCCACTGATGTATTGTCACAAGCAATATAATCTGTCGGTGCTGTAGGAGTGGGTTGTCCTGTTACTCTAATTTCAAACTCGGCATCCACGTAACAAGCATCCGGTGCTAAAATGTTACGTAATCTTGCATATATGGTTTCCGTAGCATTTACATTCGTATACGCTGTGGGATTTGGTATTAATGTGGTACGTCCGGCATCTGAAAAATAAACTACCTCAAATGTTGTAGGGTCCTGCGTTTCAATAATTTCGGTATCTTTTGTTGTAAGATCAAAAGGAGTATTGATCACCAGGTCTCCATCGAGATCACAAAAATCTTCGTCTGTAGGAGGGGTTGTCAAAGCAACTGGTGGTTCAAAAACACCAATTACGAAACCTCCCGATAATTCCGTTAGATTCCCACAAGCATCTGTTAAATTAATGGTTAGCTCATAATCACCTGCATTCGCAGTGGTAATATTGGTAAGTACCAAACTAGAAGATGTAGAAACTACGGTTCTCGTACTTCCATCATCAAAAAGCCATTCATAAGTAGCACCGGTGCTACCTGCAATAACAGATGGGTCCGGTTCTAAGGTTTTAGAATCTCCAATACAATATTGTAATGTCTGATTGTTTATACTTTGTCCTGTATTTGTATCCGTAATTGTAACGGGTAATAACAAAGATGATAAGAATGGAGGTAGTCCTTGTCTGGCAACTCCTGTACCTAAACTTACTGATTGATGCGAGTAGTTACACGCCGCACCAAGTTCATTAGGGTCATTCACCACACTAATATTACTTTGTTGATCGCTAGTCCAATACAACTTATTGTCCGGACCTAATTGTAGGGCTCCACGACTGTTTGTATATCTATGAACTTCAAATCTGGAATTATTAATATCTGTTACCGTTGTCTGTGTAAGGTCAAATTGATGAAGGATTTCTGTTGAACCTGAAGTAAATTGCCCGGTAGAAACATATAATACCTGACTAGAAGGTGAAAACTCAACACCATAACCTTGTTGACCTAAAAGGTTTAATTGACCACCTACGGAAAAAGTTTCGTAGTTAGAAACATCCCCGGTAGTATCGTCAAACTTAAAGATATAGGTACCGCTCATCATACTAGCAGATACCAAGGTCTGACCATCAGGAGATACTTTTAAATACCCTCTTCTGTCCGGCGCTCCTGGTATTCCTGCAAGAGTAGAAACGATAGGCGTGTTGGCTACTCCAGTGCCATCTACTTTATATGCTAAAAAAGAATTACCGACTAAAGAAATCACCCAGAACTCATTACAATCCGCAGCTCTTACAGCTGTTACTTTTTCTGTCCATGCATTTTGAGAAAAGGTATGATTCAATGCGATAGGACCACCAGAGATATCTCCTAAACCACCATCCAAGTTCATGTCTAGTGTGTAATACCAAAATCCTGCATTTCCACTGGAATTAGCACCCACGGTAAAAATATAGTACACATTAGGTCTTCCTGGTGCAGGAACGGTCAATGCTGACTGAGAACTGGAAGCGTCTCCCTGGAGACCTGTTCCGTTTGGCATGGGCTGATTGTTTCTATTCCATATCGTTAAGTTGGTTCCAGTTGGGTTTGGAGCTCCAATATAGAAAAGTAAATTTCCATCTACATCTGAAAAAGAGGAGCAACCTTCAACAGTACTTAAAGCACTTCCCGTAACCGGAGCAGGAGCTCCTGAGTTAAAATCTAAAGCTGCATTTTGTCCAAAGTACCAGAAATTTGCTTCTTTTTGCGCATATGTATACACAGAAAAAAATAGTAGGGTCAGGAGTAGTATTTTCTTCATGAATGATTGTTTGTAAGTGTAAACGTCAAATATATCTAAAAAGTATGATATTTTCTTGATTTTTAACAAGCAAAAAGAGTAAGCCCTTATCGGATGGTATAAAAAAAGCGTCTACAAATTGTAGACGCTTTTTTAATATATAGATCGATCTTATAGATCTCTTTTCTTCAATAATGCATAAGACCAGTAGATAAAAAAGAAGGTCCATACGGATACAACAATAACACTTACGATATCTATATCATAACTTTTATTAATAGTTTCTCCTGCTGCATTTGCTAACGATTTTACGGCTCCTAGTCTTGTAAATGGTTCTGTAATCAGGTTCCCCATTGCTGTGAATGGCAGGAATTGGGTAAATACTTCAACTTGAGATAATCGTTCTGCACTACTCGAAATATCTCTGTAAGAATACATCAATAACAACCAAATGATTCCTTCAATGATCCACCAAACTAACATTGCTCCCACAGCAAAAGCAGATCTTTTTATCAGAATTCCAAAGAAGAGCCCAAAAGAGAAGAACCCTACCAATTTTATAAAGAACGCGATCAAATAATCTAAGTCTGAAAATATGATTCCGATCTCATTGTAATCCGAGTAGATCAATCCTAATATCATGGATACTACAAATACAAACACAGTAGATACTGCAGCAAAAACAATCACCGTGTAAAACTTAGAAAGTATAAATTCCTTTTTGCTCAATCCGTCAATGAGATTTTGTTTTAGCGTTTTATAACTATACTCATTAGCCATCATGGATACAATTACCAAGAGTAAAAAGAACTTTAATATAGCGGCCATATAGGTATTAAAATGCCATATATATGGGAAATTAAAAATCCCGGCATCTGCTAAATGAAATTTTATAACCCCAATATCAAATTTGATCGCGGCTATCAAAGCAATAGAAGTAAGTAATCCAAAGTATATAATGGATAATACCCTACTGGCTTTATTGTGTCTTAATTTGTGAAATTCTATGGTAAGTAGTCTTAACATGACTGATAATATTTGTTGGTTAATTGTTGTTGGTTAGGTCTAAGAATTGTTGTTCTAAACTAGGTTTACGTTTTACTAAATGAGAAACGACAACGCCACTATTGAACAGGTGTTTGTTCATTTCGGTAGCAGAAATAGGACTGTTTAATGTAGCGGTAATTAAATCGCCTTCTTTTTTAACACTGCCTATGTTGGTATGAGCTTCCAGTAATTTTACCAGATTTGAGTCGTCACCCTCGACCTTCAATTCAAATAATCCGTTCGACGCAGTCATTTCGTCCACACGTCCACTATAGAGTTTGACCCCTTTTC
Organism: Flavobacteriaceae bacterium; assembly: GCA_965218065.1. GTDB lineage: Bacteria > Bacteroidota > Bacteroidia > Flavobacteriales > Flavobacteriaceae > Polaribacter. The sequence goes on along the minus strand of OZ244589.1, from coordinate 1,711,615 downwards.
TAATAACGACCACATGACTACATACTTTTTCTACCTCGTCCAATAAGTGCGAAGCTAATAAGATGGTAGTTCCACCACTTGCAATAGTTTTGATAATAGATCGTATCTCGTGAATTCCTTGAGGATCTAAACCATTGGTAGGTTCGTCCAAAATTAAAATCTCCGGGTCATTTAATAATGCTGAAGCAATTGCAAGACGCTGTTTCATGCCTAAAGAATAGGTTTTAAACTTACTATGTCTCCTTTCGTAAAGATTTACAGCTCTTAATTTCTCATCGATCTTTTCGGTCGAAATACCTTTGATCTTGCAGATCAATGCTAGATTTTGAGTAGCCGTCATGTACGGATAGAAGTTAGGTCTTTCTATAATAGCACCTACTTTTTTTAATGCGTCATGTGTAGAAAGTTTCCCATCAAACCAGCTGAAAGATCCTGAGGTTCTGTTAACAACGTTTAAGATGATTCCTAAGGTAGTTGATTTACCACTTCCATTAGGACCTAAAATCCCATACACATTTCCTTTTTGAATATCAAAGGATAAATTGTTCACGGCATGAACGCTTCCGTATTTTTTATCGAGATTTTTAAGAGATAAGATTGTTTCCAATATTGTAAGAATTGTTGGTTAATTTGTATGTATGACGAGCAAGATACAAAAATGTTACAGCGAGGAAACGAATTGTGCAGGACTGGCTAAAAATTAGTAATTATCAAAGTCGAAGTCGTCTAAACTTTCAAATCCATCGTTGAATTCTTCGTTCGGATCACTTCCAAAATCTTCTCCAATAAATTCTTTTTCCGGAGCTTCTTCAGGTACCGAACCTACAGCTAAAATGGTCTTCGGTAGTCCTTCTGTTTTTTCTGATGAAATCTCAATGACCTCAACATAGAAAGCCCACATGTTAAGAAAGTCATATACATAGATCAGCTTATCTCCAATATTAGGTAATGCTTCATTAAGAATGCAGGTATTCATAGCAAGTGAAACCGGATCATCAGACATATTAAACAAAGGTATTTCTTCACCTTGATTCCAGTCGTTATCAGTTAAGTAAAATGAGGCCATTTCCTGTCCATCAAATCCAAATGACTTTGCAATTGAAAAGTGTAGTTCTTCTAACGTGATCCTGTCATCTATCATAATGGTCCTGATCACATCTTCTTGAGTATCTAAAATAACACGAATCTTGTACATATTTCATCTCTGTCTGAGGCCACAAAATTACGGTTTTTATATGTACTTTTACATTTTAAATGTTATTGTAATGAATAAAAATGAAAAGCTGCAGCATTTCAATGATTTATGCAGGAACACACTAATGGAAACGTTAGAAATTGAATTTGTAGCTATAGGAGATGATTTTCTTACAGCTAAAATGCCTGTGAGTTCAAAAGTACATCAGCCATATGGTCAATTACATGGTGGTGCTACAGCCGCGCTTGCGGAAAGTGTGGGAAGTGCAGCTTCCAATTTTTTTATTGAATCTGAATCTCAGTTTGTGAATGGAATTCAGCTAAGTATCAATCACATAAAATCTAAAAAGGAAGGTACGGTCTTCGCTACCGCGAGAAATATTCACAAAGGACGCACTACACATTTATGGGAGGTTCGCATTGTTGACGAAGAGGGAGATTTGATATCCATTTGTAAAATGACCAATATTGTTTTAAACAAAAGATCATAGATGCGGGTATTAAAGAAGGTTTTAAAGATTATATTCATTGTTGCTCTGCTTTTATTCATTGGTCTTTATACTGTATTCTATCAATTTACAAAACCAAAATCCGATGACGTTGTATTGGAAGAGCTGACCACAAAATTGGTACAACCAAAACTCACTAAAGAAAAATTTAAAGATTTTGAGTATAGAAAAGTAACGATTCAATCAGATACATCCTTACCAACCATTATTTTTGTGCATGGCACCATTGGTTCGGCTGTTGACTTCAAAAGTTATTTGACAGATAGTTTGTTGTTGCAAAAAGCGAATATGATAGCTTATGATAGAATTGGATACAACTATAACGATAAACATAATGTACAAGAGTCGATTGCCTTTGAGGCATCTATGATGGATGATATTATTGGAGATCGTACAAACGTAATTTTAGTAGGATATTCTTACGGAGGCCCTATTGCATTGGCTACAAAAAAGCAAGTGAAAGATATTGTATTATTGGCTCCTGCCGTATATAGTAAGGTAGAACCAATGCCAGGGATGCTTAATGTATACAAATGGAAATTGACGCGTTGGTTAGTACCTCCAGTATGGAAACAAGCCTCTAGAGAGAAAATGTCACACAAGGAAGATTTGAAAAATTTTGAGCATAGCTGGGGACAAACTGTCAATACCGTACTAAGTATTCACGGAGATGCTGATTGGATCGTGCCATACGAAAACTCTCTTTTCTTAAAAGACCAGTTTCATCCGGATCAATTCAAGCTACTTACTATTAAAGATGTAAGTCATGAATTGGTATGGTCTGAAGATACATTCATAAAACAAGAACTTCTAAAATTATTGAATTGAGTTTAATAGATACCGTTGCGGATCATTTTAAAAAAGAATTACCTTTTGTCGTATACAGAAAACCTGATACGAAGGTGGTTTCAGGTATTTTTCAAAAAACAGATGTTTTACATGAAACGGATCAATACGATGAATCTGGATTTGTATTTGCTCCCTTCGATACTGCATTGCCATCCGTTTTAATTCCTGAGGCCATTTCTGAAGTTATTACTGAAGAAGTAGATCTTGTTTTCCATAAAAACGATGGAGAAAACTATCATTCTTTTGATAACTCGAAAGAACGGCATTCGAAGTTAGTAGCAAGGACTATCCGCGAGATTAGAGAAACAGGAATAAAGAAAATTGTTATTTCGAGAAAGGAAGAACTTCAATTAAAGGAAGCGGACTGTTGTGATATCTTTCTGAAATTACTAGAAGCCTATAGTTCGGCAATGGTGTACCTGTGGTATCATCCAAAGGTAGGAATATGGATAGGGGCGACACCTGAAACATTGCTGAAATTAAAAGGCAGGTATTTCTCTACCATGTCCTTAGCTTCCACAAGACCTTATGAGAATACATTGGAGGTTGCCTGGAATACTAAAGAAATAGAAGAACAGTCATTAGTTACTGACTTCATTGAAGCTGAATTAAGTGTAGTGTCCGAAAATTATACTGCGCATCCCAGAGAAACTGTGAGAGCAGGAAATGTGGTACATCTTAGAACACTTTTAACTGGAGAGGTTAAAAATGAAAAAGAAGGATTGAGTGATCTAATACGCGCGTTGCATCCAACACCTGCAGTATGTGGAATGCCAAGAGAAAGCGCTATGAAGTTTATACTTTCGGAAGAAGGCTATAGCAGAACCTACTATACCGGATTTTTAGGAGAAGTTCACTTGGATGGAAGTAGTGAATTATATGTGAATTTAAGATGTATGGAGCTAAAAGAAAAGACGGCTGTTTTATATGTAGGTGGCGGGATAACCATGCATAGTGTGCCGGAAGCAGAATGGGAGGAGACCAGGTTAAAAACAAGAACTCTGAAAAAAGTACTATAAAAAAAGCCATCACATTGTGATGGCTTTTTACGTGTAAATTAAATTTGAATTGAGATGTTAAATATCTTCGAAACTAACATCTGTAAAGCTTTCAGTAGATTTTTCTTCTAATACTTCTTCTTTCTTAAAGTCTTTTTGATGACGCTCACTAATAACCTCTGTACCTTTTTCATTTATGATAAACTCGGTTGCTTTGTGAAGCATTTCTTGAAAGTCAGAAAAATCCTCTTTATATAAGTAAATTTTATGTTTTTGATAATGGAAAGAACCATCATCATGTGTAAATTTTTTACTTTCTGTAACTGTTAAATAATAATCATCTGCTTTTGTTGATCTAACATCAAAAAAATAAGTTCTTCTTCCTGCTCTTAAAACCTGTGAAAAGATTTCTTCTTGTTCAACTCTCTCTGCCATAATTTTTGCTAATAAGTGTTAAATTTTCTTAAAATTTTAAACAAATCTAACAAAATATTTCACTTAGCAAAAAGTAAGACTACATTTCTTTTTCTAAAAGTTGCTGACTGTATAGCTCTTTATAATAACCATTTTCTGTTATTAATTGATTATGAGAGCCTTGTTGTTTTATTTTTCCGTCTTCCAGTACTAATATTTTATCTGCATTTTTTGCAGAAGAAACGCGGTGACTAATAATGAATGTGGTCTTATTTTTAGATACCTTTCCTAAATTCGTTAAAATTCGTTCTTCAGTTTCTGTATCTACCGCCGAAAGACAGTCGTCAAAAACAAGAATCTTTGGATCTTTTATAATAGCTCTTGCAATGGAAACTCGTTGCTTCTGACCACCAGATAAAGTAACACCTCTTTCTCCTAAGATGGTTTGATAACCATCTTTGAAATCTACAATATTTTGATGCACCACTGCATCTTTAGCTGCTGTCTCTATTTCTTCTGAACTGGCATCTTCTTTTCCAAACTTAATGTTGTTTTCAATAGTGTCAGAAAACAGGAAGGGGTCTTGAGGAACAAAACCAGTTTGATCTCGAAGTGCATCTAGATTACATTTGCGAATATCAATACCATCTACGAGGACCATACCTTCCGTAGCATCATACAATCTCGAAATTAAATTTACGATACTCGATTTTCCCGATCCCGTTTTACCCAGAATAGCAATGGTTTCACCAGACTTAACTGAAAAACTGATATTCTTTAGAGCTGTGATATTCGTATCATCATAGGTTAATGAAACATTGCGAAACTCAATATCTCCTTTTACATCAAACGTGTCATGCACTGCGTTTTTTATTTCAGGGTCTTGTTGTAAAAATTCATTGATACGTTGCTGAGAAACTTCTGCTAGTTTCACCATTGAGGTAACCCAGCCCACAACGGCTACCGGCCAGGTAAGCATATTTACATATATGATAAATTCGGCAATTACTCCTAATTGTATTTCGCCGGCAATATATTGTCTACCTCCTACATAGATTACAATTAGATTACTAAACCCAATTAGTAAAACCATTAATGGAAAGAATAGGGCATTTACTTTGGTAAGATCAATATTCTTCTCTTTGCTATCATTTGCTAAAGATTCAAAGTTGGCTATTACTACATCTTTAATTCCGTAAGATTTAACCACATTGATCCCCGAAAAGAACTCTTGATTAAAGGTGGTCAGTTTTGATAAATACATTTGAACGATGGAACTTCTTTTATGTATCACCCTGCTTAAAGCAAATACAGATATAGAAAGAACCGGGAACGGAATAAGTGTATACATCGTTAGTTTAGGATCAATTCTAAACATGTTGGTGAACCCAACGGCGAAAAGTACCACCATATTTAAGAAATACATAAGAGCAGGTCCTACATACATTCTTACTTTTCCAACATCTTCACTAATCCTGTTCATTAGATCACCTGTTCTGTTCTTCTTATAAAAGTTCAGAGATAATCGCTGGTATTGTTGATAGATCTCATTCTTTAGATCGAACTCTATTAGCCTGGACATAACAATAATGGTTTGCCTCATTAAGAATGTAAAAAAGCCGGAAAGCATAGCCACACCCACAATTGTTAATATATTTATGAGAAGGTCATGTTTAACAACTTCTATATCAGTAATGATCCCGTTTTGGTAATCTTCAACAGCATTTAAGGATTCTCTAATGATCTGTGGGATTTCTAAAGCTAAAAATTTAGATAGTATAATGATCACAACACCAATAAGTAACCTAAATTTATATTTAAAAAAGTATTTGTTTAAATACTGTAATGCTTTCATTTACCGTGACTGTTAATATCTTTTTGTTAAAATATATGTAATATGATGCTGATTTTTTTGAAGTTATTTGTCAAAATCTTATTTTTGCGCATTAATTTTTGAGAAATATTAAATTTCTCAAATTCAAACAAATAACTACAAGATGACATCAGAGATCATAAATACAAGTGATTTAAAAAACGATCCTGTTTTCGGTCAAATTTCTTTTGACGGGCATGAACAGATTGTTTTTTGTAACGACGAAGATACAGGTTTAAAAGCAATTATAGGTATTCATAATACAGTTTTAGGTCCTGCGTTAGGAGGAACGAGAATGTGGACATATTCCTCTGAATGGGAAGCACTAAATGATGTGTTAAGACTATCTCGAGGAATGACGTATAAATCGGCAATTACCGGTTTGAACCTTGGAGGAGGAAAAGCTGTAATCATTGGAGATGCAAAGACGCAAAAGAATGATGATTTGATGCGTAAGTTTGGTGAATTTGTAGATTCGTTAGGCGGAAAGTATATCACTGCCGAAGATGTTGGAATGGAAACCAGAGATATGGATATTATTCGTGAAGTAACACCTCATGTTACAGGTATCTCTGAATCTAAAGGAGGATCCGGTAACCCTTCACCTGTTACTGCGTACGGAGTATATATGGGAATGAAAGCTGCTTCTAAATTTAAATTTGGTACAGAAAAGCTAGAAGGAAAAAAAGTTTTGGTTCAGGGAATTGGTCATGTTGGAGAAACTTTGGTAAAACATATAACTGATGAAGGTGCTCAGGTGATTATTAATGATATTAATGAAAAGCGTTTAGAAGAGCTTAGTAAAAAGTACAATGCCAATGTGGTTTTAGGAAACGATATTTATGGATTAGACGTAGATATCTATGCGCCATGTGCATTAGGAGCAACAGTAAATGACAACACCATTCATAAATTAAATGCCAAAGTGATTGCAGGTGCAGCGAACAATCAGCTAGCAGATGAGATCAAACACGGTAGATTGTTAAAAGAAAAAGGAATTGCATACGCGCCTGATTTCTTGATTAATGCTGGTGGAATTATCAATGTTTATGCGGAATTAGAAGGATATAACAAAGAGGAAAGCTTGCGTAAGACAGAGAATATTTATAATACTACTTTAGAGATATTCCAATTGTCTGAGAAAGAAAATATTACTACACATAGAGCAGCTTTTGATATTGCGCAAAACAGAATTGATACTCGTAAAAGAGAAAAGAATTCTTAGATAAAACAATTATTAATTATATTTTTGCAGAGCGTTAGATTTTTCTTTCGCTCTTTTTTTTAAATAAGTTCTTTAAAATGATCAATAGAAGACATATTAGAGTAAAAGTAATGCAATCTTTATATGCAGTGCTACATTCAGAAAACAGTGATATTGTGAAGGAAGAAAAATTCCTAAAGCATAGCATCAAAAGAATGTTCGATCTCTATGTATTATCCCTGCAATTATTGGTTGAGGTCCAACAATTAGCCAATCAAAAATTAGAGATTTCTAAAAAGAAATTCTTAGCAACAAAAGAAGATCTCTTGCCAAATACGCGCTTTGTCGAAAATCCGATCATAAAAATACTTGCAGAAAGTGGCGCGCTAAAGGACTATATAGAAAAACATAAATTAAACAACTGGAAATTAGATGATGAATACGTAAAGATCGTTTGGGATCAGTTGCGTAAAACAGAATTGTTTAATAATTATTTAAGTTCAAAAGAAGTATCATTTGCTGCTGATAAGCTTTTCGTAGTTGACTTTTTCAAAGAGGTGATCGCACCAAATGAGAAATTATTGGAGTATTATGAAGATACCACAATTACATGGTTAGATGATGTACCATTCGTAAATACCTGGGTTGTGAGAACATTGAATAAAATAAGTTCAAAAAACCCATTTACTTTAGGGAATTTGTACAAGGATGCGGATGATGAGCAGTATGTGTCAGATTTGTTTAGAAAAGCAATATTGAATCATGCTGAATACGAAAAGGATATTGAAAACAAGACACCAAACTGGGAAAGTGATAGGATAGCTGATCTGGATATGATACTTATTAAAATGGGTATTTGTGAATTCTTAAACTTTCCGTCGATTCCAACAAGAGTCACAATTAATGAATATATAGAAATCTCCAAGGATTACTCTACCAAAAAAAGCAGTTATTTTATTAACGGTGTATTAGATAAGTTATCCAAAGAGTATACGGAAAGCAAAAGATTAGTTAAAGTAGGGAGAGGATTGCTATAATTTATTATTTTTACAAAAATTTAAAAATCATGAGAAAATTATCGTTTTTGTTTGTAGTTGCATTGTCAACAATTGTTTTCGTTTCTTGTAAAGATGGAAACGCTTCTGCAAAAGTAAAAGCTAGCAATGTAGAGATTGCTAAAAAGAGAGATAACGCTATTAATAAGGGTGCTGCGGCAGTTGAATTTGATAAGAAAGAATATGACTTCGGAACTGTAAACGAAGGTTATATCGTAGAAACAACTTTTATTGTAAAAAATACAGGTAAAACGGATCTAGTAATAACAGATGCAAAGGCAACATGTGGGTGTACTGTACCAGTTTGGCCAAAAGAACCTGTAAAAGTGGGTGAATCTGCAGAGGTTAAAGTAAAATTTAATACAACCGGAAAACCTAATAGACAAAGTAAAACGGTTACCTTATATACAAATACAGCAACAGGTACAGAAATGTTGAAGATCTTTGGAAACGTAACACCTAAAGCAAAAAAATAAGATGTATTTAACTATTTTTCTACAAGCAAGTTCTTCAGGTTCTGGTTTAGCCAGTATGCTTCCTTTTTTAGCTATGATTTTGGTGCTTTATTTCTTTATGATAAGACCGCAAATGAACAAGCAGAAAAAAGAAAAGAAGTTTCAAGCTGGTATTCAAAAAGGAACCAAAGTAATCACAACAAGTGGTATTCACGGAAAGATTGTTGAGATTAATGACAAGGATGGTACTGTGACTATAGAGACTGGAGCGGGAAAGATCAAGTTTGAGAGAGCTGCTATTTCTTTAGAGTTGAGTAAAAAATACCAACCTGCAGCAAAAAAATAAAAGTTATAAACCATATTAAAAAAGTGAGCTAAATGCTCACTTTTTTTGTTTACTTTAGTTTACACAGATAATACCTATTAGAAATGGCTGCCAAGCGTTCCTTACCAAGAAACTTTTTTTTATTTGTAGTACTCGCATTTGTACTTTGGATGTTGGCTAAGTTCTCCAAGGATTATGAAACTACGGTATTATTTGATGTTTCATACACCGATCTTCCCAAGAATAAAATACTACAGAATACTCCTCCCAACATGATACCTATTCATATAAAAGGTACAGGGTTTAAATTGATCGCAGCTAAATTGTTTGGTGGAGATATTAAATTGAGTGCTACAAATCTGGTCAATTTAAAAGAGAATCAATATTATATTTTGTTGAATCAACAAGAATTAAGTATTGAAAAGCAAATGACCTCCGGATTGAGTATAGACTACTTTGTAAAGGATTCTGTATTTTTTGATCTAGGCTATCTGGCTACTAAAAAAGTACCAATTCGCGTAGATGCCGATATCAACTTTATGCCTGGATATGATTTTGTTAATGATTTGTCTGTTCGCCCAGATTCTGTGGACATATCTGGACCTGATGGTATGTTAGATACAATTACATATGTTAAAACATCTAGGCTTATTCTAAGTGAAGTAAATAATACTATTGAGCAAAAGGCCAATTTGTTAATGCCAAATTCGGCAATTAAGTTTATTCAAGACATTAAAACAGTACAGGTTAATGCTGAGGTGGATAGATTTACCGAAGGTATGGTGGAGGTACCATTTGAAATTGATAACCTTCCAAAGAACATGAAGATCGATGCCTATCCTAAAGTAGTAAAGTTGACATTTAAGGTAGGACTTGCGAATTTTAATAAGATCAATGCTAATTCATTTACGGTGCGTTGTGATTATGCGTTCTCTGAGCAAAATGAGCTGACGTATCTTGTTCCTAAGTTAGATGTTGTCTCAGACCTGGTAAGGGACGTAAAAATCACTCCTGGTCGAATTGATTTCTTAATTCAGAAGTAAGTATGGTTATTGGCGTTACTGGAGGTATTGGAAGTGGTAAATCGACTGTAAAAAGTCTTTTTAAAGAGCTGGATCACACGGTGGTGTATATAGCTGATGAAGAGGCTAAAAATTTAATGAATAGTTCAGAGAACATTAAAATGGCTATTGTTAAGGAGTTTGGTGAAAAGGCTTATGAAAATGGCAATTTGAATCGAGCTTACCTTGCTCAAAAAGTGTTTAATGACAAAGAGAAATTAGCTAAACTAAATGCAATTGTACATCCGGAAGTTCACCATCATTTCAATGCGTTTTCAAAAGAACATCAGCAATCCGTAATTATTTACGAGAATGCCATTTTATTCGAAATAGGAAGTGATCGTTTTTGTGATGCAATCATCACTGTATTTGTGGATGAAAAAGAAAGAATAAAGCGCGTTATGAAAAGAGATAATGTTACCGAAAAAGAAGTACGGGACCGCATTAAAAATCAGTGGAGCGATCAGAAAAAAATGCTACTTTCCAATTATGTGATTACCAATTATTTGCTAGAATCACTACCTTCTCAAGTTCAACAAATCCATAATATTTTAACAAAAAAATTGAGTTAAATTTAAAAGAATTCAATGAATTTGTTAAAAAACTCTTAAAAATAGAGTAAATTTGTTAATCTAAGTTAAAAAAATATACCACCGATTATTATCATCTATTTTTGATTTATGGGCAAAAAAATGTTTGTTCTTATTGTTGTGTTAATGAGTATTTCTTTGATAGGAATTATCTCTGTACAACTCTATTGGATTGATAATGCTGTTGAAAGTAAGGATAGGCAATTTGACAACGATGTAACCGTTGCTTTGGCTCGAGTATCTGAGCGCATAAATGAGAAAGAAGACGATCAAATTCAAAAGGAATTTGAGGGGATTATAGCCAATAAAGGTCTAGCAGATAATGCAGAGATTAAGAATTACCTTTTTCAGCAATTAGACACCACTGGAAAACAAAAATTTACATTTGGAGCAACAATATTGGAAGAGAACTTTAAAATCCCTCTCGACTTTTTGGATAATGATACGATCATCTATAAAAGAATTACAGGAAAAAAAGATTTCTTTCAATCGCAATTCATTAAACAAGGTGGAGATCTTTTAGGAACAAATGAAGAAAGAAGATTTTCTTTTACAAATAGATTGAATTCAGTTGAAAGAAGTCAGTTCTCTGAGATTTATAAGGATATACAACGTATTAAACCCATTCATCAACGGGTCAGTAATAGAGAGATCAATACGACACTAAGGGAGGAGTTGGAGCGCAGAAATATAGATATTGACTTTAAATATGGAGTTTATAACGATGAAGGGTTTGCCACAAAGTTAAAATCCGGGTATTATACGATCAACCCTAAGGAAAGTTATAGTTATCCGTTGTTTAAAAATGTCCAGGGCAATAATGAATATATTTTGTTTGTAACATTTCCGACAAAAAACAAACATATTCTATCAGGGATATCATACATATTATTGTTATCGCTGTTTTTCATATTCATCATTATAGTGGCTTTTTCTAGCTCCTTGTATCAATTGGTGAAGCAGAAAAAAATATCTGAGATCAAAACGGATTTCATTAACAATATGACGCACGAGTTTAAAACACCCATTGCCACGATCAATTTGGCCTTAGATTCTATTAAGAATCCAAAGATCATTAGCGATAGTGAAAAGGTGATGCGTTATATAAAAATGATCAGAGACGAGAATAAGAGAATGCATGCGCAGGTAGAGAATGTGTTGCGTATCTCAAGATTAGAAAAGAATCAGATAGAGATCACAAAAGAACAGATAGACATTCATGATCTTATAGAAGATGCAATTACGCATGTACGTTTGTTGGTGTTAGACAAGAAAGGAACGATCTCGACGCATTTTCAAGCCATTCAAACGGAAGTCTTTGCGAATCAGTTCCACTTGACCAATGTAGTTGTAAATATGTTGGAAAATGCCTTGAAGTATTCCGTAAATCCTCCAAAGATCGATGTATATACAGAAAGTACGAATAAGAACTTTATTATTAAGATCAAGGATGAAGGAATTGGTATGACCAAGAATGCTCAAAAATACGTGTTCGATAAGTTTTATAGAGAACAAAAAGGAAATATTCACGACGTAAAGGGTCATGGTTTAGGATTGGCCTACGTAAAAGAAATTGTTACGAATCACCACGGAACAGTTTTTGTAGAAAGCGAAAAGGGTGTTGGTAGTACATTCACAATTAAACTGCCATTAATTTAAATACAAAACAATATTATGGGAAGTAAAAAAATTTTATTAGTAGAAGATGATCCAAATTTTGGAACAGTCTTAAAAGATTATTTAGCATTGAACGATTACAACGTGACACATGCTAAAGATGGTATAGAGGGATTGATCATGTTTAAGAACAGTGATTATGATCTATGTATCTTGGATGTTATGATGCCACGTAAAGATGGTTTTTCACTAGCTCAGGATATTCGTTCTACTAACAAAGAAGTACCAATTATCTTTTTAACCGCAAAGACATTGAAAGAAGATGTTTTAAAGGGATATCAGGTAGGTGCAGATGATTATTTGAATAAGCCTTTCGATTCGGAGGTACTATTATTCAAGATCAAAGCGATCTTACAACGTAAAGAATCGGATAAATCTGCAGAAAATGAGCAATTCGAGTTTACTATTGGAAAGTTCTTTTTCAACTCTAAACTACGTCACTTATCAGTGGGAGATTCTGGAGACCCTCAAAAATTGTCTCCAAAAGAAAGTAAATTATTAAGAATGTTGGCGCTTCACAAAAATGATCTAATGCCAAGAGAATTGGCGTTAACCAAAATTTGGAGAGACGACAACTATTTTACATCTCGTAGTATGGATGTATACATTGCCAAGTTGAGAAAATACTTGAAAGATGATGAAAATGTTGAAATTTTAAACATACACGGAGAAGGATTTAGGATGGTAGATAAATCCTAAAAACACACTTCCCAAATATATAACGAGCCTAGGTTGATTTTCAGCCTGGGCTTTTGTATTTTTATATCATGGCAGAATTCATCAAAATATATAACGAGAACCCGAATCAAAGGGAGATAGATAAAGTGGTAAAGGTATTACAGAATGGGGGACTGGTTATTTATCCTACTGATACTGTATATGGATTAGGTTGTGATATTACCAATACCAAGGCTTTAGAAAAAGTAGCGAAAATAAAAGGAGTAAAACTTGAAAAGTCGAGTTTCTCATTCGTATGTAACGATCTTAGTCATTTATCAGACTATGTGAAACAAATAGATACGCCAACATATAAGATCTTAAAAAGAGGACTTCCCGGACCTTATACTTTTATTTTACCAGGAAGTAACTCTTTACCAAAAGTATTTAAAAAGAGAAAGACCGTTGGGATCAGAGTACCCGACAATACGATCGCCAGAACAATTGTATCTCAGTTAGGAAACCCAATTGTCTCTACCTCAATTCATGATGAGGATGATGTACTAGAATATACGACAGATCCAGAGTTGATCTTCGAAAAATGGAACAACAAAGTAGATATAGTAATCGATGGTGGCTATGGAGATAATCAGGCATCTACAGTAATCGATTTAACAAAGGATTACCCTGAAGTAGTTAGAGAAGGAAAAGGAAGCTTAGATATTTTGTAGCAATAAGATTATCTAAGCTGATTAAATTTTCTTCGCCTTAGCACAAAGTACTGCCATACAACACTTGTGTGTAGATTATAACTAGATTTTTTCTGCAGTTTTCTACGTTTTTTCAGGAAACGATAAAAGTTTTTGTAAAAACTCAAATGAGCCTTTAAAATAGCCCAGGTATGCACAGGTCTTAATTCAATCAAAAACTTAAAACCGGCTACACCATCCAGAACCAAACGAGAAAAGACCACAAAAAGGAACCACTCTTTGGGAACATTTTTTACGACATTCAACAGGCTGTTTCTAAAGTTTAAAAAAGTTTTTCTGGGGTTCGATTCTTGCAACGTGGCTCCGCCAACATGGTATACAGTAGAAGTGCCAACATACTTTATCGTATGCCCTTCATTTTGAACACGCCAGCAAAGATCGATCTCTTCCTGATGCGCAAAATAATCTTCGTCAAACCCTTGTAATTCCCTAAAAATCTCTGATCGAATAAAAAAACAAGCTCCCGATGCCCAAAAGATCTCTGAAATATCATTGAACTGACCTTCGTCTTTTTCCAGTGCATTGAAAACACGTCCTCTACAATAGGGATATCCATACAAGTCAATAAATCCACCTCCGGCACCCGCATACTCGAACAATTCTTTGTTCTTATAATCTAAGATCTTAGGCTGAATAATGGCCGTTTCAGGCTCGCTCTTAAAAACTTCTAGTACAGGTGGTATCCAATTATTGGTTACTTCGACATCTGAATTGATAAGACATAATATATCCGCATCGATTTCTTTTAAAGCGTCGTTATATCCCTTGGCATAGCCACCATTCTCTGTGTTTTCGATAATATGAACCGAAGGAAAATGTTCTTTAACATATGCTATTGAATTGTCTGTAGAAGCATTATCCGCCACATAAATGGCGGCCTCTTTCGTACTATGCAATACAACAGAAGGTAAAAATTGTTCTAACAATTTTTCTCCATTCCAATTTAATATGACGATAGCGGTTTTCAAGAGTGCAAACTTACATTTTAAATGTTATTTAAAACGGTAAAGATTTGCTAAAATTCGTAAGAAGGAACATCTTTTAGAAATACGTACGATTCATTTTCCAGATCCATCTTACAGAAATAGTGCTCTAAACCGTTGGTTACAATAAGGTAGGGTGCATTTAATTTTAAATTATACCGGGCAATCTGATCGAATGTATCCTGACCAATAGTGATATGAGGCGCTTTACATTCCACAATAATGCTAGGAAAGCCTTGCTTATTGTAGACAACAATATCCGTTCTTTTCTTTAATCCATTAATGGATAATTGCTTTTCTAAAGCTATCAGCGAAACAGGATATTGCTTTTGAACGACTAGAAATTGTGCGAAATGTTGACGTACCCATTCTTCCGGTGTTAAGACCACGTATTTTTTTCTGAAATTATCAAAAATTAGCGTCTTATTTTCGTTACTTTTGAGTTTGAAATCATAAGAAGGAAGGTTAAGTACTTGCATGGGTTAAAAGTACTAATTCTATCAAATTTTAAACACTTTTTAGGTTATAATTCATGAATCAGATCAATGAAATAGTTTCTAATATTAAAAAAGGGAATGTACAACCTATCTATTTTTTGATGGGAGATGAACCCTATTACATTGATAAGATATCTGATTTTATTGAAGAAACGGTATTAGATGAATCTGAAAAAGGATTTAATCAGCAGGTAATGTATGGTAGAGATGTATCTATAGAAGATATTGTGGGAGCTGCCAAGCGTTTCCCGATGATGGCAGAACGACAAGTGATCATTGTTAAAGAAGCTCAGGATTTGAGCCGTACTATTGAAAAATTGGTACACTATGCCGAAAATCCGCAACCGACCACTGTTTTGGTACTCAATTACAAATATAAAAAACTGGACAGGCGCAAAAAACTGCATAAGGCCATAGCAAAATCCGGACTCATTTATGAAAGTAAAAAACTGTATGAGAATCAGGTTTCAGATTGGATCAGACGCGTGTTAAGCGGAAAGAAATACCAAATAGAACCTAAGGCTTCTCAAATGTTGGTAGAGTTCTTAGGAACGGACTTGAGCAAGATCAGTAATGAGTTAGATAAACTGATGCTAATCTTATCCGAAGGGACTATTATCAGTCCGGAACATATTGAAGAGAATATTGGGATTTCTAAAGACTTTAATAATTTCGAATTGCGAAAGGCAGTGGGAGAGAAGAATGTTGTAAAAGCCAATAGGATCATCAATTACTTTGCCGAAAACCCACGAAATAATCCTTTGGTAATGACCATCTCCTTGCTCAACAGTTTTTTTACCCAATTATTATTATTTCATGGACTTCAGGATAAGTCTAAAAGTTCAGTAGCCAAAGCTATCGGAGTGAGCCCGTATTTTGTGGATGAGTATTTTACCGCTGCACGAAACTACCCGATGCGAAAGGTATCTCAAAACATTGCCTTTTTAAGAGATGCCGACCTCAAAAGCAAAGGGGTAGGCGCCAGTAACTTAAATCATGGAGATATCCTAAAGGAGCTGCTCTTTAAAATGATGCATTAGATTTTTAAAGTCAGAATTAGAACATAAAAAAACCGAGCCATCTGCTCGGTTTCCATATCCTTGTTAAAAAGAAATCTTACTAGTTCGCTTTGTCAGCAACGATTCTTTTATCTCTATTAGCTACCTCCCATGCTGTATGAAATACCAAACGTGTTCTGTTTTGAAGCATCTCGTAATTGATCTTATCCGGAGTATCCGTCGGTTGGTGGTAATCTATGTGCGTTCCGTTAAAATAAAAGATAATGGGAATGTTGTGTTTTGCAAAGTTGTAATGGTCAGATCTGTAATAGAAACGGTTAGGATCATTATCATCGTTGTATTTGTAATCTAACTCAATATTTGTGTACTTTTTATTCACATCTTCAGAAAGGTTATGCAACTCTGTACTTAATTTATCGGAACCTATCAGGTAGATGTAATTTGGGTTTCCTTTATGTCTCGAATCTACTCTCCCTATCATATCAATGTTCAGGTTTGCTACAGTGTTGGTCAATGGAAAGATGGGTTCTTCTGTATAAAATTTAGAACCGAGTAAGCCCTTTTCTTCTGCTGTTACATGTAGTAATAAAATAGAACGTTTTGGTCCTTTACCAGCTTTTACCGCCTCATTAAAAGCCTGAGCAATCTCCAATAAAGCTACGGTTCCTGAACCATCATCGTCTGCCCCGTTGTAGATGTCGTCACCATTTTTTCCTTCATGATCAAGATGGGCAGAGATCACAATAATCTCCTCCGGCTTTTCAGAACCTTTAATATAGGCTACTACATTTTCGGAGTCTTTTAAACGCTCTCCTCTTGAATGACTACTCAACCAATCCCCAGGAACTTCCTGAAAATAATCATCTTCACCTAATGGAGAAACAATACCCTCACCCTTATAAAAGTTTTTTAAATACGCTGCAGCCCTTTTTTGCCCTATATCACCAGTATTCCTACCTTCAAATTCATCCGAAGCATATATAAAAAGATGCTTGGCTAAATCTTTCGCTGTAATTGTCTTAGCAAATGTTACCGAATCATCAGTATTTGAACTTTTATTTTGGGTCTCATTTGTGGTCGTTTTTGATGGATAAGAACCACACGCAGATACTACTAATATACCTACTGCGAATAGTATTTTTTTCATTGATAATGTTTAATTTTTTAGTAATACGTAGCGATGCCACATGGCTTGTTACAAGAAATCAAATATAAGATTAATTATCCTTTTGAATAACGAATTGGGCAAGGCTTCTGTTGAATTTTACAAGATCAGATTTGAATAGATTATCAAATGAATCTTCTTCTAATAATTGCTCTAAAGTACCATGATGACAAGCCCCTTCCTCCAGTAAGATATAGCTATTAGCAAATTGAATAGCTAAATTAACCTCATGTGTAGAGATGATAATGGTTTTTTCAGTGCTTCTAACCAATTTTTGTAGTAATGTAAATATCTTAATGGTATGATGAATGTCTAAATGCGCAGTAGGTTCATCCAATATAATGAGGTCCGTATCCTGAGCCAGGGCTCTGGCAATGAGTACACGCTGTAACTGACCGTCACTTAACTCGTAAAAAGGACGTTCTTTTAAATGAGCAATCTCGGTCATGTCAATCGCCCAATTTATCTTTTCAATATCAGTATCAGACAAGGTATCAATCCAATTTGTATAGGGTTGTCTTCCTAATGCTATCAATTCGTACACCGTTAATTGACTTTCCGGTAATCGTTCTGTTAGTACTACGCCTAATGTGGTAGCTAATTCAACACTAGAGTATTGAAGAATCTCCTTACCATTCAACAGCATGGTGCCACGTAAGGATTCTTGCACACCGCTGATCGTTCTTAATAGCGTAGATTTACCGATACCATTTTTACCCAAGAGCGCTACAAAAGTACCTTTATGAATGCTAAGATTGATGTTAGTAGCAACGACATGTTCTGCCTTTCGCTGTTTATATCCAACAGATAGATCTGTTGTTTTTAGGATGATATGTGATGTATTTTCGGCTGTCATGGTACTATACAAATATCTTTTTTTTTCTGATGAGCAACCATATGACAATGGGAGCACCAAATAGAGAGGTGATCGCATTAATAGGTAAGGTAAATTCGCTGGTAGGTAATTGAGCAATCATATCACAGATCAAAAGAATAATGGCTCCAACAATAGCAACAGCAGGAACCAATACTTTATGGTTCGAGGTTCTAAATACTAACTTGGTTATATGCGGTACGGCCAGTCCAATAAAAGCAATAGGACCGGCAAATGCAGTGATGACACCTGTTAAAAGACTTGTAATCGCAAGAATTACGTTTCTACTTTTCTTAATATTTATGCCAAGGCTTTTTGCATAATTTTCGCCTAACAATAAGCTATTTAAAGGCTTTATCACAAACAAAATACCTATAATGCCTAAACTAAAGATCAGCACAAATACACCAATTTCTTCCCAAGATAGGTTTCCTAAACTACCGAAGCCCCAGAATATATATTGCTGAATCTTGGAGGCTTCACTAAAATAGGAAAGTACACTGATAAATGCAGCAGATAAACTACCAAACATTAATCCGATTATTAGAATGGACATGGTGTTACGAACCTTGTTGGCTGCCAACATAACAGCAACAAGTACTAAACCGGCACCTAAACTTGCCGCTATTGCCAATGACCAGTTAGACATTGCTAAACCGCTGAGCATTCCCCCAAAAAATCCTGCTCCCAAAATTAAAATGGCAACTCCCAAACTTGCGCCTGAAGAAATACCTAACACGAATGGACCCGCCAATGGGTTTCTGAACAGGGTTTGCATGAGCAGTCCTGAAATAGATAAACCAGAACCTACAAGAATGGCAGTTATGGCCTTGGGAACCCTAAAATTCAATATAATAATTTCCCAACTCTCCTTAATGGATGTATCACCCAATAAAATGGCCAAAATATCTTTTGAAGGAATAGAAACAGAACCAAAATTTACATTCGCAAAAGCAATTACCATCAATGCTATTGAAAGAAAGATAAATTGTTTGGTATATGATTTTTTGAGCGCCAAGTATTATGTATAATTAATTAGGAAATCGACCAATTTTTTTATGGCTCTTCCACGATGACTGATCTTATTTTTTTCTTCAGCATTCATTTCTGCAAAAGTAACGGAATATCCGTCAGGTCTAAAAATCGGATCGTACCCAAAACCTTCTTTTCCTGATTTTGTCGTGGTAATTTCACCTTTACAAATTCCTTCAAAAAGATACTGTTCGTTATCCAGATTTAAAACGATAACCGTTCTAAACTGCGCCTTTCGGTTCGTACTACCTTCTAATTCAGAAAGTAGTTTATCCATATTCTTGTGAGCATCTCTAGGGTACCCTCCATATCTAGCTGAATATACACCGGGTCTTCCGTCCAGGGAATCAACCTCCAATCCTGTATCATCGGCAAAACAATCGTATAAATACTTTGAGGTAATATGATCTGCTTTTAATTTTGCATTACCTTCTAAGGTATTTTCAGTCTCCGCAATGTCCTCTTCACAACCGATTTCCTTTAGGGTTTGCAACTCAATGGTATCGGGAAGCATATTTTGTACTTCACGAAGCTTGTTAGGGTTGTTTGTAGCAAATACCAATTTCATATTGCGTGTTGATAAAGCACAAATGTAATCAAATAAACTTGTTTGCTTTGTGTAAAAAAAACTACATTGCAGTAAAATAGAAAAAGACGAAAACCCTTGATACCACTGATTTGTCGTGGAAATGTCGGGTTTAAATCATTCGAAATAATTTGACAAGTTGAATACACAGGCTAACATTGTATGAAAAACAAAAACTTGTATATCATGAAACAACCAGAATTAGGGAAGAAAATTCTAGAGCTACGTAAGCAAAAAGGATTTACCCAAGAAGAACTTGTTGAAAAATGCAACATTAACGTTAGAACCATACAGCGCATTGAAGCTGGTGATGTTACACCTAGAAGCTTTACAATTAAAACTATTTTAG
The DNA here is from genome assembly GCA_965218065.1 of Flavobacteriaceae bacterium. Classification (GTDB taxonomy): domain Bacteria; phylum Bacteroidota; class Bacteroidia; order Flavobacteriales; family Flavobacteriaceae; genus Polaribacter. The sequence goes on along the minus strand of OZ244589.1, from coordinate 1,691,479 downwards.
AAGCGTTAGGAGTAGATACCTCTATATTTTTCGGAGCTTCTATTCATGAAGAAGATACTATTCATCTTTCAAGGGAACAAAAGAAAGTGCTGAGCGCTAGTTGGATATCCGGGATATTCCTGGTCATATTTGCCATCATAGGATCCATTGTAGAATCCTATTTGCTCTCGTACAATGGTGGTTTTAGCGATGGATTTATCCCAAGAATTGCCTGGAATGTTCCGTTCTTACTGGCCTTGTTCTTTTTCCTAAGAGGTTATAAAGAGTTGGGGTCTGTATTTGAGAATAGAACCCTTGTTACAGCAACATATGTATATTTTATAATGGAGATTACCATGTTTACCATTGCAATTATGATGTCTGTATTTCTATTCGAAGAAAGTATTGTTGAAATACTTTCGGGAATTGTGATTGCTATGTTGTTCGGAGTTTCCGAGATTATTATGGGAATTGGAGTTTTTAAGCTAAAAGATCATTTAGGACCTTTTGCTCAGGTAATAGGTGTTTCAAAAATGGTGATTGGTGTTATGCTAATAACCGTTCTACTGGCTCCCGTGGGAGCTATTTTAGCCATACCTATTCTAATTTTAGAGGTAGTTTTTATTCACAATGCTTTACAAAAGCTATCTTAAAGTTATTTATTCGTGATGGTAAGGCTCGTTCCTTAGAATACTAAAACCACGATATAACTGCTCAACAACAAATAAACGAATCATCTGGTGGGAAAATGTCATTTTTGAAAATGCTATTTTTCCACTGGCTTTTTTATATACTGTTTCTGAAAACCCATATGGGCCTCCAATTACCAAAACCAATTGTTTGATCCCTGAATTCATCTTCTTTTGTAACCAATTTGCAAATTCAACAGATCGGAAGTCTTTACCTTTTTCATCTAGTAAAATGAGCTGATCTGATGATTGTATTTTATTCAAGATCAATTCACCTTCCTTTTCTTTCTGCTGCTCTTCACTTAGATTCTTGACATTTTTTATATCAGGAATTATTTCTAGTTCAAATTTGATATAATGTTTCAAGCGATTTTGATAGGTATTGATTAGCTGTAATAGATGCTTGTCGTCTGTTTTACCTATAACGAGTAATTTGATCTTCATACTGCAAAACTACGAATTCGGAATGAGTCCTATATAAATTGATAATTGATTAGTATTTTAGCAGCAATTAATAAGCATATGATTTCAGAAGAAAAATTTCAAGAAGAATTGGCAGGCATTATTGTGAATGCGATCAGAGAAGACATTGGGGATGGAGATCATACTTCGCTATCTTGTATTCCCAAAGAGGCAAAAGGAAAAGCAAAATTATTAGTGAAAGATGAAGGAACCATTGCAGGAATTGAATTTGCCAAAATGATCTTTACCTATGTAGACCCAACTTTGGAAATAGAAACCTTACTTCAGGATGGAGATAAAGTACAATATGGAGATATTGCGTTTTATGTATCCGGCAGTTCACAGTCGATCTTGAAAGCAGAGCGCTTGGTATTGAATGCTATGCAACGAATGAGTGCGATTGCAACGAAGACGCGATTTTTTGCAGACTTATTAGAAGGGACAAGGACGAAGGTGTTAGATACCAGAAAAACGACGCCTGGAATTAGAGCCATAGAAAAATGGGCTGTGAAGATCGGTGGAGGAGAGAACCATCGTTTTGCTTTATACGATATGATTATGATCAAAGATAATCACATCGATTTTGCAGGAGGTGTTACAAAGGCAATTGAAAAAACAAAGAAGTACTTATCTGAAAAAAACCTCGATCTGAAGATCATTGTGGAAGCTAGAAGTTTAAAAGAAATTGAAGAGATCTTGCAATCAGAAGGTGTATACAGAATTCTAATAGACAATTTCTCTTTTGAAGATACGCGCAAAGCAGTGGCTTTAATTGATGGAAAGTGTTTAACAGAATCTTCTGGAGGAATTAATGAAAAGACGATTCGTAAGTATGCGGAGTGTGGTGTCGATTTCATATCTTCAGGAGCGTTAACGCATTCTGTATATAATATGGACCTGAGTTTAAAAGCGGTTTAACCGTATCATTTCAAACATGAGTAAGGACATCGAAGAAAAACTTGACAAGATACCAGTTTTAAATGTGCTGGTGCGGTTCGGAAAAAAGATAAAGATTCCAGGACTGGAGGGTATGTCCTTGTATGATGTTTTAGAAATGTATGTGATCGGGATTGTAAAAGGGGCGTTAACTACTAGAGCCGGAGGTATTGCCTATAGCTTCTTTATGGCCATTTTTCCTTTTATGCTTTTTATACTTACGGTAATTCCATATGTACCTATTGATGGATTTCAGGAAGGATTGTTATCGTTGATTTCGGAGATCTTGCCACCCAAAACGTTTAATGCTGTAGATTCAGTGTTAGTAGATATTTTAAAGAACCAATATGCAGGCTTACTTTCATTTGGTTTTGTAGCTTCAATATTTTTAATGACCAATGGTGTGAACGCGATTTTTGGTGGATTTGAATATTCATACCATGTTACTGAAACAAGAAATATCGTTAGGGCATATTTAATTTCTCTTGCGGTTTCTTTAGTAATGGCCTTGTTTTTAGTAACTACGGTGGCACTTACTGTCTTTTATAAATTGGGATTAGAGACCTTACTAGAAAAAGGCTGGGTGGAGAATGAGCTGTTCTGGCTTCGTATAGGAAGAGGTTTCCTATTTGTACTAATGGTATTTACCACTGTGTCCATGTTGTACAAGTTTGGTACTAAAACAGGAAAGCATTCAAGGTTCTTTTCACCAGGTGCAGTTTTTACAACCATACTATCCATATTTACGTTTTATCTATTCAGTTATTATGTGACTGAGTTTTCTAAGTATAATCAGCTTTACGGATCTATAGGTACGCTCTTGATACTGATGTTGTTTGTTTGGTTGAATGCCATTATATTATTACTTGGATTTGAACTGAATGCAAGTATCTATAGTTTAAGACAACGAAATAAAACGGAGGAACCCGTATCTAGTTAAGTGTATTTTTCAGATATTTGCTTTCGCATTTACAAAAGAGAATTAGTATATGAAGCCAAGCATTCCAAAAGGAACCAGAGATTTTTCTTCAACAGAAGTAGCAAATCGTACCTATATCATGAATACGATCAAGGACGCTTTTGAAACGTTTGGATTTCAACCGATAGAAACGCCTAGTTTTGAGAATTCATCGACCCTAATGGGAAAATATGGAGAAGAAGGAGATCGATTGATCTTTAAGATCTTAAATTCTGGCGATTATTTATCAAAAGTCAACGAAGAGTTGTTGACCTCGAAAGAGAGTACGAAGGTAACAGGAAAAATATCTGAAAAAGCATTGCGCTACGATCTTACGGTACCGTTTGCGCGTTATGTGGTACAGCATCAGAATGAGATCACTTTTCCGTTTAAAAGATATCAGATACAACCTGTTTGGAGGGCAGATAGACCACAAAAAGGTCGGTTTAGAGAATTTTATCAATGTGATGCGGATGTAGTTGGAAGTACTTCACTGTTGCAGGAGGTCGATTTTGTACTATTATACGATACCGTTTTTACAAATTTAAAGTTAACGGAGACTACGATCAAGATCAACAATCGAAAGATCTTATCGGGTATTGCAGAGGTTATTGGAGCTAAGGATAAACTGATCGATTTCACAGTCGCATTGGACAAACTAGATAAAATAGGAAAGGATGGCGTTGTAGCAGAGATGTTATCAAAAGGAATAGCTAAGGAAGCTATTGATAAAGTAGATCCGCTATTCAACTTTTCAGGTACGAACGAAGAAAACCTGGATGCTCTGGAAACGTTATTAGCGAGTTCCGAAGAAGGATTACAAGGGGTTGAAGATCTTCGTTTTGTTGTAAATACAGTAAAAGAGCTTGGATTACAATCTGCCAGTTTGGAACTAGACGTTACCCTAGCCAGAGGTCTAAACTACTATACGGGAGCTATTTTTGAAGTAACGGCTCCAAAAGGAGTGAAGATGGGTTCTATTGGAGGAGGCGGTCGATACGATGATCTAACCGGAATCTTTGGACTGAAGAATGTGAGTGGCGTTGGTATATCTTTTGGTTTAGATAGAATCTATTTGGTATTGGAAGAGCTTGGACTGTTTGATACGGTTGTCTTACCCAAACCAGATGTCTTGTTTTTAAATTTTGATACAGCAGATCACATACAGAAGTTACAAGCAATTCAAGCACTACGGAATAATGGTATAAAGTCTGAAATATATCCAGATATCGGTAGTAGCAATAATCAACAAAAAAAACAATGGAAATATGCGACCAATAGAGGGATTCCATATGTAATTTCTGGTATGAATGACGACAAATTTGTTGTAAAGGATATGACATCGGGAGAGCAGGTGTCACTTTCATTAAAGGAATTGATTTCGAAAACCAGCTAATTATCAGACATAAAGTCGTAAATTTGCACCCTAATTTTTAAACACTATAGTTAAAGGGAAGATGAAAATATATGAAGATAGAATTGAGGAACTAGGAGAAGACCATGTGGGTACTTCGGCTACGACACCTCTAAGAGAAGATGCTTTTGAACTTTCGGATAAAGAGAAAATAGAGAGAATCCAGGAAAATGTAAAGAATATCTTAGAAACGTTAGGAATGGATCTTGAAGATGATAGCCTCAAGGGTACTCCAAAAAGGGTAGCGAAAGCTTATGTAAAAGAGCTTTTTATGGGACTAGATCCAAAAAATAGACCAAGCGCTTCTACTTTTGATAATAATTATAACTATGGAGAAATGTTGGTAGAGAAGAATATCGTTGTGTATTCGACCTGTGAACATCATCTTTTACCAATTGTTGGTAGGGCACACGTAGCTTATATTTCTAATGGAAAAGTAATTGGACTTTCTAAAATGAATAGAATAGTGGAGTACTTTGCAAAACGTCCTCAGGTGCAAGAGCGATTAACTATGCAAGTAGTACAGGCAATGCAGGAAGCATTGGGAACGGAGGATGTGGCTTGTGTGATAGACGCAAAGCATTTATGTGTAAACTCTCGTGGAATTAAAGACATAGAAAGCAGTACTGTTACATCTGAATTCGGAGGTAAATTCAAGAATAAAGACACAAAACAAGAGTTTTTAGATTATCTAAAGATCAACACAGATTTTCAGAATCTATAAAAAGAATTAATGATGATGAAGCCGCTACAATTGTAGCGGCTTTTTTATTTTATATACCTTTAGATAACTTTTTTATTATTTTTTGCGACACAATTTTAAATCGCTCGTTATACTAGTGTATAAGGTTAACCAAAACATCCTTTTTTGAACGAAAGAGAACTAATACAACAATGTAAAGCCAACCATTATCCAGCTCAATTAGAGGTGTATAATCGGTACAAGCATATGCTTTTTAGCAGTAGTGTTAGAATATTGAAGAGTAGAGAAGATGCAGAGGATGTTGTACAAGATTCTTTTATTAAAGGTTTCCAGAAGATCGATCAAGTAAAAGAAGGAGTAAGTTTAGGAGCCTGGTTTCGAAGAATCGCAGTAAATGCCTCTTTAGATCTTGTTAGAAAACAGAAGAGGACGACCTGGGTAGAAGAAACCGGTGTGTTAGAAACAGCGTCGGAAGACATTGAAGTGGAGGAGCATTCGGAGATCACTGTAGATTTTGTGAAGGAATGTATTAGTGAGTTAAAGGAAAAGTATAGAATTATTCTAGTCTTGTATATGATCGAAGATTATAATCATAGAGAAATAGGTGAGCAATTGAATATAAAAGAAAGCACCGTACGAAATCAATATAGAAGAGGAAAAAACAAATTATTAGCATTGATGCAAAATAAAAGTAAACATGAACTTAAAAGAATATTTTAAAGAGCATAGAGAAGCATTCGACGATGAGAAGATATCGGTCAAGGCAGATGTAGCTTTCGAAGCGAAGCTGAAGAACACACTTCATCAACCAAAAAGGTCTAAAGTGATCAACTTAAGATACCTCTCTATAGCGGCTTCCATAGCGTTGCTCGTATCTCTAGGATTCTGGTGGCAGAATCAGTCTTTCGAAAAGGAAAAACAACAGTTACTGGCAAGCTTAAGCAATACATCCGCAGGAGAACGACTGGAAGGTGTGTACAAGTTTAATGACGAGTTCTCTAAAGAGGATGAGAAGATCATTGATACACTTATAAAAATTCTGCATGAAGATAGTAACGGAAATGTAAAGATCGCTACCATAGATGCTTTGTTAAAATTCCCATCGAATGAGAAGATTCGAAAAAGCTTAATTGCGGCAGTAGAAAAAGAGAAAACCCCTTTAGTACAAATTAAATTAATTAAGTCTTTGAGTTATTTAAGAGAGCACCGTGCACAAAAACCTCTTGAGAATATTATCAATGACGAAGAAACATACCCCATAGTAAAAAGCAATGCAGCACTTGCTATGGCAACTTTAAAACAATAACAATGAAAAGAATACAGTTAATAATAGTAATCGTTTTAGCATCCTTGCAATTTGGAGCAAACGCACAGGAAAAGAAGATAAAATTTAGTTCAGGAACTTTAAAAATATGCTCTTCTAAGAACTTTAAGATCAAAGGGTATAATGGGACAGAAGTCATTATTAAAAGTCTACATGAAAAAAGAAACTCTTACAGATTGGCTACAACATATTCTCAAGGAACTACAAATAATTTGAGATTGAGAGGCGGTACCGTAAGAAGAAGCCAGGCAAGAGCATTTCCTAGAAGAAAAGGCGATACGAGTAAACCTACATTGTTTTTCGCATATACCGACTCAAAACGAAGAGAAGGTTTGAAACGACTCGGAAAGAAACAAGAAAATCTAGATCTGGGTATATACTTCACGATCGAGCAAAAGAATGGAGAATTGATCTTTAAAGATGAAACGACAGGACAGTTTGTAATGTATAGTGGAGAGAGTTACGAGATCATGATTCCGAATACTATTAAATTGAATTGGGATACGAATGGATGCCGACAATCATCAAGTCAAAGAGGATCTAATAGAATTTTTTATAGCTCAAACGCTTCTTCACTATCAGATTTTGAAGGGGAAGTAGAGATATCAACTTCTTTGAACAACTTGAAATTGAAAGATCTAACAGGTCCTGTTTCTATTAACTCAATAGGAGGGAATGTTACCATTGAATTCGATAAAAAGAAACCAAAGAAATTATATTCTATCTATAGCAACAATGGGTTTATAGATATTACCTTACCCAGTGATTCTGATATATTGGTAGACGCTGAAGGTGCTGCAATTTATAGCGATATTGACTTTAACGTTTTAAGTGAGGAGGATCGAATGAACAAGCAGGTCATGAAATTGAAATTAAAGAATGGTCGTACTAAGATGAAGCTGGATGCCGGGCTAGGCAATATTTATCTCAGGAAAAAATAACAAATCATAAAAAAAGCCGCTCAACAGGAGCGGCTTTTTTATTCATACTGTGTATTAGTTATTTACCAAAACCCATTCTCCTTTTTGAATGAGCGGAATAGCTTGTTTGTATTTTACAACTTTCTCTTCACCGCTCATCACGTTTTTGATCGTTACTCTTTCGTTTCTTCCGATCTTTGGCTGTTCACGAACAATGGTTTCTACAGGTTCATGTTGTTGCTGGCGAGAGTTCTGAATTGCTTGTTGTGTAGAGTTCTGAACTTCATCTTTTTGTAGGTTCAGTTTTTCTCTTTTTTGTTGACGAGCTTCTGATATTTGATCATTAGCTTGCATCGGTAATTCTCCCTTGAATAAGAACGATAAAACTTCTCGATTTACCTTATCAATGGTCAATTTAAATAGCTCAAAAGCTTCAAATTTATAGATCAATAACGGATCTTTTTGCTCATAAGATGCGTTTTGAACGGATTGCTTCAATTCATCCATCTTACGTAAGTGATCTTTCCAGTTCTCATCGATAATGGCAAGTGTAATGTTCTTCTCAAAATCTGTTACTAAAGATTTACCTTCAGACTCATACGCCTCTTTTAAATTGGTAACTACTTGTAACGTCTTTGTTCCATCTGTAAAAGGGACTACAATACGCTCATAACGATCTCCTTCGTTTTCAAACACATTTTTTATAACAGGATAAGCTAGTATTGCATTTCTTCCAATACGCTCTTTATAATGAGCAGAAATGGTTTCGTACAATGAATCAATCAGTTCCTGATCAGGCCTGTCATTGAACTCTTCTTCAGAAAACGGAGAGGTCATAGAAGAAAAACGGATCAATTCGAATTCAAAATTTTGAAAATTCTTTTCAGGTTTGTTTTGAGTCACGATAGCTTCACAAGTATCATAGATCATGTTCGAGATATCGATCTGAAGTTTGGTACCATCTAAGGCATGACGTCTTCTTTTGTATACGAATTCACGCTGAGCATTCATAATATCATCATACTCTAATAATCGTTTACGAATTCCGAAGTTATTTTCTTCTACCTTCTTTTGTGCTCGCTCAATAGATTTGGTAATCATAGAATGCTGAATAACTTCCCCTTCTTTAAGCCCCATTCTATCCATCATTTTAGCAATCCTATCCGAACCAAATAAACGCATCAGATTATCATCCAGAGCTACATAGAACTGTGAAGACCCCACATCTCCCTGACGACCAGCTCTACCACGCAACTGTCTATCTACACGTCTGGAATCATGTCTTTCTGTACCTACAATGGCTAAACCACCTGCAGCTTTTACTTCATCCGATAATTTAATATCTGTACCACGACCCGCCATGTTGGTAGCAATAGTAACCACACCTGGTTTTCCTGCTTCGGCAACAACATCAGCTTCCCGTTTATGCAATTTTGCATTTAATATGTTATGTGGAATCTTACGCATTTGTAACATTCTTCCTAACAACTCTGAGATCTCAACAGAAGTTGTACCTACTAATACCGGTCTTCCCTGTTTTACCAACTCTACCACATCATCAATAACAGCATTGTATTTTTCTCTAGTAGTCTTATAAACTAAATCTTCTTTATCATCTCTGGCAATGGGTTTATTAGTAGGAATTTCTACTACATCTAATTTATAGATCTCCCAAAACTCACCAGCTTCAGTAATAGCAGTACCAGTCATCCCTGCTAGTTTACGATACATTCTAAAATAGTTCTGTAAGGTAACTGTAGCAAAAGTTTGCGTTGCATCTTCAATCTTTACATTTTCTTTTGCTTCGATCGCCTGGTGTAAACCATCAGAATAACGACGTCCATCCATGATACGCCCAGTCTGCTCATCAACGATCATTACCTTATTGTCCATAACTACATACTCGATATCTTTTTCAAAAACCGTATAGGCTTTTAATAACTGATTCATCGTATGGATACGTTCACTTTTTACGCTGAACTCTTGATATAATTCGTCTTTATGTTGCGCTTTCTTCTCTGGAGTGTCTTCACTTTCATCAATTTCTCCAATCTTAATCCCAATATCCGGTAATACAAAGAACTGCTCATCGCTAGTCTTGGTAGATAAATGGGCAATACCTTTATCTGTTAAATCTATAGAGTTATTCTTTTCCTCTACAACAAACCATAATTCAGCATCTACTTCCGGCATTAACTTATTGTTATCTGCCATATAGGTATTCTCTGTTTTTTGTAGAATTTGTTTTACCCCTTCTTGAGATAAGAATTTAATCAAGGCTTTATTCTTAGGTAATCCTCTATAGACTCTCAATAATTGAAAACCACCTTCTTTGGTATCTCCTGCAGCGATTAGTTTTTTAGCCTCAGATAATACACCTACCAGGTATTTACTTTGCAAAGAAACCAGATCAGCAACTAGAGGTTTTAACTCATTGAACTCATGTCTATCTCCTTGAGGAACGGGACCTGAGATGATCAAAGGTGTTCTTGCATCGTCAATTAACACGGAATCTACCTCATCAATAATGGCATAGTTCGGAGCTCTTTGAACGAGGTCTTCTTTAGCATTTGCCATATTATCACGCAGGTAATCGAAACCGAATTCATTATTTGTTCCGTAGGTAATATCAGCGTTGTACGCTTGTCTTCTTTCTTCTGAATTTGGTTGATGAAAATCGATACAGTCGGTACTGAGTCCATGAAATTCAAAAATAGGAGCCATCCAGGCTCTATCACGTTTTGCTAAATAGTCATTTACAGTAACAACATGCACACCGTTGCCAGTTAAGGCGTTTAAATACACGGGCAATGTAGAAACTAATGTTTTTCCTTCCCCGGTCATCATTTCAGCAATCTTTCCTTGGTGTAAAACAGAGCCTCCAATTAACTGTACATCATAGTGTATCATATCCCAGGTAACTGGCTTTCCAGCAGCATCCCATGAATTCTGCCAATAGGCTTTGTCGCCTTCTAGTACAATATGCTCTCTAGTTGCAGATAGTTCTCTATCGAACGGAGTAGCGCTTACTTCGACCTCAGTATTATTTACAAAACGAGTGGCTGTCTCTTTTACTACAGCAAAAGCTTCCGGCATCAACTCTTCCAAAACGGCTTCAGATGCTTTATAAGATTCATCCTTTAGTGTATCTATTTCAGCATAGATTACCTCTTGTCTTTCTATTTCGGCAGTAGCAGCTTCTTCTTCTAGTTTTTCAATTTGTTCGTCATAGATCTTCGTTGCATCTTTTATCTTTTGTTTAAATTCAAGAGTTTTGGCTCTCAAAGCATCGTTAGACAAGCTCGAAATATTGCTTTCAAAAGTTTTCACCTTATCAACAATAGGTTGTAAGATCTTTAGATCTTTCTTTTGTTTGTCTCCAACAAAGACTTTAATGACAGAGTTTAGTATACTCATTATGTTATTATATTTTATATTTTGACCTTGGGGTCAAAAAGGGTTTAAAAGTAAGCAAAAAAAAAGCCTCGATAGAGACTTTTTAATTGTATTTTATTGTTTTAGTATTCATCTTCATTCCAGAGATAATCCTCTTCTGTAGGATAGTCTGGCCAGATTTCAATGATTGAATCGTAAGCGTCTCCTTCATCTTCAATCTCTTGTAAATTTTCGGCAACCTCTAAAGGTGCACCTGTTCTAATAGCGTAATCTATTAATTCGTCTTTAGTAGCTGGCCAAGGCGCATCTGCTAAATATGAGGCTAATTCTAGAGTCCAATACATTTCTATAGATTTTTATTTTCTGCAAAAATAAATTTTTTACTGAAATAGCCAAGTTTTTTTATAGAAATATAAATCAATAAAAAAAGAACGTTTTAAAATTTTTCAGGAATCCACTTTACTTCCTTAGCTGATAAGTCTTTGGACAACTTTCGTGCCAGTACAAAAAGGTAGTCAGAAAGTCTGTTCAAATACATTAAAATGTCAGAATTTAAAGCCTCCTGACTGTTTAAAGTAACAGCTAAACGTTCAGAACGTCTGCAAATACATCTAGCTATATGACAGAATGACACCGTTTGATGTCCGCCGGGTAATATAAAATGTGTCATTTGAGGAAGCTCATTGTTCATGGCATCAATTTCTTTTTCGAGAAAAGAAATGGAAGAAGCGTTTATTTTTAAAATATTTAATCGTTCTTTTCCGCTTTTTAAGGTCTCTTTTTCCGGAGGTGTTGCCAACATTGCACCTAATGTAAACAGATCGTGTTGTATTTTAATCAGCGACTGTTCTGTGTGTGTATCTACTTCTTGATCTTTGATTAGGCCAATATAAGAGTTTAGTTCATCTACGGTTCCATAAGATTCAATTCGTAAATGGTCTTTGGGAACTCTTGTTCCTCCAAACAAAGCTGTTGTACCTTTATCTCCTGTTTTTGTATATATTTTCATCGTATTTCATGTATAAGACTTTTACAAATTTAAACCTTTAAACTCTGACGATAAAATGTTCTTTTGCCTGTTCCTTTCTGAAAAAGACCATTCCCCAAAAAAAAGTATCTATAGTAACGGTTACAGAAGGATGCAACTTTATCTGTTCCCAAGCAGATCTCATTTGTCCAGACCAGTTTATATCGTCGAAAATGAAAACCGATTCGTTATGAATGGTCTTTAAGCACATTTCAAAATAATATAAGGTAGCTTCTTTGGTATGATTACCATCAAAATACACAAGGTCATAGGTTTTGTTAGCTACCACTTTTTCTAATGATATATTGAAAGGATTAACAATTAGTTCAATATTTTGGATCCCCAGTTTTTCAAATTGCTTCTCCGCGATAGAGGCGGTATTTGCACACCCTTCTAAAGTGGTCACGGTACCATTAGTGTTTTCTAGTGCTAAAGCAGTGGTCGAAATACCTAAAGATGTGCCAATTTCCAATACGTTTTTCGAAGAAAAATAAGACACTATTTTCATAAGAAGTTTCCCTCTTTTTTTAGAGATTCCGGCAATTTTAGCAATGTCGGAGACCTTGCGAATATTGTTTTTAAAAATGGAGGACCCGGCCCCAAAATCTTTCACTTCAATGGTCAGTGAATTGGACAGTAATTCTTTGCGATTGAGAACAAATTGAGAGAACTTTGAAGGTTCTTGTTTTGAATAAAGACATTTGGTTACAAAATCATAGACAAAGGGAGAATGTATTCCATGTTGATTTGTCGATCTGAAAAAAAAAAGTAAATACCTATGAAGCTTTCTTAACATGATTATTAATGATAGAACGAAATTAATGGAAAATTTGCTAGAATAGGCTTAGAAAATTTATATTTGTGAGTATAATTAATTTTCTGAATGAGAAAACTTGCCTTTTTGCTTTTTGCTTTTTCCTTTTTTTGCTCATGTATTCCAAGTAAAGACCTAGTGTATTTACAAGGCGAGCCCGTGTCAAAAAAAGAATTACATAGAATGAATAATATACCATACAGGCTTCAGGTTAATGATATCATTATCATTAGCATAATGGGGTCTAATGACAATTTAGTAGCTATGTTTAATAAAAGACAAGAGGCGGGAGTAAATCAACAAACGCAAAATGGAGGAGGCTACTTTTCCGGATTTACTGTAGATTCACATGGAAATATTAGGGTGCCCTATATTGGAGAAATAAATGTTTTAGGATATACCACCAAGGAGGTAAGAGTAAAGTTGGAAGGTGAACTTTCTAAACATTTTAAAAATGCTGAAGATATTTTCGTATCGGTTAAATTAGATGGAATACGGTATACCATATTTGGGGAGGTTGCGAGCCCAGGACCGAAAATTATTTATCAAAACAAAGTAAGTATCATAGATGCGATTTCGAATGCAGGAGATATTACGTTAACAGGAAATAAGACAAAAGTGGAGGTACTTCGATTCTCTCCAGACGGTAGAAAGAAGTTTGTCATAGACCTTACTAAAATTGAAGCATTGGATTCGGAAGTTTTTTATATTGAACCTAACGATTATATTAATGTAATACCATTGAAGCAAAAATCTTGGGGTACGGGAACTACTGGACTTCAATCTATCACGACCATTATTTCGGTTTTTACATTAGTAACATCAACAATTTTGTTAATACGGGGATTATAGACTATGGCGGAAAACAAGAGCTTATTGAACTCAAACTCAATTGAGAACTCCATTGATGTAAAGGCTTATTTCTTTAAGATCCTAAGATACTGGCAACTATTCTTAGTTACCATTACCATAGCCTTAATTATTGCAAGGTTTATGAATGGTTATAAACAAAAGCGATACAGTCTTTCTACTATGATCTCTGTGAAAGAGGAGAATAACCCTCTTTTTTCTACCGGGACCAATCTTACTTTTAATTGGGGAGGTGCGAGTGATCTTCTAGAAACAGTAAAAATTATTCTTAATTCAAGATCTCATAATGAAAAAGTTGTTTCTAGATTAAAATTTTATGTAAACTATTTACAAGAAGGCAGGTATTTTTTGGAAGATGTTTATGGAAAAACACCTTTTTCAGTCGAAATAGATACCAGCAAATATTTTATTGGAAATGTTTTGATAAAGTTAGAAGTATTGGATGAGAAAAAGATTGCTGCTTCTTTTGACTTTAGTGAAGGTGGAAATCAAGTATTGTATAACTACAGTCACCATAATAATATCTCGTATCAATCGAATAAACCTTCTTTTTATCAAGAATATCATGTCGATTCTTTAGTATCCTCGCCTTTTTTCACTTTTAAGATCAAACAATTGGATGTGCTGCAAAAAGGGCAATACTTTTATCTTCAGTTTGCGAATTTTAATTCTGTTGTGGGTGGATATAGAGGTGTGAGAGTTTCGAATGTTACGGCAGGTTCTTCTTTGCTGAATTTGCAATTACAGGGAGGAAACAAAAATAGAATAGTAGATTATTTAAATGAGTCTGTCCAGGTTTTAGCTGAAACAAAAAGAGAGCAGAAGATTCTGTACGCAACTAATACGAAAGAGTATATAGATAAGCTTCTCAGCAAGGAATCGGATAGCCTTAAAAATTTATCTGCCGAACTTGGGAATTATAAAAAGAAAAATAACATCTATAATCTTTCTTTGGAAGGAGAGGAGATATTTGCCCAAACCTTAGCGATAAGCAAAGAAATTAGAGATATTAATAACAGTTTAGACGATTTAAAAGCATTGGAAGCATATTTAAGGTCTAACACAGTATATGATAGCAATATTCCTGTTCCTGCTTCAATTAGGGTAACAGATGCTAAAATTCCTAATGGAATCAAAGAATTAATTGTAAAGTCCAAATTGAGGGAAACGTTAAAAGCAACCGTTACCCAAAGTCATCCCGAGTATAGAAAAATAGAGAATCAGATCAGGTTGACAAAAGATATATTGTTTGAAAATATCACGAACAATAAAACATCTTATAATAAACTTAAAGTACAGTTAGAAGGTCGTTTAACAAATTATAATTCAAAACTTGGTTCTTTACCTAAAAAGGAACAAGACCTTCTAAAGATTCAACGAAACTACGATATCTTTGAAGCTAACTATACCTTGTTAAAGCAAAAAAGTTATGAAGCAGGTGCTGCCATTGCAGCTAATGTTTCGGATGTGAAAGTAATTGACACGGCAATTGATCTAGGGCAAGGACCAATATATCCAAAACCTAGTTTTAACTACATGGTTGCGCTAATGCTAGGAATTATTTTTCCATTGTTCTATATCATTATTCGAGAGCTACTTGATAACAAGATACATTTAGTTGAAGATATAGAAAAAAGATATAGCATTCCTGTGTTAGGAGTGATAGGACGAAATCGAAGTACGAACAATTTGGCGGTGTTCGATAGACCAAAATCTTCTGTGGCCGAGTCGTTTAGAGCTATACGATCGAATGTTCAGTTTTTATTTAAAAATAATGAGCATAAGAGATCAAAGACGTTGTTATTGACCTCTTCGGTAAGTGGTGAAGGAAAAACCATGGTTTCTATTAATATGGCAACAGTTTTTGCACTGAGTGGAAAAAAAACAGTGCTCATTGGTTTGGATCTTAGGAAGCCAAAAATATTTGGAGATTTTGATTTGAAGAACGATGTGGGAATTGTGAATTATCTGATTAACCAAAAATCTATTGATGAAATTATAACGGAAACTAAAATTCCACATTTAGACCTGATTCTATCAGGACCTATTCCTCCAAACCCTTCAGAACTTTTGTTGGGAGATAATTGTGATAAACTCTTTTCTTTTTTAGAAAAAGAGTATGACTATATTGTTATTGATACGCCGCCTGTTGGACTGGTTTCTGATGCGTTGGAACTATTTAGATATGCAGATGCCATTGCCTACGTGATCAGACAAAATTATTCTGAAAAAGGAATGATGCGAATGATCGATGACAAATATAAAAACAAGGAGGTAACGAATATTAGCTACATATTCAACGACTTTACCATAAAGAACAAGTATGGTTATGGATATGGTTATGGCTACGGTTATGGCTACGGTTACGGTTATGGTTATGGTAAGTATGGAAATAATTACCATGAAAATGAAAAACCAAAAACATTGACCAGTAAAGTAATCGATTTCTTTAAACCGAAAAAATAGTTATTTAACGAACCTTTTTACCGTTTAGATATACCGACGCTATTTGATGGTTTCCGAAGTTATACGGAATGGCTCCATAACTGGATATTTCTTTAGTAACGATGAAATTTGCCTTTTTTCCTTTGGTTATACTACCAACTATGTCACTTACATCCATTGCATAGGCCCCATTAATGGTAGCTGCATTAATAGCCTCTTCTGGAGTCATGTTCATTTTTATAGAGGCACTTGCCACAACAAAATTCATATTCCCTGAAGGGGAAGACCCCGGATTGAAATCACTTGCCAAAGCCAGCGCCAATCCATTATCAATTATTGTTCTGGCCGGAGTATACGGAATACTTAAAAAATAAGAGCAACTAGGTAGTGCTACAGAAATAGTTTCTTTATGCTGTTTAAGTACAGATAGGTCTTCATCATTTAAGACTTCTAAATGATCTACTGAAAGTGCATTAAACTCAACACTTTTAGCAATACCTCCTATAGAATTAAATTGGTTTACATGTACTTTTGGAGTTAGCCCATATCTTTTTCCTGCTGTTAGTATTTTATCAAGATCTTCCGTTGAGAAATAACCCTGTTCACAAAAACAGTCTATAAAGTCTGCTAACTTCTCTTTCGCAATGACTGGTAGCATTTCATTTATGATCAGATCTATGTAGGCATTTTTGTTGTTTTTGTACATCGCTGGGACGGCATGTGCTCCTAGAAAAGTAGCTTTAATTGGGAGATCATAATCTGCTTGTAATCGTTTAATTACGCGTAGCATCTTTAATTCCGCATGTATAGTTAATCCATAACCTGATTTTATTTCAATAGCGCCTGTTCCCAGGGCAATTAATTCTTCGAGTCTAACTTTAGATTGCTCATAGAGTTCGTCTTCAGTACTTTCCTGAAGTTTTTTAGCCGAGTTTAGAATTCCTCCTCCTCGGTTAGCAATCTCCTCATAGGATAAACCATTAATTCTATCTACAAATTCTTGTTCTCTATTACCTGCAAAAACTAAATGCGTATGACTATCACACCAAGAAGGGAGTAACATCCGACCTGTTAGATCTACCATCGTGTCAGCTGCTACATTAGGTAATTTGTCCATAGGACCATACTCTTCAATAAGACCATCTCTGACTAACAAAAAAGCGTTTTTAATGGTTGGTAGAACACGCATTTCCTTCCCGGAAACTTTAGAGATTGAAGGCTCTCTAACTTGAATTAGCTCTTTTATATTCAGGAATAATGTTGTCATCTAAATTGCCTATTTTTACTACGCAAACATACATAAAACTTATAGAATGATTTCAACAAAAGAATACGCTCCTTATTTTTCTAGATATATTGAACCGACCATAGCAAATGGAAGATCTCTTGTTGAAAACCTCATAGACAGTCAACAAAACTTTGAAGAAGCATTACGAGATGTTCCTGCTGAGAAACATTCGTTCGCATATGCTGAAGGTAAATGGACTATAAAAGAATTGATACAACATATCATCGATACAGAACGCATATTTTGTTACCGCGCTTTGTGCTTCTCACGAAATGATAAAACATCTTTACCGGGCTTTGATCAAGATCTTTTTATACATGAAGGTAATGCTAATGACAGAGCGTACGAAGCTCTTTTAGATGAGATGGTAGCTGTTAGGTCCGCAACCATTCACTTATTCAAAAGTTTTTCTAATGAGGCCTTAGAAAGAATGGGAGTGGGGTCAGGAAATAACATGTCGGTACGAGCGGCAGGTCTGATAATCTCGGGACATCAAAATCATCACGTTCAGATAGTCAAGGAAAGATATCTGTCATAAAAAAAGGCCTTGTATCATACAAGACCTTTTTATTCTTACATTAAGAAACTAGTATTCTATTTTATCTTCTTTTTCCGACCATTTCTGAAATGGTTCTAGCGCAATCTCTCTTCCTACTTGTTCGAAAGGAATACTGCGTTTTTCATATGGTAAAGGAATCTCTTTATAAATGAATTCATCGTCAAAACCAATATTAGCAGCATCTACCTGATTGCTACCGTAATACACTTTATCGGGTCTCGCCCAATAAATGGCCCCCAAACACATGGGACAAGGTTCGCAGGAAGTATATATGATACATCCATCTAACTGAAAGGATCCTAAATTTGTACAGGCGTCTCTTATCGCGGTAACTTCCGCATGGGCAGTAGGATCATTAGTAGAGGTTACTTTATTGTTTCCTCTTCCTACTATTTCACCATCTTTTACTACAATACATCCAAAAGGGCCTCCTTCATTGTTCTGCATTCCTTTTAAAGCTGCTTTTACAGCCTCACTCATAAATTCTTCGTGATTCCTCATCTTTTTTATTTTAAGCTTCCTGTCATATCTTCAGGCTTTACCCACTCATCATACTGTTCAGGAGTTACATAACCCAAACGTACCGCTTCCTCTTTTAACGTAGTTCCATTGGCATGTGCGGTATTGGCTATTTCGGCAGCTTTATAATATCCGATCTTTGTATTTAAGGCCGTTACTAACATTAGAGAGTTGTTCAATAATTCGTTAATTCTGGTCTGATTTGGTTCAATGCCGGCTGCACAGTTTTCATCAAAAGAGACGCAGGCATCTCCGATCAATTGCGCAGATTGTAATACGTTGGCAGCCATCATAGGTTTAAATACATTCAATTCGTAGTGCCCTTGTGTACCCCCTATAGTAACTGCAACATCATTCCCCATTACTTGTGCGCACACCATGGTCATAGCTTCTGCTTGCGTAGGATTTACTTTTCCCGGCATAATAGAAGATCCTGGTTCATTCGCGGGGATAATGATCTCGCCAATTCCAGAACGCGGTCCTGAAGCCATTAAACGGATGTCATTGGCTATTTTGTTCAAAGAAACAGCAATTTGCTTTAAAGCGCCGTGGGTTTCTACTAAAGCGTCATGAGACGCTAATGCTTCAAATTTATTTTCTGCAGTAACAAAAGGTAGGTGGGTAAACTCTGCAATATATTTTGCCACCAATACATCATACCCTTTTGGTGTGTTTAATCCTGTTCCTACAGCAGTACCTCCTAAAGCTAATTGAGAAAGATGTGCTAAGGTGTTATTTAGTGCTTTTAATCCAAAATTCAATTGCGCAACATAACCAGAGAATTCCTGTCCTAAGGTTAATGGAGTTGCATCCATTAAGTGTGTACGACCAATCTTAACCACATCTTTAAAAGCATCTGCCTTCGCTTGTAAGGTATTTCTTAATTGCTCCACTCCAGGAATCGTAGTTTCAACGATCTTCTTGTAAGCAGCGATATGCATTCCGGTAGGGAAGGTGTCGTTTGAAGATTGTGATTTGTTGACATCATCATTCGGCTGAATGGTTTTTTCGCCTTCTCCGATCACTTTACCTGCTAACTCATGTGCTCTATTGGCAATCACTTCATTCACATTCATATTGGATTGTGTCCCAGATCCGGTTTGCCAGATCACCAAAGGAAATTGATCATCGTGCTTTCCTTCCAGGATCTCATCACAAACAGTAGCAATTAGATCTCTCTTGTCATTTGGAAGAACGCCTAACTCCGCATTAGTATACGCTGCTGCTTTTTTTAGATAAGCAAAGCCGTATACCACTTCTAATGGCATGGACGCAGCCGGTCCGATCTTAAAATTATTTCTTGAACGTTCTGTTTGAGCTCCCCAATATTTATCAGCGGGAACTTCTACTTGTCCCATAGTATCTTTTTCGATTCTATACTTCATGATGTACTACTGTTTTTTGATGTTGCAAAATTACAAAAACTAAGCCGATCCGTTATTAACAAATCTATCTAATTCTTTGTTGAAATAATTTTTCAATTACTGGTGAGTATTCAAAATAAGTTTTACTTTTGCAGTATAATAATAGAATTTAAAAAGATGTTAGATTTTTCTCAATTTTCAGGATTTGTTTTATTCATGTTTATTTTCACAGCCGGTTTTTGGTTGTTAATATTCTTGCTAACATTTGTGGTTCCTTACTGGATAGGAGGAACGATTTGGGAAAATATGAAATTAAAAAGAGAAGCTAAGAAAGCTGCTGAAGGAAAGTAGTTTTAATCATATATTAAAAAAGGCTCGCATTTGCGAGCCTTTTTTAGTTTCTATTGGTATCTACCCTCCGAATTCTTCTCCACCTTCATCATATCCGCCACCAGATCTACGTTGTCTATTTCTCTGATTTTTCTTTTGATTGAATCTATAAGTAAAGTTCAATGAGATTTGTCGTACCCTCCATTGAAACTCTTGGTCGTTAATACTGGTAGGGTCTTCTATACTTGGATTATAAGTGATCGATTGTCTTTTTCTGGAATTAAAAACATCACTAACATTTAAAACCAAGGTGCCTTTTTCCTTTAAAATATCTTTGCTAAAGGCAAGATTCATAGAAAAAATACCTTTAATTTCACTTTGAGCAGTTTCTCTAGGCCCTCTATAAAATAGTCTTGTTTGCCATTGTATTTTAGCTGGTAAGGTTACTCTGGCATTAAAACGTGTAAACCAACTGCTGTTCTTGTTACCAAGATCCTGCACAACTGGAGTAGAAGTGATCACTCCATTAGTATCTTGGCTAAATTGATCGTAGGTATAAAAACCTTTTGTTTCTGACTGGAAGACATTAAAACTAGCAGATAATCGTACTTTTCTTGACGGATTGTAATTGGTTGTTAGTTCAAATCCATATCGGTCTTCAGAAGCTAAATTAATAGGTTCTCTAATAGTTACGATTTCATTAGTGCCTCCTGGTCCTATAGGTCTAATTTCATCTCTGGAAACTCTGGAAATATTATTTACTGAATGCTGATAGTAAACAGAGGAGTTCAATGTCACTTTTCCAATTTTTTGTAAATACCCCAGGTCAAAAGAATTCGAAAACGTTGGGATCAACCCAGGATTTCCTTTAAAGATCACGTTCTGACTGTTTCTGGATTCAAATGGGTTCAAGAACCAAAAACGTGGTCTTCTTAATCGTCTACTATATCCTAAGGTGAAACTTTGTTTTTCTGAAGTTTCCAAGCCAAGATTGATAGTAGGGAAAAACTCCGTATAGTTATAATCAAAGTTGTCACCCGTATTGGTAAGTCTCACTTTTACATCAGTAATTTCTGTTCGTAGACCCAATAAGAACGAAAATTTCTTGATCTTACTTCCATACTGCGAATACAACGCATTTACATTTTGCTTAAAAACAAGATTGTTTGAAGGGTCTGGCGTTAGGGTAGGCGTCACTAAGAAATCTGAGGTTAGATCTTGATAGCTGCCTCTAAAACCCGCTTCAAATTGAGAATTTTTACCAATAGGTAGTACATAATCTGTCTGAACGAGTGTGTTTTTAGAATTTTCTGTAGTGATATTATTCTCTATACCGGTAGCATCATTAATAAATGCTGTTTCGATCTCTTCGCTATCGCTATATTGAATATCTGCAGTAAACTTGTGTCCACTTTTATTAATATTGTTTGTATAGTTTAATGAGAACTGCGTGGTTTTATCTGTTTCCCCTTCATTTTGAATACGAACATCAGCAAGTGTTTGATTTCCAATGGCATCAAAAACATTTATATTATTTGTAGAAAGACTACCATTGTCTGCGTCTCTAAGAAATAGAGTACCCGTTATGGAACTCTTTTGGTTTAAGAAATACTCTAACCCTAAATTGATATTGTAATTACTTCGATCTCTTTCAAACTCTCTATCTTCTACTCTTAAACCATTTGGCACTCCATTTTCTAGGGTCGTCAGTCTAGTTAATGAATTTCCAGGTCCTGTTCTTTTACTGTATCCTATATTGGTGAATAGGTTTACTTTCTTTGTTCTGTAGTTTATGTTTGCCGCCGCCCTGTATTGTTTAGGATCACCAATAGTTGTGTTTATCGATCCATTAAAACCAGTTGCTTTCCCTTTTCTTAGAATGATGTTAAGAATACCGGCGGTTCCTTCTGCATCGTATCTAGCCGATGGAGAAGTGATTACTTCTACACGCTCAATAGCATCGGCTGGTAACTGTCGTAATGCATCTGTACCACTTAAACCGACCAAAGCAGAGGGCTTACCGTCAATTAATATTCTAACATTCTCATTACCTCTTAGACTCACGTTTCCTTCTACATCTACATTTACGGAGGGTACATTGTCTAAAACGTCTGATGCGGTTCCTCCCTTAACGGTCATATCTTTACCTACATTATAAATACGCTTATCTAGTCGTATCTCCACAGTAGATTTTTCTGCCACTATATTTATTTCGTCTAGGCGTTCCGCTCCTTCATCTAATGTAATTACACCGAAGTTGGTATTCTTGTCTAATAATTTGGGAGGTAACTTTTTTGTTTTAAAAGAAATGTACTCGAAACTTATCTCATAGGTCCCCTTTCGAGCTTGGATAGAAAAATTTCCTTTTTCATCCGTTATACCACCACTTATCTTTTTAGTTTTTACATGTTTGAGCACAATAGTAGCGTACTCAAGAGGCTCTTTAGTTTTAGCATCAATGATCTTTCCTGAAATAGTAATCTGCGGGGGAGTTGGTCTTTGTGCATTTAGGATTGAAGTTCCCATCACAAGAACTACCAACAACAGTAAATATTTTTTCATTATAGCGTATTAGTCGTTTTTTCTTCGACTGCAAAAGTCTCACTAAGTTTAACGACGTATTGTTAATTATATGTTAAACAAAATAATGTGCTGTTAAAGACAACAAAATCATAATATTTGTTTAATATTTTCTGGAGGTCTACCTACAATAGCTTTCTGATTATGAACCACGATTGGTCTTTCAATAAGTTTAGGATTTTCGATCATAGCTCTTATGAGCTCGTCATCTGAAAGTTCTTTGCCTTTGTAGTTTTCTTTCCAAATAGCTTCGTTCTTCCTGATCAGATCCATTGGAGCTATGTCTAATAATGAAATGACGGAAGATAGTTCTTCAAAACTTGGAGTTTCTTTTAGGTATTCAATAATTTGGAATTCTCTTCCTGATTCTTGCAAGATGGTTAAGCCTTCTCTAGATTTTCTGCAACGTGGATTGTGATATATTTTAATCATTTGTCAAGTTTTAAAATGGTCTTATCAGTTCTATAAAAAGTACGAGATGCTAATGTATCGAACTTAATTGAACTAAAACTTTTAACGAGTTCTTGTTTTGGATAACTAATATTCGCTAGATCCAACAACGTATGAAAGGTATTTATGGTTTGTATTCTACTACCTGTATTTTTGGTAATAGCTGCTACTTTCTCAGGATATTGTTGGTTGTATTGATCGGATCTCCAGATAATTAACGGAACTTCTATTTCATATTTTGTAGGATTGATATAAGCATGCATCAACTTATTAGCATCATCGTCATATAAGTTCTCACCATGATCTGAAATATAATAGAGGTACGATATAGCATTTTGCTCCTTTAATTTTGCAATAAATCGGCTTAGTATATAATCGGTGTATAAAATAGAGTTGTCATAGCTATTAATGATCTTGTCTTTATTGGCAACATCCGTAGAGTTCTCAATAGAAAGCCCCTTTGCCAGATTTGGAGTAAACTTTTCAAACTTTTTAGGATAGCGATAATTATATCTGAAATGACTGCCAAGTGTATGGATCACAATAAATTTTTTACGGGAAGAAGTATCATTTAAAGTCTCTTCTAATTTAGGAATTAAGCGTTCGTCATAATTTAATGCATCTAACGAAACGGAGGTGTTTTTATATACATCTGCTAAACCTGAATAAAAGCCGAATACGCTCCCGACACCACTGGGAACATTTGTAAGCCAATAAGTTTTAAACCCAGCCTCGTTGAATGGCGTGATCACAGCAGGTTCTTCGAATTTAACCGTGACATGTTCTGGTGTGGCCCTGGTAAGCATAAAAGGGATACTTAAAGAGGTGAGATTAGCATTGCTGTTTACATTGTTAAAATGTGTCACATTGGAAATAGTGTCTAAGTTTGGAGTGGTATTTCTATGATATCCGTATATACCAAAATTATGCTTGCGTGCAGTTTCTCCGATAACAAGAACATAGATTTCCTGTTCTTGTAATGTATCCTTCTTTACGGCATCAAATGTAAAGGAACTTACATTTCTTATATAGTTCTTTCTCTGTTTTAAACCTGCATAAGCTCCATTTGCTTTTATTAAAACATCAATAGGATAAATTTTTTGCAATTGAACGCGTAAAGCATAGTTGGTTAACCCAATAGTTTCTGAAAAATTATCGTTTAGCTTAGATGCCATGATGTAATTTCTAGCATATAGTCCGGCAAAAACGATAAGAGAAAAAGCAAGTATTCGTGTTTTCGATTTTTTTGAAAGTGTATAGTTTTTGGGTATAAAAAAAGCCAAAAAGAATGTCAACACAAATGTAAGTAATGCGAATAGTATGGTTACAATTCCACCATCCAGTAACTCAGAGGCTTCTCCATAATTAGTGAACAAAACGGATGCCACTGCTTCTTCGGAGGAAGGGGCTTTAAAAGTGTATACATTATACAGCTCAAACAATAGAAAAGGAGAGAGTAAGAATATGAGCCAACCATACCATTTTGGTTTCAGGAAGCTCAAAGGGAATACAGCTACCGCCAATCCCAAAATTAAGTACACAATCTTTTTAAGTAACGTACCTACTACTGAATCCTCTCCCAGAAAAGCGAGCAAGATATTGGGCAACATAGTAATGATCACCAGGCAAGATAAAAGAACAAGATTCTTTTTATTTCTCATTTTTCTGACCATTTAGCATCAAATATGCCTTAAGAAAAGAATTGATGTTTCCATCCATAACAGCGTCAACATTTCCTGTTTCGTGGGATGTTCGTACATCCTTAACCAATTTATATGGGTGCATCACATAGTTTCGGATCTGACTTCCCCATTCATTTTTTAATTTATTCGCCTCAATATCATCTCTAGCCGCTTGTCTCTTTTGCAGCTCAATCTCATATAATTGAGATTTTAGCATTTGCAACGCAGTTGCTCTGTTATCATGTTGCGATCTTGAATTTGAACAAGAAATTTGAATCCCTGTGGGTTTATGTGTCAGTTGTACCTTCGTTTCAACTTTATTTACATTTTGCCCTCCGGCTCCACTAGACCTTGCGGTAGTAATTTCAATATCAGCGGGATTGATCTCTATTTCGATAGAGTCATCAGCGACAGGATACACATAGACAGAAGCGAAAGAGGTATGCCTTTTGGCATTACTATCAAATGGTGAGATGCGAACTAATCTGTGCACACCATTTTCACCTTTTAACCAACCAAAGGCATAGTCACCATCAAATTCGATGGTTACTGTTTTTATACCGGCAGTATCTCCTTCTTGGTAATTCAAAGTTTTAGCCTTAAGCCCTTGCTTATCGGCCCACATGCTATACATACGTAAGAGCATTTCTGCCCAGTCACAACTTTCCGTTCCACCGGCTCCGGCAGTTATCTGCAACACCGCGCTCAGGTTATCACCCTCATCAGAAAGCATGTTCTTAAACTCAATATCTTCTAAAAAGGATAAGGTCTTTTCAAATTGATCTTTGATTTCTCGTTCCTCTATTTCTCCTTCTTTATAAAAGTCGTAAAGCACCAGCAAATCTTCGTGAAGCGTAACAACTTGATTGTAATCTTCTACCCATTTTTTCTTTAATCGTAAAGACTTCATGAGTATTTCCGCTTCTTTTGGATTGTTCCAAAAGTCAGGATTTGCTGTTTTCTCTTCTTCATTGCTAATTTCAATCAGCTTTTTTTCTATCTCTAGATAGGATTTTAGCTTAGAAATACGTGCAGAGATATCTTTTAATTGATCTTGTGTTACCATATTTTGAACAAAAGTAAATTAAATATTTACAATTCTAGGTTCTTATTAATAATTGTATTTTTATAAGCTCTTATTTAAAAGATCCTCACTTATGAAGCAATTTATGACGCTATTTTTATTGATAGCCTTTTCTAGTAACGGACATTCACAGTTTTTTGAAAAAAATCAAAAAGTAACCAAGTATGAGGGTTATCTAGATTTTTATTATGACAGTGCGTCGGATAAGATTTATCTGCAAGTAGATGCACTGGATAAAGAATTCCTTTATGTATATGCTCTTTCTGAAGGAATAGGATCCAATGATATTGGATTAGATAGAGGACAGCTGGGAGATGGTGTAGTGGTTCATTTTAAAAAAGCAGGAAATAAACTATTGTTGATTCAGCCAAATCAGACATACCGAGCTATCACAGATAATATTGAAGAGAAGCAATCTGTAAAAGAGGCTTTTGCGAAATCCGTACTTCATGGATTTAAGATACACAAAGAGAAAAATGGTGTATATCTTGTTGATGCTACCAAGTTCTTTATGCGAGATTCACACGGTGTTGCCAGAAGACTTTCTAGAAATGGTCAAGGGAATTATAAGTTAGATGCTTCGAAAAGTGCTTTTAATATGGACAGGACTAAGGCTTTTCCGAAGAATAGTGAAGTAGATGTAATGCTTACTTTTAAAGGAACGCCACGAGGGTTTAATATCCGAAGCGTAACACCCAATGCCTCTTTAGTAACTGTGAATATGCATCATTCGTTTGTGGAACTTCCAGACGATAATTATAAACCGAGAAAGTTTGATACTAGATCAGGATCTTACGGTATGACATATTTAGATTATGCTACACCGGTAGATCAACCCATTAAAAAGAGGTTTATTTATAGACACCGCTTGGAGAAGAAAAACCCAAAAGCCACTATTAGTGAGGCAGTGGAGCCTATTATCTATTATTTAGACAGAGGTACTCCGGAACCTGTTAGGTCGGCCTTATTGGATGGAGGAAGATGGTGGAATCAGGCCTTTGAAGCAATTGGATATAAAGACGCTTTTCAGGTTAAAATGCTTCCAGAAGGAGCAGACCCTTTAGACGTTCGATATAATGTTATTCAGTGGGTCCATAGATCTACTAGAGGGTGGAGCTATGGAGGTTCTGTTTCTGATCCAAGAACAGGGGAGATCATAAAAGGACATGTAAGTTTAGGTTCATTAAGAATTCGTCAGGATTTCCTCATTGCGCAAGCACTGCAGGCTCCGTATAAGAATAATAATGTGAACGATAAATTTGCTTTAGAAATGGCTATTGCGAGAATACGACAGCTTTCTGCACATGAAATAGGACATACGCTTGGGTTCTCACATAATTTTGCAGCGAGTACGACAGGTCGTGCTTCAGTAATGGATTACCCACATCCTTTATTAACGATAAAGAATGGCAAGATCGATTTTTCTAAGGCGTATGATAATAAGATCGGAGCTTGGGATAAAGTTACTGTAGCGTATTCATATCAAGATTTCGAGGGAGATGAAGATGCGCAGTTACGTAAGATTTTAGAAGATGCGTTTGCCAGCGGTTTACGATATATCTCTGATGCAGATGCCAGACCAAAAGGAGGCGCTCACGCTTATGGGCATTTATGGGATAATGGGAGTGATATTGTACAAGAACTAAATAGCGTTCTAGATATTAGGAAATTGGCTATCAGTGTGTTTTCTGCAGATAATATTAGATCCGCACAACCTTATTCAGTGCTGGAAGATGTTTTTGTTCCCTTGTATTTCTTCCACAGATACCAAACTGAAGGAGTGGTGAAGATGATAGGAGGTCTCAATTACAACTACGCAGTAAAAGGAGGAAATCAGACCATTGTAGAAAGAGTAAACGGGAAGGAAGAACGAAGGGCTTTAAGAGCAATTTTAAAGACATTAGATGTCAATGAAATTGGAATTCCTAAAAAGCTATTACCTATTTTTCCTCCAAGGGCTATGGGGTATAGCAGAAGCCGAGAGTCGTTCAAAAGTAAGAATGGCGTGGCATTTGACCCTTTTGGAGCTGTGGAAACTTCCTCTCAGATGACCTTACAGCTTTTATTACATCCAGAAAGAGTGTCCAGGTTGATTCAACATAAAAGCCTAGATAAAGATCAACTAGGATTGATCGAGGTGTTGGATGAACTAATTGAAAAAACGATTAAGAAAGATCATAAAGATCCATACTATCAAGAGTTACAAAATGTAGTAAATGTTCAAGTGTTAAACCAGCTGTTCAGTTTGATATCAAATAAAAATATCTACCAACAAATTAATGCGATTGCACGAGCAAAGCTTATGGAAATTAAGGATATCTATAAGTTTTCTAAACGTAAGGGGCTCGAGAAGATATATGGAGACGAAATGGTGATCATGATCAATGATTTCATTAAAAACCCAAAAAGTTATAAGAAAATAAATGCCCCTAAGATTCCTGATGGATCTCCAATAGGAATGGAATAGATACAATGAGTCAAAAGATAATAATTACCGGAACAACATGTACTGGTAAGACAACATTAGGTAAAAGACTGGCCTTAAAGACGTCCATTACTCAAATTGATCTGGATGAACTACACTTTCTTCCCAATTGGGTGGAAAAAGAGAAGGCAATTTTTGTACAAGATGTATTAAAAGCGACGAATGGCTTGGATAATTGGATTATCACAGGAAGCTATCAAACGTTGCTCAAAGATACCATATGGCAGGAAGCATCTGTTATAGTTTGGCTGGACTATCCGTTACATTTGATCATCCGTAGATTCTTTATAAGAACATGGACAAGGGTTCTGTACAAAGAAAAATGTTGTGGAGAAAATTATGAAACACTTGGCAGAGTATTTTCTAAAGAAAGTCTATTTTTATGGATTTTTAAGAGCTATTGGCATAGAAAAAATAGAATGAACAATTGGATGAATGGTATTTTTTCTCATAAGAAATGGATAGTACTACAGCGTCCGAAAGAAGAAAAGAAATTAATGGATTTAGTATGATTATAGATTTAATATCAGATACAGTTACAAGACCTTCAGCAGGGATGTTGGATGCTATGATGAGCGCAAAGGTAGGAGATGATGTTTTTAAGAGTGATCCAACAGTAAACAAATTGCAGGAGAAAGCAGCTGCTATGTTCGGAATGGAAGATGCATTGTTCTTTCCTTCCGGTACTATGGCAAATCAAGCGGCGATAAAATTACATACTCAGCCTGGAGATAAATTATTCTGCGATAAATGGGCGCACGTATATAATTATGAAGGGGGAGGAGCAGCATTCAATTCTGGAGTTACATGTAACCTTATAGATGGTCAAAGAGGTATGTTCTCTGCAGATCAATTAAAAAAGGCTGTAGCTGGGAGAGCAGATATTCATGTTCCATATTCAAGACTTGTTTGTATTGAGAATACCACAAACAAAGGAGGCGGTGCATGTTGGGATTTTAACGAATTAAAAAATATAGAGCGCGTTTGCAGAGAACATCAATTAGAGTATCACCTAGATGGTGCACGCTTGTTTAATGCACTGGTTGCAAAGAATGAAACCCCAAAACAATATGGAGCCTTGTTCGATACTATTTCAATCTGCCTGTCTAAAGGTTTAGGAGCTCCTGTAGGATCTATTTTATTGGGGACAAAAGAGCATATGGCCAAAGCGTTAAGAATAAGGAAACTTTTTGGTGGAGCTATGAGACAAGCTGGATTTTTGGCGGCTGCTGGCATATATGCGTTGGATAATAATGTAGAAAGACTTGCAGAAGATCACAAAAAAGCCAATAAGATAGGAGATGTTTTGCGTTCGCTTGATTATGTGAGAAAAGTGGAACCGATAGAAACTAATATTGTCATCTTTTATGTGCATGATGAGATAGGTGATACCAAATTTATAGAAGAAATGAAATCTAAAGGTATTCTGTTAACCCCAATGGGAGAAGGGAAGATACGCATTGTAACACATCTCGATTTTACCAATGAGATGTTAGAAATACTGTTGCAAGAACTAAGATCTTTTGCATAAAAAAAGCAGCCTTAAACGGCTGCTTTTTTTTATTCATTGCTTTCTAACTTACTTAGTTCTTTGTAGTTTTTATTTAGTTTTTTCAGTAATATTCCATACAATAAGTAGTAGATCAACCATAGGATCAATACCATAAGCCCAATGGTTAAAACCTGAGTAAAAATGAGAACTGCGATCATTTTACCTCCTGTTAAATTTGTGTTTTCCACACCCGTTAATAAAGAAAAACCATCTGGAGTATTAATGATCAAAATATTTAGAATAACACTCAATATAATAACACTAATAATGTTGTAATAGACATACCACTTTACAGTTTTACGAGCCTTAAGGATCTTTCTCATTAAGGTTTTAGTATCATCGATAGCACTGATTGCTGAATAATTTCTATAGAAAAGCAGCAAGAATAATATGATTACCGCGTAGTGCAGGTACGTAGAGTAGTTCAAAAAACTCATCAAATTGAGACGTTCATAAGGCTCAAACCCTCCAGCTTGGGTAACAACATAATTGATACCAATCCAAAAAGCAAACTCGAGCAAACCAATGATAAAGATCCATTTGACAATGGAGGATGATTTTGATTGTGACATTTTATAAATGTCTAAAGGAGTTAACTTTTCAACTGTTTCTGGTTGATTGTCCCAGGCCTTTTTATATTGATCTAAATCCATAGTACTCATAGGTTATGGGTTTAATATGTTTTTAAGTTTGTCTTTCGCTCTGTTCATTTTCACTCTGGCATTTACTTCAGAAATACCCAATGTTTCAGAAATTTCTTTATAAGGCTTACTTTCTAAATATAAGAAAATCAGCGCTTTGTCGATATCGTTTAACAGATGTATTGCTTTATATAGCGCCTTTAATTGTCGCTCTTCTGTATCATCATAATCATGAGACTGAATTTTATAAGCTACATCACTTATATCCTGTGTCTTAATAGTTCTTGTAGACTTTCTATATAGAGAGATTGCAGTATTTAACGCAACTCTATACATCCAAGTACTAAACTTAGAGTCGCCTCTAAATTTCTCGTAATTTTTCCATAGCTGAATGGTAATTTCCTGAAACAAATCTTTATGAGCGTCCTGATTTGTAGTATAGATCCTACAAACCTTATGAACGATATTTTGATTTTTCTCAAAATCTAATAAAAAGCTTTCTTCAGTTTTTTTATCCACTCTTTAAGTGATTAGTTTTATCATAAGTAGCTGTAAAGTTAAAAAAGTTACAAAAACTAGGTTTTTTATTAATTCTAAAATAAAGTAGTATATTTGTTTAATAAATATAAGAATATCTTGAACAGTATAAAAACAGATTTTACGATAAAAGATCTTGAGAACATTTCAGGAGTCAAGGCGCATACGATACGGATTTGGGAGAAGAGATATGGTTTGCTAAACCCCAGGCGAACAGATACAAATATACGCTATTATTCAAATGAGAATTTGACCAAACTTTTAAATATCGTTTTATTAAACAAGAATAATTATAAGATATCGAAAATTGCAAAGATGCCGGAAGAGGCCATTACGTTAAGTGCTAGAGAACTGGCGTTTAAGGTAGCCGTGAATGACGAGGCTATTAATGCGTTCAAAATTGCAATGTTCCAGTTTGATAAAACCTTATTTAACAATACCTATAACAAATTATTGCATAAGAAAACCTTTAGGGATATTTTTAAAGATGTTTTTATGCCTTTCCTACAACATATAGGATTGTTATGGCAAACAGAAACTTTATTACCTGCACATGAGCATTTTATATCGAACCTGATTGCTCAGAAGATTCAAATAAATATTGAAAAATTGCAGTATAGTGTGTCAAACTCGGCAACTACCTATGTGCTATTTCTTCCTGAAAACGAGATTCACGAGTTGGGGCTATTATATTTAAATTACGAATTGGTACTGAGAGGAAATCATACGATCTATTTGGGTCAAAGCCTTCCAGTAGATAATCTTAATTACTTTTTTGACGGAAATCAGAAAATCTGCTTCATTACATCCTTGACGGTGCAACCCTATGATGATAAAGTGGGTGATTACTTTGATCACTTGAACAATGTTTTAAAAGGTAGTGAACATAGACTCATTGCCGTGGGAAGAAAGACTATAGAAGTACAAAACCAAACATTCGATGCAGATATAGAGTTGTATCCAAGCGTTACAGATCTGTTAAAAGTATTATAAAAACCTACCTTCTTTTTAAATTTGTTTAACTTTTTATTATATTTGTTAAACAGATGAATAAAAGCATTCACATTATTGGTTCAGGATTTTCTGCATTAGCCGCTTCTTGCTACTTGGCAAAGGCAGGTTTTAATGTTACTGTTCTTGAGAAAAATAGTACAGTTGGAGGTCGTGCAAGACAATTAAAAAAAGACGGTTTTACCTTCGATATAGGACCAACCTGGTATTGGATGCCGGATGTTTTTGAGCGATTTTTTGGTGATTTTGGAAAAAAACCATCCGATTATTATGATCTGGATAAGTTAGACCCTGCGTACAGTGTTTATTTTAAAGACGGAACTTCAGTAAATATCAGTGCTGATATTGAAAAAATATACGAATTGTTCGAATCTGAAGAAAAGGGAAGTTCCAGGCATTTGCGAAAATTTTTAAAATCCGCCGAATTTAATTACAAGACGGCCATAGAAGACCTGGTATATAAACCCGGGATTTCACCATTAGAGTTGGTTACTCCGGTAACTATGAGTAGAGTTACGCAATTTTTCTCTACCATTTCTAAAACCGTTCGAAAGAATATCAAGAGTAAAAAACTTGTTCAAATTCTTGAATTTCCGGTATTGTTCTTAGGGGCAAAGCCTAGTAATACTCCTGCCTTTTATAATTTCATGAATTATGCTGATTTTGGTTTAGGGACATGGCACCCACGAGGAGGAATGTATAAGGTTGTACAAGCAATGGTAAGTCTGGCGAAAGATCTAGGCGTAGATTTTATGACCAATGCAACTGTCGAAAAGATCAATGTATTACCAAATGGAAGCGTAGAAAGTATTACTGTTAACTCGAAAAATATGGCCTCGAGCCTTGTGCTTAGCGGGGCAGATTATCATCATACAGAAACCTTACTGGATGCGCAATTCAGGCAATACTCTGAAAATTATTGGAAGAAGAAGACTTTTGCGCCATCTTCATTGTTATTTTATGTTGGTTTTAACAAAAAACTAAAGAATGTAAATCATCACACCTTATTTTTTGATGCAAATTTTGATGAACACGCTATAGAAATTTATGACCAACCAGCATGGCCCAAAGACCCTTTATTTTATGCAAGTTTTCCCAGCAAAACAGATGCCAGTTGCGCTCCAGAAGGTACAGAAGCTGGTATTTTTTTAATACCGTTGGCGCCTGGTATTGAAGATACTCAGGAATTAAGAGAAAAATATTTTAACATAATTATTGAAAGATTTGAAGGCCTTACAAATCAGGGAGTTAAAAATAATATTATCTTTAAAGAGTCTTTTTGCGTGAATGACTTTATAGAGGATTATAATTCTTACAAAGGGAATGCTTATGGTATGGCAAATACACTTTTGCAAACAGCATTCTTAAGGCCGAAAATTAAGAGCAAAAAAGTACATAATTTATATTTCACAGGTCAGCTAACTGTTCCAGGTCCCGGAGTTCCTCCGTCATTAATTTCCGGAAAAATAGCTTCTGAGTTAATCCTTAAAAAACACTCGTAAAATGAAACAATTATTTGATGAAGTCTCTTTTGACTGTAGTAGAATAGTTACTAAAAAATATAGTACATCGTTTTCTTTAGCTGTCAAAATGCTTTCCCCGAAAATACGAACGGCTATCTATAACATTTATGGATTTGTTAGATTCGCAGATGAAATTGTAGATACGTTTCACGATTATGACAAAGCAGCTTTATTGGCCGATTTTGAACGTCAATATTATCAGGCATATACCACTGGTATTAGTTTGAACCCTATCTTAAACGCTTTTCAGAAAACGGTAAAGAAATATCAGATATCGGACGATATGGTTCAAGCTTTTCTGAAGAGTATGAAAGCAGACCTTTCTAAATCTGTATATAGCTCTAAAGAAGAATATGATGAATATATTTATGGTTCTGCCGATGTTGTAGGACTCATGTGTCTCAAAGTTTTTGTAAATGGTAACCAAGAAAAGTTCAATGAACTAAAAGATGCGGCAATGAGACTTGGATCTGCCTTTCAAAAGGTAAACTTCTTAAGAGATCTTAAGGATGATTATGAGTTACTAAACAGGTCCTATTTTCCAAATGTGAACCTGGCATCTTTAGATGCGTCTTCTAAGCAAGAGATTATTGACGAGATAGAAGCTGATTTTGAATACGCTTTCACTCATGGAATATTAAAATTGCCTGTAGAGGCCAAGTTTGGTGTTTATATGGCATACAGGTACTATCGAAGGTTACTTAAAAAATTGAAAAGAGTACCATCTTCCAAGATTATTGAAACACGTGTGCGTATTTCTGATCCTATGAAACTAAATTTGTTGGCCAGAAGTTATGTGAAGTATAAACTTAATATGATCTAGAGATATGTTATTTGCATTCGTTACTATTGTCACTTTTTTACTCATGGAGGGCATAACGTGGTGCACACATAAATTCGTAATGCATGGATTTATGTGGTATTTCCATGAAGACCATCATCAACCCAAATATGAAAATCCTTTGGAAAGGAATGATGTCTTTTTTGTAATTTTTGCAGCTCCAAGTATTGCATTATTCTATTTCGGCGTAAACCCAGCGTTAAACTTTATGTTCTTTATAGGTTTGGGGATTTTGTTTTATGGAATTGCTTATTTTTTGGTACACGACGTACTGATCCATCAACGCTTTAAATGGTTTAAAAATACAAATAACCGGTATTTAAAAGGTTTAAGAAAGGCACACAAGATCCATCATAAGAAATTACATAAGCACGATGGTGAATGCTTTGGAATGTTGTTGGTTCCGTTCAAATATTTTCAAAAGCCTAAGATCTAGTGTATCTGTATTTGCTTCTTAATATTGCTTCCTTAAGCGTACCACTCGCATATTCCTTCAATAAAAAAATGAGGTTTATAAGGCATTGGAAGATCGTCTTACTTTCACTTGTATTAGTGTCAAGTATATTCCTGGTTTGGGACGCTATTTTTACGAAAAATGGCGTGTGGGGTTTCAATCCTGATTATCACGTAAATGTGTTGTTCTTTGGAATGCCTATAGAGGAATGGATGTTCTTTTTTTGTATTCCCTATGCAAGTATTTTTATTCATTACTCATTAGAATACTTTAAACCCAAGTTAATACTTTCGAAGCGTATAACACAGGGGATAACCTTATTTTTGATATTGGTTTTGAGTGTGGTTATTTTTAATAATGTGGATAAAGACTATACCTTTGTTAATTATACCTTCTTGTTGTTCGTATTGGCTATAGGTCTGCGTTACGGAATAGCGTATCTCCAACGATTCTATATTGCCTTTGTAATTATACTTATTCCTTTTTTTATTGTGAATGGCATTTTAACCGGGACTGGTATAGAAGAACCGGTTGTTTGGTATAATAATGCTGAGAACTTAGGTATACGCATATTAACCATTCCAATAGAGGACATAGGATATGCATTTACCATGATCTTTGGAAATGTTTTCCTAATAGAGAAGTTTAAAAAAGCATCTTCAGATCAGGCAACTTGATTTTCTAAAGCTAAAAAGTGAGTTGTTTTCGCATTTTTTAGAGGAAATATATGGAGCTCACACTTATACAAGGTCTTATCTTTTTTCTGATTTAAAATAACCGCTTTGAAAGGTTTGTTCGCTTTCAGTTTTTCACGGATGAGATTCTTGGACTCTTGTGTAGTTTCTTCACCTTGTAAAAAGGCTGGAGTATTTTGTATAGCACTATTCTTCGTGTATCCGGTCATTGCAGTAAAACCATCATTTACCCAAAGAATATTTCTTTTTAGATCGGTAAGTACAAGGGCTTCGTATGTATTTTCAAGTATAATCTCATCGAGTTGATTTTTCCATTTATACTTTGAAGCAAGACGTTTTAGATCTATAAGATCTTGCTCCTTTTGTAGTTCTTCAATTTTACTGAAGTAACCAAGACCACTTAGGTCCCAGCTTAATAGAGGAGTTGTTTTCATATCATTTTTAATCAAGCGTATCCTTTTGGAATCGCATTTTTTCGTTCATGTTCCCGTTCTTTTAAATACCAAAATTCTGTGCCGTCTTTTGACTGAGATTTAATTGCACCAACCTCGGTCAGTAAAATTCTCAAATCCTCATCAGAATAAGCTCCTATTCGCTTTCGGAGTGTTGTGTATTTTCGTTCAGGATATTTTTTATGATTCAATAATTCGATCAGGTAATCCTTTACATTTTCTCTACTCGTATTCTGTAAAAAATACATTTCCTTGTTATGTTTGAACTGCTCTCTTTGCAGGAAGTAATTAATAACCCCGGTTAAGAGTCCACCAACTAAAACACCAATAAGTGCCCACATTTCAGGACCTAAAGCAGCTGCAAAGAACAAAGATAGTTGCATAGGTTATCCTCTATAAATTTTTTCGTACAGATCGTTATAAATACCTTTAATGATCTTGCGTTTCATTTTCATGGTCGGTGTCAAATGACCTCCATCAATAGACCATTCATCTGGGGTCAATTCAAACTTTTTAATCTGTTCCCATTTACCGAAATTAACGTTGCATGCATCCACTTCTCGTTGAATTCTAGCGATTACAATTTCTGAACAAGCAATTTCATTATTGGTCTTCCCAACAGCTTTTTCCTTTCGATCTATCCAATCTTTGATAAACTCAAAGTTAGGTTGTATTAACGCAGCAGGCATTTTCTCGCCTTCTCCGACCACCATTACTTGCTCTATGAATCGAGACTGTTTCAACTCGCCTTCTAATAGGGCAGGGGCTACGTACTTTCCTCCTGAGGTTTTAAACATTTCCTTTTTACGATCCGTAATTTTCAAAAATCCTTGCTCGCAAACTTCTCCAATATCTCCGGTGTGAAAATAATCTCCCGTCATGACCTCCTTAGTCTTATCAGGATCTTTATAATACCCTTGCATAATGTTCGGTCCTTTTACTAAGATCTCGCCATCCTCTGCAATTTTAACCTCTACACCGTCTATGATTCTACCTACGGTACCTATTTTAAATCCTTTATTACGTTGATCATTTACGGATACAACTGGAGATGTTTCTGTTAAACCGTATCCCTCCATAATAGGCATACCGGCTGCAGCAAAGAATCTCGTGAGCCTTGGTTGTAAAGCCGCACTACCAGACACCATTAGATCCAATCGACCTCCTAATCCTTCTTTTATTTTAGAGAAGATCAATTTTCTCGCAATCCCTAATTTTTTTTCATACCACCATCCATTGGCTTTATAAGGCTCATATCTTAAACCAATTTCCATGGCCCAGTAAAATAGTTTTTGCTTAACTCCTGATAATTCTTCACCTCGACCATAGATCTTGTCAAATACCTTTTCGTAAAGTCTGGGAACGGCAGTCATTACATGTGGTCTCACTTCCTTCAGGTTGTCACTCATTGCTTCAATAGATTCGGCAAAATATACTGTGATGCCACAATATTGATATAGGTAGAGCATCATTCTTTCGAAAATGTGGCATACCGGTAAAAAACTTAAAGAAACCGCTTCTCCTTTTCCTAAAGGAACTCTTTTTTCGCTGGCTAAAACGTTAGATACAATATTGCCATGAGAAAGCATAACTCCCTTAGGCCTTCCTGTTGTTCCAGAAGTATAAATTAATGTAGCCAAGCTAGAAGATGTAACGTTATTCTTTCTATCTTCTACTTCAGATTGATTGGAAGCATCTTCACCTAAGTTCAATACCTCGGTCCAATTCTTTTCTCCGGAAATACTATCAAATGTAAAAACTTCTTTCAGCTTTGTATTTCCTTTAATCTGATTTAGTTTCTCCAAGATAGTTTCGTCAGAAACAAAGCAATATGTAGCTTCTGAGTGATTTAAAATGTATTCATAATCTTCCTTTGAAATAGTAGGATAGATAGGAACATTTTGCGCAGCTACTTGTAATATACCTATATCAACGACATTCCATTCAGTTCTATTATTGGTAGATATAACAGCTATTTTATCATTGGGTTCAACCCCTAATCTTAACAAACCTCTACTTATAGCGTTGGCTTTATTTATATATTCTTTTGAAGAGGTTGCGTCCCATTTTCCATCATATTTCGTAACGAAGGCTTTATCTAAATTGAAGTTTTTTTCCGCATAATATGGGAAATCAAATAATCGAGTGATTTCTGTTGACATGTTTTGACTTGTTTCTAGCTAGCAAAATACAAAAAAGCAAAAGAACCTACAAGATGGGAAAGGGCTAGCTTGCATAAATCTTACGGAACAGAGATTGGTATTTCTGTAAGATGATTTTTCTACGCATCTTTAAAGTAGGAGTAAGGTGACCGGATTCTATAGACCATTCATCTGGTGTAATTTCGAATTTCTTTATCTGTTCCCATTTCCCAAAGCTTTTGTTGCAAGCATCGATCTCTTGTTGAATACGATTGGTAAGTCGTTGATCTGTAGTTATATTTTCGATTATATAGTTCTTTCTCTTAGCCCATTCCTCGACAAATTCAAAATTGATCTGTATCAAAGCTGCGGGCATCTTTTGACTTTCTCCAATGATCATAACTTGTTCAATAAATCGAGATTTTTTCAATTCACTTTCTAAGACAGCAGGAGCTATATATTTTCCTCCTGAGGTTTTAAATATTTCTTTTTTTCGATCCGTAATCGTTAAGAAACCTTCATCATCCAATTCACCAATATCTCCGGTATGTAAGTAAGCATTCTGTATGGTCTGTTCTGTTAAGGATTCGTTCTTGTAATATCCTTGCATAACATTATGTCCTTTAATCAATATTTCTCCATCTTCTGCAATTTTTATTTCCACGCCTTTTAATGGTTTTCCCACGGTGCCTATTTTAAGACCATTATTTCGCAGATCGTTCAGTGTAGCACCAGGAGAAGACTCTGTCATACCATATCCTTCAAAAATAGGGATACCGGCCGCAGTAAATACTCTGATCAATCTGTCTTGTAAAGGAGCACTTCCAGAAAGCATAAATTGCAATTCTCCGCCCAATGCTTCTTGCCATTTAGAAAAGATCAATTTTTTAGCAATTCCTAGTTTAAAATGATACCATATTCCATTTTTTCTATATGGTTTGTATTGCTCTCCAAGTGAAAGTGCCCAAAAGAAGAGCGATTTTTTAATACCTGACAATAGACTGCCTTTATCTACGATCTTGTCAAAAATCTTCTCCAGAAGCCTTGGGACAACAGCAAGAAAATGTGGTTTGACCTCGCGGATATTGTCTCCTAGAGTTTCCATACTTTCTGCAAAGTATACCTCAAACCCCATATATTGATAATAGTAGGAAGCTGCTCTTTCAAAGACATGGCATATAGGTAGGTAACTTATCACTCTTTTATTTTTCCCCTTAAGATCTAATCTATCAGCTGTAGCAAAAATATTATCTACTAAGTTTTGATGAGAAAGCATTACACCTTTAGGAGTACCTGTCGTTCCAGAAGTATAAATAATAGTAGCAAGATCATTAGGTTGAACTTGTAATTTTAAGGCTTCCACCTTGAGTTGGTCCACTTCATCCTTACCAATTTCTAAAAAGCTGTCCCATCCATAAGTGGTATCTAATTCTTCAAAGCTATAAATACCCCTCAATTGGGTTTGATCTTTTATATTGGCTACTTTTTGAAATAGATCGTTATCAGAAACAAAACAATATTTGGCATCTGAGTGTTCCAGAATGTAGGCATAATCTTTTTCTGACAATGTAGCATATAGCGGAACATTTAGCGCACCTATTTGCAAAATTCCAATATCCAATAGTTGCCACTTTGGTTGATTGTTCGTAGTAATAACGGCTATTTTATCTCCGGGTTCAATTCCTAGTTGTAATAAAGATCTACTAACATTATTAGCGCCATCGATATATTGTTGGGTAGAAATGTTTTTCCATTCAGATCCGGATTTATACACAAAACATTTATCCAACGGAGTATTTTCTAATTGATATCGAGGGAAATCAAATAGAAGCGATATAGAAGAGTTCATATGTGAAGGTTAGTGACGGCCTAATATATCAAAAAAGAAAAACACCTACAATATGCAGGTGTTTATAAAATTGTGGTTGACTTAAAATCCTATCTGTTATCTAAAAGATATCTGTTAAAACTTTTTCCGTTGATCTTTGTATACTTTGAATTGATATCATACGCTACTTTCATTCCTTTAATATCGAATTCTCCACGTACATTGGTATATTTAATATTCAAATCCTCTTGAAAGTCTGTATTGTTGAAAGATACTCCATCTTTGAACTTTGTGTACTTAAACGTTGCTGTTTCTTTAAATACTGCTTTTGCAAAGCTCACATTATTATCAAATTCCGAATATTTGAAGGTTGTATCGTCTTCAAAATTAGCACCTTCAAAAGAAGCTTGCTCGTTAAATTTTGAATACTTGAACATCGCTTTTCTCTCGAATGTACATCCTTTAAAAATAGCATCGTCTTTAAAACTTGCTACAAATGTATAACCACTGTTTTCCGAATCTGGGATGTATGCGAGTACATTATCCTCAAACGTACAGTTTACAAAGGATACTTTAGATTTAATATAGTGCTTAACCGTGTTGCTACCTCCATTTTTCCACCAGCTATTTCTTTTTCTTCTAGGTAGGTCTACTAACTTTTCTTCCATATAGGTGAAGTCCAGATCTCCAACAATGGTAACATTGTTATAAGATATGTCTTTTCCATTTTTCATATCTTTCATAATATCTGAGGCCTTTACGGTCTTTTGCGCGAAACCAACAGATGTCATTAAGAAAGCCATTAATGCGATTAGAGTAATTTTATTTTTCATGGTATTATAAGTTTTCATTCACTCTAAAGACATCATCACTTTTTATTTGTTACAGTTCTTTATGCATTTTTATTTTCTATCCACTTCCTTGCATTTACAAAAGCCTCTAACCATGGGGAAACTTCATCTTTTCTTCCCTTGGGATAATTCGCCCAGTTCCATTGAAAAGTAGAGCGTTCTATATGGGGCATTGTAACTAAATGTCTTCCACTGGTATCGCACATCATTGCCGTATTAAAGTCAGAACCATTGGGGTTGTGAGGATATCCTTCATAACCATATTTAGCTACAATGTCATATTGATCTTCAGAATAGGGTAGTTTGAATTTTCCCTCACCATGTGAGATCCATACACCTAATGTAGTTCCTGCTAATGAAGACAACATCACTGAGTTATTCTCTTGAATCTTTACCGAAGTGAAGGCACTTTCATGTTTTCCAGAATCATTATATATTAGTTTACCATGTATATCGTGATCTGGATTGATAAGGTCTAGTTCCATCCATAACTGACAACCATTACAAATACCTATCGATAAAGTATCTTCTCTATTAAAGAAGTTCTTTAATGCTGTATTTGCTTTTTCATTGTATTTAATAGCTCCTGCCCAACCTTTGGCTGAACCCAATACGTCTGAGTTCGAGAATCCTCCTACCGCACCTATAAATTGAATATCTTCCAGAGTTTCTCTACCAGATATAAGATCGGTCATATGAACATCTTTTACATCAAACCCTGCTAAATACATAGCATTGGCCATTTCTCGCTCAGAATTACTTCCTTTTTCCCGTAGAATTGCCGCTTTTGGCCTTGTAGCTCCTGAATGTGCAACGATATCTTCTAATTTACCGGTAAAGTGTTCAGGAAATTTATATTGAAGAGGCTGATGCTTGTAATTTTCGTATCTGTCTTTAGCCAATCCGTTTGCCGTTTGTTTTTGATCTAAAAGAAATGATGTTTTGTACCAGACATCTCTTAATTCTGAAATGGAGAATGTATAATCTTCCCCATCATTTATAATATGTAAGTGATTACTATCTGTAACTGTTCCAATTTTGATCGCATGTATATTTTTATTGGAAAAAACTTGTTCTATACCGGCATCCTTTGCTTGAATAATAATTCCAGAGTTTTCGGCAAACAACAACCTAATACTGTCTGACTCTCCTAATTCGGAAAGATCGATATTAGCTCCCGTATGTGTATTCGCGAAGCATAATTCTAATAAAGTAGCGATCAACCCACCAGATGCTACATCATGTCCTGCAACAATTTGTT
This sequence comes from Flavobacteriaceae bacterium, assembly GCA_965218065.1. Taxonomy (GTDB): domain Bacteria; phylum Bacteroidota; class Bacteroidia; order Flavobacteriales; family Flavobacteriaceae; genus Polaribacter. Next base: position 1,649,414 of record OZ244589.1, on the reverse strand, counting down.
CATCTCTGATGAGATCTTGTACCGTGTTGAATACTTGTTTAACATAGCTCGCATCTTTTATTGTTGGTGCGTCCGAACCAATCTTGTTAACGATCTGGGCGAATGAACTTCCTCCAAGTTTGAAATCATCTTGAGAGATATTGATATAATAGATATTTCCTCCATTTTTTTGAAAAACGGGCTCTACTACTTTCGTAATATCATTACAATTCGCTGCAGCAGAAATAATTACGGTTCCTGGAGAAATTACTTCCTCATTCGGATATTTTTGCTTCATTGATAATGAATCTTTCCCGGTTGGAACGTTGATGCCAAGATCGATCGCAAATTCTGAAATTGCTTTTACTGCCTTATACAAACGCGCATCTTCACCTTCATTTTTACATGGCCACATCCAATTAGCAGATAAGGAAACAGATTGTAAACCATCTTTTAGCGGTGCCCAGATAATATTGGTTAATGCTTCGCTAATAGAGTTTCTACTTCCCGCCACAGGGTCTATTAATCCTGAAATAGGAGAGTGCCCAATTGATGTTGCGATTCCTTCTTTGCTTGTGTAATCTAAGGCCATAACACCTACATTATTTAACGGAATCTGGAGTGCACCTACACATTGCTGTTTCGCCACTTTCCCCCCAACACATCGATCTACTTTATTAGTTAACCAGTCTTTACAAGCTACGGCCTCCAGCTGTAACACTTGAGATAAATAGTTATGTAATTCCGATGGATTATAAGAAACCACATCATAGTTTCGGTTAACTGTTACATCGGTCATAATGGTCTTTGGAGAACTTCCGAACATATCTTCGAGACCGAGATCCATAGGTTTGTTTCCATTTGTTGAAGATTGAAATGTAAAACGATCATCGCCCGTAACATCACCAACATTGTACATAGGAGAACGCTCTCTCTCAGCAATACGTTGCAATGTTTCAATATGCTCTTCTGAGATGACCAGCCCCATTCTTTCTTGAGATTCGTTACCGATAATCTCTTTATCAGATAGTGTAGGGTCTCCCACAGGTAATTTATCTAGATCTATCTTTCCTCCGGTATCTTCTACTAACTCTGACAAGCAATTCAAATGCCCTCCAGCACCATGGTCATGAATAGAAACAATAAAATTTTCTTCGCTTTCTACCATTCCACGTACAGCGTTTGCAGCACGTTTTTGCATTTCAGGATTTGATCTCTGAACAGCATTTAATTCTATTCCTGATGAGAACTCACCCGTGTCTGCAGAAGAAACAGCAGCTCCTCCCATTCCAATTCTATAATTATCTCCTCCTAGAATCACGATCTTATCACCTTTTTGAGGAGTATCTTTTAAAGCCTGTGTTTGTTTACCATATCCTATACCTCCGGCTTGCATGATCACTTTATCAAAACCTAATTTTCGAGCATCTTCTTCATGTTCAAATGTTAGTATAGACCCGGTGATTAATGGTTGTCCAAATTTATTTCCAAAATCGGATGCACCGTTGGAAGCTTTGATCAAAATATCCATTGGTGTTTGATATAGCCATGGACGCGCTTCTAAATTTTCCCAGGGCCTGTTTTCTTCTAATCGAGAATAAGAGGTCATATATACGGCAGTTCCTGCCAGTGGAATAGATCCTTTACCACCTGCCAATCGATCTCTGATCTCTCCGCCAGAACCTGTAGCCGCTCCGTTGAACGGTTCTACAGTAGTAGGGAAGTTATGCGTTTCTGCTTTTAAAGAGATCACTGAGTCAAATTCTTCCGTTTGATAATAATCGGGAACATCGGCTCTTTTTGGAGCGAATTGTTCAACTCGAGGCCCTTTGATAAAAGCTACGTTATCTTTGTACGCAGAAACTATATCATTTGGATGCTGCTTAGATGTTTCTTTGATCATTTTGAATAGGGAAGTAGGTTGCTCTTCTCCATCGATCACAAAGGTTCCGTTAAATATTTTGTGTCGGCAGTGTTCAGAATTGACCTGAGAAAATCCAAATACTTCTGAATCTGTTAATTTTCGACCAATTTTTTTAGCAAGGTTTTCTAGATAATCCACTTCATCTGGGCTTAGGGCCAGACCTTCTTGCTGATTGTATGCTTCTATATCATCAATGTCTAAGATAGGCTCAGGTTCAATATGGATAGTAAATGTGTTTTGATCCAATCCATTGAACTTTTGAAGTATCATGGGATCAAAATCTGTAAAATCTTCACGGACCATTTTAAATTCCTCAATTCGCACGATTCCTGAGATACCCATGTTCTGTGTGATCTCAACAGCATTCGTACTCCAGGGAGTGATCATTGCTGCCCGAGGGCCAATAAAAAAGGCGTCAAGAGACGCCGAGTTTATTTTATGTTGGTTGCCAAAAAGCCACGTTAATTTCGATATGTTTTCAGCTGTTAATTCTTCTGCTGTTTGAACAGCAAAAACTTTGCTGTTTACGTTTCCAAAGAAATGAATCATTCTATCTAAGTTTGATGTTATAAAAGAAAGTGTAAAGTTAAAATATTAGTACGAATTGAAAGATAAAAAGAAGCTAATATTTTGTGTTTTTTAAACGGTTTATTAACACTACGTATTACCTAAAACCTATCCTAATAGACAAGTAATAAAAAAGACATCAAATCTGATGTCTTTTTTAGTGAATTCTACTTTTAGAATGTTTTGAAGTTCTTAAAACCTCGGTTGAAGGTTATGACTTATATTTTGATAAACTTTTTAGTTACAGCACCGGTATCAGTTTTAACATTGATCAAATAAATACCGCTTTTAAGTAAGGATATATCAACCGTATCATTTGTTTGATCTAACGTACTTTCTAATAATTTTTTCCCAACAAGATCGTATATAGCTATTCTTAACGTTTCGGTTGTTGAAATATGTATGCTGTTACCTGCCACCGGGTTTGGGAAAATTTTAAACGAATTTAACACGTTGTCATTCACACTTGCTGTACTGGTATGACTTCCTAAGCCATCTACTGTATTGATCGGGAAACTATCCCATTCATTGGCTTCATCGAATGTTGTAGTAGGACCTGTTACTGAAGATTTTCTTCGGAGTGTAGTATTTTGTGCAAAATTACCACTACCGCCATCGAATACGCCGATAATATCTATAAGAGCGTTGTCTTTAAATAAACCAACAGGGTCATTTCCATTAAAGTTTAAGGGCTCACCGAAGGGAGCAGTACCATTATTAGGTACTGTTATATCTGCTTCAGCTAAAATCGTTGCATCATCGGCAGCTCCATTAATAACAACAACTACATCGCCAGAAGCAAGCATTCCGGACAGGTCATATCTGGTAGACCATGCTCCCGCACCGTTTGATTGCCTTCGTAAGTTATACTGAGAAAGGTCTATTGAACTACCTGTGATATTCACAATTTCGATAGCTTTATTATTCCCAGAACCTTCTACATATTCGGAAAAGAACAATTCGTTTCCGCTGCTAGAAGTATTCGTCGTGGCATTTACTGGTGTGCTCGCAGCCGACTGATTACCTACGGCATCTTTCGCTCTAACCGTTACTGCATATGTTGTAGAAGGCGTTAAACCCGAAACATCATATGTCGTAGCGGTGGTTGTTGATCCATTTAGATTTCCATCTAAATACACATCATATCCGGTAACCGCTGTATTATCTGTAGACGCAGTCCAGGTAACAGTAAAGGCGGTATCTGTTTCATTACTTATGACCACATTAGTCGGAACTGATGGTGCCTGAGTATCTTCTAGAGTCGTGCCATTAACGGCTGTGCTCTGAGCCGATTCGTTATCTGCTAGATCCTTTGCAGAAATACGAATAGCATATGTTGTATTTGAATTTAATCCGTTGATTGTTACTGAAGTCGAAGAAACTGATGTGTTCAAATTTCCATCCACATAAATGTTATAGCTCGTAACACCTACGTTATCAGTTGATGCCGTCCAAGAAACATCCAGAGAGAAAGTAGTCTCATTACTAATTGATACATTGGTAGGCACTGTTGGAGCTTCTGAGTCAACACTGGTATAAATACCCCAGGTATCTTCTGCTTCCGGGCCACCCCAAATTCTTGTCGCTAATCTAGGATTGTCAATAAAAGGATTTCTATTTCCTTGTGCATATGTATTTCCAGTATTTTCATGATAGGTATTTCGTTGTCTTTCAAAATCAGATACAGGGTCTTCAGCATTCCATTGCAAGAATAGATCTATCATATCATCAGGTGTTCCTGCACTACTTCCCACTCCAACAAATGTAGGTTTACATTGATCTCCATAGCGTAAGTACATGTACATAATTATTCTTGCGACATCTCCTTTCCATTCATCTCCCGGATACCAACCGTTTGTAACAGCGCCAGAATTTCCAGACCCAGTGGCAAATGTTTTATTTCCTCTCGAGGAATTAGTAGGCGAATCACAGGGTCTTAGATTATGAGCATCGGCATAAGGAGGTCCACTTGTTCCAGAAGCATCCAGATCTGGATCGGCTAACGAATTTGGAAAAACATGCTCTCTGTTCCACAATCCTGAACAACCACCACCTCCACAAGTAGCGTTGATTCCTCTTTCGCGGTCATTATTAGGGTTTCCATCTGTACCATCTTCCCATCCATAAATAAGCAGTACTTCGCCACTATTGGCAGGATTCACATCTGTTGCCATGGATGCGTTCCATATCCCAGGTGTGTACGATAAACTGTTGGTGTGCGTATTGATGATCTTGGTAGCCAATTCATTCTTTAATGCGACACCTGTAAGATTTAGATCAAGTCCATTATAATAAGCTTCTTGAGAAAAAGCAAAGGATGAAAGCACTATTAGAATAGTACTCAATATTCTTTTTAACATGTAATTGTTTTTGGGGTGTTAGTATTTTTTTTCCAGGGTTTTAATTTCTTTCTAGTAAAGCCATGTAGAATCCATCATATCCAGATTCATGGGCAAATACTTTATTGTCTTTTACAAAAGTAAAGTTTTTTCCTAATTCTGATGTTAAGAACTTATCAACTTGTTGTTGATTTTCAGAAGGTAAGACAGAGCATGTTGCATAAACTAATTTACCTCCGGGTTTTACCATTTTAGAATATTCTTGTAATATTTCTTGTTGGGTATTTCTAATAGTATCCAGAAATTCGGGTTGCAACTTCCATTTAGAGTCCGGATTACGTCTTAAAACACCTAAACCTGAACACGGTGCATCGATCAATACTCTATCTGCTTTTCCATGTAACTTTTTCAATGGTTTTGTAGAATCTATAACACGATTCGTAATATTATGGACACCATTTCTTTTGGCTCTTACTTTAAGTTTTTTCAATTTACTTTCATAAATATCCATTGCAATTATTTGACCTTTATTTTGCATTAAAGAAGCAAGATGTAAGGTTTTTCCGCCAGCACCAGCACAGGTGTCTACTACTTTCATTCCGGGAGAAACATCTAGATAGGCAGCAACTAATTGAGAAGAGGCATCTTGTACTTCAAACAATCCATTCTTAAAGGCCTGTGTTTTAAACACATTTGCTCGTTCTACTAGCTTTAATGCATCGTCATGACCAGGAATGAACTCCGTAATGATATTTTCGGTACGTAAGCTCTTTTGTAAATTTTCTTTCGAAGTTCGTAGTGTATTGGTTCTTAGAATAACATCGGCTTTTTTGTTTAAAGCAGCTATTTCCTTAGACCACAATTCTTCTCCAATCTCTGAAACACCAATGGCATCAATCCAATCAGGAATAGATTCTTTAAATTTTCGAATTTTTGATAATTCGTCAAAACGACCCTTTATTCTTCTGGTGGGAGTTGGTTCAATTTGATTCCAATCCGGGAGTTCAATTCCTTTTAAAACACACCATACGGAAAATAATCGCCATAGATTCGCTCTGTCAAAAGGTTCCTTTACTTCAGCAATTTCAGCATACAACCGCTTCCATCTTACAATATCGTAAATCGTCTCTGCAACAAATTTTCGATCTCTACTTCCCCAGCGCTTATCTCTTTTTAATGCTTTTTCTACCGCTTTGTCCGCGTATACGCCCTCATTAAAGATGTCTCTTATAGAATCAATAACCGTAAATACTAAGTTTCTATGTAACCTCACGTAACCCTCATTAATAAATAGGCTGCAAAGGTATAAATAACCACTAACTTTTAATTCTTTATTTGATTTATTATTGTGATATTCTGTATTTTCGTTTTGGATGTAATAAAATTGTCTTCGAATTGAATTTATTGAATCAGCCCATATCATATTTACAAGGTGTAACCGTGAGCAAAGCAAATCTGCTCATGAGTGAGTTAGGGATTAAAAATTGCAATGATCTCCTACACTTTTTTCCTTTTAGATACATAGATAGGACTCGATTTTACAAGATAAATGAGTTGTTAGACACCAATTCTGAAGTGCAAATTCTCGGCAAGATTATCAGTGTAAAATCGGTTGCACAAAAAAAAGGGAGTAGGCTTGTGGCTAAGTTTACGGATGGTACAGGAACGATAGAACTTATATGGTTCAAGGGGCAAAAATGGATCAAAGATGCTTTAAAAACGAACGAACCTTACATCGTTTATGGAAAGTTAAATTTTTATAAGGGTAATTTTAGCATTCCCCATCCCGAAATGGAACTCGAAAGAGAAGCAAAGAAAAAGATCAGATCGAAATTGCAACCTGTGTACCCATCCACGGAAAAATTGCAAAACAAAAATGTAACCAATCGAGTTATAAGAGGATACATTCAAACTTTATTGCAAGAGGTCTTCGATCAACTTAAAGAAAGCCTTTCGGAGCACTTTATCAAGGAATATAAATTAATTTCAAAAAGAGAAGCATTGCTTAATGTCCATTTTCCTAGAGATAATGAAATGTTAGCAAAAGCCCAGTATAGATTGAAATTTGAAGAACTCTTTTTTATTCAATTGCAATTATTGCGAAAAAAGCTAATAAACAAACAAAAGATCAAAGGTTATGTTTTTGAGAATATAGGAGAACAGTTTACCACTTTTTATAATGATCACCTGCCATTCGATCTAACAAATGCCCAAAAGAGAGTTCTAAAAGAAATACGAAAAGATGTAGCTTCAAAAGCACATATGAATCGATTACTACAGGGAGATGTAGGGTCTGGGAAAACGATCGTTGCCCTCCTTTCTATGTTAATTGCTATTGATAATGGCTACCAGGCTGCGATTATGGCTCCAACTGAAATATTGGCCATTCAGCATTATAATGCGATGAAAGAGTTGTTAGGAAATATGAATATACGGATCGCCTTGTTGACAGGGTCTACCAAAACCTCGGAAAGGAGAGCTATCCATAATCATCTGGAAGGCGGCAATCTGCATATTTTAGTGGGAACACACGCTCTTATAGAGGATAAGGTAAAATTTAAGAACTTAGGAATTGCCATTATTGACGAGCAACATCGATTCGGCGTGGCACAACGTTCAAAACTTTGGCAGAAGAATGAATTACCCCCTCATATTTTAGTAATGACTGCTACTCCCATCCCTAGAACACTTGCGATGAGCGTCTATGGTGATCTGGATATTTCTGTTATAGATGAATTACCTCCCGGTAGAAAAGAAGTAAAAACAGTGCATAGATATGATAGTAATCGTTTATCTGTGTTCAAGTTTCTTAAGGATGAGATTGCTAAAGGGAGGCAAGTCTATGTAGTCTATCCCTTAATTCAGGAATCCGAAGCTATGGACTATAAGGACTTGATGGATGGTTATGAGAGCATTTCCAGAGAGTTTCCTGCTCCAAAGTATCAGATCAGTATTGTTCATGGTAAGATGAAACCAGCTGATAAAGATTATGAAATGAATCGTTTTGTAAAAGGAGAAACCCACATTATGGTGGCAACAACAGTGATTGAAGTTGGAGTAAACGTCCCTAATGCGAGTGTTATGATCGTGGAAAGCGCAGAGCGATTTGGATTGAGCCAACTGCATCAATTAAGAGGTAGAGTAGGGAGAGGAGCAGATCAGAGTTATTGCATACTCTTGACCAGTTTTAAATTATCTGCAGATGCTAAGGTAAGATTACAGACGATGGTTGATACTTCAGATGGTTTTAAAATATCTGAAGTAGACCTAAAACTGCGAGGCCCTGGAAATATGATGGGAACACAACAAAGCGGCGTTTTAAATTTAAAAATTGCCGATGTAGTAAAAGATACTCCCATTCTGCAGCAAGCTCGAAATGCAGCTATCGCATTGTTAGAAGAGGATGCAAATCTGTCAAAGCCTCATAATGAACAAATATTGCATACCTATTCTCTCCTACAAAGAACCTCAGGTATTTGGTCTAATATCAGCTAATAACAACAAATAATAAGAACTTCTACAGTTCGTCCTGAAAAAAATACAACTCAGTAGTTTTTAATTTATATCGCTTTATTTCTGTTGCACATTTGTACCATAATTAACCAATAAAACAATAATTATGAAAATTTTAGCAACAGTATTAACAGCAGTAATGATGTTTTCAGCAAGTATAACATCAACAGAAAAAAATGTAACAGCTACTGTGGTCAATGTATCTACAGATAGTGGTAAGGTAAGCTTCGCATTATATGACAAGGAGGGGTTTATGAAGCAACCATTGCAATCAAAAAATGGAAAGATCGTCGATGGAAAGAGTACCGTAATTTTTGAAAATCTAGCACTGGGTGAATATGCTATTATTTGTTTCCATGACAAAAATGATAACGATACCATGGATTTTCAATCTAACGGAATGCCTATGGAAGACTATGGAGCTACCAATAACATCATGAATTTTGGACCGCCAAGATATGATGATGCAAAGTTTACGGTATCCGATAAAGACCTAACACTAGAAATTAAGTTTTAATAAAACAAAGAGCAGGTTTCAGAACTTTAATTAAATTTATATCCAAGAACCTAATTCAATTCTAAAAAATGAACAAGTATAAAGACGTTTTTACCATGAAGGACCTAAAAAGAGGGTTTATAGTATGCTTCAAAATAACATTGGTATTTACCTTTTTATTTGGAGTGATCTTTCAAGAGTTCTCATTAGATGGATTATGGAAGTCATTTGTGATCTCTGGATTGTTTTCCTTTGGAATGGGGTTTGGAAATGGCTTTATCAATAACTACTTGAATACAAAATGGGATTGGATTGCACAAACCAACGAAAGGGTAACAGCAGGTATTATTGCTACAGTTTTATATACGGTTCCCTTGGTTTTAGCCATTAACTATTTAACGTTGATCGTATGGGGAAATACAGATCCGTCAAATTTCTTTAAGGGTAATAATTTTTGGATACATCTTTTTTATATCATCTTGTCCTTAGGTGTCTCAACATTTTTTCATGCCAGAGGGTTTATGAGAAATTGGAAGGCGGCGATGTCTCAAGAAACAACGAAGCAAGAAATTGTAGCGAAGACAGAAACAGCAAAGTTCGAATCGTTAAAGAACCAATTAGATCCACATTTTTTATTTAATAGTTTAAATGTGCTTACCTCTTTGATAGGAGAGAACCCTAATCAGGCAGAAAAGTTTACCACAAAACTTTCTAAGGTATATCGATATGTTTTAGAGCAACGAAATAAGGATCTAATACCACTTTCTGAAGAACTACAATTCGCGAGAACCTACATGGAACTATTAGGTATGCGATTTGAAGATGCGGTAAAGTTCAATATTCCAGAAACGGTGAGTGATGAAGAGCTTAAAATAGTACCCCTATCATTACAATTGTTACTTGAAAATGCAGTAAAGCACAATGTAGTTTCTTCTTTAAAGCCGTTAGAAATTACCATCTATGAAGAAGATGGTTACTTGATCATACAAAACAATATCAATCCGAAAGAAGCTATCGGAAAAAGCACAAAGGTTGGTTTGCAGAATATTGCAGATCGATATGGATTAATAACATCGAGAGGTGTTAAAATAGAAAACGATAATAAAATATTTAAGGTGTGTTTACCACTCTTATACAAAATGAATACGATTATGCAATCAGAAGATTTAGAAAACAGCAAATATGTACGAGCTGTAGAGCGCGTAGAAAAATTAAAAGAATTTTATCAAAATATAGCATCCTACGTAATAGTGATCCCATTTTTGATATTTATAAACTTACAATTCTCACCACAATTCCATTGGTTTTGGTTTCCAGTTTTTGGATGGGGATTCGGTGTTATTATGCATGGATTAGATGCGTATAATTACAATATCTTTTTAGGGAAGAATTGGGAAGAGAAGAAGATCAAAGAATTGATGGACCAAAACAATAGAAGAAGATAGTTATGGAATCAATTTTTTTACGAGAAGAACGATATTTGAAAGCACAAAATAGGGTAAAGAACATTCTTGGCTTCTATACACACTTAATATCTTCCATATTTATCGTTCCTTTTATAGTTATTCTTAACTTAGAATTGGTACCACAATATATTTGGTTTTGGTATTACATCGCAGCCTGGTCTGTAGGTCTTTTAATTCATTGGTTCGTTATTTTCGGATTTTCTAAAATAAGCGCAAATAATGATTGGAAGCAAAATAAGATAAAAGAACTTATGAATGATGAAAATGACAAAAAGGAAGATTACACGCAAGAACTATACTATATTGATGCAAAGAAAAAAGTAAAAGAAGTAAAAGGTTTTTATGCCTTCTTGATAGTGACTCTCATCACAATTCCAATAATAACGTATGTTAACTTAGCGTTTGCGCCTGGGTTTCATTTCTTCTGGTTTGTAATTGTAGGAATGTTGTTCGCCCTTTTTATGATGTGGCTGGGAATTTTTGGATTCGAGCAGTTTGGACTAGGAAAAAATTGGCAACAAAAGAAGATTAAAGAACTTATTGAAAACGATTCATTCAAATAATATTATTATGGAGTCTAATTTTACAAAAGAACAGCAATACCTTAAAGCAAAAAAGAAGGTTGATGAGATTAAAGGGTTTTATACGCATCTGGTAGTTTTTGTTATTGTGATGCCCGTAATTATATATGTGAATTTAAGGTTTGTTCCGCAATTTCATTGGTTCTGGTTTTCATTGATAGGATGGGGATTAGGAGTGTTCTTTCACTGGTTTGGTGTAATGGGAATGGATAAACTTGGATTAGGAAAGGACTGGGAGAATAGAAAGATTAAAGAATTTATGAACGACGATACTAAAAAGCAATAATATGGAACCTAATAACTATAGTAAAGAGCAACAGTATTTAAAAGCAAAGAAACGCGTAAAGGACATTAAAGGGTTTTATTCACACTTGATGGCATACATTTTTGTAAATATATTTATAAGTATTGTCATTTTATATGGATTGACTTCCAGTGAAGATTTTTCTTTTTCAGAAGCTATACGTCATTTTGGAGTGTACTCTACCTGGTTGTTTTGGGGAATAGGCCTTTTCTTTCACTGGTTAGGAGTTTTTGGTTTTGGTTCTTTAATTGGTAAAGGCTGGGAAGAACGGAAAATCAAAGAACTTATGAAAGAAGATGAAGATAGATCAAATAAAATTTTAAAGAAGTAGAAAGATGGAAATAGATAATAATAAATTAGATAGAAAGTATTTAAAAGCGAAGAAGCGAGTAGATGATATAAAAGGCTTCTATATACATCTGGCGGTGTACATCGGAGTAAATACATTTATTAGTATTACCAAAGTGATGAATAATATAGAGGATGGCGATAGTCTGGCATATGAACTATCAGATTTTAGCACCTATGCCGTTTGGTTGTTTTGGGGAATTGGTTTAGCGATACATGCATTCAAGATATTTGGAACAAATCTTTTAATGGGAAAAGATTGGGAAGAAAAGAAGATTAAGGAGATAATGGATAAGAAATAGCATATGGAAACACAATTACCAGAGGAAAAAAGATTGATCAAGGCTAGAAAGAGAGTAGAAGAGATCAAAGGTTTTTATAAACATGTAACTGTCTATTTGTTGGTAAACTTGTTCTTGACATTTATCACAAACTATTTCGACGTGACCATTAAAATTTTTGAGGGATTAGAAATGAGCAGTGAAGTTACAGGGTCTATCTTTGTCAGATATCCGGTTTGGATTATTTGGGGAGTGATACTGATCGTAGATGCCATAAGGGTATTTGTTTTTCCTAGAGCCTTAGGTGGGAATTGGCAAGATCGAAAAATAGAAGAATTTATGAACGAAAAAAACACGCACGAATGAATGTAATCATTATAGAAGATGAGAAGCCGGCTGCAAGAAGACTTAGTAGAATGCTCAACGAGTTAGGGATAGAACCTAAAACAATGCTACATTCCGTAGAAGCTTCTTTAAATTGGTTTCAGGATAACGAGCATCCGGATCTAATATTTCTGGACATTCAATTATCCGATGGTCTATCCTTTGAAATATTTGAAGAGATACCAGTTAAAAGTGCCATCATCTTTACGACTGCCTATGATGAATATGCGTTAAAGGCGTTTAAATTAAATAGTATTGATTATCTATTAAAACCTATTGATGAAGATGAATTAAAAAAAGCGGTTGAAAAATACAGAGATCAACAGCCTAAAGAGACGGATCTTCAGGTAAATATTGATGATATAAGAAGATTGCTAATCAATCCTGTAGATAGAAAATTCAAGAAGAGATTCACCATTAAAATAGGTCAGCATATTAAGATCATTCATGTTGATGAAATAGAGTGTTTCTTTAGTGAGAACAAAGCCACGTATATTCATACAAACGGAAAAAGAAATTATTTGATCGATGGTTCATTAGAGCATTGGCAAGAGCAGCTAAATCCTGAGCACTTTTTTAGAGTTAACAGGACATTTATTGTGCATATCAATGCTATAAAAGATATTATTTCTTATACGAATAGCAGATTGAAATTGGTATTACATTCTTATAACGAATCGGAGATCATTGTAAGCAGAGAGCGTGTAAAGGATTTTAAGAATTGGATTGATTAAATCTTAAACTTTTCTAGAATACGGTCTGATTGTTTTACTATCTTTACCAAGTAATTTGTAGAAAAGAATAACATTTCTTGAAAATCGACGTTTAAGAAATATCTTTGTAAGAAAAAAGAATGAAAAAAACAGTACTCTTCGCTTTAGCGCTTACTTTATCAATAATTTTCACTAGCTGTAACAGTAATAACAAGTTTCAAATAGCTAAAGGAAAAGTAGGGCACCTAACTCAAAAAACCACCATTAAAGAATTAGAGAATATCTTTAAAAACGATTCTATTGTCAAAAATCTTAGCGAGGGGTCATTGGGGTCTAACTATTTTCAAGATGATGATGAATATCAGATCTACGAAAAAGGAGGGAAGCACTTGTTAACGGTGGTTCCTCAAGATCAGTTAGATACCTTATCTACAATTAAGAGTGTACAGATCTTTGATGAGCGTTTTGAGACAGAAACAGGATTAAACCTGAATTCTACGTTTTCAGATATTAATTTGAACAATGAAATTACAAAAATTGAAACATCGTTAAATTCAGCCACACTATTTATTGATGATTTGAATGCCACGATTGCTATTGATAAGGAACAATTAGGTTTAAGACAATTTACCACCCAGAAGGTAAGTCTAGAACAGATACCAGATCTTGCGAAGATGAAATCTTTTATCGTTTGGTTTAATTAATGGGCAAAAAGAAGTATCAAATACAAAAATCTCCTTTTGTAGTTCCGACAACGGATGGAAAACTTATCGAAGAACATTTTGGTAATGCCACAGATGGAAATTCAAAAATAAGTATTGCTCATATGATTGCTCCTCCGGGCTGGAGTGAACCTTTTCAAACACCGGAATTTGATGAGTATACATATATTATAAGAGGGAAAAAGCAATTCATTATTGAGGGAGAAACCATAATCCTTAACGAAGGACAATCTATAAAGATTGAGAAAAACACACGAATTCAATACTCAAACCCTTTCAAAGATGAATGCGAATATATTGCTATTTGTCTTCCTGCCTTTTCTATAGACCTTGTGCATAGAGAGGCACAGTAATTCTTCGTTAAAGTTTTCCCAAACTACGTTAAAGGCAGTTTTTAAATTATTGATTTTATGTAATTTACTTCGTAAATCAACTACACATGAAAACAATCGTTACTTTTTTAGTCACCGTAGCCTTTACTATTTGCTCTTTAAGTGCTCAGGAAAAAACCATGAAATATGAAGCTTCTAAGGAACACCCATTTGGACAGTATAATCCGGAGGCTCCCAAGCAACTTCAAGATTATAAAGATCTTATTGGTTTATCTAAATGCGAATCTGTGAATAGAAAACCGGATCAATCTTGGGCAAAACCTGTAAAGATGACCTGGAAATGGAAGTATATTATGAATGGTAAAGCCGTTCAGGATGAAACATTAAAGGAAGACGGAGGACATTCAGGGAGTATTCGTCAGTACAGTAAAGATAGTTTGCGATGGAATGTTCACTATTATTCGTCTAGAGGAATTACTTCTACACTACCTGTTTGGAATGGTAACAAAAATAAAGATGGAAAAATTGTTCTATATAGAAAACAAAAAGCACCAAACGGTATGGAAGGCTTTTATCGACTTACTTTTTACGATATCTCTAAGAAGGGATATAAATGGGTAGGTGAGTGGGTAGATACTACAGAAAAAATAGTATTCCCTACCTGGAAGATCTCATGTACTAAAGAGGATTAAGCCCTTCTTTTTCTCGCTAACAGTGTGTTTTTTAACAGCATGGCAATAGTCATTGGACCCACACCACCTGGTACAGGTGTAATGAAGTCAGCCTTTTTAGAAACCTCTTCAAAAGCAACGTCTCCCAATAAACGATATCCGCTTTTTTTGGTGTTGTCTTCAACACGTGTGATTCCTACATCGATCACAGTAACATGATCTTTTACCATATCTGCGGTCAGAAACTCTGGAATACCTAAAGCAGCTACAATAATATCTGCTTGCAATGTTATTTCCTTGAGATTTTTTGTTCGACTGTGAGTGATAGTTACTGTTGCATTTCCTACTGTTCTTTTTTGCGAAAGCAAAATGCTCATAGGGCTGCCTACTATATGGCTTCGTCCTATAACGACCACATGTTTACCTGAGGTTTCAACATCGTATCTATCTAATAATTCCAGAATACCGAAAGGAGTTGCCGAGATAAAAGTAGGTAGATTTAATGCCATTTTACCCACATTTGTAGGATGGAATCCATCTACATCTTTATCAGGATGCACAGCCATAATTACCTTTTGCTCATCAATATGCTTAGGTAAGGGGAGTTGCACGATGAATCCATCTATGGCGTCATTTGTGTTTAGATTTTCTATTTGAGACAGCAGCTCTACTTCAGAGATATCTTCAGGTAATTGTAGCAACGTAGATTCAAAACCTACACGTTTACATGCTTTTACTTTAGCATTTACATAGGTTAAACTGGCACCGTCGTTACCCACAATAACAGCCGCTAAGTGCGGAACTTTTTTCCCTTGTTCTTTTATTTTCGCAACCTCGATTGCGATCTCATCTTTAATGTCCGAGGATGTTTTTCTGCCGTCTAGTAAAACCATACTTTAATTTTTGATATAAAAAAAGGCTACAAATTTTCGTTCGTAGCCTATATTGTTATTGCATTCCTTTCATCATTTGCATCATCTTTCTGCCTCCGCCACCTTGCATCATTTTCATCATCTTGCTCATTTGATTGAATTGTTTCATGAGTTGATTGACTTCTTGTACAGAGGTTCCAGATCCTTTAGCAATCCGCTTTTTTCTACTTGCATTAATACTGGATGGTGTACTTCTTTCTGAAGGCGTCATTGAATGAATGATCGCTTCTATTCCCTTAAAAGCATCATCGTCAATGTCTACATCTTTTAAAGCTTTTCCGGCACCTGGTATCATACCCATCAGATCTTTCATACTTCCCATTTTCTTGATCTGCTGAATTTGACTTAAGAAATCGTCAAAACCGAATTGATTCTTTGCGATCTTCTTTTGTAGCTTTCTAGCTTCTTCTTCATCATATTGTTCCTGAGCTCTTTCTACTAAAGAAACAACATCTCCCATTCCAAGAATACGATCTGCCATCCTGTCTGGATAGAAGACATCGATAGCATCCATCTTTTCACCTGTACCTATAAACTTAATAGGCTTGTTTACAACAGATTTAATAGATAAAGCAGCACCACCTCTAGTATCTCCATCTAGTTTTGTTAAAACAACTCCTTCAAAGTTTAGAATATCATTAAACGCTTTTGCTGTATTCACAGCGTCTTGCCCGGTCATAGAATCCACTACGAATAGTGTCTCTTGCGGATTTACTGCTTTATGAATGTTTGAGATCTCGGTCATCATTTCATCATCTACAGCTAAACGACCGGCGGTATCAATAATAACTACATTTTTACCATTAGCTTTGGCATGCTTGATCGCGTTCTGTGAGATCTCTACAGGATTTTGGTTTCCAACTTCAGCATATACTTCAACACCGATTTGCTCACCAACAACCTGCAACTGATTGATCGCTGCTGGACGATAAACGTCACAACCTACTAAAAGAACTTGTTTCGATTTTTTAGTAGTTAAATAGTTGGCCAGTTTTCCAGAAAAGGTGGTCTTACCAGAACCTTGTAAACCTGACATTAGAATTACGGTGAAATTACCTCCTAGATTAATTCCAACAGAATCTCCTCCCATTAATTCAGTAAGCTCATCTTTTACAAGCTTTACCATTAACTGGCCGGGATTCAAAGTTGTCAATACATTTTGCCCTATAGCTTTTTGCTGTACACGCTTGGTAAACTCTTTGGCTATTTTAAAGTTTACATCGGCATCTAGCAATGCTCTACGAACTTCTTTTAGTGTCTCTGCAACATTTACTTCTGTAATCCTTCCATGCCCTTTTAGGGTATGTAAGGCTTTATCTAACTTATCACTTAAATTATTAAACATATTGTTTATGTACTTTTTTAGGAAGCACAAATATAAAAATTACTCTTAGCTTATAAAAGGTTTACAAGCGTTATTCTCGTTTAGCGATAAGACTTAGGAAAAAATTAATAAAGTGAATAATAGTAGCGATTAAAAAAAGAATAAAAGAGACTGCAAACAAACCATTTTCATCAATAGAAGATGGGTATTCATTTTTCAGATTTTTACTACCTGGAATTGCAAACATTGAATAAATATAAAATAACAAAGAGATCAATTGGAAAATAATATGCATGGAAGTTAATGCTCTCCTGTGAGGCTTTTTAGACCAGTATAAGAGATAATAGTTTATTCCAATCAATAAAAAGAATGCTGCAGAGATATAACACAGATAAGGTATTCCTATAATAAAATACGTATCATGAATATTGATGTCAAAATTCGCATTACTTCGCAAAAATGAAATTAGAATAAAAAGAGGAACTAATCCAAAGAAAAGAAGATGAGGTCTGTTAATTATTTTATTCATTTAGTAGCGTTCTTTTAGAATTTTAGTGTGATGTGCTGTATGATGCGCGGTCCACATTATAATTTCTCTTATGATCATTCTTCCCATAAGAGGGTGTGGAAGCAGCAATGTATCTAAATGCTTATCTGACCATTTTTGAGTCTTATATTGTAATTTTTTGTTCTGTATTTGTAGCAAAGAGATCAATCGTTCTTTTTCTTTCTGGGGAGGAACTTTTAAACCCTGATTAAATTCTCTAGATCTCTCTAAATTCTCTGCGAGACGGGTATCGTATCTATTCGCTACCTCATCATAAGATCGAACAGGCCTGTTTGCAGTACCAAATTTTCGTTTTAAAAGGAATTTTGGAGTTCTTAAAGCTTTATTAAGGAGCTTAATACTATTGGCTAAATGTAATACATGCTGACCACTTGTCCATTTATCCTCGGGTCCCATTTCCCATTTTTCTGGATTTTGATCTGCCAACCACTCGAACAGATCTTTGTGCTTTTCTTCTAAAATAGTTGTGATCTCTTTTTTATCCATAGTTTACCATATAATGAGCTAGTAAGATACAAAAGTTAACAGAATTTACAATTCACTACAAAAATGATACAATTGAATACATCCTATTTTTTTTAGGAGAAGTTCAGATATACATTTGAACCATCAATTAGAAAAAACAGAATCATGCAAACAACAATTCTAAAAAAACTTTTCTGGGGAATGGTGGTAGTAATCACTTTTTTAATGAATCCCGCAGAAGCATTCTCACAAAAAAACTCGTACTCTATTACCAACAATAATGGTACTCACAGGATACAGGTAAATAACAGTAAACAAAATTTTAATATCGAATATGAAGGAGATATTACCATTTCTAATGACGATAGAGATATCGTTGCTATTTCGAGGGGTGGTTTTATAGAGATCAAAAAATCCAGATTTGGAAAGCGACGTAGATTGGTTATTGAATCGGAAGGTGGAAAATTGATCCGTAAGTTCTTTATAGGATGGTCTGAGAAACCATACGATCCTGATGGTAAAAACTGGCTGGCAGATATTTTACCGGATATCGTAAGATCTACTACAATAGGAGCACAGAGTAGGGTAGATCGTTTCTATAAAAATGGTGGCACTAAAGCTGTGATGTCTGAAATAGGTAGAATAGAAAGCGATTATGTAAAGTCAAAGTACTTCAAACTATTATTGGAGAAAAATCTAAATACCAATGAATTGGTAAATGTGATCGAAACTGCTGGTAGGGAAATTGATTCGGATTACTACTTGAGTCAAATTCTTAAATCTAACCAAAAAGCTTTCTTGGCCAATGAAAGAACTGTGAATGCTTATATAAAGGCTTCAGGAAACATCGATTCAGACCACTATTTAACGCAGTTGGTTAAAACAGTAATCAAAGATAAAAGTATTAATGATAGTCAATTGGGTAGCTTATTAAAGATCACGGAAAAAGTAGATTCTGATCATTATATGACAGAGATATTAAAGGCGATCATGGATAACAGAGAGTTGAATCAATCTAACATGAGCAAGATCATGTCACTGTCTAAAGAATTGGGGTCAGACCACTATAGAACAGTAATTCTTAAAAAAGCGTTGCGATCTAATAGAGTATCAGATCAATTGAGAGGCGTGTTTTTGGAATCTTTAAACGATGTAAGATCAGATCATTACACAACAGAGATTGCAAAAGAGCTCTTAAAGGATAAGTTAGATAGCGCTTCCTTATCCAAATTATTAGACATAGTTAAAAACAACGTGAGCTCTGATCATTATGCAACTGTTATCTACAAGAGGATTGGAAGTAATACAAAATTGACAGAGAGTCAACTTATGCAAGTGATGAAGGCAGCTGCACAAAATATTCAGTCGAGCCATTATTTGAGCCAGGTATTAGTAGCGTATGCAGGTCAGGTAAAAAGAGGTTCCGAAAAATTAAAATCGGCTTATATGGATGCCGCAAGATCCATTAAATCAGATACGTATTTAGGGAGAGTAATGAAAGCTTTATACTAAATCATTAAAGTAATCAATCTTATTCTGTAAGATTGATTACTTTAGATACATGCAAAGACTAACACAACTAACCAAAACCGTTTTGTTTAAAAAACACCTTTTTATAGTCGTTTTAGGGTCCCTATTAGGGTTTTTAATTAGCTTTTACTTGGTAGAAAGTGAAACAGTAGAAACTGTTTCATTTTCTGCATTTCAAATAATTTTATCTTGTGCAATAGGAGTTGTCGTTGCTTATCTTGTTTACGTATGCTCATTATTTTTAGATACATTTCTTCCCTGGAGAAAATACGTGGAAACTAGACTGTTTGTGGGAATCATTTCCTTATTTATGTTAAGTTTCTCGCTCATTTTTGGGGTTATCTATCTGTTTGATTATACCATGAATGATACACTGAATTTTATGGCAGTTTACCAACCGATGCTTATAAAATTAGCGATCATTCTATTCATTCTCATTCTAATTTTTGAGATTATCTATTTTGCGCTGTATTCGTATTATTCTTATACAACATTGCAGATTGAGGCAGTTAAGCAGGAAAGAAAGCAAATAGAGTTGCAGTTAAGTGCTCTAAAATCGCAACTGAGCCCACATTTCTTGTTCAATAGCTTGAATACTATTTCTTCACTGGTTTATAAAGAAAAGAAAAGAGCACAGCGGTTTATCAGAAAACTTGCAAACATGTATCAATATACGTTAAAGAGCTATTCTGAAAAATTGATTACACTCGATGAAGAACTGACTTTTGTAAGGGATTACTTGTTTTTGTTAGAAACGAGATTCGAAAACAAATTGTCTTGTACTATCAATGTTTCGGAGATTTTATTGGATACAAAAGTACCGCCATTGGCAATTCAAATGTTAGTAGAAAACGCAGTTAAGCATAATCAAAAAGATGAAGAGAATCCATTACATATAACGATTGAGTCGACCAAAAAACATATTGTGGTTCAAAATAACATCACTGAAAAACCATCTAATATTACGTCATTTAATATAGGGTTGAAAAATATTAATTCTAGATATCTCTTACTGCATACTGAAGGAATCATTGTGTCTAACGGAGCCTCTTTTTCAGTTAAATTACCATTGATATAGTATGAAAAGATTATTTATACATCACCCTCTTTTCAGGTTACTGAGCCCTGTGTTTAGCGGAATTGTAGTGTATTTATTGATCATACTTTTCAGTAATGATGTGGGGCAATTGAAAGAGCAATTTTTGGGAGAAGACCTGTACGTATGTATTGGCTTGTCTTATGTGATCCAGGAAGTTTCCAGATTGCTAATCGTATTGTTTAAAAGACTTCCTACATACAAGAGCAATATCGTAACGATTTTCTTGGAAGTGGCTTTTTCTATAGCATTAACCATTGGAATTGTAACGACCTCTATAACCTTGTATTATAAACATGTGGTGGGATTCTCCGTAACTTCTGATGATCTCTGGATGTTCAATAGCGTGTTTAGCGTTATTTCTGTGATTTATATTTTGCTATATATCAGTCATCTGTATTTATACAAAATGAACTCCGAAAAATTGCGATTAGAAGAGCAGATCAAACAATACATAGAAGAAGACTTTCACGAATTTAAAAGAGGTATAAACCCGGAGTTATTATTTGAAAGCTTTGAAGCATTATTGGTATTGATCAATAATGACCGGGAAAAAGCAGATGATTTTATAGATTACTTAGCCACCATATACCGATATCTGTTATCGAGTAAAGAAAAACAATTGGTTGCTATTACAGATGAACTACAGGTGCTCATGGAGTTCGAAAAACTAATGAATTCATTACCTTATCGAAGTTTACAAATAGTGCAAAACTTTTCGACAGAATTTTTAGTAGTTCCGGGAGTTTTGCTGTCAATAATTGAGAAAATAGTAAAAGAAACCATTGTTTCTAAAGATATACACTTAGAGATTTTATTATCGGAATCTGATACGCATATTGTTCTTAATTATGAATATCAAGATAAGATCCAAACGCGTTTTGGAATAGGACAACTAGATGAAGTAAAGGATGTTTATAGTATTTACAGCACATTAAATGTAGCACTCAGCGAGACAGAAGTTCAACGCTCAATTAGCATACCAAAACTACTAACCAAACCGTAAATTATGAAAATTGTCATTGTTGAAGATGAGCGCTTAGCTTCGGAAAAGCTGGAAAGATATCTTTTAAAGTACGATACTTCCATTGAGATTATACATATCTTAACAAGTATAAAGGACGCTGTGGTTTGGTTTAATGGTCATGATGATTTTGACATGGTTTTCATGGATATACAGCTAACAGATGGGCTTAGTTTTGAAATTTTCAATCAGACAAAGATAAAGGCACCCATCATCTTTACTACTGCATTTGATGAATATGCGATAGATGCTTTTAAGGTAAACAGTGTAGACTACATTTTGAAGCCCATTACATTTACTGATATCTCAAAAGCGATGAGTAAGTTTAAATCGTTAAAGAACCTGTATGCACCGGAAGGAGCTTTAGAACAAGTAGCTGAGATGATGACTCAAACCAAGAAGAAAGATCGTTTCCTGGTGCGTTTGGGCAATCACATTCATTCTATTAAAACAGAAGAAATATCCTTGTTTTTTGCCGAGGGCAGAACAGTATACCTGGTTACTAAAGAGAATAAGAAATATATACTTGATTATAAACTGGAGGATCTAGCTAAAGTATTAGATGGAAAAATGTTCTTTCGTGTCAATAGAACCTTTATTGTCAATATTCAATCTATTAAAGATGTGGTTGTATATTCAAATAGTAGATTAAAAATATCAACATCTTTCAGATCAGAAAAAGAGATCATTGTTAGTAGAGAGAAGGTGGGAGCCTTTAAAACGTGGTTGGAAGGTAGTTAGTTTTTGATCTCGTAAAGCACACAATCTTTGTATTTTGGGTATTTACGTAACAAAGGATGCTCAAATTCCTTGACCTTGGTCATACCAATTTTTTGCATTACCGAAATAGAAGGTAGGTTCCCTTTAGTTGCAACAGAAACAATTTTGTTTAACTGTATGTTTTTGAACGCATACTCTAGGCATGCTTTAGCTCCTTCAGTTGCATAACCTTTTCCCCAGTAGTTTTTATGAAGTCTCCAGCCAATATCCACTGAAGGATTAAAATCAGTATCGTATGTTTGATTGGAAATTCCTATAAAACCTATAAAATGATTCGTTTCTATAACTTCGACAGCAAAATAACAAAATCTGTAATCGCGAAATTGTTGTTGCATTCTCAAAATAAAATCTTCGGTATACTTCTTTGATTGAGTAGAAGGGAAGTGTTTCATGACTTCAGGATCAGAACTGATCTCATACATTTTATCAATATCTGTAGATACCCAGTTTCTAAACCCCAATCGGTCTGAAGTAAATAGATAGTTTTTTGACATAAAGGCAAATGTAAAAACTATAGGTCGTCGGTAAAATGCTTTCTCGATTTTTTTGCACTAAATTTTTCAGAATTGTAGGCTTTAGAAGCATTCTTTGGAATTGAAAGAGAATCCCAATCAGCATTTAGGATCATTTTTCCAATAAAAACAATTTGACCTATATGATATGCATAATGACATAATTGTCTATTCATAGCCTCAGTAACAGTATGCCCTTGATTTCTTATATATATAATTTGTTCCAAATCATTTGAATGTAAAGATTCTATTGCTGCAAATAAACAGGACCATCCTTTTTCCCAGGCTTCTAAAATATCCTTTCTAGAATGATAAGAGCTTATAAATTCATCATCTCGATTTCGCCATACTTTCTCTCCATCCTCAGTCAAAAAATGGGTCCATCTACTTAACATATTTCCGACCATATGCTTTACAATAATAGCAATAGAGTTACTTTCTTCATTAGGTTGCCAAAACAAACCGGAATCGGGCACTTGGGTCAATGTTTTATCTCCTAGGCTTTTGTAATAGTGAAATTGTTTGAAGGCGCTATCTAAATAGGTGTTTTGCATAAAAAAAGAGCTAAGATTCTTAGCTCAATTTACATATTTTATAAAGACTTCTCGATTATTTTTTTGGAATAAACTTCAATGCTACACCATTAATACAATGCCTTTTTCCTGTCGTTTTTCTAGGGCCATCATTAAAAGAATGTCCCAAATGGCCTCCGCAAGTATTACATTTTAACTCTGTTCTTGCGTATCCTATTTTATAATCAACGTCTAACTCAACTGAATTACCAATAGCACGATCAAAAGAAGGCCAACCTGTTCCGGAGTCAAACTTGTGTTCAGATTCATATAAAGGTGTTTTACAAGCAGCACAAACATATGTCCCTTTCTTGTAGTTTTTGTTAAGAGGACTTGTAAATGGTCTTTCAGTACCTGCTTCACGCAATACATAATACTCCATGGGTGTTAATATGTTCTTCCACTCAACATCTGTTTTACTGATCTTATAAACTTTTTGTGCTTTTTTTGATTCATCTTTTTTCTGTGCAAGCCCACTGCAACTAGTTAAAATGGCAATGATAGATAATAAAGCTATTCTTTTCATGTGTTTTGTATAATGTGTTCTACAGTTCTATTTACAACATTTGGATCTCGCAAGATCTTGGTATGTCCTAACCCATGTGTAATTAATAGGCTACCTTTCTGTAGGTTTTGACGAATAGTTTGCGCATTACTTACGGGAACATCACCATCTTCTGTATCGTGAATAACGAGTACCGGAATCTCAATTTTGTTAGCAACCTTACCGCTCGCATAATCATCTACTATAACACCCCATTTTTTCTCGATATATAATTGCAATTGTTGATATGCGCTATTAGGAAGTTTTAAATTCTTAATGAACTGTTCTAGAATATGAGAAACTCTATTCCCCGAACCAATACTGGCAAAAGTTTTGACCTTTAAAAAATCAGAAACGGCATTATACAGACAAATACCTCCAAAAGAATGTCCAATGGCAGCTTCAAACGGACCGTACTCTTTATCGATCTGTTTGATCGTGGTTAGAAAATCTAATAGATCGGTAGTCTTTCCTGTAGATTTCCCATGAGCCGGACCATCAAAAGAAATAACCATATACCCTTTTTCAAGTAGTTTGTCGGCAAAAGCAAAAAGCTGTGTACTTCTTCCTGCCCAGCCATGAACCAATAGTACTTTTTTCTTTGAATAGCCATAGGATAACAGATGTATTTCTTTTCCTGTTTTTGTAATGGTCAACTTCTTGTTCTGAGCACTTTTAGCCATAGCAAGTTCTCTTTCGGGAGTTTTAAAGTTAATGGGTGTTGTAAATAACCTGGCTGCTAATCGAACCGCTAAACCGGAAGAAAAAAAATGAACGGATTTTGAAAAAAAGATAACTGGTTTAGGGATAACCAAACTTGCTTTTAATTCTTTTTGTTGAGACAATAAATCCATTCAGAAAACTGTTTTTAATCAAATAGAATATGTAATTTTAAAAAATAAAAACTACAAATCGTTGTTGTGACTAAAATACAAATTATGTGTCACAACTGTAGATAAATATAAGACCAACAAGTAATGAAAAAAATAAGTGTATTAATAGTACTCGCTTTCTTTTTAGTTGAATGCAGTACTGTACCGATAACAGGAAGAAAGCGATTGAACTTTGTGAAAGATTCTCAAGTATTACCGGCAAGTTTTGCCCAGTATAAAGGTTTTTTAGAAAAGAACAAGCTATCTGAAGACAAGAAAATGACGCATCAAATCAAGGATGTGGGCGCGAAAGTTTCCGCAGCAGTAGATCGTTTTATGAGAGCGAATAATATGCAAGCTGAGGCAGATTCTTACAAATGGGAGTTTAATCTGGTAGAAGATAAAACTGTGAATGCATGGTGTTTGCCTGGAGGAAAAGTGGTGTTCTACACAGGGATTATGCCTATTTGTGCTAATGAAGATGGAGTGGCGGCAGTAATGGGGCATGAGGTAGCACATGCATTTGCAAAACACGGACAGGAAAGAATGTCTTCTGGTCAATTACAACAACTTGGCGGTATTGCTGTAGCCTTAGGAACATCAGGTAAGAGCGAAAATGCTCAAAGAATATGGAATACGGCATACGGTTTAGGTTCTGGTGTAGGAATGTTAGCCTTTAGTAGAACTCACGAAACCGAAGCAGATAAATTAGGGTTGGTTTTCATGATCATGGCAGGATATAATGGAGAAGAGGCAGCAGAAGTATGGGTACGCATGAGTGAAAGAGCTAAAGGAAAGAAAGCTCCACCACAAATTTTGAGTACACATCCGTCAAACGAGACTCGAATCAAAACATTAAGAGCATATTTACCTGAAGCCAAAAGGTTGGCAAAGCTTTACAACGAACAAAGTAATCATACAGGAAAATAGTATAGTTATATTTTATATCTTGTAAACCGTTCTCACTAGAGAGCGGTTTTTTAATTTATAGATTATGTTAAAAATTGGCGATAAAAAATTGATCAATGCATGGGCATTCTACGATTGGGCGAACTCCGTATATTCTTTGGTTATAAGTACTGCTGTATTTCCTTTATTTTATTCAGGAATAACGAAAGATAAGGTAGTATCTTTTTTAGGAATGGAATGGGATCACCCAGATACTTTATATAGTTATGCTTTATCTTTTTCCTTTCTGGTGGTGGCATTTATGTCTCCCATTTTATCTGCGATAGCCGATTATACAGGTAATAAGAAAAAATTTCTGAAGATATTTTGTACGATAGGTTCGATATCGGTAATGAGTTTATACTTTTTTGAAGATATTGATACTGTATGGATCGGTATCGTATTTACTTTTTTCGCAAGTATTGGTTTTTGGTCTAGTATTGTGTTTTACAATGCGTATTTGCCAGAAGTTGCACATCCTGAAGATCAAGATAGAGTAAGTGCCAAGGGATTCATTTACGGTTATGTTGGTTCTGTTATACTATTGGTTATTAATTTGGTGATGATCCTACAACATGAGCTTTTCGGAATTTCAGAAGCGTTTGCATCTAGAATATCGTTCGTTATGGTTGGGTTATGGTGGATTGGTTTTGCCCAAATTACCTTTAAAAGATTACCCAACAATGTATACGAAAAGAAACCTGAGAAGGACTACATTTGGAAAGGGTTTAAAGAACTTAGAATCGTTTGGAACGAGGTAAAAGGATATCCTACGTTAAAAGGTTTTTTAGCGGCATTCTTTTTATTAAGTATTGGCGTACAAACCATTATTTTATTGGCAACTATATTTGGCTCCACTGAGCTGGGATTAGAAGCAACAAATTTAATAATCACTGTACTTTTAATACAGTTGGTTGCAATAGCCGGAGCTTCTTTCTTTTCAACACTATCTAAAAAAAGAGGAAATTTCATGGCACTAAAAACAACGATCCTTATATGGATCTTTGTATGCTTTGGGGCGTTCTTGTTGCATAAGGAAATGGAGCATGTAGAAATCTATTTTTATGCCCTGGGCGGATTGTTAGGTTTGGTGCTGGGAGCTATTCAGTCCTTAACCAGGTCCACCTATTCAAAGTTACTTCCTGAAACGGAAGATCATGCCACCTACTTTAGTTTTTATGATGTTACAGAGAAAATTGCGATTGTATTAGGAACATTCGTTTATGGGTTTTTATATGCAATGACAGATTCTATGCAGTGGAGCGTACTTTGTTTAGCTATCTTCTTTGTGGCTTCATTTATCATTTTAAGTACACTTAAGAAAACAAAGCACGTGCATTAAAGAACTATCTAAATTTTACTGTAAAATAAAAAAAGCGCTACTCATGTAGCGCTTTTTCTTCTGTTAAAAGAGATTGTTATTGAACTACGATAAGGAATGTAGCTTCAATATCCGTTTCTCCACCAGCATTGGTGATATCACCACCACTAACACCAGTAGCCGTTTTGTTTGGCTCATGTCTTAGTGTAATAGTTAAATTTCCAGTTCCAGCATTGTTGTAGTTAAGGTAAACGTAACACCAATAGGGTTTCCGTTTCCATCCATATCTGTATATGCAGTTGTTACTAAATTATTGTCAGAAACATAAAAGAACTGGTGCTCGTCATCCTCTTCCTGAACTTCTAATGTCACGTTTTCAGCAGGAGTTTCTGTTTCATTCAATACTCGGATTATACCGTTATAGATAGTGTTAGCTGCTAAATTTCCAGAAACTGTGATTACTGGAGCGTTAGGTCCATCTCCATCTAGGTCCTGGCTCTTTAACTCAATATCAGTTACTCCACCCTGAGGTGTTAAGGTCGCTATTAAGGTAGTAATCACCTCTTCTTCGTTCACAGGTGCTGGGTCACTATCGTTACATGATGTAAATACAGTGGCTGCGATAACTAGTAATGTTAATAATTTAAATTTTTTCATTGTTTTTCATTTTTATTAGTAATTAAATTTTAATTGTAGCATAATGTTTCTTCCAAGTTCATCAGCAAAATATCTTAATCTATTTAAATATTCTCTATACGAGGTATTGAGAACATTATTAACAGCAAAACCAACATTCACGGTGGTTCTGTTATTCATTTTCCAGTCCATATTCGCATTGAAATTTAAAATATGGTATGCTGGTGGTGGTGTCCTAATATCTACAAGAACATTGGTACCCGTTCTCGGAATAAAAGCAGTAAAATTGTTATCTGGGAATTCATTTTGTCTAAATACCCATTGACTCTCTAGTTCGGCTTTAAATCCTGACCAAGAAGGACGTGAATAACGAATTACATTGACCGTTTTAAAAGCGGGAATATCTATGAGAGCTCTATTCGCAGTCACATCTTTTCCTTTAATAAATGAGGACTTGTTGTCATAGCTCCAAAAGCTGTCAAAATAATATTTAAATCGAGTATCAATACCAAATAATCTTGCATTGGTTTGCCTATAGCTCCACACCGGAAAGGCACCACGAATAGTGGTTTCAACTCCTGTAGGCTCAATAAATATAAAATCTTTTATATGATTGTAAAAACCTTCGATATGGAAACTAACAGCTTCTCCAGTATAACTATATGACGCAGAAAGCCTATTAGAAGTTTCCTTATCCATTCTAAGATCTCCTAATTCAATTCTGGCCGCAGAATGATGTAATCCATCACTGAATAGTTCCGATGGGTTTGGAGCTCTATTTGATAGACCATAATTGAAAATAAGTTTACTATCATCATTAAGAATATAGTACATTCCAGCTGAGGCCGAAATATTGTGATAATTAAAGACTGGGTTTACCAGTAGTTGCGTTCCAAAATCTTGAATGACAAGGTTCGCAAAATCTAGATCATAACCGCGCTCTATCCAACGTGAAGTCAGATAGAATTTTTTGGCATCAATTCGATTCCAGTCATAACGTATTCCGGCTTCCAGGCTAAGCACTTCGTTTATTTCGAAGTTTCCAACAGAGAATAAGCCAAGATCAAATTTTTGATAATCAGGAATCAAACGCCTTACTTGTGTGTCTGGGTTTGCAAAATTCTCCTGATAGCTTGCATTAACACCAAATTTGTATGAACTGTTTTCATAGGCGTCTAGTTTTAATGTAGATTTTAACGTGTGTGTTGTCAATCTCAGATCTACTGCAGGAATATCTCTTCTGCCTCCAATTCTAACATCGAATTCAAAACGTCTATTCTTTTGATAGTCATATTGTAGATCGAATCTTCCAAAATCTTTAAATCTTTTGTAAAAGTTTGCTTTTAATATTTGATGTGTTACCTCTTGTTTTGGAACATCTATCGTGTAACTAAAATCTTCGATCACCAAAGGCTGCAAAGAATTAATAGCATTTACTAAATCTTCTACATTTCCAATGTGAGAAGAGCGTAGTATTCCAATCTTATTTTTTATATAACTATAGTAAATATTAAAGCCATGTTCTAATTTTCTAAGCCCGGTATTTACATGAAAGCTATGCGATTGAATTCCCGTATTTGTCAAAAAATAATCGGGAGCCCTAAAATCTCCAGATCGTTTATATGCCGCTTGTCCAGTAGCATACCAGCCGTTAGAAGACGATTTGGTCAACAAGGTGTTTAAACCGTAACCTCTACCATTAGTGTTTCCGTATAGGATGGTTTTTCCAAAGATAGAGTCTCGGTTATAAACCCGTTTTGGATTCAGCACGATAACACCTCCAATGGCGTCTCCTCCATACTCTAGTGCATTCGCACCTTTAATTAAAGAAATACTTCCCGCAGCATTAATATCTACGTTAGGAGCGTGTTCAATTCCCCATTCTTGATCTTGCAAGCGAACATTGTTCACCATGACCAAAACACGGCTACTATGCAATCCGTTAATAACGGGTTTTACAATAGTATTTCCTGTATTAATAGAAGAAACACCAGGGATTTCTTTAATAGCATCTCCTAAAGAAAGTGAACTATATTTCTCAAGAACTTCTGTTTTTAATACAGATTCTTGAGCGGTTTTAGTCTTCTTGTTAGTAGCTGCTTTTACCGTTACCTCATTTAGTTCTTCAATATGATGCTCAAGTCGAAGTTCTCTATAAGATTGTTTTTTAAGATCTATGCTGACTCTTTTAGTATCGCAAGAAACATGAGAAATCACCACTACAAATGACGAATCACAAAGGTTTTTAAACACAAAGTTTCCGTCACTATCAGTACTAGTGTATTTCTTAGAGCCTTCGATCTGTAAGGCTGCTCCTATAATTGGAGTTCCATCATGGAAATCTTTCACTATACCTTTAAAAGTATAGTTACATTTTTGACCCAAGACTATTGTCGATAAACCGACAAAGAACAGGGTCAAATATATTTTTTTTGACATGGGTTTTTTGATAGTCGTTTCTATTTATTTACTTCTATAAAAGATTTGTAATTAAATAAAAATAGGGGGGCCTCTTAGCGAAAAAGATAATTGCTGATAATTTGAAAGAAAATTATATTGTGTACTAACAAGTAGTTGTTCCTTATTGTTGAAAACAGGAAAGTCTTCTTCAGTAATAATAGCAAAGGTTTCACCTTGTAAGTGGCATAATACACATTCTGGGTCTTTTTGGTGAAAGTGTTGATCATCTTTAGAGATACAGATGCCATGCTCATGCTTTTCAAAAGTATGAACAAGTTGCACGACTGCAGGCATAAAAACCAGAACAGACATACAAATGATACTATATTTCTTAAGTGTTTTTAACAAATTATTTCTTACGTACTTTAATATTCAACATTTCTACCACTAAAGAAAATGCGATCGCAAAATACAAATATCCTTTTGGAATGGCACCTACCGTTTTGTTAAAAATTTCGGCATGGGATAGATGCGCTGCTTCAGTGATCAGCATAAACCCGATTAATATCAAGAAAGATAGTGCCAACATTTGAATGGTTGGGTTCTCGCTTACAAAACGATTTACCGGGTTGGCAAAGAACATCATGATCGCCATTGATATAACAACAGCAACAACCATAATAGGTAGTGCTCCCTCAATACCATTGGTCATTCCTACAGCGGTCAAGATCGAATCGAATGAAAAGACAATATCTATTAAAATAATTTGGACAATAACACTTGAAAAAGAAGATACTTTTTGAGATTTCTCTTCCTCCTTGGAAATTGTACTCTTATGTACCTTACTTCTGATCTCTTTTGTGCTTTTGTAGAGCAAGAACAGTCCACCTAATAGTAATATAAGACTTTGCCCGGTAACTCCTACTTTTAACCAGGAAGTATGAATTGTCCAAAATGGTTCTTTTAAAGCAATAAGGTAAGAGACACTTAAAAGCAATAAAATTCTAGTGATCATTGCGAGTGATAGCCCTAAATATGTAGCTTTCTTACGTTGATTTTTAGGTAGTTTATTGGCAGAAATAGATATAAAGATAATATTATCTATACCTAAAATAATTTCCAAAAGAGTTAGTGTTATCAGTGCGATCCACGCATCTGCACTCAGGAAGATCTCCATATTATTTTATTTTGTATACAGTACCGTTTTGTTTAAAATCGGAAAAACCAATTTTTGCCGAAAAATTATAAGAACTGTCAGTCACTTTGGTAATTTGAACGAATATTGGATCGTGATCTATATCTTTTTTAGGAGACTTCATTTTAAGTGTATAAAAGAAGTTGTTCTTCCAGGTGATATACAGTGTATCAATCTTTTTGATCTCCTTTTTTGTAACAACACTATCGTTAGAAACCTCAACGAACTTAGTATATTGTTCTATTTGCAAACTATCCTTTCGTGTAATGATCGTTTTACTATAACTTTCTCCTGCAGGAATTTCGAAAACTCCTTCTCGAAATCTACTGGCATCTCCTTCTGGTGTTGTTTGACAAGCAAAAAGGACAATTGTTACAATAATAAATACTAAAATTTTCTTCATTAGATTCCTGTATAATTAGAAGGGGTAATAGCTTTTAGTTCCTCTTTAATAGCGCTAGAAACATGTAATGTATCAATAAAATTAGCTATAGATTGCTGATTTATCTTTTCATTCGTTCTAGTCAATCCTTTTAATGCCTCATACGGATTAGGATATCCTTCTCTTCTTAAAATGGTCTGAATTGCCTCAGCGACAACCGCCCAATTATTTTCTAGATCTTCATCGAACTTCTCTTGATTCAAGAGCAATTTGTTCAACCCTTTTAAAGTAGAAGTGAAACCTATTAATGTATGTCCGAAAGGAACCCCCACATTTCTTAAAACGGTACTATCGGTTAAATCTCTTTGCAAGCGAGAAACAGGTAGTTTAATTGCCAAATGCTCAAAAATGGCGTTCGCAATACCCAAGTTTCCTTCAGAATTTTCAAAGTCAATCGGATTTACTTTATGAGGCATTGCTGAAGAACCTACCTCTCCTTTCTTTATTTTTTGTTTAAAATAGTCCATCGATACATATGTCCATATATCTCTGTCCAAATCGATAATGATGTTATTAATACGCTTTAAGCAATCGAACAAAGCTGCCATATGATCATAGTGCTCTATCTGTGTCGTTGGAAAGGAATGATATAACCCTAGTTGCTCATTTACAAAACGACTTCCGAAAGCTTTCCAATCAGTAGTAGGGTAGGCTACTTTATGTGCGTTATAATTCCCTGTTGCTCCACCAAATTTAGCCGCGTTCGGGATTTGTTCAAGATGTTTTATTTGTTCCTCCAATCGAACTACAAATACAGCAATTTCCTTTCCTAATCGAGTAGGAGAAGCCGGTTGTCCATGTGTTCTTGCTAACATTGGAATATTAGACCACTCATCAACCAATTCTTTCAATCTTAAAAGAAGCTTATTTAAGCTTGGTACATAGACTTCACTAATAGCATCTTTTATAGATAATGGGATCGCGGTATTATTAATATCTTGAGAGGTTAACCCAAAATGAATGAATTCTTTATGGGCTTGTAAACCAAGCGTGTCAAATTGTTCTTTGATAAAATATTCCACAGCTTTTACATCGTGATTGGTTACCTTTTCAATATCCTTGATCTTTTGAGCGTCTTCCGATGAAAAGTCCATATATATTTTTCTTAAACTATCCACTAAAGAAGCATCAAATCCTGAAAGCTGAGGTAGTGGAACTTGACAAAGCGCGATAAAATATTCTATTTCTACCAGGACTCTGTATTTTATAAGAGCTTCTTCGGAAAAATAATCGGCTAGTTCAGAAACTTTACTGCGGTAACGACCGTCTATTGGAGAGATAGCATTAAGCTGGGAAATATTCATTTTTTGTTGTTGTGTTGAAAAGTGCAAAAATACAGAATTAGAAAAGATGTACAGGTATCAAAAGCACTGATTTTATCTAAAAACTTTCCTTTTTATGATCTGGACTTCATTTTTGGCTTCCAGGTTCTTGATCGCTCTAATAACAGTTTCTACTCTCAGTCCCAAAATATCTGCTATTTGTTGTCTCGTATATGCAATTTCAAAATTGAACCTTCCTTCAACCTTAGCCACATCTTCCTTTAAATAATTCATAAAGCGCAATACCCTATGTTCTGGTTCCTGACTAGAAATTTCAGAAGCAATAATAGCTTTATAATGCAACCTTTTCGCCAAGTTCTTTGTAATCTCCAGATGTACTTCAGGATGCTCCAATAATAACTGGTAAAGACGCGCCTTTGGTAATACCAAGATAAGGCATTTTGACAGTGTCATGGCGTTGGCCGGATACTTTATATCAACAAATAGTGGAGGTTCGCCAAAACTCTGGTCTTTATAAAAAACACCTTGAATAAACTCTTTCCCATCATCGTTAAAATTGTTCATTTTTACCATACCTTCAACGATTTGATAGTAATAACGAGCCGTTTCATTTTCTGAGAAAATAATCTCATTTTTCTCAAACGCTTTTTGATGTGCATCAAATGCCAATAAAAGTTCTGTATCAATCATTATGATTTAAGTCATAAATTGCACCTACAACAAAGGTATATTTTTGAGGTCAAATTATTTTATATGAATTCTAGAGATATTAACAATAGACAAGATATATATACATTGGTCTCAACATTTTATAATAAGGTTCGCGAAGATGATCTTATTGGTCCAATTTTTCTAAATATTATTCCCGATGAAGAATGGGAAGAACATCTTCAAAAACTTACGGATTTTTGGCAAACAAACTTATTCTTTATTAGAAAGTATAAAGGAAACCCAATGCAAGTTCATAAAGAGGTTGATCAGAAATTCGACCACTCCATTTATCAAGATCATTTCGATAGATGGCTCTCGCTTTGGTATACTACTGTCGATGATCTCTTTGAAGGATCAAAAGCGAACGATGCTAAAGAAAGAGCCCGAAATATAGCAAGCCTGTTGCTCATAAAAATATTTCAATCAAAACCTAAACCAATAGATCGATAACTTGATAGATCAACAACAATGAGTTGATGGTAATATTTAAAATAAAAGCCCAGACCATGGTTTTAAAGGGTTGCTGACTAATAGCAGTAGCATTTGCACCCATTGCTAAAAAAGTTGACGTCATAAGAATTGGTATAGAAACGTCCCCATGTACGGATAAAGCCGCTGTAATAGAAGCGATTCCGGTACCAAACATAATGAGCATAATCGTAATGCCAATAGCATTGGTTCTTTCGCGGTCAATTATAAGATTTATGTATTGTAAAAGATTAAAACTTCTTTGCTCTTTTTGCCTGATGTTGTGTGTGATTTGTACTTCCATAATTGTTTTAAATTATGAAGTAAAATTAGACCTCAAATCACACATTATTTATGACCCAAATCATAAACTAAACTTTCTTTTTTCGATGTTTTTCAATGAGTTCTAAGATGTGTCTTCCTCTAGCTTTACAGCCTTTACTTTCATGAATGATCTTGGTTCTGATCAAATGCTCTAGTTCAGGATGTATCCACTCATGATCTTTGCCAAACAAATACAAAGTAGCCATGGTATATGCTCGGACTGCTATTTTCTGATCCGTGATCAACCAGTCGAACCCAGCTTCAATGATCTTTTGCATATGATTCTCGAGAAGAGCTTTCCTAAATACAGGATCATTCTTATAATAGGCAGTTGTAATATGCTCACATATTTTTGCACAGGGTCTTATAGCACTATCAAAGGTTAAATTTTTTAACCCTGACGTAAACATGTCTAAGTGAGGAACAATAAGGTGAAGATCGTTATGTGTACAGATCCATTCTAAGATCCAGGCCGCTTTGATAGAAGTTTTATTAGCTACATCAAAAGTAATTTCCACCAACGGACCAAATAATTCTTTCTGCTCACAGACAATATTTGCTACTCTTTGTCTGTTTTCTCTTTTAGCATTTGCTATATTTTCGAGCTCGGAAGTTAAAAAATCAATGGACATATGAATAGTTCGAAATATGTATATTTACGTTAAAATGGAATCGATGTTAAAGATAAAAAGTCTTGCTTTTGTTTTGTGTTTTGTAGGTTGTTTTTTTTCAAATGATACTATAAAGGCTCAAAAGATCAATCAGTTCGATAAGAATAAGAAAAGAACCGGTATTTGGAAAAAGTACTATAATAACAAGCGCATTCGCTATGTTGGTAGATTTAAGGACGGTAAAGAAATAGGAACTTTCAAGTATTACGATGTAAGAACTTCAAAATTTCCCACGGCTGTTAAAACATTTAAACCAAAAACAGATTCGGCCTATGTAAAATTTTTTACACTAAGTGGTAAATTACAGAGCGAAGGATGGATGGTTTTAAGGAATAGAGTAGGTAAATGGACCTACTATTTTACCAATGGTAAATTATTTTCTGAAGAGTTCTATAAAGAAGGAAAACTAGAAGGTACCGTTAAGAACTATTACAAGAATGGTAAAATGTTGGAATCTACAGAGTATGTAGGAGGTATGAAAAATGGAGTGTCTAAGAAGTATTCGGACGATGGCGTGCTTATTGAACAGGTAACTTTTAAAAACGATGTGCTAAACGGCGAAGCTAAATATTTTGAGCTGAATGGAAATTTGCGAGAGCGCGGACTATATCAAAATGGTAAGCGGTATGGAAAATGGGAGTTTTTCTTAGGTGGAGAAGTCGTTGATGAGAAAAAGAAAAGGGAATTGAAAAAGTTTAAACCTAAGAAAGGCGGAGATAAAAAGAACAAATGATACAAAAAACGTTTATACTACTGGCGTTCCTATGTTTACCGTTGACTAGCTATTCACAAAAAAGTGATGAACTACCCAACTTAGACGCCTATTTTTCGGCTTTGATCGTAGAAGATATGAATACCTCTCTTGATTGGTACCGTACATCTTTAGGGTTTACCGTACTTAACAAAAAAGAGTTTCCGAATGCTGGCTTTAAGCAAGCAAACCTGAAGAGAAATGGTATTTTGATAGAGCTTATTGAATTGGATTCGGCAAAATCACCGAAGAACTTGATAAAGGATTACCATAGTAAAACACGCATTAAAGGAATCTTTAAAATAGGTTTTCAGGTTTCTGAGTTTGATAAATGGATGCAACATTTAAGCAAGTTAAAAGTTGAATTTCATGGAAGAGTCGTAACGAATAAAGAATCAGGTAAGAAAATGGTAATTATTAAAGATCCTGATGGCAACAGAATTCAATTGTTCGAGAAATAACCAACCCATTTCATTCCTTCTTTTTATTGAAAATAAGCTTCGAAGTTGTTAAAAGACACTTAAGAAAACGTTAAAGCCTTGAATTTTTTGTAACGTTTTTAAATTGCTGGCGTAATTATTGATATAGAATATCAATAATTAATCTATATAGAAAGACGCAACTGTTTTTGGTTTCGAACATCTTATAGATAGACAACAATCAAATGTACCCATGAAAAAAACTGCTATTACTTTCGTCTCTATAATTGTGGCTTTGTTATTGACAAGTTGCAAATCCAGTAAAAAAAACACATCAATAGAAGGTCTATGGTTGGTCGAAAAAGTACAAATGGGTACCCAGGAAATGACTCCCATAGCGCGTTGGACACGTTTTAACGCGAATCATACACAGTCTTCGGGTAATGGATGGTTGCAACATTCGGTGGGCAGTTGGGATTTTAAAGATAACAAGCTTCGAGTAGAGAACAGTAATGGTATTACAGATAAGTTTGAACCTTTTCATGTTTCAATGGAAGGAGAAAAAATGATTTGGAAAAGAAAAGAAGAAAAGGATACTGTACAGGTTTTCTTAAAGAAGATAACAGAGCTTCCAGCTTCTAAAGGAAACGACCTTTTAGGGTTGTGGAAATTGGTAGGATATGCCGAAAACGGGGTAGATGCTACATCAAAAATAAATGTACCAGAAAGAGCCATGATACACTTTAGATGGGATAATGTATATGTACAGCACAATATGCCAGCCGGAAAACGCACAGGGGTTTATAAAATACATGGCCATAAACCAGAGATCCAAATGATCAATTATGGAAAAGGAAATTCATTTGACTTTTGGGAATTCGAAATATCTAATGATACATTACGTATGACTTCAACAGATAAAACTACAGAAATAAGGTTTAAGCGAAGTCATCAATTCCCTCAATAAGCATATCAATTCTTTAGATACTATATTCTAAATCTTATTCGTAATTTTGTAGCCTATTTTAGATACAAAATGAAAAGAGTAATTGTTGGACTTTCGGGTGGAGTAGATAGTAGTGTAACCGCATACTTGCTTAAAGAGCAAGGATATGAGGTTATAGGACTTTTTATGAAGAATTGGCACGATGATTCGGTAACGATCTCCAATGAATGTCCATGGCTAGAAGATAGCAACGATGCTATGATTGTTGCTGATAAGTTGGGAATTCCTTTCCAGGTGGTAGATCTAAGTGAACAATACAAAGAACGCATTGTAGACTACATGTTCGATGAATATGAAAAAGGACGAACACCAAATCCTGATGTACTCTGTAATAGAGAGATCAAATTTGATGTTTTTATGGATATTGCCATGAACCTTGGTGCAGATTATGTGGCAACAGGACATTACTGTAGAAAGGCAGAAGAAGAGATCGATGGTAAAAAGGTGTACAAATTATTGGCCGGCAAGGATACAAATAAGGACCAATCGTATTTTCTATGTCAGTTGTCTCAAGAACAATTATCAAAGGCACTGTTCCCAATTGGAGAATTGACTAAACCTGAAGTGCGTGAAATTGCTAAGAAAGCGGACCTAATCACGGCTGAAAAGAAAGACTCTCAAGGGCTTTGTTTTATTGGTAAAGTGAGATTACCTGAGTTTTTACAACAAAAACTACAACCAAAAGAAGGAGTGATTGTAAAAGTAGATGATAATGCAAAACCCTTCCAAAGAGTAGTACCCGATTTTTCGGATAAATATGAAGAACTTGATTTTTTTGCTACAAAATATCAGTATGATATGCAGGATGGTACCATTGTAGGAAAGCACCAGGGAGCGCATTATTTTACAAAAGGACAACGCAAGGGATTGGCCGTTGGCGGAACAAAAGAGCCTCTTTTTGTCATTGAGACCGATGTAAATGAAAATGTGATCTATACTGGAGAAGGAAAAAATCATAAAGGTTTATATAGAAGCGTACTCTTTGTTTCGGATAAAGAACTACATTGGATTCGAGAAGATCTTGCCTTGAAAACAGATGAGACCATGAAGGTAGGAGCGAGGATTCGCTATCGTCAGGAGCTAGAAGAAGCTACTTTGTATAAAGTGGACAATGGACTATTTGTAGAGTTTGAGAATGCGCAATCTGCTATACAGGAAGGACAGTTTGTTGCATGGTACAAGGATGAAGAATTATTAGGGTCCGGAGTTATCTCTTAAATTTTTTTTGATTGCTATAAAAAGCAGTATTTTAGACCTATGTTTAGAATACTCTTTGTAATATGCTTATGCTATTGTGCCACCGTTACGGGGCAAGAAGATGCATGGGTTTATTTTACAGATAAACCAAATGCAGATACGTATTTGAACAACCCAACATCTGTAGTAAGTCAACGGGCTTTAGATAGAAGACAAAAACAAAATATAGCTTTAGATGTCAGGGATGCTCCTGTAGAGCAAACGTATTATAATACAGTAAAAAATACCATTGGTATTAGCATTATGGCGAAGTCAAAATGGTTAAATGCTGTCCATGTAAGAGGAACCGAAGCTGATATTAAAAATCTGGAAAATACATTGTCTTTTATCGCTTCCATAGATTTTGCCAATAAATCATTGAATAACAGAGCGGTTGGTCAGCAGCAACAAGATAACCATTCGAATAAACTTACAACGCAGCAAGATTTCAATTATGGTAATGCAGCCAATCAAGTAGAAATGCTAAAAGGAGATTATTTGCATCAACAGGGTTTTACCGGAGATGGGATGATCATCGCTATATTAGATGCAGGTTTCCCAAATGTGAACACCTTGGGAGCATTTGAGCGATTACGAGACAATAATAAGATCCTCGGGGGTTATAATTATGTAGAAAGAAATGATAATTTCTATGCGCGAAACTCTCATGGAACACATGTGCTTTCGGATATTGGTGGATATATAGAGGGACAGTTTGTGGGAACAGCTCCCGATGCTGCTTTCTATTTGTTTATCACAGAAGACCATCAGCGGGAAAATCCCTTAGAAGAGAGCTTATGGGTAGAAG
Source organism: Flavobacteriaceae bacterium (assembly GCA_965218065.1). Taxonomy (GTDB): domain Bacteria; phylum Bacteroidota; class Bacteroidia; order Flavobacteriales; family Flavobacteriaceae; genus Polaribacter. The sequence continues at coordinate 1,609,956 of OZ244589.1, read as the reverse complement.
CGGCTGAAAAGGCTGATAGCTTAGGTGTAGATGTTATAAATACATCACTAGGTTATTCTACTTTTGATGATCCTAGTTATAACTATACCTATGCAGATATGAATGGACAAACAACGTTTATATCTCGAGGAGCAGAAATAGCAGCGTCTAGAGGGATGCTACTGGTAAACTCGGCAGGTAATTCAGGAAACAGCGCATGGTTCTATATAACTGCACCTGCAGATGCAGTGTCAGTACTAACTGTAGGAGCGGTGGACGCTTCTCGAAACTTAGTATCATTTAGTTCTAGAGGGCCTACTTCAGATAATAGAACAAAGCCTGATGTAATGGCCCAAGGAAGTGCGTCGGCTATTGTTCACTATATTTCCGGCGTACCGGTCGGAGCAAACGGAACTTCATTTTCTTCGCCAATTATGGCAGGCGTGGTAACCTGTTTATGGCAGGCCTTTCCAAATAAGACTGCTGCAGAAATTATTGACATTGTAAAAATGAGTGGCGATAGGGCATTGACTCCGGACAATAATTTCGGATATGGCATTCCCAATTTTGAGGAGGCCTACACAAGATTGACAAGTGAAAACGATATAATACTTTCAGATGTTTCCATCTTTCCTAACCCCGTAGATGAGCAATTGTCTTTTACATATACGAACAGCATAGCGGAGTATCATATAGACCTATATAACATATTAGGAAAGAAGATAAAAACATTTATGAACATGACTACAAATACAGTTGATGTATCCGATATTTCTAAAGGAGTTTATATATTAAAAATGATACATCTCAATGAATACAAAACTTTTAAGCTTGTTAAAAGATAAATGACAAATAAAATAACTGACCTTTTCGGTATTGAGTATCCAATTGTTCAAGGAGGAATGATCTGGGTAAGTGGATGGAAACTAGCATCGGCAGTAAGTAATGCCGGTGGACTAGGATTAATTGGTTCTGGATCCATGTACCCGGAAGTATTGCGAGAACACATCCAAAAGTGTAAAAAAGCCACAAATAAACCTTTTGGAGTGAATGTACCCATGTTATATCCTCAAATAGAGGAAATTATGGATATTATTGTAGAGGAAGGAGTGAAGATTGTTTTTACTTCCGCCGGAAACCCTAAAACATGGACTTCTTTTCTGAAGGAAAAGGGAATCACTGTGGTGCATGTGGTAAGTTCTGTAAAATTTGCATTGAAGGCACAAGCCGCTGGAGTAGACGCCGTGGTTTGTGAAGGATTTGAAGCGGGTGGACATAATGGAAGAGAGGAGAGCACAACATTTACGCTAATACCTATGGTAAAGGAGGAAGTAAAAATTCCTGTAATTGCGGCTGGAGGAATAGGTTCGGGTAGAGGTATGTTGGCTGCCATGGTGCTTGGCGCTGATGGTGTACAGATAGGAAGTCGTTTTGCTGCCACTGTTGAATCTTCCGCACATGATAACTTTAAGCAAACGATCGTGAATGTCAAAGATGGAGATACACATCTTACATTAAAAGAACTGGCTCCGGTTAGATTGGTGAAAAATTATTTCTACGATCAGGTGCAGGAATTATATCAACAAAATCCAACACTAGAACAAATTAAAGAACTGCTTGGAAGAGCTAGAGCTAAGAAAGGTATGTTTGAAGGGGATCTAGAAAATGGTGAGCTAGAAATAGGTCAGATAGCGGGTATTATTCATGACATCAAGCCAGCTGGCGAAGTTCTTAAAGAGATTGTAGAGGAGTACAATCAAGTCAAATCAAATTTATAATAATTTAGTAAATGCAACTAAAAAGTTGCACATTTAAAAATGATGACCTATATTTGCAACCATATAGTTGCATATTAATATAAAATCAGAAGATATGAAAGACGTGATTACTAAAGAACGAGTTTTTAATCAACCCATAGAAAAAGTTTGGAATGCTATCTCGGTAGGAGAGGAAATTTCTGCTTGGTTCATCAAAGCAGATTTTAAAGCAGAGAAAGGATATCGATATACGTTTACTGCGAGTGAAGAAAATGGATGTGTAAACATTACCGGTGAAATTAAGAAATCTGACCCTTATACACTATCCTATACATGGATTGTTGATGGAACCACTGCAGAAACTACAGTTACCTGGAAGTTAGAACCTGTAGATAGTGGTACAAAGCTATTGCTAGAACATTCTGGAATTTCCAATTACGAAGGAGATACTGCCATAAAGATGTTTGAAAGCTTTAGTGGAGGTTGGATCAATTGCATGGACCTTTTAGACAATTATGTAAATACCACCGTGCATGCAGGATAAAATAACAAAGCTCTTTAAAGCTGTTGCAGATCCCACAAGGCGTGACATTTTTCACGCCTTGGTAATTGCCACATCGGCGCTATCCATTACGCAAATATCTGGGCAATTTTCTATGACCCGTCAAGGAGTTACCAAACATATTAAGACTCTGGAGGAGGCTGGTTTAGTTCACATTAATAATCAAGGGAGAGAACGTTTTTGCATGGCAAACCCTAAAGAACTAAAAACGTTAAACAAGTGGCTTTCGTTCTATGAACAATTCTGGAACGACTCTCTCGATAAATTAGGTGATTATTTAGATAGCTAACGCTACTTCACAGGTATTTTGATCTCATACAAACGCCTGGTTTTATTATTTAATCTATTCTGACGTAACCAGGGATTATGTAATTTCAACTCTTTGTAATTGGTGCCGAACTTTTTAGCAAAAGATGCAATATTATGAATCACCGTATCTACTTTAACGATACGAGTTTTTGGTAAGGTGTATAGATCCTCTTTATCAAATTCAAAACCATAATGTTTTGGATTAGACATGATCTCTTTTAAAGCAACAATTCTAAAAACATATCGAGAAGTCTCTGAATTCAACAAAAGATCATAATAATCGGTTACCTGTTGTACTTCTAAACGCTTTGCTATTCGAGCATTTCCGGCATTATAAGCTGCAGCAGCTAAGGTCCAACTACCAAACCGTTCTTTGGACTTTTTTAAATAATCGGCTGCTATTTTTGTTGCTTTTTCTAAATGATAACGCTCATCTACATTTCTATTTACTTCTAAACCATATTCTCGGGCAGAATGCTTCAGAAAATGCCAAAAGCCTGAAGCTCCGGCAGGAGAGGAGTTGTTTTGCAAACCGCTTTCCGCAACTGCTAGATATTTAAAATCATCTGGGATACCATATTTCTTTAGCAAAGGTTCAATAACCGGAAAATATTTATGCGCTCTTTTGATCAATAGTAGACCATTCGATTGCCAATAGGTATTTACTAAAAGCTCGCGATCCATACGCTCTCTGATGTCGAAGCGTTCCACCGGAACTTTTTCTCCTGCAAAAGAGATTCCATCGGGAATCTTAAGCGCTTTAATTTTATAGGTTTCTGCAGTATTTCGTTGCGGTCCTACATCAGATTGATATACAGCATTGATAAAAAACAACCCGATAATGGCAGTAGTCGATACAGATAATAAGCGTAGTGATTTAGTCATAAGAATTCCCCGTTTTAGTTGCTTTAAAATTAAGGAATTGTTACCTACATATCAAGTTAAAGTATTGCAAATTATTTGTGAAATACTCTTGGCTTTCATTAAGATCATGACATGAGTACCATTTGCTACGGTAATACAGTTTTCAATGTGTTTTATAGGGAAAACGTTGTCCTCGTCTCCGTGAATATGGGTTATATTTTCAATGGATTCATCTTGCTTCCAATGCAATACATTATAAATAGCCCATTCCATATATAGTTTATTCCGGACAGACAGATACATTTTATACAATTCCCTCCGTTTTTTTAAATAATCTCCCAAAAAATACTTGCTATATTCTTCGAAGTTCTCTACGAGCCAGGTTGGAAATAATTTATATGCTTTCGTAACCTTGGCTAATTTTAAACGATTAGGTAACTCGTGATGCGATTTTACACTTGAAATAATGATCGTGTGAGATACTGAAATAAGTTTACTCATTTCTTGCACGAGCATCCCTCCAAAAGAAACACCTATAAGTACAGGGCTTTCATGATGAATATCATTACACATACGTTGTGCATATGCCTGTATGCTTTCTTCCAAAGACAATGGAACCTTCCATTCCAATAAATGAATTTCGAATTGATCTTCGGGTAAATTGATATGCTCAAAAATTTTTGGGCTAGCACCTAGACCGGGCATGCAATAAACATGGACCTTTTTCATTATTGTAGGTACTTTTGATCATATAAAATATCTTCGATAAAAACGTAAATATCTGTAAGACCCTCTGGAGCATCTTTCCAAAGCCTTACGATAACTTCTTTATTTTGATATTTTATAATCGTTTGCGGGAAATATTTACTACCACTTTTTGTATACCTTGTTTTTAGGTTTGAAAAATCTGAATTTTCAAGAATTGACAGCAGATCAGCATATTGGACGGAAGATAATTTTAGGGTATCGTTCCCAATAGTATTGGTATAGCTAATTCCTTTATAAACAAGTGTACTATCTTTTGAAATAACCACATCAAATACAGGGCAATCACCCGAACATGGCTTTCGTTGCAATGTTACTAAAGTATTGTCAACCTTTTTACCTTTCTTTTCAACGACAGTTTCCTTTGATTTTTCTTCTGTAACAACTGTTTTCGTAGGCTCTTTTTTAGTTGGAGTGTTGCAGTCAATCAATAAGGTCGTAAGAAAAACAACTAAGAATCTCTTCATAACGCTAGATTTTTATAGAACCACATGTTCTTTTACAAACTCAAATCGAACCAACCCGTCTTCATCTATTTTAGACAAGGTTACTTCGTGAAGGGTATTGACCAGTTCCGGGTTCCATGGTGTTTTTACTTTGACATAGTTTTCGGTAAACCCATGAATATATCCTTCTTTATTCTCGCTTTCAAACAAAACGGTTAAGGTATTTCCTAATTGAGATTCGTAAAATGCTCTTCTCTTTTTAGCAGAGAGCCCTCTCAGCATCTTGCTTCTTTTTGCACGAACATTTTTAGGGACGACACCTTCCATTAATACAGCTTCTGTATTAGGTCTTTCGGAATAAGTAAAGACATGTAAATACGAAATATCCATATCGTTCAAATAGTTATAGGTCTCCAGAAAATGTGCATCTGTTTCACCTGGAAAACCAACAATAACATCCACTCCAATACAGGCATTAGGCATCACTTCTTTGATCTTTGCAACTCTGTTGGTATATACTTTACGTAAATAGCGACGCTTCATCTTTTTTAACAGATCATCGCTACCACTTTGCAAAGGAATATGAAAGTGTGGCACAAACGTATCTGAGTGTGCAACAAACTCAATGGTCTCATCCTTTAACAGGTTAGGTTCAATGGATGAAATACGCAAACGATGAATACCATCTACCTTATCCAATTCCTGAACCAATTCTAAAAAAGTATGTTCGTGTTTTTTATTTCCGAATTCCCCTTTTCCATAGTCACCAATATTAACACCGGTTAGAACAATCTCTTTAATTCCTTTTTCAGAGATCTCTTTCGCATTTCGTAGTACATTTTCTAAGGTATCACTTCTAGAGATCCCTCTGGCAAGAGGAATGGTACAATATGTACATTTATAATCACAACCATCTTGAACTTTCAGAAAAGCTCTGGTTCTATCGCCAATAGAGTAAGAACCCACATAAAAATCAGCATCCTCAATTTCGCAAGAATGCACTTCGCCAATATCATTTTTGGTCAAATCGTTGATATAACTGGTGACATTGAATTTTTCAGTAGCTCCCAATACCAGATCTACACCGTCTACAGCCGCTAATTCTTCTGGTTTCAATTGGGCATAACAACCAACGGCTATTAAAAAGGCATCTTCGTTCTTCTTTAACGCATTTTTGACAATAGTCTTGAAACGTTTATCTGCATTATCCGTTACAGAACAGGTGTTGATAACGTAGACATCCGCTACTTCTTCAAATTCAACACGCTCAAAACCCTCACTCACAAAATTCCGAGCAATAGTAGATGTTTCTGAAAAATTAAGCTTGCAACCTAGTGTATAAAAAGCTACTTTTTTATCTGCATTCATTCCTGTACATTTGAACGTGGCAAATTTACAATAATTATTAGGATAGAAATGAGAAAGAAATTGATTTTTGAAACCGATCGTTTTTTGGTTAGAGAGCTTTTAATGAGTGATTTAGAACCTTTTCATGAAATGCACTCAAATATCAATGTAATGCGATATGTAAGAGGGGCTGCTATGACTCGTGAAGAGAACGAAAAAGAACTTCCCGAACTTATTGAAAAATATACCCAAATAGATAATGATTTCTGGATCTATGCTATTGAGCGGAGAGCAGACAATGTATTTGTCGGAACCGTTGCATTGGTGAAAGACGATGAAAATGATGATGAACTAGGTTATAGGTTTTTAGAAAAATATTGGGGAATGGGTTATGGTCAAGAGATTTGCGAAGGTCTGATCACCTATTGTAAAACCATTGGGTTTCCAAAACTTGTCGGTTATGTTGCTGACGTGAATATTGCTTCGGCCAAGATCTTAAAAAGATGTAACTTTAAAGAAGTTTCAAAAGGACTAGAACCCAATTTAAAAATACCAGAAACAAAATACGAATTAGAACTATGATTGAAGCAAATTTAAAACCTCCTTACTATGCGGTAATTTTTTCATCACTCCTGACAGATGATATGGAGGGTTATGCAGAAGCGACAGAGAGAATGGAAAAGCTCGCTAAGGAACAAGAAGGGTATTTAGGCGTAGAATATGCCAGAAATGTACTCGGTATTACGGTCTCGTATTGGAAAGACCTAGATGCAATTAAGCGCTGGAAAAATCAGGTAGAACATACTGAAGCAAGAGAAAAAGGTCGCAAGCAATGGTATAAGCAGTACCAATTACGTATTTGCAAAGTAGAACGAGAATATGGATTTATAAAGCAATAGTGTGTACGCAACCCTTACTAAATATCTGACCAAAATCTTTAAGAAGAAAACCATATTTAGATATGGTTTTAATATATCTCCCATGTACAGGAGGTCTACAGGTAGGATTATTTGGGTTTCGGATGATATTCTAAGTGTTAAGGTTAAAATTCCGCTGAGTTATAAGAATAGCAATTATGTTGGGTCTATTTTTGGAGGAAGTCTATTTTCAGCTACGGATCCAGTATACATGGTGCAATTGATCAATATTTTGGGAACCGATTATGTGGTATGGGATAAAGAGTCGACGATCAAGTTTAAGCGACCGGCAAAAGAACCTGTGTATGCGAGCTTTCATTTTACAGCTGAAGAAATACAAAAGATCAAGGAAAATGTAGCTAGAGATCAAGAAATAAATATCATAAAAGAACTAAATATTACAGACAAGGAAGAAACTACCGTTATAGCAGAGGTTTCCAAAACGATTTATGTTGCAGATAAGGACTATTTTAAAAATAAAAGAAAGAAGAAATAAGGGGTTTTTGTTTGGACTGTTATACTGTCTGATCCTATGTGCATGCTCCGGAAAAAGATCTGAATTTGATGATTCTCAAGTTTTCAGATACAATCAGCATGCAAACCTTACAACATTAGATCCCGCTTTTGCCAAGGACCTTAGAACAATCTGGGCGGTAAAGCAACTTTTTAATGGATTGGTTCAATTAGACGATAGCTTGCATGTGCAACCTGATATCGCAAAGAAATGGAACATATCAGAAGATGGTAAACGTTATGAATTTGTTTTGCGTAATGATGTTAAATTCCATAAACATGCTTTGTTTGGAGGTGATTCGACTCGAAATGTTGTTGCTGAAGATTTCAAGTATTCCTTTGAAAGACTCTTAGATCCAAAAGTAGCTTCTCCCGGTAAATGGGTCTTAGATTTTGTAGATACGTTTGATGCTACGAATGATTCTACTTTTGTAATTGAATTAAAACGACCTTTTCCACCTTTCTTAAGCTTGTTAAGCATGCAATATTGTTCGGTGGTGCCTAAAGAAGCAGTAGACCATTTTGCTAGTGAATTTAGAGAGAACCCTATTGGCACCGGACCATTTCGGTTTAAACTGTGGGTAGAAAATATAAAGTTGGTGTTTCGAAGAAACGCTCTTTATTTTGAAAAAGATGCCGAAGGGAATCAGTTGCCCTATTTAGAAGCTGTTGCAACTACTTTTTTGCCAGATAAACAAAGCGAATTTTTACAGTTTATTCAAGGAAATACAGATTTTCTAAATAGTATAGATGCATCGTATAAAGACAATATTTTAACATCCGAAGGGGCATTACAAGACAGGTATGCAAATGAGATCAATATGGCAATTGGTCCCTATTTAAACACGGAATATCTGGGCGTATATCTGGATGCAGAAGAGACAGAAACCAGTTCCGAAAAGATTCGTAAGGCAATGAATTACGGGTTTGATCGGGTAAAAATGATTAAATACCTGAGAAATGGTATCGGTACTCCAGCGGTAAATGGGTTCATTCCCAAAGGGCTTCCAGCATTTAATCATATGAAAGGATACACGTATCAACCTGAAAAAGCAAAAAAGTTAATTCAGGAATACATTGCAGAAACAGGAAATACCAATCCTCGAATTACCATTTCTACAAACAGTCAATATCAGGATATGTGCGAGTTCATTCAAAGAGAGATGCAGAAAATCGGATTGGAAGTAAAAGTAGATGTGATGCCACCTTCTACACTGCGAGAGCAGAAAGTAAATGGAAAACTTTCTATATTTAGAGGAAGTTGGGTAGCGGATTATCCAGATGCAGAGAACTACTTGTTCATTTTTCACAGTAAGAACTTTTCACCTAACGGGCCTAATTACACCCATTATAAGAGCCAGGCTTTTGATGCACTTTTTGAAAAAGCCATAGAAACTACCAATAGACAGGAACGTCAAAAGATCTATCAAGAACTGGATAGTCTGCTAATGACCTCAGCTCCTGTAATCCCTTTGTATTATGATGAAGTAGTTAGGTTTACGCACAAGAATATCAGCGGATTGGGAATGAACCCGATCAATCATTTAAACTTAAAGCGGGTGAAAAAGTTAAAAGACTAATTCTTTAATTTTTTGCTTCATGCGTTTTTTAATGTCGGTAGGATAGGAGCGGTCACCCATAAAAATATCAGCCATAGATTCACTAAAACGCTGCCCATATTTTTTTAATAGGAGATTCCTAATCGTTTTCTGCTCGTAGAAAAACTTTGCCAACCATGCTCCGGTCTTTAATTCAGGGAGTAATTTTTCGGCTAATTTATCCATATACAATTGTTCGGCTTCAGTTACATGTAACTGGGCTTCTGCAATCGCTTCAGCGGCTAGCATACCACTATAAATAGCATTCGAAATTCCTTCGGCGGTAACAGGATCTGCAAACCCTGCGGCATCACCTGTTAAGAATACGCCATTCTTTACAAAACCATCAGTTCTGGCGGCTACAGGGATCTGAAATCCATGTTGTGTTTCACTAATAATATCTTTTAACCCAATATACTCAACATATTCCTTGTAATATTTCTTTAGGTTGATCTTGGTTCTCCGCGCGGAGGCAATGCCGACCGAAAGATGATTTTTCTTTGGGAAATTCCAGGCATATCCGAAAGGAATAGCATCCATATCAAAACGAACTTCACCTGAGAGCCTTTTAAATTCTTCATCAGACACCTTAACTTCATATTCTAAGGCCGGAATCAAAAAACGTGTATCTGTTTTCCAACCCGCCATTTTAGCCGTTGGACTTAAAGCTCCGTCTGCAGCAATGACAAATTTCGTAGTTAGGGTTTGCTGTGACGTGGTTAAAACAATTTTATCCTGTTGATGTTCTACTGATTTCAGTTTATTGCCCTGTAAGATGGTAACACCTAATTCCTTTGCCTTTTCTACGATCAAATGATCAAAAGAATCACGCATGATCATGGTAATGATCGGATCTTTACGTTCTGTTTTAAAGTGTAGTTTTTTACCTAAATAAATATCAACTACATTAAACTCACGTTCCACTACCGAGTCAATGGAAAAAGGCAAATCTTTACGCCCTCTATATACAAATCCACCACCACAGGTCTTATAACGTGGTAGGGTTTCTTTTTCAATAATAACAGTAGAGATACCGTTTTTTGCCAGATGAAATGCGGCACTTGCTCCTGAAGGACCGCTCCCAATAACAGCGACATCAAAATAATTCATACATACATATTTCTAGTGTGAAAAATACCACTTTTTTTCATAGTAACAACAGATAATATCTCTCCATTTTATGTCTATAAAATGTAAATGTGAGCCTTACTTATCGATCGCTTTTTTGCAATGCACAATTTTTTCATACCACAATTCAGTTGTTTGGGTAACATGTTTTAGCTGGTTTAGCCCTTTTTTTTCCAGAACATCCGATAGCAGACTAACATTGATAGACTATTAGAAAAGAAAATTAAATAATCACCCTAAAAATTACAATGCTTATGGATAGCAACACTACACAATTAAAAAAGAGTTGGAAATACGAGCTTTTACGGAAGACATGTTTAATCATCATATTGTTTTTATATGGTTTCATAGTGAATGGACAAACGTTTAGCTCATCGAGCCCGGTAGCTAATGATACGCAAGTGGCGGTCAATGCTAATATTGTCATGACATTTTCGTCAGCGATCACTTTATCATCAAGCAATACCATTATTATGGGGAGTCAGACCGGGTTAATAAACGGAGTCTTTTCTGGAGGAGGTACCACGGTCAATACATTCAACCCAACGAATGATTTTAAAGAAGGAGAGCAAATTACCGTGCAATTGATCACTGCTTCAGGAGGACCCACCGTAGCGTATAATTTTAACTTTAGAATTCTACCCTTGATCAATACGGTAGATGCTTCGACCCCTTTCCAGGAAAAAGTACTTAACGCTGATCTAGGAATTATAGATGTTGCCGTGGGGGATATGGATAATGATGGAGATCTTGATTTGGTAACAGTATCTATCAATTCAGAAGAGTTGGTATGGTATCAAAACGATGGTGCGGCTGATCCAACGTTTACTGCGCAAACAGCATTATATACAGGAACTTCAGATGATCTGATTAGCGTCGTATTAGGAGATGCCGATAATGATGGTGACCTGGATATCTTTTTCGGAGGAAGAGCCAGTAATGATGTACTCTATGTAGAAAATCAGGGAGCTGGCAGTTTTGCGGCTGCAACAACGGTTAGTACAGGTAATGCAAATAGGCTATCGACTGTGTTTTTGGGAGATTTGGATGGTGACCAGTATGTAGATGTACTCGTATCTTCTGAGAATGACAATACGGTGGGGTGGTACAAAAATAATGGTAATGGTACCTTCGGTGCTGAAACAACAATTACCACAACGTTGAATGGAGCCTTTAGTGTTAAGGTCGGAGATATGGATAATGATGGGGATTTAGATGTGATCGCGGCGTCACATGCAGACGATATTATCAATTGGTATGCTAATGATGGAAGTGGGGTTTTTGGAACTGCACAACTTGTTGGTAATACAGGTATTGATGGAGTTATTAGCATTTTTGTAGGAGATATAGATGGGGATAATGATCTTGATGTGGTTTCCGCCAGCCTTTTTGAAGATTCGATAAACTGGTTTCAGAATAACGGTGCTAGTTTTACTGGGAGTCAGGTGTATAAAAATAATGTGACAACGCCGAATTCTAATCGAGCTGTACATGTTGATTTGCAAGATGTTGACGGTGATGGAGATTTGGATATTCTCTGGGCTGCTGATGGAGGAGCAGGAACCATAGCCTGGAGTAGAAATGATGGAAATGGAGCTAGTTGGACAACTGTTGCTTTAAATACTGGAGTAAATAGAGGGTATAGTGTTGATGGAGCCGACTTAAATGGAGACGGAAATATAGAAATAATAGGGACAGCACTAGGAGGAAGCGATAGGCTCATATCTTTTATTTATAATATCAATTCTTGGATAGGAGCCACGGATACCGATTGGGATACAGAAAGTAATTGGTCTTTGGGAGCAGTTCCCACGGCTACAACGACGGTAAATGTTACTACCAATACCAATGCACCGGTAGTTGGTGCTGGTCATGCAGTCAATGAGTTAAACATTTTATCGCCCGGTGCAGTAACTATTAATGGAAGTGGTAGTTTAACTGCAACTGATGGAACAACGATCAACCACGGTGGATCTCTGGTTGTAGATGGAAGCTATACAGGAGCGCTTACCTATAATCTTGACATACCGGACACGAATTGGTACCTAATAGCTGCTCCGGTTACTGGAGAACAATATGACGATGCCTGGATCACAACCAACAGTGTAGCTTCCGGAACGGGAAATAATCGAGGAATTGGAACATATACGAATACGACAGATAGTAATGGAGATTGGAACTATTTTCAGGCTGGTAATCCCGCAGAAAACTTTACAAGTGCTCAAGGGTATTCCATATTACGAACGGCATCAGGAAATATTGGTTTTATAGGATCTTTACAAACATCAGATCAGAACCCTGCAATTACTGCCAACGATCTGGGAGGCGCTAATGAGAATCGTTGGAATTTGATCGGAAATCCTTTCCCATCTTATATAGATATAAATGCTTTTCTAACGCTTCCTGCAAACGCCTTAGCATTGACAGATACCCATCAAGCGGTATATGTATGGAACGGGACAGCCTATATTCCTATTACTAGCGGATATGTACATCCCGGACAAGGTTTCTTTGTTAATTCAGATGTTGCGAGCACTAGCGTTGCGGTGAATAAGAATATGTTGAGCCATCAAACAGGTGTAATTTTTTATAGAAATTCATCTAACAATTTTCCAAAGTTAACGGTGCATTTGTCAGGAGGAACTTCACCTGATATGTATACAGAAATACAATATAGAGAGGGAAAGACCAGAGGACTGGACCCAGGGTTTGATCTGGGGTCCTTTACGGGAACGGCTTCTGACTTTCAGATCAATACGCATTTGTTAGAAGGAAGTACCGGAATAGACTTTGCCATACAAGCCTTGCCCTATAATCCCGAAGGTTTAGAGGATGAGATCATTCCGTTAAGTATTACAGCTACTTCGGGAACTGCACTTACTTTTCACATTTCGTTAGAAAACCTTCCTGCGAATACAAAGGTGTATCTGGAAGATATAGAAACCAACACATTTACTCGATTAGATGAAGTTAATACAAGTTACGCTGTTACCCTAGATGAGGCTGTTTCTGGTATTGGCCGATTTTATTTACATACGAACGCGTCAACCTTAGGCATTGACGAAACGATGGCTTCTCTAATAAAAATATACGTGAACGATCGTTATTTACGGATTCAAGGATTATCAGAAATACCCACCGAGGTAGCTATGTATGATCTGCTGGGAAAACAAGTTGTTGTTAAAGAGTTTAAGGGAACCGGTAATGATCAGATTGCATTGCCAAAAGAATTGTCAAAAGGAATGTATCTGGTACGATTAACCACCCCAAAAGGAAAGCTAAGTAAAAAAATATGGATCGAATAAAACTGACCAAAGCAATGCAAACATCAAAGGAACATAAACATACAGAGATTAGCCGTAAAGAGGCTTTAATAAAGATGGGCAATTATGGTACATATGCTGCTCTTACGGCTATAGGAACCTATATGCTTTTATCACCGAAAAAAGCACAAGCTGCAAGTCCGGAAGATCCCGGTACTGGTTTTTAACAATTGGAAATATTCAGATCATTGCAGATTTGCCATGATCGGGAAGTGATCTGAATATTGTATCCGTGACGTTTCAAAAGCACTTACAGTAAAGGCTTCATCTGTCAAGATAAAATCGATGCGTAAAGGGTAGGGGTAATTATACGTTTTCCCAAACCCTTGCCCAGCTTCAAGAAAGCTATCGGTCATATCATTAGAGATCTCATTATACACCCAGGAAAAGGCAGTGTTATTGAGATCTCCACAGATGATCGTGCGACCTTGCCAGTTATTTTTATGGGCTAAAAATAATTTGGTCTGTTCTGCTTGTTTCGAAAAAGTATTTTTGATGCGTTGGTATAGTTTCTCTGAGTTTTCCTGCCCGAAGTTTTCTTTATTCGGATTCACACCTAGCGATTCTAAGTGAATATTATAGACACGAACCGTATCTTTTGCAATCTTAAGATCGGTAAAAATGGTATTGTTTTGGCTATCCTCAAAGTCTAAAGAACCAGAATTAACGATTTCGTATTTGGAAAAGATGGCATATCCGAATTTGCTTTTGGGCTCTTTAGTCTTGATATATTGATATGGGAAACCATGATCAATCCCTGAATTTATATAGTACTCCTGAATAGCCAACACGTCTGGGTCTTCAGTTTTGATGAAATCAAATATTTTGACACTTGTGCTCGATTTATGCTCCCAGCCTAGTTGACTGAACGCTTTGACATTATAGCTCATTACCAAAAGATCGTTTTCTTTACTATCGTTTTTTCCAGAAATTAAGAACAGTGAAGTCACATAATTAAAACCAAAAATCAGAGTTACCAAAGAAATAAATAATTCCTTTTTTCTCCGTACCAGCCAATAGATGAAAAATAGCACGTTAAGAATGATAAAAATGGGAACACCCAAACTTAACACTGCCAAAGCAGGAAAACTCTTAGGTGAAATAAAAGGCAAAAAGTAGGAGAAGATGAGCAACAGCGCTATCAATGTGTTTAAAATGATTAAAAACTTGTGAAGTGCACGTTGTTCTTTCATCCTATTTTTTCCCTTGTTTAAACAAGAATGCTTTTTCTTCAGGGGATAAGGTATCATATCCCGATTTACTGATCTTTTCTAAGATGGCATCTACTTTTTTCTGATAATCGGCTTTAGTGCTTTTTGAAGTAGGTTGTTTTTTACGAGTGGTAGATTTATGCACTGTACGCAATGGTTTTCTCTTTACCGTAAAAAGTGCTGCGATCCGATCAAAAAGAGAGATCTTTTTATTACTTGCTTGTTGTACATATAAGAACCCAAATATTGCGCCACCTAAATGAGCGAAATGACCGCCCGCATTAGTACCCGACAACTGCAATACATCTAAGAACACCCATATGGCAGCGATGTACCAAAGCTTTACGAAGCCGATAAAGCGCAACTTAAACTGGTAATTGGGCATATAAGTTGCAATTCCCACTAATATGGCGGAGATCCCGGCTGAGGCCCCAACCAGAGGAACCGTTTGATTTTGAAACAGTGGAAAATAGCTGAATCCAAAAATAAAGAGGACCCCTCCAAAAAAAGTACCTAGCAAATAAAATGTGAGGAGTTGCCTTTGGGTGAAATATTGAATAAATAAATTACCCACAAAATAAAGGACGATCAAATTCAGTAATATGTGTATAAAATCTGCATGCAAGAAACCGTAACTAAGTAGTGTCCATGGTGCCGTGAATAATGCATTGTAATTAGACTTTAAGGAAAACCACTGAATAATAAAGTTGCTATTATTCGTATTGAGTTTACTCATCGTTTCAAACAGCAGTGTTATCAGAAATATAAACAGGTTTACATAGATCAACTTTTCTACAATGCTCCCTTTTTTAAATCGTTGTTGTATGTCTGCAATAAAACTCATGTTCTTTATCTCCAACGTTTAAATTGATTTTTCTTCCAGTAGTAAGCAATAATGAAGCCTATTAAAGCACCACCTACGTGTGCAAAATGCGCAACATTTCCTATAGAGTATTTGGTCATTCCAAAGAACAGGTCACCTAATATAAGGACCGGAATAAAGTATTTTGCTGCGATAGGAATGGGTAAGAATATGAGCGCCAGTTTTGCATCTTTATAGTACAAGCCAAAAGCGACCAACACCCCATATACAGCACCAGATGCTCCCACAGCAGGTGTATTGTAAAGGCTATAAAACTCCTGCATGGTTTCAAAAGGAACATTAATAGCATTCTGGTCATATTTCCCTAAAGAGAGAATATTTTGAATATCTGCACTTGAGACACCTAGATTAACCAGTTGGTCATAAATTGCATTGAACTGATAATAGTTTACTAAGGTATATATTAGAGCAGCTCCAATTCCAGCAGAAAAATAAAAGAACAAGAACTTGTTACGTCCCCATATTTGCTCTAGTGGGGTTCCAAATGCCCATAAACCATACATGTTAAACAAAATATGTGTAAAACTTCCATGCATAAACATATGGGTGACATATTGCCAGAAACCAAAATGTTCGTTCTGTGGAAAATGCAAAGCCAATACATTAGTGAGATCAACATCTAAAAATTGCGGAGCAAGGAATAGAATAGCATTGATAATGATCAGGTGCTTTATGGCTTCTGTAAGTCTATTCATATCAACTGGTAAATAACGAATCTAATTCGTGTAAGGTTAATGTTTTAAACGTAGCTTTTCCGTTTGGAGCAATATTAGGCTCTTTACAAGAAAACAGATCGTGCACTAGGGTTTCCTGCTCTTTTTCTGATAGGAACTTACCTGTCTTTATGGCCAATGTCTTTGCAAAAGACTTCGCCATAATATCGAAGTGACTAAAACTGGCATCAGGAATTTCTAAATTAATATCCTCGAGTAGTTGTTCCATAACCTGAGAGATCTGACTTTCTGTAATAGAGGTTGGAATACCGGCGATCGTAATGCTCTCCTTTGTAAACTCATCAAAAACGAATCCGGCATTTTCCAAATCTGATTTGATCGAATAGATCATTTCTATTTCTGATGACGTAAAATTGATCTTAACCGGAAACAAGAGTTGTTGGCTGTTCGCTTCTTTTACCGTAATGGCTTCGAGAAACTCTTCATATAAAATACGTTGATGCGCCAAGGATTGATGGATCAATACTATTCCAGATTTAATAGAACTTAACACATATTTCTTTTGTATCTGAAATGTTTTTCCGGTATCTTTTTTTGTATCACTTTCAAATAATTCCTCTTGTTGCTCTGTTTGTACAGGTTCTAGATTGGCATATAAGACTTCCCAGTCTTGTTCTTTTTTAGTAGGAATGTGCACTTGTTTTTGTGCTTGTTTTACAAAAGGGTTAAAATTTGGATCCACTGCAATTTTTGGAGCTGAAGCCACTGTTTTTTTACTGTAGTCGTAGGGTGTATCTAAATTCGAATCTCTGTTAAAATCTAATACCGGTGCTACATTATACTGACCTAAACTATGTTTAATAGTGGCTCTAATAATGGCGTAGAGATCCTTTTCATTATCAAATTTAATTTCTGTTTTGGTAGGATGAATGTTGATGTCAATACTTTTTGTAGGCACGGTTAGATACAAAAAATAGGAGGGATGCGACCCTTGTTCCAACAGTCCATCGAAAGCGGCTACCACAGCATGATTCAGATATGCACTCTTTATAAATCGATCATTTACAAAGAAGAATTGTTCTCCGCGTTTCTTTTTGGAGTATTCATGTTTGGTAACAAAACCGGTCATGGATAGAATTTCTGTTTGCTCATCAATAGGTACCAATTTTTCATTCATTTTAGTACCAAAAATAGAAACGATCCGTTTTCTAAGATTGTCTGAAGGCAAATGATACACCTCATTTCCATTATGATGTAGTAAAAAGCTAATCTCTGGATGTGCGAGTGCTACACGCTGAAATTCGTCAATGATATGACGTGTTTCTACACTGTCCGATTTTAAGAAATTCCTTCTTGCAGGAATATTATAAAACAAGTTCTTTACAGCAATACTCGTTCCGGTTGGAGTAACCACAAAATCTTGACTACTAATTTTACTGCCCTCGATTTTGATATGATTTCCCAGCTCATCTTCTTTGGTCTTGGTTTTAAGCTCCACATGAGCTATCGCGGCAATAGATGCCAGCGCTTCTCCACGAAAACCTTTGGTATGTAAATTAAAAAGATCTTGAGCACTTTTTATTTTAGAGGTCGCATGTCTTTCGAAACACATACGTGCATCTGTGGTACTCATACCTTTACCATTGTCTATAACCTGAATCAATGTTTTTCCTGCATCCTTCAGTAAAAGTTTGATATTGGTTGCTCCTGCATCAATAGCATTCTCCAGCAATTCTTTGACTACTGAAGCGGGTCGCTGAACGACTTCTCCTGCAGCAATTTGATTCGCGACATGATCGGGTAGAAGTTGAATAATATCTGACATTAAATCAATTTATGAAGTTCAAAAACATATGCTACAATTCCTACTAGAATTGCGATAATTATAGCCAGCCTTCTTGTTGATTTTACATCAGCACTTGTTGTTTTGTTCTTTTTCCATGCATTTCTAAGGTGAGTTTTCGAAAATGTGAGTTCAGGAGCATCATCTTCATTTTCCTCAGAAGTTTCCCCACTATATTTTTGTTTTAACTTCTTGATACGTTCCTTACGCTCGTCATAATATCGAGGTTTATAGTCAAAAACATAATATTTTCTGGGTTTAAAAGCGTTACCTAATCCAAACATGTTAAAATCTTTAATGTAGTGGGAACAAAAACTGCACCAACCTCTGTTCTCTGTCAAATTTAAAGAATTAAAGGCTAGTGGTCAAGATATGTTAAGAAGTATCTTGTTAAAGATGTCTTAATGCTGCCATTTTAACAGCTGCGACTGCACATTCGACCCCTTTATTTCCTAATTTACCTCCAGAACGGTCGATAGATTGTTGTTTGGTATTGTCTGTAAGTACACAAAAAATAACAGGAATATCGTATTTAATATTTAGATCCACGATACCTTGTGTTACACCGTCACAAACGAAGTTGAAGTGTTTCGTTTCTCCCTGAATAACGTTACCTACGGCAATAACGGCATCAACTTGCTGAGATACTACCATTTTTTTACAGCCATATACCAGTTCAAAACTACCAGGGACATTCCAGGAAATAATGTTTTCTTTTTCTGCACCGCAATCTAAGAGCGTATCAATAGCACCTTGATGCATGCTTTGAGTGATCTCTGGATTCCACTCAGAAACAACAATCCCAAATCGAAAAGGTTTCGCATTTGGGATTGTTGCTTTATCGTAATATGATAAGTTGGTAGTTGCCATTATTGCGCGTACTTTACCATACTAATATACTTGTCTATGTCATTACCCTGTTCAGATTTAGCGTAATTTTCTTTGATCTTTGTAAATAACGACAATGCTTTATCGTATTGCTTTAAGTTCATTGCCACATTACCAGCTTTAAATAAGAATAGTGGTGTCGTGTACTCATTGTCCTTTTTATTAGCTGCTTTTTCGTAGTATGTTAAAGCCTCTTGTTCTTGATTCAGATCAGAAAAAGCATCACCTATAGCACCTAGAGCAATTGGTCCTAGGGCCTCATCGTCTGAAGAGAAATCTTCCAGATGATCTATAGCTTTTTGGTAATCTTTTAATTGTAAATAAGCAATACCTGCATAATAGTTAGCTAGATTACCTGCTTTTGTACCTCCATGTACAGCAATGATATCTAAAAATCCGTATTTACCATTAGCTCCTTCTAAAGAAAGCGTTAATAAAGAGTCTACTCCAGCTCCGGCAACAGATGCTTCATCAAAATATTTTCTTGGAAAAGCAAGATCATTAGAAGCTTGAATCTCAGCAGGTTCAGCTATAAATTTATTGTAAGCTAAAAATCCTAATATCACAACGGCTATTAATGTTAAACCATAGAATAATGGTTTACTGTTCTTTTCGATCCATTGCTCGGATTTAGACGCTGTTTCATCTAGAGTGTTAAAAACCTCAGCAGTTGTACTCTGCATATCCTGCGCTTGTTGCTCTCTCTTATCTTTTGGTTTATATCCTCTCTTCTTGTATGTTGCCATATTTCCTTTAAAATTTGTAGGCGCAAAAATAGTTTTTTTAATTGGATTTTAAAAACGCTTATTTCGCAAAATTTTCAATAATTTGCATGCCCTTATTCAGAACATTGGCAAAACATGTATTTACAGAAAATTTCGATACTAAATTTTAAGAATATTGCTACCCGAACGTTTGATTTTCGAGAGAAGATCAATTGCTTTGTAGGCGATAATGGTATTGGGAAAACAAATGTGCTGGATGCTATTTATTATTTATCCTTTGCTAAAAGTTATTTTAATCCAGTAGCCGTTCAGAATATTAAGCATGGAGAGAATTTCTTTGTTTTGGAAGGAGATTATGAGATCAACGATAGACAAGAAAAAATGATCTGTAGTCTAAAGAGAGGACAAAAGAAGGTGTTGAAGAGAAACGGTAAGGCATATGATAAGTTTTCAGATCATATAGGTCAATTACCTTTAGTGATCATCTCACCGGCCGATCGAGATCTGGTTACAGAAGGAAGTGATACCAGAAGAAAGTTTATAGATGGTGTAATTTCTATGCAAGATAAGATCTATCTAAAAGATTTAATCGCCTATAACAAAGTAGTTTCTCAGCGAAACGCGTTACTAAAATATTTTGCTGCTAACAGAACATTTGATGCATTAAACCTCAAAGTATACGATGAACAGCTATGTTCGTTGGGGATGAAGATCTATGAAAAGAGACAGACGTTCTTATCGAAGTTTACGCCGATCTTTAATACTAAGTATCAAACAATTTCCGGAAATAAAGAACAGGTAAATCTACAATATAAGAGTCAATTGCATGATACGGATTTCGATAAAATGTTAGAAGCTTCTATAGAAAAAGATAGAATGCTACAGTACACCACAGTGGGGATACATAAAGATGATCTAAGTTTTGAGATTGGGAAATATCCGATCAAGAAATTTGGCTCTCAAGGGCAACAGAAATCATATTTAATTGCGTTAAAATTGGCACAGTTCGAATTTTTAAGGCAGCAATCCAATATTACACCAATTTTATTGTTAGACGATATTTTTGATAAGTTGGACGAGAACAGGGTAGCTCAGATCATTGCCTTGGTGAATAATGATGAGTTTGGTCAGATATTTATTACGGATACCCATAAAGAACGAACGGAAAAAGTAATTGAGAGTACCAACAGCTCTTTTGAGATATTTAATTTATAAGCATGGCTAAGAGAGAAAACGATTCCTTTTCGGTAAAAGACCTAATGCAGTCCTTCATTAAAGAGAATAATCTGTCTAAGGGAATGCAAAAAATGAAGATTGAAGAAAGCTGGGAAAAATTAATGGGGCAAGGGGTGGCTTCATACACAGAATCTGTGCAATTGCAAAACAAAACATTGATCATAAAACTATCTTCTTCTGTTTTAAGGGAAGAATTGAGCTATGGAAAAGAAAAGATCGTTAAGATGTTAAATGAAGAAATGGGAGAGAAGGTAGTGAGCAAATTACTACTGGTATAAAAAAACTCATTACTTAGCTAAGTAATGAGTCTTTATATATATTTACTAAGAACGGTGTTCTTTAGAACATTTCTCTTCCAGAAAAATGAAAAGCACCTTCAATAGCTGCATTCTCATCAGAATCTGATCCATGAACTGCATTTTCTCCTACAGAAGTAGCGTATAATTTTCTGATCGTTCCTTCAGCAGCTTCTACCGGGTTTGTAGCTCCGATCAACGTTCTAAAATCTTCTACAGCGTTGTCTTTTTCTAAGATAGCCGCAATGATAGGACCTCTAGTCATGAATTCCACTAACTCACCAAAGAAAGGTCTTTCACTATGAATAGCGTAAAACGTCTCTGCATCGTTCTTTGTCATTTGTGTTTTTTTCATTGCCACGATTCTGAATCCAGCAGCATTGATCTTTTCTAAAATTGCCCCAGTATGTCCGTTTTCTACAGCATCTGGTTTGATCATGGTAAATGTTCTATTTGTTGCCATTATAATTTTTTTAGTTTTTCTTAAAATCGGCGCAAAAGTACGTAATTTTTTTAATTAAATTGTATCTTCGCTGCTTATGATTCAGAAGAAATTAGACGAGTTAAAAGTATACTTGTCCGAACCTAAAAATATTGTCATTGTTGGTCATAGAAATCCTGATGGTGATGCCATGGGGTCAACATTAGCTTTATATCATTATTTTAAGAAAAAAGGGCATAAACCAACAGTGGTAGTACCCAATGAATATCCTGAATTCTTACACTGGTTGCCAGGTTCTAAAACCACATATCGATTCGATTGGCAGAACAATCAATCGCAACGAGCGATCAAGGGTTCTGATATTATTTTTCTTTTAGATTTTAATGCCTTACATCGTTTAGGTAGCGATATGCAAAACACCTTAGAAAAATACCCTAATGATTTTGCCATGATCGATCATCATCAACAACCGGATGATTTTACCTATATGTATTCCGATACCAGCATCTGTTCTACTTGTCAAATGGTATATCATTTTATTGAAATGATGGGAGATATTGAACTTATTGATGCGGATATAGCAACTTGTCTGTATACCGGAATTATGACGGATACTGGATCGTTTAGATTTAGATCTACAACTAGTACAACACACAGAGTGATTGCTGATCTTATAGATAGAGGAGCCCAAAATGACCGTATTCATAACAATGTATATGATGCTAATTCATATGGGAGATTGCTGCTGTTAGGACAATCATTAAGTAATTTGAAGATCTATCCTGAATATAAGACAGCCTTTATTACGTTGACAGATGAGGAGAAAAAGCAATTTAACTTTCAAAAAGGAGATACTGAAGGTGTTGTAAATTATGCCTTGTCCTTAAAAGGAATCGTTTTTGGCGTTATTTTCATAGAAGACAAAGAACAGCAAATTATCAAGATATCGTTCCGATCTAAAGGGAGCTTCTCTGTAAATGAATTTGCAAGAAAGTATTTTAACGGAGGAGGGCATGATAACGCTGCTGGTGGAAAATCATTTGGGACGTTAGACGAAACCGTGAAAAAATTCGTTGAATTGTTACCGGAACATCAGGAACAGCTAATACACTCTTATGAAGTTTAACTACTTACTTTTTCTTTTTTGCATTGTCTTATTTATGTCTTGTGGCGAGCCCGAGGCAAGACGACCCATTACCGTTAAAACGAGTACTACATTGGCAAGCACAGTAGAGCAAACCAAAGTAATAAACAAAATTGAAGAACGAAAGATCCTGGATTATATTCAAAAGGACTCCCTTCGCACTTACAATATATCCAACAGTGGGTTTTGGTATAGGTACGACCAAAAAATAGAAGGAGAAAGGTACACACCTAAGGCCAATGATAAAGTTCTGATCTCCTATGTTATTAAGGATCTGAGTAATAACATCATATATACCGCGGAAGAACTAGGTGAAAAAGAATACGTAGTAGATAAAGAAGAGATCATTACTGCTCTTCAAGTGGGGATCAAGATGATGAAAGAAGGAGAAACTATTACCTTTGTCATTCCGTCATATAATGCTTATGGTGTTATCGGTGATGGAAATAAAATAGGAATAAATGAATCTATTATTAGTACAGTAACATTATTAAAGATAAATCAAACCAATAGAAATGAAAACTAAAATTTTAAAATTACTTCTTGTCAGCGCCGTAGTTTTTGCGGCATGTGATTCTAAATACAGTGACCTGGGAGATGGATTATATGCAGATATTGAAACGGATAAAGGTGCTATGATCGCAGAATTATATGCAGAAGATGCTCCACTTACCGTGGCTAATTTTATTACGTTGGCAGAAGGGACAAACCCTAAAGTTCCGGATTCGATAAAAGGAAAGAAATACTACGATGGGCTTGGTTTTCATAGAGTAGTTAAAAATTTTATAATCCAAGGTGGAGATCCTGCAGGTACCGGATCTGGACCGTTACCTGGATATACATTCTATGACGAATTAAGTACAGACAGAAGACACGATTCAAAGGGAATCTTATCTATGGCAAATAGAGGAGTAAATACCAATGGAAGCCAGTTTTTTATTACGCATAAACCAACACCCTGGTTAGATGGTTATACAGCAGATGGAGTATTAAAGGACTGCGGAAAACCGAGAGTTGGTTGTCACAGTGTATTCGGTAAAGTGATATCAGGATTGGAAGTAGTAGATTCTATAGCTCAGTACGATATGATCAAATCTATTAAGATCGTAAGAAAAGGAAGTGCTGCGAAGAGTTTTGATGCTGTAAAGGTTTTTAACGAAGGATTGGCAAAAGCAGCCGATGTAGAAAAAGAAAGATTAGCAAAAGTTGCAGCCGCAGAAAAAACAAGATACGAGACCTTTGTAAAAGAGTGCGAAGCATTTTATGATAAAATGGGAGTAGCCAAAGCAACAAAGACTGATTCAGGATTACAATACTTAAAATTAAATAATACGCGTGGTAAGAAGGTTACTTCTACAGACGAGATCAGTATTAATTATACATTGTATCTAGGAGATGGTAAGAGATTGCAATCTTCTTTAGACAAAGGAGGTAAACCTTTTGTATTTACGATTGATGACAAGTCAAGACCATTGATTCCAGGCTTTAAGGAAGGACTATTGAAATTACGTCAAGGAGAAAAGGCAAGATTATTTATTCCTTATTATATCGCGTATGGAGAAAGAGGAGGAGGTCCATTTCCACCAAAAGCGGATATACTTTTTGAAGTTGAGGTTTTAAAAGTAGGAAAGTAGTTTGTTAGAAAATATTCTAGAAAAAGATAGGGCACTATTGGTGTACCTAAATAATCTCGGAAGCGAGCAATGGGATGCATTTTGGTTGGCTATAACGAACCAATTCAACTGGATCCCGTTGTTCCTTTTCGTTTTTTATCTGATCATCAGAAGGTTTGGCTGGAAAAAAGGAGGTATTATCATTTTAACCATGGCCCTATTAGTAGCCTTCTCAGATCAATTTACCAATCTTATCAAAGATTCTACAGCTCGATTAAGACCTAACAATGACCCAAGGATCAATCATTTATTGAGAAAATTGATCAATCCTCAGAGCTACAGTTTTATCTCGGGACATGCAACAACATCTACATTCTTTGTTATGTATACTGTGTTGATTTTCAGAAATACTTATAAGTATATATGGATCTTATTTTTGTTTCCTGCATTTTTTGCGTACAGTAGAGTGTATTTAGGTGTACATTTTCCTATAGACATCATTTGTGGAATCTTAACTGGGATACTTTTAGGAAACCTGTATTACAGATTAATTAAAAAAGTAGGTCCTAAATTATTTGTTTGATTTTTTGTTGTTGTAGTACAGGTATTTTGTACTGTGGTAATAAGACGTGATCAAACTATCCATCTTAGAAGCTACCTTAGAATACTGGTCGCGCACGTCAGTAGTTTCATCATCCGATAGCTTGTATAAACTCGTACTATTCGTTTTAATGGTCTTCGAATAATAAAATCCATTTTGTACTAGACCCACAGCAGGCTCTCCTTTAATTCGTAAATGAACAAATCCAAATGAATCCGTATTCAAGGTATCCAAAGCATTAGACCCTAACGTATAGTTAGTATAATTCGACTTAGCGATACTTGCCACAGTAGGGAAAAGGTCCGCTAACTTTGCCACATTTGTCATTTTCCGTGGCTGTGCATACTTCGGAGCATGAATAAAGAATGGAACATGATGCACTTGAATAGCCAGATCGAACTCTTTCTTAAAGTTTTTAGTCGGATTCATGGAAGTATTATGATCTCCAAAGAAAACAAAAATGGTATTGTCGTAATAACCTGATTCTTTGGCCCTTCTAAGGAACACATCGACATTAAAATCCAGATAACGCAAGGCATTCAACTGTGCTAACGAGATAAAACCAGATCGATTTAACAATGCTTCACTAATGTCTCCTTTTTTAAGAGGCCTATAAGTCTCCCTTTCATCAGGAACGGTAAAAGGTCTATGATTGGTTGCCGTTTGGATATATGCCACAAAAGGTTTTTTATCTCTATTTAATGCGGATAGTACTTTATCAGATTCTTTAAAAAGATCATAATCATCTATTCCCCAAACGTCCGCTCTATCTTCAACTTCATAACTACCCTCTTCGAAGATCTTCAAATCTTTAATGTTCGATTGAAAGACACCTCGGATATTTGCCCAATTGGCACTACCCCCTAAAAAATAGAGTTTTTCATAGCCTTCGAACTGATCAAAAATGATACGTTGGTCAATTACTCTTGCATTTCTTGAGGCTGTTTTTACGTCATCAATATCTGCTAAACCTGTAACACTGGCAAATACACTACCCGCAGTATTTGGCTTGTGCACATAGAAATTATCAAAATGAATACTTTCATTCATGATCCTATCCATATTGGGAGTTCCGTTTGCCTCGTTCCCATAAAAGCTCATAGGAACAACTCCTAAGGATTCTAACATAACAACGACAATATTCGGTTTTTGAGGATAAATCGAGTCAAACACCACTTCTCGTTTAAAAGAAATACTATCTTCTGGAATATTCAGGTAGTCTGCAATTGCCGGGTAATAAGCGTTGGTTTTATCCATATCAACACCTTCGTTTCGAAAAGCAAAACTGTCGAAGAAGTTGAGCACTGGATTTAAAGCAAACTGGTTTAGGCTGTTATTCTTAGAGAAAAATGCCTGACTCCAACGAAGTGGGTAATGTGTAAAGCTATTGTAAATACCAAATGCCAGTAACAGAAAGACACCGACAAAATAAACCGCCTTGATCTTTTTTGAAATCGCATACGCTTCTTTTCGAGCCACTTTGTTATAATAACGTCGTGTTAGAAAATGAACAATGATGACCAAAGCAATTAATCCAAAAGCTCCTTTTAGTACAGGATAAGTTTCCCATAATAATTGTGCGGATATCTTAAGGTCTGATAAGAATCGCAGCGAAGCTGCATCCAACCGAGTATACAGATAACTATAATACCCAAAATCTACCAGGTAAAATACGGAGAGTGTTAGGTAGGCTAATACTAAATAAGTGGTCGCAATGATCCTATAAACTTTTCTCTTGAAGAACCGATGATTAACGATCAGTATCAATAGCGCTAAAGGAAAGAATGTAAGCACCGCCAATTTTATATCAAATCGAATACCGTATAAAAAAGCTGTACTAATTTCGCTAGAACTTACATTATCTGTATTTAACAATGCGAAATAGAAAATAAGCCTGAAAGCAAATGAGAATAGAAACAAGAAACATACATTTACTATGATGTATCTTATATAATTCGGAAGCTTCTTTATCATAAGTGGTTGCTTTATGGAGCAAATTTAAAAAACCATTTCTATTAATGGTTTGTTAATTAGATATTTTGTAGCTGTAAAGAGAACTTGTTCGAACCAACTCCATTTTTTTATCCGTTCGCATTCCAATACCTACTGTGGGAAACTCCTCTGTATTTTCGATAATAGAAGTGTCAAACGTTATAAAGGTATCCAGCTCTTTCTTTGCACCAATGCTATGTGCGTCCATCTTTACAGGAATACTGTATTTTTGATCTCCTCTTCTGTTTTGAAAAACAATATAGGTACCAAGCTCACTAAAAGCTATAGGGAAATCGTATGGATTTTTAACTTTTACCGGAATCGTGTCTATTTGTGAATTTTTAAAAGTGACATCTTCCTGTTGGACTAAATCAATTTCTAATTTAAACAAAGGTCGCAACCCGGTTAGAAAAGAAACAAAAACAGAATCCCTTTCAGAACCTTTTACACCGAAAGCAGTGTACATATCTCTTGCTCCCATAATCTGTGCAATAGAATCTGTTGTAAAGTCCAGATTACCTTTCATCAATCCAAATTGATTTTTCCTTCCCAGATAACTGTGCTGATAATGAGGTTTCTCTCTGGCATAAAACCAGTATGTCGAAGCTTTTTGGTACCCATTGACAAATAACTTATCTGTTCCTTTGGTACCTTCTTTTACTTCTAAGGCCCATTTTTCATTCCCATAAAAGGGTAAAGGAGCAGAGATCATACCTTCATTTGCAATAATGATCCTTACTGCTAGAATAATAATTATATTAGTGAAGGCCAGATAGTTGAACAGTTTTATTTGTTGCCTGTTATCAAGTAAATAGTTAAATGTAATAATAAGCAGTGGAAATAGAATAGGAGCCAACCATTGCGCTTGTACATGACCTCTAAAAGATGACAGTAAGAAGAATACAAAGAATCCAACAATAATATAATTCAATCCTTTGCGGAATTTTGAAGCGTTTTTTAATGTTGAAAAAAATGCTTTGTATACCACAATGAACGTTAATCCCAAAATAGCAATGGCATTTACGAAGTGGAGGAGCGTATCTTCCACGGTATAAGGATACGTTGAAGCTCTTTCATACAAGTGATAGCGTATCGAAGGAAAATCATTAACATATTGCCAATACAAATGCGGAAAAAATAATAGCAGGGCACCTAAGCCACTTAATAATACTTTTGGATCTTTTAGTACCTTAAGATTTGATATGAGCGTAAAGAAAATAATTAATATTCCATGATACTTGCTGTATAACATTCCTGCCATCGCTATTGACAAAAGGATATAACTAAACGATGATCTTTGATCTAGATATAATTTGTAAGCGTATAAAAATAATGCGATAAAGAGCAATAATGGTGTGTCAGGTACGGTGATGAATCCATATACGTTCAGCAATGCGGTCGAAAAAAATAGCAATAAAAAAAGCCACGAGTATTCTTTCTTTTTAGGGTGGTCAATTACTTTCCATAATACCAGGATCATTAGAATGTACCCGATCCCTGAAAAGAACCGAACCCCTAGTTCTCCATTAAATAAAAGATCACTTATCCAGACATATAAAGCCACAAGAGGTGGATGATCAAAATAACCAAAGGCGAGATCCTGACTGTAGGTCCAATAATATGCTTCGTCAACTATTAATTCTGTACTTATTGATTGAATAAGGTTGAGTACAAAAATTAAAATTAGGGCAACCGGAAAAAAATAAGGAGATGCTATTAATCTATTCATCTTTCAAGTTCATTAATTTCTTAGCAGAGAGGAACGGCGTCGTTGTTCCTGATTTTATTTTTTTTATTTCTTCTTCCAATGGTTTTTTTATTTTCTTATTCTGAAAAAAAGCATCTTTCAATTGCTGATGTATCGTAGCAATTAACCAATGTGTGTTTTGATCATTTCTTTTTTGATCAAAGAATCCAGTATTTTTAGCCTGTGAAATATATTCTTGAATAAGATCTTGAATTTCATCGATACCCGTGTTTTGCAGTGCACTGGCGATGAGTACTTTTGGTTGCCAGCCACTTTCTTTAGGAGGATATAGATGCAAAGCTCGGTTGAATTCAGTTTTCGCAATTTTTGCTTTTTTGATATTTTCACCATCTGCTTTATTAATGACAATAGCATCGGCCATTTCAATAATTCCTCGTTTTATCCCTTGCAATTCGTCACCCGCACCAAACAACTTTAGTAATAAAAAGAAATCGACCATGGAGTGTACTGCGGTTTCACTTTGCCCAACACCGACAGTTTCAATTATGATCGTATCAAATCCTGCAGCTTCACAAAGTATGATACTCTCCTTAGTTTTCTGCGCCACCCCGCCAAGGGAAGTACCTGATGGTGAAGGACGGATAAATGCATTTGGGTCAGTAACAAGCTCTTCCATTCGAGTTTTATCACCTAACACACTACCCTTATTTACTGAACTACTGGGATCTACAGCAAGCACGGCTACTTTCTTACCCATTTTGGTAAGGTGCTTCCCAAAGGCCTCGATAAAGGTGCTTTTACCTACACCGGGAACTCCGGTTATACCAATTCGCACAGAGTTATGGGCATATGGAAGACAACGTTCTAAAATTTCATTTGCTTTTTCCTGATGCTTAGGATTCGTACTTTCGATTAAGGTAATGGCTCTGCTCAAGTAGGTAATGTCTCCCGCTAAGATATGATCTACAAAATCATCTACACTCGGAGTTTTGCTGCGGTTACGTTTAATACTTTTAGCTGCTTTTTGGCTGGTAGTTTCTGGTGGTGAAACTCCATCTTTTTCATGTAAAGCAGAAGGTCGACGTTTAGTCATAAGATCGAATGACGAATTATTAATGTAAATTTAGAAATAAAATGGCACAAAATGCAACGCTAGAGAAAATGGTTCGTCTCTAAGGTAAGAAATCAATAATGAGTAACATTAAATTACTACATCAACCAATCATTGAGAAGTGCAAAAGGAATGATCCGAAGGCACAGATGGAGCTGTATAAACTCTATGCAGATTCTATGTTCATTATTGCGCAGCGGTATGTGAAAGATCGTTTTATTGCCGAAGATGTGATGCAGGATGCTTTTATAAAGGCGTTTAAAAAAATAGATACTTATAAAGGAGAAGTAACGTTTGGAGCATGGTTAAAACGAATTGTAATCAACCAAAGTATTGATGAACTAAAAAGAAGAAGGTTAGAGCTGGTCTCCATAAACAATGAGCTAAAAGAACCGATTGAAGAAGATAACTGGCAAGTAGCAGATAGAACAACGGTTGATGAAGTGATAAAGTGTATCAATAAGTTGAAAGAAAAGTATAGAGTAGTGCTGTCACTATATCTATTGGAGGGATATGATCACCGAGAGATTTCTCAAATATTAGGAATTACTGAGGTGACATCTAGAACAAACCTATTACGAGGAAAGAAAATAGTAAAAGAGAATTTAAAATCCATACGTTATGCCGAAGGATATTAGAAAAATGTTAGAAAATTATTCGGAAAAACCTTCTGAATTATCTACAGATCATACTAAACGATTTGAAGAAAAGCTATTCAAAGAGTTGCATACGACAGAGAAAAAGAAAAGACCTGTTATACAGTGGTTATCTATAGCTGCTTCTGTTGCATTACTCGTAACCTTAGGTGTGAAATTCATAAATGTTGACCCGGGTGGAGAAGATCAACCAACTGAAAAGAAACTAACCTTAGGAAGTATTTCTCCAGATTTAAATACGATTGAAACCTACTATATCAATAGTATAAACTCAACACTTAGTGAATTAGAGGTTACAGACCAAAACAAGGAGTTACTTAACGATTATTTACAGAAGATCGGAGAGTTGACCAAAGAATATAAATCATTAACCGAAGAGCTCAATACAAAAGGGGTTAATGATCAAACCATCGATGCATTGATAAGCAATCTAAGATTGCGATTACAGTTGTTACAACGTTTGAAAAAACAATTAAATGATTTTAAAAAATTAAATCTAAAACAAAATGAAATTCAGCAAGTATAAAATAATAACTATGTTTTTAACCATTGGTATTGTAAGCAATGCCTTTGGACAGAAACAGGACAAAACATTCAAAGAAACATTTAATGTAAATAAGGATGTTGTGGTAGAGATTAATGCCTCTAATAATGATATTACTGTAACTACCTGGAATAAAAATCAGGTACAGGTAGAAGCTACCATAGAAGTAGAAGGGCTTACTAAAGAAGAAGCTGCGAAGTACTTAAAAAATTACAAATTCGAAGCATTTGGAAATAGTAAACGTGTTAAGATAACTTCAAAAGGGAGTGGTTTTTACGGACTCAATGACAATTTTGTCATCTTTAATAAAGATGATTTTCATTTCCCAGAAGTTGTCATTCCGGACATGAAATTCGATTTTGACTTCCCTGCAATTGAGACGATTGTGATTCCGGAAATAGATCTGGAAAATGTGTTCAAAGGGCTAGAAAATATGGAATTCGACTTTGATAAGTACAGTAAAGATGGAAAGAACTACTTCTTTCAATGGAAAGACAGTGCTAGAAATATTAGTATCAAATCCAAAAAGGAGTGGGAAAAGTTTAAGAAATCCAAAGAATACAAAGAGTGGAAGAAAGAGATGGCAGAGAATGCTAAAAAGATCAAGAAGGATTTGGCGAAAGTCAGAGCCGATATGAAAACCATTAATAAAGATGCAATTGAAAAAGCCATCAAAGAAGCTAAAATTGCGGTATCTAAAGTTGATAAAGAAATGATCAAGAAAGAACTAGCGAAAGCGAAAGAGATGATGGGCAAAGTAAAAGCGAACTATTTCTTTGATTCTGACGGAGATGTGATTATTAATGACAAGAAAGTAAAAGTGACGAAAAAGATAATCATCAGAGTACCTAAAGGAGCTACTTTTGACTTAAATACAAGACACTGTAAGGTAAAATTACCCAATACTACAGCTGCATCAGGAAAATCGTCATATGGAACTTTTAGCGCAACTGGTTTACTAGGAGGAGACCTAAAGATCTATTATGCGCCAGTTACCATTAAGACCTTAAAGAACGCAGAGTTATCATTGCATAACGTAACCGATGCTACCATTGCATCGGTTGCGAATGCAACCTTGTCTTCTAGCTCAGGAGAACTAAAGATAAATGAGGTTTTTTCGGATGTAAATCTGGAATCTTCATTTGGAGAACTTACGATTACTAAGTTAAATAGCGCATTGTCAGATTTTACGTTAACCTTGAGGCAATCTGATGCAAAAATTGGAAAAGCCTTTTTTGAGAACAATATAAAGTATGGTAAAAACAAGGATACATTTACCGGAAATTTCACCTTAGAAACGAAAAAAGGGAGCGTACAGATCAATGGGAAATACAGCTCTTTGGCATTTGTAAAATAAGGGAGCCTATGCATTAAAAATACTTCAAAAAATTATAAAACCTCTAACAAAATTCCATTTCTCTATTCCTCATAAAGTGCCTATCTTTAGCAAATCTAAATAGACGCTTTTTTTATGGAATTATATAAGAAGAACACACTAAAAATATACAATTCACTTTCTAAGACGAAAGAGGTTTTTAACCCGGTTACTGATGGATATGTTGGAATGTATGTTTGTGGTCCTACTGTATATAGTAATGCTCACCTAGGAAATTTAAGAACCTTCATGTTCTTTGATGTAGTGTTTAGATATTTTTTGCACCTCGGGTATAAAGTGCGATACGTACGTAATATTACAGATGCAGGACATTTAGAAAATGATGCAGATGAAGGAGAAGACAGAATTGCAAAGAAAGCACGTCTAGAAAAGATTGAACCTATGGAAGTCGTTCAACGATATACAGTTGATTTTCATCAGGTACTAAATGACTATAATTTTTTACCACCAAGTATTGAACCAACGGCAACAGGACATATTGTAGAGCAAATCGAAATGATCAAAGAGATCTTGGAAAAAGGATTTGCCTATGAAGTAAATGGTTCAGTATATTTTGATGTACATGCCTACAATAAGGAGAATAATTATGGTATCCTTTCAGGAAGAAAAGTGGAAGATCTTATTCATAATACAAGAGCACTGGACGGACAATCAGATAAAAGAAATCCACAAGATTTTGCGTTGTGGAAAAAAGCTGATGAAAAGCATATCATGCGATGGCCTTCGCCATGGTCGGATGGTTTTCCGGGATGGCACCTAGAATGTTCTGTAATGAGCTCTAAGTATTTAGGAGAACAATTCGATATTCATGGAGGAGGAATGGATTTAAAATTCCCACATCATGAGTGTGAAATCGCACAATCAAAAACTTGCAGCGGACATGATCCAGTGAACTATTGGATGCATACCAATATGTTATTGTTAAACAGTCAGAAAATGGCAAAATCGACTGGGAATTTTATCCTTCCTGGAGAGATATTGACCGGAGAGAATAATGTATTAAGCAAGGCATTTTCTGCAAGTGTTGTGCGCTTTTTTAACATGCAGGCTAATTATAGAAGTGTGTTAGATTTTTCTAGTGAAGCTTTGGAAGCATCGGAAAAGGGATATCATAAATTAATGGACGCCGTTAGAGCATTGGCCAAAGTAGACCCTGGCACACGCTCTGACTTTGATGTTGAGGAATGGATTTCTAAGTGTTATGCCGCAATGAATGATGATTTTAATACACCGATTTTGATTTCGCATCTATTTGAAGGTGTAAAATTTATCAATCAATTGCATGAAGGAAAAACGATGCTTACTGAAAAAGATTTGAATGAATTTAAAAGCACAGTACACGCGTTCGTTTTCGATGTTTTAGGGTTAAAAGATGAAGTGAAAGAAGAAAGCTCATCGAAGGTTGAAGGAGTGGTTGAATTGTTGATCAAACTAAGAAAAGAGGCAAGAGATAACAAAGATTGGGCACTATCGGATCAGATAAGAGATGAACTACTTGCATTAGGAATTCAATTGAAGGATGGAAGAGAAGGAACTACTTTTTCTATTAACTAAATTGAAGAAGATCTTAACATATCCATTTATTGTATTGGTACGATTCTATCAGGTGGCCATTTCACCATATACGCCTTCTACGTGCAGGTACACACCTACATGTTCTCATTACACTATTGAAGCCTTGCAAAAAAGAGGATTATTCGTTGGAGGTTGGCTGGCCGTTAAAAGAATTTTCAGTTGTCACCCTTGGGGAGGCAGCGGTCATGATCCGGTACCGGAAAAAAGAGTTAAATAATAGCTACTTTAGTAGCAAAATATAAAAGTATATGAATTTTTTAGCAGTTACATGGGATCCATCAATTGGAATCAACTTAGGTTTTTTTACCATCAGATGGTATAGTTTAATGTTTGTAGCCGCCTTTTTATTGGGCTATAGATTGATGACAAAGATGTATATTAAAGATGGCGTACCTAAAGAAAAAATGGAACCTCTATTTATGTACACTTTTGTGTCTATGTTAGTAGGGATGCGTTTGGGAGATGTTTTCTTTTATAGCTGGGACTACTATAAAAACCATTTGTTAGAGATCATTTTACCGTTTAAAGAAAAAGAAGGAGCTAGTGCGCTGTTTGGTCTGTTAGATGGATGGGAATTTACAGGTTTTACAGGTTTTGCGAGCCATGGTGCTGCAATTGCGATTATCATAGCCATGTACTTTTATAGTAGAAAGCATTTAAAGAAACCATTGTTATTCATATTAGATAGGTTGGCCGTAGTTTCTGCTTTGGGTGCATTTTTTGTACGTATTGGAAACTTCTTTAATTCTGAAATCTACGGAAAGGCAACCGGATCAGATTTCGGAGTAATTTTTCCTGCGAGCGATCCAGACTTGTTACCAAGGCATCCAACACAGTTGTACGAGGCATTTAGTTATTTGATCTTGTTCTTTATTTTGTACAGACTCTATTGGAAGTCTACGAAGAAAGAACAGCTGGGCTATTTGTTTGGTGTTTTTATGGTAGGACTTTGGACACTACGTTTCTTTATAGAGTTCTTAAAAGTAGCTCAAACAGAAGGAAGAGAAGATTGGGTGTTCAACTCATTAAATACAGGGCAGGTGTTAAGTATTCCGTTAATTTTAGTCGGTTTTTGGTTAATGTTTCGGAAAACAAAAGCCACCGCATAGTATATAAAAAAAAGCCTCGAGTAATCGAGGCTTTTTTTATATCAGTTAAAAGGAATTACCCTTTTACCTTGTTTTTAAACTTATCAAACTTAGACGTTTTGTTCTTTGGCCAGGAGTTGTTCGTAGTATCTACGTCCGCAGTTTCTAGATCAGGATCGATCTGAATACTTTTAATCTGCTTAGATGAGCTAAACACTTTAGTAACCTGGTTGTCGTTAAATCTCCAAATTTGAGCAGGATAGGTCTTTCTTTCTTTAGTGCCATCGTCGTAGGTGAATTCAACAATAATAGGCATTACCAATCCACCTGGTTTGTCGTAGGTAATTTCATATAGATATTTGTCATGTTTCTCTGAAAAACCTAAGCCTTCAGAAGTGTCTTCAACAAATTCTACTCGATTTCCTGCATCCTTAGTAGTGAATTTTTTTACACCTTTAATACCAATATCGGTTACATCTGTAGTATAGAACCATCCTCTCCAAAACCAATCTAGATCCATGGCAGAAGCATCTTCCATAGTTCTAAAGAAATCTGCTGGTGTAGGGTGTTTAAATTTCCATCTCTTCGCATATTCTTTAAATGCGTGATCAAACAATTCTGGTCCCATAATGGTTTGTCTTAACATCCATAGACCTGTTGCAGGCTTCCCATACGCGTTATTACCAAAACTATAAACATTATCTCCTTTAGACATGATAGGAGCTACCACAGATTGATCTCTGCTCATATATTTTACAATATTCTTTGGGTATCCTCTTGTTATCGGGAAATTAGGATCATAATCTAATTCAGCTAACATTTCCATGTAGGAGTTTAAACCTTCATCCATCCAGGTCCACTGACGTTCGTCTGAATTTACGATCATTGGAAAGAAATTATGACCGACTTCATGTATGGTCACTTTGATCATTCTATATTTCGTTCTGTCCGAATAAGTTCCATCCGGATTAGGTCGTCCTGGATTAAAACAAATCTGAGGGTATTCCATACCCATTTGCCCATCTACCGAAATAGCTTTATGATATGGATAATCAAAAGTATATCTTGAGTATGTTTTTAATGTCTGCGCAACTGCTCTGGTAGAGTGGTCTCCATATAAAGGGTTAGCCTCTTTCGAATATAAAGAATAGGCCATCACATTCTTACCATTAATATCTACTGCCATTCCATCCCAAATGAACTTTCTGGAAGTAGCAAAAGCGTAATCTCTAACATTTTCAGCATAGAATTTCCATGTTTTTGTTTTCTTCGAACGCTTTTGTTCTGCTTTTATAGCTTCGTCCTGTGTATGAATAATAACCGGATTATCATAGGTTTTTCTTGCCAAAGCTAATCGTTGACGTTGTTTTCTTGTAAGTACTTCTTTTTCATTTTGTAAAACACCGGTAGCTCCTAATACATGATCTGCGGGAACTGTGATATTTACTTTAAAATCACCAAATTCTAAAGCCCATTCACTTCTTCCCCAAAACTGATCATTTTGCCAACCTTCTACATTGTCATAAACGCACAGGCGAGGATAGAACTGAGCAATAACATAGTTGTTATTCCCATCTTTTTCAAAATGCTCATATCCCGAACGACCCCCTTGTGTTCTATGATTATTGATATTATACCACCAGCTAATTTTGAATTTAAACTTTTCTCCCGGTGCTAAGACCTTAGGTAAATTGATTCGCATCATTGTTTGATTAATAGTATGCGACAAATCACTTCCATCCATATAGGTAACTGCCGTGATCTTGAATCCACCGTCAAATTTTCCGTCAGGATATACTCTATCGTAAAATCGTTTAGAAATACTCTTTGGAACATTTCCTGGTGTAATGTCTGGTGTCTTTGAATCGGCAGCACGTCTGTTTTGATCTAGTTGCACCCATAAATATGAAAGGTAATCTTCAGAGTTATTATGGTAGGTAATGGTTTCATTACCTGTAATTCTTCTCTTATCATCGTCTAGAACGATGTCCATATCATAATCTACCTTTTGTTGCGTGTATTTCGGCCCTGGTGCCCCAGAAGCCAAACGTTGACTGTTAGGAGTTGCCAACAAGTCTTTCATTTGCCGAAACTTATTGGTATTTGTGTGTCCTTTTTGAGTTTTCTTTGGAGTATTTTGTGCAAAAACACCCACCGAAACAAATAACGTTAAAAGGACGAGAGAGGTTAATTTCTTCATGTCTTGAAATTTAGTTTTAGGTGCGTTAAATTAATAATAATGATTAAGAATATGATGAAATCATAAAAAATTAACACAATACTATTAGATGTTAAAAATGAAAAACGCCTATTAGATTGTTTCTAATAGGCGCTTATTACTTAGTATCAAAGGATGCTTACCCTTTTACTTTGTCTTTAAACTTATCAAACTTAGCTTTTTCTTTCTTCGGCCAAGAGTTGTTCTTCGTATCTACATCCGCTGTTTCTAAGTCTGGATCTACCGTAATTTTGGTAATCTCTTTATTAGAAGTGAATACTCTTTTTACCTGTTTATCATTTTTCATCCAGATCTGTGCAGGGAAGGTTTGTCTTTCTTTAGAACCGTCAGCATACGTCAATTCAACAATGATCGGCATGACTAATCCTCCTGGTTTTTCAAAAGTTACCTCGTACATATAGCTAGGAGCTTCTTTCAAACTGTTTCTATCTTCTTCAGATAATGAACTTAAGTAATCTGTTAAGTTCTTAGGATTCACAGCATCCTCTTTCTTATCTGTCATAAAGACCATAGGTCCTTGTCTTTTGAAGTACGCTGGATATTGCTCCATTAATTTCTTAGTTCTTTCGTTCGGTTTATCGGTAAGGTATAAAGGTTTTACCTCTTTAATTCCTATATCCGTATAGTCCGTAGTATAGAACCAACCTCTCCAGAACCAGTCTAGGTCCATTGCAGAAGCATCTTCCATTGACCTAAAAAAGTCTGCAGGAGTAGGGTGTTTGAACATCCATCTTTGAGAATACGTTCTAAAGGCATAATCAAAAAGCTCAGGTCCCATGATAGTTTGACGTAACATATATAATCCTGCTGCCGGTTTTGTATAGGCATTCGGACCAAATTGTTTTACATAGTCACCCTGAGACATAATAGGAGAGAGGTTGCTTTGACTTCCTCCCATATATCTTACGATATCTTTTGGTAGGTTACCGGTAAAGAAGTTTGGATCATAATCTAATTCTGCCAATGTCTCTACAAAAGAGTTTAAACCTTCATCCATCCATGTCCATTGACGCTCATCTGAGTTAACAATCATTGGGAAGAAGTTGTGTCCAACCTCATGTGTAATTACTCCAATCATTCCTCGTTTTGTTCTTTCAGAATACGTGCCATCAGGATTTGGACGTCCATAATTGAAGCAAATCATTGGATACTCCATACCTTGTCCTTTAGCATGTACAGAAATCGCCTTGCTATAAGGATAATCAAAGGTTAATTTAGAATACTCTTCTAATGTATTTGCAACTACTCTGGTAGAATGCTCTTCCCATAGTGGATTTCCTTCTTTAGGATACATTGAAACTGCCATAACGGTTCTACCGTTAATATTCACGGCCATGGCATCCCAGATATATTTTCTTGACGATGCCCAAGCAAAATCTCTAACATTATTTGCTTTAAAGTGCCATGTTTTTAACTTTTTTGTGCGGCCTTTTTCTGCTTTTTCCGCTTCTTCCTGAGTTACAATAAACACAGGATCTTTAAAAGATTTTCTAGCTTGCTCAAAACGCTTACGCTGTTCTCGAGACAACACTTTTTTCTCATTTTGAAGATCTCCGGTAGCATCTAAAACATGATCTGCCGGTACAGTAATCTTAACATCATAATCACCAAACTCTAATGCCCACTCACTACGTCCCCAGAACTGCATATTTTGCCACCCTTCAACATTATCATAAACGGCTAATCTTGGGAAGAACTGTGCGATAGTGTAGTTGTTGTTTCCATCAGGGAAAGGCTCAAAACCAGATCTACCATTGCTTTGATCATTGATCAAATAGTTCCATTTGATGCTAAACTTAAAAATAGCTCCAGGAGCTAAAGGTTTTGGTAGGTTGATCCTCATCATTGTTCTATTGATCATGTGAGAAAGTGGACTACCATCAGCATTTTTAACAGCTTCGATCTTAAAACCAAAGTCAGGTTTATCCTTCATATACGCTCCGGCAAAATTCTTTGTTGATACAAAAGCACGAGCACCTTGAGATCTAGCCAATGGAGTTTTAGAATCAGGAGCTCTCATGTTCTGATCTAACTGAACCCATAAATATTCTAAATGATCCTTAGAATTGTTGTGATACGTAATAGCTTCGTTTCCATAAATACGATTGGTTGCTTCGTCTAAACGGATATCCATTACATAATCAACTTTTTGTTGGGTGTACTCGTTACCAGGTGCACCAGAAGCGGTTCTTTGACTATTAGGTGTAGGCAAAACATCTTTCATTTGCCTAAACTTGTTGGTGTCTGTATGACCACCTTCACGTTTTTTGGGTGCTTCCTGTGCAAAGACAGTAGCACTCACAAACAACAGTGAGAATAAAAAAGAAACTATTTTCTTCATGTTATAATTGTTTGGATTTTTAAAATGTGCGTTAAATTACTAATAAAAGCTATACCCTTAATAAAATGTTAAAACTTTAACAAAGCTTTATCATTTTCCTTGGTCAATAGTTTACTCCTATTGATATCATTGGCTTTAGCCTTGATCAGATTTTGTTGTTTTGGAAAGTGATCTACCAAAATAGAGGAGAAAATTTCTAAGCTATTTAAGCGCTCGATATGTTCAATTTCCAGATAGAAAAAAATGTTGTCCCCTTCATATTCTTTCCCTAAATAATTAAAAGAAAGTGCTTTGTTATCGGATTTTAAGCGTAAGTGCTTCATTAGGTATTCTTTAAAATAAGTGTCACTTTCTTTTAATTCTTTTTTAGTATCTAGTTGAAGATCAACCTTATAAATATCATTTATAGCAGTTTCCATATCATCGATAAAAACGTTTAAAATGATCTGAATAGATTGCGACTCACTCTTGTATTCAATTTGAGTAAGACTCAAATAATACTTGTGCGCATTGAATGAATATAAAGGCAGTAACAGTATATATAAGAAGATATATTTATTCTTCATTAGGTTTTTTTTCTTTGAGCTCTTTTAGGATCTTGTGATAGTTAACACTTTCTTGCTTTAGTATCTTGATCACTTGAAGCTTTTTCTGCTGTAAATATAAATTCTCTATTCCTAATGGATTGCAAAATTCTAAAAAATGATGGTATTTTTCTTTAGGTATTTTTAAATCAACAAAGAAAAAGGTCGATCCGAACTCTTCTAATAGCAGTTCTGGAAACTTCTTTTGATAATCCATTTTCCTTCGCAATGCCCATAATTTTTCTGAGTATTTAAAGGCAAAACCGATTTTTCCTCCCGCACCCATTCCAAAGGCTTGATTAGGATCTGTTCGCACCATGTGAGGCCGTACATTTTTATCTATATGGTCATCGGCGACTGGAGCAGACATATCCACTTTCGAAAAATCCATAGTGTTTTTCAAAGCACTTTCTTTTTTGTTTTCTGGAGTTTGCTTTGTGTCAGAGGTTAAAGAACCCATAAGATTATGTTTCTTCAATACAATTTCGTCCAGAACATACGTTTTTCTCTTAAGGCGAATTGCAAAATGTTTACTTTCCAGGTTATATTTGGTAATAACGGATATAGCTACAGCGTGCTGAACGGATGAAATTCTCAATGAATCACCGAGGGAAACATACATTCTAAACTCTCCCTGGTCGTTGGTAAAGGTTCCCTTATTTGTGCTCAAATTCAATATGTTAGCATTTTTCACAACGGTTAAAGAATCAAGAACCTTACCATAGATAAATACTGCCTTTTTTTGTGAGAATAGGCTGGAAGAAACAAGGAGTACAATAAAAAAGATATGTAGTTTTTTGTTCACAAATTTTTCGGTTGATTCTGAATACTAAGGTAGTAAACCCTTTGTAAAAAAGTCTTAATATTTGTGAAGACTAACGTAATCTTATGTTAAATTTATTTTGGGAATACTACGGTCGCACCTCGTATAAGTTTAGTAATTTAGCACGATCATTAGTAATAAAGATATGTAAACTTTTATGAAGAAGCTCATCATTGCCAGTACGTCAACTATCCATAATAGTGGTTATTTAGAGTATCTGTTACCTAGATTAAAATCTTTTTTCGGAGGTGTAGAAACCATTTTGTTTATTCCTTATGCACGGCCATCAGGAATTTCATATGATGACTATACGGCCATTGCGAATAAGGGATTTGAATCTATTGGAATAGCCGTAAAGGGAATCCATGAATTTAAGGATCCTAAAGAGGCTATAGCAAATGCTCAGGGAATTTTTACGGGTGGTGGTAACACATTTGAACTAGTACATCAATTATATAAGAAAGACATATTAGATGCGCTTACTACGGCTGTATTAGGTGGCACTCCATATCTTGGAACGAGTGCGGGAAGTAATATTTGTGGCGTTTCGATGATGAACACGAACGATATGCCTATTGTATATCCGCCAAGCTTTAAAACATTAGGTTTTATTCCATTTAATATTAATGCACATTATCTAGATCCGGATCCAACATCCAAACATATGGGAGAAACGCGAGAAACAAGGATTAAAGAGTATCATGTTTTTAATGACACATCCGTTCTAGGATTGCGGGAGGGAAGTTGGCTAGAAGTGTTGGAAGACACTATTACATTAAAAGGAGATTTTTCTGCGAGACTATTTCAACAAAATAAGGAAGCTGTTGAACTAAGTTCGGGCAGTGTAATTGCGCTTTAGTAAGAAACGTAATCTACAATCTCTAAACCATAGCCGATCATTCCAACACGACGTTGTTGCTGTGTATTCGTTACCAACTTGAGTTTGCTAATGTTAATATCATGTAAGATTTGAGCGCCTATTCCAAAGTCCTTATTATCCATGGCCACCTTAGGTGCTTTTAATATTCCTTTTACTTGATTCTCTTTTAGCAAGCGCAGTCTGTTCAAGAGATTTAATGCTTCACTTTGTTGATTGATAAACAATATAGCACCTTTACCTTCTTGATTGATCAGTTTGAACATTTGATCTAACTTTTTATCTGCATCATTTGTAAGCGTACCTAAAATATCGTTATTTACCTGAGTAGAATTCACACGTGTGAGAATAGGATCGTCTAAAGACCATTCTCCTTTTGTTAGTGCAAAATGAATCTGATTATTGGTGGTTTGTTGGTATGCACGTAATCGGAAATCGCCAAACCTTGTTTGTATATTGAAATCTTCTTTTTTCTCTATTAAGGAATCATGTTCCATTCTGTAAGCCACCAGATCTTCTATGGATACGATCTTGATATCAAACTTCTTTGCTACTTCCAATAGTTGTGGTAATCTTGCCATGGTACCGTCTTCATTCATGATCTC
Source organism: Flavobacteriaceae bacterium (assembly GCA_965218065.1). GTDB lineage: Bacteria > Bacteroidota > Bacteroidia > Flavobacteriales > Flavobacteriaceae > Polaribacter. The sequence goes on along the minus strand of OZ244589.1, from coordinate 1,567,353 downwards.
TACAATCACTCCGGCAGGCTGCAATCCGGCTAACCTTGCAAAATCTATAGCAGCTTCTGTGTGCCCCGTTCTACGCAGGACACCACCTTCTTTAGCTTTAAGAGGAAAAATATGCCCTGGTCTAGCCAGATCGAATGGTTTTGTGTCTGTATCTATCAGCGCTTTAATGGTCTTGGCTCTATCTGAGGCAGAAATTCCTGTTGTAACACCTTTCCCTTTTAGATCTACGGAAATAGTAAAGGCGGTTTCCATAGGATCGGTATTATTACTTACCATCATTCCTAACTGAAGTTCTTTACATCTCTTCTCTGTTAACGGTGTACAGATCAAACCTCGTCCGTGGGTAGCCATAAAATTAACCATCTCCGGAGTTACCATTTCTGCAGCAGCTACAAAATCTCCTTCATTCTCTCTGTTTTCATCATCTACAACAATAATGACTTTACCATTCTTAATATCTTCAATGGCTGCTGCTATTGTATTTAATTGAATCTTTTCTTCCAAAATTTGCTTTGTGCCCATATGTTATGACTCCTTTTTTGGCAAAAGGCGTTTAAATAAATTACTAATTGATTGCAAAAATACGTCAATATTAAATATCCCCATACCTTTTGAAGCTCTTCTCATCAATAAAAATCCAATAGGTGCCATAATAATAGCGGCAATCCAAGATCCCAATTGAGCGGTAATGGTACTTTCTTCAGCTAAATTCCTCGAAAAAGTATTGGAAAAGAAATAGATCACGTAGATACTTATGGCGAGAATCATAGGTAACCCAAAGCCTCCTTTTCGTATTATTGAACCTAATGGAGCTCCTATAAAGAAGAGAATAAGACAAGCTAAGGATAACGCAATTCTGTTATGATATTCCAGATCATATAAGTTCAAGAATTTTCGTTTGTTCTTTAATGCTGGTTTATTTGCTTTTAAATTGTTTACAGACCTTCCCGCCTTTGAAATGGCTGTACTCAATACATGAATTTTCTGCTGTAAGCTAAAATTGTCTAACACTTCGGGTGCAAGTTCAGGTCCGGAAATGCTATCAATTGCTCCAAGTTTGGCGCCTTCAACGTTTTCATAAATATTCTTGGCACGAATTCGCATGAAGTCGTCAAAGCCAACTTTCATGTTAGGTAACGTATCTTTGAGTTGTTTAAGGGTAAGCATGTTGTAACTACGCTTTAAACTTTCAATTTCCAGATCATCTTTAGCAAAGGCAGATATGTCAATATTCAAAGTGTACTCGTCAAAAGAAGCACTCGATGCAGGCATTTTATCTACGACACCATACCTGGTTTTTCTATTTACATGGTTCTCATAATACTTACCGTCATATAAGATCATTGTCATATACTTACTACCATCTTCTGAGATGATCTTTCCTTTTTCTGCGGTGATGACTTTTTGATTTCCTTTTCTCGAGCTTAGATCATAGATCATTACATTCTTGAGAAGTTCATCATTCTCACCATATTTCTCATCAAATTTTATTTGATAATTTGGAATATCTGAATTAAAGGTTCCCGGAATCAGAGCCAACGCGGGCTTCTTTTTCTTAATATTAATGAGTAAGTTCTTTTGTTTTAGAACCGCGTATGGGAAAATATTGTTGTACAGAACGAAATTTAAGGCACTTAACGTAAATGCAACAATGATCAAAGGTCTAATTAACCGCATTAATGATATAGAGGCCGATTTGGCTGCCGCAAATTCATAGCGTTCCGAAAGGTTCCCCATAACCATAATAGAGGAGAGGAGGACTCCGATGGGAAGTGCTTGCGGAGACACAATTAAACATGTGTAATACAAGAATTTCAGAATGAAATAGATACTGATCCCTTTTCCTGCAATGTCATCGAATGCTAACCACAGGGCTTGCATTACCAAGACAAATAGAATAATGAAAAAGGTAGCAAAAAAAGGTACTAAAAATGACTTTATTAAATACTTGTCTAAAATTTTCATTCTAAAAGAATTGGCAACTAATCAATAATATAGTCCAGTTTTAAATACTTTGCCTTATCAAAAACGAACATTTTTTCTGAAAGCTCTTGATTACTTTTGAAAGCATTGATCTTAAAGGTTGTTTTTGATCCGTTTGCACCTATTTGAATTAACTTATAAATATGCTTGGTCTTATTATCAATACCCAATTGAACCTCTTTTATTTCCGAAGCACTGTCAATGGGAATTAAGGTAACATATTGAATTTTTCGACCTTTTTCGGTTGCTAATTTACCCCAAGAAAAGTTATAACCCTCTTTATAAAATGTTAATAGTTTTGAGGGGTAAATAAAGCCATCTCCTTCGTCCATATCTCCATCGTTCGTGGTCACCTCTTTATCTTCATTGTTGATCACATATAGCTTTTTCCCGTCGAATATAAATTTATTACCCAGGTAATCGAGGTTGTATTTTTCCTTTTGCAACGTGATCTTTCCTAGAATGGGAGGTTCGTCATTTTCATTGATCCCTGCTTCTTCATTGACCAATGTGGAACTGAATTCGATGTACATATTGTCATAGCTCCCCATTTTCTCTGACACAGCATCTAGTAAAGCCTTTGCTTTTTGATCATCCTGTGCGAAGCCTGTGAAGCATAATAATACGGCTACGATGGTTATTAACATTTGTTTCATTCTATCCATTTTTCTCATTTTCTAATAATTGCTCAAGAGCTAAAAGGTCTGGTACGAGCACTTGTCGCGCTTTACTTCCTTCAAAAGGGCCTACAACGCCCGCTGCCTCTAACTGATCTATTAATCTTCCTGCTCTGTTATATCCTAATTTTAACTTTCGTTGTAATAAAGATGCTGACCCTTGTTGCGCTGTTACAATAACTTCGGCAGCTTCTTTAAAGAGTTTATCTCTATCCGCAATGTCAATATCAAGATTTGTGCCACCCTCTTCACCAACATATTCTGGCAGCTGATACGCTTCTGGATAAGCTCTTTGCGATCCGATAAAATCCGTGATTTTCTCTACTTCAGGTGTGTCAACAAAAGCACATTGAATTCTCGTAATATCATTTCCTCCGGAGTATAACATATCACCACGACCAATTAATTGATCTGCTCCCGGAGCATCTAAGATGGTCCTTGAATCTATTTTAGAAGTCACTCTAAACGCAATACGCGATGGGAAGTTCGCTTTAATAATTCCTGTTATAACGTTTACAGAAGGTCGCTGGGTAGCAACGATCAGGTGAATACCAATAGCTCTTGCCAACTGTGCTAAACGAGCGATAGGTGTTTCCACTTCCTTTCCGGCCGTCATGATCAAATCCGCAAATTCATCAATGACAAGTACGATATAAGGTAAGAAACGATGTCCGTTTTCAGGATTTAACTTCCGAGCCTTAAACTTAACATTGTATTCCTTAATATTTCGAACCATTGCAGTTTTAAGAAGATCATAACGAGCATCCATTTCAATACACAATGAATTTAAGGTATTCACTACTTTGGTCGTATCCGTTATAATCGCGTCTTCAGAATCAGGTAGTTTTGCCAAATAATGACGTTCAATCTTATTGAATAAGGTTAATTCAACTTTTTTGGGATCTACTAATACAAACTTCACTTCGGCAGGATGCTTTCTATATAGCAAAGAGGTTAGTACTGCATTCAACCCAACAGATTTACCCTGACCTGTGGCTCCTGCCATTAGTAAGTGTGGCATCTTAGCAAGATCTACTGTGAACGTTTCGTTAGAAATCGTTTTACCTAGCGCAATAGGTAATTCCATGGTAGATTCCTGGAATTTTTTAGATGATATCACTGAATGCATGGAAACGATGGTTGCTTTTTTATTAGGTACTTCAATACCAATCGTTCCTTTTCCGGGAATAGGTGCAATGATTCGGATTCCTAATGCTGATAATGAAAGGGCTATATCATCTTCTAGGTTTTTTATTTTTGAAATTCGAATTCCTGCTTCCGGAACAATCTCATACAAGGTAATTGTTGGTCCAACAGTAGCCTTGATTTGGGCAATTCCAATCTTATAGTTCTTTAATGTATCAACAATTCGATTTTTATTCAATTCGAGTTCTTCCGGATCTACGGATATACTCTCGTTGTATTGTTTTAGCAAATTGAACGTAGGGAACTTATAATTACCAAGTTCTAATTTAGGATCAAACTCACCAAAATCCTTTACCAATCTATCAGAGAGGTTTTCTTTAACATGTTTCTCTTCTGCTACCTTCTCAACGTCTATAGCAACTTCTTCAACCTCTTCTACAACTTCTGGTTCTTCTATTTTCTCTTCTATGACTTCTGGTTCATTTACATCGGAATGATTTTGAATAGTAGGTTGCAAATTCTCTACAGACAGTTCAAAATCTGACTTCTTCTCAAAGACCTCCTTTTCTTGTTCTTCTTCAGAATCACTAAATTCTACTGTAATAGTTTCTTCTTCCGGAGATAATGTTTCTTCTAATGGATTCTCGTCCGCAGTTACGTTGTCTTTTTTACGCGCTCTTATCTTATTTATAATGGCTTCCGGAGTTACTTTAAATCGGATAACCAAGTAGGCAAGGAAAAAGAAAATAAGTATAATTGCTAACCCGGGAGCTCCTGTAAACGCTTGTAAGTAATCATTCAGTTCATAACCTATAACACCTGACAGAACAGTAAAATCTTTGGATACAAATCCAAATACTAATGAGATCCAGAGCATACTGACCAATCCCCAGTTCCAGGAGATAATAACTTTAGATAGTCTTGTTCTGAACATCCAAAATAAACCAGAAATAAATAAAAGATAGGGTATTAAAAAAGCACCTACTCCGAAGCCTTCATAAATGGCATAATGACTCAAGGTAGCACCAATTTTACCCAGCCAATTTTTACTACTGATATTTCGGTCTGTAAACTGACTAATGATACTGTGGTCTTCCTGCCAGGTAAAAAAGAAAGAAACAAAGGCTATAAATAAGAAAATGGAAAACAAGATAAAGAAGACACCAATTATGGTTTGTGTCTGTCTGCTATTGAAAAACGTGCGGATTGCACGAAATGTAGTATTGTTTTTTTTAGTAGAAGCTTTGGTTTTCTTTGCCATCAACAAATAAATTACAGATAGTAAATATAGTTATTTACTTAGAATAGTTGTGTAATCTTTGGTATGTAAATAAAACACGCGACTATTAGTGAAATAACTGCTGCAAAACTTGCAGCTCCTGCAGAAATATCCTTGATGAAACCAATTTTTTCATGATAGTTAGGATGCACAAAATCTGACATCTTTTCTATGGCAGTATTTAAAGACTCTGCAACCAACACCAGACCTATAACCGCTATTTGAAACATCCACTCAACATTGGAGATCTCAAAGTAGAAACCGGCAGCAGTAGCTATAGCTGCAACAAATAGTTGTACCTTAATACTATCTTCGGTTTTGATCAACAGAAACATTCCTCGTACCGCAAAACGGATACTTCGTATACGTCCTTTTATAAAACCATCCTTAGGGTTTTTCATTTAGCGTAGCGCGTTTAAAGCATTTTCGTAATTGGGTTCATCTACAATTTCCGGTACTTGCTCGGTGTAAAGTATTGTCCCATTTTCATCTAAGACGATTACCACTCTAGAATGTAACTTCTCTAAAGGACCATTACTAATTTCTAACTCATAATCTTTACCAAAACTACCATCTCCAAAATCGGATAGCATTTCAACATTAGCAATACCTTCTGCGCCACAAAAACGTGCCTGAGCAAAAGGAAGATCTCTTGAAACACAAACTACTTTTGTGTTCTCTAAACTCGCAGCAGATTTATTAAATGTTCGAACCGATGTTGCGCAGGTTCCAGTGTCTATACTGGGAAAGATATTCAATACTACTTTAGAGCCTTTAAAATCGGATAAGCTTTTTTTAGATAGATCAGGAGCAACCATAGAAAAGTCAGGAGCAGAAGCACCAACAGCTGGTAAATCTCCTAAAGTTTGAAAAGGATTTCCTTGTAAAGTAATGTTAGCCATAATGTAATTTTTGTGATACCAAAAATACATTTTTTTAGTGAATAATAATTACCGCAATTTGTTAATTATTATGAATATCTTCGCATGATTATTACCTCGGAGAGAAATTGAGATTAGCAAGATATACATCAGAATTTAAGTACAATTGGAAGCTTGCAGCACCTGTAATGTTGGGAATGCTTGGGCATACTTTTGTAAGTTTTGTGGATAACATTATGGTAGGGCAATTGGGAACGGCTGAATTAGCGGCAGTTTCTTTAGGAAATAGCTTTATGTTTATTGCCATGTCTTTAGGAATTGGCTTTTCAACGGCTATAACGCCACTAATTGCAGAGGCAGATTCTTCCAATAACTTTGATCAGGCAAAATCGACATTTAAGCATGGACTGTTTTTATGTACTGTACTTGGGATTTCTCTTTTTTTAATGGTGTTCTTTGCCAAGCCACTAATGTATCTTATGAATCAGCCTGAAGAAGTTGTGGAGTTGGCAATTCCGTATTTAGATCTGGTTGCTTTTTCTTTGATTCCTTTAATAGTTTTCCAGGCATTGAAACAATTTAGTGATGGAATGTCTATGACTAAATATCCGATGTATGCTACTATCATTGCTAACCTGGTGAATGTTGGTTTAAACTATGTGCTAATTTTTGGACATTTTGGCTTTCCAGAATTAGGAATTGTCGGTGCCGCATACGGAACATTGGCTTCACGTTTTATTATGGTTGGGTATCTGTGGTGGCTATTGGCGAAAAGGAAACGAACCAGAAAACTGGTTACTAATATTAAAATATTTGTACTGGATACGCTTATGCTGAAAAAGATTCTAGGTTTAGGTATGCCCAGTGCTATGCAAATGTTCTTTGAGGTAGCTATTTTTACTGCTGCTATTTGGTTAAGTGGCTTGTTGGGCAAGAATCCTCAAGCGGCGAATCAAATTGCACTAAATCTATCATCTATGACCTTTATGGTCGCTATGGGATTGAGCGTTGCGGCTATGGTACGCGTGGGAAATCAGAAAGGGCTCATGAAATTCAGAGAACTTAGACGAATAGCGTTTTCGATCTTCTTGTTAGGAACATTGTTAGCCACCATTTTTGGAACTATCTTTTTCTTGTTTCATCAGCAATTACCAACCATCTATGTAGATATGGGAGACACACTAAATCGTGCTGATAATATGGAAGTGATACGTATTGCCGCTAAGTTATTGTTTGCTGCTGCTATTTTTCAGATCAGTGATAGTATTCAAGTAATTGTATTGGGTGCTTTACGAGGGTTACAAGATGTTAAAATTCCCACACTGATCACGTTTATTGCCTATTGGGCAGTAGGTTTCCCGATTAGCTATTTTCTAGGAAAAGAAGATATGTACGGTAGTTTTGGTATTTGGCTGGGCTTACTAGCCGGATTGACTACAGCAGCGATCTTATTGTATATTCGATTTAATTATCTAACTTTAAAACTCATCAGAACAAAAGAGCATGAACTTACCTAAATACTTATTAGCAGATAACAGCAATCACCCTGAAGATATTTTTGTTTTGCATACCGAATTTCCACGTTTTTTGATCAACTTAAAAGATGATGAAATAGAATGGTTTGAAGACCTTTCTGGTGAAAGGGAGGATGATATTGCAAGTGAGGTTTCTAACCTTATTGAGGGCGCAAGCTTATTCTATGATGAGGAGATGGCAAAATACGAATAGCATTATTCGTTAAATAAAAAGCGTTTGGGGTTGGTTTCAGCGATTAGCCAAAAGGCTTCGTCATCTATATAACCACGTACATCCAGACCAAATCTTCGTTCACTATAGTCTTTTTGGAGCATATAAAAATCGGATCCAAATAAAACACGGTCCTTTGCTTTTGGAGTTTTCAATACATTTCTTAATGCGGGATATAAACGCTGATCATATACGGTAAAGGAAATGTCTGCGTACACGTTCTCGTATTTGATCATCATTTTTCGAATGATGGAATACCAGTTACGATCCTTTTCGAAATTTTCGTCAGGAACGTCAAGATATTTATCCCATTCTTCGTTTCCTCCAAAATGAGCTAGATTAATCTTCAGCTTGGGGAATTTTTGTAGGACATATTCGTAGTTCTTTGGATGATTCAAATATTTAGCAAAATCATAACTGCTTCTCGCATCTTTATCATTGTAGAATTCAGAGAATCGTTCTTTGGCCTTGGCTACCATTTCTTTTGTCGGTCTATACCTAAAATGGTTTTTGTTTTTGGGTATACAATGTGTTGTAATTGGAATTTGATGCTCTTCTGCATAGGCATATACTTCATCCAACCGGTAATCATCCGGAAAAAAACCCAAAGCCGGATATAGCTTAATTCCTGCAAAGCCTTCTTCTTCAATATACTTTTTAACCAGATCAAATATATCGACCCTTCTCGGATCTGCACATATAAAGGGAAGAAATACATTCAATCCTTTGCTTTCATAGTATCGCTTTAGGTCGGCAACATCATCTAGTTGTTTTAGGAAGTTATGCTCGGCTTTTCCTGCATTCATATAATCAAAATCTACTGTTAGCGGACAAAACTTCGTTTCTTTTGGATAATAACCTCGTAACTCATTAAAGATGTCTTTCTGATCCTTTTTTAATGCACTATATACAAAACCAGCAATTCGAGGTGCGAATCTTCGTACGAGCTTCATTAGTAATTTAGCGATCCATTTCTTTTTGACAAGCGTAGTAGGGAGGTACCAACCTATAAACTTTTTTGGCAAATACTGTATTGTAAATATATGGCAATGGATGTTGTGGATTTTGTATTCCAGATTGGATGTGTTATGTGCAGACATAGGGCATAGATTTAAATTCAAAAGGTATTGATACCTTTAAGCTAAACCATGCGTTTTTCTGCACTATAAAATGTAGATTTCTGTCTTGGAAAGTGTTACTTCCCTTTTTCGACAAATTCCAACTTACTTACGTCTGCTTCAGTGGTAAAGAGTCCATAGTTGATAAAGGCTTTTTTCTTTTCGATTTTTTCAATGGTGCCAACGGCATTGCCATCTACCAAACGAACACGATCATTTACCTTGAAAACATATGCGGCTTTTTCTTTGGCTATTTTTTGAGCAATTTTCTTCTTTTCTTTTCGAACTTCTACAACTTTCTTCAATACTTCTTTTTCTACTTTTTGAATGACCTCTTTTTTCTTTTCTTCCTGTGCTTTAACAGCTTTTTTCTGAGCCTTGGTTTTGGGTTTTGGGTTCTTCTTTAAATATTTTGTCTTTTCTGTTGCAATCCATTTATTGAAGTTCGTAGTCAATTCCTTCTTATTATTCGTTTGAAAGTACTTGTTAAGCAACTCGTTGATCTTTCTTCCTAGAGACAACATGCGCTGATTGCTATCATACAATTCTTGAAATCCGGTTAGTTTTTCTCGAATTTTCTCCTCTTTTTCCAGTAAGCTTTCTATATGCTCTTGACCCTTGCTTTTTTGTTTTTCTAGACCTTCCGAAGTTCTTTGCAGTTTATTGCGCTCTTTTTGTAGTTTCGAAATGGTTTTATCTAATCGGATCTTTTCACTTTCTACGCGCTTTTTAGCCTGATTGATCAAACTAAATGGAATACCGTTCTTCTGTGCTACTTCAAACGTAAAAGAACTTCCAGCCTGACCAATATCAAGTTTATATAAGGGTTCTAGCGTGCGCTCATTAAACTGCATGTTTGCATTAACCACATTATCTAGTTCATCTGCTAATACTTTAAGATTTGCATAGTGGGTGGTAATAATTCCAAATGCTTTTTTAGTATAAAATTCCTCTAAAAATATCTCAGCCAATGCACCGCCTAGCTCAGGATCTGAACCTGTTCCGAATTCATCAATTAGAAATAAGGTATTCTTCGTACACTTTCGTAAAAAGTAACGCATATTCTTTAAACGATAGCTGTAAGTACTTAACTGATTTTCTATAGATTGATTATCACCTATATCGGTTAAAATAGTGTCAAATATATACGTTTCACTGCGTTCATCAACAGGAATCAATAGACCACTTTGTAGCATCAATTGTAACAGACCTACTGTTTTTAGTGTAATACTTTTACCACCGGCATTTGGACCTGATATGACAATGATCTGCTGTTGCTCATTAAGCATTAATGTTTGCGGTACTGTGGTAATGTTTTGTTCTTTGTTCTTTACCCAAAGAATAGGGTGATAGGCATTTTTGAAATAGATTTTTTTCTCATTCGAAATGGATGGTAGTAGTGCACCAATAGCGTTTGCATACTTCGCTTTTGAAGCTACCACATCTAAATGGGTTAAGAAGAATAAATATTCCTTTAATAGCTCTTTATAAGGACGTAGTTCGTTAGATAAAACTTTGAGAATACGAATGATCTCCTGTTTTTCTTCATACTCTAAATTCTGTAATTCACGACTGAAATTTAGCGTGGATTGTGGTGCTATATAGACAATATTCCCAGATTTAGAGGAACCCAACAGACTTCCTTTTACTTTTCTTCTGTGCATCGCCTGAACCGCCAATACACGTTGATTATCGACAATGGTCTCTTTAATATCTGCCAAATATCCAGACGTTATAGCACTACTCAATGCTTTGGTAAAGCTGGCACCGATCTTACTTCTAATACCATTGATATCCTTGCGGATCTGTTTTAAAGCAGGAGAGGCTCCATTGGCAACTTCACCATATGGAGTAATCACTTTTTTAACTGAAGTAATAATATGATCTGTCATTTCAACAGACTCACTCAGGTCAAATAAAGTAGGATAGTACTCTTTGAACTTTTTAAGAAATTTTTTTTGTTCATTGACCGTCTCGGAGGTGGTTGACAGTTTTAAATAACTTTTAGGCTCTAAAAAACTATTTTCTATACCTAATTTATGGATCTCCGTTTCAATATTTTCGAAATAGTGATTGGGAATTCTATTCTCATTTTCAAAAGAAGCTACATATTCATTTACCAAAGCGAGCTCTCTCAGGAGCGCCTTTTTGTCTGAAATAGGTACAATGTTCTTGATCTCTGCGTTCCCAAGATCAGAAATTGCAAAGTCTGCAACCTGTTGTAAAACGGTTGTGAATTCTAAATCTACCAATACTTTTTCTGAAATTTGTTGCTTCAAATCTTTATCTTTGATCGAGCACAAAAATAACAAACAATGCAGGTTAATATTGATGAAAGTTGGAAAAAAATTCTGCGACCAGAGTTTGAGAAAGCATATTTTAAAGAATTGGTTCCTTTTATCAAGAACGAATATGTGAATCATCGATGTTATCCAAAAGGAAAAGATATCTTTTCTGCATTTGATCATTGCCCGTTTGATAGGGTAAAAGTGGTGATCATCGGTCAGGATCCATATCATGGTCCAGGACAAGCAAACGGCTTGTGCTTTTCTGTGCATGATGGCATTCAGCACCCACCTTCGCTCATGAACATTTTTAAGGAATTGACCACAGATATTGGAAAGCCATATCCTACATCCGGAGATCTTTCAGTTTGGGCTACCCAAGGTGTGTTGTTATTGAATGCAACACTGACCGTAAGGGCACATAGAGCTGGAAGCCATCAAGGGAAAGGGTGGGAACAATTTACCGATGCTGTCATTGAGAAAATTTCTGCCAATAAGGAAAATGTTGTATTCTTATTGTGGGGAGGTTTTGCCAAAAAGAAAGGAAGAAAAATAGATACTTCCAAGCATCATGTTCTGACTTCGGGACATCCGTCTCCCTTAAGCGCAAATAGAGGATATTGGTTTGGAAATAAGCACTTTTCTAAAACGAATGACTATTTAAAAAATCTCGGAGCTACAGAAATTAACTGGTAATAAAAAAGCCCACTAAATAGCGGACTTATCGAATTTGAAAAAAGAACAGTAACTAAACGTGTTCTGTTATAATAACAAAACTCGCAGGTTGCTGTGTTTGGTCTGTTTGAATAGTTGATTTTTCAGCTAAACCACATCTCTTAGAAGCACTTCTGCAAGATGATAAACTAATAAGTCCGATAACACAAATAACAATGTATACGATTCTTTTCATGGTTTTCATTTTAATGGGCTAAATGTACATATTTTTTATAACATGGTGTACATTTTTCTTCTCTTGGATAACGTTAAAGTGTAGCATTTTATTTTGTATATCTTCAATTAATTTAGGATCAATAGGTTGTCCCGAATTCCAACGTGTCATAGATAACCATTTTTGTATATCCTCTAAACGCTGTTCATAACGTTCAGATAGAATCATATCTATATCCGATAATTCTTTAAAGCTTTTTGTCTGACGATTAATTGTGTCTAAAATGTACCTTATTTCTGACGGATATTTGGCAAGAATCTCATCTCTAACTGCGATAACAAAGCATGGCCATGGAGTAGGACAGTCCCCCAATCTTCTAAATGTACCATTATCTACCAACGGTTTGGTTGTAAAATGCTCCCACATAAAATAGTCTGCTTCTCCATTGCTTAAGGTCTCAATACCACCTTGCAAATTTTTAACAACCTTAAACTTTAGTGTATCAACGTCCCAACCTTGATTATAGGCGTTTACAATAGCCATTAAGTGAGACCCAGACCCATATCTACTAATGGCCACTGAGGCATGTTTAAGATCTGAAAGTTGTTTAAAAGAAGAGGTTGCACCAACATGAATTCCCCAGATTAAAGGACTATCGACATATGTTTGTACGATTTTAGAAGGGTTTCCTTCCTGGATATCCTTAATAATTCCTTCAGTTAATACAATAGCAATGTCTACATCTCCTTCACGAAGTGCTTTGGTCATTTGCCCCGTACCTCCATGAAAATCTTTCCAGCGAAGGTTAATACCTTGCTTGGTATATTCCTTATTTTTTAAGGTAAGATACCAGGGATAGTTAAAATGTTCGGGAACACCACCGATATTAAGGCGTAGCATTTATTCTACTAATTTATTCAATGTATATTCTATAAGTTCAGCAACCACTTTTCCCGGGTCGTTACTAAATGTTCCATTTGCCCGATTGGCGATAATCGCATTCATAGAACAAGCCTGATGCCCTAGTAATTTGGATAAACCATATATTGCGGAAGTTTCCATTTCCAGGTTAGTTACACGGACTCCATTATATTCAAAACTGTCAATCTTTTTATTGAGATCATGATCTTCTAATGAAAGTCTTAGAATTCTTCCTTGCGGACCATAAAAACCTCCGGCAGTTGCGGTCATGCCTTTATACGTTTTTTCAGAAGATATCTTTAGGTCTAACTCTTGTCCATTTGAAATAACAAGAGGATAGGCCTTCTTTGAGCTCCATCCGGTATGAGACACAAAAGCCTCTTCAATATCTGGGTGTGCAATACCTTCGGTTTGATAAAAATGGAGCATCCCATTAATGTCTAAGGCGTGAGAGCTCATTAAGAAACTATCTACGGGAATATCGGCTTGCAGAGATCCCGAAGTACCTATTCTTACAATATTTAATGAGGTATGTTCTGCCTTTACCTTTCTAGTATTCAGATCTATATTTACCAATGCATCTAGTTCGTTAAGAACAATATCAATATTATCTGGACCAATACCAGTGGAAATGACACTCAATCTTTTTCCTTTGTATGTACCTGTAGTTGTTTTAAATTCTCTTTTTTGAGTCGTAAATTCGATCGTATCGAAATGCTTGGTTACTTTGTCTACACGATACTGATCTCCAACAAAGATAATATCATGCGCAATATGTTCTGGCCTCAGATTTAAGTGATAAATACTTCCATCTGGGTTTAATATAAGCTCAGAGCTTTTAATGGACATTTAAAATCGTTTTAATTAATTTGTTTTTTTCTGAATTAAATTGATAATTCAATCGCTGTATTCCTCCATAGGTCATATCATTCTTAATTTCACCAGCGAAATTATGTTGCCCCAAAAGGGCTTCATGACCTTTTCTGTTTAATTCTAATTTATGTTCTGTAGATGTGAAGAAAATAGAAAGTCTCTCTATGATACGCTCCATTTGTATATCTCCAAAACCATAATAGCCTTGATAGTTCAAGATATATCCTAATAAGTGATGTCTAGATTTAACATCTCGATCTTTCACAATGGTTAAAATGTGCTCTTCAAGAACACTCAACCCAGTTTTCTGATTTGGAAAACGTTCAATATGTGCTTTTAAACAATTGCTCATGTACTTAAAGGAGGAATTAGAAACAATATATGGTTTGAATAGATTATGATCCTTACCACAGTATATGTTCCATAGATCGACGGCTAATTGCAAATCTTCTTTAGTAATCTTTATACGCTTGTGAAAGTGTTCTCTAAGTTGCTCCGGATTCAGTTCGGCCAAACCTTTTAGGTTTTTCTCACCTGAGATAAAACCACTCGTAACAACATATATAGGCTTATCTATCTTTTTTTGATATAATAAGTTAAGAACGCCAAGCATATTAATATGACAAAATAGATCATATTCGAACCATAAAATGATGGTGTCGTATTGTTCAGGATGTTCTAGTTTTAACAAGTCTCTACTGAAATCGAACTTATTTACTTCAATGTTATAATACTCTTTAAGAAATTGACTTCTGAGATCAAAAAACTTCTTTGAATTAATATTGGAAATAACAGGCCCTTCACATAGCATTTCCTGCCAGGTGAGAAAATCACCATGGAAGTCTAGTTCATTAAGATACTCTGTAAGACTATCTCCATTTGTAATGTGTAAAACCTTGTTCATATCTAACCACCAACTCTTTTAACAGAAAACCCTTTGTCTTTTAGAATCCCCATAATCTTATCTCTATAATCACCCTGGATAATAATCCTATCATCCTTAAAGCTACCACCTACACTAAGGGTAGTTTTAATCTCTTTGGCTAGTTTTTTAAAGTCTGAAGTAGCACCATTATAACCTTCTAAAATGGTTATAGGCTTTCCTTTTCGCTTTTCGTATTTGCACAGAATAGGTTCATCCTGTAGCCAAATGTCACTTTTCTTTTCAGAAACTTCCGGAGTTTCTGGAACGTGATCAGGAAATAAATTCTTTAGTTGATCTTGTAAATCCATTTTATTTGGTCAATCCTAACTCCTTTAATCGTTCATCTAAGAACTCACCCGCTGTAATATCTTCAAATTGTTTTGGATTGTTCTCATCGATACACCCTTCTAATACATTTAATTTCATGCTGCTAATTGGATGCATAAAGAAAGGAATAGAGAAACGAGAAGTTCCCCATAATTCTCTTGGTGGATTTGTAACCCTATGAATTGTTGATTTTAATTTGTTGTTACTGTGTCTGGAAAGCATGTCTCCTACATTGATCATTAATTCATCCGGCTCAGCCATTGCATCGATCCAATCTCCGTTATGATTTTGAACCTGTAAACCTTTTCCTTGAGCACCCATTAATAAAGTAATCAAGTTAATATCTCCATGAGCTGCTGCTCTTACCGCATCTTTAGGTTCTTCTACTATAGGAGGGTAGTGGATAGGTCTTAAGATACTATTACCATTCTTAATAAACTCGTCGAAATATGTCTCTTCAAGATTTAGATGAATCGCTAAAGAACGCAATACATATTTAGCCGTTTTTTCTAACATCTGATACGTCTCTTTACCTACTTTATTAAACTCAGGAAGTTCATCTACATAAACATTATCAGGGTATTCAGCTTCTAAAGCAGGGTTATCTTCTACATACTGCCCAAAATGCCAAAACTCTTTTAGGTCTCCTTCTTTTTTACCTTTTGCGCTTTCTTTTCCAAAAGACACATAACCTCTTTGTCCCCCGATTCCAGGAATCTCATATTTTTGTTTTACTTCAGTTGGAAGTTCAAAGAACTTTCTAATTTCTTTATATAAATTATCAACTAATGCATCATCTAAGAAATGTCCTTTCAAAGCAACAAATCCTATGTTCTCGTATGCATGTCCAATTTCGTCGACAAATTTTTGTTTTCGTTGTTCATCTCCAGATAAAAAATCTGCCAGATTTACGCTAGGAATTTTATTCATTTTAGTAAGATTAAAATAAGTTTAGTATAAAGTTAGTAAAATAATCATGTATTCCCCAAGGAATCACTTCTTATTGAACGGTATTGTATATGAAATAGTGTAATTAAAACCGAAACCGGCATTATTCAAGAATATTCGGTTGAAACCAGGTGCAAAAAGAGTCTTAAAGTTGTTAGGCTCCTTTAGACTGATCATTATCTTATATGACATACTTGCTGAAAGATATAGGTTAGGAAGGGTTTCTACTTTAATTCCTAACATCAATTCTGTCCAATGCGCATTTAAGCTCTCCGTACGAGAACTGATAATCGTATTTGATGGGAAATAAGTATTTCCAACATTCAGTTGATAGTTGTTAAGAGTTTGATCAAAAATGCTTAAACCATATCGAAACCCAAAGAAGATCTCATTGGTCATATCTAACCAGTTTTTGTATAAGTTAAAGTTTCCTCCAACCCGAATATAATTACCTTTTGAAATTGATGTGGTAAAATCTTCCGGCGCCGTTTCTTCCTCAAAACCTATTTCAGCCGCTAAATAAAAAGTCTTGGTAAGTCGATAATCAGCCACGATTTCAAAACCTGTATAGGTGTCGTCGAACATTGCTTTTATAGGTTTACTAATGTCTACACCTAAACGTAACCCATATGGAGTCTTGTATACGGCTGTATCTTTTTTTACTCCCTTGTTTTCGGTAGACTTTTGCGCATAGATACCTGTACAAACAAGTACCATTAAAAAACTAATGAAATACTTGTACATGAGCAGATGCTTCGTTATTAATTGTTGTAATTGTTCCAGGTGCAAAGGATAAGATCCAACCACTACCGGAGGTCACAGTCACATTGTTAAATATAGCTTTAAAACCACATGATCTGGAGACATATACTTCTTCAACTTCATAATTAATAGTAAGTTGATCGATCATATTATTTGCGATATTACCATCAACATTGTTCATTTTAAAGTTATAGATGGTTTGCGTGGCTTGCGTGTTTAGAGGAATAATAATGGAATCTGCAGTTACAGATGTATATGCAGATAGCGTATCCTTACCATCGGCCCAAACTGATAAGCGCTCCACAGCTTTTATGTCAGTTTGACTCGCATTATTATAAAAACGAAGTATTAGATTTGGGGTAATGGGCTCTACGCAAATATCGTCTTTTTCACATGCAGCCACTAACAATACGATAGCTAAAAGAATTCCTATTCTTTTCATTAAACGTCATTTAATTTCTAGAACCTCAAATGTAAGTAAAGATTCATTAATTTTTACAGATAGTTTGTTAAAAAGATAGATAAAAGAGTGGGCTACCTTTTTTCAAATAATGCGATCGTTTCAATATGAGAGGTATGCGGAAATTGATCGACAAGGCTTATTTTCTTTAGATTATATCCATTTTTGATCAATTCTTCAGTATCCCTGGCTTGCGTTGCAGGATTACAAGAAACGTATACCATACGATCTGCATTTAATTGAATGATCTTCTTTAACGTTTTTGGAACGATTCCCGCTCTGGCCGGATCTAAAATGATGGTACGAATCTTATTTTGATATTCGGGATGCTGTTGTAAAAATTTACCCACATCGGCCGCATAGAATTGTAGTCCTTCAATTTGATTCCTTTTTGCGTTCTTTTTTGCATCTTCAATAGCGGAAGCAACGATATCGACTCCAATTATCTTGGTGTCATTGCTTCTTGATGCAAGTATTTGACCAATGGTTCCTGTTCCACAAAAAAGATCCATTACCACAGAGTTATCTACGGCATCTCTGTTTTCTAAAGCATAATCTATGACTTTAGTATATAGTTTTTCTGCCGACTTTGGATTTGTTTGAAAGAAGCTCTTCATACTAATTTCAAAATTCAGTCCTAATAGTTCTTCTACGATCTTATCTTTGCCCGAAACCAACTCAATACTACCAGAAGTTGCTATGGTTCTATCGCCAACCTCATCATTGATCGTATGCAATAACCCAGCGAAACGTTCTTTGAAGATATCTTTTAAAAAAGAAGAAAATGCCTGAAGATCAAACTTTGATAACTGAGAAGACGTTGTTACGAGGTTAAAAAGCAGCTCGTTCGTTTTATAAGATTTTCGAACCACGAAATATCTGAAAAAACCTTCTTTTCGTGGACCATGCCAGGGCGCTAAGCCGGTTTTTTCACAGTATACACGAATATCTTTAAGACGATCTTCTACTTCTTTATCAAATAACCCGGAGTCTTTTTCTAAATTATCTCCCATCCACCAAACACCGCGTCGCTTGAAGCCTAATGTAAAGACATCTACATCCGTTTTTAAGGTTCTGTCATAGCCAATAGCAGAGAAACCATATTCCATCTTATTTCGATAGTGAAAAACATTTGGTGAACTGATGAACTCATCGAAAAGATCACTTATATTTTCTACTTTACCAATTCTCTGAAATAAAGATAACGTACTTTCTTTTTTATATTGATGCTGTAACGCAATCGGTAATTGAATATACGGAGCTCCTGGAATGTCTTGAAAAGGAACTTCTACTTCAGTATCTGCATGTTCTAATACATCTATCAATTTACATTCGGCATACTTTTTACTCGATTTTTTAACCTGTGCTTTTACTTTTTGACCAGGTAAAGTATTCGGTACAAAAACCACAAACTCGCCTTCTTCAGAACGAATTCTACCAATTCCTTTTCCTCCAAAAGCATAGTCTTCTATCTTCAATTCAAGAATTTGACCTCTCTTTACAAACTTGTTTCGCTCTCTACGTGGCATGTCTTTACTTTAATTAAGGGCACAAACTTAGGAATTATTTCAGTTATCTTTATAAGGTTTCCTCTTTTCAAATGAACCTTTTGTTTTTTTGTACGTCTATGAGGTGATTGTATTCATGAAAGAAGTAACCAACATAACAGATGCAGATCTGGTAAAAGCATATCAATTGGGAGATGTAATGGCTTTGTCTGTTTTAGTTAAAAGATGGCATGTGTCTTTCTGTAAATTGGCTTATTGGTATGTTAAAGATCCGGATACCGCGAAAGATATTGCACAAGAGAGTTGGACAATTATCATTCGAAAATTAAATGACCTTAAAGATCGGGATAAATTTAAGAGTTGGGCAATAAGTATTGTAAATAGAAGGGCTATCGATTGGATACGAGCTCAGAACAGCGAGGCTAAAAAACTCCATCGTTTCTACCATGAACGTTCATCAAAGATGAGCACAGAAAATAACGACGATTATAGACAGGAATTACGAAATAGATTGATGCAATCTATATATGAACTATCAGATGATCAGCAAGTAGTCATAAAGTTGTTCTATACACAGAATTATTCGTTAAAAGAGATCAGTACACTATTAAAAATATCGGTTGGGACAGCCAAATCAAGGTTGTTTCACGCGAGAGAAAAATTAAAAACAATTTTAAAAACATAAAAATTATGGAAAACATGGAAGATATAGACAAGTTAATTAAAGAAGCTCTAACACAGGAAGAAGCTAAGTTTTATGATGATCTACATGAAGAAGGTTTATTCGGGATGGTAAGAAGTTTGTTTAAAGGGAAGTTACGGTGGATCATTCGAATGATGATCTTTATCAATTTTATCGTTCTCGGCTTTTGCGTATATGCAATTATTCAATTTTTTGAGGCAACAGAAGTAGCAGATATGATCAAATGGGCTGCAGCTACATTTATAGGTATGATGATGGTATCTATGTTAAAACTATTTTCTTGGATGCAAATGAATAAGAATACCTTGATGCGAGAAATTAAAAGACTAGAACTGTTGATCTCTTCAATCACTTCAAAATAGTGAAATTTAGATTTTACTGCGCGGTTAATATTTATTAAATTGCAGCCTCTAGGGATGATTTCTTTCCCACGCTGAATTTTCGGAACCCTTCGAAAGGATAAAGGTAGATAAGGAATGGTTATTTTATAAATTAAAAATTATTCAAAATGGCTGTTTTAGACCAATTAACTTCGCAACAAGCGATCGATTTAGAAAACAAGTACGGAGCACACAACTATCACCCATTACCAGTGGTGTTGAGTAGAGGAGAAGGAGTGTATGTCTGGGATGTAGAAGGAAAAAAATACTATGATTTTTTATCTGCGTACTCAGCAGTAAACCAGGGGCATTGTCACCCAAAGATTGTGAATGCTATGGTTTCTCAAGCACAGACCTTAAGTTTAACTTCACGAGCATTTTATAATGATATGTTAGGAAGGTATGAGGAGTTTGCTACAAAATACTTTGGATTTGACAAATTGCTTCCGATGAACACGGGAGCTGAAGCAGTAGAAACTGCGTTGAAATTATGCCGAAAGTGGGCGTATGAAGTAAAAGGAATTTCAGAGAATGATGCTCAGATCATTGTATGCGAGAATAACTTCCATGGAAGAACAACTACGATCATTTCGTTTTCGAATGACCCTGTAGCTCGTAAAAACTTTGGACCGTTTACAAACGGATTTATAAAGATAGAGTACGATAACCTTGTCGCTTTAGAACAAGCCCTTGAAAGTACTCCTAACGTAGCAGGGTTCCTAGTGGAGCCTATTCAAGGTGAAGCAGGTGTATATGTGCCTTCTGAAGGATATTTAGCGGCTGCTAAGGCCTTATGTGAAAAACATAATGTATTATTTATAGCTGACGAAGTTCAAACGGGTATTGCCAGAACAGGACAATTGTTAGCAGTGAACCATGAAAATGTAACTCCAGATATTTTGATTCTTGGAAAAGCACTAAGCGGTGGGGCATATCCTGTTTCTGCTGTTTTGGCTAACGATCCTATAATGAATGTTATCAGACCTGGAAATCATGGTTCGACATTTGGAGGAAACCCAATAGCTGCAGCCGTAGCAATGGCAGCATTAGAGGTAGTAGCAGAAGAGCGTTTGGCTGAAAATGCAGAACGACTTGGACGACTATTTAGAGCAGAATTATCGACTTTTGCTAAAGAAAATGATCTTGTGCGGTTAGTAAGAGGAAAAGGATTATTAAATGCAATTGTGATCAATGATTCTGAAGATAGTTCTACAGCCTGGGACATCTGTATAAAATTAAGAGATAATGGATTATTGGCAAAGCCAACGCATGGTAACATTATTCGTTTTGCGCCACCGTTAGTAATGAATGAAGAGCAATTATTAGATTGTGTAAACATCATTAAAAATACAATTACTAACTTTAGCCATTAAATTAACTAACTAAATATTTTATACTATGGCGATAGATGATATCGGGAGCAACGCTCCAAAACAACTTACTTTGAGTGATCATGCGTTAGCTTTCTTAAGAGAAACTGCCAAGTGGGCTAATTTTATGTCAATTGTTGGATTTATATGCTTAGGACTTTTAGTGCTTATGGCATTATTTGGAGGTGCAGCATTTGCTGCGGCAGCTTCTGAATTTGGCGGTGGAGCTGAAATGATAGGTGGTGCTTTTTTTACTGTTATTTATTTATTGGTAGCAGTTTTGTACTTTTTCCCTATATATTATCTGTTCAAATTTGCAGGTAATATGAAAGCAGCTCTTAGAGCGAAAGATGAGGATACTCTTACAAAAGCTTTTGAATATTTGAAATCACATTATAAATTCATAGGTATCTTAATGATTATTATGTTGTCATTTTATGTGTTAATATTTCTGTTTGGGCTTTTAGGTTTTGCTGCATCAGGATTCTAAAAAAGACAGATATTAGTAAAAAAAAAGGAGCCAAACGGCTCCTTTTTTTTATTGTAATAACTCTTGTAATCTTTCCTCCAGTAATTGAGGATCTTGAAAGGCATCCCATCCCAGTTTATATATAATCCAAGCCACAAATGATAAGTAGATAAGATTTAAAATAATTCCGATGATACCTAATATCTTTCCTGCAGTACCATTACCCGGACTGGTATACGTATCAGGGTATCGTCTAAATTCTCTCTCAGCATTACGACCTAAGAAAAAGGCGATGATTCCTAAAGGCAGTCCAATGATACCATAGCAAATACATGTTAAAATTGAGAGTATCCCTAATACCAGAGATGCTGTTCCGTTAGATGGAGTTTGTTTTTCCATTAGTGTATTAAATTAAAATAAGTAATTCATTTTTACAAAGTAACTGATAATTATGATCAGCAAATTCACGGTGACTAAAGTAAGTATAATTTTACGACCTTTTTTAAATTTATACTTCAAATGTAATAGCCCAAATAAAGCTAATAAGATTAAAGTATATATCGCAGGATACATTTTAAACGCGGCAATAAACTCACCTCTCAGAAGTAACCAAAATGCCCGTTGAATTCCGCAACCTAAACACTCTACACCAAATAATTGTTTGTTCAAGCAAGGAAGCATATAATCATTAGCTTGTATGACTAATGTTGAAATCATTAAGAAAATAGATCCATTCCTGGGATGTTCGGCATTCCATCCTTAGCAGCGGCTGCCATTTCTTGATCATTGATAGCGCTTGCTTTTTGAATGGCATTATTTAGGGCAATCACCAAATAATCCTCCAATTCTTCCACATCTTCCAATAGTGATGGATCAACATGAATTGATTTGATCTCCCTATTCGCTGTAATTGTGATCTTCAGTTTTTCCGGAACTTCCTCATCGATGAGTACGGTATTTAATCTTAGTTTTGTTTCTTCTACTTTTTGTTGAGCCTGTTTCAGCTTATCCATCATACCCGATAAATCTCCAAACATAGTTTTATGTATTAAATTCGTAGCAACAAAATTACTATTTATATTGCAAGCATAAAATCTTCTTAAAATGAAAAAAATCATACGAGTTACCACAGTTTTTAGTCTTATTTTTGCATCCGCATGTAAAAAACAATCCATGAAGAATACGGATGCGAAAGCACCAACGGCTGAGAAACAAGCCAAAGAATTAACCATACACGGAGATACAAGAGTTGATAACTACTTTTGGATGCGCCTTACGGATGAGCAGAAAACGGCAAAGAATAAGGATGAGCAGACCAAAAAAGTGGAGGATTATTTAGAATCGGAAAATGCTTATTTCGATAAAGTAACAGCATATACGAAGGATTTTCAAGAAAGCTTGTTTGAGGAGATGAAAGGAAGGATCAAAGAAGATGATGCCTCTGTACCGTATAAGCGAAATGGCTATTTCTACATCACCAGGTATGAGAAGGGAAAGCAATATCCTATTTATGCTAGAAAAAAGGAAAACCTTGAGGCTTCAGAAGAGATCATGTTCAATGTAAATGAGGAAGCTGAAGGACATGAGTATTTTCAATTAGGAGGCGTAAATGTAAGTCCAGATAATAAGTTAGCAGCTTTTGCTGTAGATACTGTCAGTAGAAGACAGTATGTAATTCGAATAAAAAACTTGGAAACTGGAGAAATCTATGAAGATGAGATTAAGAACACTACAGGGGGCTCTGTTTGGGCGAATGATAATAAAACCTTGTATTATACATTAAAAGATCCCATTACCTTAAGAAGCGAAAAGATCTTTAGACATACATTAGGAACCAACGCATCTGAAGATGTTGAAGTTTTTCATGAAAAAGATGAAACCTTTGGAACCTATGTATATAAAACAAAATCGAATAAGTATATAGTTATTGGCTGTTATAACACCGTTTCTTCAGAATTTAGAGTCTTGTCTGCAGATGACCCAAATGGTGAGTTTAAAGTGATTCAACCAAGAGAGCGTGACTTAGAATATAGCATTTCGCATTTTGAAGACGACTTCTACATATTAACGAATAAGGACGATGCAACGAACTTTAAGTTAATGAAAACACCGATTGAAAAAACTACGAAAGAACATTGGGTGGATGTGATCCCGCATAGAGATGATACTCTGCTTGAAGATATTTCAATTTTTAAAGAATATTTAGTACTGGAAGAGCGAACGAATGGTTTAAGCAAGGTTAGAATAAAAAAGTGGGATGGAAGTAAAGATGAATACTTGCCTTTTGATGAAGAAACCTATTCTGTAAGTGTATATGCTAATCCTGAGTTTGATACCGATATCATACGATATTCATATAATTCTTTCACAACTCCAAGCTCTGTCATCGATTACAATATGAAAGATAGAACGAAAGATGTAAAGAAAGAACAAGAGGTACTAGGAGGAACTTTTGATAAGTCAAATTATAAAAGTGAACGTATCTGGGCAACGGCACGTGATGGGAAGAAGGTAGCAATCTCATTGGTCTATCATAAAGACACGAAGTTGAATGAGAATACCCCATTACTGCAATACGCATATGGTTCTTACGGATATACAATTCCTGACGGGTTCTCAACTACGCGATTGAGTTTGTTAGATAGAGGATTTGTATATGCCTTAGCACATATTAGAGGGAGTCAATATTTAGGAAGAGAGTGGTACGAAGATGGAAAAATGCTACGCAAAAAGAACACCTTCAATGACTTTGTGGACTGTTCTAAATTTTTAATTGATAACAATTATACTTCGGCGAACCATCTATATGCGATGGGAGGGTCGGCAGGAGGATTGCTTATGGGAGCTATCGTAAATATGAACCCTGAACTATACAATGGTATTGTAGCAGCGGTGCCATTTGTAGATGTGGTCTCAACAATGTTAGACGAGTCTATTCCTTTGACCACCGGAGAGTTTGATGAATGGGGAAATCCAAAAGACAAAGAGTATTACGATTATATTTTGTCATATTCTCCTTATGATCAGGTAGCAGCAAAATCATATCCAAACATGTTGGTTACTACAGGTTATTTTGACAGTCAGGTGCAGTATTGGGAACCTGCTAAATGGGTGGCAAAATTAAGAGATATGAAAATTGGGAATAATGTACTGTTAATGCATACAAATATGGACGCCGGTCACGGAGGAGCTTCAGGAAGGTTCGATGCATTAAAAGAAACAGCAAGAGATTACACCTTTTTCTTAGCATTGGAAGATAAGTTAGAAAAATAACCTAGTTTTGCAGTCGACCAAGCCAAGAATGATAAGAAATAAAGGAATAACCGAGAATTTATTGGATCTTATTGGACAAACACCAATGGTTCAATTACATAAGATTACAAAAGATTACCCAGGTCAATATTTTGCCAAAATAGAGGCATTTAACCCCGGGCAATCTGCCAAAGACAGGATAGCGCTGCACATTGTTGAAAATGCTGAACGAAGAGGAATCTTAAAGCCTGGTAGTACTATTGTAGAAACTACTTCAGGAAATACAGGATTCAGTTTAGCGATGATAGCCATGGTTAAAGGGTATTCTTGTAAGCTAGCTGTAAGCAATAAGTCATCTGTAGATAAGATAGATGGACTTCGTGCTATGGGAGCTGAAGTCTATGTATGTCCTGCAGACGTTGCTGCTGACGATCCTAGATCCTATTATGAGGTAGCAAAGAGAATTCACAAAGAAACGCCGAACTCAGTATATATAAATCAATATTTTAACGAATTAAATATTGAAGCACATTATGCTACTACCGGGCCTGAAATATGGGAACAAACGGAAGGTAGAATAACACATTTGGTGGTTGCAAGTGGAACTGGTGGAACTATTTCAGGTACCGGGAAATATTTGAAAGAGCAAAATCCTGATATAAAGGTATTGGGCGTAGATGCTTATGGATCTATTTTAAAGAAATATCATGAAACTGGTGAATTCGATCAAAATGAGATCTACTCTTATAAGATTGAAGGACTGGGAAAGAACCTGGTTCCTGCTGCTACCGATTTTTCTGTCATTGATGTGTATGAGAAGGTTACCGATAAGGATGCCGCTTATAAAGCCCGTGAGATCGTTACTAAAGAAGGTTTCTTTCCTGGATATACCTGTGGAGCAGTCATGCAGGCTACAGCACAATATGCGGCAAAAAATGTGTTTGATGAAAATAGCTTTGTAGTGCTTATTTTTCCAGATCATGGATCGCGTTATATGAATAAAATATACAATGATGATTGGATGAAGGAGCAAGGCTTTTATGATCCGGAAATGCCTCAAAACTTTCCGGCGATCTATATCGAAAAGTAGCATTTTTTGATGTGTATCGTCTTCCATTTGGAAGAACGATATTTGGAAAATCAATTAAAAATCACCAAATTGTTAAAATCTTGTTAAAGACAAATTTTTAAAAGTTTGATTAACTGGCAAAAAATAGGTTAATTTGCAAGCTGAAAAAATGAATGATAAATAGTATGACGAAAGATTTATTTGAAAGGATTCGAGAAGATAAAGGACCTTTAGGAAATTGGGCTGAAAAAGCAGAAGGATATTATGTATTTCCAAAACTAGAAGGACCTATTTCCAATAGAATGTCTTTTAATGGGAAGAAGGTAGTTACTTGGAGTATCAATGATTATCTAGGGTTAGCGAATCATCCAGAAGTTTTAAAAGTGGATGGTGAAGCTGCAATGGAGCACGGAATGGCATATCCTATGGGAGCTAGAATGATGTCTGGCCATACTGTGTATCACGAACAATTAGAAAGAGAATGTGCGGAGTTTGTAGGAAAAGAAGCCTCGTACTTAGTAAACTTTGGATATCAGGGAATGGTATCTGCCATTGATGCTTTAGTAGGTAAAAATGATATTATCGTTTACGATGTAGATACTCATGCTTGTATTATTGATGGTGTGCGCTTGCATCCTGGAAAACGTTTTGTGTATAAGCACAACGATATGGAGAGCTTCGAAAAGAATATGAAAAGGGCTGTGAAGATGGCTGAGAAGACGGGTGGAGGTATTCTGGCCATTTCTGAAGGCGTATTCGGAATGCGTGGAGAGCAAGGACGTTTAAAAGAAATAGCAGCTTTAAAGAAAAAATATAAGTTCCGTTTATTAGTAGATGATGCTCACGGATTTGGAACTTTAGGTGAAGGCGGTCGCGGTACAGGTTACGAGCAAGGAGTGCAGGATGATATTGATGTTTATTTTGCAACTTTCGCGAAATCTATGGCCGGAATAGGAGCATTTTTTGCTGGAGATAAGGATATTGTACAGTATTTACAGTACAATATGAGATCTCAAATGTTTGCAAAATCTTTACCAATGCCAATGGTAAAAGGAGCTTTGAAGCGTCTGGATATGATACGTACCATGCCAGAACTAAAAGATAAGCTATGGGAAAACACACGTGCTTTACAATCAGGATTAAGAGAAGCCGGATTTGATCTAGGAACAACGAAAACGTGTATTACACCGGTATACTTAAAAGGAGATGTTCCTGAAGCCATGGCGCTCGTACAGGATCTGAGAGAGAATTATGGAGTATTTTGTTCAATCGTTGTATACCCTGTAATTCCAAAGGGTTTAATTATATTAAGATTGATCCCAACCGCAACACATACGCAAGAAGATATAGATGAAACAATTAACGCTTTCTCTGGTATTAGAAGTAAACTAGAAGAAGGAGTATATAAGCAGATAGCGGCAGCAAATATGGCTGCAGAATAACTGCTTACATTTAGATGATAGAAAAGCCCGAGTAGTAACACTCGGGCTTTTTCATTATGTATAAAGAAATTTATCTTATGCTTTGTTGGTCCAACATTGATCTCCTGACTGATCGTACCATGTTTCGGTAATACCACTACTGTCAAAAGTAAGAATGGCAAAGCCATTTTTTACTCGTAATTTATTATTCTCAGTGCCGTCGTTCAATGGCGTATTGGTAAAATAATCAATATTTGAATTTTGCAACCATCTTCCTGTTCCTATAGGAATCGCTCCATTACCTAAACAACGACCCAACGTGTTTCCTGAAGCAGCATTCTTATTGTACACGATCCCATTATGGATGTGCCCCCAATACCACATATAAGGAGGGTTGTTTAGCCCGTTTGTGTCGTTGACATCTTGCCAAAGATCATTTAAATAACCACCTAGTGTGTCAATGGGATTGTGATGTGTCATTAAAACAATTTTTTTCCCTTTATTAGAAGCTTCATTCATAAACTGGAGCTGGTCTGGATTTGTGATTCTTCCTTGCATGTACATCCCTGTTGCATCGTAGGCAGAATCCATTCCCAGAATTATATAGTCTCCGTATTCTATGGCAAAGTAACTAGTTCCGGTTTGATATGGTTTAAAAATGTCGGAAGCCATTGCTACATTGTAATATCCTTGTGCTCCATCATACATTTCATGATTAGAATTCAGTGTAAAGTTTCCTAAAGGAGCATTGTACTGCCAGGCATCTATTAGATTAACCTGTTCTTCTCCTTTTAGCAACCAGCCGTTATCTGTGCCCGCATAATAGACATCACCTAAGTGAATTATCATATCCGGAGCTAGGTTCTTATGGCAGACATTACTTGCGTTGAAGGACTATCAGGAGAAGGACCATCTTGATAGTTTTCCAGAACCCAATCGCCCATTACAGCAATGCTCAGACTGGGCTTTGTCGTATTATCTATGGAAACCGTATTCGGTGTTGTGATAAAATCGGCCTTATCTTCTAAGTGTATTTGTAGTTTAATAAAATCGATTACCGCTAATGCCCAACCAATATCCATTACTGCATAGAGTTGTGTAGATACCAAAGATCCATCTCCCATAAGAACTCCGGAAGTGACCATGTTTTTTTCCAATCATTCCATTCTGATGTACTAATAGTCGTGTTAGGCATTCCCAGATCGTCATGTAATTTTTCGGTATAACCAATTTCCAATAGAACCGGTACCTGGCAGAGTAACGTTCAAAAAAAATATAATGCCCATCCATACTCCACATTACCTGGGTCGCTAGGAGAGGGGTATGGTCCATTGTTGGAGGTAGTGAGTTCATTAGTTGATGAGTAGGGCTTCATCCTGTTGAAATCCTTTCCATAATGAGCTAAATGCATTTAATTGTGACTGTGTAACATCTTCCAATAATTCGCTTAAGCGCTGACTTTTACTTTCCAGCATTTCTAATTGTTGAGGGTTCATAGGTTTTAAATTTAGGATTAAAGAACCTAAGCTACTGTAAATTAAAGAGATACGAAGGTGTATACACGCAGTATAAAATGCAGTTTTCTGCATAAACTAAAAAAGCCTGCGTCCATAATGGGCTCAGGCTTCCGGTTAGTTGAATTTTAATACGCATAAACGGGGGGATACACAATATATATTTTTCTAAAAGTAAGAACTCTTTAGTGTTTTTGGAATGACGAAACCCGCAATTTTCGTTGCGGGTTTCTGTGATAAATAGTAATAAACTAATTAATTTATAGTATCGGAACCAATTCTGAAAATGTCTTTTTTAACGCTTCGAAAATATTATTGATGGCATTTTGTACCGCAATTAATGTAAGTGTCGAAATAGCTACAAGGACACTTTCAGTAGCAGTCACTTGCATTTTTAACAAGATCTTTCCTGTTTCCGGCGAATATCCGTCATCGGGATCTATGGCATATTTGCAATATTTTTAGCAATATCCTTTAATTGTGTAGCCATTTTTTAAACTCAACGGGAGCATAGTTCTTAATAGAGTCCCAACCATCGCCAAAAGCATCACCAGCTTCATCTATAATGGTTTTTATATACATTGTTAATGGTAAGTTTCATAATTAATCGGTTTTACGTTTAGAGCTTCGTTTAGTGGTTTCTACGATCCAGGCAGCATTAATAGATTGGTTACTAATGTCGAGTGCTGTTTTACTCGTGGCTGTTCTAATACACGAAAGTTGTTCTCCGGTTCTACTGCGACACTTATCAGCTTTTTGATGGATTTCCTTTACAAACAATAGTTGCTTCTTTACCAATTGCAATAAGCGTTTCTGTACAGCCATAAGAAATTCCCTGTTTCGGTCTGGTTTTCGCTAGCTATTACCACAGGCATTTTATCACCCATTATGCGCTCTATCTTACTGGAAATATTGGTAACTAGCTTACAACTTCCGGTCGATTGCATTTTGGGCGCGGATCAATAAGCAAGTCTATTTTTGTCTCTAACTGATTATAGGTACCTCTGTTATTTTCAAAAGTACCTTGAGGAGTACCACCGGCATCACTGGCATTTTTTATAAAGGTGTTCAGTTGTAGTTTGTAGTCTCGTAGGCCGTGATCTATGACTTCATCATAGGCGCTCACCAACTGTACTTTACAAGAACTCATTCCCAGCATAATAAGCAATACTAGGAATGTGCTCCTGAGTGGTTTAGGGTAGGTAAATATTTTCATCAGAAAAGGTTTTCATTTATCTATGATCACTTTTTCTCGAATCATAGCAGCTTAAAGATATGAAAATAAGAGAATTACAGCTACATATATCTGCAATTAAAAACACGGTTATCTGCAAAAGAAAAGCCTGCATTATGCAGGCTATATTCTTATCTGGCTCTTCGTCTTCTTCCGAATCCACCTGTTTTTTTATCTCGAGAACCTCTGTCCGGTTTTTCACTTCTTCTAGAACGTCTTCCTCCATCTCCTTTTCTGGTATTTTCTGAACTTCTTCTTTTTCTACCAAATCCTTCGTTCGAATCAAAAGGCTTTTTACTGCGTCGTCTACTTCCTCCAGAACGTCCACTACGCTCTTTTTTGGTTACCTCAACATTTACACCACGCCCTTCAAACTCGGGTTGATTTGTGGCAAAAGCTTCCAAGGTTTTTTCTTCAAAGTTCTTATCTAGTTCAAAGAAGGAAAAGGTGTCCATAATATCGATAGAACCGATATCAATCTTATCACCTATATTCTGATCATTGATCAAACCTATAAGCCTGGCGGGATTCAATCGATCTTTTCTACCTATATTAATAAAGAATCGCGTCATGTTTTCGCTAGATCCTTTACCGCTTCTAGTGTTTTCTCTAGACTTGAGATCATTAAGATCTGGAGCATTCTCGTAATATGATAAGAAAGTGTTAAATTCTAGGGATACAAATTTTTGGATCAACTCCTCACGACTAAGTCCGTCTAATTTTTCATAGATACTCGGCAGGAAACTTTCTATTTCGTTTTCATTAACCGTCGTATTTTGAACTTTGTCGATCAAGTGCATTAATTGATTTTGACAAATTTCCTTCCCGGAAGGAACCGGTGTTTGTACAAACTTCTTTTTGATGATACGTTCTATCCCTCGTAACCTACTTTTTTCTTTACTATTTACAAGTACTAAAGAAATTCCAATATTACCTGCTCTACCGGTTCTACCACTTCTATGGGTATAGTTTTCTATTTGATCCGGTAATTTATGGTTAATGACGTGTGTCAAATTGTTCACGTCTAAACCACGTGCCGCTACATCTGTTGCGACCAACATTTGAATGTTCTTTTCGCGGAACTTGCCCATAACAGCATCACGTTGTGCTTGAGAAAGATCCCCATGCAATGCGTCCGCGTTATATCCGTCTTTTATCAAATTGTTGGCTACCTCTTGTGTTTCTCTACGTGTTCTACAGAAAACGATGGCATAGATGTTTGGATTCACATCTGCAATTCGCTTAAGAGCCGGATAGCGAGTCCTTTCAGTTACTAGATAGTATTCATGACTTACATTGTCGGATCCCTGATTTTTCTGACCTGAGGTAATTTCTACAGGTTTGGTCATATAATTCTTAGCAATAGCTTCTACCTCTTTAGGAAAGGTTGCAGAAAATAGCAATGTTTGTTTTGTTTCAGGCGTAACAGCTAATACTTTATCCAATTCATCTTTGAATCCCATGTTTAGCATTTCATCTGCTTCATCAAGTACTAACCATTGAATATTACCAAGTTTTAATGCTTTTCTGCTAATGAGATCCACCGTTCTACCAGGCGTACCTACAACAATTTGAGCTCCTTTCTTTAGCTTTCGCATTTGCTCTTCAATGTTAGCACCACCATATACGGTTACCACTTTTAACCCTGGAATATACTTGGCAAAATCTTCGATATTCTTCCCAATTTGAACAGCCAGTTCTCTAGTTGGAGATAATATAATAGCCTGAGTGTTCTTATTAGTTTCGTCTGCTTGTTCTAAAATAGGTAAACTGAAAGCAGCTGTTTTTCCCGTTCCGGTCTGTGCAAATGCTTTAAGATCATCGGTAGATGATATGATCTGAGGAATGGCTTTTTCTTGAATCACGGTAGGACTTTCATATCCTAAATCCATTAATGCTCGATTGATAGGTTCTTTAAGACCTAACTCTAAAAATGTTGACATACTGTGTTTTTATAGATCCACAGATGCCCACCTGCAAACCTTATTGATATACGACTTTGATTTTAAAATGGTGTTATACCACTAAAATCGTGCAAATGTACTCTAAATAAAATAGATAGGTTAAGAAAAGGTGAATTAGTTTTGCGCTAATGTAGCTACCTGATTATAGATGTTTTGAGAAGACAAAGACGCGTAAGCATTTACGACAATTCCCTTTTTATTAATAAGGATCGTCCTTGGTAGTTTACTGGTTAAGAATTTATTAGCCTTACTGCTCTTATCAAGATAAAACTGAGATTTAATATCTAGATTCTTGATGTAGTCTTTATGTTTGCCATCTATTTGAACCCCAATAAATTCAAGGTCAGGGTATTTTTTTGAGAAATAATTCACTTTAGAATATAGATACTCTTTACTAATATATTTAGTGTTCCAAAAATAAAGCACAACATCTTTTCCTTTAATAACATCTTTTATAGAGTGTGCTGAATTGTTCAGATCAACAACTTTAAAATCTTCAAGTTTTTTTCCTTTGTGTAATTTTTTGGTATCGCTCAACAAACGTTTCACTAATTTAACATCGTCATTATTCGACGTTAGTTTTAAAAATGTTTCAAAAGCATCATTATTCACATCACAGCTAGATTTCCTGTAAAAATGAGAGATCACCGTTTGTCTCAATAAGGTGTTTCTGGTACTCTCGGATTCAAAATGTTTATCGATGATATGTAAAAGTTCTGTCGTAAACTTATCGGAATACATTTTGTGCCCAGAATTGTTGGTCATATTATATAGGTAGCTTACAATGTAATCTCTGTAAGCGCTATAATACATAATGCTATCTTTCTTATAATCAATGTTTTTTCTATGATCGAAGAAATTCTCATCAATTTTTTCATTCATAGTTTCACGGATCATTTCGTGATGCACCAAAGGGTAATTCTCTAGTCTTCGGTATACAGGATAGGTTAGGGATATTTCTAAAAGCGTTTTAAACTCATCTGATTCATTTTCAAATCGAGATAGGAGCTCTTTTAAGCGTCGCTTTTTTTGCTTTTCTAAAATGCTTACTTTCTTTTTAAATTGATTCGGAGAAAGACTATATAGGTTACGGAAGAACTTATCATCTTTTTCGGCATCTAAAAAACAATCGATCAAAAGGTTATTTCTTTTAGCACCTTTACCACTAAATACGAGAGATTCATCAAAGTCCCAAGTATTCAAACGAATTAGAATACTATCTTTAGGTTCTAGATACAAATATTGATGTTCCGGACCATGTTTGAAAACGAACAAGCCTTCTTTTACATTACTGATCTCTCCTAAAAATTTGTTATGACTATTTAAATAAAAGGTATCTATGGCTTTTTCATTTTCAAATAACACCACAAATTTCCCTCTAGGGTTTATGATCTTTCCTCCAAAATATGTAGTCGTGTCTTTCGTTTCGGGTTCACACCCTATAAAAAAGACCATTAATAATAAGTATGTAAGTAATTTAAATCTCGCTAACATTTTCATTAAACATAATTACAGCTCAAAAATAGGCATCAATTAAGGTCTTGCTTGTTAATACGATGTTAAAAGAATTTTTTTTAACAACATCTTATAAACAATAGATGTATACTTTTAAAAGCCGAGCTAAAATATAGAACTAAATCGGTTTATCAAAATCTGTTTGTCATTCGTAAAACCATGTTAATTTCGTGACTAAAATGACAAATGATTTTCATACTTTTGCACAAAATTTTAAAAAGCATATCACATGTTATCAGTTTCTAATTTATCGGTTCAATTTGGTAAGAGAGTGTTGTTTGATGAAGTAAATACCAAATTTGTACAGGGAAATTGTTATGGTATTATTGGGGCTAATGGAGCAGGAAAGTCTACATTCTTAAAAATACTTTCCGGAAAGCAAGAGCCTACCTCTGGACAAGTTCACCTGGAACCAGGAAAACGAATGTCTGTACTATCACAGGATCATTATGCCTTTGATGAGTTTCCGGTCCTGGAAACCGTGGTAATGGGAAATAAAGATTTGTTCAAGATCAAGAAAGAAATCGATGCGCTGTATGCGGACTATTCTGATGAAAATGCTGAAAAAATTGGAGAACTTCAAGTGCAATTTGAAGAGATGAATGGATGGAACGCCGATTCCGATGCAGCAGCCATGCTTTCTAACTTGGGTATTAAAGAAGATCTCCATTATACCTTAATGCAGGATCTTGATGGAAAACAAAAAGTACGAGTGCTAATAGCGCAGGCACTGTTTGGAAATCCTGATGTGTTAATCATGGATGAGCCTACCAATGACCTTGATTTTGAAACCATTGCCTGGTTAGAAAACTTCCTGGCTAATTATGATAATACCGTAATTGTTGTATCTCACGACAGGCATTTTTTAGATGCGGTATGTACGCATATCTCGGATATCGATTTTGGTAAGATCAATCACTATTCAGGAAATTATACGTTCTGGTACGAGTCTAGTCAGTTAGCTGCCAAGCAAAGAGCACAACAGAATAAAAAGGCAGAAGATAAGAAAAAGGAGCTTGAGGAATTTATTAGAAGATTCTCTGCAAACGTTGCAAAATCAAAGCAAGCAACGAGTAGAAAAAAGATGATCGAGAAATTAAATGTGGATGAGATCAAGCCATCGAGTAGAAGATATCCGGCGATCATTTTCAAGAGTGAACGAGAAGCAGGAGATCAGATATTAAACGTAGAAGGTTTAAGTAAGACATTTGAAGATGAAATTCTGTTTAAAGATGTTGACATCAACTTGAATAGAGGTGATAAAGTAGCTATCATTTCTAAGAATTCTAGAGCGGTTACTGCTTTTTATCAAATCATTACAGATCATATAAAGGCGGATACGGGAAAATATAATTGGGGAGTAACAACGACTCAGTCATACTTACCATTGGATAATTCAGAGTTTTTTCAAAATGGAGACTTGAATCTAGTAGATTGGTTACGTCAATATGCTAAGACCGAGGAAGAGCGAGAGGAAGTATACCTAAGAGGGTTCTTAGGAAAGATGATCTTTTCCGGAGAAGAAGCGTTAAAGAAAAGTAATGTACTATCTGGAGGAGAGAAAGTACGATGTATGTTATCGCGAATGATGATGAAGAGAGCAAATATTTTATTGTTGGATGAACCTACGAACCACTTGGACCTTGAATCGATTCAGGCGCTGAATAACTCTTTAATTAATTTCAAGGGAACGATTTTGTTCACAACACATGACCACGAATTTGCACAGACAGTAGCAAACAGGATCATTGAGTTAACGCCAAAGGGAATCATCGATAGATATGCCACTTTTGATGAATACCTTACAGACCCTAAAGTGAAAGAGCTAAGAGAAAAAATGTATGCATAAAAAAAGGAAGCTGAAAAGCTTCCTTTTTTTATTTAAGCACGTTGTAGCGGGCTTATGATTTTCACATCACTAAAAGAGATTGCACCCCTAACAACACCATCAATGGTATTTTTAAGTGCTTCAATGAGCTGCATCTTTAATTGTGACTTGTGATAGATCAAACTTACTTCTCTTGCCGGAGGAGGCGCTAAAAATTCTCTTAAGTGCTTCTGATCTTTTTCATGTAGATCCAATGTATGTAAATAGGGAAGAAGTGTCATTCCCAGGCCTTCCTTGGATAATTTAATTAACGTGTCAAAACTACCGCTTTCTAATTGAAAACCTTTTGCGTTATCGTCCTTATAGGTTCTACATAGATTGATAACACTGTCTTTAAAACAGTGACCATCTTCGAGTAATAAAATATCGTTCATCTCTAGCTGATCTACGTCAATTTTTTTGGAATCAAAAAGACGATGTCCTTCCGGAATCAATCCAACAAAGGGTTCATAGTACAAAGGTCGTTCTTTAATAGCTTCATTTTCTAAAGGAGTAGCAGCCAAACCTGCATCAATATGGCCATCCATTAGTTTTCGTATGATCTCTTCGGTCGTTAGCTCTTCAATGATCAACTTCACTTTAGGATATTTATGTGTGAAATTATTTAAGAACATAGGTAGTAGAGTAGGCATGACTGTCGGAATGATCCCTAATTTGAACTCTCCTCCTACAAAGCCTTTATGCTGATGCACAATATCAGTGATCCTATTACTCTCTCCCACGATGATCTTAGCCTGTTCTACAACCTTTTTTCCTATATCGGTCAACTCGATTGGTTTTTTAGATCTATTGAAGATCTGTACATCTAGCTCATCTTCCAATTTTTGAATTTGCATACTCAATGTTGGTTGTGTAACAAAACTATGCTCAGCAGCTACAGTAAAGTTCTTGTATTCTGCTACAGAAAGAACATATTTTAATTGTGTAATTGTCATGTATAAAAATTTTTGATAAAGATATTAAAACTATCAATTACATCTATAGTTTATCGAAGAAAAGTTTAGATAATTTTGAATAAAATTAGAAATCATGCAAAAAAACATAGTAGGTTTAGACCGAAAAGACACAAAAATATTGGCAGAGGAATTAAACATTCTACTGGCCAATTTTCAGACATATTACCAGAGTTTGAGAGGGCTACATTGGAATATCAAAGGAAAAAACTTCTTCGAATTACATGTGAAGTTTGAGGAATTGTATACAGACGCTCAGGAAAAGGTAGATATGATTGCAGAACGAATTCTTACTTTACAATCAGTACCACTTCATACCTTTAATGAATATACAAATATCGCCTCCGTACCGGTAGCAAATCATATTTCAAACGATGAAGCAGCAGTAACATTAATAGTAAACTCCTTATCTGAACTGTTGAAGATTGAAAGAATAATTTTGGAACTGTCGGATAAAGCAGATGATGAAGGTACGAATGCTATGATGAGCGACTTTATCTCAGAACAAGAAAAAACCTTATGGATGATGAATGCCTGGTTAGCATAAGACGGTTAAGAACTATTTGTAAAAGAGGGTTAGGGAACTATAGGTTCCAGAACTCTCTTTTTTTGTTAAGTTCAGCCTCTTGTTTTGCATATTCCTCTACGGAAATAACCTTTAAAAAAGATGGATGCTGCTCTATGGCATATTCGATCTTCGTAACAATATCTGCAATAGATTCATTGTCATAATCTATTTCTAAGGGTTCTTTGATAACCATAGATTGCAATACATTACGCTTTTTAATTCGTAATCCTTTCTTATCGAATGAGCGTCTAAATCCGTCTATTACGATAGGAATAACAGTAGGCTTGTAGCTTTTTATAATGTGTGCAGTTCCTCTTCGTATGGGTTTAAATGGAGTAGTGGTACCTTGTGGAAAAGTAATAACCCATC
The DNA here is from genome assembly GCA_965218065.1 of Flavobacteriaceae bacterium. GTDB lineage: Bacteria > Bacteroidota > Bacteroidia > Flavobacteriales > Flavobacteriaceae > Polaribacter. Next base: position 1,529,956 of record OZ244589.1, on the reverse strand, counting down.
CGTCATCCAGGGCTTTACTAATATTCGAAATATCAGACATCTTTACCTGTCTGTTTACGTCTTTACCGGCACTCCTCCAGGTTCTTTCAATAGAAATGGATCCTGTATACGCAAAGATCTTTGGTAACAAACCGGAACGCATGGTTTCACCGGCCGCTACATAGTATACGTTCAATTTAGGGTTCCAGATATAGCCAATATTCTTAATGTTATCATCTCTTCCTTTTAGTGCTGCATTAAATACATGAAGCATGGCCGCTACATCAGCAAAATAGGTTTGATGATTAGAGATAAACAAAACGTTATTATCAGGGAGCTTTCTTAAGATCTCTGACCCCTCAATTTGCAGATTGTTAAAACTTCTATATCTACCATGAGAAACAACTCCTAAGATTCTTATAAGCCATTTTTTGATAAATAAAATATGTCCGAAAGGATTCCTTTTAAATAAAGGCATTACCTAAAATTTAATACTTGGTTGGCTGCTAAAATACAAAAGTATTAGCTTCTAGCACTATTTTAACAATTCTTTGATTTCGCTTAACATCATTGCCGTGGCACCCCAAACGATGTAATTATTTAGTTTAAAGCAAGGTACCTCTATTTTTTCCATATAGGAAGTCTTCATTGTAGTAGATGTAATGCTAGCCTCGTCCAACAGGTCTTTAACAGAAACTTCAATCAAGGATGCTACTTCGTAGTTTTTGATAAAATCAGGTCTCTTATTGGTATATCCTATAAAAGGTGTTGCCAGAAAGTTACTCGGCGGTATATATACATCTGTGGTTTCTCTGATAATTTGAATCTGCTCTTTAAGCACGCCTACTTCTTCAAAAGCTTCTCGTAATGCAGTTTCTCTAAGGTTTTTGTCTTTCTCTTCAATTTTTCCTCCGGGAAAACTAATTTGACTAGAATGCTTTCCATTATAACTAGCTCGTAGCGTTAACAAAAAACTTGCCTCATTTTGTTCATTTGGGTAGAACAACGATAAAACTGCCGCTTTTTTTGGTTTATTGGCTTCAATCTTTTGCTGACTATATCTCAATCTTAATTTAGGAGCTAATTTGAATTGCGCATCTAAACCACCTAATTTCTTTGATCGTATTTGATCTATTTTAGATAAGAACTCGTCAAATTGCATATTATTCGGATTTTTTAAATAAAAAACCAAAACCTATTTTGCTAAGAAATTTTTTCTCAAAATTCCAAAAGAACTTGAATTGACCAAAAATGAAACCCACAATAGGTAGTGTCAATTGATAAACAGGAAAAATAATCAGTATGCGAAGTGGCCAATAAATAAACCCGTTGGTAGTTTCTTTATAAAGACCAATAAGTTCCATGGCAGGTTTGGCCAACCATGCTGATAATGAGCCGTTAATTGCAAATACAACAAGAATTAAGAAGATTTGAAAATTAGAGGTGATGCCCCAGCGTTCTTTTAGTTTTTTCATGCTCAAAATTGTATTGCAAATTTACAACTTGAACATGGATAATACCACGTATTTTCTAATTAATTTCTTTGTATATGAGAATGTTATCGTCTAATTGACCACCACTTTTTTTGAGACGATGCCTTTATTTGTAACTACTTTAACGATATAAACACCGCTGGCATATTTCTCGATAGGTAAGGAGACTTGCGATGGTATGGTGTTGTCATTTTTATAAGAATCTATTTGTTGTCCAAGTATGGAATAGGTGGTAATTGATACTATGTTTAAAGCGTTGCTTTTCACGATCAATTCTTTGTCTTTTGTAAATAGTAGTAATTGACTCTCTAATACCGGATCCTCTGTACTTAAAGTTCCATTATCAAAAGTAATATAGAATCGATCATTATAGGTTCCTGCCGGCATTGTAATCTCTTGGCTCGAGTTGGTGATATTGTAATAGAAATTGGTTACCGCGTCTTTAATATATATCTGTGTTGTTAATTGTTCGGTTTCATCTACCATAAAAGAAACAGCTCTTTCTTGATCCAATTGTAGCATCAGAGGAATTTCTAGTGTATTGTCAAAATCCTCAATGCCTGCAATCGCATAAGGAGCGGTTCTGTCATCGATCTTTAATGCCAGATCAGACGATTTATAGTCCCACATTTCTGCATCATACCCACTTTCATGATTGTTAGTAAGTCCTCTAAAACCAACAGATACTTGTCTATGATAGATATCTCCATTGAGATCGAATTCAAAACCTAAACGTAATTTAGGAAAATCGGTGGTAGCACTTCGCTGATTACCGGGCCTACCAAAATATTCGGTGTTGGTATCTGTAGGATCAAAAACACGTAATGCATTATCGAATGTTACTGTACCACCAGAACTGGAAGCTTCAATGAAAAACCCTTGACCAATACCTATATATTGCCCAGGTGTTTTACCGCTCATACCTAATTCCGATGCAGGGTTACCCATACCTACAACTCTGCTGGCATAACCTCCAGTATACTCCGAAGTTGTATGCGATGTATCATTACCGGCTTCATAGAAATATATGGTCCCTTCAATACTTGTTACGGTTACTGCATTATCTGTAATAAATTGATCAGCATCAATAGGTGAGGGGTATGGATTTCCCAATAGGCTCCATGTTCCACTACCGAAACCTGCAATGGTGTGGGTATAGTCACCATCATTAGGCCTTCCAACAAAAGTGTAATTCTGACCAGATACTGCACCTGTACTTTTTTTATTAAATCCTTCACCGGGATTTAAGGTCGAAGTTTCACCAATTTGTTCGGTCCAGGCACCACTATTTAAAAAACTAGCTAACCATCGTGTGCTTAGTGTAACCGGAGAAGTACTTCCATCCCAACTAGATGAAAACACAATATCAGGTGGGGTATTTATTGCTGTCAATGCCGTCGTTCCATCTTTTAATACTCCAGAAATGGTATAGGTAGCTCCATTAGTGGTTACCGGAGAAGTCCAATATCCAATTTGATAGACATTCGTAAGTGTACCCATACGATCTTTATATAAATTTCCTGTTCCAGATACATTTTTAGTGTCCGTATGAGTCTGAACTAATTGTGAAGTTCCTAAGAGTCTTAGATCACCATCTAGTTCTAAAGCATCAGAGACTGTTGCCTGAACACCTGTAGCAGTCGATAAAGTAATTCCAGCATTTACATGTAAACAGGTACAGTCAAAATTAGCAGTAATGGTTACATCATTCTCAATACGAATACCTAAAGCATCGTCGGTTTCATCAGGAGCTCCACCGGCTCCACTACCACCAGACCATGATCCGTTATAGACAATTTCATTACTGGGACATTCTATAAAGTCAAACCCCATAACATTGGTATGCCCGACCGCTAGGGCTACATCTGCAGCATTAGAACTGGTAAAGGCAGCATCTGTAAATGTAAATGACATATTAGCTGCGGCTTCATCACTATCTATATGACTATCTACTTTTCCAGTAAAGGTTAATGTTGCAACCGTATCACCACCAGAAAGTGTAAAAACAGGTGTCAAGCCTGAGGGAAGGTTTGTAATGGTAAATTCTGTTGTCTCATCTAAGAGGTTATCTGCGTCAACATCTGCAAAAGTATCTCCTGCTAATGTTATCACTAATGGATTAGTTACATCAATAGTTCCATTATTGGCAGATGTTTCAGGAAGGTTTCCTCTGGTTTGATATTCATTCATATCATCACCATTCGTACCTACAATAAAAAATTTCGAACCTGTTGCACCGAATGCGACATCCGTAATGGTAGATTCTTCTGAGTTTACGCTATAGGTAGCAGTATTGGTAATCGTTCCAGTAGATAGATCATAAGCAACGGACAATGTGATCTCGTTAATATCATTACCACTGTTTCCTGCGATGTACAATTTGGTACCATCATTATTAAAAGTTCCTCCTAATGGAGCAGTATCTATATTCAATCCAGATCCGCCATCGAGCTCAAATGCTACATCCAGATTCGCAGCGATCGCATCTGTCATATCGTAAGCAGGAGATAGTGAATACTGATTGATATCATCGTCATTGTTCCCAATAACATATAGTTTTGTACCGTCGTTATTAAAAAACAGGTCACTCGGATTGGTATCTTCGAGCGTTATACTCCAAGGACTACCCGTTGTTGTAGTGATCGTAGATGAAAGGTCATAGGCGACAGAAAGGTCATATCCATCAATTTCATCGTTTTGATTTCCAATAATATACAGTGTGGTGCCTGTGTTATTAAAAGCTAATCCTCGTATTTGGGTTTGTTGTGAATTGACGTATAATCCTGTTGTATATCTTGCCGTAGTAAGATCGTAAGGTGTGGATAGTGCAATTTCGGCCACGGCATTTGCCTGATCACCTGCTACAAATAGTTTGGTTCCATCACTATTAAAGGCCATCCCATGTGGGGTGATCTCTACCGTTGGGAATCCATTTGAAGAGACATGAGTAATGGTCGAGCTAAAATCAAAAGCTGAGCTTAATGTATACTCATTAATTTGATCATTTGCCGAGCCAGCCACGTAAAATGTGGTTCCTGCATCATCTATCAATAGTGCCTGCGGTGTGCCATCTTCGGTTAAAGTAGCTGACACAGAAGTGCCTGTTAACGATGATAAGTCGAAGCCTGTGCTTAAATTGAATGTAGTCACGTCATCTCCTGCATTTCCAATAATATACATTTCTGTACCATCTCCGTTAAAGCTAATAGACCTGGGGTTTCCTTCTCCTGTGGTGGGTATATTATCAATTACTGCACTAACCGTTGAAATGTCATAATTGGTAGAAAGATCGAACTCAAATACATCATCACTTCTACGATCTACAACAAACACTTTAGAGCCGTCATCATTAAAAGCCATACCAGTTAATCGATCTCCGTTCGTGGCACCCAGTAAATTTTCAATGGCCGTTCTGGTGTCCCAAACTACGGGGCTTCCAGCCGTAGAAACATCCCATGCAGTACTTAATGTATACTGGGTTACATCATCACCGGAACCACCTAAAATGTACATTCTGGTACCCGTATCGTTAAAAGTAACATCTTCCGGTGCGGTTTCTTCTCCATTCACTCTATAATAAGCTTGAATTGTACCTCTTGTAGAGACATCATAAGCTGTACTTAATGTAAATTGTACAACAAAGTCCCCACTAGTACCAACTGTATAAAACTTTGTACCGCTATCTCCAAAAGCCATTCCAGTTGGGGTACGCTCTAACATTGGAATATTAACTGCGTTCAAATGAGTGGGTGAAGAGATGTTATAAGAATTGGTCCCGGAATAGGTTAAACTTTGGGCATTCAGACCTGTGCTTAGTAATAACACCAAGCAATATAAAACATACTGTGCCCATCCATTTCCTAGCATAATTCAAGGGAATTACAATATAAATATAGGGACTTATCGTGAGAATAAAAAGTTAAAAGCGGCAAAAGAATTTGAACGGTCAATATTTTTAACTCGGATATTGCATTTTTTTTTTACCTTTCAAACATTAAAAACTTAAACACATTTCATGAAGAAATTAGCACTGCATTGGAAAATATTAATAGGAATGATCCTTGGAATTGGTTTTGGATTTATTATGAATTCCATAGATGGAGGGAAGGGTTTTGTTACCGATTGGATCAAACCATTCGGAACTATTTTTATTAATCTTTTAAAGTTGATAGCAGTACCATTGATCTTAGCTTCATTGATCAAGGGGATTTCCGATCTGAAAGATATTTCTAAGATCAAAAGCATGGGATTGAGAACAATAGTCATCTATGTGATGACTACTGTTGTGGCCATAGTCATTGGTTTAACTATTGTAAATACAGTGAAGCCAGGCACAGGAATGTCTAAAGCCACCATTGAAAAGATAAAATCTAAATATGAAAGCTCGGAAGGAGTTAAAGATAAGATGACCAAGGCGCAAGCAACCAAAGATGCAGGTCCATTACAACCCTTAGTAGATATCTTTCCTCAAAATATTTTTAAGGCATTGGGTGAAGCTAAAATGTTGCAGATCATTTTCTTTTCGTTATTCGTAGGAATATGTTTATTACTGATACCGGAAAACAAAGCAGCTCCATTGGTTAATTTCTTCGATTCACTCAATGAAGTCGTCATGAAAATGGTCGATCTTATTATGTTGACTGCACCTTATGCAGTGTTTGCTCTGCTTGCCAATGTAATTGTCGCCTTTGATGACACTCAAATACTGTTAAAATTAGTAACGTACTCTTTTTCTGTTATTGGTGGATTGATTCTTATGATCGGATTTTATCTTCTATTGGTTCGCATCTATACAAAGAAGAATCCATTATGGTTCTTAAAACAGATCAGTCCGGCGCAGCTACTAGCTTTTTCTACGAGTTCAAGTGCGGCTACTTTGCCTGTGACCATGGAGCGTGTAGAAGAGCATATTGGAGTGGATAAAGAAGTATCCGGATTTGTATTACCTGTCGGAGCTACGATCAATATGGATGGTACCAGTTTATATCAAGCCGTAGCGGCCGTATTTATTATGCAAGTGATCTGGCCGGAAGGATTGACACTTACAAATCAGTTAATTATTGTTGGGACGGCGCTGCTAGCTTCGATCGGATCGGCAGCTGTTCCTAGTGCAGGAATGGTAATGTTGGTCATTGTTTTAGAATCTGTAGGCTTCCCTTCAGACCTATTACCAATTGGGTTGGCGCTGATCTTTGCTGTTGACAGACCTTTGGATATGTGTAGAACTACTGTAAACGTTACCGGAGATGCTACTGTATCTATGATCGTTGCAAAATCACTTGGAAAATTACATGATCCTAAACCCAAAGAATGGGATGATCATTATGATAAAGTATAATAACTAACTTAAACCCTTTATAGAATGAATGTTTGTTTTTTAATGTATCCGTGGGAGAGTATTACATCTCCGGAAAATGATACCTCTTTGACATTGATCCATGAATGTGCTAAAAGAGGTCATGGAGTGGCTATTTGCACACCGTCAAATCTTACCATTCGTAATAGCGTTACAAGTGCTTTTTGTACCATTTTAAATAGGCATGAAAAGGTGCCAGCAAGTATTAAATCGTTTTACAAACGAACAACGACGCGTGAAGAAATGCTTCCGTTAGCAGGGTTTGATGTTATTTTTATGAGAGCAGAACCACCTTTGGACCCGTTGATGCTAAACTTCTTGGATTCTGTTAAGGATGATGTATTTATCATTAACTCGGTGCGAGGTATGCGAGAGGCAAACAATAAACTATATACAGCGGCTTTTGAAGACCCTAATAACGATATCATTCCTGTTACCCATGTTTCAAAGAACAAGAACTATTTGATTCAGATGATCGAAGAATCCGAAGCAGATAAGATGATCTTAAAACCATTAGATGGTTTTGGAGGCTCGGGAGTTATCTTAATAGAGAAGTCTGCTATGGGTAATATTAATTCCTTACTAGATTTCTATATTCATAAAAAAGATGGTAGTTCGGAGTACGTTATTCTTCAGGACTATATAGAAGGAGCAGATCAGGGAGATGTCCGAATATTAATGCTAAATGGTCAACCTATCGGTGCTATGCGTCGAATTCCTGGCGAGAAAGATCATCGTTCTAATGTGTCGGCAGGAGGTACTGTTGCTAAACATAAATTGAATGCACAAGAAAAGAAGCTTTGCCAGACGATAGGACCAAAATTGGTGAAGGATGGTTTGTATTTTGTAGGCTTAGATGTGATTGGCGGTAAATTAGTAGAAGTGAATGTGATGAGCCCAGGAGGAATTACGTATATGAATAAAGTGTACAAGACCAGAATTCAAGAAAAGGTTGTTGATTTTATGGAGAGCAAATTCTTAGAGAGGAATGCAGCTTTCTTACGAAAAACAGATTTGAAGAAAAGAGTAAGAGAGGCTTAAAAGAACTATTATTGAGTGAACTATTAAAAATATCGAACTCATTAGTTTCTGTACAGTGGTTGCATCAGCATAGAAATGCAATCAATCTGATCATTTTAGATGCTACTTTACCTAAAGTTACGGCAAAAAAGCAACTTGTAAACTCTATAAAAAAGCGTATTCCAAATGCACACTTCTTTGATATAAAAAATGTATTCTCAGATCCGGAAGGGAACTTTCCTAATACTATTTTATCTCCTGAGGATTTTGAAAAACAAGCGCAATCTTTGGGTATAAATAAAGACAGTTGCATTGTGGTTTATGATGATCATGGTGTTTATTCATCACCAAGAGCATGGTGGTCTTTTAAGGCTATGGGATTTGATAATGTGGCGGTGCTGGATGGAGGCTTGCCTCAATGGATAGCTGAGGGTTTAGAGACAGTTGTTCCTGAAGAGAATTCACTTGTTAAAGGAAATTTCAAATCGGATCATAATCAGGGTATGTTTGTCAATACAAATGATGTTTTAAGAGCTATTCAAGATGATAATAAACTTGTCTTGGACGCCCGATCCTTAGGGAGATATCATGGAACGGCAGAAGAACCGAGAATAGGTGTCAGAGGTGGACATATTCCAAATTCAAAGAGTTTTCCTTACGCGGATGTTTTATCTACAGATACCTTGAAATCTAAGGAAGCATTGAAGGCAATGTTTGCCAAAATAAACCCGGATGCTAAAGAGATGATATTCTCTTGCGGCACGGGTATTACGGCTTGCGTTTTGGCGCTAGCTGCTGACCTAACTGAATATACTGACTTCGCGGTATACGATGGGTCGTGGACAGAGTGGGGAAGTTTAGTAGATTTACCAATAGAAAAATAAGAGTATGCTAAAATTATCGATAGAAGAAATTATAAAAAAGATAGAAGCTGAAGCCCTATTTGAAGCTGTTTCTGAAGATTATTCTTTTACAATTAAAATAGATAAATACGTTCCTTACGCTTGTGGTGCCGTTCACGATGGACATCAATTCAGAAAAGAACTTTGGGAGAACTGTAAGCATACGGAGTACGAAAGATGGTTTGAAGAAGATCCTGAAACAAAAGAAATGGTAAAAGCACATCCTATTGTCATTGCAGGAATGGATTCAAGATTCGAATATGATTTAAATCGAGGTCCGGGAAATGCTATTTACGAAGACGCCTGGGGAAAGCAGCTTTGGCACACACCTTTACCAGAAGCAATGATTGCTAAGAGTTTAGAAAAGCATGGAAATTTTTATAAAGTAGTATATGCGTTGATCGCTAAACTCGAAAGTAAATTTGGAGCATGTGTGGTATATGATATGCATAGCTATAATTGGAAACGATGGGATAGAGAAGTACCTACCTGGAACTTGGGGACAGCGAACGTAGATCAACATCGATTTAAAGAGGATATTGAATCTTGGAGTGAGGTTTTAGGGAAAATGGATTTACCCAATGGAATAAAATCTACATCAAAGGTCAATGATACTTTTCAAGGGAATGGCTATTTTTTAAAGTTCATCACACAAAACTTCGATAACACATTGGTTTTAGCTACAGAAATTGCGAAAGTATACTGTGATGAATTAACGCAAATAATGTACCCTGAAGTAGTAGATGCTGTTGAAAAATATTTAAGAACTGAATTAAAAAAGCACGCAGAAACTTTTTATACACGACATAAAGTGTAAATTTGTGTTTCTTTAGATTTGTAGTATGATGAATGACTCTTCGGTAGCTACCAAGGCACTTTTTGAAATTGATAATTATATAGACCAACTGGTTAAAAAGATAGAACTTTTAAGCTATGTGAACCCTATTAATATCGAAGAAGAAAAGCAGAAGTTCTTTGCATCAAAATATTTGTCTGACCCGCACTTTGTCTATCCATCCATTGATTTTGATAAGTTCGACTTGCATAGAGAGTTTTTTTCACAATCTATTGAACAGATAGAAGATGCCAGACTTAAGACACTGTATGAGGAGATCATTTACTGCTATTCCGGTTTGATTCAATGTATTGAGACCATTGGAGAAGGAAAGAAGTTCTATTATAATAGCTTGCGCTCTTTTGGAACTCCTACAGAGCAAGACGTAGAGAATGCAAAGTTTATTTTGCATTTTGACTCTGAAGACGAAGATTCCGAAATGTTCGCGCCAAAATATTCATGCGAAGAAGCAGAAAATATATTTAGAACGTATTCTAAACAATATGATTTTTCTTTTGATATTAAGCATTCATCTAAGATGGGAGCTATTGCCATGGTATTAAACAATATCAAGACGTTGGTTATTAACAGCAATCATGTCTTTTCTGATAATGAAATGAACGTATTGACAAACCATGAAATTGGCGTGCATATGGTTACTACCATGAATGGATTATTACATCCGCTTAAGATCTTTTCGCATGGATTCCCTAACTATGAAGAGACGCAGGAAGGTTTGGCAGTTTTTAGCGAATATATGTCCGGAAACTTAACGATTAAAAGGTTAAAGGAATTGGCATATAGGGTAATTGCCGTAGATAGTTTGGCTAAAGGATATCCATTTTCTAAAACGTTCAGACTGTTACATAACAATTATGATCTAAATAGAGAGGATGCATTTTATATTACTGTTAGAGCTCATAGGGGAGGTGGATTTACAAAGGATTATTTATATCTAACCGGTTTAAAAAAAATCTACAATTATTATAAAGAAGGTAAAGATCTTGGTCTATTACTAACAGGGAAGGTTTCGTTAGAGTTTATAGATGATATTCAGTATATGATCGATCATAAGTTTGCTGTTAAACCGAAACATTTTACAGATTCATACCATCAAAATAAAAACACGAATAAGATGGTCGACTTTATTTTGGAAAGTCTTAAGTAGCTAGAGGTATTTTTTTAGTTCTTCAAAATTCGTAATCACCATATTGGCCTTATCCAACGTCTGATCCGCAGCTAAGGGGTTTCTATAGCCGATCACAAAAATTCCTGCATCGATGGCCGCTTTAACACCATTGTCAGAGTCTTCAATAACAATACAATGCTCCTTGGACGTTTTACCCAGCATCGCAGCTTTTTCAAAAATTTCAGGATGAGGCTTGGATTCTTTGAGGTCTGCACCGCTTATTTTGGCTGTAAAGTATTGATTCAAATTGAAACGGTTAAACACACGCTCAATATTTACCATTGCAGACGATGATGCTAATACTAGGGTCATTCCCTTATCAAAGAAATATTTTATGATCTCTTCCACGCCTTTTACCAGATGCAGATCCGGATCATTTTCAAAGAAATTAACATAACGATTACGTTTATTAAGCACCAAGGCTTCAGGTTGCTCGTTCAACTTAAAATGCGAAACTAATTTTTGAAAGGTATTGATCGTAGAAGATCCTGTCAGTGTCTTATATAGTTCATCGGAAACATCCACTCCAATGTCCTTAAAAGTTTCATAATATGCTCTTTTATGAAGTTCTTCGGAATCTATGATAACACCATCCATATCGAAGATAACACATTGTACATTTTTCATATGACTAATCTAAGAATTTGGCTTTCAATTCAGGTGTTGGAATCATACAACTATCTTTTTTTCCGAACCATTTATATCTGTTTTTTGCTATAAAAGAATAGAAAACATCGTTAAAACCTTTGGGAAGGATCGTAAAGATTTGAAATAGTTTCCAGAAACCACCAAAATGATTTAGGATTTTCAACGCTGCTTCAGATTTTATATAGTATGCCGTATTAGGATCATACAGTATGATGGAATCTACTTTGGAAGTGTCTACACCCAGATATTTGATAATTTGAGCTCCGCTTTCAGATTGTATTGAAGTAAATCTAAAGACATCTTTCGTATCGTTTTTAATAATCTTTAAAACAGAATCGTTGCACAGATTACAAACCCCGTCGAACAAGACAATCAATTTGTTTTTTGGCAATTTAAAATCCATAGTTCAGCATATTTCACAAAAATAATGCTTAAATATTTAAAATTGATGTAACATTTATTTTCTTTAGGCGTCTTAATAAAAGAAATATGAGCACAATTAATTTGTTGTTTAACAAAAAATTATAATTGTAATCTCTAAGTTTCAATAATTTAGCAAAAAATTAACCAACACAAATGATTCGAATAGAAAAGCTTCATAAGTCCTATCCCATAGGAAAAGACTCACTACATGTTTTAAAAGGAATTGACTTGCATATTAAAGAGGGCGAGTTTGTTTCTATTATGGGATCTTCTGGTTCTGGAAAATCTACCTTATTAAATATAGTAGGATTGCTAGATGGTCATGATGATGGGAATTATTATCTGAATGGGCAGTTGATTGAAAATTTAAACGAAAAAAAGGCAGCCATTCTTAGAAATAAGTTTTTAGGGTTTGTTTTCCAATCGTTCAATTTAATCTCTTATAAAACAGCACTAGAAAATGTTTCTTTACCTTTATACTATAAAGGAATGGGAAGAAAGAAGCGTTTAGAGGTTGCCATGGAGTATTTAGATAAAGTTGGCTTAAAAGAATGGGCGAACCACTTACCGAATGAGCTTTCGGGAGGGCAAAAACAACGTGTTGCAATCGCCAGAGCCTTAGTAACCAAACCTAAAGTGGTGCTTGCAGATGAGCCTACGGGAGCATTAGACTCTACGACTACAGATTCTGTAATGGAGTTGTTAAAGGAGATCAATGACGAAGGAATGACCGTATTTGTAATTACGCACGAAGAAGATGTTGCTGCGCAGACCAACAGAGTAGTTCGTCTAAAGGACGGAATTATTATAAGTGATGAAAAAACTGTAAAACTTCAAAAAGCATAGTCATGTTCGATTCTGATAGATGGCAAGAAATATTTCAATCCTTAAGCAAGAATAAGCTTAGAACATTCTTAGGTGCCTTTACCGTAGCACTTGGAATTTTCATTTTTACGGTGCTCTTTGGAATGGGGAACGGATTGAAGAATACCTTTAAAGCTTTCTTTACAGATGACGCTACGAATACCATCTTTGTATGGGCCGGTAGAACAACCAAAGCACACAAAGGTTTTAAAGAAGGAAGAAGAATTCAGTTTAAAAATGATGATATTGAAATACTGAAGAAAGAATTAGGTGATAGAATAGAGTATATTACTGCAAGAGTCTATAAAGGGGTTACTGCCAGGTATAAAAATGAATCAGGAAGTTATACCGTAAGAGCGGTACATCCTTCTCATCAGTATCTTGAAAATACTATTATTGACGAAGGAAGATTTTTAAATGAAGAAGATATCCGAAAGAAGAACCGTATTGTAGTTATTGGGCGACTTGTAAAGGATGACCTTTTTAAGAATAAGTCAGCTTTAGGTAAGTTTTTAGAAATGAATGGTATTGCCTATAAGATCGTTGGCGTTTTTAGTGATACGGGAGGAGATAATGAAGAACGCTTGATCTATTCGCCAGTTTCTACGGTACAGTTGATTTACAAAAATACGGATGAGATTGATCAGATCAATCTTTCGTTCAACAGAGAGTTGGGAGCAGCTGGAGCATCGAAGTTGGCTAGAGATATTCAAAGAATACTGAAAGATAAACATACAGTAGCTAAAGATGATAGAGGGGGAATACGAGTGCGCTCGGTATTCGACAACTATCAACAAAATATGCAATTTGCAAATATGTTGCAGATTATCGTTCTATGGATTGGGATAGGAACCTTGTTTGCAGGGGCCATTTCAATTGGAAATATTATGGTCTTTGTAGTAAAAGAACGTACTAAGGAATTGGGTATCCGTAAAGCATTGGGTGCCACACCGGGTTCTATAGTAGGTCTAATATTACAAGAATCAGTGTTAATTACTGCTGTTGCAGGTTATATAGGGTTGTTAATAGCCGTTTTTGCTTTGAGCAGAATGGGAAATAGTCTGGAAGATTATTTTATTACAAATCCGCAAGTAGATACAAGTACCATTGTAACGGCAACGATCATTTTAGTTTTTGTAGGGGCAATCGCAGGATTCATTCCAGCTAGAAGAGCAGCGAAAATTAAACCGGTTGTAGCAATGCGAGAGGATTAAACACAAAGATTATGAAATTTATTTTTGACAAAGATTCGTGGCAAGAAATATTTGGTTCAGTTAAGAAGAACAAACTTAGAACCGCCATTACTATTATTGGGGTTTTATGGGGAATATTCTTGTTTATTACATTATTAGGGGCAGCGCGAGGAATGGAGAATGGATTTGATAGAGAATTCAAAAATTTAGCAACCAATAGTGTTTTTATTTGGGCACAACGTACAGATAGACCTTATAAAGGATTTCAAAGAGGAAGAGGCTTACGCTTAAAGATACAGGATGCAGAGGCTATTGGAAAGCAAATTCCAGAAATTGAGTTCGTAGTACCGAGAAATGTACAAGGAGTATTTGGTGGAGCACCCGCTCAAATTAAGAGGAAAACAGATATAAAAACGTATAAGCTTTTTGGAGATTATCCTAGCTTGGATAATGTAAATAAGGTGAAATTACTGGATGGGAGATTTTTGAACTCTAAGGACATCAATGATTTTAGAAAGGTATGCGTTATCGGAGAAAAGATCGTAGATGAGCTTTTTGAAAAAGATGAAAAACCGGTAGGAGACTTTTTAGAGATTAATGGAAGTTTCTTTCAAATAGTGGGAACCTACAAGGACAATGGAACTAGTTTTGAAGGTGACGATTCTGTGTATATTCCATTTTCTACCTATCAAAAGATCAATAACACTGGAGATTTTATTGGTTGGATGGTCGTAGCGGCTGAAAAGAAAGCCGATATAGAGAAAGTAGAAGCAGAGGCAAAATCTATATTGAAAAGAAGACATAATGTACATCCTGATGACGAAAGAGCATTTGGCTCATTCAATTTTGGTGAGATGTTCGCTAAAATTACAGGGTTTGTGACAGGAATAAAGTTCCTTACATGGTTTGTGGGTATTGCGACCTTAATAGCAGGAGTAATTGCTATTGGAAGCATCCTATTAATTACCGTAAAGGAAAGAACAAAAGAAATAGGAATTCGAAGAGCTATTGGAGCAACACCGAGCAAAATTCGAGGACAAATAGTATTGGAATCTGTGTTCTTAACATTATTAGCAGGTATCCTTGGAATTATATTTGCCGGGTTTGTTTTAATGGGTATTAACGCCCTCTTTGTAGATCCGAGCGGTGATGGATTCCCGTTTGTAAACCCAACCGTTAATATAACTATTGCCATGGGAGCAGTACTAGCCTTAGTGACATTTGGTACGCTCATTGGATTAATTCCGGCTCAGAGAGCAGTGGTAATAAGACCTATTGACGCATTAAGAGAAGAATAACCAACATAAAATAACATTTAAACAACTGAAAATCAATCACAATGAAGAAGGTAATAATATTTGGAGGTATCGCAGCAATCTTTATCGTAGTATTAATCTGGTTCGGTAAAATGAACAGCAAGTCTCCGGTTAAATTTGATACTGAGAAAGCATTCAAAGCTACTATCGTTAAGAAAACTGTAGCAACAGGTAAAGTGACACCACTTGAAGAAATTGAGATTAAACCTCAAATTACGGGTATTATCGACAAGATCTACTTACTTGAAGGAGCAAAAGTTAAAAAGGGAGACCTTATTGCAACAGTAAGAGTAGTTCCGAACGAGCAAGCATTAATTAGTGCACAGGGTAGAGTAAACAATGCCAATATAAGAGTGAACAACGCGAAAATTTCTTATGACAGAAATAAGACATTGTATGACAAAGGTGTTATTTCGGCTTCTGCTTATGAAGCGGTAGAATTAACATACAATCAAGCTAAGCAAGACTTGGAAAATGCTAGAAACGATTATAAGATCATAAAGAATGGATCTGCAGGATCGGGAGGTTTGGCAAATACTAATATTAGAGCTCAAATGTCTGGTACTATCTTACAGATTCCTGTAAAAGAAGGAGATCAGGTGATTCAAAGTAATAACTTTAATGCAGGAACTACCATAGCTTCGATCGCAGATATGAATAAGATGATCTTTGAAGGGAAAGTGGATGAAGCTGAAGTAGGGAAGATAAAAATGAATATTGATCTGGATATTACATTAGGAGCTGTAGATGATAAGAAGTTTCCGGCAAAATTAAATTTCATTGCGCCGAAAGGAACCGAAGAAAGTGGAGCTGTACAATTTACAATCAAGGCAGATGTTACCTTAGACGACGATTATTTCTTAAGAGCAGGGTATAGTGCAAATGCTGAGATCGTATTGGAGAAAAAAGACAGTGTATTATCTGTAAAAGAATCTATTTTACAGTTCGATAAGAAAACAGACAAGCCATTTGTTGAGATCAAAACTGGAGAAGACACTTTCGAAAGAAGAGATGTTGAACTAGGAATTTCTGATGGTATCAATGTTGAGATCGTTTCTGGTGTTACCGCAGACGACGAAATAAAAGTATGGAACAAGAAAGCGAAGAAGAAAGAGGATGACGCAAATAGTTAATTGAACAATTAATAATAGTTAACAAAAAAGACCTTGATAAATTCAAGGTCTTTTTTATTTTAATAGATATCGAAATCCTACCTCGTAGCCAATAACATTATAACCGTCATTCGGTTGTTGAAATTCAAAATTGGAAACATGACCTATATTGCCTCCGAAGTAGATAGCTGTGCTTTCTGAGGTATTATAAACTATCCCTATAGAACCATTTTCTATAAATGTAAACCCTTTTGCCAAACGTTCCGTTTCTCTATCTATATAGGCAAAACCTAGCCCTACAGTAATTTCAGTAGCGATGTTTTTAAATAACGGAGCATTTAAGGAAAAACCAAATTCTAACGCATACAGATGTATTGTTTTTAATTGAGTGAATTCAGCTCTCTTAATTAAATAATCATGAACTTCCGGGCCTACAAAAGAAGGGTTTAGCAGCTGATGTTTAATGCGTTGGTATTGTGGTTGCACGAGCAGGTTTAAACCAATCTTTTTCCAGTCAAATAATCCATAAAACAATTGTCCCTTAATTATGGAAGATTGGTAAAAATAATCTGAATCATCAAACAAAAAGTTCTTCTCGTCTGCCTTATTAAAAAGAATTCCAACCTTTTTAGGTTGCATCCATGAACGCTTTGTGCTCTGAGCATATGAAGAACATATGAAGAACAGAAACACTACATAAATATGCTTTTTCCCGAAATGGAAATTACAGTGCACGCTATATGGTTAATTTTACATTAGTGCTATGAAAATTGTTTTGAAACAACTTCCGCTTTTCTACTCTCAGAATAGTCATAGAAACCTTCTCCCGATTTAACTCCTAATTTACCAGCCATTACCATATTTACTAACAATGGGCAAGGGGCGTATTTCGGATTTTTAAAGCCATCGTACATGACATTTAAAATAGAAAGGCATACGTCCAATCCGATAAAATCTGCTAGCTGTAGCGGTCCCATAGGGTGTGCCATTCCTAATTTCATTACCGTATCGATCTCCTTAACTCCGGCAACACCATTGTATAAGGTTTCTATAGATTCATTGATCATTGGCATCAATATTCTATTAGCAACAAATCCAGGGTAGTCATTTACCTCGACAGGGATCTTATTGATCTCTTTAGACAGCGCTACGGTAAAATTCATAACTTCATCAGAGGTGTTATATCCGCGAATGATCTCTACCAATTTCATAATAGGAACTGGATTCATAAAATGCATTCCAATAACCATATCCGGTCTATTTGTTGCTGCCGCGATCTGCGTAATGGAAATAGAGGAAGTATTCGTTGCCAAAATAGTATCATCTGGGCAAACTTCATCTAATTCTCTGAAAATGTTCAACTTTAGCTCTAGATTTTCTGTTGCTGCTTCAACTACTAAACTAGCATATTGAACACCTTCTTTAATTGAAGTATATGTGGTAATATTTCCAAGAGTTCTCGCTTTGTCTTCTTCAGATATTTTCTCCTTTGCTACCATTCGGTCCAAGTTCTTAGAGATGGTTGCTATTCCTCTATCTAAGGAAGCTTGAGAAATATCTATAAGTTGTACGTTGTAATTGAATTGAGCAAAGGTATGAGCAATTCCATTACCCATTGTACCAGCTCCTATAACAGCTATGTTCTTCATTTTTTTTGATTTGTTAATTTATTATTGATCAAAGCAATCTATGACCTGTTGTGCTACACGTAAGGCATTTGTACCTTGAGAAAGTGTAACGATTGGTGTTGTATCATTTTCAATGGCATCTGCAAAGCTCTCGAGTTCATCCAGAATTGCATTGTTTTCAGTCACTTCAGGATTGTCAAAATAGATTTGTTTTTTTACACCTTCGGCATTTTGCAAGATCATTGCAAACTCACCGGGTTTATCCGGAGCATCTTTCATACGTACCACTTCTGCTTTCTTTTCTAAGAAATCTACCGAGATGTAAGCGTCCTTCTGAAAGAATCTCGATTTTCGCATATTCTTCATGGAAATTCTACTTGCAGTTAGATTGGCAACGCACCCATTTTCAAATTCAATTCTTGCATTAGCAATATCCGGAGTGTCCGAAATAACAGAAACGCCACTTGCATACACATTTTTGACATCAGATTTAACCACGCTTAGAATAATGTCTATATCGTGTATCATGAGATCTAATACCACAGGAACATCTGTTCCTCGAGGGTTAAATTCAGCTAATCTGTGTGTTTCAATAAACATGGGAGTTCCAATAGCGTCTTTCACGGCTGTAAAAGCAGGATTAAAACGTTCTACATGACCTACCTGACCCTTTACGTGTTTTTGGCTTGCCAAGGTTCTAATAGCTTCAGCTTCTAAAACTGTGTTGGTTATAGGTTTTTCTACAAAAATGTGACACCCCTTTTCGATGGCCATTTTGGCACACTCGAAATGAGATAGGGTTGGGGTTACAATATCTACCACATCCACATTGTCAATTAATTCTTCTACAGAATCAAAAGACCTGTAACCGAATTCAGAAGCAACTTTAGCCGCATTTTCGGTAGAAGGATCATAAAAACCAACTAATTCATATTTATCAGATAATTGTAATAATTTAAGGTGAATTTTACCTAGATGACCTGCACCTAATACTCCAGCTTTAAGCATAGTTTTGATTTGATTTATTGTTGAAATTTCAACGCGAACAAAGATACAATTTTATAGGAATTTATTTAGATTTATTCTACTTTTAGCTCGCTATAATTTGATATTTTTTGAAAGATACTGCCAAACATCAAGGACTTAGAAATCAACTCGCTACGTTGTTAGAAGCGAAAGGAATTACCAATGAACATGTATTAAAGGCGATACGGAAAATCCCAAGGCACTTGTTCATTGATAGTAGTTTTGAAGACCATGCTTATCAGGATAAGGCATTTCCAATAGCCGCGGATCAGACGATATCACAACCTTATACAGTAGCGTTTCAAACACAAACCTTAGGCGTTAAGTCTGGCGATAAAGTATTGGAAATTGGTACAGGTTCTGGGTATCAAACAGCTGTATTATTGGAAGTTGGAGCAGAAGTTTATACTATTGAGCGTCAGCATGAGCTGTTTAAAAGAACTTCCATGTTTTTGCCTAAGCTAGGTTATAAACCCAAGAAATTTATTTTTGGTGATGGTTATAAAGGATTCAAAGAAAAAGCACCATACGACAAGATTATTGTAACAGCGGGAGCTCCTTTTGTTCCGAAGGCTTTATTGGCCCAGGTAAAAGTAGGAGGGATGTTATTGATCCCTGTAGGAGATAAGACACAAGTAATGACATTATTTACCAGAAAGTCTCCTAAAGAGTTTGAAAAGAAAGAATTGGGCAATTTTGCCTTTGTCCCTATGTTGGAGAAGAAGAATTAAGAGTTGATCTTTATTGCTTAAGCTCGCTTCCAGATAGCCGTCCTACCAAACATAGAAAACCCTATATAGCCACGGATCTTTAGCGTATTCTTATCCAATAGTTTGATATAGCATTTGTATTCTTTACCGCTTTTTGGATCGAGTATTTTTCCTCCAGACCACTCATCTCCTTTCTTTTTCAATCCAGAAAGGATATCCATACCTAAGATGGGTTTATCTTTCTTTCTGCCTTTACAAGCAGTGCATACCGCATCTTGTCTTTCTGTATCAATAATTGAAACGATTTTTGCATAGGCCTTGCCATCCTTTTCATATACTTCAATAATAGATTCCAGCTTTTTAGTTTCATCGTCAAAGGATTTCCATTTTCCAAAGATAGACTGGGCATTCATTGTAAAAAACGAGCAAAAAAGGAATACAGTGAATAGCGTTTTCATGTTAATCATATTTTGCATTGAAATTTGAGTCCCAGGTTCCTTGAACTCGCATTACCTGTTCCAGTACATCCCGCACACAGCCTTCTCCTCCTTTAATGTTTGAAACATACTTTGAAACTTCTTTTATTTCAGGTGCAGCATCATTAGGACAACACGGCATTCCCACTAATTTCATTACAGGGTAATCGGGGATATCGTCGCCCATATAGAGTACATTTTCTCGTTGTAAATTGTACATATCTACTAACTCTTGATACTGTTCAGTTTTATTATGTGCCCCTAAGTAAATATCTGTAACCCCCAGGTTTTTTAATCTGGTTCTTACTCCTTCATTGGTGCCACCAGAAATTATGCAAACCCGATAACCCTTATCAACAGCTGTTTTTAAAGCATAGCCATCTTTTATATTCATTTGACGAACGAGTTCGCCATCAGGCATAATGGTAACAATTCCGTTTGTTAAGACGCCGTCGACATCAAAGATGAAGGTATCGATATTGGGTAGGTATTGCTTATAACTTTTTTCCATGTTCTTGAATAGATTCTGTCAGTTTTCTATAGATATCTTGCTGATGTTCGTTCAACAAATCTAAATGTTTTTGAATTGTTTTTATGTCGTTTCTTTTAGCTGGCCCTGTTTGTGCAAGACTAGGAGCAATATTTTTGACCTTAGAAGCTGTTTCTTGTATTAACGGTTGCAAAATTTCAAAAGGCACGTTGTGCTCATTACAAATGGTTTGAGCCATAGTATACATATGGTTCACAAAATTATTCACAAAAACTGCCGAAACATGAATACTTTTACGTTGCTCGGAGTTGATATGAAATACTTGATTAGAGATACTATCGGCTAGTATTTCTAGCAGTTGCAGATCTTCTTTCTTTTGTGCCTCCAGACAAATGGGGATCTCGTTAAAATCCACAATAGTTCCCTTTGTAAAAGTCTGTAAAGGATAAAAAACACCTTTTCGACCCTTGTTCTGCAATTCATGCATACTGGCACTGCCTGATGTATGAACTACTAAAGAAGTGTCTACTTGTCTTGACACCTCCTGTATTGCATCATCTGAAACAGCTATAATAGCGATATCATTAGCCATAGATTTAGGTAAATCCCTAGAATTTAATTGTGTCACTTTTATACCAGCCTTATTTTCAAAAGCATGATATAAATGCGTTGCTACATTCCCTAGACCAATAATTGCTACTGAGATCATAGAGCGAAGATATTGAAATTATCAATCATGTGCATTGTTAAAATATTTTTTGCATATTTGTACCTGATGATTGTTTAAGCCCACCATTCGTTCTGTCGTTTCCTTACGACACCCAAAGTGTTCACTAGAGCAACTGCTCTTCTGAACGAACTATTTATATAATACATTATTTTAAAATGTCAACAAACAATCAAAACGTACTTATAAAATCCCTTTTATTATTTAAAGACGCCGTTTCAGGAAAACAAAAAGACTTTACTTCAGGTAGTATTCGTAGAGCAGTTTTTATGCTGTCAATTCCTATGATCCTTGAAATGATGATGGAGTCTATATTTGCTATAGTAGATATATGGTACGTATCTCAGGTAAGTGAAAATGCCGTAGCAACCATAGGACTTACGGAGTCTGTTCTAACCTTAGTATATGCCGTTGCCATAGGGTTAAGCATGGCTGCAACTGCCGTTGTGGCTCGAAGAACTGGAGAAAAAGATTCAGAAGGAGCGAATAAGGCCGCAGCTCAAGTTATCTTTTTAGGCATATTTATATCCTTAATAATTAGCGCAATCGGTATTATTTACCCAAAGGAAATACTATCTCTAATGGGAGGAGAAGCAGATCTTATTGAAGAAGGATTTGGATACACCCAGGTACTTTTAGGAGGTAATATGACCGTAATGCTTTTGTTCTTGATCAATGCTGTCTTTAGAGGAGCAGGAAATGCTTCTATAGCTATGTGGACACTCATATTATCGAATGGGTTAAATCTTATACTCGATCCGATGTTCATATTCGGATTCGGACCGATTCCTGCTTTTGGAGTAGAAGGTGCTGCTATTGCTACTACTATTGGTAGAGGAACAGCGGTATTGGCTCAGTTGTTAATACTGTTCTTTGGAGCCGGAAAGGTGAAATTGGCCTTAAAACATTTAGTAATTCACACCTCAGTAATGATTAATTTGATCAAGGTTTCCATTGGTGGGATTTTTCAATTCTTTATTGCAACAGCAAGCTGGGTATTTTTGATGAGAATCATGTCTGAGTTCGGAAGTGAGGTACTTGCGGGATATACAATTGCTATTCGTATTATGATGTTTACGTTAATGCCTGCATGGGGAATGAGTAATGCAGCTGCTACCTTAGTTGGACAAAATTTAGGAGCGCAAAAACCAGACAGAGCCGAATCTTCTGTATGGAAAACCGGTAAGTATTGTGCCATTTTTATGGGGGCAGTATCTTTATTTTATATCTTCTTTGCACCAACACTTTTAGGTATATTCAGTACGAATTCTGTGGTAATTGAGAATGGCGCGTTGTGCTTACAGGTAATTGCGGCAGGGTATATTTTCTATGCGTATGGTATGGTAATCATTCAATCTTTTAATGGATCGGGAGATACAAGAACTCCTACCTGGATTAACTTTATTTGCTTTTTCTTATTTCAATTACCATTTGCCTATTTAATGGCTATGACATTAGATTTTGGGCCAGTGGGCGTGTTTTGGGCAATAACTTTAGCAGAAGTGATGATTGCCGTAATAGGTATTATTTGGTTCAGAAAAGGGAGATGGAAAACGGTACAAGTTTAAAGGCTAATTCGTAAATTAGCTTCAAAATAGTACAGTATGAAGTATTCAAGAAAAATGGGTATTAACACAATTTGTACCCATGTTGGAGAAATCAAGGATGAACAGTTCAAAGGAGCGGTTTCTCCGATTTACCTTTCTTCATCATATGCCTTTGATGGAGTTGACATCAAAAGATATCCTCGTTATTTTAATACACCCAATCAGGAGGCATTGTGTAGAAAAATTGCAGCTTTAGAAAAAACGGAAGATGCATTGATTTTTGGATCTGGAATGGCTGCGGTAAGTACTACGTTATTGGCTTTTCTAAACAAAGGAGACCATATTATTTTACAGAAAACCCTATATGGTGGTACTTATAACTTTATTGTGGAAGAATGTGAAAAATTCGGGATAGCGTATTCCTTTACGGAAGGATTAAATGTGAGTGATTTTGAATCTTTAGTTCAGCCAAATACAAAAGTGCTATATATAGAGACTCCATCAAATCCTTTATTGACCATAACAGATATGACCGCCATATCCGATCTAGCCAAGTCCAGAGGTTTGGTTAGCATTATTGATAATACGTTCGCTTCGCCTATCAATCAAAACCCGATTGATTTTGGCATTGATATCATGATTCATTCTGCTACGAAATATATGGGAGGGCATTCTGATATATTGGCGGGAGCAGTAGCTGGTTCTAAGGACCATATTCATAAAATTTGGAACATTGCTAAGAATTTAGGCGGGAGTTTAAGTGATTTCACAGTTTGGATGTTAGAAAGAAGTTTAAAAACCTTGAATCTTCGTGTTAAAGAGCAAAGCAAGAATGCTTTGTTCATGGCGAAATACCTATCTAAAAATGCAGATATAGAAAACGTATATTACCCAGGATTAGAAGATCATCCAAATCACGATTTAGCTAAAAAACAGATGCGGGGGTTTGGAGGAGTAGTGTCTTTTGAATTAAAAGAAGGAATAGACGCTATGGAATTTCAGAATAATTTAGAACTAATAAAACCTTCTATGAGTTTAGCCGGTATTGAGAGTACTATGTTGAGCCCTACAAAAACGTCTCACGCACTACTTTCTCCAGAAGAACGAGATAATCAAGGGATTAAAGATGGTTTAATTAGATTTTCTGTTGGAATCGAAGAGCCGGAGGATTTAATAGACGATATTGAACAAGCCATTAAAAAAACGATAAAAACATTCGCATGAAATTAGATATTTTAGCCTTTGGAGCGCATCCAGATGATGTAGAATTGGGGTGTGCAGCAACGATTGCAAAAGAGATTTCTCTAGGAAAAAAAGTGGGAATTGTGGATTTAACACAAGGAGAGTTAGGTACTAGAGGTTCTGCAGATTTGCGCAAGGTAGAAGCTGCGAAGGCAGCCGCTATTTTGGGAGTATCCGTTCGAGAGAATTTGGGTTTTTCAGATGGTTTTTTTGTGAATGACAAAGAACATCAATTGGCAGTAATTAAAATGATTCGAAAATATCAACCAGAAATTGTTTTATGCAATGCCATTGATGATAGGCATATAGATCATGGTAAAGGAAGTAAGTTGGTTTCGGATGCATGTTTCTTAAGTGGACTTCAAAAGATACCCACAGAACTAGGAGGGGAGCCTCAAGAAAAGTGGAGACCTAAATTTGTATATCATTACATTCAATGGAAAAACATTGAGCCTGATTTTGTGGTGGATGTAAGCGGATTTATGGATAAGAAAATAGAGGCTGTTATGGCGTATAGTTCTCAGTTCTATGACCCAAATAGTAAGGAGCCTCAAACTCCTATTACCAGTAAAAACTTTACAGATAGCATAGAATATAGAGCTAGAGATCTAGGTAGATTGATACATGTCGATCATGCCGAAGGATTTACTACTGAACGTTTTGTAGCAGTTGATTCTTTGCATAAATTAATTTAGTTTTTCTTTCTAAAAATTAGAAATTAAATTATATTTGCACCCGCAACTGCAAATGGTGATTGTAGCTCAGCTGGTTAGAGCGCTGGATTGTGGTTCCAGAGGTCGCCGGTTCGAACCCGGTCTTTCACCCCAAAGCCTTTTCTTTATTGAAGAGGCTTTTTTTATGCTATATTTTTAGCCTGATCTTCCTATATAATGAACCTAATCCTTGCTGTTTAGCCGGTTTGAAATCTAACTTTATAATTGATGATATTAGGTTTTTACAAATTTCGTTCGTAATTTCAGGCTTTAAATCGGGCGCAAAAATGACACTACAGCAAAAAATGACGGCCAAGATCGATGCCAATGGAGGTATTGATAATTTGGTAGACTTTTTAAATAAATTTCGTTTAACTGTTCATGAATCAGATAAAATTTACTTCAATAATATGATTGATTACTTTTCGCTATTATATCAGCAAGAAGTACCTGTAGAACAGCATGCTGTTGAGTATAAAGAAGCCTCTTTAAAGACAATTGAAGTCCTTAAAACCTATAATAAAGATAATACCGTAGCATTACTTTCTTTTTTGCAAGATCTGATTAAGTATAAATTAGAAGCGGTATCTAATATCAAAAACTTAGCTTCCTAATTGATTCTTTCCTTTTCGGAAGGTTGACTTTAAATTAGAATTGTCTTGATCTATTCTTCTGAATAGATTCGTAGCTCTATCATGCTTGATAGTGTCTTCGATATTAGATATCTTTTGAAGTAGCTCTCCTGATAGCTCTTCAAACCGCTTCCTGACTACATTGTTTATATGAAAAACAAGGGGGGTCGGTCTCATCTGTTGGGGGACAGTGTCGTCAGTATTTTCTCCGTTTCCGGTAAATAACCATAAAGGATCAACACTACTAATGTTATCGATTATAGCAAAAAGAATTTTTTCGTTTGGCTTTTTGGAATATGTAACTACGGTACTTACCAACTGTTGCGATACTCCAATAAGTTCGGCAAACTGCCTCTGATTCAAACCGGTATCTTTAAATACCTTAATTATTCTATCTGCTCTTTCTTTATCTTTTATGTTCATTTTAAACTCAGGAATATTCAAATATAGTGAAATTCTACTATAAATCAATATTGTTTTTTGTCCTATTATTACTACATCACCAATAACAGTTAGTAAAAAATTTCACTGTTTTCTGGTATTGTGTAGTTCCCTGTTTAGATATATTTTTGAATAGAATGGTAAACCTTTATCATTCACTCTTTTCATAGCAATTTTGATCCGCTCTATATCCTTTTTTCACGTAGAGCGGATTTTTTATAACGATTTTATGGCTTCAAACACTTCTGGGCGCTTTCTTACGGAAACCGGAATGGAAGTACTGTCCTTAAGAATAAGATAACCACCATCTGATTTTATATATTCTTGAATGTACTGTGTATTAATTAAATGACTTTGATGTACTCTTAAAAAATGATATTCCTTTAGGATGTCTGCATAGTACTTCAACGTTTTGGTAACCAGTAGCTTATTTCCATTTTCAAAGAAGAACTCGGTATAATTATTATCTGACTTGCATCTTACAATTTCATTCAAAGAAACGACAATGATCCTATCTAATGTGTTTAAAGAAATCTTCTTCGGTTTTTGCTCTGGAAAGGTAACCGTATTTTTCAATACTTCTAATTGCTCTTTTCCCGGAGTGATTTGGTTTTTCGCTTTGTCAATGGATAGTTCCAGATCAGCTTTAGAATAAGGCTTTAAAACATAATCTATTGCGGCAAACTTAAATGCCTTTAACGCATATTCATCACTGGCCGTTACAAATATTATTTTGGAGCGTAGGTTAGGAATGATCTCTAGGATATCAAAACCGGTCCCATCGCCTAGCATGATATCTAAAAAAAGGATATCCGGCTTATGTGTTTGCAGTAGTTTTGCTCCTTCCACAACACTTTTAGCTGTACCAATGATCTCTATTTCAGGAAAATGTACTTGAATGTCGTTTTGAAGCATTTCTAGTGCAGCAGGCATATCATCAATAAGAATAGCAGTGAGTTTAGACATATTAAAATTCAGTTTTTAAAGGTATTTTAAACCATACTTTTGTACCAACAATTTCACCTTTTTGTTCAATTTCAGAAATATAAAAAGATTGTTTTCCAGAAACATTTTGAATACGTTCTTCTGTAACTTTCAACGCAACGGATTCATGATTCGTATTTTCCTTACCTTTTTTTGATTGTTTATAACCAATACCGTTATCCGTAATTACACATATTAACGATACCCCCTTGATCTCAAAAGACAATGTAATAATTCCTTTAGCACTTGTGCTTTCGATACCATGTTTTATGGCGTTCTCAATAAACGGTTGTATGAGCATTGACGGAATTAATATCTCATCTAGATCTAAGGATATCTTATTGGTATCAACAACAAATTCAAAAGATTTTCCGGAGATCTGTTGTTCTAAAGTTGCATATCTCGTTAAAGTATCTATTTCCTGTTGTAATGAAACTTCTTCCTTTCTAGAATTATGTAAGATTCCTCTTAGTAGCAACGCAAAATTGTTAATAGCTTCGTTCATTTCAGACATTTTCTCTTGACTACCTAGTGCTTTAATACTATTTAAGACATTAAAGATAAAATGAGGATTCATTTGAAGTTGCAGTGCTTTTTGCTCTAAGGAAAGCAGGTGATTCTTTAGTTGAAGTTGCTTAATTCTTTTAGCGTTTTTTCTTTTGATATTTCGAATTATTAAAAGAATAATAAGTATCAGAATGAACGAAATGGTGGCAATAAGGCTATATACGAACCACTTTTTCTTATAGATAGGTGTATCCACAAAAAATGAAAACTGAATGGGATCACTCTCCTTGTATTCAGCATTTCTAGATCTTACTTTAAACGTGTATTCACCAGGACTTAAATTTGAGTAATCCACAGCATTGGTTGTGGTCCAAGGTCTTACATTTTCATTTAGAGTCCATTGATATTCTATTTTCTTATAGGCATTAATGTCAACAGATTTAAAAGAAAAAGAGATGTTGTTTTGATCGGGTTTTAGATACAGTGTTTTAACGTATTTATTTATAGAAATACTGTCAATATTTTGGTAATCGACTTCAATGCTTTCAAAATAAATTGGAAAATTCTTAGCCATAGGTACTTTCTCTAAAGAGTGATACTTATAGATGCCGTTACCAAAAGTTGCCAGCCAACAATTATTAGAACGATCTACGAAAATAGTTCTTATATCGTTTACCTTGAGTCCGTTATACTTGCTAATTCGTTTTTCAAAATCCAGATTATTGTTATATATATAGACGCCATTATTATCTGTAGATACCCAATATTCATCGTTGAATCTATCAATTGCAGTAATGCGTTTTACATTTTGAAAATGAAATTTGTTCTTGTTCGTTTCAAAAACCTGAACACCTTTGAATAGAGTAGTTGCGAACATTCTATTCTTTATAATTTTTAATGAAGTATAAGTTCCGTCATGAATGCCTATTACTTTTTTAGGAGCATGTAAGGTATCTACAAACCAAAGAGCTTTATGTCCTGCGATGTAATAACCATTATTGAAATAAGCGATGTCATGAACAGGATTTAGATCTATTTGATCATGTATTTTTACGGGAACTACTTTGTTATTTTTATAAACATATACACCTTGGTCACTGGTTAATAAGAGATGCTTGTTAAGATGTTTAAGATTGGTTATTTCTAAACTAGGAACCGATGTAAATTGATTATGGTTTGTTTTAATTCCTAATCCCTTTTTCGTAGCAATAAATAAAGTATCTTCTGCATAGAACAACCCATTTACAGCGTTGGAAATGAGTCCTTCATTCTTTGTGAATAGAGAAAATTCCAATCCATCGAAACGAACAATACCGTTTTCCTTGGTAGCGATCCACAAATAGCCAATATCATCCTGAACTATGCTGGTAATATTCGTCGAAGTTAAACCATTTGAAAGATTGTAATTCTTAGGAATAACGCTCTGAGCATTCGCAAAGGCGGTATATAGAAAAAAAATTAAAAGAAAAATTCTCATTTAAACAAACTTACATAAAAAAGGCAACTGTACTACACTACAGTTACCTTTTAAATAACAATTTCTATTCCATATTATTTTGATGCATATAAGCGCAAATTATCTGTGTCTGGTTTTATATGTTGCAGGTCTCCATAGGGTTTAATTAATGGCTTTAAAATACACACCACCACAGTCTTCCCTTTGATCGTGAGCTTATTTCCTTTTTTAATTGCTCTCCACCTAAACTTCTCCAAAGGGATGTCATATGCCTTCATTTCTTTTGATAGCAGTTCATCTTGAGCGATCCAATCCATGATCTCTTCTTGCATTTTAAATTTTGGCATTTCATCGTCAGAATTGGTATAGTCAAATTCCCATTTTACAGCTACATTGAATTTATATGTGTATGGATCCCCAATATATCTTTCAGCGACATTGTGCAATGCCTCATACCAATCAATGTCCTTTTCTTCCGGATAAGTTCTTGCAAATTCTTTAGAGAGGTCTACTTTGCCTGGAGAACCTGCTGTAGGATAAAATCCATAGTAGGGTTTTGCTAAATAATGGTCTGAGAATTCACCACCAAAGATATTGTAATATGGAGAGGCAACTACATTTGGAACTACATCTGTTACAAAGGCGTCCTTTAATGTTTTCATGAGCTCCACGTTTTCTCCTACGCCGTAAGAATGAAATACGATCTTTGTTTTAGAACTGATTACGTTGTTCAATGTTGGTAAGGACCCTTGTGTCATTGCTTTTCGCAAAGATTCTTTAGTGGTTCTATCTCCTTTAATAATGGTTTCTAATGAAAGCCCTCTCCAAGGATTACTTTTACTTACAATATGTACTTCTCCAAACTTATTTCCATCGTAATTCTTGTTTAACCATGTAATAATCTCTTGTAGAGAGAAAGCATGGTCTACAACTTCATATTGTTTGTCTAGAAAGTATGATCTGGCACTTTTATAGAATATGCTTTTTCCGGTATCTATACCTGTTATAAACACAACGGGTTCTCTTAAAATCTCTTCCGTTTCAACTACTTTTTCTTGAGATACCTTTTCGGTAACTTTTGTAGTGACCTCCTTTTTTCCGCAGCTACTTAGCTGCCCAACTAGCAGAATAATTCCTAGAATCATTCCTGCTTTTTTGATTGTTCTTTTCATCTTTTATTGCATTTAGGTTATTACTAATTTTATATTACTAAATGCGGTGGTAGTTTTCAAAAACAGGATGCTCAACCTACAATCTAAAAAACCCGTTTTTCTTTTTCAACGTAAACAACTTCTCCTTTTGCATCACATACGCGTGCCTTTTAACGGCTATGCATATGTTTTTAGTTTTCGAAGAACTACCTTTTTACCACATTCTACATTTTTATTTTTTGATATTTTCCTAAATTATATATCAAATGTAAATGAGGTAATACAGAAAATTTGGGCCTAATTAGAATTCGTTAAAGATGAGTTAGAATTCGTTTAATCGTTCGTGTTTTCCTGGTTATAAACGATAAGAGTAGTCAGATTTTTTTGGTTGGGGTCGTCTGCAAATGACTTTAAGTATACATCAAGAGCTTGTATGATACGATCTTCGGGATAGAATAATACTTTATTGACATCGCCCGCCCATTCGTTTACATTTATAAACACTTTCCCTTCATGGATCCTATAATATGTTTGTATATGTTCAGGAAGTTTTTCTTCCAGGTCTTCCGAAATAAACACATTATAATACTTAAGATCCGCAGTAAAAAAATGAAAAGACAGCAACTTATCGTACACACCAAACAGGTTATTTCCTAAAGGCAATAGACAAGTTATAAACACAATTATAGCTTTGCGTTTATCAAAAAATGAGAAGAAGAAATCATAAAATTTGCTGGTTTTTAATCCCCAAAACAAGATAACAACGCTGATCATGTTTTGAATATTCCATGGCACCACATTATACCCATACCCTAAATAGAATAGGAGAAAGGTAATCGTTCCATGCATAAGTAAAATGAATGCGATTCCAAATTTCCTAGTCTTATTAAATAGCAACAATACACCCATAGAAGCTTCTAGCCATGGAACTGCGTATGTAAATATTTCTAAAAACCATTGCGGTAAAAAACTAAAGTGTTTCTCTAATGCACTCAGCCATTGAATATAGAAAGCATCATTTAATTTTTGAATGCCACTCCAAAAATAGGTGGCGAAAAAAATAAGAATAATAGCATATAAGATCTTCTTAGGCGCTGTATTCTTTGGAAAAACAACAATCGCTAAAATAGTCAGAAAAGACTGGTAGAAATAAGGTTGTAGTCTGTTTTGATCCACCAACGCGAGGTATATATATAGGAACAGCACAAAAACACCAATCCACCTTTTGGGATTGAATATGTATACAATTTGAATTAAGAAAAAGGCGATCGCTAATACATAATCGAATGGGTAAGAAGGAATAGGAAGCCAGTCAAACATTGGGATCACAGGAAAATCTTTGGTAGTAATCCAAAGCTTAGGGCCATAGATCATAAGTACTAACACAGATAGAATAGCTACAATCCGAACCCAATTTATTTTCTGCGAATCTGTCAAACGTTGGATCATTTTCCTAAAATACTAACTTCTCTTTTAAGTATGAAGCAGTGTACGATTTTTTATTCCTAGCCAGTTCTTCAGGTGTGCCTTGGAAGATCAACTTGCCTCCATTCTTTCCACCTTCCAAGCCTAGGTCAATAATATAATCTGCACACTTTATCAATTCAATATTGTGTTCTATTACGATAATCGAGTGCCCTTTTTCGATAAGCGCATTGAATGAATCAATTAACTTTTTAATATCGTGAAAATGCAACCCGGTTGTTGGTTCATCAAATATAAATAACGCTTTGTCTTTTGTATTTCCTTTTACCAAAAAGGAAGCTAATTTTATTCGCTGTGCCTCACCACCCGATAACGTAGAGGAGGATTGTCCCAATTGTACATAGCCAAGCCCAACATCTTGCAATGGTTTTAGCTTTTGAGAGATCTTTGTTTCTAAATGTTCAGAGAAAAAAGCTACAGCATCGTCGATCGTAAGGTTTAAAATGTCGTCTATACTCTTGTCGTGAAATGTTACCTCGAGCACTTCTTTTTTAAAGCGTTTTCCATTACAGGTATCACACTCCAGATGCACATCGGCCATAAATTGCATCTCAATAGTAACTTCACCTTCTCCTTTACAAACTTCACATCGCCCACCTTCGACATTAAATGAAAAGTGTTTTGGTTTATAATTTCTAACCTTTGATAGTTTTTGATTTGAAAACAAGGCTCTAATATCATCATAAGCTTTGATGTAAGTAACAGGATTTGACCGTGACGATCTTCCAATGGGGTTCTGGTCAATAAATTCAACATGTTTTAGCGTGTCAAAACTCCCGGTAACTTCTGTATGTTGCCCTATTTTATCTCCATAGCCAATTAATTTCTTTTGCATGGCAGGGTACAAGATCTTCTTCACAAGTGTACTTTTTCCACTTCCTGATACTCCGGTGATAACACTAAGTGTATTTAATGGAAATATAACATCTATGTTTTTCAGATTATGTTCTCTGGCTCCCTTTATCTCTATCGTATTTTTAGAATGCCTTCTTTGCGTAGGAACTTCTATCGATAATTTGGAAGAGAGGTATTGTGCCGTTAACGAATCAGAAGAAATGATATCGTTAAATGTTCCTTCTGCTACAATCTTGCCTCCATATGTTCCGGCTTCCGGGCCAATATCAATAATATAATCTGCTTCTTTCATAACATCTTCATCATGCTCCACTACAATAACCGTATTTCCCAGATCTCTAAGGTTCTTTAGCACATTGATCAAGCGTTCGGTATCTTTAGGATGTAAACCAATACTGGGTTCATCCAGGATATACATAGATCCTACTAAGCTGCTACCTAACGAAGTCGCTAAATTGATACGTTGACTTTCTCCTCCAGACAATGTGTTTGAAGTTCTATTTAATGTTAAATAATTCAATCCAACATTACTTAAAAACTCGAGTCTACTATTGATCTCTTTTAGGAGTCGCTTTCCAATTTGTTGTTCATGCTCTTCCAGATTTATGTTCTTAAAAAACAGTGCTAACTCGCCTAAAGGCATGGTTACTAAATCTGAAATAGTTTTACCATCGACCTTTACATAATTGGTTTCTTTACGAAGTCTATTTCCATTGCAATCGTTACACAAGGTTTTTCCTCTATACCTTGATAGCATTACTCTATTTTGGATCTTATAACTTTTTTCTTCAAGCGCTTCAAAGAAGTGATTAATTCCTAGAAAACTTTTATTTCCTGTCCAGACCAATTTCTTTTGCTTATCAGTCAGTTCAAACCAAGGTTTATGAATGGGAATATCAAACTGATAAGCTACCTGTATTAGCTCTTCTTTATAGTGTTTATAAGAATCCGATCTAAACGGGAAAATAGCGTCTTCATAAATAGAGAGTCCCGTATTTGGAATTACCAGGTCTTCATCTATACCAATAACATTTCCGTACCCTTCACATGTTGGACATGCTCCATATGGGTTATTAAAACTAAAAAAATGTGTGTTCGGCTCAAGGAACAACATACCATCTAACTCAAACTTATTCGAGAACGTTGTTGCTTTATTTGAGTTAAGATCTTCCACTAAGCATACACCTTTTCCTTCAAAGAAAGCGGTTTGCACAGCATCTCCCAATCTGTTTAAGAAATCCTCGTTATGATGAACAACGACTCTATCAACAACTAGATATATAGTATCTTTCTCTTGGTAACGTTCAATGGGAAATTCATCTATTCTATAAACGGTGTCATTGTGTTTAATTCGTGCGTACCCTTGTTGCGCCAATACCTTTAAGGTAGTTAGTAATGGTCGGTTATCAGCGATAGTAATAGGAGCAAGCAGCAATAATTTCGTACGTTCTTCAAAGGCCTTTACAAAGCGAACCACATCTGTAACCGTATTTTTCTGCACTTGTTTTCCTGAAATAGGAGAGTAGGTCCTTCCAATTCTCGCGTACAATAATTTTATATAATCATAGATTTCTGTAGATGTACCTACCGTGGATCGCGGGTTAGTAGAATTAACCTTTTGTTCTATAGCTATAGCAGGAGCGATCCCTTTAATATAATCGACCTTAGGTTTGTGTAATTTGCCTAAAAACTGACGTGCATATGAAGAAAGGCTTTCGACATATCTTCTTTGTCCTTCGGCATAAAGTGTGTCAAAAGCTAAAGAAGATTTCCCGGAACCCGATAAACCAGTAATAACAACCAGTTTATTTCTAGGAATAATTACATCAATATCTTTTAGATTATGGAGTTTAGCCCCTTTTATCAGTATGTTTTTCTTGGGATCTGCTAGAGCAATGTTCTGAGCCATAGTTTCATTAAAATCAAGCTATAAAATTACCACTTTTTAAGCTAAATTTATAAGATATATTAATGAAAATTGTTAAAAAATTTGTGATTATAAAAATTATTCTTCATATTTGAGGCTCTATAAATCAACAGATTAAACGCATATAGAAAAAAACTACTTTTAAAATTATTGAGTAATAACAGAAAAGTCCCTGATGCTTTTCTCAAAAAGTAGTTTATAATGCGTAAGAATTTGAACCCCGATAGCACTTTAGTTAGTAATTATATAAATGGTAGTGAACATGCCTTGGAAGTTCTTATCAAAAGACATCAACAACGTCTATATAGTTTTATCTATAGTAAAGTGCAAGACAGAGACATTACAGAAGATATTTTCCAAGACACTTTTATCAAGGTAATTAGAACCTTAAAAAAGGGAAACTATAATGAAGAAGGTAAGTTTTTACCTTGGGTAATGCGTATTTCACAAAACCTTATTATTGATCATTTTAGAAAGTCGAATAGAATGCCATCATTTAAAAATACGGATGAATTCGATATTTTTTCTGTATTGAGTGATGGAAATTTGAATGCAGAAAAGAAGATCATAAAAGAACAAATCTACTCGGATGTAAAGCTGTTGGTAGAAGAACTTCCTGCAGATCAAAAAGAGGTATTGGTAATGCGTATGTATAAGGATATGAGCTTTAAAGAAATTAGTGAGAATACTGGTGTAAGTATCAATACAGCACTGGGTAGAATGCGATATGCATTGATCAATTTAAGAAAGATCATAGAGAAACATAAAATTATTTTAGTGAATTAACAATAAAAAAGTTTTTGCTCCGTTATTTTATTGAAACACAACCTTTAAAAAGAATATATGGGGCAACTTTACTTTAAAAAGTCATCCGATTATCGGATGCAACCTAGAAAAGAAACAGTTCAATTTTTGATTAATTTTTCCAAATCGCTAACAATTGTTAAAACCAAATCAAACAATCTCATTGAATTGAATTTGAATTAAGAGTGGAAAAAGTCTTGACAGGAGTCAAGGCTTTTTTTAATGTAGTTATTTTAACTTCTTGCGATACGCATCGATCACCGATTTTCTTCCAATCGTTCTTGTAATTTCGTCATTTTCTAATTTCCAGCCTCTGGCAGGAGAATATTCACGACCGTAATAAATGATCTGTAGGTGTAGCTTGTTCCAAACTTCTTTTGGAAACAATCGCTTAGCATCTTTCTCAGTTTGAACGACATTCTTTCCATTGCTAAGATTCCAACGATACATTAATCTATGAATATGTGTATCTACCGGAAAAGCTGGTACTCCAAATGCCTGACTCATCACTACACTGGCTGTTTTATGGCCAACGGCTGGTAATTCTTCCAAAGCCTCAAAGCTTTGTGGTACCTTACCATCATGTTTTTCAATAAGTATTTTTGAAAGCCCATAAATACCTTTTGATTTCATAGGTGATAAGCCAACCGGTTTTATAATTTCTCTAATCTCTTCTACGGACAGCTTGATCATATCATAAGGATTGTCAGCTTTTGCAAATAGGAGAGGTGTGATCGTGTTCACTCTTGCATCAGTGCTTTGAGCAGACATTAGCACTGCAATTAACAGGGTATACGGATCTTTATGATCTAGAGGTATAGGAGTCTCGGGATACAATTTTTCTAATGTATCAATTACGAATTGAACCTTTTCAGATTTGGTCATTTATCAATATCTTTACAAAACAAAAATACAAAATATGACTACATTAAAAGTAGGCGATAATGCCCCTAATTTCGAAGCAAAAGATAACCAAGGAAATACAATTAGGTTGAGTGATTATGCTGGAAAGAAACTCGTGGTTTTCTTTTATCCTAAAGCGAGCACACCCGGTTGTACGGTCGAAGCATGTAATTTACGAGATAACTATCACACCTTTCTGGCAAAGGGATATTATATCTTAGGAGTTAGTGCCGATTCGGCCAGAAGACAACAAAACTTTATCAATAAATATGAGCTACCATTTCCTTTGTTAGCAGATGAAGACAAATCAGTAATCAATGCTTTTGGGGTATGGGGACCTAAGAAATTTATGGGTCGTGAGTTTGACGGTATCCACAGAACTACATTCGTAATTGATGAAAATGGGGTTATTGAAGATGTGATCTTAAAGGTTAAAACCAAGGATCATGCAGCACAGATTTTGTAACCATTAAAGGTTTACAAGTGTTAAAAGAAAACAAACCATGATGAAAAGTAAAAAGTAAATCAGGAATTGAAGTTTTTCTTTTGGTGCAGATGTTAGTTTATCTTCTAACTTTTTGTTTTTATGGAAAACGGTTATAATATTTTGATCTTTTTCTATAAAGTGAGCAACCTTATACATTGAATAAAGCCCCAAAACTGCTAAAATAATGTTTAGGAACAACATTTTCTGCATTAATTTAAAATGGCAATAATCCGTAAAGGACTTCCTGTTCCATCTTTGATCTTCATAGGTAATGCGATGATCTGAAAATCTTTTGTTGGTAATTGATCTACATTGGCCACATTCTCAAAGGCAGGGATATTCTTGGAGAGTAGGATCACATGGCTTTTAAAGTATTCAGATTGGCCGTAATCGATACTCGGCGTATCAATACCAATGGCATGGATATTTCTATGATCCACTAGCCATTGAGCCGCTTCAGGAGATAAACCTGGAAAGTGAAGTTCTTTCACAGCATGTTCTCCTCTTTTATCTGTACCCATATATTTTATTTTATCAGGATAATACCTCGAGAATCCAGTTTCCAGGATAATAATAGCACCATCCGGTATTCTACCTTCTTTGACTTCCCAATCTTCAAAATCTTTAATACTTACCAAATAATCCGGATTATTCAACGCATTAGCACTAACATCCACTTTAATGGCATTGCCCATTAAGTGATGTAATGGAATTTCTTCTACAGTCTGCCCCGTCTTTGAAAAATGAATAGGCGCATCTATATGGGTCCCGCCATGCTCAGCTGTGGCAAAATTATTAGCGGCATAAAAATACCCTTTATCTGTATCTCCTTTGTAAACTACGTCCAGTTCAAATTCTCTGGCTGTAACCCAATAAATAGTTTCTTTAGAAAAAGTATAGGTAAGGTCAATAATCTTACTTTTAGCCAGATCCGTTTCTTTCTTTGTTTTATTTGGCGAGGGATTAGTAGTGCATCCCAAAAGTACACCGATTCCCAGAAATATGATAAACGCTTTTTTCATGGCATATATTAAGTTAGAATTGCATACTCACTTTAAAATTCAAAACCCTACCTGTCATAAAGTTAGGAATACCGAATTGCCTTTTGGAATATACATCACGGACCCAAGTATTTGTAATAGAATTCTGTATATCAAACATATTAAATAACTCAAGCCCCGCTGTAAACTCCTTAAATTTAGATAACCAACCTGTTGTGTATTTGTTTTCTTTGTTTGCATCTACAAATACATAAGAAATACCAAGATCTGCTCTTTTATAATCTCGTAGGCGCTCCTGAAAATTGTAAGGATCTGCATATGCAGGTGCACCACCTGGAACCCCTGTGTTGTAAACTAGATTTAAATAGGCCTTTAAATCAGGAACATTTGGTACATAGTCCTGGAATAGAATTCCTAGTTTAAATCGTTGGTCTGTTGGACGAGCAATATATCCTCTGCCTGCTATATTCTCTTCTGTTTTTAAATACCCTAAACTGATCCAACTCTCATTTCCTGGAACAAATTCACCATTTAATCGCACATCCAATCCATACGCATAGGCTTTTGTATCATTATTGGCCAAATAGCGAATCCTAACATTATCTACTACGTAAGAATTTACGTCTGTTAAATTCTTATAATAAAGCTCCGTAGTGAGTTTAAAAGGACGATCCCACATATCGAAACTATAATCGTTTCCTAAAACTATATGAATGGATTTTTGTGCTTTTACATTTTTGTTGATCGTACCATCGAATCCTCTCAATTCTTTGTAAAAAGGCGGTTGTGAGTACCAACCTCCAGAAATTCTAAAAAGCATATCCTTTTCCCATTCTGGTTTTATGGCAAATTGTGCACGAGGACTTATGATGAATTGCCTTTTAGCCGATTGACCTCGCGGTTGGACGGACCATGCCTGTCCTCTAATACCAAAGTTGAACCAAATCTCATGTTCGTTCCATGATGTTTTTCGGCTAAATTGAGCAAAACCGGAGATCCTACTGATCTTTATATCATTTTCTGCTCTGACATCCTGAAAAGGGGTAATAGGACCTTCAAAAGGCTCATATGGTTGTTCGTTGCTTATCACATGATCTAATGGACGTACTGAAAAGCCCAAAGAGTCTATAATCTCCCATTCTCTAATTCGATCACGAATGTCTTCTTTTTGGTATTTTACACCAAATTCGATTTGGTTGTTATCTTTTCTGTAATTACCTCGAACTTCGGCATTAACAATTAAAGCATCCAGATCATTCCTGGCATGATTTAATTGTGAGCCAATACCCTCAGAGAATTGAACCTCTCCGAAGGTTTCAGATCCTAAGTTAGCATCGACTTGTCCAAGGTTGTACGAGGCTGCAATATCAAAATACTCTTCTTCCTGTGTATTGTATGCCGAAACAGTACTGGTCAATGTAAAATTGTCATTTACCTTATAGTCGGCACTAAAAGCGCCAAATGATGTCAAAAATTTATCTACTTCCTGACCTTGATAGAATACAATCAACTCTAAAGGCTCGGCCACCGTACCAAAACGGGTTCTTCTAGTTAGGGGTTTGTAATTATAATCGTTCAATGAGAAGTTTCCTAAGAAGTTCAGGGTCAGTTTTTCATTGAAATTATAAGATAAAAATGTTTGTATATCGGTAAAACTAGGTCGAAAATTTGTTTCTACTTGCTTGCTATTTACAAATAAGCTATTATCTCTATATCTAACACCAAGAATAGCAGATAATTTGTTGTCTAGCATTGTACCTTCTAAGGTAGCACTGGCACCCAATAAACTAGCATCAATCTTCGCAGCGAACTCTTTAGGTGTTCTATAGGTGATGTCCAATACGGAAGAAAGCTTATCTCCATATTTTGCCTGAAAACCTCCGGCGGAGAATTTTATGTTTTGGATCATATGAGTATTTAAAAAACTCAAGCCTTCTTGTTGTCCCGATCGAATTAAAAAAGGTCTATAAATTTGAATACCATTAACATATACCAGGTTTTCATCAAAATTACCTCCTCGTACATTGTATTGTGTACTCAATTCATTATTATTATTAACTCCGGCAAATGTCATTAACACGTTTTCCAGAGAGCCTCCGGGAAGTTTTCCTATAATTCTTTTATCGATAGTAGTTATTCCTGAAGCATCTTTGGTTCTATCTTTAATAACAACTTCATCTAATTTCTCGGTTTTGAGCGTCATCGTAAAGGATAGACGATAGGTCGTAACTCTTCGGGCAATATATTTTTTTGTTACTGTGTGATGCGAAACATGACTAAAAACAATGGCAACTTCTTTATTTACAGGAATTCTTATCTGATATCTTCCTTTGGAATCTGTAGTAGTTCCGATAGATCCATATTTAATACTAACGTTTTCAATAGGGGTATTACTCTTGTCCTTAATTGTTCCTTTTAATATGGCTGTCTTTTGGGCCGCCAAGGCAAAAGGAAGTAACCAAAAGATGAATAGGATTTTTTTCACGTAGTGTCTTGAAATTAATATAGGCTTTACTTCTTGTAAAACGTTGCAGACAACGTATTCGTATTTCCTACATTATCTGATACTACAATTTTAAAGGAATGTTTGCTACCTACCAACTTTTTGTCGCTAAAGTTGTAAACTAATTTTTTCTTTTTAAGATCATATTCCATTAAAATCCATTCACCATCTAGTGTCGCTCTATACGATTTAATACCAGACCCTTTATCAGAAATATACACCCTAATTTGATCTTTATTTGTAATCCATTGATTGTTTCTGAAATTCAAATTATATATTTTAGGTTTCTGGTTATCAATTGATAAAGTGTATTTACCTAAAGTTTTTGTTGTAGTATAAAATTTGTCGTTTTTTTTCTTTGTATTCTGATAATTCAAATATCTCTTGTTTACAATTCTAGCTATAAACATCTGTTCTTTTTGTTCATTAGAATATTTAGAAACGTCAAAGGTCAATGTAAACTTCTTATCTAAAGGAATAGACGGTTCATGTATAGTAGCAATGCTATCTTTGACATCAAACTCCAGGTAAACATCTTCGTAGAAAGTATTTTTGGGAAAGGCTATACTAACCCCTTCTTTTTGAAATTTATGAAACTGATTTGCTATGATCTTATAATCAGTTGAGTCTTTCGGTCGTTTGAAGATGGCATTAGATGTTTGTCCTTTTACAGGAATTTTAACAATAGATTGATTTCCGGAAATATCTGTTGCGATGATTTTAACAGTATAATTCATTCCTTCTTTAATATCGAGTATTCCATTTTCAATTAGATCTTCATAAATACTTAACTTATTTCCTTGAACAACATGTGTTTTTTGTACTCTATTTCTAAATTTATAGTAATGAGGATAATCGATTAATAGGTTTATATATTTACTTTCTCGGAAAGAAAAGGTTTCGACATCATGATAATATACCCTTTTATCATTTACCAGCATTTGAATACTATAGACGCCATTTTTATTATGAGCACCGTTTAACTTGTCATACACGTTAATACCAAATCCTATCCGTCCGCTTGCAGAAATTCTATTGGTAATATATTCGCCATCACGCACTTTCTTTAACGTTAAGACCTGGTTCTTATCGGATTGGTTTATTCTTGAATTTTCATCTATGGTATACGCCATAAGTTTTCTAACTCTAGGCGTAATAGTATCCATAACATTTAATCCAAATAGCAAAGGGTTAATAATATGCTCTGTTTTTGAGTCGCGTAGCTCATAGTGTAGGTGAGGAGCAACAAAACCACCCGTGCTACCACTATACGCAATGATTTGTCCTTTCTTAACGGTAATTTCTCCGGGTTTTAAGTAAATATTTCCAGTTTCGTATTGTTCTTTTTTATACTGAACAGACTTTACAAACTCTTCTATCCCTTTACCAAACTTACTTAGGTGTGCATAAACACTGGTATAACCATTATTATGGGTTATATAGATAACTTTACCATACCCCCACAAAGCAACTCTAATTCTTGACACATATCCGTCTGCAACGGCATAGACCTTGAGTCCATTTCGTTGTTTTGTTTTTATGTCTATTCCTGAATGAAAATGATTATTCCTCAACTCACCAAACGTGCCAGAAAGTACCAAAGGAATATCCAAAGGACTTCTAAAATAATTTTGAGGATATTTCTGACTAAATACTTGTAAGCTAGTAACTACGGCAAAAAATAAGATTATTTTTTTCAAAAATTCAATTTTAAGCTAATTTAAAAAAAAATGAATTTAATACTGTTAAAGCAAACAAAATATTATGTACTTCGTAATTTTCATAATGAAAAAATGAGGATTTCATTTTAATATATCAAACCAGAATGCTAACTTTGTAGATATAGTTTATTCTTAAAAAAGTTAATGAGTAATACAACAGAAGCAATTCATTTACTGGAAGATAAGTTAAAAAGCTTGTTGTCTAATTATGAATTTTTAATCAAAGAGAATGAGATTTTGCTTCAAAATAACAACAAATTACAACATCAGCTTATAGAGAATCAGCAAATATTAGAAGAGCAGCAAAAGAAATATGAGCTTTTAAAGATTGCAAAAACTATTGAAGGCAGTAGTGATAGTACAAAAAATACAAAATTAAAAATAAACGCTTTAATTCGAGAAATCGATAAATGCATTGTTCAGTTGCATGAATAAATAAGTTCTTTAAAGATATTGTCAAAATTAAAGATTAATATAGTAATTGCTGGTAGAACGTATCCATTAAGTGTAAATACAA
The DNA here is from genome assembly GCA_965218065.1 of Flavobacteriaceae bacterium. Lineage (GTDB taxonomy): Bacteria > Bacteroidota > Bacteroidia > Flavobacteriales > Flavobacteriaceae > Polaribacter. The sequence goes on along the minus strand of OZ244589.1, from coordinate 1,487,693 downwards.
CACAAGAAGAAGAAGGGATGCGTAAAGCAGCGGCAACGATTAATCAATTAATTACTAAGTACGAACAGAACTATGCGGTTAGTGACAAACAAGATGTTTTAGCTATGTGCGCATTACAGTTTGCATCTAAACTGGAAATATCAAAGCTTAGTGACCAATCGGAGAATATAGAAGCGTTGCAAAAAATAAATGAATTAACTAAATTAGTTAATGATCATTTGGAATAAGTTCTTTAAAATATAATAATACACTGCCTACATTAGTAACTGTTTGATAAACTCAACACTAATCTATTATGAAGGATGAGTCGTAGTTGTTAAAGCAAGCCATTTTAGATGGATCCTTGATCAGCTAGTTAGTCCTAAACATGTCATAATGGAGTTTATATAAGCCAAACTGATGTAGGCTTTTTTTATACACTAAATCAAAATTATGGAAGATATGATACTACCCATCGCAATGGGAGTCATTGGAGGTTTAGCAATTGGTTTTTTAATTGCAAAATTTCTTGAGAAATCTAAATCAAATAAATTATTAAATAGTACAAAAAAAGAAGCAAATGCGTTAATAAAGGAAGCTAAGGTAGAAGCTGAAGCTATTAAAAAAGATAAAATACTACAAGCAAAAGAAAAGTTTATCGAATTAAAATCTGAGCACGAGAAAGTCATTCTCTCAAGAGAGAAAAAGATGGCAGATGTAGAGAAAAGAGCCAGAGATAAAGAATCACAAATACATTCAGAACTAGAGAAGAATAAGAAGCTCAATAGATCTTTAGAACAAAAAGAAGCGGATTTCAATTATAAGTTAGAGTTTTTAGAAAAGAAAGAAGATGATGTTGACAAGCTACATAAAAGACATGTAGACATGTTAGAGCAGATTTCTGGTCTTTCTGTAGATGAGGCAAAAAAAGAACTGGTAAGCTCGCTAAAAGAAGAGGCAAAAACAGACGCAATGGGTTTCATACAAGAAACTTTGGAAGAAGCCAAAATGACAGCGCAACAGGAGGCAAGAAAAGTCATTCTTAATACAATTCAAAGAGTTGGCGTTGAGCAGGCTGTTGAAAATTGTGTTTCTGTATTTAACCTGGAGTCTGACGATGTAAAGGGGAGAATTATTGGTAGAGAAGGACGAAACATTCGTGCCTTAGAGTCTGCAACCGGAGTAGAGATCATTGTAGATGATACTCCAGAAGCAATTATACTATCTTGTTTTGACCCGGTAAGAAGAGAAATTGCACGTCTTTCTATGCATAAATTAGTGACGGATGGAAGAATTCACCCTGCACGTATTGAAGAGATCGTTAAGAAAACAGAAAAGCAGATCGAGCAAGAGATCATAGAAGTTGGTAAAAGAACGGTGATCGATCTAGGAATTCATGGATTACATCCGGAATTGATAAAGACGGTGGGTAGAATGAAATATCGTTCTTCGTATGGTCAGAACCTACTACAACACTCTAGAGAAGTGGCAAATCTTTGTGGGATCATGGCTTCTGAACTAGGTTTAAATGCAAAATTGGCTAAAAGAGCTGGGTTATTGCATGATATTGGTAAAGTACCGGAAACAGAAAGTGAATTGCCACATGCGTTATTAGGAATGCAGTGGGCCGAAAAATATGGAGAGAAAAAAGATGTGTGCAATGCAATAGGGGCGCACCATGATGAAATTGAAATGAAGAGTTTAATTGCACCAATAGTGCAGGTTTGTGATGCTATTTCCGGAGCAAGACCTGGAGCAAGAAGACAAGTACTGGATTCTTATATCCAACGATTAAAAGATCTAGAAGATATTGCCTTCGGATTTACTGGAGTGCAAAAGGCATATGCGATCCAAGCTGGGAGAGAGCTAAGGGTCATGGTAGAAAGTACCAAAGTAAATGATACCAAAGCAGCAGAACTATCATTTAGCATCTCTCAGAAGATCCAGAATGATATGACCTATCCTGGACAGGTAAAAGTTACTGTTATTAGGGAGACAAGAGCTGTAAACGTTGCAAAGTAAACACACTTACAATAAAACTGAAATCCTGCTTCGGCAGGATTTTTTTATTTCTTTATATTTTCTGATCCCAAACCTTTTCTTGGGTGATATGTATCAACAACTTGTTTCAAGAAGGTGTTATCTAAATGTACATAGACTTCGGTAGTTGTTATACTTTCATGACCTAGCATTTGTTGTATGGCTCTTAGATCTGCACCGTTCTTTAATAGTTCTGTTGCAAAAGAATGTCGTAATGTGTGAGGACTAACCTTCTTTTTTAAATTGATCTTCGTGGCCAGGTCTTTTAGAATGATAAATACCATTTGACGCGAGAGCCCTTTTCCTCTTCTATTCAGGAATAGCGTATCTTCGAAACCTTTTTGTGTTTGTATATGAACTCTTATATGATCTACATAGAAGTTGATATACTTTTGAGCTTTTTCATAAATAGGGACGTAACGTTGCTTATTTCCTTTTCCAATAACTCTAATAAAACCTTCAGCAAAAAATAGATCCGATAACTTTAAACTGATGATCTCACTTACCCGCAGACCACATGCATACATGGTTTCGATAATGGTCCTATTGCGTTCGCCTTGCGGATGGCTAAGGTCTATGGCCGCTATCAGCTCTTCAACCTTTGAGTTAGATAATGAGTCTGGGAGTTTTCTGCCAATTTTAGGCACCTCTAAAAGATCGGTCGGATTTGTTTTTCGATAATCTTCGAAAACAAGATAGTCGAAAAAGCTGCGTAAGCCAGAGATCAAGCGCGCTTGACTTCTTGGACTAATTTCTTTAGCTATGGTGTAAATAAAACCTTGTACAGTAGTGTCATCTACGTTAACAGGGCTTATATTGATCTTATGCTCTTCGAGGTATCGCATAAATTTCTTCATATCCCTACCATAACCATCTATCGTATTTTTTGACAGTCCTCTTTCTATCTTCAAAAACGTAAGGTACTCTTTAATAATTGACTGCCAGTTCATATGACGAAATATACAAAATAAAACTCCACATATTTGAGTAAGAAGTATATTAAAATGTTATCATTTTCATATGCTAAAAAAACATAAAATAAAAATAGATTTTCTAAAAATATAGCGGTAGTTTCGCTCTGTTTAATTTAAAAATTGTTTAAAAATGAAAAAATTATTTTTTATTGCTATGATGGCATTTGCAGGAATCACTACAACAAATGCTCAAGATGCTAACTATGGTGTTATTGGAGGTTTTACAAGCGGAGCTGCTAAGATTAAATCGCAAGGTTTATCTGCTTCAAACTCAGAATCAGGTTTTCACATTGGTTTCTTTGGGGATTTTAATGTAAGCGAAAACTTCAATATCCAACCACAAATAATGTATACTAATATTGAAGAAGTAAACCTACTACAAGTGCCTGTGCTTGGAAAATTTAGTGTTGGTGATGATTTTAATCTGTTAGTTGGACCTCAGATCACGTATACTATGGAAGAAGTAGCACCAGACTATACAAAATTCAATATCGGGTTATCTTTTGGAGCATCTTATGATATTAAAGAGAATCTTTTTGTGCAAGCTAATTATTCTGCACAATTGAATAATTATTACACAGGTTCACAGGATCTAAAATCTCGAATTAACTTCTTAAATTTTAGTATAGGGTATAAGTTTTAATCATTATAAATAATTAGGGTCGCGTAGACTGTAACGATTATTTATTATATTGTATACCTAATTAAAATTATTTATTATGAAAAAATTAATTCTAGTAATTGCTTTAGCAGTGTTTTCTTTTTCTGCTAATGCTCAATTTAATGCTGGTGTTAACGTAGGTATTCCTTCTGCTGACGCTAGTAATGGCTATTCGTTTAGCTTTGGGTTAGATGTAAATTATATGCTATCTGATGATGATAGCTTTAATTATGGGCTTGCATCTGGATATCAAAATTACACCGGAAAAACAGTTGCCGGTATAAAGATATCAAGCGCATCGTTTTTACCTTTAGCAGCAGTAGGAAGGTATAATGCATCTGAAGACTTCGTATTAGGAGCAGATCTTGGTTATGCTATTGGGTTAAGCCCAAGTGGTAATGACGGAGGATTTTATTATAGACCTATGGTGGGATATAATATTAGCGAAAATACACAGTTAAATGCATCGTATTCAGCTGTAAGTGTGAATGGCGGAACATTTGCAAATTTTGGAGTAGGAGTAATGTTTGCATTGTAATTACAATGTCGTAGATATATGAAGCGGAAGTCTTTTAGGCTTCCGCTTTTTAATTTAAAATAAATTGTATTTTCGTTGTATGAAGTTGATCATTTTAAACGGACCGAACTTGAATCTTCTTGGTAAAAGAGAACCAGAAATCTATGGGACAGATTCTTTTGATGTGTATTATGAGTCCTTAAAAAAACAGTTTCCGAATTTGGACCTGGAATACTACCAATCTAATATAGAAGGAGAGCTTATAGATAAGCTGCACGAAGTAGGGTTTTCATACGACGGTATTATCTTAAATGCCGCGGCATACACTCATACCTCCGTTGGTATAGGGGATGCTGTTAAAGCTATTGAAACTCCTGTTGTTGAAGTACATATTTCTAATGTACATTCCAGAGAAGATTTTCGACATACCAGTTATATTGCAGCGAATGCCAAAGGAGTTATTTTTGGATTTGGACTGCAGAGTTATGACCTAGCCATTAAAAGCTTCTTGTAAATCTAAAATCATCTTAATATCCGCTCTTTCATAAAGTGCCTGATCTTCTACCGGAACCTCTTTGAATCCTACTTTTCTATATAAATTTATAGCCGGAGTTAAAGACCTGTTGGAATATAACATGATCTTTTTCCATCCTTGTTGTTTTGAAAAGACAATGCACTTATCCATGAGTTGCTGTCCGATCTTCATTCCTCGATATTTAGGAGAAACTGCCATTTTACTTAATTCATAACATTCATCCTCATTGATGAGTGCAACTGTTCCAACAATTTCACCGTTAAACCTTGCAAAGAATATGTATCCATCATTATCTAAAATATATGACTGCGGGTTTTCCAGGACTTCAGTATCATGAGGTTCTACGTAGAAATATGTTTCTAGCCATTCAAGATTTAGATCAAGAAAATCCTTAGCATATTCAGAACGATAATCTATGATCTCTACAGAAGTTCTTATGCGTTCCATAATTCTTTTATAGAGCGATTTTTCTCTTTGGTTTTGTTCGGTTAATCGAATATGATTCATTAAAGAAGTGTCAGGTCTGCTAATAAATTCAGTGAGCTCTTCTTCCATAATTTTCCAAATGGGTTGCAGCTTAACTACTAGATCAGATCCTTTTTTTGAAAGAGAAATATTCTTCTTTCTTTTGTCAGTGCTATCTGGTTTTATAATGATTAACTCTCTTTTCGATAGAGCGTTTATAAACTGAGTTACCGCAGGTTGTGTAATTTGTAAATACTCTGCAATTTGACCTGTATTGATAGAACCTTCATCACTGATCGTTTTGAATACGGGAAATAGAGTAGGGTCGAAATCCAGATATAGACTTTTGTATACCTGTTTTACATCCCTCATTAAAGTTTCACTGAGACGTTTCATGCGTGATCCAAATGCAAGTTCTCTAAATTCTAAAAGTTTATCCATTATAAATTATATAAGTACTTATGCAAATATACAAAACTTGACATGATTATCAAGTTTATTAAGATTTAAATTTTGGAATCTATGAGCTCAATCATTTCCTGTTCAAGAACTAAGGTGTCCTTATAGATCTTTTCCGATCTGGCCAGAATGTCATTTGCAAAGCTTTCATCTTTAATATCTTTAGCATTGATCCTAACATTAAAATATGCGCCAATGACTGCGGTTCTAGCGCATAAAGCACCAACACCTGCATCAGAGAGCGAGTTTTGCAAGCCTTCTTTAGCCATTGCCATCATCACCTCCATAGAATTATAGGCTGTTTCCATTACTTTGAATGGTATCTCAGTAGCATATTTTGTAGCTTCTTCTATGGCCACTTTTCTAATTTGTTTTTCTTCTTCAGTAGATTTAGGCATTCTAAATCCGTCTATGATCTTGTTAAAGGCATTTGTGTCTTCATCTACTAAAAATAACAGTTGGTTTTTGTAGTATTGTCCTTTTTCCGCCCATTTTGAGTAAAATTCCCATTGATCGTCCCATCCCGCTTTATGAGCAGAAAGGTTAGCCACCATAGTCCCCAAAGAAACTCCCAGTGCGCCAACATAAGCTGAAATACTTCCCCCACCTGGAGCCATGGATTCTGATGCCGTTTCTTCAGCAAAACCACGCACTGTGAAATCGATTAATTTTGTATCGCTTTCAGAACGCATCACATATTCTATAATTCGTTCATTCGGATTAAAAGGTTTCAGATCATCCAGGCCTAAGGATTTCACAGCTATTTTTACTTTCTCTGCTTCACTAATACCCAAAGAACGTTGTTGCTTGAGTAAAAAGAAATCTGCCGCATCTAACATCGCCTGTAAAGGAACCAAACCAACAAGTTCAGATCCTGTTACTCTTAAACCTCTAGCGGTAGCAGCCTTTACAGTTTCATCAAAAGCTTCGTGCATGGATGTTATACTAATATTGGTTAAATTATACGAGATTTGGGCAATACCATATTCTTCAATAAACCAACCAATACCTTTAACCGCTTTTAATTTACCCGGAATTCTAACCGGTTCTCCGTTGTTGTCAAGTACTTTTTTTCCGGTAATAGGATTCCCCTCTCTTTTTACCCGACCTGCTTCACGAATATCAAATGCGATTGCATTGGCTCGACGAGTAGATGTTGTATTTAAGTTGATGTTATATGCAATCAGAAAATCACGAGCAGATATAGCAGTAACACCATAACTAGCTACACGATCACTATATTCCGAAGGTCCGAAATCTGTCTTCCATTGAGGATTAGACATTTTTTCTTGTAACCCTTCATACTCTCCAGATCTTACTGTAGCAAGATTTCTTCTTTCTTCACTTGTCGCTGCATTCTCATAAAAGTATCCGCTGATACCTAGTTCATCTCCAATCTTTTTACCTAGTTTGTGTGCAAAAGACGCTGTTTCTTCCATTGAAATATTGGCAATAGGAACCAATGGACATACATCTACTGCTCCAAATCTTGGATGCTCCCCTGAATGCTTACTCATATCAATCAATTCAGAGGCTTTTTTAATTAATAAATAAGCAGCTTCGATAACTTTTTCCGGTTCACCTACGAAAGTAATAACGGTTCTATTAGTAGCTTTACCCGGATCTATATCTAATAATTGGACTCCATCGACGGTTTTTACTACATTAGCTATCGTATTAATTTTGCTAATATCTCTTCCCTCACTTATATTTGGAACACATTCTATAAGTTGTCTGTTCATTTTAATAGGTAGTTTTTAATTTAAAATTAGTATGTCTCATTTTAGGATGTTAAAATACATTATTTATATTTGTTAATGTACACTTCTAAATGAAAAAAGTAGCAATATCACAATCCAACTATATCCCTTGGAAAGGGTACTTTGATCTAATAAATTCTGTCGATGAATTTGTCATTTATGATGAAATGCAGTACACCAAAAGAGATTGGAGAAACAGGAACATTATTAAAACATCTAATGGATTAAAATGGTTAACAATTCCGGTCGAAGTTAAAGGGAAATATTTCCAAAAAATAAATGAAGTGATAGCAATAGATGATTCTTGGCGGAAAAAACATTGGAACACGATAAAACATAATTACGCTAGGGCCAGGTATTTTAAACAATATGAAGAATATTTTGAAAGCCTTTATTTAGATTCTGCAGAAAAAGAGTTGAGTAAGATCAATTATAACTTTATTAAAGCTATTAATGAAATCTTAAAAATTGACACAAAAATGATACATTCAAAAGAACTAACTTTAGCTGGTGACAAATCAGAGAAATTACTGAACATTTGTATGGATTTGAATGCTACTGTATATGTGTCAGGACCTGCTGCGAAAAATTATTTAGACGAAAGAATCTTCAATAATGCTAACATTAAGGTTGAATGGATGAAGTATGATAACTATAAGGAATATGAGCAATTATATGGAGAGTTTTCGCACAACGTTAGTATCTTGGATTTGATCTTTGCTAAGGGTGAAGAAGCGCGTTACTTTTTAAATAAAGATTAATGGCTTTTATTTGAAAGAAATAAAGAACTAAATAAATTGGTAATATCCATATAAAAAAGAAGATATGTCAGATAAAGATGAAGCATCGTTAAAATATTACAAAGAGCTAGAGAAGCAGGACAACAATGCTAAAAAAGTAGGTTGGAAGAATGACTACGCTCAACAAATTAGATTTGAACAGCTTTTAAAGTTATTGGATGAGAGATCTAACTTCTCGTTGAATGATCTAGGTTGCGGTCTAGGAGGGTTTTATGATTTTTTAAATGAAAGAGGGCATACCAATTTTAAATACTACGGATATGATATTTTTGAAGAGATGATTTCGTCTGCGAAAAATTTACATTCGTCTCAGGATGTAAATTTCATGACGATCGCTAGTTCTGAAGAAATCTTAGAAGTAGATTATACTATAGCTAGTGGTATTTTCAATCTGAAGCATTCAAAATCCGAAGCGGAATGGTTGAGTTATATTCTGAAGGAATTAGAAATAATGGATAGGAAAAGTAAAAAGGGTTTCGCTTTTAATATGCTGACAAAATATTCGGATAAGGAGTATATGAGGCAAGATCTTTATTATACTGACCCTTCTTTCATTTTTGATTATTGTATGCGTAATTTCTCCAGGAATGTAGCACTGCTCCATGATTATCGCGAATACGATTTTACAATAATTGTTAGGAAATAGTACTGTTCCTTAGTGATATTAAAAACAAATTATGATCCCTTTTAACAAACCATATTTAACCGGAGAGGAAACGAATTACATTGAAGAAGCAGTAGCTCTCGGCAAAATTTCTGGAAATGGAGTATTTACGCAAAAATGCCATGATTTTTTTCAAGACCGATATGGAATAAAGAAAATACTATTAACAACATCTTGCACGGATGCATTAGAAATGTGTGCTTTATTGCTTGATATAAAAGAAGGGGACGAAGTGATCATCCCTTCATATACCTTTGTTTCTACAGCAAATGCATTTGTATTGCGGGGAGCCAAGATCATATTTGCAGATTCAAGAGAAGATCAACCTAATATAGACGAAAGAGATTTAGAAGATTTGATCAATCCAAAAACAAAAGCTATCGTTGTAGTGCATTATGCAGGAGTAGCTTGTGAAATGGATACTATTATGTCTATTGCAAATAAACATGGGATCTTCGTTGTTGAGGATGCAGCTCAAGCAATAGAATCTACCTATAAAGGAAAACAATTAGGGTCTATAGGTCATTTAGCGACTTTTTCTTTTCACGAAACAAAAAACATTCAATGTGGAGAAGGAGGACTACTTGCTATAAATGATGAACGGTTTGTAGATAGGGCAGAGATTATCTGGGAAAAAGGAACAAACAGAACTGCCTTTTTTAGAGGAGAAATTGACAAATATGGATGGGTTGATATTGGTTCATCGTTTTTACCCTCGGAATTAAATGCGGCTTTTTTATGGGCACAATTAGAGAATCTTAAGAAAATTCAAGATAAAAGAATACATATTTGGAAGTCTTATTACCATAAGTTAAGCGTGCTAAAGAAACACGGAGTTCAAATACCTGAAATTCCGGAATATGCGAGTATTAATGGTCATTTGTTTTATTTAGTTTGTAGTTCGCCAAAAGAAAGAACAGAATTAATCGCTCATTTGGATAAGAACGGAATAAACGCTGTTTTTCATTACTTGAGCTTACATAAAAGTCGTTTTTATCAAGACCAGTATAATGGAAAAGAGCTATCAAGTTCCGACAACTATTCTGAGTCACTTTTGAGATTGCCGCTATATTATGAATTGAATGACCCACAAATTGATATTATTACCAATACGATTTTGTCATTTTTCGAGACTCGTTAAGAAAGTTTCTAAATTTTATTTTCATAAATTTGTTGGTAACATTTTTAGGAGTATGTTTAGTGCCTTTAAAAGTTAAATTATATAATAATTTTTATTTCGTATCCACTAATGAGTAACGGAAAATGGCTTTTTGAAATTTCTCCCAAAAACAACTTGTTCGATCTGAAATTAAAAGAGGTGTGGCAATATCGAGATTTGCTATTCCTTTTTGTTAAAAGAGATGTTGTTACTTTATACAAGCAAACTATTTTAGGACCTTTGTGGTACTTAATTCAACCGCTATTTACATCTATAATTTTTACGCTGATCTTTAATAATATAGCGGGTATTCAAACTGGAGAAATACCTTCATTTTTGTTCAATTTAGCAGGTATTACCACTTGGAATTATTTCAAAGAATGTCTTATTGCAACTTCAGATACATTCAAAAAGAATGAAGCCATATTTGGAAAGGTCTACTTTCCCAGAATAATAATGCCCATGTCAGTGGTGGTATCGAACTTGTTAAAGTTCGGAATTCAGATGCTGATCTTTGTTGCTTTTTACCTTTATTTCTATTTTAAAGGGGCCAATGTAATACCGAATTCATCACTCATTTTCTTGCCATTATTAATACTTTTAATGGCCATGATAGGTCTAGGTCTTGGAATGATCATATCCTCAATGGTAACAAAATATAGAGATCTAACATTTTTGGTGAATTTTGGAGTACAGTTATTAATGTACATTTCAGCTGTGATGTACCCGTTAAGTTTAGTACGAGAAAAATTGCCTGATTATTCCTGGATCATTGAATTGAATCCTATGGCATATATTATTGAAATGGGTAGATTTATGCTACTTAACAAAGGAGATGTATCTTCTTTTGGTATTGTATATACAGTTGGTTTTTCAGTAGCGATTCTATTCATAGGGATTGTCATTTTTAATAGAACAGAAAAAAGTTTTATAGATACAATATAATGATATGAAAGACGAAGTAATATTAAAAGTGGAAAACGTATCTAAGCAATACCGCCTTGGACTTATAGGAACCGGCACTATAAGTCATGATTTAAATAGGTTTGTTGCGAAAATAAGAGGAAAGGAAGATCCTTACTTAAAAGTGGGAGAATCGAACGAAAGAGACACAAAAGGAAACTCCGAGTATGTCTGGGCCTTAAGGGATATTAACTTTGAAGTAAAAAGAGGTGAAGTTCTTGGTATTATTGGAAAGAATGGAGCCGGGAAATCAACACTTTTAAAAATACTATCTAAAGTTACTGGTCCTACAACAGGTGTTATAAAGTCCCGAGGAAGAATCGCTTCATTGTTAGAAGTAGGTACGGGTTTTCATCCAGAAATGACTGGGAAAGAAAATATTTTTCTGAATGGAGCAATTTTAGGGATGACCAAGAAGGAGATACAATCAAAATTTGAAGAAATTGTTTCATTTTCTGGTTGTGAAAGATATATAGATACTCCTGTAAAACGATATTCGAGCGGAATGAAAGTTCGTTTGGCATTCGCCGTTGCTGCACATTTAGAACCGGAAATATTAATTGTTGACGAAGTATTGGCGGTTGGAGATGCGGAATTTCAAAAGAAGGCTATTGGTAAAATGAAAGGAATATCTAGTGAGAATGGCAGAACGGTTCTCTTTGTAAGTCATAATATGTCTGCAATAGAATCTTTATGTACAAGAACAATTTCATTAGATTCTGGAACCATAAAGCTAGTGGGAGAAACGAGCAAAGTTGTATCTAGCTATTTAAACGATTACCTCTCAAAAAATAGAAAATTTGAAGCAAAAACTGAAGAGGAAGTTTTAGGAAATTCTGATATAAAAGTACTTTTTGCGAATGTAGAAAATGCATCTTCATCTAATAAAGATGATATATTAGATGTAAGTTCAGCTATTGATTTTAAGATCAGATTTATAAATAATTATAAAGAAGATTTAATTTCTGTAGGCTTTGATCTACTCACAACCAGAGGAGATGTACTTTTTGGTTCCGGAGATAAATATGAGTGTGCGAAAGGAAAGGTAACAGAATTAACTTGCCATATACCAGCAAACCTATTAAATGACAATCAATATCAAGTATTTGTGTATTTTCATACGAAAGATATGAAAGGACTGTACTATAATAAAGAATTGGTAACTTTTGAAATAAAAGATGTCAAAAGAGATATGGGGTACTTAGGAAAAATCAATGGCTTTCTCAGACCCGATTTAGAATGGAGTATACGTAGCTATGATTGATAGTTAAGAATATCTATATTACATGTTTATATATATTATACATAATGTCTAAAAAGAAGATTCTATTTGTTGTTGGAGATTTTTTCCAAGCCGGAGCCGAAAGGTATGCCTATGAAATAGATAAGGCCCTGGATAAGGAGATCTTCGAGGTTACTATTTTATGTAGAAATACGAAGGAAATAGTAAACAACGCTTGGAAGAGATATTATGACAAGAAGCACGAAAAATTAGGCTCTGATATTATATATATGGATGCATATATGAACAAGAATCGGTATATATTAAACAAGATCCGCATTTTTTTAGGACTCAATAGAATACCAACAATAAAAAGAGATAAACTCATATCTTTTCTAGATAATTATGATCTTATTCACTGGATGGGAGAGTATCTTTTGTATGAAGACCTTCCAGAAGCGTTATTGAAGAAAAGTTTAGTAAATGTAATGACCGCCAAATTTCAGAAACCAGATTTGTATCATAGATTCAATTTTGACTATGAGTACAACTTTATTTCTGGTTTTACTAATGAAGAATTTGTGAATGAGTCTACTGAATTTACATCTACAAAGCATTGGTTCTTCCCTTTAATTTTTAATACACGAAGTAAGAAGGACCTATGGAGTTTTTCGGATGCCGAAGTAAAAAAAATAGGTATTTTTACGAGAATAGACAGATCAAAACCACTATATCCATTTTTCTCGGCATTTCACTTATTAAAAGATAAACTACCTAATGTAGAACTACATGTTTTTGGAAATGGCGACCCTGAAGCTGAAGGAATCAACAATTATCTAAGAGATTTAGACATTATAGATAGCGTGTTTTTTAAAGGTCATCAAAAAGATATTAAAACTGCTGCGATACAAGAAAAGATAGATCTATCATGGTATCAAGGTTATAATGGAAAACCTGCTGGCTATGCAGGCTTTGATATATGTTCTATTGGTGTTCCATTAGTATGTTGGGATTTTTTTGAAGCGACCCATACCTATAAACAAGAGGTTTATCCCCATTTTAAAGATTTAAATCTTTTTGTTCAAGAAAGTTATTCCGTTTTAACAGATAGGGTAAAAGCGGAAAAACTATCTGAATTACAGCAGAAAGAAGTCTTTGAAAGCAATGATTCAGCCAGAAACATTAAAGACTTAGAAAAGATCTATACTGATCTGATCCAACATCATAACTAGTGAGTACTATGCCCAAATTATTATTGATTTCGATGCCGTCTTTACATTTTACCAGATGGGTTTCAAATTTGGAAGATTCTGGGTTTGATCTGTATTGGTTCGATATTCTGAATAGGGGAGAGATCAAGGAAATGCATAGTATCACGCAATTTTCTAATTGGCGAAAAAGGAAGAGAAAAATTTTCAAAGGAGAGTATACTCTTTCTAAAAAGTTACCTAAAGCATATGGTTTTATCGAGCCGTTATTGCAAACGACAATAACAGAGAAACTTTCCGAAATTATCAATAACATTAAGCCAGATATTGTCCATAGTTTTCAAATGCAAGATTGCACCTATCCGATTTTGAAAACAATGAAAAATTTTAAGGATATTCCATGGATCTACTCCTGTTGGGGTAGCGATCTTTTTTTCTATAAGGATAAAAAGAAGGATAGGCAGAAGTTGATAAGAACCTTAGCAAGAGTCAATTACTTTCATGCAGATAATCAAAGAGATTATACGTTGGCAAAATCGTTAGGATTTAATGGAGAGCTTTTCGGAATTTTACCCGGAGGTGGTGGATATCACCTATCAGAAATGAATGCATTCAATCAACCCTTAGGTAAAAGAAATGTCATATTGGTAAAGGGATATCAACATCATTTTGGAAGGGCCATGAATGTAATGGAAGCCTTACTTCGGATTAAAGAAAAGATAAGCCGGTATGAAATAGTTGTTTTTGGGGCACATGAAGCAATTTTTAAATATCAGAACGACTTTGAAAACATAAGGATCTATGATAGAAATGAGCTAGGTCATGAGCAATTGTTTCATATAATGAGTCATTCAAAGTTGTACGTGGGTAATAGTATTTCTGATGGAATACCAAATACATTGTTAGAAGCAATGATCATGGGAGTCTTTCCTATTCAGTCAAATCCCGGTAACGTTACTGCCGAAATAATTACAAATGGAGTAAATGGATTCTTAATTAATGATCCCTATAATGTTGAAGAGATTAAAAATCATATTCTGGATGCCTTGTCAGATGATGCATTATTAAAAGAAGCTCAAAAGAAGAATAGCGTTTTTGCAGAGAAACATTTAGAGTATTCTTTAATTAGTGATAAAATAGAGTTTTCATATCTTTCAACCTTAAAGAACTAACCCATGCATCTAAAAAAGTGAGAGAAGGAAATAACCCAGAAAGACATAAAAAGGTAACGCTAAGAGCATATGATCACAGGATAATCATTCCTGTATATATACCTGTTGTTGAAGGATATTACAAGGATAGCTTTGATATTTTTAAGCTATGCCTTAGTTCACTGTTTAAAACAATGTGCTCTGATTCTGCTATTACAATTGTCAATAACGGTTCATGCAAAGAAGTAATCAACTATGTAGATCAGCTTTACATGGAGGATAAAATTGACGAAATCTTACATACCCAAAAAGTAGGTAAAGTAAATGCTGTAATAAAGGGAATCAACAGTTGTAAAGAAGATTTTATTACTATTTCAGATGCAGATATATTGTTTAAATCAGGGTGGCTAAAGGAAACGATGTCGGTATTCAATACATTTGAAAAAGCGACCGTTGTGGGACTGGTTCCACAATTTAAAATGTATGAAAACTTTTCTTACAATGTGATCTTTGACTCTTTTTTCAACAAAAACCTAAAATTTTCTTCAGTACGAAATGCAGAGGATATGAAGTTGTTTTACAGAAGTTTAAATTGGAATGAAGATTATAACAAAGATTACTTAAAATATAATCTAAGTATTAAAAAAGATAATGTATGTGCGTTAGTTGGTACAGGTCATTTAGTAGCGACATACAAAAGAGGTGCACTTAGAAAGAACATGGAGTTCAATGATTTTTTACTTGGAGGAGATAGTGTGGTTAAAAATTTCGACATGATAGCAGCAAAAAAGAATACCTGGAGATTGAATACAGAAGATAACTATGCCTATCACATGGGAAATAAGCTAGAAGATTGGTTGCAAGTGTATGAAGCCGACCAGAAAAATGCCTCAAAGATCGATATATCGTTTCCCAAGAGAAATAAAACCTATAAGGATAGCCCCTTTATGTTCTTCTTAAAACACGATATTTTCTCTAAAATATTTCAGAAATATCTTAAAAAAAGATTCTATAGAGTAAAAGGATTGCCTTCTGATGTAGCGGAAAATTATTAAATAGATGACAAAATTTTCTATTATCATAACTACTAAGAATAGGATCAATGATTTAAAGCGGACATTAGATTCTTTGACCGAGCTTATTCAAAGATCGGATACAGAATTACTTATATGCGATGATTTTTCATCAGATGGGACGCGGGAATATTTAGAAGAAGAATACAATCAACACACATTAATTTTCAATGCAAGATCATTAGGCCTAATTCATAACAGAAATGTTTTGATGAATAGCGCTAAAGGAACATATATTATATCATTAGATGATGATGCAAATTTTCTAACTTCACGGCCCTTAGAACTAATTGAAGATTACTTTGAGTCTAATGCTAATTGCGGTGTGCTTAGTTTCCGCGTTTTTTGGAGTAAGGAAGTACCTGAACATACGAATACTAATGAAAAGCCACAAAGGGTAAACTCTTTTGTTGGATGTGGACATGTGTGGAAAAAAGAAGCGTGGATGTCGACTCCTGAGTATCCAGCATGGTTTATTTTTTATGGAGAGGAAGATTTTATGTCTTATCATTTGTTCAAAAAGGGAATAGAAATACATTATTTCCCACCTGTATTGGTGCATCACAGAGTTGACATAAAATCAAGAAAAAAACATGGCGATTATGCGGTAAGGCTCAGAAGGTCTTTAAGGGCAGGTTGGTATCTATATATGATGTTCTTTCCACTACTAAAGATACCACGATTGTTTGCGTATACTCTTTGGATTCAACTTAAAACTAAAGTTTTCCGAGGAGATTTTAAGGCATTAGGGGCTATTTTAGGAGCAATATTAGATTTAATTGTTAATTTCCCAAAATTAATAAAACATGCCTCCAGATTACGTAACAAAGAATATATAGAGTATAGAGTTTTGCAGCAAGTAAAAATTTTTTGGAAACCCAATGAAAGATAAGATAACCGAATATATGAACAGAGAAGTATTTGCTAATGCAATGTTGGACAAATACTATAAAGAAGCTCCAAATCATATTGTGAGTGATATAGGAGCCGGTTTTGGTTTTATGAAAGCAAAGATCAAAAGTCTAAACAGGAATTGGCAGCCATTCGACTTCTATAAAAAGCATGAAGAGATAACCGTATGGGATCTAAACAACCCTGAGCCAACAACAGCTAAAAAAGCTGGAATGGTCGTGTTTTTGGAAGTTCTGGAACACCTTTCCAATCCTGAATTAGCATTGAAGAATATTTCAAACCATATGGAACAAGGAGCTTATATTATTTTAACCACTCCAAATCCAAGATCGAGTAAGAGTATTATTAATTTATTCAGAAAAGGTGCATTATATTCATTTCAAGAAAAGCATATTAGAGAGCATCATGTATTTACACCCTGGGAACATGTAGTCGAATTTTTCTTGGAAAAAGTCGGTTTTGAGTTGTTGGAATATGCGATAGTAGATCTAAACTATCAAAAGAGAAAACCGGGTAACCTAAAAGATCGATTTAAGATTATGATCGAAAGGTATATAGAAAAAAGAAACCAGAAGAGTAAAGGATTAAGTTATGGTATGGTGGCTAGAAAGAAATAATTATTAAACAATAAAAAATAGTATTTGAACAATTTTATTGAAATACAAGGAAGAAAAATAGGAGTAGATTATCCTCCTTTCGTTATAGCGGAAATAGGAATAAATCATGAAGGATCTTTGGAGGTAGCCAAACAAATGGTAGACGCTGCTTTTAGAGCTGGTGTCGAATGTGTGAAACATCAGACACACATTGTTGATGACGAAATGAGCGCGGAGGCAAAAAAAGTGATTCCTGGAAATGCCAACGTTTCGATCTATGAAATTATGAAGCGCTGTGCACTCAATGAAGAAGATGAGATCGCACTTAAAGACTATGTAGAGTCTAAAGGAATGATCTTTATTTCGACACCTTTTTCTAGAGCTGCATCAGAAAGATTAGAAAGAATGGAAGTTGCCGCATACAAAATAGGCTCCGGAGAATGCAACAATTACCCGTTGTTAGAGCATATAGCTTCGTTTGGAAAACCTGTTATCTTGAGTACAGGAATGAACACCATTGAAAGCGTAACAAAAGCAGTAGCCATTTTTGAGAAGGCAAATGTACCTCTGGCTTTGCTCCATACAACAAATTTATACCCAACACCACCACATCTGGTGAGATATGGTGCTATGCAAGAATTATCACAGGCATTTCCAAGTCATGTTTTCGGTTTATCGGATCATACATTAACCAATCATGCATGTTTAGGAGCAGTTGCACTAGGAGCTTCAATTTTAGAACGACATTTTACAGATCACAAAGAAAGGACCGGACCGGACATAATCTGTTCTATGGACGAGAATGATTGCAAAGAACTAATTACCGGGAGTCATTTAATATGGCAAATGAGAGGTGGATCTAAAGAGCCAACAAAAGAGGAACAGGTAACTATTGATTTCGCATTTGCAACCGTCGTTACAATTGGTACAGTTAAAAAAGGAGACGTTTTTACAAAAGAAAACATCTGGGTTAAACGACCTGGAACCGGGAAGATATTAGCCGAAGAATTCAACAATATTTTAGGAAAAAATGCGGCTAGAGATATAGAGCCGGATGTGCATTTAAACTGGAGTGACATAGATGAAAGTTAAAAGAAAAATAGTGTTTCTGACCGGAACTCGAGCTGATTTTGGTAAGTTAAAATCTCTTATAAAAATAACACAAGAGCATAAAGATTTTGACGTGCAAATATTTGCTACTGGAATGCATTTAGACGAGAAATATGGGTTGACCGTAAATGAGATTTTTAAAAGCGGTTTTCAAAATATTCATCAATATAAAAACCATTTAGGCCCGGAATACATGGATAGAACGCTGGCTAAAACTATAGAAGGTTTTTCTGAGTTCATAGAACAGCAACGACCCGATCTTATTGTAGTTCATGGTGATCGTGTTGAGGCTTTGGCAGGAGCTATTGTTGGAAGTTTAAATAATATTCTTGTTGCACATATCGAAGGAGGTGAAATCTCTGGGACGATTGATGAGCTTATTCGCCATTCTGTAAGTAAATTGTCACACTTACATTTAGTGTCGAACGATAAAGCAAAAAAACGTCTGGTACAGATGGGAGAATTGGCTTCTTCTATTTTTGTGATAGGATCTCCGGACCTTGATTTAATGAATCCCGCGACATTACCTACACTCGAAACGGTCAAAGAATATTACGAGATCCCGTTCGATAACTATGCCATACTTATGTATCATCCGGTTACAACAGAACACAATACTATTGAAGAACAAAGCGAAATGCTGGTAAAAACGCTGTTGAAATCAAATAGGAATTATGTAGTTATTTATCCGAATAATGATTTGGGAACTAATGAAATTTTAAGGTCGTACAAGGCTTTTGATAATGACTCCAGATTTCGAATATATCCATCATTACGATTTGAGTATTTTTTAAGTTTGTTGCAAGGAGCAGACTTTATTATAGGTAACTCCAGCGCAGGGGTAAGGGAAGCACCTTATTATATGGTTCCAACTATTAATGTAGGAAGTAGACAACGTAATAGATCCCAAGCAAAATCTATTTTAAATACGCCCTATAATGAAAACGAGATACTTTCGGCTATAGAGAATAGTGCTCATTTAAAATCGAAGAAAATTGATATTTCTGAATTCGGAGATGGTAATAGCGATGCTCTTTTCTTACATTTGTTAAAATCCGATACAATCTGGAAAGTTGACTGTCAAAAACAGTTTCAAGATCTATAGAATGAAAGTACTTGCAATTATACCTGCCAGAGGAGGTTCTAAAGGCATACCTAACAAGAATCTAATACCCTTTTTGGGCAAACCTTTATTACAATGGTCTGTAGAAGCAGCGTTAGGTTCTGACTTTATTACCGATATAGTGGTGTCTTCGGACAATAAAGCTATTTTGGAGCAGGCAGCTAAAAATGAAGAAGTCATTCTCATTAATAGACCCAAAGAATTGGCAACAGATACTTCTAGGGTAGAACCGGTTATGATGCACGCTCTTGAAGAAATGAATAAAGAGAAGTATGATCTTTTAGTCCTTTTACAACCCACTTCTCCGTTGAGAACATCAGAGGATATTGATGGTGCTTTTAAACATTTTTTTGATACAAAAGCGTCGTCGCTAATTAGTGTTTGTACTCCAGAGCATCATCCATATAAAGCTTTTAAAGTAAACGAAAAAGGCTATTTAGAAGGCATTATAAATAACGATTTCCCCTTTAGCCCCAGGCAAATATTACCGAAGGTGTACAGAGCGAATGGTGCTATATATATAGTGAATGTAGAGGATTTTGTAAAGAAAGGGTCATTGCTAACAGATGCATCGGTGTACTTTGAAATGACGAATGAAAAAAGTGTTGATATTGACACAATGGATGATTTGAGAACTATTGAGCAAAGAAATAAATAGGCTAAAAGAATTATAAAGAGCAAACTTAGAAAATACATGGGAAAAAAGCTGGGAGTTGTTATAACGGATGGTGTAGGCTATAGAAATTATATTCTAAGTAATTTTTTGGAAGTGGCAACGAATAGTTTTAAGGAAGTTGTCATTTATTCCGGACTAAAAAAAGAGGTATATGACCTGGATTCATTTCAAAATGTAAGTGTCTCTGAATTGGAAGTTTACAGAGAGAGTAGGAAGACCTGGCTTTATAGAAAATTAAATGAGACAGCCCATCTGTACAAGCATCGCTCTTTTTTTGGTATAAGGGATACTATTCAAATAGTGAAACCGAAAGGTTACTCAAAGAGAGCTATCTTGAATAGGATAATTAGATTCATATCATACTTTTTTCATTCAGAAAGGGTAATGAAAAAATATCAATCTTGGATTTATAAATCCTTCTCTAAAAATAATGTTACTCAGGATTATATAAAGCTGTTAGAAAAAGATAAACCCGATGTGCTCTTTTTTACACATCAAAGACCGCCGTACATTGCGCCCTTGGTATATGCCGCAAATAAAAGAAACATCAAAACATGTTCATTTATTTTTAGTTGGGATAATTTAGCATCGAAAGGTAGAATACCGGCGTTGTTTGATTCTTTTTTGGTTTGGAGTAATTTAATGAAAGAAGAACTTGAGTATTTCTATCCTTCTGTGAAAAGAGATCAAATTTTTACGGTAGGAACACCTCAATTTGAACCATATATTATGGATGCATACAAGAGCTCTAAGGCTACTTTTTATGAAAATTTTCAGTTAGACCCTGAGAAAAAGACGATTTGCTTTAGTTGTGGAGATACGTCCACAGGGGCGAATGACCCTTTAGCAATAGAGATAATTGCTACAGCAATCTTAGATGGAAAAATAGACGAGCCTGTTAACTTATTAGTGCGAACATCTCCTGCTGACGATGGAAGTAGGTTTGAAGATTCTATTAAGAAATTTCCTTTTATCTCCTGGAACAAGCCAAAATGGATTTTAACAAGAGAAAATCATGTAGAACAGTGGTCACAAAGAGTGCCTCTGGAAGAAGATGTAAAAGATTTAAGATCCATACTTGAGTATGCAGATCTTAGTATAAATATGTGCTCAACTATGAGTTTAGATTTTATGATTTTTGACAAACCTGTTATTAATCAAGTTTTGGGAAGTGAAGATAATGGTCTTTTTTTCGATCAAAAATTTTTAAACTACGCTCATTATAAAAAAGTGGTGGATAGCAATGCCGTGTTAATTGCAAGGAGTAAAGATGAACTTATCGATATGATCAATAGGTCCTTGCGAAGTCCGGAAGAAAAAG
Source organism: Flavobacteriaceae bacterium (assembly GCA_965218065.1). Classification (GTDB taxonomy): domain Bacteria; phylum Bacteroidota; class Bacteroidia; order Flavobacteriales; family Flavobacteriaceae; genus Polaribacter. The sequence goes on along the minus strand of OZ244589.1, from coordinate 1,466,325 downwards.
AAAAAGAAAGAAAAGAAATTCTAGGCATTGAAATAGGGAAACCATTAGAAGGCACGAGTCAGAGAATAGTGGATAGTTTGCAAGAGTTATGCACTTAATGGTTATTGAATGTTAGTCAAATTAGTTAGATATTATACGTACCCCGATTTAAGGCGTCAAACCCCTCAAAACTCCTTAACATGGGGAGACTATACCTTTACAGAGGAAGATGTTGACGAGTGCGACTATCTGGTTATTTTAGATCATCCAAAGGATGATTTTAAGGTAAAGGTTAAGAAGAATAACATTGTTCATATTTGCCAGGAGCCACCAAATGAGACTTCATTGTACAGACAGTATGGTAATAAACATAACAGTTTAGTAATCAACCAGATTCATACCCGTAAAAACAATTTGCTATTACATGGCGCTCTGCCATGGCATATAAATAAAGACTATGATTTTTTATCAAGTTTACGTATAGAAGATCTGAATAAAAAAAACAAGATCTCCTGGGTAACTAGCAATAAGAACAATACCAGAGGACATAAAAGAAGAATGAACTTCCTGGAGACCATAAAAGGGTTAGATTTTGTACACTTGTTCGGAAGAGGAATTCAAGAGATAGATGATAAATGGGATGTGCTGAAAGATTCAAAATACACAATTGCTTATGAGAATTATAAGAACGATTTTTATTGGACAGAAAAAATATCCGATGCCTTTTTATCTTTTTCAATGCCTATATATTTTGGATGCGATAAAATTTCAGATTTTTTCCCGCCAGAGTCGCACATACAATTAGATCCTGATGACAAACACGTTAAGCTTTTTTTAAAGGAGTTGATTAACTCGAATACATTTGAAGATCGTATAGGATCAATAATTGAAGCCAGAAAACTTGTATTAGACAAGTATCAGCTTTTTCCTTTTTTGGTAGATATTTTCACGACAATAGAACATCAAAAGAAAGATACTCATAACGAGTCTATATCTTTCGAATTTAAAGGAGGTAACGCGTATTTTGACAATTATCCTGCTCGAGTAGCGATGCAAAGAAACTTCTTTAAGTTAAAAAGAAAAATTAACAACCTTTTTACCTCTTAGAAATCGATGATAACATTTTCTAAATTAGGAGCAAAAGGGCAATTGGGTAATCAAATGTTTCAAATAGCATCAACTATTGGAATAGCTGATAGACATGATCATGATTATTGCTTTCCTGATTGGAAGTATTCGGAGTATTTTGAAAATGAATTACCTGAAACCAAAGAGATTATCTCAAGTTGTACAGATCTAAAAGAAGAATATTTTCACTATCACGAATGGGATATAGCAAAGAATAATTACAATTTAGATGGTTGGTTGCAGTCAGAAAAATATTTCAACCTTGAAAAAACGAAGGAGCTATTTAGGTTCAAACCAGAATTAATCGAGTTTCTATCTGAAAAGTATCGTGTGCTTTTTGAGAAAAAGACCATATTAATAGCAGTTAGACGTGGCGATTTTGTAAATCACCCTTTTTACTATCAAGTAAAATTCAGTTATTATTTGAATGCTATAAAACAATTTTTTCCAGATTGGAGGGATCGGAATTTAATTTTCACAAGCGATGATATAGCGTATTGTAAATCGTATTTTTCTTTTTTAAAGAACGCATATTTTGTAGAAAACTTGCATGATATAGAATGCATGGCGCTTGGCACGTTGTGTAATGATTTTATTATTAACAACTCTACTTTTTCATGGTGGATCGCATATTTGGGAGAAAAACGGGGAAGCAAGATCATAAGACCGATCAAAAATTTTAGAGGTAATTTTGCGAGAGTTAACAATGATAAAGATTTTTATCCGGAGCGGTGGATTAGGTTTGAGAATAAGAACTTAACCATAGAACCCAGATATTATCTGCCAAATTTTAAAGCTAGATTGTTTGACTTTAAATTAGATCTGCAGTATTTTGGTATAAGGTATAAAAGCCTAATAAAGCAAAAGATAAAAGTACTGGTAAATAAATAAGCATTATAAAACGTGTAGCCGTCATATCGAATCATATTTTAAGCCCTGAAAGGATAGGGGGCATGGAACGCTTTTACCTAGGTTTTGATGATGCTGTAAAATCTAAAGGCTTGGATATTGATTGGTATTTTACCTATTATGATGGTTTTACCTATTTAAAAAATTTAAACATTTCCTCTGCAAATGGTAATTCGGTAGAAGAGCTATTTTTAGACGCATCTAGACAACGACCTGAAGATTACGATATTATTTATACGCACTTTACAGCTTTGTGCTCGCCGTATTATAAGAAGATCCACAAACGATATCCAAAAGCAAAAATAATTGCTGTAGACCATAACCCAAGACCTATTGGAGGTTTTTCTAGTATAAAGCGATTGAAAAACATTCTTAAATCTTTTTTGTATTCTAGATATATTAACGAATTTATTGCAGTTTCTATCTACTCAAAAAGACATTTAATAAAGGATTTTACTCCCTTGATTAAGAGAAAAATTAAGATCATCCATAATGGTATCGACATTCAAAAGTATCGTAAGAAAGAAAGCTTTGCCTCTTCACATAATTTTATCGTAACATCGCACTTGCGAAAAATAAAGGGGATCCAGGATATCATTAATGCCGTTCACCAATTGCCTGAAGCTTCAAAAACAAAAGTCAAAGTTACTATATATGGCGAAGGAGATTATGAAAATGCTTTAAAGCAATTGGTACGTACCTATCAATTAGCATCTCAAATCAAGTTCAAAGGAAGTACAGATGATCTACATGTAAAGTATGCGGAGTATGATTATCTCTTACATGCATCTTATGGAGAGACATTTTGTTATTCTGTTGTAGAAAGCTTAATTTCAAATGTCCCCGTAATAACCACGCATAAACATGGTAATGTGCTGGAGTTGGTTGTTGAAGGTGAAAATGGATTTTTGTTCGATGCTGGAGATGTGACGCGATTGTCAAAGATCATAAATGATGTGGTGACGGATCAACGAACTATTTCAAAAGAAACCATGAACGATTCAAAGGTGTCTCATTTGAGTATTGAAAACATGGTTCATGGATATTTAAATTTAATTGATGAATAACGATATGCATATTGCTTTTTTAACACCGGAATTTCCACATCAGGAGCTTAATCATGCTGCCGGAATAGGAACGAGCGTCTACAATATGGCATTAAGTTTAGTAAAAAAAGGAATTAAAACTTCCGTAGTTGTATATAGTCAAGAACGTAATAACACTTTTGATTTTCAAGGGATTAGGATACATGCCATAAAACATAAGAAATACCCTTTCCTGGGTTGGTATTTATATAGAAAGCATATTCAGCGGTCTTTAAACAGATTAATAATCTCAGAAGACATAAATATAGTAGAAGCTCCAGATTGGACAGGGATCACTGCTTTTATGAAATTTAAAATCCCACATGTAATAAGACTTCATGGATCAGATACTTTCTTCTGTGAATTAGAGAGGCGACCAGTTAAGCGAAAAAACTATTTTTTTGAACAACGAGCACTAAAAAAGGCGGTATCTGTAGTAAGTGTAAGTGCCTTTGTAAAAGAAGAAACAAAAAGACTTTTCAAGATAAACATACATGGGCCGGTAATACCAAATGGGGTCGATCTGCAAGCTTTTACAAACAGATCTCCCTTGAGCTTTGAAAGAAATACCATTCTTTATTTTGGAACCATTATTCGAAAAAAAGGAGTTCTAGAACTGGCCAAAATATTTAATCATGTGGTCGAAAAAAATCCAGATGCCAAACTAATCCTTCTTGGGAAAGATAATTTTGATGTAAAAACAGGTAGTTCTTCGACGTACCAGTTAATGGAAGAGCTATTTACTCAAGAAGCCATGGAAAGAGTATCATACTTGGGGAAAGTACCGTATAACGTGGTTAAAGAACATATTTTGTCTGCTCATATTTGTGTTTTTCCTAGCTTAGCAGAATCATTCGGTATGGTGAATATAGAAGCTATGGCATTAAGTAAGCTGGTAATAAGTTCAAACTACGGATGGACACAAGAAATAATAGATGAAAATGTAAATGGTTTTATGGAGGATCCTAAAAAAATTAAAACATTTGCGAATAAGATTTGTAAAGTAATGAACGACAAGGAATTGTTAGAAAGAATCACTGATAATTCGAGAAAAAAAATAGCACACGAGTTTAATATTGATCACCTCGCAGAGCGTAATATTAAGTTTTATAAAAATATAATTGATGGAACAAATGCTGAAGTTAACTAAATATGTAGCACCTTGCGGAGAGGAGGTATTATATACTGGCAGCCCGGATCTATCAATGGTAGATCAGTTGGTTAAAGGTCCTGGAGATCTTTGGCATAGTTCATTCGAGCAAGGATTTAAGAATTGTTTTCAGGATCTAAAATACCAAACCGCTGTATATTGGTGGTTTTTGAATGATTTTGACGAATTAGAACAATGTATATCCTGGAGGATTAATAATAAGGCATTTGTAATACGAAAAGCAGTTTGGGATATTTTAGATGGGTTTGATTCGCATTTTGATTCACAGCTAATGTCTGGGTTAGATTTTGGATATAACCTGCTTAGAAACAATGGAGGGATACCCATGTATTGTAAAGGGCTCTTTAAGGAGATCTCCAAAAATCATATTGTAATTTCCAGAAAAGATCGATATTATTTCTTCTTAAAGAATTTTAAAGAGCATCATGCCTATTATATGCTGATACGCAAGGGTATTTTCAATAGTATACCCGAATACATTGCCCTTAAAAAAGCGAAGAAAAAAGTGAGCAACCAATTGGTGCACGCCGTTACTCCTAGACAACTTAATGAGATAGAAGGTAAGCCGACGGTTAGTTTAGTGATACCCACTATGGGACGTCAAAAGCATGCACAATTATTATTAGAAGATCATAAGAACCAAACCTATTTAATTAAGGAAGCGATCATTGTAGATGCCACACCTCAGAATGAACGGAATGATGAATTTTATAAACAAGAGGATTTCCCTTTTGACGTTATTGTAAAATGGCAACAAACCAAAGGAAGCTGTAGAGCAAGAAATGAGGCTATTGACCTTTGCTCTGGAGACTATATTATTTTTGCGGATGATGACATAAGAATACAGGAAGATTTTGTTGAAAATCACATAAGGATATTGCAAACCTACAAGGCGGACGCTACAAATGGCTTAGATATTATGGCTGACCATGTAAATCAGGATCTCAATGATTTGAAAGTTAGACTTGATGCCATGGAACATGAGCGTTGGAAAGTTGGTATATCTCCAATGTTTAGTAATGCTAATTCATGTGTTAGACGTGAGTTCGTCGAAAAGCTAGTAGGTAATGACGTTAACTTTGATGGCGGTTATGGCGAGGATGCCGATTTTGGATTGTCAATTATAAAGAAAGGTGGAACACTCTTGCATAATCCTTTTTCTCCAAACTTACATTTAAAGCCTCAAGAAGGAGGTTATCGATGGTGGGGCAAAGAAGCTAAAAAAAAGGGTAAAAGTAGAAAACAACAACCCTGGGAGTTAGATAATCCTGTTAAAAACATTATTCCTGTACCAAGTCCGACTATTACCTATGGTGTTTTAAAGCATTATACGAAGGAACAAATTAAGGAGTGGAGAGTAAAGCATTTTTTTATTTATCTATTTAAAAGCGGAATTGGAAAGTTTCCACTTAGGTTGCTTAAATTACCTTATAAACAATTGCAGTTCTCTAAATCCCTAAAATATGCAAAGGCTCTTATAGGTTTGGGAATAAGATATAAGTAGAGAATATGAAGGTTAGTTTGATTATTTGCACATACATGAGACCAACAGCGTTAGTAACGCTTTTAGAGTCTGTAATAGGACAAACTGTACCTCCTGAAGAAGTCTTGATCATCGATGGCTCTACAGATAGTAAAACGGCCAAAGCCGTGGAAGGTATTTCGTTAAAGTCAATAAGGTATTTTAAAGTATCTGAACATGAACGAGGGTTAACGAAACAGCGCAATTTTGGGTTGAGTAAACTCAATTCGACATCTGAGATCATATGTTTTTTAGACGATGATACGGTTTTAACCAGTAATTATTTCGAAAAGATAGTTGATAGCTTTAAAAGTGATATCAACATAACAGGAGTAGGAGGAGTGGCTATAAATGAAGATCGATGGGAGTTAAAAGATACCAACAAAGACTACAACCGTTTTAAATACTATGAGCTTGATGGATATATCATTAAAGAAGGGTCAAGAAATGTTGTTAGGAATTACCTGGGCTTACAATCAGCGTTAAAACCTGGCTTGATGCCTGATTTTTCTCATGGCAGGACGTATAGTTATCCTTTAAATGGGAAAATATATGAGGTAGATCTTTTGGTAGGAATGAGTTTTTCTTTTAGAAGAAAAGTAATTCAGCATATTAATTTTTCCACGTATTTTGAAGGGTACGGGCTTTATGAGGATGCCGATTTTTCTATTAGAGCTCAGAAATATGGTAAAAATGTCATTGCTACAGGAGTACAGTTGTATCACTATCATGATATGCAAGGAAGACCCAGTAAGTTTAAGTACGGAAAAATGGTTATTAGAAATGGCTGGTATGTATGGCGCCTTAAGTACCCAAAACCTGGGCTAAAAGCACGATTAAAATGGAATAGCACTGCTTTTGTATTGAATGTAATTCGATTGATAAATGTAATTACCACGAATAAAAGAAAAGAAGCATTTACAGATTTTTTAGGAAGAACTGTTGGTTGGATAAGTCTCATTTTTAATAAACCTATGAAAGAATGAGATTTGGAATATTAACACATGCTACCCACAAAATATATGATCAAAAGATCTATGCCTATGAACCATATGTCCGTGAAATGAACCTATGGTTGAAAAATGTAGAAGAGACCCGAATAGTTGCGCCGTATTCTAAAAATGTAATACTTCCTATTGAAACTGCTTATACAACAAATTATATAGCACTAACAAAGATTCCTGGGTTCAATATTTTGAACTTTATAAACGTTATAACAACACTTTTTAAGTTACCTTATATTATCATTTGCATTTTTAGGTTATTTTATTGGGCAGAGCATATTCATATTAGGTGCCCTGGAAACATCGGGCTTTTGGGGACTATAGTACAAGTGTTTTTTCCATTTAAAAAGAAAACAGTGAAGTATGCAGGTAATTGGGACCCAAACAGTAAGCAACCTTTTAGTTATCGATTACAGAAAAGCATTTTATCGAATACTTTTTTAACTAGAAATTGCAAGGTGCTGGTATATGGTGAATGGGAGCATCAGACTAAAAATATTGTTCCTTTTTTTACAGCATCGTACTCGAATAAAGAAATAACAAAAATCGACACTAAATCAGTTACTGAGCCTATTAAGGTGTTATATGTTGGATCATTGACACAAAATAAACGTCCTCTTTTAACCGTAAATGCTGTACATCAACTTATAAAGAAAGGTTATAATATAGTGTTGAATATATATGGGGATGGACCTGAATTTGAAAAAATCGAATCTTACATTGTTAAAAACAGTTTACAAGAACAGGTATTTTTAAATGGCAATCAATCCAAAGAAATCATTAAGAGCGCTTATCAAGAATCACACTTTTTAATATTTATTTCCAAATCGGAGGGATGGCCAAAAGTTGTTGCAGAAGCCATGTTTTGGGGATGCCTTCCTATAGTTTCTGAAGTTTCTTGCGTACCATATATGATTGACACTAATAAACGAGGAAGTCTGGTTGGAAATTCGGTTGATGAAATTGTGCACGCAGTTACCACGTATTTAAAAGATGAGGCATACTATCAAGAATCTGTGAAAAGAGCGCAAAAATGGTCTCGACAATTCACATTGGATAAATTTGCATTAGAAATTTCCCATTTTATAAAAAATTGAAAGAATTAAAAGTCATACAAATCATTGATAACCTTGATGTTGGAGGTGCGGAAACACTTGCGGTTAACATAGCCAACAACATACATAGGGCCGGGATATTTTCTGCATTATGTACAACAAGAAAAGAAGGAAAACTTAGAGAAGTTATTGACCCAGATGTTGAGTATCTTTTTTTAAATAGAAAGAGGACTATTGACATAAAGGCAACTTGGAAGCTATCAAAATTTGTTTCTAAACATAAAATATCAATAATTCATGCACATTCCAGTTCTTTATTCTTGGCAACCCTTGTGAAATTAGTACACCCAAAAATAAAGCTGATATGGCATAATCATTATGGAATGAATGTGCATAATAATAGCTTCCCATTAAAAATTTGTTCATTCTTTGTAAGTGTTATTATAAATGTGAGCAAGGATCTTGATCAATGGTCTAAACAAAAGATGAAGGCAAGAAAGACCATATATCTACCTAATTATGCGAAGCTTATATCTCAATCTAAATCTACTGTCTTGCATGGGACTCCAGGAAAGAGATTGGTGCATTTAGCTGGTTTCAGACGAGAAAAGGATCACATAAATCTTTTAAAAGCATTCTTATTGTTATCAAATGAACACCCAGATTGGACGCTTCATCTAATAGGAAAGGATTATAAAGACGATTATTCTGGTTCGATATTTGACTTCATAAATAAAAATGGTTTAAATGAATCGGTTTTTACTTATGGATTAAAAACTGATATTAAGCATATTTTGGAGCAGTCAACTATAGGAGTACTTTCGTCGGTGTCAGAAGGGCTACCACTCTCGTTGCTTGAATATGGCTTAGCAAAATTACCGGTGGTATGTACAGATGTTGGGCAATCTTCAGATGTGGTGCAAACCAAAGAACTTATTGTGCAGCCTAATAACCCTGAGGCCTTATATGATGCTCTGAACCTTTTGATTCTGGATAAAGAGCGTTTTAAGAACGAAAAAGAGAAGATTCATGCCATGGTCATGAACCATTTTTCTGAAGATCAATTTTTAACTAGCATCATAAATTTATATGCAGAATGATATTTAGATTGAAAATTTGATACGTATTAGCGGTATAATTTTTATTTTTAATTTTTTATACCAAACTTAATTCCTACACATTGGTTAAACTATTTACAGAAAACAAACTTAAGTTAATTCTTATCCATATTGTAATAGGTTTCTTGGGGCAATTTCCAATGTTACCTAAACTTTATGGGGTTCTGATAGTTGCTGTGGGAGCCATTTCAATATATACATCAAAAAATAGGCGAGAAGAAGCATTAATGTTCTCGGGGTATATTGTTGGGGCCGAGGTATTTCTCCGGATGACCAAGGGGTTATTCTTATATGAAACAGGAAAATATTCGGTATTACTTTTTTTAATTCTTGGACTTTTCTTTGGTAGAAATACGAACAAGCCTAATGTCCTATTCGTTTTTTATATTTTGCTATTGCTTCTGGGTATTACATTTACCTCTGTTCCTGTTGGAGAATCCATTCGAAATCAAATTGCATTTAATTTAAGCGGTCCAATTGTACTGGGGCTTTGCGCATTCTATTTTTATAAACGGAATGTGTCAGTAGAAATGTTATTCAATATACTATTCTTTATGCTTCTCCCCATTATTGCCATGACTTCTTACCTGTACTTTAGGACGCCAAGTATAGAAGAAATCGTCTTTAATGCAGTTGCAAATTTTGACACTTCTGGAGGGTTTGGACCTAACCAGGTAGCAACAATTCTTGGAGTAGGAATATTTATTGTAGGAGTTTTCTTAATCTCTAAAAGAACATTAACTGGTTATACCATATTTGACGGAATTATTCTTATATATTTAATTTACAGAGGGTTACTTACTTTCTCTAGGGGTGGGATCGTAGCTGCAGCGGCTAGTGTTTTATTTTTTTTAATTTTTTATTTAATATCACAAAAACAAGATTTCAAGCTATTGTTAAAAGTAACTGGAGTATCCATATTTGTCATTGTAGGAATATGGCTTTATACTTCAAATATTACAGGAGGTATGTTAGACAATAGATATACCGGTAAAAATTCTAGAGGAGTACAAAAGAAAGACATAACTACAGGAAGATTAGATATTCTCAAGGAACAGTGGAATAGCTTTTATGAATCACCAATTATTGGAATAGGAGTAGGAAATGGAAAATATAAAAGGCGTGAAAGCCTTAAAAAAGTAACTGCGGCTTCTCATAACGAGATAGGAAGGTTAATTGAAGAGCATGGATTAATCGGTATTATTAGCCTTTTTCTGCTTATTGGAGTCCCCATGAATATTTTTTTAACTGTAGATAATTATAGAAGGGCATTTCTTGTTTCCTTTTTCCTATTGTGGTTACTTACGATAGGTCATTCCGCCATGCGGATTGCTTTTCCTGGTTTTATATATGGTTTAAGTCTTATCAGTATTTTTGATGGAAAAAAGTAGTACCATACTTTACATTGGAAACAACTTGTCTAAAAAGACAAAGTATAACTCCGCTATGCACACTTTAAGTGTTCTACTTACGAATGAAGGGTTTGAGGTACACAAATCTTCAGATAAAAGCAATAAACTTATTCGAATATTGGATATGTGCTTTACTGTAATTAAGCGTCGAAAAAAAACGGATTATGTTTTAATAGATACATTTAGCACGCTAAATTTTTACTATGCACTTATTGTTTCTCAACTATGTCGTATTCTTAACATGAAATATGTTGCAATATTGCATGGAGGAAATTTACCTGAAAGATTAAAACGAAATAAAGTTTTATGTGAATTTATCTTTAAGAATGCCTATAAGAATGTAGCACCATCTATGTATCTAAAGACTCATTTTGATACGCATGGTTATAAAACCATTTACATTCCAAATACTATCCAAATAAAAGAATACCCATATAAAGAGAGAAAAATTAACCTGCCAAATGTATTATGGGTGCGAGCTTTTGACAAACCGTATAACCCTGAAATGGCGATTGAGGTACTGCATCTCCTTAAGAAGAAATATGCCAATTCAAAATTGTGCATGGTTGGCCCCGTAAAAGATAATTCCTTTAAAGAATGTAAGAAACTTGCAGAAAAATATTCCATAAGCTCTTGCATTACATTTACAGGTGTTTTAAAAAAAGAAGAATGGTGGGAACTATCTAAGAATTATGATGTATTTATAAATACAACGAATATTGATAACACTCCTGTCAGTGTTATTGAAGCTATGGCACTCGGTATTCTATAGTAAGTACGAATATTGGAGGAATACCATTTCTAATTGAAGATCATGTAGACGGATTGCTGGTACCTAAGAATGATTCAAAAGAAATGGCTAATGCCATTTCTAAGATAGTAGAAGGAAAGACCTCGGAAATCGCAAAAAATGCAAGATCAAAGGCAGAAAGTTTTGATTGGGAATATGTAAAAGAAAAATGGAAAAAGATTCTTGTATAAGCTATGAACACATTATATCATAAATCTCCGATCTTCCTACAGAACTTTTTTATAAGTTTATATGGTTACTATTGGAAAAACAGAAGATTTGGCTCAGGCTTTAAAGAAGAATTAAAACATTGGCAAAAAGAGAATTCTATACCCAAGACCAATGGAAGGAATATCAGACCAAAGAGTTGAGAAAACTTTTAATCTATGCTTTTGATACTGTCCCATACTATCATAGAGTTTATAAAGCAGCAGGGTTTAAAAGAGAAGATTTCCTACATTTTAATATGCATGATTTAAAGGCATTGCCTTACTTGGAAAAGGACGACTTAAGAAAGTACGGAAAAACAGAATTATTATCTAGTACAAGAAAGAAGGGCAGATTTTATGCATCTAGTGGAAGCACCGGGACACCTGTCAGTATTTATATATCTAAAGAATTTCATAGAAAGTGGAGTGCCGCTTATGAAAGACGCGTTAGAAACTGGGCAGGAGTCAATTATAAAATGTCGAGAGGAATGATCGGCGGACGTCGAATAATTTCTAAGACGAATCCTAAGGCTCCTTTTTATAGATATAACTCTGCAGAAAAGCAAACGTATTTTTCTGCATATAATATTTCCGAAAAAAACGCGCATAATTATTTAAAAGGCATTATAAACCATAAGGTAGATTATATGGTTGGATATGCAATGAGCAATTATTTTTTAGCAGATTTTATTGAAAAAAGTAATTTAAATGCACCTAAATTAAAAGCTGTAATAACCAGTAGTGAAAAGTTAACTCCAGAAATGAGAGCAACATTTAAGCGTGTATACGGATGCAAAACATTCGATAGTTATAGCGGAGTAGAATCTTGTGGGCTAATTTCAGAAGACGAAGATGGCAACCTTTTATTTAGTCCGGATACCGGAGTTATGGAGGTAATAAATGAAAAGGGAGAAGATGTAGCTCTAGGCGAGGTTGGAGAAATTGTAGCTACAGGTTTACTGAACTTTGACCAACCTTTGATAAGATACCGAATTGGAGATAGGGTTAAACTGTCAAAAGATCAAATGACAAAAAGCGGAACTCAAATGCTTAAAGTGGATGAAATAATGGGTAGAATAGAAGACACTATTGTTTCACCTGATGGAAAAAAAATGGTCCGTTTTCATGGTATTTTCATAAATATTGAAGGTTTAGTAGTAGGGCAGGTAGTACAAAACTCAAAGCATAACTTTACTTTAAACCTTGTAGTTGATAAAAACTATACTAAAATTAGTGCTGAAAAAATGTTGAAAGAAAGAATGAAAGGTCAATTAGGAGAAATAACTACTGAAATTAATTATTTAGAGGAAACTCCTAAAAATAATAATGGTAAATTTCGTGCTGTAATCTCTAAAGTTACGAATTAAGCAAAGAGTAGTTGTAATGCGTCATGTAGGTTCTTTTTTAAATACATAACTTTTATCCGATGCTATATAATAGGGTTTTGAAAAAACTTAATGCGAATAAAATAGATAGACTGTGAATACATTAAAATTAATTAAAAATCATACGGGAAAATTGATTCCTCTTTTTTTTAGTTTTTTTAAACCTCCTAATGCTGTGGTTTTATTTAGAAATTTATGGAGTCTTAACAGTGGAATTAAATGGAATGACTATATAAATAAAAACGGATTAACCTATAACACCTTGATAAAAAAGGCATTAACATGGATTAATAACTCTCAAGATAAAGTGGGTTCCGGAGGAGTAGGTTGTTATGAATATTATAGATGGACTACCGGATACCCCGAAGTAACCGGTTATATAATTCCTACAATTTGGGAAGCAGCTCATTATTATAACAATGATGATCTAAAAAACCGCGCATTAAGAATGGCCGACTGGGAATTGAAAATACAACGAGAAGATGGCGGTTGGGAAGGGCAATATGAAGGAGATAAAAAACCTTCAGTGGTGTTTAATACTGGACAGGTAATAAGAGGAATGATAAGTTCTTATAAAGAAACCAAAAATGAAAAGTATCTAAATGCTGCCATACGAGCAGGTGATTGGATTGTGAACACACAAGATGAAGATGGTAGTTGGACTTCCACTAATTTTAAGCAAATGAAGCGTGTATATGATTCTTATGTAACTGCACCTCTTTCAGAATTGTATCTTCTCACTAATGATAAGAAATATGAAGAGTCTTGTCGTAAAAACTGTGATTTTGTATTGGCGAACCAGCATGAGAACGGTTGGTTTGAAAAGGCCGACAACACACTTTTAAATAATGCAGCGCCAGTTTTGCATACGATCGCATATACCATTGATGGGTTGATTGAAACTGGTCTAAACCTTAAGGAAAACAGATATGTAGAAGCTGGAAAATTGGCAGCAGATCATTTATTGCACAAAGCAGAAATTACGCATAAACTACCGGCCAGGTTTTATAAAGATTGGAAGAAAGGAGCGAACTACTCATGTCTTACAGGAAATGCCCAACTAGGTATTATATTCTTCCGGCTATATGAACTTACTAATGACAAGCGTTATGTGAATGCGTCGCTCAAACTGGCCGATTTCTTGGCTTACACGCAACATTTGAATTCCATAGGTAAATATCGTAACGGAGCTATCACGGGATCTTATCCAATTTGGGGAATGTATTGCCCATTTAAATATCCTTCCTGGGCTACTAAATATTATATAGATTTACTAATGCTAATTAAAAAACATACGAATCTTGAATAGCGATGAATTAAATGAACTATCTGGAAAAATAGCATACATTACTATTAATCCAAGGGGTAATTTTTTGAAATCAGCACAGCTAGGTTTTCAGGAAGTAGGACTAACGCCTGAACACCTAATTTATGTGAAACCTTTAGATAGGTTAAAAAAAGAGTTTAAGAGGCATAAACTTTCTTTTTTTAAGGATTTTTTGTTTCCACAAGCAAAAAAGCTTCTAGGTAATAAAAAGGCTTTTTCTAAAGAAGAAGTTGACATTGACATCCCTAATACAGTCAAGGTTTCTAAATTAAATAGCGATGAAACTTTGAAGGTTATAAAAAAGATGGGAATAAAATATCTTGTAAATTGTGGAGCAGGAATTTTTAGGAAGAAATTAATTGACATCCCTGGTTTGATTATATTGAATGCTCATGCAGGAAAACTACCTAATTATAAAAACATGAATGTGGTTGAATGGGCAATATGTAATGAAGATAAAGTAACAGGTACGATACATCAAATAGATGAGGGCATAGATTCAGGACCAGTTTGGTTTGAGCAAGAAATTGATTTGACAGGTAGAAAGACCTTACTAGAAGCCCGAGAACACGCTTTTGATCAGGTTATAAAGATGATGGCCAAGGCAATTGTCATGAATGAAAAAGGAGAAATCACACCTATTCATCATGATCCAAATGAAGGGAGAAAATGGTATAGAATGCATTCATATTATCAAAAAAAAGTAGACTCTCTGCTTAATAAATAGTATTACTAATTAGAAATGAGAAAGGTAATTTGGGTAATAAATATGACTGCAGGCAAGCCTGATTCCGGGTGGGGAGAAAGGCATTATTACTTTAGTAAATTTTGGAAAGAATCTTATGATATAAAGATAATTTCGGGATCCTATAATCATTTGTTCCATAACCAGCCGAAAACTAACGGAAAGAGATTTACTATTGAAGAAATAGAAGATGGAATAACTTTTTGCTGGGTAAAGATCCCAAGATATGACGGGGGTAGCGTTTTAAAACTGTGGAGCATGATCATTTTTGCCGTTCGCATCTTGTTTCTTAAGGAAAAAATTTTGCAAAAACCTGATATTGTGATCGTTTATTCAATGCCTATTTTTCCTATTATATCTGGTTGGATGTTAAAAAGAAGGTATAAAGCGCAAAAACTTTTTTTCGAGATAAGAGATTTATGGCCACTTACTCCCATGTATCTGAAGGGATATTCCAGATGGCACCCCGTTGTTATTCTTATGCGCTGGGTAGAAAGATTTGGTTACAAGAGATCGGATAAGATCATTTCATTACTTCCGAATGCGCATACATACATTAATAAGATTTCTAAAGACGCTTCTAAGTTTCATTGGATTCCAAACGGTATAGATGAGAGTTTGCTCTCTAACGAAGCACTTCCCGATCAGATCATTACTCAAATACCTAAAAATAAATTCATTATTGGGTATACAGGAACTATGGGCATGGCCAATGCATTAGAATATCTTATAGACGCTTCCATAAAATTAAAAGAGAACGATCATATTCATTTTGTACTTGTTGGTGATGGTTACTTAAAGAAAGAATTACAGCAAAGTGTAGGGCTAAATAAAAACATCACCTTTATTCAAAAGATCAATAAAGACCAAGTACAACATATGCTAAGCTTTTTTGATGTATGTTTTGTGGGACGAAATAACACGAAGCTCTTTGATTATGGCGTCTCTTCAAACAAGTTTTTTGATTATATGCTGGCCAAGAAGCCGATCATATCTTCTTCCAATAGAATCAAAGATCCTGTAGAATTATCTGGATGTGGATTTGTCGTTCCTCCAGAAGATTCAAATGCTATTGTTAACACGATCATGGAATTGTACCATATGCATCCAGAAGAAAGGGAAAAACTAGGTGATAAAGGCAAGAAATATGTAAAGAAAGAGCATAATTTCAAACGCTTAAGTGGTATCTATTTAGAATTATTTAGAGAATAACCCGCCTTCTCAATATTAAAATTTATATTTTTGAGTACTTCTAAAACCTGAAGAAGTAACTATGGGGGTCAAATCAATACATTTTGCAATATCTGAAAGAAAAATTCTATTACGTTTTTTTGATATTGTTCTTAGTGTTGTTAGTCTGGGATTGACCTCTTATTTTTTTAGCTTTGATTACTTTGATTATCAGAACTCAAATATCATTATTTGGTTACTTACTTTTACTTTCTATTTCATTCTATTTGGAGAAGTATTTCAATTATATAATTTGCAAGTATCCAGCAATCGATTTTCTGTTACAAAAAGTTTGTTCTTAACAGCGATTGTAACCACACTCTTTTATTTTTTAACACCGTATATCTCTCCATCCTTACCGGAGAACAGAATACAGATTGTGTACTTTTTTCTAGCCATCACAGTTCCTGTTTTGATATGGAGATTTTTGTATACCACCTTATTGTATGCTCCAAAGTACTTTAAGAACATATTGTTAATTGCGCATTCTTCCAAGATTGAAAGCATTGTGCAGTTAATTGAAAGCAACGGGCACTATAATATTTCGGGATATTTGTCTGACCAGAAGGTGGAGTCTCTGAATAAGCTTGATCGTCTTTTAGAGAAAGAGATTTTAGAAACTGTAGTAGGTAGAAAGATCACAGAAATAATTATTTCGCCAATTGGGTTTTCGAAAGAGGAAATTGTCAATATCAACAAGAAGATGGTATTGCTTTTTGAAGAAGGAGTTACTATTAAGAGCTATGAATCTTTTTATGAGGAAATAACGGATAGGATCCCTAAAGAATATTTAAATTTTGATTTTTATAACAATATCAATCTCATTAGAAATAACGACAATAAATTTTATATACTTTTCCATAGATTATTGGATATGATCGTTTCTTTCATTGGTATTGTTATATTATTAGCGTTACTACCTCTAATATTTTTGATCAATTTGATTTTTAATAGAGGTCCGTTATTTTATATTCAAGAGAGGGTAGGAGAAAAAGGAAGAACTTTTAAGATTTATAAGCTGCGGACGATGATTGTGAATGCCGAAGCTAATGGAGCAGTTTGGGCGATGAAAAATGATAAGAGAATTACTCCATTTGGAAAACTTCTTAGAAATACAAGATTAGATGAATCTCCCCAATTCTTTAATATTCTAAAAGGAGACATGAGTATTATTGGGCCACGTCCGGAGCGCCCCGAGTTTGTTAAAAAGCTAGAAGAAGAAATACCATACTATGGATTGCGTCATGTTATAAAACCAGGAATTACCGGATGGGCTCAAGTAAAATACCCTTATGCTGGTAGTGTAGAAGAGCAAGAGAAGAAACTGAGATATGATCTATATTATATTAAAGAACAAAGCTTGTTCATAGATTTCAAAATACTTATCAAAACAATTACAACTGTTCTATTCTTTAGAGGTCAATAAATACGTATATCTAATACCTAGCAACACTAATAAAGGAATTAGCGCCATTGCAAATAGCTGAACACTCATGATCCAGATAATCAAAAGTATGGCTAAAAAGAGTTCTAATACCCATATATATGTATAGACGAAACGATGAGGATTCTTTTTAAGTAAATAAAAAGCGACAATAGTGTTGGGAGCAAAGGCCCAAAGGAAATTAAAGTTGTTTGGCGTAATCTTGTGATCCGTAAAAAACCACAGAAAAACAATTCCTAACCCAATAACTCCCGGAATAAAGAATAATGTGAAATCCAACCATTTGGATCGCTTTCTTTTCTTTAGATCATTATAAGTGATCCATACACCCAAAATTAGTAGAAGAGAGAGTAGTACGAAAGGGCTAAAAAAACTAAGGGATGCTGCTGTTTCCTCAAAAACAAGTAAATCGTTTTCCTTTTTTACAACAGGAATTTCGACTCCGTTCTTTAGAATAGTCGCATTTTTAAAAGCTTCGTACACATAATCGGGCAAGTATAAATACTGATCTGATGTAGCCACTTTATCCAAGATGGTTCCTAAAGCAATATTAATACCTAAATTTCCCCAGGTGTTCCAATGTAATTCATTATTCATTAGTTGACGTAGCGTAGTGCTTCGTCCAGAAGCGTAATCCTTACTTAGTGTGATACTATCTTTTAAAATAATATTGGAAATATCTCTAAGCTTGGTGGCGCAATTATTGAAATAAGGGTCGTATAAATAATATGCGTTTTCTCGTTTTGCATTATTTTCAAGGTATTCGAAGAATTGCTGCTTTTGTTCCTGGGTAAGATCTAAAACCTGCTCCTTTACCCAACGTTTATCTCGTTTATTACTTCGGATAAAATTCTGAAATGGATATCTCGCCAATAAATATTCTAGCTTTCCTTTGGCAAAATTGCTGTAAAACCCCGGTTTACTAAAATCAAAAACACCGTAGTTATAAGCCAAATCAAAATTCAATACAGGGTCTTTAATTCTAATCGTACTGTGCCCAAACACCTCGTATAGATTTTCACCCGGTCCTACAGTTATGATACTAACTTCAGAATACACAGACAGTTTAAAATACTGTGAAAAGGAAGATTGAATACCAAAAAGAACTAAGAAAGTAAGTAGTGTTTTTTTCATACTTAACGTCTAAAAAAGCTATAATCAATTTTAATAGAAAAAATATTAGAAAACAACGCATTTCCAATACTACCAATATTGGTTAAGGCATAATCTACCTGAATACCATTATAGGTAAAACCAACACCAAAATTTGGTTGCAATGACAAGGATTTACTACCGTCAAATTCGGTAGTATTTTGAAAATTTCCAACACCAGCTCTTAAAAAGACAAAATTCTCATAATCTAATTGAAACCCGATAGCAGGATCAATACTGGCAAATTTTGTAGAAATAAGGTCATTCGTTTGTGCAAATCTAAGATTCAGATCTATTTCTGATAATAGGTTGAAAAAACGACCAATTTTAAATTTCTTAGCAACACCAAATTGTACCTTAGGTTTGGTGATCTCAGTAGATTCGGGTAATTCTTGATTTTGACCCGGAATAGCATTTTGGATCTTAGCAAACTCCTCTTGGTTTATATTCCAAACATTATATGTTGTGGTAATATCACGAATCATTAATCCTACTTTCCAGTCATTTCTTTCGAATTGAATTCCCGCATCCAATCCAACTCCCCAAGAAGACGCAAAATCACCAATAATTCTTCGTACGATCTTAGCATTGACACCAAAATAAATATCCTTAAATATTAGATTTCTTGCATAAGCTATATTAAAAGCATAATCAACAGCCGAAAACAGACTAATCCTATTAAAATCTATATTTCCTTGACTATCTATTAACTCAGTTGTATTCAAAATATCATCTACACCAAAACGTATAATAGAAAACCCTAGAGCGCTTTCTCCATCTAAGGGCATAGCAAAAGCAGCATAATTATAGTTTGCAATACCCGCAAAATAGGAGGCATGCATCAACGACCCCTGGTAATCTTCTATATTAACCAATCCGGCAGGGTTCCAATAAATAGCATTTACATCATTAGAAGTTGCCACAACGGACTTACTCATTCCCAGTGCTGCTGCATCGACACCTATATTCAAAAACTCATTGGAATAATTTCGGAATGCCTGCGCATTTACAAGCGTTGGAATAACAATAAAAAGGAGTGTTAACTTATTTCTGATCATACTACAAGAATCAAAACAAATATCTGAATATATATTTGAATAAACTTCTGTTTCGGTTAGATATTGCCTTTTTTACATATTCTCCTTTATAAAACCGAGCATTCGTTGTTCTAACCATCGATTATCTTTTTGCATAAAAGAAGAAATATAACCTACATGTCCACCATATCTGGTCGCCTCTAAAAAGAAATACTCCGATTTATCCGCTTCTTCATACGGATAACATTCCTTAGATAAGAAAGGGTCGTCTAATGACGTTAGTAGTAATGTCGGTTTCTTTATTTTTGATAGATAGGGCTTCGAACTTGCTTTTTCCCAATAATCTTCAGGGTTTTTAAATCCAAATACCGGAGCTGTATATAAAGCATCAAAGTCCTTAAAATCCTTGGCTTTAAATAAGGCGGTCTTATCTACTGTGTATTCAGGGAATTTATGTGCTTTTTCTAACACTTTCAATCTCAATGTTTTTAAAAACTCTTCCATATAGAGTTTGTTCTTCAAGGTGCTCATTTCTCTGCTGGAAGATGCAAGGTCTACAGGTACAGAAACTGCGATACCTAAAGTGACCTTAGCAGGCATGCTATTCGCGTACTCTCCCATATATTTTAGCGTTAAATTACCTCCTAAACTATACCCTACGATGAGTATTTTCTTGTGGGTATAATGATGTGCTAGATACTGCACAACATGGTCAACGTCCTCAGTTTTTCCGCTGTGATAAGTTGGTAGCAAGAGGTTATCTTCTCCGCTACAACCTCTAAGGTTAAAGCACACCGTATCAAATCCAGCGCTGTTAAACTCATTAGAAGCCGAGATCATATATTTAGATTCAGAGCTACCTTCTAAGCCATGTATTAAAAGGATCAAAGTATCTGAGCCCACCAATGAAAAGTCAAGATCCACAAAATCATTATCCCAGGTAGTGATCCTCTTACGACTATAACTATGTTTTTCTTTCATGAAAAGTGGTCTGTATACAGTATTAAAGTGACCATTCCTGAAAGGCAATGATGGATAAAAATCAGATGTAAGTATTGGCATTTCTAAAGAATATCAAGCAATTAGTAAACAAATATGATTAAAAAATAATGAATTTAAAAGTCTCCTAAAAGGATTTCTTATTTTAGCAGCATCAAATCAACCTAATGAATCTTAAAAGATATATACCCAATTTATTTACGCTTGGAAATCTGTTTTGTGGAACTCTTGCAACAATTTATGCAATCGCTGGTAATTACGAAGCAACAGCTTTCTTAGTTGTTTTAGGAATTGTTTTCGATTTTTTTGATGGTTTCCTAGCTCGTATATTTGGAGTTACCGGAGAATTAGGCAAGCAACTAGACTCGCTAGCTGATATGGTTACTAGCGGTGTTGTTCCTGGTGTTGTCATGTTTTCATTGTTGAACAACAATAGTTTCCTGGTTGATCAGCTCTTATCGTCAGCCATGGACATTAACATCTATAATAAGGATACAACACCTATCGATTACTACATATCCTATCTTGGTTTTGTACTGACCTTGGCTGCTTGTTATCGATTGGCAAAGTTCAATATAGACACTAGACAATCTGATTCATTTATTGGATTACCAACTCCAGCAATGAGCTTGTTTATTGTTTCTTTACCGCTTATTCAAATGCACACCAATATTCAATTTGTTTCTGACCTTGTAAGCAATAATTATGTACTTATTGGTATTACTTTGATACTAAGCGTTCTAATGAATGCTGAATTACCTTTATTTTCTTTAAAGTTCAAAAGTTTTGGAATTAAGGAAAATATGTTGAAGTATATCTTCCTCTTTATTTCATTAGTGATGATCATTACATTGCACTATCTATCAGTACCTTTGATCATTATACTGTACGTATTGCTTTCTATTGTTAGCAATAGAATGTCATTAGGAAAGTAGGCTAGTAGTCTATTTAGTAAAAGCTTTCTTTTCTTTAAGCTCAAAGTCTTTTCCTAAATATACTTTTCTTACGAGTTCGTCGTCTGCCAACTCTCTTGGAGTTCCTTCTTTTAGAATACCTCCTTCAAACATTAGGTAGGTGCGGTCTGTAATGGCTAATGTTGCCTGCACATCATGATCGGTGATCAGAATTCCAATATTTCTATCTTTCAAGTGCGCTACAATACTTTGAATATCTTCCACCGCAATTGGATCTACACCTGCAAAAGGCTCGTCTAATAATATAAAACTAGGGTCGGATGCCAAACATCTTGCAATCTCTGTTCTACGTCGTTCTCCTCCCGATAAAAGATCGCCTCTGTTCTTTCGTACATGACCAATATTGAATTCTTCAATTAAAGATTCTAGCTTAATCTTTTGTTCTTTTTTCGATAATCCGGTGAACTGCAAAACGGACATGATATTATCTTCAACCGATAATTTTCTAAAAACGGATGCTTCTTGAGCTAAATAACCAATTCCTTTTTTAGCACGTTTGTACATAGGATATCCGGTAATTTCTTCATCATTCAAATAGATATTACCACCATTAGGCTTGATCATTCCAACGATCATATAAAAAGAAGTGGTTTTTCCAGCACCATTAGGGCCTAGTAACCCAATAATTTCTCCTTGCTGAACTTCTAAAGAAATGCCTTTTACGACTTTTCTACTTCCATATATCTTTTGAATATTATCTGCTCTTAAAATCATAGTCCAAATATAATAATTGCTAACGATCAGCTTCTTAAAAAACTTATAAATCGTTTTCCTCTAACGCTTCCCAATATTCTACAGCTCTTCTTAGATGCGGTATTACTATAGTTCCTCCGACTAATGTTGCAATAGACATGGTTTCCATCATTTCTTCTTTGGTAACCCCATTTTTATAACACGTCTCTAAATGATAAGCAATACAGTCATCACATCGTAAAACTGCAGAAGCGACCAATCCAAGTAATTCTTTTGTTTTAACCGGTAAATGACCTTCCTTAAATGCGTTCGTGTCTAAATTAAAAATTCGTTTGATCACTTTATTATCATCGCCTAAGATCTTATCATTCATTTTTTGACGATAGGCGTTGAATTCTTCAACTTTATTTGCCATATTTTTTTTCTTGATTTTTGATAACACGTTTCGATACTTTGATGCTTATTTCATACAATATCAAAATAGGAATAGATACAATTACCTGACTAGCCACATCTGGAGGTGTAATAATGGCAGCTAATATCAATACCAATACCAATGCATGCTTTCTATATCTTTTTAAGAACTCCGGTGTAACCAATCCTATTTTTGACAAGAAGTATATGATAACAGGTAGCTCAAACATAATAGCAACACCTAACAATGTGTTCGTAACTAATCCAATATGCGAATCCATCGTAAATTGGTTCTGAATCATATCTGTGATTTCATAGCTATAAAAGAAATACACAGACATTGGTAAGATTACAAAGAAGCTAAAAAGTACTCCAACGAAGAAAAGCAACGAGGCTATTAATATAAAACCTCTCGATTTTTTTATTTCAGATTCATGCAAGCCCGGAGCAACAAATCGCCACATTTCCCAAAGCACATAGGGGAACGCTACTATCAGACCAAGAATTAATGAGGTCCAGATTGAGTTCATAAATTGTTGCGTAACCTTTAAACTCTGAAGTTCTCCACTAAACTCAATATTACAAAAACCACTTTCAGCTCCAAATGCCGTAAAGAAATTACAAAAGGCTCTATACGTAAGAAAGTTAGGATCTCTATGCGCTAATAAGAAATTTTCATAAACCTCTTTTTGAAAGATAAAAACGACAATAGCAACAATTACAATTGCCACAAAACTTCTCACTAAATGCCACCGTAGCTCTTCAAGATGAGCCAAAAAGGACATTTCTTTTCCTTCATTATCTGCCATTAAAATATACCTTCTTTAATAAGATCATGTAAATGTACAACACCTACATAATCATTGTTACCATTGATAACTAAAATTTGAGAAATATTATTATTCTCCAATGTGTCTAAAGCTTCAATTGCCATCGCATCAGACGAAATTGCTTTCGGGTTCTTACCCATAATGTCTTTTGCTGTCAATTTTGAAATATCAGGATCGGCCGACAGCATTCGACGTATATCTCCATCTGTGATAATTCCCGAAATGTTATTGTCATCAGATAAAACGGCGGTAACACCAAGTCTCTTTTCAGTAATTTCGACAATTACTTCAGCTATTGTACTGTTTTCATGCACTTTAGGTAGCTGATTATCCTTTACAAGATCCGACACCCTTAAATACAAACGTTTGCCTAAAGCACCTCCCGGATGGTATTTTGCAAAGTCTGTACTAGAAAACCCTCTTAATTCCAACAGGCATACTGCCAAAGCATCTCCTAAAACCAATTGTGCTGTAGTACTAGTAGTTGGAGCCAGATTGTTTGGACAAGCTTCTTTCTCGACATATGAATTGAGCGTAAAGTTTGCATTTTTACCTAAGAATGAATCTGCATTTCCTGTAATGGCAATAATCGTATTTCCTGAGTTTTTAATCAAAGGAACCAGAACCTTTATTTCAGGAGTGTTTCCGCTTTTAGAAATACATATGACCACGTCGTCTTTTTGAATAATACCAAGATCTCCATGGATGGCATCTGCAGCATGCATGAATATAGCTGGTGTTCCTGTTGAGTTAAATGTTGCCACCACTTTAGCAGCTATATTGGCACTTTTACCAATACCAGTAACAACAAGCCTTCCTTTAGAGCTTAGAATAGACTCTATTGCGTTTTCGAAATCTTCGTTAATAAGATTGGCAAGGTTAGCAATTGCGTTACTTTCCATTAAAATGGTTTCCTTAGCAATGGCTATACTATTTTTTAAATTTTTCAATAGTTGATTTTTTAGCAGTAAAAAAAAAGTTATATCTTTAATTAATCAAACAAAGCAAAATTACTACAAAAATACTTGACCCCAAACATTTGCCTTTCGTTTGTGTCGTTTCATTTTAATTATCTAAGGATAAAAAATATATAGATGTAGAATGGATTTACACGGTCCTTTAAAGAAGTTCTTTGGATTCAATCAGTTCAAAGGTCTTCAAGAAGATGTTGTTAAGAGTGTTATAGACAATCATAATACTTTTGTGATCATGCCTACCGGAGGAGGAAAGTCTCTCTGTTATCAGCTACCAGCTTTAATGAAAGAAGGAACGGCAATCGTTATTTCTCCCTTGATCGCTTTGATGAAAAATCAGGTAGATGCTATCCGGGGGATTTCAGAAAATAGAGGAATTGCGCATGTATTGAACTCTTCTTTGAATAAAACAGAAGTTGCTCAGGTTAAGACTGACATTGAACAAGGCATTACCAAATTACTTTATGTAGCCCCGGAATCCTTAATAAAGGAAGAATACGTTTCATTTTTACAATCTCAAAAAATTTCTTTCGTGGCCATAGATGAAGCGCACTGTATATCTGAATGGGGACATGATTTTAGGCCTGAATATAGAAATTTACGACACATTATAAAGAAAATAGATAATGTACCGGTGATTGGGCTCACAGCTACAGCGACAGAGAAAGTACAAGAAGACATTTTAAAAACTCTGGGGATCACAGATGCTAAAACCTTTAAAGCTTCCTTTAATAGGCCAAATTTGTTTT
Organism: Flavobacteriaceae bacterium; assembly: GCA_965218065.1. Taxonomy (GTDB): domain Bacteria; phylum Bacteroidota; class Bacteroidia; order Flavobacteriales; family Flavobacteriaceae; genus Polaribacter. Next base: position 1,440,990 of record OZ244589.1, on the reverse strand, counting down.
ATGAGGTACGTCCTAAAACCAAGGATGTTGAAAAAGACATTATTCGTTTTGTAAAACAGCGGATTGGAAAGTCCGGGATTATTTATTGCTTAAGCCGAAAAAAAGTTGAAGAAATTGCTCAGATCTTACAAGTAAATGGAATAAAAGCAGTCCCATATCATGCGGGGTTAGATGCAAAAACCAGGGTGAAACATCAAGACATGTTCTTAATGGAGGATTGTGATGTAGTAGTAGCCACTATTGCCTTCGGAATGGGAATTGATAAGCCGGATGTTCGATATGTAATTCACCATGATATTCCTAAAAGTTTAGAAAGTTATTATCAAGAAACAGGTAGAGCCGGTAGAGATGATGGAGAAGGATACTGCCTGGCATTTTATGCTTACAAGGATATAGAAAAACTTGAAAAGTTTATGGCCAGTAAGCCGGTTGCAGAGCAGGAGATAGGTCACGCCTTATTGCAAGAAGTGGTCGGATATGCCGAGACTTCTATGAATAGACGTAAGTATTTATTACACTACTTTGGTGAGGAGTTTGATGAAGTAAATGGGGAAGGAGCCGATATGGATGATAATAGCAAAAATCCAAAAAGCCAGCACGAAGCCAAAGATGATGTTGTAAAATTACTATCCATTGTTAGAGACACCAAAGAAAAATACAAACCAAAAGAGATCGTAAATACCTTAATTGGTAAAGAAAATGCCATGTTAAATTCCCATAAGACCCATTTGCAACCGTTTTTTGGAGTGGGGAAAGATAAGACAGGAGGTTATTGGATGGCATTATTAAGACAAATATTGGTGGTCAATTTTATTAAAAAAGAAATTGAGCAGTACGGTGTTGTGAAAATGACCCAGTTGGGAAAAGACTTTATTGAAAGTCCAAGGTCGTTTATGATGACCGAAGACCATGTGTATTCACAAGAAGATAGTGCTGATATTATTACCAATACGAAAGGTGCAAGTATTAGTGCCGATGAAAAGTTAATTAAAATGCTGAAGGAGCTTCGTAAGAAAATAGCTGTAAAACAAGGAGTTCCTCCATTTGCTGTTTTTCAGGATCCTTCGTTAGATGATATGGCCTTGAAATATCCAATTACCTTGGAAGAACTTTCTACGGTTCATGGAGTAGGAGAAGGGAAGGCACGAAAGTTTGGAAAGGAATTTATAGCGTTAATAGCACAGTATGTGGCCGAAAATGATATTATGCGTCCAGACGATCTGATCGTAAAAAGTACCGGAGTGAATTCTGGCTTAAAACTTTATATCATTCAAAATACAGACAGAAAGCTTCCTTTGACAGATATTGCAAGTTCTAAAGGATTAGAAATGGGCGAGCTTATTAAAGAAATGGAAGCGATTGTGTATTCCGGCACCAAGTTAAATATAGATTACGCCATAGAGGATCTGGTTGATGAGGATCAACAGGAAGAGATCTATGACTACTTTATGGAAGCTGAAACAGACAAGATCCAGGAAGCATTAGATGAATTTGATGGTGATTATGATGATGAAGAACTTCGTTTGATGCGTATCAAATTTATTAGTGAAGTAGCTAACTAAAACTGGTATTTTTTATCAATAGCGTATTTCACCAACTCATTTCCATTTGTTAATTGAAGTTTTCGAATCATATTTTTTCGATGTGTATCTACTGTGGTTTTTGCTATAAATAGGATCTCCGAGATCTCTTTAGACGTTTTACCATTGGCTATTAATTCTAATATTTCCTTTTCTCTGTTTGACAGTACGATCTTTTCTGTTTTCCCAATGTTTACATTGCCATCTATATAATCATTCATAAAGTTAAAGGCAACATTAGGATCAAAGAAGGTTTCTCCTCCGGCTACAACACGAATAGCTTTAGACAACATTTTAATTCCGGAATTCTTTAAGATATATCCTGTTGCACCTGCGTCTAACATTTGTTTGATGGCTTCTGGCTGATCAAACATGGTCATAGCCAATATCTTGATATGAGGAAACTTTTCCTTTATTTTCCTGGTAGCTTGAATACCATCCATAATAGGCATTCGTATATCTGTAATGACCAATTTAGGTTGTTTCAATAATGCCAGGTTCACCAATTCTTCACCATTATTGACAGCTCCAATGATGTTTACATCTTCATCATATTCGAAGAAGGATTGTACTCCATCTATTAACATTTGGTGATCTTCTGCAATAATAACTGTAATCATATTTCTTTTTTAACAAAGATACGGAGCTCCATGAATCAATAATATACCCTTAGGTAGGTATTATTCTATTGGAATGTTCATAATAATCGTTGTTCCTTTATGCATAGTGGTATCAATAATCAATTCTCCTTGTATATGTTCCACTCTGGTCTTAATAGAATGCAATCCCATGCCTGTTTTAACATCTAAATCACTCACATTAAATCCTACACCGTTATCTTCTACAATAATATTCAACATATCATCGTGTCTAGATAGATTAATAGTAGCATTGGAAGCTTTTGAATGCTTTAAGATGTTTGTTATGAGTTCTTGAATAATTCTGAAAGCACTTATTTCAAGACTGTTCTCTAACGGAGTATCTAACCCAAAATGTACGACCTCAATTGAAATCTTATTGGCAGAAGAAATTTTATCTGCCATTGCTTGAACCGCCTTTAGTAGTCCTTCGTTCGCTATTACACCGGCATTTTTAGCATGTGCGATACTTCTTACTTTTAGATAAGCTTCATCAATCAAGTTCTCAGTCTTATCGAATAATGCCTCCTGATCTATTTTCTGTTCCGTTTTATTAATTCTAAGGTTCTCAAAATGTAGTTTTAGCGTAGCGAGCACACTCCCCAAATTATCATGTAGATCTTCTGCAACTCGTTTACGCTCTTTTTCCTGTCCCTCGACCATAGCATTAATGGTAGTGATCTCTTGTTCTTTTAAAAGGGTCAGGTTCTTTTGGGTTTCCAGTTCTTTTTCTTGCTCCGCCAATTGTTGTTTTCTTCTAGAATTTTTGATCATTAAAGAAGTAATGAAACCTCCCAAAGCTATCACCGCTAAAGCCCCAATAAACAAGTTTCTGTTCTGCCTATTCTTTTGTTGTTCTACTAAAATTTGCTTTTCTTTTTCAGCAGCTTGATATTTTGTTTCCAACTCAGAAACAGATCTGAGGCTTTTATCATGATTGATCAGAACCTCTAGCTCTAAGAATCTATTTTTATATTTTAAACTGTCAATGGGAGAAGTTCCAAATTCTTTACTGATGTGATACAGCCAATAGTACTTATATCTTTGCTGAATTTTAAAAACAAAATCGGGGTTGTCGTAATTTTTTATGTTTTTCAATACATCAATTGCCTCATTCGGTTTTTTTAAAAAATATAATAACACCGCCTGAAGTATATCTATAGATTGCCTCTTTTCGTTAACAAGGTAATTACTTTTTTCTCTTATTATGTTTCTAGCATCTTTTAAAATTGAAATCCCTTGTTCGTAGTCTTGAGAGATCCGAAAATGGTATCCAGCAAGAGTCAAGTAGTTCTTTAAGCGTAAAAAATAAGGATCCTCATCCTTTAAATAACCTTCTAAGTCTTTGTAAAGATCTATTATTGTATCTCTTTTTTCATAGTTATATCTCAAATTAATACTGAAATTATAATATTTGTTGTATTTGAGTTCAAGTTGATCATAGGCATTTTCTCGATGTATATCTAAAAAGTAACGATACGATTGATCGTGCAAAGCATTAGAGAAACGTTCGTATATTTCAAGAATTGCCTTGCTTGTTTCACAAATCAGTACTTTGTCATTTTGCTGATTTGCAATGTGTAAAGACTCTTTTAGAACTTTAAAAGCCTCTATTTCATCTCCATATTTATAATACAGTTCTAACCCTTTATTTAGTAAAAACAACGTGTTGATTCTATAATCGGAAGTATTGTTCGGTAGCTCTGTATATTGCAAAGAATGCCCGTAATAGATCAGGTTGAAATAGTCAGAGAGCAGGTTCTTTAATGTTCCATCCTCAGAATTTTGCAGCGTTCTTTCGGCCAATTGAAAATTGTTCTTTCTAACAAAATCATAAAACTCTTGCACTGTATTTTTACCAAATACAGTGCAAGAAAATAATATAAATATGAAATAAAGCCTTTTCAAACTATATAATTATGCTTCTATTGGGTACACAAAAACCGCGTGGATACCCTGATGCATCCGGTATTGGAAATGGGCTTGTGTCTGGAAAAACCCTACTAGATATCTCTAAATAATCTTCTCCATCCCTAATGAACCTGTAAGGGTTTAAATATTCCGATTCTCCAGGTTTTTGCGGATCGTATAAACTATTTGGAGGACTATTCCTTTCAAAAGTAGTTTGCATAATCATACCGCTAGAAAGAGGTTTCTCCAACTCAATGATTCTATCTTTAATACATCGATTTGTATTGAACGGAGATACTTTAATGTTCAGACTTGCATCAATTGGATCCTTTGGATTCGCATTTGGAAAAGTAATATTAGGTGAATTCTCTGCAAACCCAATAGTAATATCGCCAATGAAATTCTGAAGTTTAAAATCACAGGTATAGTTATGTTGTTCAATTCCTGCATCGTTGATAAAGGATTCATACTTCTTAATTTGAATATAGACCATATAAAAGGTTCCATAATCTTGAGAACCCAATACAGGTTGAAAATTTTCCTTGTCGTTTAAATCGATCTTAAATTTTAAAAATTCGTGTGCCATAATAATAGTTTTATAAAATTGTTTTAGTTTAAAAATGAAGATGTTTTGTATTCTTTCAGGTCGTCTAATACCTTTAAAAATGCTTTTAAAGGATATTCACTGTTAACAAGGTTATAGTTCTTAGGGAACAGTATTGGTCTAATTTTGACGTCGTTGTCAGCAAAACGCACATGTGCATGTATCGAATACCCCTTAAAGTAGGTATAACCTTCCTTGGATGCATAGTCTTCAAATCGAAGGAGGTCTTCCTCTTTTACAAATTTTATGCTTCCTACGTTAACCAACGACCTATTTTGATCAACTTTACAGCCCTCATATTCTTCTTTTATTAAAGAAAAATCATCGATGCTTAAATTATCTTTTGTGTCATCTAAGATCATTGAAAACAGCGATGCATTCTGATCGTCGAGATAGTTCCAAGGGTTCAACATTTCTACATCTCCCAAATCCTTATTCAGCTTATTTTGTAATGTGGTTTTAATAAAATTATAATTGAAGTCTAACATTTTATCTCTACCTAAGTTCTCACGATTTTCAATCTTAGCCGTCCAAAATTTTTCAACCGTATTGTTTTTTAAGTAATACTCATGATTGAAATATCTCTCCTTGTGCGAATTATCGGGATTGCTAATTAGTATGTAATTACAACCGTTTGTTTTAGTACCGTAACCGTTGATAAGAACCATGTGGGCACTATCACTTACTCTAGTTTTAAGTAATATGGGTGCTTGATTCTTTTTAAGCTCTTCAACAATAAAATCGAAACTGCTCAGTTGGGAAATTGAGCTATACTCCGTTATAAGAAATCCAGATTTTTCAAATATGTATTTTAAATGAGCATCATCTAAGCGTAAATTACATCCATGAGGAACACCGCTACTACAACAAATCGTACTTTCGGTATTTGTACCTGCACCTTGTAAATAAGATTTATAATGACTTACCAGATGACATTGACTATTTCCTATACTACTTATTGATCTTAATCCAATGATCATATTAGACAGGCATGCTGCCCAGCACCAATTGGAACCTTCTGGTTGAAACTGATAGTCCATATCATTAAAGCAGAAAAAATTTGGCATCAATAAATTATTTTTAAGTACAATCCAAAAGTCAAAAGAAAATCGGGGGTTAGATATACCTACAAGTAGGTAAATGTTAGTACCTAAATATAAGTAGAAAAACTATAAAGTGAAAATGGTCAGTAAAATACCTAATAAAATGGCCACAAACTTCTGTAAATTGAATTTGTGATTCTCAGTGCTTTCGAAAAGAATGATCGTAGAAATATGCAAAAAGACACCAATAATCACTGCCGTGATCTCCATAATATACGTATCGAACGACGGTATTTGCTCCGATAGATATACTCCTAAAGGACTCATCAAGGCAAATATGGCTATAAAAAGAACGGCTGTTTTAACCGGGAACTTGGCAGAAATGAGAAAACTAGTTAATACAATAGCTATGGGGATCTTATGAATTACAATTGCTAATAATAAATTATTACCTGCATGATGTATAGGAAGTCCTTCTGAAAGTGCATGAACACACAAACTTACAAAAAGAAGCATTGGAAATTTTTTACCATCTCCATGATAATGTACATGCCCATGTTCTGCTCCTTTAGAAAAGGATTCCAATATAGACTGTAAAACGATACCCAATATAATACAGATACCTATCAATCTAGTATCTTCAGAATCTTGATATACTTCCGGAAGTAAATGCAGCACTGTTACAGAGAGGAGATAAGCCCCGCTAAAAGCCAACAGAATTCTGGTTACTTTTTCATTGGGTTTAGCAACTAGAACAAAAATTGCGCCTGCTATGACGGATAGGAATAAGTATAAGGACGCTATCATGATGCTACTAAAATTAAACGATCAGAAGTTTTAACATTAAAGGTGTTCAAGTTGTAGTCGCCAAAGATATGCTGGATTTTCAAACCTGCCTTTTCAAAATAGGATTTCATTTTTTCCAGGTCAATATACTTAACATGCTCAGTATACTGATATGATTCGCCATCCGCTTCAAACGAAATTTGTTTTTTAATGAAACCATTCTCGATTTCCCTCTGAATACTAAAAACAATACCATCTACTATTTTGACCTCATTGGTTACAATGGTTTCTTTTACCTTTTCAACATTCAAAAAGTCCAGTACAAAGACACCATCTTCTTTTAATCCATTCTTAAGATTTTTTAAAATAAGGATATCTTCTTTATCATCTTCCACATATCCGAAGCTGGTAAACAAATTAAATATAGCATTGTAGGTGTGTTTCAAAGGCTCTCGCATATCCTTTACAGCAAATCGTAAAGTGTCATTCTCGAATTGTTTAGCATACGCTATGCTATTCTCAGACAAGTCTCCTCCTGTAACCGTATAACCTAAAGAATTGAGAAATACTGAATGACGCCCTTTACCGCACGGTATATCTGCAATATGACTCTCTTTATCCAGCTGCAAGAACGAGGTAATGTTACGCATAAATAGTTGCGCATCTATATCATTCCTGTCCTTATACAAAATGTGATAGTAGGGAGTGTTAAACCAGGATGTAAACCAATCTGTCTGTTTCATACTTGTGAGTAGGCAAAAATACGCTTTTCTTACAGATGTTAAAATGATATTATGAGATACTCATTGACATCAAATTAAAATGTACTTTTGCAGCAGAATATAATCAGAATGGACAGAGATTTTAAAATGGTGGCTACTACGCTTTATGGATTAGAAGGAGTATTAGCAGATGAATTACGAAAGCTAGGCGCCAAAGACATAAAAGAAGCAGTACGAAGTGTTTCTTTTAGAGGAGATAAAGGTTTTATGTACAAGGCGAATATTGCGCTTAGAACGGCTGTCAGAATTTTAAAGCCCATTAAAACTTGTAAGGTATTCGACGAGGAAGATCTATATGAAGCCATTCAAAAGATTAAATGGGAAAAATACTTAGACGTAGATGGTACGTTTGCCATAGGTGCTGTGGTCAATTCGAAGAACTTTACATCCAATTCTCATTATATTTCTTTAAAATCTAAAGATGCCATTGCAGATTATTTTAGACATAAATACAGTAAAAGACCCAATGTAGATCTTAAATATCCGGATGTGAAAGTACATGTACACATTCAAAAGGATTGGTGCACAATTTCATTGGATTCATCGGGTGAATCATTACACAAAAGAGGGTACAGGAGTGCTACAAATATTGCTCCGATCAATGAGGTATTGGCAGCAGGAATGGTTCTTTTGTCCGGGTACACAGGTGATGAGAACTTTATAGATCCTATGTGCGGTTCCGGCACAATTTTAATAGAAGCAGCGATGATTGCGAATCGTATTCCTGCAAATATTAATCGGAAGCACTTTGCATTTGAAAATTGGAAGGATTATGATGAGGACCTCTATTTCATAATTCAAGATGCGTTGTTAAAGAAAATCCAAAGCTCTCATTTTAAGATCATGGGGTTTGACAAAGCGCCGTCTGCAGTTTCCAAGGCAAGGCAAAATATTATAAATGCGAACCTGGAAGAGTTTATAGGAGTGCACCATGTAAATTTCTTTAATTCAACCAAAGAGGTTTTCGGGAATACTACTATTTTGTTCAATCCTCCATATGGAGAGCGTTTAAATATTGACACTAACGAATTCTATAGAAAAATAGGAGATACGTTAAAACACAATTATCCAAACTCTACCGCCTGGTTAATTACTTCAGATATACAAGCCTTAAAACATGTTGGTTTACGAACGTCGAAACGTATTCCTTTAAAGAATGCAGACCTAGAATGCCGTTTTGTAAAGTATGAATTGTACGAAGGTTCTAGAAAGCTAAAAAAGAATAGGGAAGAAGGAGTCAATTAGTCATTGGTTCTTTTCACCATAGAGAGCATAATACCGCTAAAGATCAGCAGACTACCAACGATCTTGTTTTGGAGATGTACTTTTTTCTGATCTTCTAGATATTGCTTCAGTTTGGAGGCAAATTTCACATAGATAAATAAACAGATACCATCTATAGCTAAATAGGTAAAACCCAGAATCAATACTTGTGGAACAAAGGCAAATTGTTCGTTTATGAATAATGGGAACAAAGCAGCAAAGAACACAATGGCTTTTGGGTTTGACGCCGACATGAAAAAGCCTTCTTGATACAATTTAAAAAAGCTTCTCGATTTCTTCTTTTTATTAAAATCACCCACCAACGGTTTGGAAATAATCTTAGATATCCCCATATAGATCAAATATGCTACCCCAATCCATTTGATCCAACTGAAGATCTCTCCTGAAGAAATAACTATAGAGGCCAGGCCTAAAGATGATAAAACAATCTGTAAGCTATTCGCAGTTAAATCTCCTAAAATAGTTCCAACGGTCTTTTTAGCGCCATAACTCATGCTATTTGCAGTAGCTAACAAGACACTGGGTCCTGGGGTAATTCCAATAATTAATACGGTTCCTACAAAGGAGAGCCACAGTTCCAATGTCATTAGTTCAAGGTTTTAATAATCTTCTTCAACTTCCTTGAAGGTCTCAATTTATTCTTTTTATTGGCGCAATAGACTGCCAACAGGATCGATGCTTTTTCAAACATTTTCTTAGCTGAGATCGTTTCGTTAGGGTTAGACAATGCTACTTTTGTCATTGCAGTCAAATACATGGCCAAGAGACCAGGATCTCCTGCTGTAAGATCAGCTGCATCAGTGTCAATATTAAACTTGTGAGTTGTTCCCGACATCCATTTAATAATGAACGCTTTTGCCAATTTACGGTTATCGGTGTCAGGCTTGCTAGGGGTTCGAAAAAGAAAATCTACACACTTTAAAACATCAGGTTCCGCGTTTTTATAATCTTCAATTGTTTCGAAGTTAATAGTGGCTATTTTCGTAAAATCTTGTGCATAAAATTGTACTGAAATAAATAGAAACAATAGGATAGGTAATGCCTTCTTCATACTAGTAATTTTTAATTTATGTTTAAATATATACTATTTTAATACAAAATGCAACCACGCCTCGGGGTTTTCCAACATTGGAAAATGTCCAGTATTCTCTAACCAATGAAGCTGATTGTTTGGAATTTCTTCGGCTAATAATAGAGCGATGGCAGGCACTGCCACAGGGTCATTTTTTGCCCAAATTATCTTTGTGGGTAGCTGAGTTTCCTTTAATGCACCGATCCACCGATGCCAGAAATAATACCGTTCATTAATATAGTTACTCAACAAATGGATCACTTTTCTACCGTTGTTGAACTCTAATTGATACCACATATCTTTTAGTTCTTGTTCTGAAACTTTCGACGCATCATAAAACACATTACGAAGGTTCTTTTTAAAAATAGGGTAATTGGTCAGTTTAGCAACCCATTTACCTGTCCATTTATTCTTCAATAGTTTTTGAATAGTTCTTAAGCGTGAAAGTTCTATATGTATACTTCCATTACAGAGCATTAATTTTTCGATCTGAATGTTCAATTCTTCCCTATTGTGTCTGGCTATTATTTCAGTTGCCACGCTCGTTCCATAATCGTGTGCAAATAAAGTCACTTTCTTTAATCCTAATTGCTTCCAAAGTTGCAAGGCAATATCTGCCTGTTCAATTAAGGAGTACGAGTAGTCCATTGGTTTTTCAGAAAATCCAAACCCTAAATGATCATGCATAATTACACGATAGTGTGGAGCAAGCATTGAGAGTACTTTGTAATAATCGTAGGTAGATGTAGGATAACCATGTAATAATACCAACGTTTCTTTTCTCTGCTTTGAATCTTCAAAAATAGTATTAGAATCGATTAGAAAAACTGAACGATCAAAGACGCTAATATATTCTCCTTTCTGTTTCCAATCTGTACTATTCATGCAGTAGTTTTAGCGTAGCTACACCATTTTCTGTAATTACTTTTAATAGATAAATTCCGTTCGTAAACATTCTTGTATCAATACTGAAATTGGTAGACTTGTTCGTGTTTTCCTTTTCATATAGTCGTTCTCCTAAAATAGAATATACGAGTACTTTTTTCACCTTATCTGCAGAGAATTCTATTGAATTTTTAAAAGGGTTTTCAGTTTTTAGATGAATTTTAATGTGATCCTCAACACTTACGGCTGCAATAAATGTATTCTCAAGTGCCTGATAAATTTTATCCCAACCATTCATATCTTGTCTTAACTTAGATTTTTCTTGTTCTACGTGCAAAAACCTACCTGTGGTTGATGTTGCCGCGGAACTACAAGGATCTGAACTTTGATTAATAAACCTCCCTTGCGTATTGGTAAAGCCAACAAGTCGTGTCCAATTATCAATATGTGCAATTTTAAATGTTAGAGATGGGTCTATCCCAGATAGATTGTCTTTAAACTGCACCGCATAATCCGTTGTTGGCGTTTGATCGGTACCATTACTTAAAATAACATATGGATCTGTAGAAAGTTTCGTAAAACCATGAAGCTGCACAAAAACAGATTCAGAGATTGTATTATAGATCACTTCTGTCGTTTTTTGCCATACAGCATTTGCTGTATGTGCCATATCTGAAATCTTGAATGGTTCAGAAGAACCACTACACACAGAAGTGGTGCCGGAACAACTCGATGCCTGAGAATGATTACAACGATGTGTGCCATTTAAGAACAAAGCAAGGTTATGAAGTCGTACAAAACTATATACCGCTTGTTTTCCAGTATTAAAATCATGATCGGAGTGTGGAGCCTGAATGACCAACTCCCGGGTAGGACCCGACGCAAAGATATACGTTCCCCAATAATTTGTTTGACTGCTTTTTTCTTCCACAATGTAATACGTACCGGAATTATGCCCAAAACCCGTGTTTGTATACTCGACTATTCTATAATTAACAGCATCTGCATGTGTTCTTGCTGTTGTTATATCTCCATTCAGAATAGCATTGATACAATTTTCCCATGAAGTTAGTTCTGTACTCGTGGGGACTTTAAAATCATCTCCAGAATCACCGGGCATATTTGCAATAATAGTATTTAAATAGGCTTCCATATCGCCCGAATCGGTTTGAGAAAAAGCATGTAAGGCACATAGAAAAAGAAATAAAAAAGAAATCCTCTTCATATTTATTTGTTTGTTGGGTTAGGTATTACAATGTACTAAAAATTCTGTAGTTTTGGCTTGCATCTAAAACAACAGATCATATACTTTATAGACGTCATATTACCCATTCCTATTCAGAAAACATTTCGCTATAGCGTTACAAAAGCAGAAGCAGCGTTTTTACAAATAGGATGTAGAGTAGCAGTTCCTTTTGGAAGTGCCAAAATCTATACTGCTTTAGTTTTAAAAATCCATCAAGATCCTCCTACGTTATATGAGCCTAAGGATATTCATCAAATATTAGACGAAAAGCCTATCGTAACTGATGTCCAATTAAAGCACTGGCAATGGATCTCTCAATATTATATGTGCCCTTTAGGAGATGTATATAGAGCTGCATTACCGTCAGCTTTTTTATTGGAAAGTGAAACTATTATTTATAAGAATGTTGCTTTTACAAATGAAATGGAATTAAATGATGAAGCGTTTTTGATCTTTGAAGCCTTGCAGCATCAATCTCAATTAACGGTGCATCAAATTGTGGATATTCTAGGAAAGAAAAAGGTGCTTCCTGTTATTAATGAGCTCATCCAAAAATCGGCAGCCTATATCAAAGAGGAGATCTATGAACAGTATAAGCCGAAGTTGGTAAAGTATGTTCGTTTGCATCCCGATTATTCAGATCATAATGCTTTAGAAGAACTATTGATGGTTGTTTCCAGAGCTAAGAAACAGCGAGAAGCATTACTAAGTTTCTTTCAAATGAATGCTTCCAAAAAACCGATCAAGGCGAAGGATTTGGAATTAGAGTCTGGAGCATCAACTGCAGTTATTAAGGCGTTGGTAGAAAAAAATATATTAGAATTTTATCATGTCCAAACAGACCGTGTTTCTTATCAGGGGGAAACCAATGCGTTAAAAGAACTAAACGAGTATCAGCAACAATCCCTTGAAGATATTCAAGAGTCCTTTGAAGAAAAAGACATTGTATTGCTACATGGAATAACCAGTTCTGGAAAAACAGAGGTTTATACTAAATTAATTAAAGGGATATTAGCACAGGGTAAACAAGCACTGTTTCTGCTCCCTGAAATTGCCTTAACCACACAAATCATTACTCGACTACAAAATTATTTCGGGAACTATATAACTGTTTTTCATTCTAAATATTCTATGAATGAGCGGGTAGAGGCATGGAACAATGTTCTGGAAAACAAACCTAAGGCTCAAATCGTATTAGGAGCACGTTCATCCACGTTTTTACCTTTTTCGAATCTGGGACTCATAGTCGTGGATGAAGAACATGAAACCTCTTATAAACAGTTTGAACCTTCACCCAGGTATAATGCCAGAGATGCAGCTATAGTACTGGCAAAAATGCACGAAGCGAAAATACTATTAGGATCTGCTACACCATCACTTGAAAGTTATTTTAATGCCGTAGAAAAAAAGTATGGTCTTGTAGAACTAAATAGACGTTACGGTAAGGTACAATTACCTAAAATAGAGTTGATCGATATTAAAGAAAAGCATAGAAAGAAAGAAATGAATGGGCATTTTTCTGATAGATTGCTGAAATTGATATCTGAAGCACTAGATGAAAATGAGCAGGTAATCCTCTTTCAGAATAGACGTGGTTTTTCTCCGGTGGTTGAATGCAAGACTTGTGGGACATCTCCTCAATGCCCAAATTGTGATGTAAGCTTAACATATCATAAGTACAAGCATGAATTAAAATGTCATTATTGTAATTATCAACGAGCCATGCCAAATAGTTGTGGAGCTTGCGGAAGTACAACGCTAGACACAAAAGGGTTTGGTACCGAACAAATAGAATTAGAGTTGAAAGAGTTGTTCCCAAAACATGCTATCGGTCGTATGGATCTAGATACCACTCGAGGAAAGTATGGGTATCAAAAGATCATTGGAGCTTTTGAGGCTCGAGAAATAGATATATTAGTAGGAACGCAAATGCTATCTAAAGGATTAGATTTTGACAACGTTTCTTTAGTCGGTATTTTGAATGCTGATATGATGTTGAACTTTCCTGATTTCAGAGCCCATGAGCGGGCATTTCAGTTAATGGTCCAAGTCTCGGGTAGGGCCGGGCGTTCAAAAAAACAAGGGAATGTAGCCATTCAAACCTATAACCCATATCATCAGATATTGCAACAGGTTTCTACAACGAATTATGCTGAGATGTACAAGGAACAATTACAGGACAGATGGCAATATCATTATCCTCCGTATTATCGCTTGATAAAGATCACATTAAAACACAAAGATTACCAAAAGGTTGACGCCGGTATTACTTGGTTGGCCAAGGCATTGCAAAATATATTTGGAGAACACGTTCTGGGGCCTTCTGCTCCCGCTGTATCCAGAATTAGAAATCAATATATAAAGAATGTATTGATCAAAATTCCACCCAAACAATCTTTAGGAAAAACAAAAGAACATATAGAGAAGATCAAAAATACCTTTCAAGCGGTAAGTGATTTTAGATCTATTCGCTTTATTATTGATGTAGATGCTTATTAAGATATGAATATTTGGATTATCATATTATCTGTTTTTTCTGTACTGGGGTTTATCCTCTCTCTACTATTCTTTTTTAAAAAAGGGGAATTCAATAAGCTATTTGCAGTACTGCTTTTTATGTTTGCCTTTAATGTGTTTTTCAACATTTTATTTTGGTCTCAGCTAGGAAGCAGACTGTATACATTCTTCCATATGTCCTATTTTGTTCCATTGAGTTTGTATGGAGGCTTGTTTTATCTCTACCTAAAATCTATAGTTAAAGGAAAGGCTCTGACCAAAAAAGACGGCTTACATTTTATTCCGGTTGCCATAGTATTGATATCCCATAGTGGTTTTTACTTTTTAAAGCCATCTATAAAATATGAGGTTTTTACGGAAAGAAGATCTTTGGATTATATTGTTCAAATACCATATTTAGAGCAAATTTTAGTGTTACTATTGGTTATTTATACAATAGTTATTTATCAGAAATTTAAAAACACATTTAAGGCTGATAAAGAAATGAATACCTGGGTGAACTGGACTATTCTAGGTTTTTCCGGATTCACATTTTCATTTGTAGCTTATGAAGTTTTGATGATTACCAAGATTTTAAAAGTGGAACACGATTACATTATTACTATTTGTTCGGCACTGTTTATAGGTATAATTTCATATTTGGTATATGTATATCCTTCCATTTTTAACGGTAAATCTATTAAAGAAACACTTCCTTTTATTAAATATAAAAAAACGGGGTTACATAAAGAAGAATCCATTAGACTGAAAGAAAAATTGGTACATATCATTGAAACCGAAAAACCATATCTTAACTGCGATTTGAGATTGATGCATCTTGCCAATATGTTGGACGTTCCTAGACATCACGCTTCTCAGATCATCAATGAGCATTTCCACACTAACTTTTTTGATTTTATTAATAAATACCGGGTACAAGAATCCGAAAAACTTTTGAAGTTAAAAACGCAGCATTATACTATGGAGAGTATTGCCTATCAGTCTGGATTTAACAATAAGGTCTCTTTTTACAAGGCATTCAAAAAAATTAATAGTGTAACTCCTACTGTTTTTAGAGAGCACAACGCTTAGGTTATTTTGATGTTAAAGATTGTTAAAACCCGTTAATGCTTATAAAGATTAACAGATTCATCATGTTGTTTTACGTTATTTGAGACCAATAATCATCAACTAAAAACAGATATATGAGAACTACTATTCTAATGATACTATTATTGGTATCAACATCATCCATTCAAGCACAAACAAAAAAAACAACATGCAACTGCTGTACAAAGAATCATACCAAATTTGATTTTTGGGTAGGTGATTGGGTAGTTAAAGATACCTTAGGGAATACAGTAGGAGAGAATAAGATCCATAAGATTCAAGACAAGTGTGCTATTAAGGAAAATTGGACATCGGCAAGTGGATCAACAGGGACTAGTTTTAACTATTATGATCGAAAAGACGATACATGGAACCAGTTATGGGTAGACAATCAAGGTTCTCAACTGGTTTTAAAAGGAAAACCTGAAAAGGATAAAATGATTTTAAAAAGTACGCTTCAAAAAGGACAACAAATTCCATTTTTCTATCACCAGATTACCTGGACATTACGAAAAGATGGCACTGTCTTGCAACACTGGGAAATCTATGATAAGGATCATAAAAAACTAAGATCATTATTCAAAGGTATATATCACAAAAAATAGTCTGTTTCTTAGACTAGGGTTTGGATGCCCATTCTACTCACGATCAAAGTTGTTATTTAGATTGGTTATTGAAGTAGGATGGGTTGTTTACTTTTTGGCACTTGATTTAACTGTGGTACGATGAATTTTAACCTTTGAACCAGAATACCCATCTCTAGATTTAAAAATATCATAGTCTAACCCGTAGTTAGATAAAACACTATTTATTTGATTGAATCTGTTTTTAATCTCTCTCTTTTCTTTAAAATAATACACTAAAATATTCAATCCTAACATGATCATATATGCGCCAAAAGCAAATAACAGAATTAATACCCCAAAAAGGGCATATAATCCTTTGTTAACCTCTGTTCTAAAGTATGGCATAAAAAAATCTTGATAGTAAATATAATCACCAATAATAGCTGCTAAACCTACAAAAAGAGTAAAAACAGCTGCTATGAACGTTTTATAAACAGAAACCTTATGCTCTTGATCTTTCGTTGCTAGTTCTTTCAGTTCTTGTATTAGTAAATGGTCAAATTTTGAGGAGATACAGGTCCTGTCAAATTGAGGTTTTTCTTTGGTCAATCCACAAAATACGCCTCGATATAGATCCTTTTGGTGATGATCACAAAGTAAACAATGATCTGTCTTTTTCATAGTCAGGTTTAATTCTTTTAGGGATAAATAATTATAATAAATGATTTTGATCAGGGAATAGTATAGAAAATGCTATTTCTTAGTTCAATTTTATAACATCTTATGGGCTTTCCATTTACTTAATATTTCTTCCTCTCTTGCAAATACTGTGTTTGGGTTTCCTTCAAACTTGTTTCGCCGTTCATCTGTTAGTGCATCAGAATACCACCAATCGTACATGTCTTTAACCGAATCTTTTAAATTGCGATACGTAAGGCCATTCTCTTTTGCCTTATCTATATTTACTCTGGCAGAACCGTAACTATACTCATCTTGCATGATCCAGGGAACGATATAATATACCTTGTGTGCTTTTAAAAAGTCATAATCGGTTACGTAAATAAAATTGGTATTTACATTAAAAGCAGAAGCTGCCTCTTTAACAAAACCATGAATAGTTGTAGGAACTGTAGGCCCTACGGCATTATATGTTCCTGCCATCTTATCCTCGCATAATCGAATGCACCACTCGGCAACATCTCTCACATCTATATATTGTACAGGATCATCTTTTTTCCCAGGTACAAGAACATTTCCTCCTTTGGATAAACGAATAGGCCAGTGAACAAATCGATTCGTTAGGTCTCCCGGTCCAAACATATAAGTAGGTCTTACCACAATGGTTCTATCTTTTCCAAATGCTTTTTCAGCTTCTAATTCGGAGTTAGCCTTCATCACTCCGTAATCATAACTCAACTTTACTCCTTCATCCGTAACACCTTCAGGCGTTTTTAGCAAAACCTTCGTATCTTCTTTAATGTTTCCCTTTGGATACGGAAAATAGACGCCTGTAGATGAGATATAAAGATAGATACTCGCTTTATCTTTCAATAAATTGGCCGTTTTCTTGGTCCATGCTGTTTTTCTTCCAGAATTGTCAATAACCACATCCCACTGTCTGTTTTCAAGAGCAGACAAGTCACTTTCTCTATCACCTACTAAAGATTCGACCTTATCAAAGACATCTTTATGTATGGTCGGTTTGGTCTTTCCCCTGGTGAATGTACTTATGGAGTGGCCTCTTGAAATTGCATAGGCTATTTGGTGTGGTCCTAGAAAGCTGGTACCTCCCAAAATAAGGATCTTTAATTTTTTTTGAACTTCCTTTGGATGTACATCCCAATAACTGACTTCCCAATAATGGGATGCCGATTCCCAATAGTGCTCCTTTTTTAATAAATGTTCTTCTTGATCTGGATGTATCCATTAAATTGGTATTAAGTTTGTTAATAGAATGTAGGACTAAACTAATCAAAAAAATATTATCCGCTAAGCAACCATTTTTAAAACACCGTAGTCTATATATTTGTAAGGCGATAAAAACTGAACATCTAGATTGAAAATTATTCCGTTACATACCTCTCAAGCTTCTCTGGTTAAGAAAGCCAGTAGACAAAACAGAGAAGCGCAACAACAACTATTCGAGCAGTATGCTCCGAAGATGTTGGGGGTTTGCAGACAGTATGTAAAGGATAATCATCATGCAGAAGATTTAATGCTATCTGGTTTTCTAAAAGTTTTTACCAACTTACATAAGTTCAAAAATGAAGGAAGTTTTGAAGGATGGATACGTAGAATAATGATCAATACATGTATATCATACCTACGTAAGAAAAATCCAATACAATTAACAGATGAAGATTTTGTATTTAATAATGAGGCTACAGAAAGTTTAGAGAATACTTCTGTAGAGGATATTCAAAAGTTGATTGATGGGTTACCGGAAGGGTATAAGTTGGTGTTTAACTTGTTTGCCATTGAAGGTTTTAAGCATGCAGAAATAGCTGAAAAACTTGGAATAACGGTAAGTACGTCTAAATCACAATTATTTAAGGCCAGAAAATGGTTACAGGAAAATTATATTAAAATGAACGCGATTAGTAATGGGGATAGATAAGGATATTAATAAGACTTTTAAAGATAGAGTTATTCAGCCTTCTTCATCGGCATGGGAAAGACTGTCAGATCAGTTAGACATTCATGCCAGAAGAAAGAGGAGGCGGCGATTTTTTTATATAGGCTCAGCGGCATCCATTTTATTGTTGGTTTCGATTTTTTTACTCTCAACAAAAAATAATGTTGAAGACCCTATACAACCAGAAAAGATGATTGTTGATCAGGAAGTAAAAACTCCTGAAATTAAAACTGAAAAAGACCAAGTTCTTAATGAGGATCAAATAATTATAGTAGACAGTGATATTGCTTCAAAAGAGGTAAGTTCTCAGAAAAAAATAAAAACAAAGGAAACCTCTAGAAAGAAGAAATTAATACCAATTAAAACCATTAAAGAACCTTTAGTTACCGAAGAAACTATAGCAGTGGTGAAAAATGTTGAGTCAACAGTTAATGATAAAAACTCAAGTATTATTCCTAAAAAAAGGAAAAAGAACTCGAGAATTTCTGTAGATAGCGATGCATTGCTGTACTCAGTAACACATACAGAAGAAGAAGTGATCGCTTATTATAGAGCGCATAAATTAGATAGAGAAGATGTATTAAACTCTATCAAGTTACAATTAAAAAAATCAAACCTTAAAATAGATGCTAACACTATTTTAGCCGATGTCGAAAGAGATATCGATGATGCTAGTTTTAAGGAAAACTTTATGAAAATTATCAAAAAGCGTGTGTCAGATCTGGCAACTGCCATCGCTTCTAGAAACGATTAAGATTACAAAAAAACAAACCGAATATCATGAAAAGAATACTACTTATACTAGTGTTGCTAAGCACAACTATGGCTTTTTCTCAAAGAGGAAGTTTTGAAGAAGAAGTTAAAAAGATCTCCAAGAGAATCGACAGAATCACAAAACAACAAAAGGATTCACTTAAAGATAAAGTGAGGTCGATAAACCGTCAGGTAGATAGAGGAGACATTACTAGGGAAGAGGGTAAGAAGTTAAAGAAAGAAGCTGCAGAATATCATGCTAAGAACATAGAGAAATTAGTGAGTGTTGAAGAAATGAAATTACAACAACTGGTTCAGGATAAGATTGATGGAAAAATTTTCTATGACGATGATTATTACGAAGAGAATATACTGACCATTGGAAAGAACACCTTTAAGTTGAGAATAAGTAATGATACCAAAAGAGATATTGAAGAACGCTGGCGGAACAGGCGAGAACGACGATGGAACAGAAGAACGACAACTCAGTTCATCTTTGCCATGGGAGCCAATAATGTGTTACAAAATAACAGTATTGCTTCTTTAAATGACTCTCCCTATAAGTTTTGGAAATCAAGATTTTATGAAGTAGGACTTACTGCTAAGTATAGACTTACCAGAGAAGCTTCTCAAACCTATTTAAAGTATGGAATCTCATTTCTTTGGAACAATTTAAGAGCGGAAAACAATCAATATCATGTGGAAAATGGTAACGTAACAGAATTACAAACGTTTGCAGGAAGTTTATCAGAAAGTAGATTAAGACATGTTCAAATGATCTTTCCGTTACACCTGGAGTTCGATTTTTCTAAAAATAGAGAATACGATGATGGTAGAGTACGAGATAGAAGAAATGATTCATTTCGTTTTGGAATTGGTGCCTTTGCCGGATTTAAGCTGGGAACGAGACAATACCTTGAATACACAGATGGCTCAGGCAATAAGGTAGAACAACTACAACGTGGAGACTTCAATACGAATATTATAAATTATGGAATAAGCACGTATTTAGCTTATAGAAGTACAGGATTATATGTAAAATATGACCTCAATCCTTTCTTTAAGGATACTGAAACAAGGAATATTTCCATTGGAGTCCGATTTGACTTGGATTAATTATAAAAGCCGGTGTTATACCGGCTTTTTTTATTTCTTATGCTCCCATTCTTTACGCAAATCACTTGACAGTAGACCCGAGCCATCATGTTTCCAACCGGGCGGTTTAATTAAGTATTTTACCCTATTCAAAAGAGACGTTTTCGAGCCAAAAAAATCTTTCAATAGATAATACCATTCGTCAAAAGCAATTCTTAAAGGGTTGTAGGTGTCTATATTCTTGGTCAAACCATAGATGGGTTTTTCTACTTCGGGCTCGAAAGTACCAAACATTCTATCCCAAATGATAAAGATTCCCGCATGGTTCCTATCTAAATACTGTGGATTCGTAGCATGATGTACTCTGTGGTGCGATGGCGTATTAAAAATAAACTCAAACCAACGAGGCATTTTGCGGATTAATTCGGTATGTATCCAGTATTGGTAAATTAAGCTAATAGACATTTGCATAAGGATCATCACAGGATGAAACCCAAGTAATGGCAACCACAGATAGAATATGAAAGAAGTAAAACTACCTGTCCAGGTCTGACGTAATGCTGTACTTAGATTGTATTTCTGTGATGAATGATGTACTATATGACTTGCCCAAAAGAAACGAGCTGTATGTCCTATTCGATGATTCCAATAGTAGGTAAGGTCATCAGCAAAGAGTAAAAGTATCCAGGCCCACCATGTAAAAGGAATGGTGAAAATTCGTGCATAATTGTACACCAACAATAAAAAAAACAAGACCATTCCTTTAGAAACTAAACCTATACCCACATTTCCCAAACCCATTACAATAGAGGTGATGGCATCTTTATATTCATAATCCTTAGATTGTACACGCACAGTAGCTATAATTTCAATGATCACGGTAAGTGCAAAAAAAGGAATTGCGTAATGAATCAAATTGGGCATTTCAGGTATTTCCATTCTAACTGGTCTTTTTCTAAAAGTATCAAAATTTTTCAGAATTACAAGGTTTCTGAAAAACTTGTATTCAGGCAAATTCGCTACATTTGTTTTTTGTCAACATAAATACCAACTATACACAAAGATGGAAGAAATTAAATCGAGTTTTTTAGACTTATCTACAAATGCAGAAGTTGCTTTAGGAGAATGGTTATTTAACCTTCTTGTTTTAATGATTCTGATCAGTTCAATCCGATGGGTCTACCTTAAAAGATCTAATACGGTCTCGAATAAAAAATTATTTTCCAACACTTTTTACGCTTTTGCCCTGGCAATTTTCTTGATAATTACATCTATTAAAGCTTCTTTAGCGTTATCGTTGGGACTAGTTGGGGCCTTGTCTATTGTACGATTTAGAACGGCAATTAAGGAACCAGAGCAATTAATTTATTTGTTGATGATCATTGGTGTCTCAATTTCGTTAGCAGCGCAACAAATGATCCCATCTATTGTTATCACATTATTATTTTTATTGTGGCAATTTTCTGCAAAGGAAAGTAATAGCTACATAAACAAAGACCTCATGAATATTTCGTTTGAGTTTTCTTCCGATAACGTGTTAAAAGAGGTATTTGATATGCTAAAAACCTATGAGGCAATAAATGGATTTGAAAAAATTAAGACACAGTCGAAGGCGGCAGATCTTACACTTTCTGTTTCGTCAATGAAGGATGCTTCTTTTTTAGATTTGAAAACAAAATTGGAAGACCTTAAAGAAATTAGTAATGTTCAAATTTCATTTATTTCTTCACTAACTTTCTAAAGATCATGGGTAAGAAGTTATTCAAAATGCTTGTTGTTTTTATGATTGGCTTCTTAATAGGAGTACTAGCCTTAATGAGCCTATGATCGTTTTTAATAAGAATAGAGCTAAAGACAATTCAAATAAAAAGTTCTTTTTATTCGTATACATTTTCCTCTTTTTCGCCGGAATATATTCAGGTATGTATTGTCTAAGATTTGGTGTTTTGGCCGATCTGTCGCAACACTATAAATCTCTAACCCAAGATCCTGCAAATTATTTGGAACATACCTTTAAACAAGAGAAAGACGATCTTCCTTTAATGAAACTTGACTTCAAGTTCAAAGACTACATGCTTCTAAGCAACCAGAGGTCTAGATTTGTCTATAGTTCCAGGCATTTTTTCAAAGGCCAGCAATGGTTCGATAGAAAAGATGCTTATGTAAAGTTAGACATCAAATATAAAGGCCAGAAATACAGGGCTAAGGCTAAACTATTTGGCCTAAATAATGATCACTTTAGACATCCTTACAAGTGGAGTTTTAGAATAAAATCAAAAGATTATATTCCAGACTTCCAAAATTTGAAGTTCAATTTACTCCAGCCAAATACAAGACAGTACCTAAGTGACATTTTGTGCAACAAGGTCTTTTCTGCATATCATATTCTAGATTTAAAATACACGCCTGTTAGTGTAAAAATAAACGATCGCACAAAAGACATTTATTATGTTGAAGACTTTTTTTCTAAAAATTTAATTGAACGAAATAGCCTCAGGGATTCGTATATCTTTAGTTTTAACAAGATAAAGCATCCTAGTTTGGACAAAATGACAAATCAACAGAAAGCATCTTTTAACCTCTTAAAAGAAGATGTGATTCTTGACCGTAATGATATCATCGATACGGCTAAGTTTGATGTTTTTATGGCTACTATTTTCATTCTTCAAAATAAGCATCCAATTCTGGAGGGTAACTTTCACATGTTCTATAATGCCGTAACCAATAAGGTAGAACCATTAGTAAGAGAAACTTGGTTTGAAAGTGAATTGAAGATTACCTCTGCTATTGACATGAAAGAACAATTGTTGGAGTTCGTAAAGAAGATGAAATCCTATAACAAATCATTACATCGTTACTTAGATGGTATTATTGAACATGACAGTAGATTGTTAGATGTATATGAAAAAGTAATAGCAGTTGCCAATACTATGCACAATATCGTGCAAGCTGATAATTGGAGATCTTTAGAGGAACGTATATATGCACGTTACCCTAATGCGCTCTTCATATGTCGTAATCTTAGAAAAAACATTAAGGCTGTTGTTGATCTAAAAATTACGTCTAGACGTTTAGATGTAAGAGAAAGCACACCGTTTTTGATACAGAAGGATACTGTATTAAACAAAGACCTTACACTAAAGAATAGAGATCTAACCATTAGCCCCGGAGTAACCGTTGATCTGAATGGTCATAATATAATTATAGAGGAGGGAAGACTTCATGCCGTTTCTACTCCGAAGAAATCCATTACCTTATTAAATCGTTCAAGGAATAACGCATCGATATTTGTGAAACAAGCAAAAGACACCAGTTACTTAGTGAATGTGGCGGTAAAAAATCTCTCTAATTTTAAAGAGAAATACTGGAACCTTCCTGCAAGCCTAACATTTTACGAATCGAATGTAAAGATGGTGAATAGTACGTTTACATCAAATATGTCTGGAGATGATTATGTCAATTTTTTTAGATGTTCTTATTTTCACGTAGATAATGTAGTATTTAACGAGGTACTTGCAGATGCTATAGATTCTGATTTTTCTCGTGGTGTCATATCGAACAGTACATTTATTGGTGTTGGAAATGATGCAATTGATGGTTCTGGTAGTACTATTGATATAAAAGAATGCAAGTTTAAAGATATTAAGGACAAGGTAATCAGTGCTGGTGAAAACTCATACTTTACCGTATCGGATTCATCGATAGAGTCCTCAGAAATTGTTTTTGTCTCTAAAGACGGCGCAACTGTTAAGGAAAGAAACAATATACTTATCAATAATAGATTGGACTATTGTACTTTTAGAAAAAAGAAAGAGTTCGGATTTGGTAAGTTATATTCAGATAAAGAAATCAAAAACTATTCATATCTGGTTGAGAAAAGATCGGTTATATATAAAAATAATCGATTGTTAACCAACTTAATACAAAAGGATAGTGTAAAGGAAAAACTCTATGGAGTAGAATATGGGAAAAAAAGTATTAGATAATACATGGAGGTTTGAAAGGAAGTTTGTACTCTCTCCACTAGAATTCATGCAGTTTGAGAAGCAGATACTGTTATCCGACCTAGAAATGTTGTATCCTGATAGAAAGATCAACAATTGCTATCTCGATGATGTTAGAAATAACGCATATCTAGAATCGCTAGAAGGGTATAGCGAAAAAATGAAAGTACGTATGCGTTGGTACGGGGAATTATTTTCGGAGGCAGTTCCGACTTTAGAGTTTAAAATAAAGCAAAATAACTCGAACCGAAAAGAGTTGTTTAAGCTCTATAAGACGCTTTTTGACCCAACATTTGATTGGGTTCAATATACAGAAGAAATAAAGAGATATCTTCTCAAAGAATATTCCTTTTATCTAGCAGACAAGTTCCAACCGGTCTTGATTAACTCTTACCAGAGATCCTACTTTAGCAATTTTAGCAAATCTTTTAGATTGACGGTAGATTCTGACTTAAGATTCATGTCTCCTAATACTACTTTAGAAGCATGGAATGGTCATACCATCAATAAATATATCGTAGAGTTAAAGTTCAATAATGCTCAAATATTGACTGATTTTCCGCTGTTAATGAATCTGGGTAAGTTCTCAAAATTTAGTACAGGGATGCTTTTAAATCAGTAATATCTTGTAATAATGTTTGTTTCGTTTAAATAATCACTAGAACTACATTGTAAAATGTAGAATTTTGCTATATTTGCACCCTTAAAAATAAATTTTAAACAAACATTATGAATCATTACGAAACTGTTTTCATTTTGAATCCCGTTTTATCTGATACTCAGATAAAGGAAACAGTACAAAAGTTTGAGGACTATTTGGTTTCTAAAGGTGCCGAAATGATTTCGAAAGAGGATTGGGGCTTAAAAAAATTAGCGTATCCAATTCAAAAGAAAAAAAGTGGTTTTTATCACTTATTTGAGTACAAAGTAGCAGGAGATGCAATTGCTCCTTTTGAATTAGAGTTCAGAAGAGACGATAGCGTTATGCGTTATTTAACCGTGAAGTTAGATACTCACGCTGCAGCTTGGGCTGAAAAAAGAAGAGAACGTGTTAAATCTGCAAAAAAATAAGACATGGCATCATCAATAGAACAACAAGCAAAAGGAAACAAGCAAGGTGAAGTACGTTACTTAACTCCGCTTGATATAGACACTAAAAAAGAAGCTAAATACTGTCGTTTTAAAAAGAATGGTATTAAGTACATCGACTATAAAGATGCAGACTTCTTAATGTATTTAGTAAACGAGCAAGGTAAGATCTTACCAAGACGTTTAACAGGAACATCATTAAAGTATCAACGTAAAGTTGCACAAGCTATTAAAAGAGCTCGTCATTTAGCATTAATGCCTTACGTTGGAGATATGTTAAAATAATAAAGAAGTAGAACCATGGAATTGATATTAAAACAAGACGTAGAAAATTTAGGATTTAAAGATGATATCGTAACAGTAAAGAACGGTTATGGTAGAAATTATTTAATTCCTCAAGGTCATGCAGTTTTAGCTACTTCATCTGCAAAGAAAGTATTAGCTGAAAACTTAAAGCAACGTGCATTTAAAGAAGCAAAATTAATTGAAGATGCTAATAAATTAGCTGAAACTGTAAAAGGTTTAGAGATTAAGATCGCTTCTAAAGTTGGAACAGGAGACAAATTATTTGGTTCTGTTAACAACATCAATGTAGCTGAAGCAATTGCGAAGACAGGTACTGAGATTGACAAGAAGTATATTAAAGTTGTTGGTGGATCTGTAAAAAGATTAGGTAAATACAACGCTTCTATAAGATTACACAGAGAAGTTGTAGCAGATATTACATTTGAAGTAGTTGCTGAAAAGTAATCTAACTTTATAGAAATAGTATAAAAGCCTGCCAATTGGTGGGCTTTTTAATTTATAATTATGAAATATAGACAGCTTACAAAAGAGCAGTTTGAATCTTTGCATCAAGAGTTTGCCCAATTCTTAGCCTCTCAGAAGATCGATGTAAATGAATGGGAGGATATTAAAAACCATAGACCGGAACTGGCAGAAGAAGAACTAAATGTTTTCAGTGATATGGTATGGGAAGATGTCTTAAATAAAGTATCGTATTTAGAGCATTTTTCCGGCAAATCTGTGAACCTGTTCAAATGCAATGAAAATATTATTCATAGAATTGTAATACAAGTTCAAAAAGAAGTAGATCTGTTATCAGAAGAAGGTTATAAATGGTTGTTACAGAATCCAAATGATGACGCCATAGAATATCTTAAAGGTACGAAGGAATATACTCCTTCAAGAAATGCTGAATTATTTGATCTTATAGAAAAGGGTAGTAGTATTTCAAAAGGAGAATTATACGAATACTTTAGTCGATTAACTTCTTGAGCAATGCTCTAGTTCCTCCAACGGCTGTATCTTCAATTATGTTCAAGTTCCTATAATAACGCTGGTTTATGCTAGGTTTTGGATCTATAAAATAAATGGGCGTATTGGGTTTACAATAATCAATAAGGCCGGCAGCAGGGTATACTTGCATGGACGTACCAATAATAACCAATATATCTGCCATCTCGACAATCTCCACGGCTTTTTGTATCATAGGTACATCTTCACCAAACCATACAATATGTGGTCGTAGTTGAGACCCTTTCTCACACTTATCACCTAAGACGAGGTCATTTTCCCAATGGTAAATGATACTCGGATCGTAGGTACTTCTTACTTTTCTTAATTGACCATGTAAATGCAATACGTTTGTACTTCCGGCTCTTTCGTGAAGATCATCTACATTCTGTGTTATAATATCCACATGAAACCTTTTTTCCAATGCAGCTAAATTGGTGTGTCCTTCATTTGGTGCTACTTCCTTCAGCTGCCTTCTGCGTTGATTGTAAAAATCTAGCACTAATTCGGGATTACTTCGATATCCTTCCGGACTTGCTACTTCCATCACATCATGCCCTTCCCATAATCCATCAGCATCTCGAAACGTTTTGATACCGCTTTCTGCACTCATACCGGCGCCGGTTAAAACCACTAATTTTTCCATATAAGTAAAAGTATGAATTTTATTATGTTTGTAGGAAGCCATTTTTTTATGATAGATGAAAAATTACTTAACTATTTAGAAGGTTACTTAACTGATAATCGAAAAACGCTCTTTCGTAAGGTTCTAGATCAAAGAACACGACATTTTACCGTTGTTTTGGAAGATATTTACCAACAGCACAATGCCAGCGCGGTTGTTAGAAGTTGTGATATTTTCGGCATTCAAGATATTCATGTAATTGAAAACAAATACGTAAACAAAGTATCCAGGCATGTAGCCAAAGGGTCTCAGAAATGGTTGAGTTTTCATCGCTATAAACAAGATACAGATAATACAGATGCCTGCCTTCAAAACTTGAGAGATCAAGGATATCAAATTGTAGCCACAACTCCGCATAACGAATCATGCTTATTACAAGATTTTGACATTACAAAAAAATCAGCGTTTGTGTTTGGAGTAGAGAAGGAGGGTGTTTCCGATAAGATCATGGAAGAGGCAGATGGATATTTAAAGATCCCGATGGTTGGTTTTACCGAAAGTTTGAACATATCGGTTGCAGCAGCCATTATATTGCAAGATATAACGTCTAAATTGCGAAATAGCAATGTTGAATGGGGTCTCACTTCGGATGAAAAGAAACACCTTTATTTGGAGTGGGTAGAAAAGACCATAAAGAACGTTGAAAAAATAAAAGCCCATTATTTTGAAAATATTGAGGATAAATAAATAACTTTAACATCCACACAAAAAAAAAGAAATTATGAAATGTGATGTATACCTTACTTTCGACGGAAATTGCGAAGAGGCCATGAACTTTTATAAAGACGTATTCAATGGGGAATATCAAATGGTGATGCGCTATTCTGATGGACCTCCAGAATATGTTGTAGAAGGCAAAGAGGATAAAATCATGCATACGACGATGACTTTCGGTGATGGTTGTGAGTTAAAAGCTTCTGATAGTTTTCATATGCCAGTTCAAAAAGGAAATGCCTACCATGTATCTATTCTTGCAGAAAATGAAGATCAAGGTGAAGATTTCTTTAATGGATTGTCTAAAGATGGTCAAATTACCATGCCATATAATGATGTTTTTTGGGGTGGTAAATTTGGAAGTTTGATAGATCAATTTGGAGTGCAATGGATGATTAGTAGCCCGCATAAAGGAATGAACTAAGGTTATGGATAGTAGAGTAGAAGCTTACATAGATAAAAAAGAACAGTGGAGCGCTGAACTGCGAATCCTCAGAAAAACGCTTAATGACCTGCCACTGGAGGAAACCGTAAAATGGGGAGCACCAACCTATACTTTTAAAGGAAAGAATATAGTGGGAATGGCAGCTTTCAAGAACTATTTCGGGTTATGGTTTTTTCAAGGAGCGCTGTTAAAAGATGCTGATAAAAAATTAATGAATGCTCAGGAGGGGAAAACACAAGCAATGCGACAATGGAGGTTTTCATCCATAGAGGAGATAAATGTAGAACTCATACGTTCATATGCATTAGAGGCAATAGAAAATCAAAAAGCCGGCAAAGCGATAAAGCCTAAGAAAAAACCTTTGATTATCCCGGAACTACTACAAGAAGCATTGGATTCTAATGTTACATTGAAACAGAATTTTGAAGCCTTTTCTTTAAGTCATAAAAGAGAGTATGCCGATCATATTTCTGAAGCAAAAAGAGAAGCCACAAAACGCTCTAGATTAGAGAAGATTATTCCAATGATATTAGAAAATGTAGGACTTCACGACAAATACAGGAATTGTTAGATTATTTCAGCCAAACTTTATCGATCGTAGCTATTGAATCGCATCGTATTGCCCAAAAATCTATTTTTTGTTCGTTAAAGGTTCCTGTTATATAATACTCTCCACAAGGTTTCTTGCGCTGATCGCTTTTACTAAAATTCACATCTCCATTTAGTAATATGGCTTGAATAGCAGTAGAATCCAGGTTGTTCTTGCTTAATGTATTTAAAGCATCCTCTGAATACACCAATCTTTTAACCCTTATAGATTTCAGCGTTCTAGCATCTGGACCATAATCGAACGAAACATCCTTTCCTTTCCAAATAAAAAACACGACAACACTTCCTAAAGAAAGGCCAATTAAATAATACCCGATTCGTTTTATAAGCTGCATAAATTACAGTGACTTTGTGCTTGCAAAAATAATTTAATTAAACAGATTATAATAGCATAAGCATTAATTTCTTTGCAAAGCAAAATAGGAAATATAGGTTCTTTGTACACCATCCAGCATATATTCTACTCGAAACCAATAACTGCTCGAAGGCAAAGCGTTTCCATTATTAGATATCCCGTCCCAACCAGCGCCAGAAGGGCTTATCTCCTTTACAAATTTACCATATCTGTCAAATATTTTTATAGTAGCATCCGAGAAGTTGCTCAGATGAGGAATATTCCAAGTATCATTGATACCATCATCGTTTGGTGTAAAAAAAGTTGGGTAACCAATAGCTCTAAAGGGTAGTATTATATCTCCGCATACGTTGGAAGTATCTCGAATAGTAATTATATGATCTCCATATGGGATACCCAAAAAGATATTACTCGTTTGAAAAGGACCATTATTTAATCGATATTCATAAGTACCTAAGCCAGGATCTATAAAATCCACACGAATATTAGATAGTGGATCAAAAGGTTCCGTTAAGAAGGTAATTTGGGCCTGTGGGCTTGATGCTCTCACTTCAACCTGTGTAGGAGCATAATTACAGTCGCTACCAACATCTGGTGTTAATTTAATCGTTTCAACGGTATATGTTCCCACCTCAGAAGCTTCATAGTTTGGTCCTGTTCCAACCAACGTACTGTTAAAGTACCAATTTACTGTATAAACGGCCGGGTCTAAACCAGATATCAGCATTGCCGATTGTGTGGTTAAACCAGAAACAGCATCTACACAAATAACAGCATCCTCAATACTAAGTTCCTGCAATGGGTGCACTGTAACAGAGAACACTTCATCTCTATAGCAATCAGGGTTATTTGTATTCGCCATTCTAGCATGAATGGTATATATACCGGGTTGCGTTAACGTATAATCAGCTGGATCAATAAGATTTACACCTCCTGGTTGTCTATAATAAGTAATATCAATACCTGGAGTAACCGATCCTGGTAAAGTATAACTACCGCAACTTTCTTGATTTTGAAAATTTTGTAAAGGAGGGGAGTTCGAAATCGTTACATTAAAGGAATGATTATCAAAACAGAAAATACGATCTCCGTTTTCGGCATATATATAAATGGTTTGTGTACTTGTTATTACATCTCCCGCAAACAAAGGCGTTCCTTGACCATTAGGCTCAGTAAAATAATTTCCAACTGTCAGTTCTTGCAAAGTATAAGTATCACAGCTCACAACATCCTCCAATTGATCTACGGTAATTCCCAATATAGATACCGTAAACTGAGTTTCATTGTCACAAGTATCTAACAAGATTGGGTCCTGATTGTAAATATAGATCACTTGAGTTGTACTAATAACATCACCTGCATTTAGTTGTGTTCCTTGTCCATTAGGTTCGGTGTAATAATTACCATGCGCTATAGCAGGTAATGTATATGGATCACAAACAGTAATATCGGTAAAATTACTTACCATAGGAATTGGTACAATAGTTACATCAAAGGAAGTTTCGTTTGAACAAGTGTTGTTCGTATTATAAATATAGATAGTTTGACTTGTATCTATAACATCTCCCGCATTTAGCTGTGTTCCTTGCCCATTAGGTTCAGTAAAGTAGTTTCCAGAATCAATAACTGGTAATTGATATGGTGTGTCTATACAAACCGTGACATCACTAACAGTAGGAACTGGAGGTAAAGGAAGTATATTAACTTCGAACGATAAATTATCGGTACAATTAGGGCCATCGGTAGTGCCAATATAGTAATATATAGTAGTCGTTTCATCTATAACTGTCCCAGTTGGAATCTGCGTACCGTTGCCTCCAGGTTCAGGAAAATAACCTCCAAATCGGGGGTTGGGTAATGTGTAAGAGCCACAAGTTGTTACATCGGTAAAAATAGTGGGGTTTACAACAAGCAACAAAAACGAACTTTCATTTGTACACTGCCCGTTGTCATTAAAAATATAAATGACCTGGGAAGATGTTAAACTTGCTCCGGCCATTAACTCAGTACCTGATCCATCCGGACCTGTAAAGTAAGATCCATTAGTAAGACTAGGCAGCGTATAGGAGTTACATATTATAACATCATCTAAAGTATCTACTGGAGGAAGTGGGAATATTTCTATATCGAAAGATCTATCTATACAAGGCCCTCCATTAAAGTCAGCATAGAAATAGATTGTTTGATTTGTTGTTAGTTCGGTTCCGGCATTCAGTAGCGTACCCGTACCATTTGGTCCGTTCGGTCCTGTATAAAAACCTCCAAACGAGGTGGCAGGGATTATAAATGACTCACAATGTTCTGTCTCTATTGTAAAATCTTCAATAATTGTAACCACAAAAGAAGTTTCATTCGTACATCCATTTACACTTTCGTTATATATATATACCACATCATTAGTGCTAATAACATCTCCAGGGCTTAAAGATGCTCCCTGTCCATTCGGAAGCAAGTAATAGGTTCCATTTGTGAGTGCCGGAAGTGTAAAACTAGAACATTCCATCACATTAGGTAAATTGTCTACCGGAGGTAACGCTTCTATAGTTATATTAAAATCAACAACATCGAAGCAATCTGAGTTTGAATTGTTTATAAGTCTTGCCCATATCCTTGTATCAGCAGCAGGTGTTGGGAAATTAGCAGGATCGGTAATCGGATTTGTATTAGTAATCGCTTCATTTTCTGAAGTAAAGTAATTCAATAGATAATTTGACGGGTTCAATCCGTTTAATATCTGCGAAGCAACTCTATCAGGAATATTGATGGTTGGAATATCCGCGCATACTATAAAATCAGCTGGTACGGTAGCACTAACAGCCGTAACAGTTAAATCAAAATTCAAACTGGTGGTACATAATAAATTCGTAGCACGATTTCTCACCCTTATATAAATCGTTTCACCACCGGAGCTTGCATAGTTACTCCATTGGCCTGAAGGAATTGGTACATTGGCATTCGCATTGGCTAATGAGTCAAAATACAATACTTCATACATGGCTGCATCAATTCCTAACCTCGTTTCATCATTTTGAGTCAAATCAAAAAACGCAGTAACCCCTGTATCACATATTAACAGGTCTTCCGGCATTGTAACTTCCAGGCCATTGATCACGACCTCATCGGTAACCACACAATTGGTATTGGTCGTAACCAATACTTCATATGTCCCGATTTGGTTCGTTATAAGCGTAGGATTCGTTTCTCCTGAAATTGCAATTCCGTTTCTTCTCCATTCAAAAGAAAAATTTGCTGTATCCGTAATACCAGTGTCTAACGTAATATTTTGGTCACCACATATGTTTTGATCTGCACCAAGATCTATCGATGTATTAAAACTGCTCGATTCAATAAATATGGCCGAGTCAAAATCCGAATCATTATAATCTCCAATTACCAACCGTATTCTGTATTGATGCGTAGGATCTACTTCGGCAGACGCATTCATGACTATAGTATGACCTCTCATATTGATGGTCGATGCAGACGGATCGTTTACATTGTATGTTCCGAACAGACTTTCGTTTACAGAATTACAAGACAAATTGTTGCTGTTGTTTCTTATTTCTCTAACAGAAATTGGAGTGTTAGTTCCTGGTACAACGGCCATATTTATGGTTTCTCCCGTTGTTAGGTCGGTTAGTAAGAATGCAAAAACATCGCTAAATCCACACTGAAATTCTCCATACTCATTTGAAGCAAATAGAAAGTTAAAACCGAATAGGGGAGCATTGGGTATAAAGTCGAATTCAAGGAAGGCTACATCCGTTATGTTAGATATTTGACCTGAAGTATCACTAATATTTTGAAGAGCTGTATCTCCGTTAGTATTTGCTTGACTACTTAAATTTTGCCCCGTATATGCACCTTGAGTAAAAAGTGCATTTCCACTTCTAATAATAATCCCTTCATTAATTGGAAAACTTGAGTTATTACTATTAAAATAACCCACGGATTGACTTGAAGAAATACGTTGATTTGAACGTATAGCACAGGAAGGATCCATTAACATATCTACTAGTTGTGAAGCTGTATTAGATACATCAACAGTTACCGTCTGACCGTTTGTAAAAAAAGAGTTGAAAAGTAGGATTACTAAAAAGAAATGCAAGAAATACTTCTTACAATTCAACATAAATTTACCCACAAGATTAATTATAGCACCCATTTAACTATCATTAATTACATTTCTTTTTCGAAAGCATAAATATACCAAAAGCATTTATATAATCTCGGTACACTTTTAAGCGTTAAAAAATCAAAGTAAAGACCTTTACTTTATGACACAAAAATGTGACCAAAGTCACATTATCTTATCTCCTTTTTAAGGCAAAATATGACGTATATGTCTTTTTCGCTCCCTCAAATACAAACTCAACTGTGAACCAGTAACTACTTGAAGGCATTTCACTACCACTGTTAGATAATCCATTCCAACCTTCTCCTGAAGGTGTTATTTTCTTGATCAGTTTTCCATAACGATCAAAGATCTTGATACTTGCCTCCCCATGATTTCTTAAATCTGGAATATTCCATGTATCGTTAATACCATCTCCATTTGGTGTAAAAAAGGAAGGGTG
Source organism: Flavobacteriaceae bacterium (assembly GCA_965218065.1). Lineage (GTDB taxonomy): Bacteria > Bacteroidota > Bacteroidia > Flavobacteriales > Flavobacteriaceae > Polaribacter. The sequence goes on along the minus strand of OZ244589.1, from coordinate 1,406,730 downwards.
AGACATAGATGTAAACAAAAGTTGCATATTACCACATAAATTTGATGTATCACGAATAGTGATCGTATGTTCTCCAAACGGAATATTTAGAAATATATTACTTGTTTGAAATGGACCATTATTTAATTGATATTCATAGGTTCCTAAACCAGGGTCTATAAAATCTATACGTATGTTAGATAATGATTCAAAAGGCTCTGTTAGAAAAGTGATCTTCGCCTGAGGGCTTGATGCTTTAACTTCTACTTCTGTTGGAGCATAGTTACAATCATTACCCACATCCGGAATTAACTTAATAGTTTCAACAGTGTATATACCTGCTTCTGTGGCCTCATAATCAGAACCTGTACCCATTAATGTATTGTTCAGATACCAGTTCACAGTATAAACCGATGGATCCAATCCGGATGTCAGCATCGCTGACTGGGTGGTTAATCCAGATGCTGCATCTACACAAATGATGGCGTCATCAATAGAAAGTTCCTTCAAAGGGAAAACAGTTACAGAGAACACTTCATCCACAAAACAATTTGAGTTGCCTACACTGGAAGATCTTGCATGAATGGTATATATACCGGGTTCAGTTAAGGTGTAATCCGCTGGATCTATAAGGTTGATACCTCCTGACTGTCGATAATAACTAACATTAACATCAGGAATATTGAAACTTTCTAAAGTATAACTACCACAACTTTCTATATTTTCAAAATTTTGAAATTGAGGCGTATTAGATATTGTAATTACTAATTCCTGATTATCATAACAAAAGAAACGATTTCCATTCTCTGCATAAATATATAATGTTTGTGAAGTGGTTAATACATCACCAGGAAATAATTGAGCTCCTTGACCAAATGGCTGGGTAAAATACGCTCCTACATTAAGTACCGGTAAGGTATAACTGTCGCAAGTGTTCACATTCTCCATTTGATCAACTGTAACACCTAACACATTTACTGTAAAAACATTTTCTGAGGCACAAGACGTTAGATCCGAATAATCGTTATAGATATAAATTGTTTGCGTTGTTGAAATAACATCTCCAGCATTAAGTTGAACTCCTTGCTTGTTAGATTCGGTATAATAAGCGCCATTGGATAACTCAGGTAAAATATATGGTTCACATGTAAAAATATCAGTAAAGTTATCGACACTAGGCAAAGCTCTTATTTCCACTTCAAAAGAACTGCTATTTGTGCACAATCCGTTGGTATTAAAAATATATATCGTTTGAGATTCTGAGATAGTGTCTCCGGCAAATAAAGGAGTTCCTTGACCATTTGGAAGGGTAAAATAGTTTCCATGTATTAAAGATGGTAGTATATATGGAGAGTCTATGCAAGTTACCACATCTTCAAGACTATCTACTTCAGGAATTGTGTTTATTGTCACATCTATAGCTAGGTTAGTAGTGCAATTTATTCCTTCAGTCGTCTCAACATAATAATATAATGTGGTAGATGTATCGATCGATGAACCCGAAGAAATTGAAGTTCCTCCTCCAGCAGGTTGCGTAAAATAACCTCCAACCTCCGTTGCAGGAACAACATATGCTCCACAAACCGTTTGATCCGTGAAACTACTTGTATCAATAATGCTTACCCTAAATTCCCTTTGGTTCGTGCATCTTCCGTCATCATTATAGATATATATCGTTTGTGAGCTGTTTATAATATCTCCACCAGATAAAACACCACCGGTTCCATTAGGCCCCGCAAAATAAGTTCCATTGACAAGGTTGGGCAGAGCATAAGAATCACAAACAACGACATCTTCAATCTCGTCAACCAAAGGAGGTGTATATATAGTTATGTCAAATGGCTTATCTACACAGGGTAGATTGGCGAATTCAGAAAAATAATATATTCTTTGGCTCGATGTAATTACCGTTCCGGGAGCTAACTCCATACCTGTACCATTTGGTCCATTCGGTTGCGTAAAAAAGCCTCCGCTTGGCGGGGTCGGAATCGTGTATTGTGCACAATGTTCTGTTTCAATTTCAAAACTTCTTAAGATCTCTATTTTAAAAGAGGTTTCTATAGAACAGCCTTCGGAATTTACATTATAGATATATACTCTTGTTGAACCAGTTATTATTTCTCCCGGGGTATACGCAATACCATTTCCTCCAGACTGTGAAAAATAGTTTCCACTGGTTAAAGGAGGTAGCGTAAAACTATCGCATAGTATAATATCCGGCAATTCTTCAATAGCAGGTATAGCCATAATGCCTATATTGAAATCTACCACTTTAAAACAGCCTAGATCATTATCTGTTGTTCTTGCCCAAAATGTTGTATTCAACGATGGAGTTGTGAAAGATGATGGGCTTAAAATTTCATTTTCTCCATTATTTGCGTCGGTTAAATTTGCATGATATGTAACAGTATAATTTAAAGGATTTAGGCCATCCAAAATTTGAGATTCCACAGCAGAAGGGATATCTATAATAGAGACGTTCTCACAAACCTCAAAATCATCCGGTTCGCCAACTTCAAAAGTCCTAACCGATAAATCAAAATTGACCATAGCGTCGCAGAACAGATTTGTATCTTTATCTTTTAGTCTAATATAGATGGTTTGCGCTCCAGGGCTCTGATAATTGGTCAAATCTGCTGTTGGAATGGGCACGTTGCTATTTGCATTCACTAAAGAGGCATAATAAATTGCTTCATATCTGTCTGGATCGACACCAAGTGCCTCTTCGTTATTTATGGTAAGATCAAAAGATCCACTTGCTCCATCGGTACAGGTTAACAAATTACTCGGCACTCCAATTTGCAAATCACTTATCGTTATTTCATCGGCAAGGGTACATCCATTAGTCGTTGTTACCAACACTTTATAAATCCCCGTTTCCTCTACAGTTATCGAAGGGCCATTTTGCCCCGAAATAGGAAGTCCATTTCTAGACCAGCTAAAAGAATAATTGAGGGTATCCGAAATCCCTGTATCCAAAGTAACCTCATCATTTCCGCATAGTACCTGGTCTTCTCCTATGGAAACAAAGGAGCTGAAACTTCCAGCTTCAATAAAAACTGCCGAGTCAAAGTCAGCATCATTATAATCTCCCACAGCTAATTTAATTCTATACGAATTCCCGGGAATCACATTAGCCGATGCATTCATCACAACAGTGTAACCACGCATGTTTAAAACAGAGGAGGCCGGGTTATCCGGATTATATGTACTGAATAGATGTTCATTTACCGAATTACACGAAGAGTTATAGGCGCTATTTCTTATATCCTTAACTGATACAGGTATTTCTGATTCTGGAATCACCGCTAAGTTTATAGTTTCTCCGGTCGAAAGATCTGTAAGCAAAAAAGCAAATACGTCGCTAAAACCGCATTGCCATTCTCCATATTCATTGGAAGCAAATAAAAAATTGAAATTGAAATCAGTTCCATTTGGCACAAAATCGAATTCTAAATAGCCAACGTCAGTTATAGTGGATATTTGACCAGAAGAATTGCTAATTTCCTGTAAGTCAGAATCATTAGCACTATTTATTTGACTGCTTAAACCTTGACCAGTATAAGGCCCTGCTGATAACGACACATTACCATTTCGTATGATAACGCCTTCTTGAATGGGAAAATTAGAATTGTTATTGTAAAAATAACCTACCGCTTGAGGAGAGGAAATGTTTTGATTTGATCGTATAGAACACGACGCATCCATCAGCCTATCCACTAACTGTTCTGGTGTATTTGAAGTATCTACACTTACAGTTTGTGCTGACAAATTAGTACTCAATGATCCAATGATCATTGATAGAAGCATCATAAAACTCTTAACACTGGGGGCTTTACTGAAACTCTTAACAATAGGGGGATTAAATTTCATTATTATAATGTTAAACTAATATTTGTTCCTTATCTCTTTATAAGCTCTTTATTTAAATGATTAATAAATTAATATCTCTATATGGTAGATCGAACCAATCGGCTACCGTTCTGTTTGTTAATATTCCGTGATAGAAGTACATACCATTTCGTAAACTCTTATCAAATCGGGCTGCATTCTCAAAACCTCCTTCATTTGCTATATCCAACAAGTATGGTGTAAATATATTGCTTATAGAAAAAGAAGCTGTACGTGCATACCTAGAAGGAATATTGGGAACACAGTAATGTGTCACGCCATGTTTTTTAAATGTTGGTTTACTGTGAGATGTAACGCTAGACGTTTCGAAACAGCCTCCTCTGTCTATACTTACGTCTACAATAATAGCGCCCTCCTTCATTTGTTCTACCATCGTCTCGGTAACTATGACAGGCGATCTATTATTTCCTCTAATAGCTCCAATTACAATATCACATCTTCGCAATGCTTTGGCTAGTGTTTTTGGCTGAACAGTTGAGGTATAAACAGGAGAATTCAAGCAATGCTGAAGTTTTCTAAGTTTAGTTATAGAATTATCAAATACTTTTATTCTAGCTCCGAAACCTAGTGCCGTTCTTGCTGCAAATTCACCCACAGTACCTGCACCTAAAATCACAACATCAGTAGGAGGAACCCCTCCAATATTACCAAGTAGAAGCCCATTCCCATTATGAACACCGCTCATTAATTCTCCCGCAATTAATACAGAGGCTGTCCCTGCAATTTCGCTAAGAGATTTTACGATAGGATATACACCGTGCTCATCTTTAATATAGTCAAATGCGACTGCTGTGATTCGTTTCTTCGCAAGTGTTTCGAAAAATATTTTCTTTTGTGTTTTTAATTGAAGTGCAGATATTAAAACACTTTGTGGATTAATAAGTTCAATTTCTTCTAACGAAGGTGGAGCTACCTTTAAAATAATAGTACACGCGAAGGCTTCTTTTACATCATATGATATCTTCGCTCCGGCATCTGAATATTCCTGATCACTATAATTAGAACCATCTCCAGCACCTGTTTCAATAACAATTCTGTGTCCTTGAGCCGACAAAGCTGCTACGGCATCGGGCGTTAAACATACTCGTTTTTCTTCGAAATGAGTTTCTTTTGGAAGTCCTATAAGAAGCTCGCCTTTTTGTTTTTTTATTTCAAGCATTTCAGCCTGAGGCAAAAGCTCTTCTTTACTAAAAGGGGAATATAAACTCATATTTAATTCTTTAGCTGAATATTTCTTTTACCATCCTGTAAAAGTGATAAATATAGTTCAGTTGACTCTAAAGGTACTAAATTTTTAATATTTTCTGGCCATTCTATAAAACACCAATTGTTGGAATATAGATAATCTTCTACACCAATATCATAAGCTTCTTCTTCTTTTGTCAGTCTGTAAAAGTCAAAATGATATATAGTTGCATCTGTACCTTCATATTCATTTACTATTGAAAAAGTAGGAGAGTGGGTAATATCTTGTACACCTAACTGCTTACAAATCTCTTTTATAAGAGTTGTTTTTCCTACCCCCATATCGCCATAGAACAATAGTATTTTATGCCTTGCTTCGTTTAAGATCATCTTTGCGATTTCAGATACTTCGCTAAGCGTATATTCTTTTTCCATTGAATAAAATTATGAAAATATAACTTATCTCGGGTTGTAGATGCCACAAGGGATAATCATTTCTTCTAATGAGACACCTCCATGTTGATAGGTATTTCTATAATATTTCACAAAATGATTAAAGTTATTAGGATATGCAAAGAAAAGATCTTCTTTTGCAAATATAAAAGGGCTGTTAATTGTGAGACTAGGTAAGAAAATATCTTTAGGGTTTCTTACCGCGTATACATCTTTTTCCTCATAGGACAAGCTTTTACCAGTCTTATATCTAAGATTAGAACTTATGTTCTTGTCGCCGATAACTTTGGATGGGTGTTTACAATTTATTGTTCCATGGTCCGTAGTTATAATCAATCGTTGGCCCAGTTGCTGCGCTTTTTGAATAATTTCATATAAAGGTGAATTTTTGAACCAACTTACCGTTAAAGATCTGTACGCCTTATCATCTCCGGCAAGTTCTTTTATTACCTCCATTTCTGTTTTGGAATGTGATAACATATCTACAAAATTGTAGACAACAACGGTTAGATCATTTTGTTTTGTTCCATTGTAGTTATCGGCCAACTCTTTTCCTTTCTTAAGATTAGATATCTTGAAATACTGATGCTCAATCTGCAATCCTGATCTTTTAACCTGTTCCGTTAAAAACTCATTTTCGAACAGGTTCATTCCGCCTTCATCGGTATCATTTTTCCAGTACTGAGGATATCTTTTTTCCATTTCAGAAGGCATTAAACCAGAAAAGAGCGCATTTCTTGCATACTGTGTAGCCGTAGGCAGAATACTGAAATAAGCATATTCTTCCTCTTTTTTATAATGATTGTTTAAAATAGGCTCTAAGACTCTGTATTGATCTAATCTAAGATTATCAATAACCACCCATAATAAACCCTGTTCTTTATTTAAATTAGGAACCACATAATCTTTAAAAAAGGTATGCGAGAATGTAGGTTTATCATCAGAAGTTAACCAACCTTGGTAGTTCTTTTTGATAAACTTATAGAATAAATTATTGGCCTCTGCTTTCTGACTCTCCAAAATACCAAGCATTCCGGTATCATTGATATCTTCTAACTCCAATTCCCAATGCACAAGCTTATTATATAATTCAACCCACTCTTCGTATGAATTTACCATAGCAAGATCCATAGATATCTTCCTAAACTCTTGCTGGTAATTCGACGTGGTTTTTTCAGAAATTAAACGAGAATGATCCAGGTTCTTCTTAAGGCTCAACAAGATCTGGTTTGGGTTTACAGGTTTAATAAGATAATCAGCAATCTTAGAACCAATTGCCTCTTCCATAATATATTCCTCCTCACTTTTAGTGATCATAACAATTGGAAGATTGGCTTGTTTTTGTTTAATGGCACTCAAGGCCTCTAATCCAGAAATTCCAGGCATGTTCTCATCGAGAAACACAATATCAAAACGTTCTTCTGAAACTAGATCAATAGCATCTGCACCATTGGTGCACGTGGTAACCTGATAGTTCTTATTTTCTAAAAAAAGAATGTGAGGCTTTAATAAATCAATTTCATCATCTACCCAAAGTATTCGAATATTTATCATTAATCTAGTTTTATTTTAAAACGCTAAAAATATTCAATTGTTATCATTTATTTTCAAATATTTTCAAATTATAAAGTAGCAATATTTGGTAGTGTAGCTAATTTGCTTTTAGTTTGTGCTTTATCTTAAGAAAAAAGAGCATCCTTGAAAACGCATACCCAGAATAAACTAAAAATACTGAACGATCCTATTTATGGTTTTATAAGGGTTCCGAATAGTTTGATATTCGACATTATCGAGCATCCTTATTTTCAGAGATTAAGGAGAATTTCTCAGATGGGTTTATCGAATTTAGTATATCCTGGAGCCAACCATACAAGGTTTCATCATGCCGTGGGCTGCTTAGATCTAATGCAGAAAACAGTTCGTGTCTTACGAGTAAAAGGGATTGAAATTTCTGAAGAAGAACAAAATGGTCTTTGTATTGCTATTCTACTGCACGATATTGGACATGGCCCTTTTTCTCATGCATTGGAACATAGTATCGTAAATGAAATTTCTCATGAAGAACTCTCTTTATTGTTTATGCGAAAACTTAATAAAGAGTTCAATGGTCAACTAGACCTGGCTATCAAAATTTTTACCAATAAATACCCTAAAAAGTTCTTGCATCAATTAATTTCCAGTCAGTTGGATATCGATCGATTGGACTACTTGAAAAGGGATAGTTTTTATACAGGAGTAACTGAAGGTAATATTAGTTCTGACAGATTGATTGCAATGATGAATGTAGTTAACGATGAATTGGTGATTGAAAAAAAAGGCATCTATTCGGTTGAGAAATTCTTGATTGCCAGAAGGTTAATGTACTGGCAAGTCTATCTTCACAAAACAGGATTGGTAGCTGAGAATATGATGGTAAAGTTGTTACAGAGAGCAAAAGAATTAGCCGATCAAGGAAAAAATTTAGGCATAAATGGACCTTTGAACTTCTTCTTAAACACAAAGGTCACACCCAATAATTTCTCAGAAAACATTCTTGAAGAATTTTCAAAATTGGATGATATAGATGTGTTATCGGCAGTAAAAAACTGGATATATCATCCAGATAAGGTGTTGTCAACACTTTCTAAAATGATTTTTTACCGAAAATTGTTTAAAATAGAACTTACCGATGAGCCTGTTAACAATACCGAGCTTATGAAGAAGGTGGCTCTTTTATGTGAAAAATATGAGATAAGTAAGAACGAAGCTTCCTATTTCGTTTTTTCCGGAACCATTTCCAACCAAGCTTATACTAAAGAGCAACCTATAAAAATAGTGAACAAGAAAGGCGGATTGAAAGATATAGCCAAAGCATCTGATCAATTAAATCTTCAAGCCCTCTCAGAACCAGTAGTTAAACATTTTATCTGTTATCCAAAGAAAATGTTACTAGCCTAATCTTAAGTTTTTTCATACTTTTGCTGAACATGAAATTTACAGCCCAACAGATTGCAGATATTTTAGAAGGAGATGTCTTAGGAAATCCGGAAGAAGAGGTCTCAAAACTTTCTAAAATAGAGGAAGGCGAAAAAGGTTCTTTAACCTTTTTATCCAATCCTAAATACAATTCATATTTATATACTACAGAAGCTTCAGTAACCATTGTTAATAAATCATTGGAGTTAGAAAAAGATGTTACTACCACTTTAATAAAGGTAGAAAATGCCTATGAGTCTTTTTCTAAGCTACTTGAATTCTATAACCAGGTAAAGAATAATAAATCTGGAAGAGAAAATCCGCATTTCATTTCCGATTCTGCGGTTATTGGTGAAAATGAATACATAGGAGCTTTTGTGTATATCGGCAATAATGCTAAAATCGGAACAAATGTAAAGATCTACCCTAATTCTTATATTGGAGACAATGTCGTATTAGGAGATAATGTGACCGTTTTTTCGGGAACCAAAATTTATTCTGAAACTCAAATTGGAGCTAATAGTACCATACATGCAAATTGTGTTATTGGTTCAGATGGTTTCGGGTTTGTCCCAAATGAGAAAGGTGAATTTAACAAAGTGCCACAAACAGGAAATGTTATCATCGAAGATAACGTAGATGTTGGTGCCGGTTCTACGATAGATAGAGCAACCTTAGGTTCGACTATTATAAGAAAAGGAGTGAAGCTAGATAACCAAATTCAGATAGCTCATAATGTCGAAATTGGAAAGAATACGGTTATTGCTGCTCAAACAGGGGTAGCAGGTTCTACCAAAATTGGAGAAAATTGTATGATTGGTGGCCAAGTTGGAATTGTAGGACATATTACCATTGGTAACAATGTTAAGATTCAGGCCCAATCTGGTATTTCTAAGAGTTTAAAGGACGATGAGGTAGTGCAAGGCTCTCCAGCATTCAATTACCCGGATTTTAATAAAGCGTATGTGTACTTTAGGAATTTACCTAAGATTGCATCCACAGTAAATAAATTAGAAAAAGAATTTAATGCTCAAAATGAGAAGTTATGAGTAAAAAACAGAAAACAATACAAAAGGAGGTAAGTCTATCCGGTGTAGGATTGCACACAGGAAATGACGTTAAATTAACGTTCAAACCTGCTCCAGAGAATCATGGTTATGCCTTTGTAAGAGTTGATCTTGAAGGAGCACCTACTATAGAAGCAAAAGCGGAATACGTTGTCAATACCCAAAGAGGTACCAACCTCGAGAAAAATGGGGTGCTTATTCAAACCTCAGAGCATGTACTTGCTGCTGCTGTAGGTTTAGATATTGACAACTTATTGATTGAAATCAATGCCTCTGAGCCACCAATAATGGATGGTTCTTCTAAATATTTTGTAGAAGCTTTAGAAAAAGCGGGTATTAAAGAGCAGGAAGGCGATATAGAAGAATATATCGTTAAAGATATTATCTCTTATAGAGATGATGTTACAGGAAGTGAGATTATATTAATGCCTTCCAATGAGTATAAGGTGACCACGATGGTTGATTTTGGTACTAAAATTCTAGGTACGCAAAATGCTACATTAGAAAAAATATCCGACTTTAAGGAAGAGATCGCTGATGCGAGAACCTTCAGTTTCTTACATGAAATAGAAATGTTATTGGAAAATGATCTAATTAAAGGTGGCGATCTCAATAATGCGATTGTATATGTAGATAAGGAACTTTCCGAGGCTACGATGCAAAAGCTAAAGAAAGCCTTTAAGAAAGATGATATTTCGGTGAAATCAAACGGAATTTTGGATAACCTTAATTTGCATTGGGCTAATGAAGCGGCCAGGCATAAATTACTAGATGTCATTGGAGATCTGGCACTAACAGGAATACGAATTAGAGGTAAGGTAATAGCTAATAAGCCTGGACATCTTGTAAATACTCAATTTGCTAAAAAATTGGCCAAGGTTATAAAAGCTGAGAAAAGGAATAAAGTACCACAGTTCGATCTAAGTGCTGAGCCATTGATGGATATTCATAAAATAATGGACATCCTACCTCACAGACCACCATTTTTATTGGTTGATCGTATCTTAGAGTTATCCGAGAAACACGTCGTGGGAATGAAGAATGTTACTATGAATGAAGACTTCTTTGTAGGGCATTTCCCTGGAGCACCGGTAATGCCTGGTGTGTTACAAGTAGAAGCGATGGCTCAATGCGGAGGTATTTTAGTACTGAGCACGGTTCCAGATCCTGAAAATTACTTAACATACTTTATGAAGATAGACAACGTTAAGTTTAAACAAAAAGTGTTACCCGGAGATACATTGATTTTTAAATGTGAATTATTAACGCCTATTAGAAGAGGAATTGCACAAATGCAGGCTTATGGATACGCTAACAATAAATTAGTGGTAGAAGCAGAATTAATGGCGCAAATCTCTAAAAGAAAATAACTTATGAATCAGCCATTAGCATATGTACATCCTCAAGCAAAAATAGCACGTAATGTGGTTATTGAACCTTTTACCACCATTCATGCAAATGTTCAAATTGGTTCTGGAACATGGATAGGTTCTAATGTAACTATTATGGAAGGTGCTCGAATAGGTAAAAATTGTAGAATTTTCCCGGGAGCGGTTATTTCAGCCATTCCGCAAGACTTAAAATTTGAAGGTGAAGATTCCCTAACTGTTATTGGAGATAATACTACCATTAGAGAATGTGTCACAATAAACAGAGGAACCAATGCTTCTGGAAAAACAAAAATTGGAAAAAATTGTTTGATCATGGCTACGGCTCATATTGCACATGACTGTTGCATCGGAGACAATGCTATTGTTGTAAATGGAGTTGCACTCGCAGGGCATGTTACTATTGGCGATTATGCTATTATTGGTGGTCTGGCAGCTGTGCATCAATTTATTCATATTGGAGATCATGCAATGGTTTCGGGAGGATCATTAGTTAGAAAAGACGTACCTCCTTTTACAAAAGCAGCAAAAGAGCCTCTATCTTATGTAGGAATTAATTCTATAGGATTAAGAAGAAGAGGTTTTAGCACAGAAAAAATTAGAGAAATACAAAATATTTATAGAATCCTTTACCAACGTAATTATAACAACTCACAGGCAGTAGAAAAAATTGAGGCAGAAATGGAAGCTACACCGGAAAGAGATGAGATAATTTTATTCATTCGTAATTCTCAAAGAGGAATTATGAAAGGATATTCTGGAGGATAACATTAAACACACAATATGGCAACAACATCAGATATTAGAAATGGTCTATGTATTCGTTATAATAACGATATTTATAAGATTGTAGAATTTTTACACGTAAAACCGGGTAAGGGTCCTGCATTTGTAAGAACCAAATTAAAAAGTGTAACGAACGGTAAAGTTGTAGATAATACGTTTCCCGCGGGAAGAAAGATAGACGATGTACGCGTAGAAACTCATAAATTCCAGTACTTATACAACGAAGGAGAGACCTATCACTTTATGAATAATCAGGACTACTCTCAAATTTCATTACAGAAAAGTGTATTAGACGCTCCAGAATTAATGAAAGAAGGAGAAGTTGTGACTGTAATTATAAATTCAGAGGATGATATGCCACTTTCTGTTGAAATGCCAGCAAGTGTCATTTTAGAAGTAACACATACAGAACCAGGTATTAAAGGCAATACAGCTACCAATGCAACAAAACCTGCTACTGTTGAAACAGGAGCTAGAGTTAATGTTCCTTTATTCATTAATGAAGGAGATAAAATTAAGATAGAGACCACTAAAGGAACGTATCAAGAACGTATCAAAGAGTAATTTTTAGCATCATGAGCGAAAGAACCCTTGAAGAAATCAATCAGACTGAGAAAGAGTACTGGAATGAGGGTAAGCTCGAACGTACTAAAATCAAGAAGTTACGGAGGCATTCTTTTCATTATTCTTACAAAAGAGAAAAGAAGATCTTGGATAAACTTGTTCAGGATTTTCAGGGTAAAAATGTACTTGAAATAGGATCATATACCTGGCATGTTTGGTTTACTGAAAATACAAAACCTAAAAAGCTAACCTGTATCAATATTTCCGAATCTGAGTTGAACGCCGGAAAGAAACTAGCAGAAGGACAGCCTTTTGAGATCGATCATTTACTAATGGATGCCAATAATCTAACTTTTGAAGATCATACATTTGATGTTGTTTTTGGTGCAGCCATTTTGCATCACCTGGATATTGAAAAAACAATGAACCACATACATCGAGTATTAAAACCTGGTGGGAAAATAGTTTTTTTAGAGCCTCTCAATATGAATCCGTTGTACAGATTATATAGAAATCTTAATCCTAAGGAGAGAACTCCTGACGAACATGCCTTAGTTTCATCCGATTTTCGAATTGTTCGTAACAAGTTCACTTTTAATCATTATTTTTTCGATTTCTTTTCTGTGATAACAGGATTTATTTCTTTGAAGATCTTTGGTGATAAAAATTATGGAAATTGGATCAATAAACTGGGATATCATCTCGATGTCTTCTTTTCAAAAATTCCCTTTATGTACCCTTTATTTGCGAGAGTAATAATTTACGGCACAAAAAAATAATCTATGAAGTTTAAATCTCCGCAAACGCTTTATAATATTGCAAAATTAATTAATGCTAAGTCTGTAGGCGATGATCATTTCACCATAACAGGGATTAATGAAATACATGTCGTTGAAGAAGGTGATATTGTTTTTGTCGATCATCCTAAATATTATTCTAAAGCACTAAATTCTAAGGCAACGACCATTTTAATCAATAAGAAAGTAGATTGTCCGCCAGGAAAGAGTTTATTAATCTCTGATGATCCATTTAGAGATTTTAATAAGATCACAAAGCATTTCAACCCGTTTATCGCTTCCAAAGAAAGTATTTCAGATTCTGCAATCATTGGAGAGGGAACGGTAATACAACCAAATGTTTTTATCGGTAATAATGTGCGCATTGGAAAATATTGTTTGATTCATCCTAACGTTACCATTTATGACAACTGTGTGATTGGTGATCATGTAACTATACACGCGAACACGGTTCTAGGAGCAGATGCCTTTTACTATAAGAACAGACCAACCGGTTTTGATAAACTGATATCGGGTGGTAGGGTCGTGTTGGAAGATCATGTAGATCTAGGTGCTTCTTGTACGATTGATAAGGGTGTTACTGGAGATACCACTATAAAAGAGGGAACTAAAATTGACAATCAAGTTCATGTAGGTCATGATACAGTGATTGGTAAAAAGTGTTTAATTGCTTCACAAACTGGAATTGCTGGCTGTGTAGTGATAGAAGATGAAGTTACTATTTGGGGACAGGTAGGGACCAACAGCGGAATTACCATCGGGAAAGGCGCTGTAATTCTAGGACAAACAGGTGTAACCAAATCAATTGAAGGCGGTAAAACCTATTTTGGAACTCCAATTTCGGAGTCAAGAGAAAAGTTAAAAGAACTAGCAGAAATTAAAAGATTTTTAAAGGATCGAAAGAATGCTTAAAATTCTTTTTTTAAAACATCCAATCAACTATTTTTGCAACATCAAAAAACAATAATTTAATGAGTGTTTTAGTAAATAAAGATTCGAAAATAATCGTACAAGGTTTTACAGGAAGTGAAGGTACTTTTCATGCTGGTCAGATGATCGACTATGGAACAAACGTTGTAGGTGGTGTTACACCTGGCAAAGGAGGACAAGAACATCTAGGGAAACCTGTTTTTAATACTGTAAAGGAATCTGTAGATGCCGTTGGAGCAAATACATCGATCATTTTTGTACCGCCAGCATTTGCAGCAGATGCTATTATGGAGTCTGCGGATGCAGGTATTAAGGTGATTATTTGCATTACGGAAGGAATTCCAACTGCAGATATGGTTAAAGTAAAAGCATACATCGAAGACAAAGATTGTACGTTAGTAGGACCTAACTGCCCAGGGGTAATTACTCCTGAAGAAGCTAAAGTTGGTATTATGCCAGGATTTATCTTCAAAAAAGGAAATGTAGGAATTGTATCTAAATCAGGAACATTAACCTATGAAGCAGCAGATCAGGTAGTAAAGCAAGGTTTTGGGATTACTACGGCTATTGGAATTGGAGGAGATCCTATCATTGGAACTACCACTAAAGAAGCTGTTGAATTATTGATGAATGATAATGAAACCGAAGCCATTGTAATGATCGGAGAGATCGGAGGGAACCTGGAAGCTGAAGCTGCTCAATGGATCAAGGCTGATGGAAACAGAAAACCTGTTGTTGGATTTATCGCTGGACAAACAGCGCCAGCCGGGAGAACTATGGGACATGCAGGAGCTATTGTAGGTGGAGCAGACGATACAGCACAAGCAAAAATGAAAATATTAGCTGAGAATGGAATACACGTAGTGGATTCTCCTGCCAAGATTGGAGAAATGGTCGCTAGCGTGTTGAACTAAGCTATTACAATATGTATGAAATAATTCCCGTCATGTACGGGAATTTTCATTTAAAAAAGAAAATTTATATTTGACGAACAACTAACAATCGAATTATGAAACTATTAGAAAATAAAACTGCCATTATTACTGGAGCTACTAGGGGAATCGGAAGAGGAATCGCCTTAGAATTTGCTAAGCAAGGTGCTAATGTTGCTTTTACCTTTAGTTCATCTGTTGACGCGGCTAAATCTTTAGAAAGTGAGTTAACTGATCTAGGTGTAAAGGCTAAAGGATACCAGTCTAATGCTGCAGAGTTTGAGGCTGCGCAAGACTTGGCGAAGTCTGTCTTAGATGAGTTTGGAACTATTGATGTATTGATCAATAATGCAGGAATCACAAAAGACAATCTATTAATGCGGATTTCAGAAGAAGATTTTGATAAGGTTATTGAGGTAAATTTAAAATCTGTATTTAACCTTACGAAGGCTGTGATTAGACCTATGATGAAACAACGTGGTGGTTCTATTATCAATATGAGTTCTGTTGTTGGATTAAAAGGAAATGCCGGTCAAGCAAATTATGCCGCTTCTAAGGCGGGTATTGTTGGTTTCTCTAAATCTGTTGCATTAGAATTAGGTTCTAGAAATATTAGAAGTAATGTAATCGCCCCAGGTTTCATTGAAACAGAAATGACAGGAAAACTAGACGAAGCCGTAGTCCAATCCTGGAGAGATGCCATTCCTTTAAAAAGAGGAGGTAGTCCAGAAGATATTGCACATGCCTGTGTGTTTTTAGGCTCAGATATGAGTTCTTATATTACCGGTCAAACACTTAGTGTAGATGGAGGAATGCTTACTTAAGAAAACATTAACATGATATTTAGAAAACCTGTACCGATTTAGGATGCAGGTTTTTCTTTTTTACGGGAGTTATTTATATCTTTCATCTTTAAACAAATAGATTGAATTCAAATAGTCTTCTTTATATCGTTATAGCATTATTAGCTGGTCTGCTAATAGCGTATTTCCAGTATTTTTACAGATCTAAAGAAAGACGTACTCTGAGCTTTGTTTTGTTTGGTTTACGCAGTGCCTCTATTTTTTTATTGCTCTTACTATTTCTGAATCCAACCATTCAACAAACCGAGTTACAAATTAACAAGCCGGTATTAGCCGTGCTTTTAGATAACTCTCAATCTACAGACTATTTTAAAGAGCAGCAGGAAATTCATGATCTTACCAACAACCTAAGAACAGATGCAGCTTTAAATGATAAGTTCGATATATCCTATTTTTCATTTGGTAGTACATTTCAAAATTTGGATTCCTTGTCTTTTAACGAACCTCAAACAAATATAGATCAGGCAATAGAAGGTATAAACACGGTTTTTAAAGAGGCTATTTCTCCCATAATTCTTATCTCTGATGGAAATCAAACACTCGGGAATGATTATGAATACACAACTTCTACGAAACAAGTGTATCCGATTATTATTGGCGACACAACTAAATACAAAGATGTAAGGGTCAGTCAGTTAAATGTAAACAAGTACAGCTATCTAAATAACAATTTCCCTGTTGAGGCACTGATTTATTACGAGGGAAGTTCACAGGTCTCTACTCAGTTTGTTATCCGCAAAAATGGAAAACGCGTATATACCAGAAATCTCTCTTTCTCAAGCGACAAAAGAGCAATGACCGTCACAACGTCATTACCTTCCTTGCAAAAAGGGAAGAATTACTATACAGCGACCATTGAGCCTGTTAAAGGTGAAAAGAATACTGTAAACAATACAAAGACATTCAGTGTAGAAGTAATAGATGAACAAACGAAAATAGCGATTGTCGCATCCATGTTACATCCAGATGTAGGAGCTTTGAAAAAAGCAATAGAAACAAATAAACAACGTAAGGTTGATATAAAAATAATAGGGCAATCCGAATTATCGCTAAATGATTATCAATTAATTATAGCATATCAACCCAATATTTCATTTACTGAATTGTTTTCAAAAATTGAGAAGGAAAAGAGTAATTATCTTGTCGTTACAGGGTCTCAAACAAATTGGAACTTCATTAATAACTTACAGTTGGGGATTTCGAAAAATGCAATTTTAAAAACTGAAAACTATTTGGTTGATTTTAATACTAGTTTTCTAACATTTAGTCAAATCGACATTAATTTTGCACAGTTTCCTCCCTTGCAGGATAAGTTTGGAGAGCTTATCGTTACCAAACCCTTTGAATCATTATTGTTTCAAAATATTAATGGGATTTCTTTAGACGTGCCTTTACTCGCTACTTTAGAAGAAGGAGGGCAAAGATCTGCTTTTCTTTTAGGTGAAGGAATTTGGAGGTGGAGGGCTTCAAGTTATCTGAATATGAATTCTTTTACCGATTTCGACGCCTTTATTTCGAATGTTATCCAGTACCTGGCATCGACAAAAAAAAGAAAAAGATTGGATGTTACTATGGATGATATATTTCCTTCCAATGCAACCATTGATATTACAGCTTTTTACGTTGATAGCAATTATAAGTTTGATGACAGAGCAGCCATCAAAATAGAGATATCGAACAGTGACAAAACGATCAATCGCGAACTTCCTTTTTCGGTTATAGGCAATGCTTATCAGTTATATATAGAAAATCTGCCGGCAGGAAACTATACCTATAAAGTTTCTGTAGAAGGTCAGAATATTTCTTCTTCAGGAACTTTCAGAGTAACCAAATTTAATGTTGAAGAGCAATTTACCAATGCAAATAGCGAAAAGATGCATAGATTGGCTCAAAGAACAGGAGGGAAGGCTTATTATAAGTCAGAGTTCTCGGATATGAAGGCTTCTCTATTGCAGAATAACAACTATTTTACGACACAAAAAACGCTGACAAAAGACAAGAATATTATTGATTGGTATTGGATGCTTCTAACTGCTTTGTTGTTATTGACCATAGAATGGTTTATTAGAAAATATTACGGAAAAATTTAAGTATGAACTTTCACACAAGAAAATGGGTAAAGCCCGAAGATTTAAATCCTAACGGAACATTATTTGGCGGTAGACTTCTACAATGGATCGATGAAGAAGTTGCCTTATATGCCATTATTCAACTGGAGATCCCTAGAACGGTAACCAAATTCATGTCAGAAATAGATTTTGTTAATTCTGCCAAGCAGGGAGACATTATTGAAATTGGTATGGAAGTAGTTAGTTTTGGGAACTCGTCGATAACTTTAAAATCCGAAGTACGAAATAAAATTACCCGGAAAACCATTATTTGCATCGATAAGATCGTGATGGTTAGTTTGGATGAACATGGCAAACCCTTTAAGCATGGCAAAACTAAAGTAGAATATGTCAGAGATCGTTTAAAAGATAACTGAGATAAAATAGCTAATAAGATTGTGCCTATAAAGACTGCAACTAATAAACTTTAGTTGTAAATTTGATAAAATTTAAAATATAATGTAATGGCAAATCAACAAGTAGAGTTTAAATTTCCTAAAGGCGGAATTTTAACTATAATCATTATTATCCTTGGTATAATTTTCGTTTCGAAATCAGCAGTTACTATAGGTCCTGGTGAAGGAGGAGTGATCTTTGAACGTTTTGGTGATGGTGTAAATACAGAAACAACCTATGGAGAAGGTTTTCACATTGTGGCTCCGTGGAATAAAATGATCGTAAGAAAGGTGCGTCAGCAATCTATCTCAGACGAAATGAACGTGCTTTCCGTAAATGGATTAGCCGTTAAAGTAAGTGGTACCGTTTGGTATGAGCCTGAATTTAGCAATTTAGGAAAGCTGATCAAAACCAAAGGAGAAGATTATGAAAGAGAATTATTGGATCCTGCAATTAATGCAGCTGCCAGAAGTGTAGTAGGGCGTTATACTCCAGAACAATTATATTCGAGTAAGAGAGATGCTATCCAAAATGAAATATTGGACGAAGTAACTAAGGTTCTTAAAGATCAGTACTTAATCGTAAAAAGAGTGTTGGTTGAGGATGTTCAACTTCCTCCAACGATTAAAACTGCGATCGAGACCAAGTTAAAACAAGAGCAAGAATCTTTGGAATATGAGTTTAGGATTGCAAAAGCTGAAAAAGAGGCAAAGCGTCAAAAAATTGATGCAGAAGGAAAAGCCGTAGCAAACAAAATTTTAAGTGCCTCTTTAACAGATAAGATCTTGCAGGAAAAAGGGATCGAAGCTACTTTAAAATTGGCAGAATCTAACAATAGCAAAGTGGTTGTTATTGGTTCAGGAAAGGACGGATTACCACTTATTTTAGGAAATCAATAACCGATAAGAATCAACGTATTATAAAGAAAGCCAGCCTTAGAGGCTGGCTTTTTTCGTTTTCTTAAATATCTGTTAAACTCTTTAAATAATGTAACACAAGCTTTTTATATCAGTCTTATAAGTGTAAACAAATTAGGAAATTAAAAAAATATATAAGATGATAAACAATAGTAAAACAGCAAGAAAATTTCAGGACGAAACCTTGCATTCAAAAAGATTAGTTTGGAACACGAGACGAAATTATGACTACAAGTTTAGAACAGCATACTTTAGTTAAAGAAAGAAATAGTTAGTTAGTTTTTAATAGTGGGAAAGGGTTGAAAAATTGTATAATTTTTTAGCCCTTTTCCTTTTTCTTTTCTGGCAATCTACTACGTTCTATCTTTCCTTTCTTTAAAGCTTTATAATTTTCATAACAATCTAAGATAGCCTCTATCATCTGCAGATCACTGGCCTTTTTCGTAAAATAATCGGAATAATTACAGTCTGCGATCAACTCCATTAGTTCTTGCCTGTCCATTTCTAAATATTCCATCATTACTTCACGATCGAATTTTCCGGCCATTATCTTACGTAAGTTATCTTCCTTCTTAATCTTTTGCAGCTTTTTTAGCTGTTTCGGTTTTTTTCCAAAGTGACTGTAGAGAAAGTCAACCGGTTGAAAGAGAGCCGCTATTGGAGATCTAAAATTCCTGCCTTTAGGTTTTCCAACTTCATATGTTTGAGGTAGACCGTTAATTCTAATACGCGTAAAACGATCTTTAGGAACTTGCTTTACATCGACCTCTAAAACTCCAATTAACTTTGTAGACTTAATTACAACCTCTCTAACTTCCTGAGCTTTTTCATACAGCTCAATTAATAGCTCATTTCCTTTTAACAGGTCATTCGTAATCTTGATCTTAATAGAGGAGTAACCTAAATAAGAAACAATAATTGTATCATTTGCTTTCGCACTAATGTCAAAAAGTCCAGTATCATTGGTAATAGTACCAACCACAGAGTTTAAATTTAAGATATGAGCGGCACTTAATGCTTTTTTACTTACCGCATCTACCACCTGACCTTTTACTGTCTTTACCTTTAACGAATCCGTTTGGGCAAAAATACCTACTGAAAAAAACAGCAATGAATAAATTAGAAGTTTTCGCATACGCAAATGTAAGGATTAAGGGTGCAAAATAGGTTAATTAAGTGTGAAAAGAAACGCTTTTAAAAAGTTCTTGATTTATTTAAAGCTGTTTTATCAAACTCATTAATGTCTATACTAAAAAGATCATTCGAAACAGTCGTTCGGCTATAGCGGTTCGTAAACCCTCCCAAAATATATAGTTTATCATTAGCACAATACAAAGTAGGCGACTCGACTGCCAAATTTATAAGATACTGGTTCAGCTCCTTTGTGTCAACATTAAAGGTTAATACTCTTCCTTTAACATAGATGTAGACGGTGTTCTCGTGATGTGTGATTGCCGGCCTATCTTCTGCAGAGAACAATTCTCCTTCAATTTTCCAGCGACCGTTCTTAATATTAAAGGATTCAATATTCTTTAAGCTCTGTCCATTATTTCCTCCGAATAAGTAAATGGTATCATCAATTAAAACTCCAGTAGTTTCCTTAGGTACAGGCATATACGAAACATGGTACCAATATCCTTTTTTGAGGTCATATACATGAATTTTATTTTCAAATTTCTTTATACCTGTAAACGTTATTTTTTTCGACCCTCCTAAAACAATCAGGTAGTCATCTTTTAAGAAGGATGCAAAATTCACAGCTTTATGTGGATTTGCTTCATCGATAGCAATCTTATTCTTACCTACATTAAACTCTTCTATCTTATTCTCTAAGTATTGAAATTTTCTATTTTTGGATAACGTTTTTCCTCCGATGACCATTATTTTACCATCATAAAAATGTAGGTTATGATGCGCTCTTTTGATAAACTTTAAGGAGGACTTTTCCCAGGTTTCTGTCTCAAGATCATATGCATAAAGTTCATCATTATAGTGATCCCAGGTATCGGCAGTTCCCGTTTCCTGTAGTATCTGACTAATAGGAGTAAAGGGCCTTGACGTATATTTATCCAAGTCAAATGCGTTGTTCAGGGGGTTAAATTTGTTAGATTTATTTCCTCCAGATACGTAGATCTTGTTATTCGCCAGAACAGACCCAAAAGAAAATAAACCTCTTTCTAAAGGAGGGAGTTTTGTGTAGTTTAAAAAAGTCTTCAATCTTTTTCTTTTCGTACTTACCGTAACTTCATCTAAAGCCATTAGTTTTGGTTCTAATGTTACCATACGATTGGATTGAACAAAATCATGAAAAGAAAGCCTTTTAGCAGTATATCCAATATGAGAGAACACCAAGGTATCGGTTTTAAGAATCTTCTTTTTAATATGAATTTTAAATTCACCTTTATTGTTTGTAGAAACGCCTTTATAAAGTTTCTTAATATAAACACTTGCTTCCGATAAAGGCACATTATTGGTACCGAACACCTTACCTTTTAGAGTTTGCGCAGAGAAACCAATAGAAGTGAGCGAAATAAATAGTGCTAGGAATAGTTTCTTTTGTGACATAGTTCGTGGTATTGATTATACAAATAGCATCAAATTTTATACCAAAATATAAGGATATAATTCTTCAAATCCTAATGAACAGCTTCTACTGATTCAAGCAGTTTGAAATAATTATTGTACATTTCTGATTAAGAAAATCTATGGAATTTATGAAAACACTGACCAATGTATGCCTACTTATTTTATGCACCATTCATTCTACTTTTGGGCAAAAATCCATCTCTGAAGTACAAGAGGCTTATAACAAGTATTTTCAGGATACTCGCGAAATACCTTATCTGCATTTAAACAAAACCTCCTTTCTAAACGGGGAAGAAGTTTGGTTTAAGGCCTATGTTATAGAACAAAACTCCATGAAGCTGCATCCTACAGTTTCCAATCTTTACGTTTCCATATTTAAAGAATCCGGAGAATTGATAAAACAACAACTGGTACACATAAAGCAAGGGGTGGGGTATGGAAACATTCTGATAGATTCTACGTTTACCCAACAGAATTACTATTTGAAGGCTTCTACCCAGTGGATGAAAAACTTTAACGAAGATCAATCTTTCTCACAGAAAATCAACATAGTATCATCTAATAAAAGTATAAAAGGTCTTATAAAGACTGAAAAAGATTTTTTTCAGTTAAAACTGTTTCCGGAAGGAGGTTATTTTACAGCAAATGCAGTGAATAGGATAGGCATCCTCCTTAAAGATAGCAATAATGAAAAGTTAAAGGTAGTTGAAGGGACTATAAAGGACAGTAAAGGAATCACTGTAAAAAAATTCTCCACAAACGATCTTGGGTTAGGAAGTGTGACTCTTTTCTTAAAAGAAAAAGAACCTTATACATTTGAAGTAACATTGGAAAGTGGTGCCGTTGTATCGAGAAAGGTCAATGCGTTACCTTCATCTAAAATAGCCCTTAGGGTAGAGAACAAAAAGAAAAGTCTCGTTGTCCATGTGCATACCAATCTAAAATATTTAGAAAAGAATGCCGATAAACAGTTCAAAGTTTGGGTTCATAACACGAAAAAGTTTTTTGAGTACGATCTTACCTTAAACGCAGATATGCAAAATTACGCCTTGATCATAAGAAAAAGTAGTATCCCAACTGGAATGAATATCGTTACTGTTTTTGATGACAAGGATACTCCAATAGCAGAGCGGCTTGTTTTTATTAATGATAAAAATTTGTATAGTTCCTTTAATGTTGAATTGAAAGAACAGAAAAACGATTCTATAATAGTTAGTTTTTCCAATCCTACCAATGAAAAACTTTATTTAAGTGCTTCTTTTTTACCCAGACGAACGAAAGCCATTAAACCCAAAAATTCAATTATTTCCTCTGTGCTGCTGCAACCATACCTAAAGGATCAGTTAGATTATGAGGTTTATTCAGACCTGGCTAAAGAAGATATAAACAAGAACTTAGATCTTTCTTTAATTGCAAAAGGGTGGAGCAAGTATAACTGGAACACTATTTTGACGCAATCACCTGAGTTAAATTATGATTTTGAACAAGGTATTGACATGACCTTCCATTTGAATAAAAAACTGGAAAAAAATCAAACACTTTTAATCTTCTCTCCAGACAACAATTTACTATATGAGTTGTCTCAAAAGGATCTCCCTTTTCAGATAAAAAGTACATCCGTAAAGAAACATACAGAGATTAACTTTGGTCTAAAGAAAGGGAACCGTTTGTTAGAAGTGACTCCTTTTATCAGTTATTCTAATCATCAATTATACGACACATTTAAAGATTTTGAAAAGTCGGACGCTGTAAACGAAATAGCTGTGACAAATTTCCCGGTGCTCACTCCGGATATTGAAACTTTAGATGAAATTATTCTAAAGGCTAAGAAAGTTGAAATCCCTTTAATGTCAAGACATTTAAGGAAAATAGATATGGAAAGGATCACAATAACATCAGGTACGCTCTTAGATTATCTTAGATTAAAACTACCGCCTAATAAAAGGTTTCTTTTTTTTGTAAACGGTGAGCAACAAAGAGACGTTTTCGGTTATGTCCTGCTAACAAGCACGTACATAGATGAGATTAAGGAAATGTATATCGGTTCTTCTTTGATCGCACCCAGAATGAGGGAGGTGCATATATACACGTTTTCACCATCAGAACAAATCAAGAGAAAAACGAAGTATACTTCCCTAAAAATACCTGTTGGTTTTGCATTGGAAAAGGAATATTATCATCCTAAATATCGAAACTTTAGTGATGATTATTTCGATCGTTATGGCGCTATGTTTTGGGAACCCAATATTGTGATACAGCCTAATGCATCTTTGACATTCAAAATGGCAGCATATCGTCAAAAAAGTGTGAATATTTATGTGGAAGGCATTTCGGAATCTGGAAAATTAGTCTCTAAACAAAAAACAGTAAAGCTTTCTCCTTAACCCTGTTCGCATAATAGTAATAATAGTAAAAAGTGCGTACAACAGGAGTCGAACCTGCACATCCTATTGGATACAAGCCCCTCAAGCTTGCGCGTCTACCAATTCCGCCATGTACGCGATTGAGTCCGCAAATATAATAGCATTGTTCTCTATAATCATCATTTTTGACAATGATTTTGCGATATTTGTCAAAAATTTTATCAATGAAGGTTATTCTTTTAGGTTATATGACAAGCGGAAAGACGGCAGTGGGTAAAACCTTATCGAAAAAGCTGTTTTTGCCATTTATCGATCTGGATAAATATATATCTGAGAAAGAACAATTGTCAATTTCTGAGATCTTTAAAACTAAGGGGGAGATCTACTTCAGAAAAATTGAACATACCTATTTAAAAGAATTATTAGCATCAAAAGAAAATTTCGTTTTATCTCTAGGTGGAGGTACTCCTTGTTATGCTGGGAATATGGATCTTATCATTACGAACCCATATACTACTTCCATTTATCTCGAAGCAAACATTCCTACGTTAGTAGAGAGGCTTCAAAAAGGAAAAGTTAGAAGACCTTTGGTTACACAACTTTCAGACGATAAGCTTATAGAATTTGTTGCGAAGCATTTATTTGAACGTCGAAATTTTTACCTGCAAGCGACGTATAAGGTTCAGGTAAGTAACAAAACCATTTCCACCATCGTAACAGAAATAAGGATTCTACTACATTAAGTAGGCCTTAGCACCACTTTTATCAAATTCTACAGATATATGTTCCTGAATAGAGGTTGATAGCGACAATCCTTTAAAATCAGCCTTTACAGGATATTTCTTATGATTTCTATTAACTAAAACAGCTGTTTTAAACTGTTTTAAAGGAACTTCTAAAAAATGTTTAATTCCATATATTAGGGTACTACCAGAGTTTAAAACATCATCTACCAATACCAAAGACTTGTTTTTATAATCTTCGCTAGGAATGCTAGTAGAAATCTGCTTTAAAGGTTTTTTCTTGTCAATAAAGACTTCACAAAGCGTAACACCCACAGTAGAAATTTCTTTCAGAATCGAAGCTAATTTATTAGCAAAAACAAAACCGTTTCCATTGATCCCTGCAATGATTATTTCTTTTTCTTTGCTATTGCTTTCCAATATCTGATACGCAATTCTCTTCGTTTTTTGCTCTATTTGCACAGATGTTAGAATTACATTTTTCTTAGTAGTCATATTATTCCTCTAATTCGTTAAAATTATCAATATCTCTCCTGTCTTTTTTAGTAGGCCGACCCGTTCCTTTTTTTCGGTAATAGTCCTTTGAATACTTTAATAATTCTGTTCTATTAAACTCTTCTATGGGTGTTTTATCCTTTCTATACAAATCTACTAATTTAGCGCCAACTCTACTGCCAGGAATATCTAAAACTTCTAAGACATAGTTAATCTGATTTTTTCTTAGTACAATCTCTTCATGACCAAACACCTCTTTAGACGGCTTGACCACAGTCTCATTTATACGTACCTGGCCTTTCTTGCAAGCCTCAGTCGCCATATTTCTCGTTTTATAGTATCGAACGCACCATAAGTATTTGTCTATTCTCATAGAAAAAGTTAAAAATTCAAAAATACTTTCAAACAAAGGTATAAAAATGGTAAATTGCGCGCTCTAATTTTAATATTAAATGATAAGATTTAAACACATACTGATCGTTGCTATTTTAGCATTAGCTGCATACTCGTGTAATAGAACGAATAATGCACTAGTAGATAACTTCGATCATGCAGGTCAGGCTGTTATAGATAATGATTCGTTGGTGAAATTTTTAACGAATCACTATTTCGATGATACCATTGATTCTATCAAACCCATTACGGCGGGCCAGACGGCACTTATCAACGACAACAGATTGAGCAGTCAGCAAGTAACAGAAGAAGAAGTAGATTACACGTTATACATTTTCACAAATAGGGTAGGAACGCCAGATCCTGTGAAGGGATTTCCTACTGTAATGGACTCTGTATTAACAAAATACAAAGGGTTTTATCTTTCATCAACAGAAACACAAGTATTCTTTGAAGAAAGAAATTCTCCTATCTGGTTTACTTTAAATGGTGTAATTAGAGGTTGGTCTCACGGCTTCACCAATTTTAAAGGAGGAAAAAATATAACGAATAATGGTCCTATTACTTATGAAAATGAGGGTAAGGGGATTTTGATCATGCCTTCAGGTTTGGCCTATAGAAATACAGGAAATACAAGTATTCCTGCTAATGCGCCGTTAATTTTTTATGTTCGTTTGTTAGACCTTGTAGAGAATACAGATCATGACAACGATGGATTAGCTTCCATTTTAGAAGATCCTGACGGTGATGGTGACCCTAGGAATGATGATACGGATGAAGATGGAGTACCAAACTATTTTGATACGGATGATGATGGTGATGGCAGACTTACAAAAGATGAAGATACAAATGGTAATGGCAATCTAGAAGATGATGATACCGATGGTGATGGAGTTCCCAATTACCTGGATTCAGATAATTAAAATAAAAAAGCTCTTGATTTCTCAAGAGCTTTTTTATTTATTGTTCTTATGGTACTATAACCTATAGGATATCCCAACAATGATTTGATTTACTCGTGTATCAAAGTTTACAGATCCATTGGTAATAGCAGTATCTAAAAATGTAGTCTCAATTCCTGATAAACTTCTTTCCCAGCGTACATCAAGTCCTAATCGGCCTATATCTACTCCAGCACCAAATTGTAAACCCATAGAAAAATCTGCGATTTCAACATTTGTAATATCACTCAAAGAGAACTTCGAAGACAATACGTATTGGAACGATGGACCAATAAAAACATTGGCAAAACCAAGTACCTTCTTTCCAAATAACACCGGTACATCAATTTTTTTAAAGGTATAATCAGTAGCCTTCTGAAGGCTCATATCGCCAGTATATACCACGTCATTCTTTAATTGTGTATATACCAGTTCAGGCCGTATATAGATGCCAAGAAATTTTGCTCGTAACCACATACCCACATGGTATCCTGTCTTACTTTTAGCCCCTGAAAACACATCGTTGGTAACATTTGTAAAAGAATTGGAATTATAATTAACTCCTCCTTTTACCCCAAATTGAACTTGACCAAACGACAATTGACTGCATAGTGCTATAGTCAGCACTAATATTACTTTTTTCATAATTATACTGTTTTTTCTATAGACGCTTTAAAAAGAAAAAAGGTTATTTCCTTTGTAAAACTTTTTCTACAGCTGCAACGACCGCTGCATCATTTATATTGTATTTTTTCATAAGCTCGGCAGGTGTAGCCGATTCACCAAATGAGTCGTTCACAGCAACAAATTCCTGTGGAGTAGGGTTATTTTGAGCAAGGCATCTAGCTACACTTTCTCCTAAGCCACCATATTTATTGTGCTCTTCAGCAGTAACAATGCAACCTGTTTTTGCAACAGACGCTAAAATAAGGTCTTCATCCAACGGCTTGATCGTATGTATATTGATCACTTCCGCACTAATTCCCTTTTCCTCTAACTTTTCAGCAGCTAATAAAGACTCCCAAACCAAATGACCGGTAGCAACTATGGTAACATCTGTTCCTTCAGATAAAACAATTCCTTTACCTATTTCAAATGGTTGATCGGTAGGCATAAATACAGGCACTTTTGGTCTTCCAAATCGCAAATAAACAGGACCCTCATGGTCTGCAATTGCAATTGTTGCAGCCTTTGTTTGATTATAATCACACGTATTAATAACAGTCATACCAGGAAGCATTTTCATAAGTCCAATATCCTCTAATATCTGATGTGTAGCTCCGTCTTCACCTAATGTTAATCCGGCATGAGAAGCACAGATCTTTACGTTCTTACCAGAATATGCAATAGACTGTCTAATTTGATCGTACACCCTTCCAGTTGAAAAATTAGCAAAGGTTCCTGTAAATGGAATCTTCCCACCAATAGTCATACCTGCGGCGATACCCATCATATTAGCTTCAGCAATTCCAACCTGAAAGAAACGTTCTGGGTGGTTCTTTTCAAACGCATTCATCTTTAAAGAACCTGTCAGGTCTGCACATAACGCAACGACATTCGGATTTGTTTTTCCTAATTCAGTTAAACCATCTCCGAAACCAGATCTAGTATCTTTTTGTTCTGTGTACGTGTATTTTTTCATTCTATGTTTGTTGTGTTGAATTTGCGTGTAAAAATAAACTTTTCTCTAAGTATTTATTTATAATTTCATCAATTCTTTATACAATTTATGAACAGGTAATCCCATAACATTAAAGTAGCTTCCTTCTATCTTATCAACACCTATAAGACCGATCCAATCCTGAATACCATAACTCCCTGCTTTATCGAAAGGCTTATATGTTGTTAAATAATAATGGATTTCTTCCTCAGATAACTCCTTAAAATGAACATTCGTTCGATCATTAATTACTTTTTCATTGAATTTCGTCTTTAAACAAACTGAAGTATATACCTCATGCTGTCGATGGGACAACGATCGTAACA
Source organism: Flavobacteriaceae bacterium (assembly GCA_965218065.1). Taxonomy (GTDB): domain Bacteria; phylum Bacteroidota; class Bacteroidia; order Flavobacteriales; family Flavobacteriaceae; genus Polaribacter. The sequence continues at coordinate 1,377,991 of OZ244589.1, read as the reverse complement.
TCGAAAAAGCATCTTCATAATCTTTAGGTTTTCCGATAGCCTGTCCATCTAACCAAACAATTGTATCAGATGTGATAATCAGTTCATTATCTGCTATGTTTGTAAACTCTTGTGACTTTAAGCGTGCTAAATAATCTGTAATTTCATGAGCCACGAGATGATCCGGATATATTTCTTCAACCTCTTTTAACCGAACTGAAAAAGGAATGTCCAAATCTTTAAAAAATTGTTGTCTTCTGGGAGAGCCAGAGGCTAGAATGACAGTATATTTTGATAGTTTTTCTCGTAACATTCACTTAAAATTTAAAGAGTAACATGGAAAGAATACCGGTAAGCATCACCCATTTCATATACCTGCTAAGACCCGAGAAATGAATACGCTTTTTAGCATTCCAAAGCTTAAATACAAAATAGAGTAGAGGCACCACTAAAAACAAATAGTTATATATCCCTAATAGTTGTAAAGCATCGTCTCCTACAAAGGCATTATTTATTCCTATAAGACTTATGACAAGTATAACCGCGAAAACTATGGAAACATTGCGAGCTCTTCTTGTTCCTAAAAGTATAGGTAACGTTTTCATTTCCATAGCATGATCTCCGTTTATATCTTCAACATCTTTTATAATTTCTCGAACCAACGTGGTCAAAAAAGAAAAGAAAGCATAATACAAAACTAGCATATACATCCCGACATTAGTAAGAATGCTATCAAGTACTTCCAGGAAACCATGATAGACAGGCACTGTTAGCGTTTCAAAGATATAGACCAATATAATAGGTAGCGCAACCAGGACACCAATAAGCACATTTCCAATCAGTACCATTCGTTTTAAAAATCGAGAATAAAAGAATAACGAAGCGGCTGCAGCCATGAAGAACAAGGAAAGTACGAAGCTCTCTACCTGAACAGATGTATAGATTCCAAAGCCAAGACCAAAAAGAGTTAATATCCAATAACTGAACCTGGCTTGTTCCACAGAGATGGACTCCGTAATATAAACTTTCTCTGGCTTGTTTATTTTATCAGCATCCAGATCGAAGATATCATTGATAATATAACCGCCTGCCGAAATACATAGCACTGCCAGTACTAAGCAAACAAAAAGTATAGTAGGCAATTGAAGCTTTACAAATGAAGATAACAAAGCATAACGAACCAGGCACATGGTTAATACGATCATTAACAGGTTTTGGTATCGTATGAGCTTCAAAAAAGAGAGCATTAGCTGTAGTTCTTTTTTATTCTTGCAAGATCACGCTTTGTATCTCTATCCTTCATGGTTTCTCTCTTATCATGAAGTTTCTTTCCTTTGGCCAATGCAATTTCGAGTTTAGCATACCCATTTTCATTAATAAACAGGCGAAGCGGAACAATTGTATGTCCCTTGGCCTCCACATCCTTTTTTAAGCTCCGAAGTTCTCTTTTGTTTAACAATAAACGTCGCTCACTCTTTGGTTTATGATTGAACTGGTGTCCATAGATATATTCCTCTATATACATATTGATAACAAACAGTTCGCCTCTTTCATTAAATTCACAGAAACTCTCTGTAATTCTAGCCTTACTTAAACGTATTGATTTAATTTCAGTTCCAGTTAATTGAATACCCGCAACCAGCTTATCAATAATTTCATACTCAAAACGAGCTTTCTTATTCTGTATGTTAATGTTTTTCTGCATATCGACATGCAAATATAGTGATATTTACTACCGTTTAGATCAATACCTATGCGCACAAATTATTAACAAACAATTATAAGAAAATGTATTACTTTCTTGTAATTTTATCAGGAGAAAACGACATAAGTAAATAAACAAAATGAGAAAACTTTACTTCTTAGTAAGTATCATAATTATAAGCAGTTGTGCAAACATTAAAAAAGATCTAACAGCACAAGAAATTATAGATAAGTCTATTGATGTTTCAGGTGCAAACTTAGTTTCCAACGCTACAATATCTTTTGATTTTAGAGACCGAACCTATGTAGCCGACAGGAATAACGGCCTGTTTTCATTAGAGAGAATTACAAAAAAAGGAGATAGCATTACTAAGGATGTACTGTCAAATAGCGGTTTTAGCCGATATGTTGATGAAGCCCCTTTTCAAGTACCAGATTCCATGGCAATAAAATATAGTGAATCTATTAACTCAGTGCATTACTTTGCAGTTTTACCTTATGGATTAAACGATAAGGCGGTTCAGAAAAAGCTTCTTAAAGAAACACATATAAAAGGGAAACATTATTATAAAGTTCAGATCACTTTTCAACAAGAAGGTGGTGGAATAGATTATCAAGATGTGTTTGTGTATTGGATTAATACAGAGAACTTTAAAATAGAGTATCTAGCCTATAAGTTTCATGTAAATGGAGGAGGAGTTCGCTTTAGAGAAGTGATTAAAGAGATGGAAGTAGCAGGCATACGTTTTGTAAACTATGCAAACTATAAATCTAAAATTGAGAACCCCGATGTATCTTCGCTTGATCTTGAATTCGATGCGAACGAACTTATCAAGTTGTCTGACATCAATCTGGAAAACATAAATGTTTTAATAAAATAATAAGGATTTAACAGTTAAATATTTAGATTTGTAGTTGACTATAACATCCTGAATCAAATGATAAGAAGATTTCTCCTGATCTCATTGTTTGTTTCATCTACTATTTTTGGGCAAAATACGGTTGGAACAATCTCTGTGACAAGCGAAGCTTATGACGGCTTCACTTTATTTTCGATACATACAAAGTCATATTTAATAGATAATTGTGGACAAGTAGTTCACGAATGGACCAGTGCTTTTCTTCCCGGAAATGCGGTCTATTTATTGCCGAATGGAAACCTCTTGCGAGCCGGTAAAAAAGATGGTCAAAGTCAGATCAATTTTGGAGGGACCGGTGGAATTATTGAACTCTTCGATTGGGATGGCAATTTATTATGGCAATATGAATACAATACAGATCAATACAGGCAGCATCACGATGTGTACCCTATGCCCAATGGAAATGTGTTAATTTTAGCAGCCACGGTAATGTCTGGTGCCGAGGCAATTCAAGCAGGTAGAGATACTTCCTTGCTTCCGGATAATGAGGTATACAATGAACGTATTTTTGAAGTTGAACCTGTTGGAAGTGATCAAGTAAATGTGGTTTGGGAATGGAATGCTAAAGATCATCTGATTCAAGATTTTGATAATACAAAGGATAATTTTGGAGTGGTGGCCGATCATCCCGAAAAATTGGATTTTAATTTTTTAAACGGAGGAACAGGAGGTGCCAATTGGCTGCATGTAAACTCCATTCAGTATGACGAAAACCTAGATCAAATCGTCATAAGTTCAAGAAACTTGAGTGAAGTATGGGTCATAGATCACTCAACAACTACTGCAGAAGCTGCGACAGGTTCCGGAGGTACATATGGTAAGGGTGGAGATTTTTTATATAGATGGGGAAACCCTCAATCATACGATCAGGGGTCTGAAGCGGATCGTAAACTGTTCGGTCAACACTATCCACATTATATACCAGATGGTCTAGTAGATGCAGGGAAAATGATGATATTCAATAATGGAAACGGGCGTATGCCTTTGTTTTCAGAAGTGTTTATTATTGATCCACCCACCACAGCACCTGGAGTTTACAGTTATACTGCCAATACAGCCTACGGACCAACTGCACCAGATTATATTTATGCTGATCTAAGCAATGACCCTTCTGATTTCTATTCAGGAATCGTGAGCGGCGCACAAAGATTACCTAACGGGAACATTCTGGTTTGTGAAGGTAGGGAAGGGCGTTTCTTTGAAATTAATGCGAGTGAAGAAATTGTATGGGAGTATATAAACCCTGTAGATAATAATTCTGGGGTGACCGCAAATCAAACACAAAGTCCATCTCCTAGTAATATTGTGTTCAGAGCATTAAAATACTCCAAAACATATGCTGCTTTTAATGGGCGAGATGTAAGCCCTGGACTGCCTATAGAGGGAAATCCGGATCTATCACCTTGTAATGCGTTAAATACAGACAGCTTTGCGCTGAACAATGCTAGATTGTATCCAAACCCTTCAAATGACATGGTCACGGTTGAAACTGAGTTGGATATTCAAAAAATTGAAATTTATACGATTTTAGGCAAAAATGTACTTACCTTTAAAAACACAAAACAACTGAATGTATCTTCCTTACATGGAGGTATATATCTTTTAAAACTGTTTTCCGATGGAGCCACAGTAACAAAAAAGATCGTTGTCTCAAATAACTAACAATATTCAATATATGGTTAAAAAATTACTCCTGATTTTTTTATGTATCTCTTCTGTAGCTGTTTCTCAGAACACTGTTGGGATTATTTCAGCAACGAACGAAGTGTATGATGGTTTTACATTATTCTCCGTTCATAAGAAATCTTTTTTAATCAATAATTGCGGTGAAAAGATCAACGAGTGGACCAGTGACTATCCACCCGGCAATGCCGTTTACTTACTACCCAATGGGAACTTATTAAGAGCAGGAAGAAATGACGGACAAAGTACTATTACTTTTGGAGGTTCCGGAGGTGTTGTTGAATTGTTTGACTGGGATGGTAACTTATTATGGCAATTCGAATACAATAACAATCAAATGCGGCAACATCATGACGTATTTCCAATGCCCAATGGAAATGTATTGATATTGGCCGCTACGGTAATGACCGAAGCAGAAGCGCTGCAAGCCGGAAGAGATCCCAGTTTATTAACAGATAATGAGCTATATAATGAACAAATTATTGAGGTTGAACCCGTTGGCTTAAATCAAGCTAATATTGTTTGGGAATGGAATATTAAAGATCATCTGATTCAAGACTTTGACAATACGAAAGATAATTTTGGAGTTGTAGGAGACCATCCTGAGAAATTAGATATCAATTTTATTAATGATGGGGGCGGAGGAGCTAACTGGCTTCATATTAACTCTATGCAATACAACCATGATCGGAATCAAATTGTGTTGAGTTCCAGAAATCTAAGTGAAGTATGGATCATTGATCATTCGACTACTACCGCAGAAGCCGCAACAGGTTCTGGAGGTACCTATGGAAAAGGGGGTGATCTTTTATACAGATGGGGGAATCCACAATCTTATGATCAAGGTACAGAAACCGACAGAAAATTGTACGGTCAGCACTTTCCACACTTTATAGAAGATGGATTGGTAGATGCTGGTAAGATCATTCTATTCAACAATGGGAATGGAAGAACTCCCGTATATTCCGAAGTAATGATATTCGATCCGCCGACCACAAGTCCCGGGGTATATGAGTATGTTGCAAATACGGCTTATGGCCCTCTGGCAGAAGATTACTCGTATTCTGATCAAACCAACAACCCTTCAGACTTTTTCTCTGCGATAGTAAGCGGTGCTCAGCGATTACCCAATGGAAATATTTTGGTATGTCAGGGAATAAATGGGCGGTTTTTTGAATTGAATGCTTCAGATGAAATTGTATGGGAGTATATAAACCCTATGAGTAATAATACTGGAACCATTTTCAATCAAACGGAAACACCGTCCACGAATCTTACTTTTAGAGCAATCAAATATTCCAAGAGCTATGGAGCTTTTACCGGAAGAGATCTAACACCTGGAACCCCAATTGAAGGAAACCCTGATCTATCCCCATGTGCAGTATTAAGTACATACACTGTATCCTTAAACAATACTATAAAAGTGTATCCAAACCCTGCATTAGATAGAATACTAATTCAAACTGATCATGAAATTGACCATGTATTGTTGTATTCTCCTTTAGGAAAGAAAGTAGGAGAGTTTGCGAACACTAAGGAATTGGACATTTCTTATCTGAATTCAGGCATATATTATCTTAAGATTAGTTCAAATGGGGCAAGTATCACTAAAAAAGTGATCAAAAAGTAAGACTTATTTCTTAATGATTTTTTTAGAAACAGTGGTGCTATTAAATTGAATCTTGACGTAATAGATACCACTACTCAAGTTTCTTATAGGAATTGTATTGAGCTCTTTGTCGATAACTTCTCTCAATAGTTCCTTGCCCAAAACATCATATAAAACCATCAATCTGGGCTCATTTTCTAGTAGTTTAATGGTAAGAGCATCTTCCGCTGGATTTGGAAAAATACTGAACGTAACGTGCTCTTCATCTTGAATGCCCAAACTTGAATCGATCTGATCCATTGCTTTTTCCAGGTTAGGAAATGGTCCAATAGGAGAAGACATATTTACTTGTGGTATTCCTGTGTCAATCAGAAGATCTCTCATTTCTACAGATGTCATATAGCTATTCGTTAAACTGTAGTAATAAGACTGCAAAACGGTTACACAACCTCCAATGATTGCAGTGGCAGAACTAGTGCCTGAAAAACTATCTGTATAATATTGATGGACATCATTAGCAAATTGAATATCTCCATACCCTGTGGAAAACACATTCTCTCCCCATGCCTGAACATCGACTCTAGTGCCAAATGTACTAGCAGAGTGTGTATCGTGGTTGGTTGTACTAGTGCCGGCTCCAACTATAATTGCGCCACTATCACCACGTGCATTATATGTGTCATATAATCCATCATCCAGATTAACAGCACCGTTTCCTGCTGCTGCAACCACAATAACTCCCTTATCTGTTGCTGTTTTAGTTAAATCCCATACCAGTTGGTCGTATTCTGCAGGAACATAAGCTCCATTCGGATCATTAATTTGCATCTCATAGATAATAATATCGCCTTCATTTGCGTCGTTCACGGCATTTGTAATAGCATCTATTCTGTTCCAGGACATACCTTCTTGCCATTCAGGATATAAAATATAGGTAGCTGCATTATAGGCAATTCCCTTCGTACCATATGTGCCATCGTGAGAATATACAACTCCTGCAGTAGCCGTACCATGTGTTGTATACAAGAAAGAAGCTTCACTAGAAATAGTCATGCCGTTAGCAATCTTAACTGACCTTCCAACAAATTCTTCATGATCTACGTCCAATCCATATTCAATAGCCCTTACCGTAATGCCTGATCCATTTGCACCGTTGGCCCAGGCATATATGGCATTTACTCCTGGATCTGCCTCAAGATAGCCCTGACTACTTATAAAATCGGTTGTTGTTGGTGGAATATCATTCGGTGGTTCTATAAACCGCTGCTCGTATAAACTTGTATACAAAACTCCTTTTTGCTCTTTAAGAAACATATGTAATGTATTCAATTCTGAAACATCCATTGCATTCGTTTCAACCCTATAAAAGTTACTTCTAAGGACTTTAGAAAGAAGTTCTTGTCGAACAAAAGAAACAGAAAACTTTTCTTGAACATTTAAGAGTACAGTGCTATCTCGATCAACAGATCGCTCTAACTTAACATAAAGCGAATGCTGTTGTCTTTCTAGTTTACTTTGACCGCATATTGCTTGGGTCGTCAGCATGAGAGCAATTGATAGTATATAGCACTTTCTTTTCACAATCAATCAACCTTTAGGAGAAGGCTGGTAGTTTTATCCTTTGTTACAGTTACGATATACAGATTTGAATTATTAGAATCGTCTATTTGTTTGTACTTAGCTTCACCGATCACCATATTTGCAAAGAAAGGCGTCGTATTACTATGTCCAACGACTAAAACCGTTTTACCTTTTGTATTTGCTTTAAATACGTCATCATACATCTTTCTTGGGTTGTATAATAATACTGGTAAACTATTAGCATCTGCTGTTGGTTTTGCCGTTTGCTTCGTTCTATTATAGTCTGTAGAATAGACCGCATCGAACTTTACATTAGCTAATACTTCGCTCCATTTTTTCGCTCTTTTTAATCCTTTAATATTTAAATCAGGATTTCTGTCTGTCTTGTCCGTTCTTACTTTTTCTGCATGACGGATAAAGTAATACGTGGTTACTTCTTCTTGAGCAAAAGTTGAAAAAGAACTAAGAAGAATAATAGCTAAGCATACGATTTTTTTCATAATAAAATATTTAGAGTACTAAGATATATAAAAGAAAGCGATCACAAATGTAATCGCTTTCAAAAGAACAAAAATGTATGTAGTTAACAAGTCAATTTATAGTATGATACACTTTAGTCTTTATATTTTTTATGCGCTCTTCGAATATGTTGGTTTCTAATGGAGCATGAACATTTTCAAATAGTTCCATCAATTCTGGACTGTGGTAATCTCTTCGCTGTTTTAATAGATTAAAATGTACAAAACTGGACCATATCACCGATTTCAATTCAGTTTTATCTTCATTATACATACGCATTTCTACATATAGTTCAGAATCTGTATACTGAATTAACTGAGATTCAATATATACGGTTTCCATGGTTAGAGCAGGGCGGAGGTAAGCTACCTGATTGCTCCCGGATACCCAACTTTTGCCCAATTCCTTTGCCATTCTGTACACATCTATTTGATAATCATCTACTAATTTGTCTTCACGATGATTCATAAAATAATTAATGTAGTTACCATTGTTCAAGTGGTTAAATGGGTCGCAATCCTGAAATCGGATGATCGCTTTACTGCTTAATGTCTTTGGTAGTGCTTTCATAATAGTTTTTATACCAATCGGTATATTTTAAGTTAAAAAAAATTTACAATAGTAATTCGTTTTCAATCATAATGGCAATCTGGTCCATTGTATTCTTCATATACTCATCATTATCCATGGTATACGTAATAAAGGTAGCTCCTTGTATCATGGTATCAATCCTAACAGCCCAGGCTTTAGGATTCGCATCTCTTCTAAATTGTCCCCCATCAATACCTTTTTGAATAATCTTTTCTATATACCCCTGTAATGTCTTAATCGTTTTTCGCACATTCTCCAATAATAAAGTGTTCTGATTATTTGCATCTACACCCACATTCAGCACAGGACACCCCCCAAACTTCTTACTGTAATCATAGTAATCTCGATAAAAATCTACGATGGCATTTAGACGTTCCAAGGCCGTGCTCGATTTATTAGTTCGCTTACGAATAGCTCCGATAAGTAGGGCTACATTATGATCAAAAGCCTTAATGGCCAATTCTTCCTTGTTCTTAAAGTTGCCATATATGGCACCTTTAGTTAATTTAGTGGCTTTTGTTAATTGGCTCATGGTTGTAGCAGCATATCCATGCTTATTAAAAATGGGTGCTACCGTCTCTATGATATACCGTTTTGTTTCTTCTGCTTTTGACATGATCTTTACAAAGATATAAAAATATACCAATCGGTATATAATTAATCAAAAAAAAGCCCACTACTTTTGCGGGCCTTCTTTTTAGACAAGTTCTGTTTGATTCCTAAAAACTAATTCTTCATCAAAACAGTCCAGAAGAATAATACTATCCGTGGTTATTTTTCCCGCGAGTATCTCTTTGGATAATTTATTCAATACTTCTTTTTGAATTACTCTTTTCACAGGTCGGGCCCCATATTCTGGCTGATATCCTTTATTAGCCAAATAAGCTATTGCTTCGGGTGTAGCATCCAAAGTAATATCCTGCTTTGCAATCATTTTCTTAACGTTATCCAATTGGATCTCTACCACCTTTTGAATATCATCTTGTGTCAATGGGGTAAACATGATCACATCATCGATCCTATTTAAGAATTCTGGTCTTACCGACTGTTTTAGCAAACCTAATACTTCTGTCTTCGCTAACTCCATACTCGTTGCAACATCTCCCTTCAAATTATCAAATTTCTCTTGAATGATATGACTACCCATATTAGAGGTCATAATAATGATCGCATTCTTAAAGTCGGCTACACGCCCTTTATTATCGGTTAGCCTACCTTCATCCAATACTTGTAATAATACATTAAATGTATCTGGATGCGCCTTCTCAATTTCATCCAATAATACAACTGAATATGGCTTTCTCCGAACCGCTTCTGTTAATTGACCTCCTTCATCGTATCCTACGTAACCCGGAGGAGCACCTACCAATCGACTTACTGAGTGTCGTTCTTGATATTCACTCATATCTATCCTGGTCATTGCGTTTTCATCATCGAACAAATATTCAGCTAAGGTTTTCGCTAGTTCTGTTTTACCCACTCCCGTGGTTCCTAAAAACAAGAAGGAACCAATAGGTTTTTCCGCATTCTGTAAACCAGACTTTGAACGCCTAACCGCATCAGATACAGCTTCTATAGCTTCGTGTTGCCCAATGACTCTCTTATGCAACTGATCTTCTAAATGCAAGAGTTTCTCTCGTTCGGACTGTACCATCTTTGTTACAGGTATTCCAGTCCATTTGGCTACTACTTCTGCAATATCTTCGAACGTTACCTCTTCTTTAATAAGAGCATTCTCTTGTTGACTTTCCAACTGTTTTTGCTCTTTCTCCAGTTGTTCCTGAGCATCTTTTATCTTACCATAGCGCAGTTCGGCTACCTTACCATAATTTCCATCTCTTTCTGCTTGATCCGCCTCATGTTTATAGTTTTCTATATCCGTTTTTAAGCTTTGAATGGTATCTACAATCGTTTTCTCAGATTGCCATTTTGCATTGATTTCATTCCGTTCTTCTTTAAAATCGGCAAGGTCCGCATTTAAGGATTTCAATTTATTCGTATCATTTTCTCTTTTAATCGCTTCAATTTCAATCTCCAATTGCATGATCTTTCTATCTAATACATCTAATTCTTCAGGTTTAGAGTTGATCTCCATTCTTAGTTTAGAAGCAGCTTCATCCATTAGGTCAATGGCCTTATCTGGTAAAAATCGATTGGTTATATATCGTTGTGATAACTCTACTGCACCAATAATCGCATTATCTTTAATACGTACTTTATGATGTGTTTCATACTTCTCTTTGATTCCTCTTAAAATGGAAATAGCACTCTCCGTATCTGGCTCGTCGACTAATACTTTTTGAAAACGTCTTTCCAAAGCTTTATCCTTTTCAAAATACTTCTGATACTCATCAAGGGTAGTGGCTCCAATAGCTCTCAATTCTCCACGTGCCAATGCGGGTTTTAAAATATTAGCAGCATCCATGGCTCCTTGACCACCTCCTGCACCCACCAATGTATGGATCTCGTCAATGAACAACACAATATCTCCATCTGAAGTGGTTACTTCTTTTATGACTGATTTTAACCGCTCCTCGAACTCACCTTTGTATTTAGCACCCGCAATCAATGCACCCATATCTAAAGAGAAGATTTGTTTCTCTTTTAAGTTCTCAGGGACATCTCCACGAATGATACGATGTGCTAAACCCTCTGCAATAGCCGTTTTACCCGTTCCTGGTTCTCCTACCAAAATTGGATTATTCTTTGTACGTCTAGATAGTATTTGCAGTAGTCTTCGTATTTCTTCATCTCTACCAATTACCGGATCTAATTTTCCTTCTTTGGCAAGATTATTTAAATCATTTGCATATTTGTTCAAAGCATTGTAAGTCTCTTCTGCACTTTGAGAAGTAACGTTATTCCCTTTTCGTAACTCCTGAATTGCATTCTGTAAATCTTTTAATTGTATGCCTTGATCCTTCAATATTTGAGCTATCGCACTTTTAGATTTGAAAATGGCTAAGATGAGGTGTTCTATAGAAACATATTCATCATTCATTTTCTTAGCAATGATAGATGCATCGTTCAATGTTTTTCCGGCTTCGCGCGAAAGCATTAGTTCTGAACCTGATACTTTAGAAAAACTTTCTAATTGTTTATCCAGTAATTGCTCAACCAAGTCAATATTAATGCCCAGCTTCTTTAATAGAAAAGGCAATACATTTTCATCTACGATCGTAATCGCTTTAAAAATATGTTCATTTTCTATTTGATTATGTTCAAACCCCTGAGCAAGCTGCTGTGCCTGCTGAATGGTCTCTTGTGATTTTGTTGTATAGTTATTAAAATTCATGATTCAATTTTTTATGTACTTTTCGACTTCAAAATCAATACCAACTAAAAAACCTATCTGGAAGCAGCCATTTTGTCTTTAATTTCCTTAAAAACAAGGACAAAAGGGCAGTTTTTGTATATTTGAATCTCATATTTATCCAAATTTTGACAAACGAAGCTTTAAACATTAACATCTATAATATTATCATTATTTGTGGTTCTATTCAAGGATTATTATTTGGCTTTGCCGTGCTGTTTTCGGAGAGATATAGATCATCGTCAAATTTTTACCTGGCTCAAGTAATTCTCTTTTTGTCGTTGAACAATCTTTTTTATTGGTTTGCAGATACTAGATTAGGTTTTAGATACCAGTACTTCTATAACCTATATATACCTTGGATCCTATTGGTTCTCCCATATTACTACTTTTTTGTCTCGTATTATTTAGGAAGAAAAGTATCGTTCCGAATGAAGATGCTTTTAAAAACCCCTTTCATTGTTAGCTTGTTAATTCATTTGACACTGTCCATTGATACTATATTTTTAGGAAATTCATTTGGTATCCCAAATGCTTTTACAAAGGTTTTTTATATCGGAGAAGAATATCTTGCCGCTCTTTTTACTTTTGGTGTGATTTATCAAGTATTTAAAATTTTAAAGAAATATGAAAGGCAACCGTCTGACTACTCCTTAAACACTCTTAAAACAAAAACCGGATGGTTAAGAAAGATCTTATATTTAGGAATATTGATCTGTTCTATTTGGTTTATCCTTGTTTTTTACAACCATATCAATGGTCAGAATTTCTTTAGCAATGATGGTAAATATTTCCTGTGGGGTACCACATCTATATTGATCTATTGGATGGGTTATTTAGGAATCTATCACAATGGTATCTTTAGACAAAGAAAGACGATCAGAAACACGATTTTATCCGAAATAAAAGATTCCAATACTTCTTTAAAAAGTAAACTGAGTAGTTCAAAGTTTGAAGAGATCGATAGTTATATTAAAAACGGAAAGTTGTTTCTAGATCCTAATTTAAGTTTAGCCTCATTAGAAAAAGCTCTTGAACTAAGTGAAGGATATATTTCTCAGTTAATCAACAATTTTTCAGGTGGTAATTTTTCATCCTATATCAACAATTTGCGCATTGAAGAATCTAAAAAATTCCTTCAAAACAGTGAGTATGAAAAGTATACAATTGTATCAATTGCCTTAGAATCCGGATTTAACTCAAAATCAGCATTTTACTTAGCATTCAAGAAGGCTACAGGGATTTCTCCAACAGAATATAAGAAGAAAAGTTTGTCCTGATTCTTTATATATTCATACTTTTTGGATATGTTCTTTTTCATGATGGATAGTTTTACGTAACGAAAAACATCATCAACTATGAGAACATATCTAATCATAATCTTCTTAGCAAATATTACTTTTTGTTATGGTCAAAATGTACATATTCCAGATGCCAATTTTAAAAATGCACTGATCAATTACACCTATGCCGATGCAAATAATAACATTTTCAATTTAGATGCCAATGGCGATGGAGAAATACAGGTTTCGGAAGCAAGTAGTTTCAACGGAACATTAGATGTATCCAGTCAGGGAATAGCTGATTTAACCGGTCTAGAGGCTTTTACAGCTATCACAGAACTTTTCTGTGGAGGCTCAAATCTATTTACAGTATTAGATTTATCCGCAAATGTAGCTCTGAGAGTAGTATACTGTGAGAACTCTGGAAAAATTGAAAACCTAGATGTTACGAAAAATACAGCTTTGGAAGAACTATACTGTTACGGAAACAATTTAGATGATCTAGACATCACTAAAAATACAGTTTTAACAACGTTAGATTGTTCTAATAATCAATTGACGAACGTCAATTTTAATAGTAATGTATTATTGAATCAATTGGTTATTAACGATAACAGGCTTACGTCTATAGATTTAACCCAGCTGGTAAACTTAAAGGTTTTTTTATGTAGTAATTTCTCATTCGGAACCAATGAACTTACCACAATAGATTTTTCAAAAAACATCTTATTGGAAGACATTCAATTGAAGAATATCAAGTTACAGGTACTTGATTTAAGTAAGAATTTAGATATTATTCATGTTAAAGTAAGAAACAATGAAATCGAGACTATTGATCTAAGCGCGAATGATGATCTAAAAACATTGCTATGTGAAGATAATAAACTTACCAACTTAAATGTCGCAAATGGGTTTAACAACAATCCCAATGCTAGTTTTACACTTCAAGAATTTAGAGCAGATAACAATCCTAATTTAAACTATATCTGTGTAGATGATGTAGCTTACGCTAACAATCAAGCCGCAATTAATGCCTGGTCCAAAGATTCTTCTGCCACTTATACAACGAACTGTACATTATCGGTAAGTTCATATCCAATAGCATCTTTGATACGTGTGTATCCTAATCCAGTTAAAGATGTTTTAACCATAGAAAATGATGCTGGTACAAAAATAGATTTTATAAAACTATATGACTTAAAAGGCTCTGAAATTCTAAAAACCAATCAAATAAACATTGACATTTCAATGTTAAAAAGTGGGATATATTTTGCAAAAATTAAAGAAGAAAAAGGGCATTTTCTAATTAAGAAAATACTAAAAGAATAGGGGAGAATACACTTTTAGGTCATTAGGTTTTATTTTCCATAAAAAGAATAGATAATTAAAAGAAAGTTTATAAATTCATAAACGACATATACATTAAATATAAGGTATGAGTTTTATAAAAAATCTGTTTAAAGGTTCCGATACACAAGAGGTAAAATCTAATATTAGTTGGATTCCTTTAAACTCTTTAGATCAAATAGCATCCATAAAGGAGCAATCAAAATCTGAAACCATTTTGATTTTTAAGCACTCTACGAGGTGTGGTATCAGCAGGATGGTGATCAGGCAATTTGAAAAAAGTTTTACAGAAGATATGAAAGATCTTAAAGTATATTACTTAGATCTTTTGAATTATCGGGAGATCTCTAACGAAGTTGGATATACCTTTCAAGTGCTGCATCAATCTCCTCAACTTTTGGTAATTAAAAACGAAGAGGCAGTTGCAAGTGCTTCTCACTATGATATTACCACTGCTGATCTCGCACTAATCTAGATTTCCTTTTTGTCTTAATGTGCTTAAGGTTCTGTTCAAACTTCTCATCGTAATTCCCATATAGCTGGCAATATCTCTCTTTGAAATTACTTCTTCAAGTTCGGGGTACATATTCTTCAGCTTCAAAATATTATCTTCAATAGGATAGGAGTGCTGATATGAATGTCTTGGAGCCTTATAACTAATCTTTTGTGCCATTCCTTTAAGAACCAACCTATTAAAATGCTTATCCGTTTCTAACAATCTGTTAAAATGAGTATACGAGATCTTATATATAATCACATTGGTGATAGACTCGATCCGACAAAAGCTCGGCTTCTCACTAAAGACTTCCAACTCGCCAAACTCCATCCCATCACTTAAGAACTCTTGAATAAAGTCCTTTCCGTTTTCATCAGATAGGTACACTTTTGTAATTCCTTTTTTTATAATATATACATAGGAATATCTCTTATTCTCCTCAATGATCACTTGCTTAGGCCCGAAAGTTTCTTCCTCAAAATAGCCAAGTCCTTTAGCCTTCAATACTTCTATATATTCCAACAATTCTATATGTGTTCTTATCATTTTTTATGAATTGGGACAAATGTCCTTTTCAACAAATAAAATAAACAAGTCCTTTGTGTTGGTAAAGCTAAAAAATTAATCACAATCGTACTACAAATGGAAAAACTCTTGAAACAGATCGAGTTCATTAAAGAAATAGATAAACTAAAATACATTCAGAGAAAATCAAAATTGTTCAATAGTGACAGAAATGAGAACGACGCTGAACACAGTTGGCATTTAGCCATGATGGCGTTGGTCTTGGCTGAGCATACGAATCAGGAAATTGATATTTTAAAAGTGTTGAAGATGGTCTTAATTCATGACATTGTTGAGATAGATGCCGGTGACGTGTTTATTTTCGATACTACAAAAAACCACACTAATACGCAGGAAGAATTAAAAGCTGCTAAGAGAATTTTCGGTATCCTTCCGGATGATCAGGCTCAAGAATTCATTGATATTTGGCTGGAGTTCGAAGAAGGTACTTCAAATGAAGCTAAATTTGCAAAGGCTATGGATCGCTTTGAACCTGTTTTACAGAATCTTTCAAATAATGGAGGTACCTGGGCAGAATATAAGGTTGACTATGAGATTGTAATGGCTAAGACAAAACCTATTGAAAAAGGTTCAAATGCAGTATGGCAGTATTCAAAAGAACAAATTAACGAGTTGTTTATCATTTAACTCATGAATCAAAAAAAGCAATCCATATATTCCAAGGGCTTTATTTTAGTCTGTATCAGTTCGTTATTATTTTCGGCAAGTTATAATATGCTGATTCCTGAATTACCTAGTTATTTAAGCAGTTTAGGGGGTGCAGAATATAAAGGACTCATTATTTCTCTATTTACATTGACAGCTGGACTTTCAAGGCCTTTCAGTGGAAAGTTATCCGATACTATTGGTAGAAAACCTGTGATGATCATCGGTGCCATTGTTTGTATTGTATGTGGCCTCTTTTATCCCATTCTAACCAGTGTATCTGGGTTTCTTTTTCTTAGGCTTGTTCACGGTTTTTCTACCGGATTCAGTCCTACAGCCATAGCTGCTTTTGTTTCCGATATTATTCCTAAGAACAGGCTAGGAGAGGCCATGGGTATTCAAGGCATCTGTTTTGGTACCGGATTGGCACTAGGGCCTGCTCTTGGAAGCTATATCAAGTTATATAGTTCTTATGATATGTTATTCTTTAGTTCATCTCTTGTAGCTTTCATTTCCATCTTGTTAGTACTTAAGATTCATGAAACGCTTGATAATAAAGAATCTTTTAAAATGGTTCATCTAAAGGTTTCTAAAGATGAGATCATTGCAAAAGAAGCCATTCCTGCTGCTATCATCACATTTGTCAGTTATCTTGGGTTCGGAATTGTTTTAACTTTAATACCAGATTGGAGCGAGCACCTTGGTTTTATTAATAAAGGAACCTTCTTCATAATATTTACAATATCATCTTTATTCATACGAATTATAGCAGGTAAAACGTCAGATGTTTATGGAAGAAAGATTGTAATTATTATTGGTTTGACCATTCTTATTTTCTCCTTAGTCTTTATGGGTATGTTCGAAACCAAGAACGGTCTCTTAATTGGTGCTATTTTTTACGGGTTTGCTATGGGCATCTTATCACCTACAATTAATGCCTGGACAATTGATCTGAGTAACCCATTACATAAAGGAAGATCCATTGCAACCATGTATATTGCATTGGAAGCGGGTATAGGCCTAGGAGCTTTATTCTCCGGTTGGTATTATATGAACGTTATGTCCAGAATTCCTACGATACTCTATTGCTGTTCTGCGATTGTTCTTGTAGGATTGATCTATATGCTCTTTAGAAAAGGGCACAAAAAAACCTCACTGTAATTATAGCGAGGTTTCTATTTTATTTCAAAAGATTACTTTGCAGGTAATATCTTACCGGTGCATTCTCCAAATCCTATGCGAACATCCTTGTTCTTACAGTAGGCTCGCATAATTACAGTGTCGTTATCATTTATGAACTTTCGCTCCGAACCGTCGTTCAATTTAACAGAATTTTGACCCCTCCACGTTAGCTCTAGCATCGATCCATAACTATCTTTTGTAGGTCCAGAAATCGTGCCACTTCCCATCATATCTCCTGAATTTACAGGACACCCATTAACTGTATGGTGCGCTAATTGCTGCGCCATGGTCCAATACATATATTTAAAGTTAGAATTGGCCACAACGGTTTCTTTTTCTCCTTCCGGCTGTATTCCAACTTGTAAATTAATATCAAAACTACCCTTTCCATCATGCTGTAAATAGGGTAGTGGTTCAGGGTCCTGTTTTGGATTATCCACTCTAAAAGGTTCCAAAGCATCTAAGGTTACGATCCATGGAGATATAGTTGAAGCAAAGCTCTTTCCTAGGAAAGGTCCTAGCGGAACATACTCCCATGCCTGAATATCTCTGGCAGACCAATCGTTAAATTGTACCAACCCAAAAATATATTCTTCCGCTTCCTCCACAGGTATGCGCTCTCCTAAACTATTTGATGCTGTGGTAATAAAGGCCATTTCCAATTCAAAATCGAGCAGCTTGGTTGGTCCGAAACCCGGTATATTTGAGCCTTCTGCTGGCTTCGTTTGCCCAAAAGGCCTATGAATTGGTGTTCCTGAAGGTATAATGGACGAACTTCTTCCGTGGTATCCTATAGGAATATGCACCCAATTAGGCATTAACGCATTCTCAGGATCTCTAAATAAGCTTCCTACGTTAGTAGCGTGTTCCTTACTCGCATAAAAATCGGTATAATCTCCAACGCTCACCGGTAATAACATCTCCACTTCATCCATTCTAAAGATCACTTTATCTTTATGCTCTGCATTATCGCGTAATTTTCCGTTGGTTACATCAAAGATATCTGCAATTCGATTTCTAACCAATCTCCATGTCTTTCTTCCATCTGCAATAAAATCATTTAAATTGTCTTGCAAGAAAATATCATCAGTTAAAGGAATACCGTCAAAATAACCTAATTGATGTAATGCTCCAAGATCTATGGCATAGTCACCAATCCTACTTCCGATCGTAATAATATCATCTTTTGTAATAAACACTCCAAACGGAATGTTTTGAATTGGAAAGTCTGAATCGACAGCAGTTCTTAACCAGGATTTTCTTTTGGGGTTATTGGCAGTTATTTTCATCGAAAAGTTTGTCTTTAATTTTTATCAAATATAGTAGAAAGATATAATTATAAAAATGATTTTTCACTACTTTTGGGTTTCTTAATTAAACTTTAACAATGCAACGAGATTCTCAAATTTTTGATTTAATACAAGACGAAAAAGAAAGACAAACAAATGGACTAGAACTTATTGCCTCAGAAAACTATGTCAGTGATCAGGTAATGGAAGCAGCCGGCTCTGTTTTAACCAATAAATATGCTGAGGGATATCCTAACAAGCGTTATTATGGAGGTTGTGAAGTAGTCGATATTGTGGAACAAATTGCCATTGATCGTGCCAAAGAATTGTATGGTGCCGAATATGTAAATGTGCAACCACATTCAGGGTCTCAAGCCAATACTGCTGTATTTGCTGCGTGTTTACAACCCGGAGATAAGATTCTTGGTTTTGACCTTTCTCATGGAGGGCATTTAACGCATGGGTCTCCAGTGAATTTTTCGGGTAGGTTATATAATCCAACTTTTTACGGAGTAGAGAAGGAGACAGGTGTATTAAATTATGATAAAATTCAGGAGATCGCTGAAAAGGAACAACCTAAAATGATCATTGCAGGTGCATCTGCATACTCTAGAGATATAGATTTTAAACGTTTTAGAGAAATTGCTGACAGCGTTAATGCGCTATTGTTAGCCGATATATCTCATCCATCAGGAATGATTGCTAAGGGAATCTTAAACGATCCTTTACCACATTGCCATATTGTTACAACAACAACTCACAAGACACTTAGGGGCCCTAGAGGGGGATTGATCATGATGGGGAAAGATTTTGAGAATCCATTCGGCCAAACACTTAAGAGTGGGAAGCTTAAAAAAATGTCTACTTTGTTAAATGGAGCCGTATTTCCTGGAAATCAAGGCGGACCATTAGAACATATTATTGCTGCGAAGGCTATTGCCTTTGGTGAAGCACTAACTGATGAGTTCTTACATTATCAGGTACAGGTTAAAAAGAATGCTGCGGCCATGGCAGCTGCTTTTGTTGAGCGAGGGTATGAATTGATCTCCGGAGGAACGGATAACCATATGATGCTTATCGATCTGAGGAACAAAAATATTACAGGTAAAGAAGCTGAAGCTGCTTTGGGTAAAGCTGAGATTACCGTAAATAAGAATATGGTGCCCTTTGATGATAAATCTCCTTTTATAACATCGGGAATCAGAGTAGGTACTCCTGCTATTACACACGAGGTTTAAAAGAGGATGACATGGTTACCGTGGTAGAATTTATAGATGAAGTCATTCAAAATTTTGAAAATGAAGAAATTTTGTCTAAAATTGCAACAAAGGTTCACGACTTTATGAGTCATAGACCTTTGTTTATGGAATAAAAAACTGCTCTGAAAAATGTAATCTAACTAACAAATTACATATTTATGAGAAGAGCCATATTTGTTTTAGCATTGATTATGTCAAACATTTCTATGGCTCAACTTTCTTTCTTAGATCAAGCAAGTACGTTAGGAGTTGGGTATAGTTTCGGTATGAATAGTTTTCATGGCGGTGGTGTTTCTTTTGTTGACTTTGATCAAGATGGGAAAGACGATCTGACTTTTGCAACAGAATCTACCGAGAAAATTCATTTCTTTAAGAATGATGGAGTTGTATTTACCAAAATCACACTGCCTGGAATAGATCAATCTACCGAGTCAAAACAAGTGCTTTGGGTAGATTATGATAATGATGGAGATTTAGACTTCTTTGTGACCAGTACAAATGGTCCAAATAAATTATATCAAAATGACGGTAGCCTTAGTTTTACCGATGTAACAAGCAGTAGTGGACTTTTTACAGAAGATCTAAACACTTTTGGAGCTTGCTTTGGCGACATAGATAAAGATGGAGACTTAGATCTGTTTATCACCAATAGAGGAATTACCGCAGAGCAACGAAATTACTTATATAGAAATGATAACGGAACGTTTGTAGATATTACAGTAGCCGCTGGAATTAACATAAGCCCGGAACAGTCTTTTTGCGCGGCTTTCTTTGATTATGACAATGATGGCGATCAGGATATTTATGTAGCCAATGACAAATTTACCAATCAGAACAGATTTTATAAGAATAATGACGATGGTACATTTACAGATGTTTCTACAGCTAGCGGTACCGATATCAGCATTGATGCCATGTCTACCACCATTGGTGATTATAACAATGATGGTTGGTTGGATATGTATATCACCAATACACCGAATGGAAATGTACTCTTCAAGAATAATGGAGATGGTACATTCACGGATGTAGCTGCTGCCTCAGGTACGATCTTTAATAGTACAGCATGGGGCGCCGTTTTTTTAGATGCTGATAGTGATAGTCACCTAGATCTTTATGTAAGCGGAAGTATGGATGGCTCTAATGTAAACTTCTTGTCATCTGCCTTTTATCACAATAATGGTAGTAATGTATTTAGTATCCCTTCCGGAATCGGTTTTGACAACGAAGGAAATGCTAGTTACAGCAATGCTATAGGAGATATTGATAATGATGGTGCTCCCGATATCGCAGTTATGAACGAAAATGCCAATTACTATGTATGGGAAAATCAATCTGCACATAGTAATAACTGGATCAAAATAAAACTAGAAGGTGTTACTGGAAATAAGGATGGAGTAGGGAATAGAATTGAAATTATGGCAAATGGCACGACCCAGTATCGATATACCTTATGTGGAGAAGGCTATTTAGGTCAGAATTCAAGATCTGAATTTGTCGGTGTGGGAACAGCTACAGTGATCGATGAGATCAAAATAATTTGGAATCATTCAGGTCAGACAGAGACCATAACTAACATTCCTGTGAATCAAAGCATCACTATTCAGGAAGGGAATGGAATCCTCAGTACCTCCGAAGCAAATAGCATAGATTTCAGTATTTATCCAAATCCCAGTAATTCCGGAGTTTTTAATTTAAGGATGAATACCATTTCTACAGATAAGCGATTGGCCATATATGATATTTCTGGTAGACTATTATTATCTCGATATAATCTCTTAGAAAGAGATACCATTGACCTTACCAATTATAGCGCGGGAGTTTATATTGCAAAAATTACCTCAGGAAATAAGACCTCTGTAGTTAAATTGATTCGCGATTAGTTCTGAGAAGCTCTATCTACAATATTTTCCGGTAAGGATTTTTCTGTTTTAGCACCCAGTTTTTTCAATTTTTCCACGCTGGTAATTAGATTTCCTCTTCCTTCTACCAACTTGTTCATGGCTGCATTATAATCTTTTTTAGAATCATCAATTTTCTTTCCGATACCTATAAGGTCTTTTAAGAGTCCTTCGAATTTATCGTATAAGGCTCCAGCCTGACGTGCTATTTCAAGTACGTTCTTTTTTTGGTTTTCCTGTCTCCATAAGGAAGAAACAGTACTGAGCGTGGCTAACAGGGTGGATGTAGACACGAGCACTACATTCTTATCAAGCGCTTCTAAGTATAAATTATTAACCTTACTTAAAGCAAGCATCAATGCCGGTTCAATTGGCACAAACATCAATACATAATCAGGGGAATTAATACCATAAAGGTCCGCATACTTTTTCTCACTTAGTTCTTTAAAATGTTTTCGGATGCTTTCAATATGCTTTTTTAAATGCTCCTCTTTTAAACTCCCTTCTTCTTCATTAAAATATCCTTCATAAGCTGTTAAAGAAACTTTAGAATCGATGATCAAATGCCTATTATCCGGTAAGTTGATAACAAAATCAGGTTTTTTAAGGTTGTTGTCCTCATCTCTATAACCACCCTGCGTTGTATAATGGATATCCTTGGTCAAGTTTGCCTTTTCCAATAATAGTTGTAGTTGGGTTTCTCCCCAATCTCCTTGAGCTTTACTGTCACCTTTTAAAGCTTTAGTAAGATTCACAGCTTCTTTACTCATTTGAAGGTTCAATTCTTTTAAACCAATGATCTGTTGTCTTAATGCCGCATGGTAATCAATACTTTCTTTATGCGTAGTTTCCACTTTCTTTTCAAAACCCTCGATCTTTTCCTTTAAAGGATTCAATATAGTAGCAAGGTTTTCTTTGTTCTTTTCCGTAAACTTGGTCGATTTTTCTTCCAGGATCTTATTGGCCAGGTTTTCAAACTCTTTGGTGAATTTTTCTTGAAGTTTCTCTACATCCTTCTGATTCTCCTCATATTTCAAACGTAAATTCTGTAATTGACTTTCCTGTCTCGTATTTTCAATAACCAAAGCCTCTTTAGCCGACTGTACCTCCTTGATCTCCTCCTGCAATTCATTGATCGTACGTTCCGATTTTTCATTTATTTCTTGCAAGGTTTTATTTCGGCCATTAAGACTTTCCGATTTTACCTTAGAAAGTAATCCGCCTACAAATATTCCTAATAAAATAGCTACTACGGTGATTAATAAGTATATGATCAGTTCATTCATCATTAAAAAATAAGTCCTTAAATTTAGAGCTTTTAATATTGACAATGAAAGGAATTTCGAAATTTATCTTTACCACGATCTTGGGTTGGAAAATATCCAATGATTTTCCAAGAGGTCTAAAAAAATATGTTGTCATTGCTGCTCCTCATACAAGCTGGCAAGATTTTCCCATAGCGATATTAGCTAGAAATGTGAGTGGAGAGAAGATCAACTTCATTGGCAAGGATTCGTTGTTTAAACCCCCATTTGGTTTTCTCTTTAGAGCATTAGGCGGTGCTCCTGTAGATCGAAGTAAAAGCAATAATCTAGTTGATGCCATCGTAGATATCTTTAACTCAAGGGAAGAGTTTCGTTTGGGACTTTCTCCTGAAGGTACTCGACAGAAAGTAGATCAGTGGAAAACGGGATTCTATTACATCGCAAAGGGAGCAAACGTACCTATTATTATGGCCACCTTAGATTTTGGCAAGAAACAGGTTAAGATATCAGATCCTTATTATATTACGGATAATATGGAAAAAGATTTCGAACATTTTCATTCCTTCTACGAAGGTGTAGAAGGGAAGCACCCTGAACTTTTCTAAAAAATCACTTGAATTTTTCTGCTACTTTTTGAGCAATACCAACAATTACTTCTGTAGCTTTTAACATGGACTCCACCGGAACATATTCATATCGTCCATGAAAATTATGCCCTCCGGCAAAGATATTCGGGCAAGGCAAACCTTTGTAGGATAATTGAGAACCATCAGTACCTCCACGAATAGGTTTGATCAAGGGTGTAATACCGAGATCATGCATTACCTCTTCGGCAATATCAACGATATGCATCACTGGTACTACTTTCTCTTTCATATTATAATATTGATCTTTAATTTCTAACTTTATTAGATCCTTGCCTAAAGCTGTATTCATATCTACAACCAACTTTTTCATTTGCTCTTTTCTGTCTAAAAACAAATCCATGTCGTGATCTCTAATGATATAGTGCAAAACCGTTTGCTCTACCTTACCATCCATTTGATACAAATGGAAGAACCCTTCGTATCCTTCTGTTAACTCAGGAGTTTCATTTTTAGGAAGTTTACTTACGAACTCGCTCGCAATTAACATAGAGTTGATCATTTTACCTTTTGCATATCCTGGATGCACTATTTTACCAGTAATGGTCACCTTCGCTCCTGCAGCATTAAAGTTTTCGTATTCCAATTCTCCTATTTGAGAACCATCCATGGTATACGCCCAATCGGCTCCGAACTTTTCTACATCGAACAAATGTGCTCCTTTTCCTACTTCTTCATCAGGGGTAAAACAGATCCTTATCTTTCCATGCTTTATTTCAGGATGCTGAATTAGATATTCCATAGCAGAAACGATCTCAGTAATGCCGGCCTTATCATCTGCTCCTAATAGGGTAGTGCCGTCCGTCGTTATTAACGTCTGACCCTTATACTGTAATAGGTCTTCAAAATAATCTGGAGAAAGTACAATGTCCTTCTCAGCATTCAACACAATATCCTTACCATCATAATTCTCATGGATTTGAGGACTAACATTCGCTCCCGTAAAATCAGGGCTCGTATCTATATGAGAAACAAAACCAATGGTTGGTACCTCATAATTCAGATTACTAGGTAACGTGGCCATGACATAACAGTTATCGTCCAGATCAACATCTTCCATCCCAATGGCTTTTAACTCTGTAACCAAAAGTTTAGCGAGATCCCATTGTTTTTCTGTAGATGGAAATGCAGGATTGTTTGGATCAGATTCTGTATCTATCGTAACATAACTGACAAATCTATTAAGGATATGTTCTTTTTGCATGGATGTAAAATTGAAATTCAAAAATAATGCTTTCAGGATTATTTAAATCGTATTTTTTCGACTAAATTGATCCCTTTGCACAAACGTTGTTCTACCAGAGAATCTCCGTATACCTCTAGCTTAGCGTGAATAAATTTTCCATCTCCTTTCGTATTGACAAATACATTACAAATACTATAAGGAAAACTATTCCGAACACCTTTAGCTATCGTATAATAAGATGGATAACCACCTAATATGAAGGACTTGTTCTTTTCTTCTTTTAAACCTGTTGTCGTATAATTAATTTCCACTTTCTTCAAAAAATCCTCATCAAAAGTGGTCCTCGTCTTTATGAACGTAACATCTACAATGGTTGTTTCTGTAAGCTGCTTGGTGGTATCTGCGAAGTAGATGGAGGATTGCGCATTATCGTAGTACAAGTTCACCTTCCAATTTTTAGGAATAGGCATAGAAAACTTGTTTTCAAAATCGGCCACTTCTTCTATATTGTTCAAGTCACCAACACAGCCAAAATCCTTACTAAGTTCAGACGTTTCCTGGCATGCTATCATTAAAAAGCAAGCACTAATAACAGCGATATTTAGCTTGAAGAACTTATTCATTTGGTAATTCTAATTTTCCTAATTTTTTATTTCCAGACAACCAGGCCATGTTCTTATTCACAAATTGTATGGTGTAAAATGCCTCGTCACTGACTTTGTTCCAGTTTTTACCACCATCTTTGGAATAGGATATTCCTGTTTTACCAACGGCAAATACCTCTTTACCTTGTGTATCTGGTACATATTGTACACAACTTTTATAGGTTGGATCCTGTCCATCCGCAACCGTTACCCAGGTAATTCCCCCGTCTGTAGTAATGGCTTTATTGCGCTCATTAGCATCAGATTTTAAATAGTCACCTCCCATAATAATCCCGTGAAGCTCATCTGCAAAATCTACTGAGTAAATACCTTGAGGACCATCTCCCTGCACAATAGGAGTATCATATACATTCCATGTCTGTCCCTTATCAATTGATTTGAACACTCTTGCTTTTGCTCCACCTGTAACAATCCATGCTGTGTTTTCTATCACTTTAATATTGGTATTACTTGCAGCAAAAGCAGCCTCGCCATCTACGATCTTTGGCAGCTTATCGCAAGAAACTTTCTTCCAGGTTTTTCCACCATCATTGGTTAATAGCACAGATAAACAATCTTCTGTAGGATCGCCCATAGCAATACCATCCAGTTGATTAAAGAACTTCATGGAGTCGTAAAATACCTTTTCATGTTCTTCGGTATATACTAATTCATGATCAATGATAGATGTTTTATAAAGCAAAGCAGGATTAGAAATACTCAATATATAGAAGTCATTTCCATTCGTTGCCGCGCTTCTAAAGCTAGGCGTTAATGTATCTTGATAGTAAATCGTTTTTACCACCGTTTTCTTTCCTTCTACATGATACCCAATTCTACCATTAGATCCTGCAAACATGACTGTATTTGTATCAATAGCAACAATAGTACGGATACTTGTACTATCTATGTTAATACTTTTAATATCTAATTTTTCAATATTTCTAGGCTGATATTCTTTTGTACAGGAACTTACTACAAAAGCACATAAAAAGAGTAGAATGAGTGGTTTCATTTTGATATATTTATAAAACGAAAATACACAAATCATTCGTTCAATAATGAAGAAAGCATTAGTAATTTCTGGAGGGGGAAGTAAAGGCGCATTTGCCGGTGGCGTAGCACAATACCTGTTACAAGAAAAAAAGAAAGCTTATGATCTTTTTTTAGGTACCTCAACCGGAAGCTTACTCATATCTCATCTGGCTTTAAACAAGATCGATGCGCTTCATAAGATATATACCTCTGTAGGACAGCACTCCATTTTTAACGTAAATCCTTTTAAGATAAAAAGTGTCAATGGTGTTCATGTGGTGAGTATTCGGCACAGAAGTACACTGTTTAATTTTATCAATGGAAGTAAAACCTTTGGGGAGAGCAAAAATCTTAGGAAATTGATTCGTAAGAATATTACCAAGGAAATGTACCAAACATTGTATGATAGCGATAAAGATATTGTTGTTACTGTTTCTAACCTTACAGCAAATAGAATAGAGTATAAGTCTATTAAGGAATATGGGTATGAAGAGTTTTGCGATTGGGTATGGAGTTCGTGCAACTATGTACCGTTTATGAGCTTATTTGAGAAAGGTGGTCAGCAATATGCAGATGGCGGTTTTGGCTGTTTAGTTCCAATTAGGGAAGCTATTTTGAGAGGTGCAAAGGAAATAGATGCGATCATTTTAGAAACAGAGGTAACTCAGATAAATAGGATTCCTGCTAAGAATCCATTTTCATTACTATTTGCAGTGCAGGAATTTATGATGGAACATGTAGAAAAGCATAACGTAACTATTGGAAAATTATCTGCAAAAAACAACGATGTAAAGTTAAATCTTTACTATACACCATCCGTTCTAACCACCAATTCCTTAGTATTTGACAAGAAACAAATGACCGAATGGTGGGAGTCGGGCTATCAATACGCTAAGAGGCGCAACGAAGAAAATAACAGTGAGTTTAGACCTAATATATAACCTATGAAATTTGGAAAAGTTGAACATCCTGAGTTAGTAGATTTTACGCTACCTGAAACTCATAAAGACACCATCAAAGTGCTTTCAAAAGTAAAGAAGAAAAATGAACCTTCTATTTATGTAGGCTGTGCTAAATGGAATAGGGCCGATCTAAAAGGTTTCTACCCAAGAGGAACTAAAGATGAGTTGGAATATTATTCCAGACAGTTCAATTGTATAGAGCTCAATGCTACCTTTTACAGACAATTTCCTGCAACACAATTTGAAAAATGGTATATGAAAACCCCAGATCATTTTAAATTCTTTCCAAAGTTAGGTCAGGAGATCAGTCACTGGAAACGCCTTGTTGGTGTTGAGGAAATCGTTAATACTTACTTATACAATGCGAGTAACTTACAAGAAAAACTGGGTACTATTTTCTTACAGCTTCATGCTAATTTTGGACCTAAGAACTTTGATAGACTGCACAACTTTGTTGCCAGTTGGCCAAAGGAAGTTCCTTTAGCGGTAGAGTGTAGGCATCCAGATTGGTTTTCGGACCCTGTTATCTCTGAAGAATTTTATCAGTTGCTAGAAAGCAAACAAATTGCTAATGTACTGGTGGATACTGCCGGCAGGAGAGATATGGTGCACATGCGTTTAACAAATAATGAAGCTTTTATTAGATATGTAGGAGCAAATCACCCTTCTGACTATGATCGTTTGGATGCGTGGGTGCTAAGGTTAAAAGAATGGATCGATCTTGGGCTTTCTAATGTTCATTTTTTTATACATCAAAACCTTGAAAAAGAATCCCCTTTATTAGCAGCTCATTTTATAAGAGGTCTCAATAAAAAGTTAGGCACCCAATTACGAGTACCTAATGATATATCGAATAATTCGCAAATGAGTTTATTATAGCCTAATTATCAAGGTCCAGGTACATGGTACTGCGAGTTGGATTAAATTGTTTCGAAGAAGTAAATTCCTCATGAATAGGAATAATTAAACGATCACTAAACCTGTTTCCTGTTAAGATATAAGTAATTGCTCTATCTAACATCGGTTCATTTCTATCACCCAACACTCCTAAATTTCCATAATCTTCAGGAAAGGCAACTTCAGGAGTAAATCCTTCCGGAACGGTTATATTGTCTCTATTTCTTACCTGAAAAGTAATCGGCTGCATTGCCCAGGTATGATTAGGGTTCGCACCCGCACGGCTATAGTTCTCAGAATCGTATAACGTGATCGAACCAACATTTTTACCTTCTGTCGTAGTGCCTACTAACTTCACATCTATATATGGATTTAAACTATTGATCAACAATTCTGAAGCCGAAGCAGAGCCTCCAGTAACAATAAAGTAAATGGTACTTAGGTTAAGGCTATTGATATTCTCTGAAACAATTCCATTATTGATCTGATTGGTGAAATTGGTAATAAAGTTACTTTCATTTACATTCGCTTGAACCTTAGTATTCCAAACCTGTCTGCTAAATAGTTCCCCCGAGAACTGTCCGGTGATCATACTTCCTAGATACGACGCTGTTCGTACCGATCCTCCGGGATTATAGCGTAGATCAATGATCAGATCTGTAACTCCATCTGCCTTTAAGGTTGCGAACGCGGTATTCAGTTCATCATCATATCCTGTAACAAACTGGTTGTACATGATATATCCAATCTTTCTGGTGCCTTCTGTAAAAGTGGTAACGATCTTTATCGGGTTCTCCTGTAGTTGAGATTTTGATAAGGTGATCGTAGTTGCCGTTGCAACAGGATTTCCAGCGTTATAATTCGCCAAAGTAATCGTATATGAGGTAGCTGTTGAAA
This sequence comes from Flavobacteriaceae bacterium, assembly GCA_965218065.1. Lineage (GTDB taxonomy): Bacteria > Bacteroidota > Bacteroidia > Flavobacteriales > Flavobacteriaceae > Polaribacter. Next base: position 1,348,575 of record OZ244589.1, on the reverse strand, counting down.
ACAATAATGTTCTATAATTTGAAGTGGTTAGCTGCACACCATCTACATGCGTAAAAAGCATACCTCTGGTCACTCCTTTGGTTTCGGCATCCGAACCAGGTAGTATATAACGTACATATCCAAATAAATTGGTCGGATCACTGGCAAAAGGCACTAATCCGAATTCCATTCCATTGCTTTCGTTTAATCCTGCTAGCGAATTCTCTAAAGCTATGTAATCGCTTACGATCCAGGAGTATTTATCTGTATTCGGATAATCAAACAATAAACTGTAAAACAAATTATCAGGAGTATCAGAACCACTTAAAAAGGTATTTAACTGACTTTGAGAAGAAAATCTGGTATCGGACAAATCCGGTACCTGGTCTTGCCAAAAGTAATACGCATTCAATCCTTTCCATACAAAATCATTGATCTCCAGGTCCGCAGGAATGTTTTCAGACTTGGAACAACTTGTCAATGATATAGTAACTATGGAAATTAAAACAAAAACTAGTAGTCTATAGGATTTCATATATATGTAGATTTGTATTATTGTAACGTATAGTACACAATATTAGTATTATTTTTTTTCTCATGTAACAAAATTGTAAGAGTATCGTCGTAAAGATGTAATACCGATAAATAAGACGAGAAAACGATCGGAATTTTACAAAATAATTAAGACTAATGAACCAATCGGACTTTTTAAAAGTTGTTTTACCATTTAAAGACAAGGTCTTTCGTTTAGCCAAAAGACTCTTGGTATCTACTGAAGAAGCAGAGGATGCAACACAAGAATTGTTGTTTAAACTTTGGAAGAATAATGAAAAACTGTCCAGTTACAAAAATGTTGAGGCCTTTGCCATGACCATGACCAAGAACTATTGTTACGATAGATTAAAGTCTAAACAAGCAAGTAACTTAACATTAGTTCATAGTAATTATAAAGAAAAGGATACGAGCTTAGATAAAAGAGTAGAGTATCGAGATAGTGTAAACCAAGTACATCAGCTCATTGAAAATTTACCTGAACAGCAAAAATTGATCATTCAATTAAGAGATGTCGAGCAATATGATTTTGATGAAATATGCAAAATGTTAGACATGAAACCAACAGCGGTAAGGGTAGCATTGTCAAGAGCGAGAAAAACAATAAGAGAAGAACTAATAAAAAAACACAACTATGGAGTTAGCTAACATAGAACAATTAGTCGGAAAATACCTAAACGCAGAAACCTCTGTACAAGAAGAAGCTACCTTAAGGGAGTACTTCTTATCAGACAACGTGGCTCCTCATTTACAAGAGTACCAATTAATGTTTAGTTATTTTCAATTTAGTAAAGACGAAACCTATACCAAGACCATTGAGTTAAAACCTAAGAGTACAAAACGTAAGAACTTAAAATGGTTATCAGTAGCAGCGTCAGTAGCCCTTTTGTTTAGTGTTTATATTGGTGTAGATCAGTATGAAAAATACAAACAAAGACAAGCATATGCTCAGGTAGAAAATGCCTTAAAAATGTTATCTACAAACCTTAATAAAGGAAAAAGTGCATTTAACAACTTATATGCTTACGAGAACACAGTGAATAAAATATTTAAAGCCAAGTAAATTTTAAAAAACCAAGTAAATTTTAAGAATCATGAAAAAAATAATTCTATTAATAGCCCTAGTAGTATCGCCATTGGTAAGCTACGGACAGTCAATGTTTGACACCTTAGAGAATATGGATGGAGTAGATGCGATCATTGTAAACAAAGATATGTTCGAGATCCTTTCCAAGTTCAAAGTAGACGATAAAGAAGGTAGCGAAGCCATGGAGATCTTTAGTATGATCCAGGATTTGAACGAACTAAAAGTATTCTCTACAGACGACAAATCGATTGCAACAAAGATGGATGCTATGGTATCTAAAGCAGTAAAAAGCTCAAAATTAACGGAGCTAATGCGAATGAAAGAAGGAAACTCAAGGATCAAGATCTATGTAAAAGCAAGCGGTAATAAAGATTATGTAAGTGAAGTATTGATGTTTGTAAAAGGAATAGACAAGAAAACGAACGGAGTTTCAGAATCGGTAATTGTATCTTTAACAGGTAACATAGATATCAACAAACTATCTAAGATTGCAGATACCTTTACCAAGGATGCCAAGATAAAAGTAAGTAAAGACTAAATCAACATAACAGGTGCTACCAATAGCACCTGTTTAAAAAAACATACAAATGAAAAAATTAACAGCCGTATTATCACTAGTAATAGTAGCCTTATTGATGACATCGTGTAAAAACAATTCTTTGCAAGGGTACCTAGTGGAAAGCCAGGAGAAGCAAGGATTTATCACGGTCGATCTTCCTGTTAGCTTCTTAGAATTAAAAGATCAAGATGTCTCTGATAACGTGAAAGCCACAGTAGAGAGTATCAAAAAGATAAACGTAGTAGCGTTGCCTTACAAGAATAACGAAGCTGCTTACGAGGTTGAGAAGGAAAAATTAACCAAGATCTTAGCAGGAGAAGAATACAAAACCTTAATGAAGATGAATGCTAAAGGAATGAAAGTAAGTCTTTATTACACAGGAAATAGCGATGCGATAGATGAAGTAATAGCTTTTGGATATGGAAAAGATTCCGGAGTTGGGATTGCACGATTATTAGGAGACGATATGAACCCTGCAATGATCATTGAAATGATGCAAAACATCAAAATAGACCCAAGTAATGTACGTCTAGGCAGCTTAAATGCTGTTTTTAAATAGCACATTGATCAACACCAAATATAGGCCGCTTGTACTGAATTAAATTCAGTATCCAAGCGGCTTTTTCTTTTTAACTAGGCGTTAACAGCCTACATTTTTTTATTTAGTACTTTTGAAATCTTAGAACAGATATAAAATGAAGTACGCTAAAATTGTGACCCTTATATGTTTGCTGTTTGTTGGTGTTGGTTTTTCCCAAACCGCAGACCCTTTATCTATTTATAGAGCAGAGAAAGAAAAAAAGTTCGATCTGATACATACAAAGTTGAAAGTTGATTTTAACTTTAACAATAAAACATTAAATGGAGAGGAATGGGTAACGGCGAAACCTCATTTCTATAAATCCAGCGTATTTGAACTGGATGCAAAAGCCATGATCATTCATGCGGTACAACTGAATAACAAGGACCTGACATATACCTATGATAACTATCTATTAAAGATAAACCTTCCAAAAGTGTATAAAAGAGGGGAATCCTTCACCATTTATATAAAATACACAGCTCAGCCCGAAAAAGTACGTCAATCTGGTAGTGCGGCAATTACGGATGCTAAAGGTTTGTATTTTATTAATGCGGATGGATCGGACAAGGATAAACCTACTCAGATCTGGACGCAAGGAGAAACAGAGTCCAGCAGCTGCTGGTTCCCAACTATAGACAGCCCAAATCAGAAGACTACGCAAGAAATCTACATTACGGTTCCTAACAAATACAAAACACTATCTAATGGTACCTTAATCAGTCAAGAACAAAAAGGTAGTCTACGAACAGATTATTGGAAATTAGATCAAAAACATGCTCCTTATTTGTTCTTTATGGGTGTTGGAGAGTACGAGATTATCAAAGACTCCTACAAAAATATTCCTGTAAATTATTATGTAGAACCAAAATATGCGAGTGTTGCCAAGGACATATTTGGGTTGACCCCTGAAATGATCGGTTTCTTCTCAAAAATTACCGGTATAGAGTATCCATGGAGTAAATACAGCCAAATAGTGGGAAGAGACTACGTAAGTGGTGCTATGGAGAATACCACAGCAGTGATTCATGGCGAAAAAGCCTATCAAATGCCAGGGCAATTGATAGATGATAACATACAGGAAAACACTATTGCACATGAAGTGTTCCATCATTGGTTCGGAAATCTAGTGACTACAGAAAGCTGGAGTAATCTTACTTTAAATGAATCATTTGCTAACTATAGCGAGTATTTATGGAGAGAGCATAAATATGGCAAGGACAATGCAGATGCACACTTATTCGAGGATGTTACCGGTTATAAGAACAGCCAAAGTGAAGATAAGAAACTTGTTCGCTTCCATTATGCAGATAAAGAGGATATGTTTGATGCGGTTAGCTACAATAAAGGAGGAGCAATATTACATATGCTACGCAACTACCTTGGAGATGCCGCTTTTTTTGAAGGATTAAATGTATATCTAACAGAAAATAAGTATAAAGCTGCGGAAGTGCACCAACTTCGCTTGGCATTTGAAAAAGTGAGCGGAAAAGACCTGAATTGGTTCTTTAATCAATGGTTTTATGGTAGTGGCCATCCAAAAGTACAGGTTTCATATGACTACAACACTCTAGAGAAGACCGTGACCATTAATATTTATCAGACACAACAGAACGAGTTTAAATTTCCTTTGGCCATTGATATCTTTCAGGGAGCCAAAAAGACGCGTTATAATGTGTTCGTAGATGGAAATGACGCTTCCTTTACCTTTGGTTTTCAAGGGAAATCACCCACATTATTACTAGTGAATGCAGATGGTGTTATTTTAGGAGATTTCCAGGAGAATAAGGTGTTGAGCGATTATATCAATCAACTGAAATATGCCGATAACTATGTTCACAAAAGAGAGGCATTACTTGAAGTAGCAACTCGCCAGGAAAATAAAGAAGCTTTCGAGGCCATTGCAGGTGCTTTAAACGATGATTTCTACAAAATACGTGTACTAGCTTTAGAAAACATTAATCTGGTTAACAAGTTCTCTAAACGAAACGTGATCAATAAGATCCAGACCATGGCCAACAATGATCCAAAAACCTTAGTACAGGCCGCAGCCATTGAGACTTTAGGTAAATTAACAGATCCGGAACTACGCCCAATCTTTCTAAAAGCGCTGGAAAGTAAGTCCTATACCGTATTAGGTAAGGCCTTAGTAGCTATGTATTATATAGACAAGGCATACGCACTTCAAAAATCCAAAGAGATTCCTGCAGAAGTAAAAGAGATTATCAAAGCGCCCTTAACGCGTATCTATTTAGATGAGAAGGATGAAACCGAAATGGTGTTTATTGCTAAAGACGTACTTTCCGGTATGTTCCTTAATAGTGATAAGAAGGTGCAAGCCCTATATAAAAGAGCTTATGATCAGATCTCTACAAGCGATAACTCCGCTGCCATTCAGAATCTGGTAAACGATATTGTGGCAAAAGGAGTCGAGTTTAAGCAATTCAATTTTGATAAAATAGGTATAAATCTATTGAGAGAGATGGTTCAAAAGCAAAATAAGGCCAATACCGCCAGTAAAATTAAAAATATAGCCATTATTAAGGAAGCTATAGGTAAATTGGCTATTTAAGCAATTATTTATTGAACTCTTCGAACGTCCCGTCCTCATAAAAGGCAACAATTTTCACAATTCTCTTAGCCCCGAATTGAGGCGAAGTCTTGTTATTATCATTTGATAAGGGCAGAGTAGGGGCAATTGTAGTCTTTTCAACTGTCGTTTTCGGAAAAGTACCCTTTCCATTTAACAACCAATAGATATCTACATCAGGGAATTCGCCCGTAATTTTCAGGATAAAATCCAAACTTGGCTTGTTTCTACCAGATAGGATATGCGAGATACTCGATCGTTGTACACCTATTTTATCCGCAAATAAAGAAGCCGTCAACTGATGATGTTCCAGTATTTTTTTGATTCTTTCTGTAAAATCCTGATTGTTTACCATTGTAAATTCATTGTCGTGTTACAAATGTAAATCAAGATTTTTTTGTTTCCAAACTTCCCATGTTAAAAAAATCAAATGATTTATTTTAATTAAACTAAAACTTTAAATAAAACTTTTAATATACTAATATTAAATAATTTATAATTAAAAAATAAATTTAAATCATTTTTTATTATACTACAAATGTAAACAGGTTTACCAAAGTAATCAACGCAGAAAAATCGGTTATTATTGTAACAATGAGTGGTTTACATCTGTAATAATTTCATTATTTATCTTCCTAAAAGAATTTCTATTTTTGTGTGATCATTAAACCGAAGAAGGATCTCCATGCATACCATAGATAAAAACGTAATCACTCAATTTTTTAATGATGCTAAAGCTTCTGAATTATTTGGGAGATGGATTACCCACGAGCATTTAGTTTCTGTCCTAAAGAACAATCAGACTCATATGGGCTTTAAACAGATTGGAAATTCCGAAGAGGGAAGACCTATCTACAGCATACATCTGGGTAATGGATCTAAAAAGATATTGATCTGGACGCAAATGCATGGTAATGAAAGTACCGGAACAAAGGCAGTTTTTGACCTGATCAATTTTTTAAAAGGAAATTCTGCGGAGGCCTTGGCAATGCTATCCCACTGTAGCATACGTATATTACCTATGCTTAACCCTGACGGGGCCGAGAGATATACAAGAGTAAATGCCAATGCTATTGATCTTAATAGAGATGCCGTAGAAAGAACCGCAGCGGAGAGTAAGATTCTACGGGACCAATTAGATAGTTTTCATCCTGATTTTTGCTTTAATATGCATGATCAACGCACCATATTTGGTGTTGAAGGAACTAAAAATCCAGCTACATTGTCATTTCTAGCACCGTCTGAAGAAGAAACGAGAGCCATCACACCTGGAAGAATAAAGACCATGAATGTTATTGTTGCTATGAACAAATTATTGCAAAACATCATACCCGGTCATATAGGTAGATATACAGATGAGTTTTATCCTACTGCGACAGGAGATAACTTTCAGAAATTAGGTTATAGCACCATTTTAATAGAATCTGGCCATTATTATAAGGACTATGAACGTGAGGAAAGCAGAAGATTTACTTTTTATGCCTTATTGCAAGGTATCTACCATATAAGCCAAGCTAACGAGTTTTTAGAATATAAACCTTACTTCGACATTCCAAATAATTCTGAAAACTTCCTCGATATTATACAACGAAACAAAGAAGGAGAAGACGAAGCCTATCAATACGAGGAGAAAATAGTAGATGGTCGATTTACATTAATTAAGAAAAAAGTGGATCATATTGATTTAAATGAGAAATTATTTCACAATGAAAACGATTTCGTAAGTTAATTTCATTGAATTTTTATCACTTTTTAGCGATTTACTTTGAATTTTTTTTATAATTTTGTAATGTTATTTGAATAATTATCAAAAAAATGAAGAAATTTATACTAGATGAAATAGATCATCAGATTTTAGACATCTTGATTGAAAATGCGAGAACTCCTTTTACAGACATCGCTAAAAAATTATTGGTATCGGCTGGAACCATCCATGTTAGAGTTAAGAAAATGGAAGATGAAGGTATTATTCAGGGGTCTACTTTGACACTGAATTATGAAAAAATGGGGTATTCTTTTATTGCTCATGTGGGTGTATTTCTAGAAAAAACGTCCATGACCCAAAATGTGATCACAGATCTAAGGAAGATTCCAAATGTGACCGTAGCCTACGTAACTGCTGGGAAATATAACATTTTTTGTAAGGTACGTGCAAAAGGAACAAATGACGCAAAGGAGATCATTTACATGATCGATGAAATTCCTGGTGTAAATAGAACAGAAACGATGATAGCCTTAGAAGAAAGTATTAATGACAAGAAACGAATGATGCATGCCATTTTTAAAGAACTATAAGAACTGCTAATTATAATACCAGAACCTCATCTTACTGATGAGGTTTTTTTATATCTTCAAACCATGAATATTACTTCTAAACTTCCGAGTGTTGGTACCACTATATTTACCACCATGAGCAAACTAGCTGTGGAGCACAATGCTATTAATCTCTCTCAAGGGTTTCCTAATTTTCAGAGCGACCCAAAACTGATCAAGTTGGTCTCCAATGCTATGAGCAAAGGGTTTAACCAATATGCGCCTATGCAAGGCGTTCTTACTTTGCGTGAAGCTATTGCTAAAAAATATGAGAAGTTGTATGCAACTTCTTATCTCCCCGGAAGTGAGATCGTTGTAACTGCGGGAGCAACGCAAGCCATTTACACTGCCATTTCTGCATTTGTAGGATCTAATGACGAAGTGATCATCTTTAATCCTGCGTACGATTGTTATGAGCCTGCAGTTACTGTGAATGGTGGAAAAACAGTAGCAATTCAGTTACAGCATCCATATTATTCCGTTAATTGGAATGAAGTGCGTCAAGCAATTACCGATCGCACGAAAATGATCATCATTAACACACCGCAAAATCCGAGCGGAAGTACGTTCAGTAAAAACGATATGGAGCAATTGGAAAATCTGGTAAAGGATACAGATATCATTGTTTTAAGTGATGAGGTATATGAGCATATGGTATATGACGGAGAAGCACATCAAAGTGCTTGCTTATTTCCTGGATTAAAGGAAAGAACCTTAATTACTGCTTCTTTTGGAAAAACCTTTCATAATACAGGTTGGAAGATCGGGTATTGTTGTGGTCCGGCAGAATTAATGAAGGAATTCACCAAAGTACATCAGTTCAACGTTTTTTGTGTTAACCATCCTGTACAGATAGCATTGGCAAAGTATTTAGAAGATGAGAACAATTACCTGTACCTTCCCGCTTTTTTTCAGAAAAAGAGAGATTTATTCTTAGAGGCTATTACCGGTTCACGGTTTTCTTTTATACCAACCAAAGCCACTTATTTTCAAAGTTTATCTTACGAAGCTATATCCGAGCATGGTGATCAGGATTTTGCCCGAGAATTGACCATAAAGCATGGTGTAGCGTCTATTCCATTATCCGTTTTTAACTCAAATCAACTTGATTTCAAGGCCTTACGCTTTTGTTTTGCTAAAACAGATGAGACCTTATTAAAAGCTGCTGAGATTTTAAATAAAATATAATGCGGATGTACATTTTATATAGTACTTTAGTTTTTCGAATCTGATATTTATTTCATAGAAATGAACACTCAAATAGACTACGGTCAAACCACTGTTGAAAAAGAGCAACTGATCAGCCTGTATCAAAAAATGCTAAAACCAAGACTGATCGAAGAGAAGATGTTGGTGCTTTTGCGCCAGGGAAAGATCTCTAAATGGTTTTCGGGTATCGGGCAGGAGGCTATTGCAGTTGGAGTAACTTCCTCATTGACCCAAGATGAATATATTTTACCTATGCACCGAAATCTTGGTGTTTTCACTACTCGAGAGATCCCGTTATATCGATTGTTTACGCAATGGCAAGGTAAAATGAGTGGTTTTACGAAAGGTAGAGACCGAAGCTTTCACTTTGGTACACAGGAATTCAACATTGTTGGAATGATCTCGCATTTGGGACCTCAGTTGGGTATTGCAGATGGAATAGCACTAGCGAACAAGTTACTTGAAAACAATCAGGTTTGTGCGGTATTTACCGGAGAAGGAGGAACGAGTGAAGGGGATTTCCATGAAGCATTAAATGTAGCCTCCGTATGGAGTTTGCCCGTATTATTCTGTGTAGAGAATAATGGGTATGGCCTATCTACACCAACGGCTGAACAGTATAACTGTGAGCATATAGCGGACCGTGGAAAAGGCTATGGGATGGAATCACATATCATAGATGGAAACAATATTGTAGAGGTATTTACCAGAGTTTCTGACCTGGCACAAAGCGTTCGCGAAAACCCTCGCCCTATATTACTGGAGTTTAAAACTTTTAGAATGCGTGGTCATGAGGAAGCCAGTGGAACCAAATATGTTCCTAAAGATCTAATCGATACCTGGGCTAAAAAAGACCCGGTGCTCAATTTTGAACAATATTTATGCTCAGAAGGGATCATTGATAACCTTTTTATAGAACAAACCAAAGCAGCTATTAAAGCAGAAATTGACGAACATTTACAAATAGCTTATGATGAGCCTGCAATTGTACCCGATCTGCAACAAGAACTAAAAGATGTCTATGCAGATTATGAACAAGAAATAATTCAACCTTCCGATGATAAAAAGAAGATTCGCCTCATTGATGCTATCTCTCAAGGATTGGAACAATCTATGGAAAGACATGATGACCTTGTTATTATGGGGCAAGATATTGCCGAATACGGTGGTGTTTTTAAGATCACAGAAGGCTTTGTAGATAAATTTGGTCGGGGGCGTGTACGTAATACACCGATTTGTGAATCGGCCATTGTTTCAGCTGCTTATGGATTATCTGTGAATGGCATGAAAGCCGTGATGGAAATGCAGTTTGCAGATTTTGTGAGTTCCGGATTCAATCCAATCGTGAACTTATTAGCGAAGTCTCATTATCGTTGGAATCAAAAAGCGGATGTAGTGGTGCGTATGCCTTGTGGAGCAGGAGTAGGGGCTGGTCCATTCCATTCACAGACCAATGAAGCGTGGTTTACAAAAACTCCTGGATTGAAAGTAGTATACCCAGCATTTCCGCAAGACGCTAAGGGCTTGTTGGCAGCAGCCATTAACGATCCTAATCCTGTTTTGTTCTTCGAACATAAAGCATTGTACAGATCCGTATATCAGGAGGTTTCTGAAGACTATTTTACGATCGAACTGGGCAAGGCTAATGTGCTTAAAGAAGGAAAGGGTATCACCATTATTGCCTATGGAGCTTCGGTACATTGGGCTATAGAAGCATTGGAGAAAAATGTTACTATTAGTGCCGATCTTATCGATTTAAGATCTTTACAACCATTGGACACAACAACTATCTATAACTCCGTGCAAAAAACCGGAAAGGTGATCATCGTTCAGGAAGATTCGTTGTTTGGAGGTATTGCTAGTGACCTATCGGCAATGATCACAGAAAACTGCTTTGAACAATTAGATGCTCCTGTAAAAAGAGTAGGTAGTTTAGAAACACCCATTCCATTCCAGTCGGAACTAGAAAAGCAATACCTGGCAAAGAATATTTTTGAAGAAGAATTGATCAAATTACATCAATTTTAACTTTTATTTAGAATCATTCTAATATATTTGCGGCTATCAAAATTTTTTCAATGAAAGTCACAAATAGAAGTTTACACCGAGACATTGCTTATTTTTATGTAGGATTGCTCCTTGCTTTTTCTTTTTCAGGAATCATCTTAAATCATAGACAGGATTGGTATCCTATGAATTATACCTATGATAGTAAAGAAGTTTCGTTAGATCTACCGGCTGAAGAGAGTGAGATTACCAAAGACTTTTTAATAAATGCGACCAAAGATTTTGAAAGTGAGTATGACGGACATCGTATTAGAAATGGTTCCTTACGTGTTTATTTCAAAGGGAACGGCATATTGGATATGAAACTCAACGAATCGAAAGGTATCTTAGAATTCAAGAGAAAAGTCCCTTTGATTGGTCATACCATGTACTTACACAAGAGTACCAATAACTTCTGGATCTGGTATTCTGATATCTTTGGTGTAGCGATGATCGTAATTGCCATCACTGGTATGTTGATACCTGCCGGAAAAAAAGGATTTAAAAAAAGAGGTTGGAAATTGGCACTACTTGGCATGTTGTTTCCGCTGTTATTTTTGATTCTTTTCCCATAAAATTTCGATATCTTTAGGTTCATTTTTAAAAATATTCAGATCAATGAACAAGCAACTTATCTTTAAGAAGAGACCTATTGGATTCCCAGACGAACAAACATGGAGTTTAGAAACAACTGAACTTCCAACGCTTAAAGATGGAGAAGTGCTGATTCAGCATCATTATATATCTCTGGATCCCGCTATGCGTGGTTGGATGAATGATAACAAATCCTATATCCCTCCCGTAGGAATAGGTGAAGTGATGCGCGCAGGTTCTATTGGAAAAGTGATAGAATCCAACAATCACTCTAAATTCAAGGTAGGGGACTGTTTAACCGGTTGGGGAGGTGTACAGCAATATGTTGCTACAGATGGATCGGGTTGGCACAAGGTAGATGATTCCATTGCTCCAATGCCATTATTCATAAGTACGCTTGGAATGCCGGGAATGACAGCATATTTTGGAATATTAGAAGTTGGCAAATTAAAAGAAGGGGATATTGTCCTGGTCTCAGGGGCCGCTGGTGCTGTTGGATCTGTTGTAGGTCAGATTGCTAAAATAAAAGGATGTACAGTGGTTGGCATCGCAGGAGGTTCCGAGAAATGTGATTATTTGGTTAATGAGTTAGGCTTTGATGCCGCTATCGATTACAAATCAGAGGATATATACGTTGCCTTAAAAGAGAAGTGCCCAAAAGGTATTGACATCTATTTTGACAACGTAGGTGGAGAAATCTTGAATGCGGCAATGACCAAACTACGAATGCATGCCCGTATTGTAATTTGTGGCGCTATTTCTCAATATAATAATAAAGTAAAAGTACAAGGACCATCAAATTACCTATCACTTTTGGTCAAAAGGGCTTCAATGCAGGGAATGGTGGTTATGGACTATGCTAAAGACTACGGTAAAGCTGCTCAGGAAATGGGGATGTGGATCGCTCAGGGCAAGTTAAAATCCAAAGAAGCCATTTTTGAAGGTATCGAGAATTTTTACGAAACCTTTGGTCGACTGTTTTCGGGAGATAAAAAAGGAAAACTTATTCTTAAAGTAATCGAAGACTAATGGAACATTTCTTCCAGTGTCCATATTGCTGGGAGCAAATTTCCATGCTATTAGATCCGAGTATTTCGCATCAGACCTATATCGAAGATTGTGAAGTTTGTTGTAATCCTATTGAAGTTTCCCCAAGCTTTGAAAGCAATACTCTAGTTGCTTTTTCTTGTTCGTCTATTGAACAATAGCGCATGATACATTGTTAAATATTAGTTAATAGGAGTTAAATTTTTGATTCCATTATGTCTAATGGTCTAATTTTATAGAAAACCTAACTATCAATATCATGAAAAAAATCACTTCTTACGCAGCATTTTTAATGGCTGCACTACTCATGATTGCTGCGACGAAAGAAAAGAAATCCGAATTGACAAAGAACTTTACAACAGGAAACACAGAGATTGCTTCTATCAATAGTATGAGCTTTGGCCCTGAAGGCATTTTATTCATTGGTGATTCTAAAAATGCAATGGTTTATGCGCTCGACACAAAGGATAATGTAGCTAAAGCCAAAGGGGAACAAATAGCTATTGAAAAGTTTGATGAGCTCGTTGCTAGTTCTTTGGGGACCACTGCAGATAATATAAGAATTACAGATATGGTGGTAAACCCCGTCTCAAAAAATGTATATTTTTCTGTGCATACCAAAGACGGTACTCCTGTATTATTAAAACTCGTCGGTAAGAAGTTGGAAAATGTTTCACTTAAAAACATTAGCCATTCTAAAACAAGTTTACTGGATGCTGTTGCTGCTGATGCAAAAGATAAAAGAGGGAGAAAGTTACGTCATTGGGCCGTAGCTGATCTTAAGTATCATAATGGTAAAGTAATGGTATCAGGTTTGTCTAATAAAGAGTTCGCCTCGACATTCAGAAGTATTCCATTTCCTTTTACAAAATCGCAAGAATATGCTTCTTTAGAGATCTACCATGCAGCACATGGTCGTTATGAAACCTACGCGCCTATTAAGGCTTTTGATGTTATTACTATGAAGGGAGAAGAATATTTATTGGCTAGTTATACCTGTACGCCTTTAGTTTTGTTTCCTATGAAAGACATGAAAAATGGAAAACACTTAAAAGGAAGAACTATTGCTGAACTTGGTGGAGGGAACTCGCCAGTCGATATTATTCATTTTGAACGCAATGGTAAATTGAAATTCTTCTTATCTAACACGAACAGACCGATCATGCGCATCGACTTTGATAATATTGTAAATACCAAAGCCTCATTAACCACACCGGTAACAGAATTCGGTAAGGCAGCTGGTATGACCTATGATAATTTACCTTTTGTGAATGTCGCACAATTAGCGGATTTGGACGAAGAAAACGCTTTAATGTTACGTAGAAGAAGAGACGGTGTATTATATTTACACAGCAGAAACAAAAAATGGATGTAATCAATCGAAATATGGGACTAAAAAAGATCAAGTATATCTTGGTCTTTTTTTGTGCTTGCTTGTGTTTTCAATCCTGTAAGCAAGAAGAGAATGTTACCAACATTAACATTCACTATGAAGACAATAGAGGGGTAAGCCTCCATTTTAAGGGAACGAACAATGCAAAGTATCAGATCGTAACTAAAGAAAATGCGACAGTTTCAATTCTGGGTGAATTACATGCAGAGGAAGACGCGATCACATTCACACCTGTGATTCCTTTTACCAACAATACGGACTATCAAATCCTTTTAGATGGTACCATAGTGGGAGCCTTTCATATTAAAAAAGATCAACCTGATACTACACCAAGAATAACAGCAATATACCCTAAACTCGATACAGTTCCCGAGAACCTACTAAAAATGTACATCACATTTTCAGAACCTATGCAGGAAGTACACTCCGCATTGGATTTTATTGAAGTTACTGACTTGACAACGCAAGAAAAAACAAACATCTTCCTACCCTTAGAAACGGAGCTATGGAATACAGATCATACTGAGCTCACTCTTTGGTTAGATCCGGGTAGAATTAAAAAAGACCTGATTCCTAATAAAGAATTGGGTATTCCTATAAAAGAAGGGCATAGCTATGCTGTACGCATTAAGAGTGATTGGGAAAGTGCTCAAGGTATTTCATTAGGAAAAATGGTTGAGAAAAAAATAGTAGTAGGCAGTAGAGATGCACAAATGCCTTCGGAGAGCGACTGGAAACTTACCATTCCCACAATTAATAGCAAGGAAGCGTTAGGGATTGCATTTGGCGAACCGTTGGATGCCATGCTTTTTGAGAAAAACATACATATTGAAGATACTAACAATCAAATGGTAGAAGGCAGTTTCTTAACAATGGGAGCTCCAAACAGCACCTTGTTTATTCCGAAAGAGCGTTGGAAAAAAGGAAACTATAAATTAGTGATCAATAGTAGTATGGAGGATTTGGCCGGAAATAACATGAACCGTTTGTTCGATACAGATCTTCAGCAGAGAAAAACAACGAAAGACACTAAGACAAAGGCAATAGACTTTACGATCCAATAGGATTACTCCAGCTAAATTGACTGAACAAGAATTCCCAATTTTGAGAAAATGCTGCTTTTATTTCTAACAATTCTTCAGAAAAAGGATGCTTAAATTTCAAAGATCCTGCATGTAGGAATAAATTTTCCCATCCAAATTGACTTCTATACATGGCATCGTGTCGATGATCTCCATATTTACCATCTCCAATGATAGGGTGGGAGATCTTCTTCATATGGATCCGTAATTGGTGCATTCTACCCGTTTTTGGTTCCAGTTTAACCAAACTATACCGGGATGTGTCATAAGGACCCACAGGAATATCCAGACTTACAGTATCCAGTAAGGTTAATTCCGTGATAGCATCTTTGTATTCTTTGGCATCTTTTCCTTTTACCGGAGAATCGATGTGCAGTTCTTCGGGTGCATAACCTCGTACCACTGCGTAGTAGGTCTTCTGAATCCGTTCTTCGGTAAACAATCGTTGAAATTGAGAAACATAGGTTTTCTCCTTTGCGAGCAAGATCACGCCGGAAGTCCTGCGGTCCAAACGATGCACGGGGTAGTATCTTTTTCCAAATTGCTGTTCCAACAGTTGTAGTAAAGAATCCTCATCTGCATTATTTCGAGAAAACTTTCCATGATGTACTAACACATCATGCGGTTTGTTTACACATATACAATAATCGTCTTCAAATAGGATCTCGATAGTCATTTACGCTCTTTTTACCAGTAGTAATAATGCAATAGAACAAATTCCTGAGATCAAAAACCCAACAAATAATGGGAGGGAAGTGCTAAGTACAAAACTTCCTATGAAGGTTGCAATTGGCACGGCCATTACAGTAGATACAAATCCATTGATCGCTGCTCCAATACCGGCAATATGTCCCAAAGGTTGCATAGCCAAGGATCGTAAGTTCCCAAATAAAAAACCAATGCAGAAGAATTGTACCGCAAAGAAAAGTACCAATACATAAACACTTGGATTTCCGCTTCCGTAAAACAAGATCACATACATCAAAGACACCAATGTAAACAGCACGGAGAATAGATCGACCAGCTTTCGCATTCCAAAGCGCATCACTAGCGTGCCGTTAAAGAAGGTAGCCAACCCTACCGAGAACGCAAGGCCACCAAAAATATATGGGAATTCTTCCTTGAGCTGGTATTGTTCTTGAAAAATATGCTGAGAAGCACTTAAAAACACCATAAAAGCTCCCGTGATCAGTCCAGAGATCAATGTAAACACCACAGCAGGTCTGTGTTTCACAAACTCTTTAGAACCTTCTATAAATAGATTCAGTGTAAAGGCTTTTTTATGCTCCGGCTTTAAGGTTTCCGGTTGACGTTTCCAGAGCCAGGTAAGTACGATCACACCAAATATTAACTGACTATAAAAAATAGATTCCCAACCAAAACTGTCTAAAAACAACTTTCCTAAGGTGGGCGCTACGATAGGGACCAAAATAAATATGGCTACTACAAAAGACATGATCTTTGCCATATAATCGCCACTAAAACTATCTCGTATCATGGCAATTGCCAAGGTTCTGGGAGCAGAGAGTCCAATTCCCTGTAGTATTCTTCCTAAGATCATGATTTCCAGACTTTCAGCATAGACACAAAGGATACTGGCAGCTACGAAAATGAGGAATCCGACATAGATGATCGGTTTTCGGCCGAGACTGTCCGAAATAGGTCCGAAGATCAACTGTCCGACACCTAAACCTAAAAAGATCATGGTGATCAACATTTGGTTTTCGCTGGAATGATTGGTTCCGATAGAGATACCGATCTGATCTAATGCGGGTAAAATAGCATCAATAGACAATGCCACAATGGACATCAAAGAGGCCATTAATGCGACAAATTCGGCCTTCGTAGGTTGGGAGTTAGCATGCATCGTGCAAAAGTAAACTATTTCGAAGATAACCGACAGTGGTATTTCCCAAATAAAGAGTATAAAAATTATAATTTTAATAAAATTTATGGTTTTTGACAGCTATCATTGCTATAGAAAATCACAAAAAACATATCAACATGAAAAAAATGCTTATCTGCCTGATGGCTATGATCACAACTACCGCTGTACTGGCACAGGACAAAAAAGAACAACAAAAAATAGAAAAAGAAGTCAACGAGCAATTATGGAAGCCGTTTAAAAAATCTTTGGAGCAGCGAGATGCCAAAACCTATAACGATCTTCATACGGACGATGTCTTACGTGTGAATAAATGGGGCATTCGAATAGGTAAGGCTTTTAAAGACAGAAACACAGCCAGCTATGCAAAGAAAGATGATCGCAAGCGGACAATTGACTTTTGGTTAGAGCATCGTATCTATTCAGGAGATACAGGCTATGAAGTAGGTTATTACCGTATTAAAACGACCTATCCTGATGGCAAAGTTCGTGAATCCTATGCACGATTTCATATTGTATTAAAAAAGGTAAATGGTTCCTGGAAAATTGCTCAGGATTGGGATACCGGAGAAATAAACGGTAGAAAGATCACTGCTGACGACTTTGCGAAAGGCACTCCACTAGATCTGGATTATTAATCTTATTTCTTTATAAAACGACTTCTGTACTGCGAAGGTGTTTCTTTGTACACTTTCTTAAATAAAGTATTGAACGTTGGTTGGGAATTAAACCCGGATTCATAGGCTATGTAAGAGATCTTTAGTTGTTTGAACTCGGGGTTTTTTAATTTGCTTGCTGCTTCCTCCAAGCGAAATGCATTGATATAATCGGCATAGCTCTTTTGAAATTCCTGATTGATCACTTGCGATAGGTGATGGGGCTGTGCTTCTACCAGATCTGCCAATAATTGTAGGGTCAGTTCTGGGTTTGTATAGGGCTTCTCTTCATGCATCAATACTTCCAATCGTTTCTTATATAGTGAGGCTTTTAAGGTATTTAAAGAGGAAGACTCGTATTTTGTGGTGAAAAAATTACCATTGTTTAGTAGAATATACCCGATTGAAACCACAATAACCGTATACAATATGGCGCCTCCGATATAGCCCATATAGTGAAAGAGAGCAGGTGAGTAGGCCAATAACAGTAGGGTAGTGACGATCAGAATTCCGCCTAACCATTTCTTGTTGGTTCCTTCTAATTCGTTTCTTCTAATATAGAAACTGTGAAATGTGACCACAAAATAACACACAATAGAAACATAGGAGGCTAATAATCCACCGCCTGCCCAGAAATCCCAACGAATAAAAGGGCTTATGATCAACAATAACACATACGGCATAAAATGCCATAAAAAACGCTTTTTAAAGACAAATTTCTCGGTCATTTTAGCCCTAAAATAAAACATGAACAAGGGTCCGATAGCAAACTGATGTGCCAAACCAATATATATCAGTAATCTCCAAATCAAGTCATTAGAAAACAGGTCCGGATTTAGATCTCTAAAGTGAACGAAAATATTTTTTGCAATACGAATACTGGTCACAAACAGGAGTAGGGCGAACAATTTATTAGCGAAGTGCTTGTTCTTTATCCAAAAGACCACAGCAAAGAAGAGGCCCTGAAATGCGCCAAAAAAAGCCAATAATGTTAAGATATCTATACTGAACATGTGTACTACCTAGGTAGCATAAATATAGGGGTTAATACATATCTTTCGCAGTATTTTGAACGATCTGAGTCAGTTTTAACATTATATTGGTAGTTCGGTACAAATTTTGATGTATCTTTATAGTAATCTAAATTCATTGAAAATGAGAGCGTTAGTTGTATTATTGTGTGGTGTTTTGCTGCTAGGCTGTAAAACATCAAAAGACCTGGAAGGATCCGCAGCCCAAAAGAAGGCATTAGCAGAAATGATGGAAGATAAGTCCTATGTGATCAATTCTAAATTGGCTTTTCCGACGGATGGGATCATTACGTTGGCAAATACCGGTTTACTACCTAGAGACAGTAATCCGAGTAGTATCAATCTACTAACGACATCGAACTATATTAAAAAAAGCGGAGACAGTATTAGTCTGGATTTACCTTATTTTGGCGTGCGTCGTATGGGAAATGGATATCCGGATGACAACAGTATTGTCTTAGAAGGCGTTCCTAGTACGTATAAAACGAGTTATAATGAGAAAAAAGGACGTTATAAGATCTTTTTCAGAATGCGTAACAAGCAGGAGATCTTAAATGTAACCGTGTATTTGTTTCCAAATCACACCTCAGATGTTCGTGTGGTAAGCACACATCGATCGCCAATCAGTTATAGAGGATCTATTAAAGAGATATAAACTTTCCCGTTATATATAAACAACATATAGGAGCCATGAGGCTCCTTTTTTTGTATCTAGGCTTGTTAGTAGGGTACGCTTTTAAATATTCTATTTAACATAATATAAATTATAATACAAACTCATTGTAAAGCCAATAACGGCGGGTATTATCAATAACTATGCCAAGTAATTTAGTATTTCTCAAAATCAGTATTAACTATAAATTTTATTTATTATGTACAGACAAAGAAGCTACAGAAAATCACGTAGCAAAAGAAAAAATTCCAGATACATTATCGCCAGACGTGGCGGCATCAGATTTAGTTGAAACAGTCTTCATTAGACGGGAATCTATATCCAGATTTAATATCAACAGGATGTGTTAACTCTTTATTACTCGACGGAGTAAATTTTAAAGTACCATGCGGAAATAGAAACATCTATTTCTTTTTCAATCTCATCACTGATCTCAATAGGATCATTTAAATCTTCATCCAATGTTGTTAGTACAATGGGTTCATTAAGTTCGAAAGTTTCTCCTGACTCAATTAGTTCAATAAAAACGCTTTTAAAATCACGACTCATAATTAGTATTGTTTAAGGTTAGTAATAATGAAGAAAGTAGAAATTGAGCTAGAGAAGTATTAATTGCGCAGCGAAACCAATTAATCAACTAAATTTCAGCATCTTACAACAACAATTTTAATCAAAAATCGGCCTTTTTTCATGCGGTAACTCGAATCCAGAATTGTGGAAACCCGTAAATAAAAAACACCCAATAAACTAATTTACTGGGTGTTATCAACTTTAATCCAAATATTAAGGCTATCTCGCTCCTTTAGATTTTAAATATTTTGTGGTAATTGAATAATCGTTGTTCATGGCAGCTGAAAGCGCAGTTCTTCCATTCACTTCTACATTGACATTGGCTCCCTTCCCTATTAGATATCTAACGGTACTTGTATAACCATTGTTAGCTGCAGCGATTAAGGCAGTACCATGATTTGGTGAAACCTTGTTTATATCGGCTCCTTTATATAAAAGTAGTTTTAGTACTTCTGTACGGCCGTTATTAGCTGCAACATATAAAGCGGTACCTCTATTTCTTGATACTTTGTCAATATCAGCTCCTTTGTTAAGTAATAGTGAAATCGTCTCTAACTGACCATTATTAGCGGCATTGATCAATGCCGTTCCTCTATTTGGCGATTCATAATCCACTGCTGCTCCCTTAGATAATAAAAATGCTACTGTATCATCTTGTCCGTTGTTAGCTGCAACGATCAATGCTGTCCCTTGATTGGGTGTAGCCTGATCTATAGCCACTCCTTGAGAAAGAATGTATTTTACTGTGTCTGTAAACCCATTGTTTGCTGCAACTATTAAAGCGGTTCCTCTATTCGCAGATACTTTATTAATATCTGCGCCTTTTGACACTAAAAATTGAACTGTCTCTGTGAATCCGTTGTTAGCTGCTGCGATCAAAGCCGTACCTTGATTACTCGTCTCAAGGTCAATTTCTGCACCTTTTTCAAGGAGAAGTCTTACCGTGGAAGTACGGCCATTATTAGCAGCCATGATCAATGCAGTACCTTGATTTGGAAACCTTTCATTTACTTTCAACCCTTTTAACAATAAATAACTAACAACATCATTATTCCCTTTGCGAGCTGCTTCGATCAGTGCATTTCCATGGTTTGCAAAGCGCTTTTTTACATCGGCTCCTTTACTTACCACATACTTTAAAAAATCTAAATGTCCGCATCTTGAAGCGGTAAGAAGTGCAGTACCATCTCCTTCTGCATATAAATTCACTTTTGCTCCTGCTTCAAAGAGTAATTTAGCTATTGCAATATTTCCTTTTCGAGCTGCCGCCAATAATGGGGCGACCGCTTTTTCTTTTTTAAAGATATAACCTGCTGTTATAATTCGTTCATATTCAGGGTTCTCATCTATACAATTAGGGTCTGTTGTCTTTAGTAATTCTTTTACTAATGGAACGTTCTCATTTCGAATGGCTTCTAATAAAGCTTTACAATCTTTATTTTTCGAAATCGTACCTGCCATACTATGGATAGGTAATACAATAATGAACGCAATTGCCAGGATATATTTTTTCATGATAACTAGATTAAAAAGGTTTGTCTTATGTATTTGAAGACCAATACTTTTTAATATGGTTACATTTTCATCATTTATTTACCCCATTTAAAAACAAAGAAACGCCGCCAATATTAAAATTGTACGGCGTCCACTCACCTATTAAGAGTTTATGTATTATTTGATTCCTGCTATTACCTTATCGAGGTATGCGTGTTGATTCTGAGGAGCTTTTTGTCTCGCTTCTTTGTAATATTTACGTGCCATTTTCTTATTTCCACTTTTCAAATAAGCTTCTCCTAAACTGTCTAGAAAGCCCCAAATGAATTGGTGGTCCTTGTTTTTCTCGATGTTATAACTAAACACCTCAATTGCTTTTTTCGTTTTTCCCCTACTTAAAAGCGTGTATCCGTATTGATTCAGTTGATATGGATTTCCAGTAGGAATCGCCTCTTCCATTAATTTTTCCGCTTCGGCTACCTTTCCTTTCTTTGCTAACAAACCAGCTTTGACCGCAAGGTTGCTGAAACCTTTACTGCTAGCGATCGATTTATCTATCCATTCCATTGCTTCCTCCAAATTGATATTATTCTGCAAACAAAAATTCGCTGCCTGCATATGACCTCTCCATCCAAATCCTGGAATTCCTTTTAGTTCTTCTCTCATGTTGTTGACCACGATCGTATTTATGTCAAATTCGATCGTAAAAGGGACTCTTGTTTTTTCCCAGGATAATGCAGCTGTTATATTTTTACCACTTTTATTTATAAAATCGTAACTCAACCATTCTTGAAAAGGTATCGTTTCACTTTTTACTGTGACTGCTAAAGCGATCTCTTCAGAAGCAGGATAAATGGTCCCCCATGATTTTGAGTATCTAGAGAAAATAATATCCACTGTATTTTGACTTGGTTTCATAAACAATCCATAGGTCCCTGCAGGGATCTTTTTACCTTCCACTTTTGCATCATGGGTAAAATGTATGGTGGTGTTTTCGTTGGCTCCTGCTCTCCACATTTTGTCATAACCCACAATTCCACCAAAGACCTTTCTCCCTTTTACTCCGGGACTGTGATATGTAATCGTAACATCAGATAAACCTGAGCGTTGTGTTATCGTTGATAATTGACTTGCTCTCGGCAAAGTAACATTTTGAGCGTATCCGGCGCATGTCAATAATACGGCAAGTATTGACAGTACAAATTTCATTTTTATTGTTTTCATTTTTTGTGATTTTAAGTAATTATAACAAAGCTAAATGCAATGATAATCGCGCACGTGACATTTGTGTCAGCCAGTTAATTTTGTGATAATTGGTTATCAATTCATTGCTATAATTTATAACAGCAATATGAAATATGTTTAAAATGATTATTGCTCTTTGAATACCATTAAAAAGCCTGTAATTTTGTTATACAATAGCACGCTTAACGATATGGAACAACGCTCTGCACAACACCTACTAAAAGAAGCTTACGACCCTGAGCAGTTTAGAAGCATCGGACATCAGTTGATAGATCTACTTGCCGATCATTTGGAAATTGCTCAAACCGCCTCTGAAAACAAAGTATTACCTTATCAATCGCCTGAAAAAGAGTTGGATTTTTGGCAACAACATTTTCTCAACAATGAGACACCCATAGATATGTTCAAGACTATCTTAGAACATTCTATTCATATTCAAGACCCGAGGTATATGGGGCATCAAACGGCAACAGTAGCACCAATTGCGAGTTTAGCCGGATTAATGTCTGATCTGCTGAATAATGGAACGGGCGTCTTTGAAATGGGACCAGCTTCCAATGCGTTGGAGAAATTGGTTACCGATACATTGAGTGCCAACGTAGGGTATGACAGCGCTGCATCCGGAATCTTAACTTCAGGTGGAACTCTTGCCAATTTAACCGCTTTATTGGCAGCTAGAAAAGCGTATAGCAATCATGATGTCTGGCAACACGGTCATAAGAACAAACTAGCTGTAATCGTTTCTGAGGAATCGCACTATTGTATCGATCGAGCTGCAAGGATCATGGGGTTTGGAGACGATGGAATTATTAAAGTACCTGTAGATAAGAACTTTAAAATAAATACAGAAGTACTTGAGCATTATTATGATCAAGCTATTAAAAATGGACTTGAAGTTATTGCTGTTGTAGGTTGTGCTTGTTCTACAGCTACAGGATCATATGATGATCTCGAAGGTTTGGCTTCCTTTAGTAAGAAACACAATCTTTGGTTCCATGTGGATGGTGCTCATGGAGGGGCAGCGGTTTTTTCAAGAAAGTATAAGCATCTGCTGAAAGGTATTGAGCAAGCAGATTCTGTGGTGATCGATTTTCACAAAATGATGATGACTCCAGCACTAACCACAGCATTACTATTTAAAGATGGAAAAGACGTGTACAAGACCTTTGCTCAAAAAGCACAGTATCTTTGGGATTCTCCACAATCTGAAGACTGGTTTAATTCGGGAAAAAGAACCTTCGAATGTACCAAGTTAATGATGTCCATAAAAGTCTATGCTATATTGAAATCATATGGTACCGCCATTTTTGAACAGAACGTGGATCAATTATACGACGTGACTAAAGATTTCGCTCATATCATCAATGAAAGGTCTAATTTTGAACTACTGGTTCAACCGGAATCAAATATTTTAAACTTTCGATATATAGACTGCAAACAGGGTCAAGATATGAATGCCGTTAACACAATCATTCGACAGCAATTGATTGAAGCTGGAGATTTTTACATCGTGCAGACAACAGTTGACAGTCAAAAACATTTACGTTGTTCCATTATGAATCCTTTTACCAATACAGATCACTTTAAGGACTTATTGAACGAGATAGAAAACATTGGAAACGGTTTATAACTTGATTTTAACGCCATTTTAACGGGAGATAACATCTTATAAATTAAGTTTGTTTACCTAGTTTATAATGTATGTATTTTCAAAAGTACAATCCCGATCCTGTATTTTCAGACTTTATTGACTGCTATTTTACTATTGATACCAGGCAATTGAAAACATCTATTGAAGATTTGATCATCCCGGATGGCACCTTTGGTTTGATTTTTACTGATGATGATACTGCTTTAAGTAGAACACTTCATGCCTCAAGTTCATTTTTACCTCTGAAAAGAACATCTGTTTTTGGACAGAAGACCCATGCTGTTCGTTATCATATGAATCCTTCAAATTCCATCATTTTTGGACTCAAAGTAAAACCTTCTGGAATTTCTTTATTTACTCAAGAAACTTCTTACATCAAGGACATATTTGAAGATATAGATACACTTAATATTGCCGATCTGAAAGAGGTTGAATCACGCATACTGGAAGCCCTTTCTGTTCAGGAAAAAATTGCACTTATTGAGCAATATATGATGCAAAAACTGGAAAGAACTTCTTACCCTTCTGATTTGGAGCTCTTACAGGTCATGACTAATTTTATTTTCTTACATAAAGGAAACGTTCGTTTAGATGTATTGATCGAGCATTTTAATACGAATTACAAAAAAGTTGAGCGGTTGTTCCGTAGGTATGTAGGAATGTCTCCGAAATCGTACTTGAGAATTATACGAATTAATGCTTGTATAGATATCCATAAGTTCAATGACACTTTTAATTTAACTGCTTTGGCTATTGATAATGGTTTCTTTGATCAATCTCATTTAACAAAGGAGTTTAAGCGGGTAACATCATTAACTCCCAAACAATTCTTTGGTAAAGAACGTAGTTTTTCGGAAGTCGAAAACCTCACCATTATTCATGACAGATGGCAGAATAAACTGGCTGTCTAAAATTTACAATATTTACCGTTTTTCATTTTTTAAGTTTGGTCTTATAAACCATACTCATGAAAAACAGTTTTACCTTACTCGCATTACTCACACTTATAATAACCTCCTGCACAGGACAAACTCAGCATCCAGAGAATACTATTACGGATCCAAATATTGAATCACATATAAAAATACTGGCTTCTGATACATTCTTAGGAAGGAAACCAGGTACTAAAGGAGAAGAACTGACCACAAACTACATTGCTCAAAAATTAAAGGAAGCTAAAGTAAGTCCAGCTAACGGGTCAAGTTATTATCAAAATTTTACTATTAAAGAGATTGAATTCCTGAGTAGTAGTGATCTAAGCATCTCTTCAAAAAAAGGAAATAAGACCTATACGTATTCCAAAGATTTTTATGCTAAAACTACGTATAAAATAAATACAAATGTGAGCGTATCAAATGCTGAAATTGTATTTGCAGGGTATGGCATAACTTCTTCTGGTTATAAATGGGACGATTATAAAGACATTGATGTAACCGGAAAAATTGTGGTTGTTTTAAGTGGAGATCCTGGGATGCATACCAAAAACCCTAAACTCTTTAACGGAGAACGACCTAGTTACTATGGAGGTATAAAATACAAGAAAAAAGAAGCTGCAAAAAGAGGGGCTTTTGGTCTGCTGGTCATTCAAGGAAAAGATCAAGATTGGAAAACCATTAACGATCAAAAGAACCCATTATATCCAGGTGATCTGTCAGATCTAGCTTCTGATGGTTTGAAGTTTTCAGGGTCTATTTCTAAAGCTCTTATGCAGGAATTAATGCTAAATTCGGGCAAAACATTTGATCCCATAAAGAATGCATTGGTTAAGGAATTTCAGCCGATACCTCTAAAATCTAAAGGCTCTATATCTTTAAGGTCAATCGCTAAAAATAGGATCGAGACAAAAAATGTAGTGGGTATGGTCAAAGGTTCTAAGAGGCCGAACGAATATATTATCTACACAGCTCACTGGGATCATGTAGGTACCCGCCCAGGACATTTAGGTAAGGACTCTATTTTTAACGGGGCAGTAGACAATGCTTCAGGTACAGCTATGCAATTAGAGGTTGCCAAAACTTTTGCTAACCTATCTAAAAAACCTGAACGCTCCATCATTTTCTTGTTCACTTCAGCTGAAGAGATGGGGTTATTCGGTGCGGAGTATTATGCGAACAATCCATTATATCCATTGAACAAAACAGCCTGTGTTATAAATTCTGACGCTAGTTTCCCTGTGGCAAAAATGCGTATGGTGATCAACGTCATCAATGGCTTTACTGAACTAGATACTTTAGTAAGTACAGCTGCCAAAAAGATTGGTCGTGGTATTTATAAAGCAGATCCTAAAACACCTCCTCCCGGGAATGTATTCAAGCGATCAGATCATTTTCCTTTTGTAAAGAAAGGCGTACCGGCGGTATGGAATGTAGGAAATTTCGATCCTATTAATGGCGATAAAACTCAAGAAGCTAAAATTGGTGAGTTCATACGAAAACATTACCATAAAGTAACCGATGAATATTACGAAGGTTTTATTGTATCCAATATTACTTATGATGCACAATTGAATTTTCTTACTGGTTTAGAAATTGCAAATTCAAGTTCCTGGCCAAACTGGAAAAAAAACACCTATTTTTCTGAATACAAGATTATTAGAGATAAAAGTCAGTCTTCAAGGAAATAATGGATCAGCGTTTTTCCAAGTATTTTTTTGGAATCTTATATTTCTGGTTTTCTGCTGCCCAGAACATGGATAAGATCCAGTAACGATCTCCATCAAAGAAAATATCGTAACTGGTAATTCCTTGTCCATCTGGTATACTCTTATCCTCTACTCTGAATCGGTAAGTGCTAAACACCTGTGTTACAGAACTGAAAGAATGTGTAATGTTGGACACCTCATGCTCATAAAACCCCTTCTTATCTAAATAGCCAAGTTTTTCAATAAACTCATCTATTGTTTTAAATACCAATAAATACGCTTTACCGGTTTCGTTACTCCAGTTACTATAGATCAACCGTGCATCTGGATGAAATAGATTTTTTAATCGCTCAAAATCTCTCTTTTCTCCAATAGGTCCGGAAATACAATCGTAGTACGCATTTAAGATGTTCTGAACACTTTTTGTATCATTTTCATAGGTTTTTGAGCCTTGATCATTAGGAGGTGTAGTATTCACCTTCATCGCTGATATAAAAAAGACCATGCAAGCCAAACCGATAATTTTCTTCATAATATTTGTTTTTAATACCTAAAAATACAAGTTATTTCTAAATTTAGTGGTGAGGAGTGTGCTGCTTACGATAAACAGCACATGTTTCTGAAAATCAACTTGAAAAACTCCTCTTATCCATTATTAGTTTTTGACAATACGTATCCCATTCATATCTGGTATTTTTCCGGTGATCAGCCAACCACCAAAATCTTCTGAAACAGCCATTAATAGGGTGTTTTTACCTTTTTTTAACGGTAAGTAGATTCCATCGAACAAGCCTACAGTTCCTAAATAGCGGTAGTCACGAGATCGCCATCTGTTGGTTCCTTGATATATAGGTTTTCCGTTTAATACAGCCACTACTCTATCGCTATATCCAAATTGCAGCAGTTTTACCTGCTTCTTATTTGAGTGAATTACCACTTTAGCAAAGACCGTATTTCCAGGCTTGCCATCTCGTAAAAGTTGTACTCTGGAAATATTAGCAGCAGTACCTTCTTCTAATTGAATCTTCTTTCCCCATTTTCTATTCTTTATTAATGCAGGCAACTTTCCTATGTCGGTTAATGCTTTCTCTTCAAACTTGTCTGAAACTTCCCACTCAGAGATCAAACCAGGTATTGCTTTTCGTTCTATAGGTTTAAAGTCGATAAGTGTAGATGCAGTTGCATCTACTTTTACATTTGCTATATGCATCGCCTGGAGCCCACCTCCTCTAAGAATGATCCCTCCAGATTTGGTTTCATTAAAAAGATACCATGAAAGATTGGGAGTTTTAGCATGATCTAAAAATACCTGTGCTTTATTCCCATTAACAACTATTTTTACATGTGTCCAATCATTGTATTTATACTCGTAAGGAAAAGAATACTTTGTTCCAAAATATAATTGCCATGGAGTAATTCCCTTAACTGCTGGCGCTGCCTGATTTGCATCAGGTTTTCCAGATAAATGTGGTCGTAAATACCATTGCTCTCCATCATTTTTATGCACTCGAAAATATACACCGGGAAACGACGATGTTTTTTTTAAATAGATATCAAATTCTATAGTACCATTTAAAAAAGTTCGGTTCTTTAACGTCATTGCTCCTCCTTGAAGATAGATAGCATCCTGTCCTTTGAATTTTTCTAGTACGTACGCTCGTGCGTTGATCTCCCAATGAACCGTGTCTATTGGAATACTGGTTTGAGAATTTCCTTCTTTAGAAAATAGAATTAGCAATAACATTACTGTTGAAAAGATCTTTGTTTTCATGGTTTTAAATTTTAATGTTTTATAAATTTCAGGTAAAGGATCTAATACTAAAAAACAAGTTCGTGCAAAACGATTCAATGTTGTACACGTCATATTTTTTCGGGATTTTTGTTATTGTATGAGCGATCCGACAACACATAAACTGATTCGAAGGTGTCTTGCTTTAATTGAGCAAAAACTAGATTGGGGTACCTCCGACACATGGCATAATGATGTATTTATTGAACTAAGCGAAAAAATACAAACCGAAACAAATGTGCTGCTAAGTCCAACTACTTTAAAACGTGTTTGGGGTAAAGTCAACTATAAGAGTGCGCCTAGCATTAGCACTCTAAATACACTTTCTCAATTTGCCGGATATAGTAACTGGAGAGATTTTAAAACAAAAGCAGCTCTTAAAGGCCCTAACTGGTTTGAACGAAAGATTCATCCTAACCTGGGAATCATCATTCCGGCGGCTGCAATAATGACACTCGTTTTTATTTCCATTTATTCTATGACCGGTAATGCAGTCACAAAAGAATATGATTTTTCTAAAGTTCAATTTAGCAGTCGACCCATTACAACCGGGCTTCCGAATTCAGTTGTTTTTGATATTGATCTTGATAATATCGATTCCGATAGTATACATATACAACAGTTTTGGGACCCATCTAAAACGGTACTACTTAAACCAGGACAAAAACAAGCTACGGGAATCTATTATTATCCAGGATATTTTAGGTCTAAGCTTTTAGTCGATGGTCAAATCATCAGAGAGCATGATCTCTTTATCACATCGGACGGTTGGGCAGCAACCGTAGATTATGAGCCAGTTCCTAAATACATCGAGAAAAGTAAATTTTCAAATGGACAGCTCTCGTTTTCTTCGGATGTACTTGAGGAAATTAAGAGCCTGAAGGAGCCTTTAGAATCCTCTTTTCACTACGTAAAAGATTTTAAAAATGTTTCTGGTGATAATATCACTATCCGATCTTCGATACAAAGTGTTCTAAACGAAAAATGGACAGTTTGCCAAAGCGTACGCATTGTGATTCTTGGAACGGAAGGAGCTATTATCATTCCACTTTCTCAATTGGGATGTGTCTCTGACCTGGGTTTACTGTTAAATGATGTATTTCTCAGTGGAAAGGAGCATGACCTTTCTGCCTTTGGCGTTGATCTAAGCACCGAAAAAGAAATCATCATTAAAAATGAAGATAAAAGAGTTACACTATTCATAGATGGTAAGGAAGTATATTCCAACTCATATACTCAATCTATTGGCAGGTTTGTAGGTTTTAGATATCGTTTTAAAGGAGCTGGGGTCGTTAAAAATATTGCCATACGCAAAACTGCTGATCAAACCGCTATATTCCAAGTGTTTAAATGATCGTTACTTTAGTGTTTGAACTTTCAGATACAAAGCTTGCGCTCTTACATCAAAAAAATTAAGATCAAGTGCTTGTTTTAGGTGCTCTTCAGCTCTTTTAGGGTCTTCTATTAACAAATATGCTTCTCCTAAGTTTCTTTGTATTCCACTGCTTTTAGGAAACCTAGCCCTTGCAAATTTTAAAAGTGCGATCACGTCATGGTACTTTTTATCTTTCTCTAACATCTGATATAATTCTTCAAAAGCACTTTCATTAAAGTCGAATATATAATCATTTGTAGTACTGTGTTGAGCATAGAGAGCATTATATAATGTTATAGCTGAGGTCACATCTTGTTTTTCTATTGCTGCAAATATTGTATCTGCCATTGAATATTTATATGGAACAGGAGATCTAAACCGTATCTTTCTGTTCAGTCTAATGTCCTCAGTTAACGAATCCTGTAAAAAGGCGATTATTCCAGTCATTACTTCGTTGGTAAGGAGTCTGTTATGCCCTGTATTTTGCAATGTTATCTTTTTATTATTTGGGAATCTCGTAGCAATGGTATCCATGAGTCTTTTAGGAGTCCTTCCATCCAATTCACCATGAACAAATAAAACCTCAGTAGCTCCAAACACAGGCTCATTGAGTCCATCAATTTTAGATGCATTGAATACCTCAAATACTTCAGGATATCTTCCGTAAGAGATCCCAAAATGTGAGAAAATTGTTGATTTTTCTTGCACTAATGACATCGTCCATAATTCCTCTGAATACCTTGAGGCTCCATTCGCCGTAAAAAACAACGCATTTGGTAAACGTCTGCGCTTAAAGTTTCGTAGACTATTGCCTATCTCTCGGAAACTTCCTTGAGACATTTTATAGTACAAACTCGGTAACCTCTCCATGGCATTATCTTGTCCTACCCTATCCGATATCATCATTTGAAGATGCGTTTCTGTTAGCGTCATATTAATGGTAGGTCTAAAAATAGCTATTACTTCCGCCAACGTGTTTTCTGCTCCGGATGGGTTGTTTCCAAAAGCATCTTTAATCGGGAATCTTTACATCTACCGGATTGTTCTTGATACTATTATGCGTATTCTGTATAAGATCCAAAAAGCCAGGAATATATGTAGAAAGCTTTTTATCCTGTTTAATGAGTGCGTCCATTTTCTGATATTGAGCTTGTACATCATTGGGCAGTTTAAGACCATGATCCGGGCCTAAAGCTCCAGCTAGAATGGCTTTGTGAACACTCTTCTCAAAGTATTTGATGTATAACTGTGCTAATTCAGTGCCGTAACTATATCCATACAAGGTGATCTTATCATATCCCAGGGCTTTCCTTACAGCTTCAATATCCAATACACTTTCATAGGAATTATAGGAACTGAGGATCTATACCCATATCTACGAACTCATCTGCACATTCCTTGCAATTATCCAGGAGATCCTTCATCACCTCTTCTTGTACGTTTTCAGTAATATCGACCGGGAGGTCCAGAAAACTTCTACATTCCAGGTTGGGAATAGAGCTTCCTGTTCCTCTTTGATCTAGTAGTACCACATCGGCATACTTTGATAATTCTTTAAACAAGAAAAATAAGGTGTTTTTCCAATACGTGTTGATGATGAGCCAGGCCCCCTGCAAAAAAGAAGATTGGTGGAAAAGGTTTCGAAGCGGTAGTTTAAATCTCTCGGAAGTACAATGCTATGTGATTAGAATTAACCGCATCCCTATTTTCCTTAACAATTAACGTTCCTGTTTCTATAACACCTAAAGCATTGTTCAATCGATCATGTAAGGTATCTTTAGAAGTTTCTAAACTATTTAATGCCTTATGATTTACATTGGGTTTGGTTTTTGGTATGTCCGAAACAAAGATCAACATGTACAAGGCAGCTCCTCCTAAGACTAAAACCAGGCCCGTAAGTATGTATATAATTCTTCTTTTTCTGGATAATCTCTTTTTGGCATTCATCTATATAAAGTCTTTGGTTCAACTTTGTGACGAGCAAATTAACTTTCTGTTTCTTTGAAATCTATCTAAAGAACACACAATTTATAAATTGAGGGATCATTTTTAGTTTTTGGACAACTCTTTTCTATACTGCGAAGGCGTTTGTCCTGTATGCTGTTTAAAAACTCTGGTGAATGCATTTGCTGAATTAAAACCCGAATGTTCAGCTACTTCCGGTAAAACTGAGATGGTTCAGTTCGCCACTTTTCAAAACTTCTTTTGCATGATCTACCCTGTAAGAATTGATTAAATAAGTGATATTACAATGAAACGTTCTATTGACAATCTGCGACAGGTATAATGAGTTTATTTGGAGGCGATCGCAGAAATATTTAGATGAAAGATCATTATTTAAATAGCACTGTTCGTCTTCAAGCATCTTTACGATCTTATTCTTTATATCTAATGTATCATCTTTCGATGGTAATGATGATATTTCTTCTCTTCTCTACGAGTCATATTTGTTATTCTTGACTGCTTAACAGCCCAATATGCAATGAAATGTATCAGTATAGAAGACATAAACACTGTGAATAACATTACATAGAATTGATAGAAGTCAGTGAACATAAAAATGATTTGCGCAGCGGCAAAACATACTAGAAAGACTAAAAATACCTTTGTGTATTTTTCCAACCATAAAAACTTGTCCTGCTCTTTGCTTGGAGGTTCTTTTATCCAAAACTCTAGTGTTGCTTTTGATCAATTGCAATGATCCCCAATAGTAGCAAATAGCAAATAATAGTATGGGTACATAATAGAACATCATTTCACCTGCCATGTTAAAATTATTCGGAGCCGGAGCACTATGCAACGCTAGTTTTTCTGCGCCTGATTTTACATAAAAGGGAAGTAAACTTATCGAGCAAATTACAAAAGGTATTAAGTGCTTAGCATCTCGAAGCTCCAGTCTAGTTCTGATTCCTAAAGTGAAATTCACATAATAATAAAATAAAGGTCCTAACAGGAAATGTAAGGGTAAAAATAATTTAATAGAATGCGGAAAATATGTGTAGTATCCTTCCAGTACGATGACTGCCTTTACCTGATATCCCGTGATAATGAGTAATAACGGAATCAAGAAATAATTTGCATTTATCTTTCTAGCACTGTTAACTAACAATATAAATCCAAGAAAAATTCCATGAATTACATTCAGTAAAAAAATAACAGACAGTAACCTCATCTCTATGTTTTGCTATTGCGTTCTAATATACAGATGAAATTAAAATTAACCTCAAAAAGAAATCTTAATCTTCTGGCGGATATCCATGAATTTGTTCGAATACTTCATCAAAATTCTTACGCAGATATGCATTTAGTTTCTTTTGATAGTCCTCTTTTAACCAGGTCAGAAAGTTGTGTGTGCTTTTACTAATACACTTCGCATATTTATGTATCCTATGGTCGATATCATCGTTCAACAACTTCGCAAGTGCTAATGCATCATACACATCTTCACTGTTTTCAACGCATATTTTACCATGGTGTATTATTGATCTTTCCAACACTACTTTTGAAGATTCCCCTTTGGCTACAGCATCTTTATATGTGGCGATAATGTCAAAGTACACTTCTTCAGATTTTTCAAACTGTGCCCTAACTGCATCCGGCATCTTATATCTAAAATTGCTCTCTAACTCCTCATCATCTAATAAGCGGTCCATGTAGAAATTAGGTGACCTAAAGATGGTCTGCCAATCTAAATTAGCTCCCCAAGGGCCAAATCTATGGGTATTATTTCCTAGATCAATGACTGTAAACTTAGATTTATTCTGTAAAATTCTTGAACCTCTACCGATCATCTGGTAGTATAAGGTCAACGATTTTGTGGCTCTATTTAAAATGATCGTATCTATGGTAGGCTCGTCAAAACCTGTGGTCAAGATACTAACCGAAGTTAAAATGGCGTTGGGAGTCTCTCTAAACCAATCTAAAATCTGCTTACGTTGCTTCTTCGTTGCGGTATTATCTAAATGTGCAATTGGGTATCCGGCCGCCTTGAATGTGTAATATACCTGTATAGATGTATTTATTCCATTATTGAATATTAATGTTTTCTTCCCTTGTGCAATACTTCTATACGCATTCAATAACTGATCTAACATACTATTTGTAGTATATAGATCTTCCGAGGATTTTACTGTGTAATCTCCATTTGAACCTACCTCTAATGAAGTTAAGCTCATATCGTACTGAAAGATCTCAGCCTGTGCTAAGAACTTGTTTTTAATAAGGTCTTCTATGGATTCACCTGTAATTAGCTCGTCATAATTATCCTTCATTGGTAAGTTCTTATTAGAGCTTAATGGTGTTGCCGTCACTCCTAAGATAAAAGACTTCTCAAAGAATTTGAACAATTTTGTAAATGAATTATAATGTGCCTCATCAATAATAACCAAACCGATATCTGAAATATCCAGTTTGTCATCATTTAAACGATTGTTCAGCGTTTCTACCATCGCTACAAAGCAACTATATTCCGCTTGATCATCTAAATTAGCTGTACTATTCACCACTTTGTTTCGCACGTTGAAGCTGGTCAACATTTCGGAAGTCTGCCTGCATAGTTCAACTCGGTGGGTCATTACCAACACTTTTTTGGAGTGGTTTTTTAAGTACTGCCTTACGATCTCCGAAAAGATCACAGTTTTACCTCCTCCTGTTGGTAACTGATATAATAGATGATAATCGTTAGGTGCGGTTTCAAACTTTTCAAATATCTGGTCTATAGCTCCTTTCTGATAACTATAAAGCTCCTTCCCTATCTTTTCGTCTTGCAATTCTAACGTGATTTCAGCCATGAAATTCATTTTTGATGAGTTGCAAAAATACTGCCTTTTTATAGTTTAAAAATCTTTTTTGTGAAGAAATATTAAAAACTCTTCTCCAACTATTCTCTTTTAATGTTAAAAAAACATTAAATAATACTAATATTCTCATTTTTAATAGTAATACTATTATATTTGCGATATAATTTTAATAAGTATGGAAAGACTACTATCAAATTTTAAAATTCAGGTAAACGCGAATACCTATGTAAAGGACCCTGAGACCTCTAATCTGGGTAAGCGTATTATAGAAAACAGTATCCTATTAATAAATGAGATTGGTTTCGAAAGTTTCACCTTTAAGAAACTCGGTGCAAAAATAGGCTCTAACGAAAGTTCTGTTTACAGATATTTTGATAATAAGCATAAACTGCTCTTATACTTAACGTCCTGGTATTGGAGTTGGGTAGAGTACCAATTAGTATTTAGCACATTAAACATCACAGATTCACAAGAAAAGCTTAAGCGCGCTATCGAGATCATTACAAAACCCATTCAATTGGATAGTAAATATGCTCATATTAATGAAGTGGTTCTTAATAGTATCATCATTAATGAGTTTTCCAAATCATACTTAACCAAGGAAGTAGATCAAGAAAATAAGGAAGGATATTTTGAAGTTTATAAAAGACTCAGTTCCAGAATTAAAGATATGATCACTGAATGTTCTCCAAACTATGCATATCCATCAAGTCTGGCAAGTACCTTAATGGAAGGATCTCTATACCAACACTTTTTAAAAGATCATTTCAGATCTATTACGGATTGTACTTCAGATACAATGCATACCGACTTTTTTGTAAACCTCATATTCAACGCTATTAAAAACAGTTAGCATGACAAAAAAATTTATGAGTTCCTGGCAACGCTTTGTGGGTCTTCTAAGGTTAGATAAACGCGACGTATTGCAGATATTATACTATGCCGTTTTTGCAGGAGTTGTAAACTTGACCCTACCATTAGGTATACAAGCCATTATTAACCTAATTCAAGGTGCTCAGATGAGTACATCCTGGATACTACTGGTAATTTTAGTAACACTCGGTGTTGCTTTTGCCGGTCTACTCCAATTGGCCCAAATGCGAATCATTGAGAATGTACAACAAAAGATATTTACGCGAGCATCTTTTGAATTCGCTTATCGATTTCCTAAGATTCGTATGAGTGAGCTAAGAAACTATTATCCGCCTGAGTTAGCGAACCGATTCTTTGATACTTTAACTATTCAAAAGGGTATTTCAAAAATCCTGATCGATTTTCCGGCAGCCTTTTTGCAAATAATCTTAGGTCTATTACTACTATCTTTTTATCACCCGTTCTTTATTATCTATGGGATTCTGCTATTACTTTTGGTGTATATCGTATTCAAATTTACGGCTCAAAAAGGGCTAGAAACCAGTTTAGAAGAATCCAAGAATAAATATAAGGTGGCGCATTGGTTACAAGAAATAGCTAGAACCATTATTAGTTTTAAAATGGCCGGAAAGACGAATCACGCGCTCAATAAAAATGACGAACTAGTGAGTGGTTACTTAATCTCCAGAGAAGGTCATTTTCGAATATTAGTGCTTCAGTTCATTCAAATGATCGGGTTCAAAGTTCTAGTAACAGCCGGTTTATTGATCATTGGTGGTATTCTTGTGATCAATCAGCAAATGAACATTGGACAATTTGTGGCCGCTGAGATCATTATTCTTTTAGTAATCAGTTCGGTTGAAAAACTTATTTTGGGTCTAGAGTCTTTCTACGATGTATTAACCTCTTTAGAAAAAATGGGTCAAGTAGTGGACAAAGAGCTGGAATCTCAAGAAGGAGAAAATCCGACTTTTAATCATATGAACATAGAACTTTCTAATGTGAGTTATAACCCTGAGGGTGTAAATGATCATATCTTGAAAGATATCAACCTCCATATTTCAGATAAGGAATCATTATTAATTCAAGGTAAAAACGGTTCTGGTAAAACATCATTGTTAAAGTTAATAGCAGGAGTTTTAGAACCTACTCATGGAAGTATTTATGTAAATGATAAATCTTTAACTGCCATTAATCTTAATCATTATAGATTCAATATTGGTCAGTCATTAACAGAAGATACTCCATTCGAGGGAACAATCATAGACAATATTACATTTGGAGATCCAGATTTTACTGCAGAAGAGATCGATTGGGCCATTCAGCATACAGGCTTGAACGAATACATCAAACGACAGCCAAAGGGTATGAAGACCATCTTGTACCCAGAGGGAAAACAAATATCCTATACGATCTCTAAAAAGATCATTCTGGCTAGAAACATTATTCGAAAACCCAAATTATTGATCTTAAAAGAGCCTCTAGAGTACTTTGATCCTAAAGAAGCAAAGACCATCATGTCTTTTTTAACATCAAAGGAAAGACCGTGGACACTCATTGTAGTGAGTCACAATAAAGACTGGGCTTCAAAGTGCAGTAGAGTTATCACATTAGAAAAAGGAAAATTAAACGTTTAAAAAAGAGCTATTATGCTGAACATTTCTCATAATAAATTGAATCAGAAAGTAGATATTTCGGATTTTAAATCTGGAAAAAAAGTATTCTTTAAAAGGAACTATGTCTATTTCAATCGATTCTTGATCGTATTTGCATTGATCCTGTTCATTGTTTTGTTCTTGCCCTGGACGCAAAATGTGACGAGCACAGGAAATGTAACCACCTTAAAACCAAGTCAAAGGCCACAAACCATTCAATCTCCTATTCCCGGTAAAATAGAAAAATGGTTCGTTAATGAAGGAGACTTTGTTCAAAAAGGAGATACTATACTTTTTATATCTGAAGTAAAAAATGATTATTTCGATCCTAAACTGAAAGAAAGAACACAACTTCAAATCGATGCGAAAAGTAGATCTGTTCGTTCTTATGAAGGCAAGGTGCAATCTTTAGAGAAACAAATTGAAGCTCTAAAGAAAGAACAAGCATTAAAAATGGAGCAGGCGAAAAACAAACTGACACAATCAAGATTAAAAGTAGTTAGCGATAGTATTGACTTTGAAGCTGCAAAGATCAATCTTACGATTGCGACTAAGCAGTACGACCGGACTGTTTCTTTGGAAAAAGAAGGGTTAAAAGCTGTTCGTGATGTTGAAAACAAAAAGCTAAAACTACAGGAAACCACTGCTAAAAAAGTTTCTGCAGAGAACAAACTATTAGCCAGTAAAAATGAAGTTTTAAATGCTAGAATTGAACTGAATCGTATTAACGCATCATACAATGAGAAGATCTCGAAAGCAGAAAGCAATAAATTTACGGCACAATCCAGTCAATTTGATACAGAAGCTCAGGTAACCAAGTTGGAAAATTCTTACTCTAACTATACCATGCGAAGTGATCTTTATTATATAAGAGCTCCTCAAAGTGGATATATAAACAAAGCGCTACGTGCAGGAATTGGAGAGACATTTAAAGAAGGAGAGCGTCTGGTAGGTATCATGCCTGCTAACTACGAAGTAGCAGTTGAGACATTTATTGAACCCATAGATCTTCCTTTGATTTACGTGGGAGAAAAAGTACAAATTCAATTCGACGGTTGGCCTGCCATCGTCTTTAGTGGCTGGCCAAATGCTTCCTACGGAACATTCACAGGTGTTATTGTTGCCGTTGAAAACTTTATAAGTGACAATGGAAAATACAGGGTACTTATTGCTCCAGACAAAAACAGTCCTGCATGGCCGGAAGCCGTCAGGGTTGGTTCAGGTGCCAGAACCATGGCTTTATTAAAAGATGTACCTATATGGTTTGAACTTTGGAGAAAGTTAAATGGCTTTCCTCCTAATTATTATGAATCCAAAAAAACCACTAAAAATGATGCTAAAAAATAAAGTATTCTTAACAACCTGTTTTGCAATCCTTTCTTTTTTTGGTACCGCTTTAGGTCAGAATGTAGACACTACGGTATTAAACTTTAGTGAATATATAGGATATGTGAAGAAGTTTCACCCGATCGTAAAACAGGCTAATTTGGTAATTAACGAGGGTGAAGCCAAATTAATGAAGGCGCGAGGAATGTTCGATCCTAAGATCTCGGTTGATTCGGAAAAGAAAGTATTCAAGAATACTGAATATTATAATAAGCTAGATGCGACTTTCAAAATACCAACATGGTATGGTATTGAGCTCAAGGCAAATTTTGAGCAAAACGACGGCTCTTTTCTGAATCCTGAAGCGAATGTACCTACCGACGGTTTATACAGTGCGGGGGTCTCCGTATCATTAGCTCAAGGTCTACTGATCAATAAAAGGATGGCCGCCGTTAAACAAGCAAAATTGTTTAAGCGACAAGCGAAAGCAGATAGAGATATCTTGGTCAGTTCAATTCTTTCTGAAGCGGCTAAGAGTTACTTAAACTGGCTAAGAAGATATAACGAGGTACAGATCTATGAGAACTTCTTAAAAAATGCAGAATTTCGGTTCAATAGTATTAAGCGAAGTGTTATCAACGGGGACATGGCAGCTATTGATAGTACAGAAGCCAGAATTACCAAGAATATACGGAAATTGGATTTGATAAAAGCTAGAGTACAATTTAAACAGGCAACATTAGAACTTTCTAATTTTCTATGGCTGAATGACCGTACTCCATTAGAGCTGCAAGACGTTGTTATTCCACAGGTGAACGTAAGTTCTGAAGTAGATAGCGCTTTAGGGACGAATACCCTGAACAATAATTTAACAAATCTGGACAATCACCCTAAACTGTTATCATTAGATTACAAGTACAAAATCTTGAAAGTAGATAGAAATTTAAAGATGAATAGATTGTTACCACAAGTAGATTTTCAGTATAATTTTCTTACCGAAACTCCCGACTTACTTTCTTCTTATTCTACTTCAGCCTATAAAAGCGGAATATCGGTTCGGTTTCCATTGTTCTTACGAAAAGAACGAGGTGCATTACAATTCGCTAAAATTAAACTACAGAACACGAAATACGAAATAGATGCAACGCGGCTAAGTATTAAAAACAAGATCTCTGGAATTCAATCAGAGCTTGCTTCATTCACAGAGCAGAATACGGTGAATAAGACCATCGTTGAAGATTATGAGAAAATGTTGTCTGCGGAAGAGCGAAAATTTAGCATTGGTGAAAGTTCTTTATTCCTAATTAATTCAAGAGAGTCCAAACTAATAGAAGCACGATTAAAAGCTATTGCTTTAGAGAACAAATTTCTCAACACAAAAGTGAAGCTATTTGTAACACTTTCGAACCCTAATATTTAGCGCTTTTTTAGTGCTGTTTTCAGCATTTTTAGTAAGTTTACACCAACTAACTGAACATGATGAAGAAATTTGGACTTATACTGATATTGGGTTTCCTATTCTACCCTATGAGCGGAAGCGCTCAGCATAGTGTTGCGAGAGAATGGAACGAAGAATTATTAGAAGCAATTAGAAGAGATTATGCGCGACCTACAGTGCATGCGAGAAACTTATTTCATAGCGCCATCCTAATGTATGATGCCTGGGCGGTTTTTAACAATACTGCCGAAACCATATTCTTAGGTAAGAATTTTGGAGGATATGCAGTGGACTATAATAGCATTGCCACACCTAGCAATCCGGATGCTGCAACGCATGAGATCATGAGCTATGCAGTATACAGATTACTAACACATAGGTTTGCCAATTCTCCGAATGCAACGACCACGTTGGCATCATTTAAAACACTTTTCGAATCATATGGTTATGATGTAAACTTCACATCAACCGACTACTCCGGAGGTTCTTATGCCGCATTAGGAAATTATTTTGCTGAAAAAATGATCGCTTTTGGAATGCAAGACGGAGCCAATGAAATAGATGGATATGACAACTTGTATTATGACCCTATCAACGATCCATTAATTCTAGACTTATACCAGAGTAATACAAATATTGATCCTAATAGATGGCAGCCTTTGGCTTTTGATGTTTATATTGATCAGGCAGGAAACAT
Source organism: Flavobacteriaceae bacterium (assembly GCA_965218065.1). GTDB lineage: Bacteria > Bacteroidota > Bacteroidia > Flavobacteriales > Flavobacteriaceae > Polaribacter. The sequence continues at coordinate 1,307,746 of OZ244589.1, read as the reverse complement.
TACACCACAGAATACACCAGATTTCTTAAGTCCGGAATGGGGGCAAGTAACACCTTTCTGTTTAAATTCAGATGACCTCGAAATTATTAATAATGGCTTCGATTGTTATGTATATAATAATCCCGGAGCTCCAGTATATATTCAAAATTCTGCGGATAATGGAATTGATGACCCTTACAAATGGCATTTTGCATTGGTAATTGCCTGGTCTGCTCATTTAGATCCAGCTGATAATACCTTAATAGATATTTCTCCTGGTGCCATTGGAAATGTTGATTTTGGAGATTTTCCTCAAACTTTTGAGGAATACAAATCCTTTTACAATTTTACGGCAGGTGGTGATGCCGGAACGGGACATGCTTTAAACCCTGTGACGAATGCTCCATATGAACCACAACTTATAAAAAGAGCAGATTATTCTAGAGTGTTAGCCGAATTTTGGGCGGACGGACCAGATTCAGAAACACCACCTGGACACTGGTTTACCATTATGAACTACGTAAGTGATCGTCCAGAAACGGTTAAAAAATTTGGTGGTCAAGGAGCGATATTAAGCGATCTAGAATGGGATGTAAAAAGCTACTTGACCCTTGGTGGGGCCATGCATGATGCAGCGGTTAATACCTGGGGTATTAAAGGATACTATGATTACATTCGACCTATCTCTGCTATTCGATACATGGCAGGAAAAGGGCAAAGCACGAACCCTGATGTATCTAGCTACGATCCACACGGACTTCCATTAGTCCCAGGTCTTATTGAAATTATCAAAGTTGGTGACCCATTAGAAGGGGCAAACGGTGAAAATTTAGGTAAAATAAAAGTAATGTCATGGAAAGGTCCTGATTATATCACAAACCCAGATACTGATATTGCTGGTGTCGATTGGATCTTAGGTACACGATGGTGGCCTTATCAACGTCCGACCTTTGTAACACCTCCTTTTGCCGGATATGTTTCAGGACATTCAACATTCTCTAGAGCAGCTGCCGAAGTGTTAACCTTGTTAACAGGAGATGCATTTTTCCCAGGGGGAATGGGAACTTTTGAGGTTACTGAAAATGAGTTTTTAGTTTTTGAAGAAGGTCCATCAGAAAGCTTTACACTACAATGGGCTACCTATAGAGATGCATCAGATCAAACCAGTTTATCACGAATTTGGGGAGGAATTCACCCTCCTATTGACGATATTCGAGGAAGAATCATTGGTGATAAGATCGGGAAAGAAGCCTTTGCTTTGGCTGAACAATATTTTACAGGAACGCTTAGTACGGAAGATGTGAATATTAATGAGGCGACTAAAGTATATCCTATTCCTACTGAAAGCCTATTGAATATTAAGACTACCTATCAAGATGAAGTTACCTTACAACTGTTCTCATTAACAGGTAAGTTACTATTTAAAAAGAAAGTTTCTAATCACAATGGTTTACTGGAGATGGATGTAAGAGACCTAGCCAATGGTATCTATATTCTGAAAGCTATTTCTGAAAACGGACAACCCTTATTTCAAAAGAAAATTATCAGATAACTTTCTATTCAGTAAGTGATTAATGCATAAAGAACAACCACAGGTATACGGCAACTAAATGGCTTGCTAAGAATACTATTTTAATCATTATCCTCGAGCTCAAAAAATTCGTTAACAGGGATTTCAAAGACTGCAGAGAGTTTTAGTGCTAGTACCGTTGAAGGCACATATCTGTTCTTTTCAATAGAGTTAATGGTCTGCCTGGACACGCCTATTTTTTTTGCAAGATCATCTTGAGTCAGATCTTTTATGGCACGCTGTACTTTTAGTGTATTCTTCATTACCTATTATATCTTTTAAGTTGAAAGAAAAACAATAACTGCACTAATAACATAAAGAACAATACTTGAAAATAACTAAACCCTTCTAGTTTCTCATTGGCATCAAACAAAATACCCACGCCATAATTAATAAAAGGTTGAACTAGAGAATATACAACAGCCATAATAAATGCCAATCGATAAGATTGCGATCGCAAGCTGTCAATAAATTCGTCTTCAATTTTATCCTTAGCTAAAGAAATTACTAACATTCCAATTAATAACATCCATCGTAACGCCGGCTTTACCCACTCAGGCTCTTCAAAGAACTTTTTTGCGATCATTAAACCAAATGCACCAAACGCAATATAATATCCAATTTTTTTAAATCCATTGGGTAATTGAAACTTGTTCATTTTCTCTATATGACTTCTTTCTCGCTCACATAATGATTCCTTACTCATAAATAAATATTTTACAAATTGACAAATTAACTTATAATAATGACAAATATACTTTACATTTTGTAAAACACAAAATTATTTCTAAAATATTTTATTAACTTGAAATCATTAACCAAAACGAAATATTTAATTATGACAACAGATTCTAACAAACCAGGAGCAGCTTTTTGGGTCATTGGTGTAATTGCACTTATATGGAATGGTTTAGGTGTAATGGCATATTTAGCACAAGCCTACATAACCGAAGATGCCTTGGCACTATTACCTGAAGCGGAAAGAGCTCTTTACGATGATATACCGGCTTGGGCAACTGCAGCTTTTGCCATCGCTGTATTCGGCGGAGCACTTGCCAGTCTTGTATTATTAATGAGAAAAAAGTTAGCTACCACTTTATTTATGCTTTCATTTGTGGGAATTATAGTACAAATGGTGTATAACTTAATGATGAGCAAGGCTCTTGAAGTGTATGGTCCAGGTGGTGCGGTAATGCCAATATTGGTAATTCTTATTGGAGCATTTTTAATCTGGTATTCTAAAAAATGTACAGCGAAAGGCTGGCTATCTTAGTCAAAAGATGTATACAACGAATAAAGGCACCTCTTGGAGGTGCTTTTTTTATTCAAACATCATTGCCAAGAACTCTGCAACACAAGCCGGTTTTTCATAGCCATCAATCACCACTTTACATTGAAACGTAATTTTAACCCCTTGCTGTTGGTCTTCTACATTTGCCACAATCGCTTGCATTTGAAGCTTACTATTTACAGGTACAGGGTGTGGAAAACGCACGTAGTTCAATCCGTAATTCAATCCCATTTTTACACTATCAATAACAATAAGATCTTCCAGCATCTTAGATACTAAAGATAATGACATAAAGCCATGTGCTATCGTACTCTTAAAGGGTGACTCTTTTTCCGCTCGTTCTTCATCTATATGTACCCATTGTTTGTCCAATGTAGCATTCGCAAAATCATTGATCATCTCCTGAGTAACAGTCAGCCAATTGGAAAAAGGTAACTCCTTCCCTATCATTGTTTTGAACTCCTCAAGGTTTTTAAACTGTAACGCTTCCATATAGTATTGATTTATGTCGTTTTCCCAAAAATATCGTCTTTGATCTTAGGTAATTGTAAATGAAACTTGACCGCTAACAATCGTATAACGATTACTGTTAGTATCGTCGCAAAGAATTGAAACCATTCCGATAATCCAAAATGGTTGCTTATCAAATACACGATCCCTCCTAGCAAACATGCTGAAGCATAGATCTCTTTTTTGAATATTAACGGAACTTCATTGGTGAGTACATCTCTTACGACACCTCCCATAACTGCCGATACCATTCCCATGACCAGCGCTACAAAAGGATGGAGATCGTAAGCCAGTCCTTTTTGAATTCCCAATAAGGTGAATACGCCAATACCAATGGTATCAAATAAGAACATCGTTTTGCTTAAGGGTGCAATCTTACTTTTGAATAAAAAAGTAAACACGACTGCAGCTAAAATAGTCCAGATATAGTTTAAATCTCCTATCCAATTAATGGGATGTGCATTGATCAGTACATCTCTCAGCATTCCACCTCCAACAGCTGTTACAAAGGCAATAATAATCACCCCAAACAGATCAAAGTCTTTCTTAGAAGCGACTAATGCACCACTGATGGCAAAAGCGAAGGTTCCAATAATATCTAAAGCGTAAATGATGTTCATTTATACTGTTACTTCGTTAAACTTAATGTGCAATTCTTTTTGAATTTCATGAACGCGTTGTAATTCATTAGGTAAAATAAATGCAACGGAAGCACCCGTTCTACCTGCTCTTGCAGTTCTACCACTTCGATGAGTATAGTAATCTAACTTTTCAGGTAATTGATGATGAATTACAAATTCTAAACCCTTTACATCGATACCTCTTGCAGATACATCTGTAGACACCAGGTATTGCAAACTTTGATTTTTAAAAGCTCTCATTACCTTATCGCGTTCTTTCTGCTGCATATCTCCTTCTAATGCTGCTACTGAAAACCCTTCTTCTACTAATTGTTTCGCTAAACTTTGAGCTCCCGCTTTTGTTCTACAAAAGATGATTCCACGATCCGTAGGCCTTTTATCCAAATAACTGATAATATGGTCCGTCTTTTCTTTCAGCGTTGTTCTTACGTATTGATGTCTAATATTTGCATTTACCAAAGACTCCCTATTGATTTCTACTCTGGGCGCATTGACATTCATATAGGTTTTTATAATTCGTTTGATCTCCTCAGGCATCGTTGCAGAAAACAACCAGGTGCTTCTATCTCCAGACGTGTACTTTAGAATTCTGTTCAGGTCTTGTTTAAAGCCCATACTTAGCATCTCATCAGCTTCATCCAGTACTAACGTTTTAATATATTTTAGATCTACCTCTCCTCGTTCCATCAGATCGATCAATCTTCCCGGAGTAGCCACCACTATATGGGTCGTTCTTTTCAAATTCTGGATTTGACGTTCTATCTTTTCTCCTCCATATACTGCCTCTACAAAGATCTTTTGATCATGGTACTTGGTGAACTTGAACAATTGCTTCTTAATTTGTTGTACCAATTCTCGTGTTGGTGACAAGATCAATGCCTGTATTGCATCTTTACCCGGATCGATCTTTTGTAAGATAGGCAATCCAAAAGCAGCTGTTTTACCAGTTCCCGTCTGGGCTAATCCGATAAAATCTGTAGAAGAATTTAATAATACAGGAATTGCTTTTTCCTGAACCTCTGTAGGTTCGGTTATTCCAAGTTCTTTAATGGATTTTACAAATGATTTTTGAACTCCTAAAGATGAAAAGTTTGTCATTTCCTTTTAATTTATGCGGCAAAGATAGGCTATTTAGCCTCCAAAACAGCTAATATGTCATCGGTTATTCTTGCCGGTTTAAAGGTCTTTGCATCTAACAAACAAAAGGTAGTCTGCGCCTTGACCAATAGCTTTCCTTTTTTTAGTATTTCTACATGTCGAATGGATTTTACCCCTGCTGTTTCGCCTACCCAAGTACGAATGTTTACCACATCGCCTAAAATCGCCTGACGTAGATAATCAATCTCGTGACGTACAACGACCCATACATAACCATCCGTATTATGCCCTTGCTTTAATTGACTCCAATGATCGTTAGCAATATCTTGTATCCAGGATAGATATACCACGTTGTTCACATGTTTCAGGTCATCTATTTCATGGGCAACCACGGTATGCTCTTTAGAAAAAACAGAATTCATAACTTGAGTTTATACAAACTTAGGTAAAACGGTTTATATGTTAAGATTCCTATAAATGTTTTGAATGGCATTCCTCAAATCAATTTAAAGATTCATATTTGCACTTTCTAGGATGACAGAACTCGCTAATAATTTAGGAACAGAAAAGATCAGTAAATTATTGATCAAACAAGCAGTACCGGCTTCCATAGGTATTTTGGTTATGTCCTTAAACATGATCGTTGATACTATCTTTGTTGGTAGATGGATTGGTGTTCTGGCCATTGCTGCGATTACCGTAGTGCTACCTATTGTATTTTTAATTTCATCCATTGGAATGGGAATTGGTATTGGGGGAAGTTCCATAATTTCTAGAGCGCTAGGTGCCCAAAACCCAGATAAAGCTTTTCGGACTTTTGGTAATCAGATAAGTATGACCCTGGGGTTATCTGTTTTCTTCGTACTTATTGGTACATTCATGTGTAATTCATTATTGGAGTTATTTGGAGCTAATGGAGAGATTCTTGCACCAGCGACAGAGTATTTTCATGTGGTCCTATATGGAGTGCCCTTTCTGGCTTTTGCCATGATGGGAAATCCGGTAATCCGCGCCGAAGGAAAACCCAAGTATGCAATGTATGCTATGATCTTACCGGCCATTTCAAATATTCTATTAGATATTGTTTTCATTAAGTTCATGGGTATGGGCATGTTCGGAGCTGGATTGGCAACTTCCATTTCTTATGCAGTCTGCGGACTTTTCATCTTTGGATTCTTTTTATCGAAAAAGAGTGAACTGGTGATCAATGTGAAAGATTTTGCTTTAGATTTTCCTATTGTAAAAGAGATCGTGCAACTGGGCGGTATTACAGTGATACGACAAGGTACTATCAGTTTATTGATCATTGTACTGAACTATACCTTATTCAAGTACGGAGGAGAAATATCTATTGCTATTTATGGAATTATTAATAGAGTAATGATGTTTGCCTTGTTCCCGGTATTAGGTGTGACGCAAGGTTTCTTGCCGATAGCAGGATTTAATTATGGTGCTAAAGATTCGGAGCGCGTAAAAGAAACGATCAAGACAGCTATCATATATGGAACTTCTGTTGCAACCGTTATTTTCTTGTTTATAGTAACTTTTCCCGAAACAGTATCCAGTATCTTTACGAAAGATGCTGACCTTATAGCAAAGACACCACATGCCTTATGGATTGCTTTTTTAGCAACACCTGTAATTACTACACAATTAATAGGTTCCGCTTATTTTCAGGCAGCAGGAAAAGCGCTACCTGCATTAGTGCTTACACTATTGAAACAAGGAATCTTTTTAATTCCATTGGTATACATCATGCCCAAATTCTTTGGTATTGATGGCGTATGGTATTCCTTCCCTATTGCAGATGTGATGGCTACCTTAATTACTTATCTCTATTTGAAAAGAGAGATCCGATTGCATTTGCAGTAAGTTATATGATGGATTCCCCGTTCAAATTAGTCGTCAAAACATCACTCATATAATCAAAAAATGGTCGTAATGCCTTATATGTTTTATCCAGTTCGTTTAAGAAGTTAGCGTCTAATACTTCTGCGTCTGTAAAATTACGAACAGCGATAAATCCCTTCTTTCTCAATAGATCGACATCGGGATGGTCTTTATCAAATCCTCTTGGAGCAGACTTTAATTCTTCCCCGTCAAATTTTCCTCCGAAATATTTCTTGTAATTCTTTTCGGCCAAAATAGCACGCATTTCAGATGCGTCCATTTCTATCTCTTTACGAATTCTAAACAAGTCATCCTTATTGGGCTCCCAAAATCCACCAGCTAAAAAACTTTCTCCAGGACGAATTCGCAAATAGTACCCTCCACGTAAGGCCTTACCCGATCGGGAAAAAGAACCTGCAAAATGTGGCTGATAGGGTGTTTTATCTTTAGAGAACCGAACATCACGGTAAATTCGGAATAACTTGAACTTATCAATTTCATCATGTTCCTCTAAGTTTTCTCTTATCGCTGCATAAAAAGCTTTAGCATTGTCCTGAGCCGTTTTAAAGCGAGGTTTATTTTCTGCAAACCAATCACGATTATTGTTTTTCTTTAGGTCTTTTAAAAATTGTAAGCTAGATTTTTCGAATTGCATGACGTTATTTTTTTAGGATGTTCAATGTACGAAAAGTATTCGAAAGTTAATTGTATTTTTGAGTGCGGTGTTTCGAGCATCTGGACAACCTTTTCGGTGACTGAGGCTCTCGAAGTCACCACAATTGAACAAAAAAATATGAAAATGAAAGGGTATGTTTACATTCTAGAGTGTATGGATGGAAGTTACTATACCGGAAGTACAAAAGATATAGTAAAACGTCTGCATCAACATAAAATTGGACATGGTTCAAATCACACTAAAAAAAGACTACCTATCAGGTTGGTTTATCTTGAAGAGTTTGTCAGGATTGATGAAGCTTTTTATCGAGAAAAACAAATCCAAGGATGGAGCAGAAGAAAAAAAGAAGCGTTAATAACAGGAAACTTTAATCAATTACCGGAATTATCGAAAGCCTATAGAGATCTGGAATGAGGTCGTTTCGAGAACCTCAACGACCAGAAGAGAATATCAAATGCATCAAAAATCGAAAGACATACAGTTACATTACGAGGGCTTTATAAAAACTCCATACTTATGGGAACATAATGATGTATACGAGCTATCTCAATTCACCATTGAACAAAAGATCACTTCTTTCAATCAGGATATTGATACTAGACTACGGTTGGGAAAGTATATAGAACGATTTGTCTCTCATCAATTATCAGAGAGCACATCTATACGTATCATTGCCGAAAACATTCAGATCCAAGAAGGAAAACATACTTTGGGAGAATTGGATTTTTTAATTACTCAAAATGGACAGATTATTCATATTGAAACTATTTATAAATTCTATCTCTACGATCCTCAATACGCTACGAATGAGCTAGAATGTTGGATAGGACCGAATCGAAAAGATAGCCTGGTTGAAAAGTTACATAAACTGCAAGAAAAGCAATTACCTCTGATATACACTGAACCTTGTAAACCATATTTGGAGAAATACGGTTTGTCTAATGAAAGAGTAGAGCAAAAGGTGTACTTTAAAGCACAGTTGTTTACTCCATATGCGTCACCTGAAGTATCATTTTTAAAAGTAAACAAAGATTGTGCTATTGGTTTTTACATCCATCAAAATGAACGCTCACAGTTTCAAAATTGTAAATTCTACATCCCTACAAAAAAAGACTGGTTGGTGGTCCCTCACACAAATGTGCAGTGGCTTTCTTATCAGGATTTTTGTAAGGAAAGTGATCAATTTATGGAGCGAAAATTCTCTCCAATGTGTTGGATAAAACACCAAAATGGCGAATTACAGAAGTTCTTTTTGGTTTGGTGGTAATAAATGCTTTAAAACCCCACAACAAAGGATGTTGTGGGGTTTGAGTGATCTACCACATAATCAACAAAACAAATTGTTAACTTTCCTTCTCTTTTTCATGATTCTTAATAAATTCTATATCTCTTGTATTTTTTTGGACTGTAATAGCACCGAACATACTTAATACAAAGGCTAATCCGTAAAAGCCTTTCTCACTAAGCTCTAAATCAGCATTCCACAAACCAATTACTAAAAGTACTATAGAGGCTATAGTCGTAAACCAACTAATTCCGTAGTACATTTCGGTAACTTGAATATTCTCCAATTTGTCCCTTACTGCTTTTTGTACAGATATTACTGAGAACAATCCAAATAGTAATATGGTGAAGTAATATCCTTTTTCGTTGAGTAACATATCTGCATTCCATAGACCTACACAGTAAGAAACCATCCCAATGAATAATACAGACCATGAAGCACCAACAAAAGCACTTGTAGGCTTTTGATCAAAAGTTTCATTTTTTTTCTTTTTGGTTTTAGGTTTCAACTCGTCTTTTGAAGAAACCGTTGTTTGATAATTCATAATTTTTGTTTTAATGATTACAGGACAAAAGTGCAAAGCAGTGCTCATTCTAAAAAAACAACTTTGTATAAAAACTGACGATATAATTTAATTATTATTAATTAAAAACGCTTATATTCATCGATTATTAAGATTAAAAAAAGACGATATAATGACAGGATTAGATGCTATAATTCGTTCATTTTCTGAAGAAGAAGAAAAACTATTTGTACAGTTTTTAGAAAAAAAGAACAAGAGAAAAGACACTAAGAATATACTACTATTTCATCTTATAGCACAGGGTGAATCATCAATTGATGAAATATCAAAGAAGATCTACAAAACATCTAAAAAGGAGGCGCTATACGCTTTACGCAAACGTCTTTACCAATCGATCATTGACTTTACAGCCAACCATAGTTTGGAAGATGAAGGTTCTATAGACATTCATGTAATCAAGTATATTTTAGTAGCAAGAAACTACCTTGCAAAAGGGCATTTTAAAATAGGATATAACATATTGGACAAAGTAGAAATTATAGCTAAGGAACATCAATTATACCCTATCTTAAATGAGATCTATCACACCAAAATTCAGTATGCCTACAAAAATTCGGAAGTAAATATCGACACATTAATCGCAAAATTTAAAGAGAATCAGCGTTTTCATAATCTGGATGAAGCACTGAATATTGTCTATGCCAAGATTCGTTTAAAAATAAAAGAAGTATTGGTTCAGGGAGCTACGATCGATTTTCAAGCTTTAGTAGAGGAAACCTTTGAAGAGCATCAGGTCAATTCGGAAGATGTGCTGTCTTTCAAATCTTTATATCAATTGATCACTATTTCAAGTCTTTCTGCTTTTGCTTCTAAAGATTATTTGAGAATTGAATCTTTTTTACTTACTAAGTATCAACTCTTAAAAAACCACAAGTCTAAAGAGAAACAACTATATTATCACATATATGTTCTATATCATATTGCCAATACATTGTTCAGGAATAAAAAGTTTTCGGAATCTTTAAAGTATCTAAAACTTATGCATGAACATATGCTTTTAAAAAAGAAGAAGTACTATTCATCTTTTAATTTAAAATATCATTTATTGTTAGGGCTTAATAAGAATTATAGTAACCAACCTGAGGAAGCTATTGGGATATTTGAGTCATTCGTATCAAAAAAGCACCCAGATCTATCAAGTCTCTTAGACATATATCTCAGTTTGGTTATGTGCTATTTTCAGCAAAATGACTTTAAAAAAGCAATGAGATTGTTTACAAAATTCTATCATACGGATAAGTGGTACATAGCTAAAGCAGGAAAAGAATGGACAATAAAGAAAAACTTAATAGAGATTCTATTACACCTAGAATTAGAAAACCAGGAGTTATTAGAGTCTCGATTATTAAGTTTTAAAAGGACTTATAATCAAGATCTTTACGCAATGGGTCAAGAAAGAGCAATCACTTACCTGTCTTTTATTCAAACATATTATAAAGAACCTTTTAAGATTACTTCAACAGAGTTCAAAGAAAAAGTTGAAAATTCCTTTAAATGGACTACTTCTAAAAAAGAAGATATTTTCGTTATGAGTTTTTACGCATGGTTAAAAAGCAAAATGGAAAATACTTCCTTATATGAAACCACTTTGCATTTAGTTCATCAACATTTATAATTACTTATGTCTAGCTTTTAATACATTCACCACGTGATCTAAACTATATCCTTTTGCTTTCAGTAATAGTAAGTAGTGAAACAACAAGTCTGCACTTTCTTCTAAAAATAAGATATCGTTAGTGTCCTTCGCCTCTATGACTACCTCTACGGCCTCCTCTCCCACTTTCTGAGCAATCTTATTGATTCCTTTTTTAAACAAAGAAGCTACATAAGAATCGGCACCATCTTCTTGTTCAACTCGTTCAGCAATGGTAGTTTCCAGAGTTGTAAGAAATCCATAAGATGGGTCATTGCTACCATTCCAACAGGTATCTGACCCTGTATGACAAGTAGGCCCATTCGGAATTGCTTGAACAAGTAAGGTATCATTATCACAGTCATTCTCAATAGCTATTAATTGTAAAAAATTACCACTCTCCTCCCCTTTGGTCCATAAGCGGTTCTTGGATCGACTAAAAAAAGTGACCTTGCCGGTTTCTATTGTTTTGGCATATGCTGCTTCGTTCATATATCCGAGCATCAATACGTTTTTTGTAACGGCATCTTGTATAACTGCCGGTACTAATCCATCTTGACCTTTATTGAAATCTATATTCATAATCGTATTGCTATATTGTTCTTTTGTAATTCTTTTTTTAATTCAGGCACATTCATTTCTCCGAAGTGAAAAATGCTAGCCGCTAGTGCAGCATCAGATTTTCCCTCTTTGAAGGTATCTACAAAATGTGACACATTTCCCGCTCCTCCTGAAGCAATAATGGGTATATTTATTAAGGTTGATAATTGGGCCAAGGCCTCATTAGCAAACCCAGCTTTTGTTCCATCATGGTTCATAGAAGTAAATAGGAGCTCTCCGGCACCTCTTTGTTCAACTTCTTGAGCCCAATCAAATAGTTTCAATTCTGTTTGAATAGTTCCGCCGGCTAAGTGAACAAACCATTCACCTTGTATTTGTTTTGCATCTACCGCAACGACCACACATTGTGATCCAAATTTTTCTGCTAATTCATTGATCAGTTCTGGTCTTTTTACAGCAGCAGAGTTCACTGCAATTTTATCAGCTCCACATTTCAATAGTTCAGTCACGTCTCCTTTAGAAGAAATTCCACCTCCAACCGTAAAAGGGATGTTGATCTGCTCAGCAACCCTCAAGACCATATTTCGCATTGTTTTTCTCCCTTCGAGGGTAGCAGAAATATCCAGGAATACTAGTTCATCTGCTCCCTCTTCAGCATATTTCTTTGCTAACTCTACAGGGTCCCCCGCATCCCTTAAATTCACAAAGTTCACACCTTTTACAGTGCGACCATTTTTAATATCCAAACAAGGTATAATTCGTTTTGTAAGCATATTTTTAGTTATTAATAATGAAATTTTCCAATTCTTTTAAATCAATTCGCTTCTCATAAATGGCTTTTCCAATAATAACTCCTTCGCATCCTAAGGATGCTAATCTTGGAAGCTCACCAAAGGCTGAAATACCACCTGAAGCGATTAATTTGATCTTCGGATTTTCTTGTATTATCTCTTCATATAAGTTAAAAGAAGGGCCTTCCAACATCCCGTCTTTAGTAATATCTGTACATATCACATAACTGATTCCTTTGCGCTGGTATTCCTGAATAAACGGAATAACACTCAACTCACTTTTTTCTTGCCAACCTTGAATCGCAATCTTTTCATTAACACAATCTGCTCCTAAAATGATCTTATCTGAACCGTATTTTTGAATCCAACTTTCAAATACGTCCGGATTCTTTACGGCGATACTTCCTCCGGTAACCTGATTCGCTCCAGATTCAAAAGCAATACGCAGATCATTATCTGATTTCAATCCCCCGCCGAAGTCAATTTTTAGGTTGGTTTTTGAAGCTATCAAATCTAACACCCTATAGTTGACAATGTGACTGGCTTTAGCTCCGTCTAAATCTACTACATGTATATAGTCAATTCCATGATCCTGAAATTGTTTGGCTACTTCTAAAGGGTTTGCGTTATATATTTTTTGTGTACTATAATCTCCCTTGGTAAGGCGTACACATTTACCTTCTATAATATCTATGGCTGGTATAATTCTCATAATTTCATTTTTTGTTATATCGAGTGAATTTGATTTGTCAAATTTGTATCGAGATATATTTGTTCTCGATACCGTTTTAATTCCATTAAAATCACTCGAACTCATATAATTATAAATTCAAAAAGTTTTGTAAGATCTTAGCTCCAGAAACTCCACTTTTTTCTGGGTGAAATTGCACTCCATAAAAGTTCTCCCTTTGCAATGCCGAAGCATAGGTAGGCCCATACGTTGTTTTAGCAATGGCATATTTCGAATCTTCAGCATAATAACTATGCACTGCATACATGTATGCATCCTCTGGTATACCCTTAAAAAGATTTGACTTCAAATCTGTAATTGTATTCCATCCCATCTGAGGTACCTTTAACTCCCTTGAAAACTTCTTTACCGAAGTATCAAAAATTCCTAACCCAATAGTACTACCTTCTTCAGTAGTCTCGCACATCAATTGCATCCCCAGGCAGATCCCTAATACAGGCTGTTTTAACGTTGGAATCAACCTATCCAAACCGGATTCTCTTAGCTTTTGCATTGCCGAACCTGCTTCTCCTACTCCCGGAAAGATCACCTTATCAGCATTTCTTATTTCGTTTGGATCGTTAGATAGTACAGCAACTGCACCCAATCTTTTAAAGGCAAATTGTATGCTTTTAATATTTCCTGCTCCGTAGTCTATAAGTACTAATTTCATTACAACATTCCTTTTGTTGAGGGCAATATCATTTTTTCCGTATCTCTCTTTAATGCTGCCTTAATTGCTTTGGCAAAAGCTTTGAATATGGCTTCTATCTTGTGGTGTTCATTGTTTCCTTCTGCTTTTATATTCAGATTACACCTTGCTCCATCCGTAAAAGATTTAAAAAAGTGCATGAACATTTCCGTAGGCATCTTACCAATCATTTCTCGTTTAAAATCAGCTTCCCATACTAACCAGTTTCGACCTCCAAAATCAATGGCAACTTGAGCTAAACAGTCATCCATAGGTAAACAGAACCCATAGCGTTCCATTCCTAATTTATCTCCTAAGGCTATAGAAAAAACCTCTCCTAACGCAATAGCCGTATCTTCAATAGTGTGATGTTCATCTACTTCCAAATCTCCCTGAACGGAAATAGTAAGGTCTAACTGACCATGTCTAGCGATCTGATCTAACATATGATCGAAAAACGCTATACCGGTGTCTATGACGCTTCTACCAGTTCCATCTAAATTTAGATCGATCTTGATCATTGTTTCGTTGGTATTTCGTTCAATAGATGCCGTCCGATCTTGTAGTTTTAGAAAGGTGTAGATCTTTTCCCAATCAGTGCTTTCCAATGCAATAAATGGATCTAAAACTTCTTTTTTAACCGTGATTTCATCATCTCCAATTCCACTGGCTGTATCCATAAAAATTCCTTTTGCACCTAGGTTTTTAGCCAACTCTATATCTGTGAGTCGGTCACCAATAACAAAGGAATTTTCGAGATCATAGTCATCTGAAAAATACTTGGTTAACAATCCTGTATTGGGTTTTCTTGTAGGAGCATTGTCTTTAGCAAAGGTCTTATCAATGATCTGTTCCTTAAACTCCACTCCTTCTCGTTCAAAGCTTTGTATTACAAAGTTGTGTACTGGCCAAAATGTGTTTTCAGGAAAACTCTCGGTTCCCAAACCATCTTGATTGGTAACCAATACCAGTTCAAAATCCAATTCTTTGGCAATCTTTCCTAAATATTGAAATGCTTTAGGATAAAATGCTAATTTTTCAAAGCTGTCTAATTGATAATCTATTGGTGGTTCTACGACCAATGTTCCATCTCTATCTATAAATAATACTTTTTTCATTCTAAATTCATTAAGGCTAAGGTTAGTTCTTCATTTTCCAAATAATTTCCTACAGTAAAGCGTAGGCAGTTCTCACATAATTTCTCATAGGTTCTGTTTCTCACAACAATGCCATCTTCAATCAATTGGGCATATCGTTTATTCGCGTCATCTACTTTTACCAATAGAAAATTGGCATCTGACGGATATATTCTCTCTATAAAATCAATGTCTTTGAGATCCAGCACAAGTTGATTTCTATCGGCAACAATCCTCTTCACATCCCATTGAACTTTCTCTTGATTTTGCAGCGCTTTTAAAGCCACTTCCTGCGTGAGCTGATTCACATTGTAAGGAGGTTTGATCCTGTTTAAAATTGCAATGATCTCAGAAGAAGCATAACAGATTCCCAAGCGTATTCCTGCCAACCCATATGCTTTCGAAAGCGTCTGCGTTACAATGAGATTGGGGAATTCACTCAATCGACGTATCCAACTCTCTTGTTCAGAGAAATCTATATACGCCTCATCAATTACCACGATTCCTCGAAACTCTTTTAGAAGCTGTGCTACTTTGGTCGCTTCAAAACTATTGGCTGTTGGATTATTAGGTGAACATAGGAACAAGAGTTTGGTAGTGCCATCCTGATTTTTTAATATCGCATCTACATTCGGCTGAAAGTCAGGTTGCAAAGGTACCTCGATCCTTTGCACATTATTTGTTTCCGCCAAGACCGAATACATTCCATATGTTGGTGGTAACGTAATAATCGTATCTTCTTTGGGCTCACAAAATACACGGAAGATAAGATCTAATACTTCATCACTACCGTTACCTAACAAGATCTGAGAAGGCTGTACACCTTTCTGAACTGCTAAAACTTCTTTCAGGCTTCGTTGCTGCGGGTCCGGATATCGATTAAGACCTTCTCCAAAAGGGTTCTCATTGGCATCTAAGAAGATCATATCTGAGGATTCTCCTTTAAATTCATCTCTTGCAGATGAGTAGGGCTTTAAGGCTTTTATATTTTCTCGTATGAGGTTATCTATATTCATAATTCATATTTTATCGTATTGAGCACAGTTGAATTGCAATTAGTTCGTATTTCTTAAACTTTCTAATCGAATGGAAACCGCATTTTTATGGGCTTGTAGCCCTTCTGCTTCCGCCATCAATTCAATGGTAGTTCCAATGTTTTTCAAACCTTCTTTAGATATCTTTTGAAAGGTGATGCTTTTTAGAAAACTATCCAGATTAACACCTGAATATGCTTTTGAAAATCCATTAGTAGGTAATGTGTGATTGGTTCCTGAAGCATAGTCTCCAGCACTTTCTGGTGTGTAATTTCCAATAAATACAGATCCAGCGTTTACAACTCCATCC
Organism: Flavobacteriaceae bacterium; assembly: GCA_965218065.1. GTDB lineage: Bacteria > Bacteroidota > Bacteroidia > Flavobacteriales > Flavobacteriaceae > Polaribacter. Next base: position 1,291,337 of record OZ244589.1, on the reverse strand, counting down.
ACATAAAAATCATCTTCTTTTGTACATACAATAAAGTGCTCCGGACCATATTCATTGATCAATCCTAACGCTTCTTCTTTTGATCGCATTAAAATAGATTTTGAATTTTCTATAGCTGCTTTTGCGATCTCTTGTCTGGGAAGTGCTGCAAGCTGTGTCGTAATTTCTTGATCTACCGCATTTATAAATTCTTCCGAAGTTGATACCAGGATCACCTGACTATCCGCTCCATGTTCTGCCTGACTTAATAGGTCTGAAGCCACGAAAGCTGGGTTGGCGCTATCATCAGCAACTATTAATAACTCACTAGGTCCAGCAGGCATATCGATAGCAACTCCGAATTTAGTAGCCATTTGCTTTGCAACCGTAACAAATTGGTTTCCCGGCCCAAATACCTTGTATACTTTAGGGACAGTCCTCGTTCCGAAGGTCATGGCCGCAATAGCTTGAATACCTCCTACTTTGCAGATCTTGGTAACACCGCATAAAGAGGCTGCATACAAGATCTCGTTAGCAACTTGTCCTTTTGCATTAGGAGGTGTACATAATACAATTTCTGAGCATCCCGCTAAGTTGGCAGGAATGGCCAACATTAATACTGTAGAGAACAATGGTGCTGATCCTCCCGGGATATAGAGCCCTATTTTTTGAACAGCCCTTTTTTCCTGCCAGCACTGTACTCCCGCCATGGTTTCGACAAAGACACGAGGGGTCTGTTGTGCTTTGTGAAACTGTTCAATATTCGATTTTGCTAATTGGATCGCTTTTTTCAATTCATCAGATATCGCTGTGTCTGCCTTTCGAATTTCCTCTTCCGTTACCGTATATGAATCCAATGCAACTCCATCAAATAAGGATGTATATTTTTGAATAGCTACATCTCCGTTACGTTGTACGTCGTCAAATATTTGATTCACGGTCGTTTCTATATCTTTTACCGTTTGTGTAGGTCTTTTTAGCATGGTAGACCAGTCTTGTTGTTTAGGGTATTTTATAGTTTTCATTATTTATTCTTTTTGTCACATCGAGTGAATTTGGCTTGTCAAATTTGTATCGAGATGTTATCTGTTCTCGATACAGTTTCAATGAACTGAAATCACTCTAACTGACATTTTAGTTTTACAGTACCATTTTTTCAATTGGACATACCAGAATCCCTTCTGCTCCCTTTTCTTTCAATTCATCAATGATCTCCCAAAATGTATTCTTGTGGATCACTGAGTGCACGGAACTCCAACCTTTTTGAGCCAAGGGCAATACAGTCGGACTTCGCATACCTGGTAATACCTGAATAATATCTTCCAGTTTGTTATCAGGAGCGTTCAGTAATACATATTTAGAATTTCTTCCCTTTAATACCGACCTAATGCGAAATTGTAGTTTGTCTAAAATCGCTTGCGCTTCTTTTGGTATCTGAGGAGATACTGCCAATACGGCTTCAGAGGTTAACAATACTTCCACCTCTTTCAAGTTGTTTTTAAATAAGGTGCTTCCTGAAGAAACGATATCGCAAATACCATCTGCCAAACCAATATTAGGAGCTATTTCTACAGAGCCATTAATAAGGTGGATCTCTGTTTCGATACCTTTGTCAACCAGATACTTTCGCACTGTGTTTGGATAGGAAGTAGCAATCTTTTTGTTGTTAAAGAACTGCATCCCATCGTATTCCTGACTCTTTGGAACCGCAAGAGACACCTTGCATTTTGAGAAGCCTAATCGTTCTACAAATTGGATATCGGCTCCTTTTTCTACCAACACATTCTCTCCGATAATGGCTATGTCTACGACCCCATCTCGTAAGTATTGAGGAATGTCTCCATTCCGTAAATAGAAGACTTCCAACGGAAAATTACGCGCAGATGCCTTTAGTTGATCCTTGCCATTGTCTATGGAAATGCCACAGTCTTTGATCATTCGAAGGGAATCTTCGTTCAATCGTCCTGATTTTTGAATGGCTATTCTTAGTTTACTCATGTTTGTTTTTGTGTTGTTTGAGCAAACCTTTCGGAAAGTACTTTACCAATGGCAAAGATAAAACCCGTTTGATCTACTCAAACGGGTTCTTAAAATATGTTGATGTTATTCAATACATTTTCAGCTCGCTTGAGTGCAAGTATGAAAATGATGATGATGTAATTGAATAAACGTCATGTTTTTTTTGTTCTGAACAAAGTTTGCAAAAAACATTTTAATTGTGCAAGCGCTTAGGTAAAAAAAATATCAGCAGTATCTATTTTTATCATTTTTTATGAATTTGTTAAAATTATAACATCTAATTCATTTTAATAACAAATTGTACCAAAAAGAACCCCTGATAATTTAATAATACCAGTCTACACAATTAAAAAATCTCGTATATTCGTGTTGAAATTGCTGTGAAAATTAAAGTAAATTATATACAAACTCATTTAAAAAATTGCTCATGAAAACAACAAAATTATTACTGGTTCTACTTTCTTTTATCTTCTTTTCTGTAAATTCTTATGCTCAGTTGCAAATTGGAAATACGGTTTTTAACTCCAACAATGACGAAGGTTTTGGATCAAGCGTTGCCATGAATGAACAAGGAAATATAGTGGCTGTTGCAGCTAACGAAACTGATACGGCAAATGGTGACGGTTCTGGACTTGTTCGAGTTTTCGAATTCAGTAGTACTTCGAATCAATGGGAACAAAAAGGAAATGATGTTTTAGGGAATGATTTTGGAAATGCTTTTGGTTTTTCGGTATCGTTAGATTCTACCGGAAATTTGTTGGCGGTAGGCGCTCCTGTAAATGATGCAAACGGTTTTCAATCTGGATTAGTGAGGATTTTCGAGTTTAACAGCTCCAATAGTCAATGGGAACAAAAAGGAAGTAGTTTAGATGAGGGATTAGGTTATTTTACTGGGAACAGTGTGAGCTTTAATAGTACTGGTACAAGGATTGGTATTGGAACGCCTGCTTCAAGTTCCGGTTCTCATTTTGGCAGTGTGATAGTTTTTGATTTTGATACTAATACCAATGACTGGGTACAAGTGGGGAATACAATTTTAGGTACTGATATTTATGTAAACTTAGGATATTCAGTGGCATTAAATAATCAAGGAAACATTCTTATTGCAGGTGGACCTGGAATATACACTAGTGGAAATGAAGTTAATGGTAAAGCCAAAATTTTTGAATTAATCAATAATGCATGGGTACAAAAAGGTGGAGATCTAATAGGAACTCAACTTAGAGACTTTTTTGGTGGAAATGTAGATATTAATGGAGACGGTACCACTGTAGTAGTTGGATCAAATTTCAATAATGAAAACGGTAGTGAAGCGGGAAAAGTGGATGTATATGAATTCATTGGTGCTGACTGGGTTCAGAAAGGAACCTCTTTTTTAGGAGATCAAGGTGATCGATTAGGTATAAGTGTAAAAATTAATAATGATGGTAATAAAGTTTTGTTAGGAAGCAATCGATATAACAACAACAGTGGAAAAGTAGAATTATTCGAATATCAAAATAACGATTGGTCGCAAATAGGAAGCTCGATTCTCGGTGATTCCGATGATGATCAATTTGGTATTAGCACTAGTATGACGTCAGATGGAAATTACATGGTTTCTTGTGCCAACAGAAGTGATGATACAAATAGCTACTTTAAGGTTTTCGATGTTTCTAACTCAGCACTAGATATTATCGAATATGAACCAAATAATTTGCACTTATTTTTTGACGACAATAATTTGATTATAAATCATGGAGTTATATCAATCAAGAATATTGAAATTTACAACCTTTTAGGGCAGACATTAGAGTACAATATTGAAGAGTCCGAAACCTTAAAGGTTAGTTTTCCTAAAAATCTACAAGTAGGGATATACTTTATTAAACTAAATACTGATAATGGTATTTTTAATAAAAAAGTTTTATATAGAAAACTCTAGTAATTAATTTATTATCTAACTAAAAAGTTAAGTCAAAAGTTTAGCGCTATTATCATAAACAATGGCATTCTTCTAAATTTTATTTTTCTTTTACTAATTTGGTACTAACTACACCGACGAAATTTTTCGAAAATGGTTAATTAATTAGATAAAATGAAATTATTCAAAGTATGCTTTGTTATTGTTGTTTTAATAACCAGTATCAATTGTAAGTCACAAACAAAGACGTCTCGAATTGAAATAGTGCAACCAACCATAGAACAAGAAGCGACATCCATTTGGAGAACCATCAACGATATCAAATTTTTTGAAAAACAAGGATACACGATTCATCTCCCAAAAGATGCATTAATGGATTCACTCATATCGAAGTCAAAAAATGGAACTTTTGGGAATAAAGATTTTCCGACCATCTATAATTTTCTAGAAGCTAAAATTTTCGATCAGAAGCACTATAAAAAGGCAATACAAAAAGTTGAAGATCAGATTGATCTTATTAATAATCTTCTAGGTAAAATAGATACTCTAAAAAGTAAATGGGATTGGAATTTCAAAATGTTTGATACATATAAGGTCGTTTTTACACTTTATGGAACAGGAGGAAGTTATGACCCTGATCAAGGAACGATAACCTTACTAACCAATAAAGAGGGAGGGTTTATGAATTATAAGAACCCAGCAAACACGATAATTCATGAAATTACACATATGGGAATGGAATACTCCATTGTACGTAAATACAATCTGTCACATGGGCTTAAAGAGAGAATCGTAGATACCTTTGTCTTTCTTATGTTTAAAGAAAATTTACCTGAATATAGAATTCAAAATATGGGAGATGTAAGAATTGACGAGTATTTGAATAAACCAGGAGACATCCCTAATTTAAATGCTGTCGTATCAAATTTTGTAAAATAACTAACACCTGAAAAAAGAAATAAAAAAAGCCCAAGAATATTCTTGAGCTTTTGTAGTTGTTCAGGACACTGAGCTTGTCGAAGTGCCCGTAGTTATACTATTTTACAAAATTGATCTTACGCATACGTAAGCTCTTTGGTGTTACCTCTAAGTACTCATCCTCTTTGATGTATTCCATACATTCTTCTAATGAGAAATCGATCTTAGGTGCGATCTTTACGCCGTCATCGGAACCTGAAGCACGTACATTGGTCAATTTCTTTCCTTTGATCAGGTTAACCGCCATATCTTCTTGCTTCGCATTCTCACCAATCACCTGGCCTTTATAGATCTCATCATTAGGATCAATGAAGAACTTTCCTCTATCCTGTAGTCTGTCAATCGCGTATGCCGTTGCTTTTCCTGCTTCTGAGGAAACAATAGCGCCATTAACTACATCGTTAAACTCTCCTTTATACACATCATATCCACGTAATCTATGGTTTATGATGGCCTCTCCTTGAGTAGCGGTCAATAACTTATTTCGTAATCCGATCAACCCTCTAGATGGGATATCAAACTCTAAGTGTTGTAAGTCTCCTTTTGGCTCCATTACTAATAGATCACCTTTTCGGATGGTAACCAAATTAATGGCTTTACTTGCCAATTCTTCCGGTACATCGATCACTAAGGTTTCATAAGGTTCACATTTCTGTCCGTCTATTTCTTTAAAGATCACCTGTGGTCTTCCTACTTGCAACTCATACCCTTCTCTACGCATGGTTTCGATCAATACAGATAAGTGTAAGATTCCACGTCCAAATACATTGAACTTGTCTTCTGTATCGGTTTCATCCACTCGTAATGCAAGATTCTTCTCCATCTCCTTAAACAAACGATCACGCAAGTGACGAGACGTCACAAACTTTCCTTCTTTTCCGAAGAATGGTGAATTGTTAATGGTAAACAACATACTCATGGTTGGTTTATCCACTTCAATTCTTGGCAATGCTTCCGGATTTTCCAAATCAGCAATCGTATCTCCGATCTCGAAACCTTCAATTCCGGTAATTGCACAGATATCTCCACTTCTCACTTTAGAGACCTTCGCTTTCCCCATTCCTTCAAATACATGTAATTCTTTGATACGCACCTTTTTGGTGGTACCATCAGCCTTACAAAGCATATAATCTTTATTCTCTTCTAGATCGCCTCTATACACACGTCCGATAGCAATTCTTCCTGTAAATGAAGAGAAGTCCAAAGAAGTGATCTGCATTTGAGGTGTTCCCTCTCTATAAGGCGCTTCTGGAATAGATTCAATAACAGCATCTAAAAGCGGAACAATATTGTCTGTTGGTTCGTTCCAATCTGTATTCATCCAACCATTCTTAGCAGAACCATAAATGGTTTCAAAATCCAATTGCTCTTCTGTAGCATCTAAAGCAAACATCAGATCGAATACTTTCTCATGTACCAATTCCGGTGTACAGTTTTCCTTATCTACCTTGTTTACTACTACGATCGGTGTTAAACCTAATTCTAAAGCTTTACCTAATACAAATCGTGTCTGTGGCATTGGTCCTTCAAAAGCATCTACCAAAAGCAAGACTCCATCTGCCATCTTTAATACACGTTCTACTTCTCCACCAAAATCGGCGTGACCTGGAGTATCAATTACATTGATCTTTACTCCTTTGTAATTCACAGACACGTTCTTAGATAGAATGGTAATTCCTCTTTCACGTTCCAGATCGTTATTATCTAATAATAGATCGGTACGTTCTTTACGGTCATCTAAGATCTTAGCTTGGTCAATGATCTTATCTACCAGGGTGGTTTTACCGTGATCTACGTGCGCAATAATGGCGATGTTTCTTATAGATTGCATACTTGCTTTTTTTGAAGTTGCAAAAGTAGTGTATTAATTGCGATTAACGGTTGTGGGAATGTAAATTTTTAATGCCGTTATTCTTCAACTAATTTTTGTGCTGTATCCTCTTCTTCATCGTCCTCTCTAAAAGAACTTGGAAGAATGTCAGGGATCAATTTCATTAATAAAGGTAATAACAAAGCGCCTCCGGGCAGCATGAACACAGCAAAGGCCGGTACAGCTTTGCAAATATCTAATAGCTGGTCCTTGACTTTATCTTTTTCCTCATCAGTAAGGTCAGTATGCATGGACTTCTTGATCAAAGAAACGGCTTCTTTACTTTGGCTCAATTCCTTTGCCAAGCGTTTCTTATTCTTTTTTAGAAGCTCTTTTATTTCATCTACCGAGGTCATCTATAGCTTTCTTCTTTTTCGTTCTTGTTTGATCAGATTCAATTCTCTACTGGTCTGACCCGCTACCGAGGTATTCTCTTCAGCTCTTCTGATCAAATAGGGCATCACATCTCTAACGGGCCCAAAAGGTAAATATTTTGCCGAATTATAGCCTTCCTTAGCCAGATTAAAGCTCATATGATCACTCATTCCATACAATTGCCCAAACCATAATCTTTTATCGTCATTTGCAATTTTGTGTTGCTTTGCCAGATCCATTAATAAATAGGAGCTTTCTTCATTATGTGTCCCTGCAAATAAGGCCATTTTAGGATGTTCCATCATATAACGAATTGCCTCGTTATAATTATCGTCTGTAGCTTGTTTGTCTGCACAGATTGGTGACGGATAGCCTTTTTCTGAAGCTCTATCGCGTTCTTTTTCCATATAAGCCCCTCTCACTACCTTCATACCAATATAAAATCCTTTCTGGTGGGCTCTTTGATGTAATTCCTTTAAGTACTCCATTCTATCATGACGATACATCTGTAAGGTATTAAAGACGATCACTTTATCTTGATTGTACTTTTCCATCATAGATTCGATCAGGTTATCCGCTGCATCTTGCATCCAGCTTTCTTCAGCATCTATCAGCACCGGTACGTCACATTCGACTGCTTTTTTACAGATCTGATCAAAACGATCTACCACTAACAACCACTCACTTTTCTCTTCATTGGTTAATTCTTCTTTTTCAGTAATCTTCTGATAAAGCCCAAAACGCCCTACTCCTGTTGGCTTAAAAACAGCAAACGGTACGGCTTGCTTCTCTTTGGCAAACTCAATGCTATCTAATGTTTTCTTAAGAGCATATTCAAATTGCTCTTCGGTTTCCTTTCCTTCTACAGAATAATCTAATACAGAAAATACACCTCTACCGTACATCCTTTCTATATTAGGAATACAATCTTCCTCGGTTACGCCTCCGCAAAAGTGGTCAAAAACTGTAGAACGGATCAAGCCTTCTACAGGCAAATGTGCTTTTAAAGCAAAATTAGTAACTGCCGTACCGATACGAACCATCGGTTGACTTTGGATCATTTTAAACAAAAAGTAAGCACGTTCTAATTCAGAATCAGATTTAAGAGAAAAAGCGATCTCAGTATTGTCAAAAAGTTTCATTCGAAGATTTTAGTCAAAGCAAAGATAATTAGCTAGGGCAAATTATTCAATAATTTCTACTTAATTTGCATCCATATTTTAATAACTATGAATAGCATTCAGGCAAGCACTTATCCCGTTCATTTTCAAAAAGATAGCTACAATAAGCTTTCTAAACTGATTGAATTAAAGCAGTATTCTTCGCTTTTTATTTTGGTTGATGAAAATACAATGGCGCATTGTTATCCGAAATTCATTCCTTTTCTAAAGACCGATATTCGCATAGAGGTGATCGAAATTGAACCAGGAGAAGAATTTAAAACCTTGGAAACCTGTGCAGGCGTTTGGAGTGCTTTGAGTGAATTGGATGCTGACAGAAAAAGTCTGATCATCACCTTAGGAGGTGGTGTTATTACGGACTTAGGTGGTTTTGTAGCTTCCACCTTTAAAAGAGGTATTGATTTTGTCAATATTCCGACGACCTTACTGAGCATGGTCGATGCTTCTGTAGGTGGAAAAACTGGAGTAGATCTTGGTGTTTTAAAGAATCAAATAGGGCTCTTTTCTAATCCGGAAATGGTCATTATAGACACTGAATATTTAAACAGTTTAACACCTAAAGAAATGATATCGGGAATGGCAGAAATCATTAAATACGGGCTCACATACGATGTTAAACTACTGAATGAGATAAAATATTTTAACAATAACAAAATCAATACATTAACACATAGATCAATTGAAATAAAAAACGAAGTTGTTTTGCAAGATCCTAAAGAAAGTGGGTTACGTAAAATATTGAATTTTGGACATACGATTGGTCATGCTGTAGAATCCTATTTCTTGGAACATCCCGAGAAAGAAAAACTAACTCATGGAGAAGCTATTGCCGTAGGAATGATCTGCGAGTGCTATTTATCATATCAATTACTTGATTTTCCACATCAAAAAGTAGATGAAACCAAAGCATTGATTAGTTCTATTTTTGATAAAGTAACGATCTTAACAGAAGATTTCGATGCTATTATAGATCTACTAAAACACGACAAGAAAAATGTTGGCGGACAAGTAAACTTTGTTTTGCTAAATGATTACGAAGACTGTCAATTAGATTGCCAGGTATCTAATGAATTGATCGTAGAAAGTCTGGAGTATTACAATTCTTAAACCTTTACGGCACAGGATTTATATATATCCTCGTATACAGGCAGGATGTTCTTCAAGGAGAACTGCTTTGTATGTTCTTTCGCATTTGCTTTAAACGTAGCTAACGTTGTTTCATCCCTTAAGATGGTTAGTGCATTCATAGCCATATCATCTACGTCACCAATATCGCTTAAAAAACCTGTTTGCCCCTGAATATTCACCTCAGGTAATCCACCTGTATTTGTAGAGATCACGGCTGTATTTGCAGCCATAGCCTCTAATGCCGCGAGTCCAAAACTTTCACTTACGGATGGTAATAAGAATACATCTGAATAACACAAGATCTTAGCTACCTCATTACTGTTCCCTAAAAAGATCACCTTGTCGGCAATCCCAAGTTCATTCACCAAATTTTCGGCATGTACTCTATCCGGACCATCACCTACCATTAGTAGTTTGGCTGGAATTTCTTTTTGCACCAGGTTAAATACCTTCACCACATCAGCCGTTCTTTTTACGGGTCTAAAGTTACTTACATGAGTTAGTATCCGCTCTTCAGGTTTTGCCAGTGCAATTCGCTTACATTCCTCTTGCTGTGCCCGGTCATACTTATCTGTATCAATAAAGTTATATACAACCTCAATATCATTGGTGATATTAAATAGTCTTTGCGTGTCTTTTTTTAAACTATTAGACACCGCCGTTACAACGTCTGAATTATTAATACTAAATTCTACCGCGGTTTTATAAGTAGGGTGACTTCCCACTAATGTAATATCTGTACCATGTAAGGTAGTCACTACTTTTACATTCAGTCCTTTTTCCTTTAACATCTGCTTCGCCATATATGCAGCGTAGGCATGTGGAATCGCATAATGTACATGTAACACCTCCAGATGATGCTTCTCTACGATCTCTACCATCTTACTGGACAATGCCAACTCGTAAGGCTGATACTCAAATAGTGGATATTCCTCTAATAATACTTCGTGAAAATGTAACTTGTGTGAGATAAAATCTAAACGAACAGGTTGATTGTATGTGATAAAATGTACTTCATGCCCTTTATCTGCTAAGGCCATACCCAGTTCGGTAGCTAGCACTCCACTCCCACCAAATGTAGGGTAACAAACGATACCTATATTCATCTTAGATTTTGGTTTAACTGACGTAAAGATACTTCTTTACTTACATGAATATGTGAAGAAAAGTATAAAAAAAACCTATCGATATAGTAGGTCTCTCTATATCAATAGGTTTGTATATGAAACTGAAATAAGTTCAGTACTAATAATCTCCCAGAGTTTCAGGATTTTGTGCCAATGCACTCTCTAATTGCTCATCATTCGGAGCTTTTCCGTGCCAAGCATGTGTATGCATCATAAAATCAACACCATTCCCCATTTCTGTGTATAATAAGATACAAACAGGTTTTCCTTTTCCTGATCTAGATTTCGCTTCAGCCAATCCAGCTTTTATAGCATCAATATCATTTCCTTTTGTTACTTCTAACACATCCCAGCCAAAAGCTTCAAATTTCGCCTTGATACTACCCATAGGCAGTACGTCATCTGTAGAACCATCGATCTGTTTTCCATTTAAGTCTACTGTCGCAATAAGATTATCCACTTTCTTAGCAGATGCATACATGGCAGACTCCCATACCTGCCCTTCTTGCAACTCTCCATCCCCATGCAATGAATATACGATCTTGTCATCTCCATTGAGTTTCTTCGCTTCTGCAGCTCCGATAGCCACTGACATCCCCTGACCTAATGATCCTGAGGCAATTCGTATTCCAGGCAATCCCTCATGCGTTGTTGGATGTCCCTGTAAGCGAGTATCCATCTTTCTAAAAGTTGCTAACTCAGATACCGGAAAAAATCCGCTATGCGCTAACACACTATAATATACCGGAGAAATATGTCCATTAGACAAGAAGAATAGATCTTCGTTCTTACCGTCCATTGAGAAATCAGTTGAATAGTCCATTACCTCCTGATATAGAACTGTAAAAAACTCTGCACAGCCCAAAGATCCTCCTGGATGCCCTGAATTTACTGCATGCACCATGCGTAAGATATCTCTTCGTACTTGTTGTGTAAAGTCTTGTAGTTGTTGTGTTGTTGCCATGTATAAAATTGTTTGAGCAAAAGTAATTTTTTTAGCAGCAAACTACAAGAGAATTCTATAAGTAAAATGAACAGGTTATTAACTATTATAGAGCATCGCTAAATATGCTTCCTAGGTCTTCTGCTTTTTCTTTTTAGCTGCCGGGAAGAGTACATTATTTAATATTAAGCGATAGCCCGGAGAGTTCGGATGAAGATCCAGTTCTGTTTTAGGGTCGCCAACTCTATGAGAATAGTCTTCAGGGTCGTGTCCTCCATAAAAAGTAAACATTCCTTTTCCCTTAGTTCCATGGATGTATCTGGCTTCTCTATTGGTCTTGTTCTCTGCCATGACCAGTACATTCGATTTTACTGTATTTCTATCAAAGGATGTGGTTTGCCCCATAAACCCTTTCACCAGCTGTGTGTGGTTCTGACATAGCATAGTTGGCACCTGATCCCATTTTGCAGAGAATTCCGTTAAAGTAAAGTAATCTGACGTTTTAGGTATCCTACGTTTACGAGTCATATCAATCGAAGAAAACTCATAGATAATTGGATTCCTAACTAAGGTGAAATCTTTAAAAGCAAATGTCTTGCTAAAATCGATCTTTGATTGATAGTTTGGTTCGGATGCATCTCCATCAAACATAGACTCAGCAATATCTACTCCTTCAGCAGCCAATGCAATATCAAAGCTATCCGTCGCAGAACACATGGCAAACATAAAACCTCCTCCAATTACATAGTCTCGGATCTTTTTACTGACATCCAATTTTACCTGCGATACTTTACTGTATCCCAATTCTTTGGCGCGTCTTTCTGCATCTTGTTTTCCTTCTATGTACCAGGGCGCTGTTCTGAAAGCACCATAAAAACGACCAAATTGTCCGGTAAAGTCCTCATGATGCAAGTGCAACCATTCGTATAACAACAACTTATCATTGAGTACTTCTTTGTCGTATACCACATCAAACGGAATTTCAGCATAGGTCAATACCATTGTTACAGCATCATCCCAGGGCATTTTATCTTTTGGTGAATACACTGCGATCTTTGGTGCCTTTTCTAAGGTGACTGCTTCTTGATTTTTAGATGGAGAGGAAATCTCCTGTAATATCAACTGTGATTTAGCATCAGAGATCACTTGATAGGATACTCCGCGGATCTTACATTCTTTTTCGATAATTGCATTATTCTCAATTAAGAAGGCTCCTCCATCATAATTTAACAGCCACTTCGATTTCAGTCCATTTTCTAAGGCAAAGTAAACAATACCATAAGCCTTTAAATGATTCTTTTGATTATCGTGACTCATAGGGATATAGATAAAAGAGGCCCATATAGAGTTGGACAGGAATAAAAATGTAAGTATCGAAAGTAATTTCTTCATAGATAAAGAGACCATATTGAGCTTGTCGAAATACTAAAATACACAATTACCCGAAAGCAATTGTGTATTTATTATTTTTTATGATTTGTTTAACCTCTGCTAACTAAAACGGCACATCATCTTCACCCATACCAAAGGCATCCTTAGGCTCAATACGTTGGTCTGGAGAGAAATCATCTCCAAAGTTCGCATTCATACTCGATTGGAATTCGCTGCTGAAGCCTTCTTCCAAATCCGAGAATTTTGCTAAATGCCCGGTAAACTTCAAACGGATATTATCCAATCCACCATTTCTGTGTTTTGCTACAATGAACTCACCTTGTCCTTCACACGGCGAATGATCATCATCATCCCACTCGGTCATACCATAGTATTCTGGACGGTAGATAAAGGATACAATATCCGCATCCTGCTCGATCGCTCCAGATTCACGAAGGTCAGATAGTAAAGGTCGTTTACTTCCTCCACGTGTTTCCACCGCACGAGATAACTGAGATAGTGCAATTACCGGAATATTCAACTCTTTTGCCAAAGCTTTTAGGTTTCTCGAAATGGTAGAGATCTCTTGCTCACGATTCCCTCCTCCTTTTGCTGCATTACCGGCGGTCATTAATTGCAAGTAATCAATTACAATGATCTTCACACCATGCTGAGATACTAAACGTCTTGCTTTTGCTCGTAGGTCAAAGATGGACAAGGATGGTGTATCATCAATAAAGATAGGCGCATCTGACAATCTCTTTACTTTGACATTCAACTGCTCCCATTCATGGGGCTCTAAATTTCCTTTACGCAATTTCTCTGAGGTCAATCCAGTTTCAGAAGAGATCATCCTGGTGATCAACTGCACCGATGACATCTCTAAAGAGAATACTGCGACAGGATGCTCAAAATCAATGGCCATATTTTTAGCCATGGAGATCACGAATGCTGTTTTACCCATACCCGGACGCGCTGCTATAATCACAAGATCCGAAGGTTGCCAACCGGAAGTCAATGCATCTAACTTGGTAAATCCAGTTGCCAAACCACTCATTCCTTCCTGATTCGAGATATCCTGGATCTTCTTTAAAGCCTGTTTTACCAGATCTCCTGCTCCTTCAGAACTCTTCTTTAGGTTTCCTTGGGTAACCTCAAACAACTTAGCCTCGGCAGCATCCAACAGATCGAACACATCCGACGTTTCATCATATGCATTCTCGATAATGTCACTTGAAATAGAGATCAATCTACGTTGAATATATTTCTGAAGAATAATACGTGCGTGGAATTCAATATGCGCAGAAGATGCTACTTTTTGCGTTAAACGGATCAAATAGAAATCACCACCTACAATATCTAACTTTCCATTTTTCTTCAACTGATTCGAAACCGTTAACAGGTCGATTGGTTTGGATTCTTGAAACAATTCAAAGATCACACGATATACTTCCTGATGTTTTACCTCGTAAAAAGCATCTGGGTGTAGAATATCGATGACATCATCGATTCCTTTTTTATCAATCATCATGGCACCCAGTACAGCTTCTTCTAAATCAACTGCTTGAGGTGGGATTTTACCTTTTTCAAGGCTAATGATACGTGATTTATCTATTTTTTTTCCTGTTATCGGGCTCGGTTTATCCATATATCACAAAAGTAATTTTTTAGTTTGATTTGATAGAATAGAACTTCACTTTTATTTGTACACAACTTTTGTTGACCAAATTGTTATTATCGTGTTAACAACATGTAAAGATGTGAATTCTTTAGTACATTTACTACCGTGAAGAACAAAAAAACAAACATTTATCTAACGCTGTTTTTGGTCGTTCAGGTATTGCTAATGAAATGGATCGCAACGGCTCCTGCCTTTGTGGAAACCTATTATTCTAATGGGATATACCCTATCATCAGTCGCTTTCTTAGAATTGTTCTGGGATGGATCCCGTTTTCTGTTGGAGACCTTCTGATCTTTTATTTTATATATAAAGCGTTTCAATTTATCTATCGTTTGATTAAAACGCGATTTAGAAATTTCTTAACCAAGTTATTGCAAGTAACCGCTTTTTGTTCGCTCATTTATTTTTTCTTTTACCTTCTATGGGGATTGAATTACTACCGTGAACCATTAGCTAAAAATTTAGGCTTATCGCAATCTTCATATACTTCAGAACAGCTTCTCTCTTTATCCGAGCAAATGATCTTACAGTTGAATGAAGCCCATCTGAACATTACTAAAAACGATTCTGTAAAGGTAGAAGTCCCCTACTCTCAAAGAGAAATGTATAAAATGGCAGTTAATGGGTACGATCACTTATCCAAAACCTACTCGCAACTTTCCTATACGCGAAGATCTGTAAAAAGTTCATTAATGAGTTTGGTACAGACTTATAACGGGACTTCCGGTTATTTGAATCCATTAACCGGAGAAGCACAGGTTAATAGTAGAATTCCGAAAACCGGATACCCAACAACTACTTGCCATGAAATGGCGCATCAAATAGGGTTCGCTGCTGAAAATGAGGCCAATTTTATTGGTTTCTTGGCTGCCATACATAACGATGATCTGTATTTTAAATATGCGGGATATAGAATGGCCGTGCGCTATGTGATCTTTGAGATCTACAAAAGAGATAAAGAACAATACAAAGAAGTTTTAAAGACCATTCATAAAGGAGTACGTATGGATTTTCAGGAAAGTTCCGATTTTTGGAACTCCTACAAAAACCCTTTTGAACCCTTGATTAAAAAGGGGTACAACGCTTATTTAAAAGCCAACAAGCAGTCCAAAGGAATACAATCCTATAATTATGTAGTAGATCTTTTAATGAGTTATTATAAGGTTTCATAGGTTTTTTATTTTTCTTAAAATTATGTTAAAATCAGATTGAATCACCAATTCCAAATTGGTTCTCAATAAATTTATGCAACATTCAAACAATCATCTAATGAGAAAACTAATCCTAGTACTCTTGTTATTTGCCATACCTATTATGGTAAATGCACAGGATTACTTCCCCACGAATACCGGTGTTAAAACTTCAGACAACACAACGGTAGCATTCACAAATGCAAAAATCTACATCTCTCCCACCGAGGTTATTAAAAAAGGAACCTTGCTAATTAGAGATGGAAAAGTGATCAATGTCGGAAAATCTGTTCGTATACCGAGTGGAACAAAAGTCGTTGACCTTTCCGGTAAAACTATTTACCCTTCTTTTGTTGAAGTCTTTTCAGATTTTGGAGTAAAGACACCTCCAAGACCAAGAAACAACAGTAGAAGACCACAATACGATGCTGGAAGAAAAGGATATTATTGGAACGATCATATTAGACCGGAGACCAATGCTGCCGCTTCTTTTAAATTCGATGCTAAAAAAGCCAGGCAATTGGTAAATGCCGGATTTGGTGTCGTAAATACACATATGAATGACGGTATTATTCGAGGAAACGGAATCCTGGTAGCTCTGAACTCAAATTCCAGCGATGCTTATCGTATCTTAGATAACAATTCTGCGCAATACCTATCTTTTAGAAAAAGTAGACAATCAAGACAGTCCTATCCTACTTCCAGAATGGGTGCGATGGCTTTACTGCGTCAAACATACCTGGATGCAGATTGGTATGCCAGTGGCAATGCAAAAAATAAGGACATGTCTTTAGAGGCATTGAACAAGAATAAAGGATTGACTCAAATTTTTGATGCAGGAGGATATTTAGATGCCTTACGTGCGGACAAAGTTGGAGACGAGTTTGGTATTCAATATACCATTGTAGGTGCAGGAGATGAATATCAACGTGTTAAAGATGTTAAGGCGACCAACGCTACATTTATTATTCCTATCAATTTTAGAAAAGCGTATGACGTGAGCGATCCGTTATTAGCGGATAGGATTGCGCTGAGCGATATGCGTAAATGGAATCAAGAACCTTCCAACCCTGCAGTACTAAGTAATAATGGTGTAAACTTTGCGCTCACAACACACGACTTAAAGTCAGTAGGAAGTTTTCATAAAAATTTGAGAAAAGCGATCAAACATGGATACGACAAACAAAAAGCCTTAGCTGCCTTAACGACCGTTCCAGCTCAAATCTTAGGAAATTCTAAGATCGGAAATTTAAAAAGTGGTTCGTATGCTAATTTTTTGATCACTTCAGGAGACGTATTTGATGCAAAAACATCCATATATGAGAATTGGGTACAAGGAAATCAGAATGTCATCAAGCCAATGAATATTAAGAATATTTCAGGTGCTTATACTTTAAATGTAGGAGACAAGACTTTTGATTTAACTATTAAAGGTTCTGGAGCTAAACAAAGTGGTAGTCTTAAAATGGGAGATAAAAAGATGAAGTCTAAATTCTCTTTTAAAGATCACTGGATTCAGATGACCATTAACGACAATGGGAACTTTACCAGATTGATTGGAAACGTAGCTAATAATAACAATCTGCAAGGAACCTATTACGATAATGATGGAAACGAATCTACTTGGACAGCAACGAAAAAAGACGGCACCAAGAAGTCATCAGCTAAAAAGAAAAAAGATAGTAAAATGGTTCCGCCTACTGTACTTCCAGTTAGCTATCCTAATATAGGACTTGGAAACTTTACACAACCTACGCAAGAAACCATCTTAATTAAGAACGCTACCGTTTGGACAAGCGAAAAGGATGGAATTTTAGAAAATACGGATGTACTTTTAAAAGATGGCAAGATCGCTAAAATAGGTAAAGGATTAAAAGACAGAAGAGCAAAAGTGATCTATGCTAAGGGCAAGCATTTAACAGCGGGCATTGTCGATGAGCACTCTCATATTGCAGCCTCTGCGATCAATGAATCAGGTCATAATTCATCTGCAGAAGTTACCATTGAAGATGTGGTAAACCCAGATGATATTAATATTTACAGAAACCTTGCAGGAGGTGTTACTTCCATTCAGATCTTACATGGCTCTGCAAATCCAATTGGGGGCCGTTCTGCTATTTTAAAATTGAAATGGGGAGAAAATGCAGACGATTTGATCTACAGCAATACACCTAAGTTTATTAAGTTCGCTTTGGGTGAAAATGTAAAGCAATCGAACTGGGGAGATAACCAAACGGTACGTTTTCCTCAAACACGTATGGGGGTAGAACAAGTATATATAGATTATTTCCAAAGAGCCAAAGAGTATGACGCAGCTAAGAAAAGCGGTAAGCCTTACAGAAAGGACATTGAATTAGAAACGCTAGCAGAGATCATTAATAAAGAACGTTTTATTTCTTGTCACTCATATGTGCAAAGTGAGATCAACATGTTAATGAAAGTTGCGGAGCAGTTTAACTTCAACGTAAACACATTTACGCATATTCTAGAAGGATATAAAGTAGCTGATAAGATGAAAAAACATGGTGCAGGTGGATCTACATTCTCTGACTGGTGGGCCTATAAATATGAGGTAAACGATGCAATTCCATTTAACGCTGCAATTATGCACAATGCAGGAGTTACCGTAGCCATCAACTCTGACGATAGAGAAATGTCCAGAAGATTAAATCAAGAAGCAGCCAAGACCATTAAATATGGTGGTATGAGCGAATTAGATGCATGGAACATGGTTACTATCAACCCGGCAAAACTATTGCATATCGATGATAGAACCGGAAGTATCAAGGTTGGAAAAGATGCAGATGTAGTATTATGGAGTGACCATCCTATGTCTGTGTACGCTAAAGCTGAAAAAACCATTATTGACGGTACGATATATTTCGATATCGAAAAAGACATGGAGAAACGTAAAGCTATTAAAGCGGAGAAAACAAAGCTCATTAATATGATGCTTAACGAAAAATTAAACGGTGGTAAAGTACAAGCTCCTAGAAAAAAAGTTGCTAGAAATTTTCACTGTGATACTGAAGAACATCAACACTAGAAATCATGAAAAAACAATATATATATAGTTTGCTATTTTTCTTCCTTATAGGAAATATAGTAGCACAACAAACACCGGCAGCCAAACAAACTGTGGCTGTTAGTATTGAAGGGGCAACGGCCCATTTAGGAAATGGAACAGTGATTGAAAATGCGTTGATCATGTTCGAAAATGGTAAACTTACCTTTGTAGGTTCGGCGACTGCCAAGATAGCTCGGAAAGGAACGATTATCAATGCCAAAGGAAAGCACGTCTACCCTGGATTCATTGCCGCGAATGCTTCATTAGGATTAGCCGAAGTAGACGCTGTAAGAGCCACCAGAGATTTCGATGAAACAGGATCGATGCTTCCTCATATTCGAAGTTTAATTGCATACAATGCAGAAAGTAAAGTAATAGAGTCTATGCGTCCCAATGGTGTGTTGATGGCTCAGGTAGCACCAAGAGGTGGCACTATCTCCGGAACTTCTTCTATAATGCAACTAGATGCCTGGAATTGGGAAGATGCTGTTTTAAAAGTAGATAATGGAATCCATATGAACTTCCCCGGTAGTTTAGCAAGAGGTAGATGGTGGTTAGGAGAAGATCCTGCTTTAAAACCAGACAAAAACTACCCAAAGAACAAGCAATCTATCAAGGATTATTTCAACAAAGCTAAATTATACTTGGCTGGAGATCAAAAGGAGAAAAACATCCCTTATGATGCATTAAAAGGATTGTTCGATGGAAGTCAACGACTTTATATTCATGTTAGCGGACAACGTGAAATTACGGACGCAGTAAACATGTTTAAAGATCTAGGGGTTCAGAAAATGGTCGTGGTACATGGAAACCAGGCACATAAAGTAGCAGACCTTCTAATAAAAAATAATATTCCGGTAATTATCGACAGAGCACATAGAGTTCCTAATGATGAAGATGATGATTATGATCTTCCTTTTAGAAATGCAAAAATACTAGCCGATAAAGGAATTACTGTTGCTATAGGTATGGAAGGGCAAATGGAAAGAATGAATACACGAAACCTTCCTTTCTATGCAGGTACTTACGCGGCTTATGGATTAGGAAAAGAGGAAGCATTGAAATTAATTACAGGAAATGCAGCTCAGATCTTAGGTATCGACGATATAGCGGGTACTTTAGAAGTTGGAAAAGATGCAACACTATTTATATCTGAAGGTGATGCTTTAGATATGAGAACCAATGTGATTACAGAAGCATGGATCCAAGGAAGAAAGATTAGTTTAGAAACACATCAAACCAAACTTTGGAAGCGATATGATTCTAAAATAAATGGAAAATAAATTCAAAAGCGCCGATTTTCATCGGCGCTTTTTTTGATTCAATATTTCTCAACTTTTTTAGAAAGGATCATTATTTGTCACATTTGTAATAACCTGAACCATAATCCTTAGGACCAATACGTATTCTATTCACATATACATAGATAGAATTACTTCATTTTACTAAATAATAACTACCTCTTGTTCCATAGTCTCCATTAATATGTAACCTATCTGTGGTTCTTCCAGAACGTCTTATTTCATACTTCTCACTAGGTGCCACAGCCTTGTATGAAAAATGGATCTTTTCTTTGTAGCGATTTCTAAACTGAATAGACCAACGGTATTTTTTAGCATATTTATTATAGCCATCATTTCGAACTCTAAAGTCGAGTCCTCTTAAGCAATCCGTTGTGTTCCAGGATCCCCATCCCTGATCATCTACATCGGTAGGCAACTCTATTTTTAACAATAGCTCTGTTCCGATATTAGTATTCTGATTGTTGATTGATTCTGAAGTAAAAGACATTGTCATTACTCCAAGTACTAGCAATGCCAGTAGGTAATTGATTTTTTTCATTTTTCTTGTTTTAAAATTACACTACAAATATTTGTAAATGCAAGATATCGAAATATCCCTAAGAATAGGTATTTTTGCTAGGTATGAAACGTATAAGCAGCATTCAAAACAGTCTAATTAAAGATATTCTAAAGCTTCAGGAAAAGTCTCGAGAACGAAAAAAACAAGAGCTTTTTGTAGTAGAAGGTAAAAGAGAAATTGAATTGGCTAAAGAAGGAGGGTATGTTATTACGACATTGTTGTTTGTTGCTGATAAAGTTTCTGAGGATTATACATCTCAATTTGATATGACGGAAACCATTGAGGTGACACAGGAAGTATATCGAAAGATTGCCTACCGCGAATCTACAGAAGGTGTTATTGCCTTGGTAAAAGCGAAAGATCTACATCTAAACAATTTGAAATTTACTGATAATGATCCTTTAATTTTAGTAGCTGAAGGTATTGAGAAACCGGGTAATATCGGAGCTATGCTTCGGACTGCAGATGCCGCAAATATCGATGCAGTTATTTTGGCAAATCCTAAAACAGATGTATACAATCCGAATGTGATCCGATCCAGCGTAGGTTGCTTATTTACCAATCAGATCGCCATAGGTACTTCAGAAGAAGTTGTAGCTTTTTTAAAGGAAAAAGATGTAGCCATATTTAGTGCTACATTACAGAATTCTAATGAATATACTCTTGAAGATTATTCGAAAGCATCGGCTTTAGTCGTTGGAACTGAAGCTACAGGGTTAAGTAGTATTTGGCGAGATGTGGCCACTAAAAATATTAACATTCCAATGGAAGGCTCAATAGATTCTATGAATGTTTCTGTAGCAGCTGCCATTCTGATTTTCGAGGCAAAAAGACAACGTGCGAAATAAAACATAAGAACTATGGATAAATTTTTACAGGAAGCAATCAAAGAAGCCCAACAAGGTCTCAATGAAGGAGGTATTCCTATTGGGTCCGTTATCGTTCACGATGGAAAAATAATTGGACGTGGACATAATCGTAGAGTGCAACAAGGAAGTGCTATTTTACACGGAGAAATGGATGCTTTGGAAAATGCCGGCAGACAACCTGCTAAGGTGTATAAAAATTCGGTTTTATATACAACCCTTTCTCCTTGCCCCATGTGTTCCGGTACTATTCTTTTGTACGGAATTCCTAAGGTGATCATTGGGGAAAACACAACCTTTATGGGAGAAGAAGAACTGTTAAAAAGTAGAGGTGTTGAAGTGGAAGTTGTGAATGATCCTACCTGTATAGAGATAATGGAGTCTTTTATAACAAATAAACCAGAGTTGTGGAATGAAGATATAGGTGAAGAATAAAAAAATGAAATTAGAATTTGACAAAGACATTCTCTTAGAAAATGAGCGGGTACGTATAAGTCCTCTAACAGAAGAGCATATAAAAGACCTTACTCCAATTGCCGTTAACAACCCAAAGCTATTACAATTTTCACCGCCAAAATTTGGGACAGTACCTTTATTAAAAGAATATATCGAAAAGAACATCGACCTAAGGAGGAAGCATTTGAAATATCCTTTCGTTATTTTTGATAAGGAAAAACAAACATTCGCCGGGTCTACCAGCTTTATGAATATATCTCAAGTAGATCTTCGATTAGAAATTGGTTCTACCTGGATCGGTAGATCATTCCAACGAACGGGTTTGAACAGACATTGTAAATTTCTTCTGATGCAATATGTTTTTGAAGAATTACAGTTTGAACGTTTAGAATTAAGAACGGACGAGCGAAATGTGCAATCCCAAACAGCGATAAAAGCAATTGGAGGTCAATACGAAGGTACGTTACGAAGTCATTTGCTTATGTCCGATGGGTTTCGAAGAAACACAGTATGCTTCAGTATTTTAAAGAATGAATGGCCCGGAATAAAATCGACCGTTTTTAAGTCAATAGCTAAATAAGATATGATCATGATCACACAAAAGACTATTCAAAAAACAACATGTATAACAGCAGTCATCCTTATGTTCTTAGGGACCTCATGTAAAAAAGAAACGTTCTCGATAGAAGAAGAACGAAACAAGATCTTAGCTCAGCATAATGCGCAACGCGGCTATCATTTTGAAAAAGATTCCATAGCGTTTGCCAATCAATTATCCGATAATTTTATCTCAGTAAATAAGGGAATTATCTCTAAACCTAAAAGAGAAGCTACGATCAAGAGGTATCATGGATATTTTTCCTCAGTTGAGTTCGTAAAGTGGGATGATGTATCTCCGCCTATTATTCATTTTTCTGACGATGGCAGTATGGCGTATACTATTGTTGATAAGATCGTTACCGTGAAATATAAAGATGAAGATGGAAACACCGCAACAGGAGAAACACATTTCGCATGGACCACTATTTATAAAAAGTATAGAGATGAATGGAAAATTGAAACGGTTACTTCTACCAATAAATAAACCTGAATTGCATTTATGACACCTACGTTTCTATTTTATATTTTAATCGGAATTCTATGCGTCAATTTTATTGTTGATAAGATCGTCGCTTCATTAAATGCCAAACATTTTAATGACCCTATTCCAAAGGAACTTACGGATGTTTACGATGCCGAAGAATATAATACATCGCAATCTTATAAAAAGACTAATTATAAGTTTTCAGTGGTCTCGTCACTATTTTCTTTACTACTCACTTTGGCATTTTTTATATTAGATGGTTTCGCTTTTGTAGATGAGATCGCAAGATCGTATTCGGAAAATATGATCGTTGTTGCTTTGATCTTTTTCGGGATCATTATCATTGGAAGTGATATCATTACTACCCCGTTTTCCTACTATAAGACATTCGTTATTGAAGCGCGTTTTGGTTTCAATAAAACTACAAAAAAGACCTTTGTTCTGGATAAAATAAAAGGTTGGATTATGACAGCCATTATTGGAGGTGGCATCCTATCGTTGATCATATGGTTCTATCAGTTAACAGGAAGAAATTTTTGGTTGTACGCATGGATTTTGGTTGCCTTGTTTTCATTATTTATGAACATGTTCTACGCAAAATTGATCGTTCCTATTTTCAATAAACAAAGTCCGTTAGAAGAGGGTGATCTGAAGAAAGCTATTTCGGAATATGCCAATAAAGTAAATTTTACGATCAACAATATATTTGTCATTGACGGTTCTAAAAGGTCTACCAAAGCGAATGCCTATTTCTCTGGATTTGGCAAAGAGAAAAGAATAACGTTGTTCGATACTTTGATCAACGATTTGGAAACAGAAGAGATCGTTGCCGTATTGGCACATGAAGTGGGGCATTACAAAAGAAAGCACATTATCTTTAATTTGATCACTTCTATCCTACTTACAGGGGTAACATTGTTTATTTTATCATTATTCATCAATACACCAATCCTCTCACAAGCATTAGGAGTTGAGCAACAGAGTTTTCATATTGGGTTGATTGCATTTGGGATACTCTACTCTCCTATCTCCGAAATTACCGGGTTGGTCATGAATTATTTTTCAAGAAAATTCGAGTACGAGGCAGACGATTATGCAAAACAGACATATGCCGCTACCCCACTGATCACTTCACTCAAAAAACTATCAAAGAAGAGTTTAAGTAATCTTACGCCACACCCTTTGTATGTAAAGATGCATTACTCGCATCCAACATTACTGCAACGCGTAAAAAATTTACAACTTTAAAAAACAGAAAACTTGCTCATTACAATTCTTTGTGCTACTTTCATTTATGAAAGAGAATTCTAGACTATATGGCATATACCGCAACGATAGAAGATGAGAAAAAAGAGATTGCAAAGCGTTACAAAGATCTCTTAAAGGGTACGTATCAAGTCCTATCTAAAGAAGATAAGGCAATGATCCGTAAGGCTTTTAATATTGCCGTTGAAGCGCATAGCGAACAACGGAGAAAAACAGGCGAGCCCTATATTTATCATCCTATTGCCGTTGCAAAAATCGTTGCTTATGAGATCGGACTTGGTGCTACTTCAATTGCTGCGGCGCTGCTGCATGATGTAGTAGAAGACACTCAGTATACCGTTGCAGATATAGAACAACTTTTTGGTGAGACCATTGCAAGAATTGTAAGCGGACTTACAAAGATATCCAGCTTAAAAAAAGACAAAGATTTTTCAATTCAAGCAGAGAACTTTAGAAAGATGTTATTAACGCTGCATGATGATGTTAGAGTTATTCTGATCAAAGTGGCAGATAGATTGCATAATATGCAAACGATGGACGCCATGCCCGCTCACAAACAAGTGAAAATAGCCTCTGAAACCCTGTACATCTATGCTCCTCTTGCGCATAGACTTGGATTGTACAATATCAAAACCGAACTTGAAGATCTAGGGTTAAAGTATACAGAGCCTGAAGTATATAACGATATTAAGAACAATATCAGTGAAAGTAAGGAAGATCAGGAGAGATATATTAAAGAGTTTGCCGACACCTTAAAGAAGGGACTGGACAAAGAAAATTTTGGATATGAGATCAAAGGACGTTTTAAATCCATCTTTTCCATACGAAGGAAGATGCGAAAGCAAAACGTTTCTTTTGACGAGGTCTACGACAAGTTTGCTATTCGAATTATTTATACACCTTCTTCAGACGATGAAAAGTTTGACGCTTGGAAGATCTATTCTATCGTAACGGATTATTTTAAACCTAACCCATCACGTCTTAGAGATTGGATCTCTCAACCAAAATCTACAGGTTATGAGGCCCTACACATTACCGTGATAGGACCTGAAGCTAAATGGGTAGAAGTTCAGATCAGATCAGACAGAATGAATGAGATTGCCGAAAAAGGGTACGCTGCTCATTTTAAATATAAACAAGGAGGGATTGGAGAAAACGGCTTAGAAGGCTGGCTTAATAAATTGAAAGAGACATTAGAGAATCAAAGTTTGAATGCGGTCGATTTCGTAGAAGATTTCAAACTTAATCTTTACGCAAAGGAAATTTATGTTTTTACACCTAAAGGAGATCTTAAATCTTTACCTAAAGATGCTTCTGCTTTAGATTTTGCATTTTCCATTCATACCGATGTCGGACTTAAATGTAGAGGAGCTAAAGTAAACGGGAAACTGGTTCCTTTAAGTCATGTACTCAAAAGTGGAGATCAAATAGAAGTACTTACGGCTTCTAATAACAAACCCAATGTTAGGTGGTTAGACTTTGTGATTACTGCCAGAGCAAGAACAAAAATAAAGACGGCCCTTAAAGAAGAAGAAAAGAAAATAGCGGAAGAAGGTAAAGCTATTTTATCAAGAAAGTTACGTCATTTAAAGATCAATTTTGATGAAAAAGTGATCAACGAACTGGTGGTTTATTTTAAACTAAAAACCAGCTTTGATCTGTTCTTCAGAATTGGTAATGGTGCTATCGACAATACACAACTAAAGAGTTTTGTGAGTCAGAGAAATAATGCCTTTATCAGTTTCTTTAAGAATAGATTAAAGAGAGCTCCATCTAAAGAAGTTGTTGAAAAAGAAGAAGTTACCAGTAAATATGATTCACTTGTTTTTGGCGCAGATGAAGAGCGTTTGGACTATAAATTATCTAAATGCTGTAACGCCATTCCTGGAGATAGCGTTTTTGGATTCCTAACTATAAATGAAGGGATTAAAGTGCATAAAAAGAATTGTCCAAATGCCATTTCATTACAATCTAATTATGCCTATAGGATCATGCCTGCAAAATGGATCGATTCTACAAAAGAAGAGTTCAAAGCGATCTTACATATCAGTGGCGTAGATAATCAGGGAATCGTCAATAACCTGACACGTATTATTTCTAATAGCATGAATGTATTTATTCATAGTATTAATATAGCCGGAAATGAAGGTGTTTTCGACGGTAAATTGTCGTTGAGCGTTAAAAATAAAACGCAATTAAACAAACTTATAGAGAATATAAAAAAGGTAGATGGTGTTCAAAAAGTTGAGCGCGTTAATGCCATGTAAATATCGACTCTTAAAAGTCGAAAATCTAAATAAATAACATTAAATTTGTGTTCTCGTAAACATCATTTCGTATGAATTCTGTAAGCAATCAAGAAGTAGTAAAGAAGGTATTTACCAGCTACTTAGAAGAAAATAAACACAGAAAAACTCCTGAAAGATATGCTATTCTTCAAGAGATCTATGAGGTAGACGAACATTTTGATATCGAATCCTTATACATCAAAATGAAAAACAAGAACTACCGAGTAAGTAGAGCAACACTTTATAATACTATTGATTTGCTATTAGACTGTGGACTGGTAAGAAAACATCAATTCGACGGTCATACCATGGCACGATATGAGAAAAGTTACTTCGACAAACAGCACGATCATGTCATTATTACGGATACAGGTGAAGTGAAAGAATTTTGTGATCCTAGAATTCAGATCATTAAAAAGACCATCGAAGAAGTATTTGATATCGATATTCACAATCACTCACTTTATTTTTACGGAACCAAAAAACAATCAAACAACTAAAACTAATTATAACGAAAAACTTACATGGCGGTAGATTTATTACTCGGACTACAATGGGGAGATGAAGGAAAAGGGAAAATTGTAGATGTTCTTACTCAAAACTACGATATAATAGCAAGATTTCAAGGAGGACCCAATGCCGGGCATACATTGATCTTTGATGGATTTAAACATGTCTTACATACCATTCCTTCCGGGATTTTTCATAAAACTGCATTAAATGTAGTAGGAAACGGTGTCGTAATAGACCCTGTGATCTTTAAAAGGGAGTTAGAAAATTTAGATAAGCACGGTATAGACTATACTTCAAAACTTTTAATTTCCAGAAAGGCACATTTGATCTTACCTACACATAGATTGTTAGATGCAGCATCAGAAACTTCTAAAGGAAAAGCTAAAATCGGATCTACCTTAAAAGGAATTGGCCCTACATATATGGACAAAACCGGGAGAAACGGAATGCGTGTAGGTGATCTGGAGTTAGACAACTGGAAAGACAAATATCAAGCTCTTACACAGAAGCATATAAAAATGTTGGAGTTTTTTGATGTTGATATCCAATATGACCTAGATGAGTTAGAAGCTGAGTTTTGTCAAGGTATTGACAAACTAAAAACATTGCAGTTTATCGATAGCGAAGCGTTTTTGAACAACGCTATGCGGGAAAAAAAGACAATTCTAGCCGAAGGAGCTCAAGGTTCTTTATTAGATATCGATTTTGGAACCTATCCGTTCGTAACTTCATCAAATACCACTGCAGCAGGTGCTTGTACAGGTTTGGGAGTAGCCCCTAACAGAATTGGAGATGTGTTTGGAATTTTTAAGGCTTATACAACCAGAGTAGGATCCGGTCCATTTCCAACGGAATTATTTGACGAAGATGGAGCTACCATGGCTAAGGTGGGCCACGAATTTGGTGCTACCACTGGTAGACCAAGAAGATGTGGCTGGTTAGACCTGGTTGCATTGAAATATGCCATTCAGGTAAATGGTGTAACACAGTTAATGATGATGAAGGGAGACGTTTTATCTGGATTCAAAACATTGAAAGTTTGCACTTCTTATAAATATAAAGGGACAGAAGTTACACATCTTCCTTACAATATCGAACCGGAAAATGTAACTCCGATCTATACTGAATTTAAAGGATGGAGTGACGATCTTACTCAAATGACAGAAGAAGATCAACTACCACAAAATCTATTAGATTATATTGCCTTTATAGAAAAAGAAACAGAAGTTCCTGTAAAGATCGTTTCTGTCGGACCAGACAGGAAGCAGACGATTACAAGAAAGTAAGGCATAATAATTGTTAGATTAGTTTAAAAAATACATCTTTTGAAAAATATTCTCATTTTTACTTTTCTAATGATTACTGCTTTCGGCTTTTCGCAGAGCAAAAAAATCAGGATACTACAAGCCAAGATCAGTGAAGCTGACGAAGATAGATTTCCTGGTGCTATTATTCTAAAAGGAAAGGTAAAAATGGAACACGAAGGCGCCATTCTTAACTGTGATCAGGCGCTGTTCTATAAAAAACGAAATTTCTTTAAAGCTTTAGGAAATGTTATCATTAATCAAGGAGATACCATTATTCAAACTAGCGATTATGTAGATTATGATGCCGAAATAAAACATTCTGTATCATGGGGAAATGTGGTTTTAAGGGATCCTACAATGACCTTAACTACAGATACCCTCAACTTTGATAGATTGAATCAAAAACTTTATTATAAAGATTTTGCCACTATTAGAGATCAAACGAATACACTAAAGAGTAAGAATGGCACCTATTATCTGGAAAACAACAAGTTTACGGCAACCAGCAAGGTTACAATTATCAATCCTGAGAACAATATAGAGTCGAATCATTTAGACTATTATACAGATTCAGGACAGGCCTATCTCTATGGTCCTTCAAACATTATTAGTAAAAAAGATGGCAACCGTATTTATTGTGAGAGAGGTTTCTACAATACGAAAACGGATATTTCTCATTTTGTAAAAAATGCAAAACTCTTCTTAAAGGACAGAACTATTGAAGGAGATAGTCTGTACTACAACAAGCCTATTGGGTTTGCTTCTGCTACAAATAATATCAAGGTAATAGATACCGTTCAAAATTTTGTGGCCAGAGGGAATTATGCCGAATTGTTTGAGAAAAAGGATTCGTTATTCATGATTAAAAGGGCCGTTGCCATATCTATCGTGGAAAAAGATTCTATGTATGTCCATGGGGATACATTACTGGTAACTGGAAAACAAGATGAACGTATTATCAGAACATTCAATAATGTGAAGATCTTTAAATCTGACCTTCAAGGAAAGTGTGATTCTTTACACACGAATGAGGCCTTAGGAATTACCAAAATGTATTATAGCCCGGTGTTGTGGTCGGAAAAAAACCAAATTACAGGAGATAGTATTCTATTATTAACAAATAAGGAAACTGAAAAGTTAGACTCATTAAAAGTATTGGGAAATCCTTTTATCGCTCAAAAAGATTCTATTGATCCAAAGAATTTTAATCAGATCAAAGGGCGTAACATGTTCGGTAAATTTGAAGAGAACAAATTGAGAAGATTTTTAGTAGATGGTAACGGAGAAGCTGTGAACTTTAATAGAAATGAACAAGGTGTTCTAGAAACCATTACAAAACAATACTGTAGCTCTATTGAATTTGAAATTGAAAACAGTGAAATGACTGCTATCAAGTGTCTTAAGCAGTCTGATGGAAAGACGTTCCCTCCTTCTCAATTTCCAGAATTCGATAAACGCTTAAAAGGTTTCGTCTGGAGAGAAGATGAACAACCTTTGACTGTTGAAGACATCTTTTTTAAAGGCAAAAAAATCCCCAGAAAGCCTTTAGCTAAAAAAACCTTTGTAACTCCGGCTGAAATAAGAAAGAAAACCCTGGAAAAAAAAGGAACCGAAAGTAAAGATAAAGGCAAGTAATTATGAAAGCTGATTTTTTAAAATATCAAGCACAAACCAGTCCTTATCCCCTTTCAATAGAAGTTTCTCATGCGCAAGGATCTTATATTTACGATACATCCGGAAAACAATATTTAGATTTTGTTGCGGGTGTTTCCGCTAACAGTTTGGGTCATGGTCATCCAAAAATTTCAGAAGCAATAAAAAATCAGGTAGACCGGCATACGCATGTCATGGTGTATGGTGAGTTTATTCAGAAACCGCAATTGGAATTGTGTAAGATTCTTGCCGATACATTGCCGGATTCGCTCTCTTCTGTATATCTAACCAATTCGGGCACAGAAGCTACAGAAGGTGCTTTAAAACTTGCCAAACGCTTTACAGGCAGGCACGAGATTATAGCCGCAAAACACTCCTATCACGGAAATACACAAGGAGCTATGAGTGTTTCCGGAGCAGAAATTCAGAACAGCCCCTTTAGACCTTTGATTCCCGGTATTCGCTTTGTTGACTATAATAGTATATCCGATATAGACAAAATAACGAATAAAACGGCAGCTGTCATACTCGAGACCATCCAGGGTGGTGCAGGTTTCATTACTCCTGAGAAAGACTATTTACAAAGGGTAAAACAAAAGTGTGAGCAAGTGGGTGCACTTCTTATTCTGGATGAGATACAAACAGGAATCGGTAGAACAGGAACTTTTTGGGGATTCGAACACTTTAACGTTACTCCCGATATTATTATCACGGGTAAAGGTTTAGGAGGCGGAATGCCTATAGGTGCATTTATTGCGAGTCACGAAATGATGATGTCCTTAGCCTCTAACCCTACACTCGGGCATATTACTACTTTCGGAGGGCACCCTGTAATTGCTGCTGCCGGATTAGCAACGGTACAACAAATAACAAGCTTTAATCTCACCGCCGACGCATTACGTAAAGAGCAATTGATCCGTTCAATAGTACAGCACGATCATATTAAAGAAATACGAGGTAAAGGTCTTATGTTAGCGTTGATCATGGAATCTGAAGACCTTGCTTCCAAGCTTATTCATGGGTGTCTTGAAGAGGGGTTAATTCTTTTTTTCCTATTATTCGAAAAGAAAGCCGTCCGCATTACTCCTCCGTTGAATATTTCTGATGAAGAAATACAAAAAGGATGTGCTATCATTAATAAGGTTCTAGACAATCTATAGCCATACAAACTTCTATCTGGTTGTTGTAAGCAACCATTATTCCTAAAAACATGTTAAATAATTAAAAAAACATGTTTTCTTATCATTAAACCTGTAACATTTTGACGTAAGAATAGTCTTAGAATATGTAGACCAGTTACAAAGTAAAACCATCATACAAGTACAACGGTTGGTTAGTTGGGTGCCTGATTGCGACATTAATATGTTGCTTCAGGCATTTTTTCTAACAAATCATCTAGTGTTTTACGCACACGTTCGCTATTCCAATCGGCCGCTCCTTTTTTCTTGATCACTATTTTCTGATCCGAGCTGATAATATACGTTGCTGGAATAGATTCGCTATATATCTCGTGTGGCATTCCATTATTGGAATTATAGGTAGGAAAATCATAGTTTCTTCTTTTATAGAAATTGGAAACTGTTTGCCAATTTTCTCTGGTAACAAATAGAAAAGTCACTTTGTCTTTATAATCCTCATAGAGGCTTTTCATTGTAGGCATTTCGGCGATGCATGGTCCGCACCAGGTTGCCCATAAACTTACAAACAATACTTTATCCTCCAATTCATTGACCCCAACAGATGGCGTATTTAACCCGGTCAAGAACCAGTTGTTATAATCTACTCCTTCCCTATCTTCAACAGCTTCCACAGAGGGTGCAAAAGAAATCAATCTTATGAAATACGCTCTCGATTCTGGGTATATCATTAAACCTATCAGAACAACGAAGGCTATATTTGTAATTGCTTTTTTAGTTATTTTCATACTACAAAAATAAAAAAAGTGTAGCCAAATATGGCTACACTCGAAATTAAATCAAACCATTAACATCTTAAAATAGTTGACTTTATTTTCTTTGTTATTATCTGGTTACCGTACCCATTGGTAAAGAACCTAGATTTTGTCCAAAATTATGTGTATTTGGTGCTGTATCCTGACCTGCAGTTCCTACTAATGGCTTCATTACAAATGGTGCAGCTGAATCATCTGGAACTGGTTCTACTGAGATTACTACAGTTCTTCCTCTAACATCTAGGGGAAAGGTTTCACCTGCAGGTGCATTCAAGAAAAAGTCTTCTCCAGGAATTGGTGGTCCAGCGTTGTTTTGCGTTCCGCTAAATCCATTGCTGCTATCCATAGTATTGAACGCTGTAAAAGTTCCTGTACTGATTGGACCATTATCTCCAACAACCCATCCTTCGTATGCCCATCCTGCTGGCAAAGTAGGTAATACAAAATTAGGCGTTGGTGGTGCTCCCGGAGTACCAAACCATACACCGTACTGGTCGTTACCATTGTTCGTTCCTGTTTCATCTGTTGGAGTTCTTAAAAAGAAGGCTCCCGCAGCAGTACTAAAATCTCCAACAATACCTGTATTTACACTTGCAGAATTTCCAGAGAAATCTCCTGCTAAAATCTTTGTATCAGCTGGCGCAGGGTCAGGATCTACCGCTGGCTCAATAGACAATACAAATTTGGTAGCAGCAGCTAATTGAGTAGCGTCTACTACAAATGATTGTGGAAAACTTACACTCGTAAAGGTTCCTGTGCTTACAGGAGATCCATTTACAATAATCCATCCTTCATAGACATAGTTAGCACCAAGTGCTTCTAGTCCTGATAAGTTTAATGTTAAAGTGGCTGTTGATGGAGCATCATCACTATCGCTACACGATGCGAACAATATTGACACTGCTAAAAGTAAAAGGGTTCCAATTTTTTTCATCATAATATATTTTATATGTTAATGTTATGACAAAGGTATTTGGTATAAAAACCCTAAAATGTTAGCTAGCTTACATTTGCTAAATTATTTCGTAAAATTCTTATTTCTTTTCGATTAAAGCTGATCACGTTCGCTTCTTTCAACTCATTTAAGATCGTATTTAATGTAGGTCTTGACGTACCAATTAGCGAAGCAATATCTTTTTGAGTATACGGATGTTCTATGACCGAATCGCCAGTTTTGGGACAATCATGGCCGTATTCTTCACATAGTTCATCTAAGAATTCTAGTAGTCTTGTTTTTGCATCCTTGAATAGTAGTAACTGAAGACGTCTTTCTAATTTTTTAAAGCGAAGACCTAAGAACTTGTAGATTCGTAAACTAAATGTTTTATGATCTCTCATCAAATCGAGCATTGTCTCAACACCAATAGGACAAATAGAAGTTTTACGATCTATAGATTGTGCAAACTCATTTCTCTTTTCTTCTCCAAGAATCGCCTTCTCACCAAAAAGTTCTCCTTTTCTTAAGATAGCATGTATTACTTCAGTTCCATCTTCGTTATAGTAGCCAATCTTTACCTTTCCTGATTCTATTAAAAACACCTTATTGGCAGCATCTTCTTCAAAGTACACATAGTCGTTCTTCCCATACTTGTCAAAGGTGTGACAAGATTTATATTCTTTAAATTTATGAGGACATAGAAGATTAAAAAGATTGACGTCGTCGAAAAACCACAATGATTTCATAAGATGTTGTAAGATGTTAATTTCTTACTAAGTCCCATTTTATGCTAAAAGCTTACAGATGTATTACTTCAGTTTCAACAATATATTAGGATCGGGGCAATTATCTTGATAAAAACGCAGTTCATCTTTTGAACATACTCCTGGGTAATCTCCTTGGTAACCGTTCATATTTTTTATCAATTGAAAGTGTAAATGAGGCGCATAATCTCCATTTACCGTAGCATCACCAAGGTATCCTAAGATCATTCCCTGTGATATTTTTGAACCTTTCTTTAAATCTCTTAAAGAAGTAAGGCTAAGATGACCATATAATGTATAGAATGTAATGGCATCTATGGTATGTTTTAAAATGATCGTAGGTCCATAATCACCATAATTGGTATTGTTATGAAAACTATGGATAATACCATCTAATGGCGCAAGAACAGGGCTTCCGGCTTTGGTCCAAAGATCAACTCCTAAATGGATATTTCGCTCCTGACCAGTAGCATTGTTAAAATAAGAACTTCTGTTATAGATATCTCTGGTCTCTAAATATCCTCCATAAGCTATGCTTGCATTGTTTATTTCTAAATATGAATCTATATAGTCTTCCCATGCCTTAGAAGAAGAAACATCAACCTTTCGCAACATTTTATTGGAAGATGAGATATCTATACCTACGAAATCTTCGAAAGAAGCATCCATAAGTTTTATGGGTGCCAATTGTTGACATATGTTTTCGAGCGTATTCATATTGCAATAAACAAAAAACTCCTGAATTTCTTCAGGAGTTTTGATATCTAATACTAGCGCTTATGCGTTATTTTGCTTTTTGATCAAATTTAATGCGGATCCTTCATTATACCATTCTATCTGACCTGCATTATAGGTATGATTCGCCATAATGATGTCTTTACTACCATCTGCATGTACAGCCTCAATAGTCAATGGTTTTCCCGGAGCAAAAGCATCTAGATCTAAGAAGTTGAACGTATCGTCTTCTTGAATTAAATCATAATCACTTTCATTCACAAATGTTAAACCTAACATTCCTTGTTTCTTTAAATTGGTTTCATGAATTCTTGCAAATGATTTTACCAAGACAGCTACTACCCCTAAATGGCGTGGTTCCATAGCTGCATGTTCTCTTGAAGAACCTTCACCATAGTTGTGGTCTCCTACTACAATAGACTTGATTCCTGCTGCCTTATAAGCTCTTTGAGTCTTAGGCACCGCGTCGTACTCTCCATCAATCTGACTCTTTACAAAGTTGGTCTTCATATTGAACGCATTCACAGCTCCAATTAAACAGTTATTGGAAATATTGTCTAAATGCCCTCTATAACGTAACCATGGTCCCGCCATAGATATATGATCTGTAGTACATTTTCCATGTGCTTTGATCAATAATTTAGCCCCTTTGATCTCGTTTCCGATAGGTGTAAAAGGAGTTAATAATTCTAGTCTATCAGAATTTGGATCTACAGATACCACTACTCCACTTCCATCTGCTTCTGGTGCTAAATACCCGTTGTCTTTTACCTCAAAGCCTTTTGGTGGTAATTCCCATCCGGTAGGTTCATCTAACATTACTTCTTGACCATCTTTATTGATCAAAGTATCCGTCATTGGGTTAAAATCTAAACGACCTGCAATCGCTATAGCAGCAACCAATTCCGGAGATGCCACAAAGGCATGCGTATTTGGGTTTCCGTCCGCTCTTTTTGCAAAGTTTCTATTAAAAGAATGCACAATACTATTCTTTGGTGCATTTTTTGGATCTTCGTAACGTGCCCATTGACCGATACATGGTCCACAAGCATTTGTAAAGATCTTAGCATCTAATTTTTCAAACACCTCCAAAATCCCATCTCTTTCTGCAGTATATCGTACTTGCTCTGAACCCGGATTGATTCCGAATTCTGCTTTTGTAGCTAATCCCTTATCTAACGCCTGTTGTGCAATAGAAGAAGCTCTGGAAAGGTCTTCATACGATGAATTGGTACAAGAACCTATTAATCCCCACTCTACCTGTAATGGCCATTCATTCGCATTCGCTTTCTCTGTCATTTCACCACCTACATTTGTAGATAGGTCTGGCGTGAATGGTCCGTTTAGTAACGGTCCTAACTCAGATAAGTTGATCTCAATTACTTGATCGAAATATTGCTCTGGATTTGCATATACTTCCGGGTCGGCAGTCAAATATTCTTTTACTTCATTTGCTGCGTCTGCCACATCTGATCTGTCTGTTGCACGTAAGTAACGTTCCATAGTTTCGTCATAACCGAATGTAGATGTAGTAGCACCAATTTCTGCACCCATATTACAAATAGTTCCTTTCCCTGTACAAGACATTGCTGTAGCACCCGGCCCAAAATATTCTACAATAGCTCCGGTTCCTCCTTTTACGGTTAGAATTTCTGCTACCTTTAAGATCACATCTTTAGGAGCAGTCCATCCTGATAGCTTACCAGTTAGTTTTACCCCAATCAATTTAGGGAATTTTAACTCCCAAGGCATTCCTGCCATAACATCTACTGCATCAGCTCCACCTACACCAATAGCTACCATACCCAATCCTCCTGCATTTACAGTATGAGAATCAGTACCGATCATCATTCCACCAGGAAACGCGTAATTCTCCAGTACTACCTGATGAATAATTCCTGCGCCTGGTTTCCAAAAACCTATTCCATATTTATTAGATACTGACTCTAAAAAATTAAATACCTCATTACTCGTATTCAATGCACTTTGAAGATCTTGAGATGCACCAACTTTTGCTTGAATTAAATGATCACAATGCACTGTAGTAGGTACCGCAACTTTGTCTTTTCCTGCTTGCATAAACTGTAAAAGCGCCATTTGAGCAGTTGCATCCTGACATGCTATTCTATCTGGTGCAAAATCTACATAGTCTGTTCCTCGAGTAAATGTTTTGGAAGGAGTACCTTCCCATAAATGTGAGTATAAAATCTTCTCAGCAAGAGTCAAAGGTCTACCCGTCAATGCTTTAGCAGCATCTACACGCGCTACAACGTTTTCGTATACCTTCTTTATCATCTCAATATCAAAAGCCATATCAATAAATTTTAGTGATTTTTTCGTGGCACAAAATTAGGAATTTAGATTGAATTTTAAAAAATAAACAGTGAATTGGTTGAATTAATAAATATTTAATATTTAAAACTAAAAATATTGACTATTCATTAAAAAATAAAGCGAAAAAAAGGTAAATTTTATCAAATTGATAAAATAAAAAAGCAAGTCAATAAGCCGGATTCTGTTTTCTTAAGTTAAGAACCCTTATCATTTATCTAGTTTTAAAATTGCTTTTAAAATCTATCTGTCTACCCCTTAGAATCGAACGAGAAGTTCTCAAGCTCTAATATACGTGACATTGCACCGCATAGAGTTTACCTGGTTTCACTACAGCCTAACTGTACATTCTTTCTGTTGCACTGGTCCTCGACTTACATCGGATGGATGTTATCCATTATGCTTCTCTATGGTGTCCGGACTTTCCTCTTTATATATAAAGCGATAAGGCTGACTTGCTTAATTATGCAGCAAAAGTACAATTTTATACTATAAAAAAACCCACTCAAAGATTGAGTGGGAAAAATTGCTATGAAAAAGAAAAAGTGTTGCTGATAAATCAACAACGATACAAATATATTAATCTTTTCTTTACGTACAACAAAAAATATTGAAACATTAACAGAATTTTAATATTTTTTTTGAATATTATTTAGTAAACCTTTGTAAGCTATTGTTTTTCAACTATTTACAGCATTAAAAAAACTCAACAAGGTCGTTCCCTATTGAGTTTTCTTAACATAGTTTAATACGTTTTATCTAAAATATGATGACTTAGACGTAGGCTAAGAAAACATATCTTTTACCTTCTCAAAAAACGATTTATCCGACTTCTTTGGATCGGGAGTAAAATTTTCATCGTCTTTCATCTTGTCAAAAAACTGCTTTTGTTCTTTTGTAAGTTCCTGAGGTGTCCAAACGTTAATATGGATCAAGAAATCACCTTTTCCATAACTTTCTATGCTTGGTAAACCTTTTCCTTTCAATCGCAAAATTTTTCCCGATTGTGTTCCCGCATCGATCTTGATCTTTACTTTCCCTGTCACTGTTTCTATTTCTCTGCTCGTTCCAAGAACTGCCTCTGAAAAATTGATATATAGATCGTAGTGAATATTAGTTCCCTCTCTTTTCAGTGTATCATGTGGAATCTCCTCTATCAACACTAAAAGATCTCCTGATATAGAGTTTTTACCTGGGGCTTCATTACCCTTTCCTCCTACTTTTAACTGTACACCCTCAGTAACTCCGGCTGGAATTTGAATAGAAACCGTTTCTTCTTTAACAACTAAACCTTGCGCATCAGATCCATTAGGCCTACTGTCAATAATCTCTCCTGTTCCACTACAAGAACCACAAGTCGTAGCCGTTTGCATTCTTCCTAAAATGGTGTTAGTTACGCGCATTTGCTGACCAGAACCATTACAGGTAGTACAGGTCTTATACGAAACGCCATCGGCTTGCACCTTTCTTCTTACTTTCACCTTTTTCTCAACACCATTGGCAATCTCTTCTAAAGTTAGTTTTACGCGAATACGCATATTTCCACCTTTTACTCGAGCTTGACGTTGACCTCCGCCTCCAAAGCCACCAAAGCCTCCGAAACCTCCGCCGAAAATATCACCGAACTGACTGAATATGTCTTCCATATTCATACCACCACCAAAACCGCCTTGACCTCCTTCAAAAGCAGCATGACCATATTGGTCGTAACGTGCTTTTTTATTCTCGTCACTTAGCACCTCATACGCCTCCGCAGCTTGCTTAAACTTTTCTTCAGCTCCTTTATCATCTGGATTCTTATCAGGGTGATACTTGATGGCCATCTTTCGATATGCCTTTTTGATCTCTGATGCAGATGCAGATTTAGAAATCCCTAATACTTCGTAGTAATCTTGTTTTGCCATAACTTTATTGTCCTATCACAACTTTTGGATAACGAATAATTTTATCTCCTAGCTTATATCCCTTTTCAACTGCATCTATGATCTTTCCTTTCAGTTTATCTGAAGGTGCAGGAATTTGTGTAATAGCTTCATGGATCTCAGCATCAAATGCATCTCCTTGCTTTACTTTGATCTCAGATAATCCTTTTTGTGTAAGTGTGCTCTTAAACTTATCATTGATCAATTGCATTCCTTTCAGCAATTCTTTATCCTTCGCTTTTTTAATCTCCGCCAAGCCTCTGTCAAAATCGTCCATAATTGGCAGTAAAGATGTCATAAGTTCCTGACTTGCCGTTTTAAACAATTCAATTCGCTCTTTCGTTGTTCTTTTTTTATAATTTTCAAATTCAGCAAACAACCTCAAATATTTATCTTTTTCTGCCTGAATTAATTCTTCAGCAGTAGGCTCCTCCTTCTCAACCTCCTGATTTTCTTCGACTTGTGGCTCTTCAGCTGTGTTTTTTATATTTTCTTCTTGAATATCTTCTTTCGTACTCATTTTTTGTTGTCGTTAAATTGTAAACAATTTATAGGCAATAATGCTGCCAATAAAAAAATAGTGCCAAACTGACACTATTATGAATATATGATTGTGAATTTTTATTCTTCTATCCGTTCGATCTTTGCTCCAATAGACTTCAATCTTGCCTCAATATTTTCATATCCTCGATCTATCTGTTCAATATTGTTAATAATACTGGTTCCTTTTGCGGATAAGGCTGCAATCAACAATGAAATACCTGCTCGGATATCTGGAGAAGTCATCTTTGTTGCTTTGAGTTGTGACTGACGATTATGTCCTATCACAGTAGCTCTATGCGGATCGCATAATATTACCTTAGCTCCCATATCGATCAATTTATCTACAAAGAACAGACGGCTTTCAAACATCTTTTGATGTACCAGCACAGTTCCTTTTGCCTGAGTAGCAACAACCAGTACAATACTCAGTAAATCAGGAGTGAATCCAGGCCATGGAGCATCTGCTACCGTAAGTACGGAACCGTCTATATAACTTTGAATCTCATAACTATCTTGTTCAGGGATATAAATATCGTCTCCTTTTTTCTCCAATTGAATTCCTAACTTTCGGAATACATTTGGGATCTGTCCAAGATCATCCCAACTTACATCTTTGATCGTTAGTTCAGACTGTGTCATTGCCGCCATACCGATCCAACTTCCGATCTCTATCATATCTGGCAACACATGGTGCTCACAACCTCCTAAGCTATCTACTCCATGAATGGTTAATAAATTAGAACCTATTCCTTCGATATTCGCCCCCATGCTATTCAGCATTTTAGAAAGTTGCTGAATATAAGGCTCGCAAGCTGCATTGTATATCGTAGTCGTCCCTTTTGCTAATACCGCCGCCATAAGAATATTGGCTGTTCCGGTCACAGAAGCCTCGTCTAAAAGCATATCTACTCCATGCAATTCATCGGCCTCCACTCCATAGAAATATTCTTCTCTATTATATCTAAAGGTGGCACCTAACCTTATAAATCCTTCAAAGTGCGTATCCAATCTTCTACGGCCAATTTTATCGCCACCCGGTCTTGGGATATATCCTCTTCCAAATCTCGCCAATAACGGTCCAACGATCATGATAGACCCTCTCAAGGAACTACCGTCTCTTTTAAAAGCAGCCGATTCTAAATAGTCAAGATCGATCTCATCTGATTGAAAGCTATAAGAGTTCGGACCCAATTTTTCAACCTTTACACCTAATTCTCCAAGTATAAAAATGAGCTTATTAACATCGACAATATCCGGAATGTTATTGATCACCACTTTTTCCGGAGTCAGTAGCACTGCACAAATAACCTGCAATGCTTCGTTTTTTGCTCCTTGAGGAATAATTGTTCCTCGTAACTTATGTCCTCCCTCTATCTTAAATGAAGCCATTTATCTTTTTCTGTTTTTATTTTGGTGGTGATTCTTTCCTTTTCCTTTTCCTTGCCCCTGCGTATTTCTTTTTTTCAATAAAAGCTTAGACTCGATTAAGGTTTCTTCTGTATTACGTATGTCTATCTTCCCGTGTGATAGTTCGAACAGGTGATTGAAGATCACATCGTCTTCTACCGTATCCTTATTCCAATTTAAGAAACACTTTTTCATATGATTAGCTATGGTATAGATCAATGCTTCTTTCATATCTCCGTCTTCCCAACTTAAAGCAGTATCGATCATCGTTTGAATGTTGTTTCCATAAAAACGATACTTAGATGCAGATTTCGGGTAAGCCAGAGGCTCAGGTTTTTGCTGCAATTCAGCCTTCGAAGGTTTCTCGTATGGCGCATCTGCCTCCAAACGAAAATCTGACATGATGAACAACTGATCCCAAAGCTTATGCTTAAAGTCAGGTACATCGCGTAAATGTGGCTGTAAATTTCCCATAACATCTACAATAGCTTTTGCCATCTTGTTACGTTCTTCCTGGGTTTCTAAAGCTACACAGTGATCTACCAGTTTCTGAATATGTCTTCCATACTCCGGTATGATCAAATGTGGTCTTTCTGAATTATATTCTATATCAAATGTCATGGTATACTTTTTATCTTTTGTAGTGGCTGCAAATTAACCATTTATTTTTTGTTTGCTCCCTATAAAACTATCCTATTACTTTAAGGTTCGCAAATTTTAATAGCAAATTTTTCTTTCCGGCGGTTCCAAACTGGATCTCTGCCTTTTTATTAGCTCCTGCTCCTTCTAACTTAATAACTTCTCCTTTTCCAAATCTATTGTGTTCTACAATATTTCCTACCGTAATTTTATCATCAAAAAGGTTGCCACCCGCAGCCGTCTGAGATACTTTTTTTAAGTTTTTAGGAGGCACAAACGTAGTTCTCTTTGTCTGTTCTCTCTCTGCTCGTTTTCGCTGAATCGGTTTTTGAAATCGAATTTTTTTAGGTGCATCATCAAATAATCCTGCATCTATAAATCTGTTTGTAGCTCCCAACGGTGTCTTAGGTGCCAAATATTCCAAAAAACGATCATCGATCTCTTCGAGAAAACGACTAGGTTCTCCATCTGTTAATTTTCCCCATCTGTATCGGGTTTGAGCATAGGTTAAATAGGCTTGTTTTTCTGCTCTGGTCAATGCTACATAAAAGAGTCTTCGTTCTTCTTCCAATTCACTTCTGGTGTTCATGCTCATGGCAGAAGGAAAAAGATTTTCTTCTAAACCAACGATA
The DNA here is from genome assembly GCA_965218065.1 of Flavobacteriaceae bacterium. Lineage (GTDB taxonomy): Bacteria > Bacteroidota > Bacteroidia > Flavobacteriales > Flavobacteriaceae > Polaribacter. The sequence goes on along the minus strand of OZ244589.1, from coordinate 1,249,367 downwards.
TACACATATGGGTATTCCAACCCTTTTGATTGATGTATACTCATCAAAGACACTCTTGGAGTATCATCTTTTTTATCATCATCAAGATCTGTATACAGTGCAACCTCTTCTAAATACGAGGTTAATGAAGCATCTTCTCCTTCTTCTGTTCTATCGGTAATAAAATCCTTGACGCCATTTAACAGCTCCTGCACATTTTCTACTCTGCTCACTGCCTCCGGTGTCCCATCTTTTTCTATGTCTTTGATCAGTCGCGTCTCCTTTATCACCGTATCGGCAATCTCAAAAGCGTCTTTTGTTTGACCTTCTATTTGCAGACGCAAGATCATGTTCAAGAAATTTTGCAACTTGGTTTTTGTTCCTGCATTGATCTTTAGATCGATCTTATCCAGGTTTTTAAGGATCTCAAAAATAGATTTCTTATAATGGTTTGCCGCTATGGTTAGTTTATCAATAGTAGTGCTACCAATACCTCTTGCCGGATAATTAATAACTCTCTTTAAAGCTTCCTCATCATTCGGGTTGATCAATAGTCGTAAATAGGACAAAACATCTTTGATTTCTTTTCGCTGATAAAAAGAGAGACCGCCATATATCTTATATTCGATGTTCTTTTTACGCAATGCATCTTCCATAGCTCTGGATTGCGCATTGGTTCTATATAGAATGGCAAACTGATCATTCTTCAGTTGCAAATTCATTTTATTATCAAATATGGACTGCGCTACAAAGCGTCCTTCCTCTCCATCAGAAATCGTACGCATTACCTTGATGCGCTCTCCATCATCATTTGACGTCCACACTTCTTTATCCAGTCTTGTTTTATTTTTTTCTATCACTGAATTTGCCGCATTGACAATATTCTTTGTAGAACGGTAGTTCTGCTCTAATTTAAAGGTTTTCACATCCGGATAATCCTTTTGGAAATTTAAGATGTTCTGGATATTTGCACCTCTAAAACTATAGATACTTTGAGAATCATCTCCTACCACGCAAATATTCTGAAAACGATCTGCTAAAGCTCTTACAATTAAATATTGAGAATGATTGGTATCCTGATACTCATCTACCAAAATATAACGGAATCGATCTTGATATTTAGCTAACACATCTGGGAATTTTGCCAATATCTCATTTGTTCGCAATAACAAATCGTCAAAATCCATAGCACCTGACTTAAAGCAGCGATCCACATATTCTTTATAGATCTCCCCTACTTTTGGTCTGCTAGCCATTAGATCTGCCTCCTGAAGGTCCGAATTATTAAAATAAGCTCGAACAGTGATCAATGAATTCTTAAAGGATGAAATTCTACTCAGTATTTGCTTGGCCTTATACCGATCTTTATCCAACCCCATCTCCTTGATAATAGCTGTAATCAAACGAACCGAATCCTGTGTATCGTAAATGGTAAAGTTTGATGGAAATCCTAACTTATCGGCTTCTGCTCTCAATATTCTTGCAAACACGGAGTGAAACGTTCCCATCCATAAATTCTTTGCTTCACTAGCTCCTACCACACTGGCAATTCGCTCTTTCATTTCACGAGCGGCCTTATTGGTAAAAGTCAAGGATAATATATTAAATGCATCCACTCCATTGTTCATAAGATGCGCTATCCTATACGTAAGCACACGTGTCTTACCGGAACCCGCTCCAGCAATAATGATCATAGGGCCATCTTTTTGTAAAACGGCTTGTTTTTGAGCAGGGTTTAAAGAATCTAAGTAATTAGCCAATCGAAAATTATTAAGAGCTTCAAAAATACCATTCTTAAAGGACTGCAACAAGTAAAGTTATTGACAATTTGACCCAAAAAGTAACAATTCTAAGCTTCATTAGTCTTAATTATAGTACAACATCAAAACATGAAAGATACTCGCATTACTTTTGGGTATTTCTGTACTGCCGTTCTTGCAGTACTTATCACTTGGATATTGCATGAATTTGCTCATTGGATCACCAGTGAATCATTGGGCTATGAAACCGTAATGACATTAAATGCTACATCTCCTGCTAAAGGTCAGAATATTTCTGAATGGCATCGTTTTCTTATTTCAGCAGCAGGCCCTCTGGTGACTATTTTTCAGGCTGTTGTCGTATTTATTTTTCTTAGAAATTCATGGAGTAAACACCTCTACCTTTTCCTTTTTGTAGCCTTTTATATGCGGCTCTTGGCTGGTGGAATGAATATTATAAGTCCTAACGATGAAGGTAGAATAAGTGAATACCTTGGTTTGGGCCTATATACGCTGCCTTTATTCGTTAGTACGTTGCTGCTCTATTTGATGTATAGCACTTCAAAAAGATACCGCCTGGATAGGAAATTTCAAGTGTTTACACTTTTTACCATTATGGTCCTAAGTTCTGTAATTATTCTCGTGGATCAATTTTTTTCTATTCCATTGTTGTAGCCGAACTTCTTTATTCAAATTTTACAATATTTCGTTTAAAGAGTGGTACCGAAACCAGGATCATTCCCAATCCGATAGCTAGCAATATCAACATTTTTGGTAGTATTTCTACCAACGGTAATTGCCTCCAAAAGATATCGAAGAAGCCTTGAATTCCCCAGTAGTTTACACTGATCCCCGCAATATCCTGCATAAATCCGGGCATCATGGTAATCGGGATCATACTTCCTCCAATAGCCGACATTAGAATGATAATAATGGTACTCATTCCATTTAATTGCTGACGGGTTTTAACTGTAGACACCAGAAATACACCAAAACTAGACACGGCAAATGAAATACTTAAGATCAGTAATACTAATGACAACGTATCCATAAAGATGGGAAGTCCGAATGCCAACCAGGCAAAAATGAACATGGCGGATAATTGGATGACGGACACGATCATGGCTGCTCCCATTTTTCCCAATAAAATGTGAATCGGTTTTACAGGTGATATTAACAAACGTTTTAAGGTTCCTGACTCTTTTTCATCCAACATACCTCCTCCTATGGCTGCTACACTGAACAATAGCATCATAACTGCTGTTCCTCCTACCGCCTGTACCAAACCGGGGTTGGGTTTAGTATCGGTTTCTTTGATGACGGAGGTCATTGGAATATTCACTTTATTCAATGCATTCAAATCACCATAGTTATGCATGATGCGTCCACGGACTACAGCAAGGATCATTTGCGCTTGAATTTCTCTAGCTTTATCGTACTTTACTTCTAAAGGTAATTTAGTATCGTTATTTACAGCTTCTTCAAATCCTGTACCTAAGATAATAGCCGCAGTATTGCTCCCTTTTTCAATTCGTGTTATTGCATCCTCTTCATTTAATGAAACAACTTTCAATGTAGACATGGCATCCAGCTTATTTGTAAAATCTAAAGATGCTTTGGTAGAATCTTTATCTACTACTAATAGTACACTGGGTCTTGGTGCGCTTTTTTTTCTACCTACCCCTCCAAAAGAAAAAGCAAAAAGGGTAATTAATATGATCGGCAATAAAAAGGTCAATAAGATCCCTCTTTTGTCTGCGAAGTCTACTTTCAAGTCTTTTTTTAATATTTTAAGTATCATAATTCGTTATAGTTAGTTGATCTGCTTAATCTCGTAGTTGTTTTCCCGTAAGCGATAAAAAAATCGTTTCTAAATTCACTTTTTGTAATTGGATATCATTGATAGCCAATCCTAATTGATTGCTTGCAGCAATAATTCCTGATAATTCTTTAATACTACTTTCAATGATCAGTTGTTTCTCTTTCTGAATCATGTTGTACGGAAGTAATTCTCGTAGTTTTAATACTTGATCCTCAGAAAGGAAGTCGAATTCTAATTGCACATTTTCTTTCGTTTTTACTAATTCCTGCAACTCTTCCTGTGTTCCTTGCGCGATTATCTGACCTGAATCAACTATGGCGATCCTATTACACAAGCGTTCCACTTCTTCCATATAATGTGTGGTATATATAATAGTCATCCCTTCCTTATTTAACTTTTCTACTACTTCAAAGATGTGATTTCTGCTTTGCGGATCGATTCCTACCGTAGGTTCGTCCATCAGTAATACTTTCGGATTGTGCAGTAAAGAAGCTGCAATATTGATCCTGCGTTTCATTCCGCCAGAATAGGTTTTGATCAAATCGTTCTTTCGATCCAGTAGACCTATCAATTCAAGGGTATGATCTATGCTCTTCTTCAGTTCTCTTGATGGAATACCATATAGATTACCCCAAAAAAGCAAATTTTCGTACGCTGATAGTTCATCGTAGAGTGAGATTTCCTGAGGCACCACACCTATAAGCTGTTTACACGCTTCCGCATCCGTTGCCACCGTTTTGCCATCAATAATGATCTGACCTTGATCACTTTTTAGCAAGGTGCTCATCATATGTAACGTAGTAGATTTACCGGCACCATTAGGACCCAGGAGCCCGAAGATCTCCCCTTTAGCTATACTAAAGCTGATATCGTCTACGGCTTTGACAGACTGAAATGATTTCGAAAGATGTTGTACTTGTATCATGGTTAGCTTTTAATTTCACTTCAAAAGTGAGAAAAGGGTTTTGCACAGCATAAACAGAATGACCGAATTGTACTTTTTTACAGATGAACTGTAAAACCTGAACGAAATTTTAAAAAATAACTTTTTTTTAAGTAGCTAACTTTTGACAAAATCAATCTAAAAAGATACTTTTGAAATATGGAAGACAAGATCATAGAAGGGTTATTATATACATTACCAGCCATCGTAACAGGTGCTGTGGCGTTTTATATATTCAATGGCTTTTTAAAGCAAAACACGAAAGAGAAAAAGCTAGAACTTCTAGCTGGCAAGAAGAAAGACGCGCTGCCGATCAAGTTACAAGCTTATGAGCGTATGCTGCTGTTTTGCGAACGTATTAATCCAGTTAAAATGTTACTACGAGTAAAACCTATTGGTGATAACACGGACAACTATTTACAGCTTTTAATCGGAAATATTGAACAAGAGTTTGAGCATAATATGGTGCAACAGATCTACATTTCTGATCAGTGCTGGAATGTGATCATTGCTTCAAAAGCAGCGGTTATTAATAAATTAAAGCAGGTTGCAGAGAATTCAAATTCATCTGGTGATCTTAGAGAAAATGTATTGTTGGATTACTCTAAAGCGTTGCCACCTACTGATACGGCAGTTGCATTCATCAAAACCGAAGTAAAGAAACTCTTATAAATCAAAAAGCCTCTCCAAAAAGAGAGGCTTTTATCTTATAAACTGTTTACAGCTTATAAGGACTGGGGGACTATAATTGTAATCTCATACCCAGTTTGTAGTTTCTACCTCTGGTTGAGTATCCTAAAATATCTTCATAATCTTCATTAAAAAGATTAGTCACAGCACCGAATAACGTGATAGTACCATCCAGTACTTTATAGTTTACATTAAAATCTAACAGTTGATAGCTTGGCAAGTTTTGCGAAACCGTCATAAATGTATTAGAATCGAAATATCTAGCTAATCTTTCACCGGTATTTCGGTACACTAAAGATACGAATGTATTTTTAATCACATTCACTTCCGCTGTCGCAACTAGCTTATTTTCAGGAATATAATCAACATCTTGATCTTTATTGGTGTAGGTATACCCTATTAATAATCGTACATTATCTATTGGTTTAATAGTGATCTCCGACTCAATTCCATTTACTTTGATCTCGCTGGTAGCATTCATATAAATGCCAAAAGGAGGTGTAGATAAACCCTGGAAAACGAATGCATCTTGTTCAGTTCTGTCAAAATACACTACATTAAAATTCAACCAATCCTTATAGGAAGAATTAAATCCAAATTCTGCTGTGGTACTGGTTTCTGGTTTTAGGTCTGTATTTCCGAAAGCTGAGAACAACTGATATGTACTAGGTGCTATAAAAGCGCTGCTGTAAGAGCTTATCAATCGTAAAGTGTAGTCGCTATCATTAAGTACTTTATATGAAACGTTAGCATCGTATACCAGGTGGTTTCCATATTCGCTATGCATGTTATAGCGAGCTCCTGCAGTAGCACTTAAGCCAAAATCAGAAATGTATACCATCGATGCATAAACGTCGTTCACTTTAAAATTCGCAACGTCTTTATCGATGTTTCCAAATGGAGAAACCGTATTATTACTATGCTCCTGATAGTTATATCCGGTAATTAACTGAAACTGATCATCGGCAAAACTGAATTTGTTTACGAGGTCGACATTGACACTTCTACCCTCTGATAAAAAAGTTGATGTATTCACATTTACTCGCTCTATCTTATTTACGGTAGCTAATGCATAAAACTCTCCATTATCATACTTAAATCTAGGTCTTATCCCAAACCTTATCTGTTTGTTTTCTCCGTTATTAATGGTAGCGTCTGCGTAGTTTCCTGCATCATAATCAAAATCGAACTTGTCATAGTTTAAAAAGGTTTCGACCGAAATATCCTCATTAACCTCATATCCTAATTTGAACATTGCATTGGTACTACTAAAAGGATCTGTTTCAAAGGTGGTCCCATTATTACTTCTAGCCGCTGACATCCCGTTAACCCCTACTACACTTACAGAAGCTAAGTAATTTACTTTATCTGATGTTCCACTTATATACAGGTTTCCGCTTTTATCGGATAACGCGCTGTTAGAAGATTCGGCTGTATTGTTCGTTCCTAAACTCACTTCATAACCTACTTTAAAAGATTTTTTAGAAGATTTCTTCAAGGTTATATTGATCACACCAGTAGTAGCTCCCGTACCATATAAAGTAGAAGAAGCTCCTTTTAGAACTTCGATGCTTTCAATTTGATTTAACGATAACAATCGTAGATCGTATTCCTGATTGATCCCTGAAGGATCTGAAACCGGCACTCCATCAATTAATACCAACACTTGCCTACTTCTTCCTCCACGCACGTACGTACTTCTGGGTTCTGAAGGATTTGTGTTCAATCCTTTGATTTCAATACCCGGTATATTGTTCAACAGATCTAATACTGTTTTACCGGTATTGTTCAAAATGTCCTTTTGAGTGATCTTGTAAATCACTTTACCAGTATTTTCTTTTTTAGACTCGAACTTAGTGGCACTTACCACAACCTCATCCAAGACTTCTCTTTTTTCTTTTTTGTCTTCCTTTTTTTCTTGGGCAGACAAATTTGTGCATAGTAAGCATGCCGCTACTACACCAACAATTACATGTTGTTTTTTCATTAATAATGATTTAATTCTTACAAATAAATCAGGTAAATTCCTTTGCGTAATGTTAGTACACAAACCTTTATCCCGAAAGTTTTTTACTCATGATTAAGGCAGGTCTCCTGACTTGCGTCTTGTAACTAACCTTCCCATCTTATGTCGAATATCATCGAACGCAGACAGTGGTAAAAGTTGCAGTTACAAGCTTGATAGCTTACAGTTGCGGGAACAGCTTCGGATTCTCACCGAATTCCCTTTTAATTCATTATCAACGATAGTTGATAACAAAACCAAAATCGCTGCAAATGTATATATAATCTTATCAACAAACCAAAGAAATGAAAGGAAGATTTAATATCTTCGAAGCGTAAATTCTGATGAAATGAGAATAGAAAATGAGTTACGTTTAGGATTCAAAGATGTTATGATACGCCCCAAGAGATCGACGCTAAAATCGAGATCTCAGGTAAGTTTGGAGCGTGAATTTTCCTTTTTACATGGTAGTAACAGCTGGAAAGGAGTTCCCATTATGGCTGCCAATATGGATACTGTAGGAACCTTTGAAATGGCCGCCGCACTGGCAAAACACCAAATGTTTACAGCCATTCATAAGCATTATTCTATAGATGAATGGACGCAATTTGCTGCCAATGCTACCGATGCGGTACTTCGGAATATTGCCGTAAGTACTGGGACAGGAAAACAGGATGCTGAAAAAGTAGCGACTATTTTAAACTTATTTTCACAGATCAACTTTATATGCATCGATGTCGCCAATGGGTATTCTGAACATTTTGTGGATTTCGTAAAAAAGATGCGTGAACAACACCCCGACAAGGTAATACTGGCCGGAAACGTAGTTACGGGAGAAATGGTAGAAGAACTATTGCTGGCAGGAGCAGATATTATTAAGGTGGGTATAGGTCCTGGGTCTGTATGTACTACTCGTATTAAGACCGGTGTAGGATATCCTCAATTATCAGCTATTATAGAATGTGCAGATGCTGCGCATGGTCTAGGCGGACAAATTATCTCTGACGGTGGTTGTAAAATACCTGGAGATATTGCCAAAGCCTTTGGCGGGGGTGCAGATTTTGTAATGCTAGGAGGAATGCTCGCCGGACATACACAAAGTGGCGGAAATATCATTGAGAAAAACGGTGAAAAATTCAAGATCTTTTATGGTATGAGCTCAGAAACAGCAATGAACAAGCATGTAGGTGGTGTTGCAGAATATAGAGCTTCAGAAGGTAAAACGGTGGAAATACCTTTTCGCGGTGACGTCCATGACACAGTAACCGATATATTAGGAGGAGTTCGTTCTACCTGTACCTATGTCGGTGCAAGCAGATTAAAGGAGCTTACAAAAAGGACCACATTTATTCGAGTACAGGAACAAGCAAACGAAATTTTTTCATGAGAAAATATACCTATATTCTAGTTATTTTTACACTTATCTTTACTGGATGCGTTCAAAAAAAAGCTAAAAAAGAGACAAATCAAGTTATTAATTCAAAACTTGAAATAAAGTATGCTAAAGGTTTTGATATTCAGTATTTTAAAGAATATAAAAAACTTCTAATAATTTCTCCTTTTCTCAATTCAAAAGACACGATCTCTTATACCATACGTACAAAGCGTAAAGATATGGTTCCTTTTGACGGAACTCTGAACGAACTACTAGTTCCTATAGAGAAAATGGTTACTACTTCTACGACTCATATTCCGATGATAGAGCTTTTGGAAGAAGAACAAAGTATCATAGGTTTTCCTCATACAAAGTATGTTTCTTCTGAAAAAACCAGAGCCTTAATTGATAAAGGAATGATTAAAGAATTAGGTAGAGAAGCGGAACTAAATACAGAAGTTCTTATCGATCTAAAACCTGAATTGATCGTTGGTTTTTCGATGTATGGAAAAGATAAATCGTATGACATTGTTAAAAGCGCCGGAGTTCCAGTTGTTTTAAATGGTGACTGGCTAGAAGAAACCCCTTTAGGAAGAGCAGAATGGATCAAGTTCTTCGGGGTGTTATTTAATAAAGAAAAAGAAGCGGACAGTATTTTCAGTGCGATCGAACGCGATTACCTCGATGCTAAGAAAATTGCGCAAAGTGCTAAAAACGAAGCTTCTGTACTTTCAGGAGCGATCATGAGCAAGGATATTTGGAATCTTCCTGCCGGTGAAAGTTTTGTAGCGCAGTATTTAAAGGATGCTCATCTAAATTACCTATGGAAAGATTCTAAAGGTAAAGGCAGTTTATCTTTAAGTTTTGAAAGTGTATTTGACAAAGGACAATCTGCCAGGTACTGGATAGCTCCAGGTTATTTTACTACAAAAGCCCAATTACTCAAGAGTAATAAGTTATACGCGAATTTTGAGGCGTTTAAGAACGACCATATCTACACACCTTCTACAAAAATGGGAGCTACGGGTGGTGTTATCTATTATGAACTGGCGCCTTCTCGCCCAGATTTGGTACTAAAAGACATCATCAAAATAGCCAATCCTAAATTACTACCGGATTACGAGTTTACTTTTTTTGAGAAGATGCAGTGATAAAATCAAATCCTGCTTTCGCATGGATCTCAGTCGTGTTGAACGTAGGTAGGTTTACATCGGTTTGGGAAATTAGCATAGGTATTTCAGTACAACCTAAGATAATCCCTTCTGCACCCAGTGAGATCAGTCGGTCTATGATCTCAAGATATATGGTTTTTGAATCAGGATTGACAATTCCTTTTGCCAATTCAGCATAAATAATATCATGAATAACATCCCTATCTTCCTGATTTGGGATGATGGTTTCAATATGCATACCAGACAAAACATCTGTATAGAAGGTTTTTTCCATGGTGTACTTAGTTCCCAACAAAGCCACTTTTGATATTCCTTTTGCTTGAATAACCTTTGCCGTAGCTTCTGCAATATGGATCACAGGGACATTTACAGCATTTCTAACAGCTTCTATGCACAAATGCATGGTATTCGCCGTGATTAGAATACAACTCACTCCCGATGCCTCAAGTCTTTTACCTTCGTCAGCCATCATGTCATCCAGCAGATCCCATCTTCCCTGGGATTGTAAGTTCGACAGCTCACCGAAATCGACAGAACTGATCACTACTTTACAGCTGTGCTTTTCGCCAAATAATTTAGATGCCAGATCATTCAAAATCTGATAATACAATACGGTAGATTGTGGCGTCATACCACCAACAAGACCAATCGTTTTCATTTAAAACAATGTTATTTGCCCATCATCTCCACTTTCATCTTCCTTTGTAGTTTCGGAAGTGTTGGTTTCACTTACCTTTCCTCCATCAATTACTTCTTCTTCCACAACCTCTACTTCTTCGATCGTAGGTTCTTCTGGCTCTTCATACGGTAAGGACTCTAGTAAGTTTACCTGTCGTATCTTTTCCAGCGTTAATTGATTCCCTTGAGCCTTGATACCTTTGATCGCTATGAAATCTTCAAAATTTACCTCAATTTTGTCTAAAGAACGCTTCGAGAAGACCACCTCTGCCATTGGCCTATGATCTGTCGCTATAATCTCTAATTGCGATTTTGGATGATCTGAAATGAACAGTTCTTCCTTATCTTCTGACTCAATAAGAAAGCGTTTCACAAAATATCGTTCTTTTTCACCATCGAAATAGATCGCTGAAATCGGTTTTTTGGGCTTCCATTTTTCTAATACGATCATGTCATCATCAAAATGCATGGTCAATTCCGGCGTTACTGCTTTGATCTTTCCAGATTGTCGTGCTATCAAGATCTTATCTTCTGCTCTAAACTCGCCTAGCAGCTCACCTCTTCCATCTACATTCAAACGCTGCACGGTATCGTCAAACCATATTTTACGAGGTTTAAGCGTAGATACACCCGCTGACTTAAACTCAACTTTGCGAATTGCATATTTTGTGATTGTATTTCCACGAACGCCCCTGCCTTTTACAGCTAAATCTGCAAAGTCGATATCCCACTTCAATTTTTTGATACTTCCGACTGCGCGCAATAACACTGTTACTACTTCTGCCTCTCCATTCGGGTTGGCAGAGAAGTAATGTATTACAGAATTAGACTTCCCTGGTGTTAGATCATACTCTTTATCCCTGGTCACTCCGGTAACGTTAAAACGCTTCATATAGCTTGTACCACCTTTTCCATCGCGATACATCATGTTGTATACAGTACGTTTATCCTTCTTCTTAAAGACAGCAATATGAATAATATCTTTTCCTACAAAGGTCTTAGAGGCTACTTTGGTGACCATCATTTTTCCATTCTTTCTAAAAACAATAATGTCATCAATATCTGCACAATCAGCTACATACTCATCTCTACGTAAAGATGTTCCAACGAATCCTTCTTCTCTATTTACATACAGCTTGGTATTTCGAATCACTACTTTAGTAGCAACAATATCGTCGAAAGTTCTGATCTCCGTCTTACGTTCCTTCCCTTTTCCATATTTAGTTTTTAGGCTTTTGAAATAATCTACCGCATAATCGATCAGGTTCTCCAAATGATTTTTCACCTCGGCGATCTTATCTTCTAAGCCCTCTATAAATTGCTTTGCCTTGTCAATATCAAACTTAGAGATCTTCTTAATTCTAATTTCGGTCAAACGCACAATATCTTCTTCCGTAACCGTTCTTTTTAAATGTTTGATATGAGGCTGTAATCCTTTATCAATAGCAGAGATCACACCTTCCCAGGTTTCTTCTTCTTCAATATCTCGATAGATCCTATTCTCAATAAAAATGCGCTCCAAAGAAGCAAAATGCCATTGTTCTTCCAATTCATGCAATTGAATCTCCAACTCCTTCTTCAATAAGGCCACCGTATAATCAGTTGACATTTTCAACATTTCCGAGACACCAATAAATCGAGGTTTATTGTCTTGAATGATGCAACAAAGCGGTGAAATTGAACTCTCACAATTTGTAAATGCATATAAGGCATCGATGGTCTTATCCGGAGAAATATTTGGAGGCAAGTGAATTAAGATCTCCACATTCGCTGCGGTATTATCTTCGATACGTTTGATCTTGATCTTCCCTTTTTCATTGGCCTTAATAATACTATCGATCAATGAAGATGTCGTAGTACCATATGGAATCTCAGTAACAACTAACGTCTTTTTATCTAATTGAGAGATCTTAGCACGTACACGCACTTTACCACCTCTCTTTCCATCATTGTAATTTGTAAAATCGGCAATGCCACCGGTAAGGAAATCTGGTACTATTTTAAAGCTTCTTCCTTTTAGATATTTTACAGAAGCATCAATAAGCTCGTTAAAATTATGAGGTAGAATTTTAGTGGATAATCCCACAGCAATTCCTTCTGCTCCTTGAGCTAGCAATAAAGGAAACTTTACAGGAAGGTTTACCGGTTCTTTTTTACGTCCGTCATAAGACGCTTGCCATTCCGTGGTTTTCGGATTGAAGACTACATCTAAAGCAAACTTCGACAAACGCGCTTCTATATATCGAGATGCAGCGGCACGATCTCCTGTTAGGATATTTCCCCAGTTCCCTTGCATGTCTATAAGCAACTCTTTTTGTCCCATCTGTACCATAGCATCTGCTATAGAAGCATCTCCATGCGGATGGTACTGCATGGTATGTCCAACGATATTCGCTACTTTGTTATAGCGACCATCATCCAGATCCTTCATGGAATGCATGATACGACGTTGCACCGGTTTAAATCCATCATTAATGCCGGGAACTGCTCTTTCCAGGATCACGTAAGAAGCATAGTCCAAGAACCATTCCTTGTACATTCCGGTAACTTTGGTAATGGTCTCTTCTTGATGCCCTTCTCCCTGACCTACTAATTCTTCTTCGTGTTCGTTTATTTCTTCACTCATTCAATCTCCTATTTACTTTTTAAGCTTTCTTTTAACAAGTGTCATGTTAAAAATCAATAATAACATGGTTATAATGCCTAGATAGGCTGATCGATTATGATTGAATCCAATATTCTTATAATCTACCTCAAACAGCCAAAATATAATGATCGCCACACATAGCACTATTATTACGGTAGCTCCTGTCTTTTTTCTCATACTTCTTCTACAATATCCAATTCAACTTTTAAGTTTTCAATGATAAACTTCTGTCTATCCGGTGTGTTCTTACCCATATAGAATTGCAACATCTGATCGATGGACATTTCTTTGTCCAGCATAACAGGGTCCAAACGAATATCATCTCCGATAAAATGAACAAACTCATTGGGCGATATCTCACCCAATCCTTTAAATCGAGTAATCTCCGGTTTTCCTCTAAGCTTATCAATAGCTTGTTGTTTTTCCTCTTCAGAATAGCAATAGATAGTTTCTTTTTTATTTCGCACTCTAAATAATGGTGTTTCTAAAATATACAAGTGCCCTTCTTTTATCAGCTCAGGAAAGAACTGTAAGAAGAAAGTGATCAATAACAAACGAATGTGCATTCCATCGACATCGGCATCCGTTGCAATTACGATATTGTTGTATCGCAGATCTTCCAATCCGTCTTCGATATTGAGTGCAGCTTGTAGCAAATTGAACTCTTCATTCTCATAAACGATCTTCTTAGACAGACCATACGAATTCAATGGCTTTCCTTTTAGGCTAAAGACCGCTTGCGTATTCACATTTCTAGATTTGGTGATCGAACCGGAAGCCGAATCACCCTCTGTAATGAACAATGTCGTTTCTAAGTGCGCTTCTTTCTTGGTATCTCCTAAATGGATACGACAATCTCGAAGCTTCTTATTATGTAAGCTTGCTTTTTTAGCACGCTCTCGAGCCAGTTTTCGAATACCGGAAAGTTCCTTACGCTCCTTTTCTGCCTGCAAGATCTTCTTTTGCAGCTTTTCTGCTGCCTCCACATTCTTATGCAAGTAATTGTCTAACTGTGTTTTTACAAAATCATTGATGTAGGTTCTTACCGTGGGCAAACCGCCTCCCATTTCTGTAGATCCTAATTTAGTTTTGGTCTGACTTTCAAAAACAGGCTCCATTACCTTAATGGCTATGGCAGAAATAATAGACTTACGAATATCGGACGCATCAAAATTCTTTCCAAAGAATTCTCGGACGGTACGTACGACAGCCTCTCTAAAGGCTGCTTGATGCGTTCCTCCTTGCGTGGTGTGCTGTCCATTAACAAAGGAATGATACTCTTCGGAATATTGCGTTTTGCTATGTGTAATAGCAACTTCAATATCATCTCCTTTTAGGTGAATGATCGGATAGAGCATATCGCTCTGGTTATTGTTATCTTCTAAAAGGTCCTTCAACCCGTTTTCAGAGAAATACTTTTCTCCATTAAAAATAATGGTCAACCCAGGGTTCAGATAGACATAATTCTTCAACATCTTCACTACATACTCAGGTCTGAACTTGTAGTTTTTGAAAATGGTCTCATCAGGAATAAAAGATACCTTCGTCCCTTTTCTTCTGGAGGTTTCTTCCAGCATCTCCTGATTGGTAAGGGTACCTCGTTCAAATTCAGCTGAAGCCGATTTTCCTTCTCGATTTGACTCTACTCGAAAATAGGTAGATAATGCATTGACAGCTTTCGTACCTACTCCATTCAATCCAACAGATTTCTTAAAGGCCTTCGAATCATACTTTCCTCCGGTATTCATTTTAGATACTACATCAACAACCTTTCCCAAAGGAATTCCACGACCGTAATCACGCACAGTCACTTTGGTTCCCTGAATAGAGATCTCAATGGTCTTTCCCGCACCCATTACATACTCGTCAATAGAGTTGTCCAGCACTTCCTTCAGTAAAATATAAATCCCATCATCTGCAGAAGATCCGTCTCCTAATTTTCCGATATACATACCAGGACGCATCCTGATATGCTCCTTCCAATCGAGCGAGCGTATATTATCTTCCGTGTACTTTGTTTCTTGAGCCATAAATCTGTCCGCATTTTGCAATAGTTGCTAAAATAGCATATCCCATCAAAAAATAAAATGCCCTGATTGATTAGTTATTAACAGAATTTCAACCTTTTTTCGGTGTTACACTTTGTATGAATATATAACGTAATAAAACGATTTGTTATATTTTTAAACATTTTGTTCCTACTATAGAAATATGGCTACTTTTGATGCAAAACTAGGAACATTGAATACAGAACACCTCTTAGGATTGGCTGACAAATATGGCAGCCCATTGTATGTGTATGATACTGCCATCATAGCACGTCAGTACCAGCGCATTATGAATGCGTTTGCCGATGTGCCCAATATACAATTGAACTATGCAGTCAAAGCATTGTCTAATGTCAATATTCTACGATTTTTTAAACAGTTAAATTCCGGTTTAGATACCGTATCTATTCAGGAAGTACAGCTAGGCATCACTGCAGGGTTCGATCCTTCTCAGATCATTTATACGCCAAACGGTGTCTCTTTGGATGAGATTGAAGCGGTTGCCGAGAAAGGTGTACAGATCAATATTGATAACCTGTCTATTCTAGAATTGTTCGGACAAAAACACCCGGATATTCCGGTATGTATCCGAATCAATCCCCACATTATGGCGGGTGGAAACAGCAAGATATCCGTGGGACATATCGACTCCAAATTTGGTATCTCTATTCATCAAGTACCGCATATTCAGCGGGTAGTAGAAAATACCGGAATGACCATCAACGGAATCCATATGCACACAGGTTCGGATATTTTAGATATCGATACTTTTATTCGTGCTACCGAGATCTTGTTTGATGTGGCTCATCAGTTTAAGAATATAGACTTTATTGATTTTGGAAGTGGATTCAAAGTGCCTTATAAAGAGGGAGATATCTGTACCGATATTGAACAATTGGGTGTACAATTATCCGAACGTTTTAATACTTTTTGTGAAAATTACGGAAAGGACATCACCTTGATGTTTGAACCAGGGAAATTTTTAGTGTCAGAAGCGGGTTATTTTTTGGCAAAAGTAAATGTCGTAAAGCAAACCACCTCTACGGTTTTTGCTGGTGTAGACAGTGGTTTTAACCATTTGATCCGCCCTATGATGTACAATGCCTATCACGATATTAGTAACCTATCTAATCCAGATGGCAGAGACCGCTATTATTCTGTGGTGGGTTATATCTGCGAGACGGATACCTTTGGTAGTAACCGTCGTATTTCGGAGATCTCAGAAGGTGATATTTTATGCTTTAAAAATGCCGGAGCCTATTGCTTTTCGATGGCTTCCAATTATAATTCACGTTACCGCCCTGCGGAAGTGATGCTCTATAATGAAAAAGACTTCTTAATTCGGAGACGGGAGACCTTTGAGGATCTCCTACAAAACCAGGATTTGGTTGATTTGTAATGAAAAGAGAAGCCTCGCTTCTCTTTTTTATTTGGATTGAAAATGGTACGTTTGATGTTCAATCAAAAAAATAAAGTATCATGAAAAAAACTATTTTGCTTCTTATTATTGTGTTAAGTTCATTTACATCTTATGGACAAAATTCAACGGATGAATTGACCAATAAGTTCATTGAATTATATGAAAAAAACACAGATATGGCGTTTGATTATATTTTTGGCACCAACACGTGGATGAAAGAGAACAATTCAGGAACTGAAAAAGTAAAATTTCAATTACGTGAATATGCAAAATTAATGGGAGATTATATTGGGTTTGAAAAATTAACAGAAAGATCCTTAGGAAAAAGTTTAAAAGTATTGGTATATATAGTTAAGTATGAAAGGCAACCTCTAAGGTTTATTTTTAAATATTATAAGGCTAAAGATAACTGGTCTATATTTAACCTAAAATTTGATGATGACATAGACGATGAGCTAGACGAAATTATGAAATATGATTATTTAAGTGGTAACTGAAAATATACACTTCGAAATCAAAAAAAACTCCTAATAACCTAAAAGTGTTAAGTATTTTGAAGAAATTAATTTTAATTTCACTGCTGTTTTTGGCATCCATCTCTTTTGCTCAAGAAAAAAAATGTCGTGATTTTAAAACTGGGAAATTTAGGTACTTTCAAAAAGATCGACCAGAGCTAATTTTAAGAACCGATTCTACACAAATTGAGATCAATTCAAAAACAAAAGTTGAAGTGCATTCTAAAATCGAATGGAGTTCTGACTGCAGTTATACTATGACTTATGTAAAGATTTTGAACTATCCACGTGAATGGAAGCATCTTATTGGGCAAAAGATTCTTGTTGATATAATAAGCATAAATAAAAATGGTTATAAAGCTCGTGCTCGAAGCCCTCGAATGAACATGGTTATTGAATTTGTACGAGTTAAATAAAATTGTTGATAAGGTTAATGATTAATCACTATTTAATAACAAAACCATTATTTTTAGACATTGTAAATCCAATCCGTTCAATCAGCAATGACCAATACCAAGAAAAAATATACACTTGTCATAGCTGTACTGATTGCTATAACCTTATTGTACAATTCTTTTTTCCCAAAATTCTTAGTCGTTGGCACCTATAAAAGCGACATCAAGAACGCGTTTGCCACGAACGGAATTGATCATGGTCAAACATTGATCTTAAAAGAAGATAACACCTTTATAAGTGAAACATGGGGAAACGGAACGTATACGCTAAAGGGATCAAGAATAAGCTTTTCCTTTAACAATGAAGTGTACAGCACTTATTTTTATCGACCTTATTTTTTTGGTACACCAAGAATCGTGATCTTTAGAGATCTAAATTCAGAGTATATAAAAATTAAATAAAAGGACATGACTGTTTTCTTCTATGGTTTATTTATGGATGTTAACATTCTGAAAAAGAATGGAATTACTCCCTCCAAGATTCAAAAAGGGTATGTACAGGATTACACCTTGAAGATAGGGAATCGTGCATCCCTGATTCCAAGTAAGAATGACAAAGCCTATGGTCTTGTCATAGAGGTTGATCAACACATTTTGGACAAGCTCTATGCTGAACCCAGCGTTGCCGATTATGTTCCGGAGGAAGTAAGCGTTTATCTTAATTCCGGAGAAAAGGTAATTGCGCGGTGCTATAATTTACCTCTCCACAGTCTGAGCGGCACCAATATTTCCTATGCAAATTCGCTATATCATTTGGCGCAACAATTGAAATTTCCTCAAAGCTACCTGGATAAGATTAAAAAGAATCTCGAATAATTATTTCATATCTTAGAAACAACAAACAACTACTAAACAACCTGTTATGCTTACCAATTTGATCCTCTTCTCAGGGTTCGCCGGAATCACCGTTTTTTTGGGAGGAATCCTTGCCAACGTTTTTAATCACCATGTCAAAGAAAGTCCGGTTAAATATGAAATCGTACATACCCTAATGTCCTTTGGTGCAGGAATTATCTTATCTGCAATAGCCCTGGTCTTAATTCCCAAAGGAATGGAAGAGCTCGAATTGATCCCTATGGCTTCTTCATTTTTAGTGGGAGCGGTATTATTTATGTGTATCGATCAATACTTGGCTAAAAAAGGAGGACAAACCGCTACCCTACTGGCCATGATGATGGACTTCGTTCCAGAATCTATTGCACTCGGCGCTGTGTTTGCTATTGAACCAGAAATGGCAACCCTATTGGCTGTTTTTATCGGATTACAAAATCTACCAGAGGCTTTTAATGCATTTAGAGATTTGGCTCAAAGCGGATTTAAAGCACAAAAAATATTGATCATTTTTTTCTTCCTAAGCTTTTTGGGAATTATAGGAGCACTGATCGGACATTACTTCTTAAGCAAACATCCCGACCTGACAGCTCATTTAATGGTATTTGCCAGTGGTGGTATATTGTATTTATTGATCCAGGATATCATCCCGGAAAGTAAATTGGAAAAGAACTACCTTACATCTCTTGGAGCCTCCTTAGGTTTCTTAGTAGGAATTATTGGTGAGAAAATGGTGTAATCTATTTTGTTATATTCGCTTAAACAAATACCTATCATGAAAAAAGCAATTCTTCCAGTTATCTTCTTCTTATCTACATTCACCATTTCCGCGCAAACGGAAACTGAAACCAAGCGTTTAGCCGAGCTGGATGCTTATTGGACACAATTGTCTAAAACGGTAAAAGAAGGAGATTATAAAGGGTATGGTGCTATGTATCACCCTGATGCTGTGGTCATCTTTGCTTCCGGAGATAATAAACGCTCTATGCCTATTGCGGATGCGCTAGCAGGCTGGAAAAAAGGATTTGACGAGACCAAAGCCGGGAATAGAAATGATACTGCTGAGTTTCGCTTTTCGCAACGTATAGGGAATAAGACCACTGCACACGAAACCGGTATATTCCGTTTCACTACACGTGATGCGAATCATAAAGTAACCGGAACCTATATTGTTCATTTTGAAATGCTATTGGTAAAAAAAGATGGAACATGGTATGGTGTCATGGAATACCAAAAAAACAATGGAACCAAAGCGGAATGGGATGCATTGAAATAACACTTTCTTAGACGAATGACATTCGTCTAACTATTTGTACGGCTTACATTTAAACGGCTACTTCTTATCTAATTTTTGATTTATAAGGCTTTCTTTCATAGTAGTTTTAGGATATCATTTTAAAACTTAACACCATGAAAAGAATCAATTATACCTACAATCAGTTATCCGTACTATCTGCCTTAAACAAGGAACATCTAACTACGTTTCAATTGTTAAAACGAATGGATTCTGTTCCTATGATCTTAAAACTATACACCATTTTGGATGAACTAAAAGCAAAAGGTGTGGTTAGAAGTTATATGAAAAAAGATACCAAATACCATTACGCCGCCTAAACATATAATTAGTTGCATTGCTCGGTAATTATGCACAATTCATTGTCGAATGTATTGTGCATAATTTGCTTTATATGAACAAGGTTTCTTGCAATTATTTTACTAATTTCCGCAATCCAAATCAGATTACATGAAAGTTTGCATTGCTGAAAAACCTAGTGTAGCAAAAGAGATTGCTACCATTCTGGGAGCCAACACGAAACGTGATGGTTACTATGAGGGGAATGGCTATGCAGTTACTTATACCTTTGGTCATTTATGCACTTTACTAGAGCCCAAAGACTATAAACCTCATTGGAAAAGTTGGGATTTAAACAACCTTCCCATGCTTCCAGAGAAATTTTCTACCAAGATCACAGATGATACAGGTATTCAAAAGCAATTCAATATAGTTAAAGGGTTATTCGAAAAAGCAGAAGTTATTATAAATTGTGGGGATGCAGGTCAGGAAGGAGAATTGATCCAACGCTGGGTGATCAACCAGGCAAGCTATACAGGAGAAGTAAAACGATTATGGATCTCTTCTTTAACAGAGGAAGCAATCAAAGAAGGTTTTGACAATCTTGTAGATGCAAAAAAATACGACAATCTATATTATGCAGGATACTCCAGAGCCATTGGAGATTGGTTGTTAGGATTAAATGCAACCCGATTGTATACGGTGAAGTTTGGCGGTTATAAACAAGTGCTATCTATTGGAAGAGTGCAAACGCCAACCCTTGCTATGTTGGTAAATCGTTATAAAGAAATAGCTCATTTTAAACCGCAACCCTACTGGGAATTACAAACAACATATAGAGATACGCTGTTCAATTATGAAGATGGGAGATTTACCAAAAAGGAAGATGGAGAAGCCTTAGCAAGCAAAGTAAAAGCGGCTGATTTTGAAGTTGTTTCCGTTACTAAGAAGAAAGGAAAAGATTACGCACCCAAACTATTTGATCTAACAGGGTTACAGGTCTATTGCAATAACAAGTTTGGCTTTTCTGCGGATGAAACTCTGAAAATTGTGCAACGTTTGTATGAAATGAAAGTAGTAACCTATCCCAGAGTAGATACCACCTTTCTTCCTAACGATCTGTATCCCAAGGTTTCAGGTATTCTATCTAAGCTATCAAAATATAGAGCCCTCACTGAACCTTTATTAGGCAAAAAGATTCGAAAAACTAAAAAGGTGTTTGATGATGCTAAAGTAACAGATCATCATGCGATCATTCCTACAGGGATTGAATCTAACTTACAAGATAGTCAACAAAAAGTCTATGATATTATCACAAGACGATTCATCGCTGTTTTTTATGAAGATAGTGAAGTATCTAATACAACAGTTTTAGGGCAAGCCGCCGATGTTCCTTTTAAAACTACAGGAAAAGAGATCTTAACGCAAGGGTGGCGTGTGGTATTTCAGACTGATGATACAAAGTCCAATACGAATCAAACCATCTTACCAACTTTTGAAGAAGGTGAAAAAGGAGCTCATGAGCCTTCATTTTTAGAAAAAGAAACCAAACCTCCACGTAATTATACGGAAGCCAGTTTATTACGTGCCATGGAAACAGCAGGCAAACAAGTAGACGATGAGGAAATGCGGGAGTTGATGAAAGAAAATGGTATTGGTAGACCTTCTACACGCGCGAGCATCATAGAAACTTTATTTAGACGGAAATACATAGAGCGTAAAAAGAAGTTGGTAGTACCCACTCAAACGGGAATACAGCTGATCGACTTGATCGATAATGAGTTGTTGAAATCGGCAGAACTCACTGGAAGGTGGGAAAAACGATTAAAAGAGATCGAACGAGGAGAGTTCAACGCCGGAACATTTATTCGAAACATGAAAAAAATGGTCGATGACCTCGTCTATGAGGTACGTTCCAGTAAAAAAACAGCTCGTATTTCCCATACAACCATTTCTACTAATGTGGAGAAACCTACAAAGCAAAAATCTAAAAAGCAAGCAGTAGGAAAAACGTGTCCTAAATGCAAAAAAGGACATTTGCTTAAAGGAAAATCAGCCTTTGGATGTTCGGAATATAAACAGGGTTGCACACTTACCATTCCCTTTAAAGTATATGATAAAAAGATCTCGGAAAATCAGATCATTCGCTTGTTAGATAAAGGCAGTACCACGAATCTTAAGGGGTTTAAAACAGCTACGGGAACTGTAGAAGGTTTACTTCGGTTTGATGAAAATTTTAACATAAAGCTAGAGCCGAAACCACCTGTTATTACGAATGATATGAAGCAATCTTCAGATAGTGAGATTACTTCGTCAAATATTTCTCGTAATGACCAAGAAAAAATTCCTTGTCCTAAATGCAGCACAGGTGCTGTGATCAAAGGGAAATCTGCCTATGGATGTTCTGCTTATAAAGAAGGCTGTGATTTTGTGTTTACTTTTCAAAACATCAAAAAAATGGCAAATGGCAAGCCATTAACCAAGGCCTTGGTCCTAGAAATAATTAGCCAATAAAGCCTATAAAATATAATCAGTATTGATAAAGTTTGAGGTCTTTTTATCCAAAAGTTCCTCCAAAATAGCATTGTTATACTCGTTATCCTTAGAAGCCACAAAGGTTCTAATTGAAAAAGATCGTAAGGCATCATGTACACTCAAGGTACTCACTGCGGAATCTTTTCGTCCTGTAAACGGATACACATCTGGTCCACGCTGACAAGAGCTATTCAGGTTTACCCTACATACCAGATTTACCAAGCTATCAATTAAAGGAGATAACCTGTGTATATCTTTTCCGAATAAGCTTACTTGCTGTCCGTAGTTAGAATCTGCAATATCGTCTAAAGGTTCATCTATATCTTTAAATGGAACGATAGGTACTACAGGACCGAATTGTTCTTCTTCAAAAACGCGCATCTCTTTATTCACAGGATATAGTACTGCCGGAAAGATATAATTATCGGTGGTCTCTCCTCCTCTACTATTTATGATCTCTGCTCCTTTTTCTTTAGCATCATCGATCAATTCCTGAATATACGCAGGTTTTCCCGGTTCAGGTAATGGCGTAAGTTTAACACCATCATCCCAGGGATTTCCGAACGGCAATTGATCTACTCGTTCCGCATATTTTTTATTGAATTCTTCAGCAATATCTTCATGGACATATACCACTTTCAACGCCGTACATCGTTGACCATTAAAAGATAATGTTCCTGCCAGACATTCATTGATCGTTAGATCCAAATCCGCATCCGG
The DNA here is from genome assembly GCA_965218065.1 of Flavobacteriaceae bacterium. GTDB lineage: Bacteria > Bacteroidota > Bacteroidia > Flavobacteriales > Flavobacteriaceae > Polaribacter. The sequence goes on along the minus strand of OZ244589.1, from coordinate 1,226,199 downwards.
CAATACAATGGCAGGGTTCTTTGCTTCTAAACCTAGCACCAAACGTAATCGATTACTCTTCGGGTGTTGACTTTGCAATGCCTTTGCTGAGGTACTATTTCCAATCAAAGCCAATACATCGATCTTTCCAGATTGCATAATTGGCGTTGCTAAGGTTCTTCCTCTACCATACAATACATTGATTACTCCTGGAGGAAAACTATTTTTAAAAGCTTCCAATAATGGAGACATTAATAGCACCCCAAATTTAGCGGGTTTAAATATCGCAGTATTTCCCATGATCAACGCAGGGATCAACAAACAAAAGGTCTCATTTAACGGATAGTTATAAGGAGCCAGACAAAGCACAACTCCTAACGGACCTCTACGAATATGGGCAAACACACCATCGTGCTTTTCAAATTTCGCGCTATCGCGATCCATTTGTTTATAATCTTCTATGGTATCGTTGATATAATCGATGGTTCTATCAAACTCTTTTTCAGAATCTGGCAATGTCTTTCCGATCTCCCACATGAGCAATTTAACCACTTCAGCACGTCTGGTCTTAATCTGCGCTACAAACTTTTCCATGCAGGCTATACGATCAGCTACTTTCATTGTTGGCCATAGCCCCTTCCCTTTATCGTAGGCATTGCAGGCAGCATCTAACGCTTCTAATGCCTCTTTTTCTGTTAATTGCGGAATAGTCCCTAACAATGTAGGGGCATATTCATCTGTAGAAGAAATTGTAGAATATACCTCAGCCATTTGTCCATTCCATGGTTTCAATTCACCATTCACCAAATAACTATCTTGTGTTACTATCGTATCTATCTTATATAATGCTGGAATCTTAGTTGTTGACATTTTATGCGTATTGGAAGGGTAAATTTACGAATTCTATGCACCAAAACAGTCCATATAGGTCTTTAATAATCTTATTGTAGTATTGATATAATTTATCAAATACGACGACATGATCATATACATCTGAACCTCAGATGAATATTTATCAAAAAGAAAGTTATTTATTCTTTGTCTAGATCCGGTAACACAAACTCATCCAAAACACTCTTCTTTGCCATCATCTTTTCGATCTCGTCTGACTTTCTAGGTGCTTCTGCCGATAAGTTTACAGGTCCTTTGGCTGTAATAAGGATATCATCTTCAATGCGAACGGCAATTCCCCACCACTTTTTATCACAAGGGCTTCCCTCTGGAATATAGATACCGGGTTCTACCGTAATTACTGAGTTTGCTCTAAAAGTGCCATATGTTCCTGGGTCATGTACATCTAATCCAATGTAATGCGATACTCCATGAGGTAAGTAGTTATGTCTTTCATCGATCGTCTTAATGATCCCTAACTTCAACAATCCTTCATTGATCACCTTTCTGCAAGCTGCGTTTGGTGCTCCAAAAGAAGCTCCTACCACACTTGCATTGATTCCCGCTTCCTGAGCGTTGTATACGATGTCATAAATGGCTTTTTGCTCTGGTGTAAACTTTCCATTAGCCGGAATAGTACGAGTTACATCTGCCGTGTAACCACGATATTCTGCACCAAGATCCATCAATACCAAATCATTACCAACCTTTGTTTTATTGTTTTCTATATAGTGCAAAATACAACCGTTATTTCCTGCGCCCACTATAGATGGATACCCCTCATACTCGGCACCATATTTTTTATATACAAATTCGTGAATTCCCTGTAATTCTGTTTCCGACATATGAGGCTTCATAGCTTTCATAACTTCAATCTGTCCAACAGCAGAAATACGAATAGCCTTCGTTAGCAACTTGAGTTCTTCCGGTGATTTGATTTCGCGCATATCTGACAACGTAGCCGATAAAAAATCGATGTCAATATTCGTTTTCGGTGTTAGTTTTAGTGTGATCTTTTGTTTTAGGTCTCCTTTCAATTTATCATCTGTTGCCACCTTGTATTTCATCAAAAGTTCATCTTCTTTAATATCCGGAAAACGATTTTCAATTCTTCCTATTACCTGAGCAACATTCGCACTATTTTCAATAGGTGTAGCCTTCACTAGCTCATACACGTATTTCTTTGCCCTAGACAAGTAAATGTTTGGATCATACCCTGACGTCACTTTAAAACTTTTAACCAAATCAAAAACTTCTGCATTATTATTGGTGTTTCTATAATCATCTTTAAATTTTTCAATAAACACCTTATCAAACTTTTTAAAGTCAATACTTGCTTTGATAAAATCGATAGCATTGTGGGCGTTCACAAACCCTAATTGATTCTTTGCTCCTTCTATTCCCAAACGCTTTCCGTTCCACATTTCTGCATTCGGATTTCGCTCTTGTACATACAATACTTCATTGTAAGAAGTTCCGTTTTCATTTTGCTGATCGTTTGAGTAAATAACCAACACAGCATTGGGCTCTCTATACCCGGTTAAGTAGTAAAAGTTAGGGTCTTGGTGGTATACATAATCCACATCATTTGCTCTGTTTCTCACAGGGTTTGCAAAAACAACTGCCACAGAATTAGCAGGCATTTTTGCTCGAAGTGCTGCTCTTCTTTCCTTATGAAAATCTTTGGATAAATAATCCGTAGGTGTTTGACCAAAAACAGTAGCGCTTATCAATACACATAGCACCGCCACTAACTTTACTAATTTCATTTTTTATCTTTTGAGTTGATTTGCTTCAAATGTAATGCTTCTCAACGTTTAAGGAAAAATATTAACAGAATTTTTGCTTTGAAAAACGGTTTCTCTTTCTCTGAATTTTCAATACATTTGCTTTCACAAAACAAATCAAAAACACCCATGAAAAATACCGCGTTAACTCATGTACACGAAGCTCTAGGAGCAAAAATGGTTCCTTTTGCAGGATACAACATGCCCGTTCAATATGAAGGCGTAACAGCAGAACATCTAACCGTTAGATCCGGTGTTGGTGTTTTTGATGTGAGTCATATGGGTGAATTCTTGGTAGAAGGTGAACACGCCTTAGCTTTAGTTCAGAAAGTCACGTCTAACGATGCTTCAAAATTAGCTATTGGAGACGCTCAATATAGTTGTTTCCCGAATGAGCAAAATGGGATTGTAGACGATCTTATCTGCTATCGTGTAAAAGAAAACACCTATTTGTTAGTTGTAAATGCTTCTAATATTGAGAAGGATTGGAATTGGATCAATAAGCATAATGAAGGTATTGGGGCTGAGTTAAAAGATGTTTCTGATAACTATTCCTTATTAGCTATCCAAGGACCTAAAGCCATCGAAGCTATGCAATCTTTGACTTCTGTAGATCTGGCAGAAATTCCTTTTTACAAATTTAAAGTAGCCGATTTTGCCGGCGTAGAACATGCGATCATCTCAGCCACAGGGTATACGGGTTCTGGAGGATTTGAAATCTACGTAAGAAACGAGCAGGTAGAAGATGTTTGGAACAAAGTATTCGAAGCCGGTGCAGATTGGGGCATAAAACCTATTGGTTTAGCAGCTCGTGATACCTTACGATTAGAAATGGGGTATTGCCTGTATGGGAATGATATCAACGATACCACTTCTCCTATTGAAGCAGGTTTAGGTTGGATTACCAAGTTCACTAAAGATTTTGTGAATTCAGAAAATCTAAAAGCTCAAAAAGAAAATGGAATTACCAGGAGATTGGTTGCTTTTGAATTGACGGAACGGGGTATTCCTCGTCAGGGATATCCAATTGTTGATGCCGAAGGAAATGAATTGGGAACAGTAACCTCAGGGACTATGAGTCCATCTCTAGGAAAAGGAATCGGATTAGGGTATGTAAATAGACCGCACACCAAGTCCGGTACACAGATCTTTATTCAAGTACGTAAAAAACAAATTCCAGCAACGATTGTAAAGTTGCCTTTTTATAAAGGATAAAAGTTTAGACATAAAAAAAGCCAGCAATTAATTGCTGGCTTTTTTTATTGTTTTAGTATTTTATACGAAAATCCTTTATCTCCTTCTCCTAGCACGGATACTTGAAGACTTGTTTTACTCAGTATTTTATATTGAATTTTTTTAGGAAAATCGTGTGATACATTTTCAAAAGAATACAGGTTGTCTTTTACTTCTTGCAATGTAAAAGGTATGCCTTTACCGTCATTCTGATTTTTTACCGTGGCTATATATATGAATTTTCCGTTTTCTTCTTTGATTTCTAAAGTCTCTGTAATGTACTTCTGATCACCTCTTTTTTTATAGGACTCTCCAACAAGCCTATCCCCTTTTTTGTTCCATGTCTCATAGGTCTCCTTTCCTTCCACCTTCCAGGTGCCGATTAGAAAGTCTACATTCTGAGAGGGAGATGCACAAAAAGATAATAACAAGGTGCATACCAATAATTTTGCTCCGAAATTCACAATTTTCATATCTCTATTTTTATGATGATTACGGAAGCAAAATAAACGACAACGCTGAACTACAATAGTATAAACCCGACACTATCGTTTTAAAAAAAAGTTCGCCATATTTTCTTCTGAGAAACCGTATTTGCTCGGATCTTCACCCGTAAACTCCTTAAAATTTTTTATAAAGTGAGACTGATCATAATAACCCGCTCGGTATACAATATCTGCCCAATCTATCTCTTTCTCCTGCACCAATTGGAAAATGTACGAAAAGCGTATAACCCTTGCATAAAATTTAGGAGGTAAACCTATATACGTCTTAAAATAACGCTCCATGGAACGCTCACCTATTTGATATTCTTCCTGTAATTGTTTTAATGATATACTTCCCCTTTCATCTATCATTTTTTGCGTTACTCGATACTTTGTAGAAAGGTCTTTTTCTAAAATAAAGCGATCGAACCAATCTTCGATCTGACGCACCTTATCACTAAACGAAATAGAGCTTACCGCAATTTTCTGAACGCCTTTTAAAGTGTCAAGCATTGCGCCTTGAACAGGAATTACCCGATCAGTAATTGAGGGCATTTCTACGTCAAATAGTTCTTTTGGGGTCCAGGGTTGAAGTTTAATTGCGAACATTTTTGATTCACCCGTGTTTTCGAGAAAAAAATAATTTCTTATTTGCCCAGCGAGAATCGTATTCTCCTGTATTTCCCAGGAACCACTGATATTAATGCGATACGCATCTCCATAATGAAAGATCAATTCTGGATATCCATCCGGAATAACTTTTTCCTGATGAATGGTCTTATCTCCTTCACTATCAATCAACCAAAAGCTTTTAACAATATGGGATAGTTCTGTTTTGGGTGAAACCTGTTCGTAAATCATATGGACAAGAAACAAAAAAGCCTGATGCAATGCAACAGGCTTTTATTATTTTATACATGTACTTAGTTTGCTAAGTTTATCTTCTCTAACTGATAGGGCCATGGATATCCATCCGTCGTTGGGTTTTGATTCTGCCCTGACCAAACTACATAAAAAGGTGCCGGGTCATTGTTATTTTCAGGAGCAACTGCTTCCCAGTTTGCTTCTCCGGCAACATCCAGGTCTTCAAAAGCTAAAAAACCGCCATTCTCAGTTGCCATGGTAACCGTAGCAGAAACCATAAAACCATCAAGTGCTGAAAAATGAACAGTACCATTTGTTGGAAGAAAAGGTGTCTCGTAAAAATATTGTAATGCTGCTGCCAATGGAAAAGCTCTGTAGTTCTTTTGTTTTCCATGTACAGGATCAAATATTGAAATACTCTGTGCAGTAAGGTTCGCTTTTAACTGATTAAGTGTATGTACCCCTTTACTTTGTCCATCTATTTGGATCGTTAGCGTTGGGTTATGAGCTACCGTTTCGTCTTTACTGCACGCAGTAATACCAACCAATACAACTACTAAAAGAATTACTTTTTTGATCATCGTTACTATTTTGTTTGTTATACATTAAATCGGAAATGCATCACATCTCCATCCTTAACCACATAGTCTTTTCCTTCTACTCTCATCTTTCCGGCTTCCTTTACTTTCGCTTCGGTTTCGTAAGTTACATAATCTTCATAACTAATCACCTCTGCTCTAATAAACCCTTTTTCAAAATCTGTATGGATAACGCCAGCAGCTTGAGGAGCAGTTGCTCCAATCGGAATCGTCCATGCTCTTACTTCTTTAACACCTGCAGTAAAATAGGTTTGCAAGTTTAATAAACTATAGGCAGAACGAATTAATCTGGACACTCCCGGTTCTTCCAAACCAATGTCTTCTAAGAACATCTGACGTTCTTCGTAATCTTCTAATTCAGTAATATCTGCTTCGGTACCCACTGCCAACACGATGATCTCCGCTCCCTCATCTTTTACAGCTTCTTTTACGGCATCTACGTAGGCGTTTCCTGAAACCGCAGAATTTTCATCTACATTACATACATACAATACCGGTTTTGATGTGATGAACTGTAATGGTTTTACAAATTCTTCATCTTTTTCTGTAAACTCTAATGCTCTTACAGAAACTCCGGACAGCAAGGTCTCTTCTACTCTTAACAGCACTTCTAATTCGGCTTGCGCTTCTTTATTTCCGGTTTTTGCCGTTCTTTTTACACGTTCTAAACGTTTTTGAACCGTTTCTAAATCCTTTAACTGTAATTCAATATCAATGGTTTCCTTATCTCTAACAGGATCTACAGAAGCATCGACATGTACAATATTATCATTGTCAAAACAACGCAATACATGTAAAATCGCATCTGTTTCTCTAATATTTGCTAAAAACTGATTCCCTAAGCCTTCTCCTTTACTTGCTCCTTTTACCAATCCCGCAATATCAACGATCTCAACCGTAGCCGGCATTACTCTTTCCGGTTTCACTAGTTCTTCTAGTTTTTCCATTCGGTGATCAGGCACATTTACCACTCCTAAGTTAGGTTCAATTGTACAAAATGGAAAATTTGCACTTTGTGCTTTGGCATTCGATAAGCAATTAAATAATGTTGATTTACCAACATTAGGAAGTCCTACAATTCCGGCTTTCATATCATCTGGTTTTAAGGGTGCAAATATAGTTCTTTTTAACACAAAAAAAATCCCGAATAGCTTCGAGATTTTATATTATTTCTATTCAAGATTATTCTTATTCCTGGTGCATAAAACGTTGTTTGGCCAACAACTCTTCTTCAGTCTCTACATTGTCTTCATCCGGTACACAGCAATCTACCGGACATACAGCTGCACATTGAGGTTCTTCATGGAATCCTTTACATTCAGTACATTTATCTGCAACGATATAATAGATCTCGTCTGAAATAGGTTCTTGATCTTCATCTGCATCTGCAGCCACTCCATTTGGTAATACTATATTACCAGATAAATCGGTTCCATCTGCATACTTCCAATCGTCTGCTCCTTCGTAAATAGCGGTGTTTGGGCATTCTGGCTCACAAGCTCCACAATTAATGCATTCGTCAGTTATAATTATTGCCATCTTTTCTGTTTCAGTTTTGTACCTTTGCGACTGCAAAAATAACGCCAAAAAAACGGACTACCAAAAGAAATGAGCAGTATTAAAAACAGGTTAATCGCTTTTGAGAAATTAGGAGATTTCTTACGACAGTTTTCAACAAAAGGTATTGAACCTCAAGAAGGTGTTTTATTCAACGAGCTATTCTTCGATGGATTCAAGCATCAGATGAAACTTGCAGAAGAACACAACACCTGGTTTACTAAAGAAAATATATTATTCGCCACAGAAAGCTGGGCAAACGCTCTTACTTCCCACAATTTAAATTTATGGATAAAAGATGAAAACCTACATGAGGATTCTTCTAAAAGGATTGCGATCATTATGGCAGGAAATATTCCTTTGGTTGGGTTTCATGACTTTCTTTCTGTTTTGATAAGTGGTCATAGTGTTTTGGTGAAACAGTCCTCAAATGACAAACATTTAATGCCTTTTCTTGCAAAGTATCTGGAATATGTAGCACCTTCTTTTAAAGGGAAAATTTCCTTTACAGAAGACAAATTATCCGATTTCGATGCCGTTATTGCTACCGGAAGTAATAATACTGCAAGATATTTTGAGTACTACTTTAAGGACAAGCCGAATATCATTCGAAAGAATAGAAATTCTGTAGCCATCATTCAAGGAAACGAATCTGAAACAGAACTGGAGCATTTAAGTGAAGATGTATTCCGTTACTTTGGTTTGGGTTGTAGAAGTGTATCCAAACTCTTTGTTCCGAAAGATTATGATTTCGATGCCTTTTTTAAAGGAATGTATAAGCAACATGAAATCATAAATAATACAAAATACGCGAACAACTATGATTATAACAAAGCTGTTTACTTGATGAGCGAATTTGATATTTTGGAAAACGGCTTCTTAATGATCAAAGAGGATGAAAGTTATGCATCGCCCATTGCGAGTATATTTTACGAATATTATGACGACCCGGTAAATCTAAAGATCAAATTGCACGAAGAACAAGAACAAATTCAATGTATTGTATCTAAAGGATTTATAGAACATGAGATCGCTTTTGGTCAAACTCAGCATCCACAATTATGGGATTATGCCGATGGCGTAAATACGCTGGCGTTCTTATCTAAAATTTAAGTAGTAAATAATATGAGTTCTAATAGAAAATTAGCAACTTTGCAAGCCTATAAAACAACACAAAAGCATCATGAAAAAACATAACTTTAGCGCAGGCCCTTGTATTTTACCCGAAGAAGTTTTACAAAAGGCTTCTGAAGCCGTACTCAACTTTAACAATGATAACCTATCGCTGATCGAAATTTCTCATAGAAGTAAGCCTTTTGTTGCGGTAATGGAAAAAGCGCAACACTTAGTATTAGAATTATTAGCGCTTGAAGGTAAAGGATATAAAGTCTTATTCTTACAAGGTGGAGCTAGCACACAGTTTTTAATGAGTGCTTATAATCTGTTGGATAAAAAAGCTGCATATTTAAACACCGGAACCTGGTCTAGCAAAGCTATAAAAGAAGCAAAATTGTTTGGTGAGTTAGTAGAGGTTGCTTCTTCTAAAGATCAGAATTTTAGCTACATTCCGAAAGAATATAGCATTCCTGAAGATGCAGATTATTTTCACTGTACAAGTAACAACACTATTTTCGGGACACAAATGAAGGACTTTCCAAAAACAGATGTTCCTTTAGTATGTGATATGAGCTCTGACATATTTTCGCGCCAGTTGGATTTTTCGAAATTTGATCTAATTTATGCCGGCGCTCAAAAAAACATGGGGCCAGCCGGAACAACACTTGTGGTTGTTAAGGAAGAAATTTTAGGGAAAGTAAATAGAACAATTCCTTCTATGTTAGATTATCAGGTTCATATAGATAAGGACAGCATGTTCAATACGCCTTCCGTTTTTGCTGTATATGTATCTATGTTGACATTGCAGTGGTTAAAAGATCTTGGAGGAATTCCTTTTATTGAAAAAGTAAATGAAAAAAAATCGGCACTTTTATATGCCGAAATTGACAGAAACCCACTGTTTAAAGGTGTCGTTTCTGAAGAAGACCGAAGCCATATGAATGCAACGTTCGTACTGACAAATGAAGGGTTAAAAGATACCTTTGATAAGATGCTCGATGAAGCAGGTATCAATGGTTTAAATGGACATAGAAGTGTTGGAGGATATAGAGCAAGTATGTATAACGCATTACCATTGTATAGTGTTCAGGCATTGGTTGATGTAATGCAGGAATTAGAAAGAAAATCATAAACTGTCATTCCGAACGAAGTGAAGGAATCTGTCAATTATAGATTGCTTCGTCATTGTATTTCTCGTAATGGCAAAATAAACTGAAAAATGAAAGTATTAGCAAACGACGGAATTTCTCAAAGCGGAATTGAAGCGTTAGAAAAAGGTGGTTTTGAAGTAATCACTACAAAAGTCGCACAGGAGCAATTAGAAGATTATATTAACGAACATAATATTGATGCTATTCTGGTGCGAAGTGCAACACAGGTTCGTCAGGAACTTATAGATGCTTGTCCAAGCCTCAAACTTATTGGGCGTGGTGGTGTTGGTATGGATAATATTGATGTACAATATGCCAAAGATCAGGGGTTACATGTAATAAATACGCCTGCGGCATCTTCTAGCTCAGTGGCAGAATTAGTATTTGCCCACTTGTTTGGAATGGCTCGATTCTTACATCAGTCCAATAGAGAAATGCCTTTAGAAGGAGATACGCGTTTTAAGCAACTGAAAAAAGCCTATGCCGGTGGTACCGAATTGCGTGGAAAGACCATTGGTATTATTGGATTTGGAAGAATTGGACAAGAAGTTGCAAAAATAGCATTAGGTTTAGGTATGAAAGTAATGGCAACGGATGCCTATATTGAAAATGCTGTGATCAATGTCGATTTCTTTACCGGTCAATCTATTTCAATTTCTATAGACACTGTTGCATTAGATACCATTTTAAAAGAAAGTGATTTTATTACATTACACGTTCCTGCACAAGACAATTATATTATTGGTGCAGATGAGATCTCCAAAATGAAAGATGGCGTAGGGCTTGTCAATGCAGCACGCGGAGGTGTTTTGGATGAAGTAGCTTTAGTAAATGCCATAGAAAGTGATAAGGTCAAGTTCGCGGCATTGGATGTGTTTGAAAGTGAGCCTACACCGGAAATTCAATTATTAATGAATCCGGAGTTGTCCTTAACTCCTCACATTGGAGCAGCCACGAAAGAAGCTCAAGATAGAATTGGGACAGAATTGGCTTCACAGATCATCAACTTGTTGCAATAATATGGCCATCGTAAAACCATTTAAGGCTATACGCCCCAGCCGTGATAAAGTGGCATTGGTATCTTCTAAATCGTATGAAGCATACTCACCTGCAGAACTGGGAGCAAAACTAGACTTTAATCCTTTTACGTTTTTACACATTATTAATCCCGGATATAAATATCATCAGGAAATTACAGGAGCGCAGCGCTTCGAAATGGTTCATAACAGATACGAAGAATTTAAAGAAAATGACATCTTTATTCAAGATGATGTTCCTGCATTTTACTTGTATGAAAGCTCAGATGAACAAAATGTATTTTCCGGAATTATCGCTGCAACATCTGTAGATGATTACCATAAAGGAATTATTAAAAAGCACGAAGGTACCATTCAGCAAAGAGAAGAATTGTTTGAAAATTATTTGAAAGTTACCGGGTTCAATGCAGAACCTGTTCTCTTGACATACAAAGACAATGCAATTCTTGAGACCATCATTGAAGAAAAGAAGTTAGATCGTCCTGAATATGAATTCTCTACTACAGACAAGAAATTACACAAATTGTGGGTCATTCAGGAAACATCTACACTCCAATCTATCATAGACGTGTTTAAAAACACAGCCTCTTTATACATTGCTGATGGGCATCATAGAACGGCCTCTTCTGCCCTATTAGCAAAGCATATGGCAGACGAAAATGATCAGGATACAGGAACGGAACCATATCATTTTTTTATGAGCTATCTAATTCCAGAATCTCATCTAAAGATCTCTGAGTTCAATAGGTTTGTAAAAGACTTAAATGGTTATTCTGTTGATGAATTCCTGGTGCAATTGGACACTTATTTTAGAATTGAGAATAGAGGACAACAAATGTATAAACCATCAAAGAAGCATCATTTTAGCATGTATTTGGATGGTGAGTTCTATTCTTTATATTTAAGAAAAGGGAGTTATCAATTTACAGATGCGTTAAGCACTTTAGATACAGAAATACTGTACCAGACCATATTGAAGCCTATTTTAGGAATAGAAGATTTGAACAATAACAATCGCCTTGGGTATACTAACAATAAACTGGATTCCCTGTCTTTAAAAACCAATGTTGATAATGGTAATTTTAAAGTTGGTTTTGGATTGATCCCAATAACAGTAGAGGAAATGAAGGAAATTGCCGATGCTGAATTGAAAATGCCTCCAAAAACCAGTTATATAGAACCTAAATTACGGAGCGGTTTAACCATGTATGAATTTTAGTATGAGCACTATAAAAGACAATCTAGATCTTATTAAAGCAGCTATTCCTGATAATGTGACCTTAGTCGCTGTGTCCAAAACAAAGCCCGTATCGGATATACTAGAGGCATATAACGCCGGTCAGCGAGTATTTGGAGAGAATAAGATCCAGGAAATGGTGGCCAAATATGATGAACTACCAAAAGATATTGAATGGCATATGATTGGGCACTTGCAACGAAACAAAGTGAAATACATGGCTCATTTTGTAAATCTTATTCATGGTGTGGATAGTGTTAAGACCCTTGTTGAAATAAATAAACAAGCGTTAAAACACAACAGGACCATTGACTGTTTGCTGCAAGCAAAAATTGCGAAAGAAGATTCAAAATTTGGGCTTTCTTTTAACGAGATCTCGGAAATCCTCTCATCCAGCACGTTATCAGATCTATCAAATATTAGAATTGTAGGTTGTATGGGTATGGCCACATTCACCTCAGATATGCAACAATTGCAAGAGGAGTTTTCATCGCTACAATTATTTTTTGATACGCTACAAAACAAGCATCCTCAGATGCACATTCTTTCTATGGGTATGAGTGGCGATTATCCGTTGGCTATAGAAAATGGCAGTAATATGATTCGTGTAGGCAGCTCTATATTTGGTGCTCGAAATTATAATCCTTAATTTACCAAACAAAAAGAGATTTGTACGCAATATTAGATATTGAAACTACCGGCGGAAAATACAATGAAGAAGGAATTACCGAAATTGCTATCTACAAATATGACGGACATTCGATCGTAGATCAATTCATTACACTGATCAATCCTGAAAAACCAATTCAAGATTTTGTGGTTAAACTAACCGGGATCAATAATAAAATGTTGCGCAATGCGCCGAAGTTTTATGAAATAGCCAAACGTATTGTAGAAATTACAGAGGGCTGTATTTTAGTAGCACATAATTCAAGTTTTGACTATCGAATTTTAAGAACAGAATTTTCACGATTAGAATATAACTTTTTTCGAAACACTATTTGTACCGTTGAGTTGAGCAGGAAGTTGATTCCGGATCAAGAGTCCTATAGTTTAGGAAAATTGTGTAAATCGTTAGGTATTCCTATGAGCGATAGACATAGAGCTACCGGAGATGCTTTGGCAACAGTACAATTGTTTAAACTACTCTTAGAAAAAGACGTTAATAAAACGATTTTAGAGGCCTCTATCGAATACTTTGACAATAGAACTGAAAAGCAACGCTTTAATGGTATTTTGGAAACTTTACCGGAGTCTTTAGGCGTATTTTACATGCATGACTCAAACGGTAAGGTTATTTACCTTGGACGAAGTAAAAACATAAAGTCTGAAGTAAGCAAGGTGTTTTTAAAAGATACAAAGCGAGCTCTTAAAATTCAGAGTAGAGTCATTTCTGTGAGCTATGAAGAAACCGGTAATCTGCTTTTTAACAGATTGCGTTATTATCTCGAGTTAGAAACTTTACATCCCAAATTCAACTTTAGAAGCAAGCGAAAATTAACACTGGATAATTTTGCTCATGACAATTTTCTTATTGTGCACAAAGGAAGAACCATAGATGAGCACGCTATTTTATTAATTGAGAATAATGAGGTGTTTGGTTATGGGTATACGAATTTGGCTTTTCAAGAAACACATTTAGACATTTTAAAGACCCTACTTACACCCGTTGCGCATAAAGGACTTGCAAAAACGATTATAAAGAACTACTTAAAAAACAACAATGTAACAAAGATCATCCGCTATTAAAGAATTTAGTATGAAAAAGATATGCTTCTTGTGCTTTCTGATTTGCTCGGTGGGCTACAGTCAAATAAAAGGTGATTACTCCCTTGGAAAAGTGACCAAGGATGAGTTATTGATGATCCGTTATGATAAAGATCCGGATGCTGCTGCGTTAATTTTGGAGGAAAAGGGGGAAATTTCTCTAGGCGATACTAATCCTGTAATATTTCAAAGAGAATATTATGTAAAAATCAAAATCTTTAAAAGAAGTGCTTTTCATCTGGCAAAAATGCGTTTGGTGCATCATAAAAAACTTCCTCTTAAAGATCTAGAGGCATTTTCTTACAACCTTGATGAAGATGGAAATATTGTGAAAAGCAGTCTGACCGAAACGAAAATTTTTAACGATCAACTTATTGGCGATACAAATACTACATCATTTCAGATTCCTAATGTAAAAGAAGGCACGGTCTTCGAACTGAAATATACATATAGAAGCTACGGCTATGAGGTCTATGACTGGAATTTTCAATCGGAATACCCAAAATTGATTTCTAAGTATACTGCTTTTGCCACCATCTATCCATCTTACAACATAAGGATCAATGGATATCTGAAGCCGGAGGTTTCTAGTTCAAACCTAAGTAAATGTGTTTCAGTTAATGAAAACTGCAACGAAATAAACTATGTGATGAGAGATATTCCTGCCTTTAAGAAGGATGCCTTCATGACATCGGAAAAGAACTTTAAGTCAAGAATTGTTTTCGAAACATCATATGTTACTCCAATAGATCGAATTATTCAATTGAATTTCACATCAAAAACACGTTATAAAAAGTATTTCAGGAGTAAGCTACCCGACTATATAAAAAAGGAAACTGTTCTTATTGAAAAAGCGAAAAAGGCATATCAATTTATTCAAAAACATTATATATGGAATGGACGTGTAAACCTCATAAATGCTGTTAATTTAAAAAAGGCTTTTTTTGAAGGTGAGGGCAGTATTGGTGAAATTAACCTGGCACTTTTAAACACGCTCCAGTCCTTAAAAATTGATGCAAAATTGGTCTTATTATCAACTCGAGACAATGCAAAGATCACAGCAATTCATCCTTCTTTACTAGACTTTAACTACATGGTTGTTAGAATCGAAATAGACGGCAAGGTCTATTTCTTAGATGCTGCAAATAAATACCTGCAGTTTGGCGCAGTTCCATTTAAATGTTTAAATGGTAAAGCTAGAGTCTTTAGTTTAAAAGCACCGAGTTTTTGGGAAGATGTTAAATCAAGTATTCCTACAGAACAGAAAAGCACCAGTAGAATTGTATTTAATCCTGATAAAAACGTATTTAAGGGTGTTACCAGAATACAGAAGTATGGATACAGGGCTTTAAAATTAAGGGAACATTTAGACGGAACTTCTGAAAAAGACTATATAATGGATCAATCTTCAAAGTTTGCAAATGTCGAAGTTGACAATTATAAAATAAAGAATATCGCTCAGATAGAAAAACCTGTCCTGGAAACGGCTAACTTCTCAATAGAGCCTTCATTACCCTCTGAAAACTCTTTCCGCATCGATCCTTTTTTATTTCATAGGATAGAAAAAAATCCTTTTACACTGAAAGAACGAAAGTATCCTATAGATTATGGCACTAAAGAAAAATCAACGAGTTTGGTTCAAATAAATATTCCTAATGGATACGAGGTGCTTTCTTTACCAAAGAATGCGGCCTTTACTATTAGAGAAAAAGAAATGTTTTATTACTTTCAAATCGTACAAGGACCAAATATGATACAAATAAAAACTGTCTTTGAAATCAACAAATCTGTTTTTCACCCCGGAAGTTATGAAGCATTAAAGGCGTTTTACAACAAGGTTATTGAATCACAAAAAGACCAAATTATTATTCAAAAGAAATAACTATGAAAAAGATCATTGCGCTATTCCTACTTATACAGGTTTCTGCTCATGCACAAAAAATGACTACTCCAAGTATGGGGCAAAGTAATTTACAAGAGCTGCAAATGAAAATGTATAAAAATGATTCCACTGCCAATGCATTGGTTTTATTTGAGAAAGTACATTACTACATTCCGGACTTGAGAGAGTTACGTTTTAAGTCCGATCATTATCGCAGAATTAAAATATTTAATAAGGATGGTTTTGAATATGCTGTTGAGAAAATATATCTAAAAAACGGAGAAGAACTTCAAAACGTTTCCGCGATAACCTATAACCTAAAAGATAGTGTTACCATTGAAAAAACAGTGTTTAAAAAGGAGGATATTCTTGTTAATGAAGTAAGTGAAGGTATCTATCAGAACATTATTAATTTACCCAATGTAAAAGAAGGAAGTGTTGTAGAATACAAATACACGATCAATCGCGGGAATTTTAACATTGATAATTGGAGATTTCAGACAAGTATTCCAAAAATTAAAAGTGAATTCTCCCAATTATTGCCCTCCTCCATTAAATATAAGGTTACCTTAAGAGGTGGGTTAAAGTTATCTAGAGACACTACCTATTTCTCCAAAAATTGCTTCGTTCAGAATGAGGTGTTCAAAGTAAAAAGATGTCGAAATAGCATCTTTTCTATTGATTCAATTCCAGCCTTTAAGGAAGAACCTATGATGAGCAACGCAGAAAGTTATATTTCAAAACTGTCATTCAAACTAGACTATGTGTTAGACATTGGTTACTTTCCAGGAAATTTTTTATCGACATGGAAATCATTTGATGCATTTCATTTAGCAGTGCTTTCTTATAATCAAAAACAGCACACCAAATTCTTTAAAAGAAAAATACCAGACTCTATCTTTACCCAAAAAGACAAGCTGACGAAAGCAAAATATATTTATTCATTCATTCAGGACCACTATAGCTGGGATGGATACCTCGGAGGTGGTTTTTCTAAAAGCGCCAGGAAACAGTTTAATAAAAAAACGGGGTCGGTTATGACCATAAATTCATCGCTGTTCAACAGTCTAAAAGCTGCGAACATAGCATGTTACTACGTATTGCTTTCAACCAGAGGAAATGGAATTCCTGTCAAAGATTTTCCTGAATCAGATACGTTCAATTATGTGATCATAAAAGCTGTAATTGATAATAAGGAGTATTTTCTAGATGCAACCAACAAGCTTCTTCCTTTCGGAATGGTTTCGAAAAGGTGCCTTAATGGAGAAGCCAGGGTACTAAACAATGAAAGTGTCGGATATTGGCAAGTGATTAGGCCCAATATTCTAAACTCTAAAAGTTATAGAGTAGTACTAGATCTAAATGAAGACGACAGTTTTACCGGTAAAGTTTCATTGATAAAGAAAGGATACAATGCCGCGATTCAAAGAGAAGTATTTAAAACTGTTGGAGAGAAAAAATACATCGAAAGTTTGGAAGAAGGATTTCCGGAAATGGAGATATCTGATTTTCAAATAAAGAATTTACCGCATATAGAAAAGTCTACAAATGAAAGTTTTTCTATACTCATTGATGAGGATTATATGGATACAGATATTTCCAATGAGAATGTGATACGGTTCAATCCGGTTCTATTTGATAGAGCTTTGGAAAATCCTTTCAAAACTGAAAAAAGATTGTATCCTTTAGATTTTATCCATAAGGATAAAAGCACTTTCTTACTCAGAATTAACCTTCCGAAGAATTATACAGTTAAGAAATTACCCGAACCTGTAGCCATGAAATTACCACAAAATGGAGGATTATATGTCTACAAAGTTGCGCACAAAGGAAATGTAATTAGCGTCGTGGTAAGTTATAAAATCGATAGAAAATTATTCTCTAAGGATGAATATTTCTATCTCAAAGAATTTTATAAGAAAATTGTTACTGCAGAAAACTCATATATCGAATTAGAAAAAAAATAACTATGAAAAAACTTGTTATCCTTTTTTGGTTGGCAACAGCTTTATGTGTTGCACAAAAAAACAAATCTACTAAACTTGGGAACTTTAAGATCGAAGAGCTTTCCATGACAAACTATCCAAAAGATACTACGGCAAGAGCTTTGGTTCTCTATGAACATGCTAACGTATATATGGACAGAAAAACATACGATTTTAAGACGGATTATTATTTTAGAAAGAAAATTTTCACAAAAGAAGGTGAAGATCAGGCTACCATAAAAATTGTCACGTATAAAAAAGAGAAAGTACAAGATGTTGCGGCTATTACTTACAACTTGCGTAAAAACGGTACTACTGAAAAAGTATACTTAAGTCCGAAAGATGTTTTTACTACCAAAACAAGTGAAAACTTCTCAGAAACCGTTTTTACCTTACCAAATATTAAAAAAGGAGCTGTTGTTGAGTATGTCTACAGTGTTTTATCTCCGTATCCGGGAATTGATGATTGGTACTTTCAGTCGGATATTCCCAAACTACAAAGTGATTACGATTCGGCAATACTTGGGAATTACAGGCATAAGGTAAGACTAATAGGTACCAAAAAACTTTCAAAGAATGAAGCATCAGTATTAAAACGATGCATATATATTGATGGTATAGGGCAAGGAGCATGTGCCATACGTTCGTATAGCATGACAGATATTCCTGCTTTTAAGGAAGAAGATTATATGCTTAGCAAGAGAAACTATGTATCTCGTTTGTCTTTTGATTATGAATCCTTTACCAATGCCAAAGGACAGGTAACAAAGTATTTAAATGATTGGGGATCTGCGGACAAATCCTTAAAAAAGTATTTCCTCAATAATCAATCTAACAAGAAAAGTTTTTTCAAAAAAAGGTTACCTGAATATATTACCGCTCTTTCCAACCCTCTTGAAAAAGCAAAAGCTATCTATTCCCATATACAGGATACTTATTCATGGAATGGTAAATATTGGTCTCGCGATGAAAAAATGAGGGATATATTTACTGAGAAATCGGGAAGTGTAAATGCGATTAATCTCGCTTTACACAATAGCTTGCAAGCCTTAGATATTGAAAGTTATGTAGTGATGCTGTCTACAAGAAAGCATGGTTTACCTACCAAGTTATATCCGATCTTTAAAGACTTCAATTATATCATTGTAAAAGCCAAAATAGATGGAAAAGAGTATTTTTTAGATGCCACCAACAAATATTTACCTTTCGGAATGTTACCGCTAAAATGTTTAAACGGAGATGTTCGTGTCATGGATTTTAAGAAAGGTAGTTATTGGGAGTCCATTCGTCCTCGCACAAAAACTCGAAGATCTGTTAAAGCCATCATGAAATTTGAAGAAGACGGTGAACTAAAAGGTAACATTCTAATCAGTAACTCAGGGTATTTTGGAGTATCAAGAAGATCTGAAGTACTCACTTTTAAAGAAAGTGAACTATTAGAAAGTTTTGAAGAAAAAAACCCATTTCTTGAGGTGGATACTTATAAAGAGACCGATGCAGAAAAACTTGATACATCCATTAAGGAGGTGTACAAGGTTGTGTATAGCGATGATGAGCCCATTGCGAATCCAAGTACGACCAGAATCTATCCTTTTTTGGTACATCGTGTGACTAAAAATCCATTTACCTCTGAAACCAGAGATTACCCCGTAGATTATGGGTTTGCAAGAAAACATGTTTATAGCTTTACATTGTCCATTCCAAATAATTACGCAGTAACAAAACTTCCGGAAAACGTTCAGCTTGGCCTACCTAATAAAGGGGGTTCTTTAATATTCAAAACGAATGTAGCTAACAATACCATCAACTTTTATTTTGCATTTAACCTTACTAAAAAATTATATTCCAGTGAAGAATATTATTATTTAAAGGAAATTTATAATAAGATTATACAAATACAGGCATCTTATATCGAATTAGAAAAAAAATAATACCATGAGAAAGTTCATTTTTATAATAATCCTGACGGCAAGTACTTATAGTTTTGGTCAAAAGTCTAAATCAACAAAAACGGGAAAAGGCACATTGGCCGAACTGAACATGAAAAACTATGAAAAAGACACCACTGCAAATGCGTTGGTTCTTTACGAACATGCCAACGTGTATTTGGATGCGGAAAAAGTCGACTTTAGAACAGATTATTACTTTAGAAAGAAGATATTTTCTAAGAAAGGACTCGATGAAGCTACGGTGAAGATTCGAACCTTTGGCAAGCAACGCATTAAAAACATTGTGGCAATTACCTATAACATTAATGGAAATGGTGGCATGCAAAAGAACCACTTGCTCCCATCAAAAATATTTAAAACCCAATTGACTAAGGATTGGACCGAAACCAGCTTTACACTTTCCAATGTAAAACCAGGTTCTGTTATTGAATATTCCTACACAAAAGTATCACCATACCCGAGCATTGACGATTGGTATTTTCAATCCAACATTCCCAAGTTACAAAGCGATTATGATTCGGCCATTATTGGTAATTATAAATTCAATGTGCGTATTATTGGTAATTTGCCTTTATCAAGAGACAATCCATCTATAGACAACAATTGTTTGTTTATTAAGGGGCTTGGGCAAGCTGCTTGTGCCGTAAGATCATTTGGCATGTCTGATATTCCCGCTTTTAAAGCGGAAGATTATATGTTGAGCAGTAGTAACTATATCTCCCGATTGACATTTGATTACGTTTCTTTTACCAGTACCAAAGGCACTGTTAAAAAATTTCTGGAAGATTGGAAATCTGCAGATCGTACCCTAAAATTAAGTTTTCTAAACAATCAGGCCAATAAAAAGAACTTCTTCAAAAAAAGGTTACCACCTACTATTTTTTCAATCAGTGATCCTCTGGAAAAAGCAAAAACCATCTACGATTACATTCAGAAAAACTATATCTGGAATGGCAAGAATTGGTCCAGAGATGTTAAACTAAAAAATACTTTCGAAGAAAAAACAGGGAGTGTTTATGATATCAACTTGTCTTTATACAATAGCTTACAAGCAGCCGATATAGAGAGTTATGTGGTCATGATCTCCACCAGAGAAAATGGAATTCCTACTAAGTTATATCCTATCGTCACAGACTTTAATTATTTAGTAGTAAAAGTAATGATCAATGGAAATGCTTACTTTTTAGATGCTACAGATAAGTATTTACCCTTTGGTCTAGTTCCTTTTAGGTGTTTAAATGGAGATTCTCGAGTTATGGATTTTGAAAAAGGCAGTTATTGGCAAAAGATCTATCCAGCAAAACGGTCATTTGTAAACACAAGAGTGAAGTTTATTTTAAATGAAGATGAAGAACTCGAAGGAAACATCATTATACGAAAAGGAGGTTATGATGGTCAAAGACAACGAGAAAAACTGTTCAATGTAAAAGAAGATGCTATTCTCGATGCTTTTGAAACTCGTAATCCTTATTTAGAAGTTGACACCTATAAACAGCACGATTTTGAAGACCTTACCCTACCTACAAAAGAAGAATACGATGTGGTGCTAGATCCTGAAACTAAAACGCAAAGCAACTTGGTCATCTATCCTTTTTCTATAGATCGAATGGATACCAATCCTTTTAAATTAGATGAAAGATTATATCCGGTAGATTTTGGATACGAACGAAAATACACCTACAGTTTTTCTTTTGAAGTACCGGAAGGATACAAAGTGGTAAAAGCTCCACAAAGCGCTGCATTCGAATTGGCCAATGATGGTGGGACCTTAACATTAAGAGCAAGATCTTCTACATACAAAGTAGATCTGTATTTTACATATGAAATAAAAAAGGTCATCTTTTCAAATTTTGAATACTACGGTCTGAAAGACTTTTTTAACGAAATTGTGAAAATCCAGAATTCAATTATCGAACTAAAAAAAGAATAAGACATTCATTTTCAGTATCGCAACTTTAAAAATACGTCAAATGACGTATTTTTTTTTATATATTTAGAGTGGATATTTGCTAGCAATAACTCTTAAAAACATCACAATGAAGAAAATTACCTTCCTTGTTGCTTTATTTAGTATCCCCTATATCCTATTAGCACAAGAATACCCTACCGGGTTAGAATTCAGCAAAGAAAAGTATGAAGAAGTTGTAGAATCTGCGCCTATATTAATGCGGAGTTACACCTCGTTACCTTCTAGCTACAGTTTAAAAGCCTATGCTCCTACTCCGGGAAACCAAGGAGCGCAACCTTCTTGCGTTGGTTGGGCCAGCGGATATGGCGCAAGAACTATTGCCTATGCCATTAAGAATAATTGGAAATACAATAAAACGAAGATCAACCAAAATACCTTCTCTCCGTCATTTGTCTACAATCAGATCAAATTTAAAGGAGATTATAACTGTAAGCGAGGATCTTATATTGCAGATGCTATGCGACTGATCAAAAATAATGGTATTCTTCATTTAAATGAGTTTGGCTATAATCAAAAGAGCTGTACTTCAAAACCCTCTTCTTATAGCATGCAAAATGCAAAGAGAAATACCATTTTTAGTTTTGAGCGACTGTCAAAATGGGGAGACAACTCCAATTCTTTTATTAGAAAAGTGAAAAAAGCCATTTCGGAAAAGAATCCTGTGGTGATAGGAATGAACATTAAAAAATCGTTCTATAGAGCAAAAGGATACTGGAACACCTACGGTTCGCAATCTATTGGAGGGCATGCCATGGTTGTTGTTGGCTATGATGATAATAAATATGGTGGTGCCTTTGAGATCTTGAACTCCTGGGGTACTCTTTGGGGTAACAGCGGTTATATTTGGGTAAAGTACAGTGATTTTAAGACCTACACGAATTCTACTTTTGTAATGGTAGATAATGTAACCAAGCCGGTGATAAAAGACAATACGAAAGATGTCGTTACGAAATCGTCTATTAGTGGAGAGATCACCTTACGTCTTGCGAATGGTACCAACATGAGACCTACTTTATCAAATGAAGCTAAAAGAGGTTTTGGAATTGTAAAATCTACAAAAACGACCTACCGCATCAATCAGGTATACACATCGGGAACGCAGTTTAGGATCTACTTAAAAAGCAAACAAAGAGGATACGTATATTTGATCGGTTACGGATCGGCAGATAAATCGGTAAGTAAGCTCTATCCTTTTGAAAACTATAGTGACTTCTTTAACTATACCAACAGTGAGATTGCCATCCCTAATGAAGATTACTTCATAGAATTTGATAATAAACCGGGTAGAGATATCCTTTGTGTATTATATAGCAAGGAAAAGCTAAACATTAACAGTATAATTAGTAAGGCTAAATATGGTTCGGGGGACTTTGTATCCAGAATTAAAAAAGCGTTACAATACAAGATGTTTAAAGGTAACGATCTTACATTCCGCAGCGATAAGATCGCCTTTACAGCATCCTCAAACAGTTCCTATGCGAAAGTAGTCCCTATATTTATTCAAATGAACCATCAATAAAAATTATGTCATGAGATTTAAATTAGCCCTCGTAATTTTAGGCCTTTGCAGTATTGTTTCCAGCAATGCACAATCCTCTTATGTCTTTCAGCAAGAATTCAATTCAAAGGGTAGTTTTATTACCGGTAATAACAGTAATCGGGAAGTAAAAGTCTCCAACGGACGCTACTATTTTGAGCACAAGAATTCTGACAATAGCTATTATGTAACCTCCGGAAGTATTTATTTTGATAAGGATAAAGACTTTGAACTAGAAACATCTATTCAGAAAATCTCCGGTGAACAGAACTATGGAATCGGCTTTATCTATGATTATAAAGATGGAAATAACTATTCCGAGTTTAACTTCTCTCCTAACGGATATATTCGTGTTGCAGAGACAAGAAATGATACATTTACCGCTCTTAAAAAATGGACGAAAAACTCCAAGGTAAATACAGGTAACTATGCAGTAAACAAGTTACGTGTTAAGAAAAAAGGGAATTGGATCACTTTTTATATTAATGATTCCTATGCATATAGCACCTCGTACAAACGATTTATTGGGAACAAGATCGGGATCATTATTCATAGGAAACAAAAGATCTCTGTAGATTATTTTAGGGTTAAATACTTAAACAGTACAACGACCACCACGACCACTACCTCTGGAAAGAAATCTATTTTGTTCGATGGGTTTACGAATAACAAAAGTAACTGGAGTACCAGTGATTCGGAAAAAGCATCGTTAAAAATAGAAAATGGCGACTATATTTTCGATCACAAACGAGACATTAATGGATGGTCCAGTTCTAAAGAAATAAAAATAGATACCAATAGAGATTTTTACATTATTGCCAGTTTTAAGAAAATTTCCGGTATTCAGAACAACGGCTTTGGACTTTCCTTTGGTAGAAAAGATAATAACTACGAATATAATTTTGTAATTACTGCCGGTGGGTCTTACGGAATTTGGGACTGGAACGATGGTAAGAGCAACTATATGAACAGTGCTAACAAGACCTGGTCTAGTTCTAGTGCCATAAAAACAGGAAACGGAGCTTACAATACCTTAAAGATCGAAAAGAAGGGAAATACGTTAAACTTCTATATTAACAATACATTGGTAGACAGTCCCAGATTTAGAGATTTTTATGGAGATCGTATCGGTTTTGTGGTTTATAAACGACAAAAAATTGCCGTGAATTATCTAAGTATCATGTATCTGGATAACAAGAAGACCAATACGTATACAGACACGACAAAGGACAATATTAGTAACTATACCTATTCTGATTACGGATTTCATTTCAGCGATCAGTTTACAGATAATAAGAATTCGTGGGATCTAACTAATGACGATAAGATCAGTTATAAGATCAACAATGGTAAATATTATTTAGAACACAAAAGAACATCCAAAGGATATTCCACCTTCGACAATGTTTATGTAGACACCAGTAAGGATTTTGAAATAGAAACCAAACTCGATAAAATAAGTGGTGTTACCAACTATTCATACGGACTAATGTGGGGTAAAAAAGGCGGTAACAGCTTTCGATTCTACATTTCTTCGGGCGGCTATTATAAGATCGTACGTAACGTAGATAGTAAAGAACAGGTCATTAAAAAGTGGACCAAGTCTTCCTATTTGAAAAAAGGCAATGGTACTTCCAATACCTTAAAAGTTAAAAAGGAAAATGATAAGTACAAGTTCTATGCGAATGGATATTATTTATCAGAATCGGACTACGAACCTTTTTATGGCTCCGATATGGGATTTGTACTATTCAACAAGCAAAAAATAGGTGTAGATTACCTACGTGTAAAGTATTTGAATACCACCACTCCTGTAGTTACCAATAAAGTATTGCAACTGCCATTGCGAGACGATTTCTCCAGCAATACCAATTCATGGTACATTAGTAGTTCTGACAAACAAACGACAACCATGTCGGGTGGTAAGTTAAAGATCCACAGAAAACAAAAGGGAGGTACCTTTGTAAGCAGACATGCTAATATTGATACTACCAGAGATTTCATTATTGAAACTTCTATTGCCAAAGAGATTGAAAGCGCTACAGGAATGTATGGTTTCACTTTTGGAAGAAAGAACTCATCGAATGAATATTCCTTCTTATTATCGGATGTGGGTAGTTATAAATTCAGAAAGTTTGATAATGACAAGTACAAGTCCATTATTCCATTCACTACATCCAGTGCTATTAAATCAGGAGCATATCAGTACAACAAGATCAAGATCGTAAAATCAGGTGGATTGCTGCGTTTCTACATTAATGACAAGTATGTAAATGAAACCAAGTTCGAAGGTTTCTTTGGAGACTACTTAGGATTTACGGCGTATCACAATCAAAAGATCGCTATCGATTACCTGGACATTCGTTACAAGACCAATACCTATAATGATCCTCCTGTAATCGTGATCACGGAACCGGATGTGAAGTTAAAACGAGGGTTTAAAGTAGTAAAGACCAAGCGTATTATGGTCAAAGGAAAAGCAACGGATCCTGATGGTATTTTTGAAGTATTGATCAATGGTGTGGATGCCACTGTCAATGCCGATGGTACTTTCTATGCAAATGTACCGTTGAAATTCGGAGAGAACGACCTGATCGTAAAAGCATCGGATATTAAACAGGCTTCCTCGACAAAACGATTTACCATTACCAGAAAATCACCTGTGGTTAAAGATGATGTCATTATTGTGGACAATGATGATAATGATGACAAACCAAATATCGGTTTCGGAAAATACTATGCACTAATTATCGGAGTGAGTGATTATGGTAATGAGAATTTACAGGATCTAGCGGGCCACCCTACCAAGGATGCTACAGATCTGGCGAATATCTTACGTACCAAGTACAACTTTAAGCAAGAACATATTACCTTGTTAAATGCAAGTCCTACAGCAAATCAGATCAAAAGAGGATTTGCGAATCTGAGAAAGAAAGTCACCGAGAAAGACAATGTTCTTATTTTCTATGCGGGTCATGGAGACTATGATCAGGATAGTGAAACAGGGAATTGGTTGCCTTCGGATGCCAATCCTGAGTTCTTTGAAAATGTGATTACCAATGCAGAGTTAAAGGTGTACATTAAACAGATAAAATCGAAACATACCCTGTTAATTGCCGATGCTTGTTTTAGCGGAAGTATCTTACGAAAAACCAGAGCGGGTAACTTAAATGAGGCTAATAAATCGATTCGAAGACATTACGAGTTAACCAGTAGGAAAGCAATGACCAGTGGTACCTTAAAACAAGTACCTAATAAGAGCGTATTCTTAAAGTACCTGATCAAAAGATTATCGGATAATAAGAATAAGTACATCACCTCTATGCAGCTTTTTAATAGTCTAAGTACACCTGTTGCCAACAATAGTGAGAACTTACCACAGTTCGGAACCATTTTTGGTGTGGGCGACGAAGGAGGCGATTTTATTTTTGTAAAAAATTAACAGTTTTTTAGGTGACTTTGCCGCGGTTTTTGCGTCTTATAAATACAGTTTCATAGTGTAGTTTTTTGACAAGACTACTCCACGTGTAGGCCTCCCATTTTGGGAGGCTTTTTTATTCATTGCCAATAGTTCTATGCGTTCATAGTAAGGTCATATAAGAAAACTACATTTTATCAGTTGAAAAGTTTCTACAACAATTGTCCAATGCTTTCGGCTAAATTCGTCATATCTTAGTAATCACAAACCCGATCTTATGAAAAATATCTATACCGGAGTATTGCTTCTTTTTCTGATAAGCAATATAAACGCTCAAAACAACACAAAAGATGCGTCAGTGTCCTTACGTAAAGCACTCATCGGTCAGTGGAAAGGAACAGGAAGTCTTATGGGAAATACGGCTACGTTTCAGATGCAATGGAGTACGACATTAAACAAGAAATTTGTGCACCTTTCTTTTTCCAATTCCTTTACAGACAAACAGGGAACCACCAGAACACTGGCTTCTGAAGCCTACTACAATTTTAAAACGAAAAAAGGGATTTGGGTAGATTCCAGAGGTGTCATTCTTCCTTTGGTCTTAGCTGTTACTTCAGATACACTTACCGTTTTATGGGGAGATACCCAAACTGAGCAAGGCAAGACCACATACCGTTTGGTAAACAAAGGTATACAGGTAGAAGATCATGTGTTACGAAACGAGCGTTATTTTTTGTTTGGGAAAGCTTCCTATATCAGAAAATAGATTGCTTTCTGTAAAAAATAAAAAACCACAGCATGGCTGCTGTGGTCTGTGGTATCTACTAATCTTGTGTTTTTAGTAAGTTTCGTAACGCCAGGTATAATTCATGCGCCGGTACATGTTCTTCATGTTCATAGGATCTTACCAATTCTTTTGCTTTTTGTTCTTCCATACTGTGTATTTTTAATGTTAAGCACCGTAATTCAGATATAAAAATACATGGGAATATCACGCTATGTTCGTTTTTAAGACGACCCGACTTTTTGTATCGATTAATGGTATAACCGAGATGGTAAAAGGAGTTTGTAAGATTTCAATTAAATAAAAACTTCTTTTATGCACGGATATACTTCGACAGGTTTATCTTGAGCTTGTCGAAAGGCTCAGTAAGAGTCAAATCCGAGCTAGCATATCCTAGTGATGGGTTTTTTTAAACATTATTTTTACAACTAAAAGGCATTGGTGTGTTTCCTCCAAATTTCCCTCTTCTAGCTTTTATATATAACTCTTCTGAAGAAATAATTAAATACTCTTGTCCCTTTTTATCCTTTTCAAAACAAAACTTGAATTCTCCGTTTATATAACCTCTAGCAGACTCAATATTCAATTTATCAGACTCAATAATTGACCATTTTCCTGCAAATTCTTTATTGTCTATAAATCCATCTCCTTTGTCTGTATAAGGAATCTGACATTTTTTACTTTGGTAAAACCGGAATGTAAAAGTTAATAAATGAGGCATTAGATTTTCATCCTTATAATGTGCCTCTTCTACTATCCATGTTCTTTCAATTAGATAAACTTCTGTTTTTGTTTGACAAGAACTCATCCCTATGATCATGGTAAATAAAAAAAGTTTAAATTTCATTTTTGATTTTTTTTAAAATTTCTTTACATGCTTCACTAGGGGCTTTTATTCCTGAATAAACTCCATCAATACCTTTTCCCAAGAAAAAGAATTTGCTCTTATTTTTATTTTGGAGATAATACAAGAAAAAGATTGATCCGACTTTATCAATATCTTCTGAAGAGAGGCTTTTCTTACTAATAAATCCTTTAATAAGAATAGAGTCGTTGTTCTCTATAGAAATTGATTTTATATATATTCCTAATGATAATAAAATCACTCCTAAAACTATGCTAATTATAAAGCTAATTAAATCCGTATATAATAAGAAAATTATTGATAAAATTAAAAATAGTATTCCATTAAAACCAGCGATTACCTTATAAAGCATAGTCAATCTTGATCCTATTCTAATTGATCTACTCATCTTCAACTTCCGATTCATGCATTATTCCTACTTTTTTATAAAACTCCCATGAAAAGTCTATAGTAACACCTATACCAAACGAGAGTTCAAACCCGTTCACATCATGCGTATACCCTAAATCATCCATCACTCCAAAGGTGGTGGCTCCTGCATTGGTGTCATTCTTAAATCTATAACTACACATTATTGGCAACTTTTCTCCTAAAATACCACAAATTCTAAATAACAAAAAACCTGATGTTCTAAAACACCAGGTTTTTATTACTTAAGAGTTCTTTTTACGGCACGGATTACAAATCCGCGCTATCGGGTTACAAATCCGCGCTATCGGGTTTTTTGTTACATCTAAAGATTATATATCTAAGCTATCAGGTTTTATTTACTTTATTACTTTTCTTATTTTCACAAGACTAACAAAGTAAAATAATAAAAAAGTAAACATAATTATTATCATTAGGCTGAACTCATTTCTATTTCCATATAGAACTAAGCTCCCAATTAAAAACCACAGAAAATCAAGAAGTCCAGATACAGAGTAGTTCATAATTTTGATTTCAACAACTCTATTTTTATCTAAAATGTTAATAGTCGAAAAGTATATAGCAAACAAAGAATATAACGCAACTATAACAAGCTTGACCGTTTCATTTAAATAACTTTCTTGGCGATAAAATATAAATATTGTAATTAACAATAATATCTGGATAGTTCTTTTTTTTCTCATTGCTTAACTATATTTTTTTTCTTGTTTGATTATATCTAAAAGTCTTTGACCTTCCTTTAAGCCCAAAAAATTGCCTTTCAAAAGCATTAATACCTTCCGCAGCCCAAATTGTCCATCACTCCAAAGGTGGTGGCTCCTGCATTGGTATGTCCTTGTCTCTGTAGATTCAAGATATTGCCGTTTTTATCATAGCTTACACTGGTTAGATTGTAGTTTCTTAACACCACATATTTTGTCTAAAACAAAACCACCATAACACCTGTTGGGGAGTTACAGTGGTTCTTATATACATCTAAACTTTGTTTAGTTATTTTAATGCATGGATTGCAAATCCGTGCTATCTAGAATCTAATTAAAAGATTTTGTTTTTATCAACTTACCTTTTTTATTATAAAATTTCCACGTCCCTATAGGTGAATTATTTTTAAAAAAGCCTATTTGTTCAATTTGACCATTCTCATAAAAAAACTCAGAAATTCCTTCTTGCTTACCCTCTTTCCATGAAATTTTACTTTTCGTTATATTCCCTTCAACGAAAGTTTTAAAAACCCCATCCTGCTTTCCATTAACATAATATCCAATCTGAAGTGTATCCTTATTTGGATAAAAAGTAATAAACTGACCAATTTGTTTACTGTTTTCCCAAGAACCTATTTGTTGAATATTTCCATTTTCATAAAAAATCTTTGCCTTACCTTGTTTTTTACCTAAAAGAAACTTCATTTCTTCTTTTAACTTTCCAGAATCATAAAAGGTTTTTGACACTCCATTCAAACTGCCATCCTTCCAGTTAGATTCTTCAACTATATCACCTTGAGAATTATAAACTCTTGTTAAACCAGTTTGCTTGTTATTTAAAAAATGGGCTTCTTTTTCAAGTGTTCCTTCCTGATCAAAATATTTCCACAATCCTTCCTGCATATTGTTTTTCCATTCTCCTCGTTGTTTTATTTTTCCGTTCTCATAAAACACTTCAGAAAAGCCTTCCTTTTTATTGTTTTTAAGATAACCTATTGACTTTATCTGCCCATTATCATAATAATTTACTACTTTTTGT
The DNA here is from genome assembly GCA_965218065.1 of Flavobacteriaceae bacterium. Classification (GTDB taxonomy): domain Bacteria; phylum Bacteroidota; class Bacteroidia; order Flavobacteriales; family Flavobacteriaceae; genus Polaribacter. The sequence goes on along the minus strand of OZ244589.1, from coordinate 1,195,938 downwards.
TTACATGATACTAAAATTGTAAAAGCAAATATTGTTACATATATTTTTTTCATAAATAATTAATTCTTTAATCCAATTTCTATTTTTACGCCAAATGCAATTGACACTCTAGCTGAATTAGTTAATTTTTTCACCGCTTTCTTCTTGATACCTCCAACCGTTTGCGAAGCACTTGGGGAATTATTCCTTTCGGTATATTCAGGTAATTGATAAACTAGAGGGCCGTTATAAATTTTTGTACTATATGTTGTTTTTTTACTTTCAACACCAAAACCAAAAATGGTAGCACTACCTTCATTCGTAGTCACCGTTGTTTCTCTTTGAACTGGCACTTCATACTTATTGCCCTCACTTCCAATCTCCATTTTATCTTCAACAGTGGTGGTTGTCGTAGTTTTTTTAACTCCCACTTCACCAGCTCCGTAACTAATATTAAATCCACTAGATTCTTTATTAGGATTACCTTCTGTCCAACCTTCAGTTGATAAGGTTCCTATTTCCGTAGAACCAAAGTTTGCTTCAACTCCATATTTACCAACATTTACACCAACTACAGCTCCTGAACTTACTTTTATTTCTGTATTTTCTGCAACGGTTTTTCCGAACTTGGTTGGAGCCTTAACAAAGACCTTTTGTATAAAGTTGTTTATAGCTTTTAGCCATCCTGGAGGATCAGATCCCTCCTCTTGCATAAATGCAGCGTACATTGGACCTAAATTAGCATCAGCCCCACTCGGATCTGCCCAAAATATTGGGTTATTATCAAAAGCGGTATATGTAGACATAGAATGATGTGTTACTGGATCTATAGCTGTCCATCTTGCAATTGCAGGATCATATTGACGCATGTCCATTTCATACCAATCTATCCCTAGAGCATTCTCTAGTTCCATACCATTGTACTTAAATTTCTGTGCAATAGAATTTCCGTTAGAAGAAATTACGTAATTATACCCTTTATGCTTCAAACCAAAGGGATAATAATTAGATTCTTCTATAATTTCTATACTAGCATCTATAGTTCCATCATTATTCGTGTCTGCATAACTTAGTCTTACATTTCCTAGATGGTCTTTGTATTGGTAGACATTAGCATGTAGGTCTCCTGTATGCGACACTTTAGCCATGTTTACATTATCTATAAAGAACTCTGTACTAGTTCCATTATCAGCTCCAGGGCTCTTTTCTATTTTGATACGTAACTTAGTTGTATTACTGTTACTTACCACATACGTCCCTCTGTAGTATCCATCTTCTTCGTGTGTAGGAACTGTTAATTTCAATACATTATTGTTTATATCATGCTCCATAATTATAAAGGTAAGTTTATCTGTGGTCCCTTTATCTAAAGTAATATTATACTCTATTCTATCTCCTACAGATACGCTTGTCGTGCGCTTAGCTCCTTCATTTTGACCTGATAAAGTAACTTTTAATCTACCATTATCTTGTTGTACTACAGTACTTACACCACTTGCTTGCCATGTATCTGTGCCACTATCAAAAGTATCATCTATCAACGTGGTCATGGTACCTCCATCGTATTTGGTATACCCCTCTGCATGGTTAAAGAATTGCAGGGTGCCATTCTCGTAGATATAGTTTCCTGTATAGTCGGTATTGGTAGTTACACTCCCGTTCTTTACCGTCTTTTTCAACTTCATCCCAACTGCATCATATACATACTCAATAGCCTCAGGGTTTTGAGAAAATAATGGATCGTTGTTATTAAATACCACTTTGGTGGGTAAGTTTAAATGATTATACGCAATACTGGTAATGTTCTTGTTCTTGTCGGTGATCATGTTCCCATTCACATCATAGGTATAATCATTACCTGTAGCATTTTTATCATCAAACCCTTCTTTAACACCAGAGCTATCCGAGACCGCCAATAATTGATTGCTATCCGTATCATAGGTATAGCCCAAATTGTCCATCACTCCAAAGGTTGTGGCTCCTGCATTGGTATGTCCTTGTCTCTGTAGGTTCAAGATATTGCCGTTTTTATCATAGCTTACACTGGTTAGATTGTAGTTTCCGGTATTATCAATACCACTGGTAATCCTATTTAAAGCATCGTAGCTGTAGGTATAGGTCCTGGTACTACTATCTGTATTTAATGTATTCCAACTGGTCTGGCTAATATTTCCATTGTATAAGGCCGTACCACTCGTTGGGTCGTTATATTGTAGGCTAAAGTTAAATAAATCGTTGTCATTATCTGCATCGTTATTGATGTTTTTTAACCAACCTCTTACATTATACGCATAGTCTACCTTTTGCAAGCCTTTACTGTTGTCTACCAAATGCAGGTTTTTGACCGTAGCACCGGGTGTGTACAAGCTAATATCACCTAGTAGTGAACCACTAGATAGCGTTTGAGACACATAAAAGGTCTCATTGTTTTTTTTGTAATACACTTTATCACCCATACGCTCCACGCTAAAAACATCATTCGCACTATAACTGCCAAAGGTGCCTTTGTGCGTTCCGGATTCATAAATAATAAGGCCGCCTGAGGCCGTCATATAGATGGCATAATCGATACTGGTATAGGAAGGATCCGTATTCTCTGCAGCCAGACCCACCATTATATTTTTATTCGTTTGAGGTACTTCAAACTCCACATAACCGTCTCCGCTAAAACTCCCCAAGGTAGTGAGTCCGGCATCCCAACTATACGAAGATCCTGTTTTGCTGCTCATATCGTTTGCAATATTAATTTCTGCTGAAACATTTGCATAGCCTTTATGTGTACCACTTCCTACCAACTTACTTTCCAACTGCCCCAGTTCATCATAATGGTTTTGCACCAAACGTTCGGATGTTTGGTTGTTTACCTTCTGCGTTTGAGAGAACAATCGATCCATATGGTCATACGTAAAGCTATCTATCGTTACAATGTCTGTATTCCCAGTCTTTTTGTGTGTAGTTTTGGTCTCTAATAGCTTTCCTGTAAAGTTGTCCAACTTGCTCTCCACAATGTCGGTAGTACCCAGGTAAGCATTCTCGCTATACACATATACAGGACGTGCTTTTTCGTCGTAATAGGTGATGGTGGTAATCCACTGTTCCGGACTTACCCCTAATACTCTTACTTTACTTACCGTAGCCAATCCTTTGGTATTGGTAGTTACAGATTGTCCGTACACGCTTGTGGGTACCGTAAAGCCTGATGGTAGATCTTTATAGGCATCGTAATAGTTAATGGTGTAGATCTCCTGCATGGATGAAGCAGGAATTGCATTACTTGTATAATACACTTGAGAGCCTCCATAGGTATTTGCCGTAGTTACAGGGTCTTCATATTGTGTATAGGAATTCGGAGCACTTGCCAAATCTTGATACGCAGTACGAGACAAACTCGACGACTTTCTTCCCGTTAAAATTACTCTACCCAATTTGTCGTACTTGGTAAAGGTCCAACTATTATTTGCTCTTTGTACAGCATCTTGTGTCAACACAGGTTGATCTAAACGATTATACACGATATACTCCCATCCTTTACCCGGAATCTTCTTCTCTACCAATCGGTTTCTATGATCGTATTTGTACTGATACCCCAGTTCATCAAGCTCACTCGCCGAAACACCATCCGATGTATCGATCTTAGGAGGCAATACATAGGTCAGGTTCCCATAATCGTCATAGATATAATAGGTATCATGCCCCTCGACAACGCTCGGGGACCCAACTTCCGCATATGTACGCTTCAGTACTACTTGTCCATTTTTGTCCTTAAACTCTTCGGTAGTGTGCTTAAGACCATCTGCTACAGTCCAATTCTCGTCTTTGGTAATGTTCTTCATTAATTCTCCTGCCGGATAATAACTAGAGCCTCCAGTGAGTGTCGGAGTATAGGTATGATTCGCAAAACTTAGACTTACCTCATATAACCTTACCTCTGAAGCGCTGTTCGTATCGTATTCAAAACGGATACTATGTCCGTCTGAATAGCCTTTGCCTGTAATCGTGTTTGTTCCTTTTTTCCATGCTTCTCCCGGAGCCGTCTGTTCAAAGATTCTACCTAAAGGAGAACTTTCTAAGGTCTTTTCTGAATAGGCATTGACCTCAGAAACCAGACTGTTTGCAAAGTCGTTCGCATGCTTCTGTTTATAATAGTTTTGGGTAACCAGCGCTATATCTCCGGTCCTATAAGCGCCATCACTACTATAGTTGGCAAAGGGTAAATATTCCTTGACCTGTCTTCCATAGTTGTCATATTCCATATGTGTTACGATATCTACGATGGTTTCTTCGTTCGGAATCACACTTAATGTTCCTAATACCTCCGATATCGATAATTCACTCCCGTCCATCTTTTGTACTAAAGGACTCCAGAAGTATTGACGTACACTTGGGTTCCCCGTAGCATAGAACAAGTAGTTTCTAAAGCGCGCAGTAGTGGTGGTACTGCTCCACTTAAACTCTGTTCCATCTAGCACCTTGGTACCTCCGGTATCATACACTCCACTAATACCTATATCGCTTCCGGTATAGTCTGAAGGATGTATATAACCCACCAGTAGATACCAGGTATCTGCCTGAGGTAGGTCTCCTGACCAGAAATAAGGGTTTCCATTGGCGGTTCCATCTAAATTTTGTACATCGGTTGTCCCGAATAAGGTAGTTCCATCCGTAGCATGGTTGCGTTTTATCCAAACTGTATATCGATAGGGTTTCGTTTTATCTATGGCAATTGGATCCGTGATCCAACCTCCATCTCCCTGAGAGCCTCCATTGTCCTGTATTCCTTTACACTCCCATAACAGGTCGGTATGACCAAAAGGTGTGGTACCATTCACAATGCTATTCTCATCATTGGTTCCTTCCTGAGTATAAAAAGGAGTAGATCCCGTATTACCTAAACTCCAGTCATACAATAATCCGTTTCTGTGCATAAGACTCCCTCCTGCCTGAACTGCTACGCTCTGTATAGGACGTCCCAGTCCGTCAAAATACGTAATGCTGGTGGTTACACTATCTCTATCTTGCGTGGTAACAGCAGTGGTGGTGGCCTTTTTATATACCTTATTTACAATATGGTTTTCTGTCTGTGTCTGTGCGCTTAGCGCCATGGGTAGCAGTAGCGTTGCTACCATATGTTTTATATACTTTTTCATTTGTATCATCTTTTTAGATCTATACGATCTTCCTTGTCATATGCTATCGATGCGTATTTCTGTATAGATTCATCATTAATGGACCCTTAGGGTCTAATTCTTATAGTTGTACTGGTTCTCACTTAAGATGTTTCCATCATGATCTTTTACAAACTGCAGCCTGTTAAAGCTATCATAGCGGTAATAAGCGGTTCTGCCTCTGGGGTCCGTAATACTGGTCACACCAATAAGCGGATCATAGGTAAACGACGTTACCTGTGCACCTACTAAATCCGGACTGAGTCCGGGATCTCTTAGCTTATTGAGCTCCGTTCTTAATGTTCCCTCGTTACCTAAGGACCCTTCCGTGCGATCATTGTCAGCATTAGATGCATTTAGAATCGCGTTATATACCGCTGTAGGTATATCTGAAAACGTTGCGTTCTCGATCTTTGCTATCGGTACCGTTTGGTCATAACCCCAGATATATACAATATGCGTTCCATCTGTCTTGCTCACTTCTTTTACATTGCCATTGTCATAATAACTATGATATACCACTCGCTCCTCCAAAGGATTGCTTATGGCATTATAGCTTCCTTTAAGCGTTGCTACACTCTTGGGTAAGACCAGTCCTGAACTTTCTATCTTAAAATTGGTACGCACTACCGATTGAAGTATGGTATTTCTTTTGGTTTCTACTTGTATAGGAGTGGCCAACTGATGTGTCCTTGTGGGATGATTAGTAGTAGGCGCTTTCATATGCTTAATCGCATCCAGTTCGGCCGTAGATAAATCGTCATATCCTAGATCATATGTATACTTGACCTCGGCAGGAAAGTGGGTAGTCGTTTCTACCACATCACCTCTACTATCGGTCATGGTACTTCCTTTTTGCTGATAGTGATATGGATAGTTATAGTTGTAGGTTGTTATGGTTTCTAAAGTATCTGTTGCGTGAAATATCTTTTCGGTGACGCTTTGCATGTTTAGTGTTCCACCAGTAAGATCATACATTCTATAGGCATTATAATAACTAGGATTATTGACTCCACCTCCTTGAGCAAATCGCTTTACCATAAACAGAGGCAATCTAAAATTAGTTCTTGTTTTACTGTAATTGTAATTGGAATTGGTTCCCCAATCAAATTCCTCTCCTGGAGGAATAAATATGAAGTGCGGTGTATTCTGAGTAAACTGTAACCCTTCAACACCTCCGAAAGGAATAACAAAGTCTATGGCATATAAACTGTCCCCATATCTATAAGTATTTTTCACTTCTTTGGCTAATGCATAGTCGATGTTTCCATTAGTAACTCCATCATTCTTGTAATAAGAAACCTTTATCGGTTTCCCTCTGAGCCATTCATTATCGGTGGGTGGGTGATAAGGAAACTCAAAAAAATCTCCTCCTGAGTCATTAAAGTTGGTAAAGGTATACTCCACTTTACCTATATTGTCGTCTTTGGTTCCATGGTATTCGATAACACCTGAATATCCAATAAAGTTAGACTGAAAGCTACTGTAAGCGCTGCCAGAATCGTAATAAGACGTATAATGTTGTCCTGTATAACCAAAGAAGTTACCGTCGTACCCGGTGATGGGTTTATTTAAGAAGGCAGGTAATCCCTTAATACTTCCACTTGGTTGAATAGTGACTCCAAGTTCTGTATTTACCGCATAGCGGTATTCAAACTCTTTTACACTTACGACACCACCAGCATCGATATGTTCAATTTTTTGAATCCGTTTTCCAGGGCCGTATAACAGCTCAGAAACAGATTGCTGTTGCCAGCTGATTTGCATGTTAAAGGTATAGGGAAAAGGAGTAAATACGCCGCCAGCATTATAATTCCAAGTACCGGGGCTGTTGCTCCAATTGTTATCATTTATGGGATCAAATACAAAACGATAGTCTCCCGGTTGAATGCTGCTGAAGTCTGTGTCTCCTGCAAACAGCGTATAGGTAGGAGCTCCATTAAGACCCTCCAACTTTATATTAAAACCGCATTCGGGTTGTAAGGGGTTATCACAAGCAACGTTTTGATCGGCACTGTTGTAATTAGTGGGTAATAAGTTTACGCTAATGCTAGCGGAAACACCATTAGGGTCTGAATTGATCGTGAAGGTATTTCCAATATATTTATCACCGTTATAGGCTAACGTGTCTAAAAAGTTAAGACTCTGATAATTGGTACCGGTACTCGGGTTTATTGCAGGAAGCTTCACGCGAGCGGACCATGGAACGTTGGTCCCTTTATTATGCTCGTAAGTAAATCGTGCTTTACCTCCGGTAGGATACTTTATTTCCTTTAAGATCCCTGCTTCCGATTTTAGCGTATCTACACGTCTGTCCGGCACATAGAAACCATATGGAAATACTCTGGTAAAAGGACCGTTGTTCTCTGCACCATTGTAATAGCCCCAATAATCCTGTTTGGAGGACATCATAGCCGGTAATATCTGCGAATCATAAATGAACTCATACGGAGGTAACGTCGAATTATCATTGCCATACTCAGCCACCTCTTTTAAAAATAGTCGTTTAAAGTACATGGCAAGTTCAGGGTCAATGGATAACGAAGCTAACATGTTGGAAGTATCTGTGCTAGTGGTATACTCATAGTTCAGATCAAATCCTTTTATCAAAGTATTATCATGATAAATAGCTACTTTATCTAGCGCATAGCCCACAAAATCTTCTCTTGCAGTGGTTTCTGGAATAAACACTATCTTATCTCTACCATCATTGAACTTAATACTATCCAATTGATGCTCATAATTCTGAATTCTTGAAATCTTAGATCGAATCTGCCCTATATCACTCATACCATTCACACCGGTAGTAGTCCCTCCAGGACTCGGGTTGATATGAAGGTCGGAAGATTTTCTCCAGTAGGGTGCAGTATGAGAATTATAATAGAAACTAATTAGATCACCTGTAACGGTCTCTATATCCAATAGTTTCCATGCACTGTAAAAATCATCATCATCCGTAGGGCTAGGATCTAATACAGGTTGATTTTGCAAATCTACAGTATACCCTGTAGAGTCTTGATAATCTTGGGCGGTACGAAGACCATCTTTAGAGATTCCAAAGTAATACTTGTTCCCCCCAGCATCTGTAATGACGAAAGCATTGATTTTAGTACCATTTACTCCTGAGTCTTGGGTGTAACTAATACTAACATCCCCAAAACTTTGAATCAAAGGTTGGCCATCTTGATGGTTTAATACAAATTTACCGCTAACACCTCCGGCATTAAAGGTAAACTGGTCTGGATAAAAATCGAACCCGTTAAGACTTTCGTAGGTCATAACATTTGCCCTTACTATCGAATCGGTTGGATAGTTTGTAAAGTAATTGCTCAAGTTCAGGTATCCATGAATATGTTCATCACTTTTTCCACGCATCTGCCTAGAGATGCTTCCTCCATAACTAAGCGACCATCCCGTCCCAGTTCTTGAGGCTACCGATGATACTTGTACACCTCTGGCGTGATAACTTAAACTGATAGGAACACTGACCCCTCCTTCTTGTATGGTATAAATGGGTACCGAAATATTGGGTAGTCCGGTATAATGAGATACGGGTACTTCCGTAAATTTTGCCAAAGCCGAGGCCTCCGGTGAAGGAGGGACAATCGTTGGCAGTTCTTGAGATTGAACGCACAGCGTTCCCAGTGCTATTGCAGCACTGAACAATAATCTTTTCATAAAATTGGTTTTTTGATTGTGTTTGTTAGCAATTATTTCTTTTTCTAAAAGCTATTTTAATATCCATTAAAAGGGGTTCTATATGCACCATATATGCATATAGCAATAGCCATTGATGTAAACATCAATACTATACCGTTCTAGGATAAAAAGTCTTTTGTAAAAAAGTGGTAGTCCTCATCAGCAATTTTTAACTAGCAATTTTTTATCCTTTTTTCACATGTTAAAGCTAGAAAAAAAATTACGTCTTCAATCATTTTTATAGCAAAAAGTTGTTAACAATTTGCAACACACTAATAATCAATAACTTACACTTATACAACTTTATATATTCATCACATGTCATTACAAATTCCTAAAAAATATCGTAGTATTGTATAATCATTTAATGTAACATCTTGGGTACTACAAAGACAACTAAAACTTCCTGGAAACACCGACTTCATGAGGTCATTTACGAAGCAGACACTCCTGCCGGTAAACTCTTCGATGTAGTGTTGCTTATAGCCATTTTGGCCAGTATTGTTTTTGTCATGTTAGAAAGTGTTGAGAACATTCAAAAAAAGCATGGTGAGCTATTAAATATTGCAGAATGGGTCATTACCATTCTCTTTAGTATAGAATATATTTTACGGATCATCTCCATAAAAAAGCCCATGAAGTACATCTTTAGTTTCTATGGAGTGATCGATTTTCTTTCTACCATTCCAAAGTACCTATCGATATTCCTGGTTGGATCTCATAATTTGGCAGCACTTAGAGCATTGCGATTATTGCGAGTTTTCAGGATTCTAAAACTGGCAAGATATATTGGAGAATCGAATAGACTACTGGTTGCACTTCGAGCAAGTAGGGCCAAGATTGCCGTTTTCTTATTTTTTGTATTGATCATCTGTATCATTTTAGGAACCGTTATGTATATGGTAGAGGGTTCTGAGAATGGTTTTACAAGTATTCCCAGAAGTGTGTATTGGGCCATTGTTACGCTAACCACTGTGGGTTACGGAGATATTGCTCCGGGCACACCGCTTGGTCAGTTAATTGCCAGTGTTATCATGATCTTAGGTTATGCTATAATAGCCATACCCACAGGTATTGTAAGTGCAGAAATGTCTAGAACGAAAGTCCATACCAATACACAGGCTTGTCCAAGTTGTTTAAAAGAAAATCACCATGATGGCGCCGAATTTTGTTATCATTGCGGTACTAAATTAAACGAGTAAATGGCAACATTAATTACCGTTGTAGGTCCGACTGCTATCGGAAAAACTGCCCTAAGTATTCAACTGGCACGTCATTTCAAAACCGAGATCATTTCTTGTGACTCCAGACAGTTCTATCAAGAGATGCAAATAGGAACCGCTGTTCCTGATGCCGATGAACTTGCTGCTGCTCCCCATCATTTTATTCAAAACAGGAGTATTACTGAAGACTATAACGTGGGTCAGTTTGAAAAGGATGCTTTAGAGAAGTTGTCTGAGTTATTTAAAGAGCACGAGATCGTAATCATGGTTGGCGGTAGTGGTTTATATGTGGATGCCGTTCTCAAAGGTCTGGACCATTTTCCTGATGTAGACGACAACATTAGAACACGATTAATGGAAGATCTGGAGGAATTTGGAATAGCGCATTTGCAACAACAATTGCAATCCTTAGACCCTATATCTTATCATAGTATAGCTATAGATAATCCGCAACGTTTGTTGCGTGCCTTAGAAGTATCTATAGGTACGGGTACTCCTTTTTCTACTTTTAAGAATAAACCCAAAGCACCAAGACCATTCCATTCTATAAAAATCGGGATCAACGCTGAAAGATCTGTGATCTATGATCGTATCAATAAACGGGTTGATCTTATGATGGAGCAAGGTCTATTAAATGAAGTTACTAAACTCGTACCATACAAGCATTTAAACGCCTTACAAACGGTTGGTTATAAAGAATTGTTCATGCATTTAGAAAATGAATGTTCTCTGGAAACGGCCATTTCTGAGATTAAAAAGAACACACGCCGATTTGCAAAACGGCAACTTACCTGGTTCAAAAAAGACCCCAATATCTTGTGGTTCGAACATTTAACAGCATTTAACACCATAATTAAGGAAATTGAAACAAAACTTTAACGCTTTTTATGATCGTTAAATTTCTGTAAGACAATCCCTTTTTTATCTTTGTCACCCAAAATATAACTACCATGAAAGCAAAGTTAATACTGGCAGCTATCTGTCTATTTAGTTTGACAACGACCGCACAAACAAAAGTGGGAACGATCGATAGTGAGCTAATTATCGGATTAATGCCGGAAACGAAAAAAGTACTTTCTTTAATAGAGAGCTACGGTAAAAGATTGGATTCTTCGTATCAAGCACGTTTTAAAGATTATGAAGCGAAGGTGAAAGACTTTAGAGCAAAGCAAAAAGAGTATCCGGAAAATCTAAAAACATTAAAGATCCAGGAATTAGCAAAAGCAGAACAAGCGCTGCAACAAAGCAGAACGAATGGTAATAAATTGATTCAGATCAAACGCGATGAAGTAATGCGTCCGTTATATATTAAGCTGAAAGGAGTTATTGCAGAAATATGTAAAGCAGAAGGATATACGCAGATACTGACCATCTCTGGGAACGAGTTTGCCTATATTGACGAACAATATGACATTACCCAAAAAGTAATGGACAAATTGGGTATAAAGCTACCTGAGGAGAAAAAATAATAAAAAAAGGAGAAGCGATCGCTTCTCCTTTTTTTTACATATGCTGTGTATAGTAATTATAGTCCTTTAGTACTTTATCTATAAAGATCTCATCACTTTCTTCTTTAGATTGGATCTCTGTTACTTCTTCTATCTTTTTTCTCAATTTAATCAACGTTGCGTAATCTTTCCGCTTAGCAGCCCTTCCAAACGTATCCTTAATAATACGTGCATCATTGTCCGACAATCGTACCACATTAGGATATGTAGGGATATAATTTTCTTGCAGGTCCTCAGAAATGGTTTGAGAAAATTTTGCGTCATCCTTTAAATAGATCACCACAGTATTTGCAGAAATATCACCGATACGTTGACTCTTTTCTGTAATAATTACACTTATAAAACCAACAAACTTCCCTCCTACAAAGGCTATGACCGCCAACCCAAGGAGCACCTCATCACCAATGTCCATGGCAAAAAGATATACGGCCAGAATAAAGAAAATATTGAAGTCTACAATTCTTAAAAACCACCGCATCACATAATCGGTTATGGACGGTTTAAAACCATCGACATTGATCACTCGAATGCGCAAGGCCTTCTTCCCGATGGTTTGTCCGTTCATAAGGATTTCAGAGACCAATGAATACAAGAATATAGGTGACATTACAATGACAAAAATTGCCGATTTTGACCAGTAATCCGAATCGTTACTTGCCAGAATACTCGTTAGATTAAATACATAAAACGCAAGATACCAGTAAGCTATCTTTAATATATTGTCTAGTCCAAAAGCCAAAACACGTTGACCTAGATTGGCCAACTTAAAATTGATCTTGACATTTTGTGTAGTATTTATTTGGAGCCTTTTCATACAATTATTACATTAGCTCTCATATGAGAGAGGTCGCTTTTATAAAGCAAAATAAAGAAAAATGGCTAGAATTTGAAGAAGTTATTTCAAATAATCAGAAAAAAGATCCTGATCGATTAGCAGAACTCCATATTCAAATTATGAATGACCTGGCCTATGCCCAGTCTTTCTACCCAAAAAGCAAAGTAGTACCCTATTTAAATAAACTGGCCAAAACAAGTTATACCAACGTATATCATACAAAAAGAACCAGTAGAAATGCACTTGTATACTTTTTTTTAGATGCGGTTCCTTTATTGGCCTATACCTATAGAAAGTATATTTATATTGCCTTTGCCTTTTTCTTTTTCTGCTTTTTTATTGGTCTGTTATCTACGCTTAATGACGAATCTTTTGCACGACAGATATTGGGGAATCATTATGTTGATACCACCTTAGAAAATATTGAAAGCGGAGATACCTTAGCTGTTTATAAAGGAGGAAGTGATTGGGGCTCTTTTATAGGGATCTATTTTAATAATCAACGTGTTGGTATTCTCATGTTTCTTTCGGGATTATTTGCAGGAATAGGCTCCGGCTTCTATATCGTTTACAACGGTATTATGGTTGCCGTTTTTCAAGCACTTTTTTATCAATATAACAGCTTTTGGGATAGTGTAAAAGGGATCTGGATCCATGGAACCTATGAAATATTTGGGATGATCATAGAATCTGCAGCAGGTTATATTATTGGAGCCAGCATCTTGTTTCCGGGAACTTTAAAAAGATTTGAGTCCTTTAAAATTGGTTTGAGAGATGCCTTCTTTATTTTTATAAGTACTATTCCGTTTACTATTATTGCGGCGTTTTTAGAAGGTTATGTTACACGGCATTATAATGTAATGCCCACCTTTATGTGTTATAGCATCATTCTCTTTTGTCTGGTTACGATCTCATATTATTATTTAATTTATCCATTTAAAGTGGCTAAAAAACATCAGATCCGTTAATGCAAAGAATACTCGTCATATGTATGCTGTTCGTTGCTGGTCTTGGATATGCCCAAAACAACCTGGATATAGAAACCATTGCAGATAGCATGGCACTTCAATTGGAATCTGAAGAGAAGGCGTCCAGCTATTTTTCAGATTCTGTATATGTCAAAGACCTTTCCTATGATGAACGTAGATCATTACCCGAAGATCTTAAAACAACATATACGGGCGATGCTTTTACGTATAAAGAAAACGTACCAAAAAAGGAAGAAACCACCGAACGTAACAAAAGAAAACAGACAGAAAGAAATACAGATCTGGCAAGCGGTTTTGCTTACTTTATGTCTAATGTATTTCCCTTCGTTCTGGCGATCGTTGTTATTCTAATTTTGCTTAGGTCGTTCCTGGATGTTAATTTTAGTTTTGGAAGCGCTAAAAGACCTGAAAGAAACAAGGTGGTAGCATTAACTGCCGAAGATGAAGACATTCATGAGGCCGATATTAAAACCTTGTTGTCAAAAGCCATAAAGAATAAAGATTACAGACTGGCAACGCGTTATTATTATCTTACGCTTTTAAAATTGTTGTCAGATCATGAATTGATCACCTATGATAAAGACAAGACAAATTCTGAGTATTTGTTTGAATTAAAGGACAACAATATGCGTTCTCATTTTTCATACCTGTCGTATATCTATAATTATGTTTGGTATGGCGAATTTTCCGTTGATGAACCAAAGTTTTCAACGATTGAACATAAGTATAAATCATTTTTAAAAAGCATCAAATGATTTATAAAAGATGCGCACATATCGTACTTTTTGCACTTACAATCTGTTTGTTTAATAGTTGTAAAAAAACAGATTGGCTGGAGAATTATAAGGTAAAAAGTAAAGCTCCATTTGGCACCTATATTATCTATAATGAATTTAGTGAGCTTTTTTATCGGTACGAGGTAACATATCTTAGAAAGAACATTTCCGATTATTTACGCGAAGATTATATCCCCGCCTATGATGAAATGAACTATGTGTGTATCAATGATGATGCACCAAAGATAAATGGTGGCGGGATCCAGGAAATACTATCTTTCGTTGCCGAAGGGAATCAGGCTTTTTTCTCATTAAATTATTACAACGATTATTTAAGAGAAGCTCTGGAGATCGAGTTAAAGAACTTAGATACTTTGGCATACAATATACCTCGACAATTAAAACCTCTAAAAGGTGATCTTTTTTTAGAGAATACCGATTTTTTGAATCAACCTTATTCGTTCGACAGAAACCTCCGTAGAAATTATTTTACATCTTATAATCCGAATAATACCATTGTTCTGGGAACTCAGCAAATAGAAGGAAAACAACAACCTGTTTTTTTAAAACTATATCATGGTAAAGGAATCATCTACCTGCACACACAACCGATCGTTTTTACCAATTATTATATGTTGAACGGGAAAGATGAGTATGCCGGGAACCTACTCTCCTATTTACCAAATAGAGAAACTATCTGGGATCCTCAAATCAGGTCACCCAGAGCAGGAGACGCTCCTAATAGAACGGAGTCTGTGTTCTCTTTTTTCTATAGACACAATTCGTTAAAATGGTTCTTATACGTATCCTTCTTTGGTTTGCTGTTGTTTATGGTATTTAATGCCAGAAGAAAACAGCGTCCCATACCCATGCTGTCTGAGCCTAAAAACTCTACCGTAGAATTTACGCATACCATTTCTAATCTATACCTTAAGAATGATAATCATAAAAGTCTTGTAGATAAGAAAATTCAATATTTCTTGGAGAAGATACGACGTAAGTATCTGATAGATACTAATAACCTGAACAGTGACTTTATGGAAAAACTGGCGTTGAAATCCGGAAATCCATTGCGACAAACCAAATATTTGATCAATACGATCATTGCTTTACATAAAAAACAAGAATGTTCCGAAGAAGAGCTCATCGGACTTCATAAAATGATTGAAAACTTTTTGAAACGAAAATAACATGGAAGAAACTAACGAAAATAAGCCTGAAGAAAATTTGGCATTTGAGAATAGAATTGATGTGCAAGAACTACAGGAAAGTGTATTCAAGATAAAAGCGGAACTTCAAAAGGTAATTGTGGGTCAGCAACAGATGATCGATCTGCTTCTGGTAGCGATGCTTGCCAACGGACATGCATTAATAGAAGGTGTCCCTGGAGTTGCTAAGACCATTACCGCGAAGTTATTGTCGAAAACACTATCTGTTGATTTTAGCAGAATTCAATTTACACCAGACCTGATGCCTTCGGATATCTTAGGAACGTCTGTTTACAACCAGAAAATAGCTGATTTTGAATTTAAAAAAGGTCCTATCTTTTCCAATATGATCTTGATCGACGAGATCAATAGAGCGCCTGCCAAAACACAGGCTGCACTGTTTGAAGTAATGGAGGAAAAACAGGTGACCATCGATGGAAAAACCTATACCATGGATGCACCCTTTATTGTATTGGCCACCCAAAACCCTATTGAGCAAGAAGGTACTTATCGTTTACCAGAAGCACAATTGGATCGATTCTTATTTAAGATCAATGTCCCATATCCAAGTGCAGAAGAAGAAATGGAGATCATTAGCCGAGAACAGGCGCTGGAAAACACAAAAAAACTTCAAAAGATAGATACCATCATTTCCGGTGAAAACATCCAAAAATATAGAGGTATTGTTAATCAGGTAAAAATCGAAAAGAATCTGTTAAAGTACATTGCAGATGTCGTTGTTAATACCCGAACAAATTCCCTCTTGTTTTTAGGAGCTTCTCCAAGAGCCAGTATTGCCATTCTTAATGCTTCCAAAGCCTTTGCAGCGATCAACGGTAGAGATTTTGTAACCCCTGAAGATATAAAGAGCGCCACGATACCGGTATTACAGCATAGAGTAATTGTTACTCCGGAGCGAGAAATGGAAGGTTTGACCAGTGTTCAGATCATCGAACAAATTATTGAAGCCGTGGAAATTCCGCGTTAAAAGGTATTCATGAAAAAACTATATCACTCATTGTTCTTAAATAACAGGCTATTTTATGGCCTGGCTATTATTGCACTATTTTTTGTGATAGGTTTCTTCATTCCCTTCTTTTTTAAGATAGCACAGGTTAGTTTGTTTACCATAACAACGTTGACCCTTATTGATATTTTTATAGTGTATTCTGAAACTCGAGGCATCACTATAGTTCGCGCACTTCCGGAACGTTTGTCTAACGGTGATCGAAATAAGGTTTCTTTAGAAATCACAAATCATTATAAGTTCGTCGTTCATCTAAAGATCATAGAAGAGTTACCGCATCAATTTCAAAAAAGAAATTTTTACTTCTCCCCTGTTATTAAGTCAAAAGAAACCGATACGATACAATATGAGTTAACTCCTAACGAGCGCGGTATTTACAATTTTGGACATGTAAACACCTACGTGAGCTCTCCATTACAGTTAGCTACAAAAAAGTACATATTAGGGGAGGAAAAAGAAGTACAGTGCTATCCTTCATTTTTAAAGCTTCGGGAATTTAAGATCAGGGCTTTTACCGATACGAATACCTATGGTACCAAAAAAACCAGGAGGATTGGACATTCTTTAGAATTTGAACAGATCAAAGAATATGTTTCCGGCGATGATATTCGAACGCTAAACTGGAAAGCAACCGCTAAAAGAAACCAGTTGATGGTGAACCAGTATGTGGAAGAAAAATCGCAACCAGTATATGCTATTATTGATAAGGGCCGTGCCATGCAAATGCCTTTTAACGGGTTAAGCTTACTGGATTATGCCGTGAACGCCACTCTTGCTGTAAGCAATGCTGTGCTAAGAAAACAGGATAAAGCCGGAATGTTAAGTTTTTCGAATACTATTGAAGACCTCATTGTTGCCGAACAACGAAACTCCCAGATGAATTTGATATCTGAAGCCTTATACAATATAAAAACCAATTTTTTCGAATCTGATTTCAGCAAGTTATATGCCGTGGTAAAAAGAAAGATCACACATCGAAGTTTACTGATCTTATATACCAACTTTGAAACAATGGATGCGCTTAAAAGACAACTTCCTTATCTCAGAGGTTTGGCAAAAAATCATTTACTATTAGTGGTTTTCTTTAAGAACACGGAGTTGAATTCATTAATAGAAACCACTCCAAATACCATACAAGAGGTGTACGATAGTATTATCGCAGAAAAGTTCATGTATGAAAAAAGACAGATCGTAAATGAGCTCAAGAAGTATGGTATTCAATCTATTCTAACCAGACCGGAAAATCTGACCAGCGATACGATCAACAGATATTTAGAGCTGAAAGCCCGAGGGCTAGCTTAAATGTTACCTTCTACTATAATTAGGTGCTTCTTTGGTGATAGCTACATCATGTGGATGACTTTCATTGATACCTGAAGCCGTAATTCTAACGAACTTACCAGACTCTTTAAGTGTCTCAATATCTTTAGAACCACAATATCCCATTCCAGCTCTTAAACCACCAATAAACTGATGAATACTTTCAAATAGTTCTCCTTTATAGGGTACTCTACCTACAATACCTTCCGGTACCAGTTTTTTAATATCGTCTTCTACATCCTGAAAATACCTGTCTTTAGATCCTTGCTTCATAGCTTCTACAGACCCCATACCTCGATACGATTTGAACTTTCTTCCATCGTAAATGATCGTTTCTCCAGGGCTTTCTTTTGTCCCGGCTAGTAGCGAACCTAACATTACACAATCTGCACCGGCTGCAATAGCTTTCGGTATATCTCCAGTATATCGGATTCCACCATCCGCGATAACAGGTACACCACTTCCTTTAATCGCTGCAGCTACTTCTAACACCGCTGAAAATTGCGGGAAACCAACTCCTGCGACCACTCGTGTTGTACAAATAGATCCAGGACCTATGCCCACTTTTACAGCATCTGCACCGGCTTCCACTAAGTATTTTGCTGCCTCAGGTGTAGCAATATTCCCTACCACTACATCCAGGTCTTTAAATTTTGCCTTAATGTCTTTTAACACGGCAACCACTCCTTTGGTATGCCCATGTGCCGTATCGATAATTACAGCATCTACTCCGGCATTTACCAGGGCTTCTGCTCTATCTACAGCGTCTGGAGTGACTCCTAATGCAGCAGCCACACGCAATCTACCGTAAGAATCTTTATTTGCAATGGGTTTCTGTGTCACCTTGGTAATATCTCTAAAGGTGATCAAACCGATCAGTTTATAGTCCTCGCCAACAATGAGCAGCTTTTCAATTTTATTTTTTTGAAGTATCGATTCTGCATCTTTTAATGAAGTTCCCTCCGGCGCTGTCACTAAATTCTCACTGGTCATTACCTCAACAATAGGTCGATCATTTTTATGCTCGAAACGAAGATCTCGATTGGTAACGATTCCTTTGAGCATTCCAGCATCATCTACGACTGGAATTCCACCGATCTTATGTTCTTTCATGCTCTGTTTTGCATCCATCACAATAGCATCTAAAGGCAATGTAACGGGATCCTGAATCATACCACTTTCTGCACGTTTTACCTTACGTACCTCTTGTGCTTGCTGTTCAATGGTCATATTCTTGTGCAACACACCGATCCCTCCTTCTCTTGCCATAGCTATCGCCATTGCAGATTCTGTTACCGTATCCATAGCAGCAGATACAATGGGTACATTGATGGTAATGTTTCTGGTGAATTTTGTTTGAATATTGACTTCTCTGGGAAGGACTTCAGAAAAGGCCGGAACTAACAGTACATCGTCGTATGTTAAACCTTCTCCAACAAATTTAGAATCGTGAGCAATCATGATGCAATCAACTTAAAAATTAATTGCAAGCAAATTTACAATTAATTATTGATTTGAAAGCATTAATTTTTTCTTAATAAAATCCAATTTCATTGGTAATGCATTGAGAACAAATGTGCTATGTTTTTTATTTTTATTTATTCTAAATAAACCTTTGAATTTACAATTTCGAACAGTACATTTGCACCAAATTATAACATTATTTAAATTTAATCTAAATAAAATGAAAAGGTTTTACACCCTACTATTACTCACTTCAGCATTGGTTCTTAATGCGCAAGAGAAAAAGAAAGACACTAATACTTCATTAGACTCCATTCAAAAGCTAGATGAAGTAATTCTTTCGACGAACGTGATTTTCGGAAATAAGTTTGTTGCTAGCAACAGAACCGGATCCTCTTATTATATCTCACCAAAAGAGCTTCAAAAATTCGGCTTTACCAATATAAACAGAGTTCTGAGTACTGTTCCAGGAGTTAATATGTATGAGGAGGATGGTTTTGGATTAAGACCGAACATAAGTTTGAGAGGTACTTCTCCAGAACGTAGTGCCAAAATATCCATTATGGAAGATGGGATTCTTATCGCACCTGCACCCTATAGTGCTCCAGCTGCATATTATTTCCCTACCATAGCAAGAATGCAAGCGGTTGAGGTGCTTAAAGGTAGTAGTCAGGTTCAGTATGGTCCTTTTACAACTGGTGGTGCCATTAATATGGTTTCAAACCAAATTCCTACACAATTTGGTGGACGTGTTCGTGCTTCATATGGAAGTTTTAATTCCAGTCAGTTTCATGGAATCATTGGAGATGAGCATAAAAACTTCGGATACATGGTAGAGTATTTAAACTATAACTCTGATGGATTTAAAGACCTTTCGAACGGTGGTAATACCGGGTTCGATAAAAACGATCTGGTAGCCAAGATCAGATACAACATCAACCCTGAAGGAACCATAAAACAAGTGATTGAGGCAAAGGTTCAATACTCCGATGAAGTTTCTAATGAGACCTACCTTGGATTAACCGATAGTGATTTTAACGCAAACCCTTTCCGTAGATATGCCGGATCGCAAAAAGATGTGATGAAAGCAGATCACTTTCAAGTAATGCTTACACACACACTTGATTTCTCAAAAGATTTTAGAATAACTACCAACTTATATAACAACAACTTTGGAAGAAACTGGTACAAGTTGGATAAAGTTTCATTTAATGGAACAACAGAAGGTATCTCTGATATATTAGAAGATCCGGCGACTTTTGCAGATTATTACAATATTGTTACAGGAAATGTAAATTCTGCTGCAGATGCATTATACGTAAAAGCGAACAATAGAACTTACAACTCAAAGGGAATACAAACGAAGTTTGACTATCACTGGTATGGCGAAGAAACATTTCATGACATAGAAATTGGACTACGTTACCACTACGACGAAGAAGATCGTTTCCAGTGGGTAGATGGATACAATTTAATTGATGGTGTTATGAATCTTACCAGCGCAGGAGCGCCAGGTTCTAATGCTAACAGGATAAGTAGTGCTAAAGCCTTCGCTAGCTTCGCTATGTATAAATTAAAATATAAGAACTTAACAGTTACTCCGGGAGTTAGGTATGAAAGTATCACTCTAAAAAGAGAAAACTTTGGTACTAGCGACCCAACAAGGACAGGAAATGCTTTGTCTGTAAGAGAGAATAAAGTAGATGTATTCATTCCTGGAATAGGTACAAACTATAATTTTTCTAATAATCTTTCTGTTTTTGGTGGAATTCATAAAGGTTTTTCTCCTCCGGGAAATCAGGATGGGCAAAAACCAGAAGAAAGTATTAACTACGAGCTAGGTACGAGGTTCAACGTACTGGGGCTTCAAGGAGAGTTGGTTGGATTCTTTAATGACTATAGCAACTTATTAGGAAGTGATTTGGCTGCTACAGGAGGTACAGGTTCTTTAGATCAATTTAACGCTGGTGAAGTGAATGTAATGGGACTTGAAGTTCTGTTAAACTATGATGTATTAGCAAAAGACCAAGACTGGTCACTACCTATTTCATTTGGATATACTTATACCGATACAGAATTTAAAAATAGCTTTGGAAGCTCTGACGATCTTTGGGGTGTTGTAACGGCTGGCGACGAGCTTCCCTATATTTCTAAGCATCAATTCAATGCTGCAATTTCATTAGAACATCAAAAGTTTCAATTGAATCTGAATGCTCGATTCAATGGACAATTTAGAACGGTTGCTGGATCTGGAACAATTCCTGCTCATCAGAAAGTTGCCTCTAATTTTATCATAGATTTTGCAGGAAGATATAGCATCACCAAGAAATTGAATGCTACTGCCAACATTATCAATCTTTTCGATAAAACCTATGCAGTATCAAGAGTTCCTGCCGGTTTAAGACCAGGACATCCATTCGGAGTATATGCCGGATTAGAATTCATGTTCTAGAACAGAAAAAAGTAAAAAAAAAGGCTCCTATGATAGGAGCCTTTTTTTTTACTATAGTGTCTTCATATACAGAATCACAGCTTTTCTAATATCATACCCTACCTCATTAGGTGTAGGCTTGTAAACCGACAGTACACCTTTTGCTTTTTCAGTCAGTACCGGAATATCAAACCCTTTCATAAGGTAATCGCTAACAGCTATTTTATAAGTGCTATTTGGTTCTAATTCTTTTCCGTCAATAAACCATTTATTCTCTTTTTCAACCATATTATAGCGTTGTAAATAGGGTCCTTTTCCTTTTGCTGCCTTACCAAAGTCCAACACTTCTTTTAAAAGAAAGCCTTTTATTTCTATCTTATAAATACTCCCACCAAATGGAAGTACTCTAAAGATATCGGTACTGGTAACATCGCCCATCAATTCATCATCAATTCTAATGGAACCTCCATTTACCATTGCTGCATCCACTTTATTATCAAATGCGAATGCCATTCCTTCCGTAACTAATGCTCCAAGATTCGTCTGCTCAGACCGAATGGGTGTATCTCTACCATCTAAAGGCACTTTAGCATCGTAAATCACCTCATTCGGGTTTGCTACGATCTCTTTGATCTTCGTATTGAGCACCGTTTGCCACTTTTCTACAATAGCTCCTACACTCTCATCTGATCGAATATCCGAATTGATCTCTTTCAATGTGGACGTTACCGTTGTCCTTTTCGTTTTCTTATCGAATGTAATTTTATGAATGTATGCTGATTTGGCATTTGCATCGGCTTTAGTAATCGAGGTATTCCCTACTTGATATTTCATATTTGTATGCTCATGACCTCCCATAATAAGTGGAATGTTCGGCAGCATTTCGGCAATCTGTTTGTCTTGTTTGATATTTACATGTGTCAAACCAAATACTACATCCACACTATCTTTTAATGCTTCATAAGAGGCTTTTGCTTCATCAAATATGTCTGAATACGATACATAACTTCTAGGATTTGATGGAATGCACACACTTATAAATCCTATACTAAGATTCGTTCCATCCTTATCCTTGATGGTTATTTTATGTGTTTGAGGAATAGGGTGTTTCTCTCCTTTAATTTTTTTAAAAAACGGCTCTGAATAACCGTCAATATTTAAAGCAACATTGGCTCCAATCCAATGAAATGTACTTTCATCAATTCTCTTCTGAAGATCATTTCTACTCAGATCAAATTCATGATTCCCAAATGCAGCTAATTCAAAATTCATTGCATTCATTACTTCTACCATTTGCCTACCACGAATTCTATTTCCTTCATACTTAATTGTACCTAATAAGGACGGGTTTAAAAAATCACCTGCCATCATTACAAAGGTATTCTCATTCTCCTTGATCAATTCTTGATGTACGGTTTCCAATCTTGCCATTCCACCATATTTTCCACCTTGAATAGGCGCTATTTCATACACATCATTTACTTGTAAAAAGGTAAATGTTATTTTGCCATCATCTTTTCCGCATGAGATGAAAAGTAACACTAATAGTAGTGTTAAGAATTGCTTGATAGGTTTCATAAATTAATAGCTACATGAATACATTGAGCGCTTCGTTATAAGCGCTTTCAAAGCTCATGGGTTTAATATTTGTTATTGCTTTTTGTTCTGTAAAATACGACACCAGTTTTTCCGTAGGCATATTACCGGTGAGATCATCTTTTGCCATAGGGCAACCTCCATATCCCTTAATAGCACCGTCAAAACGATGACAACCTGCTTTATACGCCGCGTCTACTTTTTCGTGCCAAGAATCTGGTGTTGTATGTAAATGTGCTCCAAACTCAATATCCGGATATTTTGGAATAAGGTTGGTAAACAGGTATTCGATAACATCGGGAGTAGAGCTTCCTATTGTATCTGAAAGTGATAATATTTTAACTCCCATATTCGATAATTTCTCCGTCCATTCACCCACAATATCAACATTCCAAGGATCTCCATACGGATTTCCGAATCCCATACTTAGGTATGCAACCACTTCTTTATTGGATTTATTTGCAATCGCTAAGATCTCTTGAAGTGTATCGATAGATTGGGCTATTGTTTTATGCGTATTTCGCATTTGAAAATTCTCGGAAATTGAAAAAGGGTATCCCAGATAATCAATTTCTTCAAATTGAACCGCATCATTCGCTCCTCTTATATTCGCGATTATTGCCAACAGTTTACTTTGCGTATCCGACAAATCCAATTGAGAAAGTACTTCTGCCGTATCTCTCATTTGAGGTATCGCCTTAGGAGAAACAAAACTTCCAAAATCTATAGTGTCGAAACCGACCCTTAATAACGAATTTATGTAGTCTGCTTTTGTTTTTGTTGGTATAAAATGGCTTTTGATGCCTTGCATAGCATCACGTGGGCATTCTATTATTTTCACCTTAGTCATTGCTCAAATATACAATAAATGTTGCTCCAAATACTTAAAATATTGTTTTCAAACATTCAACAAACGATCAACCATCTACGTGGTACTACGTATCAGGTGAAATGAAAATATGTATACTTTTCATGTATCAAAAAATATATGCTATAAATTATTGAATACTCCTATGTTAAATTCAATATTCGCTCCCTCGATCGTGACCGATATTCCAAAAAAAATTGCCCTCTTACTCTATTTGTTGTTAGGAACAACGTTAATAGCTATAGGGTCATATACTTTTTTAGAAAACCCCTTTGTTTGTCAACCAGTTGAGATATATGTAGATTTCTATGCGCTGTATTGGTTGGCTGTTATTCAAGGTATCATGCATTTATTCATAGATTTAAGCTTCGTCTATGTACTTGTTGGATTAGGTCTATTATGGTCGGCTATGAATTATGAAAAATCAAATTTCAACGACTATTTAATCTTTACATTTTTCTTGGTTTCAACCTTGACCCATTGGGCAGAATCTTTTAATGAGTTAAGAGAAGTCAATAACCCAATTTATACTTTCATTCCTACGCTGATCATGCTGGGAATTATAATTCTAAAAAAAATAAAGCCACAGTATTAGTGTTAAAGTAAAATAAAAGCAGCAATTGTTACAAAAACAATAATCTGCATCCATTTTAAATAGAAGCCAATTTTTTTGTGCTTTTTAAGATATTCGGATAGTGTACCACCCAAAAAAGCTATTGCAGAAAAAATAACAAATGACGTTACAATAAACAAGCCTCCTAGTATGTAGAACTGAACAACATTAGAAAGTTCTTCAGAAAATAAAAATCTTGGAAAAAAAGCTAAAAAGAAAATAGTCACTTTAGGATTTAATACATTCATCCAAAAACCAACCTTAAAAAGTTGTCTGGTTGTTTTGTGCTCAACATTATCCGTAGAAATCATAATTTCGGCCTTACTTCGGTACACCTGAAAAGCCAAATACAACAAGTATGAGGCTCCAAACAACTTAATAATGAAGAAAAGGCTTGGATTTTCTTTAAGAATGGCAGAAACTCCAAAAGCTACAAGAGTGGTATGAATAATACATCCGGTCATCAAACCTAAAACGGTAGCCAGACCATGCTTTTTTCCATTCACAATGCTTTGTGTAAGTACAAAAATATTATCAGGACCAGGTGAACACGCCAACACGCAGGTTGCCAAAACAAATGATAAGAGGATTTCTAGATTCAATATTTCTTTTTTTTCAAAAATAGTTAAAAAAGTATGTAAGTATTATGCGCTAAAAGAGACTTATGAATTAATCCTAATTAATTCGATATGAAAAAAATTACTCTACTCCTATTTTCTTTTTGTTTTGTTGCTATGAGTATTCATAGTCAATCCACTGCTACGTATACTGTAACCTTTAATAGTATTTGGAATGCGACTGATCATACAAGTGTTCCGGGAAGCGGGCATTGGTCCAGATTGGTTGGTGCAACTCATAACACAGCAAATCAGTTTTTACAGTTAGGTGCTAATGCAACTACAGGCATAAAGAATGTTGCTGAATTTGGCAGCAATACTGTCTTTAATAGCGAGGTGAATACAGCCATCGCAAACAATCTGGCGGATCAATATATAAACGGTCCGTCCTTAGGAACTCCTACTGGAGATATGGTTATTTCCAACCTACAGGTTACTGAAGATTTTCCTTTACTAACGTTAGTTTCCATGATTGCTCCTAGTCCTGACTGGATTGTCGCTATTAATAGTTACAATCTTTTTGATGGTGGAAATTGGGTTACATCGGCCACGATAGATATGTTTGCATATGATGCAGGAACGGATAGCGGTAGTGATTATACTTCAGGGAATATAGTAACCGCTCCTTTTCAGCCTATATCTATGATCAACGGTGCTCCTATAAATGGAAATAAAATGGGAACCTTGACCATTACTTTGGAGTCCGTCTTAAGTGTTCCCACAGTAGACCTTTTTAAAAGTGTAAAGGTATATCCAAACCCTTCAAACGGAAATGTAACGATAAATAATCCTACTACCATAGCACTGGAAAAAATAGAAGTATACAATGTTTTAGGCTCGAAAGTTCGAACGTTTACCAAGAATTTGGGTACCAACAAAAACATTAATTTGGATCTTAACACCCTAAGGAAAGGCATGTATATTGTAAAGTTAATTTCGGACGATAAAAAAACGAAAATACAGCGATTAGTTCTTCAATAATGCTTTATTGATGTCTTTAACTAATTGCGGACCTTCATAAATAAATCCGGTGTAGAGTTGTACCAAATCTGCTCCGGCTTTTATTTTTTCTAAAGCATCCTGTGCAGAATGTATACCTCCTACACCGATAATAGGAAAAGCTTTATTCGATTTTTCAGCTAAAAAACGAATTACTTCTGTAGATCTGTTCGTAAGTGGTTTACCGCTTAAACCTCCTATCTCTTCTTTGTTTGATGATTTTAAGCCCTCTCTAGAGATCGTCGTGTTTGTTGCAATTACACCTGCAATTCTGGTAGTGTTTACGATATCTATTATATCTAATAATTGTTCGTCCGTTAGATCAGGTGCAATCTTTAGTAAGATAGGTTTGGCTTTCACCTTACCATTGTTCAATCCTTGCAGGGTATTTAGCAATGCCGTTAAGGGTTCTTTATCTTGTAATGCTCTTAGGTTAGGTGTATTAGGTGAACTGACATTGACTACAAAGTAATCGACATGATCAAATAATGCATTAAAACATATGACGTAATCATCAACAGCTTTATCATTTGGGGTAACCTTATTTTTACCAATATTTCCTCCTACGAGAACACCTTTATTCTTACGTAATCTATTTACAGCCTCTTCTACACCTCCATTATTGAATCCCATTCGGTTAATAATCGCCTTATCTTCCTTAAGTCTGAACAATCTTTTTTTAGGGTTTCCAATTTGCGGTTTTGGAGTGAGCGTTCCTATTTCTACAAATCCAAAACCAAAATTAGAAAGTTCGTTGTACAATTTAGCGTCCTTATCAAAACCTGCAGCCAATCCCACCGGGTTTTTAAATGTAAGTCCAAATACGTTCTTTTCCAGTCTTTTATCAGATATGAGGTACATACTTTTAAAAAGAGTGGACATCCATGGAATTTTGCATAAAAAACGGATCATTCCAAAGGTAAAATGATGTACTTTTTCGGGGTCAGAAAGGAACAATATCGGTCTAATAAGTATTTTATACATAATCATAAAAAAGGCTCCTTCATGGAGCCTGGTAATTTTATTTATCTTAAAACAGCATTTACACTTTTCTCAAAAGTTTGCTGTAGTTTTTGCATGATCTTGTCTATTTGTTTATCATTCAATGTTTTACTGCTATCCTGTAATAGGAAGCTTATGGCATACGATTTCTTGCCATCCGGAAGCTTATCTCCCGTATAAACATCAAACAGATCTACTTCTTTTAATAGCTTTTTCTCGGATTGGAATGCCAGATTGTATATTTCTTTAAAAGAAATCTTCTCATCTAATAACAACGCAAGGTCTCTTTTTACAGCTGGAAACTTAGGTAAGTCTACGACTTTTGTGTTTTTATTTCCTGCTAAGGTTAAAATGGTGTTCCAATTGAAATCTGCAAAAAGTACTTCTTGCTTAATTCCAAACTCCTTTAGAATACTTTGCTTAACAGTTCCAAAATCGACTAATTTCGTTTTACCTAAACTTAGTGATAATCCCTCATTCAAAACATCCGATTTTGAAGGAGTTGCTTTTAACTTATTAAATCCTAATCTATTTAAAAGGTTTATTATTATTCCTTTAGCATAAAAGAAATCCGAAACTTTTGTCGGAGTATTCCATCGCTCTTTGTTACGATTTCCAGAAATAAATAAAGTCAAATGTTTATCTTCTTGGTAGCCACTTTCATATTTATGATAGGTTTTACCAAATTCATATAATTTAAGCGCATTATTTTTTCGGTTTATATTATACGCTACCGATTCAAGTCCGCTAAACAAGAGTGACTGACGCATAACTCCCAGGTCTGCACTTAAAGGATTCAACATCTTGACATTAAACTCCTCTTTTAAACTTTCGGAAAAACCAATATAATCTTCCTTTGTTAAAGAGTTTGCCATGGTTTCGTAAAATCCTAATGAAGATAACTGATTAGCCACAACATTTTCTACGCTTACATCCTTGTTTTGATTAAAAGAAATAGATGTATTTAATTTATGCGAGAATTTGATATTGTTATACCCGTATACTCGCAGTATTTCTTCTATAATATCTGCTTCACGCTGAACATCTGTTCGATACGATGGAATGGTCAAACCAAGCCCTCCTTCTGTCTCACTATTGATCTTAATCTCTAAAGAAGCCAAAATATTCTTAACAGTCTCCTTATCTATTTCCTGACCGATTAACCTGTACGCGTTTTCGTATGAAAAGAAGACTTGAAAATCTTCTATTTTTTCAGGATAGAAATCTAGTATGTCAGAAGATATTTTACCTCCGGCATACTCCTCTATCAGCAGCGCTGCTCTTTTTAAAGCATATTCCGTGAAGTTTACATCAATTCCTCTTTCAAATCTAAATGAAGCATCTGTATTTAATGCATGTCTTTTTGCTGTTTTACGTACCGACACAGCATTAAAATAAGCGCTTTCTAAAAATACCGAAGTTGTATTTTCAGTTACACCGGAATTCATTCCTCCAAACACTCCTGCAATACATAGCGGATTAGATTCTGCATCACAAATCATGATGTCATCTTTATGGAGTTCTCTTTCCACCTCATCTAAAGTGGTGAACTTCGTTCCCTCAGGCAGTGTTTTAACCACTACTTTATTTCCTTTTATCTTTTGAGCATCAAAAGCATGTAAAGGCTGACCTAACTCGTGAAGTACATAATTTGTAATATCTACTACATTATTTTTAGGCGTAATTCCAATTGCTTTTAGACGATTTTGAATCCATTCCGGAGCATCTTTTACTTCGACATCTGTAATGGTAATACCACAATATCTTGGCACCAAATCCTTATTATCTACCTCTATATCAATTTTCAATGTTCTTTCATCAACATGAAAGTCACTTACTGAAGGAGAGATCAACTCCAAATTAATACCTTCTTGAATTAAACCTGCTCTTAAATCTCTTGCTACGCCAAAATGACTCATTGCATCAGACCTATTAGGTGTTAATCCTATTTCAAAAACATGGTCCTTTTCAACGTTAAATACATCTGCTGCTTTTGTTCCTGGCTTTAAGGTTTCGTCCAAGATCATTATACCATCGTGACCAGATCCTAATCCTAGTTCATCTTCGGCACATATCATACCGTAACTCTCTTCTCCTCTGATCTTACCCTTTTTTATTTTAAAACCTTCGCCGTTAGCATCGTACAACATCGTACCTATTGTTGCAACAGGCACTTTTTGTCCGGCAGCCACATTTGGCGCTCCACAAACAATTTGTACTGGGTCTCCTTCTCCCAAATTAACGGTAGTAATCTTCAATCTATCTGCATTAGGGTGTTGTTTACAGGTCAAAACTTCTCCTATCACGACACCTTCCAAACTGCCTTTTATAGACTCTTTAGACTCGATTCCTTCTACTTCCAATCCTAAGTCGGTAAGTAATTCGCCAGTTTTGGATGCTTCCCAATCTACTTGCAAGAATTGCTGCAACCAATTGTACGATATTTTCATATAATTTCCTTGAAGATTTTAAGATGCAAACTTAAAAAAATTATAGTTAAA
This sequence comes from Flavobacteriaceae bacterium, assembly GCA_965218065.1. Taxonomy (GTDB): domain Bacteria; phylum Bacteroidota; class Bacteroidia; order Flavobacteriales; family Flavobacteriaceae; genus Polaribacter. The sequence continues at coordinate 1,166,118 of OZ244589.1, read as the reverse complement.
ATTTAGTGTTTGTCGTAAAAACAAACCAATAAAAATCCCTTTGATTTCTTTCAATTCTAAAAAAAAACTGTATTTTAGTAGCTGGTTTTTAAGTAAGCCAAATAACCCCAAATAATAAACATGAAGAAACTAACCCCTATCTTAATGTTGTTATTTTCTATAACAGCATTTGCCCAAATCCCAACGTATTATAATGATGTAAATCTCAATTTGACGGGCGTAGCTCTTAAAAATGAGTTGGCTACTAAGATCATTAGTACACATACCAATAGTCTTTCTTATTCCCAAATATGGGATGCATCAAAGATTACCGATGTAAACCCTTTGAATAGCTTAGAGGTATTGCTCATTTATGGGTACGAAAATGGATCCGATGGTGATTCAAACAATGATCGTGAGCGAGGAATTAACGACACCTGTGGTGCCGGTAGTTGTGTAGGTCTTTGGAACAGAGAGCATGTATTTGCCAACTCGTTGGCCACTCCAGACCTTGATAACTCAGGTACAAGTGGTCCTCCATATGCCGATGCGCATAATTTGAGACCATGTGATTCGCCCACAAACTCATCTAGAGGAAATAAGTTATTTGCTACGGGAACAGGAAATTCAGGAGCTGTTACAGGAGGTTGGTATCCAGGAGATGAATGGAAAGGAGATGTGGCAAGAATTGCTATGTACATGTATCTAAGATATGGTAGTCAATGCTTACCAACAGCGTTAGGTGTCGGAGATAGTTCAGGAACTCCTGATGATATGATCGACCTATTCTTACAATGGAATGTCGATGATCCTGTTTCTGATTTTGAGAAACAAAGAAATACCTATCATGATAGTGCAGGCACATACGCACAAGGAAACAGAAATCCTTTTATTGATAATCCTGCATTTGCAACAACAATATGGGGAGGACCTCAAGCTCAAGACCTTTTTGGTGGCGGAAGTAGCGATACAGAAGCTCCCACAGTTCCGACAAATTTAGCTTCGTCGAATATTACAGGAAGCTCTTTTTCTGTATCATGGACGGCTTCTACAGACAACGTTTCGGTAACCGGATATAACGTTTTATTTAATGGTTTAGTGGTTGGAACTTCCAATACGACCAGTTATGATGCAACAGGGCTATCGGCTTCTACAGCCTACACTGTTACAATTCAAGCATATGATGCTGCAGGAAATATTTCTAGTTCTAGTTCGTCACTCATAGTAAATACTTCTTCTGGAGGTGGAGGATCGGCTACAGATCTTTTTATTTCTGAGTATATCGAAGGTTCTTCTAACAATAAGGCTATTGAGGTTGCCAACTTTACCGGAAGTACGGTAGATCTAACTATTTATTCTTTAAAGAAACAAACAAATGGTGGTGGTTCATGGTCGGCAGGTTTATCGCTTACAGGGAATTTAGCCAACGGGGATGTCTTTATTGTAGCACATAGTTCGGCATCATCAACAATTACGAGTGTTGCCAATATAACCACAGCGGGTGCACAAATAACTTTTAATGGAAATGACCCTGTTGGGCTTTTCAAAAATGATGTTCTTATCGATATTATAGGAACTTTTAATGGTGGAACGGGTAACTTTGCTCAGAATGTAACATTGCAAAGAAAATCTTCAGTATCAAGTCCAAATACAACGTATACCACATCTGAATGGAATACATTGGCGACTGATACTTTTTCTGGTTTAGATTCACACACCTTTGATGGAGGCGGAACACCTGACACACAGGCTCCAACAGCGCCTTCAAGTTTATCTTCAAGTAATATAACGGTAACAACGGTTGATCTTTCCTGGAGCGCCTCTACAGATAATGTAGGAGTAGCATCATATGCTATTTATAATAGTGGTTCGTTAATTGCGAGTACCAGTAGCACGAGTTATACTGTAACCGGATTAACAGGTAACACATCCTATTCATTTACGGTAAGAGCAAATGATGCCGCTGCTAATCAGTCTGGAAATAGCAATACGGAAAATGTGACAACAGCTACTGCTGATACAGAAGACCCTACGGCGCCGACAAGTTTAGTTGCAAGTAATACAACACAAACAACAACAGATCTATCGTGGACCGCTGCTACCGATAATGTAGGAGTAACATCTTACACCATCTATCAAGGTGGTTCTCAAATCGGAACATCTAGCACCACTAGTTTTAATGTTACAGGGTTAACGGCTAGTACAGCCTACTCATTTACGGTTAGAGCAAATGATGCTGCCGCTAACCAATCTACCGACAGTAATGCTGCAAATATCACCACTACTTCGGCTCCTTCAGGTGTTGCTACGGATCTTTACTTTTCAGAGTACATAGAAGGTACTTCCAATAACAAAGCTTTGGAAGTTGCTAATTTTACGGGAAGTAGTGTCGATCTATCTATATATTCTATCAAGAAACAAACAAACGGAGCGGGTTCATGGTCCAGTGGTTTATCATTGACAGGAACATTAATAAATGGTGATGTCTTTGTCGTTGCGAATAGTTCTGCCGTATCAGCTATTACTAGTGAAGCAGATATAACAACTGGTGGAACACAGGTTACCTTCAATGGTAATGATCCTGTGGGTCTATTTAAAAATGATGTACTAATCGATATTATTGGAACATTCGACAATGCTTCAACTTTTGCTCAAAATGTGACACTGCGCAGAAAGTCTACTGTAACCAGTCCAAATACGACATATACGACTTCTGAATGGGACACCTTTTTAACGGACAACTTTACAGATATAGGGTCGCATACAATATCCGGAACACACACATTTCTAGGAAATACGGATAGCAACTGGGACACAGCAGCCAACTGGAGTATCGGAACTGTGCCTAGCAATACAGATGTGATTATTAGTGCAGGTCAAACAGTGACAGCTTCAGGAAGTATTTCCGTAGCCAACTTAACCCTACAATCTAATTCGGCTTTAACCGTTACAACGAATCTTACCAATTCGGGTACTGTTACGGTTAATTCAGGAGCTTCGCTTATTGCAAAAGGTTCTACTGCTTTCGATCTTACTTACAACAGAGCTCTAGGTACGACCAATTGGTATTTAGTATCTTCCACAGTAACTAACGAAACTTTGCAAGATATTATTAGCAATCACACTTTCGCTACAGGAAGTAATAGTAATATAGGAATTGGAGATTATGTAAATACCACTCCGGGTTGGACCTACGCTACTTCCGGAACTACCGGAACTTTAGCAAGTGGAGAAGGACGTTCGGTAAAATTAGCTACAGCCGGAAATATATCGTTTACAGGAGCAATGCCTTTGAGTGACGTTAGTATTACCATTTCTGACGGAGGTGGAAGCGGAAACGGATTTAATCTAATAGGAAACCCCTTCCCTTCGTATGTTACCGGAAATCATACTTCGCCTCTTGCGTCTAATAATATTTTGACGGCAAATTCAGGCATTTTAGCAGAGCAAACGATTTGGTTTTGGAATCAAGTTGATAAGGAGTATGTTCAAGTAAATCAAGCCAGTGCTTTAGTCGATGGTATACGTTATATCGCACCCGGTCAAGGATTCTTTGTTCGATCTAATGCATCTGGTGGTAGTTTTAGTTTCCCTGAATCATTACAAAGCCATCAGAGCACAGATGTATTCTCTAGATCAACAAATACGAATAACGATTACACACATATCAAGTTAAAATTGAGTGATCAAACTACAACTAAGAGTACAAATATTGTATATATTCCAGGTACTTCCTCTGGTTGGGATAACGGTTTTGATGCAAGTTTGTTCGGAGGTGCAAGTACTAGTTTTAATATTTACACCCAACTTGTAGCCGATAATCAGGGTCAAAAACTAGGCATTCAATCACTTCCTAATAGTGATCTTGATAAAGTAATAGCAGTTGGTGTGCACGCATCCGCCGGCACTGAAATTACGATTTCTGCAGACATATTGCATTTACCTGACGAAAATGTAATTTATTTAGAAGATCGATTACATAACACTTTTACGCTTTTAGATGCAAGTTCAACATATTCAAGAACGCTAGCTAGCGATGTTGACGGAACCGGGCGTTTCTACCTTCATACAAATGCTGAAGCGCTAAGCAGCGACGATATAGGTTTAGCAAGTGTAGATGTATATACTAACGATTATAACGAACTGCGCGTCATCGGTATACAGAACGCAAATACTGATCTTATTCTTTATGATGTCATAGGGAAAAAGATCTTCAATACTTCCTTCATTGGAAATGGCAATAACACTATTGCCCTACCCAATGTAAAAACAGGAGTTTACATTATTCAATTACAGACTTCCCAAGGGAAACTAAGTAAGAAAATAGTGATCGAGTAACAAACAATGTTTAAAAGGAAAAAAGTATTGAATTATGAATAATCAAGTAAAAAATAAAAACAACGAATTAATTACACGTAAAGAAGCCTTACATAAAATTGGTAATTATGGAAAATATGCTGCATTAACAGCTATAGGAACATACCTATTACTAAGCCCTAAAAAAGCACAAGCTGCAAGTCCTGAAGATCCAGGAACAGGGTTTTAAGTATGTTAAAAAAACATCACTATTAATTAAAAGACTTATTTTTAAGCTCCATCAAATGATGGAGCTTTTTTGTAAGTAGTTACAACACAATCGTACTACTTTTATTTAATGATATTTTAATGAGATACTTCGTTTTACTTATAGTCGCTTTCATCATCTTCGCCTGTTCGAAAAAAGAAAATAAAAAGTTAGAAAGAGGAACCTATAGAGCAGAACTCCTGATTCAGGACAATCAAGTTTTACCATTTATTTTTAAAGTTGATAATGCGCAATCCATAAAAATATTTAATGCTGAAGAAGTGATCGAAGTAGATGAGATCACCTACAAGAATGATTCTGTTTATATTCAGACGCCTGTTTTTGAAGGGTACATAAGAGCTAAGATTGAAAATGGTGTGCTAAAAGGTAGCTTTATTAAAGAAAGTCTGGATAGAATCGTTCCATTTAAAGCTTCGAAAAATTCGGACAGATTTACAGTATCTTCTTCTGAACCCACAGTCAGTGTAGATGGTATATGGGAGACCGTATTTAGCCAAAACCTTGGAGAAGATGAGTATATAGCTAAAGGAATTTTTAAGCAAACAGGAAATACTGTTACAGGAACTTTTAGAACTACCACAGGTGATTATAGATACTTAGAAGGTGTTATGGACAAAGATTCCTTAAAGCTTTCTACTTTTGATGGAGCGCATGCTTTCCTCTTTCATGCCAAAGTAAGCGATTCAACCATGGTCGGTGTCTTCTATTCGGGGAATCATTGGAAAGAACCTTTTGTCGCGAAAAGAAATGATGCATATGAACTTCCTTCTGCTAATGATCTCACCTTTCTAAACAAAGGTTTTGATCGTTTTGATTTTAGTTTTGAAAATTCTAACGGAGATTTTGTTTCCCTGAAAGATGCACAATTTCAAGATAAAGTAGTTGTTGTTCAAATCATGGGAACCTGGTGCCCTAACTGCCTTGACGAAAGTAAATATTACACAAAATATAGTAAAGAACACCCAAATTCTAATGTGACATTTGTAGCTCTTGCTTTTGAATATGCCAAGACCAAAGACATTGCCTTTAAACGAATTCAACGATTAAAGGATAAAATTGGAATTCCATATCCTATTCTATTAGCTCAATACGGAGATTCGGATAAAAAATTAGCACAGGAAAAATTACCTATGCTAAATCATATTATCTCCTATCCGACAAGTATCTTTATTGATAAAAAAGGAAAGGTTCGAAAGATCCATACCGGTTTTAATGGCCCTGCTACCGGGCAAAAATATCTTGATTTTCAAAAAGAATTTGAAAAATTTGTAGACAAACTATCGAAGGAGTAGCCTAACTTAATGCGCGCTTTTCTTTAATAACTCAGGAAATTTCTTTTTAAACCTGTTTAACCTTGGAATAGACACTGCTTTCACATAAGGCTGATTTGGATTCCTTCGTTCATAATCCTGGTGATACTCTTCTGCTTTATAAAATTTTGTGTGTTTTGTAACTTCTGTAACAACCTTACCACCATACACTTTTTCATTTAACAATTCGATCGTATCTTCGATAATCTTCTTCTCTTCTTCATTATTATAAAAAGCAATAGATCTATATTGCGTTCCATAATCTGGATGTTGTCCGTTTTTAGTTGTAGGATTGTGAGATCCAAAGAAAACAGCTACCAAGGTTTTAAAGCTTACTTTTTCAGGATTGTAATAGACTGCAACCGTCTCCGCATGCCCCGTTCTTCCAGTACCAATTTTCTTATAGGTTGGGTCTTTGGTGAATCCACCCGCATATCCCGAAACAGCTTCTTCCACTCCTTTTACACTTTCGAAAATTGCCTCTACACACCAGAAACATCCACTTGCAAAATAGGCTACTTTCAAGTCTTTATTCTTCTGCAGATCAATGCTACTTTTATCTTTACTGGCCACTGTCTTTTCGTTCGTAAAACCAAAGCATGAGGTCAAAAAAATGAGAGAGAATGCAGTTATTGTTGTTTTTAAATTCTTCATTTGTTGTTGTGTTTTATCGCTTTGTCGAAAGCAACAGCACTTTTATACAATTGTTTACAACTTTAGGATTTTGTTAAGAATCATTATTGTAAAAAAAGATGCAGATACTTACATTTGTTATTCAAAGATACTTAATTATTCATGGAGCATTTTATCGTTTCTGCACGTAAATATAGACCTCAAAATTTTGAGGATGTTGTTGGGCAACAAGCGATTACGAATACGCTAGAAAATGCGATAAAGAACAATCATTTAGCGCAAGCTTTATTGTTTACGGGTCCTAGAGGAGTTGGGAAGACTTCCTGTGCACGAATTTTGGCGAAAAGAATCAATCAAGAAGAGAATAAGACCAAAGAAGATGAAGATTTTGCCTTTAATATTTTTGAGCTGGATGCTGCTTCTAATAATTCGGTAGACGATATACGAAATCTCACAGATCAGGTTCGTATTCCGCCTCAGACAGGTAAATACAAAGTATATATTATTGATGAGGTCCATATGTTGTCGCAAGCAGCTTTCAATGCGTTCTTAAAAACGTTAGAGGAGCCTCCTGCGCATGCCATCTTTATCTTGGCAACTACCGAAAAACATAAGATCATTCCAACGATTTTATCGCGTTGTCAAATTTTTGATTTTAAGCGAATCAGTGTTTTAGATGCCAAAAACTACCTGAAAACCATAAGCGAAAAAGAGCATATTAATGCAGAAGATGACGCGCTACACATTATCGCTCAAAAGGCAGATGGAGCTATGCGAGATGCTTTATCCATTTTTGATAGGGTGGTAAGTTTTTCAGGAAATGAACTCACGAGAGAAGCTGTAACTCAAAATTTGAATGTATTGGATTTTGAGACATACTTTAATATGACTGATCTTTTGTTAGAAAATAAGATTCCGGAAGTGTTGGTTGCCTTTAACTCCATTTTAAGTAAAGGATTTGAAGGACATCATTTTATTAGCGGATTGGCCTCTCATTTTAGAGATTTGTTAGTGGCCAAAGATACAGCCACATTGGATCTTTTAGAAGTTGGTGACGCCACAAAGAAAAAGTACCTGGAACAGTCGGTAAAAACTCCTATTAACTTTTTAGTACAAGCCATAGATAAGGCCAATGCTTGTGATTTAAATTATAGAGCTAGTAAAAATCAAAGATTGTTAGTTGAACTTACATTAATGCAAATTGCCTCTATCACTTTTGATGGAGAAAAAAAAAAGTCAACTAACTTCATAATCCCGGCTACATTCTTTACCGCTTTAATTCCACCGGCTAAAGAAATTAAAAAACCGAAACCTTTACTTGCAAAAACTGAAGCTCCTTCAGTAGTAGCAGAACCCAAACCTGAAATAAAGAAGCCCGTTCTAAAGAATGTTACAAGGCGTTCTTCTGCCCTTTCTCTAAAGAGCATTCATCAGAAAAAAGAGGAGAAAAAATCAGTTACACAGGAGAATTTCGATAATCATCCTAAGACACCTTTTTCTCAAGATGCACTCGTAAAAAGTTGGAAACAATATCATGGAAAACTGATAAAGAGAGGGGAAAAATCTATTGCCTCCATTCTAGTTGCTGATGAACCCGTGCTTAAAGATTCCTTTGTGGTCCAATTTACTTTGCCGAATACACTGATGAAAGATCAACTACGACAAGGAACACCTAAGTTATTAAAGCACTTACGTGAATCTCTAAACAACTACGGCATATCTTTAGATGTTCAGGTAAATGAAACTGTGGAAAAGAAGTTTGCCTATACTCCACAGGAAAAGTACAATAAGCTAAAGGAGAAAAATCCGATGATAGAAAAGCTTAAGGATCGTTTTCAATTAGATCTATAACCTATACTTTATCTCCAATATAAACCAGTGTACACTCTTTCTTTGACAAACCCTTTGATTCAAATTCAGCCAACAAATAAATATTTTTATCAGATGTTTTAACAAACAATGGCACTGACTCTACATGGGCATGCAGTTTGGACAACTTTGTCTTAAATTCTTCTTCAGAATTAACTTTAACTTCATGGATGTTTGGATAATCTCTTACAGCTTCACTCAAGTTGATATAATCGTCCTTTGGTGAAAAGAAAATCTCCTTTTGTTCAAAATCCTGATCCTTTACCTCCTGTGCAGTGGCCAAGCGAAAAGCCCCGTGCTCTCCAAATTCTTTAGACAAATGTTGTAAAGCATAAGTGTTAACAGCATCACTACCTGTCATTGCTATCAAATAACCTATATCGTTCAGTTCGATATTATCGGATAGATCGTCGTCATAAATATTAAACTGAAAAGCTTCTATTCCATCATTTTGAGCTTGCTCTATAAACGTTTTATTAGAATCAATAAGCACTACCCTTTTACCAAATTTCTGCAAGTAGTCAGCAATCAATCGAGCAGGTTTAGATGCCCCAACAATGAGTATTCCATCTGAATCTTTTAGAAAAACTCCTACCATTTTTGCAAATACTCGTGCAGTAGTTGCATTCAATAGAACGGTTCCTAATACGATCATAAATACTAAAGGTGTTATATACTCTGCTCCTACTACTCCTTGTTTTAACAGCTTACTTCCAAATAGCGAAGCAATACCTGCAGCTACAATACCACGAGGTCCAACCCAGCTTATAAAGAGTTTTTCATTCAGTTTTAGATTTGATTTGTGTGTACTTAGTAATACCGCAACTGGTCTGATCACAAAAACAACCAAAGCAAATAACACGGCAGTTTTCCAGTTGTACAGCAACATTAGGTCTTCAATATTTATATTCGCAGCAAGCAATATAAACAGCATTGAAATTAATAGAACACTTAACGACTCTTTAAAATATAATAGTTCTTTTAAGTTGTTCAATTTGCTATTCCCTAATACCATTCCCATAACCACAACAGCTAATAAACCAGATTCATGTGCAAAGATCTCCGATTCTACAAAAACCAATAATACCGTAGACAACGACACCACATTCAGTAAATAATGTGGTATCCATTTCTTATTGATCACAAAAGCAAGAGCGTGAGCAAATGTGAATCCAAAAGTAGTTCCGAAGAGTAAGATCTTTCCAAATTCTGTGAGGGCCGTTTTTGTAAATCCGCTACCTCCACCAACACTAATAAATTCAAACACCAGAACGGCAACCAATGCACCAATAGGGTCGATTAGAATTCCTTCCCATTTTAATACTGCGGATACATCTTTTTTAAGCGGAATATTTCTCAGAATTGGCGTGATTACCGTCGGTCCGGTAACAATGATCAATCCAGAGAACAAAAAACAAAGTTCCCAACTTAATCCAAAGGTATAATGTGCCACGATTCCAGCTCCGAAAAACGTGACCGCAGAACCAAGCGTAATCAATTTTGTGATCACAGGACCCACATTCTTTATCTCATTCCGCTTCAAGGTCAATCCCCCTTCAAAAAGAATAATACTAATAGCCAGTGATACGAAATAGTACAGATAATCTCCAGGAAATAATCCCTTTTTCCCATTCCAGACCGGCTCTATGTATTTTGAACCATCTTCTGTCAAAAATTCAGAAGCAATGGGTCCAACCAAAAGACCTATTAAAATTAAAGGCAAAATAGCGGGAATTTTAAATTTCCACGCAAACCATTGTGCCAGGATTCCTAAAATAATAATCCCTGCAAGTTCTAGCATGTTAATATCAAGTTTGACCTAAAAATAACAAAATCTGCTAGTTTACCACCGCTTCTGCACATTTTTATTTGTTTTATCCTTTATAACCATGATAGCACTGGTTATTCCCTTAATATGTAACATCTTGATCGGCCATGCCAGTTTCAGGTATTTATTTAAGATTTTCTCTAATTCGATAAAAAATGGCAAAAAAAGACGGGTCTTTTTTATAGATGAACTAATTTAGCACCTACGAAAAAACATCTATTTAGTTATGCTAGGATTGCAGTTTGATACCAAAACCTCCTGGGTAGAAGTCGCTCAAAACGGTTTAGAACAATTATTAACAGATCACGCTTTCGCAGAGCAAAAAGCAGCCTCGAATGCGGTTTCAATTATTATTAATTATTCTGAAGAAACCGAATTGGTAAAGGATATGAGTGATATAGCCATTGAGGAGATGGAACATTTTAGAATGGTTCATAATTTAATGATTGGAAGAGGCATGGTACTAGGTCAGGCTACAAAAAATGATTATGCGCTAAGGCTTCAGAAATTCTTTCCACATACGAAAGATAGAACAGAAGCTTTAATACATCGTTTGCTTGTAGCAGCCTTAATTGAAGCACGAAGCTGTGAGCGATTTAAAGTCTTTTCTGAAAATATGGATGATGAGGAACTTGTGACCTTTTATAAAGATCTTATGGTTTCGGAAGCAAATCATTACACCCTATTCTTAGGATATGCAAGAAAATACATGGATCGTAGCATCGTTGATGAAAAATGGAAAGCCTTATTGGCTTTTGAAGCGGAAATGATGCAAGAAAGAGGTACCACCGCTAAGGTTCATGGGTAATGTTCAGTAAAGAAGAATCTGCACGACTCCGTAAAGAATTTTGGACCAGTTTCGGAAAATCCTTTCCCAGAAAATGGCTTTTATATAACACCAAAATAAAGGGCTTTAGTTTTAAGTTTGTAGCCGATAGAAAAAAGGCTATGGTTTGTTTAGACCTTGAGCATCCTGATGAAATTGCGAATGAACTATTGTACGATCAATTATTGGCATTAAAAAACCTCTTAGAAACTGATTATCTTCCAGAAGTGATCTTTGACAACTCTTATGAATTAGAAAATGGTAAGATCATACATAGAATTTATGTACCACATACCAAAAAGTTCAGCATCTACAACAAAAACTCATGGCGAGATTGTTACGAGTTCTATATGGAGACCATGCCTCAGTTCGAGTTGTTCTTTTATGAATTTGAAGATTTTATAAAACAAGCTATCTAAAGAATCTTCATAAAAAAAGCGCTCTACCGAGCGCTTTTAATTCAAATAATTATACACGTATACTTCTAATTCTTAACTTAAGAATTGGATACTCAATGGATAGCTTGGAGCCTGGTCATTACTCGCTTTGATCGCATTAATGATCGGGAATATCAAATAGAATACTCCGATCAACAAGAATCCTAATAAACCTAGTCCAAAAAAGAGTACTAAAGGAATACACATCAATAGGTAAATAAACATACTGATCCTAAAGTTTAGGATCGATTTTCCATGTTGATCCATTCCGATCACCTCATCACGCTTCACTAACCATAAGATCAAAGGCACCACAAACCCTCCTATGATGGTTACTAGATCTAGTAACTGACTTAAATGGGTTATTACTAATAATTGGTTGTCTTTTCTCATGATTCTTCTTTTTTAATGGGTTGACTCTCTATTATATAGACGTCAAAATTTTAAGTTTGTTACATAATTATTACTGTTCAACATTATACGGTATATTTGCCCCATGATTCAGAACGATACTATTATTGCCTTAGCAACCCCTGCCGGAGTGGGTGCTATTTCAGTTATTCGGTTATCAGGACAAGAGGCTATTCTAATCGCCTCTAAGTTCTTCATATCCGTTCGTGGTAAACGTTTGGAAGATCAAAAATCACATACTATTCATTTAGGGCATATTACCAATAACGGAAAAGTACTGGATCAGGTTTTAGTATCTATTTTTAAAAATCCGAACTCATACACTGGTGAGAACGTCGTGGAAATATCTTGTCATGGATCCAGTTATATCCAACAAGAGATCATTCAACTGTTTCTGAAAAACGGTTGCAGAATGGCCGATAATGGAGAGTTTACCATGCGGGCTTTTCTGAACGGTAAAATGGATCTATCTCAAGCAGAAGCCGTGGCAGATGTAATCGCTTCAAATTCTGCTGCATCGCATCAAATGGCTATCCAGCAAATGCGCGGAGGCATTAGCAATGAGTTAGAAGAGCTGCGCGGGCAGTTATTGGATTTTGCAGCGTTAATTGAACTAGAGTTAGATTTTTCCGGTGAGGATGTCGAATTTGCTGATCGCACTAAATTTAAAGCGTTAGTACATACCATTTCTTCTGTGTTAAAAAAACTGATCGATAGTTTCGCTTTTGGAAACGCCATGAAGAATGGAATTCCAGTAGCGATCATTGGAGAGCCTAATGTTGGAAAATCTACCCTGCTGAACGCCTTATTGAATGAGGAGAAAGCCATTGTCTCGGACATTGCCGGAACGACGCGAGATGCTATTGAAGATGAATTGATCATTGACGGCGTAGCCTTCCGATTTATTGATACCGCAGGAATCCGGGAAACGGATGATGTGGTTGAGAGCATTGGAATTAAAAAGGCCTATGAAAAAGCAGAAAATGCACAGTTGATCATCTTTTTGATCGACTCTAATAAATTTGTACAAAACAAAGGGGCATTCGTTGGTGAAATTGAAGCCATAAAAGAGCGTTTCCCTCATAAGCGATTGTTGATCATTGCAAATAAGATTGATTCTTTAGGAGCTGCTGAAAAAGAAACCATTCAATCTGCTATCGATCCTATTCTACTACTTTCAGCAAAACAAAAAATAGGCATTGATGCGTTGCAAAATGAACTGATGTCCTTAGTGAATACAGGAGCCTTGAGCAATAATGAGACCATCGTGACCAATTCTCGTCATTTCGAAGCCTTGAATTTAGCTTTAGAGAGTATTCTATCTGTACAAAATGGTATTGATGCCAATATCTCTTCTGATCTATTCGCCATTGATATAAGAGAGTGTTTGCGTCATTTGGGTAATATTACCGGAGAATATGATGTGGACAAGGACATTTTAGGGCATATTTTTTCTAATTTCTGTATTGGGAAGTAATCTTAAGAAAAAACCAGCACATACTGTGCTGGTCTGGTAAAAACGCACTCTTGTAAATTCAATTTCCTGTGCATTCAAACTTTGGTGCTTCTTATTAGAATCCTTCTCCCGGAGCCTCAGGCGAAGCTGCCTGCGCCTTTTTGGGATGTAAGATCAAATAAGTACCTAGTGCTGTTAAAGCCATGTATTTACCGTAGTTTCCCATTTTCTGTAAGGCTTCCTTACGAGAAATGTCTTGATGTTGTTGCTTTTGATCTTCCATTATTCTATGATGATTTTTTTATTAGCGATTCCTTTCGTTGTTTGCAACTGAACAATATAGATTCCAGAAGTTATAGGGTTCAATCCGATATCATTTATCCCGTTTGCTTCAAATGCAGATCGTTGCACTTCCTTGCCCAGTAGATCATATATTTGAATGGTCACGGAACCATTTTCTATTCCTGAAATACGCAGATTGTTCTTATGAGTTTGATAGATACTGATCCTATCCAATAGTTCAGGATCCTCTATACTTAGCGCCGACGCAGTCGTGTGTAAATAAAAACGACCGATTCCATTCATAGGAGCGTTTAACGTGATCGTATAGTTCGCATTTGATTCATCGAGTCGCGTAAACGTTCCATGATTTCTATCCTCCAGATATACTTGAATGTTTTGCGGTAAACCTGATACTTCAGCAGTAAACGTTAACTCTTCTCCTTCGCTAGCATTGATCCCCACCGGTACGATCATAGCTTCGTAGTTATTGTCTGGCAAAGACTGTATGGTATAGTTGGTCCCATCACTTCCTTCCAATAGGTGTGTATATATGTCAAAACTACTGTCAAAATTCCCAATGTCGTATCCCGGGTCTAATCCCTTTGATACCGCATCGAAGTATCTGATACCTGTAGTTACTGTAGTAGCACCTGTATTTACTTTTAGATCAATAGATGGTATTGCACTACGTTCAAAATTAGTGGTTCCACTGGATGGTTTGGTAGATCTTTTGGCCTCATTAAAACTCACTTCTGTCTGTCCGGTTTTCATTCGTACAAAGAAACCTTGTCCCGGAGGCAATGAACGGTCATTAGCGTCTAATTCGGTAACAGCAATATATTTGCTTTGTCCATTGTCCCACATATAGATACTTTGATAAGAATCATCTAGTGCTGAAGCATTATCATTGATAAAACTGCTATTACTATTCTTATTTGCAGGATAATAGGTTGTAAAGGGGTTTCCGATGGCACTCCATTGGTTCGCAGTCAGTGTTCTGGTGGTGTTTTCAGACAATAATGTCCCTGTAAAACTCACTTCTCCATTCGTATTTCTGGACATCGCATAACTCTGACCTTGCGTGAATTCGGTAGACGCATTTACATTCACATCATAGTACACCCATTTGTTCCCTGCCGATTGACTATCGTCATAATACGCAATAGCGTATCTATCCGGATCCGGTGCTGTATTGATACGAATATCGTTGGACGCATTTTCAGCAAAGGTTTTTACTGTCTGACCAGATACTGGTGGCGTCACAATGCTCCACTGATTCGCCAATAAACCTCCTCTTTTATAGGTAATATTTCCCGTACTACTTCCTTTGATAAATAATACACCACTATCGTTTGTATCTGAAGAAAGTTCTAGTGTTCCTCCGCTACTATTAAAACTTCCAGTAACGGTGATCTCTTTATCTTTTGGAATTGCCAATGTTGCTCCGCTTGCAAGGGTAAAGTCTTTGATCTGCAGATCATCTACATCAATGGTAACCGTAACACCATTAGCGATGGTTACATTCTCGATCTGTGCAGGAACAACCCCCAAGCTCCAATTACTTGCTGTAGACCAGTTTCCTGTGGTATCAAACGTATTGGGCGCGGTATCGGTAACTCCTGAGTTTCCATTGACACCTGCAACAAAATTGGAAGCTGTTCCCGTTAGTGTAAAGTTGTTCAGAGTTCCCGTGAGACCATTTGGTCCACTATCAGTTAAGGTTGTAATTCCCGTATTGGTACCTTCTGCTGTACCTTGATTGAATCGATAGTATGCGATCAATCCTTCTGCATTGTTGGGTACCTTTGTATCCTTATTTGCCGCAATCTCTGTTTGTGTAAGCGCACGTGACCAGAACCGTACTTCATCGATGGTACCGTCGAAATAATGACCATTATTTCTTGAACCGATCTCCACAGGAGCTGTACTGTTGAACATCGTTCCTGAAACTGCTTTGGTTCCCGAAGCTACTCCATCTACAAAAGCTCTCATAGTGGTACCATCAAAAGTTACCGCCACATGATACCATGTTCCTGTGACAATGCCGGTATTGGTTGTATCAAAATACAAATCCGTATTTCCATCTGTTGTTACTGTAAACTCAAAAATGCCTCCTGATTTTAGAAATAAGGAAAAAGCTTCCTGACTGCTTCCATATTGACTAAAAATATTACGGGTAGCCAATACATCTGCTTTTATCCATGCTTCTGCTGTGAATCCACTTGAAAAATCGAAAGCGGCGTTATCAGGTATGGTTACGCGGTTACTTGCACTATTAGAAAAATGTAGTCCGTTATTAAAGGCAACACTTTTCACTGCTCCATACCCTGTGCCCTGTGTATTGATGGCATAGGCGCGGTAGTAGTATACATTGGTGTTCGTTGATAAACTACCAATACTTTCGGAGAAACTTCCGGTACCTGTTCCATTGGTATCTTTCGTTGCATCCGAATCCGTAATTCTGGGATTGGCATTGGTCGTAGAATAGACGATCCCTCGTTCCGTTACGGCGCTATTCCCTTGATCTGCAATGTTTCCTCCAAAAGTTGCCGACGTAGTCGTTACATTCGATGCATCTGTAGTAGTTAGCGTAGGAAGGCTGCTAAAAGTAGTAAAACTCATTACATCTCCATACCCCGTTCCATTTGCGTTAATGGCATAGGCCCTGAAATAATATGTTGTACTGGAAGTTAAACTATTAATCGTCTCAGAAAAAGCACCCGTAGTAGTACCTCCTTCGATTTCTTTCGTAACGCCTCCTTCTCCTATTTCTGGTGTATTGTCTGTCGTAGAATATACTACACCTCTTTCCGTAATGGCACTGCCATTATCTGATGTAATATTTCCTCCTAAAAGCGCTGAACTTGTATTTATGGAGCTTGCGGCCGTCGTTGTTACAACGGGAGTCGTAACACCGAGTACTGCTGTTCCAGTAAATTGAATGTCCGTAGCCGACCCATTTAGAATCAGAAAATAATATGCCTGCCCTGCTGTAACATTTACAGTTTTAGGATTCGCACTATGACATATATTTCCGTCTGGGGTAGGGCTAAGATCAGAGGCTTGTGTTGCATTTTCATTGGCTGCTATGGTAGTAATGGTTCCATCTGTTCCTGATGGACTCATAATTTGTACAATGACAGTTCCTGAGGTTACAGGTGTAAATTTATACACTACCGATCTATTTGCTAAACTGCATCCGGTTAGCCCAAGTGCATTGTTCGGGTTACTATTTGGTATGTTCACATTGGAATCTGTAAAGGGTAAGCTCGTTACTTTAGTTGCATTGGCAATTGTGTTATTGCTTTGTGCATTGCTCTGCAATGTAAAACCACAAATAAACATAAGTACGAATACTATTTTAGTAATTGTTTTCATGAATCTTTGAATTATTTAATAGATTGTAATTGCTGTTTGATCTTTTTATGCGTATGCCAAAGACTGAGTATTCTATAAATGATGTACACGGTATACGCGAAAAAAGGAGCGATAATAAGCAGTCCGTTTTTAGATAAATAAGACCAAATCATGGTAATTAAGATCGCTCCCATTAACAAGGCGATCAGCATTAAGTTTCTGGTAAGGGATTTTACTTTTACTTTATTCTTCTGAAGTGTCATGAATAAAGATTTTTTGTAATAGTTGTTTTGCATGGCTTTTGTTTTAGTGTCATAAAAATCTAAGATTAAAGCATGCTGAATGACTGAATGTGCGTGAACGACCTTAAAATGGTGTGAGTTGTTAGATTGAAGGTGTCGATGTACTATCTTGATATATAGATAAGCCATAAAAAAACCACTCTGATCGAGTGGTTTTTGGTTGTTATATGTATCGTTCTTTTCTTAACCTCTGAATGGAAAGTATCCGACAAGTTCCACACTCGAAGATTCGAGAAGTTGTCTTGGTGTTACTACGGTTTCGGAAAAAGTGACCTTTTCAAACGTTTTCTTTTCATGTTGCATTGGGAGTTCTTTTTCTTTCATCGCAGAAAGATCGATAGGAATGTGTAGCTTAGGGTTCTTTACAAATTCTTTGATCTTTAAAGGACAGCCTGCGTTTTTGTAGATCATAGCCACAAGCGTGGAGCACGCCACCATCTTTTTCTGATGGTTGTTATTATAGGAATTGATAATCGTGGTTATAAAAAATAACATGGCTCTTGCCTTCCATTCCGCCATATGCTGCTTCAATATTTCAAACAATGCGCCATCGTCATAACGCATGGAGCAAATGACTGCCAAGAGCCAAGCCGTTTCATAAGAGTATGGAATAGATGTATCGTCGTAGAATTTTCGAATGTGCTCATTAATAGCATTGTGAAAATTTTCCTTTTTATCCTTATAACGATATACATAGATATTTTTTACTCCAGGCCCCACTAAGGTCTCTTCTAGAGGGTCCTGCACGATCCCATCAGGTCCTGCTTCGACGATTGTATCTTTATATTCAGGTGCTTTTCCTTCTTCATCTCTGTTAACATCAACATTCCCCCAAATAGCTGCGTGGTATATATTCTTATAATTTTTAGGATCATCGCCCGGATCGAACCAGGGAATCGCATATACCAGTAAATAAAATGCTGCATTGTACCATTTACCATCTTCGATGAGCTTATCAAAAGTTTTTTGATCGAAGTCCTGATTTTCATAAATCAAAATATCTCCAATCTGTAGATCTGATTTTTGTAATTCTTTCATGGTTGTAATTTTACGAGTTTATAGCACTCTTAGTTATAACATTTGTAATCTTTTAATGAACTCTTCCTTATGTGCGCGTCCTAAAGGAACTTCTGTTCCATTTATTCTCACAACAAAAAGGCTTAGGTCAATATCCTCAATTTCTGACGCGTTTACAATAAACGAGCGATGTGTTTGTACAAACATGGAGGTGTCTAATTTCTTTGCCAGATCTTTTAACGATTGTCTGAGCGCAAATTTTCTATCCTTCGTATGGATCATACAATACTTATCCTCTACCTCTACCCACAATATTTCCTCTAGTTTTATTTTGACAAGCTTACTTCGATCTTTAACAAAAAAACATGTACTCGCCAATACGACTTCTTCCTGGCTATCAAAGACCTGTTCTCCATCTGCATAAGCTTGTTGCAAGGCCAATTCCATACTTCTTTGTAGTGCAGCAGGTTCAAAAGGTTTTATTAAATAAGCATAAGGACCCGTTTGTTTTGCTTTGCTAAATGTTTCTTTATCATCAAAAGAGGTAATAAAAATAATAGGTGTCGGGCGTTGTCCCTGAAATATTCTGGCCAGGTCAATTCCAGTGAGTTCTCCATCCAAGTTGATATCCATTAATACCAGGTCCGGATTATGCTCATCGAACAATGACATAGCCAATTTACCCTTCCCGGCCACTCCCACCGCTTCATAACCCAACTGATCTACAAACATCTCTAGTGTGTCTGCATAATTTTGTTCATCTTCAACAATTAAGATCTTCATCTTTCTTTCCGTTTTTTTGTTGGTATTTGTAGTCATTTCAAAGATGTATTAAAAGTGTTATGTATATTTCATTTTGATTGTAAACAACTTAATTCTGTCCATAAACGACTCAAAAGATGACGTAAATCAAGAAAAGGAGTTATGCTTTCTTTGGAAAAAAAACCGTAAAACTTGTTCCAACGCTCGGCTCACTTTCCACTGAAATGTACCCTTTATTCATTTCAGCAAATTCTTTACAAAGCCTTAATCCTAAACCAAATCCTTTTTCTCCTTTGGTACCCAGTGTCGTTTTGAATTCAATATCGTTAAAAAGTACTGCCGTTTTATGGGTTGGGATTCCTTCCCCTTGATCTGTAACTGTGATTCCTAACAGGTCTTCTTTTTCCTTTACACTTATAACAACCGTACTATTGTTTTTAGTGAATTTAATAGCATTACTAAGTAAGTTTCTAATTACGGTTGATACAGCATTCACATCAGCATATATTTCTCCTTGCTGTACTTCATTCTTCAGCATTACATCTTTCGTTTTTGCCAACGAGCTATACAACTCGATATTCTCCTGAACTAGAGGCGCAACTTCATGCTGTTCAGGATAGTTGGGAATTCCTTCTGTCTGAGAAGCTGCCCAGTTTAACAAGTTGTTTAGCAAATGATTTAACTGATCTATAGAACGGTCTATCTGACTTCCCATTTCCAACAGTTTTTCCTGCCGATCTTTCTTCATAAAATATTCTAGCTTCTGTCCTACTCCCTGTAAACCGATCATAGGGCTTCGTAGATCGTGTGCTATAATTGAAAAGAACTTGTCCTTCGTCGCATTGGCTTTAGATAATTCTTTCGTTCGTTCGTCTACTTGCTTCTCAAGAATTACTTTTTGGTCTTTCAGTAACTTTGTTTTGAATTGCTCTTTTTCTAACTCTTTTTCAACCAGTTCTTTTCTCATCTCCTTGATCCTATAAGCAAGCGCAAAAGACAGTAGTACGATTTCTAGTGCTCCTCCCAATTCTATGGAAGACAATACCCATTGATTGGAAGGCAACCAACCTGCCCCATGCATCGTTCTAATTACAAGACCCAGCACATAGGGAATCCAAGCAATTATATAGTATAGAGCGGGTCTAAAACCTTTCCTTAAAACAATAAAAGCCACCCAAATGTAAGACGGAAAAGAAAGTAAAACCAACCAGCGTGCAAATGGGGTAATCTGTTCAATTGTAAAGAAAAGACTACATACCGACATGAGTAAGCTCAAGCCGGCAATCAACCACATAAATCTATCAAGACGTTTATTGTACTCCTTTAACTTTAAAAATACTGCAGCAAATCGACTGGAAAAGACCATGCTAATTCCCGCAAAAGTGATGTATATGATACTATCTAGTCCTTTCGAATTTGGCCATAAATATTGATCGCCCAGTCCGTTTGTAGATACGGTGGTTAAAATGGCAAAAATTGTGGTTCCTACATACAACAAGTAAGCCCTATCTCGCAATGAGAAGTACAGCAAGAGATTATAGATCGCCATAACGATCATCAGTCCAAAAAATATCCCTAAAAGAAAACTTGGAAGGTCTGTATTTCCAATGAGTTGTGTAGTGGTCTCTACATTTTGAAAGGTTGCCAGTATCATATATTCACAATCAGCTTTTATTAAATACAGAATATGGCATATACCTCAAGAAGTAACAATTACGTTTTCGAGAACTAAAATAGCAAATATTATAGAATATTAAAATTTTTACTTAGCGAGTTTACCCCTGAAAAAGTTTGTTGAAAACTACTCTCTATGGGTTATCTTTTCGATACCTAAACTTGTTATTTTAGCGCTTTGTTTTATTACATTATTAGAAATCACATGCTAAAAACGTCGAATGCCTATATTACGAAAGCTACTTTACAACGCGTTGGAAATAAGTTAAGTCAAGAATTGAGTTATGCTACTCAAGAGGAAATCGTTTTTTCTGAAGAAGAAGATGTCTTATTGCGGGCTTTTTTCCTGCGATCTATAAAATCCAGCCTAGATCTTTTAAAATTTTCACATCATGTGAGTTTGGATTATAATACGGTATATGACAGCAGCAAGAAGTATTTTGATCAGGAGATCTCTTTTGTTGAGTATTCTAATCACATTTTGAATCATTTATACGAGAAATCAAATCATCCTCAAATAAAAACAGGAGAGTTGTTTGTCATTCATTTTGAAGGCTTCCAATTTCAGGAGATCACCACAGATGCTATTGGTATTTTCAAAATTGAAAATAAGATTGATTATCTGAAATTTCATCATCAGAATGATGATCTGGACTTTACTATAAACAAAGGGGTTAAACTACAAAAGATAGACAAAGGTTGTTTGATCATTCCTACTGAGGTTTCGGATGGATATAGAGTTATTTCTATTGACAATAACAGTTATGACGCCAATTACTGGAAGAAATCATTTTTAGGTTTGGAAGAAGTTCTAAACGATTCTTACCAAACAAAACACCATTTACAACTCTTATCCAGTTTTTCTAATACACTCGTGGAGAATAATGATACATATGCTCAGAAAGAGTTTATGAGTCAGGGAATTCAGTTGTTTAACGATCATGAGACCATCAGTAAGGATCTCATAGAAGAAGAATTATTATCTCCTTTCGATGTGGTAGATTCATATGCTCAATTCAAACATCAATACAACAAAGAGAACAATCTGGATCTTGAAGAGCATTTTAATGTTTCGCTAAACACAGTAAAAAAGGAAAAAAGAGCTATTAAAAATCAGATCAACCTAGATACGAACATCCAGATTAAATTAGACCTAAGTGATGGAGATAATTTGAAAGAGCACTTGGAAAAAGGATATGATGCAGATCGTAAAATGCATTATTATAAGGTCTATTATAATGAGGAGACCTAAATTTTAGGTAATCTCCTCAATTAGATTTTTATTCACCAGCGTCCAGTTGGTCAATGCATTGGTACCTCCATCTATATCTAACTTCGCGATAATATTGCTTCTGTGTTTCTCTACGGTTCTAACAGATACCGACAATGAATCCGCTATTTCAGCATTTGACATTTGATTCGCGATCAACTTTAAAATAGTTACTTCGGAAGGAGTTAAGAATTGTATTTTTCGAAGCTCTTCACTTGCGTTTTGAATGGATAAATTATCAAAGGACGGACTGAAATACGTTTCACCTTTTAATACGCTGTTAATGCACCTTTTAATTTCAAGAAAGCTATCTTCTTTCAATAAATATCCGTTAATCTGTAATGCTTTGGCCTTAGTTACGTAATCTACTTCTTTGTGATAGGATAGCATTATAAACCTGGTCGCTACTCCCTTTTCTTTTACTTTTTTAACCACTTCAAATCCCGTAAGCAAAGGCATGTCTATATCCAGTAATGCCAAATCCGGTTTGTACTTAGTAATTAGTCCTAATGCTTGTCTGCCATCCATAGCTTTTCCTACGATATTGAAATCGTTGGCATCTAATTCTTTGTACAAACCATCTAATAACAATGGATGGTCATCTGCTATAACAATAGAAATTTCTTTAGGAGTCATGTTGTTTTACTGTTTGGAATGATTAATTCGACAATAGTTCCACGGGTGGGTTCAGTATAAATACGGAATTTTCCTCCAATTATTTTGGAACGCTCCATTAAAGTTTTCATTCCCAAGTTTTTATTGGTGCGCAAGGTCCTTAAGAAATCGAACCCTTTTCCATTATCTTTAATTACCACATCTATCGTTTCTATATTATTAATAATCGCCACAGATGCCGATTTTGCCTCTGAATGTTTCACCATATTATTTAACGATTCTTGAATAATTCTATAAACGTGCAATACACTGTTTTTTGGCAATAACGTGTCAATATTATCTATTTCTTGGGTAAAAAATATGTCAGTATGAGCATCTATTTCTCTTACCATAGATTCAACGGCGGCCGTAATCCCAATTCTTTCTAGGGTTACCGGATGTAAACCTTTCGAGATACTTCTTAATTCTTCCAACGTACTTTCTGCTAACTCATCTATGTCTGTATGATCGTATTCTTTTGCCTTCTTAGTGAGCAACATCAACTTTTGGCCAACACTATCATGTAAATCCCTAGCTAGCCTGGTCCTTTCTTCTTCTTGCCCTTTAATTAGGTTTCTTGAGTACGCTGCCTGTAAGTATTGTTTTCCCCGTACAAACTGCTTGGTTCTAAACAGATAAAAAATGACAAAGATTGCCAATAAGCCGATCCCACCAAAAATCATCCATTGTGTTTTAAGGCGATTCTCTGAATCGAGTATTGTAATCTCTGATTCCTGATTTGCGATTTTCGCATCTCGTTTTTCAGATTCGTATAGGGTTTGGTAATATAATAGTGCTTGTGCTTTTTGTACACTCGATATGGAATCTTCCATTCTTGCATACTTTCGATAATGCTTAAATGCTGCATCCGGCCTACCCATTTTCTCATATACTTTGTACAACAAAATTTGAGAAGCCATAATACTTTCGGCATCTCCAGAATTTGCTTTTCTCATTGCAAATACTTTTGCCAAGCTTAATGCCTTTGTTAAGTTTCCAATACTCAAATTATAATAACCATAGGCTCTAATGTACATGGGAGCGAATAATCCTTTTGTATAACGCTCCGGGTCTTTCTGAATTTTTCTTAATATGGGTTTCGCTTGTTCAATATCATCGTTCTGGGAATATGCTAGAAACAACTTTATCAATAACTGAGGTTCGTATTGATCTCTCAGTTCTTCTGATTGATTTGCAAAAGAAAGTCCTTCCTTTAGGTAGTTGATCCTCAACTCGTCCTCCCCTGTTTTAGCAGCATCTATAGCCGCATTAAAGAGTGCAGATAACAAGCCCGGATAATACTTCTTCTGTTTAGAAAGTTCAATTACCTGATCTCTTTCTTTTTTTGCTTCTTTATAAAAACCGTTGAGGCTATACAGGTTGGCTCTTGAACTTGCGGTATTCAAGAACCGAATAGTATCTTTGGTCTTTTTATATATGTTTTCTACCTCTTCAAGTAATTTAAAAGACTCTGCATAGTGTCCTAATTTGGAGTACGCATCTGACGTATATTTCTTGGTAATTCCGTACAATAAAGAATCGCCTCCTTCCAAGGCGTAATTCGCAGCGAGGTTATACATGTCGATAGATTTCTCCACTTCATCAGAGAAATAATAACTATCTCCACCGTTAATATAAAACCGAGCTAATACTCGCTTATTTTTTACCGGTAATCTTCTATTCTGAAAATTGTTAAAAAACAACTTTGCCTCTCCTGGCCTACCCAATCTATTGCTCAAAGACCACACTAATCTTGCAGCTTGTCTCATGGCAAGATCTATTGAATCCAATTGAATGGCATATTCAACAGTAGCCTTTACTATAGAGTCATATTTAAGGCTTAATTTGTCTCGGGTATACCAACACAAACTATCCATAAGTACAAGTTTTTCTCCTTTGTCAGCCTTTTGAATCTTAGCCTTTAGGGATGCAACTTTTTTATCTAGAAATGTATTTTGTGCTATTGAAAAAGTAGGTATCAACAACATTAAACAAAAAATAATCGCCCTCACTAAATTAATTTTTAATAAAGGTATTTAATAATTCTATATCAAAAGTTAGTGGTAACACTTATTTTTAATTCCATTCATAACTGCACCCGTTACTCTTAGAATATTTAATTGTGACTCTGATGTCAACCCTTTATCTCTATCTGCCTTGAAATCTCTGTTCCAAATTGATCTATTACCATTATTCTGTGTATTCCTGCTCGAGGCTGAATAGCCATATCATGAATTTCATTTGTACGCCCTAAATAAGTGTCATTCAAATACCAATACACTGCTGTATTTGGTAAAGAATGTGCAACTTTAAAAACCAATTCACTTTTCTTACCATTAAAATCCTTAGGCAAATAGGCTCCCTCACTTTCTTTTGGGTAAATAAAACTAAGTCTACTCTCCTTTTGCGAACTACAAATGCCTTTAAACCTTGGCATCTCTTTATATAAAGGATGTCGCTGCTTGTAGTAATATTCCATGGCAGGTGGCAGCACAAACCAGGATTTCTTCGTAATATTTTCTACATTTTCACATGAATTATTTACTTGATATGTTTCCGTTTTATCCATGAAGATGGCTATATGATATGGGCAAACTTTCGTTCTTAATCCACTGGCCTGTACAAATTTCATAGCTGACTCATCACAAAATTCTGATGCTTTGTATCCACTTTTTTTACAAATGCTAACTTGGTACATTGCATCAATGGGGGTCTCGAACCATTCACTTTTCGGAAGTTTATCAAAAACATCAAACAAAATTGGAGCCGCTGTTTGCACCCCGACTAATCCGGGTCTTCCCTCACCATCTGCATTTCCAACCCATATACCTACCACATATTTTTTTGTAACACCAATAGCCCAGGCATCTCTAAAACCAAAACTTGTTCCTGTTTTCCAGGCAATAGCATTTGAGGAATCAAAAAATTTCCAGTTTTGATCTACTCCTGGCCTATTCAGATCTTTCATACTTTCAAATGTCAAATAAATTGAAGCGGCATCAAAAATTTCCTTGTGTTTAACCAGTTCCCCCAAATGGACCTTGTCTTCAACAGTATAACTTGGAGTTACAAATTCATTTGAATAATACCAGCCATTGTGTAATGTATAATTAGAAAGTGTTGATGCAAAAGCTGCATAGGTACTGCACAGGTCCCATAAATTACTTTCTGCTCCTCCTAAAATAAGTGATAAGCCGTATCGGTTTGGATTCGTTCCTACATCTCGTAGGGACATTGCCCTTAAATAATGATGAAATTTATTGACGCCATATTTCTGAAGCATCTTTACAGCAGGAATATTCAAGGACATTGACAATGCTTTCTTTGCTGATATTGCTCCCGTATACTCCTTCGTATAATTTTCGGGACGATAATTTCCTATTTGAGTAGGAATATCAGGCAACAGCATTTCCGGCAGTAATTGTCCATCGTCCAACATTGCCGCATATAGCAGTGGCTTTAAAATACTACCCGTGCTTCTCGGTTTGTCAATAACATCTACATCTTTCTGATGTTTTCTATCGGTAGGCGTATTTCCAACATATGCCAGTACTTTTCTTTCCTCAATATCTAGTACTAATACCGCTGCATTATAAATTTCATTTTGCTGTAGTTGCATGTAATGGCGCTTTACAATACTATTCACCTGATCTTGAAGGTTTTTATCTATGGATACCCTCTTAATGCTGCCTTTATCTTCTCGATGTACTTTTTGCAATAAATGAGGTGCAATCTGTGGTAATGGATATGGCTTCTGAGGAAGCTCTTCTGACAGTGATAAATTATAAGTTAACGAATCTATGATCTTATGGGTCATCAACTTTTTTAACAATCGATTTCTTTTTGCTAAAAGCTTTTTCTGGTTCTTTCCCGGATAGATCAAATTTGGAGCGTTTGGCAGTACCGCCAGCGTAGCAGATTCAGCCCAGGAAAGATCCGATGGTTTTCTGTTAAAGTATCTCCAGGAGGCCGCATCGAGGCCTACCACATTACCGCCAAAAGGAGCATTACTCGACCAGAGTGCAAGAATCTCATCTTTACTTGTTCTGAGCTCTAATCTGGTAGCAAGAATAACTTCTTTTAACTTTTCCAGGTATGTTCTTTTTCGTTGATTTCTAGATAGTTTTATCACTTGTTGTGTTAAGGTACTACCTCCTCTTTTTACTTTTCCCGCGCTCACATTTTTTCGTAATGCCTTAAGCATAGAGATTGGGTTAAACCCCGGATGATTGTAAAAATATTCATCCTCGAACTGAATAACACAAGTTTTAAACTTCTCTGGTATCTCATTAGTTTTGGGAAACCTCCACTGCCCATCTGCAGCGATCAAAGCTCCTAATAGTTCATTTTCTGAATCGACAATTACAGTAGATGTTGGTTTATTGAACAACTCCTGCGGAAGGCAGAAAACATACCAAACAATCAGTAAGAATAGCACACTGCTCTTTATCTTGTTTCGTTTTATATAATGAATGATCCTTTTCATAAAATTTGTTATTTGATTACTTCTACCCATTGCCCTTTTGTTCTTACAAAGTAGTCATTGTCATACATAGCTTCCACCTGAGTTCCCGGTAAGTAGTATTTTCCTAAATAGGATGCGTTTAACAATACTCTAAAGGTTTTCATACCATCTCTTTTACCTCTACCTATAGCAAAATAGAAGTTTATACGATCGTCCCTAATATCTGTATACCTCGCCTTGCTTACGACACTTGAACTAAAATCTGTAAATCGGGTATTTACGATCTCCCATCCTGAAGGGAATATTTGACTCAATGCTACATTTTTCACAATAGTATGTTCTTGATTCTCAACCGATATATTCGCATAGAAATCTTGTCCTTGTTTTAATGTTGTTATATCCAATTTGTTCCCCTTCAAATCTCTGTAATCTACATGTACATTAAAACCTCTACTTATTGCAACTTCCTCTCCCAAAGGCAGTTTTCCAGAATTTATAAGGCGCACATATACCACATTATTTTTTTCATTCTTTACATCAATCGTGTACTCACCTTGAGAGATCGAAATTGTTCTCTGGGCGAAAGTCTTCGAACTTTGTACTTCCATTGTTTTTCCACTAATGCTATACGTTACATGCATGCTCTTGTCTTCATTATTTTGAACTACTTTAGAGATTGCTAAAAGGCTATATGCTGTTGTTTGCGTGCTCATCCACATATTACTGGATAGATCTTTTGCAACGATCTTGAGCAAATCATTTTTTTCTCTGTTGTTGGTTAAGATCATCGTTTCAAGTGCCATAGCTCTATTTCTTGCATCCGATCCATATGTATATTTGTTCGTATCGGATCTACTAAAGTCTAATCGTGCTGAGTTCATGATGTTCTCACTTGCTTTGTTTTGTCCGGCAAGAGCATACGCTCCTGCCAATCTCCATTTTGCTTCGTTAGAAAGGTTTTTAAACTCCCTTAACCTATTCATTGCACTGAGATCGGATGCTCCTGCTAAAGCCAACGTGTATAATCTATATGCTTGCTCCAAATCTGAAGTATACCTATGACCTGGTCTCCAGTTTCTCGCTGTTTTCTTTTGATATGAGATCCAACTACTCTTAAAACCGATCGGAAGAACAAAACCTTTTTTCTCTGCTTCCAACATAAAGTGCCCGGAATAACTTGTTGCCCAATCATCTACATACTCTTCTCCCGGCCAGTAGCTCATACCTCCATTAAATCTTTGAAAATGACTTAACCTTTTGATTCCTGCCTCGATATTCTTCTGAATTTCGCGTTTCTTTTTATCAGAAAGGTCAAATATTTCTGACAAGAACAACTGTGGAAAAACACTAGATGTTGTTTGTTCTACACATCCATGTGGGTATCGAACAAGATAGGATAAACGCTTAGTGAAATCTATTTGAGGGATGGTAGAAAACTCTAATATCGCGGAGTTCGAATTAACAACACCAAAAGTTTTAAACGCAATTTTAGCCGATTGATTTGAAGTGATGGTCTTGTCAATTATTTTTGTCGAAATTACATTGGGGTTTACCACGTCAAATTCCAGATTGTAACTAGCCTTTTGTCCATTACCCTCTGCAAAAACCTCAATGGTGTTTACTCCTTTTGCTTTGCTAACGTCCAATTGAAAATAGGCCATTTTCTCTCCAACTTTATCAAAAGTGAGCGATTTTTTAGAAGTGCCTACAGGCGTAACGCCTTTACTAGATTTAATTTTTACAGATACATTTTTAACCTTTTCATCCATCGTAAAAACGGTTATAGGAAGGGTTACTTTTTCGCCTGGGCTTAACTTTCTCGGTAACGTGGCTAAAACCATCAAAGGTTTTTTAACAGGAACCGTTTTCTCGGCACTTCCATACGCTTCCTTACGATAATCTGATGCGATCACCATGGTTCTTACAGCTCCTATATAATTCGGTAATTTAATCGTATGTTTTTTTGTTTCTCCCTTTCCTATAGAGAAAGGCCCTAAATACCGTACTACAGGTTTAAATCTATTTGCCTTTCTGTTTTTCGCTTTGGCATTGCTTCCATCTCCTCCAATAGCAAATACCTGATCTATGCTTCCGGAATACGCTCCAATTACATAATCGTATATATCCCAAGTTTTAACTCCCAATGCCTCCTTTGCATAAAACTGATGATGTGCGTTTGGGGTTTTGAATCTCGTTAGATCTAACAACCCTTCTTCCACAATGGCCAAGGTGTAACTCATGGCTTTTTGATTTTTTTCTGAAACACTTAGTGTAAATCTCTTTTCAGGTTCAAGCTCTGAAGGCATTGAAATGATTGGTTGCAACTTGGTATCAGGATCATCTACCAGAATAGGAATGGTTCCATATAATCGTATGGGTAGATCGTTCTCAACAGTTTTATGAGGCTGCAACAATGAAATATTCACAAAAACATTAGGCGTCATTTTGGAAGTCACAGGTATTTCAATTCTCGTCTCTCCTTTGTTTGTTTTCACCCAACTCTTTTTAAGCACCTCCGTTCCATTTTCTATACTTATTAAGGCTCTTCCTTTCTGACCGGAAGGAAATGTAATTTTAGCAATGTCTCCTACTTTGTATCGTTCTTTATCTGAAGAAAACATGAGCATTTTGGCAGCTTCTTTATCTCCTGATGACTGTGTTGTCCACCAATTTTTATAGAAATAAGCAATTCTTCCTGTTGCATGTCCACTCTTCGGATCTTTTATCCTTATCAAAAACCTTCCTCTTTCGTCGTCCGGAATTTCCACTGTAAAATGTCCTTTTCCTTTCGTATTGGTATTCACGTGTATTGTTCGATAGGGTTGATGAAATGTATTGGATGCATAACTGCTCAAATTATCATCAGAGGTGTTCCACCACCATCTCCATTCTATTTTATAGATGTTTACTTCTACATTATTCCTCTGGATCGGAATTCCTTCTTTGTCCACTGTCATCAAATCAAATCGTTGTTTTTCATCCGTAAAAAAAGAACCGTAATTATTTCCTTTAGGTGACTTCATTCCAACAAATGAAGAGAAAGGAGCATAAATTTTTGTAAAAGCATCTAAGGAGAAATCGCCTCCTTTTTCGTAAGCTCTTGTCAGAAATTGAATGTTTAATAACCCTGGAGCGTTTTTTCCAATGTCCAGCTTTTTGGAGATAGTTCTCTCTCCGTTAGCATCCACATTACCGTCGAAAAATGTGAACTCTTCCGTACGATATTTTTTTATTGGATCTGTAAATACATAGCCTTTGTATTGGCTAAATCCATTGTTCTTCTTAGTAACTTTAGCTAATAATTCTACTCGAACATTTTTTGCAGGCGCTCCGTGTAGCCATTTTACCGCAACTTTGCCCTGCGCTTTTTTGGCATTTGATAAAGTGGCATCAGTAAATTCAACCTGCATTTTTAATCGATTAGGTTTTACTGTTTCTACCTTCAATTTTTTATAAAACTTTGCACCACCTACCGTAACTTTTGCGGTATAGTTTCCTGTATTGTTTTCTTTGGTTGTTGGTACGGTAAACGCATACATTTGATTGACATGCTCGACTGTCACTTGTTTATAAATGATCTTATTGTTTGGGTCCCTGACCTCCATTTTTATGGGATGCCCTTGAGGTAATTTATTGTCGATATCATTCAACATAAATGTAAGATGAATACTATCTCCAGGCCTCCACACGCCTCTTTCACCATAGATATAACCCTTGATTCCTTTTTGACTTCGCGTACCGGAAACGTTAAATCTGCTCAAGGACAAAGCATTTCCATCTCCTAATTTGACATAGTTTTTACTTCGGTTTTTTGAGACAATCGCAAAGGATGCATTTTTATCAAGTGCCAATTTTGCAAACCCCTCTCCATTTGTCTTTACCTGCCCTATTTTTTGCTGTTGATAGTTATATAAGGAAATCGTCGCATCTGGCACGCCATTGGTACTAACAATATCGGTTATAGCAAAATGATATTTCCCGTTTAATCCTTTTTTTACAATTACTCCCAGATTTGAAGCCAGTAAATTTTGACTCACTGTTTTTTGAGGTCCGTAATATGCTTCATGACATGGGTTATCTCGTTCGCGCCAATTGTAAGTATGTCTTTTATAATTATAAATTACATTATCCCAATACAGAGTTTCTCGAGCTTCATCATTTAGGTCTTTTGCTGCTGCTTCATAACGAGCAGCTTTATCATTTTTGTTCAACGCTTCTGTCGTCTTGCAAGGATACACAGCATCATCCTTTGTATAACTGAT
Organism: Flavobacteriaceae bacterium; assembly: GCA_965218065.1. Classification (GTDB taxonomy): domain Bacteria; phylum Bacteroidota; class Bacteroidia; order Flavobacteriales; family Flavobacteriaceae; genus Polaribacter. The sequence continues at coordinate 1,134,739 of OZ244589.1, read as the reverse complement.
TTCAACTCTATAAATAGCACCTGGCGCAGCTTTAAACAGTTTTGATAGATCTACGCTATAAGCTCTCCAGTTTCCCGTCGCCAACTCTTCATCTTCAATCAATGTTATTTTTTCTTTGGCAATCCTTCTCCCTACTTTTTTTATTGCATACTCATAGTTTGAATTTAGGTTGTTCTCTTGAAGAAACTGTAGGACATTGTCTTCAAATATTTTAATAACACGTATATCTACAGCTTTTAGGTTAACCGCTTCGAAATTGAATCTTAGATCTTTTGAGTTTGGTAAAATGTTCCCATTTCCAATAAGTCTTACATTAGGTTTGATGCTTTCAAACGATACAGTTTTAGACACCGATTCTTTTAATGTATAGTTATGTGCGTTTTTTATTCCTTCAAAAATCGTGACTTCAGTTTCACCATTTAAAACAGATTCGTAATATACTTTTAAAACATTCCCATTAACAATGTACTTTGGGCTTTGAGCTCCTTTTAGCATTACTAAACCATCAAAGTTCTGTTGCTTTTTTAATGGGTCGGAAAAATTAATAAGAAGGTATTGTTCATCTTTATTTACTACTTCGACATTAACTATTTTAAAGGTATTTGCTCCAATAATTTTGATTTCTTCTTCACCTTTATTCTCTGCACCAATGGGGCGTCCGTTATAGACCACCGACACCGTGCTGGTTTCTTCAAATCGTTGGATACTATCAATTTTGAATTCAAATGACTTTCCTGTTCTATAGGATTCATTCCAAACAACTGCGCGCTTTTTTCCCTCTTGTCTTGCTGATATCATTTTTTTTACATCATCAAGATCAACAACATCTGCAGATCTTATGATTCCTTCTATATACTGAAATGTCTTATTGTAAGAATGTATCGCATTCATATGTACTGAAATGGTGGGCTTAATGGTCTTGAATTGAAAATTATACTCTTTAAATTCTTCCGGAACCTCTTCAAAGATCTTATCTAGGTGTACTCCCACAGCATATTCCGTGTTCGACGCTAACCTTTCTTTGGGTACAAACTCTAACGTTCTATCGTTGATTACTTTTAGTTCTCCTTTTACCTTTGGCCAAATAGTGAGCAACTTTTCTGTAACAGAAACTCCTTCTTTGAGCAAAGGTGTGCTTTTAGACAATTTAATTTGAATGTTTTTAGAGGTAGAGACTACACCTGAAGTAGTATAACTGATATAGTTCCTAAATTGATATACATTATCGCTTTGAGGAATTTTTGGTTTGCAGCCCACGAAGAATAATAAAACGCTTAATAATGGAAATAAATTTTTAGTGCCCATAGCTCATCTAGTTTAAAAGTATTACTTAAATGTAGCGCATTGTAATACTTAGATCGGGCACGGATTAGAATTCGTATGCTATTTTTTAGAATTCGTTGTAGACGTCCTTTTTTTTACGTTCATCATAAAAAAAATGTCGGCAATCGCCGACATTTAACCATAGGTCATTAATCATTAAAATTACATCTTTGAAAAGCTGATCGCGACTCCTCCACCTTCTGCAAGATGCAACGTTAATTTAGATTGCTTGTTTACTTTTATAGTCTCTATTTCCAATGACAGTGGGTTCTTGTCCCAATGCGCATCTTTACCATCTTTATAAATGGTTGCCATATATTCTTGGTCTGGTTCTAAGAAATCTAATTCAATTTCGAAAGATCGTGCATGCTCATCCGTAATACTTCCTAGAAACCAATTTCCTGTTTTTCTTTCTTTACGAACGATGGTTACAAAGTCTCCCACGGCTCCATTTAGTACCTTAGTTTCCTCCCAATTCACACCTACATCTTTTATAAATTGGAGCGGCTTAGGATTCGCTTCATAGTGTTCAACCAAATCTGCGGCCATCTGAATAGGGCTATAGATTACCACATATAATGCTAACTGTTGCGCCAAGGTGGTGTTCACTTGGTTATCCTTTCGATACTCATCAAATTTGATATTAAAAATCCCGGGAGTAAAATCAATGGGTCCGGCTAACATTCTTGCAAAAGCAACAATCGGTAAATGCTCCGGTGGATTTCCTCCGTCACCCGACCAGGCATTAAATTCTTGTCCTCGCAATCCTTCTCTAGAAATAGTATTTGGATAGGTTCTTCTTAAACCTGTTGCTTTTATGGGTTCGTGTGCATTGATCGCCACTTGATACTTTGCTGCCTTTTCAACCGTATTGTTATAATGGTTTACCATATACTGTCCGTGATGATATTCTCCCTTCGGTAGAATCTTACCCACATAACCTGTCTTTACGGAGTGTATTCCATATTTTTTCATCAATGCAAAAGCCGTGTCTTGTTGTTTTGTATAGGTTTGAGTCGCGGCCGAAGTTTCGTGATGCATAATGATCTCTACTCCTTTTTCCTTTGCATAACTTACCACTTCTTCCAAATCGTAATCCGGGTAGGTAGTTACAAAATCGAACACTCCTTCTCTATCTTCAAAACCGATCCAACGTTCCCATCCAGTATTCCATCCTTCTACCAGTACTCCTTTGATATTGTTCTTTGCCGAAAAATCAATAAAACGCTTTACATTTTCCGTAGTAGCTCCATGACGTCCATGTGCCTTTCCTGTATCTGTCCATGTACCATTTACCATTTCCATACCGTAATCCCAGGAAGATTTTCCGAGATGCATTTCCCACCAAACACCTGTATATTTCATAGGTGTAAACCATGAAACATCTCCCAACTTATTAGGCTCATTTAAGTTAACGATCAAATTAGATTCGATCAAATCAGGAGCGTTATCCGTTATATGAATACTTCTCCATGGTGTATGAAATGGTGTCGTTCTTCTAACTTTGAAGTCATTATTTCTTGAGCCTACTAAATGACTTTTAAAGCTTAAGTTGGTAGTATCAACCTTTAAGGTCATTCCTGAATAACCAACTAAAGCTGCCTCATGAAAACTCAAATGAATTCCATCCTCTCCAACCAAAGTTACCGGTGTGCTCACAGAATTTTCGGGAATATAGCTCTGTGCAAGGTTGGTTTTTGGGATATATGATTTTGCATCTATATGAGAGAGCTTTGTTGTGCTATATAAATGTTCATAGATATCCCAATCGCCAGGTATCCAAAAGGTTTTATAATCTTCGGTCAAATTAAACTCAGTATTTTCTTCTCTAATTAATACCTCTTTTAAGTTGGGTTGTTCCGGAAATTCATAGCGAAAGCCTACTCCATCATTATACACTCGAAAAACAATGTTCATTTTTCTTTGAAGATCGAACTTCTCTTCTAATTCAATCTTAACTTCATTATAATGGTTTAATACATTGAGTTGTTCTCCCCAGGGCATTTGCCAGGTCTCATTCACCTCAGTTGGTCGTTTAACTCGAGCAATAAATCCTTTAGTAATAGCCGGCGCATTTTGTAATTCAAAGCCTACATAGGAAGTATCAATAATGGCTTTGTCCTTATAATGAATAGTGTAAAAGAATCTACCCTCCGGGTTTAAGTGAAAGTTTACGGAGATGTTCTCATTAGGAGAAGCTACTCCTGCAGATTCTACTTCACAAGCAGTAAAAATTAGGGTTAACAACCCTAGAAAGAATATATGTTTAATACTCATATTATAATTTTTCCAGTAAAACTAGGTTAAAATCAGAGTCGATAACCACAGTTCCATTAATTACTTTTCCTGTTTGATCGGAATATGCATCTCTTACCATTGATCCGTCTGGAAATGAAGCTCCTACAGCTATGCTCTTTTTTCCTTTCTGCATATCTAATGCCACCACCACTTTATCGTGATAATCATTCTTCGTATAGGTTCTTGAAAAAGTATAGGGTTTTTTAGAGATCATCTGGTGCTTACCTGCTCCAATAGAAGGATGATTGGCTCTGAACCTACCCAATTTTTGCCAGTGGGCTAATATGTCCTTTGTTTTTTGATCGTTCATAACAGCATCCCAGTTCATAAAAGATCGTAAAGTTGCATCTCCAATCGTTCCATCAATAACCAAAGACCTTGCCGATTCATCGCCGTAATAGGTTTGGGATGCTCCGGGTGCTAACAATAACCATGTTGCCGTTTCAAAGGGTTTTTCTCTTTTTGCATCAAACGGCTGACCGTCGTCATGTGAACTCAGGTAGTTTAACACTCCAAATCCGGCTAGTTCTTTATTTAAAATAGCATCATATCTACTAAAAACTTCTTCTTTACTTTTTTGTTTAGCATTCCATTTAAACTCGAAATTTATCAAGTCGTCAAATGCTTTATCGAAATAGTCAACCTTTTTGTCACCAAAATTATATAGCCTTCCAGAAGAAATTCCATAACCGTAGACTTCTCCTACCAAATAAAAATTGGTATCATCTAGTACTTTATCTTCATTATTGGTCTTATACTGTTCAAATGCATAATCACATTCTTTTTTAAATTCCTGCCATACATTTTCTTCTGTGTGTTTTACAGTATCTACCCGGTAACCGTCAATACCAAACTCCGTAATATAATCCGTTAACCATTTCATGATATAAAATCGAGGAGCTCTAGGATATCCTGTTCTTTTAAAAAAGGCATCTAATTCCTTCACTTCTTGTTCATATCTTCCCTCTGCTTTCCATTTGGCAACCAACTGAGGTGGTAATTCAACTGTTGCATCACTATCTGTAAGAATATCTGGTAGATTTTTGACCAAAGTACATTTGATGGTGTTGTCATACGTATCGTACGTGCATTGCGGTTCCGTACGCACCCAATCTGAGGGCCATACAGGATCTTTTTCTGTGACAGGTCCTGTATGATTGATCACAGCGTCCAATAAAATTCGAATACCATTTTTATGTGCTTCCGTTACCAATTCCTTTAGGTCTTCTTTGGTTCCGTAATTTGGATCGATCGCTGTCCAGTCCTTGGTCCAATAACCATGAAAACCATAAGTGACTCCGGTTCCTTCATCCGTACCTCCATGGATTTGTTCGACTATGGGAGTCATCCAAATGGCATTAATACCTAAATCCGTAAAATAACCTTCTTTTATCTTTTGAGTAATTCCCTTGATATCACCGCCTTCAAATCCACGTAGCTTTCCGGTTTCTTTGGTTCTATCAAAATTGATATCATTGGTCGTATCACCATTATTAAAACGATCTGTAAGCAAAAAATACAGATTGGCATTTTCCCAAACAAATGGCGCTTCTTGCTCTGTCTTCTCTTGTTTACATCCTAAAAACAATAAACAAGCCAATAATATATATCCTGTGCGCATATCAGTCGATTAAAATTTTAAATTCCCATGCCGATAATGACATTTTATCGTCGTTTAATTCAATACTATTACCATTAAAGTAATCTGTATACTTTCCTTTTTTAGTTACTGAAACTTCTGTAGGTTTATCTGACAAATTAGCAACATAAATGAGGTTTTTTCCTTTATTACTTCGCGTAATAACCAATGTATTTCCATCTTCTGTTAGTGACGTATAGCTCGCAGCATTTCTACCTCCGTGCATAGCCGGATGTGTTTGCTTTAGCTTTCCAAGCTTTTCTAATAATAGCCACATACTTCCCTTTTTCTTCGGAATCGAATCTTTTTCAAAAAACTTTAATCTATGACTCAAATTGTATTCCTGACCTGAATAGATCAAGGGCATTCCAGGTGCAACATAACTCAACACTGTTAAGGCTTCTGCTGCATTCCCCATACGTTCTTCAATCGTACCATTCCATGAATTCTCATCATGATTGGTTACAAAGGTCATTAATACATCATCTTTTGCATATCGTTTTTGATCTTTCTCCATTACCTCATTCCATTTTTTAACCGGATCCTCTCCTTTAGCGATATGGTTCATGGTATGATGTCTATCCCAGCCATAAGCCATATCGAACAATCCATCATTCATCAACGCTGGTTCCCAGGCTTCAGCTAACATAAAAATGTCTTTCTCCTTTCGTAATTGTGGAATTGCCTCTTGCCAGAAATCGAAGGGTACAGAACCGGCAACATCACATCTAAAACCATCTACTCCTTCTTTGGTAATCCAAAACTTCATATCAGCGATCATTTCGTTTCGCATATCTTTATTATCATAATTCAGATCGGCAACATCTGTCCAATCGGTTCCTTCTGGGTGAATTACTTCTCCTTTTTCATTTTGAGTATAGTACTCGGGATTTGTTTTTAACCAGGTGTGATCCCACCCCGTATGATTAGGTACCCAGTCCAAAATGACATAGATATCATTGGCATGAGCCATTTCTATCAATTTTCTGAAATCCTCTATCGCACCAAACTCAGGATTTATCTTCGTGAAGTCAGATACTGCATAATAACTCCCCAGCATCTTTTTACGCTCTACTTCATCTTTTATCAAACTGGCGAACTCACCTCCAGTCGCTTTTCGCTTGGTTTCAGATATAGGAAAGATGGGCATTAACCAAATGATCTTTACGCCTAACTTTTTTAGTTCTGGAATATCTTTGGTAAAAGCATCAAATGTCCCTTCTTTTGAGTATTGTCTAATATTCGCCTCATAAATAATTGCACTCTCCATCATTTCCGGTGAAAAAGAGACTATTTCTTTAGGGGAGGTATCTACCTCTTTTTTCTTTTCTTCCTGACAGGAAAGAAACAATAGTACTCCTAACAATAAAAAGGTACTTTTTAGATTCATCTGTTTATGATTTTAATTTGATTTTTACTTTAAGTTTTTCTTTTGGGTTCCACTGAACAGGAATTTTCAGTTTGTTCTTATATAATCCAGCTTCCACCTTCTTTGTCCCTATCTTAATTGATCTGGGGTATTGCTGAATATTATGAATGATCAATTCTATTTCTTTTATCGTACTCTCAAAATTTTCTCCAATTTCAGCTTTCAGGGTAATATCTAAACTATTTCCTCTCAAATCGCTTTGGAAAAAGAGTTTTTCATACAGTCCTTTTTCGTAAGCCCTAGCAGTTAGTCCATCATCATTATACAGTTCTCTTTTACTGATATATACAGAAGGATCATGGTAATAATGTAATTGTATCTTGTTCGGGTTGTAATCTTTTGTATGTTGCATAGGATATGCCATGGGAATAAAAGCTCCACCACGAACAAAAGTGGGAATATAACTTTCGTTGGTCATAATTCTTCTGGTGATACCTCCTTCAATTATGGTATCCGAATAAAAATCAAACCATGAGTTTCCTTCAGGAAAATATACATTTACTGTTTGCTCTTTAGATGCTAAAATTGGTGTAATTAAAAAATCAATACCCCACAGATACGTTGAAGATAATGAGCTTAGTTGACGTTTCTTAGGCTCTTCGAAAAACAATGGACGCATAAGTGGGGCACCTGATGTATGATTGTGGTATGCCAACGTATAGTTGTAAGGTAATAATTTATATCGAAGTTCAATAGCTTCTTTCGCAAGTTTTTTTGCTTTAGATGATCTAAAAACCGGTTCGCTAGGTACATCTTCCTGCGCATGCGGTCTAAAAATAGGTTGAAAAACACCGTATTGCAACCATCTTGCATACAATTCATCATCTAAGTTTGCGCCTGCAAAACCACCGAGATCAGAATGCATATATCCAATACCCTGAAGTCCCATCTGCAATGAAATTTCAGGTTGAGAAGTTAATCCTCCCCAACTTCTACTAACATCTCCAGACCATGGAATAAGTCCATAACGCTGTGAGCCGGAATATCCTGCTCTCATCAAAATAAATGGGCGTTTGTTCGGGTACTCTTTTTGATATCCTTTATAGATCAACCCGGCCCAATCATGTCCATAGATGTTATGAACTTCATCGGCAGTTCCTGTTTCATGTATCAATTTTGAGGGATGTACTTCAGGCTCTCCCAAATCTCCCCATAAACCTTCAACTCCCAGATCGATCAGTTCTTTATAAATGTTCCAAAACCAAGCTGATCCTTTAGGATTATAAATATCGATCAGTCCTGTATTACCAAAATAGAAATCGTATGTAAATGGCTTTCCTTTAACATCTTTGGCTAAAACATCTTGTTCTACCGCTTCTTTCCAACGATCTGAACTAGTTAAAACAAAAGGCTCCGTAATAAGCACAGTCTTTACTCCTTGTTTGTCCAATTTATCTATCATTCCCTTCATGTCTGGAAATGAGTCTTTATACACTGCCAAATTACCCATGGTTCCTTTGATATCCTTTCCAAACCAATACAGGTCTAAAATGATGGCATCTACCGGTATAGAATCTTGTTTGAACTTAGCTATAGTAGCTTCTGTTTCTTTTTGAGAGTGATACCCAAATCGACTAGAGAAATTTCCTAACGCCCATCTGGGTGGTAGCGGTTGTTTTCCAGTCAAATCGGTATAGTTATTAAGCATATCTAACCAGGAATTTCCCACAATAACCTGATAGGTTTTTCTTCCTGAAATGGTTTCGTATGTTAATGTATTGTTCTTTTTGCTATCCAGATCTAAATAGCCGATAGGAGCGTTATCGAAATGCAACATGTACATCTTAGACGATGCTATGATGGGTATGGTAAAGTTCATCAATTCTGACCGCTCCTGATACCCATAATGAGCTTTATTGTATAATTGCAAACGGTTTCCTCTTCTATTCATTCCCAATGCTCTGGCTCCTCCTCCATATAGGACTTCATCTGATGTTACATTAAATTGAATGGTCTCAAACTCATTGGTTCGTTGATAGCCATTCTTTTCTGATATCACTTTTTCCCCATTATGCCAATATGTAATCTTAAAAGGGACTTTCTTAACACGCACTGATAACGCCTTACTTTTAAATTCAATTACGGAATCATTTTCACTGAAACGAACATTGGAAGGCTCAGGTTTCATTACTACGGCATGCGATTCCTTTTGAGCGATAGATTCGTCACTAGGAACAAACGTCGTTTCAACTATTTCTGATGTATAGAACTGTAGATCATAGGTGCCATCCGAAACAACGACTTTTAACTTATCTTCTTTGAATTCTGCCTCTACAAAAGTTCTTTTTTTAATAGCATTAGGGAATAGCCATAAGATCGTTTCTTCAAAATTCGTTCTCCATAATGCTTCATTGTGTTTTCCTTCCGGAACAACTTTCGAGTATATATTCTTCGATGGAAATCCTTGTTTCTTAAGAATATTTACCATACTGTTCATGTCTTTTACAGTCTGACTTATTTCTTGAAAACGAGTATTATTACCTTCTTTTCCACCTGCCAAAAAATAGATTCGAGAATCCTGAATATTTCCGTGTTTTTCTGAAAACTCCGCCACCTGAGGAGCGAACCAAAAAGCCGGAGAGTACACTCCAATTTTTCCAAAAACTTCCGGGTACTTAAGCCCTGCATAATGAGATATCAGTCCTCCCATAGAACTTCCTATAATGGCTGTATTATTTCTTCCAGATAATGTTCTGTAATTCTGATCTATATATGGTTTAAGCGTATTGACAATGAACCGGGTATATGCTTCTCCTTCTCCACCTCCATATTCTTTATGTGTCCACGGAGAATATTCATCTAGTCGTTTTGCTCCACCGTTATCAATTCCAACAACAATAAGCTTTAGATTTTTTTCTTCGAATAGTTTGTTTAATGTTTCATCAACTTCCCATTCTCCTGAAAAAGAGGTGTTTGTGTCAAAAAGATTTTGACCATCATGCATATACACCACCGGATACGATTCCTTGGATTTATCATAACCTGGTGGTAAATACATCCACACTCTTCGTTTTCTTTTCAGTTGTGGTATTTCGAAATCTTTAGCTAGCACTGAAACGTTCTTAGCCGCCGTTGTGATCGATTTTTTATCAAATAGATGATCCCATCCTACAATTTTTATTCGTAGTGTATCATTTGGTTTATCAAAGGTATAGGAACGATTATCAATACTCGAGCCCGTGGCACTACACTCCACTGTGGTCCAAGATCCTTGCGTAAATTTAAACTGGATCTGTTGTAATTCTTTCGGTAAAGTGATCAAATATCCCCTTTTATCTTTTTGCAATTGATATGCTTTCTTACCGCCAGACCAGCCCTCAAAATCACCTGAGATAAAAATAGCAGCATCTTTTGGGGTGTTTTTAGGCAGTTCTTCTATAACCATTGTGACCTGAGCAGAAAGGCTCCAGCCAATAAACATGGTACATAGCAACAAGAAAGTCGATCTTTTCATCTTAATCTAATTTTGTTGTTAGCAGGGTAACTCCTTTAGGGTTAATTTTCAGTTCTCCTTCCCATAGCATCTCCTCACCTGTGATGATATTTTTTACTTTCTTTCCACCGATTCCAATTTCATCCATCATTTCTGCAGCTACAGATGTCCTGTCCGATTTATTTAGAAAGATAGCCACCACTTCATCCTTATACATTCTTAAGAGAACATACAATCCTCCTCTAGGTGCAAAGTGAATCGTTTTACCCTCTTGCATCGCTTTACTTGACTTACGATAGTTCAACAATTTTTTCAAGAAGGTCTGCATGTCTTTTTGAGTTGTAGTTAATCCTTTTCCTGTGAAAGCATTCACAGTATCACCTTCCCACCCTCCGGGAAAATCTGTACGTATTAACCCATGATCTCCGGGCTTCTTGAAGTCATCCATTAGAATCTCCGTTCCATAGTAGATTTGTGGAGTTCTAGGCATCATTAAATAATAGCTCAATGCCATTTTCGTATTGCTAACATTTCCTTTAAGCTGTGTAAATATCCTACTCATATCGTGGTTGTCGGGGAACACCATAATATCTTTAGGATTATAATACGCAAAATCATTTGCCAACCCTTCATAGATCTTGATCAAACCTTTATCCCAACTTTCTTCTTCATTTAAAGCCTCCACCACTAATCTCTGCATAGCAAAATCCATGGACGATCGTAAATTAGAGTTATAACCGTCTTGATTCTTTTTACCTTCTTGCCAATACCCAATAAGTAGCGGGTTATAGCTCCACTCCTCTCCGACAATATTAAAATTAGGATACTCTTTCATGATGGCTCCTGCCCATTTAGACATGAATTCTTTGTCTGGATACGGATAGGTATCCTGTCGTATTCCCCCTAAACCTAAGGTTTCAATCCACCATATACTATTTTGAATTAAGTAAGTTGCCATGAACGGATTGCGTTGATTCAGATCAGGCATTGCTTCTACAAACCAACCATCGGTCAATCCTTCTTTGTCTATATGAGACGCATATGGATCCTGATTAGCCGTACGTCTGTGATTGGAAAATTTTGTTTTCTTCCAATTCCAATCTTCAATATTGTCTTCGTAGTTTTTTTGATAGTTCAACCAATCTTCAAAAGGAAGATCTTTCATCCACCAGTGATACAAACCACAATGGTTTGCCACCTGATCCATGATCAGTTTAATCCCTCGTTTTCGACCTTCATCTGCCAATTTTCTATATTCTTCAAGAGTTCCAAATCTAGGATCTACCATATAATAATCTGTCATAGCATAGCCATGATAGGAACCTTGCTTCATGTCATTGATGAGCAAAGGTGATGACCAGATAGCTGTAAAACCCATATCTGCGATATAGTCCAGATGATTGGTAATACCAGTAATATCCCCTCCATGGCGCCCATAATCATCTTTTCTATCGATCTTTTTTTCGTTCAACTTTCCAAAGACATCGTTATTAGGGTTTCCATTAGCATAACGATCTGGTGTAATCAAGTATATAACGTCAGAACTGTTAAATCCAACAAACTCTTCTGCATCCTTTTCACGTGCCTTCAGTTCATAGGTGTACGTCTTCTCTTCACCATTTTTAAGCGTAAATACTAAATTGAATTTACCTGCTTTGGCTTTATCAGATATATGTATATCTGCAAACAAATAGTTTGGACTTTTAGCTTTGTGTAATTTTTCCAACGTAACTCCAGGGTGATCCACTCGTAATGTGGCAGCACCAATATTCGGGTGCTTAATAAGCAGTTGTAGTTTCTTATTTTCAAAACCTACCCACCAATTTGGTGGTTCTACACGATCAATCTCATAAACTTCTTTTACAGTACGCTCAGTATCATTGGTTAACGCTTGCGTTTCTTTCTTTTCGCATGAGACTAAAAAGAAGACAAAGCTTGTGCAAAAAAGGAAGAGTTGTTTTTTCATGGTAAAAGAAGTTTAATTGATTGTTACACGGTCACCAGGTTATTAAAGCTCACCTCAACCAATTCGTCATTAACTAAGATGGAGATCTTATCTCCATTAACAAGCTCGAAATTGGTTTCATTTTGGGTGACATTTATTTTTAGTATTTGATTTCTAAAATTGATCTTAAAAGAATAGGCGTCCCATTGTTTCGGTATTCTAGGTGTAAAAGACAATGTTCCATCCTTCACACGCATACCTCCAAAACCTTCAACTATACTCATCCAGGTTCCCGCCATAGATGTAATATGTAGCCCTTCATGTACTTCATGATTATAATCATCTAAGTCTAATCTGGACGTTCTCAAATAGAAGGTATATGCCTGATCCATCTTATCTAATTTAGCTGCTTGAACACTATGCACACAAGGTGAAAGTGAAGATTCATGGACAGTAAACGGTTCATAAAAATTAAAATGTCGTTCTAGGTCTTCATCGGAGAAATCATCTTCAAAAAAGTAAAATCCTTGTAGTACATCCGCCTGTTTTATGAAAGGTGATCTCAATATACGATCCCAAGACCAGTGTTGATTAATAGGTCTTGATTCTCGAGGTAGGTCTGCTACGGTTACTAAGTCTTTGTCTAAGAAACCATCCTGCTGAAGAAATACGTTATGCTCCTCAGAATATGGGAAATACATATTATCTGCCACCTCTTTCCATTTCTCCAACTCATTCGCATCTACATTGGTTTTTTTCATAATCCTTTGATAATCAGAATTGAATTCTTTTTCAACCTTATTTATATTTTCTACAGCATAATTAATACACCATCGTGCTATATAGTTTGTATACCAGTTATTATTCACGTTGTTTTCGTATTCATTTGGGCCGGTAACACCTAGTATGACATATTTTCCTTTCTTGGTTGAATAGGTAGCCCTCTGATGCCAAAATCTTGCGATTCCAATCAGTACCTCCAACCCTTTTTCAGGGATGTAACTATAATCGTTCGTATATCTGCAGTAATTGTATATGGCAAATGCTATAGCTCCATTACGATGAATTTCTTCAAAGGTTATTTCCCATTCATTATGGCACTCTTCTCCATTCATAGTAACCATAGGATATAAGGCAGCTCCATTTTTAAAGCCCAATTTTTCAGCATTCTCAATGGCTTTATCTAAGTGGAAATATCTATACTCGAGTAATTTCCTGGCCACTCTTTGATCTTTTGTCGCCATATAGAACGGAATACAGTAGGCTTCGGTATCCCAATATGTACTACCTCCATATTTTTCTCCTGTAAACCCTTTAGGACCAATATTCAAACTTGCATCGGTTCCTAAATAGGTTTGATTCAATTGAAAGATATTAAATCGAATTCCTTGCTGCGCCTTTACATCTCCGTTGATGGTGATATCTGATGTTTCCCAAATTTGAGCCCAGGATTTCTTCTGAAGCGCTAACAAAGCATCGAAACCTAGCTCTGTAGCTTTTTTTAATATTTTTTTAGCAGCGCTAACCAATTCGAACTTGTCATGGTTTCTATCTACCACATATCCTCCGAATTTATGAATCGTAAATGTCTGTCCTTTTATTATTTCCTTTTTATATGAGCAGGATGCATAGGTAGATGATTTTCTATCCACGCAAGGGACATCTTGAAGTTCCTCATCCAAAAACAATTTAGATTCCATGTAGGTGCACGTATGAAAATGTGTCTTCATGGTTCGTGCCTGTAAGAAAGACTGATGGTTCTTTTGAGTCAGGTCCAGGATATCCCAAAATTGATCATCCCAGTTAGTATCTTCATTGGTGATTCCTCCATCTATATATGGGGAAAATTCCACGATAGCATCTCTATTTATTGGTGCAACCGAATATTTAATTGCTCCCACCTCGTCTAAATCCAGACTTAGAAAACGTTTAGAAGATACCTTCACCTTTATTCCGTTTTGTAGGGTAGCATCAAAACTTCTGGACAACCAACCTTCCTTCATGTTCAATTCGCGTCGAAAATTGTCGACTTCCAGGCAAGTATGTAGGTCTAGTTTTTCATCGTTTATAGTAACGTTGATTCCAATCCAATTCGGAGCATTTAATACTTTCGCAAAATACTCGGGATATCCATTCTTCCACCATCCAACTCTCGTCTTGTCCGGATAATAAACTCCGGCAATATAACTACCCTGAAAGGTAGGACCTGAATAGGACTCTTCAAAGTTTGCACGTTGCCCCATAGCACCGTTCCCAATACTGAATAAGCTCTCTGAAGCTTTTACCGTATCCGGATTAAATCCTTCTTCTATAATAGACCATTCATTAGGAATGATATAATCTTGATTCATGTTAATTTCTTTTACTTAGTTATTAAGCATCAATTTTTAATTCGTTTTTCAACAGATCATTTAAAAAATCTATACTGATTTCTGTGAAATCATTAAACACGTGATCTGCCTCATGTAGCACCTCTTTTTTACCGATCCCTATAGAGGTCATGTTGGCTATATTAGCCGCTTTTACTCCTGAAACGGAGTCCTCAAAAACGATACAGTGTTCGGGTTGTACTTTGATCAATTCAGCCGCTCGAAGAAATACTTCAGGGTCCGGTTTTGCTTTCGTTACATTGGTTCCATCAACAATGGCATCAAAGCGATCGTGCAGGTTCACTTTTGTTAAGATGGTTCTTGCATTTTGACTTGCAGACCCTAGCGCAATAGGTTGCGCCTTCGATTGAAGATATGATAATACTTTAACCACATCCGGCAAGATCTCAGATTCATCCATTTGATAAACATGACTGACATAATCATCATTTTTCTTAGCCATTAATTCCATAAAGGTATCCTCAGGTAATTCAATATTGCCCCAGGCTAAAATTTTTTCTAAAGATTTTACACGACTTACTCCTTTCAATTGTTCGTTTTGTGTTTCGGTAAAATCTACTCCTACACTATTGGCTAGCTTTCGCCAGGCCAAAAAGTGGTATTTGGCGGTATCTACAATAACACCGTCCAGATCAAATATGAATCCTTTTTTATTCATTAATTTCTATTTTACTTTCATCGCTAACTTTTAACGTTAACATACCCGCTAAGATCATCGCTATTCCACCCACTACCAATGCATAGATAGGTTCATTATGAAAGAAAGTGTTTAACATAAACCCTAATACCGATGCCGCCACAATTTGCGGAATTACTATAAAGAAGTTAAATACCCCCATATAGTAACCCATTTTATTGGAAGGTAAAGATCCTGTCAGCATCGCATAGGGTACTGATAAAATACTTGCCCAGGCAACTCCAACTCCAATCATTGAAATTAAAAGAAGGTCGGGATTTGATATGAAATAGTAAGAGATCAAGCCTAACCCACCTAAGCACAAGCAGATCATATGTGCTACTTTTCTACTTGTTTTTCTTGCCAATATGGGTATTAAGAAAGCCACTAAAGCAGCTACTAAAAATTTGATCCCCATCAAAAAACCTACCCAATCTGCTCCTTCATTATAAATTTCAGAAGTCGTATCAGAAGTTTTATAAATGTGACTTGTTACTCCAGATGTTGCATAGATCCACATAGAAAACATCGCAAACCAGGAGAAGAATTGTACGTATGCCAACTGCTTCATGGTCTTGGGCATTCGCAGCAAATCGGTCATAATATTAACAAAACCGTTTTCTTTACTAGAATTTCTCAATCGTGCCGCTAGAATAAAAAGTAATCCAACAAGTGCTAAACCAACAGTAAGAATAAACAAGTCCTTTTTAAGATCAAAATAGACCAAAGCCATTGTGGTTATTAAGCCTATCAATAGCATGGACAGCCCAACTGCTGTTTGTCTTCCTGTCGTTATTTCTTTTTGAACTTCCTCGCTGGAGCTATTTTCAGCTTCTTTTTCGAAGGCTTCAAACTCCTCTGGAGAATACTCCTTAGATTTTATAACCGTCCAAAGAACCGCTAGTAAAAATGCCGCTGCTCCAATGTAAAACGAATATTTTACTGTATCCGGAATAACTCCTTCAGGAGCTTCACTTGATACATTAAGCCAATTGGAAAAAACCCATGGCATTGCCGATCCAACAAATCCACCTATTCCAATGAAAAAGCTTTGGGTTGCAAACCCCAATGTTCTTTGATGATCTGGTAAATTGTCTCCTACAAATGCTCTAAAAGGTTCCATAGAAACATTTATTGAGGCGTCCATAATCCATAATGTACCAATGGCCATCCATAAAATTGGAGAATTGGGCATAAGGCACAATGCTATAGAAGCCAAAATAGCTCCGATCAAAAAATAAGGTCGACGACGACCCAGTTTTGGGTGCCATGTCCTGTCACTAAAATACCCTATAATTGGTTGAATGATCAAACCTGTTACCGGAGCAGCAAGCCAATAAACGGCTAATTCATCTACCTCAGCTCCCAGTGTTTCAAAAATTCTTGAAGTATTTGCGTTTTGCAGGGCAAAACCGAACTGTATCCCTAAGAATCCAAAACTCATGTTCCAGATTTCCCAGAAACCTAACGTACGCTTTTTCATTATCGTAATTATTAGTTAGTACTACGATAAGCGCGATGACTTATCAATTAATAATGTGTGGAATGTAATTTATTGATAAATCGATTAATAAAGTGGTAAAGATATAGATTTTTGGTTTACTCCAATAAAAAAATCAATTTTTCTACTACTTCGATTTCGTAGATTCTCTAACATGTAAGTTACTAGAAATCACCTTGATTCTTGGCGAGAGTGATTCATTTTCATTTTCAATTCTTTCAATCAAAAGTTCAACCGCTTGCCTACCCATAGTGAATCCATGCTGTACAATTGCAGTAATAGATGGTGAAGAATATTCGGAGATCAAACCATCTGTAAATCCTATGACAGACACGTCTTCCGGCACGCTTAACCCTTTTTCCTTTGCTAAGCGAATAGCCATTGCCGCATAGATCTCGTTCACCGCAAAAATGGCATCAATATCCTTATTAAATATATGTGCAATTTGTGCTTTAGCATCTTCTTTTTCATCTATTTCTAACACCAAACTTTCATTAGAATTCAGATCAAATTCTTTCAACGCTTTTAAATACCCTTGTTTCCTTAGCGTTCCGATATTTACATGTTCAGGTGTACTTAACATCGCAATCTTCTTCCTTCCATTTTCCGCTAAGTGTTTTGTCGCTTTGTATCCGGCTCCAACATCATCAACAATCACTTTATCGCAAGAAATAGAATCGTGTACTCTATCGAAAAGTACTAGCGGAATCTCTTCATTTACCAAGCCCTGAAAATGTTCAAAATGACTATTCTCCAACGTTTCATTTGAAATTGAGACAATCAGACCATCAACACTTCCATTAGATAATACTTTTAAATTTTCTACTTCTCTCTTATAGGATTCGTTCGAAAAGCAGACCATAATATGGTATCCTTTTTCGTTGGCTCCACTCTCTATTCCCTTAATAACAGTTGAGAAGAAATGATGCACGATCTTGGGTAATATTACACCAATCACTTTAGTCTTTTGATTACGTAACTGTAGTGCTAAATTGTTGGGTTTATAATTGTAATAATCGGCATAGGCTTTTATCTTGTCTTTAGTCTCAACACTGATCTCATGACTATCTCTTAATGCTTTGGAAACAGTCGACGTGGAAACCCCTAGTTCTTTCGCTATTGTCTTTATGGTAATTTTTTGCCTCATTATTTACTAAAATCTTTGTTTTCAGGGTCGATTTTTGCCTAGTTTACAATTTTAACGAAAAAGTTGTCAACACGAAAACGTTTTCGGTGGTTATATACTAAAGGAGTGATTCTTTTAAATTATATATTCACGCTGTGGAATGTAAATTTATTGTTAATCACAAGTCAAATTTACGGTTATTTATTTAACAAAATATACATGAGAAAATTTAAATTATTATTAACAGGTATACTTTTATGTTTCTCTTTTACCGTGTTTGCTCAACAGACACTAAAAGGAGTCGTAAAAGAAAAAACGACAGGCGAAGGATTGCCTGGAGTTACTGTGGTGGTTAAAGGTACCAACAATGGTACTTCTACTGATTTTGATGGAAATTTTGAACTGAAGAATGTTAAAACGGGTGACATTATTGTTGTTACTTATTTAGGATTTAAAGAACAGGAGATTACCATCGGAACAAATTTCAACATAACGATCGAATTGGAAGAAGGAGCAGAACGATTGGACGAGATCGTTGTTGTAGGATACGGTTCTACAACAGTAAAAGATGCAACCGGTTCTGTTGAAGCTATCACTGCAAAAGATTTCACAAAAGGAAATATTGTAACGCCTGAGAACCTGCTTGCAGGTAGAGTTGCAGGGGTAAGTATTACCACAAGCGGAGCTCCTGGTTCAGGGTCTCAAATTAGAATTCGTGGTGGTTCTTCATTAGGAGCATCGAACAATCCATTAATTGTGATCGATGGGTTACCAATTAACGAAGGTTCTGTTACAGGTTCTAGAGGTATTTTAGCAAGTATCAATCCGAATGATATCGAATCATTCTCGGTGTTAAAGGATGCGAGTGCTACAGCTATCTATGGATCGAGAGCAGCAAATGGTGTTATCATTATTACTACGAAAAAAGGATCTTCTAGTTATTCTTTAGATTATGATCTTCAATTCAACTTCGGTAAATTGAATGATAGAATTGATGTTTTTTCTGCCGGAGCTTTTAGAGATATTATTACTCAGCGTAGACCAGGAGATGTTGGACTATTAGGTAGCGCATCTACAGATTGGCAAGATGAAATCTTCCAAACTTCAGTTTCTACGATTCATAATGTATCAGCAAGAGGTTCATTATTCAAAAGAATTCCTACCCGATTATCTGTAGGGTTTACCGATATAGAGGGTTCAATTCTAACTTCAAACTTTAATAGAGCAAATGTTGCTTTATCTATGAATCCAAGTTTCTTTGACGATCATTTAAAGGTGAGTCTAAACTATAACAGGGCATTCGAGGATAGTAGATTTGGTGATTCCGGACAGATCGGATCTGCACTTCGCTATGATCCTACACAACCCGTGTACGACGCTACAAATCGCTATGGAGGTTTTTACCAACATATGAATGGAGCAATTCTTCAAAATGGAACGAGAAACCCAGTAGCAGAATTACTTTTAAGAAATAATACGGGTAAAGTATTCAGACAGTATGGAAATTTAAAGTTTGACTATAAATTCCACTTCTTACCAGAAATGAATCTTACGGTAAATGTTGGATTGGATAAAACAGAAGGTTCTACGATTGATCTAAACGATTATAATTTAGGTGGAGCAACAACCGCAATCATTAATGCAGGTGTAGATAGCAGAGGAAGTCAGGAAAGAAAAAATGAACTTTTTGACACTTATTTAAAATATGCAAAAGAGTTTAAAGATTTTAAATTTGATATCACTGCTGGATATTCATACCAAAGATTTACAAACTTCGGAAGCTTTACAGGGAATATTTTCGGTCCAAATAATGTAGCTTCTTCTTTTGCAGATCCAGATGTAGTGAACATCGGATATTTAGGTAGAGTAAACTTAAGTTATAAAGATAAATACTTACTTACCTTAAATTATAGAAGAGATGGAACCTCTCGTTTTTCTGAAAAGAATAGATGGGGTGATTTCGGAGGAGCTTCTTTCGCTTGGCAAATGAGTGAAGAAGATTTCTTAAAAGATTCGAAAGTAATTTCTAGTTTAAAACTAAGAGCAAGTTATGGTCTTACAGGACAACAAAACCTTCCTGGCGTAAATGACCTGTACCTACAACGTTACCGTTTTGGAAACCAAAATTCACAATACTTATTTGGAAATCAAGTAATTTTATCTACTATTCCATCTGAGATCAACGAAGATTTAAAGTGGGAAGAAACAGCGACGATTGAAGTAGGTGTAGATTATGGATTATTTAATAATAGAATTACGGGTTCTTTAAATGTATTCAAAAAGAACTCAACTGATCTTTTAGCAGATTCTCCAACGGCTTATAACTTTACGAACAGTGTATTCCAAAACAACGGTGAATTTGAGACAAGAGGTATTGAATTTTCTGTAAATGCAGATGTTGTTTCTACAGAAGACATTAACTGGAATGTGAATTTCAATTCGACTTTCTTAGATAGAGAGATCAAGAAACTTGCATTAGGGCAAGACGTACAGATATTTAATATTTCTGGAGGAACAGGTTCTTATGCAGTATTGAGAAGAGAAGGTGAAGCGCCTGATTCATTCTACGTATTTAAACAATTATATGATAGTGCAGGAAATCCAATTGAAGGTGCTTATGCTGATTTAGATGGAAACGGAATCATCAATGATGATGACAGATACATCAAAGAAAATCCTCAAGCAAATATCATTTTAGGGTTGCAATCCAGCTTTAACTATAAGAAGTTTGATCTGGCATTCAATTTAAGAGCAAATATTGGTAATTACGTATATAACAATGTAAATTCTTCAATAGCTCAATATGCTTTCTTGCAAGACAATGCTGTTTTAGGAAATATTCCAACATCAGTATTGAACACAAACTTTATCAATACATCAGATGTAATTACATCAGACATTTATGTAGAGAATGCATCTTTCTTAAGAATGGATAATATTACATTGGGGTATACTTTTGACAGACCTATTAAAAAATACAGCACCAACAGTGTGCGTGTTTGGGCAGGTATGCAAAATGTATTTACTATCACAAATTATACAGGTTTAGATCCTGAGGTATTTAATGGAATAGACAACCTTATCTATCCAAGAGCAAGGACTATTTTATTGGGATTAAACGTTAAATTTTAAACAAGAGTATAATGAAAAAAGAATTCAACATATTTAAAATATTCGTTATTGCTGTACTTCTGTTAAGCATTACTACTTCATGTAATGATGACTTGAACATTACACCTGAAGATGATCAATCTGTATTAGGAGAAGATTTCTTCAATGATGAAACAGCATATAAAAGAGCGCTGGCAGGAGTATATTCAAATCTTGCCTTAACCGGTGTAGACGGACCGACCTCTTCAAACATCGATGGATTAGATGCCGGAACCAGTCAGTTTGGTAGGGTATTATTATATCTACAAACATTGGCGGCAGATCAAATGATCTGGTCTTATGAGAATGATGCGGGAACTAGAGAGATCCAAAGAAACTTGTGGACTGCCCAAAATCCGATTCTAACAGGTATGTTTGGTAGAAATGATGTAACGGTAGCATTCGCTAATAATTTCTTAGCAGAAACTACAGATGATAAATTAAACTCACGAAATGTTTCTGATGCTACAAGAGCAGATATCAAAACATTTAGAGCAGAAGCTAGATTACTAAGAGCCTTAGCATATTACTATTTTATGGATCTTTTCGGTAAAGCAAACTTTACAGACGAAACAACTCCAATAAATAGTATCCCTGCGGTGTATGACAGAGCTCAATTGTTCGATTATATAGAAACCGAGCTATTGGCTATCGAAGCAGATCTTCCAGATCCGATGCAAAACGAGCATGCAAGAGCAGATAAAGGAGTTGCTTGGATGATCTTGGCAAAGATCTATTTAAATGCTGAGGTTTACATTGGACAAGCAAAATATGATAAGTGTTTAGAGTATTGTGGTAAGATCATTAATGGTGGTTACAGTTTAGCTACTAATTATTTACACAACTTTATGGCTGACAACAATACGAATTCAGCTACAAGTGAGATTATTTTCCCTATCGTTTCTGATGGTGTGTATACACAAAACTTTGGTCCTACTACAGTAATGATCAACGGATCCGTAGGAAGCCTTGAAGTGAATGGTGCAGAAGTTGGTGTTGGTGCCGGCGGATGGGGTGGCGCTCTAAGAGTAAGAAAGGAATTTGCCTTATTATTCGAAGGAAGTCAGTTTAATAATGATGCGAGAAACACGATCATATCGGCGAATAGACCTATAGATATTACAGACATTTCAGACAGAGATCAAGGATATATTATCCAAAAATATTCGAACGCTACCTCTACAGGTGGATTCGGAAGTGATCAAACATTTGTAGATACAGATTTTCCATTATTTAGATTGGCAGATGTATACCTTATGTATGCCGAGTCACATCTTAGAGGTGGTGGAGGTATGCTAGGTGATGCAGTGAATTATGTAAACCTACTTAGAACAAGAGCAGGGAACCCTGAAGTTGTAACAAGTGGTATGCTAACCTTAGACTTCATCTTAGATGAAAGATCAAGAGAATTACACTGGGAAGCACATAGAAGACAGGACTTGATCCGTTTCAATAAGTTCACAGGCGGAAATTATAACTGGGTTTGGAAAGGAAATGGTAGCAATGGTATTGCATTACCGGCTCACTTGGATCTATACCCAATTCCTAATTCAAATTTAGCTACGAACCCAAATTTAACCCAGAATACTGGTTATTAATTTAAACGATTTTAAACAATGAAAAATTTAAAACGATATTCAATCGCAAGTGTTCTTAGCTTAGTATTGCTTTTGTTCTACTCTTGTGATGATAATTCAGACATATTCACGGTGTCACAACCAACGGCTCCCGTTTTGGCAGGATTAAATTTTACAAACATCGAATTAGATGCCGTAAATACAGACAATCCCGCTCTAACATTAAATTGGCAACATGCCGACTATGGAGTGCAAACAGCAATAAATTATGCAATTCAATTTGCAAATGATCAGGATTTCACAAACCCTGTAACAGCGGTAACAACAACTGGACAAACTGCAGTAACCTTATCTGTAAGTCAATTAAATTCGGCAGCAGGTAATGCAGGTTTAAATCCTTTTGAGTGGGCAACACTATACGTAAGAGTAGTATCCTCTTTAGGAGCGCAAAATAACGTAGAGTCTACTTCAAATACGATTAACTTTATGGTTTTCCCATACTTTAACTACGTATTTAATGACTATTACTTAGTAGGTGATGCAACCGCTCCGGGCTGGAACAACAACGCGAACAACCCGGCTTTATTTAGAGATGAAAATGATCCTAACATATTCTACTACACTGGACTATTTGCTAATAATGGTCATTTCAAAGTATTAGAAACTAAAGGTTTATGGCAACCTCAATGGGGTACAGATGATGGTATGACTGTTGGATCAAATCCAGGCGGAGGAACAGACCCTGAAAGATTTCCATATGGTGGAGGGAATGGTATCCCTCAAGGGTTTTATACATTCACCATCAATTTTGCATCTAACACCTTTACGTTTGAGCCTTTCAACGCATCGGGTATTACAAGCCCTGCAAGTTTAACCTTGCAAGGATCGAGCACTGCCAATGTTGCAATGACTCCATTAGCTTTTGATGGACATATATGGTACGCGAACAATGTTCGTTTAACTCCAGGAGATGTCGCATTTGTAACTGGTGGTGGTGATTCTTGGGGAAGTACAAGTTCTTTTTCAGGAGTAGCTACCTCAGGAGGAGGATCTATTCCTGTAATTGTTGAAGATGACTACGATGTTTGGTTTAATGACCTTACTGGACGTTATATTCTAATTCCTTTAAACTTATAAGTCAAACTAATTCAAAAAGATAAAATGAAACGATATATAAAAAAATGCAGCTATCTCTTACTGACGTTGACCTTGCTTTTCGGAGCTTGTCAACAAGAAGAGACGTTGACCATAACGCCACCAAGTGCTGAGTTTACCTTGGATGCTCCGGGTATCAGTAATGTCTACCTAAACTTTGCATTACCTAATAATCCAGCATTTACCATTACCTGGAAAGATGATATTACGGGAAGTGCAAATTATACGATAGAAATGTCTACGGATGATGCTTTTACATCTCCTGTAACATTAGGTACTTCTACAACGGATAATTTCTCGATGACAGTTTCAGACTTCAATGATGCCATTGTTGGAACCGGAGTTACAAACTTTAGTGATATCGCAGTGTACATGCGAGTAAATGGTAGTGGAACATATACGAACAGTATCTTGTTCTTAGTAACTAGTTATCCCGTAAACGCGCCAACCTTTGGTTCAGGCGGAGCACAAAACGGAGATTCTTTTTCTTTATCATTGGCAAACAATGATCAAATTGCGATCACGATAGCCTGGGAAGATCCTATTCTGGCGTCTAACCTTGTTGACGTCAATTATTATGTTGAAGGGGCAGCGCCTAACACAAATTTCATCATGCCTATTGAAGCGGCAATGGTCACAAATCAGACTTCCGTTTCTTTAACCAATGCAGAGCTTAACGCTTTGGCTATTGAAAGTGGAATTCCTGTTGATGCTACTGGCGATTTAGAAATTCGCGTACGATCCGTGATTACGGATGGACCTTCAGGGAGCGTTTTAGAACGAATTTCTTCCTCTATAACTGTTTCTGTAACTACCTACTTAACTGTATTGGATCTATCGACCACATGGGGTGTGGTAGGTTCTGCTGCAAATAACTGGGGAGCAACGCCAGACCTACCTTTCTATAAAACGGATGTAGATGGTGTGATTGCAGCTTATGTTACACTAACGGATGGTGAAATCAAGTTCAGAGAAAATAATGATTGGGCTAATAACTATGGAAGTAATAGTTCTTCAGGAGGAGCTTTAGTTGCAGGTGGTGGAAACATTACCGTAACTGCGGGTGCCTATAAGATCGTTATGGACCTAAATAACTTAACATATACCATTGAGAATTTCTCCTTAGGTATTGTGGGTAGCGCTTATAACAATTGGGGAGCAACACCTGATTTTATGCTGGAGTACGATCCATATTCAGATGTATTTAGAGGTATTGCTACCTTACTAACAGGTGAGATGAAATTTAGAATGAACAATGACTGGGCAGTAAACTATGGTGATAACGGCAACGATGGAACGCTAGATGCAGGTGGTGCTAATATTGCTACTACAGCCGGGATCTATATTGTAACGGTAGACCTAAACGATATGAGCTACACCTTAGAATCCATAGATTATGTGTGGGGACTAGTTGGAAGTGCTTATAACAACTGGGGAGCAACTCCGGATGCGCAATTCACTAGAGATTGGTCAAGACCTTTCGATGATATTTGGATCTTAAGAGATGTAGATCTTTTAGCCGGTGAATACAAGTTTAGAGCGAACAATGATTGGGCTGTGAACTATGGTGATAATGGAGCTAATGGTACATTAGAAGCTGGTGGAGCGAATATTGTTTCTGTAGCGGGAACATATACGATTACACTAGATTTTTCTGATCCTGCAAACCCAACATATACCGTAAACTAATATTTAATTTAGTAAAAAAGGCTGATGTTCCATCAGCCTTTTTTTAATAAACATATAACTATGAAAAAACAAGTACTCTTACTTTTTGTACTAACCAGCTTTCTTAGTTTTTCTCAAGTTCAGGATGTTACATATACGATAAGTCCGAGTACATTCGAAGAAGATGATACTATTACGATTACTGTTGACGGAACTACTTTAAATGAAGCATCATGGGGTGTTACAAACAATGCTCTTTATATTTGGTCCTGGTCCTATGATCTCAATGACGCCAATTCAATGGACTGTCCAACAAACGGAACTTGGTCAAACTCAAACGAAGCTAACAAGCTTACGTATAACAGTACAACTGACGAATATAGTATTACATTCGTACCATCCACTTTTTATGCAAGAACTGGAATCGGAAGAATCGGTTTTTTGTTTAAAGCAAAGGATGGATCAGGAGATAAAAAAACACCGGATTATTATTCAGAAGTTGGCTCCTTTCAGTTAACGAGAACTGCTCCTGTAGATCAAACTACAATTATCTCATCAGGACAAGTTGTTTCGATTACTGCGACAACCACATTGGCAGCTGATTTTGTTTTAAAAGCCAACGGTACAACGGTTAATAGTTCTAGCAGCAGCAGTACTTCTTATAGCTACGCTCCTACTGTTACAGAAAGTACTTTTTATGAGTTAGAAGCAACAGATGGCAGCACAACGTTAACATCATCATTTCAAATTATTGTTACGCCAACTGTGACAGAAGCTCCTGTCCCTGCGAACATGAAAGATGGGATCAATTATAATTCTTCAGACAATACAAAAGCAACATTGGTTTTATATGCACCAGCTAAAAATTACGTCCATGTAATTGGTAGCTTGAACAATTGGTTGGTCAATGACACCTACCTACTTCAAAAAGACAGTACTAAAGATCGATTCTGGATTGAATTAACAGGATTGACGCCTCAAACCGATATTACTTTTCAATATTTAATAGATGGTACTTTACGGGTAGCTGATCCTTATTCAACTACTGTATTAACTGAATCTAACGATCAGTTCATAAATAGTACAACCTATCCTAACCTGCCTGCATACCCTGCCGGAAAAACGAATCATGCTGTAAGTCTTATTCGAACAGGCGATACTCCCTACAACTGGCAGGTAACTAATTTTACGCCACCAGCTAAAGAAGATTTGGTTATCTATGAACTTTTGGTGCGTGATTTTGATGCATTACATAGCTTTGATGCCGTAAAGGCACGATTGGATTATCTGCAAGACTTAGGGATTAATGCCATAGAATTTATGCCCGTCAGCGAATTCGACGGAAATAGCTCGTGGGGATATAATCCGTCTTTCCATATGGCACTGGACAAGTATTATGGAACCTCCAATGCTTTTAAGCAATTAATCGATGAATGTCATGCAAGAGGGATTGCTGTCATTATAGATGTAGTATACAATCATGCCACCGGACAACATCCTTTTTATAGAATGTGGAATACGGATAATGGCGGTTATGGAGGTCAAGCTAGTGGAGATTCCCCTTTCTTTAATGCCGTTGCAACTCACCCTTTTAACGTTTTCAATGATTTCAACCACGAAAATCAGGCAACAAAAGATTATGTTAAAAGAACCGTTCAATACTGGATCGAAGAATATAAAATAGATGGTATGCGTTGGGACCTTTCTAAAGGGTTCACGCAAGTATCTACCACAGACGTTAATGTTTGGAGTTCATATCAGGCCGGAAGGATTGCCATTTTAAAAGAATACGCTGATTATCAATGGGAAGTAGATGCAGACTCTTATGTTATTCTCGAGCATTTTGCTGATAATACCGAAGAAACGGAATTGATCAACTATCGTGTTGGTGAAGGCTCTAAAGGAATGATGGTCTGGGGCAATCACAACCACACGTATAACGAAGCAACCATGGGATATCATGAAAATGGTAAATCTGATTTTTCCTGGATATCTTATAAAAATAGAGGCTGGACAGTTCCTGCCAATGTAAGTTTTATGGAAAGTCATGACGAGCAACGCCTGATGTATAAGAATTTACAATTTGGAAACTCGGATGGTGGCTACGACATTACAAACCTATCTACAGCGTTAGACAGATTGGAATTAGCAGGAGCTTTTTACTTCACCATTCCCGGGCCAAAGATGATCTGGCAATTTGGAGAAATAGGATACGATATTGATATTAACTTTAACGGAAGAACTGGTGAAAAGCCAATACTTTGGAACTACTTTAACGAAACGGATCGTAAAGATGTCTACGACACATGGACCAGCTTGATTGCACTTAAAAAAGAGTACGACGTGTTTAGGACCGACGATTTTACGTTAGATGTAGGAAACACTAACGGACTAAAAAGAATTCACCTCACAGATCCAAACACAAGTTCGAGTCTTAAGTATGTTACGATCATTGGTAATTTTGGTGTGACAACCCAAAATATCGATCCGTCTTTCCAGCAAACAGGAACCTGGTACGATCTGCTAAATAATAATACTACCATTAACGTAACCAATGTAAATAGCACGATCTCTTTACAACCAGGAGAATATAAAGTATATGGAAGTAGTCCTTCAACGTTAAGTACCGAGAATAGTACGGGGATTTCAACTTTTGCAGTATACCCAAATCCTACAAGCGATTTTATTAAAACCAACAGAAGAATTTCTGAAATGATATTGTACAATATGTTAGGTAAAAAAGTACTTGCATATAAAGGAGATTATCTTCAAAATCATCCCTTTTATATAGGAAGTTTACCAAAAGGAATGTACATTCTAAAAATGAAAGAAGAGGATAAGATATCCACAATTAAGGTGATTAAAAACTAACATTGTTTTTTATTGATTTTTGAGGACCATGCTGAAAAGTATGGTCCTTCTTTTTGGTCAATCATTCCAAACAGCACCCTATCTTTTGATAATTACCTAAGAATCACTATATTTGTGCTTTATTAAAAATTAAGTTTTAATGGGGGATATAAACTTTAATTTTTATCTGTTTGGGGAAACAGGTAAGAAGTCTTCGTACAAAAAATTACTTTTATTTATTATTCTTGTTACGACTATTAGTTTAACTAACAGTACGTTACAAGCACAAACAATTCCAAGTACCGGGTCGGAAGCTACTACCTGTGGTAACTGTACACCAACAGGTTGGACAGATTCAGGAGGTACTCCAGACGTATCTAGCAGAACTGCTGCCGGAGGACAAGGAAGTGCGGGGGCTGAGGCTCCATGGGTGAATGCACCTTTACCCTTACCTCCTACCGGAGATCTTACATGGATCACAATGAAGGACTTGGGTTCGTCAGGGATTGCAGAAGAATCTGTTTCTACTACCATGGGAGGACTTACTTCCGGTAGTGTCTATGTATTAACTTTATATACGCTTACCGCCATAAGTACTGAAAACGGAACCAGTAACTGGTATTCAGGAACCAACAAAACACAATTTGACTATCAAATTGCTTCTAATCCAAAACAAACATCTACCTCTGTAAATCCAGACGTATGGACGAAAACTAGATTTTATTTTATTGCGGATGCAACAAGCATGACATTTACCATGTTTCCAGGAACCTATTCTGCTTATACAGGAGCAGGAGGAGCGACCAGGGTAAACATTGAGTCTTTACACTTTGCGGTAGAATTAAATGCGCTGTCAGAATTAGATACAGATGGTGATGGTGTCCCTGATCTGACAGATATTGATGATGATAATGACGGTATTTTAGACACCGTGGAAACAACATTAAGTGGCACAACTTACGATCCATTAGGAGATGAAGACGGAGACAAATTACCAAATTATTTAGATACATTTGATAACAATGGGACCTCCGATGGTAGTATTACCAGTTATACAGATGCTAACTCTGATGGGATTCCAGACGTATATGATTTTGATAATGATGGAATTCCAAATCATTTAGATCTGGATTCAGATAACGATGGGATTCCTGATAATATTGAAGCGCAAACTACAGCTGGATTTATAGGTTCTAATGCAGATACTCCCGCTACCTATACAACCAATAATGGATTAAACTCCGCTTATGTTGGGCAGGCATTCATCTCTAACCCAACCAATACGGATGGTACAGATGAAGCAGATTATAGAGATTTAAACTCGGATAACGATGCTACCAATGATACGGAAGAAGCAAACCTGATCTTAAGTGGAACCGTTGGAGAGAATGGATTGGACAACAGCTATGATAACGGAGATACCTATGCTGATGTGAATGGTCTATTTGACAATACGCAAACCGACAACTTTCCTGACACAGGTCCAGGGCCCGATGTTAACTGGAGAGATTCTGGCATTGATGGAACCTTAGATACCGATGGAGATGGTGTGCCAAACTCATCTGATATAGATGATGATAATGATGGGATTCCAGATTCAGTAGAAGGTACTGGTGATACGGATGGTGATGGAATTCCAAACTACTTAGATCTCGATTCTGACGGTGATGGTATTCCAGATATTATTGAAGCACAAACTACTGCAGGATATGTGGCACCTGATGCTGCCGGAAATGTGGATTCTGATGGAGACGGTCTTAACGATGCTTTTGATCCCGATTGTACGGGTGCAAATTGTGAAGGCGTCACAGGGGTTGACTTGTCTTCACCTTTGAATACGAATAGCGGATCAGATTCTGTACCAGATTATTTAGATACAGATTCAGACGGTGATGGAACATTAGACAGAATTGAAGCTAATTTATCCTTAAGTGGCACACCAGGTGTTAACGGATTGGATAACAATTATGATAATGGAGATAACTATACAGATGTAAATGGTAGTTTCGACGATACACAATCTGATAACTTTCCCGATACTACTGTTGGAGGTGATGTAGATTGGAGAGATGCTGCCACACAGTTCGCAGACAATGACAATGACGGCATTGTAGACAGTGTTGATCTCGATGATGATAATGATGGTATTTTAGACTCAGTAGAAGGTGCATCTGATACGGATGGAGATGGGATCATTGATAGCTTCGATCTAGATTCAGATAATGATGGTATTCCTGATAATATTGAGGCACAAACTACAGGAGGATATGCTACTCCGGATGGTGTGTATGATGCTAATGGAGTAGATACTGCATATACTGGAGGATTAACTCCTGAAGATACCGATAGTGATAGTACTCCTGACTACAAGGATACCGACTCTGACAATGATGGACTTTTAGATAATACAGAAGCAGGACTTGTGCTAACCGGTATCTACGGAAACAACGGTTTAGATAATGCTTATGATAATGGGGATAACTATGTCGACGTTAATGGTAGTTTCGACAATTCCCAAACCGATAATTTCCCGGATGCAGATGGAGATGTATTTAATAGTGGAGATGTAGATTATAGAGATGATACCTTTACAGTAGACACAGATGGTGATGGGGTAAATGATGAAGTGGATCTCGATGATGATAATGATGGAATTATAGATAGCATAGAAATTGGTTCTTGTACGGTAGGTGCGGCCAATTTTGTATGGGCTTCTCAGTTTAGTACCAATGATGATCCGACGACCAGCCCGGCAAACTCTTTTACGATTGATGATGTAGGAATTACCATAACCAGGACTTCCAATGTAACTTCTAATAGTACCTACGATGTAAGTAACGGTACCGGGGATGGAACATTCTATAGTTTAGTACAATTAAATACTCAGAATTCAACTTCCAGACAAATTTTCAATTTTGACACCCCTATTTTTGGTCTTGGCTTTACAGTATATGATGTAGATCAGGATAATGCTGGGGTTTCAACCGATAATATTCAGTTTGTGATTACACAACAGGATGGAACGAACTACACCTTACAACCGGCTGACTTTACCATTAGCGGGAACATTACAGATCAAGGGAATAATACTTTTGAAGGAAACAACGGCGATACAGGAGATGACATCGTGATCAACAGTATTCCTGTTTATATTACCCAAATTCAAATTGTATATACAAATACGGATGCCGGAGCTTTAACCGGTACACAAAATGTGGCAATTGGTGATTTTGCGTTCTGTACACCTTTAGATTCAGATGGTGATGGTGTATTCGATTTTAGAGATCTGGATTCAGATAACGACGGTATTCCAGATAATATAGAGGCGCAGTCTACACAAAACTATGTAGCACCCACTGGGAATTTCAGTTTATCCGGAATTGATTTAGCATACGATACAGGGTTAACACCTGTGAATACAGACGAAATGGCCGCAGTTGGTGCGGATGCTATTCCAGATTATCTAGACACCGATTCTGATGGAGATGGCACCAATGATGTTGTAGAAGCATTAGACACGCCATTTACAAACGATGGTACCAGAGTAACCGGTACTGTAGGAACTAATGGTTTAGTAGATGACGCTGAAACCGGAGATACAGATCAAGGGTATACGGATATTAACGGTGAATATGTAGATCCTGAAACTGATACACAGTTCCGTGACGATGATACCGATGTTTCTTCAGGTGGAGACCTACAATACAGAGATACGGTGGTGGGTGTAGATACCGATGGCGATGGGATCGCTAATAGTGTCGATATTGACGATGATGGAGATGGGATTCCTGATGTACAAGAAGATTGTGCCAATATTACAGATCCTGCTGGAGCAAATTCAGTGCAATCCACTACAGGTTCTGTTACTACTCCTGACGAAATTTTGACAGCTCCTTCTGGAGATGTAGGAGATGGAGCTCGGATGAATAATACCAGCGAAAGTATGATTATAGAACTGTTGCCATCGGCAGCGGCAGTTCCAGCCGGAACAACCATAATTATGACTACGACTGTTAACAATACGGGAGTAAAACGATTTGTTTATCAAGAATCTAATATAGATGGAACAGTAACCAATGATATCTATCATGTAGCATATGCACTACCGGCCGCAACTCCAGGAACGTCTGGAACGGCACTGACAGCTGTAGAAGTTGACCTAACTGGCAATGTTAATAATAATACTGTATATACTTATAGTTTTA
Organism: Flavobacteriaceae bacterium; assembly: GCA_965218065.1. GTDB lineage: Bacteria > Bacteroidota > Bacteroidia > Flavobacteriales > Flavobacteriaceae > Polaribacter. The sequence goes on along the minus strand of OZ244589.1, from coordinate 1,102,374 downwards.
CATTGCAGAACAGTACTTCGTACATTCGAATTGATATGTTGGAAAGAGGAAATGGTAGGGTAAATTTCGATTATCTCGAAATACAGAGTTATGGAACAAACTGTACAGCAGACTTGGATTCCGACAGCGATGGAATTCCAAATAGCTTAGATATCGATTCAGATAATGACGGTATCCCTGATAATATTGAGGCACAAACAACTTTAGGTTATGTGGCTCCAACAGCTGCAGATACCGATGGTGATGGACTAGCAGATGTATACGATCCGGATTGTACAGGAGCAAATTGTAGTGGAGTTACGGGAGTCGATCTATCCATTCCTTATGACGATGATGGCGACAACACTTCTGATTATTTAGATAGTGATTCCGATGGCGATGGTACACCGGATATACAGGAAAACGGAGATTCGGACAATGTTGTGAGCGGAACAGACTCTGACGGTGATGGACTGGATGATAATTTTGAAGGATCCGACGTCAATGATGGTTACGATGTAAACGATGAAATTAATACACCTTCTACGGATCTGCCGGATGCCGATTCTGATGTCAATGCCGGCGTAGATGGTAATAGCGATGTGGATTTTAGAGACGCTGTCACAGGAACGGTTAGTCCAAGTGCTCCAGGGGCTTTATTATGGCTACGTGCAGATATAGAAGCAACTACTTCGCTATGGCAAGATCAATCTGGTGCAGATCATGATGCAACACCGGGGGCTAATGGTCCAACGCTAAATTCGAATGCAGTGAACTTTAACCCGGCCTTTGTGTTTAATGGTACCAATCAGTTCATGGAGATCGTAAATGGTGGAACAGATGATGGACTTTTAGATACAGGAACAAGTTTTCCCGACCTATCGGCTTATATTGTTGTATTAACATCCGGAGTACAGAACTCATATGCTTTTAATGAAGCCACTTCTTTAAATGATGATTATACTTTTCAAGTGCCTTGGAGCGATAATAATATTTATTGGGGTCTTGAGGGAGGAAATTCCAATATCAACCATCCGTGGGTAAGCAACACCACTACATTTGATATGTATAACTTCTATGGTACGGATGACGCATCGGCTGCGGCAATTACAACTTCACAGCAAGCCTTATACCTAAATGGTGTGGTGATTGATCAAGATACATCAACAGACTATGGTACCAACACAATTACAGGTGATGATGCTGAAGCTTTCTACATAGGATCAGGAGATGGTTCTTCAAATTTCCATAATGGACAAATTGCGGAGATCATTGTATTCTCTGGAAATCAAACCTCACAGACACAACAGAGTTATCAATCCTATCTAGCGGTTAAGTATGGTATTACCCTAAACAATGTTACCGCTGTAGTAGATGATACGAATATTACTGAAGGAGATTACGTACTAATAGACGGTTCTACCAAAGTATGGGATGTGACCGCTAATAGTGGTTATCATAACGATGTTGCCGGAATTGGTAGAGATGATGGGCTTGCGTTAAATCAAAAGCAATCCACTTCTCAAAACTCCGATGCACTTATTACCATGGGGCTTACATCTATCGAAACAGATAATGCCAGTAATGCTGCAACATTTACAACTAACAAAGACTTCCTAATGTGGGGTAACAATAATCAAAGTGTTTTAGTAGGAGGAGTATCTACAACCACTTTGATCTGTGCGCCCGAAACTACCTTAGCCAGAACATGGAAAGTAGTAGAGACAGGTAGTGTTGGTACTGTTGAAGTAGGTGTGGTACAATCTACTATTGATGCAGCCTTAGTAACTGCCAATACTATTAAAGTATTTAAAGTTGCTGATGATGCTTCTTTTACAACCAATGTAGAATACATTCCTTTATCGGCTACACAAACGATCAATGGTACAGTCAACTACGTTTTCAACTATGACTTTAACGGAACCAAATTCTTTACCTTTAGTGAGATCAATGGTATCTTCTGGAACGGAGATAGCGCTGCATGGACCGGAGGTAATAGTTCTGGGGTTACGGGAGGTCCTAGTACCAATTCTGAGGATCGTGATAAAGTATTGGTGATTGATGCTGAAACTTCTTTAACCAATGCTACTCTTGCGGAAAGTGTAGAAGTAGAATGTGTTTGGGTAAAAGAAAACTCTAAACTGGTAATACCTACTGATTATTACTTAGAATTCGATGAAGACTTTATTCTAGATGGTGAAATTCGATTGGTAGGAGATGCACAACTGGTACAGACCCATACAGGACTGTCTAATGTGCAAGGAACTGGTAAGATCTATAAAGATCAGCAAGCACTTGTGCCTAATGTGTATAGATATCATTATTGGTCTTCTCCTGTACGTGAAACCGGACTAAATAGCTTTAGAGTAGGTCAGGTAATGTTTGATGGAAATCAGGCAACTGCTGAGAATTCTACATTAACGCCTATTACTTGGACAGGTGGAACCAATTATGACGGTGCTCCGGGAACTGCAGGTGTTACACCAATTACCATTTCAAGCTATTGGATATATACCAACTTGAACGATCCAGGAGATGGTTCAGCATGGATACAACAAAGAGAAACAGGAGTTATTCAAAGAGGGCAAGGGTTCTCTATGAAGAGTACTGGAGTTGTGGGGCAGAATTATACCTTCTATGGAACACCTAATGACGGTTCTTTGGTATTTAATTTCTCTGGAGCAGGACAAACCAGTTTATTAGGAAATCCGTATCCAAGTGCTTTAGATATTACCGATTTTATCAACACCAATATCAATTCCATTGACGGTACGCTGTATTTCTGGGAACATACTGGTGAAGATTCAGACTCTACAACAATTGAAGGTCATACACAAACAGGATATCAAGGAGGTTACTCTCAAAGGAATATCTCAATGGGTGTGGCTGCCAATGGTGTGGCTGCAGTGGAAAGTGAAACCTATGACTGGGAAACTGCTACACAAAATGCCGCTAATGTAACACAGAGTATTACCGAGAGTGCTACATCTGTAAATGTTACTGCAAGTTATACGGTATCTTCGGGTACTGCCAATTTGAATACCAGTTATGGAAGTGCTAATGGTACTTCAGGAAATGTATTAAACAATTCTGCAGGTTTATCTGAGTATGTGGTTACGCTTAGTTTTGATCAGGAGATAGATCTGTCATCTATCTATATCGTGAATGATAACCCTTCTGCTGGAAATGTATTGTTCAAACTGAATCCAAATAATGCCGCAACTACCAACAATAGTGAAGTTGAAGTAACTTTAAATAACGATACTGGGAATACAGTAAATCTAAATTGGAACGACGTGATTTCGTTTACTATATCAGGACCTAGTGGAGTGAGCATCAATTTAGTAATCGATGATATTGTTTGGTCTATCGGTGGTGAAATTACCTTAGGTCAAGGTACCTACCACGCGCCTAGTAGATATATGGCCGTTGCACAAGGGTTCTTTGTATCTTCTTCTGCTACCGGTGGTGATGTTCGTTTTGAGAACAGTATGCGTAATTATAGAAGTAGTACTGCTCCTAGTGAGCCTACATTCTTTTTCAGAAATGGTAATAATCAGCAAGATGACGAAGAAGATCTGTTACCTATCTTAAAAATTGGTTTAGGATATGAAAATGAAAATGCATATGACCTGCACAGACAAATTGGAATCTCCTTTAGAGCGGCTAACAGCTTCGGGTTCGAAAATGGATATGATAGTGAAATGTTCGACGTTGGATCTACCGATATGTACTGGGAATTTGATGAAATCCCAGATAAAAAATACATCATTGCAGGGGTACAACCTATCTCTAATAGCCTTGAAGTACCGCTTACCATTGAATTAGACTCTGACGAGCCTGTATACATCATGATTGATGAAATAGAGAACATCGATGTACCTGTATACTTACTGGATAAAATCACGGGAATATATCATGATATTAAAGATCCTGTTGAACTACAGATACCTAATGGTTCTTATAAAGATCGTTTCTTTATCACCTTTGGCTCTACCCTATCTGTCGATGATAATAACGTACTAAATACAGATCTTAACCTGTTCGTTGACCAAGATGCGGACGAAATAGTGATCAAGAACCTTACTAACTTGAATATCGAAAAAGTGGAACTATACGATATTCTCGGACAAAAAATTAAAACTTGGAAATCTTTGGATAGTTCCCCAGAAAATAGACTTAAAATTACGAGCTTATCTGCTGGTGTTTACATTGTAAATGTAATATCAGAAAAAGGTAAGTCCTCCAAGAAAATCGTATTTGACTAATGTTTTCTTCTATACAAAGTACCAAAAAAGAGCTGCTCTAGAGCAGCTCTTTTATTTTCTCTATTGTATAGTCCAACTCTGCTTTCGTAGTATGCTTACTAAATGAAAACCGAATGGAAGTATGTTTCTCTTGTGTTTCGTCCTGTATTTCTGCAAGTACATGAGATCCTTTGGAGCTTCCGCTCTGACAAGCACTTCCTCCTGAAACAGCAACACCTTGAAGATCCAAGCTAAATAATAGCATGTCATTACTGAACGGAAAAAGAACATTTAAGATCGTACAACTACTTTTTGTAAGGTCATCAGAAAGACCGTTAAAAGAAACGCCTGGAATAAACTCATGAAAAGCATGCATAAAGTAAGTCTTTAATGAATTCATATATACCTCATCTTCCTTAGAAGTTTCATAAGATAATGATAGGGCTTTTTCCATACCCACAATTGCATGTACATTCTCAGTACTCGATCTTGCTCCTTTTTCCTGATCTCCTCCATGTAGCATAGGTCGTATACCAAATCCCTTTTTAAAATAAGCAAACCCAACACCTTTAGGCCCATTAAACTTATGCGCACTTGCTGCAATAAAATCTATAGGTGTCTCCTGAAGATCTATATTGTAATGTCCGATAGCCTGAACTGTATCCGAATGAAATAATGCGTTAGATGCTTTACATAGAGAAATTATCTCTTGTAGCGGCAACATGTTTCCTATTTCATTGTTCACAAACATTAAGCTTACCAATGTTTTTACATCAGAGCTTTCTAATCTCTTCTGAAGATCAGAAAGGTCAATTGAACCATCAGAAAGCACGTTAACATACTCTACGGTAATATTGAATTCGTCCTTTAAAAAATCGACGGTATGTAATACTGCATGATGCTCGATCTTTGAAGTAATGATTCGCTTTACTTCTAAATTGGTCACTGCATTTTGTAAAATAAGATTATCTGCTTCGGTGCCCCCAGCAGTAAAAATAATTTCACTGGCGGTAACATTAAAGTGACTTGCTATATTTTTTCTGGCAGTTTCTACCAATGCCTTCGCTTTCCTTCCAAATTGATGCGTCGAAGATGGATTTCCAAAAACAGACTCCATAGATTCACTCATCACCTGAATGACCTCTTTGCGAATGGGTGTCGTAGCAGCATTGTCTAAGTAAGCTTTCATCATGGTGCAAAAGTAGCTATTAATTATGAATTAGGGTTCTGGTAAATATACACTTCTGTCGCACCTAACCCATACTGCTGATACGATGCATCATAATACTTTACAGGGTATTTATTCAATAAATAAGTGAGTTCATTTTTTAACACTCCTTCTCCTACTCCATGTATAAAAACAATTTTGGAAATTCTCTTACGGATGGCAAATTCTAGCTTTGCCCTTGCCGTATCTAACTGTAGTGAAAGCATATCAAAATTATCCATGCCTTTTGTATTCTTCCTCAATTTATCAATGTGCAAATCAACTTCGAGAATAACTTCTGACTTTGTCTTTTTAAAAGCACTCTTTTTAGGTTTTTCTTCTTTAACCTTTTCTATTAAAAAAGGGTTATTGATATCATTATATTTGGACAATTCATGCTGAGAATCTTTAATAAGAACTAGCTCTGATGAATGATAACTATAGATCATCCCTTCGTTATCTTTAAGCGAAATACGATCACTCTCCGATGCGACAACAGTACCTTTTAAAGTATCATCTAGAACGGCCACAAAATCTCCAATCTTAAAGTGCATTTAACCTTAACTTAATTTTAAAAATGATTTAAAGCGTACTTTTGTACAAAAATACGAACATGATAAGAACACAGCCTCTTAATACAAAAGAATTCTTCTTACAATCGATAAAGGAAACCGTTATTTCTGAAGAACGAAAAAATCTTTTGCTAAAGATCGCCAACTCTATTGAGGTCATTTACAAATTGGACAACATTGCCCGTTTGAACTTTATATGTACCCACAATTCTAGAAGGAGTCAGTTGGGGCAAATTTGGAGTTACTTTGCTGCCGACTATTTTGATCTAGACATTGATGCTTTTTCCGGAGGTACCGAAATTACCGCGTTTCATAAAAATACGGTAAAAACACTGCAAGAAGTAGGTTTTGTTTTTAAAATAACCGAGTTTTCTCATCAAAATCCGGTGTATGATATTTCTTTTGAAAATGCGACCAAAAGCGCCGTAGGCTTTTCGAAACTGTATGACCACCCTGAAAATAGATCTCCTTATATAGCTATTACTACGTGCAACAGTGCAGATGAGAATTGCCCTTTTATTCCTGAGGCTCTAAAAAGGTTTCATTTACCGTATACAGATCCTAAATTTTCAGATGGTACAGAACAACAACAAGAAGCTTATTTAGCTACCAATAAGCAAATAGCAGCTGAGATGTTCTTTTTATTTTCTACCTTAAAAAAGCAACTATAAGATATTAGACCTGGATGTCTTTATCGTAAGGAATACTTTTTAAAATGTGGTTCATGGCATTAACTCTGGCTTCAGTTTTTCTATTCGCACGAATCACCTTCCAGGGAGCGATCTCTGTATTGGTTTTAACAAACATAGCTCTTTTATACTCTGTATAATCATCCCATAATTCTTGGGCACGCTTGTCTACATCGGTCATTTTCCATTGTTTTAAGGGGTCGTTCTTGATCTCTTCAAAACGCTTAAACTGTTCTTTTTTAGAAATGGACATATAGATCTTTACCAGATGGATCCCAGATTCTAGTATCATTCTCTCAAACTCATTGACCTGACTCATAAACACTTGATATTCCTTGTCTGTACAAAAATCATTAACAGGTTCAACCACTGCTCTATTATACCAACTTCTATTGAAGAATACCATTTCACCAGCTTTTGGCAATTGATTTACATATCGCTGAAAATACCATTGGGATTGTTCATCTTCCGTTGGTTTTGGAAGTGCGATGATGCGTGTATGTCTGGGATTTATACGTTCTGTGATTCTACGAATTGCCCCACCTTTTCCCGCTGCATCTCTACCTTCAAAAATCACCACTATTTTCTTGTTTTCCTGAATGGCCCAGTTTTGCACTTTTATAATCTCGAGCTGTAGTTTTTTTAGTTTCTTTTCATAATCAACATATCGGATTGCTCTATCATAGTTTAAGGTACTCCTGGATAAGAGTGCTATAAGTCCTTTGTTAGAGTTTAATTTATTGATCTGTGTTTCCGTAAGTTCCATATCCATAGCTTATTATATTTTAAATGATGATCTATAATATCTCATAACCACATTAGGATCTGGTGTCAAGGTGGTCATCGCTTCATCTTTTCCATCGTAGTCAAAATTAGATAAGACATGACGCATTGCTTCCAAACGAGCAACTTTTTTATTATTTGTTTTAATGATCATCCAGGGACTATAACTCGTATGTGTCTTACTGAACATTTCATCTTTATAATGCGTATAGGTATCCCATAACTCCTGCCCTTTTTTATCTACCGGGCTAAACTTCCATCGTTTCAGTGGATTTGCATTTCTACTATCAAATCTCCTAGATTGTTCTTCTTTTGAAATGGATAGCCAAAATTTTATAATAATAAGACCATCTTCATAAAGCATATGCTCGAATTCGGGTACTTGCACCATAAATTCTTTGTACTCTTTTTTAGTACAAAAATCCATCACAGGTTCTACTACCGCTCTATTGTACCAACTTCGATCGAAAAAAACAATCTCTCCCGGATTGGGTAACTCTTTAATATAACGTTGAAAATACCATTGTCCTTTTTCTACTGTAGTTGGCTTATTCAGAGCCACTAAACGTGAAGAACGTGGATTCAGATGCTCCATAAATCTTCGAATATTTCCGCCTTTACCGGCGGCATCACGTCCTTCAAAAATTACAGCTACTCTTTTATTGTTCTTTAATATCCATTGCTGAAGCTTCACGAGCTCTATTTGTAAAAACCGTATCTCTTCATTATACAATAAAGTTTCTTCCACTTTTTGAAAAGGGATCTGCTTACTCTTAATAATAGCGATCAACTCTTCCTTCGTGGTAGCTCTGTTAAAATCTTCTAATTGTAATTTGGAATTCTCTTTCATTCGTATAATCTATAGAAGCCCTAAAATAACATCTTTTTTTCAATAGTTCTAGTAACATTTAGTTATAAAACATATTTTATATTTGCGATCATTATGGCGATTAGAATCTTCATTCTTTTTTTATGTTTTTCAATAGCTTCTTTGGCACAACAAAAAAGGTCCAAAGAGTTTAGTTTTATAAATGATAATGACCTTTTTGTTTCGTATCAAAAAGATCGATATTATACCAACGGTATGTTCTTTACATACCGCCATTTAGCGAAAAACGAAAATGAGCTTCTAGAGAAAAAAATATTTGAATGGCAGTTAGGGCATTTAATGTTTACACCGAGCAAACCTACTGTTATTGATATTTCTGAACACGACCGCCCATTCGCCTCTTACCTATACGGTAGCTTTGGAATAAAAAAAGTATATAAGAAACAACAAATTCTCAAAGGAGAAATACAACTAGGAATGATAGGTCCGGCGGCTTTAGGAGAAAGTCTTCAGAACTTTATTCATGATATTTATGGGTTTCAAAGACCAACCGGTTGGAAATATCAGATCAGAAATGCCATTGGCCTGAATATAAATGGCTACTATACAAAAAACTTAAGTGTAGATAAAGACAACCAAAACGATATTAACTTTATCAATGCATTAAGAATTGGTACCGTCTTTACCGATGTATCTACCGGTGTTCATGGTAGAATAGGTTTTACCACATTACAGCCAATTACAAACTCTGTCGCCTTTAACACCAGTTTAAACAATGATCAGACAAGCGGTGTGCGAGGTGTTGAATCCATGTTTTATTATAAAGCTATCCTAACATATGCTTTATATGACGCGACTATACAAGGTAGCTTTTTAAACACTTCCAGTCCCGTAACCTATACACTGAACCCTTTACGTTTTGATTTTGAAATGGGGTTATTGTTTACTGCGAATAGAGTAAACTTCGGATATGCCTATCATTTTTATACAGACAAAATGCGGAATCTAAAGTTTGCTAAAGGAAATTCCTATGGAAGTATTCGAATCAATTATCAGTTTAACTAGTCTTCGAAATATTCATCTTTAAACCCTATTAGAAACAACTTCTCTTGCGCCCTGGTAACGGCTGTATACAACCAACGAAGATATTCTTTATTAATTCCCTCCGGTAGATATGGCTGTTCAATAAAAATATTCTTCCATTGTCCTCCCTGCGATTTATGGCAGGTCATAGCATACGAAAACTTTACTTGTAGTGCATTAAAATATTTATTTTTCTTAATGGAAAGTAACTGTTTGTATTTAGATTTTTCATGTGCAAAGTCTTCTTTAACGGCTTCGTATAACCTGTTTGACTCTTCATAAGAAAGCGAAGGACTTTCACTGGTCAAAGTATCTAATAATAGTACAGTTTCAAACGGTTTTTGATCAGGATAGTCGATCATTCGTATCTCCACCTCCGCAAATCTAAAACCGTATAATTCTTTAATATTTCGAATACGAAGTACCTCGCAGATATCACCATTTGCAATAAAACCAGCGGCAGAAGAATCTTTTAACCAGAAATAATTGTTCTTTACGACCATGACATAATCTCCAACAGATATTTCATTCTCTTGCCCTCTGATCTTTGTTCTAATCTGCTGATTGTATTGGTTTGCTCTTTTATTAGATCTTACAATAAAGGCAGTGTCTTCTACTCCTTCATTATTATACGCAGATATAATCGCATCTTGAATATCGTACCCGTCTATCAATCTAACTATATCGGGATACTTAAGATCAAATTGAAAATGCTGTGCATCGTTTTGGATCAATAACCTCAGTACGGTTGCATTTGCCAGAATACCGGAGTTTTCTTGCTGGCGCATTACTTCGTCCAATTCGATTTCCGTTACCTCCTTGTGATAATCTATCTCCAACCTATCCGCCTCCAGCGCCGGACTCAACGTAAGCTTTACCGGAGGCAACTGAGCCGTATCCCCAATAAAAACTATTTTACAATTATGTCCGGAATACACATAAGAGATCAGATCATCTAACAACGACCCGTTTTCGAACAACTTCGCATTTTGAGGTCTATCCGGTATCATTGAAGCTTCATCTACGATGAACAGTGTATCGGTATGTTTATTAGGTTGTAAGACAAAATCTACAGAACCATTCTTCTGTTTCTTTGGAAAGTATATCTTCTTGTGTATTGTTAATGCTTGTCTTTTAGAATACCCCGAGATCACTTTTGCAGCCCTACCTGTTGGTGCTAATAAAACAGCCTTCTTACCTGCTCTCCACAAGTTATTCACTACCGTACTGATCGTAGATGTCTTCCCAGTACCAGCATACCCTTTTAACAGAAAAATGGAATGATTCTTGTTGTCAAATATGAAATTGACCAGCAAATTGAACAATTCTGACTGTTTATTTGTTGGCGAATGAGGATACTTTTTTAAAAGATCTTTATAAAAATCTGTAGGGTTTTTTAACATAAAAAGAATAAAGCATCAAAGATACATGGATTTGTGTTTAAAAATTTTTATCGTTAAAAAAAAATTGTAGATTTGCTAATAACGTATAAACAAAAAATAATATAAATGGGATCATATATAATGATGTTAGTAGCGGTGGTAGTTGCCGTTGTGCTTGCTTATTTAATCGTAAAGTATTTACCACTTAAACTAAGACCTGTAGCTTCAGTAGTTTTATTAGTATTGGCTATCTTTCTTATCTACAAGATCTATGATGGAATCATGAAACCTATCAATTTTGATAAGGAAAAAGTGGTAAAATATTCTGAAGTGATCAAGAACTTAAAGATCATTAGAGATGCAGAAATTGCTTATAAGGAAGTAAATGGAAAATACACCAAAGACAAAGCTGCTTTAATAAAGTTTATTGATACTGCACAATTCGCTATTACAGAATCTAGAGATACAGTGATCAGAGTAAATGAAGGGACCAGATGGCAACCACTTTGGATTGATAAAGAAAAGAGAGTTATCGATACTACCGGTTATGAGCCTGTTTTAAAAAGTTTTGAAAATAGAGATTATAAAAATATGTTTAAGGTACCTGGTGTGGCCGGAAAAGAGTTTGAGCTTGAAGTAGGTATGGTAGAAAAAGTACAAGGCCTAGAAGTACCAGTTTTTGAAGCTAGAATTGATAAAGCTTCTATTTTAGAAGGCATGGATATTTCGTTAGTAAAGCAAGAGAAAGAAGCTATTGCTACGGATCAAGTAAAAGGAGAATATGTATCTGTTGGTTCTTTAAGTGAAGTGACAACTGGTGGTAATTGGCCTCCATCTTATGACAAAAATGATCGTGCAAAAGAAAACGATAAGTAAACATATTCAAGATATAACATCAAGAAATCTATCCATCCAATTTAGTTTGGATGGATTTTCTTTTTGTATTTCAAATCAAAATAACGAACCTTATTTTTTAAAGAGTTATATATTTCCAAATACAACAACGATTCATAATTGTCTAACGGAAATTATCGAGGTATTTAAAACAGAGGAACACTTACAGACCGACTTTGAAAATGTTTTTGTTGTGCATCAAAACTACTTGAACACCATAGTTCCGAATAAGATGTTTGATGAAAAAGAATTGGCCTCTTATTTAAAGTTCACAGTAAAGACCTTGGCCACAGACGTTTTTGATTTTGATGATATTTCAGAGATCTCTGCAAAGAATGTCTATATTCCATATACCAATGTCAACAATTTCTTATTTCAAAATTTTGGTGCTTTTGAATTTAAGCACCATGCAACCATTTTAATCGAGAAATTACTTTCAAAGAATAAGGGTACTCAGTGCTATCTTCACGTATCAAAGAACCATATAGATGTTATTGTGCTTAAAGAAAATGCATTACAATTCTATAATTCATTTGAATACAGTTCTAAAGAAGATCTTATCTACTATGTCTTATTTACTGCAGAACAATTAAAAATGGATCCTGAGGAATTTAAATTAGTTCTTTTAGGGGCTATTGAGAAGGAATCGGACCTATATGCAATTCTATACAAGTATGTTCGTAACATCTCGTTTTATGAAAGTGATAACTCCTTGCTCAAAAGCACTTCTGAATTCCCTGGGCACGCACACTTTATTTTATTAGGATAACATGAGAATTATATCGGGAAAATATAAAGGGCGAAGAATTACCGCTCCCAAGAACTTACCTGTAAGGCCAACAACAGATATGGCCAAAGAATCCCTGTTTAATATTTTAAACAACCACTTTTACTTCGATGAGATCTCTGTGATCGATCTATTTGCAGGAACAGGGAATATTAGTTTTGAGTTTGCATCAAGAGGTACCAAAGAAATATATGCGATTGACAAATATTTTGGATGTACCAAATTTATTCATGACACAGCAAAGGAATTCGATCTTCCTATTCATTCTTATAAGAGCGATGTATTTAAGTTTCTTGAGAAAACACCATTAACTGCAGACATTATTTTCGCAGACCCTCCATATGATTTCGAAACCGAAAAATTTATACAGATTATAGATCTGATCTTTCAAAATAAGATCTTAAACGAAGAAGGTTTGTTAATTGTTGAGCACTCAAAACACACCGATCTAAGTCAGCATCCTCATTACGAATATTCGAAAAAATATGGTGGAAATGTATTTAGCTTCTTTGAGAACAAAGAACTACAGTAAAGAATGAATAATATCGGTTAATGTTACACCTTCTGCTTCCGCTTTATAATTCTTCACAATTCTATGTGATAGAATAGGAACTGCTACCGCTTTTACATCTTCAATGTCTGGAGAATATTTTCCATGGATAACAGCATGGGCTTTAGCCGCTAAGATCAGATTCTGAGAAGCTCTTGGCCCTGCTCCCCAATCCAAATACTTTTGAACCATTTCAGTTGCTTCCTTAGACTTTGGTCTTGTCTTCCCAACTAATGATACTGCATATTCTATAACATTATCTGTAACGGGTACTTTTCTCACCAATTTCTGCACCTCTATGATCTCTTGAGCTGAGAAATAAGAATCGACCGTAACTTCTTCGTTAGAAGTAGTATTTTTTACCACTTGCACCTCTTCGTTAAAAGAAGGATAATCTAAATGAATAGAAAACATAAATCTGTCCAATTGCGCCTCTGGTAACGGATATGTTCCTTCTTGTTCAATGGGGTTTTGTGTGGCTAACACATAGAAAGGTAGATCCAATTTATAATGTGAACCTGAAATGGTCACAGAACGTTCTTGCATTGCCTCTAATAAAGCTGCTTGTGTTTTAGGTGGTGTTCTGTTGATCTCGTCTGCTAAAATGATATTTGAGAAAATTGGTCCTTTAATAAATTTAAATTGACGTGTTTCATCCAATATTTCGCTTCCCAAAATATCAGAAGGCATTAGATCCGGTGTAAACTGAATACGTTTAAAGTTTAATCCCAAAGCATCGGATACCGTATTCACCAATAATGTCTTAGCAAGTCCCGGCACACCTATAAGTAGAGAATGCCCACCACAAAAAACCGATAGTAGTACTAAGTTAACGGCTTCTTCCTGCCCTACTATTACCTTTCCTATTTCCGTCTTTAGTTTCTGGTATTTAGAAACCAGTTGATCTACAGCAGCTACGTCAGACATTATTTACTCGCTAGTTTTTTCCAGTTTCTATCAAAAGTACATTTTGCATAGCTTGGGCTAATTTTAATATATGTATCTACAATTTTTTCTTTAGACCATTTTGCTATGGTTTCTTCTTTTTTCTTTTGCAAGGCCAGTGCCTGGATCTTTACATAATCATTTACCAGATCAGCTATATGTGTATCAGTACGATCTTTCATTACAATCACCTTGTACATCTTCTCTCCTGTTCTAGTTTCGTCATAAAAAGGATCTGTCATTTGCCCTTTTGTTAGATCACTTACTCTAGCATATAGGGCAGGATCCATTCTAGTCAAATCAAAAGTTGATTCTCCTGTATATTGATTAATGATCAATCCACCATTATTTTTAGTATCCTTATCCTCGGAGTATTTATCAACGGCTTCCTTAAATGTCATTTTACCCTCTTCTACATCTTTCTTTATTTGGGCAACCAATGTCTGAGCAGCGGTTACTTTGGTATCATCGATTTGAGGTCTCATTAAAATATGGGAAGCCACACGAGTATTTCCTTTTATTTCATGCAATTGAATGATGTGATATCCAAAATCAGATTTAAACGGATCGGAAACTTCTCCTATCTCTAATGTAAAAACAGTTTCTTTGAATTCTTTAATAAATGGACTATCCTTTGTAATCTCATATTTACCACCATTATTAACAACCGCAGGGTCTTCTGAGTTAATAATAGCTTTCATACGAATACTTGCTCCTTCGTCTATTTCTTTTTTAATTTTAGCCAATTCACTTACAACTCTCTTTTCTTCCGCCTCAGTTGGTTTGGCATATACCACGATTTGTGCTAACTGAATTTCAGCAGGAAATTCAGGTAATTCATTCTTATCTTTTAGTCCATTATAGTACAAGCGTACCTCTTCAGGAGTCACATCTACTTTCTCAGTTAATTTTTGTTGTTCTTTTCGAATTAATGCATTCTCTTTCTCAATCTTAAAAAGTTCTGCTTTTAATTCAGGTAACGTATTAAAACCATAGACTCCAGGTACTTTTTCAATACCTCCATATTGTTGTGCAAAATATTGAACATTTCTATCAACCGCCGAATTAACCTCAGCATCCGTTACTACAATACTATCTATAACTGCATGATGTGCCAATAACTTCTGTAACATTAATTGCTCCAACATTTCACAGTCCGAAATCTTTATTTTTCGTTCGCTGTTATTTTGCAGTTCCAATTTAAATTTAGCAATATCGGAATCAAGTACAATATTCTTTCCTACTACCACACCTACTCCATCAATTTTGACCTTTTGAGCATGTATACTCAACGCTCCCAGGCAAAAAACGAATAAAGCGGCTAAACTAATTAACCTTGAAACTTTTATTTTGTGTTGCATCTTTTAAAATGATTTTTTCTATTTCTCTAATTAACTCTAACTTTCTCTTGTGCAAAATCATTTGTTTTATAGTCGGAGTTATATAGCTTTTAGGAGCTATTTGGTTCCTTAACAATACATCTTTTACAGCCACCAAATATAAGCCTAATGAGTCTTCTTTTTGAAGGTATTTTGTTTTTTTTAACAGTTTTTCCTTAGAAAAAGGTGTTTTTAACAAAACATTTTCTACCGGGACCCAAATAGAATCATTCAATTGGTAAGATTTAAAGCTCAACTGCTGTTGTTCAAGCTCTTCCAAATCTCCTTGTTCCGTTGATCTGAATAATTTTATGATATCGTTCTTGTCAACGACATCGTTTCCAAAGTGAATGTATTTTACTTTTATCAACTCTTCATTCAATCGAAAATTTAAGCTATTGTTTTGGTAATATTCATGCACCTCTTCTTCTGAAATAACGGTGTCTAACTGCTGCTTAATAAGTCTTTCCTTATAATTATTAATGAGAAGGCTCTTTCTATAATCAGAAACTAACTTATTGATTTTCTGATTGTTTTCTAGGGTACTATTTTCCTCAGCCTTTTTTATGAGCAACTTCTGTGTTGCCCAACTGGTAATAATACTTTTTAAGAGTATAAGACTATCTTCTTCAGAGATATTTTTTGGGAATAAGTTCTGAATATCTTCTTTTAGTAGCTCTTCATTATAAACGCTGGCGATAACATCCTTTTTTACAGGCTCTTTCTTCTGCAGATCAAAATAATCGCAAGACGAGAACAATACACATATTATGAACCAAACGCCAACTTGTTTCATTCTTCTTTTCTGTAATACTTAATTAATTTTTTCAACTCCCTTTTATTGATCTTCACTACATTCTTTTTCTTTAGGTCTTGAATCCAATTTTCTTCCAAAAAGTTCTGATAATCACTAATTACCTTTCCTCTAATTTTACTTAGGTCATTTTCAGAATAATTGTTCTTATTCTTTTCAAAATACGTTTGAAGTCCCAATGTATCCTTAGATGATTTGTCCCAGATCTTTTTGTTCATTAACTCAAACAACAAGATCCCGTCCTTGTATTCCTGTAAACTATAAGCATATTCTGGCTCAGTATGTACTAGATTTTCTTTAAAGTATTCTAATATCTGATAATCTTTAAATGCATTAAAAAGAAATGGAATCGACTTGTTTCGTCTATTTCTAATATATAATACAAATGCTTCTTGCTTTATATTTTTTCCATTGACACTGATAATGGTAGCCTGCAATGAATCTTTTGGAATTCCTCTAATATCTTTTCGTGTCAAAATTTCTTTTGCATCTTCATACTCCACAACCTCATATTGCTTCTTTAACTTGTTCAAAACTGCATTGTCCGATAATTTGGCTCTTCCGCTTCTCTTTATTTTGGTCTTAAGTCCTGCTTTTATCTTTTCAAAAGATTCTACAGGGTATTTTTTGTACAGTTGCACGATATGCCATCCAAATTGTGTCTGAAATGGTTTACTATAGTCTCCTTTATTCTCCAAAGAGAAGGCAGCCGTTTCAAAAGGTTTTACCATTCTACCGGAACCAAATCTGCTTAACCTTCCTCCTTTGTTTTTGGTATTGATATCATTTGAATATTGTCTTGCCAATTCAGCAAACGATTGACCCGCTTTTAGTTTATCGTAAACAGTATCTATCTTCTTTTTACCGGTCGCTGTCTTATCTGTAATCAATATATGTCCAACCTGTACTTCTCCCTTTGATGGTCTTTCTGCAACCTTTTTAACAATGTGATAACCGAACCTTGTTTTAAAGGGCATAGAAACTCCTCCCATCTTTGTTTTATAGGCAGCATCCTCAAAATCATACACCATCTTAAAAGCACCAAAAAAACCAAGATCTCCTCCATTGGATTTCGCTGATCTGTCTTCTGAGTATTTCCTGGCTATTTCAGAAAAATCTGCACCATGATTGACGATACTATCACGTAATTTCATGATCTTTTTGTAAACAATCAAAGTGTCTTCAGGTTTATAATTACTAGGGAACCTAACTAGAATATGACTTGCTCGTATCTCTGTTTTTGTACGGTCATAAGCATCTTTTATTAGTTTCTCCAGGAACTTCTTATCTTGAAGATAAGGTGCCGTTAACTGGTTTTTATAGGTTTCTATTTCTCTCTTATATGACCTAGAAGTATCTAGCTTGAGATGATAACCTTCTTTGACCTTAAGTTTATAGTTTATAAAAAGATCTAAATTTTTCGCCACATCTTTTCCCTCTTCAGATTCGATGGAACTTAAGTTCTTTTCAAATACCCTCTTAAACTCAGAAACTTTAATTTTCTCGTTATTAATGGTCACCAGTGTCTTATCCTTCTTTTGCCCAAAAGAATATATCGTAACGAATAAAACACTTAATAGGAGTACTATTTTTCTCATCTCTTTTTTATTTTACAATGATATGATACCTTTAATATTTTCTGCCTTTTTATAATAGCTTATTACTTCGTCTGAACTCGACAAGTTAATAACTATAGAAACGCTGATATATTTTCCTGTTTTAGATTTTTTTGTATTGATAACGGCTCCTCCCTTATCAAATAATTTTTGAACCTCATCTACCTGATTAGCGTCCGTTGGAACAATAAACTTATACATGTAATCCGCTGGAAATGTTGTTGTATCATCTAATTGTTCCTTTAACTTCTTATAAAATGCTTCTTCCTTACCGTTCATATTTTAAATATCACGTTATTTTTAAAATGAACACAAAATTACACTAAATATTATTTTAATGAATTGAATACTATATTTTTGTTTCATGCAACAAAAAATTGTCTTAATAGGCGGACCAGGTACAGGCAAATCTTCTGTACTCAATGAATTGATAAAAAGAGATTACCACTGTATGCCGGAAGTATCTCGGGAAGTTACCTTAAAAGCACAGCAAGAAGGGATCGATCAGCTTTTCCTTAAGGATCCTATTCTTTTTAGCAAATTGTTATTAGAAGGAAGAGAACAACAATTCATTGCCGCACATAAAACATCTCACAAGCAGGTTTTTTTTGATCGAGGATTGCCAGATGTATATGCCTATCTAAAGTTTAGCAACTCGGATTACCCTTCATACTTTAAAGAAAAGTGCATTCAATATACCTATGACAAGGTTTTTCGATTTCTTCCCTGGGAAGAAATTTACATTACGGATAACGAACGTTATGAGACTTTTGAAGAATCTGAAAAAATAAATGTCTTTTTGGAGCGCACCTATAAAGAATTAGGGTACACACTCATAAATGTTCCTTTTGGATCTATTGAAGAAAGAACTAATTTTATTATTAACTCGCTTAAAAGCGATGCATGATCAATCCTTTAGACATATTAAAAAAATATTGGGGCTACCATAGTTTTAGAACCCCTCAGGAGGAGATCATTTCTTCCGTATTATGTAAAAAAGACACCATTGCACTATTGCCAACCGGAGGAGGAAAATCTATTTGCTTTCAAGTTCCTGCCCTATTAATGGATGGCGTATGTATCGTTATTTCTCCAATGGTATCTTTAATAAAAGATCAAGTCGATAGTTTACAAGAAAAAGGGATCAAAGCTGCAACCATTTATGCAGGGACAAAACAGGATGAGATAATAACACTTTTCGACAATGTAAAGTTCGGAGGATATAAGTTCTTATACCTTTCACCTGAGCGTCTTTCTTCCAGTTTTATCAAAGAAAAAATCAAAGAGTTAAACGTATCCCTAGTTGCTATTGATGAAGCACATTGTATTTCTGAATGGGGGCACGATTTCAGGCCTTCTTATAGGCAAATAGCTGTCTTGCAAGAAATTCATCCGCATGTTAACTATATAGCACTAACTGCAACGGCTACAGAAAATGTGCTGGAAGATATTTCCAAAAATTTAAAATTTGAAGATCCTACCATTTTCAAGAAGTCTTTTTTGCGAAAGGAACTTGGATATCGGATTTTCAATGTAGAAGATAAATTAACGCGTCTCCTTCACCTGTTTGACAGATCCAATAATCCTGCTATCGTTTATGTTAGATCCAGAAATCGAACCAAGGAAATTGCTTCTTTTTTAAACGCTAATCGTATAAAAGCTTCATATTATCATGGAGGTCTTCCGTCAGAAGAGAAAAGAGATGCCTTTAACAATTGGATGAACGAAAAAACGCAAGTTATGGTTGCTACCAATGCCTTTGGAATGGGTATTGACAAATCTAACGTAGCGATGGTTGTTCATTTAGACTTACCGTACAGTATAGAAAATTATGTTCAAGAAGCAGGCAGAGCAGGTAGAAACGGCGAACGTTCTTTCTCCATCGTTCTTCAAAATAATAACGATATCCGTGCAATAAAGACACAATTTAAGTCGGGAACACCAACATTAAAAGAGGTCAAGGAAGTATATCAAAACCTTGTTAAATATTATAAGGTAGCGTTGGGAGAATGGTCTTTAGATGCACATGCATTTAAATTGAATGACTTTTGCGAACGCTATAACTTGCCATTAACAAAAACAAATACAACGCTTAAAGTGCTCGTGAACAACGGAATTATCGAATTACACACTTTAGGAGGGACAAGATCTTCGCTTCAATTTATAATCCATTCCAATCAACTTATAAACTATAAGAGTAGCTCTGAGAGTATTCGTTACGTAATTGATACTATCTTAAGAAGTTACCCTGGCATTTATGAACACGAAGTAAAAATCAACGAATTTACTATTGCAAAAAAAGCAGGAGTAACCTCAAAAAAAGTTAAAGAAATACTACAGAAATTGAATACGGAGCAGATAGCGACCTATAAAGAAGCTAGCAACGACCATCAACTGTACTTTCTAGTCCCAAGAGAGGATGATAGGACAATTAACCGTATATCAAAAAACATAAAAAAGTACTTGGTACTACAGCAGCAAAAAATTTCGAATCTCATAGATTTTATCGAAAATGATACTATCTGTCGAAGCGTGCAGTTACTTACCTATTTTGGAGAGAACAATGCTTTTGCTTGTGGTATTTGTGATGTGTGTATGCAAAAGGACACTGTAAAGGAATTGGAGGTTGCAATACTTGAATTATTAGATCAATACAACGAACTATCTTCTTTAGAAATTAAGACACATTTAAACGCTACTGAAAAAGACATTTTAATACATTTGCGAAACCTTTTATCAGAAGGGGAAATTGCTGTTAACAGCATCAACAAATATCATAAAGTATGAAAGACTTGAGAATTGT
The DNA here is from genome assembly GCA_965218065.1 of Flavobacteriaceae bacterium. Lineage (GTDB taxonomy): Bacteria > Bacteroidota > Bacteroidia > Flavobacteriales > Flavobacteriaceae > Polaribacter. Next base: position 1,081,815 of record OZ244589.1, on the reverse strand, counting down.
TTTTATGGGTACTCCCGATTTTGCCGTTACCATTCTAAAAGGTTTATTAGATAGTACGCATAAAGTCGTTGCTGTCATTACTGCACCAGATAAACCTTCTGGTAGAGGGAGAAAATTGAATGAGTCCGCTGTTAAAAAGTTTGCAAAAACGGAAGGGTTACCCATTCTTCAACCTACAAATCTTAAGAATCAAGATTTCATCCAAGAGTTAAAGAGTTATCAGGCAGATGTTCAGGTAGTTGTGGCTTTTCGCATGCTTCCCAAGGTGGTGTGGGATATGCCACCTTACGGGACCTTTAATTTACATGCTTCTCTACTTCCAGATTATCGAGGAGCAGCACCAATTCATTGGGCTATTATCAATGGTGAGCAGAAAACCGGTGTCACTACCTTCTTCATTGATGACAAAATTGACACTGGAGAAATTATATTGCAAAAGGAAATTGGTATTAGAAAAGATGAGACGGTAGGTGAATTACACGATACATTAATGCATATAGGCTCAAATCTTGTAAACGAAACATTAGATTTAATTGCCTCCGGGAATGTAACTACTCATGCACAACCAGATACAGAAGAAAAAGCTGCACCTAAATTATACCCGGAAAACTGTAAAATAGATTGGACTCAGAATGTTCACTCCATATATAATAAAATAAGAGGCTTAAATCCTTTTCCAGCTGCATGGACCGTTTTAAAAAATGGTGATCAAGAAATTACCGCTAAGATATATGCAGTTTCTAAAACAGAGGAAAATCATCAACTTCCATTTGGTCGCATAGTAACATCTAAAAAAGAGATAAAAGTTGCAGTTAATGGAGGGTTTATTAATATTTTAGAAATCAAGCTTTCTGGCAAGAAAAAAATGAACGCCGTAAGTTTGTTAAATGGTTTTACTTTTCTAGAAGACGCAACCCTGTCTTAACCCTTTATAGATGGGCAATACAAGCTTTTCCAACCTAAATTTACTGGCTTTATTAACAATTTGCACACATTTATTAACAAAACAGTGCTTTTTTAGGGCCCAAACTTGCACGAAGCCTTAATCCGTCTATATTTGTTAAGCTTTTATAGCAAAAATATATTCAATTAATTTTAAATTCTATTTATTATGAACAAATCAGATTTAATCGATGCAATGGCTGCTGACGCAGGAATCTCTAAAGTAGCAGCTAAAGCAGCTTTAGAATCTTTAACTTCTAACGTAACTTCAACTTTAAAAGGCGGCGGAAAAGTTGCTTTAGTAGGATGGGGAACTTGGTCAGTATCTAAAAGAGCTGCAAGAAATGGAAGAAACCCTCAAACTGGGGCAGAAATTAAAATTGCTGCTAAAAACGTTGTAAAGTTTAAAGCAGGAGCTGGATTAAGCGATTCTGTGAACTAATCATACTTTAAAAATAGTATATGAAAAACTCTCTTTTTTAAGAGAGTTTTTTATTACCCATATTTTAACTACATTTAAAGAAGATTAATCCCGGAATGAGTACAATTAAGCCAAGTAAAGGAAAACTGTTGATCGCAGAACCGTCTATTTTAAATGATGATTCTTTTAATAGATCTATTATTCTATTAACGGAACATACTGCTAATAGTACTGTGGGCTTTATTTTAAATAGACCTTTGGATTATACGATTAAAGACATTATCCCTGAAATAGATTGTGATTTTCTGGTATATCAGGGCGGCCCTGTAGAACAGGACAATTTATATTTTGTTCATAACTCTCCTGAATTAATACCGAATAGTATTGAAGTTTCGAATGGTATTTTTTGGGGTGGTAATTTTGATTCTTTGAAAAAAGTATTGATCAACAAGCAAATTGAACCTTCTCAAATACGATTCTTTCTGGGATATTCAGGATGGTCTGCACATCAACTAGAAGATGAAATAGAAACCAACTCCTGGTTCGTTTCAGAAAACGATTTTTCCAATATCTTTTCTGTTGACAATAAAAGTCTATGGAAAAACAAACTATTGCAAAGAGGTGGTGAATATAAAATTTGGGCAAATGCTCCCAGCGACATTCATTTAAACTAGACCTTCCCTGTAATTTCTAAGATCTGAAGACGCTTAGCCAATTTTTCTGATACCTCGGTTACAAACACCTTCTTTCGATAATTGGTGACAGGTTGAATTCCTATAATCGCATTCGTTACAAAGACCTCATCAGCTTTTTGAATTTCAAAAGGACTAATGGACGTCTCTTCTATTGTATAATCGTCATTAGCTTCTATAATCTCAATAACCTTCTTCCTAAGAATTCCTTTTAGGCAACCTTCTGAAATGGCCGGAGTCTTAATAATGCGATCCTTTATTATGAAAATATTACCATTGGTCACCTCTACTACTCCTTTTCTTTCATTTAGTAGAATACAGTTATCAAGATCATTTTCTTCTGCATATACAGACGCGATTGTGGATAAGATCTTGTTATTGGTCTTTAGTGTTGAAAGCAATCCTGAGTAATTATAAAAATCCTTAAACAAATCTATACGGTAATTACCCTTTTTTTCTACACTCAGTTCCGAAGCTTCGATCAGAAAATCTACTTCATTTGTGGCAGGTGTATACAAACCTCCATCTTTTCTAAAAACAGATAGTCGAGCTCTATATGTTGTCGTTCCAGCGTCAATAGGTAATGTTCTCAATATCTCCTTCTCTAGATGCTCCAAGGTAAAGTTCATTGGGATCTTCATTCTAAGCATTCGCATAGAAGCCATTAATCGAAAATAATGATCCTCCCAAAAAACAACTTTTCCATTGGCTATTTTTACAGTTTCAAAAAGAGCATCGCCAAATTTAAATCCTCTATTGTTTGGAGATAAGAACTGTGATTCGTCTGAAACTATTGTGCCGTTGAAATTCAAGCTTCTGATTTTAAAAATTATTCCTGCAAATTTAAGGTAAAATGAAAGATAAATGCATAAAAAAAGCCTTAACAAAAGTTAAGGCTCAATTCTTTAATGTATGTGGTTATGCACCAATTCTGTGCTTTAACTCATCTATCTGATTTTCCCATAGCATTTTAGACTCTTCTACTTCATCGTCATCTGCAAAATCTGTAACAATCAAAGAAACATCTTTAGTAATAGCATCTACCTGAATTCTGAATTCGAAGTAGGTCTCGTCATCTTCACTTTCTGTCCACTTATAACGGGCTCTTTCGTCTTGCTTTTTACTAATTATAGTTGCCTCTTCTTCGGAATCATCCCACATAAATGTCATCAACTTACCTCTAGAGTTCACTCTATCTGCAAACCATTCTTCCAAACCGGAAGGGGTAGAAAAATATTGATATAACATACTTGGGGACGCGTGAATTGGAAATTCTATTTCGTATTTGATCTTGCTCATATATTCTCGTGAATTTTCCTAAAAAGCATGGAGTTTTTTTAGTATTATGTAAGCAATATAGGTAATAATTCTATTTAAAAAAAATTAAAGACACATCTTGCAGAAATAAGAAAATGAACTATATTTGCAGCCGCATACACATGGCGAGGTAGCTCAGTTGGTTAGAGCGTCGGATTCATAACCCGGAGGTCGGGAGTTCAAATCTCCCCTTCGCTACAAAAAGGTCAAGATTCTAGAATCTTGACCTTTGTTTTTTTGGATGGATCTCCGTTTATGAATCTACCGCTTGTGTCTGTATACATTCTTCACACTTAGTCTTTATCCAATCCACATAGTTGAAAACATTCGTATATACCCCGTAGAAATCCTCTCTCGCACATCCGACTGCCCAACTCACTATTCCCAATTGTAATCCCCGACCATTAATTACGGTATACAGAGGACCACCACTGTCAGCCTGACAAATATCTGTATTATATCCAGATGCACAGATCATATTCTCTGTAACAACTCTACTAACTGCGGCATAATTACTCGTGCAAATGCTATGATCCTTTATTTCAACTAATGCTCTCTGTAAATAGTTTGGAAAAAGATCACCAGTCGTTGATATACTACCCCAACCTGAAACATAAAGGTTATTCCCAGGTCTATTTAGGTTTGTGTACTGGTCTATTGAATTTGGAATAGATATGACCTGATTTTTATGTTTTAAATTTATGGGTGATTTTAACCTTAACAAGGCTATATCGTTATCAAAAGTTTTTGGATTGTAATCTGGTTTTATAAAAATTTCTTCAACATCATAAATTTCACCTCCACGCTTTAGGTCTTCAGAATTGGCAAAAATATAAACTTCATCAACTTTCCTTTTTCTTATTGGGGTTCCATCATACTTATAATAATAAAGACAGTGAGCAGCAGTTAATATCCATTTTTGATTAATAATACTCCCACCACAAAAACAATTGATGTCTTGTTCAGGCTCCAAGAGACCCACCTGCCAAGGCAACTCTTTTATAGGAACTGCATCTCCTCCTATGATCTCTTCAATCTGATCTTTGATAATTGGTCTAAAGTCCCTTTTTCCCGTTTTGCATGAGAAAAACAAATGGACTAATAATGCTGTGCAAAATAGTTTTAAGTTTTTCATCTTTTATTTGTTTGTTAAGTCAATACTAATTCCAAAATAGAATCTGGGCCTTGTTTGAAATTCAAAACTTATATCTTCATTAATTGCCGAAGAGCCATTAACTACGTCTCCAATGCTTAAATCATTTAACTTAGGATACCAGGTAAAAACGGTTCCCGCTGATAATGTGAATTTAGGAGCCACTTCTACTCCGGCACCAAGAAAAATTAATGGTTTCTCTTTAGATGGACCAGTACCTAACTGAAGAAAAAGAGATGATCCCCAAGTATTATTTAGGTAAAGGTTTAAATAAGCAGCAACGGCGATCTCGTTGTCATTACTCTGCGTCTCTGTTACAACCGTTTCTCCCGCAGCGTTCATATCTGTTCCGAATTGTGGAAATGATACACTAGTATATAAAACACCACTACTAACTACAGGTGTAAAGGTCGTTTTTCTTATAACATTAAGTAAAAACGATTTAGAGCTCTCTACTTTGATTGATTTTTTTGCAGAGTCGTACTCAATTTTTTCCAAAACTATGGTAACTTCATATCTCTTTGACCTTTTAATGTTCAGAACACTATCAATCAAAAACTTATTGGAGTCCGCTATTTTTCCTTTATACCTATTCTTGTAAATTTCATTGTATAACGATTTAAGTTTGGAGTACTTAGAATCAATTTCTTTCTTCGTAGCTTCTAAAGCTTCCATATCTTCTTTTAATTCTTTTATTGCCTTCGATATTTCTCTTTTTATAGCCGATTGTGCAGCAGTGAAGTTAATATCATCAAATTCATCGTCTAAGATTATGAACCTCTTATTCAGTTCTGTCATTAAATTATTACTTGTGGTCAATAGATTTTTGTTAGTTATATTTATGACTTCATCTATCTTTGACACTTCGGTGATCTGATATAAATTCTCGAAAGCTGTACTATAATTCTTAGATATACTATCACTTGTTTTAGCGAATTTTAAGTCCTTCATATCTTCAAAGAAATTACTATTTGTTGTAAAAAAACTCGCGTCCTGGCCTTGAACGGACAAGAACATATCGGCCAATTTAGGTTCAAGTTTTGCTTTGGAAGCTCCATTTACTACCGGTTTCACTTTAGCTATCATTAATGATGCCTTTCGTACTTCAACCAAGTAACTTGAAATGTTATTTATTAGTTCTGCTGATTCTAGAAAAAGTTCATTATCAAGTTCTTTATGAGAAGACTTATATATATATCTCAGCGGGTTAACAAATTCAGCATAGATGCGAAATTCATCACCTTTTACTTGAAAATAGTCCTTTTCCTTTAATTTTTTTTCTTTGTTGGGTTTTGAATCAAGAAAGACATCAAGATTGTCTTTGTCAACAATATCAAGTTTAATTTCACTCTGTACAATCTTACTTTTCTTTATTTCGGGTCTACCGAATTGTGCATAAGAACTAAAAGATAGCGCGAAGAACACTAAACATATACCTACATTCTTTTGTAATCTCTTATGATGTTTTTTATGGGTTACCATGGCTAAATTATTTTGGATTATATTCCAAAAGTAGCCTTAGACCAGTGGGCAAACTATCCCTATAAATAGGTATTCTATAACAGAAAAAAAACGCCATGGAAATCCATGGCGTTAAGAACTATATTAAGTGACTCTTTTATTTTTTAGTTGCTTTTAAACTTTTATAGATCGTAGTTCGGATCTTTTCCTCTGAGATCCACCAATCATAAGAGGCATATTTCGCAGTTATAGATTTGTTCGTTTTTACATCATCTAAACTCTTCCCATTATTAATCTCTTGCTGTATTTTTGATTTAAGGTCTTCCAGCATTTTTTTATATGCTATTAGCTCTTTTTTATTGGCTACATCCCCATGACCAGGCATGATCTTCGTACTATCATCGGCTAGCATAATAATCTTTGCAATACCATCAATATAACCATCTATGCTACCCCCTGAATCCAAATCTATATAAGGAAACCTTCCCTGGAAATAGGTGTCGCCCGTATGGATCACATTATTTTTGGTAAAATAAACGATAGCATCTCCATCGGTATGCGCATCATGTAGATGTGTGAACAAGATATCATCATCGTTATAGTGAAACATCATGTCTTCTGTAAAAGTAAGCACGGGTAAAGCTTCTTTAGGTGAAGCCTTTTTAGTTCTTCCTCTCACTACTTGATCTTTACTCATTCGCTTTCGAACATTTTCATGAGATACAATAGTCGCTCCTTCTTTACTCATATTAAGATTACCTCCTGTATGATCTCCATGCCAATGTGTATTCAACAAGAAGTTGACAGGTTTTGGTGTTATTTTTCTAATAGCTTCTAAGATCTTAGGCGTTAAGGGTGCAAACTGATCATCAATCATTAGCACACCATCGGAACCTATTAAAAGGCCTATATTCCCTCCTTGTCCTTTCAGCATATAAAAATTATCTGTAAGCTTCGTACTGATAATTTTAACATCATTCTGCTGGCCATATGCATATGCAGAAATACCCAACAAGGTAATCATCATAAAATGCTTAATTTTTCTCATAAGTACTATATATTATTTGAATCGTGTTAAAGATACGAACTTCATCCTGCTCTTAGTTCGTCTGAAGATCATCATCTTACAAATCGGTAACCAAGTTTTGCAATTTTCCATACATAAAATCCAACTTATTGATTGTAGAATTCAAAAATGATTTTATATTTGCAACCTCTATTGGCGAGAGTAGCTCAGTTGGTAGAGCGTCAGCCTTCCAAGCTGAATGTCGCCGGTTCGAACCCGGTCTCTCGCTCAAAAGCCTTATCAAAAAGATGGGGCTTTTTTTGTTTCTGTGCCAAAAACTTAACGTGATATTAGGGTGAGAAGTTTATCTTGAGCGTAGTCGAAAGGAACCCGGTCTCTCGCTCAAAAGCCTTATCAAAAAGATGGGGCTTTTTTTGTTTCTATACCAAAAACTTAATGTGATATGAGGGTGAGAAGTTTATCTTGAGCATAGTCGAAAGGAACCCGGTCTCTCGCTCAAAAGCCTTATCAAAAAGATGAGGCTTTTTTTATACGTTTATTTTTTTTCCAAATAACAGCAAAATCAAGATGGGAATGGTCAATGCTATCACCATTATCGTATTCTCTTGAAATACTTGAGGATAGAAAATAAGGGTAAGCGCAAATCCACCAATCGCACCTCCTAAATGGGCAGAGTGACCAATATTTCCCAGTTGCTTTTTCATTCCATAAATAGAGTATAGCAGATATATGACCCCAAAAATATATCCTTTAATAGGAATTGGAATAAAGAAAAGAAACAACTCCATTTGCGGGTATAGCAGGATTGAAGCATACACAATACCTGAAACAGCTCCGGATGCACCAATTGCGCTATAATAGGGTTCGTTCTTATGGTATGATAGAGAATATAAGCTACCTGCTAAAAGACTTCCAAGATATATTATCAGGAAAGGAAGTACTCCAAGGCGAAAAACCACAATATCGCCAAAAAGGTACAATGCATACATATTAAATATCAGGTGGATCCAATCTGCATGCAACAAACCGGAAGTGAACATTCTAAACTTTTCTCCATTTAAGATCCTGGTTACTTGAAATTTATACTTTTCAAAAAAAGAGTAATCGTTAAATCCCTTGTAGGAAAACAAAGCGGTTGCAACAATTACTAAAAGAACTACTTTATCTGGATTTTCTATCATAAAACAAACATAACGAAAGTTAGGTATAAGAATAAATATTTAAACACGATATTTGCCAAATAATTATATCAAATGCAGTTTTTAGTTTTTATACTAGCTTACCCGTTTATATACCTTCTATCTATTTTGCCTATGAGGGTTTTATATATTGTTTCTGATTTCTTTTATTTGCTGTTTTTTTACGTGATTGGTTATCGTAAAAAAGTAGTTTATGACAATCTCAAAACTGCTTTTCCCAATAAAACTGAGAAGGAGTTAAAAGAAATTCAGAAGAAGTTTTTTAGACATTTTACAGATATTTTCATGGAAAGTGTCAAAGCATTTACCATAACCCAAAAAACCATTCAAAAAAGGTACACGTATAAGAACCCTGAAGTGGTAAATGATATTTACAAAAAAGGAAGAAATATTGCGTTAGTGGGTGCTCATCAAGCCAACTGGGAATGGTCTACAAGCCTTCCATTAGTGTTAGATATTACAGTATTTGGAGCTTATACCAAACTAGCAAATAAGTATTTTGAAAAAGTCGTAAAAGACTCAAGAACGAAATTTGGAGTAACTGGATATAAAACTTCAGAGACCATTAAATCCATGAAAAAAAATTATGATAATGGAGTTAGAGGCTTGTATTTATTACTAAGCGACCAATCTCCTCAAATTCATAAAACGCATTATTGGTCCGAGTTTTTTGGGGTAAAAGTACCGATTCACACAGGTGCCGAAATGTTAGCCAAAAAATTTGACCTTGTGGTTATCAATTATGTGTCTAAAAAGATCAAAAGAGGTTATTATCAAGTTGAGTTCGAATTAATTACTGAGACTCCAAATGAGTTTAAAGACTATCAGATCACTGATAAATATTTGGAGATCACAGAAAGAAATATACAAGCTCAGCCTGAATATTATTTATGGTCTCATAAGCGTTTTAAACATAGAGATAAAGTACCTAAAGAGTGGCAATAATTAGATAGAGAACCAATCGGCTACCAACTGTTTTTCTATAGGTTTTACGGAAGTATGCACATAATCGTTCTTAACAGGATCATATTCATAATCTGAAGACCATTCTCCTATGTTAGCACATAGTTCTTTTAAGGAATTACAAATAAAATCAACCTCTTCATCTTTAATAGTTGGGTGCAATGATAAACGGATCCATCCCGGTTTTTCCGTTGAACACCCCTCCAGTATTTGGCCTTTGATTCTATTGGAGGTCTCCTGATCTACATTTAACAAAAAGTGACCGTAAGTACCTGCACAAGAACATCCTCCTCTGGTTTGAATGCCGTATCGATCGTTCAACAATTTCACCACTAAATTAAAATGTACATCTTCTAAATAGAACGAAAAAATGCTCAATCTATCTTTATGGTTCGGGGCAAGTATTTTAACATTGGGAATGGATTCCAGCGTTTCAAAGAGTCTCCTGTTCAACTCATCTTCACGTTGTCTGATCTTATCTGTACCCATTTGATCTTTCAATTGAATAGAAAGTGCAATTCTAATGGTTTGCAAAAAAGCCGGTGTACCACCATCTTCACGCGTTTCAACATCATCAAAATAATCATGTTCTCCCCAGGGGTTGGTATACGAAACCGTCCCACCACCAGGGTTATCTGGTATCATATTCTTGTACAACTTCTTATTAAAGATCAACACCCCTGAACTACCGGGTCCGCCTAAGAATTTATGAGGTGAAAAGAAAATAGCATCTAAATATTCATCTTGAGCTTCCGGATGCATGTCTATATCTACATAAGGTCCTGAACAGGCAAAATCTACAAAACATAGTCCATTGTACTTATGAATTAGCTTAGCAACTTTATGATATGCTGTTTTGATTCCTGTAACATTAGAGCAAGAAGTTACCGAAGCTATTTTCAATTTCCGATGTGCATGCTTCTTTATACACTCTTCAAATTTGTGCAAACAAACCAGTCCGGCGTCATTACATGGAACCACTTCTACGTCTGCAATCGTTTCTAACCAGGAAGTTTGATTTGAGTGATGCTCCATATGCGATACAAAAACAATAGGCCTTAGATCTTCAGGTATCTCCGTATGGTCCTTTAAATTTTCCGAGACCTTTAACCCTAAAATTCGCTGAAATTTATTGACAACTCCAGTCATTCCAGATCCTTCTGTTATTAAAACATCATTTTCATTCGCATTTACATGTCTTTTAATAATGTTCCTTGCTTCATGATAAGCTAAGGTCATGGCAGCTCCAGAAGTGGACGTTTCTGTATGAGTATTAGCTACAAAAGGTCCAAACTCATTCATCATCTTTTCTTCAATCGGACGATACAATCTTCCGCTTGCTGTCCAATCCGTATAGATGAGCTTTTGCTCTCCATATGGAGAAATAAAGGTCTGATCGACCCCGATGATCTGATCTCTAAACTGCTGAAAATAATGTTCTAATGAGGACATATTATGCGATTATTTCTTTTATTTCATCTATAAAACGTAACGCTAAGGTATCTGCATCATGCTGAGACAAGCTCTCGGTATAGATCCTAATGATCGGTTCCGTATTAGACTTACGTAAATGTACCCATTCTTTTGCAAAGTCTATCTTAACACCATCAATCGTGTTCACATTTTCATGCTGATATTTCTCCGCCATAGTAGCTAATATCTTATCTACATCAATTTGAGGAGTTAATTGTATTTTATTCTTACTCATAAAATAGGATGGATAGCTTTCTCTAAGCGCTTTACAGGACACTTTTTGTCGTGCCAAATGTGATAAGAATAGAGCAACACCCACCAAAGAATCCCTACCGTAATGTGAAGCAGGATAAATGATTCCTCCGTTTCCTTCTCCTCCAATTACTGTATTAGTATCTTTCATCATCTGAACAACATTTACTTCTCCTACAGCACTGGCAGTATATGTCCCACCATGCTTTTCGGTAACGTCTCGTAATGCCCTTGAAGATGAAAGGTTCGAAACTGTGTTTCCTCCTCCTAGTCTGCCTAAAACATAGTCGGCACAAGCCACCAAGGTATATTCTTCTCCAAACATAGAACCATCCTCGCAGATTAATGCCAGGCGATCTACATCCGGATCTACTACAATTCCAAAATCTGCTTGTTCTTTTACCACTAATTCAGAAATATCTGTTAAATGCTCTTTTAACGGTTCTGGGTTATGCGGAAAATGTCCATTAGGCTCACAATATAATTCTACACATTCAACATTTAACTCTTTCAGTAATGCAGGTATAAAAATACCTCCGGTCGAATTTACACCATCAACTACTACTTTAAAGTTCGCGTTTCGGATGGCTTCCACATCGACCAACTCCAGATTTAATACTTCCTGGATATGTTTTTCTACGTAATCTTTTCGTTTTGAATAAGACCCTAAATCATCTACCTCAGCAAAATCAAAATCATCGTTCTCTGCAGTTTGCAAAATTACCTCTCCATCCGCACCATTTAAAAACTCGCCCTTCTCATTCAGTAACTTTAAGGCATTCCATTGTTTGGGATTATGACTGGCAGTTAGAATAATTCCACCATCAGCATTTTCTAAAGGCACTGCAACCTCTACAGTTGGAGTGGTAGACAAACCTAAGTCAATAACATCAATTCCAAGTCCAACCAATGTGTTCGCTACCAAACTACTGATCATTTTACCGGAAATACGTGCATCCCTACCTAAAACAACAGTGATCTTATCCTTGTTTGGGTTCCTATTCTTTATAAATGTACCATAAGCCGATGCAAATTTTACTGCATCAATTGGTGTTAAATTGTCAGAAGTTTTCCCTCCAATAGTTCCTCTGATCCCAGAGATCGATTTAATTAAAGTCATGCCCTAAATTTATGCTTAACAAAGATAAATTATTTCCTTAGAAAACCTTTTAAAAATAAAGTTCTGTTTTATGGTAATTTTTAACATTTATTAAATACTGATTAAAAATTGTGCTTGCCTTTTTTCACTATATTTAGAATTCAACAATTTTCAAACTTAATTATGAAAACTCCCATCAAATTTGGCATTAATAAAACAATGCAACTTGCTTTTTTAGGTATGATCGTTTCCTTGTTGTGTGTTGAAAACAGTACTGCACAGGAAACAAGATTATTAAGACAACCAGACATGAACGACACCCATGTGGTTTTTGCGTATGGTGGTGATATCTGGATAAATCAAATCGGTCAGGAAACAGCGAAAAGAATAACCAGTACGCCGGCAGTAGAATCGAATCCATATCTATCACCAGATGGAAAATGGATCGCGTTTTCTTCTAATAGATCAGGCCCAAACTCAGTGTATGTGGTTTCTATTGATGGTGGAGCTCCAAAAAGATTGACCTGGCATCCTAATGGTTCCAGTGTTCGAGGGTGGACGAACGACGGAAAATCGATCTTATATGCAAGCTCCAGAGAAACAGCACCAAGACCTTATAACAGGTTGTGGACCATTCCGGTTAAAGGTGGTGCTCCGACGCTACTTTCTAAGCAATGGGGCTATGACGGCTCTTTTTCGTCAAATGGTAAAAGAATGGTTATTGATAAGATGAGTCGTTGGGATGGAGAATGGAGAGCTTATCGAGGTGGTCAAAATACTCCACTGATTATTCTGGATCTTTCGTCTTCCGATGAAACCTTGTTACCGCACACAAATACTACAGATATTCAACCTTTATGGCTGGGAGATGATATATATTTCCTTTCAGATAGAGATCTAGTAATGAATATTTGGAAATATAATACGAAGACAAAAAGTCTGTCTCAAATTACAAAATTCAAAGGATCTGATATAAAATGGTTATCTGGAGATAGCAACAAGTTAGTGTACGAACGCAACGGATATATACATACTTACGATCTTTCTTCCAGAAAGTCAAAGCAATTAAAAATCAACGTTGTGGGTGATTTCCCATGGGCAGAAACGAAATGGGAAAATGTAACTAGAAGAGCACGGTCGGCAAGTCTATCGCCAAATGGTAAACGCGCCATTATGGAATCTCGAGGCGATGTGTTTACGGTACCTCTAAAATTTGGTGATGCAAGAAATATTACACAAAGTTCAGGTACCGCAGATAGAGCTCCTATATGGTCTCCTAAAGGAGATAAAATAGCTTGGTTTTCTGATAAAGATCGAAAAGGATATGCCTTATATACTGCCAGCCAAGACGGGATGTCCGATATAACAAAGATCTCTATAGGTGAATCTAAAATGGCTTGGAATCCGGTGTGGTCTCCAAATGGTAAGCATATTGCTTTTGTGGATGACGATGTTCGTTTACGAGTATTGAATTTAGAAACAAAAAAAATTCAAACGATAGATGTTGGTGGTATCAATATTGAAAGAGGTTCTATTCGTATGCGTTGGTCTCCAGATTCTAATTGGATTGCTTATGCAAAATCGGCAAGTAACAATTTTAGACAAGTGTTTATTTGGTCTGCGAAAACGCAATCGACCAAAGCCATTACAGATATTTTTGCCGACTCCTTTTCTCCGGCATGGGACCTTAACAAGAAACAACTATACTTTTTAGCAAGTACCAATGTAGCCCTAGGTTCTGGATGGGCAAATACGAGTGCTATGACCTCAAACCCAAGTTATGCTGCGTATGTAGTAAATCTAGACAAGAACGACAACTCCCCTTTTAGACCTAAAAGTGACGAAGAGTCTGTAAAAAAGGAAGAGAAGAAGAAACCTTCATCCGATAAAAAGGAGAGCAGTAAAGGAGATAAGAGTAAAAAAGGAATGACCATTGATTTTGATGGATTAGCAAGACGAACATTTGCTCTTGGCATTCCATCAAGGAATTATAGCTACATTCTTGCTGGTCAAAAAGGAACAGCATTTATTGGAGAGCGGGTTCCCAATCAAAGAGGAGTTACCGTAAAAAAATATACATTAAAAGATCAGAAAGCTAAGAACTTTATTTCTGGAGCTAGTAATGTTTCAATTACAACTAACGGAAAACACATGTTGGCAAGAGTAGGCGGATCCTGGAAAGTGATTGGTACTTCGGGTCCTAATGGTAAAAGTGGAAAACGCTTAAAAGTAGATCTTCAAATGAAATTAGATCGCATTGCAGAATGGGAACAGATGTTTGAAGAAGCATATAGATATGAAAGAGATTATTTCTATGATCCTAATATCCATGGTAGAGATTGGAAAGTAGTGTATAGAAGATATGCTCCATTAGTGCCGTTTATTAAGCATAGAACAGATTTGACCTATATTCTAGATCAAGTGAATGGAGAACTATCTGTTGGACATAGCTTTGTTTTTGGTGGGGATTTCCCTGGTAGGGAACGATCTCAAGTAGGAATGTTAGGTGCAGACATTGTTGCTGATCAAGGAAGATGGAAGATTCAAAGAATATATACTACTGAAAGTTGGAACCCGGGATTATCTGGTCCGCTAGATGCCCCAGGATTAAATATCAAAGAAGGAAACTACATTGTCGGAATTAACGGAAAAGAGATTTCAGCAAGCGATAATATTTATGAGCACTTAGATGGTACATCAGGAAAACAAACCCTATTGCATATCAACAATAAACCGAGCTTTAAAGATTCATGGAAAGAAACTGTGAAACCTATTCGAAGTGAAAATTCGCTGCGTCAAAGAACGTGGGTAGAAGATAATAGGCGTTTGGTAGATAGGCTATCCAATGGACGTCTTGGCTATGTTTGGGTACCAAATACCGGTGGTGGGGGATATGTTTCTTTTAACCGATATTATTTTGCTCAACAAGATAAGGAAGGTGCTGTAATCGATGAGCGATTTAATGGAGGTGGTTTATTAGATGACTACATGGTAGATCTTATGACACGAAGTATCCGTGCAGGAATCACGAACGAAGTTCCAAATGGGAAACCTATGCAATTACCAGCTGGAATTTTAGGCCCTAAAGTTTTATTGATCAATGAGCTTGCAGGTTCAGGTGGTGACTTCTTCCCATGGGTGTTCCGTCAGCAAAAAGCCGGTAAACTTATTGGGATGACCACATGGGGTGGATTGGTAAAATCATCTGTGCATTATAGTCTAATTGATGGAGGTGCATTAACTTCTCCGGATAACGCCGTATTCGACCCTGTGAATAATGAATGGATTGGAGAAAATAAAGGAATTGCTCCTGATATTAAGGTCAGACAAGATGCGCGTTCACTATCACTAGGAAAAGATCCTCAATTAGAAAGAGCGGTTCAGGAACTGCTGAAACTGTTACCGGCTAAAAGAAAGGTCACTCCTCCTCGTTTTTCCAAGCCTGCTAAAGGAAACTAACATAATTATCATTTAATGAAAGCTCGGTTTTGCCGGGCTTTTTTTTGTTTCTTAACATAGGTAAATAAATGATTATCAATAGATCCCAATAAATTTAATATCTTAACGGAGTCAACTAATCTCCCTTCATGATAAAACTTTTTAATAAGATTCGCAGTCAATTAATTGGCGAAGGTCGAATGCGTAAGTACCTATTCTATGCCATAGGAGAAGTTCTATTGGTTATGGTAGGTATTCTATTAGCACTACAGTTTAATAATTGGAATACCGAAAAAGAAAACAAAAAGAAAGAGCATTGGTATTTGAATAATCTAGTTGAGGATATTCATTATCAGCAACAAGATTTAAAGGATTTGCAAGCTCATTACATAGAGTGTATTGAAATTGGAAAATCTATATTGATGGACTACAATCAAAAGTATCGGTTTTCAGATGTTGATAGTTTGGACGCCAAACTGAACACTTTGATGATCACAGACAACTTCCCATATATTAACAACACCTACGAGGAACTGGTTTCGTCTGGTCAACTAGGACTTATTCAAAACAAGGATCTAAGCACAGATATCATAGATTACTATTTGTTTACCAAGGATAGCGAGATAGATGTTAAAAACAATATTGAGAACGTCTTTTACAAGGTAATCTATCCCGTTTTAAATGAACTTGCTCAAATAGAACTGGAAGAAGAAGGGTTAGAAGAAAGTGAATTAGATCTTTTGAAGAATGATGAAAAAATACGACAATTCGTCTTAAAAAAACTGGAAGATCACGATGTAAAGTTATCACTTCTAAATGCGATTAAAACAAGGATCTTAATTAATCAAACCCATTTAGAATTAGTTGAGGAAACTTTAGAAATTGGTGACGATCTGGTTAAAAAAATTGATGAACAACTATTGAAGTAACAAGTGCTCAAAGTAATCGTTATTGCATAAAAAAAGCCCTTGCAATTGCAAGGGCTTCTATATAATTTGGAGTTAGAAAATTATTATTTTCCTTCCATTTTCTTCTTTAATTCAGCTAATCCACCGATATCTCCTAATGTAGATTTTGGTGCATCTGCAGATTTCTTAGCAGCAGCTTTTACGTTGCGCTTCTCTTGCTCTTTGAAGATTGCAGTATGAGAAACAACTACTCTTCTGTACTCTTTGCTAAACTCAAGTACTTTGAATTGTGCAGTATCTCCTTTACCTAATTTACCACCTTCTTCTTTATCTAAATGACGACTTGGTGCAAAACCTTCTACTCCATCAGCGAAAGTTACTACTGCTCCCTTATCATTTTTCTCCTTGATAGTTCCTTCGTGAACAGAATCTATAGTATAGGTAGCTTCATGAGCATCCCAAGGGTTATCTTGAGTTTGCTTGTGACCTAAATTCAACTTACGTCCTTCTACATCTAATTCCAATACTTGAACTTCTAATGGATCACCAACAGTTACGAAATCTGATGGGTGTTTGATTTTCTTAGTCCAAGAAAGGTCAGAGATATATACTAAACCATCGATTCCTTCTTCTAATTCTACAAATACACCAAAGTTAGTATAGTTTCTAACTGTACCAGTGTGTGTAGAACCTACAGGATACTTAGTAGTAATATCTGTCCAAGGGTCTGGATGTAATTGTTTGATACCTAAAGACATCTTACGCTCTTCTCTATCTAAAGTAAGAACTTGTGCTTCAACTTCGTCACCAATTTGTACGAAATCCTGAGCAGATCTTAAGTGCGTAGACCAAGACATTTCAGAAACGTGGATCAATCCTTCAACTCCTTCAGATACTTCAACGAAAGCACCGTAATCAGCTAAAACAACTACTTTACCTTTTACTTTATCTCCTACTTTGATCTCAGCATCTAAAGCATCCCATGGGTGAGCAGATAATTGCTTTAACCCTAATTGGATTCTTGATTTGTTATCATCAAAGTCTAAGATTACAACGTTTAATTTTTGATCTAACTCAACGATCTCATTTGGATGATTGATTCTAGACCAAGAAAGATCAGTAATGTGTACTAAACCGTCTACACCACCAAGGTCAACAAACACACCGTAAGAAGTAATGTTCTTTACAACACCTTCTAATACTTGTCCTTTTTCTAATTGACCAATGATCTCTTTCTTTTGAATTTCAATATCAGCCTCAATAAGTGCTTTATGAGAAACCACAACGTTTTTGAATTCGTGATTGATTTTTACCACTTTGAATTCCATTGTTTTCTCTACATATTGATCGTAATCTCTAATTGGCTTCACGTCAATTTGAGAACCAGGTAAGAATGCTTCGATTCCGAATACGTCAACGATCATACCACCTCTTGTTCTACACTTAACAAATCCATTAACAACTTCACCTGTTTCGTGTGCATTGTTAACTCTTTCCCAAGCTTTGATTACTCTGGCTTTTTTGTGAGATAATACTAATTGACCAGTACTATCTTCTCTTTTATCTACAAGTACTTCAACTTTATCACCAACTGCTAAGTTAGGATTGTAACGAAACTCGTTTAAAGAAATAACACCTTCAGATTTAGAGTTGATGTCGATGATCGCATCTCTATCAGTTTTTCTGATAACCGTACCTTCGATTACATCACGCTCATTTACAAATCCTACTGTACCTTCTAAAGCTTTTTCAAAAGCTTTTAATTTAGATTCGTCTACAGCTTCAATACCTTCTTCGTATTTGTGCCAGTCAAAGTTTGCTAAAAATTCTTGTGGATTTACTTCAGCTACAGTTTCTGTAGCTACTTCTTGAACTGCTGGAGCTTCTACTTGCTCTTCAGTTGCTTTTGTTTTTTCAGACATGCTGAAATAGTTTTGTATCTTTTTGTTATTCAGATTATTAACGATAATAACGCCAAGAGAAATTATACGTTTAAAATAATTTCAAAACCCTTTTTCTAATCTGTTCTCGTAAAAAGGAGTGCAAATGTACAAAATTCTATTGATTATTAAGTATTTACACGCTTTTAATTTGATATTTCTTCTCCCTATCTTTGACGTAAAATCTAAATTTTATGAAATCTATAATATCGATTGTCACACTTTTCATATTGGCTACACTCTTTTCTTGTCAGTCCAATCAAAATTCCGATCCTATTTTTATTAAATCTCAGTACGAAAGCAGACACAACGCTCCTTTCTCAGACGCTACTGAATATAATGGACTACTATTTCTAACAGGACAAATAGGAAAAGATCATAAAGCTGGAAAAATGGCTGAAGGTGGCATTGCAGCTGAAACCAGACAAATATTAACCAACATAAAAGACGTTTTGGAAGCCAATGGTTCGGATATGAATCATGTTTTAAAATGCACAGTCATTCTTTCAGATATTAATGATTTCAGTGCTATGAATGAAGTTTATCGTACTTTTTTTGCGGAAAATAAGCCGGCAAGAACTACATTTGCAGCCGATTTAGTCGCTGGGGCTAAAATTGAAATTGAAGTAGTAGCTGTTAAAAAATAATATGGACGAACAAACCAAGACATTAATAGAAAAAGGAGAAATGCTTCCTTTAATGGAAGAGTTCTACACTATTCAAGGTGAAGGGTATCACACAGGTACTGCCGCTTACTTTATTAGAGTAGGAGGATGTGATGTCGGATGTCATTGGTGTGATGTAAAAGAAAGTTGGGATGCCAACTTACATCCGCCAACGTTAACGGATACCATTGTAGAAAATGCAAAGAAATACGGAAACACGGTTGTAATTACTGGTGGAGAGCCTCTAATGTGGTCTATGGATTACATTACGAAAGAACTTCAAAAAAATAGGATCCGTACCCATATTGAAACCTCAGGAGCCTATAATTTTTCTGGCACATGGGATTGGTTCTGTCTCTCTCCAAAGAGAACAAAATTACCTCTGGAAGAAGTATACGAGCATGCAGATGAACTAAAAATGATCATTCATAACAATAATGATTTTAAGTTTGCCGAGGAGCACGCAGCAAAAGTTTCTGATAAGTGTGAATTGTTTTTGCAGCCTGAATGGAGCAAAAGAGATAAAATGACTCAGAAGATCGTGGATTATGTTATGGAAAATCCCAAATGGAAGATCTCTTTACAAACACATAAATATTTAAATATCCCGTAATAAAAAAGCATCCATTGGATGCTTTTTTATTACAAAGATCTTTCTTTTACAAGCTCCAGAATGATCTCAAATTGTTCCTCTTTGGTAAGGTTAGAATTATCTATTTCAACAGCGTCACCTGCCTTTATTAACGGAGAATCTTTACGAGTTGAATCTAAATGGTCTCTTTCAACAACATTCTTATATATTGCATCATAACTTACATCTTGCCCCTTATCTAGTAACTCTTTGTACCTTCTTCTTGCACGCGTGTCCGGCGATGCGTTCATAAATATCTTTAACTCTGCATCTGTAAATACCACCGTTCCTATATCTCTTCCATCCATAACAACGCCTTTATTTTTACCGATCTCTTTTTGAATAGAAACCAATTTCTTTCGAACAACAGAAGCCGCTGCTACAGTACTTACCAGATTAGATACTTCGAGCGTTCTTATTTCACTCTCCACATTTATTCCATTCAAGTACATATCGGCATTGCCAGTCTCTGTATTTAACTCAAAGGACAAATTGATAGCATCTAATTTCTTTGACAATGTCTCCAGGTCAAAATAGTCTGCGTTGACCAGATCGTGTTGCATGGCAAAAAGGGTAACCGCTCGATACATCGCGCCAGAATCTACATAAATATATCCCAGATGCTTTGCCAATTCTTTCGCAACTGTACTCTTTCCTGTTGATGAAAAACCATCTATAGCAATCGTAATCTTCTTACTCATTATCTTCTATCTAAATCTATATTTATACTAAATGTACTCGCACTGGAAGCCGCGTGGTACTTCGAAAATGCGTAGTTAAACTTTAACTTGTTCATCTTTATCCCAAAACCAAATGATATTCCACTAAACGAACGTGCATTTTGCAAACGGAGCTCACTGGCTCTTCTGAAGTTATATCCTGCTCTTAAATTTATGGCACTCTCTGGAAATAATTCAGCTCCAATTACAATGTGTCGCATCGTATTGCCAATAAAAGAAACATCTTCGTTGGTTATATTTCCTTCCAGATCTACTGTTTGGTTTGAAGGATTCGCCACAGAAACATTCCATTTTTGTAAATTATCTAAGGTTACATACCATCGTAAAGGTACATGATCCAATCTATAATCAAAGCCTAATGCAACCTTAAACGGTAATCTTTCTGTAGTTCCATTAAAAGATTTTATTTGTGCACCAAGATTCCTTGCAACTAAAGTAATTCGGAAAGGTTTATAAGGGCTATTATATAAAATACTAAGATCGGTTGCTACCCCATTTGACGTAAAATTACTAATCGTTGAATTGATCAATTTTACATTGAATCCCATATAAAAATTGGTCCAGGGTAAGTTAAATGCGTATCCTACAGAAATAGCAACATCACTGGCGTTAAATGTACCTGTCTCATTTCCATTCTCGTCGGCTCCAATAAGTGTTCCGTAATTCAAATACTTTATATTTCCGTAAATGGTACCAAATCGCCTGCTGATCACCTTTGCATATGAGGCCGATCCTATGTTAATACCTGCCAAATAACTTGTATAGTTTACGGATAATTGTTTGTCTAATTCCGGATTAATAGTAGATGGGTTCCAAATAGGTTGATTCACATCATCTATTAAAGTAAGTACCTCTCCTCCTAACGCCACTTGCCTGGAAGATGTTGATAGATTTAAAAACTGATATACCTGTTCTCCTCCTACTTGTCCCACAACAATTAAGGAGTTTAACATTAAAAAAATAAATACAATTTTACTTTTCATAAAGGTTTCACAAAGAAAACAGAAATATAAGTTATAACGTAATAATTACTAATTATTTTAAAACAATAGCAATAAAAAAACCTCATTCTTTAATAAGAATGAGGTTTAAAAGAAAGGCAGCGACCTACTCTCCCACATAAATGCAGTACCATCGGCGCTATTGGGCTTAACTTCTCTGTTCGGGATGGGAAGAGGTGAGCCCCAATGCTATAACCACCCTAAAAAGTTAGTTATAAGTTTTGGGTTTAGAATGTTGCGTTTGTTTATAACGCATCATTCAACACTATCAACTTAAAACTGCAAGCGTAGCTTGCTAATAAGTTAACATATTGGAGTAAATAATATGGTAAATATCAATAGATCCTGAACTAAATTCAGGACAAGAAAAAAAAGAGTGTCGTCCCCTCAATTAAGAGGGGACAGCGTACATAAGTCTATGGGTTATTAGTACTACTTGGCTACATACATTACTGCACTTACACCTATAGCCTATCAACGTGGTCATCTCCCA
>OZ244589.1:0-1057500 GCA_965218065.1 Flavobacteriaceae bacterium | reverse complement strand
CCCCCATTTTGCCGTAACAAAATAGGTTTGGGCTAATCCGCGTTCGCTCGCCACTACTAACGGAATCACTTTTGTTTTCTCTTCCTCCGGTTACTTAGATGTTTCAGTTCACCGGGTTTGCCCCTCTTACGAGGTGATATGCCTTCAGCATACCGGGTTGCCCCATTCGGATATTTACGGATCATAAAATATGTGCTTCTCCCCGTAACTTTTCGCAGCTTATCACGTCCTTCTTCGCCTCTGAGAGCCTAGGCATCCGCCATACGCCCTTACTTAACTTATTGTACTTTTTGCCGTAGCATCTCTGCTACAACGAGCTCTTTATTATTTTTATAAATGTCTGTTTAGATCTAAATCTAAACTCTCTATCTTGATTCTTTACGATATCATTTCTTCCAATATGTCAATGAACGTTGTGCCGCATCGGCACCGATAAATCATTATCAGTAACCAATGTGCCGCAATACCCTTAAAGATACTTTTACCTATCTCAAGACATTGCCTTGTGGAGAATACCGGAGTCGAACCGGTGACCTCTTGCGTGCAAGGCAAGCGCTCTAGCCAGCTGAGCTAATTCCCCATTTTCTAGTAATGAGTCTTTAGTTATGAGTAATACGTCTCACTCATACACTCAACCTCTAGAATTTCCTTTAACTAAAACCTTAGCTCTTTTTTAGTAGTCTCGGGCAGACTCGAACTGCCGACCTCTACATTATCAGTGTAGCGCTCTAACCAGCTGAGCTACGAGACTATTTATAAGATCTTAGTCTATATTTTAAAATTGACAGCAAAGAGTAAAATCTCCTTTTGTAACTCACCATCTTTCTCTAGAAAGGAGGTGTTCCAGCCGCACCTTCCGGTACGGCTACCTTGTTACGACTTAGCCCTAGTTACCAGTTTTACCCTAGGCGGCTCCTTGCGGTGACCGACTTCAGGCACTCCCAGCTTCCATGGCTTGACGGGCGGTGTGTACAAGGCCCGGGAACGTATTCACCGGATCATGGCTGATATCCGATTACTAGCGATTCCAGCTTCACGGAGTCGAGTTGCAGACTCCGATCCGAACTGTGATATGGTTTGTAGATTCGCTCCTACTTGCGTAGTGGCTGCTCATTGTCCATACCATTGTAGCACGTGTGTAGCCCAGGACGTAAGGGCCGTGATGATTTGACGTCATCCCCACCTTCCTCACGGTTTGCACCGGCAGTCTCGTTAGAGTCCCCATCTTTACATGCTGGCAACTAACGACAAGGGTTGCGCTCGTTATAGGACTTAACCTGACACCTCACGGCACGAGCTGACGACAACCATGCAGCACCTTGTAAAGTGTCCGAAGAAAAATCTATCTCTAGACCTGTCACTCTACATTTAAGCCCTGGTAAGGTTCCTCGCGTATCATCGAATTAAACCACATGCTCCACCGCTTGTGCGGGCCCCCGTCAATTCCTTTGAGTTTCAATCTTGCGATCGTACTCCCCAGGTGGGACACTTATCACTTTCGCTTAGTCACTGAGATAAATCCCAACAACTAGTGTCCATCGTTTACGGCGTGGACTACCAGGGTATCTAATCCTGTTCGCTCCCCACGCTTTCGTCCATGAGCGTCAGTATATACGTAGTAGACTGCCTTCGCAATCGGTATTCTATGTAATATCTATGCATTTCACCGCTACACTACATATTCTATCTACTTCCGTATAACTCAAGTCAACCAGTATCAAAGGCAGTTCCACAGTTAAGCTGTGGGATTTCACCTCTGACTTAATTGACCGCCTGCGGACCCTTTAAACCCAATGATTCCGGATAACGCTTGCACCCTCCGTATTACCGCGGCTGCTGGCACGGAGTTAGCCGGTGCTTATTCTTACAGTACCGTCAGCTATCTACACGTAGATAGGTTTCTTCCTGTATAAAAGCAGTTTACAACCCATAGGGCAGTCTTCCTGCACGCGGCATGGCTGGATCAGGCTCTCGCCCATTGTCCAATATTCCTCACTGCTGCCTCCCGTAGGAGTCTGGTCCGTGTCTCAGTACCAGTGTGGGGGATCTCCCTCTCAGGACCCCTACCTATCGTTGCCATGGTAAGCCGTTACCTTACCATCTAGCTAATAGGACGCATAGCCATCTTTTACCGATAAATCTTTAACTAGATTGTGATGCCACAACCCAGTACTATGAGGTATTAATCTTCATTTCTAAAGGCTATCCCTCTGTAAAAGGTAGGTTCTATACGCGTTACGCACCCGTGCGCCGGTCGTCAGCGGATTGCAAGCAATCCCTGTTACCCCTCGACTTGCATGTGTTAAGCCTGCCGCTAGCGTTCATCCTGAGCCAGGATCAAACTCTTCATTGTATACTTTTAATAATATATATGAATAAGTTTCAAAAGAATTTATATTTAACGAAGTTAAACATGGTTATTCTACTCTTTGTTTACGCTGTCAATTTCAATATTTTCAATGAACTCTATTGACCTTAATATATGATCCTATTTCAACCATAATCTCAATCAATTTCTTGTAGAAATGTTAGAATCGAACTAACTGACTTTTTTACCTCAAAATCATTCCAAAATCTCCTCGTGAACGTGCTTGTGTCTCAAAGCGGGTGCAAATGTAATAACTATTTTTGAATTACAAACAAAAAAATAAAAATTTTTGAATTTATTTTCCAACCCAAACTCAAACACCAACAAACACTCAATGAACTACCCGAAAAATCGGACCGCAAAGATAATAACTTTTTATAACCCACAAACCTTTTTATTGAGAAAAAATGCGCTTTTTTTTGACTAGAAACCGAAACTATTCAGAATGAATATTTTACGTGTGAATTATTTTTTTGAAGATCGCTTCTTTTTCTTCTTTTTCATTTTTGCAAACATTCTTTTGTACTCCTCTACATCCACTTTACCTTTATTCTTGGCTGCAAGTTTTGGGAAATCAAAATCCAACTTACTAGGTTGTGCTTCTAAAGTTTCATCTTGAAAAGATCTGAATAATACATCTTCTATTAAATAATCTTCATTTACAGACTCCGGATGATATTCACTCTTTAAAGAAAGTTTAAATAAATTGGCCGTAGTATTATACCAAAAAGCTTTCCATCCACTTCGAAGCTTTCGTATATTTTGGTAGGCTGTCTTTCCGGTTTGTCTATGGATCAATTTAATTAGAATACGCCCCTCAGTTCTTGTCATCTTCTTTAACTGATCTGTAAACTCTCCTTCCAAATATTTCTGAGCTCTTCTCGTATACTTTCTTCGTTTTCTTTTAGATTGTATTCGTTCTAGTCTACTATTTAATGTATCTAATCTTTGAGAGGCCAATTTTGCATATGGATATGCCTTATGCACCTTGCTTCTAAACCAATAGTAATATCTGGCATCTTGAGAAGAAGAAAATTTATGTTTTGGTATAATCGAAAACTCATCTAGATCAATAGTTAACGTATCTCCTCTTTTGATTACAATATAATCTTCAAGATCCAAAGGAGAGTCTTTTTTTTGTCCATAAGATAATACAGACATAAATAGTAGTATGTAGCAAATTAATTTTTTCAAGGCCTTTTATTTTGCAATTGTAAATATACTTATTTGAGCATCTACTTATATAAAGGTTTACCTAGTTTAACAGAAAAAACTCATGAAAAGTATTCATGAGTTTTTTATTCGTGTACATTTATTCATCAGAGCTTTCGCCTATTATCATCAGATTGAACATCTATTAGTTTATTATACGGATCGATGCCTACTTCTATTGGCCTTTTATTTACTATGATACTAACCTTATTATTTATTTCTGTAACATGTATCTTTTTAAAATATAATGCTACTTCTCTTTTAACTCCATCAATTTCTTCTTCTCCAAAGATTCCAAGATCGACATAATCATTTAGTTTAACGGAAAGAATTGGCTTTCTCATTTTCTCGGTCTTATAAGTAATGGTATCTCCGACCTGTTCTCCATAAAATCGTCTTCCTTTATCATCATTCCTATATTTACTTACATTGAATTCAATATCGACCTGATATGTCCCGTTGTCCAATTCCTTATAAGACGCATCTACAATCCTATTTCGATATAAGGTAATCGTTTCGAACATATCCTTTATAACATATTGTAGCGAGTCTGGCGTTGCTTCTTTGATATAGTTCACCATATCTATTGATGTGGTGTATGGTGGTTCTTGGAACTGCACTTTTTCCACATATTTCTTAAGTGCATTGTTCAGGTTCTTTTCACCTATATAATCGCTCAATGCATAAAAGACTAAAGATCCTTTTTGATATCTAATGTACCCTTGACCATCATTATACATTAACGGTTTTTCTCTTTTTTGTTCAAACGTTCTTTGAATTAGGTAGTCGTCCAATGCCTTTTTCAGGAACTTTCGCATTTTGGTTTTTCCATATTCATGCTCGAGCACCTTAAGAGAAACGTACTCCGATAAACTTTCCGACAGCATTGTTGCCCCTAGCACATCAGCACCAATTACCTGATGTGCCCACCATTGGTGCGCTATTTCGTGCGCCGTAATAGCAAAAGGATAATCTACTCCTCCTTTATCTGTATCATCTACATCAGCAATAAATCCTAGTCCTTCTGAAAAAGGAATGGTATTTGGAAATGACTGTGCAAAACCTCCACTGGTTCTCGGAAATTCGATAATTCTGGCTTGTCTATGTTGATATGGACTAAAATTATCTGCATCGTATTTTAACGCAGCTTTCATCCCGTCCATCATTCTATCTAAATTATAGGTATGCCCTTTATGGTAATAGATCTCCAGGCTGATATCATTCCAAAGTTCCTTTTTCACTTCATATCTCGCCGAATTAAAAGCATAGAAGTTCAAGATCTTGCTATCCATTTTATAATGAAAATAACGTCTTCCGTCTTCATTCCATTCTTTTATTAAATATCCCGGAGCAATAGCTATCTGATCTTCAGAGGTGCTTACGGTTGCTTCAAAGTCTATCCAATCCGAGTCCTTAGAAATATAGGTATCTCCTAGCGCAGTAGAATCTGATGGATGTGGTTTCAAGTCATTCTTAGGAAGACCATACTTCTTACGTGTCTTATCATCTGTCAACTCTCTAAATGCGTTATATCCAAAAGATGGGAATAATTGAAAATTATTGATAAAGGTTCCGTTATTCAATACAGGCGAATTGGTATTTAGTGCCGTATTTGGACTATTCTTTACAGAGAATTTCAACGCTAATGTATCTCCAGGCTGCAACGATTTCTTTAACTGGTAGATGTCAAAATTAAATATCGAATCTTTTGATACCAGATCTGTTTCTTTATCAAACTTAAATGTTGAAGGATAATCATTATAATTCAAGAACAAACTATCTATAGGATGATCCGTTTTATTGATCATAAGATAACTACCGTTCGCATCAAAGTTTCGCTCCTTTGGAAATATATTGACATTCACATTCACTGCGACAATCCTTGGTTGTTTGTAGTTTTGAAATTTCTTGTAGGTCTTTTCCCATTCCACTCTCTGTTTTTCTCTTTCTTTAGAAGATAATTTATCTTCACCTGAATAATCTTCCGAGTAGATATAATTTCCTAAAACAAAAAAACCAGCAAGGAAAATAACAAAGCCAATTACCTTAATACCTTTAAATCTTGAAGTCGCAATACTTAATCTTTCTTTAAATGAGTTTGGAATTCCTCGCACCCAAAAAAGAGCTGAAACGATCAAAAGTACCAATCCACATAATACCCAATATAGTTTATAGGCCATGTAACTGGCAAAGAATGACCCATAGCCGTTCATATCAGAATATGCAAAACCAGGTCCTTCATTATATTTATATAGATCATTCTCTATCCCTGCTAACGAAAGGAAGGGAATTCCAATAGATATTACGAGTAACACAAACAATCCTAAATATGGGTTTCTAAACAGTGTTTGTATCCATATTGCTAAGAGTGCCCAAACCACAAAATTTATAAAATTCAAACCATATAATTCGTAGATATAATGGCCCATATTAAAGTCGTAATATCCTTTATAGGTTTGAAATACCATACCGGATACCATAATCACAAATAAGAGCAGCAATTGCATTTTGAGCAATGCCAGTAATTTGGACAATAACAATGTCCAATTAGGTATGGGTGTAACATCCACCAGATGATTTAATCGCGCTATTCCGGCTCGATGTACCAGCATTCCTGCATACAGGAATGTACAAATGTTTATTGATAGTTTAAATATCCTACCTCCTTGTAACATTTTCCACGTCACTGGTAGTGTGGGCGTTCCGAAGATATTTCCAACTTCACTCAATGCAACCAAAATAAGCATCAAGCCCACCAATACGATACTAAGAAATGGCCAACTCTTAACAATGTACTTAAAATCTATCATAGATAGTTTCCATGTAGTTTTAAGGTTTCTCAAAAAGGAGTAGTCGTGCGTTACCTCTGGAATGTTCACACTTACTATACCTCCAAAATTCCTTTTAGTACTGCGCTCTCCTCTGTTCTTTTTGAAGTTTATACTGAAGGCATTTTGACTAAATGTGAAGTATCTATAGATCAATCCAAAGATCAGTATGGAAACTCCTAACCAAATCAATCTGTTATATATAATAACACCTTTTAAAGGGAGTAACATTTCATTTTGTTCTGCTAGTGTCCAATACTTCGTATAATAATTTGCAGCAGAAACTCCCGATGGATCCAAAAAAGCCGCCAAATACCTCGTACTTTCATCAAGAGATAAGCTACCCGCTAATTCTTGAAAAAATAGTAAGATCACTACAGTTATAAATCCGGCTGCTATATTTCTTGTGAACGTTACAACTGCAAATACAATAGTTCCAAAAAACAACACGTTCGGTAAAATATAAACGAGATAGGTATTAAAATAAACCGTCATATTAAGGTCCCCTACTATCTCAGGATTCGTTCCTGGAAAGCGAAATCCAATCGCCATAAATAGCCCAATAACTAGTACAATGCATGTAACAATGACAACTGCACTTAAAAACTTAGCAAATAAATAATTCGCCTTGGTAAAAGGATAAGAATACAAGATCGTATGCATTTCGCTTTTAAAATCTCGATAGATAGAAACTCCAATAATAGATGGAAACAAAAAGAAAATAAAAACTGTCAACCCACTAAAAAGGCCGGTAATTCCTATGGGAGAATTTACAATTCGAGAAGAACTCGTGGTAGCAGTCACAGAGTCCAATATACCTGCCGACAATGCCGCTATGAATAAGGACAATAATGCAAATATGGATAAGTATATATAAAAAGCCGGTTTCTTAAACCAATAGCTTAATTCGTGTTTGAATATTGTTGAAAACATATGTGCCCTTTTTAAACTGTTTCAACCAATTCATCCTGCTTTAAAGCAATGAAATATACATCATCTAATTGTGGCGACGTTTTTTCAAAACCATCTCCTGGGTTCTCTATATTATGAACCCTTACATTTAACGAATTATCTGTATTGTAACTTGCAGAAAGCATATTATGATTCTTTTCTGTTTCCTCTAACTCCTCTCTTTGGATCGTTTTTGTCCATATTTGGCCTTCAATTTCTTTGGTCGCTTCCTGAGGCGTTGTATGTTTTAGGATTCTACCACCGTTTAATATCGCCATCTCATTGCACAACTCCTTAACGTCTTCCACAATATGCGTGGAGAAGATCACTGTACAATTGGTTCCGACTTCGCGCAATACATTCAAGAAACGATTTCGTTCTGCAGGGTCCAAACCGGCAGTAGGTTCATCTACAATAATCAATTTAGGATTGTTCAATAATAATTGTGCAATTCCAAAACGTTGTTTCATACCTCCTGAATAGCCGGCAACGTGTTTTCTTCTCACATCATACAAATTAGTAATTTCCAATACTTCTTTCACCAAAGCTTTTCGCTCCGATTTGGAACTCACCCCTTTTAGTGTGGCAAAATAATCTAACAATGCTTCTGCAGACATTTTAGGGTACACTCCAAATGATTGTGGCAGATACCCCAGTATCTTTCTCAACGCCATTTTATCTTTTAACACATCAATATCTCCAAAAGTAATAGATCCGGAATCCGGGCTTTGCAGCGTAGCTATGGTTCTCATTAAAGAAGATTTCCCTGCACCATTTGGCCCTAAAAGCCCAAACATCCCAGTACCTATCTCTATACTTAAGTCATCTATTGCTTTGACCCCATTCTTATAGGTTTTTGTCAAATTTTCTATAGTTAATTGCATGCTAAAATGGTTTTACTTGGTTTTAATTTGTTGATAAGTATCAAAGTAACAATAATTGTTACAACTTTTTATATTTAATTGAAATGATTCTAAAAATCCTTTTATTTTTACACAAACGAAAAGAAATATGGCAACATCAATACTGAATAAAAAATCACTTACATTTTTAGAAAAATATTTAAATAATGCAGCTCCTACGGGGTACGAATGGGAAGGTCAGAAAATATGGATGGATTATTTAAAGCCCTATGTAGATACGTTTATTACAGATACCTACGGTAGTGCGGTCGGAGTTATCAATCCAGATGCGAAATACAAGGTAGTAATAGAAGGACATGCTGACGAAATCTCGTGGTATGTGAATTATATTTCGGATAATGGACTTATTTATGTTATCAGAAATGGAGGTAGCGATCATCAGATCGCTCCAAGTAAAATTGTTAATATTCATACGAAAAAAGGTATTGTAAAAGGTGTTTTTGGATGGCCGGCTATACACACAAGAAATAAGGCTAAAGAAGAACCTCCAAAACCAGATAACATTTTTATAGATGTCGGTTGCACAACGAAAGATGAAGTAGAAAAATTAGGAGTACACGTTGGATGTGTTATCACCTATCCCGATGAGTTTCATATTTTGAATGAAAACAACTTTGTATGTCGAGCAATTGATAACAGGATGGGTGGTTTTATGATCGCAGAAGTGGCTAGACTACTACATGAGAATAAAAAGAAGCTACCCTTTGGGTTGTATATTACGAACTCCGTTCAAGAAGAGATTGGACTGCGCGGAGCAGAGATGATCACCGAAACTATTAAGCCTAATGTAGCTATAGTTACAGATGTAACGCATGACACTACGACTCCGATGATCGATCAGAAAAAACAAGGTACTATCAAGAATGGAAGTGGCCCTGTAGTGGCTTACGCTCCTGCTGTACAACAAAAACTAAGAGATCTCATCACAGAAACTGCAGAAGAGAAAAAGATCCCTTTTCAACGTTCGGCCTTGTCTAGAGCTACCGGAACAGATACGGATGCTTTTGCATATAGTAATGGTGGAGTCGCTTCTGCTTTGATATCGTTACCGCTACGTTACATGCATACTACTGTAGAAATGGTACATCGAGATGATGTAGAAAACGTGATCAAATTGATCTATGAGACATTATTGAAGATCGAAGATGGCGAGACATTTTCTTATTTTAAATAATCTATGAGTCTCAAAGATCAAAAACATCTTTTTAAGATTCCGGATGACGTTACTTATCTAAACATTGCCAGCCTCTCCCCTTCTTTTCGTTCAATAGAAGAAGCGGGAGTTCAGGCAGTTTTAAAGAAAAACACACCTTACTTAACAACTACATCCGACTTTTTCGAACCTGTTGTTGAAATGAAAAAGTTATTCGCAAAGTTGATCCATGCTGAAGATTTCGAAAGAATCGCAACCATACCTTCCGTTTCGTATGGCATGGCCAATGTAGCAAACAATGTTACATTACAAACAACTGATGAAGTTTTGATCATTGATGAACAATTCCCAAGCAACTATTACATCTGGAAAAAATTAACAGATCGGTTCAATGCCAGATTAAGAGTTATTGAAGCACCGAACACAAAAGTGAACAGAGGTAAACGTTGGAATGAAAAGATATTAGAAGCTATTAACGATAATACGGCGTTGGTAGCAATGGGAAATGTTCATTGGTCCAATGGTACTTTATTTGATGTAAAGGCAATAAGAGAAAAAACACGAATGCACAATGCACTACTCGTCATTGACGGAAGTCAGTCGATTGGTGCCTTTCCTTTTTCCGTTCAAGAGATTGAACCGGATGCTATGGTCTGCGCAGGATACAAATGGTTGTTTGGTCCTTATGGTGGTGCCTTCGCTTATTATGGCCCCTATTTTGACGAGAAAAACCCTATTGAGGAAAACTGGGCGAACAGATTAGATAGTGAAGATTTTACCGGGTTAACAGATTATCAATCGACATATAAACCTATGGCCAATAGATATTCTACCGGTGAAAGTGGAAGTTTTATCTATGTACAAATGAGAATAGCTGCTTTAAAACAAGTTCTTGAATGGAGTCCGATTGAAATTCAAGAATACTGTAAAAGGTTAACACAACCCTTTCTAAAGAAATTAAGAGACTTGGGTTGTTATATTGAAAACGATGAAGATCGAACACATCATATGTTTGGAGTGGAACTCCCTGAAAACATTAACATTCAACGTTTGAAGCAAAAATTCACCGAACGACATATTTACGTTTCCTTTAGAGGGAACTATCTGAGAATTTCCTGTCATTTATTTAATACTGAAAAGGATTTTCACAATCTTACTACTTGCATTGAATCGGTGATCCATTCGTAATATCTACTTTTTAAGTTTTTTGTGACACTCGATTTTTTCTCTCGTCTTATATATAACATATGCTAACCAAAGATCATGAGAAAAGTTGTCTTTATTATTTGCTCCATGCTATTTATTACGTCCTGTACGAAAGAAAGAACAGTACATTATAAAGTTGTTCAATCTTTGTACGACTCTATTCCCGCATTAAAGATATCCATGCAATTTGATGCAGAGGAAGATGGTGAAACCATCCTACTTTTTCAGGATAATGCCTGGGGTGAAAAAAATTTACATAACGTATTGAAAAATTTGAAGTCGCTGAATGAAGGTATTGAGATCGTTAAGAACAAAGATAGCGGTCAAATAATTCTGAAGCATCCTAAAGATTTGGAGAAAATTCGTCTTGAATACCAGATTATCCAAGATACCGAGCGACCCCTAACCACACAAAAGGCATTTAGACCTATTGTTCAAGATCACTACTTTCATGCCTTTTCTCACAATCTTTTTCCAATTCCCCAAAAATACACTACTCCATCCGATGCTACATTCACAGTTCATATTCATTGGGATCAATTTCCTCCTGACTTCAGCCTGATCAACAGTTTTGACACCAATAATAAGCACCAGGTAATAAAAAACACGGACAAAGATCATTTTCACAGTGCTGTTTTTACTGGAGGTGATTATAGAGCCCATGAATTAGTTATTAATGGAAATAAAGCTGTTCTGGGTATTCGTGGAGATTGGAAAGTCTTTAACGATTCTACCATCGTATCTGTTCTGGAAAATACATTGATCGGACAACGCAATTTCTGGCAAGACCACTCTCAGAAATATTTTGCAGTAACTATGACGCCCACTTATTTAGAACGAGGCAGTGGGTTTCATGGTAGCGGATTAACCAATTCTTTTGCGACCACCATTACAAATAATACGTATCTAAACCCAGAAAGCTTGGTGTATTTGTTTAATCACGAATTGCAACATAACTGGACCGGGCATATCATTACAAACGAAAATGAAGAAGAACAATATTGGTTTAGTGAAGGGTTTACCGAGTACTATACTTTTAAAAACATTGCGCGGAATCGTATTGGAAATTTAGATACACAATATTTTATTAAAGAATTTAATAAGCTGATCAAAAACCTATACACTTCACCTGTTAAAACTGCTCCTAATTCAGAGATCAACTACAATAATTTCTGGACCAGTAGAGATTACGAAAAACTACCCTACAGACGGGGTGCTATTTTTGCCTTTTACTTAGACAATCTAATTCGAAAAGATTCTCGTAATACAAAATCGTTAGATGATCTTATGCTTGCTATTAAAGAAGATGCCGTCAATAATGGGCAAAAGTTAAGTCATGAATACTTTTTAACCAAAGCCAATCAGTATTTACATCAGGACCTTACCCCTTTCTTTAACAAGCATATTATTGATGGTGAATTATTTGATCTCTCGGCCATTTTTAGTGAATTTGATTATGAATTCAATCCAACAAGTAGTGTATTTGATCTAGGTTTTACGTTAAGTGAGGATAAAAGATCCATTATTGATGTGGATGTATCATCGAATGCATACAAAGCAGGTTTAAGAAAAGGAGATCGATTAACGATGCGAAGTTATTATTACGGAAACCCCGAATTTGAAGCTGAATTTAAAGTTTTTAAAAATGGGAAAGAAACCCACTATAAATTTTTCCCCGCTTCCGAGGCAGAAATTCCTTCACTCAAGAATAATAAGCATAATAAAAAAGCGGTATCTTGATCCTATTAAAACAGGATCATGGACGAATTGATTGATATTCTTAATGCAGACGGTACATCTGCCGGTAAAAGCTGTTTAAAATCTATAGCGCATCAAAGAGGTTACTATCATGCTACAGTACATGTTTGGTTTTACACGATTGATCATCAATTGCTTTTACAAAAACGAGGTGCTCAGAAAAAAACCTACCCCAATAGATGGGATGTTTCGGTTGCAGGTCATGTACATGCGGGAGAATCTATTGAGGAGGCGGCCGTTCGAGAAGTAAAAGAAGAAATTGGTTTATCGATCTCAACACAGGATCTAACAAAAATTGCAGTTAGAAAAGGAGAAAGAAGTCATCCCAATGGCATAAAGGATAACGAATTTTATCATGTTTTTATTTGTAAGTTAAAGAAGTCTGTAGGTGAGTTGTCCAGGCAAGAAGATGAAGTAGATGATCTACAATTGTTTGATCTTGAATTATTTAAAGACAGTGCTTCCTTTCCGATGCTCGTACCTAACACCGAAGCATATTATCATTTTATCTATACAACCCTATTAGAAGTTTTGCCGTAAGTAATTATAGGGAGTGGTATTTTCTATTTTCTTAAAGGCTCTATAGAAACTTGTCTTATTATTAAACCCGCATTCCTCTCCAATTGCCTGAATAGAAATTCTTGCTGCTTCTCCATCCATCAATTTCTTTTTTACTTCAGTTACTCTATACTTATTTATAAGATCATAGAAACTGTAATCCATGCGTTCGCTCAATGTTTGGGACAGGTGGTGCTTCGGAATATCCAGCTGTAGTGCCAGGTTAGCAATTCTTATATGAGGGTTTCTGTATAGTTTTTCCTCTTCCAAAGCAGTCAATAGTCGCTTTTCTATTCTTTCCATTTCAGCATTCGTGAGTGATGAAGTCCTGTACTTTTTCGAAGGACGCACCATAAATAACAGATCTAAAAAGTGTATGGCAATTCCAAAAACCAAAGCTCCATATAAAATAAAGAGCGTGATTTCTGAAATGATCAAATTTTTACCGACAAAGAATAAACCAGTTTGAACAAGCATGTATATCACCGAAAAAATGAGTACCCCGAAAGTTAATCTAGAAACCGTTTTTACCGTAAGTTGCTTTTGCATAAAGAGCACATATCTTAAGGAGAACACACTGTAGATACAAAGTAATACCATATGAAGATTATCTGTTAAAGCCAATTCAATATTGAGAGGAGCATTGGGTATTCTATGATACAAAAAATCAATGATCTCAACCTTCATCTGAGATGACTCGGAAAATATGGTGATGTGGTAGCCTGTGATAACTAAGAAAGGAAGTAAATGAAACGCATCTGATAGCTTGAAACGAAACCCTTCGTCGAAATAAGTCTTTAGAAAAAAGTAGTACAAAGGACCTAAAAGAAATAACAACGGATAAGAAACTGCTAAAAAATGAGGTACATGATATATGAATCCGGTAAGGAAAAACAAGTAAGTAAGCAAATGTAACAGCACAATTCCAACAAGCAACATCAAAAAAACACCTGATCTTCTGAGTGTTCTGTTTTTCAGAAGAAAGAACAATAAAAACACAGCTAGCATCATAAAGATGCCTAAAAAGAATGATAATATCGTCGAAGCATTATTGAGTGTATCCATATCTTGAACGAAGATAGCAAGCCTTAATTAATATTTACTGTCTTTATTTCTTATTCGATAGCAAAATAGGTAACACTTAATAAAGAGGTACTCTTTTCACACAAAACAGGTTCAGTTATTAGCTAGTTTTACTGAAAAAAACAAACAGATGAGAACACTATGTATAAGTCTTTTACTCTTAGTAAGTCAATTAAATTATAGTCAACAGAATAATGGTGTACCGCAATGGTTTACACAGAACATGGAAGAATCTATTGGGATTTGGATCACAGATAACAAGAATTACAAGAATGAAAAGGAACCCATGACCGCTTTTGGTATGGAATGGACCTGGGGTATTGGAAAGAAATCCATACAAGGTACTTTGTATGGATTTATAGGAGATAAAAAAGTAGGTCCTTTTTGGGAATTCAAACAATATTGGGATGCAAAACAACAAAAAGGAATTGTCATGCAACAGGGCCCTGATGGCACACTGGGTATTGGAACAATCATGGATAATGGAGAAGGTAAAACAAAGATGATTCAAGTATTTACCAATCTTGAAGGGTCATCTCAAGAATTGGGTCATACCTCTGTTATGACAAAGAAATCTCTGATTACGCATTCATTTGACATTGACGCAAAAGGCAATTGGACTAAAAGAAGGTCCTACACATGGACAAAACGACCTTCAGAGTCAAACAAGAAAGAGTCCTTTTCAATTTCATTAGCGGTTAAGGACATAAAAAAATCGAAAGAATTTTACGAAAAGTTAGGGTTCAAAGTTGCAGATGGAAATGTAAACCAGCGGTGGCTCATACTCAAAAATGCCTATGCTAAGATTGGATTGTTTCAAGGAATGTTTCCAACCAATACCATCACCTTAAACCCAAAAGATGCTCGAAGTGTTTTTGAGAAGGTGATCAAAGCCAAGATTCCAATATTGATGAAAAATGGTATAGATCAAAAAAAAGGAAAAGCCTCCTTTATGATCTCAGATCCAGATGGAAACCCGGTACTTGTAGATCAGCATTAAAGAAAAAGCAAACCATATGGTTTGCTTTTTTACTATTCTGTTGGTTCATTAAAAAATGAGTCTTGTAATTTGGCTTCCTTCACAATAGCCAGGGTAAATTCGGTGGCCGCGCCTCTTGGAACTGTAGGCAGGCCATTTTTATCTTTTTGATACCAGGTGATAGATTTTGGTAACATAAACCCATCAACCGTTGTCCAATCGTTATATCTAATTACATTGAACTTCTCTGATGTTTTCTTTGAGAAGAAGGTTACTGAATACCGTAACCATTCCATTTGATATGTTTCAGGATTGAAATAAATAAAGTAATTATCATCAGGTGAAGTTCCTACATTCGATTCATAAGAAATCTTTAATCCAGGGTATTTTGTACCCTCAAATACCAAAGGCTCCGCATCTTCATAAATAATTCCGTCATCCGCAAGTACGAAAGGCATTGCGTAAAAATAAAAATAAAGATTATAGTAAAATTTAGGGTCCCTTTTAAAAGCTGTAGAATCCTGACGTACCATCCAAACATCTTCTCCATTATATCCAAGCGAATATTTAGGCGAATGCACCACCGTCTTTCTAGAATGAAGATCCACTGTATGTGATTCCTCTCCTATGTTAAAGGATAAGGTATTTGCTTTTCTCCACGCCTCAATACCTCCGTGCTTTTCAAACACCTTTCCCAAAGTTTCTGGAAATTTTTCTTTTTTGGTTTCTTGGTTCGTGGCATTCTTACACGAAATAATAAAAATGGCGATACAAATAAGGAGTGCTATTTTCTTCATGATTGGATAATTTGTTTCTATGTCGAATTTTAGTTCGCCAATTTACAAAATAAAAGACGCTTTATAATAAAGCGCCTTTTACCGACTATCATATAATAATCTATATGAAAACTCAAAAGATTCGGATAGGCCGACTAAACAAGTTAGTAAGCTTTAATAAGGTACAAGCAATATTGAATCTCTGAGTTTCCTCTATCTCTCTTTCATACAAAAATTTTCCCCTTTTTTGGTTGTTCTAATAAATATTGAAATTGCTTGTACCGAACATTCAACAATATCCATTTCAAATGTATTTGTATCCATACAAACAGAAGTAAGGTTTTGCCATACAAAAAGTAAGGCAAAACCTTACTTTTTACATTTTAGTCTGGATGGTATATTTCGAAAAGACCTGAATTTCTATAGAACTTACTATATTTGTAACATCATTATGAAGCAACAGTCTTTACATACAAGTAAAATTGCACTATGTCCTGGAAGGGATGTGGTAGGCATTATGGAGACCTTTTTTAAAGAAAGGGCGCTGTTGTATATCAATTTTAAGCAGTTATATGAATAAAATCTAGTACAAATTATACAAACATGAAGGCGTCCAATGAATTTTGGACGCTTTTTTTGTGGTTTTTATTGAAAAAAATGATGCATGAAGCATAACATACAAAATAAATAGCATTGAACCCTAAACAATTGATCTTGAAACGATTGTGAAAAATGCGATACCTGGACAATTATCCGGGCAGTACTTCTTATGTTAAATTTTTACATAACTTATTGATTATCAAATAATTAAGTTATATTTTTATTTGTTTTTTCGGAAAATGTTTTCATCTTTGTACCCAGATAGCAAGCAAGAGATTTGCTATATAATATGAACATTAAATAAAGAAGAGATGAAACAAAATGACGTGAACTCTTTTGGTCAATTCAAGGAACTGACCATGATCTTAATTCAAATACGGGAGTCTTTTATAGAGAACAATATATTGTGAGTAGTATGCTCATCATTTATCTATAAAGGCACCGCAAATGGTGCCTTTTTTATTGTCTATGAAAAGCAAAAATTGTTACGGCATATTTATTGATATTTCTAATCATGAGATCGATAAAATCATTCGAATTTTCTTGGATAAATCGTTGATTTTTCGTATCTTAATAGTAGAAACACTAAGACTATGAAAACAATAAATTATGCAAACACTAAATGAAAAAGAGCGTTTACTCACCGATAAGCTTCGTTTACTAAAAGTACGTTGCTTTCTTTCTAAGACGACTGTATTTTAGAATAAAGATTCAACTAGCGTTTATAAAATTGCGAACGCTTCCTTATTTACGAACGATTAGAATTTCACGAGCCCTACTATCTCCAAGATAGGCCTAGGAGTGCTCAGTAGGCTTCAAAAATTGCTAAAAAATCAATTTGAAATTCTTAATGCCTGACTGCAGAAGGCAATGATCCTGAAACGAATTCAGGGTGCCATTATATCGGTAGCTCCGATACGATACACCTCGCGATTCATTTCTACACACACAACGCTGTATTTACGGCACAGGAGACTATTGTCAAATTTTAAAAATTACATTATGAAAACTTTAAGAACAATTTTAGTATTGATTATTATGTCACTATTCTTAGCATCTTGTACAGATCTTATCAATGAAAACGATGAGTTAGTATTAGATACCATCGAAAACACTCAAGGTACTACAGATACCAATATGACGGGTGGAGATGGTGAAGGAGAAAATGGTGGTGGAAAAGGAGGGTCATAAGTGAACTCCTTAAATATTTGGCCTCTAGCACATGCTAGGGGCTTTTTTTATTTTTTTACTAGATTTGCTTTTACCAAACTAACGAGCTTTTGAAAATATCCCTTTTAAAAATTGCTGTATGCTTCTTTCTCGTGGCCTCTATTCAACATTCCTTTGCTAGTGTGTATCAAAATGATAGTATTGCCAGTTGGATCAAAGCTTCAAAAAACAACAGTTACAATTCTTCCCAACAAAAAGATTTTCTAGAAAGAGCATATAATCGTGTCATATTAAAAAAAGGGACCAGTTCAAAAGCGAATCAATTGAGTACTATCGCCTATCGTTTTTACGAATTAAAAGACACCTTAAATTTTCGAAAGATCAATGAAGAGACATTAGCGTTAGCTTACCAACTCAAAGATTCTTTTGTAATTGCTGATGCTCAGTGGAGTTATGCAGATTATTATCTAAATGGTGAGATTTATGATAAGGCGTATAAACACTTTAGTACTGCTTATAACTATTTTAACGCTTTAAGTGAAGAATATAAATCTGCAAGAATGCTCTATTCTATGGCTTTTATTCGGGGTCATTATCGAGACTATACAGGAAGTGAAGTTTTAATTTTTAAGGCTATCGAAAAATTTAAAAAAGCAGGAAAGTACAGATTCTTATACTTTTCATATAACCATTTAGGTCTGATTCAGAATGATATAGGTGAGTTCGAAAGAGCTATTTTTTACTTTGAAAAAGCTAGAAACTACATGGTAAAAGCAAAGTTAGTTAACAAGTATTTTGTAGCTAATATTAACAATATCGGCATAACATATCTTAATGAAGGTAATTACAAAAAGGCTATTGAGTATTTTGATAAAGCCTTGCAAGAAAATCTTAGCAAGTCCAGATTGGCAAGACTTCTTGACAATAGAGCTTATTCAAAATTAAAAATTCATGACACAACTAATGTAAGAAAGCACCTTCATCTTTCTTTGGCTATTCGAGATAGTATCAAGGACAATACAGGTATTCTAATAAGTAAGATACGACTTTCTGACTATTATAAATATGCTAAGGATACGCTTAACGCTATTAAATATGCCAAAGAAGCAAATCGACTAGCACATCAGATAAAAAACGGTCGAGATTATTTAAGATCGTTAGAACAACTGGCAGATTTAGATCCACAGCGATCGAAACAGTACTTGCGTCGATATATTCAATACAACGACAGTTTGATCGCTGTTGAGCGCAAGGTGCAAAACAAATTCACCCGAATCGATTTTGAAACGGATGAGTATATTGAAGAAACCAAACGCCTTTCCGAACAAAAGATCTGGATCTTATCTTCCGGTGCAGGAGTATTATTAATTCTATCTCTACTCTACTTTTTACGTATTCAGAAGTCAAAAAACGAGAAACTATTATTAGAAACGGAGCAGCAAAAAGCCAACGAACAGGTGTATTTACTTACCATTCAACAACAAACCATCTTAGAAGAAGAAAAAGTAAAAGAACGTAACCGGATCTCTGAGGAGTTACATGACGGCGTCTTAGGGAAATTATTTGGTACCCGTGTTGGACTCGGTTTTTTGCCGATGAGTGAAGATGAGAAGGTGAAACAACAACACCAATCCTTTTTGGATGAACTGCAAGAGATTGAAAAAGAGATCCGTGATGTTTCTCATAAACTGAACGCGTCCTTCGAAAGTTCTGCGATCAATTTTTCCACCATTATCGAGCAATTACTAAAAGATAAAAACACGATTGGCAACTTCGAATACAAGCTAGAAATCGATAAGAGCATATCCTGGAAGACCATTGATCAAATTACTCAGGTAAACAT
Organism: Flavobacteriaceae bacterium; assembly: GCA_965218065.1. Classification (GTDB taxonomy): domain Bacteria; phylum Bacteroidota; class Bacteroidia; order Flavobacteriales; family Flavobacteriaceae; genus Polaribacter. The sequence continues at coordinate 1,038,092 of OZ244589.1, read as the reverse complement.
CTATCGTATCTTGCAAGAGGCCTTACAGAATGTTATAAAACACGCGCATGCAACGCTCGTTTCTGTAGATTTCTCAATACAAAACGCTCAATTAATATTTTCCATAAAGGATAATGGGAAAGGGTTTGAAAACAAGAAACACAAAGGAATTGGTATGAAAAATATGCGCTCCAGGGTGCACAAGTTAAAGGGAATTATAGAAGTTTCTTCCACAACGGGAGAGGGTACATCCATACAGATAAAAATACCTATGTAAAACTATGACCATACAAAGATCTTATACTGCCTTATTAATAGACGATCACCCATTGATCTCCGAAGCTTATAAAAGCGCTTTTACCTATATCGAAAAGCAAGACCCCTCCTATTCGTTCACTATTCATATGGCAAACGACTGCGATACTGCGTATGCTAAAATATGTGAACATGCCGATCAACATAATACGATCGATATTGTCTTTTTAGACATGCGCTTACCTCCGTCTGCTGATGGGAAAATTTTATCTGGTGAAGACCTAGGGCTCAAAATCAATCAGTTATTACCGGAAACGAGAATTATTGTCTCAACTACGTTTAATGATAATTACAGAGTGCATAGTATTTTTAAAAACATAGATCCGGACGGATTTTTAATTAAAAATGATATTACTCCCCAGGAACTTGTGACTGCTATTAAGGAAGTACTAACGCAACCTCCATACTATAGTAAAACGGTCATGAAGCTCCTTCGGAAACAAGTATCCAGTGATTTTCTATTGGATGATATCGATCGAAAGATCTTATACGAACTATCTATCGGTACCAAGACGAAAGAATTACAAAATCTGGTTCCGCTCTCTGCAGCAGGAATTGAGAAACGCAAACGACATCTCCGACAAATATTTGACACCAATGGTTCTGATGATCGCGAATTGATCTTGATCGCCAGAGATAAAGGGTTTATATAAATATCCAGCCCTAACTATTTTATATAACTCTTATTTTCTACTTTAATCATGTAACAATATTTAGTTAGGTTCGTTGATATCTATACAACAATCAACCTAACCAAAAGAATGCCGAGAAAAGGAAAAATAGTTATTTACAGTATATGGATTCTAATCATCGTTGTACTTGCTATACTGTATTTTATAACACCTGAATCATTTTCTCCTGAACGGATTAGTGCCTTTATAAAAACCTTTAATAGTGAAATGTTGGGTGTTTATATTGTGTTAAGTCTGATCCGAGGTTTTTTCTTACTCCCCAGTACTCCGTTTGTACTTGCCGGCGCATTACTTTTTCCTGATAAACTATTACTGGTCCTGATCATCTCCATGATCGGAATCATGCTCTCTGCTACAGCGCTCTATTACTTTTCGGATCTCTTAGGTTTTAGTCAGCGCCTAAATAGCAGGTTTTCATCAAAAGTAGCTATCTGGAGAGCTCGTTTTGCCAGCTCTAAATCTATCTTTTTTATTGCAGGATGGTCCTTATTACCTATCGTACCGACAGATATGATCTGTTATGCAGGCGGCATCCTAAAAGCACCATTCAAATACATATTTACCGGTGTTTTTATAGGTGAACTTATTTTATGTTCTGTTTATATCTATTTCGGTTCCAGTATTTTTCAGTTGCTATAGTTTGTGGTCAATAATCTCCTGAACAACTTCCGGATTTAGTAAGGTAGATACATCTCCTAAATTAGAAGTATCATCAGACGCGATCTTTCGCAAGATCCTGCGCATGATCTTTCCAGATCTGGTTTTAGGCAATCCCTTTACAAACTGTATTTTGTCTGGTTTTGCAATGGGACCAATAGTATCAGCTACCACTTGTCGGATCTCATCTGCCAGCTCAGGCTTCTCTACTACTCCATCATAAGTGATCACATAGGCATACAAGGCATTTCCTTTGACATCGTGCGGAAACCCGACCACAGCACTTTCTACAATCTTCTGATGTTCGTTGATCGCATTTTCTATCGGTGCTGTTCCCAGATTATGTCCTGAAACAATCACTACATCATCTACACGTCCAGTAATTCTATAATTGCCGTCCGCATCTCTCAATGCACCGTCTCCCGGAAAATAATAGTTTGGATATGCCGAAAAATAGACATTCTTATAACGCTCGTGATCTCCATATATAGTTCTTGCCAGAGACGGCCATGGATGTTTGATGGCAATAATTCCTTCCGCTTCGATTTGTTCAATTTCCTTTCCTTCTCCATCTAATAAAACCGGTTGTACTCCGGGTAAAGGTAAGGTCGCGTAGGTAGGCCGATCTTTTGTTATACCTGCCATAGATGAGATCATCATCCCTCCTGTTTCCGTTTGCCACCAGGTATCAACGATCGGGCATTTGTTCTTACCGACATGATCGTCATACCAATGCCATGCTTCTTCATTAATTGGCTCTCCAACCGTTCCAAGGGTTTTTATACTTGATAGATCATATTTTTCTACCAAAGAAACCGGATGCTTAGCTAGTGCTCTGATGGCGGTAGGAGCCGTGTAGAACTGGTTTACCTTATGCTTTTCGCACACTTCCCAAAAACGACCAAAATCAGGATAACTTGGAACTCCTTCAAACATCACCGTTGTTGCTCCAGCTGACAAGGGTCCATATACAATATAACTATGTCCCGTGATCCAACCAATATCTGCCGAACACCAATAAATGTCTCCTTCTTTATACTGAAAAACATTTTTGAAGGAATACGTAGTGTACACCATATAACCTCCACAAGTATGGACCATTCCCTTTGGTTTTCCTGTTGATCCGGAAGTGTACAGAATAAAAAGCATGTCTTCTGCATTCATCACTTCAGCAGGACATACATCGTCTACTTTTTCCAATTCTTCATGCCACCAAACATCTACAGATGGGTTCCATGAAACTAGTTGTTCCGTTCTTTTAAGTACAATTGTTTTCTTTATCGTTGGGCATTCCTTCAATGCTTCATCTGCAATATCTTTCAAAGGAGTTATTTTATCTCCTCTAAAACCACCATCTGACGTTAGTAATACTTTGCATGAAGCATCATTGATCCTTGCTGCCAATGCCGTAGATGAGAATCCTGCAAAAACGACCGAATGCACAGCCCCAATTCTAGCACAAGCCAAGACGGCTACAGCCAACTCCAAAACCATAGGCATATAGATACATACACGATCTCCTTTTTCTACACCATTGTTCTTTAGTACATTCGCAAAAGCACACACTTTGCTATGCAATGCTTTATAGCTCACATGTTGTGCCTGGTCTTTTGGGTCATTGGGTTCCCATATGATCGCTGTTTGATCTCCTCTGGTTTCTAAATGCCGATCCAAGCAATTCTCGGTAATATTTAATTGTGCTCCAACAAACCACTTGGTGGATGGTTGGGACCAGTCATATTCTAAAACTTTATCCCACTTTTTTCGCCAGTAAAAATGACTGGCTATCTCTTCCCAAAAAAGAGAAGGATTGTCCACACTTCTTTGATAGTGTTCTTTATATTCTTGATAAGCGTTGATTTCTAAAGACATAATTTTTAATGATTTTGGGCCGATCCGGCACCACTTGGTATTCTAATATTTTCTACAATTTCCTGAACTTCTTCGGGCGGTTTAGGAGTAAGTCTTGACACACAAATCGCCACGATAAAATTAACGATCATCGCGACAGTACCAAAACCTTCAGGTGAAATTCCAAACCACCAATCTTCTTTGGTTCCACCACCAAACCAGTCAAATTTGAATTTGGTCATATAAAATAGCATGAGTAAGATTCCGACGATCATTCCTGCTATGGCCCCTTCTTTATTCATTCTCTTACTGAAAATCCCCAATACTATTGCTGGGAAGAAAGAAGCTGCTGCCAATCCGAATGCTAAAGCCACCGTAGCGGCAACAAAATCAGGAGGATGTATTCCAAAGTATCCAGCCACACATACCGCAATGACTGCAGAAATTCTGGCCGCAACCAGTTCGCCTTTTTCTGAGATCGTTGGTTTGATCATTTTCTTAATCAGATCATGTGAGACCGATGATGAGATCACTAACAATAAACCTGCCGCTGTTGAGAGTGCCGCGGCTAACCCTCCAGCTGCTACCAACGCAATGACCCAATTGGGTAAATTCGCGATCTCTGGATTCGCCAGTACCATAATATCTCTATCTACGGTTAGTTCGTTCTTGTTCTTATCTGCCAGGTACTGAATCTTACCATCTCCATTTTTATCATCAAATTTGATCAGCCCTGTAGTTTCCCAATTTTTAAACCAATCTGGCACTTCATCATAAGGTGTATTACTTACTGTTTCAATTAGGTTTGTTCTAGAAAAAACGGCTACAGCCGGTGCCGTGGTATACAATATGGCGATAAACAATAACGCCCATCCTGCTGATTTTCGGGCATCAGACACTTTCTTCACGGTAAAGAAACGTACAATGACATGCGGTAGTCCAGCAGTTCCTACCATTAACGCAGCTGTAATCAAAAATACATCCAACATGGATTTACTTCCTGAAGTATACGCCGCAAAACCTAAGTCTTGATGTAATTTATCTAGTTTATCTAACAAATAGATGCCTTGTTCATCGGCTCCACCAAAACCTAATTGGGGTATGGGGTTATTCGTCATCTGGATAGAGATGAATATCGCAGGCACCATAAACGCAAAGATCAACACACAATACTGTGCTACCTGCGTGTATGTAATTCCTTTCATTCCTCCCAGTACGGCATAAAACAATACGATAATCATTCCAATCATCACACCCGTATTAATGTTCACCTCTAAAAACCTAGAGAATACCAGACCTACTCCGCGCATTTGTCCGGCAACGTAGGTAAACGACACTAATAAAGCACATACCACTGCAACAAAGCGCGCTACATTGGAATAATATCTATCTCCTATAAAATCGGGTACTGTAAATTTTCCAAATTTTCTTAAGTATGGCGCTAATAAGAGCGCTAACAGTACATAACCTCCTGTCCAACCCATTAGATAGACCGAACCATCATATCCATTAAAAGAAATAAGGCCTGCCATGGAAATAAACGAGGCCGCAGACATCCAATCTGCCGCTGTAGCCAAACCATTTGCTAACGGAGAGACTCCTCCTCCAGCTACATAAAAATCCTTGGTAGACCCTGCACGAGACCAAATGGCAATACCTATGTATAGGGCAAAAGTGATTCCTACCAGAATCCATGTCCAGGTTTGAATATCCATTATACCCTTTTTTTAAGATTCATCTTTTGCATCGAAACCATACTTTTTATCTAGACGATTCATCAGTCTAACATAGACAAATATGAGAATGACAAATACGTAAATAGCTCCTTGTTGTGCAAACCAAAAACCTAACTTAAATCCGCCAACTTGTATAGTATCCAATGCTTCTTTAAACAGTATTCCTGCGCCAAAAGAAACCAAAAACCATATGCTTAATAACATGATCAGGTATTGAATGTTCTTTTTCCAGTAAGAAGCAGCTTTTTGTTGATAACTCATTGCTCGAAATTTTGTTTTCGCTAAAAAAAAGAACAAGATAAAATTATATTTGTTAGCTCACATAGCGTTCTATGGATTTTTTATCATTTACCGAAGTTATTGAAACACATTGGATAATAATACTATTATTCTTCATCATTGCCATTCTTTACTCGTCCGTTGGTTTTGGAGGTGGATCCAGTTACTTGGCAGTACTTGCCTTTATGGGGATTGCTTTTATACAAATCCGTTCGACTGCATTACTTTGTAATATAGCAGTAGTTGTGGGTAATGTATTTTTGTATCAACGTCAAAAATTAATTGATTGGAAACGAATTGCACCGCTCGTTCTGTTAAGTATACCTCTAGCTTATTTGGGCGGAATGTTGCAGATCAGTCAAACCTTTTTCTTTGTGCTTTTAGGCTTTACTTTATTGTTTGCGGCATTTACCATGTGGAACTCTAAGCGTATTGCTTCTATGGAAAAAATTCAAAGGCCAAGGACTATTCAAAATGGAATCTATGGAGGTATTATTGGTTTTGTTTCGGGTATGGTTGGAATTGGCGGTGGTATTTTTCTGGCTCCAATTTTACATCTTACACAATGGAATACGCCAAAAAAAATTGCAGCTACGGCTAGTCTATTTATATTGATCAACTCCATAGCGGGTCTTATTGGGCAGTATTCAAATAAAGACTTTTATATAGACTGGACCTTTACTTCAGTTCTATTACTTACTGTGTTTATAGGTGGTCAAATAGGAAGTAGATTAAGCAATCGTTATTTTACTCCAATTCAATTGAAAAGAGCTACGGCTATTTTGATCGCTTTTGTAGCTATTCGAATTTTATGGAAATACCTGTTTTAAATGCTGTTCAAAAAGCTTACTCTTGCACATTAGAAAATTTTAAAAAAAAGAATCAATCAAATCATAGCTTATGTTAGAAAATATATTTACACTGTTCATGTTAGTTTTGTTACAGGGAGTTTTGGGCTTCGATAACTTGTTATACATTTCTCTAGAAAGTAAACGTGCTCCTAAAGAAAAGCAGGCATCCGTGCGTAAAATTGGTATCCTGTTAGCCATTGTATTACGTATTGTTTTATTATTTGTTTTACTGCAAGTGATTAAATTGTTTCAAGATTCGATCTTTACGTTTTCATGGGAGGGTGTTGCTGAAGGAGATGTAAATATTCATAGCCTTATTGTTCTTGGTGGGGGTATTTTTATTGTCTACACAGCCATGAAAGAGATCTGGCACATGATTGGGATTCACAATGTGGACCACGATGTAGAAGGCGGAGGTAAAAGTTCTGTTGGTAAGGTTATTACCATGATCGTGATTATGAATGTTGTTTTCTCTTTTGATTCTATTCTGAGTGCAATGGCACTAACAGATGTCTTTTGGGTAATGGCAACCGCTATTGTAATTGGAGGGTTACTTATGATCTGGTTGGCAGATAAGGTTTCTAGTTTTTTAGCACGTAATAGAATGTATGAGGTCTTGGGATTATTCATCCTTTTTGTGGTAGGTATTATGCTGGTTACAGAAGGTGGAGAATTGGCTCATTTAAAACTATTTGGAAATGAGATCGTTCATATGAGTAAAACAACGTTCTACTTCGTTATCGGTATTCTGGTTATTACAGACATCGTTCAGGGGCGTTATCAGAAGAAGTTATTAGCAGAAAAGAAGAGGTTAGAACAGCATCAAAAAGCTAAAGAATAAACTTGAACTAAACGATCATATTAAACTGCATATCTCATACGATGCAGTTTTTTAATATAATTTTAGTATTTTGTTTAAGTTTTTTAACAAAACATTAAACAAAATACGTATATTGCAATGTACTTTTGTAAGGAACTTAAATACAAAACCCATGAAATTTAAAAACGTATGTATCGCAATCTTGGCTGTAAGCATTTCCTTTACAAGTATTGCTAACGAGAAAAACACTACAGATCCAGTAAATAAAACTGTAAAAAACGATAAAAAAGAGACTATCGTAGGTGTTGCTGTGTCTAATAAGAACTTTACCACTTTAGTTGCCGCAGTAAAAGCAGCAGGTTTGGTAGATGTGTTATCCGGTAAAGGGCCATTTACGGTATTTGCTCCAGTTAATGACGCTTTTGGCAAGTTACCTGAGGGAACTGTTGGTACTTTATTAAAACCAGAAAACAAAAAGCTATTGACATCGATCTTAACATATCATGTAGTAGCAGGAAAATTTAATGCCAAAGCAGTGGTAAAAGCAATTAAGGCTAACAACGGAAAGTTTGTTATTACTACCGTTCAAGGAGGAAAACTTACTGCTTCATTGCACGATGGCAAGGTAATTTTAACGGATGAGAAGGGGAATACTTCCACTGTTATCATTACAGACGTAAAGGCTTCCAATGGTATTATTCACGCAATTGACAGTGTTGTAATGCCCCAATAAATAGAAGTTTTGGTTGATTGTGAAACCGCTGCCTGAGGCAGCGGTTTCTTTTTATAGTAATGTATCCAGTTCTAACCGATAATCGTATTGCAGATCTTCATGCAATGTAGCAATGGCTTTCTGAAGCAAACCCATTTGTGTATTATACACATTTTGTAGTCTTGGGCTTCTCGTTATTGAAGGACTAAAATGCTTCAATCTTTTACAAAAGTGTAATAGCAGTTCCACTTCTGTTTCTTTCTTTTTTGAGTAGCGTATGTATTTCTTAATCAGCGAAAGTATCTTTCTAACGCTTTTACGAATGTAGAAGTAACTTTTTGTATTGATTTGCTCAAACAGTTCATCTACATGGTTCTTAACGCTTTCTATATAGGTTTCCTCGTCATGAGATTCAAAGAGTAAATAGGTCAGCAATTCCTTATTCTCTTTCTTAAATTTTGATAAGCGTAAACACAGTTCAATAAGATCACTGTTGGAGCGATGTTGCAATTCTTCCTTGATCTTTTTTACTGTAACCGCTTTCATGACGTTAAGAACGAAGTTACATTTCTTTCAATTCTGTCTAGTACATTGTTCGTATTTGCTTTGACAAAAGTATCTCCGGTAATCTGCTCAAACAATTCTATATAACGCTCAGAGATCTCAGTGATCTTCTCCTGAGTCATTTCAGGGATTTGCTGCCCTTCTCTTCCTTGAAAACCATTTTCGATTAGCCATTGACGCACGAATTCTTTGGACAACTGCTTTTGCTTCTCACCTGCTTGCTGTCTTTCTTCATATCCATCTGCATAAAAGTAACGTGATGAGTCTGGTGTATGGATCTCATCGATCAATACGATTTGCCCCTCTTTTGTTTTACCAAATTCGTACTTGGTATCTACCAGGATCAATCCTCTTTGAGCAGCGATCTCCGACCCTCTGGTAAAAAGCTTTCTCGTATATTCTTCAAGAATGAGATAATCTTCTTCTGACACAATTCCTTTTGCTAAAATGTCTTCTCTAGAAATATCTTCGTCATGTTCGCCATTATCTGCTTTGGTAGAAGGTGTAATGATGGGTTCAGGAAATTTGTCATTTTCTTGCATTCCGTCCGGCATAGATACGCCACACAGTACTCGTTTTCCAAGTTTATATTCTCGTGCAGCATGCCCGGATAAATATCCACGAATTACCATTTCAACCTTAAAGGGTGCGCACAGGTGCCCTACAGCAACATTTTCATCGGGGTTTGCAATAAGCCAATTCGGAACCAGATCTGCTGTTTCATGCATCATTTTTGTAGCGATCTGGTTTAGTATCTGCCCTTTGAAAGGAATCTGTTTTGGCAAAATAACATCAAAAGCAGATAATCTATCAGAGGCGATCATAACCAACACCTCATCATTGATATTGTATACTTCACGTACTTTACCTTTATATACTGATTTTTGATTTGGAAACTGAAAATTTGTTTCGTTGATGGTATTCATTGTGTTGTGTTGTTGTTGCCGCAAAAATACTCTTTTCGATAGATTTTGAGCTATCTTTCCATCACATTATTCCGTCTCAATACTTTTATATGCAGTGATTATTCGTTTCACCAATCTATGTCGAATTACATCCTTATCATCCAAATAGATATGGGCTATCCCATCAATATCTTTAAGTGCTAACAAAGATTCTTTTAAGCCAGAAACTTGTTTCCTTGGTAAATCAATTTGACCTGGATCACCGGTAATAATGAATTTTGCATGTTTTCCCATTCTTGTTAGGAACATTTTCATCTGACTGTGGGTGGTATTTTGCGCTTCGTCCAAGATCACGAAAGCATTATCTAAGGTTCTACCTCTCATAAAGGCCAGTGGAGCAATCTGAATGATCCCTTTTTCTAAATGTGATTCCAATTTTTCATGTGGAATCATATCCCGTAATGCATCATACAAAGGTTGCATATACGGATCTAGTTTTTCCTTTAGATCTCCGGGCAAAAAACCTAAGTTTTCTCCAGATTCTACTGCCGGTCTCGTTAAAATAATCCTTCGAACTTCCTTTTCTTTCAGCGCTTTGACTGCTAATGCCACTGCCGTGTACGTTTTTCCCGTACCCGCCGGACCTACTGCAAAAAGCATATCATTCTTCTGCATCAGTGCCACCATTTTACGTTGATTTTCTGTTTGGGCCTTTATCAATCTACCGCTTACTCCATGCACCAACACATCCTTTGCATTCGTAGATGACGCACTTTCCTCTTTTCCATTAGAGGTTAATAAACGTTCAATACTATTTTCATCCAACTTATTATATCGGTTATAGTATTTGATCAACATTTCTAATCGTTTCTCAAACTCGTCTAGAAGCTCGGGCTCGCCATAAATCTTCAGTTTAGATCCACGCGCTACGATTTTCATTTTGGGGAAATATCTTTTTAATTGTTCTACTGTGCTGTTGTGAGTACCAAAAAAATCTTTTGGGTTGATTTCTGTAAGTTCTATTATTCGTTCGTTCAAATGTTTAAGTTTAGAAGTTTCTTTTCAATAATAATTCATTTTAAAAATAGCTAATTAATTTTCAGAATTGCTTAGATTTGTGAGGATTTTTTTTGCAACTTTTACACATTTAATTAACAGTTTTACATTTAATGTCTCTAATTACTTTAACCACAGATTTTGGAACCAAAGATCACTTTGTGGGTGCGGTTAAAGGAGCTATCTATTCTGAATTACCAGATGCTAAAATTGTTGATATTACACATGAGATCACACCGTTCAATATAGCTGAGACTGCCTATATTATAAAGAATTCTTATAAGAGTTTTCCAGAAGGAACCATTCATATTGTAGGTGTAGATTCTGAGTTGAGTGAAGACAATAAGCACATTGCACTTGCTTTAGATGGTCATTATTTTATTTGCCCGGACAATGGTTTGATCTGCATGATCACTTCTGATATTAAGCCTACGAAAATTGTGGAGATAAACATCCATGATCGCGTTGAAAGCAGTTTTCCCGTGTTAGATGTATTTGTGCAAGTAGCCTGCTTCATTTCTAGAGGAGGCACCTTAGATGTTATAGGAAAAGAAATTAAAAAATATAAACAACTTATAGAGATTCAGCCGAAAGTAAATCAGGAGCAAAATAAGATCGTTGGAGGAGTTATTTATGTCGATAATTATGGAAATATTATTTCCAATATCAGCAAGAAAATGTTTGCAGACATTGGAAAAGGACGAGATTATGTGGTAACAGCTTCTCGATATACTTTTACAAAGATCTTTAATAAGTACAATGAGGTGGTAGATCATAAGGCTAAAGATAAAAGACAGTTTGATGGTAATCGACTGGCCTTGTTTAATTCGGCAGGTTATTTAGAAATCGCTATTTATAGAAGTAATTTACAAACCGTTGGTGGTGCCTCTACTTTGCTAGGACTTGAGTATAGGGATGTTATTAGTATTGAATTTTTACCTTCTAACGCACCAGAATTTAAAACACTATAGTATATGTTCGTACGTATTGTAAAAATGAGTTTTCATACAGAGCACATTCCTACTTTTTTAAATAATTTTGACGAAAAGAAGAAATATATACGAAAGAGTAAAGGTTGTCGTTTATTAGAGTTGTATAGAGGAAAGCAAGAGAGCAATGTTTTTTTCACCTATAGTTATTGGGATTCGGAAGAAGATCTTGAGCTTTATAGAAATTCAGAATTATTTAAAGAAGTATGGGCGCAGACCAAGATTTTATTCAATGACAAACCTGAAGCATGGAGTGTGGACAAACTTGTTAGCCTAACGTAAAACGAAACCTATGTTTCCAATATTAAGAAAAGAGATCAATGCATTTTTCTCCTCTCCTGTTGCCTATTTGGTGATTGGGGTTTTCTTATTATTAAATGGTTTATTCTTATGGGTTTTTAAGGATGATTTCAATATTCTTAATGCTGGTTTCGCCGATATCAATAATTTCTTTTTTCTAGCTCCATGGATCTTTTTGTTTTTAATTCCCGCTATTACCATGCGCAGTTTTGCAGATGAATTAAGTTCTGGAACCATCGAGCTACTCAAAACAAAACCTATTACCAACTGGCAAATTGTCCTGGGTAAATTTTCTGCCTCGCTCTTACTTATTTGCATTGCGTTAATACCTACACTAACCTACGTCTATACTGTTTATGAACTTGGGAACCCAGTGGGAAATATTGATCTGGGTAGTACGATCGGTTCTTATGTGGGTTTATTGTTTTTAGCAGCTACTTATGCCGCTGTCGGACTATTTACTTCTACCTTATCTAAAAATCAGATCGTAGCTTTTCTTTTGGGCGTATTTATCACCTTTATTCTATTTTATGGTTTTGATGCTGTGTCGAACAGTTTTTCTGAAAATAGTTACACCATTAAACTATTCGGAATAAATGAGCATTTTAAAAGTATTAGTCGAGGCGTTATAGACACAAGAGATATTGTATATTTTCTTAGTGTTATTGTATTCTTCTTATTTCTAACCAAACAAAAAATAGGCCATGAGTAAGAAGATAAAAGCGTTTTTACTAGTGCTTACAGGACTGATTCTGATGAATATTGGTAGTCAAAATTTTTATGGCCGTTTCGACCTGACAAAAGATCAGCGTTATACACTTTCTGATGTAAGCACTTCCATCCTTGATGAAGTAACTGCTTCTTTATATATCACGGTGTATCTTGAAGGTGATTTTCCGGCAGAATTCAAAAGGCTGCAAATTGAAACGCAACAGTTTTTAGAAGAGCTACGTGCAGTAAATTCAAAAGTGAACATCCGATTTGAAAATCCGGATGACATCCGTGAAGAACTGGTTAAAAAAGGAATGATCCCAAGTCAATTGACGGTAGAAGAAGATGGTCAACTTTCACAGGCCATTATTTTTCCCTGGGCTGAGATTGAATATGAAAACAAAACAAGGTTAATTTCTTTGCTGCCTCAAGGTATTGTAGCTTCTCAGGAAGAGCAGTTGCAAAATGCAGTTGAAAGCCTCGAATTCTCCTTTGTAGATGCGATACATGCCATACTTAAAAAAACACGAAAGAAGATTGCGGTGATCACCGGTAATGGCGAGTTGGAAGACCGATACCTGTATAGCTTCTTGTCTGAAGTTGCTAAAAAAAATAGTCTGGCTAAATTTACATTGGATTCTGTCGCTACCAATCCACAACGAACCTTACAAGATTTGTCTTCTTTTGATATGGCTATCATCGCTAAACCTTCTCAAAAATTTACAGAAGAAGAAAAATTTACGTTAGATCAATTTATTACAAATGGAGGCAAAACATTATGGATGATTGATAATGTGCAAGCCGAAATGGATAGTTTATTCGCTACTGGCAGAATGCTTGCTTACCCAAGAGATCTGAACCTTACGGATCTTTTATTTAGTTATGGTGTTCGAATCAATACTTCTTTAGTACAAGATTTGTATGCTGCCAAGATTCCTCTTTCGACAGGGAATGTGGGTAATCAACCTCAATTTCAAAACCTACCGTGGTTTTATCATCCTGTGGTTAATGGAAATCCAAATCATCCCATAACCAAGAATGTTTCTCCGGTAAGAATGCAATTTGTCACACAGATTGACACCTTAAAAAACAATATTCTAAAGATTCCTTTATTGGTGAGTTCTTCGCTCACAAGGAAAACAGGTACACCAAATTTTATAGAATTACAAAGCATTGCAAATGAGCCTAAGCAAGAAGACTATCAAGGTAATCATCAACTGTTTGGAGTACTGCTAGAGGGCGATTTTAATTCTGCATATAAGAATCGAATAAAACCTTTTGAAACATCATTATTCAAAGGACAAAGCAGCCCAAATAAAATGATCATTATCTCTGATGGCGACGTCGGAAAAAATCAAATATTGAAAGGAAGACCACATGATCTCTCTTTGGATAAATGGACCAACGAACAGTTTGGAAATAAAGAGTTTTTGATTAATGCCGTGGATTATTTATTGGACGATACCGGTCTGATCTCTCTAAGAAACAAACAACTACAGATCAACAATTTAGATAAACAAAGGGCTTTTAGAGAACGTACCTTTTGGCAATTCTTGAATGTTGCACTTCCATTGATCTTATTATTCGGATTTGGTTTTGTATTTAATTACCTAAGAAGAAAAAAGTACTCTTAACATTCTTCATCGCAGCAATTCTCATCCTTTACCAACTTACAGCTCACCACTGCTAATAGTGCTCCAAGTACGGGTGCCACCATATACAACCATAAGCCCTGTACATTTCCTGAAACAATGTTTGGAGCTAAGGAACGGGCTGGATTCATAGATGCATTGGTTATTGGTCCTGCGAAAAGTGCTTCTAATAATACCACACTACCTATTGCCAATCCTGCCATCATTCCAACTTCTTTACTTCCGGTAGATACATTAATGATGACCACCATTAGAAAGAAAGTGAGTAGCAGCTCCAGCACAAAGGCTCGCCAAATAGCTACTTTAGGGATTGTGGATCCCAGAAGTTCGCTTTCGGGAAATAAAAACAACAATACCAAACTCGCAGCAAACGCTCCCAAAATTTGGAAAATTATGTATTTAGGTACTTCTTTCCATGAGAACTTCTTGGCATACGCAAAGGCTATTGTTACTGCCGGATTAAAATGTGCCCCGGACACTTCTCCAAAAGCGTAGATCATTGCCATGACAATTAATCCCCAGGTAATACCGATACCGACATGCGTTACATCTCCTCCGGTAACTTCATTAATGGTCATTGCACCTGTTCCGCAGAAGATCATGGAAAACGTACCAATAAATTCAGCTATGTATTTTTTCATTTTCAGAAATGTTTTTGCAAATATACATGCTCTTATTTTAAGCTATGGTTAACATTTCGCTCATTCTTTTTTTCGTATTTTTAATGCACTTTAAAAACAAACTAAATACTCATGAAAAAATTATTTTTGATTGTTTGTCTGGTAGCCTTCACATATACTTCGAACGCTCAGGTAAACACACCACAACCTAGCCCTTTCTCTAAAATTGAGCAAAAAGTCGGATTAACCGATGTTACACTGGAATTTTCTCGTCCTGGTATGAAAGGGAGAACTATTTTTGGAGATCTAGTTCCTTTTGGAAAATTATGGAGAACGGGTGCAAATGCAAATACGAAGATCTCTTTTAGCACAGATGTAACGGTGAATGGAAAAAAACTAAAAGCAGGGTCTTATGCCATGTACACCATTCCTAATAAAGACTCATGGGAGGTAATATTTTATTCTGATGCCGGTAACTGGGGAACACCAAGAAATTGGGATGATGCTAAAGTTGCCGTTAAAACGAAGGCGAATGTTATACCAATGCCTGTCAATATAGAGACCTATACCATGTCTTTTGATGACCTGACTAATAATTCTGCAGTTATAGGTATCTTATGGGAAAAAACCTATGTAGGAATTCAATTCGAAACTCCAACAGATAAAGCGGTTATGGCATCTATTGACAAAACCATGAATGGTCCTTCTGCCAACGATTATTATGCTGCCGCTGTATATTTTAAGCAAGAAGGAAAGGATATGAAACAAGCGATGCAATGGATTGACAAAGCTATTGAAATGACCAAAGAGAGACCTCGTTTTTGGTATTATAGACAACAATCTTTAATCTATGCAAAAGCCGGAGATAAAAAAGGAGCCATTGCTGCGGCAAAAACTTCTTTAAAATTAGCAACAAAAGAAAATAATGCAGATTATATGAAAATGAATAAAGCATCCCTTAAAGAATGGGGAGCGCTATAACATTTAGTTTATACTCTCAAAAAAAGCGAACCCTTATAGGTTCGCTTTTTTGCCTTTCTTACCTTTCAAAACTATTCTAAAACCAGAAAACCATCTCTTAATGAAATGGTTTTCTTCATCTAGCACAAATGTAAAAATCCCCTAAACCTGTACTACAAAGCAACTAATCTTTTACCAATATAATTCTGTTCTGTTTATAAATATTGGCGTTGTGTGTATTTGAAAACTCGTAATCTTCCGCTTGTGGATCTTTATTTAAGACCACCATATTTGGTAGACTAAAGGTGATTACGTCGTATGTATCAAATTTATTGTTATCCACCTCAAATGCCAGTGTATTTGTTAAAACATTGATCGTATATGGATATGTAAAATTTTCTGTTGGTGTGGTTATAGATACTGTACTTCCAGAAAAAACCAGTACAGCTCCTAAAATCTCATTATTTGTTTCTTGAGAGATTACCCCTACATTCTCCTGCCATATTAACGAAGTAGCTTCGGTAACATTCCAAGTACCCTCTAAATTACCAATCGATAGGGTTTGAGAAAGTGCTTCTAAAGCATCTTTAGCTTTATTGCAACTGCTTAATACTAAAAAGCTACAAAATAGAAGTATCATTCTTAATTGATGTGTTTTCATTTTTTTTTAATCTTCTTTTACTTAATACTTAATTTTACAATTGTTTGGTAGTTTTCTTTTATCTCTTTTGCCAGGTTTATAAATGCTATACGGTTCTCATCATCTTATTGTTGATAGATCAAAACCATATAACTTCTAAACAACACTTTACATTTTTATGTCCAGACAAATATATATGCGTAGAAAGGGTTCCTTTACGGATTGCGTGCTTTTGGTACGGAATGCACTTTAAAAGTTACCAATTACATGGTAAAATATATTATTCAATAATCAAAAATGGGATGTAATAGGCCTACAAGAAATATTCTTTGACCTTCTTGGTATTGCTGCGAGATACAGGAACAACGTTTGGAGTATTCTTAAAATAAAATTGATAGCCTTGTAAATTTCCCGAGATGTTGTTAACCTTTTTTAAATTAACGATATACGATCTGTGACAACGCATTGCGTCTTCGAAATTATCAAACTGTTTGGCAACCTTTGATATATTATTCCTAATAAGTTTCTTAGAAACCGTATTATCTTTTTCTAAATAAACTTCAATGTAATTCCCAGATGCGGCAAGATATAAGAACTCATTCATATAAATATCTATCGGGCTGTCGTTATTGTCTGACTCTAAACTAATCTTCCCATCGCTCTGATAGAAAAAGTGTTGATCAGACTGATCAATCACTCGAGCATCGATCTTCTCAACTTCTCTGATTATCCTTCTATAAACAAAGATCTTTTTGTACAATAAAATAGGTATGGTCGGTAAAATTGCCGTGATCGTTGTATTAAATAGTGTAATGGCAAATTCACCAAATGAAAAAACAAGTGTCCCATATAATATATATGCCGAATAAAAGTAAGTGATAGTCCCTAAACTCGAAAAAATCAATAGTATCCAGACAAATTCCTTGGCTATTGTCCAGCCTTTATTCCTTAATTGTCTTTTAAATAAAAAGGGAAGTACAATAGAATAAAATAAACAAACTACGAGTACAACAAGTCCATAACCTAACTGCTGACTCTCAGACGCTTTATCCATTCCAAATGGTTTAATGGTATAGCAAAATAAGCCTATGAAAATGCTTGCAGAGAAACTTATAATAAGTGCTTGTCTGTTACTTTCATAAAATGGATAAGGGGAATTTAAAAACTTCTTTATACTTAATAGATTCATCTGAGACAACAATGAATGGAACAAAAAGTTCTATAAATTTTCCTCAAATATATAAAAGTAATGCCATCATAAATCGGCTTCTTTAAAAACAAAGCACCGCTCGTAACAAATTTAATTCAATTCGTACCTAAGAGATTTTCAGGATCTCAGTGTTGCAAAATGCTCAAGTATATTTGGTGAGGAGTGTTAACTGATCTAACATTTCTTACCCCCTCCTTACTATGGTTTTTTTTTCGAATCATTAACCTAATTTTTTATGATGTATAAATACTCTTTTTTTAAGGTCGTTGTATGGGTAAGTATTATTATTTGTTCTCAATTTTCTTTTTCGCAGAATAGTTCCTCTCTAGTTTTGGGTGATCTGGCTTTTACGTCATTTAATGCGGATGGAGATGGAGATTTTTCCATAGTTGCTCTGACCGAAATAGCTGCCGGTTCCAACATATACTTCTCTGATGGTGTCCCTTTTGATATTACCACTGGTACCGGAGAAGGTATGGTAGGCTCTGCTACAGATGGTTTTTTAAAATGGTCTATAGGTAGCTCAAATATATTGGCTGGGACCACCATCGTCTTTACCGATGTATCACACGCAAACAGGGCCGCCTCAATTGGCACGTTAGAACATTTCGACGCAGTAGGCTCTACAGCACTTTCTTTAGAGCCGGATGGAGATGCTCTCTTTGCTTTTAATGTACAAGATTTTGGCGAAGGAGATCGTGTATCGAATTGGATTTGTGGTATACAAAATAGTGCAAATCAAGTTGGTAATGACTTTGGTATTACTGGATTAACCGTTGGGACCAATTTTATAGAGTTTTTTACTGTTGGAAGTCCAGACCCCGATGGTGGGTATTACAATGGAGTAAGAGATACCAAGACCAACTTCTCGGAGTACTTGACAGAAACAGCTCAAAGTGCCAATTGGCAACGGGAAGATGATGACGGCGAGAACATTCTGCCAATATCTACTGAAAATTTTTATACGCTTTCTAATTGGTCGGGGAGCACCGGTAGTGGCTGGAGCGAATCATCTAATTGGTCTAACGGCATTCCAGACCTTACTACTAATGTAGTGGTTCCAAATGCTCCAAATCCGATTTCCATTACTTCAGGAACAACCGCCTTGGCAGGAAAGCTTACTATTGATCCAGCCGCAAGCCTATCGATTGGTTTTAATAATTCATTAACCGTAGCAGGAGAAATTACCAATAATGGCGCCCTTACTATTTTTTCGTCAGGGTCCCTGATCGCTAAAAATGCAACCAATAGTATAAGCTTAACCTATAACAGATTGGTTACAAATGGATGGCATTTAATCTCAAGCCCCATTAAGGATCAATTCATAAATGGATTTTATCTGGTAGCTGGTAATCAAGTAGCTACCAATTTACCAAATATTGGTATTGCCACCTATCTTAACGATGGAAGCAACTGGAATTATTATACTTCTTCTAACATAGGTTCTGCAGGAAAGTTCACGCCTGGCAAAGGATATGCAGCCTTGCGGAATAGCGCTGGTAATTTCACTTTCACGGGACTGTTCCCTACTTCGGATACAACCATCAGTATTAACGATGGAACTGCCAATGAATGGAATCTTATAGGAAATCCTTACCCTTCGTATATTCCTGCGAACAATGCTGCTGACGCAGTAAACAATATCCTTGTCCAAAATACGGCTATATTACATGCAGCATTTCAGGCCATCTATTTTTGGGATAGTGCTTCTAGTTCTTATATAGTGGTCAATCATGCTTCTCCCTCCAGATTTATAGCTCCTGGGCAAGGTTTCTTTGTTAGGTCTATTGAGAATGGAGGTTCTTCTACGTTCAATTTCACTGAGGATATGCAAAATCATCAGTCAACAGAAACATTTAATAGAGTAGCTAATGAACCATTTAATATACAACTGCTACTTTCTTCGGGAACTACGACCAAGTCTACTGATATTAGATTTATGGATGGAACCACTACTGGTTTAGATCCAGGATATGACGCAGGTTTATTTGATACAAATGCCTCCGGAATTAGAATTGCTTCTCATTTGGTTACTAATGGTGATGGAGTAGATTTTGCTCTTCAATGTTTACCCAAGGACAATTTTGAAGATGTGATCATACCGATAAGCGTTAGGGGGAGTGCTAATGATTATTTAACGTTTTCACTAGAGCTATCTAATAAGCCGGACAATATAAGAGTCTATTTGGAAGATCGTCTATCAAATCAACTTATAAGGCTAGGGGAAAATAAAGCTAAATATAAGATCAAACTTCTGGAAGATATTCACGGTGCAGGACGATTCTATCTACATACAAAATATGAGCATACGTCGGACACTCCTCAACTTGATACAAACCCGATACGATTTTTTGTCAATAATCAGCGTGAATTGAATATTGAAGGATTTAAGGGTCAGGCCAACGTAAAAGTGTACGATATTCTGGGCAAAAAAGTACTAGATATGGTAAGCTCTGGAAGTAGTGTAAAGATTTCTAAAAACATTTCCTCTGGCATATACATAGTACAACTAATTGCTAAGAATGTAACAGTTAACTCAAAAATAGTTATTGAATAAACATGAAGAGATGCCCAGAATGTTCTTCTCATCATCGAATAAGAAGAAGACAGAGAAAAGGAATAGTTTCTTTGATATCCAATGCAATCATTGGTAAATCGTATAAGTGCTTTTCTTGCGGAAAAAAATACTTCTGGGTACGGTTATTACAAAAATCATTTAAGGTATAAACAATGAAACATACGAAACTTACTCGTAAACAAGCGATACGCAAAATAGGAGATTACGGCAAATATGCGGCTCTAACCGCTATTGGAACATATCTGTTTTTACAACCAAAAAAAATGCAGGCTAGTAGCCCTGAAGACCCTGGAATAGGCTTTTAATTGAATCTGAAGAAGAAAAAACGCTATGAAAATGCCCTCTTTAAAAGCGAACCATCCGGTTCGCTTTTTCATTTCATAATTGCTTGTTGGATTTTTTTTGTATAACTCCTTGAAACCGGAATTCTAATTTCTGTTGCTTCAAAAAAAAGTTGATATCCTTGCAAGTTCCCTTTTACCTTAATTACTTTATCAACATTTATGATATGCGATCTGTGACAACGAATTATATTTTGAATATCAGCAATATCTTTTTCCACATTGGATATCGTATTTCTGATCAGCCGCTTCATTACCTGCCCTTCTTCATAAAACAGAATTTCGATGTAATTTCCAAAAGAGGATAGTGTTATGAATTGATCTATGTAGATCTTAACATCATTCTTCTTAGTATCGGATTTAAAATGTAGCTTTTTATTTTCATCTTCCTCATGGAGCATCACTTTTCTAGACAATAATTTTGCGTCTAATTTCTCCACCTCTTTGATAATCTTCCTGAACACAAATACCTGTTTATAAAGTATAATGGTTATGGCCGGTATAATGGCAACCAACGCCGTACATGTTAAAACGAAAAAGAATATCCGAGCATTGAATGAATAACCAGCATCAAAAATAAATCCTAAATAAAAATAATTTGCTGTAGCTATGGAAGTGGTTATTAATAATATCCACAAAATTTCTTTATATACTTTCCACGAATTGTGACTTAAAGTCTTTTTAAAAAACAATGGCAATACAATCATATAAAAGGCGCAAACAAGAAAGGAAACAACCCCAAATCCAAGAAGTGAAATACCATCAACGTCATTCAACCCAAATGGTCGAAACAAATAGCAAAATAAACCTATAAAAAAGCCTATACCTGTACTTAATTTAAGTGCCTGAAGTGCGTCTTCGTAAAACGGATAAGGAGAACTAAAGAAGCCTATAATCTTTGCCATCTAAACTTTTTAAAGTTTCTATAAAACATAAAAATTATAAAATCTTACGGGGGACATATGTCAAAGATAGGTTATTAATTCTTATTAAAAAAGTCGTGTAATTTATCCCAAAAGAGAGTTGTTTATCCCAAAATTAAATTTCGCTAATCGTAGTATTTGATCGATTAATTACTTTTGATTTAAACCTCGAAAATTATGTCAAAACATCAAATTTTTATCTTTCTTAAAATTTTCATCGGGTGCATATTTCTTCTGGCCTGCACCAATAATACAGAACAATCCATCAATGAAATTGAAGAAATCACTGGTACATATTGCTTAGATTTTTCCTTAGTAGATAGTGAATTGGTTATTTCGAATGGCACAAATGCTAATGAGTATACCATCCAATTTAACGACTTTGATGGTGGCGAGAATTCTGGAGTCGGAACCGGTTCTTTTTCTAACAATATACTGAGTATAGAAGGAACGTATACCATTGCTAGTGGTTCAGGAAATTTTATAGGCACGCTTACTTATGATTCAGTTTCCAATTCTTTTGACGGAAGTTTTAGTATTGTGGATCCTCAGGGAAATGCGCTTATTACTTCTACACTGATCGCTTCAAAAGGAAGTTGTACTTATACGCTTTCTCCAAATCAATTAGATCAGGTTATTGGACAACCTTATCTTACTGACTTGCATGTAGAACTGAATAAGATCCAAAAAATTTCTAGATATCGATCTGCTGCCGGTCATAATTTTGTGGACTATAGTGGTGAGTCCTGTGTGAATTTAAAGCATTATTTCCACACTTACGCCGAAGGAATGCTCACGAACTCGACATCTTTACCTTTTTCTTTAAAATATTACGCTCCTGCCAACGGTACTATTATAAATATAACGCAAACCAGAGTTTCTGAAGACCCAACGGATTATGAGGTGGACATTCGGCTTTCTGCAAATGAAAATGTCATTGTCAGAATTTTTCATATTACTCCAAAAAGTGGGCTTTCTGTAGGCGATACAGTTAGTTCGGGAGAGGAAATCGCTACTGCTCCATCCGCACATTTAGATTCGGGAGATTTTGCCGTATATGTTTTAACCACTGAAGGATACAGACATCTTTCCATGTTCGAGATCATGTCTCCTAGTGTGCTTCAAACATACATTGATAAAGGAATAAGTACTAACTGGAAACAGGATTTGTATTACGAAACTACGGATTCATATGTTTCTGGTATTTTTTGCGAAAATGGAACCTGGGGAAACCTCAGACATCCAGCATCAAATTTCGAGCTGGATTTCTACATTTTTAATTAGTTGTTGAGGGGGGCAATGAAAGCAGGCTTCGGCCTGCTTTTTTAATTCGATTCTCTAAGATCTACTCTCATGGTAACCAGGCATTGCTTCATTCCGGCTTTTTCATAAGCTCTAATGGCCGCAGGATTATTTGGATATACTTCCAAACGCACCTCATGAATACCTTGAGATCGTGTCCATGTATACAAAGCTTCCATCACTTTTTTATTAATACCCTTTCCACGATATTCTTCTTTAGTAAACATAAAACCCAGATAGGAAAATTGATCATATTGAAAGCATTCTCTTGCTTTTACAATTCGAGCATATCCGCAACTTACCATCTCTCCTTCTATTTCTGCCACCAATAACTCAATACTGGGTTCATTAATCATATATGGAAGGTTATAATAATGGGTTTTTTCTCTTTTTAAAGTGATATCCATGGGCCTTTCTGCATCGATAATACCCTGCTCGAAGATTAACAGTTCCTTTATATCTTCTAATGTAGCTGGCCTTATGATCATTGAATTCCTGATATTTTATCTATTGAATCTATCTTACTATTTCTCGAAATGGACTGAATAAAGATAGCTAAAATCATCACAATGGCGCATCCAATTAAGTTTAACCATAAATATGGGAGTACATCGGCAAAATAGATCCCAAATATGATGATTTGTGTAATAATAGCTGCTACAAAAACTGCTGTTCCTTTCACGTATTTTATAAAGAATGCCAGTAAGAATATACCTAGAACATTTCCATAAAAAACAGAGCCAATAATATTTACCAATTGAATTAAGTTGTCAAATAAATTTGCAACGCAAGCTATTAGAATGGCGACCAATCCCCATGCAAATGTTAGCCATTTAGATGCTCCAACATAATGTGCCTCACTCCTTCCTCGAGCTACATTTCTCTTATAAATATCAATAGTTGTCGTAGACGCCAGGGCATTTAGTTCCGACGCTGTTGAAGACATAGCAGCCGCTAGGATCACGGCTAATAACAGCCCGATAATTCCTTTTGGAAGATTATTTAAAATAAAATGAATGAATACATAATCTTTGTCATTGGTTTCCACCTCACCATCCGCTTTAGCAATGATCTCTTTCGCTTTTTCTTTTAATTGCTTGTCTTCTTTATTCAACGTTCGAATCAGTGCTCTTTCACTATCTTGAATACCATCTAAAAACAACAGTTTCTTCTGTTCTTCGATCTTTTTATGCTGTGCTTCCAGAGAACGATATTCTTCTGCATATTGAGAATTAATAATGACCTCATTTGCCTTTGGATTAAAGTTTAGCGGTGAAGCATTGAATTGATAAAATACAAACACCATTACCCCTACCAACAAGATAAAGAATTGCATGGGCACCTTCAATAAACCATTAAAGAGTAATCCCAATTGACTTTCTCGCAATGACTTTCCTGAAAGATAACGTTGTACCTGACTTTGATCTGTTCCAAAATAAGAGAGCATTAAAAAAGTTCCTCCCAGGAAACCTGTCCAGACCGTATATCTGTTGTTAAGATCAAACGAAAAATCGAGTACTTTCATCTTGTCATTCGCTCCTGCAATATCCAAAGCCTTACCAAAAGTGATTCCATCTGGCATATACTGCAATATCAAGTAAAAGGCTACAAGCATTCCAAAAAAGATGATGACCATTTGCTGTTTTTGCGTAACATTAACTGCTTTGGTCCCTCCAGAAACAGTATAGAGTATAACCATTAATCCGATCACAATGTTCAATATGATCAAATCCCAACCTAGTACATAAGATAAAATAATGGCTGGAGCATAGATGGTGATTCCGGTCGCCAATCCTCTTTGAATTAAGAACAAAATTGCTGCCAGAGATCTTGTCTTTAGATCGAATCGAGTTTCTAAGTACTCATAGGCTGTATAGACATTGAGCTTATAATAGATGGGTATAAAAACCAGACAGATAATGATCATGGCTATAGGCAATCCAAAATAGAATTGCACAAAGCCCATTCCATCATGAAATGCTTGTCCCGGTGTCGATAAGAACGTGATGGCGCTCGCTTGTGTTGCCATAACGGACAATCCAATGGTCCACCATTTTGTATTGTTACCTCCCTTTATAAAGTCTTGAACGCTACTATTCTTCCTTGTTTTATAGGTTCCGTAAATGACAATAAACAATATCGTAACAGAAAGGACGATCCAATCAGCATAGTGTAAATTTCCCGTCATAAGCTATGAAATAGTATAGGTTTTAGTTATCCAATAAAAAACAAGAATATAGATAAGATTCGCAATCAATATGAGCGTATATATTTTTCTCCAGGGCGATTTTTCTTGCTGCTCCATGTTGTTTATTTTGGATTCTTAACTTCTATGGTCAGAAAACCGATCAAGGTACCATCTTTCAGACGTTTCAAATCTACCAAAAAGAATTGATCTCTACTTTCAATAAAACGTCGCATTCTTGCATTGGTATACTGTTTAAAGTGCATATCATATGCCTCGGGTTTGGCACCAAACACTTGCGTATGAATATGCCTGTTATCTCCAGACGTTGCATAACTACCGGGAAGGATGGTCTCTATTAACATGTTCCCGTTCTCATCGGAAAAACCCACTCCTCGAATTCTAGCCGTTTTTTCATCATTCGCAATCTCCGGATTATAATTACCATCATTAGATGTCTGATAGAATAGTACTTTCTGATCTTCAAGCGGAGTTTTCCTGGTTTTATCAATAAATGTAAGACATAACAACAATTTATCTCCAGGCTCATTATCCTTGGTTAATTTTGATCTAGACATTAGAGGAAGCGCTTGAAAAGATTTCAAAGTTGCTTCTTCTGCCGTTGATATCTTCTCGAATTCAGCTTGTTGTGCCGTACAGGAAATAAAAAAAAGAATGCCAATTAACCCAAAAACCTGCTTCATAATTATTGCTTTAACTTTGTATTCTTCTTAATATTTTCTTTCCCAATAGACAACATATTGGCGAATAACTTATAAGCTCCGGGAACACCTGCAGGGAGTTCTCTAAAAAAGCTTAACCCTGTATAGATGTAATTTCCTTTTCCATACTTTGCGACCAATAAACTTCCTTCCTTAGCAGATTCACCTTTGTCATGCATTGATAAAATTGGAGTAAACTCTGACGCCCATTGATTTGGAAAATACAAACCTCTTTCTTGTACCCATCCGTCAAAGTCTTTTTCAGAAACCTTGTTGGGAAAATTCATAATTGAATGATTCTTTGCCAATACTGTTACTTTAGCAGTTTCGTCAGTCACGCGGTCTCTCGAAACTTTCAAATTAAAAGGAGCTCCAACATCTACTCCTCCTCTACGTCCGCTCGTGTTATATTGAACGATCATGTTACCCCCTTTTTTTACATAATCTAAGAGAAATTTTTGTTTAAATTTTAAAGCAGATACTGTATTATACGCTCTTATTCCAACTACGATAGCATCAAATTTATGTAGGCTCTCCCCATCTATCTTCTCAGGATCAATAGCTATAACCGTATACCCTATTTGCTCCAGGCTTTCAGGAACTGCATCCCCAGCTCCTTTAATATAACCTATATAGTTCCCTGATTTTTGAATATTCAATCGAACTACTTTGGCTTCAGAGTTTAACAAAACCGATTGCTTTGGTATATGCGTATAATTGATCTCAACCAGTTCTTTGGTATACCGTTTATCATCAATTAATAAACTTGGTTTTAATTTGCCTTCAGACTCAATATTTGGTGGAGTCACTTTAAAATCGAACAATTGTTCATCTCCTTTCTGAGCAATGGAAATATCTATAAAAGATGGGGTTACTTTCCATCCCTTGGGTGCATTTAATGTTAACTTTCCGCTTATGTTGTTCGCTCCAGACCGTACTGCAACCGAAACGGTCTTTGTTTGATCATCGGAGAAGATCAACACCTTATCTTTTAGCTTTGTGGTCGCCTTGGGTAGTACCTCAAATGGTTCGTATAATTCTCCTTTATCTCTCTTGGAATATCGGTATACCACGTCTTTGGTAATGCTGATATCTTGCTCCCAAATGCTCAAATTAAAAGTTACGGTAACATTACGAGGGGTCTCGGGCTTCCCTATTAATAGTTGATCGCTAACCTTGTACATTCCAAGAGACCATTCATCTTTTAACCAGTAAGGATCGGAATATTGCTCATTGGTTAGGGTAATCGTTTCTCGGTAGTTTTTTCTTTTATTATTCTCTAAAACTTCATCTTTCACGATCGTTCTTTTATCTGACGACGTGCTTATAGAATTTAATATCACGTTATACGGGCTTCTATTTAAAGCTTCGATTCGCAAATCAATTTTCGAATTTGGCACAGCGCTAGAACTTACCGCGGATGCTTCCAAATAAAGACCTGCGCAGGCTTCAATGATCTCGGTGATCTGTTTTAATTTGATTTGCCTCCAGTGAGGATCGTCTAATTGTTGAATCTTTTTATAAGCTTCTAATAGTTTTGGTAAATGCTTTGAAGGATCGGCAAAATTAAAATTTGATTCTACTTCATATAAAATAGCACCAATATCACCGCCTCCATTGACGCGATTCCAAGTTGTGTTAATTCCTGAAAAGATATCCGTTTTATCCTTCGGAAAACTTCCTTTCAAGTACTCTACATACTCCGTTTGTGTTCCTCTAAAAGTAAGTCGCCCAAACCCTTGACATAAATGTTGACTACTCGCAATGGCAGCTACTTCGTTATTAGACAACCCTTTCAACGGATAATATATACCCACATCGAAAGACAGCATCTTATCTTTATTTGCCTTTTCAAAATTTTTCTGACTTCCATAGAACCACCACGAGGTATTAAAAAAGAGTCGTTCGGGTTGCCATGTACTAGTATACTTCAATTGCTCAGGAAATTTAGTCTTATCATTTACCAGGTCAAAAGCCTCTACACTCAACATTGCAGAAGTTGTATGGTGTCCGTGCGTTGTTCCTGGAGATCGATGGTCAAACCTGTTTATAATCACATCCGGTTTAAAGGTTCTGATAGCCCAAACCACATCTGCCAGTACTTTTTCTTTGTCCCAAATATCCAGTGTTTCATCAGGGTGCTTAGAATAGCCAAAATCGTTCGCTCTTGTAAAACGTTGTTCTCCACCATCTACTCTTCTCGCCGCTAATAGTTCTTGAGTACGTATCACTCCTAATAGTTCTCTTATTTCAGGTCCTATCAAGTTTTGCCCTCCATCACCTCTGGTCAATGATAGATATGCAGTTCTCGCCTTGTTTTGATTTGCCAGATAGGCAATGAGTCGCGTATTTTCATCATCAGGATGCGCTGCAATATATAGCGCAGAGCCCAAAAAATTCAATTTTTGAAGCTTTTCATAGATTTGATTTGATGATAATTTATTAGGTTTTTGGGAGAAAACTGCTGACGACATCAACAAAAAAGAAAGAATAAATAGACTATTTTTCCTCATAAAAAACGAATTGGTTGCTAACAAATGTAACATTTTAATCGGCCAAAACAGCAGCATTAACATATTTATAACGTTTCTATTTCGGCTATCAACAATACTGTAAATCTGTTAATAAATATATTTTTAAAATCACTTATTTAAGATATATTTGTAATTCAATTTTTTTTAAAAAAGAATTCATGAAATTTATAGTATCTAGCTCTCAATTATTAAAACAACTTCAAGTTTTAGGAGGCGTTATCAATAGTAATAATACGCTACCTATTTTAGATAATTTCCTATTTGAGTTATCGGAAAACACATTAAAGGTTTCGGCCTCAGATCTGGAGACAACTATGAGTGCTGTTGTGGCAGTAGAATCTGACTCTACAGGATCTATTGCTGTATCTGCTAGATTGTTGTTAGATACATTAAAAACATTTCCTGATCAACCTTTGACATTTAAAACAGAAGGAGACAACACTATTGAGATCAGTTCAGATCAAGGAAAATACGATATGGCCTACTTTGGAGGAGACGAATTTCCTAAAGCTGTAAGCTTGCCATCACCTAGTAAGACTACGATGCCTGCCACTGTGCTGGCTACTGCCATTTCTAAAACCATCTTTGCAGCTGGAAATGACGATCTAAGACCGGTAATGAGTGGCGTATTCTTCCAATTCAGTACAGAAAGTCTGACATTCGTTGCTACAGATGCACATAAATTGGTAAAATACACCAGAACAGATGTAACAGCTGAGCAAACAGCTGAGTTCATTATGCCTAAAAAACCATTGAACTTATTAAAAGGAATTCTAGGGAATGCTGAAGAAGTTACTATTGAGTATAACGATTCTAATGCGAAGTTTACTTTTGACAATTTCGTTTTGGTATGTCGTTTGATCGACGGAAAATACCCGAACTATGAAGCAGTAATTCCTAAGGAAAATCCAAATAAACTAACGGTAGACAGAGCCTCTTTCTTAAACTCGGTGCGCCGTGTGTCTATTTTCTCAAGTAAGACAACACATCAGATCCGTTTAAAAATGGCAGGGACAGAATTAAATATTTCTGCTGAGGACCTGGACTTCTCTAACAAAGCAGATGAGCGTTTAAGTTGTGAATATCAGGGAGATGATATGCAAATTGGATTCAATTCGCGTTTCTTAAGTGAAATGTTGAACAATCTAAACTCAAGTGAAGTGCTGATCGAAATGTCCTTACCAAACAGAGCCGGAATCTTAACTCCGATTGATGGTACTGAAGAGGGTGAACAAGTTACAATGCTTGTAATGCCTGTGATGTTGAATAATTAAACAGACTTAATTTTCAAAGTACAATAGATAAAAACTGCAGTTCATACTGCGGTTTTTTTTGTTATTCTTTCCTTTCTCATCTAAAAAATGAGTGACATTCTCATACCTTCTTATCCAAGCATCCCTAAAAAAGTACCATTCGTAACAAACCGTAATTTTTTAGTTATCTCGATTTACAGTCAATATTTATTTTTAGTAGGTTTACCCAATATAAATCAAAAATTGACCATGTCGTATTAGATCCTTGTTGCAGTATAGCTATAGACATATTGCAAATATTCCAGTGAATCTGATAATTCAACCACAAATTCGACTTCACGGTCATCAAGATTTATAACAAGCACAGACTTTATAGCACTTAACAATGCAAGAATCGGTTATACAGTACCAAGTACTTTTATGGCTAACTCAGGTATTGATGCATTAAACTTATGGGTTTCTGGAGATAACCTTTTCATCAAAACAGCTAGAAATGGATTCAATCCATCTGTTAGAGAGGTAGGAAGCTCAGGAAGAAGAATTTATGCACCTGCAACAACAATTACTTTAGGTGTAAGAGTTAAATTTTAATAAAAAAATTAATTAACGATCATGAGAAAAATTTTAAAATTAACATTAGTTGCTGCTATACTAAGTTTTAGTTTTGGTTGTAATGAAGATATACTAGACAATAGTGGTGTATCTGGGGTGAGTAACCCAACAACCAATTTAACGTCTGCGCAACTTGAACAAGGTGGTTTAACAAACCTTGGTATTCCTGCCGCTTTCGTTGGAGGTATGTATGCACAGATGATCCAGCGTAGTACTGGAGGTACAACAGGACACGATGATTTCGGACACAAATCTTACGACATCTTCTCTGACATGCTGTCTGGAGATATGGCTTTAAGTGTAAGTACATATGGATGGTATAGAGCTAGTATTACTGAATTTGGGGCTCCTCAAGATTTCACTTTTGGAGATAACAGACAAGTTTGGAGACACTACTATAGAATTGTAAGATCTGCAAATACTGTAATTCAAAATCAAGGTGGTAATGATGCGGTTCCTACTGTAGATGCTAACAAGTACTCTATGGGGCAGGCGAAAGCAATGAGAGCGCACTCTTATTTCTACCTTACTCAATTCTACCAAAAAGAGTATGTAGCTTCTGAAGCTATCTTACCTATGTATGATACACCTTCTGGAACGAACGTAGCGAAGTCTACTGCTGCTGAGATCTATGACCTAATGGAAAAAGATCTTAGAGATGCAATCTCTTTATTAAATGGTTTTAACAGAACGGCTAAAAGTTCGGTTAACCAAGATGTAGCTAAAATGTTATTAGCTTACGTGTTAGGAGCTAGAGGTGGAAACGATGCTGAAGTTGCTTCTTTAACTCAAGAAGTAATCAATAGTGGAAACTACTCTATCTTAGCACCTAGTGAACTAGTAGCTGCTGCTGGTGGTATTAACGGATTTGATGATGTAGCTTCAAACTCTTGGATGTGGGGATTTGATATAACCACTAACAATGGTTTAGGACTAGTTTCTTGGTGGGGTCAAATTGACTCTTGGTCCTTTAGCTATGCGTGGGCAGGAGATTACAAAGCAATAGATTCTGATCTATATGCGGCTATCCCAGCTAACGACGCTAGAAAAGCACAGTTCTTCGGAAACCCTGCAAGTGGTAGATACTTACAACCGCTTTACAAGTTTAGAGCTTCTGACCAAATTGGTGGTGCGTCTCAAACTGTAACTGCTGATTATGTATTCATGCGTGTAGAAGAAGCGTATTTATTAAATGCTGAAGCAAATGCGAATGCAGGTAATGAGGCTGCGGCTAGAACTAGCCTTAAAGCGGTAATGACTAACAGAGTACCAGATGTAACGTACATCGATGCACTTAGTGGTCAAGCTTTAAAAGATGAAATCTATTTACAAACTCGTATTGAATTATGGGGTGAAGGTAAGAGTTACTTAGCACTTAAACGTACTAAAAGAACTGCTACCAGAGGTGCGAATCACTTATCTTTCGTAGGTGTACCTGTTCCTTATAATGATGAAAGAATGCAGTTTGAAATTCCTTTAGATGAGATCCAAAACAACCCGTTTGTGAACGATCAAAATCAATAATAACTAATAGTCCTAAGTATTTATCACGTAAAGTTGTTAGTATACAAAAAGGGTCAAACAAATGTTTGACCCTTTTTTATTCGGTAGTTATACCCCTAAAACAACTACCAAACTATCTTACTACAGTATCGTTCAAATACGTAAATTATTGTATAGTTTAAAAAATTAAAATGGGAAATTGTGCGTGTTTTTGTTACATTTGACAAGTATCATGAACTTTCTTGCGCACCTCTATTTATCGGAAAACAACACCAATATTATGATTGGTAATTTCATAGCAGATAGTATTCGAGGAAATCAATTTGCACACTTGCATCCAGAAATTCAAAAAGGAATTAAACTACATAGGGAAATTGATACATTTACAGATGCCCATAAAATTGTCAGAAAAAGTAAACGACGACTTAACAAAAGATATGGTTTGTACGCTGGTGTAGTAATCGATATATTTTACGATCATTACTTAGCAAAAAATTGGGATCTCTATTCAGCCATTCCTTTGGATCTTTACGTTGATCAGGTATATGAACTGCTTCAAAGCAACTATGATATACTTCCAGAAAAAACACAGTACATGCTTCCTTTCATGATTGAGCATAATTGGTTATACAATTATCAATTTACAGAAGGGATTCAGCGTGTTATGAATGGTATGAACCGACGTACTAAAAACAGAGCACAGATGAACCTGGCTATCGAAGATCTCCTAGCACTGGACGCTCAATTTCAAGAAGACTTCACTGCCTTCTTTGAAGAATTATGTATCTTTTCACATCAAAAATTAGTTGAACTACAATCCATATGAACATTATGAAAAAACGCTTCTTATATACCCTTATTTTAGCCGCACTCATCGGTTGCAAAAAGGAGCCCGAATCAAAAGTACTGGGTCTTATTACGGATAAGGCCATGGTAGTATCTGCCAGAGAAGAAGCTTCTAAAATTGGTGTTGAGATACTGAAAAAAGGAGGCAATGCTTTCGATGCTATGATGGCTACCGAACTCGCCTTAGCTGTGGCATACCCATATGCAGGAAATATAGGGGGTGGTGGTTTCATGGTATATCGAAAAAGTGATGGTGAGATAGGCGCGTTAGACTATAGAGAAAAAGCTCCATTAGCAGCTTCAAGAGATATGTATCTTGATAAAGACGGAAATGTAATCGCCGGAAAAAGTACACTTGGAGCAACTGCAGTAGGTGTTCCCGGAACCATAGCCGGTGTATTTGAAGCTCATAAAAAATTTGGGGTGCTTTCCGTTAAAGAAATTATAGCACCCGTGATCGCACTGGCTAAGAAAGGGGTAATCGTTACCAAAAAACAAGAAGCACGCATTCAACGGTATCAAAAGGGATTTGCCAAGGCAAACCAAGATTCTATACCCATGATGCTTCCCTGGAAAGCAAATGATACGATTAAATATTCAGCTCTCGCGACAACATTGGAGCGCATCTCTGAGAACGGTCGAGATGAGTTCTACACTGGTGAAACTGCAAAAAAAATTGCTGCTTTCATTCAAAAAAATGGAGGCTACATTACGGAGGAAGATCTTGCCAAATACAAGGCACAGTGGAGAACACCGATCACATTTGAATACGATGATCTAAAAGTAATTTCTATGTCTCCACCGTCAAGTGGAGGCGTCTGTCTTGCACAAATTATGAATGCTATAGAACCTTTTGATTTGCATGAATACGGTCATAATTCGGTAAAATCTATACAGGTAATCGTAGAAGCAGAACGTAGAGCCTATGCAGACAGAAGTTTCTTTTTAGGTGATCCTGATTTTGTAACAATTCCACTTGACACACTTATTAGCAAAGGATACACAAAACAACGCATGGCAGATTTTTCTTTTGAACAGCCTACTCTTTCTAAAGATCTGGATCATGGAAATATTGAGATCATTGAAAGTGACCAAACCACACATTACTCCATTGTGGATCAATTTGGAAATGCCGTTTCAGTAACCACAACATTGAACAGTGGCTTTGGATCTAAATTATATAGCAAAGAACTTGGATTTTTCTTTAATAATGAAATGGATGATTTTAGCAGTAAGCCCGGAGTTCCTAACGTATATGGATTAGTAGGAGCTAAAGCAAATGAAATTGCTCCCGAAAAAAGAATGCTGAGCTCTATGACACCGACTATCGTAGAGAAAGATGGAAAGTTATGGATGGTTGTAGGTACTCCTGGAGGATCTACGATTATAACATCAGTATTACAAACCATTTTAAACGTTCATGAATTTGGTATGGGAATGCAAGAAGCAGTAAATCAGCCAAGATTTCACCATCAATGGCTTCCGGATGTGGTGATGATTGAACCAAACAAATTTAAGAACGATGTAAAAACCTCTTTAAAAACATTAGGATATAAAATAGATGAGAGAAACTCTAGAGTATTAGGTAAAGTAGAGGGAATTTTGATTTTAAAAGACGGAAAACTAGAAGGTGGTGCCGATCCTCGTGGAGACGACACTGCTATCGGATTTTAACCCAAGTCACTCATAAACAATAGTATACATTTATTTTACTAACTTTATAGGGTAACCTAAACCCTATGTATTATGTGCGAATGCGATAACGATTGCTTCTGCAAAGAAGTAAAAGAGATCATCAATATGCTTTGGGTCATGCTTGTTGATGGGCTCCGAGATAAAAGAACTCGAAAAGCTAGAAAAATACTGTTCACACTAAGTGCTTATGCTTGTGATGACATCACGTTTGAAAAACAAGGCTCTAAAGACCCGGCTTCCTGGGTAGCGCAACCTAGAGTTGGTATTCCTGGTTTGTTCACACTTATTTATAGTAGAGAAATTTACATTCGATATAGATGCGACAAGCGTACCGTAGAGATGATCAAGAAAAGACAAAAGTCGTCTTCAAAAGAAGATCAGGAATGGGCAAAACAATACATCTTATGTGGAGATTGTTATATGCTCAGGTGCGACCTGATCAATAGTGTGATGCATGAAGCGCTGCATGCAAGACATAACGATCCCGAAGGCAACGCTATTGAAGAAGAATATGAAGGCAGTTTAGTTGGAGAACAAGCAGCAAGGGCACTTGGCTGTAAAGGAGGTAGATTGACCAAAACTTCGGTAAAAAAGGGTATTAAAATTGTAAAACCAAGATATAAGGGTATGGGGCTCAAAAGTGATAAAAACTACAAACCACTCGAGTCCTGGAAAATGCCCAGATCTAAAAAAAAGAGCAGGGAAAAATGGGCTAAAAAGTTGTTCGGAAAATCCTACAAAGAGCTGAAAAAGTATTGGAAAGATAAAACAGGGCTTTCGCTCCCGAATTAAATCCAGTACATTTGAACATTCGAATTAGCAAACATGAGCATTCAACCATTTCATTTAGCCATTCCCGTGAAAGACCTGGAACTGTGTCGGGTCTTCTATAAAGATCTTTTGCAATGCAAAGAAGGTCGTAGTTCAGATCATTGGGTCGACTTTGATTTCTTTGGACATCAATTGGTCATCCATCAGAAAGAAGACTTTGAACCCCAAAAAATTTCAAATCCGGTAGACGGGCATGATGTGCCTGTACCGCATTTTGGTGTGGTTCTAAAATGGGAAGACTGGACTATTCTAGCAGAACGCTTACAAAGAAAGAGAATATCCTTTGTCATTGCTCCCACCATTCGTTTTCAAGGAAAGGTCGGTGAACAAGCAACCATGTTCTTTAATGACCCTGAAGGCAATGCACTCGAATTCAAAGCATTCAAGGATATGAGCCAACTATTTGCTAAGTAAATGCAAATTAAGGAAACGCA
The DNA here is from genome assembly GCA_965218065.1 of Flavobacteriaceae bacterium. Taxonomy (GTDB): domain Bacteria; phylum Bacteroidota; class Bacteroidia; order Flavobacteriales; family Flavobacteriaceae; genus Polaribacter. Next base: position 1,002,834 of record OZ244589.1, on the reverse strand, counting down.
TATTGTCCCTCCTCAGGAAAAACCCATTAGAATACAAGAATACGGCATCCATATTTTTGCAACAATCACTACACGGTCTGCATTAAAAAAAGCAATTAAAGTAGGCTCGGTACTTGTAAATGGTAACGTTTCTTTGACAAGCACTCTGCTGCAGGGAGGCGAAACCATACAACTGTTGGCATTAGAAGATTATCATTCCTTTAAACAATTCGAACTTTCTTTATCGATCCATTACGAAGATGAATACTTGGCGGTTGTTGAGAAACCAGCCGGTATTGTTGTAAGCGGAAATACTTTTCGAAGTATAGATAATGCCTTACCCTTTAACTTAACCAAAAGTAGCCTTCCTGATGTCGTTAGACCTCGGCCTGTCCATAGACTCGATTACCCGACAACCGGGCTTTTATTAATTGGTAAAACGAGCTCGGGTATCTCAACTATGAACAAGTTATTTGAGCAAAAAGATATTCATAAAACCTACCATGCCATTACCATAGGCTCAATGGATACCATGGGAATTATACAATCTCCGGTTGATGGTAAAGAAGCTATTTCTAATTATTCCGTGCTTCAATCCATTTCTTCGGATCGATTTGGAACTTTAAATCTTGTTGAGCTTTCACCTAAAACTGGAAGAAGACATCAACTAAGAAAACACCTATCAGGTATCGGGAATCCTATTTTAGGAGATAAAGAGTATGGTATAGATACACTCATTTTAAAAGGTAAAGGATTGTATTTACATGCTAGTAAACTTGAATTTACACATCCTTTTTCAGAAAAGACGATCCGTATTGATGGTACGCTTCCTAGAAAATTTACAAAGATATTTCCTGACGTTGCATTTTAGCACATGCTTGTTTTAATCTTCTTACTAAGATCCTAATCTCATCTTCATTCATACTTGCAAACCCAATTCGGATAGAATTATGTCCACTTTTTTGCATATCGTATCTTCTCCAATCTCCAATCTCTAACTTCAATTCGCGCGCATATTCAGACAGAAGATCCCATGAATATCTCTTGTTTAGGGTTACCCAAACCGCCATTCCTCCTTTTGGTATTTCAAAAGAAAAGACATTGTTTAACTCTTCCTTTAACAACTGACAAAACAGGTCTCTTCTGGTTTTATAGGCTTTTAAGATCTTTTTAATATGTCGATCAAGATCTCCAGTATTTATAAAGTCGGCAAAGGTCAATTCAAGTAGTGCATCTCCTTGTCGATCTACATACCTTCTCACTTTCGCAGCCTGGTCTACAAAATCTTTAGGAGCAACCAGATATCCGATTCTGAAAACAGGAGCCACGGTTTTACAAATGGAACCAATGTAGATAACATTTCCATGTGTATCATGACTTGCTAAAGGTAAAATAGGTGCATGATTATAATTAAAATCGTAGTCGTAATCATCTTCGATAATGGCGAATTTATGTTCCTTAGCTAGATTGAGCAAATGAATTCTTCTTTCCGCTGAAAGCGTCACTGTAGTTGGATGATGATGATGCGATGTAACAAACACAGCAGTTATTTTTTGTCTGGCACAAATCGCTGCTATTTCTTGGGTATTTAATCCATTTTCGTCTACTGAAACACGTATTAAATTTGCTTTTCGCTCCTTAATAGTAACATCGGCCGCAATATAATTTGTATCTCCAACTATGGCAGTACTATGTTCATCCAGCAATAATCTCGACGCCAAAAAAATGCCCATCTGACTTCCTCTTGTAATGAGTATTCGTTCTTCCGTAATGTGTAAACCTCGTGTGGTATTTAAATATGTTGCCAACGCTTTCCTTAATTTCAAATTTCCATGAGTAGGTCCATAAGTCAATGCTTCTAGGGTACTTTTCCTTCCTGCCAATCGTCTGTATGTTCTGGCAATTTCTTCTAAGGGTGTTAATCGTACATCAGAAATTCCATCGTCTATAACGGACCAATCTTTTCCGGTATCAAACGTTTTTCGATCTAGCAATACCTCTTTTTTAAATTCAAAATTTGTGGAATTACTGCAAAACTCTTCGTCTTCTAACAAATATTCTTGTTGATGCAAAATAGGTAGATTCGCATGAACGTATGTTCCTTTTTTAGGAATGCTCTCCACCCACCCCTGAAGCAATAGTTCATCGTAACATGCCACTACTGTTTTTCTGTGTACTCCTAACAAATTTGCTAAGTTCCTACTACTGGGAAGCTTCGTTCTTGGAGGTAGGGTTCTATTTTTGATCAAACCAATAAATTGATTCGCGAGCTGAAGATATAGCGATGGACCCTGATCTCTTTGTAATGAAAAACTTGTTTTATAAGGAAACATATCTGGACTACTAAAAATATTAATTCTGGATGAAAATAAACGTCCATAAATCTAGTAGATTTGAAGTACAAAAACAAAAAACTATGACAAAATCAGATTTGAGATCTAACGAATACGATAGCTATTACCAACGGTATATTGATAAATTGGCAGGTTCGGTTTCGCTTCGGAGCGGATTTGAGGCTGGAAAGAGAATGGTGATCAATTTTTTCAAGTCCATCCCTGAAGAAAAACTAACCTACCGTTATCAACCTGAGAAATGGAGTGTAAAAGAAATCCTGCAGCATCTTATAGACACCGAAAGAGTCTTTATGTATCGTTGCTTTAGAATTGCAAGAAAAGATACAACTCCCTTGGCCGGATTTGATCAAAATATTTACATAAGTCCGTCGGGAGCACATCAAAAATCCATAGACGATCTGTTAAACGAATTTATTATTAATCGAAACAATTCCATAGTACTTTTAACTAGTATTGCGGATCAACATCTAAAATTCATTGGAAATGCTAATGGAGGTGAAATGTCTGCCAGAGCCGCAGCTTTTACCATAATTGGTCATGATGTTTGGCATATGGATGTTATTAAAGAACGTTATTTATAAAATGTTAGAAATTAGACCCAATTGTGAGCATTGTGGAAAAGAACTGCCCAATACCTCAACGGAAGCCATGATCTGTAGCTTTGAATGCACGTATTGTAACACCTGCGCGATAGAGATCTTTGAAAATGTCTGTCCAAGTTGTGCGGGAAATTTTGTACAACGACCGATTCGCCCAAAGAAAATGATCGAAAAATACCCGGCGTCAAATAGACCCGTGCTAGACAAAAAGGATTTAGAAAAGGCAAAAAGATTATCTGAAAAATTTAAACATATTGAGCCTCATAAAAGATGAATATTCAATTTGAAATAATAAGACCTTAAAGCTATGTTACCCATTAATGACATCATACTATTTGCACTAGCGGCACTGATCATGGTCTTATCTCCAGGACCAAATATGATCTATTTAATATCAAGATCCTTATCTCAAGGTAAAAAAGCAGGTATTATTTCCTTGCTTGGTATTATGTCTGGTTTCTTGTTCCATATTTTAATGGTAAGTTTTGGGTTAACTGCTATATTTTTTGCTGTGCCTTATGCCTTTATGATCGTTAAATTTTTAGGGGTAGGTTATTTGCTCTATCTGGCCTATAAGACTGCAACTTCAAAAAATCAGATATTTCAGACAGGAAATCAACTAAAAACCGATAAGGCTATTAAACTATTTAATGCCGGATTACTTACTAATGTACTGAACCCTAAAATGGCCATCTTCTATCTATCGTTTTTTCCACAATTTATAAAACCTGAATACGGTTCTATTTTAGGTCAAAGTTTTCAGTTGGGGATCATTCAGATTGTTATCAGTTTTACCATTAACTTTTTAATTGTAATATCTGCAGCCAACATGGCCACCTGGTTTTCTAAAAAACCAATTTGGCTGAAAATTCAAAAATGGTTTATGGCTTCCGTTTTGTCTGGTTTGGCTATAAGAATGGCTTTTGCTAAAGCGAAATAAAATAACTTTTAAGTATCACAATAATGAAAGAGTATCAAAAATCAAAATTAAACAGGATCAAAAGAGGTCAGAACAGAGCAACCTATGATGTGCACACCATCAATGCAATTTTGGATGCCGGTTTTATAGGGTTTGTAAACTATATTTTTGAAGGAAAACCCATCTCCATACCCATGGGATATGGTAGAGATGGTAATAAAATATACTTACATGGCTCACAAGCGAATAGGATGCTTACCTCATTATTGCGATCTAAAGAAATATCAATGACCGTTATGCACTTAGATGGATTGGTATTGGCAAGATCCGGTCTCCATCATTCGGTAAATTATAGATCCGCAACACTTTTTGGTACCGTACGGAACATAGAAGATGATGCAGAAAAAGAAATAGGACTAAAATGTTTTATGGATCATATGATGCCAGGACGTTGGGATGGTATCCGATCTATGCATCAGGAAGAATTAGATAGGACATTAGTCGTAGAAATGACCATCGAAACTGCTTCTGCAAAAATACGAGATGTAGGCGTAAATGATGAACCAGAAGATTATGACTTGGATGTTTGGGCGGGAATCGTCCCTTTGAAACAGGTAGCAACCTATCCAATTGCTGATAACCAATTAAAAGAAGGTATCAACATTCCTCAGCATGTATTATCTTATTACGAAGAACATAAATAATTAAACAAAATTTTAAAAATTGATAAATCCATTTATTTAGTTGCTAAGCAAACGCTTTCATAGTACATTGCATCCATGAAAAAATACGATGTTATTATCCTGACCGATCCACGTTACATAGACGAATCAAAAGTGGATCAATACAGTAAAAATGTATATCTCGAAGATAACCTTCTTAAGGACGCTTTGGAAAAATTAGGACTCAAAGCCTCACGAAAATCTTGGGATGACCCAAACTTCGATTGGTCCTCTACTCGTTTCGCAATATTTAGAACTACCTGGGACTATTTTGACAGATATCCTGAGTTTTCTTCATGGTTAGATCGTGTAAGTAAACGTACCATATTGCTTAACTCTGAAAAATTGATCCGTTGGAATATAGATAAACACTATATGAAAGATCTTCAGGATAACGGAGTGCATATTTGTGAGACATACTTTATTGAACAAGGAGAATCAGCATCATTATCCGAACTTGCAAAGCATTACAAACTAACCGACCTCGTTTTGAAGCCTTGCATTTCGGGTGGTTCCAGACATACCTACAAGATCCATCGTGAAAACCTGCATGAACACGAAGCCATTTTTGCAGAACTGATTTCTAAGGAAGCCATGATGCTACAGCCTTTTCAACAAAATATTGTCGATCGCGGAGAAATCTCCATAATGGTGATGAATGGGAAATATACACATGCCATTTTAAAAGTTGCGAAAGAGGGTGATTTTAGAGTTCAAGATGACTTCGGAGGTTCTGTATACGACTATGAACCAAGCTCGGAAGAGATTGCATATGCAGAGAAAGCGGTAAAATCATGTATCGAAATGCCAATATATGCCAGAGTTGATGTATTTTTAGACAATCAAAATAAACTTGCCCTGGCAGAATTGGAATTGATAGAACCTGAATTATGGTTTCGAAATCACCCTGAAGCTGCTCTGGAATTGGCAAGAGGCATCAAAAACAGCGTGAAGCAACATGAAAAAATTTCTTAAAGTATTAGGCAGTATACTCGGTATACTTATTCTGGTAGCGGCGATCTATTATTTTGCAAACAACGAATCATTACCAGAAGGTGTTCAAGGAAAAGAAGCGGATGATCTAGCATTAAAAATGTTGACCGCTATGAACAATGACGCTTATAAAAGTACGGAAGTTCTAGAATGGAGTTTTAGAGGAGCGCACCACTACAAATGGAGAAAGCAAGAAGGAAAAGTTGAAGTTAGCTGGAATGATAAAAAGATACTACTAGATTTAAATGATCATTCTAATAGTACTGGTGGTTCGAATGAAGACATACAAAATGCCTTAGATTACTTTAATAATGATAGTTTTTGGCTGGTAGCTCCTTATAAAGTATTCGATAAAGGAACAAAACGCAGTATTGTGAAACAAGATGATAAAGATGCGTTATTGGTTACCTATACATCTGGAGGATCTACACCTGGTGATTCCTATTTATGGACGTTAGACTCTAATTATCTTCCTGTCTCTTACAAGATGTGGGTAAAGATTATACCTATGGGCGGTGTTTCGGCTACATGGAATGATCTTACCACGATGGATTCTGGTATAAAATTACCCTCCAAACATACACTATCACTCTTTGGAATGGAGTTAGATATGGGAACTGTAAAAGCGTATAACCCAAATGCCGATGCTTTCGCAAACAAAATATTGAAGGCTCTGAACCATGAAGCTTATAAAAATACTCGGTATATTGATTGGAGTTTTGGAGGAAGGAGACATTATAAATGGGATAAACAAGAACATATTGTAGAAGTTTCATGGAATGATGTGAAGGTTATTCTACATCCCAATGACCTCGAAAAAAGTAAGGCCTTTTTAAAAGGGGTTGAGACTCAGAATAAACAAAGCTTTGTAAAAAGAGCTTGGGATCTATTCAATAATGATAGTTTTTGGTTGGTGGCTCCACATAAATTATTCGAACCAGGAATCATTAGAAGTATTGTCATGGAAGATGGAAAGGAAGCTTTAAATGTAAAATATACTACCGGAGGTAGTACCCCCGGAGATTCGTATACCTGGATTGTAGATTCTACATTTGTTCCTAAAAGTTATAAAATGTATGTTCCTTCAATGAAAATGGTCGGAACTCCTGCTACCTGGGAAGAGTGGATCACAACTGAATCAGGTGCATTATTACCCAAAAACCATACTTTTTCAGGGGATAGAAAACTGAGTATGGGAGACGTAAAAGCCTATAATTAAAATGAATGCAAAAATCATATCCAACGGTATTTTAAGGGCTGTAGCCATTATGTTAGGAATAGCAGTACTGTGTTATTTTCTGTATATGGTACAATCCGTTTTGGTATATATTGCCATTGCCGCAGTCATTGCCTTAATCGCGAGACCTTTGATCATTTTCTTACGCAGGAAATTGAAATTCCCGAATACCATAGCAGTCATAACCTCCATGGTTATTTTCATCGCACTTCTTTTTAGTTTAATCGGTATGTTCATTCCTCTGGTGGTAGAGCAAGGGGGAAACCTTTCGTTATTAAAAACAACGGATTTGGAAAGTAATATCACGAGTATCATGGAACAGGTAAATGCCTATTTTGAATCTAAGAATATTGATATCTTAAGTGAACTCAAAAGTGCAGATATCTTTTCAGGGCTTAAATCGATCCCTGAAGTACTAAACTCGATTGTTGGAGCAATGGGGTCCTTAAGTGTAGGCTTGTTCTCAGTACTTTTTATCTCTTTCTTTTTTATGAAAGACAGCCGAATCTTTAAGAACTCACTTTTGGCGATTATTCCCAGCGGTACTGAAAATAGATTTTCGCACTCTTTAGAGAAAATCAACGACTTACTTTCTAGATACTTTTTAGGACTAATGTTGCAAATCACCATCCTATTTGTACTGTATACGATCATTCTTTTAATCTTTGGAATCTCTAATGCCGTGGTCATTGCCTTTTTATGTGCATTACTTAATATTATTCCGTATGTTGGACCTTTGATCGGTGCCTTCTTAATGATCATTTTATCTATGACGAGCAACCTTGGGCAAGATTTTCAGTCTGAAATTTTACCAACAACTATGTATGTAATGATCGGTTATGTGATCGCTCAATTGATAGATAATTTCTTTAGTCAACCTTTGATTTTTTCCAAAACCACAAAATCGCATCCTCTAGAGATCTTCTTAATTATTATTATTGGAGGATTACTCATGGGGCCTTTAGGAATGATTATCGCAGTACCAACATATACTGTGCTGAAGGTAATCTTAAAAGAGTTTTTATCCGATAATAAGATTGTCAAATCACTTACTAAAGATATATAACATCATTTTTTGAATTTAGCAATTCTCCATAAAGAAGTACAAAATTATATTCAAGAAAACTTAACATCAGACATTACGAAACTGATTTTAAAAGGAAGTCCTTTTGAAGACGTATCTGTACAAGAATTAGCTAATCAGATTATTGCAAAACAAAAATCGAAATCCAAGCTTTCTACCTGGTTTCAGGCAAATAACATCTACTATCCTAACAAAGTAAGTATAGAGCAAACATCTTCTGAACTTACGGCTATATATAAAAGCAAATTAGTATTAGGAAGCTCATTGGTCGATATCACCGGAGGGTTTGGAGTCGACACCTTTTTCTTCGCTAAAAAGTTCAAGCATGTTGTTCACTGTGAAATGAATACTGAACTCTCAGAAATTGTGGCACATAATAATAAACAATTACACGTTTCAAATATTAGAACAGTCTCTGGTGATGGTATCAATTTTCTCAAAAACTCCAATGAAAAATTTGATTGTATTTATATAGATCCTTCCAGAAGGAATGATTTAAAAGGGAAAGTATTCTTATTAAAAGATTGTCTACCGAACGTTCCTGAGAATTTAGCTTTGCTACTTAAACGATCGAATACAATTTTGATCAAGAATTCTCCTATTTTAGATATCACCAATACCATCAGAGAATTAGCCTTTGTAAAAGAGATTCATATCGTCGCTGTTGATAACGACGTAAAGGAATTACTATTTTTATTAGAAAAGGACTATGAATTGCCTGTTACAGTGCATACTGTAAATTTTAGAAAAAAAGAACCTCAAGAATTTAGTTTCTTTTATGAGTCTGATGCAGTTGCAAATTATAGCGAGCCTAAAAATTATCTATACGAACCCAATGCAGCCATCTTAAAATCTGGAGGGTTTCAGGAAGTTGCCGTTCAATTTGGACTCTATAAGTTGCATCAACATTCTCATTTGTATACAAGTGATCTATATGTGAGCAATTTTCCCGGACGCATATTCAGTATTAACGAAGTGCTTCCGTTTGATAAAAAATTAAAGAAAAAACTTCCTTTTACTAAAGCAAACATCACCACCCGAAATTTTCCTAAATCCGTGGCGCAGATTAGGAAAGAGTTAAAATTAAAAGATGGAGGTGAAAATTACCTCTTCTTTTCTACAAATATGCATAACAATTTGATTGTTGTCAATTGTGTTAAAGATGTACTAAAACACTAATAAGCAACAACATAAAAACCATTTTTTTGTAGGATTTTAAATTTTTTGTATTACTTTTGGACTAATAACTCCTCGGAGTTACACATAAAGTGTTTTATTTTAGGGGTATAAAACACTTCATAAGCCTTGATTTATTCAAGGCTTATGTTTTTTATGAATACTTTTATTCAACGGATATTTACCATTCTTCTCCATTATAAACTCATAGAATTTTAGTAATTTTAGCCGTATATAAAATATATAATGGCAAATAAAAATATTCGTACTTTATCTTATCGAAAGGAGCTGGAAGAGAATCTTTTCGAAAATATTGCTAGTGCTTCCCAAAAAAAGAATGCTAAAGAAGAGCTACAACAGATCTCTAAACGATTTATGATAGATGATTCTGTGGTAGTAGGAACCAGTTCTTTTTACGATTTTACAAGAGAAGAAAATAAGAATAAGAAAATTCATGTCTGTAGCGGAACAGCCTGCATGGTAGCAAATACGCAACAGGAGCTTCATAAAAATTTAGAAGGATATTTTGGACATGAAGAAATAGGACATGCAGCCTGTGTTGGACGTTGCCATAGCAATGGTGCCTTTATGTTCGATGATAAAACGTATAATGCCGACACAAAAGAATCTTTAGATACGATTATCCGAACTAAAGAATATCAAGAAAACGCTTATAACATTGCCACAAACTCAACGGCAATTTTGACCTCGGAAATATCAGATATTGCAAATTTTTATGCGCTGGCTGAAGATCACAAAAACGACCCTCAATCTTGTATTCAAGAGTTGAAAACCTCAAATCTAAGGGGGCGTGGTGGCGCAGGATTTCCGTTTTGGTTCAAGTTAGATGCCGTTATTAAGGAAGAGAATCCTCAAAAGTACATTGTATGTAATGCAGACGAAGGAGACCCCGGAGCCTACTCAGACATGTACTTGATGGAACATCAACCGCATAAGGTACTGTTCGGAATGTATATGGCCGGACTTATTGTAGGAGCAAATACAGGTGTTCTATATATTAGGGGAGAATACCCGGATTCTATTAGAATTGTGAATGATGCAATTGCAGAATTAAAAGAAAAAAATCTGATCGGGAACTTTAAATTCAAGATCATTCGTGGACAGGGTTCATATGTTTGTGGAGAAGAAACAGCCTTGCTAAGTTCTATAGAAGGACTAAGGCCGGAAGTTAGAGTACGCCCTCCCTACCCTGCTCAATATGGGTTATATGGTAAACCAACAGTATTGAGCAATGTAGAAACCTTTGCCAATGTGCATTGGATATTAGACCATGGCGGAAAAGCCTATGCTGCATTGGGAACTGGACAATCTACCGGAACAAAATTGGTTTCTTTAGATAGTTTCTTTAATACTCCAGGAATGTACGAGATAGAAATGGGTACGCCCCTGCAAACTATTTTTGAAGATTTTGGAGGCGGTTTTAAGTCAGAAGTTAAAGGATTGCAGATCGGAGGTCCTCTAGGCGGCATTGTTCCGATGCATAAGATTCCTGAATTAACCTTGGACTTTGAGTCGTTAGGAAATAATGGCTTCTTATTAGGACATGCCAGTTTTGTGTCTATTCCGGTTGATTTTCCAATGGTGAAATTCTTGGAACATTTAATGGAATTTACGGCTGATGAGTCCTGTGGTAAATGCTACCCTTGTAGAATAGGCTCACATAGAGGTATGGAGATGCTTCAAAAAGCACAAAATTCTGATTATAAAATAGACAGACAGTTATTCGATGATCTTCTGGAGACATTAGAAATAGGTTCTTTATGTGCGTTAGGTGGTGGAGTACCATTACCAGTTAAAAATGCCTTACAATATTTTCAAGATGAATTGAACGAATACTTTACAAACAACTAAAAAGATGACTGCATATATTAACAACGAAGCATACGAGTTTCATTCCGGAGAAACCATTTTAGATTTTGTAAGAAGAATCGAGCAGAACAAAAATGCCATTCCTACCATGTGTCAAGACGATCGGTTAGAAAATTTTGGCTCTTGTAGAGTATGTTCCGTAGAAGTGGCTCGAGAAAAAGACGGCCCTACAAGAACTATGGCTTCATGTCATACCCCTGTTGGTGAAGGACAATATATCTATCACAACACTGAAAAAATGCAGCGTTTACGGAAGAACATTGTCGAGTTGGTCCTAACGGACTATCCGTCGGATAAAGTGTTTCCTGCAGAGCATAAAAAAGCAACACCGTTTCAGGAAACGATCGCTCAGATCGGAATTCCCAATGTTCGATATCCTGAAGGAAAAAACCATTTAGATATTGCTCCAGATAGATCACATCCATATATAAAATCAGATCTTTCGCAATGCATCAATTGTTTTCGATGCGTAAGAGCTTGTGAAGAAATTCAGGGTGAAATGATCTTAAATATGTCCGGACGTGGTTTCGCAACCAATATCATTAAAGGTTTCGATACTTCGTTCGATGAATCTGCATGCGTTTCTTGTGGAGCTTGTGTGCAAACATGTCCGACAGAAGCACTTACCGATAAGTACGAAACGAAAACCTTAATAGCTGATAAAACTGTTAGAACCACCTGTACTTATTGCGGTGTTGGTTGTCAATTAGATGTTTCTGTCATTGATGGTGAGATCAAAGGTATTCAAGCACCGGAAACAGCAGAAGTAAATGAAGGACATACGTGTTTAAAAGGACGATTTGCATTTGAATTTTACAATCACCCGGATCGCCTTAGAGAACCAATGATCAAAAGAAATGGAAAATTCGAAGTGGTTACCTGGGATGAAGCCTATGATTTTATCACGGAGAAATTATTAGAAATTAAAGACAAATATGGTCCAGATTCCATAGGAGGTATTTCTTCTTCAAGAGCTACAAATGAAGAGAACTATTTAATGCAAAAGATGATCCGTGTAGCCGTAGGAACCAATAATATTGATGGTTGTGCACGAGTTTGCCACGCTCCTACTGCTTACGGAATGCAGCAATCATTTGGAACCGGAGCTGCCACAAATTCGGTAGAAGATCTTAAAGAAGCAGATGCTATTTTCTTATTCGGAGCAAATCCGATCAAAGGACATCCGGTTACGGGAGCAAAAATAAAGCAGGCCTTCATGAAAGGAGTTACTTCAATTGTCGTAGACCCTATAAAAACAAAACTGGCAGAACTTGCTACATACCATTTACAAATAAGACCGGGAACCAATGTTGCCATTCTAAATATGTTAGCCCACTACATTGTTAAAGGTGGTTTGGTAAATGATCATTTTATTGAGTCTTATACCGAAAAGTACGAGGAATTCAGGAGTCATGTTGAACAACTTGATATGGATGCCTTAGAGCAGCTAACCGGTGTTTCGAAGGAACTGGTTAAAGAAGCAGCTCACGCATATGCTACCGCCGATAGAGCCATGGAGTTTCACGGCTTAGGAGTTACAGAACATTTTCAAGGTAGTAAAACCGTGATGTTGCTATCTAATTTAGCAATGATGACCGGAAATATAGGTAAAAAAGGAGTTGGATTGAATCCGCTTCGTGGTCAGAACAATGTACAGGGAGCAGCCGACATGGGAGTGCAACCGCATCAGGGTGCTGGATATTTAGACGTTAACAATCCGGAAATTCAACAATATTATGCTGAAAAATATGGAATTGATAAAATGCCGGATAAAGAAGGTTTAAAAATTCCGATGATGCTGGATGCTGCCATTGATGGTAAAATAAAAGCATTATATATTATGGGTGAAGATACTATTATGACAGACCCAAACACCAATCATAGTATCAAAGCTTTTGAAAATTTGGATCTCATCGTAGTTCAAGAACTCTTTATGACAGCAACTTCTGAGATGGCTGATGTAGTACTACCTGCTTCTTCTTATTTCGAGAAAGATGGAACCTTCACAAACGGAGAACGAAGAGTACAACGCGTTAATAAAGTAATAGAACCTATTGGAAATACCAAACCCGATGGGCAGATAATCATTGACATGATGGCTCGTTTGGGTTACGAACAACCGACAGGACTTACCTATGACGCTGCCAATGTGATTGAAGAAATAGCGGATGTAATTCCGTTTATGAAAGGGCTATCCTGGGATCGTCTAGGAGAAAACGGGTTACAGTGGCCGATCAAAGAAAATGGTATTGACACCAAAATGTTACATGTAGATGGTCAGTTTAAAAAAGGAATTGGAACATTCCACCATTTTGACTTTGAAGAAACGCCAGAAATAGTAACACATGGAACTAAGTACCCTTTTATTTTAACCACAGGAAGAGAATTGGAACACTATAATTCCGGTACTATGACCCGAAGAACAGATAACCAAAAAATTCTCTCAGATGATGTGTTGGAAGTACATCCCAAGGATGCAATAAAGAAGGGCATTAAAGACAATGAAACGGTTCGAATTTTCTCGGACCGAGGTAGTGTTGAAATTCCAATTAAATACTCTAAAACAGTAAAAAGAGGTATTTTAAGAACTACATTCCATCAACCGGAAGTCTTTATTAACATTATTACAGGTAGTGTTGGGGATAAAGAAACATTAACTCCTGAATATAAAGTTGTAGCTGTAGATTTTGAGCGAATATAATTTCATAGATACTTCTTTTTTTAAGTATGACGGTGTTCGAATTGCAAAGAACGATTCGACCAAAGTACATGATGCCATTGTCATTGAAGCTGCACTACAGATCAATATTAATGGTGAATCATACACTGTTGTAATGCGCACGCCTGGCGATGACTTTGAATTGATCCGCGGTCTACTATTTGCTGAAGATATTTATCGAGACGACGCTCCGTTGCAACTGACAATTGTTGAACAACAGAACAATGGTTTTGCCATCGTAAATGCAGATATTCCAACAAATAAGATCGGTAAGGGTTATTTAAATAAGCGTACCTTATTGTCCGTTTCTTCTTGTGGAATATGCGGAAAGCAAGAGTTATCGGATATTAAACCCAAAGGAGAAGCGCTTAAAAATGCGCATGTGCTTTCTCTTGAGTATATTCAAAACATGTTTACCAGTATGTCATCATCTCAAAAATTGTTCGAGCATACTGGAGGAAGTCATGCAGCTTCCATCTTCGATAAAAAACACCAGCTACTAGCACTTAAAGAAGATATTGGACGACATAATGCAGTAGATAAAGTTATCGGACAATTAATACAGGAATCTAAGTTAAAAAAAGCTGCATGCATGCTAGTGAGTGGGCGTGTTTCCTATGAAATAGTATCCAAAGCATTTTTTGCCAAAATACCAATCGTAATAGCAGTATCTGCCTGCTCTAGTTTAGCCATAGACTATGCAAAAGAATTTGGTATTTGCCTTATTGGATTCAGTAGAAAAGATAAAATGACCATCTATGCCAACCCATCAAAAATAGACTTATAAGGTAATTAAAAATCGATGATATCTATTTTTGACATGGATAAAGGGTACTAGAATGTCCAATTATTATGTAGAGGTCTATAACTCTGGTATAACGCCTATTTTTACTATCTTTCAAAGAAATTTAGAAACGTACATGAAAAGACGCTCCTTCGTAAAAAAGGCAACTTTAAGTTCTTTTGTTGCACTTTTGGGTACAGACATCGTTTTTGGCACCAATATGTTAAAAGGATATACACCTTTGGCTTTGCAGGAAACGGACCCCTTCAAACTTTTCAAGAAACATAAAGAGATGGTTGTCTTGAACAATAGACCATGGAATATGGAGGCGCAGGCACATTTGTTGAATGATAGTATTACTCCAACTTCCAAAATGTTCATTCGAAATAACGGGAGGATTCCTGAAGATATTGATGTATCTGCCTGGACCTTAATCATAGATGGTGAATCCGTTAAGCAAAAGAAAAGTTATACACTTCAAGAACTCAAGTCAAAATTCAAACAATATACCTACCAACTTACTTTAGAGTGTGGGGGTAACGGAAGAAGTGAATTCGACCCACCGGCAAAAGGAAATCAATGGACTGTTGGCGCTGTTCATTGCGCGGAATGGACCGGAATTCGTTTAAAAGACCTTTTACAAGATGTGGGCATAAAAAGTGACGCTGTATATATTGGTTACCACGCTGCAGATACACACTTAAGCGGAGATCCTTCTAAAGAACCCATTTCTCGCGGGGTTCCAATATCAAAAGCTTTACAAGATGAAACCTTGATTGCCTTTAAGGTAAATGGAAAGGACATTCCCTTGGCTCATGGATACCCATTACGACTCGTGGCGGGTGGATGGCCTGCCTCTGCTTCTGGAAAATGGCTAAACAGAATCAGCGTTCGTAATCAAATACATGATGGTACTAAAATGAAAGGGAAAGCCTACAGAGTTCCCTGTGAACCTGTGGCACCAGGAGCAAAAGTTAAGGATGAAGATATGTGTATCATCGAATCTATGCCTGTAAAATCATTGATCACAAGTCCGAAATCAGGTGGAATGATCAAAGAAGGAAAAACGTTAAAAATTAGAGGACATGCCTGGGCAGGAGAACTGGAAGTTACCAAAGTTACCTATTCTATCGATTTTGGTGCCACCTGGCAATCCTGTTCTTTACAAAGACCTTCTAATAGGTTGGCCTGGCAAAATTTTTCAGCATCTATTAGTTTTCCGAAAAAAGGATATTATGAAGTTTGGGCAAAGTCTACCGACAGTAACGGAATTTCTCAACCGATGATCCTACCTGGATGGAATCCTAAAGGGTACTTGAACAATGCCTGTCATCGAATAGCGATCAAAGTAATATAAATGGGAGATCAGGAACATATTAAACAAGCACAACGCTTACTCAATAGGGCTGTATTTTTAACGTCTATTGCAACATTGCTATTGCTTTTTCTGATCTATGACCCGACATTTTCTATTTTCAACAGTGTTCCTAAAGACAAAGTAGCAACTATTGTTGACGAAGATAAAATTGAAAATGGCATCCATCTTCGTACCGGATTAAAAGATGCTAAAGGTTTGATGACAGTGGTGAATAACTGTACCAATTGTCATTCGGCAAAACTGGTTATTCAAAATAGAATGAACAAAGAACGTTGGGATGCAACTATCCGATGGATGCAGGAGACGCAAAATCTCTGGGATCTGGGTGACAATCAAAAAGTTATCGTAGACTATTTGGTAACCAACTATCCTGTACTGAAAAAAAGCAGACGGGAAAACTTGTCTAATATTGCATGGTATGAGGTTAAGGATTAGTATTATTATCGCCATATTTCTACTCATCTCTTGTACACCCGAAAAAAGGGCAACGGAAAAGATCAACTACTTGATCGAATTTGAAGAATTTCAGGCAATTGCCGGTCAGCCCCAAATTAAATTGATCGATTTCAGAAAATCAAAACAATATAATGACGGTCACATTCCTAACGCTATCAATATTTGGAGATCGGATATCGAAGATCACTCCTACCCATACAAAGGAATGATCGCGAAAAAAGAATCTATTGAACAACTATTTCGTTCTTTGGGGATTTCTAACAACGACATGCTTATCGTTTATGATGATAATGGCTTGTGCGATGCAGCACGTTTTTGGTGGGTATTGCAACAATATGGATATACCAATATCCGATTACTTCATGGCAGCTATTCAGGCTGGAAAGCGCAAGGCGGAAAAGTGACCACTGTAATACCCGAATTTCCTAAAACGGATTTTTCGTTTACCAATACTACCTCCTCAGAGTTTTATATTAGCAAAGATGATATGCTAAAGTCTATACGACATACAACCATCTTGGATACAAGGACTCCAGATGAATTCTCAGGAAAACGACAAAAAAAAGGAGCTTTCAAAGGTGGTAGAATCCCAAATAGCATTTTGATCAACTGGACCTCAGCCATTAATTATAGCGATCAAAAGAGAATGAGATCTATAGAAGAGCTAGATCGTATTTACGGTTCTAAACTCCCTTCCAAAAAAGATCCGATAATTGTCTATTGTCATACGGGAGTTCGCTCTTCACACACTATCTTTGTATTAACCCAACTGCTTGGGTATGAAAATGTAAAGAATTATGATGGCTCTTGGTCAGAATGGAGTTATTTTAACGACTTACCTTTCAAAAAAGACAGTGTCACAACAATTTTAAAATAATATGTCAAGATATATCGACGCCTTTGTAAATGCTTTTAATGGAAGTCTGGATTGGACCTGGAAATCCATTTTATTTGAAGTACCATGGTACCAAAATTATTTTTGGGGATTAATTCTCATTTCTTTAATTGTATGGGGATTGGAAATTGCATTTCCCTGGCGTAAAGAGCAATCCGTTTTTCGTAAAGATTTTTGGCTAGATGGATTTTATATGTTCTTTAATTTCTTTGTATTTTCTATTGCCATCGATGGTTTTTACAGGGTTTTAAATCTAGGCTATACAGATGTAGGCCTAGCTGCTAATAGCCTGGCTATTGTCAATATTAAATCATGGCCTATGTGGCTGCAACTTGTTGTTTTCTTTATTGTATCTGACTTTGTACAATGGTTTACCCATGTTTTATTGCATAAATTTCCTGTATTATGGCGATTCCATAAGGTACATCACAGTGTTAAGGAAATGGGATTTGCTGCGCATCTACGATATCATTGGATGGAAAACATCTTATACAAACCCTTAAAAACATTGGCTGTGATGGTCCTGGGTGGTTTCGAGCCACAGCAGGCTTTTATTGTGCACTTCGCTGCTATTGCTATAGGACATTTTAATCATGCCAATATTAAAATTACCTGGGGGATTTTAAAATACATCTTTAACAACCCGGTCATGCATTTATATCATCATGCCTATACCCTACCAGAGGGGAAATACGGTGTAAACTTTGGGATTAGTTTAAGCTTATGGGATTATCTCTTTAAAACCAATTACATCCCGGAAGATAGTGGTACTATAGAAATTGGCTTTCCTAAAGACAATGAGTTTCCTAAGACCTTTTGGGGACAGTTATGGTATGGGTTCCGGAAGGAATAGCTAAAGAACATAGAAGTTATTAAAACAAAAAAGCCTTACTAGAAATAGTAAGGCTTTATGTGATCGCGACAGGATTCGAACCTGTGACCGTCTGCTTAGAAGGCAGATGCTCTATCCAGCTGAGCTACGCGACCAGTATAAGGATTAACTTCGTTGATCCTGAGTATGTGGTCATCAAAAAGCGATGCTTTTTGAAAAGCTTTTCTCAATTTTTTATGAAAATACATTTTCAACAAAATCTCGTTTCAGCTTTTTGTCGGGGTGGCAGGATTCGAACCTGCGACCTCCGCGTCCCAAACGCGGCGCGATAACCGGGCTACGCTACACCCCGAGTGCAATTTTCTTAGCGGAGAGACAGGGACTCGAACCCTGGCGACGAAAAACGTCGACAGATTAGCAATCTGCTGCATTACCACTCTGCCACCTCTCCTTCAATTTTATACCGAAGTATTTGTGAAAAATTGCGAGTGCAAATGTAAGATTCCAAAAACAATCTCGCAAGTGTTTTTTTCTATTTTGTGTAAAAAAATTAGTCCGGATACTCCACTCTCAAATGATAAATGTTCATCAATTTTGTCTTTATCACTTTTTTGATTTTCTCAATTTCTCTAAATGTAATATCTGAATTGATGAACTGACCATCTGCTTTTTGCTTTTCTACGATCTTATTGATCAGATCGTCAATAGATTGTGCTGTTGGTGTCTTTAAACTCTTAGACGCTGCTTCTGCTGCATCGCACATCATTAATATTGCAGTTTCCTTAGAAAAAGGAATCGGGCCCTGGTATTGAAACTTAGAAATGTCCACCTCTTCTTCAGGGAACCGCTCTTTCTCTTGCATATAGAAATAGTACACTAAACTTGTTCCATGATGCGTTCTGATAAAATCAATGATCCTATCCGGCAACTTGTTCTTCTTGGCCAATTCTATTCCCTTGATCACATGATCTATGATAATAGAAGCACTGTCTTTTGGAGATAAATCGTTATGCGGATTTACACCTGTAGATTGATTTTCTATAAAATACATAGGGTTTAACATCTTACCAATATCGTGGTACAAAGCTCCTGTTCTTACCAACATGGAGTTTGCACCTATTTCGTTCGCTGCAGCCTCTGCTAAGTTTGCCACTTGCATGGAATGTTGAAATGTCCCAGGCGCTTTTTCATTTAACTCTCGTAATAATTTTGAATTCGTATTCGATAATTCCAGCAGTGTTACATCAGATACTAGCCCAAACGTTTTTTCATATACATAAATAAAGAATAGCGACAAGAACGACAATAGACCATTGGCAGCAAACATTAACAAATACTCCCATTTTATTTGAGATGCATTTCCCTCTTTAATAATGGAAAATGCTAAATAGGTGATCATATAAATCAACGTGATCTGACCGATAGAAATAAAAAGGTTTGCTCTTTTATGTAGTTCAGAAACGGTTAAGATCGTTACAATACCTGCAATGATCTGAAGATAAATGAACTCAAAACTATTCGGCACAATGAATCCCAGTAACAATATGGTTAACACATGAGCAAAGAGCCCTAATCGCGCATCAAAAAAGGCTTTCAGCACAATAGGCAAAATACTCAGAGGAACAACATACAAGTATTCAACATTATATTTGATCACTAGTGTTTGTATCAACACCATCAAAAACACATTGAAAAAAATGAAGGTAACCTTGTTATTATTTTCAAATATCTCGATACGATATTTACGCAAGAAAAGCAATAACATTAATAAGGCTAAAGAGACTAAGACGGTATATCCAAATACGATCCAAGTGTAGTTAGACTCTGTCCATACATTTGATTCCGATTCGCTTTTCAAAGATTCCAAGATCGCTAATTCCCGACCTTCTACGATATCTCCTTTTGAAATGATTCGTTCTCCTTTCGACACTTTTCCAATGGTAAGAGAGATATTCTTTATTGCATCTTCGATAACCTTATCAGTAAAATCTTTATCGTACGAAATGTTAGGTACAATAACCTCTGACAAAGCGTCAAAAATAATGGTATTGGCATATGTTAAAGGTCTACCTCCTAGCCTACCAATGATACTATCTGAAACTTCACTAGACGTCAAAAATTTACTAAATAAGACCTCTTCAACTTGATTTTCCTTCCTTAATAATACCAGAATATTCTTACTAGGAACTACATTATTGCTAACGTTATCAACAAATCCTGCTCTATAGATCTCTTCTATAATAGCTGTACCTAATGCAATACTATTCGTAATTTCTTCATTCGTGATGGAATCATTAACATTTACGAAGGACATTTTGGTGAGATAGCGATCCTTTACATCATCTAACACGCGCATGTCATCTTTAAAATAAAGCTTGGCATTATCTCGGATCGATTTTTTATCCAGTTCTAACTCCTCAGTTGTTTTCTGAATTGCAAAATCAAAAGGTGCGAGCAAATTATCATATTGCCAAGGTTTACCTTTATTAAAATCGTATTTAAATTGACCTCCTTTTGGGAAAAAGTATACGATAGATACAGCCGTGATCAAGAACAAAATTACTTTGTAAATAATCGTATTGTGCTGATATAATCTATTTACAGTCTTACTCATTGTAAAATTTTGAATAACAAACTTAACTTAAAAAAACCGAGGTCAAAAATTGAAGTGGAACAATCAACCCAAATTTGATTAAAAATGGTTAATTTTGCAAAGTAAAAATCAATAAATATCATATGAAAGAAGTCGTAATTGTTTCAGTAGCCAGAACTCCTATTGGGAGTTTTATGGGAAGCTTATCTAATATTCCAGCACCTAAATTAGGTGCCCATGCTATAAAGGGAGCCTTGGCAAAAACCAACCTAGACCCAAGTAATGTTCAAGAGGTTTTTATGGGAAATGTTGTTTCTGCCGGATTAGGTCAGGCACCAGCGCGTCAGGCAGCTATTTTTGCGGGAATTCCAGATTCAGTTCCTTGTACTACTGTGAACAAAGTATGTGCTTCAGGTATGAAATCGATCATGTTGGCGGCACAGACAATTGCGTTAGGAGATGCTGATATTGTTGTTGCCGGTGGTATGGAAAATATGAGTTCTATTCCGCATTACCAACATGCTAGAAAGGGTTCGAAATTTGGACCTATTAAAATGGAAGATGGCATGCAAAAGGATGGATTGGTCGATGCTTACCAGCAAGTAGCAATGGGTGTTTGTGCGGATGAATGTGCGATAGAATATGAGTTTTCGAGAGAAGATCAAGACAATTATGCGATCCAGTCTTACAATAGATCTGCTGAAGCTTGGGCTTCAGGGAAATTTGCCAATGAAGTAGTACCGATTGAGATACCACAGCGCAGAGGAGAACCTATTCTGATGTCTGAAGATGAAGAATACAAAAATGTGAAGATGGAAAAGATCCCTGGTCTAAGAGCAGCATTTACCAAAGAAGGTACTGTTACTGCGGCTAATGCTTCAACCATTAATGATGGTGGTGCAGCGCTGGTTTTAATGTCTGCCGAAAAAGCACATGAGCTTAACCTTAAACCTTTAGCTAAAATTAGAAGTTATGCAGATGCCGCTCATGAGCCAAAATGGTTTACGACTGCTCCGGCAAAAGCGTTACCAAAAGCTTTAGCCAAAGCGAACATTGATATCAATGATGTTGATTATTTTGAGTTAAACGAGGCCTTTTCTGTAGTCGGTTTGGCAAACATGAAAATATTAGGATTAGATGATAGCAAAGTAAATGTAAACGGTGGTGCGGTTTCACTAGGTCATCCATTAGGTGTATCAGGAGCACGTATTATCATAGCATTGACATCTATCCTAGAACAAAATGATGCTCGCATTGGAGCTGCCGGTATTTGTAACGGTGGTGGTGGTGCAAGTGCCATGGTAATAGAGCGAATTTAATCCTATTTAATATATGCTCTACGGCATTTGTAATTTAAGTATTGTACCGCTTCGTTTAGAGGCTAGTGACACCTCAGAAATGGTTTCTCAACTTTTGTTTGGAGAACATTTTGAGGTTTTAGAACAGCAAACTAAATGGAGTAAGATAAAACTCCAATACGACAATTACGAAGGCTACATTGATAATAAACAATATATCGAAATTTCTGAGGATATGTTTTTAAAGCTTTCGAATGAGCAAAGAACATTATCCGGTGAAATTTTAGACTTTTTTAGTGATTCAAAGAACAATTTGACCACAATTCCGATTGGCTGTCATTTACCTTTTTATGATAACGAGCACTTCGTTATAGGTTCTAGTTCGTATGCTTACGATGGAAAAGTATATTCAGGAAAGCTTCCTAAAGAGGAGATCATAAATAAAGCTTATTTGTTTTTGAACAGCCCATATTTATGGGGAGGAAGAACACCATTTGGAATTGATTGTTCCGGTTTTACGCAAATGGTATATAAGTTATGTGGTTATGATCTTCAAAGAGATGCGAAGGATCAGGCTACACAAGGTGAAGTATTGAGCTTCATTGAAGAAAGTGAACCGGGCGATTTGGCTTTCTTTGATAATGATGAAGGCATTATTACCCATGTAGGGATTATCATGAAAGATTATTATATAATCCATGCACATGGTAAAGTGCGCATCGATCTTTTAGATCATAGCGGTATTTATAATTTAGACACCAAAAAACATACGCATACATTACGAGTCATTAAAAAGATCATATAATAAAAAAGCCGAAACTTCTGTTTCGGCTTTTTTATTCATTCTAATTTAGATTTACCCCATTTTCTTAAGGATCTCACCAAATTCTTTTGCTTTGTCATTCATCTCAAGGATCTCATACAAACTCTTTAAGATCTTTACTGTATCTACTGATCTCTTATATTGATCTCCTTTTTCAAGATATGGTAGTGCTTCTTTGTAGATCAATTTTTTCTTTGCCTCTAACTCATCGTACTTGTCAAAATCAGTCAATCCTTCCATTTGCTTATTGATTGCTTCTTCTTTGGCAACAATCAATCTGTAGACACTAATATACGCATCTCCATAATCAGGTTTTAACTCAATTGCTTTTTTGAAATACTTGATCGCATCTTCTTCTTTTCCTTTCTTATCGCTATTGATAATTCCTAAGTTAAAGAACAAAATTGGGTTATTTGGATCTAACTTGATCGCTTTTTCCATCATTTCACCAAACTTGTCCATTTTATTTAACTTGATATAGAAATCTGCCTCTGTTAATAACAAGCTCAGATCATTCGGGTTTTCGGCTCTTACTTTTTGGATCATAGCAACAGCTTCATCTGTTTTACCTGTTCTGTTTAACAGTAAAGCAATATTCTTGATAATATCTCCTCTTTTAGACTGACTTACTTCATCTCTTGGTTCTTTAAACTGTCCAAGTCTCACCATGTTGTCTCTTTGAGATTTCGTTCCCAAGTTTCTTTCTATACCAGTTTCTTTCTCTTTTGCATAATAGATCGTTCTGATACCAGTATAGTTCAAATCTTTTAACTGCATGTATTTTTTAAGCGATCCTTCATAGTCTTGTGCATTATAAGAACTCAATGCTGAATTCTGCAACGCAGCAGTATCACGCTTATCTAATGTATATGCAAGTAAGAAATCCTTAGCAGCATTTGCAAAATCCTTATCCTTTGAAAATAAATTTACCGCTCTATTACGCACATTATCGATCATTTTATCGATGATAGGTTGTGCTGTAGAAACATATTTCTTTCTTCCAGATTTTGCTTCTGTATCCTTCAAATTATTAAATGCATTGGCTGCATCTTCATATTTCTGAGTTGCATTAAACGCCTGTACTTGTAAATAATAGAATTTAGCTTTCATTTTCGCATCCATATTGGACACTAAACCTTCAGCTGTTTTTAATGCAGCAGTTGCTGCCTTATAATCTAACTTTTTAATCGCTCTTTCTGCAGTTTTAATCTCATTCTTTTGCGCAAACAGTCCAGTTGTTAAAAGTCCTAATGTTAACGCTAATACTTGTTTTCTCATTTTGTTATTTATTAGATTCTAATGTTATTCTTGATTTTCACTCGTGTTATTTTCAATTTCCGTGCCATCATTTTCTTCCTCTTCAACTGAATCTTCTTCGTGCATTACTTTTGCCACCGCTGCAATACTATCATCTTCTTTTATATTGATCAGTTTCACACCTTGCGTAGCTCTACCCATAACACGTAAATCCTCGACAGCCATCCTAATTGTAATACCCGATTTATTGATAATCATTAGGTCGTTACTGTCATCTACGTTTTTAATGGCCACTAAATTACCTGTTTTTTCTGAGATATTCAATGTTTTAACACCTTTACCTCCTCTATTCGTAATCCTATAATCTTCTAAATTAGATCGTTTACCGTATCCTTTTTCAGAGACCACCAGAATATTACTCTCCATATCATTTACAGCGACCATTCCAATAACCTCATCATTTTCGTGCCCTAGAGTAATACCTCTAACACCAGAAGCGGTTCTACCCATTGGTCTGGTTTTAGCCTCTTCAAATCGAATTGCTTTACCAGATTTTAACGCTAACATTACTTGACTGTCACCTGTAGTTAATTTAGCTTCTAATAGCTCATCATTCTCTCGGATCGTGATCGCATTAATACCATTCGTTCGTGGCCTTGAATATTGTTCTAAAGATGTCTTTTTCACCTGGCCTTTTTTGGTAGCCATGATCACATAATGATTATTCACATACTCTTCATCCTTCAAATCCTGTGTTACCAAAAATGCTTTCACCTTATCATCTTGTTCTATATTGATCAGGTTTTGAATAGCTCTTCCTTTTGATGTTTTTCCTCCTTCCGGAATTTCAAATACACGCATCCAGAACACCTTTCCTTTTTGCGTAAAGAACAACATATATTGATGGTTCGTTCCAATGAATAAATGCTCTAAGAAATCTTCATTTCTAGTAGCCACTCCTTTTTGTCCACGCCCCCCTCTATTTTGTACTTTGTACTCATCCAGATTTGTTCTTTTAAGATACCCTGCATTAGAGATCGTAACTACTACTTTAGAGTTCGGGATCATGTCTTCGATCCTCATGTCTCCACCAGCATATTCTATAGTCGAACGACGCTCATCTCCGTACTTATCTCTTATTTCAATAAGTTCATCTTTTATGATCTGGTAACGTCTTGGCTCGTTTGATAAAATGTCCTTTAAATCAGCAATAGTTTTTACTATCTCATCATATTCTGCTCTTAATTTATCTTGCTCTAAACCAGTAAGATTACGCAACCTCATCTCAACAATTGCTTTAGCTTGAATCTCCGTCAATTCAAAACGCTTCATCAGACCTTCTCTAGCTTCATCTGCATTCTTAGAAGCTCTGATCAATTTGATTACTTCGTCTATATTATCAGACGCTATAATAAGACCTTCTAAAATGTGTGCTCGCGCTTCAGCTTTCTTCAATTCAAACTGCGTTCTTCGCACCACCACCTCATGTCTATGATCCACAAAATGATGGATCAATTGTTTTAAATTTAACTGCTCTGGACGACCTTTTACCAGGGCAATATTGTTAACACTAAATGATGTTTGAAGTGCTGTATATTTATACAATTTATTTAATATAATGTTTGGAATTGCATCACGTTTTAACACATAGACAACGCGCATTCCCTTTCTATCAGATTCATCTCGAATATTAGAGATTCCGTCAAGCTTTTTATCATTGACCAACTCAGCAGTTTTCTTGATCATTTCCGCCTTATTTACCTGATAAGGAATTTCGGTAACAATAATACACTCTCTGCCTTTTACCTCTTCAATGGTTGCCTTGGCACGCATTACAATTCGACCTCTACCGGTGTGAAAAGCATCCCTTACACCATCATATCCATAAATGATACCTCCTGTCGGAAAATCCGGAGCTTTTACATGCTCCATTAACTCATCGATCTCAATATCTCTATTATCTATGTAAGCAATGGTTCCATTGATCACTTCAGTAAGGTTATGCGGCGCCATATTGGTGGCCATCCCTACGGCAATACCCGAAGCTCCATTTACTAATAGATTTGGTATTCTAGCCGGTAATACTGTTGGTTCTTTCAGCGTATCATCAAAGTTTAATTGATGATCTACCGTATCTTTATCAATATCCGACAACATCTCTTCGGATATTTTTTGCATTCTCACCTCTGTATAACGCATTGCTGCCGGGCTATCTCCATCGACAGATCCAAAGTTTCCTTGTCCATCTACCATCATGTATCGTACACTCCAGTCTTGCGCTAAACGCACCATTGAATCGTATACCGATGTATCTCCATGAGGGTGATACTTACCTAATACTTCCCCAACAACTCTTGCTGATTTCTTATATGCTCCTGTAGCTCTAATTCCTAATTCGTGCATCCCAAATAACACCCTTCTATGCACAGGTTTTAAACCATCTCTTACATCAGGTAATGCTCTTGATACAATAACAGACATAGAATAATCTATGTACGCAGATTTCATCTGTTCCTCGATATTAATCGGAATCAACTTTTCGCCTTCAGCCATATGTTTTTCGTGTTAATTTTTTACTAAATTTTTAATAACAAGGCAAGATACTATAATTCCTATTTTTCACCAAGATTTTAAAGGCTCATTTCCCTAGAGTTATCAACATTTCTTGATAAATTTTTAACACTTTTTAGACGCCTGATTTTCAAGCACTTTTAAACCTATTTTTTAGGGTCAAAATGGCAGGTTTCGTCTATTGGCATTCTTTTTGTAATTTTTTAGTGAAAAAAGGACTAAATTTACAAATAGATAAAAGAAAATATGGACGATAATTTTTCACCAAAAGTTAGAGATGTTATCACATTCAGTAAAGAAGAAGCCTTACGTTTAGGTCATGATTTTATTGGAACTGAACATCTACTGTTAGGATTAATCAGAAAAGGCGAAGGAAAAGCCATCGATATATTAGATACTTTTGAATTGGATCTTGATCTTATTCGAAAGAAATTAGAGCAATTAAACCCTGCTTTACCATCTATTGATAGAGAGAGTCAGAAAAAAAGCCTTCATTTAACCAGACAAGCGGAGAAGGCGTTAAAAACGACGTTTCTAGAAGCGAAGCTATATCAAAGTGATGCGATAGATACTGCACACTTGCTTTTATGCATTCTTAGAAACGAAAATGACCCTACTACCAAATTGCTAAATAAGTACGATGTGGATTATGATCAATCTAAAGCTTTATATAAAGAATTACATGTAGAGCAGGACGATCTGCCTATAAACCCTATTGCAGAAACACCATCTGATGATGAGTTTGCTTCTTCTGACAAGAACAATCCTTATGAACAACCTCAAAAAGGAAAGGCTTCCAAAAAATCTAAGACGCCTGTATTGGATAATTTTGGTAGAGATCTGACAGCATTGGCAGAAGCTGACAAGTTAGATCCGGTTGTAGGCAGACAAAAAGAAATAGAACGAGTTTCTCAAATTTTAAGTAGAAGGAAGAAAAATAACCCAATGCTTATCGGTGAGCCTGGAGTTGGTAAATCTGCCATTGCAGAAGGTTTGGCAATCAGAATTGTAAATAGAAAAGTTTCCAGGATCTTATTTGATAAACGAATTGTCTCTCTAGATCTGGCGAGTTTAGTTGCAGGAACAAAATACAGAGGTCAGTTCGAAGAGCGCATGAAGGCTTTAATGAATGAACTGGAGAAAAATGAAGATATCATTTTGTTCATAGATGAGATCCACACCATAGTTGGAGCTGGAGGAGCTACAGGGTCTTTAGATGCTTCAAACATGCTGAAGCCTGCATTGGCAAGAGGAGAAATCCAATGTATCGGTGCAACAACCTTGGATGAATACAGAACGAATATTGAAAAAGATGGTGCTTTAGAGCGTCGTTTCCAAAAGGTGATCGTTGATCCTACTAGCGTTGAAGAAACTATTCAGATATTACATAATATCAAAGGAAAATATGAGGCACATCATCATGTAGATTTTACCGATGATGCGATCGAAGCTTGTGTGAAATTAACGAACCGTTATATGACAGATCGTTACCTACCAGACAAAGCTATAGATGCTTTAGATGAAGCAGGATCCAGAATTCATATCACCAACATTGTTGTTCCAAAACAGGTGTTGGAATTAGAAACTCAATTAGAGGTAATACGAGAACGTAAAACCAGTGCTGTAAACGGTCAGAAATATGAAGAGGCTGCTAAATTGCGTGACGATGAGAAGAATTTAGAAGCAGCGTTAGAGTCTGCCCAAAGACAATGGGAAGATGATTCTAAGTTAAACAGAGAGATCGTTACCGAAGATAATGTTGCAGAAGTAGTATCTATGATGACTGGTATTCCTGTGAACAGAGTTGCAGAGGCAGAGAGTCATAGACTGAGCGAACTTCCAAGCATGATCAAAGGAAAAGTGATTGGACAAGATGAAGCCGTTGCCAAAGTAGTAAAGGCTATTCAAAGAAACAGGGTGGGATTAAAAGATCCTAACAAACCTATTGGTTCTTTTATTTTCTTGGGTCAGACAGGAGTTGGTAAAACACAATTGGCTAAAGTGTTGGCTAGAGAATTATTTGACTCTGAGGATTCTTTGATCAGAATTGACATGAGTGAATACATGGAAAAGTTTGCTATTTCTCGATTGATCGGAGCGCCTCCGGGGTATGTAGGATATGAAGAAGGTGGGCAACTTACAGAAAAAGTACGAAGAAAGCCATATTCTGTGGTACTACTTGATGAGATTGAAAAAGCACATCCGGATGTATTCAATATG
Source organism: Flavobacteriaceae bacterium (assembly GCA_965218065.1). Lineage (GTDB taxonomy): Bacteria > Bacteroidota > Bacteroidia > Flavobacteriales > Flavobacteriaceae > Polaribacter. Next base: position 974,055 of record OZ244589.1, on the reverse strand, counting down.
CTATTGCAGATTTTAGATGATGGATATATTACGGATAGCTTGGGAAGAAAGATCGATTTCAGAAATACGATCATTATCATGACATCGAATATTGGAGCACGTCAATTAAAAGATTTTGGTGGTGGTGTTGGTTTTGGAACAGCTGCAAAAACAGCCCAAGCAGGTGAACATGCGAAAAGCGTTATCGAAGGAGCTTTAAAGAAGTCTTTTGCGCCTGAATTCTTGAATAGAATTGATGACGTTGTTGTGTTTAATGCTTTAGAAAGAGAAGATATTCATTCTATTATTGATATTGAATTAGACAAGTTACTGAAAAGAATCGCTGATTTGGGCTATACATTGAACCTAAGCGAGAAAGCTAAGGATTACATAGCGGACAAAGGCTTTGACAAAAAGTATGGCGCTAGACCTTTAAAAAGAGCTATTCAAAAATACATAGAAGATGCACTAGCTGAAGAAATTGTCAATTCGAAACTAGAAGAAGGCGATACGATAAAGATGGACTTAGATGAAAAGAAAAATCTATTGACTATCAAAATAAAGAAAGCGAAAAAAGCGTCTGAAAAACAAAAAGAAGAATAAAACAAACCCCAAGTGAAAGCTTGGGGTTTTATTTTTTAATTAATTACTATGACTATAGAAGAGCGTTTACAACACTTTTACACGGCCAATAACCTTCCTGATAATGGAGGTGAGGATAAGAACACATTTAGATTGAAAGTATTCGGTATCAACTGGAAATTCCCCAACCCTCAGTTTAGAAAAGATGTCATACATATTCATGATCTACAACACATTTTAAATGACTGTGATACTTCGTGGAAAGGAGAAACGTATATTGCCGGGTGGGAACTCTCTACTGGTATGTGGAAGTATTTCCCTATCTGTATTTTTAGTTTTTGGGCCGCGGGTTACGGTCTATGGATGTATCCTAGAGCATTGTTTGAAGGATATAAAAAAGGATTAAATGATATCGGTATTATTGACTTAAAAATTAGCAAATCTAATTTTATGAAAATGACATTCGAGGAACTAAAACATATCACCTCTAAAAAAGAGAAAACTGCCATGGGGGTTACTCAGTGGCTTCAATTTCTTTTCTGGCTACTTGTGAGCGAAGTTCTTTTCCTCTTCCCTTTTGCAGCACTTGTTACGTTGATAATTTTTATATTCTAATTATCGGTTTATGAAAAAAATTGTGTTATTACTTATCGCTGTTATTGGTAGTCTCCATTTGGGGTATTGCCAAAACACCAAGGAAACCCTTTTAACAAAAAACAAAGCGCATGATCGATATGCCAGTTATTCTCCATCTGGAAAGAGCATTATATTTGAATCGAACAGAAATGGCAATTGGGAAATCTACAGGATGACCAGTAAAGGAGAAAATCAGGAACGCTTAACCTTTGGAAAACATGATAATAGACGACCTAGCTGGCACCCTTCTGGAGAAAAGATCATTTTTGAGTCCAACAAGGATGGGACTTTTGAATTGTTCGAGCTTTCCATAGCTACAAAAGCTATAAAAAAAATAAATATTTCGCACTTAACCGGAACTCCTATGTTTGCAAAGTATTCTTTTGACGGAACCAAAATAGCGTTCACAGAAAGGAAGTCCGATACTGTATCCAATATTCAAATTGTTTCTTCTAAAGGCGCTTTGATAAAAACGCTAACCAATTACAATTATCGAAGTGTGTATCCCAACTGGTCTGGAAATGATCAACGTATCCTATTTTTTTCAAGGCATGAAACGAACAACACAGATGATGAAATCTACACCATACACATTGATGGCTCGCAGAAACAAAGGTTAACCTATTGGCCAAAACATAACTTCTGCCCTGCCTGGTCCAAAGATGGAAAGAAAATTGCCTATGTAACCTCCATGAAAGATATTCGACCCGAGATCTATATTATGGATTCTGACGGTTCAAATCAAACGCGAATTACTTATAATAACGATGGAGACACCTTACCTAATTGGTCTCCAGATGGGAAGAAATTATTAATTACTGCCTATCGAAATGGTAATTTTGAGATTTGCGAATTAACGCTTCAGTAAAAGTTATACATCAAAACTTTTCGAAGCTTAATTATTCATCAATTTATAGTAATTTCGTTGACACTAATTTATCATCCATCATGAAAAAAATAATCATTCTTTTTGTTGCATTAACAGCCATTTCATTTACAAAAACACCGATACAAGAGGGAGCCACTATAAATTTGCTCTGTTCGGGTAAATGGAAGATTGATTATATTGAACTTGATAGTAACAGACATGATTTACCAAAAAGCAGGAGAGATCAGACCTGGCTTATGCTTTATAAAGACGGTACTAATGATGCCATGAGCCCGCAAGGACTTCATAAAGGTACCTGGAAATATAATGCTGAAAAGAATGAAATTACTTTTACTGAAAATAATGAACTAACGAAAGGTCAGGACAAGGTAACAGTTCAAAAAATCAAGCTTTTGAATACAAGCAAACTTGTTCTGGAGTCCCACAAAGGAAATAGGACATACACCATCCATTTTAAAAAAGGGTAATTTCTTAGAACAATTCGCTACTATCAACTTCCAGAGAAGCAATAAAGTCGGATGCCTTTATAATATCATTATGTAGCACTCTATCTTCTCCAACCAAAGGAACTTCTTCCCTAAATATGCTTAATAAAGATTCTATAAATGGAGAGCTTTTTGCTTTTCCAAAAGATAATGCTTGAGAAGCGGTGAACAATTCTATTGCTAAAATAGTTTGAATATTATCTACTACTTTTTTTGCTTTGGTTGCCCCGTTTGCTCCCATGCTCACATGATCTTCTTGTCCGTCACTAGATTCAATTGAATCTACACTTGCGGGAGTTGCATATTGTTTATTCTGACTCACAATACTTGCTGCGGTGTATTGCGGAATCATAAATCCTGAATTTAACCCTGGGTTAGACACCAAAAATGGTGGCAAATGCCTATGACCGGATACTAATTGATAGATTCTTCGCTCTGAAATATTCCCAAGTTCTGACATGGCAATAGCTAAATAATCTAATGCTAAAGCTAATGGTTGTCCGTGGAAATTTCCTCCAGAGACGATCATATCTTCATCTACAAAAATGTTAGGGTTATCCGTCACCGAATTGATTTCTGTTAAGAATGTTTTAGTTACAAACCGAATCGTATCCTTGGTTGCACCATGTACTTGTGGCATGCATCTAAAAGAATACGGATCCTGCACATGCTGCTTCTCTTGCGATATAAGTATACTGTCTTCTAAAAACTCCTCAATTCTCTTTGCAGTTTTGATCTGCCCTCCATGTGGTCGTACCAAATGGATCAATTGATTAAAAGGTTCTATCCTACCATCAAAGGCCTCCAACGAAATCGTCCCGATCAAATCTGCCATATAAGATAGCTTATGACATTTTAAAAGATTATAAATACCATATGCACTCATAAACTGAGTTCCATTTAAAAGCGCCAATCCTTCTTTAGATTGCAAATTGATCTTTGACCAACCATGGCGATCCAATACTTCCTTCCCAGAAATTCTTTCTCCATTTACTGAAACTTCTCCCATTCCAATGAGTGGTAATGCTAAATGTGCTAATGGTGACAGATCTCCCGAAGCTCCTAAAGATCCTTGCGTGTACACCACAGGATAAATTCCGTTATTGTAAAAATCGATCAAACGATTCACTGTTTCCAATTGTACTCCTGAGTGACCGTAACTTACAGATTGTATTTTTAAAAGCAACATCAACTTCACTACCTCAACCGGTACTTCCTCTCCAGTCCCACAGGCATGACTCATTACCAAATTCTCCTGAAGCTTTTGAAGGTTCTCTCCCTTGATCTTAACATTATATAGCGCACCAAACCCAGTATTGATACCATAAATAGGCGTTGAATTCTCTGCCATTTTATCATCCAAATACTTTCTACATTTGATAATCTTCTCTTTTGCCACTGAAGATAGTTCCAGTGTACTTCCCGAATGAAGTATATGATAAATCGTTTGTAAATCTAAAGGTGTATTACTTATAGAATGCGTTCCTGCCATGTTGATTTGATTGCTGGTATAAAAGTCTGCATTCAATCATAATTATGCAACTAATTTTAACAATATTTCTTTGGAATTAGTTTTATCTTTACCGCTCTAAATTATACGACTACATGAAAAAATTAGGTTTTATACTATTAGCAATTGTAACACTAGCTTCTTGTAAACAAGAACATCCATCGGATTACATGACCTTCTCAGGGAAAATAGAGAACAGCAAAGATTCTGTACTCTTAATTCAAGGAGCCAATTACAGAAAAACCATCTCTATTAATGAAGACGGTACCTTTAAAGATACCTTGATCATCAAAAGAAAAGGAAATCACACCATTTCCTTAGGCAGAAAAAGATCATTTGTCTTTTTAGACAATGGTTATGATATGGTGTTAAATGTTGATAGTGATAACTTCAACAGAGAAATGAAATATGAAGGCAAAGGGTCTGCTACCAGTAATTTCGTAAGTGCGCAATATGCTTTTTCTAAAAGCTTTGGAGAGCCATTTGAATATTTTGGCTTAGAAAAAGATGCCTATCATGCTCGATTGGATAGCATTGAAGAGGGAGTAGCTCGCATTGCAAAGGAGCATAGCGATGCTGATACGCTTGTCCTAAATCAAGCGAAAAAATTCAACACACAGTTTTTACGTAATATGCGAAACGATCATATTTACGAAGCACAGCGTAAAAAATTCCTTGAAGTGAAAGTTTTAAGAGATCGTATGGCTAAAGGACAACCTTCTCCTCAGTTTAATGACTATTTAAATTACAAAGGTGGTAAAAACAGTCTTTCAGATTTTAAGGGTAAATATGTATACATAGATCTTTGGGCTAGCTGGTGCAAGCCATGTATCGCGCAATTCCCTGCTCAAAAACAACTCGAAAAGGATTATCATGGAAAGAATATAACTTTCCTTGGTATTGCTACTGACGACGAAAGAACGGCAAGGTCTTGGGATAAAGCAAAAAAATTATGGAGAGATGCTGTTAAAAAATATGATCTTGGTGGCGTGCAACTTTTTGCTGTAGATAAGGAGTTTGCTATCGGATTCTCTGTGGGTACAATTCCTAGATACATTCTTTTAGATCCGGAAGGCATTATTGTGGATAACAATGCGCCCAGACCATCAGATCCAAAACTGAGAAAACTATTTACCGAACTGGGTATTTAATTAAAAAGATAAAAAAAAGCGAGATTTTCATCTCGCTTTTTTTATTTCTATGCTTTTATTTTAGTCTTTATACACACCCATATCGGCATATTTGTCCATTCTTTGACTCACTAGATCCGTAGCAGAAAGGTCTTTTAATTCTTCAAACGCCTCTGTTATGGTATCTTGAACCCTCTTAAAAGCTTCCTCTCTATTTGAGTGTGCACCTCCAATAGGTTCTTTTATAATTCCATCAATCAATTTCAGCTTCTTCATATCCTCTCCTGTCAATTTAAGTGCTTCAGCTGCTTGTTCTTTAAACTCCCAACTACGCCATAAGATCGAAGAACAGGATTCCGGTGAGATAACGGTATACCACGTATTTTCCATCATAAATACCTTATCTCCTACTCCAATTCCTAAGGCACCTCCAGAAGCTCCTTCACCAATAACGATTGTAATGATCGGAGTTTTCAATTTTGTCATTTCAAAGATGTTTCTCGCAATCGCTTCTCCCTGACCTCTTTCTTCGGCCTCTAATCCAGGATATGCACCGGGAGTATCTAACAACGTCACTACAGGAATACCAAACTTCTCAGCCATTTTCATTAATCGTAATGCTTTACGGTATCCTTCAGGATTAGCCATTCCAAAGTTTCGGTATTGTCTGGTCTTCGTGTTATATCCTTTTTGTTGACCAATAAACATGTAAGACTGATCTCCGATCTTACCAAGTCCACCAATCATCGCCTTATCATCTTTGACACTACGATCTCCATGAAGTTCCATAAAGGTGTCTCCGCAAATTGCCTTAATATAATCTAATGTATACGGTCTATTTGGATGTCGAGAAAGTTGAACTCTCTGCCATGGGGTTAAATTTTTATATATCTCTTTCTTTGCTTTTTCTAACTTCTTCTCAATTTTTTTACAAGTAGCAGTGACATCTATATCACTGTCTTTACCAATATCATAACACTTTTCTAATTGCTCTTCTAAATCCTTAATTGGTAATTCAAAGTCTAAATACTCCATAGTTTACTTATTAGATTTTGTAAAAATAGTATCGATTTCTATTGTTTGTTTGTAAATACAAACTTACTATATTTTTTGTATCGGAGAACAAATTTTTATTTTTAAAAATCTCCTGCTTTTTTAAGCTTCCTTTTTATTTTTTCAGCATTTTTAATTATTCCATTCAAAAGCACTACTCCCAAAACGATCAGTGCTCCCAAATAGAAACCTGAATTCATTTCTTCTGTCTCTCCAAAAACGATCAAGGCAAGTATAATTGCATATATAGGTTCCAAATTGATCGTAAGCATCACCGTATATGGTGTTAGGTGCTTCATTAATTTTACCGAAGCAATAAAGGCATAAGCGGTACAAACACTACTTAAGATAAATAACCAGACCCAATCCGTCGAGGGTAGTTGGAAAAAAGCAATATTGAACTTTCCTTGAAATCCTAAAAAAAGCGTAACAAATAATACCCCAAACAACAACTGATAAAACGATATGACATTAGCATCGTGCTTCTTCACATATAGTCCATTCAACACGGAGAACAAAGCAGATAATAATGAAGAAATCAATGCATAAATGATCCCCCAAGTGTATTGAGTTTCAAAATTGAAAATAATATATAACCCCACGATGACAATACAGCCTAGTAGTATCTCAATCGGTTTAATTCTCCTTTTGAAAAAGAAAGGCTCTATAAAAGATGTAAAGAAAGCACCTGTGCTCATTGTTACTAACGCAACGGATACGTTAGATACTTTTATTGCTTTAAAAAAAGTGATCCAGTGTAAGGCAATAACTACTCCTAAGAATGCAAACTTCCAAATTGATTTTTGCTCTAACCGGAATGTCTTCTTTTTCCAAATAAAGTATAAGGCGATAAATAGTACAGCCAAAAGCATTCTATACCACACCAATGGGATTGCTTCAATGGAAATAAGTTTACCAAGAATGGCCGTGAAACCCCATATAAAAACAATAAGGTGAAGGTGTAGATAATGCTGAATTTTACTTCCTTGCTTTGACATAAAAATAGAGGGCTAGAAAACCGAATACAATATTAGGCACCCATACATACAACAACGAATTGACTCCGGCTACGGCTCCCAAAACTTCAGAAACCTTTAAAAAGAATACATAGATAAACATGATCCCAATTCCTAAAGCTAGATTTACTCCTACTCCACCTCTTCTCTTTTTAAACGTTAAGGCTACGGCAATTATGGTAAGAATATAGGACGATATGGGTAGGCTTGTTCTTTTATGCAATTCAACCATATAGGCATTTAAGTTCTTAACACCTCTTTTTCTGGATATCTCTATAAACTCTAACAGTTCATCGGTTGGCATCTCTTGCGACAATGTCGATTTAAACATCAGATCCTTCGGGGTAAAAGTGAAGGTAGTATCTAGAACAGGTCCAGAAGAGATACTGTCCATTTTAGGAAATATCTTTCGTATTTTATAATTGGTTAAATCAAAAATACTGTCCTTCTCCCTCCATCGAATATTATCTGCAGTGAGTTTGTAAGTAAGTTTGGTACCATCGTAATACTCTAATGAAAAGTAAGTTCCCATGGTAGATTTAAAGTTGAAGTGCTTTAGATATATATATGAACTATCACTTAACTGTAGACTAAAATCTTTGACGGAGTTCTCTCCACTTCTTGCCTTTCTAATATATGTGTTCTCAAACTTATTTCGAACCTTACTACTATTTGGAACAACATAGTGGTTCATGGCTAATGCAAAAATGGTTACCAAGGTGGCGCCAATAAAATAAGGATATAAAAATCTGGTAAATGAAATCTTCGCGTTGGTCATTGCTACGATCTCAGTATTACTAGATAATTTTGTCGTAAATAAAATGACGGCTAAGAACAATGCCAGCGGCATAAAGGTATTCGCGTAATAAATGATGAAGTTCTTGTAATAATCATTTATAATTTCAAAAGTGGTAAGCGTATCGTCTCTTAAGAATTTATCTATCTTCTCGGCAATATCAATAGCTACGGCTATAGGAATAAGGATAAGTAACGTAAACAAGAACGTTAACAAATATCTCTTTAATATGTACCAATCTAATATTCTCAAACTTACAAACGTTTATTCATTTGGTTCACCATTTTATTCTTCCAATCTAAGAAATCTCCGGCAATTATGTGCTTTCTGGCTTCTCTAACCAACCACAAATAAAACCCAAGATTATGGATAGAGGCAATTTGTTTTCCCAACATTTCTTTCGAAGCGAATAAATGTCGTAGATAAGCCTTAGAATACTGTGTATCTACATCCGTAATACCCATTTCATCAATTGGAGAGAAGTCATTTTCCCATTTCTTATTTTTGATATTTATCGTCCCATGTGCAGTAAATAACATTCCGTTCCTTGCATTTCTTGTAGGCATTACACAATCGAACATATCTACTCCTAATGCTATATTTTCTAAAATATTAATGGGTGTTCCCACTCCCATTAAATACCGTGGTTTATCTTCAGGTAAAATGCTACAAACCACATCTGTCATTTCATACATCTCTTCTGCCGGTTCTCCAACAGATAGTCCGCCAATAGCATTTCCTTCTGCTTCCACCGATGCTATAAATTCTGCCGATTGTTTTCTCAGGTCCTTATAGGTACTACCCTGAACAATTGGAAAAAACGTTTGACTGTACCCATATTTGAACGGTGTTTTTTCTAGGTGTTCTATACATCTTTTTAACCATCTGTGCGTCATATGCATTGAGTTCTTTGCATATGAATAATCACATGGATAGGGCGTACATTCATCAAAGGCCATAATAATATCAGCGCCAATCGTACGTTGAATTTCCATGACATTTTCCGGAGTAAAGAAATGGGTAGAACCATCTATATGGCTCTTAAACTTCACTCCTTCTTCATTGATCTTTCTTCTCCCTGACAATGAGTATACCTGGTAACCTCCTGAATCTGTTAGGATATTTCGGTCCCAATTCATAAACTTATGCAATCCACCCGCTTGTTCCAATATATCCGTTTTTGGACGTAGGTATAAGTGATACGTATTTCCTAAAATAATATCCGGGTTTATTTGCTCTTTTAACTCTGATTGGTGTACCCCTTTTACAGACGCTACCGTACCAACGGGCATAAATATGGGAGTTTCTATAGTACCATGATCCGTAGTGATCTTACCGGCTCTAGCCTTGGACTGAATGTCTTTAGATTCTAATTGAAATTTCATTGCCTGCAAATATACACAAATAGGATATGGAGAAAGACTAAAACATTCTTAAGATTTACCTTCGGCGGCGTCTTCGATGCTTCGTGTAATTTAAAGTACTTTTTGTACCCTTTTTTTTATCTACAGATGCCTCTTCTGTTTTCGAAGATAAACGGATCATTTGGTTGATCTCGTTCATTTCTCTTTCTGATAATTCTCTCCACTCTCCCGGTTTTAACGTTCCAAGTTTTACATTCATGATCCGGGTCCTTTTTAGCTTTTTAACGTCATAACCAAGGTACTCACACATCCTACGAATTTGCCTGTTTAGCCCTTGCGTCAATATGATTTTGAAGGTATGATCATTGACCTTAGTTACTTTACATTTCTTGGTAACAGTATCCAGAATAGGTATTCCATTACCCATCTTATAGATAAAAGAATCATCGATCTGTCTATCTACGGTAACGATATATTCCTTTTGATGATTATTCCCGGCTCTCAAGATCTTATTTACAATATCTCCATCATTCGTCAAAAAAATCAATCCCTCAGAAGGTTTATCTAATCGCCCTATTGGAAATAATCGCTGTGGATGATTCACATGTCGCACAATATTTTTGCGTTCTTTAGAATCTGTGGTAGAAACAATTCCAACGGGTTTATTTAGCGCAATATATAATGTCTTGGGTTTTGACCTAAGTGGTTTTCCCTTTAACATCACTTCATCTCCTTCAAAAACCCTATTTCCCAATTGAGCTATCCTTCCATTGATAGTTACTTCTCCCGCAACAATAAACTTCTCGGCTTCTCGTCGCGAACAAATACCCGTTGAACTGATATACTTATTTAAATTGATCGACTCGCTATTCTTATTCAAAACAGTAGATATTTTTGCAAAGAAACATAAAGTTTAAAGGACAATGGTTCTAAATGTTAAATTAATTCTAGGTGTCTTTACCTTTTTCGTAGGAGGAAGTCTATGTAGCCAGTTCTTTTGTGTTGTCCCTTTCATTAGTAACAAACTTCCGTCTTCCAAAATAACATCCACTTTGTGTTTGGTATTTTTGTGTTTAAATGAAAACTTACGGGCCGCTCCCAATGTTAAAGAACCAATAGTTCCGTTATCTTCTAAAGATTTCTCGCCATCACTATGCCAGGCCATACCCTCTTCTCCTGAATGATACAAATTTAATAAACATGAATTATAGGTCGAGCCGGATTGTTCTTCTACAATTTTTTTAAGTTCTAACAATTCTTTGGTCCAAATATGCGCTCGTTTAACAACTCCAGAGTATTTATAGTTATACTCATGATCTCCGAACCAAGCCACTTTTCGTTTTGTAGTATAATGCTTTCCAAAAACAATGGCCTGGTCGTGTTCCCATGGAATTTCATTTAAAAGATTTTCGTAATAAAAATTGCATTGCTTTCTATTTAATACCAATCCGTGATAAATAGCCTCTCCTTCGTAAGGCAATATATTTTGAACAACATCTTGATTAAATAGATCCATTAATTTTTAGATGATCTGGTATGATTCTTTTGTACAATATAAAAATAGGATCTTCTATTTTTTTGGTGTTCTTCTTCTGAGCATTTTACGGCATTTATATCATTACAACGATTCAGTAATTGGTCTTCTCCAAAGCCAACAGCACTTTGGATCCTGCTTTTGTCAATTCCTCTTGAAATGATATAATCTCTCGTAGATTTGGCTCTTTTATCCGATAATATTCTGTTGTAATCATTGTCTCCTCTTGAATCTGTGTGAGATTCTATTCTGATAATCATTTCCGGATATTCGTTCATAACCGTTACGATCTTCTCCAGTTCATACTCCGCATCAGGTCTGACATCCCATTTGTCAAAATCGAAGTATATAGGATTGATCACGATCTGGTCGTCAATAATTAACGGGGTTAAGAACAATTTTGATTCTATAACCCAACCTCGAACATCTTCAGTTTTCACTGTTGTCTTACCTGAGACAAATCCTCTTTTATCTCCTGTCAATGTGTACAAACTTTCACAATCTACGGTGCTAAAGCGATAGTGTCCTTTTTCATCTGTAAGTGTCGTTTCTAAAACCTCCCCTTTCTCGTTGATCAGTTTAACCAATACTTTGGCTAAAACGGTCTTATCTTTCTTATTGTAAGCAGTACCACTTATTGCTTCTTCACACTTCTTTATCTCGAAACGATAAATGTCATCATCTCCTCTTCCTCCTTCTCTGTTAGAAGAGAAGTACCCATAATTTTCGCGTTTAAAAAAAGCAAAATCATCTCTCGAACTGTTAAACGGCGCTCCAATATTCAATGGGTCTTCATACACATCATCCGTAATTCTTGATCTAAAAATATCAAGCAATCCTAATCCTAAATGTCCGTCTGAAGCAAAGTACAACTGGCGATCATCAGTTACGAATGGAAACATTTCTTTTCCTTCAGTATTGATCTTTGATCCTAAATTCTGGGGAACGCCGAACCTTCCTTTTGGGAGTATTTTTACCTTATATATATCTGTCTGACCATATCCTCCTGGCCTATCCGATACAAAATAGAGTTCAGATTCATCTGCACTTAGCGCGGGTTGTCCTGTCGAAAAATCATCACTATTAAAGGATAAAGCTCTTGGTGGTGTCCAAATTCCGTTTTTCAATCTAGACCTATAAATCTTTAAGTGAGCAGTTCTGGCGTCGTCTGTCTTCAATTTTTTACCATCGAAATTATCTCTGGTAAAGTACATGATTTTTCCATCTCTGGTCAGTATTGCTGTGGCATCGTGGTATTTACTATTAATCCGTGGCACCAAACGCACATCTCTTGTTCCTTTTAACACATAAATGTTTAACATCGGTTGTTTATTCCATCCATACAAGGTCTTTTCTTTTGCAACACTGGATGCTCTAGTCGAAGAAAAATACATTTGCTTGCCATGTTGAAACGCACCAAAATCAGAATACTGTGTGTTAATGATTAGGTTCTTTACCTCAACATCCTTATTGACATCCGTAAATGCCTTTACATAATCTTTTTGCTGTTTTAGTTTCTTTCCTCTAGAATCATTTTCTTTTTTAGCTTCGAATTTTAACAACCACTGATCGGCCAACTCATATTTTTTATTTGCTTTTAAACTCTGAGAATACCTATAGTAATATTCCGGATCTAGCCCGCTGTTTTCATACAGATCAAACAATCGCCTATACCAATATTCAGACTTATTTGTCTTTACATTGAAATAATAGCAATCTCCTAATCTACTCAATATAATTTTCGAAGTATCCCCCTTTACCACTATTTGTTCATACAATTCAGCGGCCTTTACATATGCAAATTCCTGAAAATACCTATGCGCAGTCGACTTACTCTGAGCCAGACTACTCAGTGTAAACAAAAAACATATATATGCATAAACCTTCTTCATATTAAAAAAATCTTGGCGATTTTAGCTTGGGTTGCTTAAAGATATTATATCGGAATAAAACCTCGTGGGTCCCTGAATTGTAATTTTGAAAATTCGAGGTTGTCAGATCATACGCATATCCAACAAACATACGTTCATTTATCTGAAGACCTGCCAATACGCTAACAGCATCTTCCCATCGATATGCAACTCCCATTGTAAACTTTTCCATCCAAAGAAAATTTACAGAAACATCAGCAGAAATAGGCGCTCCAGAAACTATTTTAGACAATACGGCTGGCTTAAATTTGATAGTTCGTGTTAGATCGAACACATATCCGGCAATGATAAAATAGTGTAGTTTTTCTTCGGCTACTGATTCTGCCAAATCGTTATAATGATCCGTTTTTAAAAAGTTAGGAATGGCAATACCACCATACCAATTGGATTCGTAATAATAGAGTCCCGCTCCTAAGGTTGGTAAGAATCTATTATTTATATTATCATTGAATACAGCATCGGGTTGCTGAAACCTTCCTTTAGACCAATCTACATTGAATAATCTGCCTCCAATTCTAAACCCAAGTGATAGATTTCCTTTTTCGCTTGTGCGAATGCGATACGCTATATTACCTTCTAAGGTAGTTTCTCGTGAAGGTCCTAATATATCATTAATCATGTTAATTCCTAAACCCAAACCATCGGTACTCAAAGGAGTTTGAAAACTTAATGTTTGTGTTTCGGGAGCACCTGAAAAGCCCACCCATTGCGTTCTTGCCAATGCTACAAATGAAGTGTGATCTATGGAAGCAGCATACCCTGGATTAATACTCATCGTATTATACATATACTGTGTATATTGAGGATCCTGTTGTGCCTTAAGAATGTATGGCGATAAGCACAAACACCACAGCCAAAATATGTAGGTTCTTGTTTTCAAAATACAGTTTCCATTGAAGCTGTAATTTAGGGTTTGTATTTTAAGAATACTAGAAAAACCATAAAAAACAAAGGCCTAAAATGAACGTTTCGATTTTTTACAGAGAAAGAAGGATTGCATATCCCAAAAAGGGATCCTGAGCAAGCATAAAACTCTCAGCGAACTATGTTTGATTGGTTTTGTATTTTCATCTACGTATATAAACACGTTTTCATCATCTCTGAAAATACAAAAACCCGAAACTTTCGTTTCGGGTTTCTTTTGCGGAGAAAGAGGGATTCGAACCCCCGGACCTGTTACAGTCAACAGTTTTCAAGACTGCCGCATTCGACCACTCTGCCATTTCTCCGGTCGACTATCGGTTTCCCGTTAGCGGATGCAAATATAGAAAGCTTTTTTGTTTTCTGAAAACATTTTCTTCTTTTTTAAAGTATCATTTCTGCAAGTTGTTTTCTATGAAATAGATACATTTGTATACTTACATTCCTCAGATGTTAGATTACATTCTTTTGGTCCTTATCGGTTTTGTTGCAGGTGCAATAAACATACTTGCTGGTGGCGGTTCATTGCTCACTTTACCCATGCTTATTTTTCTAGGTCTTCCCCCTGCCGTTGCCAACGGAACCAATAGAATTGCCATCATTATTCAAAATATTTTTGCCGTAAAAGGGTTTCAAAGTAAAGGTGTCTCTTCCTTTCCTTTTAGCATCTATTTAGCTATATCTGCGGCCATTGGTGCGGTTATCGGTGCGCTGGCCGGTGTGAATATTAGAGGAGAAGTATTCAATAAGATATTGGGGGTCATTATGGTACTCGTGGTTGCTTATATGGTATTTGGATCGAAAAAATCTTCAAAAGACCTGATAGAACGTATTACCGGTAAGCATTTTTGGTGGGGTATCATCGCATTCTTTTTCGTAGGGTTGTACGGTGGATTCATACAGGCCGGTGTTGGATTTATCATGCTGCTTTTTTTATCCGGCATTAATCATTTTACATTGGTAAAAGGAAATGCTATAAAAGTATTCGTAGCCCTGATCTTTAATTGCATTGCCATACTAATATTTGCCTATCACGATCAGGTTTTCTGGAAGTACGGATTGGTGCTATCTATTGGAAACGCTTCGGGAGCCTGGTTAGCCAGCAGATGGTCGGTTAATAAAGGAGATGGTATGATCAAGAAGTTTCTTATTATCATGGTACTGGTCATGGCAATTAAACTATGGTTTCCTGATTTTTATAGTATCTTAGCAAATCAATTTTTAGAACTTTTTTAATGGCATTTAATTCTTTTGGAAATTTATTGAAACTGACCACTTTTGGAGAATCACATGGTACGGCAATTGGTGGAATTGTTGACGGTTTTCCTGCCGGAGTAACTGTTGATCTAGATGCCATTCAAAAAGAGTTGGATAGAAGAAGACCCGGGCAATCCAAGATCGTAACGCAACGAAAAGAACCAGATACTGTGGAATTCTTATCTGGAATTTTTGATGGAAAAACAACAGGTACTTCTATTGGTTTTATGATTAGGAATACAAATCAGAAATCCAAAGATTATTCACACAATACGAATACGTATAGACCTTCTCATGCCGATTACACCTACGATCAAAAATATGGGTTGAGAGATTATCGTGGAGGGGGACGCAGTTCTGCAAGAGAAACGGCTAATTGGGTAGTAGCCGGGGCTTTAGCCAAACAGCTGATCGTGCATATTAATATTAATGCATTTACCTCATCGGTTGGGGATATTTTCATGGAAAAACCCTATCAGGATGTAGATTTTGCGAATACAGAAAGTAACGATGTAAGATGCCCCGATCCGGAAACTGCCGAGCGTATGATTGCCAGGATCAAAGAGATTCGAAAAGCCGGTGATACCATAGGAGGAACTATTACTTGTGTGGCACAAAATGTACCAGTTGGATTAGGGGAACCTATATTTCATAAACTACACGCAGAATTAGGAAAAGCCATGCTATCGATCAATGCAGTTAAAGGATTTGAGTTTGGAAGTGGTTTTTGTGGGGCAAAAATGAAAGGTAGCGAACACAATGATATCTTTAATACAGATGGTTCAACACAAACGAATTTGTCCGGTGGCGTTCAAGGGGGTATTAGTAATGGTATGGACATTTATTTTAGAGTGGCCTTTAAACCGGTAGCCACCATTATGCAAGATCAACCTACGATCAATTCGGAGGGTGAAGCAACTAAAATTTCAGGAAAGGGACGTCACGATCCTTGTGTAGTACCAAGAGCAGTACCTATTGTAGAGGCTTTAACAGCTTTGGTGCTGGCTGATTTTTACTTATTGAATAGAACTCGAAAAGCTTAAAAACCCTGCGGTTTTTCTTGATAAGCGTTGTACCTTTATTGAACAACGCTGAACAACCTTTTGATTCCATTAGTCATAGCAAATAAAAATGCTAAGTTTGGATATACTAACATTCGCAACAAGTTTGAGAAAAAATGAAAAAGATTATTTTAATTTTAATTCTTACAACTTTCTCCAGTTGTTATTTTGGAGTAAATGAGTACAGTGGAAAAATCACAAGAGATTTTTATTTGATTGCTTGGGACGAACAATTTTGGCAAATATCCCGTTCAAATAATAGCAGTGAATTCAATACTGAAAATATCATAATTAGACATGATGTTTTTGGAGTTGGTCACAATAAGAATTTTATAATAGCAATTCAACACCCATGTGATGGTGAACAACCCCATTTGACTGATTATTTGGATGATTATAAAGTAAATAAGAAAATTACCAACTATTATATTATTGAATTACTGAAAAATGATAAATACAGAATCAATAAATTTGATAGCAAAACTAAATATCTTAAGGCGAGAATTGAACTTGGAGTTCCAGAAGATTTAGGGTATATATTTTATAAGGAGACTTTGGAATAAAAACCAGTAACCAATATTAACTATACCCAATAAAGGGTTCATTGTCAAATTGAAAGATTGGTTTTCATAGAAAGTCCGTAAAATCATTGATTTGGCTTTTAAGAAATGGATAAATTAAAAACAAAATATAAAATTCTGCTCAGTGTTAATCCGAAAAATTAGTATCTTTTTACGCACTTCATTGTCATAAACAAGACCGCTGTGTGTAATTTCTAAAAATCGAGAAATATGACAATTAAAAAATTGAAAATTCTGGCTTTCACAATGCTAATTAGCATAATGTTTTCTCGCAGCCAAGAATCCGTTGATAAAAAAGAAATAATCGGAAAATGGAAAATAATTGAATTTAATGCGAGCATGAAGGATCTTAGCCCTACGATTATTAGAGATGCTAAAGAAATAGCTTTATCGAGTTCTTATGAATTCAAAAAAGACAGTACTTACTCTTTTAATTCAAGTTTTGAAAGCTATGAAGGGAAATGGACTTTAGAAAACAAAAATATTGTCTTGATTTTTTCTTCAGAATATGAAAAAAATGGAGTGGAAAAGTATGAAGTCGTTAACTTGAATAATGGAAAAATGACATGGAAAAATGAATTTGAATTGGGAAAAACTGAAACAGTACTTTCTAAAAAGTAACAACACGTAATAATGGCTAGAGTTTCAAGTAATAGTCCTAGCGGGCGATTACGTAACAAAACCATAGCCAAGATGTTCTGCTTCATTATTCTCACTCACACGGGTTTAAATAATTATTCTAACTTTAGAGAAATAACTAACCCATGATAAAGTTCTTTAGAAAAATTAGACAAAGACTACTCTCTGAAAATAAGTTCAGTAAATATCTGATTTATGCTATTGGAGAAATTGTTCTTGTAGTCATTGGAATTTTAATTGCGCTTCAGATTAATAATTGGAATGAACAAAATAAAGCCGATAGCGAGGAAAACGTTTTTTTAGAACGTCTATTAGTAGATTTGAAAAAAGACAAGGCTTATCTAGAAAATATTCATTCTAGACGGAAAAGTCAGATAAGAGCAGCAAAAGCTATTATTGATTTTTCTATAGAAACCAAACTCGATTCAATTATATATCAATTGCCTAATATGCTAACTATCTCAAGTTGGAAAGAAACAACTTCAAATCAAAATACCTTCTTCGAATTGATTAGCAGCGGGAATTTAAATATTATTAAAAGTGATGCTATAAAAGATGGGCTATTGAGTATAGACAGATCTTACAAAACTTTAATTAATGATGATAAGTCTATTAAGGAACCGTATGTGTCCAATTTATGGCCTGCTGTTGACCTTATAAATCCATACAACTACTTAGTCCTTGATCCTGACTTAAACCAAGAATTTCGAATAAGTGAGCGATTGAAAACCCATGAGATAGAAAAAATGGTCATAGAACTAAAACAAGATTTTAAGAAAGTGTTGGACTCAAAAAAATTTCGAAGTGGATTGATGAATGCAATGGATTCCTATGAAAGGTCCTTGCCTGTAATAGAAGGTATGGTTGAACAAATTGTACTTCTTATATCTAAAATTGAAATAGAAATAAAAAAATAACGAAAGTACAACAACGCGTATCGTTTATAATACCTTTTACGAGGCTGGTACGCCATGTACTAAACATTCTTTTCTAAAGCCAAACTACTTAGCATTCTACAAATCAGCCAAATTGTAACCATTATCATTTCTACTGGTCTTAAAAAGAAAAGACCATGGTATTATCATTAAAAAAAATCACACGTACAAAATATATTCGGTGCTACTATCTATCTATCTTATTACTTGCTTCCAGTTGTTTTAATGATACAAAGAAAGAGCCTGAACAATCTAAATTAGACTTTGATAAAGCCTTCGAATACTACGCCTCTGCCAGACAATTTTTAAAAAAGGATAAGGATACATTAAAAGCAATAACATACTTTGACAAAGCTGCCGAGTATGGGTACGAACCAAGGCAAGCATATTCTAATGCCATTGTTTACTCTTTAGCTACAAATAGGTTAAATACTGCCATGACTTTAGCTTTCAAAATGGTAGCACGTGGTTTTAGGGATATTCGAGCAATGGATATGTCCTATTTTAAAAAAATAAAAACCCATCCTAAATGGGAAACTTTAAAATCTTCTATTGAACTGAACGCCAAAACATATCGTGAAAATCTCAGAGATTTTAAAAATGTAAAATTAATCACCTCTGACATTCAAAATTTTTGGAAAGCCTATGATCTAGCAGCAAAAGAAACAGATTACAACGCAAAACGGACAATTTACTTACAGCATTATTTTGAAAAGGGATCCATTGGTCTGATAGATTTCACATTTGCCAAAATACGTGGTGGCATAGATCAATTTGTTAAGTTCGTCGAATCTCATAGGCCCTATTACGATGGTATTAGATTGGCAAATGCTCGAGCAATTCAAAATCTGTCTAAGGTGGAAACATATTTGAAAAAAATTGACAGCTTCATCCCTAATGCAACATTTCCGAACTACTACTTTGTTATAGGCTGTCATACATCTTTTGGCACCGTTAGTTTAAATGGTTCATTAATTGGATTAGAGAATGTCATAGACACAAATACACCCGTTCAGTCGTTACCAGAATTTAGACAAGATGTGGTAGCGCCAGCCGATTTTTTAAACTTTGTACTAGTTCATGAATTGATGCATACCTATCAAAACACTGCTAACAAAACATTGTTAGGAGCTACAATTGTTGAGGGAGGTGCTGACTTTTTTACCGAATTAATTGTTGGCGAACCAAATCCAAAACCCAAATACAGGGTATATGGAGAAGCTAATGAAAAGCAGATCTTTCATGAGTTTATTAAAAACTTAGAAAACACCAATCACATTAATTGGATTGCCGGAAGAGATAGTGAAAAGAAAAAACAAGGATGGCCGAACGATCTGTCTTATTTTATAGGCTATAAAATTGCCAAAGGATATTACGAAAATTCAGCGAACAAAAGGCAAGCCATTCAAGATCTATTGGATGTTAAAGACCCTCATGATATTTTAAAAAAATCTGGGTATGAAGCGTACATACGCGGACTTAAATAGTCTTTATGCTTCTTGAATTTACTCCTTTATAACAACCTTTAACAGGAATTATAATGAATAGCTGTGTTGCAATGCTTCGTAAATTCCTCAGAATTAATTAACTTGGATTTTCAGTAAGAGGTCCTTAAGGTTTTCAATAACTGTTCATGGACAAAGTCATTAACAAGCAAGAGTTCAAAAGTAATTGCAAAAAACAGCAGTGCTATATCAAGCCAAATTTCCTCCCATTAAAAATGGAGTCCGCAAACCAATGAAATCAGGTGGATATTCAGATAGTGGAGCCGACATCGCTTACGAATTGAAAAAAAATGGTGTTCAAATCGTGACACCTATTGACGATCCTGATATTAATGTGGATCTGGATTGGGTATTCCCCGATACTAAAAAAGGAATTCAAGCTGCACTGGACCGAGGAGCAAATACATTTTGGTTAAATACCGTTTTGTATAAAAATCATCCAATAGAATCCTTCTTTGATAGCGATATTCGATGTATTGGGCAGTTACCCAGTGAAGTTGATATCTACGATGATAAATATGTGACCAATGAATTTTTAAGAAAGAATCAAATCCCTATTCCTAAAACCATATTGATTTCTTCAGAGAATTTGAAAGATTACTCGTTAGACATGGATTTCCCTTTGGTAATTAAACCTATAAGAGGGCGCGGTAGTCAAGGTGTTTCTCAAATTAAAACCCAAGAAAAACTAGATAACCAACTGAATGAATTATTCTCAAGCAAAAAGTATGGAAATACGGTTTATGTAGAGCAATTTTTAAGCGGTCAGGAAATAACGGTTACAGTAATGCCATCCGGCCGTTATTTGATCGATGATCAGGAAAGGAGCTATAAAAACCCCTGGTGTCTTCCAGCGGTAAAAAGATTTAATCATGATGACGGAATTGCGCCTTATAGTGGGATTACGGCAGTCATTCAAAATAGTTCTGTACTCGAAAATGATGAGCTCGATTCAAAAAAAATTATGGAAGTGTACCGGCATTGCGAAAAGGCAGGAAGGTTATTAAATATTAAAGCTCCAATAAGAATAGATTGCCGAGCAGATACACACGGAAATTACTTTTTGTTTGATCTAAATATGAAACCTAATATGACGGGTCCGTCAAGACCACACAGACAAAATCAAGACAGTTTAACCTTGCTAGCCTCGAAAAAGATCGGTTGGAATTATTTCGACTTATTGCTGAATATACTTAAACAATCCTGGAACACTGAAAAACAGCTGTTTTGAAACTTGATTTCAGCCAAATTTTCTGTTGATAATTATTTGTATTTTGGTACCTTTCCATTGCGATGGAAAAAATGGCTCACCATGTTCCCACAATGATTCACATAAAAGCCATTATGTATCATAAAAGAAGCGCCTAAATGAAACAACTATTGAGAAAAAAGTTTGAGCATTTCCTTTTGAATAACAAAAGAATGATGCTTCAGCGTGTTACAAACAAAGAGCATCTTCTGGGATTATTGGAAAGCCTCTACCCTATTCAAACACAATTTGACTTGATACGACTTGGTCCAAATGGAGACGGTGGGTATTTGGTTCCAAATGACCTCGAAGGTATCGAGGCTTGTTTTTCGCCTGGTGTAGATAAAATCAGTGAATTTGAACTGGATTGTCTGAAATATGAAATGAAGATCTATATGGCAGATAAATCTGTTGAAAAACCTGAATTAGATATTCCTGAAAGTAACTATTCTTTTATTCAGAAGTTCGTAGGATGCACCAATAATGATGATTTTATTACCATGGATAGTTGGGTTCAGGAAAATTCCCCTTCAGAAAATTCGGAACTCATACTTCAAATGGACATTGAAGGAGGTGAATATAATACCCTCATAAACATGTCGGATGCTCTTATGAAAAGATTCAGGATCATGGTCATAGAGTTTCATTCATTGCCTAGTCTTTGGAATCCTCATTATTTTAATTTGAACAAAACGGTTTTTGATAAGATCTTACAAACCCATGTTTGTGTACACATTCATCCCAACAATTGCTGTGGGGTTGATTCGAAGTTAGGTATTGAAATTCCGGGCATTGCTGAATTCACTTTTTTAAGAAAAGATCGTATCCAATCTAAAGGGTTTGCCACCAGTTTCCCACATCGATTGGATTATGACAATACTGGAAACGAAAGTATACATCTTCCAAAAAATTGGTATAAAAATGTGTAGTCCGTTACATAAAGTTCTTAAAAAGCAGGTATGGGAATACTAAGATTTTTATTAGCAGTATCCGTGGTCATTGCGCATACGAACAAGATCTTCGGATTCGGACTTGTTGGCGGAAGACTTGCTGTTCAGTCCTTTTATATTATTTCCGGATTTTATATGACATTGATTTTAAAAGAAAAATATATTGGAAAGAACAAATCGTATAGACTGTTTATCACCAATAGATTGTTACGCTTATATCCGATATATTGGACGGTTTTAATACTTACCATTTTTGTGTCATTAGGAGTGTATATGACCTCATCAGGGCATTCATTAGAAAGGTTGCAACCCTACTATGATCATATCGACACTATGGGTTTCGGAACGCTATTTTTCTTAGTTTTTTCTAACATTGCGCTAATCTTTCAAGATCTGGTAATGTTTCTGGGGTTAGATCCGGCATCAGGTGGATTATTTTTCACACAAAATTTTAGACACACAAATCCACAATTGCATAATTTTTTATTGGTACCGCAAGCATGGACCATTGGCGTTGAAATAGCATTTTACCTTATTGCGCCCTTTCTTGTAAGGCGGCGAATACGATTCGTCGTTGCTTTGTTGCTTTTAAGTCTTCTTTTAAGGGTTATTTTATATTATAGTGGTTTGAAGCATGATCCATGGTCCTATCGTTTTTTCCCAACGGAAATATTTTTCTTTTTACTGGGAGCAATTGCATACCATATGTATAAGAAACTTGATCGAATGAACATAAAAAAGCTACATCTAAAGCGTGTATTTGGTTTCATACTATTATTTACGCTTTTCTATTCTTGGCTTCCTTCTACGTACAAGATGTATGTGTATTTACTGTTCTTTTTCATGAGCATTCCATTTGTTTTCATGTTATCGAAAAACTGGAAAAAGGATAGATATATTGGTGAGCTATCCTATCCTATTTACATATCTCATATACTGGTGGCAATGATCGTTGGTTATATTGAAAAACCTGCAATAGAAAACCCGGGATTGGTAACCGTTATTTTAACCATACTTGTTTCCATTATTCTTAACGAATTGATCTCGAAAAAGGTAGAATCCATAAGACAGCGTAGATTAAAACCTGAAGCCGAAACCGACAAAAGGAGCGGAAAACATCAAAGCTAAAAACAAACTAATTATCTTTGAGAAAACCATGAACTCAGTCAGATAATGATTACATCGATCATCAATGTATTAATTGCCTACGGAACTTGTCAGGCATTTTTTATCGCTTTCATTCTTTTGAAATCGGATCGAACCCTTTTTAAAAAATTATTTGCCACTTTATTGATCATTGAAGGAATCATACTTTTGGAAAGGTTATTGGTAGAAACGGAATTTATTAATAACCTCCCCCATGCACTGGGTATTGGTCATCCTATTAGTTTTATAAAACCACCATTGCTTTTGTTTATGGTACTTGCCATTACTGTGCAGGGCTTTAAACTAAAGAAAAAACACTATGGGCACTTCATTGTCTTCGGACTTATGTTTCTAATGAATCTTCCGTTCTATTTTTTAAGTGGCCCGGAAAAATTAGCCACAGTAAAAGCTTTTATGAATGCCATTCCATCATACTCCAGCTTTACCTTCTATTTTGCCTTAAGTTTTTTTGTGTATATAGGTATTTACATCTACGCCAGCCTTAAAAAATTGACAGTGTTTAGAGTGCAGGTTAGAAATAATGTATTGGTAAATTGGCTGTACATTATTCTCATAGGGTATTCATTATTCTTGCTTTTGCATTTGATTTATTTCGCGATTCAACCTCTTAGAGGATACAATTTTGCCTTGGTCAATCAAATAAGTATGTTGGCAATGACCTTTATTATCCAGGCGATTGCCTTTAAGATAGTTGATAAATCGACGATCTTTAACAGTAAACCCCCAGATCTTAGCAATTTAGATCAGCGAAAAAAAGGTGAAGAAGCCATTATAAATGCTTTGGAAAATGATAAGATCTATCTAAATGATGAATTAAGCCTTTCTGTTTTTGCGCAATCTGTTGCTCTTTCTAACTCTCATGTTTCTGAAATTATCAATCAAAAGTTCAATTGTTCTTTTAAAAAATTGATCAATCAGTATCGCTTAGAAGAAGCCAAAGCGCGTCTTCAAAAGAATCATGACCCCTCTATCAAACTTATTGATATTGCATTCCAGTCAGGTTTTAACAATAAGGTTTCCTTCTATCGAGCGTTTAAAGAATTTGAAGGAATTTCGCCTTCAGAATACCTGGAAACCATCAAAAACGAAAAAAATCAAAAAAAATAAGGTTACAAAATCAATCTGTAACCAGCGACATGCTCAATTTCCTTAATTATGCCATAAAATCTTTTAATTATGAAGCATAAAGGCACCCTAATCATCAACCAACCTCGAGAAGTTGTAGTCGCAATTTTTATGAATCCGGAGCATAATAAAGAATATCAGGATGGGTTTGTAAAAAAAGAACTGATCAAAGGAATTGCTAATGAGGAGAAAGCTATTTCCAAAATGTACTATCAATATGGTAAACGTGACATGATCTTAACAGAAACTGTTATTAAGAATGCATTACCGAGTTCCTTCGAAGCATTTTATCATCATAAACATATGGATAACACAATGAAATGCACTTTTACCGAAATAGCTCCTGGAAAAACCGAATACAACTATGAATATGAGTACACTCGAATTAATTGGTTTATGCCAAAGCTC
Organism: Flavobacteriaceae bacterium; assembly: GCA_965218065.1. Lineage (GTDB taxonomy): Bacteria > Bacteroidota > Bacteroidia > Flavobacteriales > Flavobacteriaceae > Polaribacter. Next base: position 949,352 of record OZ244589.1, on the reverse strand, counting down.
ATGGCTATTCTATTTCCAAGTATCTATAGAAAGCAAGGTGACAAATGGATGAACCAGTTTAAAGAATTTGTAGAAAAACAATAAACCATGTGGGAAGAAAAATTAAAACTATACGACCAGTTGATCGCAGCGTGCGATAGATTTGACAGAAAGGGAAAAACAATGCCTTATACCTCTGCCAACGGATATATGTTCTCGTTACTTAACAAAGCCGGAGAAATTGGTATCCGATTTTCAAAAGACGTTCAAAAGAGATACATGGAAGAATGGAATACTACCAAATACACATCTTATGGCGCTACTATGCGAGGCTATGTTCTGGTCCCAGAACCCATGCTAAAAGACAAGGTTCTAATAGCCAAATTATTAAATGAGAGCTATGATTATGTCATGAGTCTTGAGCCTAAGTAATCTATAGCTCTTCAACAAGCCTTGTAAAATTCCATACACAAGCCATTTTTATTTGTTACTTTAGTATGTAAATTGATTCATCAATAAATGGACTGTAGTCAACTAATTAATGCGTGGTTTAATTCTTGGGAGGAAGGAGATTTTTTAAATCTACCTATATCTGACACTTTTGAGCACCATAGTCCTTTTGGCATTATACAGGGCAAAAGTGCTTACCTTCAGGTGGTCCAGGAAAATAAAGATAAGTTTTTGGGATACACGTTTGTAATACATGATGGAATATATGAACCCGACAAAGCATGTGTACGTTATACTGCCAAACAGGGAGCAGACTTTAGCCTAGATGTAAGTGAATGGTACTATATTGAAAAAGGTCTTATTCAAAAAATCATAGCGCATTACCATATTGGTGAAATTAAAGAAGAAAGACAGATCGAAGATTATACGAATTGAGCACATTACAATCATTATTAAATATTCTGGAAGATCAATGGACTACTACTATAGAGCTAAAAAGAAATGAATTCTTAGTAAAAAAAGGAGTGGTACATACACATCTATACTTCATAACTGAGGGCAGTGTTCGTGTATTCATAGAAGATGAAAATGAAGAACATACCATCCGATTTGGCTATAAGAATTCCATAATGGGAGCATTAGACAGTTTTTTTAATGAGCTACCTACGGTATTCTATATACAAGCATTAAAAAAATGTACCCTTAAAATGATTTCTAAAACTGACTATTTGGCTCTTATCAATTCTAAAGAAGAATACAAGGAGATGTGGAAAAAAATGCTAGAAGATTTTGTTTTGCAACAAATAGAAAGAGAAATAGATTTGATTACCTATTCTCCTCAAAAAAGATTTGAACGTGTGTTTAAACGGAGTCCTCATTTGTTTCAAGAAATTCCTCAGAAATATATCGCTTCGTATTTAAGGATGACCCCAGAAACTTTATCCAGGATTTTGAAAAACCTTGATTCAAATCAATCTTTATAGCAGAATCTTTTCTGAAATTTGTACAAAACAAAGTAAAAATGAAAATCGATTCTTCTCAACTGCTAGATGAACTTGCTCATATGGTGCGCTCGCACCTATCTTATTCACATACTCTGAAAGAGATCACGGAGGAACGTCTAAATCAAAAATTGAATGCTGAATCTTGGAGTGCACTGGAGTGCATTGAGCATCTAAATCTCGTGATGAAGTTCTATGTTCCAGAAATAGACAGAAGAATCAAGTCTTCCAATCATCAAAAATTTGATACTTTCAAAGGTACCTACTTAGGCAATAAATTCGTCAAAAGTATGCTACCTAAAGATCAGATGAGAAAAATAAAGACCTTTAAACGAGTAAATCCTATTCATTCCGAGTTAAAGAAATCTGAGGTGGTTTATTCATTTGAGAGATACTTGAAACAATTGTTAGAGTTGTTGGAAGTGGCTAGAAAGACGAATTTGACAAAAGTTAAAACGTCTACATTGATCTCTGTTTTAAAACTACGTTTAGGCAATACATTGCAGCTAGTCATATATCACAACGAAAGACATATTGTTCAGGCAAAGAAGGTATTAGCAAATATGGCCTAGATTCTTTAAACTTATCAACACTTCTTCTTTTTCTCAACTTTCTGATGTAACTTTAACTCTCAAACTTTGAGGATCGAACCTTCTTATCGTATTCTCGTTTGCATTTCTAACTTTTTATCAGATTTACATTGGAATACATCAAAGGACGTGGTGCGCAGCTCAACACCCATAATCGATTTTTACAACAAGAACATATCATCAGAGATGACTTTCTTAACTATTGCGAGCTAGAGAATGAAAAAGCAGATACTAATAAAACCAGCTATCTTGAAATTTTTCCAAAAACAATTATTAATAAAGTAACCAGTCCTGATATTGGTCTCATGTACTCTATGAACCCGTATCAAGGATGTGAACATGGTTGTATTTATTGCTATGCTCGCAACACGCACGAATATTGGGGATATTCGGCTGGTCTAGATTTTGAGCGCAAGATCTTATACAAAGCAAATGCCGCAGAACTGCTCGAAAAAAAACTTCGAAGTCGCTATTGGAAGGCTCATGGTATTATGTTTTCCGGGAATACGGACTGCTATCAACCCATAGAAAAGAAATTAGAAATTACGCGTTCTATGCTGAAGGTACTGCTCAACTTGAAACACCCGGTGAGCATGATCACTAAGAATGCGCTAATTTTAAGAGATCTCGATATCTTAAAAGTAATGGCTAGTATGAATCTGATCCATGTCAATATTTCTATCACTTCACTTTCAGAAGAAACAAGAAGGAGCTTGGAACCAAGAACAGCCACTATAAAAAAACGTTTACACACGGTAAAAGTATTGGCAGATAATGGTATTCCCGTAAATGTAATGATGGCACCAATTATTCCCGCCATCAATAATCATGAGATCTTACCGCTGGTAAAAAAAGTTGCTTCTTTGGGAGCTCGCTCGGCTGCTTTTACGGTGGTTCGTCTGAACGGCGCCATTGGTCGAATATTTACAGATTGGGTAAAAAAGGCCTATCCAGATAGAGCAAACAAGATATTACATCAAATAGAAGATTGTCATAATGGTAGTTTGAACGATAGCAGATATGGAAAGCGTATGCGAGGTGAAGGTAAATTTGCCGAACAGATCGCCAAACAATTCAGGCTTGCTAAAAAACTCTATTTTAAGAACACCGCATTTCCAAAACTAGATTATTCATTGTTTGATAAACATCAAGCCAATCAAATACGTTTGTTTTAGATAAAAAACTATTGTAGGTTTGATATTACTACAATGCGTATTTAACCCATGAAAAAGCTCAATCTTTATTTACTTAGCTCAGCTTTTACTATTGCTAATGCTCTTTGGATAAAGTGTCTAGTCGATATCTATAATTATTCAGAGATTAGACCTTCATTCAGTTTTCCGAGATTCTTTAATGTGCTTTTTGTTATTGGAGCATTGGGAGCATTAGTACTTTCTATTGTTTACTTAAAACATATCTATCGTCAGGATAAAATAACACCTATCTCTGGAAAATGGGCATACATTTTTTGGTTGGCTATTCCCATCTCTGTGATTTGCGTCAGCCCTGTATGTTATCGAGGAAACATTTTTATAGCCGCCTATCCAACAAGTGCCGCCATCAGAATTGGCTTATTGGTGTTACCCGTGATTGCCGCCATGTTATATTACAACAACAAAAAAGAGCTAGCCATATTTCTGCTATTGGTAATGAGTTTTGTCTTATTGATTCCTAATGACAAATGCCGCAATCCTTTTAATTATTGGTGGATCCAAAAAGTAGGAGCCTCTCCTCTTACGTACCTCCCAACCATGTTCGTTACACTTTTCGCTATTGGTGGTTTGTATGGAAAAAACAAATACCTGACCACTCTCATCATATATGCCATGTGTGCAGGAGCTTTATTTTTAGCTATAGGACATAGAATACGATTGTTATGGTAAGTAAAAAGTAATAAAAAACCCGAAACAAATGTTTCGGGTTTTTATTTATGCTTGACCTGTAGGTCCAAAATTCATTGGAATTGGAGGTTGTTCATAATCTTTTATTTCTCCATGAACTTGTTCAAATTTATGCACGTTATCCGCTAATGCTTTAGCCAACCTTTTTGCGTGTTGTGGAGTTAAGATGATTCTCGACTTCACTTTCGCCTTAGGAACTCCTGGCATAATATTGATAAAATCAACAATAAACTCAGATACAGAGTGATTAATGATCGCCAGGTTGGAATAGGTACCTTCTGCTACCTTTTCGTCTAACTCTATATTAATCTGTCCGTCTTTTGGTTGATTTTCGTCCATGTTCTATAAATTATAAACTGTTTTCAATTTCCTCTTTTGGTCCAACAATTAAATGATCGTATGATCTCATTCCTGTACCAGCTGGTATTTTCTTACCAACAATTACGTTTTCTTTCAATCCTTCTAAAGTATCTACTTTTCCGCTTACTGCAGCTTCGTTTAACACTTTTGTAGTCTCCTGGAATGACGCAGCTGAGATGAATGATTTCGTTTGTAACGACGCTCTTGTAATACCTTGCAATATCTGCTCTGCTGTTGCAGGTTGTGCATCTCTAGCCGTCACTAAGTTCTTATCATTTCTACGTAAAATAGAATTCTCGTCTCTTAACTGACGTGCAGAAATAATCTGACCCGCATTTAAATTCTCAGAATCTCCTGCATCCTCGACAACCTTCATTCCATAGATCGCATCGTTTTCTTTTATGAAATCGATCTTATGGATCAATTGGTTCTCTAAGAATAAGGTATCACCAGAATCAATGATCTTCACTTTACGCATCATCTGACGCACTACTACCTCGAAGTGCTTGTCATTGATCTTCACTCCTTGTAAACGATATACGTCTTGAATTTCATTTACTAAGTACTCTTGTACAGCTGAAGGTCCTTGAATTCTCAATATATCAGCCGGTGTAATTGCACCGTCAGATAACGGCATACCAGCTTTGATAAAGTCATTTTCCTGAACTAAGATCTGGTTAGAAAGTTTAACCAGGTATTTCTTAATATCTCCAGTTTTTGTTTCCACAATGATCTCTCTGTTTCCACGCTTGATCTTACCGAATGTTACTACTCCGTCAACCTCAGAAACCACTGCTGGGTTAGATGGATTACGTGCCTCGAATAATTCCGTTACACGTGGTAAACCTCCTGTAATATCACCTGCTTTACCAGATTTTCTTGGAATCTTAACTAAGATCTTACCACTTTCAACAGCATCTCCATCATCAACGATCAAGTGTGCTCCAACTGGTAAACTGTAAGAACGTAATGCATTACCATCTTTATCTTCAATAATTAAAGATGCAATGATCTTTTTATTCTTAGAATCGGTAATTACTTTTTCCTGGAAACCTGTTTGCTCATCAATCTCAACCTGATAGTTTACACCTTGCTCAAGATTATCGAATTTCACTTTTCCAGAGAACTCAGAAACAATCACACCGTTAAATGGATCCCATTGACAGATAACATCGCCTTTCTTAATAGTCTTTCTTCCTTTGTTAAATATGGTAGATCCGTAAGGAATAATATTAGAACTTAAAGTAATTCCTGTTTTCTTATCAGTGATCTTAATTTCAGCAGTTCTAGAAATTACGATATCAATCTCGTTTCCTTCGTTATCTTTTCCAACAACTGTTCTAAGATCATCAATAGTAACATTACCGGCAAAATTAGCTGCTAGCTTATTATCCTCAGAAATATTTCCTGCTACCCCTCCTACGTGGAACGTTCTCAATGTTAACTGAGTACCAGGCTCTCCAATTGATTGCGCTGCAATAACTCCAACCGCTTCTCCAATTTGAACTTTCTTACGCGTCGATAAACTCTGACCGTAACATTTTGCACAAATTCCTCTTTCAGACTCACATGTTAACGCAGATCTTACTTGAATCTTGTCTAAACCAGACGCTTGAACAGCAGCTGCCAACGCAGGTGTAATTTCTTGTCCTGGCTCTAACAATACTTCATCAGTTGTTGGGTGGTATACCGTTTGTAATGATACACGTCCTTCAATTCTATCACTTAAAGATTCAACGATCTCGTCGTTCTTCTTTAATGGCATAATTTCTAGACCTCTTAATGTACCACAATCTTCTTCGTTAATGATCACATCTTGAGATACATCTACTAAACGACGCGTTAAGTAACCAGCATCGGCTGTTTTAAGTGCCGTATCTGCAAGTCCCTTACGTGCACCGTGCGTAGAGATAAAGTACTCTAAGATAGATAATCCTTCTTTAAAGTTAGATAGGATCGGGTTCTCAATAATTTCTCCACCACCTGCAGTCGATTTTTTAGGTTTCGCCATTAATCCACGCATACCTGTTAACTGACGAATCTGCTCTTTAGAACCCCTTGCTCCAGAATCTAACATCATATATACTGAGTTAAATCCTTGCTGATCTTCACGTAAACGTTTCATAGATAATTCAGTTAATCGGTTGTTGGTAGATCCCCAAACATCAATTACCTGATTGTAACGCTCTTTTTGCGTTAACATACCCATGTTATAGTTCATTACAATTCCATCCACTTCTTTATTAGCTTCAGCAATCATAGTGTGTTTTTCTTCTGGAATAATGATATCTCCTAAACTAAATGATAATCCTCCCTGGAATGCGAACTTATATCCCATGTTCTTGATCTCATCCAGGAATTGTCCTGTTGCGGGAATATCTGTAGCTTTTAAAATTCTACCGATAATTCCTCTTAAAGACTTTTTAGTCAATACTTCATTAATATATCCTGCTGCTTCAGGAACTACTTCATTAAATAGTACTCTACCTACCGTGGTTTCAATTAGCTTAGTAACTGAATTTCCTTCTTCATCAATATCTTGAGTTCTAACTTTAATTCCTGCATTTAAGTCAACCTTCTCTTCGTTGAAAGCAATTGTTACCTCTTCCGGTGAGTAGAATGTTAACCCTTCTCCTTTTACAGGTACTTCTTTTGTTGACTTACGCTCTTTGGTCATATAGTATAATCCAAGAACCATATCCTGAGATGGTACTGTAATTGGTGCACCATTTGCAGGGTTTAAGATATTATGAGAAGCTAACATTAATAACTGTGCTTCCAAAATAGCTTCTGGTCCTAAAGGTAAGTGAACCGCCATCTGATCTCCATCAAAATCGGCGTTAAATGCCGTACATACTAATGGGTGTAACTGAATCGCTTTACCTTCGATAAGTTTTGGCTGGAATGCCTGAATACCTAAACGGTGTAACGTCGGAGCACGGTTTAATAATACCGGGTGTCCTTTAATTACATTTTCTAAAATATCCCAAACAACTGGTTCTTTTCTATCTATGATCTTCTTAGCAGATTTTACCGTCTTTACAATTCCTCTTTCGATCAATTTACGGATGATAAAAGGCTTGTACAATTCGGCTGCCATGTCTTTTGGCAATCCACATTCGAATAATTTCAACTCTGGTCCAACAACAATTACAGAACGTGCAGAATAATCAACACGCTTTCCTAATAAGTTCTGACGGAAACGTCCTTGTTTACCTTTTAGTGAATCAGATAACGATTTTAATGGTCTGTTAGACTCCGTTTTTACCGCTGAAGATTTACGTGTGTTATCAAATAATGAATCTACTGATTCTTGTAACATACGTTTCTCATTACGTAAGATAACCTCTGGAGCTTTGATCTCTACCAATCTCTTTAAACGATTGTTTCTGATGATTACTCTTCGGTACAAATCATTTAAATCTGAGGTAGCGAAACGACCTCCATCTAATGGAACTAATGGACGTAATTCTGGTGGAATCACCGGAACTACCTTCATGATCATCCACTCAGGGTTATTCTCTCTATTCTTATTTGCATCTCTAAAAGCTTCAACTACGTTCAATCTTTTAAGAGCTTCTGTCTTACGTTGCTTAGAAGTTTCAGTATTTGCTTTGTGTCTTAATTCAAATGATAATGCATCTAAATCAATTCTTGATAATAGCTCAATTAAACACTCAGCTCCCATTTTTGCGATGAACTTATTTGGATCTGAATCGTCCAAATATAAATTCTCTTGAGGTAACGTATCTTGAATATCTAAATACTCCTCTTCTGTTAAGAAGTCCATTTTTTGCAATGGTTCTCCTTCTGCATTTTTTGCTATACCTGGTTGAATTACTACATAACGCTCGTAGTAAATAATCATATCTAATTTCTTAGATGGTAAACCTAAAAGGTACCCCATCTTGTTTGGTAACGATCTGAAATACCAGATATGTGCAACAGGAACCACTAAGTTAATGTGCCCTACTCTGTCTCTTCTTACTTTCTTTTCGGTAACTTCTACACCACATCGGTCGCAGACGATTCCTTTATAGCGAATTCTTTTATATTTACCACATGCACATTCGTAGTCTTTTACAGGACCAAAAATACGCTCACAAAATAAACCATCTCTTTCTGGTTTATGTGTACGGTAATTAATAGTCTCAGGCTTTAATACTTCTCCTCTAGATGCTTCTAAAATAGACTCTGGAGATGCTAAACCAATTGAGATTTTGTTAAACTTTTTTACAGTGTACTTATCGTTGTTTCTTGCCATGATAATGGATTCGAATTAAAATTGTAAAAACCGCCTCTTAGAGGCTTATAATTTAAATGATCGCCAGAGCATTTAACAATGCTCTGACAGTTCATATGTGTTATTCCTCTAACTTAACGTCTAATCCTAAACCTTTCAGTTCGTGCATTAATACGTTAAATGATTCTGGTAAACCTGGTTCTGGCATAGTATCACCTTTCACAATACTTTCGTATGTTTTAGCTCTACCCATTACATCATCAGATTTTACCGTTAAGATCTCACGTAAGATACTTGATGCACCATATGCTTCAAGTGCCCATACTTCCATCTCACCAAAACGTTGACCTCCAAATTGAGCCTTACCTCCTAATGGTTGTTGCGTAATTAATGAATAAGGACCAATAGAACGCGCGTGCATTTTGTCTTCGATCATGTGTCCTAATTTGATCATATAAATTACCCCAACTGTAGCTGGTTGATCAAAACGTTTTCCTGTTCCACCATCATATAAATAGGTATGACCAAATCTTGGAACTCCTGCTTCGTCTGTAAATCCATTAATTTCATCTAATGAAGCTCCATCAAAAATTGGTGTTGCATACTTCTTATCTAATTTCTGACCAGCCCATCCAAGAACTGTTTCATAAATCTGACCAATGTTCATACGTGATGGTACCCCTAATGGGTTCAATACGATATCTACCGGTGTACCGTCTTCTAAGAAAGGCATATCTTCTGCTCTAACAATACGAGCAACGATACCTTTGTTACCGTGACGTCCTGCCATCTTATCTCCTACTTTTAATTTACGTTTCTTAGCAATGTAAATCTTAGCAAGTTTTAAGATTCCTGCAGGTAACTCATCTCCTACAGAAATGGTAAACTTCTCACGACGTAAAACACCTTGTAAGTCATTTACCTTGATCTTATAGTTGTGAATTAATTCTCCAACCAATGAGTTCAGGTTTTTATCGGTAGTCCAAGTTCCACTAGTTAAATGCACATAATCTTCAACAGAGTTTAACATCTTTAGGGTATATTTCTTACCTTTTGGTAGTACTTCTTCACCTAGATCGTTAAATACACCTTGAGAAGTCTTTCCACTGATTAATGTGAATAACTTGTCAACTAATATAGATTTCAAGTTGTCAAATTTCGAAACAAAAGAAGCTTCTAAAGCAGCTACCGCTTCTTTATCTCTTGCTCTCTTTGTTTTATCTTTAACAGCTCTTCTAAACAATTTCTTATCAATTACTACCCCTCTTAATGATGGAGAAGCTTTTAAAGATGCATCTTTTACATCTCCTGCTTTATCACCAAAAATCGCACGTAATAATTTCTCTTCTGGAGTTGGATCTGATTCTCCTTTTGGCGTGATCTTACCAATTAAGATATCACCAGGATTCACTTCAGCTCCAATTCTGATCATTCCATTCTCATCTAAGTCCTTTGTAGCCTCTTCAGAAACGTTAGGAATGTCATTTGTCAATTCTTCTGTTCCTAATTTAGTATCACGAACATCTAAAGAATACTCATCAATATGAATTGATGTAAAGATATCTTCACGCACCACTTTTTCAGAAATCACGATCGCATCCTCAAAGTTATACCCTTTCCAAGGCATAAAGGCTACTTTCATGTTTCTTCCCAGTGCTAATTCTCCTTTTTGAGTTGCGTATCCTTCACAAAGAACCTGTCCTTTTTCAACTCTATCACCTGTGCTAACAATAGGTTTTAAGTTGATACATGTTCCTTGATTTGTTTTTCTAAATTTAATTAGATCATATGACTTTTCATCTGTATCAAAACTTACCAGTCTATCCTCATCTGTTCTATCATATTTAATCGTGATCTTATTAGCATCTACATATTCTACAACACCACTTCCTTCTGCATTGATCAAGATCCTAGAATCTTTTGCAACTCTTCTTTCTAAACCAGTACCAACGATAGGAGATTCTGGTCTTAATAATGGAACTGCCTGACGCATCATATTCGATCCCATCAATGCACGGTTCGCATCATCATGTTCCAAGAATGGGATAAGTGATGCAGAGATAGAAGCGATCTGATTAGGAGCAACGTCCATATAATCAACATCGGCAGGAGTTACCACAGGGAAATCTCCTTCTTCTCTTGCAATTACTCTATCATTTGCAAACTTGCCATTATCTTCTAATTCAAGATTAGACTGTGCAATTTTCTTTCCTTCTTCTTCTTCTGCACTTAGATAGATCGGTTCTTGCTTCACATCTACAGCTCCTTCTTTTACCTCTCTATATGGAGTTTCAATAAACCCTAAGTTGTTCACTTTTGCAAATACAGAAAGTGATGAGATCAGACCAATATTTGGTCCCTCAGGTGTTTCAATTGGACATAAACGACCATAGTGCGTATAGTGCACATCACGAACCTCAAATCCAGCTCTTTCTCTAGATAAACCTCCAGGTCCTAAAGCAGATAATCTACGTTTGTGTGTAATCTCTGCCAATGGATTCGTTTGATCCATGAACTGAGATAATTGATTGGTTCCGAAGAATGAATTGATCACAGAAGATAATGTCTTCGCATTGATCAAATCGATTGGTGTAAACACCTCATTGTCACGAACATTCATACGTTCACGAATCGTACGTGCCATACGTGCTAAACCAACTCCGAATTGTCCAGCCAATTGTTCACCTACAGTTCTAACACGACGATTAGATAGGTGGTCAATATCATCTACTTCAGCTTTAGAATTAATCAATTCAATTAAGTATTTGATAATCGTTATGATATCAAGTTTTGTTAATACTTTTTGATCGATATCAACATCTAAACCTAATTTCGTATTCATTCTAAAACGTCCTACTTCACCTAGATTATAACGCTGCTCTGAGAAGAATAATTTATCAATAATTCCTCTTGCAGTTTCCTCATCTGGCGGTTCAGCATTACGTAATTGTCTATAGATATGCTCTACAGCCTCTTTCTCTGAGTTTGTAGGATCTTTTTGTAATGTGTTGTGAATAATCGCATAATCTGCTTGCTGGTTATCTTCTTTATGAAGCAACACTGTTTTAGCTCCAGCTTCGATTATCTCATCAATGTGTTCTTTCTCGATAATGGTATCACGATCGAAAATAATTTCATTTCGCTCGATAGAAACCACCTCTCCAGTATCTTCATCTACGAAGTCTTCAAACCAAGTTTTTAAAACTCTTGCAGCTAACTTACGTCCTAATACCTTCTTTAATCCAGCTTTAGAAACTTTCACCTCTTCTGCAAGATCAAAAATCTCCAAAATATCTTTATCTCTTTCAAAACCAATGGCTCTGAATAATGTTGTTACCGGTAATTTTTTCTTTCTATCAATATATGCGTACATCACGCTATTGATATCTGTTGCAAATTCGATCCAAGACCCTTTGAAAGGAATTACTCTGGCAGAGTATAATTTGGTACCGTTTGCGTGGAATGACTGCCCGAAGAATACTCCAGGAGATCTGTGTAATTGTGACACTACAACTCTCTCTGCGCCATTGATTACGAACGTACCTGCATTGGTCATATAAGGAATCGTTCCTAAATAAACGTCTTGTACGATTGTTTCGAAATCTTCGTGCTCAGGATCTGTACAATATAACTTTAGACGTGCCTTTAGTGGTACACTATGTGTTAGCCCTCTCTCTATACATTCTTGGATGCTATATCTTGGAGGATCTACAAAGTAATCTAAAAATTCTAGTACAAAATTGTTGCGTGTATCTGTAATTGGGAAATTATCCATGAAGGTCTTGTACAAACCTTCTTCACCTCTTTCTTCTGCCTTTGTTTGAAGTTGGAAGAAATCCTGGAATGATTTTACCTGAATATCTAGGAAATCCGGATATTCAGTACCAAGTTTTGAGGAGGCGAAATTGATTCTTTCAGTAGTGTTTTTCGTTGCCAAAAGAGAAAATATTTTTGATTAAAAATCTGAATTAAATAAAGAACGAATATATACACAAAATGGTTTAGGTCTAAGAATCCTAGATTCTTAGTACCTAAACCTAAATTTGTTTAAACTAGGTAAGCTTATTTAAGCTCAACCTCAGCTCCAGCTTCTTCTAATGAAGCTTTAAGACCTTCAGCCTCGTCTTTAGAAACACCTTCCTTAATTGGAGCTGGTGCGCTATCTACGATACCTTTAGCATCTTTTAATCCTAATCCAGTTAATTCTTTAACTAACTTTACTACAGCTAATTTAGAACCACCTGCTGCTTTTAAGATTACATCGAATTCAGTTTGCTCGTCAGCACCACCGTCAGCACCACCTGCTGCTGGTCCTGCCACTGCTACAGCTGCTGCTGCAGGCTCAATACCATATTCTTCTTTTAAAATATCAGCTAATTCAGTAACTTCTTTTACAGTTAAGTTTACTAATTGTTCTGCGAAATCTTTTAAATCTGCCATTTCAATTGTTTTTAAAAATTTTTTATTATTTAGTTTATTAGTGCGCTAATTTATTTTTCTGATAATGTTTTTAAGATACCAGATAATTTACCTCCTCCTGATTGTAATGCTGAAACAACATTCTTAGCAGGCGATTGTAATAATGTGATAATATCTCCAATAAGTTCTTCTCTAGATTTGATGTTAACAAGAGCGTCTAATTGATCGTCTCCTACATACACTGCCTCCTCTACATAAGCTCCTTTTAATAAAGGCTTATCAGATTTTTTTCTAAACTCTTTGATCACTTTAGCAGGTGCATTACCAGCTTCAGAAATCATTAAAGAAGTATTACCCTTTAATATATCTTTTAACTCTCCAAACTCCTTATCAGAAGCTTCCATTGCTTTTGAAAGCAATGTGTTTTTTACAACAGACAATTTTACGTTCGCTTTGAAACAAGCTCTACGTAAGTTTGACGTAGTCAATGCATCTAATCCAGAGATATCTGCTAGATAAATTGTATTAGTATCTGCTAATTGTGCTGTTAAATCTTGTATTACTTGTGATTTTTCTTCTCTAGTCATAATTATACGTATTAACTGCGATTAAACAGATTTTACATCAACTTCTACACTTGGGCTCATAGTACTAGACATAAATACACTCTTTATGTATGTTCCTTTTGCCGAAGTTGGTTTCATCTTAATGATCGTTTGAACTAATTCGTTTGCATTTTCTGCAATCTTATCAGCGTCAAAAGATACTTTACCAATTGCTGCATGTACAATACCAGTCTTATCAACTTTAAAATCGATCTTACCAGCTTTTACATCTTTTACAGCTTTTGCTACGTCCATTGTTACTGTACCTGTCTTTGGGTTTGGCATTAAACCTCTAGGACCTAAAATTCTTCCTAAAGGACCTAATTTACCCATTACACTAGGCATTGTAATAATAACATCTACGTCTGTCCAACCTCCTTTAATCTTTTGAAGGTATTCATCTAAACCAACATAATCAGCTCCCGCAGCTTGTGCGTCAGCTTCTTTATCTGGTGTTACTAATGCAAGCACTTTTACATCCTTACCTGTACCGTGTGGTAATGTAACAACCCCTCTAACCATTTGGTTAGCTTTACGAGGATCTACACCTAAACGGATAGCTAGGTCTACAGATGCATCAAACTTTACATTAGTAATGTCTTTGATTAGAGCAGAAGCAGCTTTAATGTCGTATGACTTAGAGCTATCTAACTTAGAATATGCTTCCTTTTGCTTTTTTGTTAATCTTGCCATTTTACTAGTTTTTATAAAGTTTATGCTGGTGCATCACCTTTTACTGTTAATCCCATAGAACGCGCTGTACCTGCGATCATTCTCATTGCTGAAGTTACTTCGAAGGCATTTAAATCTACCATCTTGTCTTCTGCAATTACTTTGATCTGATCCCAAGTAACTGATGCTACTTTCTTTCTGTTTGGTTCACCTGAACCTTTTTTGATTTTGGCCGCTTCCATTAATTGTACTGCTGCCGGAGGTGTTTTTACAACAAAGTCAAAAGACTTGTCTTTATACACAGTGATAACAACAGGTAATACTTTACCTTGCTTATCTTGAGTTCTAGCATTAAACTGCTTACAGAACTCCATGATGTTAACACCAGCAGCACCTAAAGCGGGTCCAACCGGCGGCGATGGATTCGCTGCGCCTCCCCTTACTTGTAATTTAACTACTTTACTAACTTCTTTTGCCATTTTTAATAAATGTTTATAGTTGATGTATTTTAAAATTGGAAGCTAAAAAATACATCGGTATATATTGCGTAACAATTATATTTTATCTACTTGCATATAGCTAAGTTCTAGTGGTGTTTTACGTCCAAAGATCTTAACCATAACTTCTAATTTTCTTTTTTCTTCGTTTACCTTTTCAATCGTTCCGTCAAAACCATTAAATGGTCCATCCACAACTTTTACAGTTTCACCCACTGTATAAGGGATTGCTATGTTTTCGTCTTGAACAGCAAGTTCATCCACTTTACCTAGCATTCTGTTTACTTCTGACTTACGCATTGGAACAGGTTCTCCTCCTTTAGTTTCACCTAAGAATCCAATAACTCCAGTAATGGCCTTGATCACGTGAGGCACCTCTCCAGATAAATTTGCTTCGATCATAATGTATCCAGGAAAATAAACTTTCTCTTTGTTTATCTTCTTTCCATTTCTAATCTGAATCACTTTTTCTGTTGGCACTAACACTTTGCTTACAAAATCGGAAAGACCTAAACGAGAAATCTCAGTCTCTATATAAGACTTTACTTTATTCTCTTGCCCTCCGATGGCTCTAACAACATACCATTTCATTACTGAATCAGTCATACTTCTATATTAAAATAATTGGAAAAAATTATCTAGTCCTGTCTGAAAAACTAAATCAATAGCAGCAACACCTAATGCAAATAATATGGTGAAAATTGCCACTGTAACCGTAGTTTTCTGAGCGTTTTCTCTAGAATACCATGTCATGTGATTATTTAGCTCTTCAAAAGAATCTTTGATATATTGTATAAATCCCATTTTATTATTTTGTTTTTGCACGGGTTGAGAGACTTCCTTCGACTACGCTCAGGATAAACTTCTCGTCTCGTAACTTTTTACTTTGCACGGGTTGAGAGACTCGAACTCCCGACACCTGGTTTTGGAGACCAGTGCTCTACCAACTGAGCTAAACCCGTCTCTATTTATTCATAAAGGCGTCCCGAAAAATATCGGGACACCTTGATTTTTAAATATTATTTTGAACTAATTTCTTAGTCTAAAATCTCAGTTACCTGACCAGCTCCAACTGTTCTACCACCTTCACGGATAGCAAAACGTAAACCTAAGTTTAATGCAATTGGTTGGATTAAGTCAACTGTAATTGTTAAGTTATCTCCAGGCATAACCATCTCAACTCCATCAGGTAAGTTAATGTTACCAGTTACGTCAGTTGTACGTACGTAGAACTGTGGACGGTAGTTGTTGTGGAATGGAGTGTGACGTCCACCTTCTTCTTTTTTAAGAACGTATACCTCAGCTTTAAACTTAGCGTGTGGAGTAATAGAACCTGGCTTACAGATTACCATTCCTCTTTTGATATCAGTTTTCTCAATACCTCTTAATAAGATACCTGCATTATCTCCAGCCTCACCTCTATCTAAGATTTGACGGAACATTTCGATACCAGTAATAGTAGAAGTTAATTTCTCAGCTCCCATACCGATAATATCTACAGCATCTCCTGTGTTAGCGATACCAGTTTCAATTCTACCAGTAGCAACAGTACCACGACCAGTAATAGAGAATACATCCTCGATTGGCATTAAGAAATCTTTATCAACCTCTCTTAATGGCTCTTCGATCCAGCTATCAACTGCTTCCATTAATTCCATTACAGTATCCACCCATTTTTGCTCACCATTTAAAGCTCCTAAAGCAGAACCAGCGATTACAGGTCCGTTATCTCCATCGTACTCATAGAAAGAAAGTAAATCTCTGATTTCCATGTCTACTAATTCTAATAACTCTTCATCGTCTACCATATCTACTTTATTCATAAATACAACAATACGAGGAATTCCTACCTGACGTCCTAAAAGGATGTGCTCACGAGTTTGTGGCATTGGACCATCCGTAGCAGCAACTACTAAAATTGCACCGTCCATTTGAGCGGCACCAGTTACCATGTTCTTTACGTAATCCGCGTGACCTGGACAGTCAACGTGCGCATAGTGACGGTTTGCTGTTTGGTATTCTACGTGAGAAGTATTAATTGTAATACCTCTTTCTTTTTCTTCTGGAGCGTTATCGATTTGATCAAAATCTTTAGCCTCAGATAAACCAGCTTCTGCTAATACTTTTGTAATTGCAGCTGTTAATGTAGTCTTACCGTGATCTACGTGTCCGATTGTACCAATATTTAAGTGTGGTTTCGAACGGTCAAAATTTGATTTTGCCATGATTATTAATTTTAATTCTTAGTTAAATATATTTAGTGTCTAATTATAAACCTTTTTATCGAGCCAATGACGGGATTTGAACCCGTGACCTCATCCCTACCAAGGATGCGCTCTACCAACTGAGCTACATCGGCTTGGAAAAAAATTAGAGCGAGAGACCGGGTTCGAACCGGCGACATTCAGCTTGGAAGGCTGACGCTCTACCAACTGAGCTACTCTCGCCTGAAAATTATAGTGGGGAGAGCAGGATTCGAACCTGCGAAGTCGAAAGACAACGGAGTTACAGTCCGTCCCATTTGGCCGCTCTGGAATCTCCCCAAATAATTTACTATTTTAATGAACTTCTTCTTGTTCTTTTAGAGCCGATGGAGGGACTCGAACCCACGACCTGCTGATTACAAATCAGCTGCTCTAGCCAGCTGAGCTACATCGGCGTTTTTATAAAAAAACAGCCCGTTATTTCTAACGGACTGCAAATGTATAAAGTTTTTTTTATTTCTAAAACTTTTTGTTATTTTTTTTACAAGATTTATAAGGTTAGTAAATCTCTTTGTTTTTCCTTTGATTTTTTAAGCTGTCTTTTTAATGATTCTGCACCTAAACTAACCCCTTCTTCAAAAGATTTGGTTTGCTTCTTTACCATTAATTCAGAACCAGGTATATTCATTTTTATCTCAATAATTTTATTTTCTTTATCACTGGTATTTTCTACTTTAAGAAAAACCTCGGCATCTACGATCTTGTCATGAAACTTAACAAGTGCTTCCAATTTTTTTTCGATGAACTTCAGCAAATCTGAAGAAGCGTTAAAGTTGATTGATTGAGTATATACTTTCATAAATTATTTTTTTTATTGCTCCTAGGATGAGCTTGATTATACACCTTTTTTATTTTATCCAAGCTATTGTGAGTATAGACTTGCGTTGAGGCTAAACTTGAATGTCCTAGTAATTCTTTAACCGAGTTTAAATCCGCTCCTCCGTTTAACAAGTGTGTGGCAAAAGAGTGCCTTAGTATATGGGGGCTCTTTTTTACTTTAGAAGAAACGTTACTAAAGTACTTATTTATTATTCTATAAACAAGTGTTTCGTATATTTTGTTTCCTTTGTCTGTTACAAATAAGTACTCATTTTCAGGAGCCAACTCTCTTCTTAATTCCATATAGCGTTGAAGTGTTTGAAGAACCGGAGCAATTAAAGGTACATACCTTTCTTTATTTCTTTTACCTAAAATCTTAATCCTCCCCTCTTCCAAATCTATTGCTCCTATAATAATGGAGATCAATTCTATTCTTCTAATTCCGGTAGAGTAAAATAATTCTACAATAAGTTTATTTCTCACATTGGTGAAGTCCGTCTGATCAAAATCTTCTAACACGTGCGTCACTTCTTCTACAGAAAAAGGAACCTGTACTTTCTTTTCTACTTTTAAAGCTTTGTGCTTTGCCAATGGATTGACCTCTATTTGCTTTGTTTTTTGCAAGAACTTATAAAAAGATTTTAACGAACTGACCTTTCTGTTTATGCTATTGTTGGAGATTCCTTGCTCTACCATCCATACAATCCAACTTCTTATTTGACCATACCCCACATTTTGCAGATCGCTTTGATCGAATTCCATTTCGCAAAAATCCTTAAATGAAAGAAGATCATTCCTATATGCTACTATTGTATGTTTAGAATATTTTTTCTCTAAGGTTATATAATCTAAAAAAGGGTCAATGATCATTCTTGAGTTGTATTTATTCAAAGTTAGCGAATTCAAGTAAAACAAAAATCCCGTATCAAAATTGATACGGGATCTTCTTTATATCTTAAGCGGAAGTCTAACCAACCTCTTCTTGTGTTCTTAGTCTCTGAACATAAGACGCTTTTATCTTTTGTGCTCTCTTAGCAACAGATGGCTTCGTGAAATGCTTTCTATTACGCAAGTTCTTCATTGTCTTTGTACGATCAAACTTTCTCTTGAAACGTTTAAGAGCTCTATCGATATTCTCTCCTTCTTTTACTGGAATAATTAACATATGTTGGCACCTCCTTTCAAATGTCGTCTTTTTAAATTTGGACTGCAAAGATACGAGGTTTTTTTTATTGACAACTAATAAGTTAAATATTTTTTTAAGTTGCCTTTTTATATTCTTTTTTATCAATGATCATCTTAGCAATAATCTCCTTCAATATTTCCGAAGTACCTCCTCCAATAGGACCTAATCTACTATCTCTTGAGAGTCGTGCCAAAGGATACTCTTCCATATAACCATATCCGCCTAACATTTGTAAAGCATCGTAGATCACCTGATCTGCTATTTTAGTAGAAACCAACTTAGACATGCTTGCTTCTTTCACAACATAACCTCCTTCATCCAATCTTTTCGCTACCGAATAATTGAACTCTTTACATACTTCTACTTCACTGGCCATTTCCGCAATCTTATGTCTTAAGGCCTGGAATTGATCTATACTCTTTCCAAAAGCTTCTCTTTCAGACATATATTGTAAGGCATATTCTATAGCATACTCTGCCCTTGCATGTGCGTTGATCCCCATTAATAACCTCTCTAACGCAAAGTGCTGCATGATATACGGAAACCCTTTTCCTTCTTCTCCCATTAAATTTTCAGCAGGCACTACCACATTATCAAAAGCGATCTCTCCGGTATCAGATGCCCTCCAACCTAACTTATCTAATTTAGTTGAAGAAATACCAGGGGTATCTCTATCTATCACAAAAATACTCATCCCTTTATGTTTTTCATCAGGATTTGTTTTTGCCGCAACCACTAAGTAATCGGAGTATACTCCATTCGTAATGAAGGTTTTTGATCCATTAATAATATAGGTATCTCCTTTTTTAACAGCTGTTGATCTCATTCCTGCAACATCTGATCCTCCAAATGGCTCTGTAATACACAAACAACCTATTTTCTCTCCATTAATACTTGGGGTCAAGTATTCTCTTTTAATTCTATCATCCCCTTCCTTGTTCAAGTGTGTCATCGCCAAATAAGCATGTGCCCACATGGCAGCCGCAAAACCACCTGAATTTATCTTCTGTAATTCTTCTAAGAAAATGACCATGTAGAAAATATCCAGATCCAGCCCTCCATACTCCTCTGGATAACTGATTCCAAAATACCCCATTTCACCAAACTTGGACCATATAAATCGCTCTATATTTCCGGTTTGCTCCCACTTCTCAATATGTGGTACCACTTCTTTATGTAAAAAATCGCGAAAACTTTCTCTAAACGCTTCATGTTCCTCGGTAAAATACATGTTTGCCATCTGCTATTTGTTGTTTATTTATTGAGCTAACAAATATAAGACTATTCTATTGTATTTTTCTAAAGGAAACCCCTCTATATTTTTCAATTCTACAATATTTTGAAGTTCGGCTACTTCGTCTCTATATTCAAAGATCTTCTTACAAAGGTCATAGTCAATATATGGAGTTGCCAACACCTCTTTAAATGAAGCTGTATTTATATTTATTCTTTTAATAAATGGTTTCTCTATCACCTTAAATACACGTAGCACTTTTTCAACTGTTTCTTTATCTAGGTTCCAAACTTCGAATAATTGGTCATTATAAGTGAAGCCCTGCAATCGATCTCTATATTTGACGATTCGCTCTGACAATGTTTCTCCTATTCCTTGAATTGATTGGAAATCATCGATAGTTGCTTTGTTTATATCTGTTGTTGATACTACATAATGTGAACCGTTCGGAATCTTTTCCTTTTTCCCAGAATGAAGTCTTCTTTTTTCTTTTCTTAGCTTGGCTTGTCGTCGGACAACCCAATCCGGAAACTTAAAATAAGGAGCTATGATATTTAATAACGAATCCGAAATCTTAGTTACCGTCTGAAATTCTTCTTTCGAATTCACGAACATCCCTTTTTTCCTATAGGTTAATAACCGATCAATCTCCTTTACAGACATCCCCAGTTGATATCCTTTATAGTCACTAATATAATTGGGGTTAAACGGGTATATCTTGAACCTGTTTTGGTTTGATCGTAGCGCCTCTAAACTATCGAACTGTTTTTCAAAGGCTACTAATTTTTTCTGATCTGTCTGTACAGCCTCTATTTTAGAATTACCAAGATAAACATAACACCATTGAAGTATGATAATAATTAATAGCAAACAAAAGATCCCATTTCGTTGGTGTTTCGTATACCATAAATGGGATCTTAATTTTTTCATTTTTCTTTTTTCTTAGCAACCAGTAAATTTTCCGAAATAAAGCTTTCTAACTTACGCTTTACTCGCTTTTATAGCATCCATATAACGCCTTAATTGTTTCTTCACAACAGGGAACAGGAAGTACAATCCGATCATATTAGGGAATACCATTGCAAAGATCATTGCATCTGAGAATGCCCAAATTGAACTCATACTTGCCGCCGCTCCAATAACGACAAACAATAAGAATAATAATTTATATGTTAAATCCGCTTGCTTACCTCTTCCAAACAAGAACTTCCACGACTGTAAACCGTAATAAGACCAAGAGATCATAGTTGATACGGCAAATAGCACTACGGCAATAGTTAAGAAAATGTCAGAATAAGGAATATATTGAGCAAACGCCTGTGATGTAATTCCGGCTCCTTCATAAGCTACACCATCAATCAATACAGCTCCTTGTCCATTTCCTCCATATTCAAAATATCCTCCAAAATTAAATATAATAATTACTAAAGCTGTCATGGAACAGATTACAACTGTATCGATAAACGGCTCTAACAACGCTACCAATCCTTCAGAAGCTGAGTATTTGGTTTTTACTGCTGAGTGCGCTATAGATGCAGAACCTGCACCTGCTTCATTCGAGAAAGCTGCTCTTTTAAATCCAACCAATAACACTCCAATAAACCCTCCAACACCGATCGCAGTAGGATTAAAAGCTTCTTTTACAATTAAAGAAATAGCATCATCTATTAAAGAGAAATTAGCACCTAAAATATACAAACAAGCCAATAGATACATCAAGGCCATAAATGGAACTACTTTTTCTGTAACTGAAGCAATTCTCTTGATTCCTCCAATAATGATGATTCCCACTAATACGGCTAAAACCACACCTACAATTGCTCCAGCAGCTGTACTTTCCCATCCGAACATCTTCTTAATAACAATCGTTGCTTGATTCGATTGTGCAGCGTTTCCTCCTCCGAAAGAACCACCAATACAAAAAATCGCAAACAATACTGCCGCTATTTTTCCTAAAACTTGAAATCCTCTCTCTTTTAGTCCTTTACTAATATAGTACATGGGGCCTCCGTATACCGTTCCATCTTCTCCTACATCTCTATACTGCACTCCTAGCGTACATTCTACAAACTTGGTAGACATTCCTAACAATCCACATACTATCATCCAGAATGTTGCTCCAGGTCCTCCTAATGCAATTGCCAAAGCTACCCCAGCAATGTTACCGTTACCAACAGTACCTGATACTGCTGTGGCGAGTGCCTGAAAATGTGATACCTCTCCTTCTTCACTCTCATCCTTGATAGTATCCTTAATATCTCCATCAATAGCCAACTCAGGGTTTACCTCAGCATGCTCAATATCATCGTATTTCCCTCTTACCACATTAATGGCAGTCCAGAAATGTCTGATATTTGGAAAACCAAAATAAATGGTAAAGAATGCCGCACTTGCTACTAATAAAATCAGTACAAAAGGCGTTCCTGCAATTTGAAAAAATATAACTTCACTAAAAAAATCTGATACGGGCTTAAATGCTTCATCAATCCGTTGATCTAATCCTTTTTCTTGTGCAAACGTTAACATTGGAACTACTAAAAAGAGTAGCGAAAGAAGTCTTTTCTTCATGAGAAATAGTTGTTTTTTAATTAGTGACACGCAATATCTTAAAAAATTGCACTTTGAACAACTTTTCGTCGTTAAAAGTAGTTTTTATGGCAGGGTTTCTTTAAATCTTTGCAAATCTTCCTGAAAGCTCTTGGGGTAAAAATCAAGTTCGGTATTTGTTTTCGAAAGATCGAATCCTGTCTTTGGTGGTCTTATCGCAGCTTGATTCAATGTAGCAGTAGAAATAGGTTTGACCAGGTCTTTATTCAAACCAAATGCTTCGGCTATTTGTAATACCATTTCATATATGCTCAATAAGGTATTAGATGAAATATTAAAGACGCCATGTGCTTCCTTTTCCATGACTATTTTACAAGCCATGGCCAAATCTTCTACGTAGGTTGGCATTCGAAACTGATCATCAACAATAGTGATCTCCTTACCCATTTCCAGCATTTCTTTCACCCATAACACAATGTTGTTCCGTGCCATGTTCTTGACTAATCCATACACCAAAATCGTTCTTAAAATAGTACATTTAGCATTGGAGCGTTTTAAAACTTGTTCCGATTGCAATTTAGATCTACCGTAATGACTTAAGGGGTTTGGAGTGTCCGTTTCTTTATAATACCCTTTCTCACCATCAAAGATAAAATCAGTTGAAATATGTATCAAATGAGCGTTCAAGCGATCACATATTGCTGCTAGGTTGAATACAACATCTATGTTTAAAATATCACATTCTTCTTTTTTAGTTTCGCAAAGATCGACATTGGTCATAGCCGCTGTATTCATTACAACGTCAGGTTGGATCTTTGCAAGAACTTCAGATAGTTGAGAATGATTTGTAATGTCCAATTCTATATAAGAAAAATCGGTACGCTCTGTTCTATTGGCTCCACGCGATATTCCATATACCTCATACTTCTTATTTTCTTTAAGTAGCAAGTTAACAAGTGTTTGACCAAGGAGTCCGTTTACTCCTGTTATCACAACTTTCTTCATTAAAAATATTCTCTTAATTTTTGAATCTGCTCTACTCTTCCCAGCACGATCAAACTAGATCCTTGCACTAAAGTCGTTGAAGCTTCAGGGTTGATGACATATTCCTTTTCTGGTGTCTTATAACCAATAACCGTACATCCAGTCTTCTTTCGCAGATCTAGATCGAGAATGGTTTTATGTAGGTACTTTTCTGGTAGGTCGTCAATATCTATTTCTTTTAAATTAGTCGTCGTCTCTCCTGCAATGGTTAACCGGTCTACAAAATCGATCACATCCGGTGTGACTACCAATGAAGCCATATGATCCCCTCCTAATTTGTCAGGCATGATCACATTTTCTGCTCCCGCTATTTTTAACTTATTATACGAACTTTCATGTGAGGCCCGACTAATAATGGTACAATCATTATTCAACTGACTTGCACTTAACACCACAAACAAATTATCTGCGTCTGAAGGTAGTGCTGTAATCAAATTCTTAGCATTTTTTATTCCTGCCCTCATCAAAACCTCATCGGTGGTAGCATCACCTTGAATACACAAAAAATCCTTACCTTCTATTGTGTTGATCGTTTCCTGATCTTTCTCAATAATGACAAATTTCTCGTTGTAACTCTTCAGTTTTAACATGGCCTGTTTCCCGTTTCTTCCAAAGCCACAAATAATAGTGTGATTGTTTAAATTCTCGATCGTTTTTTGCACCTTCTTAAGTTTAAGTTGTTTAAATAATTGACCACTTACAATATACTCCGTAAAAGCAGAAACCGTATATCCAAAAATAATAATACTCGTTGTGATTAAAAATATGGTGAATATCTTTTCTGTATCATTCAATGGTTCTATTTCTGAAAACCCTACAGTTGATATAGTAATCACGGTCATATATAAGGCATCTACAAAGGAGTACCCAGATAATAACATATATCCAAAAACTCCAATAGCTATTAAGGTAGCCAGAAGAAAAATTGCCTTTTGTAGTTTGGATCTAAATAAATGCATTATAAATCAAAAACGGAGTTTCTTTTAGTGTAAATTAAATCTTTTAACTTCAGTAAAAATGCCAAGGTCAAATAAAACCCGAAAGACAAACCTACTGTAATGAATGATATATATACAAAGAATAAACGCACATTTATAGTTCTCATACCCAACCTATCTGCGAACCTGGACGAAACATGGAATCCGTTTCTTTCAAAAAAATGTCGTACTGAATCTACAAACTTCATATCTTATTTTATGAAACTGCAAGTTAGTATTTTATCATGATTTTGCTCCTATCATTTTGGCCAAAAATCAGATTGGATTATGTAACTTTGCGTTTTTCCAATTTTTCCAATGCTAGAAGATCAAGATTATATAGAAGTTTTCGGAGCTAGAGCTCACAACTTAAAGAACATAGATGTAAAGATTCCAAGAGAGAAACTTGTCGTGATTACTGGTTTAAGTGGTAGCGGAAAATCATCTTTGGCCTTTGATACAATATACGCTGAAGGACAACGTCGTTATATCGAAACTTTCTCTGCTTACGCGAGGCAGTTTCTGGGTGGATTAGAGCGCCCAGATGTGGATAAAATCGATGGTCTTTCTCCAGTAATTTCTATCGAACAAAAGACTACAAATAAAAGCCCTCGTTCGACGGTGGGAACCATCACTGAGATCTACGATTTCTTGCGACTATTATTTTCCAGAGCTGCCGATGCTTATTCCTACAATACGGGAGAAAAAATGGTTAGCTATTCTGATGAGCATATTAAAGACCTGATCCTAAATGATTTTAACGACAAGAAGATTGCCGTTTTAGCACCTTTGGTAAAATCAAGAAAGGGACATTATCGCGAGTTATTTGAGCAAATTGCAAAACAAGGGTTCGTTCGAGTACGGGTTAATGGTGAGATAAGAGAAATAGAAAAGGGCATGCGATTGGACCGATACAAAACTCACGATATAGAGGTGGTTATTGATAGGATCGCTGTTACTAAAAATGCTGAAAAAAGGCTGGAAGAAACGATTAAAACTGCATTATACACAGGAAATAACATACTAATGGTTATTGATCTTGACGATAATGAGCCTCGTTATTTTAGTCGAGAACTAATGTGCCCTACTACTGGAATAGCCTATCCTAACCCTGAACCTAACACATTCTCTTTTAACTCACCAAAAGGTGCTTGTTCTAACTGTAATGGATTGGGAATTACCAATGAGATCAATCCTCTAAAGGTAATACCAGATAGTTCCATTTCTATAAACAATGGCGGAATTGCTCCACTTGGAGAACAAAAAAATAGCTGGATCTTTAAGCAGTTACAATTAATTGCCGAAAGATATAAGTTTAAGTTAAGTGACCCTGTAAAATCTGTACCGCAAGAAGCGATGGAGGTAATACTGAATGGAGGGAATGAAAAATTTACAATACAATCAAAAGCAGCTGGTGTAAGTAGAAATTATGAGATCGATTTTGAAGGAATCAACGCCTTCATTACCAGTCAATATAAAAATAGCGAAAGTACTTCTATTAAAAGATGGGCAAAAGGGTTTATGGATGAAGTACCTTGCTCTGTATGCGAAGGGAAACGCTTAAAGAAAGAGAGTTTACATTTTAAGATACTCGACAAAAATATTTCTGAACTCGCACAATTCGATATTAATGAATTGGCAGAATGGTTTCAGGAGATTGATAAAAAACTTACAGAAAAACAGCTAACAATTGCCACCGAAATTTTAAAGGAGATCAGAACCAGAATTCAATTTTTATTGGACGTGGGACTGGACTATCTCACGCTCGATAGAACCTCTAAATCTCTTTCAGGAGGAGAAGCTCAACGTATTCGTTTAGCTACTCAAATAGGGTCGCAATTGGTTGGTGTGCTATACATATTAGATGAACCCAGCATTGGTCTGCATCAGCGAGATAACCAAAAATTAATCGACTCCCTGGTAAAACTAAGAGACATTGGAAACTCAGTATTGGTTGTTGAGCATGACAAGGACATGATAGAACATGCTGATTTTGTCTTGGATATAGGACCTGGAGCAGGAAGGCATGGAGGTGAAATCGTTAGTGAAGGAACTTTCGCTGATCTAAAAAGTCACAGCACATTAACAGCGGATTACCTAACTGAAAAAAGAGAAATAGCCATTCCTAAAAAACGGAGAAAAGGAAATGGAAAATCCATTAAGATATCTGGAGCGACAGGAAATAATTTAAAAAATGTTTCGGCAGAGTTTCCTTTAGGAAAGATGATCTGCGTGACAGGAGTTTCCGGAAGTGGAAAATCTACATTGATCAATGAAACCTTATATCCAATTCTAAATGCCCATATCTATCGAGGCGTTAAGAAACCTATGCCTTACAAGAGTATTAAAGGTATCGAACACATAGATAAAGTTATCGACATCGATCAATCTCCAATCGGAAGAACACCACGTTCTAATCCAGCTACCTATACCGGAGTGTTTAGCGAGATAAGAAGTTTGTTTGCCAAAACTCCTGAAGCGGCCATTAGAGGCTATAAGCCTGGACGTTTTTCCTTCAATGTAAAAGGGGGTCGATGTGAAACCTGTCAAGGTGGGGGTGTTCGGGTGATAGAAATGAACTTTCTTCCGGATGTCCATGTAGAATGTGAAACTTGTCAGGGAAAGCGATTCAACAGAGAAACTTTAGAGATCAGATACAAAGGAAAATCTATTTCTGATGTACTTAATATGACCATTAATGACGCGGTAAATTTCTTTGAGAGTATTCCTAAAATTTACAGAAAGTTAAAGACCATTCAGGATGTTGGATTAGGATACATTACCCTAGGACAACAATCTACTACACTATCTGGAGGCGAAGCTCAACGTATTAAACTGGCATCTGAGCTATCTAAAAGAGATACAGGTAATACATTTTATATTTTAGACGAACCAACCACAGGGCTACATTTTGAAGATATTAGAGTGTTAATGGAAGTCTTGAACAAATTAACCGACAAAGGAAATACCGTTCTTATTATAGAGCATAATTTAGATGTAGTGAAATTAGCGGATCATATAATCGATATTGGTATGGAAGGTGGAAAAAAAGGTGGACAGGTTCTCTGCACAGGAACACCTGAGCAGGTAATTAAACATAAAACCAGTTATACCGCTAAATTTCTAAAAAAAGAACTAATTTAGCCTTTGCACCAAATTAAAAATTAACTATTAAAATTATAGCAGATCATGACGAATGACGACAGAAAAATTAGAGAAAAATTACAGCAAAAGACATGGAATGAAATTAAGACAAATGACTCCTGGGCCATTTTTAAGATCATGTCAGAGTTTGTGGATGGATATGAAAAATTAAGTAAAATAGGACCATGTGTTTCTATTTTTGGATCTGCAAGAACCAAACCAGAAGACCCATACTACAAACTTGCTGAAGAAGTTGCTTTTCAATTAACTCAAAATGGATATGGAGTTATAACCGGTGGTGGACCTGGAATCATGGAAGCCGGTAATAAAGGAGCGCATAGAGGGAAAGGAACCTCTGTAGGTTTAAACATAGAATTACCATTCGAACAACATGATAACCCATGGATCGATAGTGACAAAAATTTAGAATTCGATTATTTCTTTGTTCGTAAGGTGATGTTTGTAAAATATTCTCAAGGTTTTATTGTAATGCCCGGTGGTTTTGGAACCTTAGATGAATTATTTGAAGCGATTACTTTGATCCAGACAAATAAGATTGGACGATTCCCAATTATTTTAGTAGGTAAAAGTTTTTGGAGTGGCTTAATTGATTGGATTCAAAATACGTTGCTTGCCGAAGGAAATATTAGTGAAAAGGATTTAAAATTATTCCGAATTGTAGATACTGCTGAAGAAGCTATTGGACACCTTAATAAGTTCTACGCGAAGTACAGTTTGAAACCGAACTTCTAACATATGTTTTTTTTGAGGGGATTACATAAACTAGTAGCTTTAGCATTCTTATTCACATTTGTTCTTCATACACATGGACAAACACGAATAAAAACCATGTTCTACAACCTGTTGAATTATTCAAACTCCGTGGTCAGTCAGAATAAAACGATTCATTTGAAGACTATTTTAGATGATATTCAACCTGATCTTTTTATGGTATGTGAATTGATAAATGTCCAGGGCTCTGATTATCTTTTCAATAATGCAGTCCTGACATCCAATTCAGATTTTGAGAAAGCCACTTTCGAACTGAGCCAGTCACCAGCATCTGGATTACAACAAATGGTATACTATAATTCGAAGAAGTTGATCTTAGAATCCAGTAAGATCATTACGACGAATGTTAGAGATATTAATAGATACACGTTTAAGATCAATACTGAAGATGCCGATACAAACCCTATTAGAATTGAAGTGTTCGTAACACATTTAAAGGCCTCTACAGGAAATAACAACAGGCAATTACGATTAAGTTCTGTGGATGAATTTGTTGGAGAGCTCTTTAATATTCCCACAGATAGTTATGTACTATTTGCAGGAGATTTTAACTTATATACTAGTAACGAGGAGGCTTATGTTAGGTTAACGGATAATTCAAATCCTATTGTAATGATAGATCCTATAGATCGGCCGGCTCAACCTTTTCCAAACGATGGAACAGATTATTTCGATCCAAATAATTATAACATCAATTATTTTTGGAGAAGCAATGCTTTTGCAGATATACATACTCAATCTACCAGAACAAGCAATTCTGGATTAATAGATGATAGTGGCGCTACTGGTGGTTTGGACGATCGATTTGATTTTATTATGATGTCCGAGAATTTTAACACCAGTTCAGATCTTTTTTATGTAAATAATAGTTACGAAACATATGGGAATAATGGGAACTGCTATAATTCTTTTATTAGTAGTACCAATTGCAACGGCACCTATAGTCAAGCCATTCGCAATGCGTTGATTGAATTTAGCGACCATCTTCCTGTTGTTATGGAAATAGAGACTCCTAGTAATACTTTAAGCGTTGCAGAAGTACATTCTCCATTAAAATTTATGGGCTCAAATGTTGTATCAAATTTTTTAGAAATTAACGCTAACCTATCTTTTGACGTCCATAAAATAGAGATCTACAATCAAATAGGGCAATTAGTAATGGAAAAGATCATCCAAAATGGAAATGTTCAAATTGATGTAAGTCAGCTAGCAAATGGCATCTATTATGTTAAAACAAAATCGCAACTAATTCCGCTTAAATTCTTAAAGATCTAATTGAAGTCAATTTTTAAAATATCTTGTTTTTTATTCTTTTCCTTGGCAATACACGCTCAGGAAAACAAGATAAAAATGAAAGCTTCTTTAGACGATGAACGTTCGATTTTAACGGTACAACAGGATATTGTTTTTTATAACAAATCTGATCAAACATTACAAGAGGTATACCTTCACAACTGGTCTAATAGCTATAAAAACAATAAAACAAAATTATCGAAACGCTTTATCGAAGACTATAAAAAGACGATGTACTTCGCGAAGCCGGAAGATCGTGGTTTTACAGATATCTTGAATCTTTCAGTGAATTATGAAACGGTAGATTTTCAAGAAGTAAAAGATCAGATCGACGTCATAAAGGTCGATCTAAAAAATGAATTGGCACCTAAAGATTCTATTACTATTTCTGCTTCGTATACCATAAAGTTACCCAACGCTAAATTCACAGGTTATGGAAAAACCGCAGACGGGTATCACCTGCGCTTTTGGTACTTAACTCCAGCTGTTTATCAGAATGGTTGGAACATCATGAGCAATTTAAATATTGATGATCTTTATGCAGACATTTCTGATTTCCAAATTGAAATAGCCATTCCCGATATATATACCTTAGAAAGTAATTTGTATCAGTATGACCCCATCAAAAAAGGAACTAAAAAAGAATACTACTTAATAGGAAAAAAGAGAAAAGACATCATTTTAAATATTGACAAAACGTCTGATTTTTACTCCTTCAAAACCGATCATGTACATATTAAAACGGATATCGTGAACGAGAGCATTTCCCAACCTCTTGGAACATCCATTTTAAATAGAGAGTTATTATTCATAGAACAGTATTTGGGCAAATACCCGCATAAAGAATTGTTTATTGATAGGATTACTCAAAGTAAAAACCCTATTTATGGCCTGAACCAGCTCCCCAATTTTCTCCGTCCTTTTTCGGACGTTTTTAAATGGGATATGACCATGTTCAAGGCAATCACAAAAAAATATATTCAGAATACACTGTTATTAAACAATAGAGACGATTACTGGCTCGTGGATGGAATTCAATATTACCTCATGATGGAATATGCAGAAAAGTACTATCCTGAAGTAAACCTATTAGGAAATGTTTCAAAAGTATGGGGTGTTCGGAGTTTTAATTTTGCCAAGTTAAAATTTAATGATAAGTATCCTTTTATCTATCAATTCAGTTCAAGAAAATTCTTAGATCAATCACTCACTACACGAGCAGATTCTCTTTCTAACTTCAATAGAAAGATTGTAAGTAAATATAAAGCAGGTATTGGGTTACGTTATTTGGAAGACTACCTAAATAAAGACATTATCCGAAATTCTATTCAAGAGTTTTATCTGAATAATAACCTAAAAATAACAGATAGTAGATCGTTCGCGGATATTGTGCGCAGCAAGACTGAAAAAAATGTAGATTGGTTCTTCGGAGATTATATTACCACCAATAAAAAGATCGATTATACAATTAAGAAAACGGTCGTGGTTGGAGATTCAATAGATGTTACCATAAAAAACAAGCGAAATATTACTGCACCGATTGCCTTGTATGGTATTAAGGATAAAAAGGTGGTTTTTAAGAAGTGGCTCACGAATATCGATAGCACAAAAACAATTCGTATTGCGAAAGGGAATTTTGATCGACTCTCGTTAAATTTCGAAAACACCTACCCTGAGCACAATACCATTGACAACTCAAAAAGTCTAAGAGGTGGACTATTTAATAAACCTCTTAAACTTACATTTATTAAGGACGTTAACGATTCTTACTACAATCAATTATTTTATCAACCAGATGTAAAATATAACTTCTATGATGGCATCTTGCTGGGAATGAAACTACACAATAAGCCTATTTTGACCAGAAATCTGCAGTTTAACGTTACACCTTCCTATGGCACAAAAAGTCAATCTCTAACAGGTACTTTCTATACGAGATACTATCATTATTTTGAGAAAACAAGTATCTATAGAATTGGTTATTCTATTAGTGGTAGTAATTTACATTATGCACCAGATCTGGCTTACAATTCATTTAATCAAAGTATTAGTGTTGAGTTCAAAAGGAAAACATTGCGCGATGCCGGTGTACGAGTATTATCGGCAAGACTATTTAATGTTGATAAGGAAGTGGCTCCGGGAGTGATCAAAAGTGAGCAGGACAAATACAGTATTTTTAGCTTGAGCTACTTTTATAACAATCCTAACATTATTCAAGGGTTCCGTTATAATCTAAGTACAGAGATCGGAAGTGAATTTTCCAAAGTAGCCGCTGAATTTCGTTTCAGAAGTTTAACAGATCGAAATACACAGCTCGATTTCAGGTTGTATGCAGGTGCCTTTCTTACGAACAACACCGACGGAGATTACTTTAGTTTTGGATTGGACAGGGCCAATGACTATTTGTTCCAGTTAAACTATATAGGTAGATCCGAAAATTCAGGTATTTTCAGTCAGCAGTTCATATTAGCGGAAGGAGGATTTAAATCGGTATTACCAACTCGATTTGCAAATCAGTTCATGCTCTCTTTTAATACAAACATTGGCTTATGGAGGTGGTTTGAGATCTACAATGATGTAGCCTTTTTAAAGAATCGAGGAGACAGGGTGTATTTTGCCTACGAAAGCGGTATCCGTTTAAATTTTGTCCATAATATCTTCGAGTTATATTTTCCATTATACTCAAATAATGGTTGGGAAGTCGGTCAGGAAGCATACCCAAAGAAGATCAGATTTGTACTCACTGCAAACCCACGGGCCATTTTTAACTTTTTTAGACGAGGTTTTTTATAGAATTCGCATCATTTGCTTGTTTTACAGTTGTTTTATTGAAGATAATTCAATAAAAAACTAAATTTTTAAATTTCATCTAAAAAAACTACCTTTGCACAACACAAAATTCCTATTGATTATGTCGAATGCTACTACTACAAATACTACAGAACTTTCCTTTAACGACTTTAAGAATGAAGTTTTAAACGATTATAAGATTGCACGTATTAGTAGAGAATGTAGTTTACTTGGTCGAAGAGAAGTTTTGACAGGTAAAGCGAAGTTTGGAATTTTTGGCGACGGAAAAGAAGTTCCTCAATTGGCGTTAGCAAAGGCTTTTCAAAATGGAGACTTTAGGTCTGGTTATTATAGAGATCAAACCTTTATGATGGCTATTGGTGAATTGGACGCGCAGCAATTTTTTGCCGGTCTATATGCTCATACAGATATTCAAATAGAACCCATGTCTGCAGGGCGTCAAATGGGTGGTCATTTTGCCACACATAGTTTGAATGAAGATGGTAGCTGGAAGAAGCTAACAGCTCAAAAGAACTCAAGTGCAGACATCTCTCCTACTGCTGGTCAAATGCCTCGTTTGTTGGGATTGGCGCAAGCATCCAAAATCTTTAGGAACGTTAAAGGCTTAGAAAATTATACTGATTTCTCCGTGAATGGGAATGAAGTTGCCTGGGGAACGATTGGAAACGCCAGTACAAGTGAAGGATTATTCTTTGAAACTATTAACGCTGCTGGGGTATTGCAAGTACCTATGGTAATGAGTGTATGGGATGATGAATATGGAATCTCAGTACATGCAAAATACCAAACTACGAAGGAAAGCATTTCAGAAATATTAAAGGGCTTTCAAAAAGAAAATGACACAAATGGATATGAGATCTTTGTGGTGAATGGATGGGACTATGTGCAATTGGTTGATGTCTACAATAAAGCATCAAAGATCGCAAGAGAACAACATATTCCTGTACTAATTCATGTAAAAGAATTGACACAACCTCAAGGTCATTCGACGTCAGGATCTCATGAGCGTTATAAGAATGCAGAAAGATTGCAATGGGAGCAAGAACACGATTGTATTGCTAAAATGCGTCAGTGGATCTTGGATTTCGAATTGGAAGATGGTGATGGCGGAAGTTTAAAGTTTGTTGATTCGGAAGAAGAATTGATCGCCTTAGAAAAAGAAGCTAAAAAAGAAGTAAGTCTTGCAAAGAGAAATGCATGGAGTGCTTTCTCAAATGAGATTAAATCAGAAGTAGTAACCGTCTCAGAACTACTAGATAGCATCGCAGCAAAAAGTAGTAATGGAACCTTCATTTCTAAACTTAAAAATGATCTAAACGCCGTGGCAGAACCCATCCGAAAAGACGTGTTGGTTGCCGCTAGAAAAGCACTGCGATATATAAAGGATGAAAATTTTGCCGAGAAAATTTCATTACAAAACTTTATAGCATCCTACCTAAAAAGTGCAGAAGATAAATATTCTTCACATCTATTGAGTGAAACGGAAGAAGGCGCATTGAATGTTGCCGAAGTGGCTCCAACTTATGACAGCTCTCCAGAGTCTGTAGATGCACGTGTCATTATGAGAGACAATTTCGACGCTATATTAGGTAAGTATCCTGAAGCTTTAGTATTTGGAGAAGATGCAGGACACATCGGTGATGTAAATCAAGGACTAGAAGGCTTGCAAGAAAAGCATGGAGAATTAAGAGTTTCGGATACCGGAATCAGAGAGGCAAGTATTCTGGGTCAAGGTATTGGAATGGCCATGCGTGGTTTAAGACCAATCGCTGAGATCCAATATCTAGATTATCTGTTGTATGCATTGCAAATTATTAGTGATGATTTAGCCACATTGCGTTACAGAACTTTTGGAAAACAAAAAGCTCCTTTGATTATTCGAACCAGAGGGCACCGATTAGAAGGTATCTGGCATTCGGGTTCTCCTATGGGAGGGATTATTAATAATGTACGAGGGATTCACGTTTTAGTTCCCAGAAACATGACCAAAGCAGCTGGTTTCTACAATACATTATTACAATCGGACGATCCGGCACTAATTGTAGAATGTTTGAATGGATATCGTTTAAAGGAGAATTTACCAACAAATCTTGGTGAGTTTACAACTCCTATTGGTGTTGTTGAAACCATTAAAGAAGGAAAGGATATTACTGTTGTTTCTTATGGATCAACTTTACGATTGGTTGAAGAAGCTGCTAAAGATCTAGCCCAGGTTGGTATTGACATAGAGATTGTTGATGCGCAAAGTTTATTACCTTTTGATATCAATCATGATACTGTAAAATCCGTTGCTAAAACAAATCGCTTATTGGTAGTAGACGAAGATGTACCTGGAGGAGCTTCTGCCTACTTAATGCAGGAAATTGTAGAAAAACAAAATGGATACCAATATCTAGATAGCAAACCAGCAACCTTAAGTGCAAAAGCACATAGACCAGCGTACGGTACTGATGGAGATTACTTCTCTAAACCATCTGCAGAAGATATTTTTGAGAAAGTATATGAAATGATGCATGAAGCTGATCCTAAAACATTTAAGAGCTTGTACTAAAAAGTAATACTATTTAAGTTACTTTTATTTTAACACTTCTCTAAGTTTCTAGTTGCCGCAGATTTGATACCTTAGTTGTCTAAACAACTAACAATCATTTTCACATGAAACGATTATTACTAGTAGCCTTGATCTGTTCTATGGCTATTCCTGCCGATGCAACTGCGCAGCGAAGAAAAAAAAGAAACAAAAAGAATCAAACCACTCAGACCAGCAAACCCAAACCTAAAAAGAAAAGTGGGTATGCAAGTATCGTAAATAAAAGTACAAAGACCGATAAAGGTTTGTTTAATGTGCATGAAACCAAAGGCAAGTATTATTACGAGATTCCGAATAGCTTTCTAGGTACAGAAATGTTGCTGGTTACTCGATTGAAAGAAATTCCTGGAGGATTGGGAGGCGGTTATGTAAATGCCGGTTCTAAAGTAAACACCCAGGTTGTCGTTTGGGAAAAGTTCAAAAATAAATTACTGCTAAAAGTGCGTTCGTACAATGCGGTGGCAGATGACTCCTTACCTATTTACAAATCGGTAAAAGCAAATAATCTGGAACCTATCATTTATGCATTCCCTATTAAAACAGTAAATAAAGACTCCTCAGCTACCCTTGTAGATGTAACGAAGTTCTTTTCTTCCGATGTAAAAGCGATTACAGGAATTCCGGCTAGTTTTAGAAGACGTTATAAAGTACGTAGGTTAGATGCAAGTAGAAGTTTTATTAACTCTATAAAGAGTTATCCTAAGAATATTGAAGTCGTACAAGATTTTACATTTGATGCGGATACACCACCAAGTAACCGCAGTTCCAATACCATCACGGTCCGCGTTAATCAATCGATGATCTTATTACCAGAAAAGCCAATGATGCCAAGGTTGTTCGATGCGAGAGTTGGATATTTTACTGTTGGAACCGTAGACTATAATTCGGAAAAATTAAAGGCAGATAGCAAGCGCTATATTCGCCGTTGGCGATTAGAGCCTAAAGATCCTGCTGCCTATGCAAGAGGAGAATTAGTAGAACCGGTAAAACCAATTGTATATTATCTAGATCCGGCAACTCCTAAGAAATTGAGAAAATATATCAAGCAAGGCGTAGATGATTGGCAAAAGGTATTTGAAACTGCCGGATTTAAAAATGCGATTATGGCAAAGTATCCTCCTACGAAAGAGGAAGATCCTGAATTCAGTCCAGAAGACATTCGTTATTCCGTGATCCGTTATGTGGCAAGTACCACTAGAAATGCAGTCGGACCAAGTGTATCCGATCCAAGGTCCGGAGAAATTATTGAGAGTGATATTATTTGGTATCACAACCATTTGCGCTCCTATAGAAATCGTTATTTATTAGAAACCGGTGCGGCAAATCCATCAGCACGAACATTAGATACTCCTGAAGAAGAAATTGGAGATATGATGCGTATGGTAATTGCACATGAAGTAGGACATGCCCTCGGATTACCTCATAATATGGCAGCGAGTTATGCATACCCTGTTGATTCTTTACGCTCAGGGTCCTTTACGCAGAAATATGGTATTGCAGCAAGTATTATGGACTATGCGCGTTACAATTACATAGCTCAGCCTGGAGATAAAGGGATTCGTTTTATTCGTCAGTTAGGTCCGTATGATCACTACTCTATCAATTGGGGATATCGTGTGATTCCCGGTGCTACGACTCCTGAGGGTGAAGTAAAAACCTTAGATAAATGGATTGCATCAAAAGGAGACGATCCAATGTATCTTTTCGGTGTGCAACGTAGAGGAGCTTTCGATCCAGCTTCGCAAACAGAAGGTATAGGAAATGATCAGGTAAAAGCCAGTACCTACGGAGTTAAGAACTTGAAATATGTGGCTAAAAACTTATCAAAATGGACCTCAGACCAAACAAACAATTACGGCGACCTGAATGAACTATACGGGGAGTTATTAGGGGTTTGGAGTCGTTATGCAGGTCATGTTACCGGCAATATAGGAGGTGTCTACGAACGCAATAAAAAGCCAGAACAAAAGGGTGATGTCTATATGAACGTATCCAGAGCAAAGCAAAAAGAGTCTATGAACTGGTTACAGAAAAACGTATTTAGCACACAACAATGGTTAATGCCTAAAAATATTTTAAAGAATATTAACCATACGGGATATGCTCAGCGCATGCTTCGCTTACAAAACAGGCAGTTGTACAGCTTATTAAGTGCTAACAGATTAGAGCGAATGATGAATGCTGAAACTACAGAAACAAATTATTACGCTGCGGTAGACATGGTTCGTGATCTAAGGCGTGGTATCTTCTCGGAAACAACAGGGCAACGTAATGTGGATGTATTTAGACGAAACCTACAAAAATCTTTTATAGAAAGAATGGGTACTTTAATGACTACTAGAGGAGCACAAAACTCAGATTTAATCTCTATTGTAAGAGGGGAATTAACAGTACTTAAGGGCATACTAAGAACCGCCGGCAACAGAGCAGTGAACACAATTACAAAATATCATTACAGAGATGGTGTTGCTAGGATTGAAGCCATTTTAGATCCTAAAAAATAGTCTAATCTTTAGACAAAATAGAATTACCTATTGCGCATTCCAAACATCGTTTGGAAGCGCAATAGTTGTTTTTAAGCTGTAATAAACCCTGACTTTCCAATGCATTTTCCGATACAATATTCAGTTCAGAAAATTTAGTGATTACACTATTCTTTTCGGATGTAATGCTCGAGATCAAATCAACGATGCTGTTTTCCTCTAGCTTTCCAATACTCTTAAGATAGTAATACTTTAAAGGTAGAATGGTATTTATAACAAGTAGATCCACAAAAGATTTGGAGATATTCTTTGAGCTTTGAGAACTTTTCTTTCCAAAATTGAAATGGTTTTTCCAATAAGAATCTATTTCAACATTAAACAAATCGTAATAATCTTCCATGATTTTTGCCTCTCGTATGGAAGAGAACAACTGCATGTTTTCAACATATAAACCGACGAGTTGTGCTATCCGAATGGTTGGAAAATTATGCGGACGCATTCTAAAAAATTGTAATTGCCCCTTCCCTATTCCTTTCAAATCGTATTTATGCTTAAGGTAGTTGTATTCCTTAACAAGCCTTCTATAATATTCGTCTTCTATAGTTTCTTCTAACATTCCCGCTTGACCAAACAATAAAGCTGATAATGCAAACGAATCATGACTGTGCTTTCTCAGAATGGACATATCGATATATTGCGCCATTTGCAACATGGCATTCCCATTAACATATGTACCGAAACCCTTTGCCAGCATTCGGAAAAGTACCGCTTCCCAATCGTTCTTCGAACTTTTCAAAAGTGCTTTGATCATATGTGTTTTTTCTTCCAATCGCTCAAAATAGAGTCTTTCCAGCCAGGCTTTTAAAACAAAAGAAGATATACTTTGAATTTGATTTTCGCATGGAATCCACCTTGTATCCGCTCTATATAACATTTCGTACTTATTTAGCAGTGCTACCGAAACGAAATCTTTTAATTCCAATGTAGGAACTGGTTGATTATCTTTCATATAAATATCCACATCATGATTCCATACCACATGTAATATAATGGCGTCATAATTGGAATCCCTTTCATGATGGTGCTGATACCAATCCGAAGCATTGACATGGATCTCTATATTTCCTACCCATTTCTGATCATTAATAATAAGCTCGCTTTGTAAAAAATCGGGTCCTGAATTGGTATTGTAATAACCGGGTGTTACAATTCGGATCTGCTCTTGTTTTGTAGTCGTTACTATAGATGGCGTATATAACCTATAACGCCATACATAATGGAGAAGGTCTTCTTTCATAGTTTTTCTTTTCAAGATACAAAATTTAAAAAAAGAGTATCTATATCACTATCAAAAATTGTGATTGATGGAAATTAATCCCTGAAAGAAATCATGTATTTTTGTAAAAAATTAGGATACATGAACGTTATCGAAAGTTTACAATGGCGCTATGCAGTAAAGAAATTTGACCATACAAAATCTAT
Organism: Flavobacteriaceae bacterium; assembly: GCA_965218065.1. Lineage (GTDB taxonomy): Bacteria > Bacteroidota > Bacteroidia > Flavobacteriales > Flavobacteriaceae > Polaribacter. The sequence continues at coordinate 909,969 of OZ244589.1, read as the reverse complement.
CTCCGAAGATCAATTAACGATATTAAAAGAAGCTTTTAACTTAACAGCTACCTCTTATGGGTTGCAGCCTATAAAGCTGGTGATCATCCAAAATAAGCAGGTTCAAAAAGCATTGGTAGCACATTCATGGAATCAAGAACAAGTTGCTCAGGCTTCGCATCTTTTAGTCATTTGCACACAAAATATTGTAGATAAAAAATCTGTAGAACACTATTTTAATATGGTGAAAGAGGTCAGGAATACACCCGATGAGATCTTAGATCCCTTTAAGAATTATTTGTCAGATACTATTTCTCAAAAAACCAAAGAAGAGATCAAAACCTGGGCTAAAAACCAGGCATATCTTGCACTAGGAAATCTATTGACGGTTTGTGCGCTAGAGAAGATAGATTCTTGCCCAATGGAGGGGTTCGTTCCTGAAAAGTATGATGAAGTATTAGGGCTCCAAGAACAAAGCTTAAGCGCTGTTCTGGTATTACCCGTAGGATATAGAGCCGAAGACGACTTTATGAAAGATCTAAAAAAGGTTCGAAAAAACACGGAGGAAATGGTGTTGGAAATACATTAGTTCTGAAGAGAATTATATACCTTTGAGTTTCTTTAAAAGTAAATCAAAAGTATCCATGAATTCAGACATTCGAAACCTCGAACCCACATCACTTTGGAACCATTTTTCAGATCTAAATGCAGTACCTCGACCTTCTAAAAAAGAAGAGAGAGTTATTCAGTTTATGGTAGATTTTGGTGAGCGTTTACAATTAGAAACTATGGTGGATTCTGTTGGAAATGTGATCATCAAAAAACCGGCTTCAGCAGGAATGGAAGATAGGAAAACCATCGTGATGCAAAGTCATTTAGACATGGTGCATCAAAAGAATGCTGACACAGTTTTTGATTTTGATACGGAAGGTATTAATATGCTGATCGATGGAGATTGGGTAAAAGCAGACGGAACTACACTTGGTGCAGATAATGGACTTGGGGTTGCGACCATTATGGCTATTTTATCTTCAACAGACATTGCACATCCCGCGATAGAAGCTTTGTTTACCATTGATGAAGAAACGGGTATGACGGGAGCTATGGGATTAGCAGGCGGCCTTTTAAATGGCGAAATCCTGCTAAATCTGGATACTGAAGAAGATGACGAAATTGACATAGGTTGTGCTGGTGGTGTAGATGTCACTGCAACAAGAACCTATGCCTTAAAAGATACCCCAGAGCAATCCATTGCTTTTAAGATTTCGGTCACAGGATTAAATGGAGGACATTCAGGAATGGACATTCATAAGGGTTTAGGTAATGCGAATAAGATCATGAATCGATTGTTATATAATGGTTTTGAACATTTTGGTTTGCGCATTGCATCTATAGATGGCGGAAGTTTACGCAATGCCATTCCAAGGGAAAGTTTCGCTATTATTACTATCGACGAAATTTCCAAAGAACCATTTTTATTTGAAATCGGTGAGCTTATTGCTACCATCAAAAAAGAGTTCTCAACAATCGAATCAAATTTAAGTATAGATATAACCTCTTCTGAATTACCAGATCAGATCATGGAACTCGGTGTTCAGGAAGGACTCATAAAATCGATATACGCTGCCTTAAACGGTGTATACAAAATGAGTCAGGATATGGACGATCTAGTAGAAACGTCTAATAATATTGCCCGAGTTATTGTTAAAGACGGGAATATTACCATTGGTTGTTTAACACGTTCTTCGTCAGAATCATCAAAATATGATCTGGCAAACTCGTTACGATCCACGTTTGAACTAGCAGGTTTTGAGGTTGATTTGAGCGGATCTTATCCAGGCTGGCAACCTAATGTTAATTCAGAGATCTTAGATGTAATGTCTGGCTTATATGAAGAATTACATGGAGAAAAGGCACGCGTTGTTGCCTGTCATGCAGGCTTAGAATGTGGTATTTTGGGTCAAAACTATCCGGAAATGGACATGATATCGTTTGGCCCCACAATTCTAGGAGCGCATTCACCAGATGAACGCGTGAGTATCCCTTCTGTTCATAAATTTTGGAAATTCACTCTAGAAATTCTTAAGAACATTCCTAAGAAAGCAGCCTAATCTCTTTAGAATTAGAATTGTTTAAAAACTTCAATAAAACAAAGTTAATTAGCTGTATTTCAATATGTTAAATTTTAACTTTTTTGTTAACATCTTTGGTTTTTAAAAACAGTAATTAATTGTAATTTTACTTGTTGAAAACAGTATTTCTTAATGGGTAAAATAATTGCAATTGCAAATCAAAAAGGCGGTGTAGGTAAAACAACAACTTCTGTAAATTTAGCAGCATCTTTAGGTGTTTTAGAAAAGAAAGTATTGTTGATAGACGCTGACCCGCAAGCAAATGCCTCTTCCGGATTAGGTGTTGATGTTCAGGAAGTTGAGCACGGAACCTATCAGGTGTTAGAGCATACTGTTTTGGCCAAAAATGCTATTCAAAAAACAACATCACCCAATGTCGATATCATTCCGGCGCACATAGATCTGGTTGCCATTGAAATTGAATTGGTGGATAAGGAAGAAAGAGAATATATGCTGAAACGATCTTTGGAAGGTATCAAGGATGATTACGATTATATCTTAATCGATTGCGCTCCTTCTCTAGGATTGATTACATTAAATTCTTTAGTTGCCGCAAACTCCGTAATTATACCCATCCAATGTGAGTACTTTGCTCTGGAAGGTTTAGGAAAACTCTTAAACACCATTAAAAGTGTTCAAAAAATACATAATCCAGGGCTTGAAATTGAAGGATTACTATTAACCATGTTCGATTCCAGACTGCGCCTTTCTAATCAGGTGGTAGATGAAGTGCAAACACATTTTAGCACGATGGTTTTTGATACAATTATTAGAAGAAATACACGTTTAGGAGAAGCACCAAGTTATGGAGAAAGCATTATTGCCTATGATGCAACAAGCAAAGGTGCCGTAAATTACTTAAATTTGGCAAACGAACTCTTAAAAAAGAATCGAAACTATGGCTAAAGCCACTAAAAAACAAGCTTTAGGAAGAGGCTTATCAGCACTATTAAAAGATACCACGGATATCAATTCGGTGAACGATAAAAATGCAGATAAGTTAGTAGGGAATATTATCGAGATCTCTTTGGATGATATAGAGGTAAATCCATATCAACCCAGAACCTATTTCGATGAAGAAGCGCTTCGCGAATTAGCTTCTTCTATTAGAGAATTGGGGGTAATTCAGCCTATTACAGTTCGAAAACTAAGCGGTAGTTCGTATCAATTAGTTTCTGGAGAACGTCGTTTTAGAGCTTCTAAACTTATTGGTAATGCCACTATTCCGGCGTATATAAGAATTGCCAACGACCAGGAAATGTTGGAGATGGCTTTGGTTGAGAATATTCAACGAAAGAATTTAGACCCTATTGAGGTGGCACTATCATATCAAAGATTGATCGATGAGATCAATTTGACACAAGAAGAATTAAGCGTTCGTGTAGGAAAGAAAAGATCGACTGTTACGAACTACTTACGACTACTGAAACTAGACCCTATTTTACAAACCGGAATGCGAGATGGTTTTATTTCCATGGGGCATGGGAGAGCGATTATCAATGTAGAAAATAAGGAAGAGCAGTTAAATATTTACGAAAAGATATTGCAAGAAAAACTATCTGTGAGACAAACAGAAGAACTTGTAAAAAACTTAAAAGGAGGTATTGCGATTGACAAACCTAAGCGCAAAGTTGTTCCTAAATATATCAAAGAAAGTTTACCTGACATAAGCTCTTTTTTCGGTCACAAAGTAGCCGTTAATGTTAATTCAAAAGGAAAAGGTAAACTGGTCATTCCTTTTCATTCAGAAGAAGATTTTAATCGAATCAAAAACTTATTAAAATAAGTGCGAACTATTAAGATCATACTTGTCCTAGCACTATTTGCAACATCTTCTACTGTTTTTTCTCAAAAGGATTCAACAGCAGTAAAAGGTGTTAAGGTAAAAGGTAATATTGAAGTTACGGACGATTTTTACAACCCGTTATCTCCTTCTAAAGCAGCATTCTATTCTGCCATTTTCCCTGGCATGGGGCAGATATACAATAAAAAGTATTGGAAAGCGCCTATTGTATGGGGTGCAATGGGAACCAGTATTTACTTTTATTTAGATAATAATAGTGAATACAAAAGGTTTAGAAGAGCTTTTAAACAACGTAAAGCAGGGTTGCAAGATGAGTTCACCTTAGACGATGGCACTATTTTCATATCGGAAGAAGGTTTGGTAAATGCGCAGAACATATTACGCCAAAACAGAGATCTTTCGTTACTAGCCACAATAATAATTTATGCATTACAGGTGGTAGAAGCTAGTGTAAATGCACATTTAATGCAATTTAACACCAGCGATAATTTATCCTTTAGACCCGTCATCATTCAAGACCCGTCTATGATATATGCTCCCACTGTGGGAATGTCTTTTAAATTTAGATTTTAAATGAAAATTGCATTGTTAGGTTATGGAAGAATGGGTAAAGAAATTGAAAAAATTGCTTTACAGAGAGGGCATGAAATTGTACTAAAAGTTTCAGGCAATTCTGATTATGATATTAAGTCGGCCGACGTTGCGATCGATTTTAGCATCCCCGACGCTGCCTTTGAAAATATTTCTCATTGTATTCACAATAACGTTCCCGTAATTTCGGGTACAACAGGATGGTTAGATCGCTATCAAGAGATTAAAGAGTTGTGCCTGGCTGAACGAGGTGCATTTATCTACGCTTCAAATTTTAGTTTAGGGGTCAACATCTTTTTTGAGCTAAACAAGCAGTTAGCGAAATTAATGAATACTGTTGAGGGTTATCGTACAACTATCGAAGAGATTCACCATACAAAAAAATTAGATGCTCCTAGTGGTACCGCAATTACCTTAGCTGAAGGAATTATTGAAGATTCTAAAAAGAGGTCTTGGGAATTAGATGGTGAAGTTTCGGACAAGAATATTCCGATTAAAGCAAAAAGAATTCCTGAAGTCCCAGGCACACACACGATCTTGTATGATTCTGATATCGACAGCATTGAGATCAAGCATACCGCTCACAATAGAAAAGGATTTGCTTTGGGAGCCGTAGTGGCAGCCGAATGGATTCAGCATAAAAAGGGAGTTTTCACAATGAAAGATGTGTTAAACATTGGTTAAAGAATGTAACTTATTTGTTACTTTGCAGCCTAACACCAAATAGAGTATAAAAATAGTAAGATATGACGTTTACAGAGTGGTTACTTTTTTTCTTAGGAGTACAAATCATCCATTTTTTTGGAACCTGGAAATTATACCAGAGAGCAGGAAGAAAGCCATGGGAAGCTTTAATACCTGTGTACAATGGGTTTGTATTGATGGAAATCATCAAAAGACCGCGCTGGTGGATCTTATTACTTTTTGTTCCCATTGTAAACCTATTGATGTTTCCGATTATTTGGATCGAAACAGCCAGGAGTTTTGGCTTTTTAGATCGTAAGTATACCATTCTCACCTTATTGACTTTTGGACTCTTTGCGTATTATATGAGTTATGCTACGGAAGCTCCGTACAGAAAAGATCGAGAGTTAGATCCAAGAACACCTTTAGGAGAATGGGTAAGCTCTATTGCTTTCGCCATTATTGCAGCTACTATGGTACACACCTATTTTATGCAACCATATACAATTCCCTCTTCTTCATTAGAGAAAACATTATTGGTTGGAGATTACTTGTTTGTAAGTAAGTTTCATTATGGTGCCAGAGTGCCTATGACAACTGTTGCAGCTCCTATGCTACATGATACTCTTCCTATCATCAACAAAAAGTCATATTTGTACGAAGATGATATAGAAAAAAGAGAGCAGGCGCTCGTAAATAAATTGCAACTACCCTATATGCGTCTACCGGGGTTCCAAAAGATAAAACGCAACGATATTGTAGTATTTAGTTGGCCCGCTGATACGGTGCATCAATTCTTTAAGACACCCGATAAGAGAATCAGAAAACCAATTGATAAACGATCTAACTACGTAAAACGCTGTGTAGGTATTCCGGGTGATTCTATCTCAGTAGTTGGAGGATATGTCTACGTAAACGGAAAACAAACTGTATTACCCGATAGAGCAAAGTTGCAGTTTTTCTATACGTACGAGTCTAAAAGCCCAGTTGCGTCATTACCAGCTTTCTTAAAAAATAATGAAACCGGATCGGGATTTTATACGATACCTACTGAATATTGGGAAAATCCGGCAATACAAAATGCTATTAAACAATACGAAAGGAATAATCAAGCTTTTCTTTACAAAACAGGAGGAGATTCTATTACGACTGTAGTAACAGGAGGTATGACCCAAGAAGTTTTTGATAAGTTAAAGATGGGAGTTATTCGAAATAAGATCAATATTAACATGACGATCGATGAGGTTGAAAGGCTGAAAAAAAGTCCTAATACAGCTTCTGTTGTAAAGTTAAATTACAATTCAAATGGTGATATTTTTCCTCAGATAAAAAATAACGGTTGGACACAAGATGATCTAGGTCCAATTTATATTCCTGAAGCCGGAAAGACTGTTACGTTAAATGCGAAGACCATACCTTTTTACAAAAAGATTATCGCGGAATATGAAAACAACGATCTGTTAATAGATGGGGAAAATATTTATGTGAACGGTAAAAAAGCAACCTCCTATACTTTTAAGCAGGATTACTATTGGATGATGGGAGATAATCGAAATAACTCAGAAGATTCTAGGTATTGGGGTTTTGTTCCATTTGATCACGTTGTAGGAAAACCGGTAATGGTTTGGTTTAGCTGGGATAGTAAAACGGGTTCCGTTCGTTGGGATAGAATGTTTACCACAGTTGGTGGTAACGGTGAGTTAGTATCCTATAGGTACCTTGTCTTTGCCTTGATCTTATCGTATATTGGCTATAGCGTGTATAGAAGTCGTAAAAAGAAGAAGGCATAACCATGTCTCTGTTTATACCTACATATTTCTCTCCTATTTCACAATATTCAGAGATAGTGAAATCTGACACCATCACATTTGAAGTAGAAGATAATTTTCAAAAACAGACTTATCGAAATCGATGCTATATCTATGGTGCAAATGGCAAACAATTATTGAACATCCCTGTTTCTCATCGTTCTGGTTCTAATAGAAAAAAGACAAAAGACACATTAGTGAGCAGTGAAACAGACTGGCAAAGGCATCATTATAAATCCATAAAAATCGCATATCGGTCTTCTCCTTTTTTTGAATTTTATGAAGACGATCTTTCGATGATCTTTACAAAGAACTACAAGTACCTGCTCGATGTAACTTTAGACACATTTCGCTTCTTTAACGACGCTTTAGAACTCGAAAAAGACTTCTCAAAAACAACTGAATACCAAGTTGATCCTAAGCAGCAAGATTTTAGGGAGCTTTCTAATGTGAAGCAAGAAAAAAAACGCGATTTTAAGCCTTACATTCAGGTTTTTGATGATAAACATGGCTTTTTAGAAAACCTATCTATGCTTGACCTTTTGTTCATGGAAGGCCCCAACAGTTTCAGTCATTTGTAAAAAATAACGTATCTTAGTAAGATAATTATTCCCCTTAAATAGCGAATTACTCCTGAGAGTTTTTTAACATTTATGGAATTTATAACTGATTTTGTCTCAAATCTGTCATCTCTTTCTGAGTCTTCGAAGAACAAATTTTTAAAATTACTCACTTTGAATTCTTATGAGAAAGGGGATGTTATTGCCGAACTTGGAGAGGTCCCTACTAATTTTTTTGTTTTGAAATCTGGCATCGTCAGATCTTATATAACAAACGACAAAGGCAAAGAGTTTATTCGAACTTTCTTTGTACCGGTTTCCAGTACAGGTTCGTTCTCTGCATTGGTATTAGAGAAGCCTTCTAGACTTACTTATGATTGTTTAACAGATTGCGAGATCTATTCTGGTAATTTTAAGGCCTTCAAAAAACTAGCTGCTGAAAATATTGATGTTTGTAAGATGTATAACGTTGAGCTAGAGCGAATATTTATGCGTATGGAAAAGAGAATTTTCGAATTATCTGTTTTGGATGCTACCAAAAGGTACCTTAATTTAAAGAAAGAAATTCCCGATATTGACAATTTAATTCCACAATATCACATTGCTTCTTATTTAAATATTACTCCGGTACAATTAAGTAGAATTCGAAAAGATTTATATTCAAAAAGAGAAAAGCCTTAACATAGGTTAACAACCAAAAGATTTATTTTAATTACTTTTGATATATAATATTTCCCCCAAGAATTATTAAATACCCATATAAAGACTTGTTATATTTGACAGGTCTTTTTTTTGTTTATGGAAGTACTAAAATTCAGCATTCATTACGGTTTACATTTTATCTTTCCTGTGGTAATTGCGCTGGTTTTCTTTAGAGAGCAATGGAAAAAAGCATACGTCATTATGTTACTCACCATGTTTATTGATGTAGACCACCTTTTAGCCAATCCCATTTATGATCCTGAACGATGTAGTATCAATTTCCACCCACTGCATACCTACTATATGCTGGTCTTATATATAGGATTCTTATTCTTTAAAAAAACGCGTATTGTCGGAGTTGGAATCATCTTTCATCTATTCACTGATTTTATCGATTGCTACCTTTAGAAACTTTCAACTTCTTTAGCAGTTGATTCACATCTTCAGATATATTCAATCTTGAGACTATCGCTAGGTATATTAAAATGATCAAAACACTTTTTAAGAGAATGTTTAAGATCGGATGAAAACCAAAGTTTAAAAAATAGAAGCCTCCATATAAGCTAGTGATCACCAAAACAAGTACCAAAGTTTTAGATGTAAATGGTATCATTTTGAACTTATAATCTACATACCATATTTTCAAACTGTTAAAGAATACGATCGTGATCAATGTGGACAAGGCAGCACCGTTTATACCGATAAGATCTATTAACCAATGATTTAAAAAATATACAGATAGTGCCATGGCAATTCCATAGGGCAATAAAATGCGATAATATTTAGAATTAGATATAATGGCTCCATTATTTCCAACTGCCATGATAGATAATTTGGCAAAAGAGATCATGAGAACTACAAAAATACCTCCGGCATACTTTTCTGGAATCATTTTGTACAGCTCTACGATGTTTAAATTGATCAGCAAAAATATGAGCCCGCTTATCAAAAGAAGGTTAATAGAACTTTTTCTATATAAGTTACGCACCTCATGATAATTTCCTTCATTCAGGGCTTTAGAAGTCAAAGGCTGTAAGATTTGTGCCATTGCCCTACCCGGCGCTTCTATAACAGAACCTATGTACACTCCAACACTGTAATATGCCGTATATTCAATTGCTTTTTTCGCCGGAATCATCACTTTATCAATATCTAACAAAATAGCACCGGCGCTACCCGCTAAAATAATGTAACCCGAATACTTTAACACCTCCATATAGTTTGTTGGTAAGGAGAATGTAAACTTTGGTCGGTATAGTTTCAATGCATAGATCATCATGATCAACATTCTTAAAAAATAGGATGCCGTTAAATAATAAATGAACTCCGGCTTGCTTATGACATCGAAGTAGACTAAGAACAATAAGATCATGACCATGATCCTGTTGTATAATTCCTTTAAAATATTTCCGAATACAGATTTCAACTGTACTTTAGACCATGCATAAAAAATTTCGAAATAAGCTGTGGCCACAGCAACCAAATAAATGATGTATGTATAATCTTTGATTATGGCATTCTTTTCGGATACGTAATTTGCAATTTCGGTATAAAAAAGATTTCCAAAAAAGGCAATAGGTATAGCAATAAGTAATGGAATGATTAACGCTGAACTCAAGAACCGATCTCTTTCCTTCTTTACCGTATAACTACTGTAGAACTTCACAACCGTATATTGAATACCAAATGCAGTGAGCGGCATTAGAAGATTGGCAGTAGACAATAAATAGGTTACCAATCCGTAGTATTCCTCCTTTAAAAATCTAGTATATAAAAAAAGTGCGTTTATTCCTCCGAAAATAAAAGCTGTATAAATTATGACAGTATTCCTAAAGGATTGTTTTAAAACGATTCCCAACTTAATCTTTAATTAGGTTTACAATTGAACGATATATCTTTTCCCCTACCTCATTACCGTATAATTCTTTACTAAAATCAGAACTCTTATCAGTAAAGTACTGATACGCATCGTTGATCTTAATTTTATCAAAGCCAACGACCCTTGCAAAATCATGGATAATCAATTCTTTCCACTCCGTTTCTTCTCTAACAATTATGCAATGCTTTTTATTAAAAAATGCTTCTTTTTGTAATCCTCCACTATCCGTAACAACCAGGTTACAATATTTTAGAAGTTCAAGCATATCAAAATAACCGACAGGGTCAATCAGTATAATATTAGGACTTAATCTAAACTGTGCTAGCATTTTCTTGGTCCTTGGATGTAGCGGTAGTACAACCTTTTTATGTTTGTGAATTTGTTCTAATGCCGAAAAAATAGCTTCTAATTTTTCTTTTGTATCCGTATTTTCTTGTCTGTGAATAGTAGCCAATACAAACCCTTCATTTCTTAGTTCTAAATCACGAATAATCGAAGATCTTTGTTCTGAAATATTGCGATAAAATAAGACTGCATCTTTCATGATATCACCCAATTTTTCGATGGAAGCATTGAAATGACCAAACCCTTCATTCGATAGATTTTCGACAGCAATATCTGTAGAGCAAATTAAAAGATCAGAGATTCTATCAGTAAGTATCCTATTGATCTCTTCAGGCATGTTCATATTAAACGATCGCAAACCTGCTTCAACATGTACTACTTTAATAGCTAACTTCTTTGACGCCAGTGCACCGGCTAGTGTAGAATTTGTATCACCATAAACTACTACAGCGTCTGGCTTTTCTTTTTGAAGTACTTCTTCTATTCTCTCCATCATTTGCCCAGTCATTGCACCATGACTCAAGCCATTAATATCTAAAAAATACGATGGCTTTGGAATTTGCATTTGGTCAAAGAAAACGGCGCTCATGTTCTCATCAAAATGTTGACCTGTATGCACAATAACCTCTTCTATCTCATTCTTATCTCTAATGATCCTGCTTAATACTGCTGCTTTTACAAATTGAGGTCTTGCCCCTAGAATCGTTACAATTTTCTTCATTATTGAGTTATCTCAGATTTTAAAATTACGGATAATTCTTTGGCCAATTCTTTTCGGTGATATTTTTCAACATTCACATTGTTCGAATCCAAAGTCCCACTTCTATACTTTTCGTAATATTCCAAAATGGATCTTTTCAAACTTTTCTCATCATCAAAATCAATCATAGCACCAGCATTCGTTGCCTCAATGATTTCTGCAGCATCTCCATCAACAGGGCCTATTCCCAATATAGGCCGATTTGCTTGCAAATACTCAAATATTTTTCCCGTAATGATCCCTTTTGCACTTGGAACCTTATTAATAACCAACAGTAACAACTGTGATCTTTGTTGAAATAATCTAGCTTCTTGATGACTTACATACGAAATGATCTCAACATTATTTTCATTTAAAATCGACATACTTTCTTTCACTTCTGATGCCAATTTACCAATTAACTGAACCTTAAGATCTTTTTTAAATTCAGGATATTCTTCGCACAACTCCTTCAACACATTCCATAAAACTTTTGGGTTCCTATCTGCATTCATCATTCCAATATGTGTAATGGTAAACGGTACATCAAGATTATGTACGGTTTCAGAAATATCCGAATCATACCCATTGGTAATTACATATGTAGCCGGATTGTACTTTTCAAAATTTTGCTTCATGGTTTTTCCAACAACTATGACGGTATCTGATCTGGATACCACTTGTCTTTCCAGTTTCAGATGTTTCTCTCTGGATTTCTGAGTAAGAGGTAGTTGATGAAAATAATCTATTTCTGTCCACGGATCTCTAAAGTCTGCTACCCACTTCACTCCGAGTTTCTCTTTTAAAGCAAGACCTATTAAATGCATACTATGTGGTGGGCCGGTACTTATAACCAAATTGATATTATTTTCCTGTAAATACTTTGTCAAGTATTTTACAGAAGGTTTTACCCAATACTTTCTGGCATCAGGAATAAAGTAATTGGCTCGTATATACTGTAATAACTTTCCAAAAATACTAGGGTTCGGATTTAGAAAACCTCCGCTTTGCTTTTTGTTTTTCCTTCCAAAAACAGAGAATAATGAATTAGGTTCGAAAATAGGACGTCGTATCACTTCGATATCATCTGGAACCTCTTTACGCAAACTTTTATCCTCAATAACATACTCGGTATCTACTGTATATATGACAGGTTCAATTCCATATGCTCGAAGATACTTGACAAATTTCAGCCAACGCTGTACTCCAGATCCTCCGGCCGGCGGCCAATAATATGTTATAATTAATACTTTCAATGAGACAAATTATCGTACAAAGTAAGAAGTTCTTTTGAGGTATGCTCCCAAGAAAATTCATTTTTCACAAAACTTTCTCCATTTTCTCCCATTTGTTGTCTCAATTCTGCATCGTTATAAAGTTGTAAAAGCTTATCATAAAAATCATCTGTATTTTTTGCTTCATGAACCAATCCACCATTAATTCTTGTAATAAGTTTCTTTTGAGCTAAAGCATCACTTACCAACAAAGGTTTTGCAAAACTCATATACTGAAACAGTTTATTAGCATAGGCTACATCGTGCTGCACATTTCTGTGTAAGGGAGAAATACATACATTACTAGCTTTGATATATGATGGAAAAAGAGAGACGTTTTGCCACCCTTCAAAATCTACCAAATCTTCCATGTTCAAATCTTTTACCTGTTGCTTCAAAATTGGGTCTGTGGTGTTCTTACCAACAATAACCAACTTAACATTGTCAATTTTTTTTCGAATTTGTGCTAAAGCACCTATTGCCGTTTGTAAACCTCGACGTACATGTGTATCTCCCAAATAAAGTATCACAAAGTTATTTTCATAACGTTTTACAATACTTTCATCAATATGCGCATCTCTGTAAAAAGATTTTCGAATCGTATTCGGTACTAAGATGATCTTCTGCGGATCTACATTCGTGCGTTCTATAACTTCATCTACAAATTCTTGAGATACAGTAACAACATAATCTACCTGTACAATAAACTGTTCCTCCTTCACTTTCCATTTTTGAGGAGATATTAAATACTTTCCTGGAAACTTTTGAAGATGCGGATATAGTTTCATGACTTCAGGCATATTGTCATGTAAATCTAACACCATGGGCAACCGATGTTTTTTATTTGCCCATAGTACCGCCTGAGCAATTCTAATGTCGTGTATGTGAAGTGCCTGAACTTTATTTGTTGTAATGAAATTGCTAATTTTTTTCTTCATTATTCTAGAATACAAAGGCACTGAATACGCCAAGGCCGAGAGCTTATAATCTAGTTTGTTAGAAAGGTATCTTCTTATCTGAATGCCATTAATTACTTCTTTTAATGGCTGATTTCCATAAGATAAGCAAAACAAAAACACCTCATGACCTCCATTTATTAAAGAAACGGCTTCATTTTCTACCCTGGGGTCAGGGGGAAAATTTGAATCTAAGATCATTCCGATTCTCAAAACTGTCTATTTTTTGCGTTCTGCATATATCGCATAATATCTCGGTGTGAATGTCCGCAATAAAGGTCTGAATCCAATTGTATTGATCGGGCTTGTCCACTTAGTTCTATCTTTAATTTCCCAACCTGATTTTTCTAATAACCAATCGAACTGCCAATCTTCAAATTCATGATAATGTCTGTCCCATTCATCAGTTTTACTTCTGTAAGCCGTTGCGAACCATAATCGAAGCGGTATAGTCGCCACCAATTTTGCACTACTAAACTCTCGTAATACGTTGAAAGGAGCAATCAGGTGTTCAAAAATCTCAAAAGCTGTTACCGCATCTACTTTGTATTCTTTCACTACTTCCGGAAATATATCCAGATCTTCACCGCTGGTATTAAAAACAGTATATCCGTTTTGTTCCATAATCTCTGTAAATGCATTGCGCGTACCTAGATCCAGAATAGTGGCAGGTGCAGGAACGACCTTTTGCAGAAACTGCAGCGTTTTTGTATACCTTCTCTGATGAATTCCAGATGCCATTCCTATTCTTTTCGTTTACTTGCAAAAAACCATCCTAATGGAACCAGTAAGAGTAGTCCATAAGAGATCAAAGTGATGGTATTTCCTCTTGAAATCACACTTGGTTCAAACTTAAATGTAATGTCATGTTTTCCGGCAGGAATTACCATTCCTCTTAATACATAATCTACCCTATAATGAGGGGTTAGATTTCCATCAACATATGCATTCCAACCATCCTTATAGAAAATCTCTGAAAATACTGCGAACTGTTCTTTTTCTGTATTAGATTCATATTCTAACGTAGTAGTGCCATATGTAACAAGACTTATCGTTGCGGTCGAATCTTTTTGAATATTCGTATCAAAATCTGTGGCGATTTTCCCATAGTCGTTTGCAGAAATAACTGCTTTAGATTTGGTTTTTAAGCTATCTAATAACTGAATTTCTTCATTGGCCGAATTGGCGATCTTTAATTCACTAATAAACCAGGCATTACCGTTGGCTTCAGGATTTATCTGAACCTGCTCTCTACCAGAATTATCAGGTACAATAAAGTACTTTACATTTAACATATTAAATGCTTCCAAGTTGTTCTTGGCCATCTGGAAATCGAACAACTCTTGATAACGTCCAAGTTTTGCAGCATGATATCCCCCAATGGATTTATGGAAATATGGCGTTCTACCATCTTGTAAAGGACTCGTTGTAAAATTAGCCACTCTATAATGGCTTTTGTCCTTTAATATTTGTTGATCTGCCTGAGAAGCTACAAACGGTTTTTCTATCTTTCTTGCCGGCTTAAAGTCATCTTTGTTCACATACCTCTTGTCTACAGAAACCAGATCGAATAAGATCAAAACGCTCAAAGCGATAATAGCCCTGGTTTCATTCAACTTGTTTTTAACGAACAACCACAATAGTCCAAATGACAATCCAATGAATACGATCGATGTAAAGCTATCCATTAGCAGTAAAGATTTTCTATCTGCTATAACAGCATCAATTACTCCTGGATATGACTTGTAATTTGCATCTCTTATACCTTCAAATGATGTAAATAAATGTGCATATGCAAAACCAATTACTATTAATCCTAGCACTACATATAGCGATTTCTTAAGGGCTTCTATTTTTTCTTCAGTGCTGTTCTCTTTAGAAAAGAGTTCTTTTAAGGCTAAGATCCCCAACAAAGGCATACACAGCTCTGCAATGACCTGTATGGACGAAACAGCCCTAAATTTATTATAGAGAGGTACATAGTCTATAAACAAGTTGGTGAGGAACTCAAAGTTCTTTCCCCAGCTCATCAAAATAGAAAATACAGTTGCCGCCACTAACCAGTACTTGTACTTTCCTCGAACTAAAAAGATGCCCAAAAAGAAGAGAAAAACAATAATGGCTCCTATATACGCCGGTGCTTCTATAATCGGTTGTGTTCCCCAATAGGTTAACACCTGTTCTACAAATCCATCGGCCTGCTTAGGTCCGGCTAGAGACTTTACCGTTTCATAGGTGTTCGAACTTTTTCCTAATTTTTCAACAGTCCCACCTCCCATATAACGAGGAATCAATAAATTAAAAGTTTCTGCTTTTCCGTAACTGTATTCTGTAATATAACTTTTGTCCAAACCATTTCTCGCCGCTTTTTCAGTTCCGTCCGGGTTTATGGTTAATTCGGACTTTCCTCGAGTACTATGGTCCGCATATTGCTTCATGGCCATTAATCTGGTAGCATTGACTCCTAATCCCAACGCCATGGCAATAATGATTAGTCCTGCTTGTTTAGCAAATACGGGCACTTCTTTTTTCTTTATGGCATCAATGAGCTCTACAACTCCTAAAATCAGAATAATAAACGCCAAATAATACGTCATTTGTGGATGGTTGGCATAGATCTCCAATGCCATGGCTAAACCCGTGACAATAAATCCGAGCAAGTATTTCCGTCTGAACATCCAAATAACTCCTGCTAAAACCATGGGCATGTAAGCAATGGCATGTGCTTTTGCATTATGTCCCGCTCCAAAAATGATGATTAAATATGTTGAAAACCCAAAGGCTAAAGCTCCTAATATGGACAATCTCCAATGTGTATTTAACGCCTGTAATAATAAAAAGAAGCCTAAAAAATACAAGAACAGATAATCTGCCGGTCTAGGTAGAAAACGTAATGTCTTGTCCAGATATCGTACAAAATCATTTGGGTAATAGGCACTTAATTGAAATGCAGGCATTCCGCTAAAGGCACTACCTGTCCAATATGGTTCCGTTCCAGTATCGGCTCTAAAATCCTGTATCTCTTTAGCCATGCCCGTAAACTGGGTAATGTCGGATTGAGAAATCTTATCACCTTTTAAAACCGGGTAAAAATAGATTAAGGAAATAGCAGTGAAAATTGCAAATGCAATTAAGTAAGGTGCTCCTTTTTTAAAATTCATGTTAGTCAATTTCTTCAAAATCTACATACTCTCCTACTGATGAATCGCTTTGTTTTTGAGATCGAGGTTTTCTATCAATTACCGTTTCTCCTTCCTTAGCTTTTGTCGTATGTTGATGTTGATTATTATATTGTTGTTGTGCTTTTTGCTGCATATTATTTACCGCTTTCTTTAACAAGATAGGAGCAAAGATTCTTGCTAAGAATTTAAGCAAGTAGTAAATAAATAATATGATTAGTATCGTTCTTAAAAAACCCATTAATTCCGCCTGTTGCATTTCTATATCTAAATTAGAATCAAAAATAACAATTTGACCATAATTGTAACGTTAACATACTACAAAAACTTTAAAACTGTTAAAAAAGTATTTGACAGGATTTGATGAATCGTTAATTTCAGCTATGTTTGTAAAACACACTAAATCATTTTTTTCTTTGAAACCGCTATTTTCAACAAAACAAATTATCCTTTCTGTTTTTCTATGCTGTGTCGGATTTGTAGGTTCTTTGCATGCACAGTACACAGAAGTAATCAACTCAAATAGACCGGGTTTTTCTGAAAGTCCATATAGTGTAGGTACCGGAGTGTATCAGTTCGAGTCTAATTTCTTCTTTAGAAATACATCCATTGAACCCACATTTTCCAGACCTCAATCGCTCGGGGTTAACTTTGCCTTCAGAACTAGTTTCTTTTTCGAGCGGCTCGAATTGAATTTAACTGGGAGTTATCAAAGAGATAAAGTAGCTTTTAATAATATTTTCACCTCTCATTATTTTGATTCGGGGTTCAGTGAATTTACCGTTGGAGCAAAATATTTGGTATATCAACAAGAATATACGGACAAAAGTAAAGAAATTAGAAGTTGGAGAAAGCGTAATGCATTCGACTGGAAACGGGCCATACCTTCTGTAGCGATTTACGCAGGGGTGAATCCGGATATGTTAAGTGACGCTTATAAAATTGGAAAATTTTCTCCCAAAGTTGGAATTTTGTTGCAAAATGACTTCTCTGAGAGCTTCAACTTAATTACTAATGTTTTTTATGACAAAATAGGTACCGATTTTTCCGAATTATCGTACATCGTTACCGCGACCATAAGTTTAAGTGATCGCTGGTCTACATTTTTTGAAAATCAAGGAGCTAAAACAAAGTTTATCTCTAGAGGAAATGTAGGAACCGGTTTGGCATTCCTATACAGTAAAAATTTACAATTTAACAGTTCTGCAAGATTAATCGTCGAAGGAAAAGCAACAGGATTCTATGGCTCTTTAGGTGTTTCTTATCGATTGGATAGACATAAAGACAAATTGATCTCCGACGGTAATACAGATAAGCTTCCTGAGGGTAAAGAAACTAGATATGCCAAGAAAAAAAGGAAAGGATTCTTTGGAAGAATGTTCGGTAAAGTAACTGGTATATTTAAAAAGAAAGACAAATCTAAAAATGCTACCACCGGGAAGACCGATGAAAAAGAAACGCGTAAAAAACCAAGAAGGGTTCGTAAAAAGAGAACAAGAGTAAAACCTGTGAAGAAGAAAAAGAAAGACGACTCTAAAGAAGAAGATAATAATGAGTAAAATGATTATTTTTACCCCATGATCACATTACAAGAATGTCATACAAAAAAGGAAATGAAACAATTCGTAACGTTTCCTTTTTCTGTTTATAAAAACAATAAATATTGGGTCCCTCCCATTGTTAAAGACGAACTTGAAACGTTCGATAAAAAAGTAAATCCGGTATTCGAAAATGCAGATGCACATTTCTTTATTGCCCATAAAAATGGAAAGATCGTTGGACGTGTAGCCGCAATTATTAACTGGTACGAAGTAAACCAGCAAAACATTAAGAAAATGCGCTTTGGATGGTTTGATGTGATCGATGATATAGAAGTGACCAAAGTACTTTTAGATAAGGTTAAAGAAATTGGTAACGCCAATAATCTGGAGTATATGGAAGGCCCAGTTGGATTTTCTAATTTAGATAAGGTGGGGGTTTTAATCGATGGTTTTGACCATATAGGCACGATGATCACCTGGTATACACACCCTTATTATAAAGAACATTTGGAGCAGCTTGGTTTTGTAAAAGAAAAAGAATATTTAGAAAACAAATTCACCTTCAAACCTGAAAAAATAGCTTATTATTCAAGAATAAGTCAAGTAATTAAGAAGCGCTCAAAATTAAAATCCAAAACATTTAAAAGTACAAAAGAAGTGATGCCTTATGCTGATGAGATGTTTGGTTTATTTAGTAAATCTTATGCTAAACTTTCCTCTTATGTTCCTATTTCAGATGCACAAGTAGAGTTTTTCAAAAAGAAGTATATTGGATTTATCAACCCCGAGTATATTAATTTTGTCATGGACGAAAATGATAAAATGATCGGTTTTGGAATTGTAATGCCTTCTTTTTCGAGAGCGCTGCAAAAAGCCAACGGAAAGTTGTTTCCATTTGGTATTTTCCACTTATTAAAAGCAAGAAAACATGCTAAGGATGTTACGTTCTATTTGATAGGTGTAGATCCTGAGTATCAGAACAAAGGAGTTATTGCGCTTATTATTGAAGAGTTTGGTAAGACATTTATCAGGAAAGGCATTGTCAATTGTATAAGAACACCGGAATTAGAAGAAAACAAAGCAATCAATCAGATGTGGAAGAGCTTTGAACCTATAACCGTGCATAAAAGAAGAAGAACTTACCGATTAGATATCTAATGCAACTATTCTATAATCCAGATATAAATACTGATACCACTCAATTTACTTTTGATAAAATTGAGAGTAAACATATCGTAAGAGTATTGCGAAAAAAGGAAGGAGATCAATTACATATTACTGATGGTAAAGGACATTTATTTGTTTGTCAGATCATTATTGCAAACGATAAAAAATGTACGGCTGCTATTTCTGAATATACAAAGGTTAGCCGTGGACGAAATTATTATTTACACGTAGCTATTGCTCCTACTAAAAACAATGATCGTATGGAATGGTTTTTAGAGAAGGCTACGGAAATTGGTATTGACGAAATTACGCCGATCATTTGTGATAATTCCGAAAGAAAGGTGGTGAAATTAGAACGTTTTCAGAAAATCATACAGTCAGCAATGAAGCAATCTCTACAATTCCATTTACCAAGACTTAATGATCCAATTCGATTTTCTGATATGATGCAAAGAACATTTGATGGAGACGTATATATTGCACATTGCGAAGAAGGAGATAAAAAAGGGTTTAAGGACCTTGTTGCTCCGCAACAAAAAATTCATATTCTGATTGGTCCTGAAGGTGATTTCTCTTCTAATGAAATCAATTTGGCACTACAAAAAGAATGTACACCCGTTAGCTTAGGTGAAAACCGATTGAGAACAGAGACGGCTGGAATTGTGGCTGTGCAAAATATTGCTTTTATCAATCAATAAAATAAGAATTCTTATATTGCTTTTTAAATTATAGCAAATGAAATTTAAGAGCCATCTCTTTTCCTTACTATTTTCCCTTATTTTTATTTCCGCACCTACTGTACTTCTAGCTCAGGATGTGGCTATTTTAAAATACAATGGTGGTGGCGATTGGTATTCAAACCCCACTGCTATTCCAAATTTGATACAATTTACCAACGATAATTGTCATACGAAGATTCGTAAAGATCCTAAAACAGTAGCTGTTGGAGATATCGATATTTTTAGTTACCCCATCGTATTTATGACAGGGCATGGCAATGTTTATTTTTCCAACGAGGAAGCCAAGAACCTAAGAAATTACCTTATCTCCGGAGGGTTTTTGCATATCTCCGATAATTATGGTTTAGACAAGTTTGTTCGCAGAGAATTGAAAAAAGTATTTCCCACATTGAAGTTACAAGAAATTCCGGCAGATCACCCTATTTATAATCAAACATTTACCTTCAAAAATGGACTTCCAAAAATACATGAGCACGATAAAAAAGTACCTCAAGGTTTTGGGCTCTTTTACGAGGGGAGACTTATTTGCTTTTATGATTATGAATCAGATCTAAGTGATGGTTGGGAAGATGCGTCAGTACATAATAATCCTAAAGAAATTCGTGAAAAAGCATTAAAAATGGGTGCAAACATTATAGAATATGCTTTTAAAAACTGATCCTACGATAGATATTGATGCTATCAGAATTAATTTTAGTACCGATTCGCTTTGGATACTAAATATAGCCCTAGCTATTATCATGTTTGGTGTTGCGTTAGGTATTACGCTAGACGATTTCAGAAGACTTATAAAGAAGCCGAAGATATTACTCGTTGGAATTTTCTCGCAGTTTTTTATGCTTCCATTTCTTACCTTCCTGGCCATATTGGTTATACAACCACATCCTAGTTTTGCTTTGGGTATGATGATGATTGCCGCTTGCCCAGGAGGAAATGTCTCTAATTTCTTTAGCAAGTTAGGAAAAGGAAATGCCGCTTTATCTGTTAGCTTAACTGCTTTTGCCACGCTAATTTGCATTGTAATGACTCCTTTTAATTTGCAATTTTGGGGGAGCTTATATGAACCGACAGATGCTATTCTTAAAACCGTAGAGTTGGATCCTTTTGAACTGTTTAAGTTGGTTTCCTTAATATTAGGGATCCCGTTAGTTTTAGGGATGTTATTGAGACATTATAAAGATAAAATGGCTATAAAGATCGAGAAGATCTTGAAACCTTTCTCTATGTTGGTTTTCATTGCTTTGATAGCTATCGCTTTCTCAGAAAACATCGACATATTTACGGAACATATTCACCATGTATTGTTCTTGGTTATCTTTCACAATATTTTTGCCTTCTTTATTGGTTTTTATATCGCAAAAGCTTTCCGTTTAGAAAGAAAAGATGTAAAAACGATTGCCATGGAAACAGGAATTCAGAATGGTGGTTTAGGACTGTTGCTGATCTTTGGATTCTTTGGTGGTTTGGGAGGTATGGCGCTCTTGGCTGCTTTTTGGGGCGTATGGGATGTCTTTTCAGGAATGGCGCTGGCCCTATATTGGAGCTATCGAGATAAAGATTAATGGCATTGCATTGTAGTATCTACTAAATGTAATACAGGCTCTGGTGAAATATAGGGAATCCCCAGACCCAAACCTCTTAATACAAACAACACTCCCATTCCCACAACTACCACAGGAATTAACTTTCTGACCTTTTTTCTTTGAATTTTATTGGTGAATTTTGCCATATAGATCACAGATGTCATCAACGGTACTGTTCCCATTCCAAATAACACCATATACAACATTCCTTGCCCAATTGTAGACATTGTCAATGCTCCAAAAATGGCCATATAAACCAATCCACAAGGAAGTAATCCGTTCAAAAATCCTAACGTCAAAAATGTATTATTTCTTTTCTTTTTCAACTCTTTCCCCAATCTATTTTGAACTTTTTGCGTGTATGCAAAAATAGGTTTGGTAATGCTGAATCGTCTAAAAAGAGAAGGAGTTACAATAGATAGGATCATTATCACTCCAACAATAATTGATAATTGCTGTTGGAATCCGAAAAAGTAAAAGCTCTTTCCAAGTAGTCCAAAGAGCATTCCCAGCATGGCATACGACATCAGCCTTCCGAAATGATAACTAACTATTTGCCATAGTTGTAACCATTTGTTTTTTCTATCTATCGGTAGCATAAAGGCAATAGGGCCACACATACCAACGCAGTGTAGGCTTCCAAATAAACCTAATATAAATCCCGAAACTAACATTTAATAGACGATCTCTTTTTTATACAAATAGTTCTTACCCCCATATTCAAACTCGACCGTGATGTTCCAGCGACCACCCAATAAACTTTTGTCAGGCACGAGCAAATATTTATTGAGAAGTGAAATCGGAATTTCAAAATCCAATTGTTTATTAGATGGTCTATATAGGAACACTTTTCCTTTGATCAAAGTTGGATCTAACTCCGATGGAAATCCAATCATTAATCCTTCTTTTGTTTGTTCTATGTTTAATCCTTCTTTCAAAGCAGCAGCATTTTTTGAAGCGTCGATCTTTTCTTGATAAACTAATTCTTTCTGATAATACTTTTCGGTTACCAGATCATGATTATAGCCATTATTAGTACTCATGGTTACCACGAAATACATTATGAATCCGATAAATAATACGATGGTAATTACAATACCTGTTCCCCAATTGATCTTCATTTTTTTGTTTTTATCGATAGGATCTAGGTCCTAAAAAGTTTGTTACTGTTGTTTCTATGAGCTTATCATTACTATAAACTCCGATCTTTAATCGAACTTTATCTTTCTTCAGTGCAGATTGATTGATTTCAATAAACAACGTACCCTCTGCAAATCCCTGTTTTGGTATTTCAAAGTTGGTGGTGCTCACCAAACGAATGGTTCCCTTATGCGACAACAACTTGTAACTCACGTCTTCAATAGCATCTGTTGTTTTATTGATCACTTTGTAGGTATACACATTGCTAATGACATTGTTTTCTTTGTGCTCGTACAATTGTCCCGGCAATCGTAAAATAGTCGCTTCAACATCATTTCGCAAGAATAACATTCCCGCCAAAACACCTATCAGAATTAACAATACCGCCGCATATCCTTTCATTCGCGCTGTGAACTTAAAAGGAGCTTTCTTTTCAATATTATCGATACTCGCGTATCTAATAAGCCCCTTTGGTAGCCCCACACTTTCCATCATATGGTCACATTCATCAATACATGCTGTACAATTCACACATTCCAACTGTGTTCCATTCCTAATGTCAATTCCTGTTGGACATACATTGACGCATAGTTTACAATCTATACAATCTCCGTTCCCTGATGCTACTCTATCTTCATTCTTTTTAAATTTTGCCCTTCCTTTTTCCTTTTCTCCTCTCTTATAATCATAAGCAACTACCACGGATTGATTATCTAACAATACTCCTTGTAATCTTCCATATGGGCAAGCGATAATACATACTTGTTCTCTAAACCATGCAAACACAAAATAGAAGACTCCTGTAAAAATAGTCAGTGAGATCAGCGTGTTTAAATTATCAAAAGGAGAACCTTGAATATAACTCAACAACGTATCTCCTCCTATCAGGTATGCCAGAAAAACATTGGCTATGATAAATGAGATGATAAAGAACAAAGTCCATTTTAGTAATCGCTTCTTTATTTTATCTGCATTCCACTTTTGTTTATCCAGCCTAATCTGTTTCCCTCTATCTCCTTCGATCCAATACTCTATCCTTCTGAATACCATTTCTAAGAAAATGGTTTGCGGACAAAACCATCCACAAAATATACGTCCGAATACCACGGTAAAAAGGGTTATAAATACGACCCCGATAATCATAGAGATTACAAACAAGTGGAAGTCTTGTGGCCAGAATGGAAAACCAAAAATATTGAACCGTCTTTCTAGTACGTTAAAGAGCAAAAACTGATTTCCATTGATCTTTACAAATGGAGCTGATAACAAAAACGCGAGTAGAAAATAACTCAACCATTTTCGATAATCATAGAACTTTCCTTTCGGTTTTTTTGGATACACCCAAGAACGTTTTCCGTCTTGAGTTATAGTCCCTATGCTATCTCTAAAACTTTCGTTCTCGGGTGTTTCCATCACTAACTATTAAAACTACTATTTTCTTATTCTTCTTCCCAAATTTCACCTTCTGCTTTCTTTGGCTTTGCAGGCGATGTTCCTTGCAGAGATAGTATATAACTACCCACTTTCTGAATGTCAACAGGCTTTAAGGTCTTCTTCCATGAGATCATTCCTTTTCCCGGTCGTCCACCGTCAGAAATGGTTTTAAATACATTATGAATACCTCCTCCTAAAATCCAATTCTTATCCGTTAGGTTTGGACCAATACCTCCTCCACCATCGGCAGCATGACAACTTGCACAGTTGAGTTTAAATACGGCTTTTCCTCTTTTTAAAGAACCTTCGTCTGTAAGAACCTCTATTTTGGTTACATCAAATGCATTTGGAGTCGCTTCTTTATACTTCTTCAATTCTAGCTCCGCTGCTGCCACTTCTTTTCTATACTCAGTTTCTTGATCATCACCTCCTAAGACTTCATATTTTACCAGATATATGGCTGCAAAAATGATGGTGACATAGAACATATATACCCACCAAGGTGGTAAGGTATTATCTAGCTCTCTAATACCGTCATAATTATGATCTAAGACGATCTCATCTTCCTCTTCAATAGCTTTTGAGCGTGTCCATTTTTTCAACAACTTCTTCACCCAGGCATTGCTTGGTTCCGGCTCAATTCCATCCTTTTCATTTTGTAACTCTTCCGCTTTCTTTTGAGCGATCATATTCACCATTTCCTTCATCACCACCACCAACACAAAGCCAATTAATGCTAACCATACCAATGGGTTTTCATAAATATCGAAAGGATCTTCATAGGCTGTAAAGGCTTTTGTTAGACCTATGAATGTGATCACTACAAATCCGATGTATCCGAATGACTGTATATACTTTTTCATGATGTTATGATTTAATATTATCTTCTAATGGTAAATTACTTACCTTTTGTATGTAGTCTTTTTTTGCTGTAAACACCCACCAAAAAAGGATAACAAAAAAAGTAAAGAATATGAGCAATGAGATCAGTGGGTATATTTCAATCCCGGTGATACTCTCCATATGATTTTTAATAAACTTTAGCATCTTATTTCTTATTTTGGGTTACTAATTCTTTACTATCCTTCAGCTTAATATCCGTACCTAATCGCTGTAGGTATGCGATAAGAGCCACTATTTCTCTATCCTTCATATTCACGAATTCTTCTCCATTTTCTCTGGCGTATTTTTTATCTGCCTCGTAAGAAGTTGCGAAATCAGGATCGGAATACAAGTTCTGTTCAATTAGATTTCCTTGATCGCTCATACTTTGCTGTGCATTTGCTATGTCCTCTTCCGTGTAAGGTACTCCCAAAGCAACCATGGCTCTCATTTTAGCTTCGGTACTGCTCTTGTCTAGCTTATTTCTGATCAACCATTTATAAGCCGGCATAATGGAACCTGACGATGTACTCTGTGGATCATACATATGATTAAAGTGCCAGTTATCCGAATATTTTCCTCCGATTCTGTGAAGATCTGGCCCGGTACGTTTACTACCCCATAAAAACGGGTGATCGTACACAAACTCTCCTGCCTTGGAATATTCTCCATATCGTTCTACCTCACTTCTAAACGGACGTATCATTTGTGAGTGACAACCCACACAACCTTCTCTAATATATAAGTCTCTACCTTCTAATTCTAATGGTGTATACGGTTGCACACTGGTAATTGTTGGGATATTGGATTTTACCAACAGTGTGGGTACAATTTGTATAATTCCTCCAATCAGAATAGCTACAGTTGCGTAAATAGTCAACTTGATAGGCTTTCTTTCTAGCCAGGTATGGTATTTCTCACCTTTTTGTCTGTATTTGGATACTCTTTTTAATGCTGGTGCTTCTGCTAGTTCGTCTGTAACTCCAACTCCAGATTTGACTGTTTTAACTACATTATAGAGCATTATTATTGCACCCAGTATAAATAGACTACCTCCAATAGCTCTCATCCAATACATTGGAACGATCTCATTTACAGTTTCCAGGAAATTTCCGTAAGTTAATGTTCCGTCGGGTCCAAATTGTTTCCACATCGATGCTTGTACAAATCCGGCTATGTACATAGGTAGCGCATACATTACAATACCTAATGTTCCTGTCCAGAAGTGAACATTTGCTAATCGAGTTGAATATAATTTTGTTTTAAACATTCTCGGAATCAACCAATACAACATTCCAAAAGTGAAGAATCCATTCCAGGCTAAAGCTCCCACATGCACGTGTGCAATGATCCAGTCACTAAAGTGCGCAATTGCGTTTACATTCTTCAATGAAAGCATGGGTCCTTCGAAGGTTGCCATACCATAACCGGTAATGGCTACCACCATAAATTTCAACACCGGATCTGTACGTACTTTATCCCAAGCACCTCTTAGTGTTAATAATCCATTGATCATCCCTCCCCAGGAAGGTGCGATCAACATCACAGAAAAGGCTACTCCTAAACTTTGTGCCCAACCTGGTAGCGATGTATATAACAAGTGATGTGGTCCTGCCCAGATATAAATAAATATCAACGACCAAAAGTGCACAATAGATAACTTATAAGAATATACAGGTCTGTTCGCAGCTTTAGGAACAAAATAGTACATCAGCCCTAAGAAAGGTGTTGTTAAGAAAAATGCTACCGCATTATGTCCGTACCACCATTGTACCAAAGCATCTTGTACTCCGGCATATACCGAGTAACTTTTTAGAAATCCAACGGGCAACTCCAGGCTATTAAAAATATGCAAGACCGCTACAGTTACAAATGTTGCTAAATAGAACCATACTGCAACGTACAAGTGTCGTTGTCTTCTTCTTAAGATAGTCCAGATCATATTTACACCAAAAGCTACCCAAACCAAGGCAATAGCAATATCTATAGGCCATTCAAGTTCTGCATACTCCTTAGAAGTCGTATAGCCTAAAGGCAAAGTAATCGCCGCGGCGACTATAATCAACTGCCATCCCCAGAAATTAAAATTGCTTAAAAAATTGCTGGCCATTCTGGTTTTTAATAATCGCTGTAACGAGTAATATACTCCTGCGAAAATGGCATTCCCTACAAAGGCAAAAATTACCGCATTGGTATGTAATGGTCTTAATCTACCAAAGCTTAACCATGATATCCCATCAGTTACATTTGGGAATAAAAACATGAAAGCCAATAGCAAACCAACACTAAAACCAACGATACCCCATAGTAGCGTTGCGTAAATGAATTTTTTTACGATCTTGTTGTCGTAATAAAATTGTTGCATCTCCATAATTAAATTATTTTGTGTCTGTTAGTGGTTAATTGTTCTCTTCTTTTACGATCTCATCATCAAACAACATGCGCACAGAAGGCGTATACGAATCATCGTATTGTCCTCTTTTTACTGAAATGATAAATGCTATAAAAAAAATAATAGCTACCAGAATACTTAAAGAAAGTAGTAAGTAAATAACGCTCATATCTTGCCTGATAATTTCTATGTAAAATTACTTTGAGCGTCTTCCTTAAAAAATGATATTTATCATGTTTCCAAAAAAAATGACCATTAAATGGTCATTGAAAAAAGCTGTGTTTTGGGTTTACTTTTTTGAAGTCTTTTGTCGAACGCCATGCAGACATTCCTAACAAATGGACGGGCTGCTTCGTATAGGATCAATCTTTCTTTGTCAATGGCAATTAGTTCGTCACTTTCCATCTCTTGCAGTAGAGAAATGGTCTCTTCTATTGTTGAAATTTTACTATCCGTATGTTCCCACGACGTGGAGAATCTACACATAATGTTCAATATATGTCTCCTAATAATTAGATCCTCTTTCGTAAGTATATGCCCTCTAAACACAGGGATTTCATTTTCATTAACGATCCTGATATACTCTTTCACCGTTTTTACGTTTTGTGCAAATCCATACCAGGAATCAGAAATGGCAGACATCCCCAATCCAATCATCAATTGTGTGGTATTGGAGGAATACCCCATAAAATTGCGGTGCAATGTTTTTTCCTGATTTGCAATAAACAAACTGTCGGTTTCCAAAGCGAAATGGTCCATACCAATTTCATGATATCCTAATTCGGAAAACATTTTTTTTCCGATCTCATAGAGCTCTCTTTTTTCATCATCTTTTGGTAGATCTTGTTCATTAAAACCTCTTTGCCCCACTCCTTTTATCCAGGGAACATGCGCGTAACTATAAAAAGAAATTCTATCCGGTTTTAACTCCTTCGTTTTTTGAATGGTATCTATGATATTCTTTTTTGTTTGAAATGGTAATCCAAAAACTAGATCGTGACTAACAGAGGTATAACCAATTTCTCGAGCCCATTGAGTAACCTGCTTTACGTTTTCAAAAGGCTGCACTCTGTGGATTGCTTTTTGAACCTTCTTATCATAGTCCTGAACACCAAAACTCACTCTCCTGTATCCCAAATTATATAAAGTCTCCAACTGCCCTTTGGTCGTATTATTAGGGTGGCCTTCAAAGCTATATTCTTTATCCGGATGTTCTACGGCCTTCGCCAAGAGTCCATTCATTAATCTTTTTAAATTTTCACTTGAAAAAAATGTAGGAGTTCCTCCTCCTAAATGCACTTCTTTAATAATAGGCTTTTCATCCATTAAATGGGTATACAGTTCCCATTCTTTTAGCACGGTAGTAATGTACTCCTCTTCCACATCATGACGCTTGGTAATATGTTTATGACACGCACAAAACGTACACAAGCTTTCGCAAAATGGTAAATGAATATATAAACTAATACCCTCTTTTTGATTACTTTCCTGAAACGATTGTTTAAAAGTAGAAAGCCACTTCTCCTTACTAAATGTTTCATTATCCCAAAAAGGTACCGTTGGATAACTGGTATATCTCGGTCCAGGTATATTATATTTTTGGATTAACGATTTCATATCTTATAGTGTTCCTAAGGCTAAATGAACCATGTCTGTAAATGTACTTTCTCGCTCAGCTGCAGTTGTCTTTTCTCCTGTTACCAAACTATCCGAAATGGTTAGAATAGACAAGGCATTGACATTATGTTTAGCTGCAGCCGTATATAATCCAGCCGTTTCCATTTCTACACATAAAACTCCGAATTCTGCCCAGTGTTTATAATCATTAAAATTATCGGTATAGAATTCATCTGAACTAAGCACATTTCCTGCTTTCACCGGTATATTCCTTTTATCCGCCTCTTTCACAGCACTTTTAAAAAGTTCAAAACTTGCTGTAGGCGCATAACTTGCTCCATGAAAACGTTGCATATTTATTCCTGATGTGGTAGATCCCGCCATCGCCAAAACAATATCTCTGATTTTCACATCTTCCTGATAAGACCCAGCAGACCCAACTCTTATTAGATTTTTAACTCCAAATTGAGTGATCAGTTCATTGGCATATATCAATGCAGATGGGATGCCCATTCCTGTTCCCTGAACGGAAACACGTTTTCCTTGATATGTTCCTGTATATCCCAACATTCCTCGTACCTCATTATAACAGAAAACATCTTCTAAAAATGTCTCAGCAATCCATTTAGCCCTTAGCGGATCGCCAGGCAATAGAATAGTTTCTGCTATTTCTCCTTTTTTTGCTCCAATATGTATGCTCATAATTAATAAGAATTTTTATCCGAAAGTCCTGTAGTAACCAATAATACTCCAGATGAAGTTCCTAACCTCTCTACTCCCATGTCAATATACTTTTTTGCTGTTTCTAAGTCTCTTATGCCTCCTGCAGCTTTTATTTTCATATCATTTCCTGCATATGACCGCATCAATTTCACATCTTCAAAAGTGGCGCCTCCTTCTCCAAAACCAGTTGATGTTTTTATAAAATCCGCACCTACCTTGTGAGCTAACTTCGAAACCAATTTAATTTCCTCTTTAGTTAGTGCAGCATTTTCAAAAATTACCTTTAAAACTTTGTCTCCAATAGCCTTCTTTATCTGTGAAATCTCGTTTTCCACATATTCGTATTCTTTAGCTTTAAGATATCCGATATTGATAACCATATCAATTTCATCGGCTCCGTTTTCAATACAATCCTTTGCTTCGAAAACTTTCGCTTCTGTAGACATTGCTCCCAGAGGGAACCCGATTACCGCAGCTACTTTAACATCCGAGTTTTTCAGTTCTTCTTTGGCCAGTTTTACGTAACTTCCGTTTACACAAACTGCAAAAAACTCATGCTTCATAGCTTCCTTGCATAACTGTACGATTTCTTTTTTTGTAGCGGTAGGTTTTAATAAAGTATGGTCTATATATTTATTGATCATCATTGTTTTTAATTTTTTTTCCTTCAATATTCGTAACTATAGTGGTAAAGATAACAACACTAATAGAACTTAGAGGCATTAATATGGCTGCAATAACAGGTTCTAACTGTCCCGTTACAGCGAAATACAACCCTATAATATTATAACACAGTGATAATAAAAAACACTGTTTGATTATGCGAATGGAGCGATTTGAAAGCTCCAGAAATTTTGGAATTAAGGAAAAACTTCTCGCATCTAAAATGGCATCTGAAGCAGGTGAAAACACGTTAATGTTTTCCGACAGCGAAATTCCTACATCACTTTGTGCAAGCGCTCCTGCATCATTTAATCCATCTCCAACCATTAATACTGATCTTTTGTTTCCTTGTAATTCCTTTATATAGTTTAGTTTATCATCCGGTTTTTGATTGAAAACAAGTGCCGTTGAAGTCGGAACAATTTGTTTTAGAGTATCCTTCTCACTTTCATTATCTCCAGATAATACAGACAACGCATATTTTGAACTCAAACTTGAAAATAATCGTTCCACAGAGCTTCTATAGCTGTTCTTAATACTATACACCCCTTTATACGTTTGATCAATACTGATATAAACTTCCGTGCGTAACGGATTAAGTTGTTTCTTCCCGGTGATAAATCTAGAAGAGCCTATCCTTATCTCTTTCCCATTAACAATACCTTGTATTCCTTTACCAATAACTTCTTCAAAATCTTCCACTTCCTCACTACCTACTTCACTTAGATATTCATATAAGGTTCGACTTAACGGGTGATTAGATTGCCTCATAACACTTTTTATATACACACTTTCTTCTTGGTCTAGCAATTCTCCCTCGTAGGTGATCGTACTTTTTGTATTCGTAGTAATGGTTCCAGTCTTATCAAAAATGGCGGTATTCACGGATGCCAAACGTTCTATAACATGCGCGTTTTTCAAATAAAACTTATGTCTTCCAAAAATTCGCAGCATATTTCCTAACGTAAATGGTGCAGCAAGAGCAATGGCACAAGGACAAGCGATGATCAATACTGATGTAAATACATTTAATGCTAAACTAGCGTCATTAAATAACCAAAATACAGTAGCGATGGTAGCAATGGTCAACACAAATGTTGTGAAATGTTTGCTAATCCGATCCGTTAAGGTTTTAAAGGAAGATTCTTTATCCTTTCTAAAAACATCATTACTCCATAATTGGGTCAAATAACTTTGAGATACGGTAGTCAATACTTCCATCTCTACAGTTGTGAGTAATTGCTTACCTCCTGCAAATATTTTATCTCCAGATCTTTTGCTCACAGGTTTAGATTCACCTGTAACAAAACTGTAATCTATTTGCCCATTCCCATTGATCAGAATTCCATCAACTGGTATGAGTTCTTGATTACGAATAAGAAGCCTGTCTCCCTTTTTAACGTCATAGATCTGTGCATTTTCCTCTTCTCCATTTACAATTCTCGTTACTGCTATTGGGAAATAGGATTTATAATCACGCTCAAAAGATAAATAGCTATAGGTTCTTTGTTGAAAAAACTTACCAAGCAATAAAAAGAAAACCAGCCCTGTTAAACTATCAAAAAAACCCGTTCCTAAATCTAGTACAACCTCAATAACACTTCGTAAAAAAAGCACTAGAATTCCAAGAGCAATGGGTACATCAATATTCAGTATTTTAGATTTTATCCCTTTATAAGCGGAAATAAAATAACTATTGGCAGCGTAGAAAACTACGGGTAATGAAAAGATGAGCATAAGCCATCTAAAAACGAACTTATATTTATCTAACCAGTATTCAGACACTTCGAAATACTCAGGAAAGGATAAGAACATTACATTACCGAAAGCAAAACCTGCAATACCTAACTTATAATACAGGCTTCGATCTATATGTTTCTGACCAGCGTCATAATCTTCTAGGCTGATATAGGGCTCATATCCAATACTATTCAATAATAGCACTAATTCTTTCAGTGACAACTCTTTAGAATTAAATGTAATCCGAACTGTTTTCTTGGGGAAGTTTACCTGCGAACTTGTTACAGATGGTTGAAGTTTGTATAGATTTTCTAGCACCCAGATACAAGAACTACAATGTATATGTGGTATGTATAGATTTACGACCTGAATATCTCCATCATCAAACTCAAGTAGCTTTTCCACGACATTCTTATTATCCAGATAGTCGAACTTCCCTTCCATTTCATCAGGAATAGCCCCTGGGTTATTCTGAAGATCATAGTAACAGGAAAGATCATTTTCTGTAAAGATCTGATATACTGTTTTACAACCATTACAACAGAATGGTTTCTGATCTACTATAACGGGGTTCTTATCACAAGTGTCCCCACAATGAAAACATATACTATTTTCCATTAATATTTACTCTTTGCCTACTGCAAATTTCGGACACAAAATGCTTTTAAAAGATGATAATTATCATACTTTTCCGTATCTTTGATATAGTGCACTAACACCTCATCTATGGGCAAATGTGATCAATGTATCGTTCGTCAACTAAACTCCTTAAAAGAGTTATCTAAAGAAGAATTAATCCGTATTTCTGACTGTAAAACCTCTACTCTGGTAAAAAAAGGAGATATCCTTTTTGATGAGGGGGAGCATATAAATGGCGTTTTTTGCATCAGAGATGGTGTTTGTAAAGTTTCTAAGATGAGTGCCAACGGTAAGGATCAGATCATCAAGCTGATCAAAAAAGGAGATCTAATTGGAGAAAGAAGTTTAATTTCTAATGAGACTTCAAACTTAAAAGCTGTTGCACTGAACGATATGGAAGTTTGTTTTATTCCCAAGGAGGAGATCATGAAAGATCTAAAACAAAACACCAATTTTACCATGAGCATTCTTAATGATCTTGCTGCCGCCTTAAAACAATCTGACAATGTTGTCGTAGATATGGCTCAGAAGACTGTTAAACAACGTTTAGCAGAGACTTTACTTCATTTACATAAGAACTTTGATGTAAAAGAAAATGGCGCTTTAGATATTCAACTTTCTAGGGAGGATCTTGCGAATATAATAGGTACAGCAACTGAATCTGCTATTCGCTTATTATCCGGCTTTAAAAAAGAAAAGCTTATTGATCTAAAAGGAAAAGAGATATTTATTTTAGATATTGTCAAATTAAAGAACCTGTCGGAAGGTTTTTAATTGAACACACTTGAAAACACTTTGGTACTACTCGTTTCGGATTCTCGTTAAAACAGCCTTGTTCTTTTATATTAAAAAGATCAAAGTTGAAGGAAAAGAACATATACCCAAAAAAGGAGCGGTCCTTTTTACTGTAAATCATCCAAATGCACTGATAGACCCTTTGTTGGTTGCAACAACAAACAGAAGAATACAGCACTTTCTGGTAAGAGCGGCATCTTTTAAGAACCCGACTATAAAAAAACTGCTCGCAACATTAAATTTAATGCCTATCTATCGTATAAGAGACGGTGTGAAAGAATTGGCAAAGAATGAGGCGATTTTTAATCAGTGTTTTTCTATACTTAAAAAAGGGCAGTCTCTCATGATCTTTCCAGAAGGGAGCCATAACATAAAGCGTACCGTACGTCCTATAAGTAAAGGGTTTACAAGAATTGTTTTCGGTGCGATTGACAAGCATCCAGATCTAAAAATAACGATTATTCCCGTTGGGATCACCTATCAGAATCCTTCTGAATACCCAACAAGTGTTTCTGTAAAATATGGGACTCCGATTATTGTCAACGACCA
Organism: Flavobacteriaceae bacterium; assembly: GCA_965218065.1. Taxonomy (GTDB): domain Bacteria; phylum Bacteroidota; class Bacteroidia; order Flavobacteriales; family Flavobacteriaceae; genus Polaribacter. Next base: position 875,732 of record OZ244589.1, on the reverse strand, counting down.
CTATGATAAGAGTAATATTCCTGCTGCAACATTACACTTGAGGACACAGGTAAGAGATCAGCTGAAAAATATGGTCACACATATTCCAAATGACGAAAAATACCATGACACTATTCAGCAATTGAATGAAGCTAACGTAGATTTTACATCGGTACATGATGTAAATAAGATGATCTCTGAAAGGACCATAACCACTAGAGATAAAAAATACCACTATTTTCTTCCTTTAAAAGTACTGATCGTTCTAAACAGCATCATTCCATGGTTACTATGGAAGAGAATTAGAAAAAAAGTGGACGAAATAGAATTTGTGGATACCTTTCGATTTGGAATAAATGTCGTTACCTTTCCATTATTCTACGGAATTCAAACATGGATACTATCGTGGTTCTTTGGTGGAAAGATCGCCTTGATCTATTTAGGAGTCTCATTGCTACTCTTGTTACTTTATACAAAATTAGAGTCTATTCCTCCAAAATCGATTCCTGAATAAGCCGTTGAATTTCAGTTCTAATATTCTCTTTGACCAATCCTCGGTTTTTCATAGTTGGGTACACGCGATTAGATAGAAATACATAGACGATCTCACTTTCAGGATCAGCCCAGGTATACGCCCCGGTAAATCCACTGTGACCAAAACTTTGATCAGAAACACAACCACATGTAGCCTCTACTTTCGGATTTAATTGGGGTTTATCAAAACCTAAACCTCGTCGCACTTTCTTATCTTCGAAATAGCGCTTATTAAACTTCGCTATCGTTGCAGATTTTAGAAAACGTTGTCCTCCGTAAAACCCTTTTTGCAAATACATTTGCATAATCTTAGCCACATCATTTGCATTAGAGAACAATCCAGCATGACCACTCACCCCTCCCAACATGGCCGCACCCATGTCGTGTACATATCCGTGTAACAGTTGATTTCTGTAATAGGTGTCTTTTTCCGTAGGAACGATCTCATCTTTAGAAAATTTATTCAGAGGTAAGAAGGTCGTTCTATCTGCTCCTAATGCTCTATAAAACTCTTGATCTGCTAGTTCATCTAGTCCTTTTTTATATTTTCTTTCAAGAGCCTCTTTTAAAATGTAATATCCCAGGTCACTGTATTTGTAGCCAGGCTTTTCTCGCTGCTCAGCATCTTTTATAAATTTATAAATTGAGTCCTTATAAGATCTACTCAAGTATAAATTCTCTGCTACTTGAATTGGAAATTTTTTCGATCTTTTTTTCCTGTAAAATTGCTGTAGGTTTTTACCCGTAATGCTATCCTGAGTTAAACGATAGAAAGGTATCCAGGCTTGCAATCGACCATAATGCGATAATAGTTCTTTCACCGTTACGGTATCTTTATTGGATTTTTTGAATTTAGGAAGGATGTCTCGAATACTGGCAGAAAGTGCGATCTTATTATCTTCTTCCGCTTTCATGATTATAGGTAAAGATGCCAATATTTTGGTCAATGAAGCAACATCGTATAGATCTGAATTCTTAACGGTATCCTTTTTCGCGTCTGTATGGTAGCCAAAACCCTTTTGATATATCACGTTCCCTTTTCTTGCTACCAAGATTTGAAATCCTGGAGCCATTTTTTTTGAAAGTATTTCATTAGCAACAGAATCAATTCGCTTCAATTTTGCTGATGACATTTGTACAGCTTCGGGAATAGAATATTGCAATCGGTTTAGGTTAGAAGTAGAAAATCCAGTCCCTTCTTTAAAATCCGTCTTAATAGAGACAGGTAATTTTCCTTTAAACGGAATGGCGCCAAATAATGCTTGAGCCGAAATCTCTTGTGCCAGTTTGCTATTCTGATAAGACACAACAACACCTTCTATGTTTGTAAAAGATTTCACATCTAACAAACTATAAGGACTTGCAAAAACATCCAATACCACAGAATTATCTCTGGCGATCTCTTGTAACCACACTGTTTCCTGATTACTAAATTTATAGGATTTCCATGGATGTTTATTAGATTTATGGAAACCTATAACCACTAAATTATATGGTTTTAATTTCTTTAAAAGTACATCTAAATTTTTGTCAGATATCGTATCTACCCTGGTATAATTTTGAAGCATTCTTACGAAATCGCTTCCTTTATCATCGCCCAATCTTACATAGGCTATTTTCTTTTCATCCAGTTGTCGAATCGGTAGCATATCATCTTCATTCTTCACTACTGTTAACGATGCCTTTACCAATTCTCTATGCAGCAGTTCATCGCTAACCGTATTTAGATCTTCATGAAGGTTTTCTAATGCAATAGGCTTGTATTTGTGTAACCCCGCCCAATACTTCGCTCGTAAAATCTTTCGGACGGAAATTTCCAGTCTTTCTTCGGTAAGTTCTCCGGTAAGTAATGCTTTTTTTATCAATTTTACAGAACCTGGCACATCTTGAGGAATCAATAAGATGTCATTTCCCGCCTTAATTGCTTCCAGATCGATCTCTGCTGAAGTGGCAAAATTCGTAGCACCTTTCATATTCAATCCATCCGTAAAGATCAATCCACGAAATCCAAGTTCGTCTTGCAACAATCCTGTAACTACATTTTTAGATAGTGAAGTTGGTAGATCTCTATTTGGTTCTAAGGCAGGAATACTTAGATGCGCGGTCATAACACTCGTCATACCAGCATCAAAAACTCTTGGATAAGGATAGAGTTCAACACTGTCTAATCTCGCTTTATCAAAGTTCAGCACGGGAAGCGCATAATGAGAATCCGTAGCCGTATCTCCATGACCAGGAAAATGTTTTGCATTTGCCAAAACTCCTTGACTTTGCATTCCTTGAGCAAATGCAATCGCTTTTTGTGTCACATTTACCTTATTCTCTCCAAAAGAACGGTTTCCAATTATTGGGTTTGCAGGGTTAATATTAACATCCACCACAGGTGCAAAATTCACATGGATTCCCAATCGTTTACAGTGCTTTCCTAAGTGTTCTCCAAATTGCTTAATCAGTTCATTACTTCTCACAGCACCTAAGGTCATATTCCATGGAAAGCGATACGTGTTTTTTAACCGCATATCCAGTCCCCATTCTCCATCAAAACCAATGAGTAAAGGTATTTTAGAGAGCTCCTGATAGGTATTTGTAAGAGCGGCTTGTTTTTCCGGAGTTCCTTGCATGAAGATCAAGTTTCCAACATGATAGGTATTGATCATGTCCTTTATAAATGCTTCATGCTTTTCATCTTTATTGGAATAGGCTTGCACCATAAACAACTGCCCAATCTTCTCTTCTAAGGACATTCCGTCTATAATACTATCTACCCATCTGATCTGCGCCTTATAATCGGCAGTATACAGTGGATCTATATGTTGAGAAAATGCGTTTGAAAGTGCCCCAAAAAGCAGAAAAACAAAAAGTCTATATCTCATTATCGTTTATCGTTTTAAGCTAAAAATCGTTGATGCCAACTTTGACTTGCCGGCACTTCCCATTTTGTTTCTAATTCTTCTTTTGTGGCTACCATATTATTAAAAACAATGGTCTCCGGTGTTATCTTATTCGCTTTTGCGTATTCTTTAAAAGCAGCCATTTTCACAATATTAATAGTATCGCGATCTTTAAATGAAATATTCATTTTATCCATCAGATCAACACGCAATTTTTGTTCCAATGCTTGCACAAATCTTACAGAAGCATCTATAGAACAACCCGAAACATCAGCAAAACTCTCATCAACCGCGATCACTAAAAATTGATCGTACTTAATAGTAAACGATCCTTTTAGATCATCTCCATGACGTGTCCACTGCTCAATAAACGCTTCTGCGCTTTCGGATATAAAATCTATTTCTTCTTCCGTAAAGGTCCTTTCAGATTGATATACCCACACTCGTGAGTTGACCGGCAATCTTTCATATTCTACAAACATATTCTTACAAATTTTAATTGGTTAAAGTTACGGAAATTGCGGGTTGAATATTATATCCTTTATGGAATAGTTTTGGAGCATAAAATTTACGCCATTTTCCACCTACAAAATTATAAATGGTATCCTTGGTATACACCGCTCCAATAGATGGAGCTACTGCTGTTCTCTTATGTTTTTTCCTGCTTCCTTCCATCGTATATGTATACTCGTAAAAATTGAATGGTATTTCCAGTCGTTCCACGCCAATGTAAATACCACTCTTCGGAATCTCAATGTCGAATTTTGATACATCTATTGTTACTTTACCATTCTTCTTCTTTGTAGTCACTATGACATTTTCTCGGATAAGGTCATACTTGGGTTTATTTGTACCTGTATCTATGGCATAGAATCGTAATCTGAACTTTCCTTTTTTTCGCATCAACCAGGAACCTAAATAAACGGTAACGTCTTTTATATATGGGGTCTCTTCGTATATATCCCTGTAACTAAAAAACTTAGTAATGATCCAAGGGTTGCCTTTCGTTGCGCCAAAAGTGGTCTTGATATCTCTTCTCTTGTACGCATCCACCGACACCTCCTTTTTCATTTTCTTCTCCACATAAATTTCGTCCAACGTGTATGTCTCAGGAGTCAGATATACTACTTTATTCATAAGATCTCTAACATGAACAATGGTATCCTTATAATTGAGGCAAGAAACATGAACCTTTTTATCTATATCATTTCTTGTTATCTCCAAATTAAAACTGCCATCTTCTAAAGAGGATGTCCCATGTTTTCTATCGATAAAGCTGATTGCTGCATATACAACTGGTTCTTTACTTTCTTTGTCTAGTATTTTTCCTTTGCATTCGATCTTCTGACTAAAAAGAGATGGGCAACAAAGCAAGAACAGTAACATTTTTTTCATGAATAGTGATTTTAAGATCGAAAATATATAATCACCATATGCTTCGCGTCTAACGAACTGTTAATTCATATTTCTTTAACAATTATCTCAAATTGAATTTCTGTTGAAGCGCTTGCAATTTTTCTTCATCTGTCATTGTTTTTTTAGGAGCGGACATGCGTTGCTTTATCTCCCTCAACACTTTTTTTGTGTATAATGGAAAATCGGCATTTTGCATCCAGGCATTATATCCGGGGTTCTCGCGAAGTACTTCCTCTACTGTTCTACCTTTATACTTTCCAAATGAAAAGATCTCTTGATCTTGGTCATTAAACAAAATAAATCCGGCAAAATCTCCTCGTTTACCATGTGTAGAAAATTCACTCAAGGCATCCACAGAGTTTTCAATATCATCATATTTATCTAACTGCGCCTTTAAAATCTCATATGTTGCCTTTGTATCTGCCTCGGCAGAATGAGCATCGTCCAAATCTTTCCCGCAATAAAACTTATATCCTGCACTCAACGTACGCTGTTCTTTTTTATGAAAGATAACCTGTACATCAATTGCTTTACGACTATTCATATCAAAATCAATTCCAGCTCTTAAAAATTCTTCAGCTAACAGCGGAATGTCAAATCTATTCGAGTTAAAACCGGCTAAATCTGCATCCGAAATCATCATATTAATAGTATCTGCCAGTTCTTTAAACGTGGGTTCTGTAACTACTTTTTCGTTGGTAATTCCATGTATTGCCGTAGCATCGGCGGGAATCTCAATTTCCGGATTCACCAACCATGTTTTACTTTCCTGTGTTCCGTTAGGGAATATTTTTAAAATCGATATTTCAACTATTCTATCCGTAGCAATACTAACACCCGTAGTTTCCAGATCAAAAAATACAATGGGTTTTGTGAGTTTCAGCTCCATAAAGTCATTCATTTTTATATACTTTAAAAGTAAGAAAAATGTGCACAACAACTTCTAAAATTTCCACCAATTTTTAAAATAAAAACCCGAACTTGTACTCACATTAATTTTGGTAAAAATGAAAAAACTTTTCGTCCTTTTTGTACTTGCGCTTGGTCTTGGATGTAGCACTTCTCCAACCAAGATCTTATTTAGTTCCAATGAAAGCGGTAACTCGGATATCTACATGATGTTATTAGATGGAACTGAGAAAGAAGTTATTGTTAACACGGAAAAAGAGGAATGGGGAGCCGTATTCGCAACGCCCAATGTGATCCAGTTTTTAAGGCAAGACACCACAGGTGTTCATCGCTATGAATTTAACCTCATTACGAAGGAAGAGAAAAAAATAGAACAACCGAAAGAGTGCTTACTAGATGATAAGAATGCTGTATTCTCAGGTTACGGCATTGAAGCATATACTTGCAATGGTGATATATTTATAAAAGACAGAGATGCCAGTATTGGTAAGAATTATACGAAAGATCTTGGCGGTACGTCCAACTATCTGGCCTGGTCCTTCGATAATAGCGCGATCATCTTCACCAATAATTCAACAGGGAACAACGAAGTATATTCCTTGAATATTCGCACACATGAAATACAAAATTTAACTAATAATCCTGCGAATGATGAGCGTGGGGAATTATCTCCTGATGGGCGATTATTGGTCTTTAGTTCCAACAGAAAAGATCCTAATGATCCAGACTTATATATATTGCATCTAGAAACTAATGAGATCAAGAATATTACCAATGGTAAAGGGTATGATCTTATCGGAAGATGGTCTAAAGACGGGTTCTCTATTGTATATGGCAGTAATAAAAGTGGAAACTGGGAGATTTACAGATATGATATTCTGGAAGAACTGTCCACTCAATTAACGAATAATGGCGCATTTAGTGGTGATCCCAGAGTTCGATAACATATAAATATCCTCTTTTACTATATCAATTATAGTTATTGAAGATTTTTAAAAGGTATCTGTTTTTTGAAGAGATTTGTTTCATAAAACCATACCTATGACAACAAAAGTAATTCTTCAAGCAAGCTCAAGGAGCAATGGAAATACCCACGCAATCGTTAATTATCTGAACAAGAATGATCATTTTGATATCATTGACCTGAAAACTAAAAGTATTGGTCATTTTGATTATAATTTTGAAAATGCCAATGATGATTTTTTAGTTCTTATGGAACAGGTAATCTCGAAATACGATACCATCATCTTTGCAACACCTGTATACTGGTATAGCATGAGCGGGATTCTAAAAGTGTTTTTTGACAGACTCTCAGACCTATTAAAAACGCATAAACATATGGGAAGACAGTTAAGAGGCAAGTCTATGGGGATGATCAGTAACTCAGGTGGCAATGATCTTAAGGCCGGGTTTAACACTCCTTTTATTGAAAGTGCTGCCTATCTGGGGATGGAATATATTGGTGATATTCACACCTGGTTTACAGATGATCAAATTAATGCCGAAGCTAAAGAATTAATTGATACTTTTAGGTCAAGAATAATAACATGAACACCAAACGAATCTTTGCGAGTATAGTTATGCTAGGTATGGCCGTTATTATTTACCTACAAATGCAAAATGAAACAGCAAACAAAGAACATACACTTATGAATGCAGCAGATATTATCAAAGAGTTAGCGTTAACTGAACATCCGGAGGGAGGCTACTTTAAAGAAACCTATAGAAGTGCAGGAAAAATCTCCAATTTGGAATTAGGAACAGAATATCAAGGTGATCGTAATTATTCAACTGGTATCTATTTTTTGTTGACTTCAGAAAAGTTCTCAGCCTTTCACAAGATCAATCAGGATGAGATGTGGCATTTCTACAAAGGTACCCCCTTACTCTTACATATAATTAGCAAGGAAGGTTCCTACACTTCTGTGACTATTGGAAATGACTTGAAAAAAGGACAAGTTCCTCAATACCTGGTAAAAGGAGGTGATTGGTTTGCAGCAGAAGTTATTGATAAAGACTCCTATACATTGGTGGGTTGTACCGTGGCTCCTGGTTTTGATTTTGCAGATTTTGTACTACCGGAACGAAAAGAATTGGTTGCGCTTTTCCCGCAACACAAAGGTATTATTACGAAACTGACACATCACTAATGGTTAGAGCAAGCCTTAAAATCGTTTGTATCTATGATTAATATATAGACATGCCTAAAAAAGGAAAAGCTAAAAATACCGTTAATAAAGCAAAGCATTCTAAATTGATGGCGCAGAAAACAGCCAAAGTGAAACAGCAGAAAGCCAAAAATAAAGAACGTCTGAAAGCTATTATTAAAAAAGCGAATGAATCTAAGAGCTAAATATTTCTGTTTTAGCATTGAATTATAAATTATTTATCGTAATATTGCAATATAGTAATGAATATGGGGTTAACGAAGTCAGAAATATTTACAGAAGAACAGAATAGATTGGCAACTATTGCCAAGGTATTAGGGCATCCTGCACGCATTGCGATTCTACAGCATCTAATGAAAATCCAATCCTGTATCTGTGGTGATCTTGTAGATGAAATTGGCTTGGCACAACCTACTATTTCTCAACATTTAAAAGAACTCAAGAAAATAAATATCATTAAAGGAGATATCGAAGGAACGAGTGTATGCTACTGTATCAATAAAGAAGAATGGAAGCACATTCAACAAAGCATAACTGAATTCCTTGACCTTTCTTCTTTTGATAAAAATTGCTGTTGAAAAAAATTTAAATTTATTAATCGTAATATTACAATAAAATGAAATTATCTGAAATTAAACAACACTTATCCAATTTGGAAACCATTGCTTTTGAATTACCCGATGGTTCTTTAGTACCCAACCACTTTCACGTTACTGAAGTAGGACAGATCACTAAAAACTTTATCGATTGCGGAGGAACTGTAAGAAAGGAAGAAGTGATCAACTTTCAACTGTGGGATGCCAATGATTATGATCATCGATTACATCCGGAAAAATTGGTTCATATTATTAATTTATCTGAGAAAGTGCTACAACTTAAGGACCTGGATATTGAAGTAGAATATCAGGGTCAAACCATTGGAAAATATGGCCTGGATTTTGACGGAAAGCACTTTCTATTAACTTCTACAAATACCGCTTGCCTTGCTCAAGCATCCTGTGGAGTTCCTGAAACCAAAGTAGAAAGTACTTGTTGTACAACAAGTTCAGGTTGTTGTTAATAAATTAGACCTACAAATGCCCATGTTTTTAGAAATCAAAGAAACGATCTCTCGTCTTAATACAGACACCATAACAAAAGAAAGAAAACAAATCTTAAACCCATTGGCGGAGTTTATTAAAAGTAAGATCGCCCAGAATGCATCTATAAACATCAATTTTATATGTACTCATAATTCCAGGAGAAGTCATCTTTCTCAAATCTGGATGAAAACAATAGCGCATTATATGAGGATTCCGAACCTGTATTGCTATTCGGGAGGAACGGAAGCAACGGCCATGGCATCCGGCGTATTAACGGCATTGACCAGTCAAGGTTTCAGTATAGTGTCTATCTCAGAGAGGCCTAATCCGGTATATGCAATCAAATATGCTAAAAATACACCACCCATTATCGGGTTTTCTAAAAAGTACGATGATCCTTTTAATCCCAAAGATTCCTTTGCAGCAGTCATGACCTGTTCTCAAGCAGATGGCGGTTGTCCTTTTATTGCAGGAGCAGAAAAGAGAATTCCAATTACTTTTGAAGACCCAAAACTTTTCGATGGAACGGATCAAGAAAGAGAAAAGTACCTGGAAAGAAGTGTACAGATCGCCACCGAAATGTTATATGTTCTTGAACAATTGCAAGCATAAAAAAACCGAGCAGCATTGCTCGGTTTTTTAATTTTATATCCTATGTATTAAGTATCAATAGATCCAAGAACGCGTTTCATAAAAGCATTCAGAGCTTCTTTCTTAGGAATTCCTTCCTGCACCATTTTATTCACTTCGATAGCTCCATACATATTAGAGATCAACTCTCCAATAACATCTAATTCTTCATCTTTTAATGAAGGAACTTCTGTCAGTGCTTCCAAAGTCTCGATGGTCTCTATAATATAGTCCTGATCGTTTTCTTCGATAAAATTCGTCAAGTGTTTTATTACCGGTAATTTCATCTTATACAATTTGATCCACTAGCTCTTTCAATACTTCAAACTTGTTCGTTTGCACCTGATCTTTAAAAGCTCCATCAGTAAAAGTAGCGAAGGTAGGTAAGTTGTCTACAGTTGCTAATTTCCTACTTTCCGGAAACTTTTCTGCATCAGCCATTACAAACACAGTTCCTTCATTTTCACCTGCCAGCTTTTTAAACTTAGGTTTCATGATCCTGCAATTACCACACCAGGTAGCCGAGTATTGCACCACCACCTTTTCATTTTCAGCAACAAGCTGAGCTAAATTGTCCTGACTTAATTCTTGTATCATAATTCTTTGTTAGTGAACAGCTAAATATTCTGCTGTTTCTTTAGCATTAGGTGCCATTGCTGCTTTTCCTTCTTCCCAATTTGCCGGGCAAACTTCGCCATGAGATTGCACGTGTGCATAAGCATCAATTAAACGCAAGAATTCAGCTACATTTCTTCCCACTGGCATGTGATTTACTCCTTCATGAAAAACAGTCCCCTCTTCATCAATTAGATAAGTAGCTCTGTAAGTTACATTATCACCTTCAACTTGCACTGTTCCAGTTGCTTCATCATATACTTCATTTGTAATATCTAAAATACCAAGGATGCTTGATAGGTTTCTATTACTATCTGCTAAAATTGGATATGTAACTCCTTCGATTCCGCCGTTATCTTTTGCAGTACTTAACCATGCAAAGTGTACTTCAGGAGTATCGCAAGATGCTCCGATTACCACTGTATTTCTTTTTTCAAATTCTCCTAGTGCTGCCTGAAAAGCGTGTAATTCTGTTGGGCACACAAACGTGAAGTCTTTTGGATACCAGAATAACAATACTTTTTTCTTGCTATTTACTGCTTCTTCTAAAACATTCATTTTAAATGTGTCTCCCATTTCATTCATTGCATCCACTGCAATGTTTGGAAATTTTTTACCTACTAGTGTAGCCATTTTTTCGTTTATTTTATTGATTAATATTTTGCTTCATTTTTGCGATGCAAATATATCCATGCAATGGTTCAAAAAGTAAAAAACCTCCATTTTTTTTCTTGATTTTACTATAGTTTTTTCGAATAGTGAATAGCATCTGTTTATACCTCAAAAAATCTGCCCACGAACCTTTAAAAAATTGCTATTTTACTATAGTTTTAACTTATATTTAAATAAAAAATATAGATAAAAATTATTCATAATTTATTGTAAATTTGGAAGTATCATAACTTAATAATTTACATAATATGGAAAATCACGGATCTAGTGCTGGCAAATGTCCTTTTATGAGCGGAGAACTCAGTAAAGGTGCTGGTGGAGGAACATCAAATCGAGACTGGTGGCCTAATGAATTAAAATTGAATATTTTACGACAGAACGCTCCCAAGTCGAACCCTATGGGAGACGACTTTAATTACGCAAAGGCATTTAACAGTGTAAACTACCAAGAACTTAAACAAGACGTCATTGACCTGATGACAGATTCTCAAGATTGGTGGCCTGCTGACTATGGACACTATGGTCCATTTATGATCCGTATGGCTTGGCATAGTGCCGGAACGTACCGCGTTGGAGACGGACGTGGTGGCGCCGGATCTGGAACACATCGTTTTGCTCCGTTAAACAGCTGGCCAGATAATGGAAACCTGGACAAAGCTCGTTTATTACTATGGCCCGTAAAAAAGAAATATGGTAACAAAATTTCATGGGCTGACCTCATGATCCTAGCTGGAAACTGTGCGCTTGAATCTATGGGATTCAAAACTTTTGGTTTTGCCGGTGGACGTGAAGATGTCTGGGAACCTGAACAAGATATTTATTGGGGGTCAGAAACAGGGTGGCTAGATAACGATAATAGATATGATACCAGTGATGGCGATCTAGAAGGACATCTGGGTGCTGTACATATGGGATTGATCTATGTAAACCCTGAAGGACCCAATGGAAATCCGGATCCATTAAAATCTGCTCACGATATTAAAATAACCTTTGGTAGAATGGCCATGAACGATGAGGAAACCGTTGCTTTAGTAGCTGGTGGTCACACCTTTGGTAAAGCGCATGGTGCTGCAGATCCGGATAAGTACGTAGGTGTAGAACCTCACGGTGCTCCCATAGAGCAAATGAGCATGGGGTGGAAAAACACCTATGGAAGTGGAGTTTTAGATGATGCTATTACCAGTGGTTTAGAAGGAGCATGGACACCGAATCCTACACGATGGGATGATGAATACTTTGACGTATTATTAAATTATGATTGGGAATTAACCAAAAGTCCGGCCGGAGCTCATCAGTGGACTCCAACTGCGGAGTCCAAAGCTAAAATGGCTCCGAAAGCAGGAAATGCAAACGAATCACAAGCCTTAATGATGTCTACGGCTGATATGGCACTAAAAATGGACCCTACTTATTTAGAGATCTCCAAACGTTTCCATGAAGACCATGAAGCATTTGCCGATGCATTTGCAAGAGCATGGTATAAGTTAACCCATAGAGATATGGGACCTATTCATCGCTACTTAGGACCTGAGGTACCTCAAGAAGAATTGATCTGGCAAGATCCGATCCCAGCGGTGAATTATCATTTAAGTGATAGCGATATTGCTACTTTAAAAAATAGTATAGCAGCTTCCGGGCTAAGTACATCGCAATTAGTATCTACCGCTTGGGCTTCTGCCTCTACGTTTAGAGGTTCAGACATGCGTGGTGGTGCTAACGGAGGAAGAATTCGATTGGAACCTCAACGAAGTTGGGCCGTGAATAACCCTGCTGAATTGAGCAAAGTACTCGAAGTTTATGAAGGAATCCAAAACGATTTTAGTGGAACTATTTCTATGGCTGATCTGATCGTATTAGGAGGAAATGTCGGAGTTGAGCAAGGAGCGAAAAAAGCAGGACATAATGTCTCTGTTCCGTTTACGCAAGGTCGCGGTGACGCTTCTCAAGAACAAACAGATATAGAATCGTTCAGTTATTTAGAGCCTTTGGCAGATGGATTTAGAAATTATGTAAACCCAAAAGTAAAAGCAGTTGCCGAAGACCTATTGGTTGACCGAGCTAATTTACTGACCCTTTCCATTCCGGAAATGACGGCCTTAGTAGGAGGTTTAAGAGTTTTAGGAACCAATTATGACGGGTCTAACCATGGAGTGTTTACCCAGAATGTAGGGAGTTTATCCAATGATTTCTTTGTGAATGTATTAGATTTAGACACCACATGGAGTGCTACTTCAGATGATCAAACACTATTTGAAGGGCGGGATCGTGCTACGGGAGCAGTAAAACATACTGGAACGCGTGCAGATCTGATCTTTGGATCGAACACAGAATTGAGAGCCGTTTGTGAGGTGTATGGCGCTGATGACGGTGAACAACGATTTGTGAACGACTTTGTGGCCGCTTGGACCAAAGTAATGAATCTAGATCGTTATGACGTATAGCTGATTTAACCAAGTATAAAAAAGGGATTCTGTTTAGAATCCCTTTTTTTATTATTTGCTTGCAAACAATTTTACATCATTTTCAGATACTTCCTGTTCTCCCAGGATGATCAATCGTTCCACCACATTTCGCAATTCTCGAATATTTCCCGTCCAGTCGTATTTTTGTAATAGATCAACCGCCGATTTGGAGAACTCCTTTTTTGCCATTCCTTGTTCCTCAGCTATCTTTCCTGCAAAATGACTGATCAACAATGGAATATCATCTCTTCGATCATTCAGAGCTGGCACCTGGATCAAAATTACTGCAAGTCTATGATAAAGATCTTCTCGAAATTTACCATCAGCAATTTCTTTCTTTAAATTTTTGTTCGTAGCAGCTATCACTCGAACATTGACTTTAATATCTTTATCACTTCCCACTCTGGAGATCCTATTCTCTTGCAATGCTCTTAACACTTTAGCCTGAGCAGAAAGGCTCATATCACCTATCTCATCGAGGAAAATGGTACCACCATTGGCAGCCTCAAATTTCCCTGCTCTATCCTTATTAGCCCCTGTAAAACTTCCTTTTACATGACCGAATAGTTCACTTTCTATCAATTCTGAAGGAATTGCAGCACAATTCACTTCGATCATTGGAGATTTAGCACGCTCTGATTTTTCATGCAACCAGTGCGCTACTAGTTCTTTTCCCGTTCCATTAGGTCCGGTTACCAGTACCCTTGCATCTGTTGCTGCTACTTTTTCAATGATCTCCTTGATATGGGTAATTTCTTTACTCTCTCCGATCATTTCGTAGTTCTTGCTCACCTTCTTCTTTAAGCGCTTATTCTCAACAACCAGCACTTTTCTATCCAACGCATTTCGAACGGTATTTAACAAACGGTTCAAGTCAGGTGGTTTAGAAATATAGTCATACGCTCCTAAGCGCATGGTATTAACTGCCGTATCCAAATCACCATGTCCGGAGATCATTACAAAAGGAGTTTCCGGCTTTATTTTCTTTGCCTTTTCCAACACTTCTACTCCATCCATTTTAGGCATCTTAATATCACATAATACCAGATCGAAATCGGTATCCTTGATCATCTCAATTCCCTGTAAACCGTCTTCAGCTTCTTCTACCTGATAGGCATCATTCTCTTCAGATATGATCTTCTTTAATACTCTGCGGATCGCAGCTTCGTCTTCTATAATTAGTATTTTACTCATCTTTAATCTTTAGCATTGTAAATATGAACATCTCTTTGTGGGAATGGGATCCGAATACCATTCTCTCTAAACGCTTTTTCAATGGAAAAACGTACATCGCTCTTGATCTTATTTCTGGCAAAACTATCTTTGATCACAAAAATAAGCTTAAATCGCAAAGAGCTTTCTGCAAAATCCCAAAATAAGACATCGGGTTTTTTGGTCTTTGTGATCATTGGATGCTCATGGGCAATCTTCAATAATAGTTCTCTTACCTTCTCTACATCTGTTCCATAGGCCACTCCTACCTCTACAGACTCGGTAGTTACATTCCCATTTTGAGTCCAGTTATACAAGCTATGGGTCATGAACTTATGATTGGGAATGATCAATACCCTATCATCTATTGTGACTGCTCTTGAAGTTCGAAGTTTGATCTCAAAAATACGACCAACCTTCCCATCTACTTCTACTATATCGTCCACCTGTAAAGATCGGTCAACTAAAATAAATATTCCTGAAATAATATCTTGAAATAAGGTTTGTAATCCCAAACCAATTCCGACCAATAAGGCAGCAGAACCGGCAAGCAACACGCTCATTTTGATACCGGAAGACTCCAATGCCACGATCAGCACCAGTGTATAGATAAAGTATTTTAAAAATGAAAATACTGACTTGAACTTTCCTTTATTAGGCTCGTCCAATTTGCTATTCACGATCCTACGCACCAGCTTTAATAACCAGTTCGTAAGCAGCATGATAAATATCAAGATGAGAATAGTCCGTACGTCAATATGGATATTCTCACCTATCTTAAAAGAATAGTCTAAAAACTCATTTAGCTTTTTCAAACACTAGTATTTTAACCACTTATACAAATCTTTGTAGGTAGGTTTCTTTCCGTACATCAAAATTCCAACTCTGTAGATCTTCGCTGCGAACCATACCATGAATGTAAAGGTAAGCAATAATAATGCCATGGAAATAGCTAATTCGTACCATGAAACTCCAAAAGGAACTCGCATCAACATCACGATAGGAGATGTGAATGGAATATAAGAGAATATGGTAGAAATTGGTCCATGCGGATCATTGATCACTGTTGCAAAACCAACATATACTCCCAATATTAACGGAAGCATGATCGGTAACATGAATTGTTGTGTATCTGTCTCATTATCTACGGCTGCACCAACAGCAGCAAATAACGAACTATATAACATAAAACCACCTAAAAAGTAAAAGATGAACAGCACAAATAATTTCAGCAATGGTAATCTCAATATTTCCTGAATAATGAGTTCTACTTTTCCTCCTGATGCCTGTTTCATTGTTTCCAATTGCTCTGCCGACTGCATTTCACTCATGTCCATTCCAAAAACGGTAGATGCTACAATAGATATGATCAGCAATAGTACTCCCCAAATAAAGAACTGTAACAATCCTGCAGAGGCATTTCCTACAATTTTACCCAGCATTAACTGGAAGGGTTTTACAGATGATACAATGATCTCAATAATTCTACTGGTCTTTTCTTCAATCACACTTCGCATTACAGATGTTCCATAGATCATTACAAACATCATCAAGAGGTATCCGGCGATGGCTCCCACTCCAATCTTAAGCCCATTATTCAACTTTGAAGATTCTTCTCCAGAAAAGTTAAACATCTTTATATCTGCCGATATTCTGGACGCCTTGATCTTGTCTAGATCCATTCCGAAATTGGTTAGCTTTACATTTCGTAATTTTCTCTCTATTCTGTCTTCAATATTATCCATAATTGAAAGACCCGGAGTTTCTTTAGAGTAGTATTCTATAGAACCTGCCAGTACTTCCAAACTATCGATCTTTGGTATGAATAAAACACCATCAAATTCTCCCTCTTCTACTTTCTTCTTAGAGGATTCTATGCCTTCTGCTGTATAATCTATATACTTTACAGTCTTCGTACTCTTAAAACCATCATTAGAAAATAATTGTGAATTATCTACATATATAATGTTCTTAACTTTTTCGTCGTTCTTCTTCATCAAGAAAACAACTAATGCTCCCATCCCTATCATGATCAACGGACTTAGGAAGGTCATCATGATGAACGATTTATTTTTAACTTTTGCGTTAAATTCTCTTTTAACTATTAGTTTTAACTTTCCCATGATCTTAACTGTTTTTACCTACTGCTTGAATAAAAATATCATTTGCATTAGGGATCAATTCCACAAAATGCTGCACCTGTCCTTTACCGGATAGGTATCCTAATAAATCGTTTGCCGAATTTCCTGCGGTCAATTTCACATTCAGACATAACTCATCACTTAATAGTTTAAAGTCTGCCGGCGATACATCAAACTTTTCTCTTAACGTAGCTTCCACTTCTTTCGGGTTATCCGTATCTAGTCCAACCTGGAATGTGTTGGTTCTAAACTCTCGTTTAATATCGATCAATCTACCATCCAAGATCTTATTGGATTTATCAATTAAGGCAATGTCGTCGCACAACTCCTCAACAGATTCCATTCGGTGTGTAGAAAAGATAATGGTAGCACCTTCATCTCTTAATTGCAAGATCTCATTGGCTATCAATTGCGCGTTAATTGGGTCAAAACCAGAAAAAGGTTCATCGAAGATCAAAAGTTTTGGTTGATGCATTACAGTAACAATAAACTGTACTTTTTGGGCCATACCTTTCGACAATTCCTCAATTTTCTTACCCCACCATGCGGAAATATCAAACTTTTCAAACCAGTATTTCAATCGCTTCTTTGCTTCAGCTTTACTCAATCCTTTCAATTGCGCCAAATACAAGGCCTGCTCTCCTACCTTCATGCTTTTATACAACCCTCGTTCTTCCGGCAAATATCCGATATCTTCAATATGCTTAGGTTGCAACGCCTCTCCATCTAGAATAACGGATCCACTGTCCGGTAGCGTAATTTGATTGATAATACGAATGAGCGAGGTTTTTCCAGCTCCGTTCGGACCTAGCAGTCCAAAAACACTTCCTTTGGGTATTTGAAGTGATACATTATTCAATGCAGTAAAGTCTCCATATTTCTTTACTACATTATTGATTTCTAATAAATTCCCCATATAGTTTAGTTGATTTTTAATTCGTTCTTCAAGCGTAACAAACTTACTGTTTTAACATTAGTATTCATAATAAAAATTTGTTACAGATTTTCAGGCGCAAATTGTTCATTTCTCGAAAAACTCTTAAAAAAGTATTGAAAAATACTATGCATGCATAATTTTTTATCAATTTACTATGCGTGCATAATAAATTTTTATATCTTTGAAGCAATGGACAAAAATAAATCTATCGATCATCAATTAAGAGCTACCTGGCAAGCCGTGGCCAAGCTGTACAATGAGCGTGCTGCAAAGCATGATAGCACCATGGCAACTGCTTTTGTATTGCTTAATATTGATTATGAAAACGGTACTCCTTCTACAGCATTGGGCCCGTTAATGGGAATGGAACCTACCAGTCTTTCTAGAATTTTGAAGAACATGGAAGATAAAGGAGCTATTTGCAGAGAAAAAAATCCGGAAGACGGAAGAAGTGTGATCATAAAACTTACAGATTACGGAAAGCAGATGAGAGAAGTATCTAAAGAATCTGTAATTATTTTTAACAATAAGATTAGAGAGCATATCACGCAAGATGAATTACATGCTTTCTTTAAAGTAACCTCAACAATCAATAAACTTATAGCAGACAAGGCAATTTATCAAGACGATAAAGTTGATAAAAAAGCTGTATAAACAAATCAAAACAAATGACTAGAAGAATAAAAAAAGTAGCAATCATCGGTTCCGGAATTATGGGAAGTGGTATTGCATGTCACTTTGCTAACATTGGTATAGAAGTATTGCTTTTGGACATTGTGCCAAGAGAATTAAATGATAAAGAAAAAGCAAAAGGACTTACCCTGGAAGACAAAGTAGTACGCAATCGTTTGGTGAATGATGCGCTTGCTGCTTCTTTAAAGTCGAAGCCCTCTCCTATTTATAATAAAAAGTTTGCCGAGCGTATTACCACTGGGAACATAGACGATGATCTTCATAAGATCAAGGATGTTGATTGGGTCATGGAAGTAGTTGTTGAGCGATTGGATATCAAAAAGCAGGTCTTCGAAAAAGTAGAACAATACAGAACACCAGGTACCTTGATCACATCCAATACGTCGGGTATTCCTATACAATTTATGAATGAAGGACGAAGTGAAGACTTTCAACAACATTTTGCCGTAACGCACTTCTTTAATCCACCTAGATATTTAAAGTTATTCGAAGTGGTTCCAGGTCCGGCTTGTAAACAAGAAGTGGTTGATTTTTTAATGATGTATGGTGATAAGTTCTTAGGAAAAACATCTGTTTTAGCGAAAGACACTCCGGCATTTATTGGAAATAGGATCGGGATTTTTGGGATCATGAGCTTGTTCCATGTAGTTAAAGAAATGGGGCTAACCATTGAGGAAGTAGATAAGCTAACCGGACCCGTTATTGGTCGTCCTAAATCAGCTACATTCAGAACCATAGATGTGGTAGGTTTAGACACCTTAGTTCACACAGCTAATGGTGTGAAAGACAATTGCCCTAATGACGAAATGAAGGATCAATTTGTAATTCCTGATTTCGTAAACACCATGATGGAAAACAAATGGCTGGGTAGCAAAACAAAACAAGGGTTTTATAAAAAAGTAGTTGGTGAAGGCGGTAAAAAAGAGATTCTTTCTCTGGATCTAAATACTTTAGAATATAGATCAAAACAACGTGCTAAGTTTGCCACTCTAGAACTTACCAAGACCATAGATAATGTTATCGATCGTTTTAAGGTGTTGGTTAATGGAAAGGATAAAGCTGGAGAATTCTATAGAAAGAGTTTCTCAGCCATGTTCGCTTATGTTCAAAATAGAATTCCTGAAATTTCAGATGAACTATACCGTATTGACGATGCTTTGAAAGCAGGATTTGGATGGGAACATGGTCCTTTCGAGATCTGGGACGCAATTGGCGTGGAAAAAGGTATTGAAATGATGAAGGCCGAAGGAAAAGAACCGGCGGCTTGGGTGTTAGAAATGTTAGAAAAAGGATCTACATCCTTTTATACTGTAAATGAAGGTGCAACCTATTATTATGATATACCATCTAAGGCACAAACTAAAAAACCAGGACAAGATGCGTATATCATCTTAGACAATATTAGAGAATCGAAAGCCGTTTTCAAAAACTCTGGAGTGGTGATCGAAGATCTCGGAGATGGAATTTTGAATGTGGAATTCCAATCAAAAATGAATACAATCGGGGGGGATGTATTAGCTGGCCTTAATAAGGCCATCGATATGGCAGAAAAAGATTACCAGGGACTTGTCGTTGGTAATCAAGCTGCCAACTTCTCTGTAGGTGCTAACATCGGGATGATCTTTATGATGGCCGTAGAGCAGGAATATGATGAGCTGAATATGGCGATCAAATACTTCCAGGATACCATGATGCGCATGCGTTACTCTACCATTCCAACAGTGGCAGCACCACACGGAATGACACTCGGTGGTGGATGTGAGCTTTCCATGCACGCCGATAAAGTTGTGGCAGCTGCAGAAACTTATATCGGTCTGGTAGAATTTGGTGTAGGTGTAATCCCTGGAGGTGGTGGTTCTAAAGAAATGACTTTAAGAGCTCAGGATTTATTCCATAAAGGAGATGTACAATTAAATGTGTTGCAAGAACATTTCTTAGCTATTGGTATGGCCAAAGTGGCAACCTCGGCATATGAAGCTTTTGATATGAATGTACTTCAGAAAGGTAAAGATGTTGTTGTTGTAAATAAAGATCGTCAGCTGGCGGAAGCTAAAAAACATGCGCTTTTACTAGCGGAAGCGGGATATTCTCAAAAGCCAATGCGCAAGGATATTTTAGTTTTAGGAAAGCAAGCGCTTGGTACGTTCATGGTGGGAACAGATTCAATGAAGGCTTCTAGATTCATTTCTGAACATGATCAAAAAATAGCAAATAAACTAGCCTATGTAATGGCTGGAGGTGATTTATCAGAACCTACTAGAGTTTCTGAACAGTATCTATTAGATATAGAACGTGAAGCATTCTTAAGTCTTTGTACAGAGCGTAAGACTTTGGAACGTATTCAGCACATGTTAAAAACTGGTAAACCATTAAGAAACTAAAAAAATGAAAACAGCATATATAGTAAAAGGATATAGAACTGCCGTAGGAAAGTCTAAAAGAGGTGGTTTCAGATTTAAAAGAGCTGATGAATTGGCAGCAGAGACCATTCAATATATGATGGGTAAAATGCCAGAGTTCGATGTATCGAGAATCGATGATGTCATTGTTGGAAATGCGATGCCCGAAGGATCTCAAGGATTGAATATGGCTCGAATCATTTCTCTTATTGGATTAAATACAGTTGACGTGCCAGGTGTTACGGTGAATCGATTTTGTTCTTCAGGCCTAGAAACCATTGGAATGGCCGTAGCAAAGATTCAATCCGGAATGGCGGAATGTATCATTGCCGGTGGAACAGAAAGCATGACTTCCGTACCCATGACAGGTTTCAAACCTGAATTGAATTATGATATTGTGAACTCAGGCCATGAAGATTATTATTGGGGAATGGGTAATACAGCGGAGGCCGTTGCCGAGAAATACAATGTATCTCGTACAGATCAGGACGAATTTGCCTTTAATTCTCATATGAAAGCCTTAAAAGCATTAGATGAAGATCGTTTTCAGGATCAAATTGTTCCAATAGCTGTTGAAGAAACATATATAGATGAAAATGGGAAAAAAGCAACCAGAAAGTTTACCGTAAACAAAGATGAAGGCCCACGACGCGGAACCAGCAAAGAAGCATTGGCAAAACTACGCCCGGTATTCGCTGCTAATGGTTCTGTCACAGCAGGGAACTCTTCTCAAACAAGTGATGGTGCTGCCTTTGTAATGGTAATGAGTGAAGCAATGGTGAAAGAACTAAAATTAGAACCTATTGCGCGTATGGTAAGCTATGCTGCTGCGGGAGTACCTCCTCGCATTATGGGAATTGGGCCAGTAGCCGCAATTCCAAAAGCATTAAAACAAGCTGGATTGCAACAAAACGACATCGACTTAATTGAGTTGAATGAAGCTTTTGCTTCTCAGTCTTTAGCGGTAATGCGCGAATTGGATCTGAATCAAGATATCGTGAACGTGAATGGAGGTGCCATTGCACTAGGACACCCGCTAGGATGTACAGGAGCAAAATTATCGGTACAGCTATTTGATGAAATGCGTAAACGTGAAATGAAAAATAAATATGGTATGGTGACTATGTGTGTTGGTACTGGACAAGGGGCAGCGGGCATATTCGAATTTTTAAACTAAAGAATATTATGGAGACAATAAATAAGGATATTTTAAGAGGTGGTCAGTTCTTAATTAAAGAAACACAATGCGAGGATGTATTTACTCCGGAAGATTTTTCTGAAGAACAACAAATGATGAAAGAAGCGGTAAAGGAATTTAACGATCGTGAGATCATTCCACATAAAGAACGCTTCGAAAAGAAAGATTATGCCCTGACTGAAGAAGTGATGAAAAAGGCAGGTGAATTAGGATTCTTGGGTGTAGCGGTACCAGAAGAGTACGGTGGTCTAGGAATGGGGTTCGTGTCTACCATGTTGGTCTGTGAGTATATTTCGAGTGGTACAGGATCTTTTAGTACGGCATTCGGAGCGCACACGGGTATTGGAACCATGCCAATCACGCTATATGGAAATGAAGAACAAAAGAAAAAGTACGTTCCTAAGCTAGCTTCTGGTGAATGGATGGGAGCCTATTGTTTGACAGAGCCTACTGCTGGTTCGGATGCAAACTCAGGAAAGACTACCGCAGAATTAACGGAAGACGGAAAATCGTACAAGATCAATGGTCAGAAAATGTGGATCTCCAACGCGGGCTTTTGTGATGTTATGATCGTATTTGCTAGAATTGAAGATGATAAGAACATAACTGGTTTTATTATAGAGAATGATCCGGATAATGGAATCACTATGGGAGAAGAAGAGCATAAATTAGGAATTAGAGCTTCTTCTACGCGTCAGGTGTTTTTTAGCGATACTATGGTTCCTGTAGAAAATATGTTATCTGTCAGAGGTGGCGGATTCAAAATTGCCATGAACGCATTGAATGTGGGAAGAATCAAATTGGCGGGTGCTTGTCTCGACTCGCAGAGACGTGTATTGAACTATGCGGTTCAATATGCTAATGAACGTAAACAATTTAAGACACCTATTTCCGATTTTGGCGCGATCAAATACAAATTAGCCGAAATGGCTACCAGTGCTTATGCTGGTGAATCTGCTTCATATAGAGCAGCAAAGAATATTGAAGACAGAATTGCATTGAGAATGGCTGATGGTAATTCGCATCAAGAAGCGGAATTGAAAGGTGTAGAAGAATATGCGATCGAATGTTCTATTTTAAAGGTTGCGGTTTCTGAAGATGTACAAAATTGTGCAGATGAAGGAATTCAAATCTTCGGTGGTATGGGATTCTCTGAAGAAACACCTATGGAATCTGCATGGAGAGATGCACGTATTGCAAGAATCTACGAAGGAACCAATGAGATCAATAGGATTCTTTCTGTGGGTATGCTACTTAAAAAAGCGATGAAAGGACATGTAGACCTATTGAATCCGGCAATGAAAGTTGCGGATGAGCTTATGGGTATTCCTTCTTTTGACATGCCGGACTATTCAGAATTATTTTCTGAAGAAAAGGACATGATCCATAAATTGAAAAAAGTATTCTTAATGGTTGCCGGTTCTGCTGTTCAAAAATTTGGACCTGAACTAGAAGAACATCAACAATTATTAATGGCAGCAGCCGATATCTTGATCGAGATCTATATGGCAGAATCTACCATTTTAAGGACTGAAAAAAATGCAAAGCGTTTTGGTGAGGATGCTCAGGAAGGTCAAATCGCCATGGCTAAATTATATTTATACAATGCTGTAGATATTATCAATAAAAAAGGAAAAGAAGGTATTGTTTCTTTTGCCGAAGGTGATGAACAACGTATGATGTTAATGGGGCTGAAGCGTTTTACAAAATATACAAACCAACCCAACGTAGTTGGCTTACGCAATGTAATTGCGGAAAAAATAAAAGCAGAAAATGGATACTGCTTCTAGACGATATTTAGGATTTTCTTCAACTTAATAGGTTTTAGAATTTAGTTGTTTGTTTAAAAGGTCGCCAATGGCGACCTTTTGTTTTACATAAAGTGGAGTATTTTCTCTTCCAATCCTTTATAGCTTCTTTTAGCAACAAAGTCTGCTCCTCCTTCCAGTCCAAGTTCTATCTCATTTTTTAGAACCCTAATAGCACTAATTTTTTTAGTATTAACAATAACTGATTTATTTATTCTAACAAAATAATCTGGGATTGATGCTTCCAGCTTCTTTAAGGAGATTCTGATTACTTTCGGTTTAGCATTGGACATCGAATAAAAATTGCAGTAGTAGCTTTCAGATTTTACGTACACTAAATCATCTGTATTAATAAAATGAGTTACTTTGCCCTCATTTACCTTTATTTTGGTTCTTCTCTCATTAAACTTCTCCATTAAGAATGTTATATCTTGCAATGAAGGTTTACTCTTAGTCTCTATAAGGGAAATAGTCTTTTTAATTGCTCTAAAAAAGCGCTCATCTTTATACGGTTTTAGTAAGTAATCCAGAGCGTTCGCTTCAAAAGCATCAATAGCGAACTGATCATAGGCCGTAATAAAAATAATACTACAATAAATCTCTTTCTGAATCTTCTTTAACACATCGAAACCTGTCATATCTTTTAACTGTATATCTAACAGCAAAAGGTCAGGTTTGAGGTCGTTAATGAACTCTATGGCTTCTTCTCCATTCTCTGCTTGTCCTATCAAGCTAAATCCTTTTTGGGAACTCAAGAGTTTTGCCATGCGCCTCCTGGCTGGAGCTTCATCATCCACTATAAGTACTTTTATTTCGTTCATATTTTTATCCTAATTCTGTTTTCAACCCATTGTTCTTTCTGATCCAAAGAAAAACTGAAATCGTCTTGATATTCATTCAACAATCTGGCTTTCAAATTTCTTAACCCTAAGCCTTCCTTGTTCTTCTCAATTTTAGCTCCATTATTAGTCACCTGAATAACCAAACATTCTTCATTTCGAAATGTCGCTATATTTACCTGTAACTTTTTTATTCCCGATAAAAAACCATGCTTTATAGCATTTTCAACTAGAGGTTGTATTATAAAAGGTAGTACATAACTCGTTTTCGTTGCTTCTTCTATGTCAAAATTGACTTCTAGCTGATGTTCAAATCTTTTCTTCTCAATATTTAGATAAAGTTGAGCTATCATCAGCTCTTGTTCCAGAGAGATCTTTTTTGAAAAATCAATGTCCAAAGAAATTCTCAAAAGATCGCTTAGATCTACTAACATTTCTTGAGCGAATTCTTTTTTTTCGTCCATGATAGAGATTACTCCATTCAAGGAATTAAATAGAAAATGCGGTTGTAACTGATTCTTCAAATTGATAAACTTAGCCTTTGAGAGCTCTTTTTCGATTTTTATCCTATGGTCTATCGCTTCCTTTCGTTCTTTAAAATAATCCCAAGCAAACAACATTCCCAATAAAAAAGAATAGTATGCCGCGATATGATGTGGGTTATCTAAAAACACTTTATACATTCCAGAATAAATCGTTTCCAGAGATAAGTTATTATAGTAAGTCCTGTACAAAATTACGAGGATCAACTTATAGGTAATTATATACACAAATGCTCCAACGATAAACCCAACTACTTTAATTCTTAACTTCTTATTTTTAAAAAAATCATAGATCGGAAAAAGTACAAATAACAAAGTAACAACTCCACTTATAAACCTCAAGCCAGGAAGAACCAGGGCTTGTACTACACCCCTAAGATCGTACGTAAATAGTTTAAGAATAAAAGCTTCTAAGATAGACAGTAAACATATAAATGCCCAAACCAGTAAAAGGTATCCAAACTTGCGATCTATTTTAAAACTCTTCACCCAATAAATGTACTATATAGATTTTTAAACATGCAAACTCAGAGGGCAATTTATTAAACACTATTTCTTACGTGGATATAAAAAAGTCAAAGTGTTATATCAAAAAAACCGAACTATATATCAAAAAAAATCGGGATGTTTTATCGGGTGTATCTTTATTTGAGTTACCGACAAATTCAAATAACACTATGTATAGTAAGCACTTTCTATTTCTGTTATTTCTAATATTCTTATGGAGTTGCTCCTCAAAAAGAAATGGTTATAAAAACACTCCTAATTGTAAAGATATTAAAAGAGTAGTGCATGGCGATGTTCAAGAATTGAATGACAGAATATCTGCAAATGCCTGTTGGAACAATCAAAAAATCAAATTCAATATTTCCTGGAGAGATGATATAACAGATGCCATTTCTATTCCACTTTCTGAAAGACGTTGGAAGGACCCAGAAAAAAAGCTCAGAGACAAGGACAAGATGTACTTCTATGATAATTTGGGGATACGTATCTATGCCAATGATCAGTTTTATGAAGGCTGGATCATGCCAAAAAACGACTCGTTAAAAATACAATGGCAAAACTATGGATCTATTGCTGCGCGTAAAAGTGAAAGAACAACAGCCTTAAAACTAAAACTTCTGGATAAATCTAATAGTCACTTACAATTCAAAGCTTCCTTAGATTTTAACAAAATACATTTTACTATAAAAGACTCTACGAAGATCAAATTAGTGCTCATTTTAGTCGATTCAGATACCAATGCTTCTGTAAAAATGAAAGAAAGAGTACATTCTAGCAACTACTTTGTACTTGAAGAAATACTCACATCAAACACTTCTCATTATGTCAAATAGATCAGACAGACACAAGGTTCAGAAAGAATACCACGAACCCAATAAGGGGCACTACAAACGATTCTTCGATCGACTATTGAAATTTAACAAAAACTATATAAAGACAGTAGAACATGACATTTAAAAAACCTCTTTTCTCTTTGTACATATGCCTTTTTGTAATGACATTCAAAGTCTATTCACAAGCAAAGATATATCCTAGCTCGCCAGAATTCAACCTCTCTTATCTGAAGGCATTCAAAGCAGATTACGATCAGATGGGCATGACTGTTCATGTAATGACCTTACTAGAAACAAATGGTGTAAACTACAACATAAGTATGATCATGCCCGACATAACAGATCCTGATAAGATCATTACAGATGTGATTGGCATGAATAAGAAAACCGGAAGTTTTAAGTATCGTAATTTTCATCTGCTAAGACCATCGATATCATATAATCAAGTTGAGAAAAAAGGCGATACCCTCTTTATGAAAAATCTTCAGAATAAAGAGTTAGACATCAAAAAACTAAAAACTAAAGAGTCTTACTTTGATGGAACTTTTATCTACTGGTTATTGCACGGTGTTATAGATTCTAAAATAAAATCCTTTAAAATGAATACCTGGAAATACACTTCCAAAGGGTTAAAAGTTGAATTATCTCCAACATTTGAAATGAAAGGTGTAGGAACCATTAATGTTTCTGGTATGGAATTCGAATGCACAAAGATCGTTGTTGAACCCTCTCCGGGAATACAACTGAACTCCTACATATCTAAATCGGCCCCCTACTTAATAAAACAAGAATATGTACAAGGAACATCAGACCCAGTGGCTATTCTTCAGCTAAAGAAACTATACAAATAACATGAAAAGAATAGGCAAGTGTAAAATGATCATATGTTTGTTGTTCTTATCAACAATTTTACATGCTCAACAAAGTAAGAATGTACTGGAAACATCACAAATTGAAATTGATTCATCAAAGGTTATTAGCTTAAATAAGCTTTGCAAAGCTTATTTAACCAAAACCCTGATCGTATATAAACAGGGAAAAGTTATCTACTCCTATGGAAAAACAGACCGATCATATACTGTTTTTTCCGTACGTAAAAGTCTAGTAAGTCTTTTGTACGGTATCTATGAAGATAAAGGCCTTATAAACGTTAGAAAATCGCTGGGTGATCTAGGTATAGATGATATTCAGTATTTAACGGTTCAAGAAAAAAGCGCTAAAATTATCGACCTTTTAAAAGCCAAATCGGGAGTTTATCATCCTGCTGCATTTGAAACTCCAAAAATGTGGAAAAAAAGACCTAAAAGAGGGAGCTACAAACCAGGAGAGTTTTGGTTTTATAACAACTGGGACTACAATGCTCTAACAACAATCTTCGAACAAGAAACAGGCATCTCCCTTTTTGAAGCATTTAAGAAAGATATTGCTGTACCTCTTCAATTTGATGATTTCAAGATTGAAGATCAGCGTTACGTTCTGGAACAGGGCCGATCGATCCATGCAGCGACGGTCTGGAAACTATCTGGTAGAGATTTATTAAAATTAGGAATTGTTATGTTACATAAAGGCAAAAAGGGTAAAACTTCAATAGTACCTGAAGGCTGGATTAAAAAAAGCACCACATCGTATTCAGATTTGGGAATTCTAGGAGGGTATGGATTGTGTTGGTGGGTTGCACATAAGGGAGAACATTATCCCTTTGTAAAGCTTCCTGATGGAACCTTTTCTGCTCGCGGTACTGGCGAACAAAACCTGGTCATCATTCCTAAATTCAATATGGTCATCGTTCATCAAACTGAAGTAAACAGTCCTAGTGATAAAATGATGAAGGTTACTCAATTTGGTAAACTTCTTCAAACAATACTAAAAGAATAGATTCTACCATTCCCCTAATTTGTATCGTTCCTACCGTAACTTTTTCAAAATTTAAGCATTTTTTTAGAGTTTCTAGTGTCAATTATGCCTATTTTTATCCCTCAATCATGAGACCGAAACTTTATAAAACAGTCCTATCCTTGTTTTTCTTATTACTTTTTACAAGTAGTAAGGTTTCTAGTTATCACGATATGGTTCATGACCATGAGGCAAATATTTCGCAATGCGAAACCTGCATTAATATTCTTGCCGCTCAGTTTTCTCCTTTAAATTTCGAAGATCACACCGACACAGATGTCAGAATTTTTGAAGACAAATTGGACAAGACAGCGTCTGTATTAATGATCGAATTGTATCATTCTGAACAATTTACACTACTCTACAGCAGACCTCCTCCATCTTTTAGTTAGATCCACTTGTTAATGTGATTGCATGTTGATACGACAGCGCATATTTTGGGATGTGTATTCCAAAAGAATGTTGCTATCATAGATTCCTGTAATTCAATTATTGATTCTAACTTATACTGTAATGAAATCTATATTTTTTATGTCCCTGTTACTTGTTGGGGTGCTAGTAACGCATGGACAAAACAACTTGGAGGGCAACTTCCCGCCTCCGAAGAATGCACATAAAATCAAAGTGTTAAAAGCGACTTCTAACATAAAAATTGACGGGCTTTTGGACGAATCTGACTGGCAAGGAGCTATTGCAGTGCGTGATTTTTTTAGAAGAGAACCCAGACAAGGAGGTACCGTTAAGTACAAGACCACTGTACGATTCTTATACGATGATAAAAACTTGTACATAGGCGCATTTTGCCAAGATTCTATGGGTAAAAAGGGGGTTCGCGTGCAAGACCTCAGAAGAGATTTTTCCTGGGGAGTAAATGACATTTTTGGAATTGCCCTCGACCCTCAAAACTTGAAACAGTATGCGCAAGGTTTTCAAACAACTCCTTATGGCAACCAACGAGACTTTCAAAACTTCAATGGTAATTCTTATGATAATGGCTGGAATACCTTATGGAAAGTGAGAACAAAACGAACAGATAATGGCTACTATGCAGAATTTGAAATCCCTTTTAAATCGCTTCGGTATAACCTACCAAAGGAAGGAAATATTATTGAGTTAGGAATTACACTGGTACGATATGCCAGGAGAGATGTTGAAATTTCCAGCTTTCCTCCTATACCCCAATCGTTCACTCCCTATCGAATGACCTATGCGGCAAAACTAGTTGATATTGAAGCTCCTCCTTCTTCAGCCAACATAAGAATAGAGCCATATACACTTTATCAGTACAACGAAAATAAGTCTGGAAATCAATTAATAGGAAAGAATAATGATGAGAAACTAGGATTAGATGTTAAATGGGCAATCGACCCTAAAACCATTCTGGATCTAACAGTCAATACTGATTTTGCTCAAGCTGAAGTAGACAGAGCCGTTAACAACTTAGAACGATTTAATATCTTTTTTCCTGAACGAAGGCAGTTTTTCCTGGAAAATTCAGGGATATGGTCAGGCGGACGTCAAACCTCTATTCGTCCTTTTTTCAGTAGACGAATTGGGCTGCAAGGGAATTTTAATGCTACTGCTGCTCCTCTAGACATTGGAACAAGATTCACGAGAAGGACTGCCAAAAATGCAATTGCGGGACTCTATGTAAGACAGCGAGAAACTGACAATTCTCCTGCTTCGAACTTTGGTGTTTTTAGGTATTTACAAAACTATGGTAGAGAAAATAATATAGGTCTTATGATCACACATCGTTTCGATGAAAATTTCAACACACAAAACCTAAAGAGCAATAACAATACAACAATTACCCTCGATGGACAAATTCGTCCTACAAGTCAATGGGATGTACAATACATCTTGACAAGTTCTATAGATGAAGCGACTGGTGAAACCGGGTTTGCCGGGCGTATTTTTGTGGGTAACGACTCTAACGACTATTACTATGGATGGGTGACTGAATACACAGATGAAAATTATAATCCAAGAATGGGTTTTGTCAGACAAAATAATGTGATTAGGCACAATCCTGGCGGTTACTATATTTGGAGACCAAAAAAACTGAGCTGGATACGAAGATGGGACCCTGGTATGTTCATTGATTACAGTCACAATGCAAATGACCTTTCTCAATTTCAGCAAGCAAGTCTGTTTATTTTCCCAGTTTGGATATGGTTCAAAGACAATAGCTTCTTAGAAGCCTCTTTTACCCCCACCTGGCAAAATATCAATTTCAACTTTGCTCCTTTAGGTCTTCAAATAGAGCAGGGACGCTATTACTATACACGATATGTACTTAGATACAACTCGGATCAATCAAGAAAACTCTCGGCCAGTATACGGTATGATTTTGGTGATTTTTACAATGGTAATAGAGAAACCATCACTTCTTCTCTCAGGTTTGCTCCCATACCCAATATTGCTTTTACCGCTGACTATGAACATAACAGACTTGTTGGTATTGGAGCGACACGACAAAATTTATCAACGAACCTATATACCGGAAACCTAAGATTAGCATTGAACCCCAGAGTCCAATTCAATGCCTTTTATCAGTACAACAGCTTTAACAAGCAAGGTAGGTGGAACACACGTTTTAGTTGGGAATATGCTCCATTATCATTTATATACTTAGTACTTAATGACACGAGTACAGACATTTTTGACCCCACTGCTATAAACAGACAGTTTATTAGTAAGGTAACTTTTCTCAAGCAGTTCTAACATTGCTTGGTTATTTGAATGTTGATTTGACCGCCATGGAAACATGGCGGTTTTTTTAGTTCCATTTTAAGATGTACTTTTATGTGCTTTAATCAGAACTAACGATTTTCAAAGCCTATATGAAAGAACTAAACCCATCTTTAAAACATCATACTATTATTGGTGCGTTATTATGTCTTTGGAGTTTCATATTTGCTTTTTTCACTCGCCCTTTTGAGCATGGCACCATGGATCTTAGTAAGTGGATCTATGTGAGTGTTGGTTTTAGCTTGGCTTCTTTTTTGTCATATTTTTTGTCGAGTATCTATCAGAAAATAATCTATGACAAACTTCTAAAATGGAATATCTATTTAGAAATAACCGTGTATCTGCTTTTTTATGCTGTGTACTCAGTTATTACCTACGTATATTACAGAAGTGATATTATTGATGGGATCTACCAGTTTCCTGAATTCTTTCGTAAAATTGTTTTAAATGTTATTCTAATTGTCACCCCAATTTTATTTCTGGCCAGACGATATGCTCTAAAATTAATTCCTAAAAAAGAAGAAGAAATAACCATAAAAGGAGATAATAAATTGGACTTCTTAAAGCTCAAAAAGTCTGAGCTAATCTGTATTTCTAACTCTCAGAATTATGTGGAAATTTTCTTTTTAGAAAGTGATCAATTAAAAACAAAACTGATTCGTAGTTCTTTAAAGAAAATGCAATACGATTTTGATTTTTTAATTCAAGTGCACCGCTCACATTTGATCAACCCATCGCACTTTAAATCATGGAAAGATTCCAGTACCATTATTCTTACTGAAGTGGAGCTCCCTGTTTCTAAAAGTTATAAGAACAGGCTCTTATCTCTATAATTTTTGTACCAAAAAACCGGGGTTTTGTACCTCAGTCCTTCATTTCTACCTAAAAAAACAGGGTTTATACCTTACTATCCTAAAAACTTTTCAGCTATTAAGACTACTTCTATTTTGGCCTCATAAATCAAAATAAAAGTCACATGAAAAAAGTTGTTTTCATCATTCTCTGGGTACTTTTTGGAGGCCTAAGTATCCTGGTAAGTTTTTACCCGATCGCTTATTTAGTAGCAGATAAACCCATCGCGTTACTGCTGTCAAAAACAGCCGAATTGCTAAGTGATAATTTCTATATGATCTGCTTCTATCTGCACATCATTTTTGGAGGTATTGCATTGCTTATTGGTTGGATACAATTCAGTAAAAAGTTCAGGCTGAAATACATGAATATACATCGATGGATCGGAAAGGTTTACATCGCTTCAGTACTCATTAGCGGAATTCCAGGATTTTACATAGCCTTGCATGCTTCTGGAGGGCTATCTCCGAAGTTAGGCTTTTCTATAGGAGCCGTGCTGTGGGTAATTATTACTTATCTGGGGTATACCACAGTGAGAAAAGGAAATATTGAAGCCCATAAAAAATGGATGATGTATAGCTATGCAGGAACATTCGGTGCAGTAACACTGCGCATTTGGCTGCCATTACTCATGGTTACCATGGGAGGGTTTGTGCCGGCTTATAAAATAGTAGCCTGGTTAAGTTGGGTACCCAATATGATTGTCGTGTACTTTATCTTAAAAAGACAACACTCACGCGTTTTACTAGCCTAAAAATTAAACAACTTCGAGAGATTTCTCTATAAAAAGAAAATAAAAAAGGCTGCACTAGGCAGCCTTTTCATTTTAACTTTTAATCTATTTAGATCTAATAATCACATCTCCGTGAAAATTCTTAAACAATATTTCAGCTCCTCCTCCATTGATGGAGCCTGTTACCCATTTTTCTACTTTTACTCTATAGGCATTTCCTTTGCTAGATTCTCCTTTCGTGATCTTCGCTTTGGAAGGTTTTGTTTTTAGGTCGAAATCTGTATACACCTCACCTCTATCCGATTTCACCTTAATATCCGCTTTAATACTTTTCGGAAATGTAACATCGATATCTCCATTCAAGTTACTGAACGCCATAGGAACTCCAGGTGTTACCTTTACAAAACTCACGGTGATCCCTCCATTTAAAGTATCGGCACTTACCGATCCGCTTACTTCCTTTAAAATGATCTTTCCGTTCTTATTGCTTACATCTAACACTCCATCTACATTTTCTACAGTAATGTTTCCATTATTAATGGTCGATACTTTCAAAGAAAAGTTTTTAGGTACCTGAATTTCAAAATCGGTAGTAATCTGAACCGGAGTTGATATTCTAACAACATTATCATATTCAGTCGCAGTAAATTCTAGCGAGTTATTAGATATTCTCTTTAAACCAGTTTTACTTTTTTTGCTTCCATGATAGTTATAATGATTTCCTGTTTTTCTTCGAGTTCCTTTAATAACTACTTCTTTACCAGAATAGCCTTTTATAGTAATGGACCCATTTATGATTCCCATTTTTAGGAGTCCGGATTTAGCCGGATTTGATAATGGCACTTTGATGGTTTCTTGCCCTTTAACTTGCACTGCTATTAGTAACAGTACACTTACGATTATTGATTGTATATATCTTATATTCATGTTCTTATTTTTTTACGATTGCGTCTCCGTTTAATTGATTGAAATGTAAAGGCACACTGCCTTTTCCTATTTTAAAATGTCTGTTTGTATTTACCTTGTATTTGGTTCCTTTATTCTTTCTTTCTTTTAGCTTGCTTACTTTTGGTGTTGCCTTCTCTACATCGAAGTTCGTATAAAAGCCCCCATTCATAGTTTTATAACTGATCATGGCATCCAAACCATCCTTAAACTTTATATTGATATCTCCGTTGATAGAACTATACCAACTTTCTTCTGTAGGATTCTCTGCATAACTAATATTGATATCTTTATTGATCGCATCAACATCCGTTTTCCCTGACACATTCGTTAGATCTATAGCTCCATTGATATTACGAACGATCAACAACTTCCCGTGCACATTTTCTACGGTTATATTTCCATTATTTACTGCCTTTACATCAATACTCGTCTTTTTAGGGATCTTTATCTTAAAATCGAGTCGATATTTATACATTCTTTTAGGTCGATGCTTATAGTTTCTTCGATAATTATAGCTAAACTCCCTGTGATCAAAGATACCTGTCTTGATGTTGAAACTCGAGTACGGAGAGTCTAAATATAGATAGATGGCGTTATCCTTCTTTGCCGTTTTAATTCCGATCTCTTCCTTTCCTAATTCCAGATCTTTCTGTTCATCCGCCTGGATAGTTTTAATTACTTCTACCTGTATTGTACTACCATCATACCCTTCCACATCAATGGAACCATATACATTATCCACAACAAGGATATTATCAGGTGAATTTGCATCGAACGTAAGTTCTTTCCGAAGTGTTTCGGTGCTTTTAAGTTTCTTGTCTTTTTGATAACGCTGTGCAGATACTGTCACAGTACACGCCAGTGCTATCATTGTTATTTGTTTTAAAAATTTCATAATTCTGGTTTTTGATGAATGACTTTGTTTATCTCTGTAAAAAGCGACCTAGGATTTGCCATTTACATCAACCTTTATTTACATTCGGAATCAAATAATACTCTGTATACTTTCTTCCATTTTTTGTTTTGCGTTTGTGTTTACATCTTTTTCTTTGATCAATTCCTTGAACTGTTTGACAGCTTTCTTTTCTTGCAGAACCACCATTAAATCTGCCAATTCTATTTGCACTAAAGGTGATTTCTGATGTATGATAGAGGACACCAATCCTTCTCTTACCAAAGGAATGTCTGTATAGTTCTTTAAAGCCTCTATGGCTGATAGACGCACATTAACATTATCGTCGTTGTTCAACGTAGAAAACAATGCTTTAATAATTGTTTCGGTAACCGTATTCAGTTTTCCTACTTCATTTACAGCTTGTAGTCTTTTATTTGCTGAAGGCTGATCTAATAAGGTTAATACTAATTCTGATCGTACTTTTTCGGTTTCTTTCTTGGCCACTTCAATGGAATCTTTATTGGATGTATTCCCTAAGTTTAACCCGTTTCCAATAAAAAAACCTGCTACCAAAATTGCCAGAGTATATGCCAATTGTTTTGGAAAGCTTCCAAATAACACCTGTTCAAGTCGTTTAAACAATGATGGTTGTTCCGTTGCATGCTCTTGCGCATTTAGCATGGTATAAAACTTTACATCCATGGCCGACGTAGGTGCAGGTATTTCTTCTTCTACTCCGCCCCATAATACGCTTTCGGCATCAAATTCTTCCTGATATTGAGTGTTCTGCTCCAAGAATTGTTCAAACCTCAATGCTTCTGTCTCGTTTAGATTCCCGGACAGATAGTCAACAATTGTTTCTTTAAATTCTTTATAATCCATATTTATCTTTTTTCCAGATGTAGGAAGATCCCTTTTAGATCGTTCATTGCCCTATGTACCTTCAATCGAGCATTTCCTTCTGTACAACCTATGATCTCTCCTACTTCTCTATATTTTAATTCTTTAAACTTACTTAGTACGATCAGCTCCTTTTTCTCTGGAGGCAATAATGCCATCGCTTTCTTTAATGTGATGGTATTCTCTCGTTCGATAATCGCTCCTTGCACATCATCTCCTCCACTGATTCCGTATCCCACATCATCAATATCTCTATGTATATATTTCTTACTTTTTTTAAAGCTATCATAACTCGCATTTCTTGCGATCTGAAATAACCACACCACAAATTTGCTTTCTTCTGTATAGGTATGTTTGTATTTCAAGATCTTAACAAAAACATTTTGTACGAGGTCTTCACTGAGACCTGCATCTTTATTCATTTGATAGAAGAACCCAAAAAGCCTTTTTTTATAGCGCTCATATAGCAACCCAAGTTTTTGAGTTTCTCCTTCTTTTACTCTTAGCATTAATGAATTATCCGATAGTGTATCCAATGTTATATTACTGGTTGGTTAGATTTGAACAGATATACTGCAACATTTTAAAAACGTTACAAATTAGTTCTTTTATTTTTTAATCCGTGCTAACATTTTTTTTGCATTGCCATTTGTACCCCCTAATGCAATGGCCTTTTCATAGTTTGTAATCGCCAGTTCATGTTGTGCATTTTTATAGTAAGCCTCGCCTAAACTATCAAATGCGTTAGCCGACTCCGGAAACTCTTGCGTATTAAATTCGAACACCTCAATGGCTTTTGTCATTCTTTTTTGATTAATAAGCTGATATCCAACCGCATTGACCAATCCTTCTAACAATTGTACTTCCAGATTTTCTTCATTTCTTAATCGTTCAAAAGATCTTTCAAAATCGACCATCTCTTTCTCAACAATAGGTTGCAGGAGGCTTTCAAAATATTGATTGTTGGCATCTACTATATCGGGATCAACGATACTAGCAATATGATTTATGATGTTCTCTATGTTGTAATAATTTCCTAATCCATTAGACAATAAGATGACGCTTAGATGGTCTTTAGGAAATACTCTGTAAGCCGTGACTAATGAGCCTGAAAACCCGTAAGCTTCATGTTCATTTACCATATGCTTATCCCATCCGTAGACAAATCTTTTATTGGACCCAGTATAGGGAAATAATGTCCACATTTTTTCTTTAGACTTCTTGCTTAGTAGCTTATTTGTATTCAATTTTTGATCCCATCGAATGAAGGCACCCATGGTAATATTCAATCCGTTTGCGGCAAACATATACCTTCCAGGTAACTTCGAATGGTTTATTCGAATGGTTCCAGTTTCAAAGGGAAAATACGGCGTAACTCTATTTACAACGATCTCTTCGGAATCGGAAGAAAAGAAAACTTGCTCCTTTTCTTCTTTGAACTGATTTTTAAGAATAAAATCCTCTAACGATTCTCCCGAAACATTCTCAATGATCAATTGCAACAACCAAAAGTTGGTCTGATTATACTTGTATTTTTCACCTAAACCAAACAGTTTCTCCTTATTAAAAACAAGAGCTTTGGCTTCCTCTTCTGTTAATTTCTCCAATCGATTATACGGTGCCATATCCGGTATCCCTGTAGAGTGCGTGAGCAAATGTTTAACCCGAATAGCACTCCAGGAAGTTGGCAGATCTTTAATATATGTACCAATAGGGTCTTCTAAAGATAACTGACCGCTCTCAATTAGTTGGAACACTGCCACAGCAACAATAGGTTTTGTTAATGAGTATACCCTAAAAATGGATTCCTCTATGATGGGGCTATTATGCTCAATACTTGCTTTCCCAAAGGTTTTTTTATAGAACACCTCACCATCTTTTATAACTGCTAAAGAAACACCCGGTATTTCATGTCTTTTCTGGAGATGTGTAATATAGGAATCCAATTTTTCTTCTTGGGTAGTAACTTCCGTTATTGTTTTGCTCTGAGTACATGACAACGATAGAAAGAATAATATCGAGTAGTATAAAAGGTTGGTTTTTGAAGACATAATTATATTCGTTTGTGATTTAACAAACAGGATTACATGCCATATGTAAAAGTGTTACAAAAAAAAAGAGATTGCTTTCACAATCTCCTTTTAAAATATCGTTTTGAAACTATTTATACCAACGCTCCTAAATAACGTTCTGCATCTAAAGCAGCCATACAACCAGTTCCTGCTGCGGTAACAGCTTGTCTATATTCTTTATCCTGAACATCTCCTGCTGCAAATACACCAGGTAGATTTGTTTTTGTAGATTTTCCTTCGGTAATTAAATATCCGGTATCGTCCATGGTTAAAACACCCTTAAAAAGATCTGTATTAGGAGTATGTCCTATGGCAATAAATACACCGGTAACAGGAATTTCTTTCTTTTCTCCTGTTTGATTATGAAACACCCTTACACCTTCTACCACTTGCTCGCCAAGTACTTCATCAATTTCGGTATTAAATAATACTTCAATATTCTCTGCCTTATTCACACGATGTTGCATTGCTTTTGAAGCTCTCATGTAATCTTTACGTACTAACATGGTTACTTTTCTACAAATATTTGCTAAATAAGTAGCTTCTTCTGCTGCTGTGTCTCCTGCTCCAACAACTACCACATCCTGACCTTTATAGAAAAACCCATCGCAAGTTGCACATGCAGAGACTCCACCGCCGATCAATCGTTGTTCACTTTCTATTCCCAAATATTTGGCAGTTGCTCCTGTTGAAATAATCACTGTTTCCGCCTCTAATTCTTTAGAACCATCTACAACTACTTTATGAATTCCGCCAACTTCTTCTGATAGATCCACACTTGTCACCATTCCGAATCGCACTTCTGTACCGAAACGTTCTGCTTGCTTCTTTAAATCTTCCATCATTGCAGTGCCATCTGTTCCTTCAGCATAACCAGGGAAATTATCTACTTCCGTAGTAGTTGTCAACTGTCCGCCCATTTGCATTCCAGTATACATTACCGGCTTCATATCTGCTCTTGCAGCGTAGATAGCAGCAGTATAACCTGCTGGTCCTGAACCAATAATTAGGCACTTTATTCTTTCAATTGTATCTGACATTGTCCTCTAAATTTTTACGAATACAAATGTAATTTTTTTTGATATGTTCTACATGCAGATCGCATATATTTTTACAATATGTTAATAAAGAAATCCAATTTAAAAATTGTAAGGTGGTTTACATCTGATGTGGATTACTTTTTGGGTTTTAATCGTACAATACCTACATGCTCTACGCCCACATAGATATAACCGTCGTTTCCTTGCTCAATAGACCTAACTCTTCCTATCCCATCTAATAATCTTTCTTCTTTTACGACTTTCCCATTTTTAAGCGTACAGTGAGAAACATATCCAAATTTTAACGATCCTACCAACAGATCACCTTTCATTCCCGGATATCTATCGCTACTTACAAATGCCATTCCACTGGGAGCTATAGATGGTGTCCAATGATGTAAGGGATCTTCCATTCCTTTAATCGAAGTTTTATCCGTGAATTTGGAACCACTGTAATTAATTCCAAAACTCGCTTTAGGCCACCCATAATTCTTACCTGCTCTAATAATGTTGATCTCATCACCTCCTCGAGGCCCATGTTCGTGCGTCCATATTTCTCCGGTAAATGGATGTAGCTCCATTCCCTGAGGATTTCTATGCCCATAACTATATACTGCTTTTTTAGCACCTGAAACATTCACGAAAGGGTTATCCTCCGGAATGCGACCATCGTCATGTAATCTGTATATTTTACCTCCATCTCTAGAAAGGTTTTGCGGATTTACATCTCTGTTCCCTCTGTCTCCTATACTAAAATACAAATAGCCTTCCTTGTCAAAAGCAATACGAGAACCAAAGTGTTGTCCTGCTCTGGTATTAGGCATTCCTTTGTACAATAACTTCTTTTGAGATAATATACCATTCTTAAAAACTGCTCTCATCAAGGCCGTATTCCCACCATTTCCACCCCCCGCTGTAGATACATAGGTGAAATAGACGTAATTGTTCTTTTCAAAATCAGGATGCAAAGCAATATCCATAAGTCCACCCTGACCTTGTGTTTTCATTCTAGGCAATCCGGTAACAACACTTCTTTTACCATTTTTAAAGTGTATCATACGGCCATTTTTTTCAGTGATCAACATAGAGTTATCTGGTAAAAATGTAAATCCCCATGGAATTCGTAATCCTGAAACAACTACTTCATATTCTTTACTTTGTTCACCTATAAAACTGGTCAACAAACAAGATGCAAGTAGCACAACAATCACTAGTTGAAATCTTCTCATTCTCTTCTATTTTTAAATGAAAAACCTTTTACAATATAAAAAGATTATAGTATCTTTGCAATCCGATTTTATCGGGGTGTAGCCTCTCGACTTCAGTTCGATTTTACTCACTGTAAACGCTCGAGATAAACTACACTACAAAGACTACATTTTTCGGGGTGTAGCGTAGCCCGGTTATCGCGCCGCGTTTGGGACGCGGAGGTCGCAGGTTCGAATCCTGCCACCCCGACAAAAGCCAGCAAAATTTGCTGGCTTTTTTATTTTTAGAGCAATCTCATAAACATTTATGTTTGGGTATTATGTACCTGACACATCGCGTAGTGTGTTGTCCTATTGTTTTACAAATGGTACGCTCCGTAAACATTCGGTTGAATGAGGCTTCTTAAATTGCGAATATCTCTGATTGAAAGCATCATCGTTTTTAACTATATTTACAAAGCCATAATTGTTTGATGTGTAACATTTTAGAAATAAATGCAACACATAAACAGACAACTCAACCAAAACCTATGCTCAAGTTCTTCCGTAAGATCAGACAGACACTGCTGTCTGAAAATAAATTTTCTAAATACTTCTTATATGCCATTGGTGAAATTGTTTTAGTTGTGATTGGTATTTTAATTGCTTTACAGATTAATAATTGGAATGAAGATAGGAAAGAACGTATAACAGAGCAGAAAATATTAAAGGAGTTACTAATAGATTTTGAGATTTCTAAGGCT
This sequence comes from Flavobacteriaceae bacterium, assembly GCA_965218065.1. Taxonomy (GTDB): domain Bacteria; phylum Bacteroidota; class Bacteroidia; order Flavobacteriales; family Flavobacteriaceae; genus Polaribacter. The sequence goes on along the minus strand of OZ244589.1, from coordinate 835,227 downwards.
GATCTGCTAAACGATTTGAAACATAACAAAAAATATCTAAAAATAGCAGAGCAAATAAAAGAACACTTGCATTATAAAAGGCAGTATACTGACTCTATAGATGAAATGTTAATGCAAGCTTCTTCTATAACACAATTTACCCCAAGAACTAGTGGTTACGAAAATTTAAAATCTGTAGGCTTAAGCATTATAACCAATGATTCTTTACGAAAAGAAATCACTAACGTTTTTGAGCGTAACTTTGAATATGCACGCTTAGAAGGTCGTGTTTATAATAAAAGTCAAAACTCAAGTGAAGATTTGGGGCCTTTCTATAAAAAACACTTTTCTGTTGATTTCGATAAACAAAGAGTAATTCAATACACTGACAGCAGTTTTGTTCTTAAAACCAATGACATAAAAATTAGAAATTATCAAGATTTACTCAATGAGGTAGATTTAGTTACTATTCTCCAAAAAACTATTTTTGATAGAGCAGGTAAAATATCTATATACAATTTAACAGTTAAAAAAATAGATGAAGTATCTGATATGATTAAAAAAGAATTAGAACAATTTAAACATGATTAAATTCTTTCGCCGTATTCGTCAAAAACTACTATCTGAAAACCGTTTCAGCAAATACCTAATTTATGCCATTGGCGAAATCATTTTAGTAATGATTGGTATACTACTAGCATTACAAGTAAATACATGGAGCAATAAAAAGCAAGCAAAAATTTACGAAAAGAAAATATTAATAGAAATAAGAAATTCATTGCAAAAAGATTTAAGCTTATTTAAGCGTTTAGAAAAACGACTCATAACTAAAGGTCAAGCAATAGATACGTTACTACTTGTAAGAAACAATAAACTTTCACTATCTGACGAGGAAATAATAAACGCTATTGAAAAATCTTCATATGGTATATTATTTTCTTATGATAAAGGCCCTTATGAAACCTTAAAATCAGTTGGTTTAGAAAGAATAAAGACCGATTCTTTGAGAAATAGACTTATTCGGTTTTATGAAGTTTATTTACCCCGAGCAGACTTGTTTATCATTGATACATATGATCAATATAGGTATACTTTTGAAGAATTAACCAATGAGCTAGAAGCAATAAACTTTTACGAGAATTATTTTGAGCCTAAAGATTCATCCAGTTATATCGTTAAGAGTACATACAATGTAGACAAAATTCACTCAATGGCTTATTACAATATTCTTGTTAATCAAGCCAGAATTAAGAATGATTATTTACTAAGAATTAAAAGCCCAATAGAAGAAACTACTGAAGTTTTAGAACTTGTAAACAAAGAATTAAGTACTCGTTTTAAAAAGTAAAAACTATGATAAAATTCTTTCGAAAAATACGTCAACGTATACTATCCGAAAACAAGTTTTCGAAATATCTACTATACGCCATTGGCGAAATTATTTTAGTTGTAATTGGAATTTTAATTGCACTACAAATAAATACTTGGAATCAAAACCGGTTAGAAAAAATTAAATCTCAAGCGTACTATCAACGCATTATTGAAGACTTGGATTTAATGATGGCGTCGATGAACAATGAAATTACAAGAAGTAAAAAAGTTGAGCAACATATTGTTTCCGCTCTTAAAACCATAGAAAGTGGTCAATTAACCAAAGACAATAAAGATTCCTTAGATTTTACATTGAAAAATTATTATCGATTTGTACCGATAGATGCCGATTTAAAGAGTATTGAAGAGTTAAAAAGTTCTGGGCAATATGGATTGATCCAAAATAAAGACCTTAGAAAATCTATTGACAACTATACCAGCTACTTAAGCTTATATAGTAAAATTTCTGACAAAATATCTGACGATGTTAATGATGATGCTATTATAGAAAAATACATTTTTATCAAATTGGCGGAAAAAAATAGTGATAATGAAATTAGATATGATTTTAAGGCATTACGAAAAGATCAAATTTTTATTAATAGGTTGTCTAAAATTTCTGTAAGCTGGCAAACTAAAAAAGAATTGTCAACTAGTGTTTTAAACCAATCCCTTAGATTAAAAGAAAAAATAATAGAAGCGCTAAGACAATGATTAAATTTTTCCGCCGCATTCGTCAAAAACTACTATCTGAAAACCGTTTCAGCAAATACCTAATTTATGCCATTGGTGAAATTATACTAGTAGTTATTGGAATTTTGATTGCCTTGCAGCTAAATATATCATACAACAACAAACAGACAGATAAGATTGTAAATAAATACCTGGTTCAGCTTAAAAAAGAAATTGATAGAAACATAAAGCTTTTGGACTTTTATTACAATCACGCTTCCCAAGATATAGAAAGGTCCAATATATTTTTATCGAAAGCAAATACAAAAAAAACAAAAACAATTCATGATTCTATCATTTACAATTTTATACGAAAAACGGGGCCTATGAATTGGTTATCACAAGAACAAGCCGCTTTTAATGATTTTAATTCATCAGGATACATCAATCAAATAAAAGATGATGATTTAAAAAGAAAAGTATTTAAAATTGAAGGAAGAATCAATGATTATAACACTTATTTAATTGAGCTACGCGAAACTTGGGGTAGTCTCTTACAACCATACTATACAAAGCATGGTAATATAATTATGATGAGAGATTCTGTATATAAATACAAACTACCAAAAGTCTACACAACGTTAAATAAAAAAGCATTTATAAACAATCCAGAATTTAACAGTGTATTAACCAACAGAATGTTAATGTCATGGAGAGCAGTTGGAAATATAGAACGTATTATTACATTTTATAACGAATTAATAAAAGAGATCGATATTTATTTACAAAACCATGATTAAATTCTTTAGACATATTCGCAAAGCGCTGCTCGCTGAAAACAAATTTTCAAAGTATCTACTGTATGCTATTGGAGAGATTATTCTAGTTGTTATTGGTATTTTAATTGCACTTCAGATTAATAATTGGAGTGAAGAAAATAAAAGTAAGAGGTATGAAAAAGAATTACTGACTGACATCTTACAAAACTTAAACAAAGACATAGAACATAATAGAAATGTAGCAATACCATGGATAGAAAAATTTCTAAATCATAGTGATATAGTTTTGAAAGCCTATGGTAAACCGAATACCAGAATGGATACAATGCAAATACATTTTAAAAATATGTTGCGCTCACCGGATTTTGCATATACAATTGGAGCCTATGAAACATTAAAATCTAAAGGTTTAGAGAAAATTGAAAATAAAAAGTTGCGACAAGAAATTATAGATTTATATGACTTTAAAATTCCACGAACAGAAAGATTTGTAACTGAAGTTTATTCAAGAGAACAACCCTCAATTATAACATTAAAAGATAACTTATTTGATCTTGTTAAATCAAAAGACGTTAAAGGTAAACTAACTATTAGTAGAGATGCCAAAGAGAGCTTACTAAATAATAAAGATCTACTTCTACTTATTAGAAAAAAACAATGGATTGGTAATCATGCTCTAATGCGTTTGAATACAATTCTTAGTCATATTGAATCTTTAAAAACTAACATTGAAAAAGAATTGAAAAAATGATCAACAATAAAAATGGTAACTAATTAATCATTTTACTTATTGCGCCTTTATAAGTTTGACCTATGGGAATCTTATGCTTGCCTATAAGAATTCTGTTTCCTTCAATTATTTCAATCTTCGGTTTTGACACTATATATGATTTATGTGTACGTATAAAGTTCTTATTTCTCAAATCTTTTTCAAATGAAGAAATATTAACGTGTGATAAAATTATATCATCTTTAAAATGCAACTTCGTATAATTGCCATAAGCCTCAATAAAAAGAATGTCTCCAATATTTATTTGATGATATTTTTTATCTCCTTTAATAAAAATTGAACCTCCGCTTGTTAGTTCATGTTCATTTTCTCTGGTGGTGCCTGAGTTAGAAAAGGCATTGTTTATGGCTTTAATAAAACGTTCAAAACTATAAGGTTTTAGTAAATAATCAGAAACTTTTAACTCAAACCCCTCCAAAGCAAATTCTTCATACGCAGTAGTGACAATAATTTTTGGGGGATGAGATAAAGCTCTTAAAAAGTCAAACCCCTTTAACTTAGGCATATGAATATCCAAGAAAATTAAATCAACAGTATTGTTGGTTAAAAATTGCATAGCTTCTATTGCGTCATAACAATTTTCTTGTTTTACTAAATGTGGAAGATTGTTACAATACCCTTCAATAAGTTTGTGAGCTAATGGCTCATCATCTACTATAAGATACCTTATCATTTTACGTCTATTTTTAAATGAACTTTGAATACCGAATCTTTTTCACTAATTTCCAAATTATGCTTTTCAGGGTATAAAAGTTCTAGTCTTCGCTTTAAATTTTCTAAGCCTAAGCCACCTTCTTCTTTTGTAACATCGTTTCTCTCAAAGTTATTTTTGATGTCAAAATCTATTGTATCATTCTTACTAGTTAAACTCATAGAAATGTAGGCATTATTGCGTAATGATTCGACTCCATGTTTGATTGCATTTTCAAGTAATATGATAAATATCAAAGGAGCCACAAGAGAATTTTCCTCTATATTCTGTACAAAGTCTATAGTTACATTTTTTTGATAACGAATATCGTGTAATGCTAGGTAGTTTTTCAGGTATTCTACCTCGCTTTCTAGTGTCACAGTATCGTTTTTCCCTTGATAAATAGTATAACGCATAACATCTGAAAGCTTTAAAATGACCTCAGGCGCTTCTTTGGAGTTATTAATAGTAAGAGCATACAGGTTATTAAGAGTATTAAAAAAAAAGTGAGGATTTATTTGGTTCTTCAACAAGGCCAGCTCAGCTTTTGTTTTCTCCGATTGTAACGTTTTAAACCATTTCCATTGTTCATAAATTAGAAGAAAAATGCCAACAATGAATAGTCCAACTAAAATGAATATAATCGGATTATTTGGTTCTTTCATACGCTCTTCCAAAAATACAATTACAGTAAGTAGCACTAGCAGCGCAAGAACTTTTAAGAATGTTACTTTATTCTTTTTTATGTTAGAGATATTAGCGATCACTAAAGAAATAATTACCCACCAGAATAAGAAGATTAATAGGTTATCGACAATTTCTTCCGAATTAATTACTACTACCTTGTTTTTACTAAGGATAAAGGCAATCAGAAGCGTGATTAAAAATCCAACTAAAAAGGCCTTATATTTTTTAATGATTGAAGTCACATGTCAAAGTTAAGTTTATTTAGTTATGCCTTTTAGTTATTATGTCAAACTTAGTTAAAAAAAGGTCGAACAGCGTCTTATTTATATTGAACCCATTTTATTGACAAATTATTGCATACGAGGTTATTCTCGTACTGTTTGTTTATCATTTATACATATACATCACTTTTATTAGAAGAGAGTTTAGAATGCAATTATGTTTGTTTTATAAAATTAATATTATGCGTCAGAACATCGTACTACTACTAGTTATAGTCTCATTCTTGAATCTAAATGGTCAAAGTAAAAAGGAATTAGTAAGTCAACTTGACTTGAAAGTGCCTAAGTTTATGAAAGAAAAAAACGTGCCGGGTATGGCAATCGCGGTAATTGACAAAGGTCAAGTTATTTATAAAAATGGGTATGGGTTTTCGAACATTTCAAAATCTGATAAGATTCAAACTTCAACCGGCTTTAATATTGGTTCTATTTCGAAACTCTACACAGCCATTGGTGTCATGAAGCTAGTAGAGGATGGTAAAATTGATTTAGATTTCCCGGCAGAAAAGTATCTCACAAGATGGAAACTTCCTAAATCTCAATTTGACAAAAGCAAAGTTACAATTCGAGCATTATTAAACCATACTGCAGGTATTTCCGTTCACGGATACCCAGGATTTACCAATAGAAGATCATTACCGTCTATTGAGGAATCTCTTGATGGTAATAATGGTCCTGCAAGAGCAGATGAGAAAGTAGAGATAATCATAGAGCCACAGACAAAATTTAAATATTCAGGTGGTGGCTATACAATCTTACAACTTATAATTGAAGAAGTAACTGCTATGCCTTTTCATAAATACATGTCTAAAGCAGTTTTTAAGCCCCTAAAAATGAGATCCACAGGGTTTAAAATAACTAATAGACTCCTAAAAAAATCAGCAATACCTTATGATAAAAAAATGAAACCGCTCCCATTTGAATATTGGACAGCACAAGGCGCAGCGGGTCTACAAACAAGTCTGGACGATTTTATTTTATTTGCTGATGATATTATCAACAACTATACTTTGCTTAGTGAAAAAACGATTCATCAAATGATTACTCCAACTAAGGTTTCGGGTAAAGTTTATGGGTTAGGATTTCATATAATGAAAAGGGGAGCCATGGTTTTCAAAGGGCATTCAGGATCTAATACGGGTTGGCAATCTGCTTTTTTCCTAGATTTTAAAACAAAAAGCGGTTTGATTATGATGACTAACGGAGATGAAGGAAAAAGAACACTTCAGAATACCTTAAGACTTTGGGCATCATGGAAATACGCTAGAAAACATGATTAACAAGTTGCTACGTAATATTGTACTGTTTTTCATCTTAATTTCTTGTTCGAAGAGCAATAAACATCTAATTGTTGTAGAAAATTTTCAAGAAGATATTGAGCAAGCCCAAGTTGATATTGTGTCTTCACTTTCAGGAAATCAAAATATTCAACCAATTAATATCAGCTTAAAAGCTCGAGCAACATGCAAGGAAAGGAGTTTAGCTAGACATTATTTAATTAATCTATTAGAGGCACTATCTATCAATCCTATTGAACAAAATTATAGACTGCCAAATAGTAATCCTTTGACAGATCTATTGATAGGCCCTTTTACCGGGACTAATATTTATGGCATTTTACCAGCTTCAAAAGACACAAACGATTATATAGTTTTGGGAGCCCATTATGATACAGAAAGAGATAGCCCCGGAGCCAACGATAATGCCTCGGCGATAGCTTTATTATATGGGGTGGTAAAAAAGCTGTCGGAATTAAAAAAAAGAAAAGTACATGTTGTATTAGTTTTCTTTGATCAAGAAGAAGAAGGTCTAATAGGTAGTAAAGTATTTGCTAATTTTCTAAAAGAGAAAAAAATGCAAATCCATTCTGTTCATACATTCGACCAAATTGGGTGGGATAAAGATGAGGATAAGGCCATTGAGTTAGAACTACCTACTGAAGAGTTAAAAAAGCTATATCAGAAGCAAGCACTCAAACTGAAAATACCTATCTATACTACTAAAGTTAATTCTACCGACCATCATTCCTTTAGATCTTTAGGCTTTCATTCAGTTGGCATTACAGAAGAATATGTAAACAATGACACCACGCCATTTAAGCATACTGAAAATGATACGTTTGAAACGGTCAACTTTGAGTATCTAACATCTATAACTGAACTTGTTTATGAGGTCATCGCTGAAACAATTACTGAAAACCATTAATAAATGTTACGAAAACCTTACACCTTCAAGTTTATATTAATACTATCATTAACAGCATTTTTGATCAAGAGTATTTCATATGCTCGCATTGGAAGTTATTTACCAATAACTGTCCTCGTTGCAATTCTATCTACTTTTTTTATCTGTAGGAATAAGATTAAAACATTACATGTTATGGTCAGAATTTGGGCATTGTCATTAATTTTTTGGTCACTTATCAGGGCATTTTTTGCCATCATAAATTATTTTGTCAAGCCTTTGACGGAAAACCATTTGCATCAACAATTAGGATTCATAGGTACTATTAACAGTTTCATTGCACTCTGCGCCGGTATATATATGTTAAAAAATGCGAAAAAAAATTCTGCTGATTTATCTCTAATATTTAAACGCCATAAACAAACTAAATGAAGTACCCTTTTATGATACAAGTAACATTAGAGATACTTCTTTGTTTACAAATTATCCAATTAAGGTTGAAGAAGAAATTGAAATCATGAAAGTGTTTGATTGATCACCTAAGAACAACTTGAATATTAATATATAAACTATAAAACGATATGACTAAATCAAAAGCACTTTTGGATTACAAAGTTAACGTCAAAATTAAGCTTGCAGCATTATGGACTTCGCTAATGTCATTTTATATCTATGCCGATTTCTTTCATTTAATGGTACCCGGAAAGATCGAAGCTTTATCTAATCAACGATCTTCTATTGGTGAAGTAGACCCAATGACCTTACTTGTTTTTTCATTAATTCTGCTGGTACCCGCCGCTATGATATTCCTTTCGGTTTTTTTAATTCCGAAAATTAATAGATGGCTCAATATAATAGTAGCAATTATATGGTCTTCAATGTCATGGATTATAATAGTTTGGGACGGAGGTGATATAGGAGGCTGGTATACCTTCTACTTTCTTTATCAGATAGTTGAGGTAATCATATTAGGCATGATTGTTTGGTGCGCTTGGAAATGGCCAAAGAGTTGATACGTTGTTATGAGAACCAGACTTGTTCATATCAAAAAATATAGCGTTGATCATTTTTATTTTCATCTAAGATGTTGGGTTCATAAATTTATGAATGCTCATTTTCAAATCATTCATTTAGCTATATAATAAAGCTATTACATAGTTCATCAACAGAATATAAAATTATGTTACCAAGGAATTGCACTAACAAAGTAATACTACTATTAATTTCTATTATTATCACAGGCACCTGTTTTTCTCAACAAATTGATAACAATCCACCTGAGATTTCAGCATCAGAAACCAAGATCTCATTCCGTGATATTCCTTATCTCAAGGAAGCGTATTTTACGGCATCACCAATCTCAAGAAAAGACGGAATCCCTGTTGGAGAAATGGGTGTCGATGGAGGTAATAAAGCAATGATTCTTAAGTTAGCACGAGAGATTGGAGATAATAAATATGGAAATTATGATGGTCTACTTATTTCATACAAAAAGAAATTAGTTTTTGAATCATATTACAAAAAAGGCCGTGTCAATCTACCTCATTTCCAAGCGTCAGCGACTAAAGCATATACCAGTCTTTTATTGGGTCGTATAATCCAGTTAGGTTATCTAACAATGGACGATTTGAATAAGCCCTTAGTTAGTTTTCTTAAAGATCTAGATTCAGCAAAGTTTCCGAAAGGTGTAGAAAAAATCACTCTCCACAAGGCTCTAACCATGAGCTCTGGGCTTACTATTACAGAAGAACAACTAAACGAATTCAGGAAAAATCCTGCAAAATTAAGAGGTCAGAACCAAGCCCAGATCTATCTTGAAAATAGTGATTCTATTAGCTCAGACTCTCAGATCTTTTCATATAAAGGTGTCGATCCGGATTTGATAATGCAAGTTATTGAAGCTGTGGTGCCGGGTACTGCACACGATTTTATCAAGGATGAGTTTCTCCACAAAATAGGCATTGCTAATTATCGCTGGCAAACTGGTGACAGTGGGTTTCCGGAAGCTGGGGGACTTATGTATATAACATTACGGGACATGTTAAAGTTAGGCACTTTGGTTTTTAACAAAGGAAAATGGGAGGGCGAACAACTTATTTCATCCGCCTATTTGAACAAGGCTTTGACAGGAGTTACTACAGCTACGGAAGAATGGCATCCGGAAAACTATCAATACGGCTATTTTTGGTATCAAATAAATGTATTGGTAGATGATAAAAACTATAAAGCTAATTTAGCCTGGGGAGGCGGCGGACAGCGCATTATAGTTATTGAAGCACTTGACTTAATAATAGCAATTACTGGTCATGATCGGGCAGATAAGATAATGACAGAGGTGTTAAAAGTAATTATTCCAGCATTTTCTGTTAATGATTTTCCAACGATAGAAGATCGTTATTTAGGGCAAAGACCACCAGGTTTAATCGCTGAAATATTTGCTCCTGGAATTATCGCCACAGAAGAAGGTTTCGAAAGCAGTGTGACGTTTTCATCAGATATGAAGAAAATATACTTTACAAAGAAAGGAGGGAAATATGAAAAACGTACCCCTCTAGTAATTCAATATGAAAATAATAAATGGGGAAATGAATCTATAACAGATATTCAACACCCTATCTTCTCTAAAGATGGTAAAATTATATATAAAGGAAATAAATACAGAGAACGTACTCATTCTGGTTGGTCTGAGCTAAAAAGTATGGGAAAGCCATTTACCGACAAGCACATTATGGGAATATCGGTTTCAGATAGAGGAACATTTTACTTTGATCAATTTGCTCCACCAGATACAATTGGAGCAATCAGTTATTCACGTCTTAAAGATGGTACATATCTACCTCGTCAAAAATTGGGCAAGGAGATAAATGCCGGAAGCTGGATAGCTCACCCCTATATCGCTCCAGATGAATCCTATTTAATTTGGGATGCTGTCAGAGAAGACGGATATGGCGACGGCGACTTATATATTAGTTTTCGACAGAAAGATGGTTCATGGGGAGCAGCAATTAACCTGGGTGATAAAATAAACACAGTACACCAAGAAAATGGAGCCTGCGTAACACCGGATGGAAAGTATTTATTTTTTTGGAGAGGCTATGAGAAAGTTAAAGACGATGGAGGTACGTATTGGGTAGGAAGCCCTTATTGGGTGGATGCTAAAGTTATCGAAAACCTCAGAAATAAATAAGAAAACTCTATTATTCACTTAAAAATATAATGTTCATCACTACTTTTAATATCCAATCACATCTTAACATATTCGTTATTACATTTTTAAAATCCATAAAAAAATGAAAAAAACATATCTCTTGGCATCGATAGTATTTCTAGTTGCAATCGCTTGCAAAAAAAATGATTCAAGAAATACCACAGCAAGTACTAATAAAAGTATAGTAGTTGCAAATGAGAAAACAAACACTGCCACTCAAATGAGTCACCATGATTCGCTCAAAATAGTAGTGGATAATTACTATAAGTTTAATAAAATAGTTTTTCAAAAAGGTTCGACAGTTGAAGACATCGATAACATTTTTGATCTTTTCACAGAAGACTTCGTGTATATACATCCAAAATATGGAGGCACCTATACTCGTGAAAACTTATATAACGGTTATATAAGAAATCAAAAAAATGGAGGCTATGATGGTAGTGTTACAGATATCCGTATTGATAATATTATTATTGGACGTAACGCAGTGGTTACGGAGAAAAGATTTATAAAAGGTGAGGAAATTGGCAATCCGGAAATGACTCTTTTTGAATTCAGGAATGGAAAGATCTTCAAAATTTTTGAATACTGGTAATATTCAAGATTATACCAATGAATGTTGGTAGAAAAAATTAAAAGTAGCTTTAATATTAGGCTTTGAGGCCTTGACCGATCTAGGATCAGTTGATGTAGTACAAACAAAAAACCTATTTATTAAAAAAGCATTTGATCTCTTAGTTTAAAAATTTGACAGAAAAAATATAGTATTTGATAGATTAATATTTCTGAAAAAAAATAAGCAAAATAATTTGCACCGATTTTAATTTCAACCAGTATGAAGTATTATAAAACATTTAGTCTATTAATTTTCTCATTTTTAATCATAATGGGATGCAACAAAATTGAACAAAAAAAAATTGCTATTAATTCAAGTGATTATGTACATGAATTAGAAGGTGTTAAATTAAAACCACCTTTAGATTCATCTTATAAAATAGAAACAAGAAATAATGAAAAGATTGAATTCAAAAAATCATCAACTAAAATTACTGTTCAAATAGAGCAAAGTCCTACGTTTAAAAATGCTGAAGATTTCTTTGCTTTTGGAGAACAATATGTAAATGATAAAATGAAATCTTTAGAAATGAAAAGCATTCATTTTAGTGGTGTAACTTTTAAAAGAACTACTTGTTTAAAAATTGACGGAACTTTTAGAGATAGTTTATCAAAAGATAAAACTAAAGAGTATCTCTCTTATGACGGATATTTATGTTCTCTTCCAAATTCAAAATTTGCCGAGATCAGAATAGATTATCACTCTTATGAAAAGGGGATTCCAAACAAAATTATTTCTGAATTTAATTCATTCATTGAAAATATAAAATTCAACAACTTAGAATAACCATATAGTTTAACAGCATTTACTATTCATTTGACAGAGTTTATCCACATAATTCATAGATAAAAATTTTGCACCTGATTTATTAGCAATAATTTGTCTACAAACCCAATTTATAATGAGGTTAAAGATTACACTTATACTATTTCTCTTTTGTTTTCAACAAAAAACTATGCCGCAATATATTTGTCCTCCATGTAATATGGTATGCGACAAACTGGAATTTAAAGAACCCGGTATTTGTAATCATTGTAGTATGCAATTAATACCGGCAACTCAAATAGGTGAAATAAGTATAGCTTTCTATTTACAAGACGGAGTAGAAGTTTTAGATTTTGCTGGTCCAATGGAAGTTTTTGCCTATGCAGGCTACAAAGTTTTTACAGTTTCTAAGACCAGAGAAACCATAACGAGCCAAAAAATTCTCAAAATAATACCAGATTATAGTATTAAAAATGCTCCTAGTGCTAATGTTTTAGCTTTTTTTGGCGGCAATTCTTCATCAGCAGCAAATGACAAAGAAGTTATTGATTGGATAAAAAAACAAAAGGATACTGAGTATTATTTTACCGTCTGTACAGGTGCCTTTATATTGGCCGAAACAGGTTATTTAAATAATAAGTCGGCTACCACTTTTCATAAGGCCATAAATCGTTTTGAGAAAAAGTATCCTAAAATAAATACTAAAAGAAACGTGCGATTTGTAGATAATGGGAATATTATTACGACTGCAGGCATATCGGCTGGAATTGACGGAGCATTACATTTTGTTGCAAAGTTAGAAGGTATAGAAAAAGCAAAAAGTATTGCTAAAAACATGGAATATGATAAATGGATACCCGGTGAAGGTTTACTATTAAATAATAAAATAAAGAAAGATTAATAATGAGGACATTCTATTCTTTTAGCATAGCATTATTAATCCTTTTTTTTTCTTGTAATACTGAAGTACATGATAAAGAAAATATTTCATTCATTAAAGACCCTAAGGACTCTTTGTCTATTAAAAGAGTTGTTAGAATGTATTCAGAAGCATTAAAAAAAGATAGAACGTTAAATATTCAATTACCTGAGAACTTTTATAGTAATTCAAAAGAGATAACATATCCTGTTTTATTACTTCTTGAAAATGAATTCTTTCAAATGACCACTGGTGTAGTGAAACATTTAAGTTCAGTGGAGAGAATGCCGGAAAGCATAGTGGTCAGTTTGGTAGATGGTCCAGTTACGCCAAAGATTTATACTAATGGCAGCAATTTTTGGAGAGGAAATAAAACCTTAGGTAGCGGTACTGAAGAAGCATTTACCCAACATTTAAAAAAGGAGCTCTTCCCTTATTTAAAAGAGAATTTCAGAGCAAATGATTTCCGCATAGTAATGGGATCTTCTTACACATCCATTTATCTATTACATACGTTCACTAAAGAACCAGAATTGTTTGATGCACATATAGCATTGGCTGCAGGTGATATTTTAAGTATGGGATATGAAGAGAATGGTAAAAGCTTTATCGACTTATTTAAGGAAGACCTGCATACGAAAAAAAGAACAAAGGGATATTTATATGTGACTTCAGCAGAAGGTGATGGAGGTGGTAAAGCACCAGAAATTAAAGAGAATCTAATAACACTGAACAAAGAGCTTAGACCTTATTTATCAGAAGATTTTCGTTTTGTTTCAAAAGCGTATCCTAATGAAGGTCATTATGATGTCGTACTACCTGGTTTAATTGAGGCTTTAAATATGGTTTTTCCTATTGAAAATTGGTATGTCAGGTATAGAGAACTTATTACAAAACCTGGTGATGCACTTGAGAATATAAACACACATTTTCAAAAGCTATCAAAAAAGTATGGATTTAAGATTGTTCCAAGAGCTGAAAGGTGGCGTAGTGGTAACAGATTAAGTTGGGTGGGTCCTTATCTATTAAGACAAGGAAGAATCGATGAATCTCTCGAAGTGATAGAACGCTGGATCGAATATCGTCCATACTCACATAAAGCTTTTGCTGAACTATCAAAGGTGTACGAAAAAAAAGAACAATTTACCGATGCTATTACTGCTTTAAATACAGCAATAAAACTCTCTTCGGAGTTACCTGAGGATAAAAATCGTTATCAAAAGAGGTTAAGTCAATTAAAACTAAAAGAAAATTAATTAGATGATAAAAATTCAAATAATGAAAGTGTACAACATCATAATTTTAATACTTACATCCGCCTTCTTTTTGTACGGCTGTAATGCTAAAGAACAACATACACACGACAATGACTCTCAATCCAACAAAGATCTTTACTATGGGTTAAAACCACCCGGATTGGTGTCAGAACCCCTTGAACTTATTGATTTTTCTAAAGAAAATTGGAAACTTGGAGAAATACATGACTCAAATATGGAAGAATTTTATTTAAGCTCTTCAGAGATTAATGTACCCTTTCGTCCAATGGTTATAAGTTTTCGTAAAGAAAAAAATACATGGAAAAAATATGATTTTTATTATACTGGCGGAAACACTTTATATAGTAATGATAAATACATAGAAAGAACTGAAACTGGTTGGTCAAAGATTAAAAACCTTGGTGTTCCGTTTAATTCTATTTTCATTATGCGCTTAACAGCTTCATCAAAAGGAACTTTGGTTTTTGATGAAGCCTCCAGAGACGGAAATGGGGTTCTTAGATATTCAAGATTGATAGATGGAAAACGTGAAGTTCCTAAACCACTTAGCAAAGAAATAAACACTGGCAAATGGTCTGCTCATCCCTTTATTGCTTATGATGAGTCTTACATTATCTGGGACAGCGAAAAAGAAGGAGGGTATGGAGATAGTGATTTGTATATCAGTTTTAGACAGAAAAACGGTTCTTGGGGTAAAGCAATTAACATGGGAGATAAAATAAATACGAAAGGTGAAGATGGTGGCGGGTATGTTACACCAGATGGAAAATATTTTTCCTATTGCCCAAACTGTAAACCTCCCTATAATAGAAAATGGATAGATGCTAAAATTATTGAGGAGCTAAGGCAAAAACAAAATTGAAGCCTCATACAAAATGAAAAAAATTCTAAATATTACTCTATTTATTGACTTCCTAATATCTTTTGGCTTTGGGTTAGTTTCATGGCTATCACCTAAAGGAACCTTTGGTACGCTTATCTCGGGCGAAGAAATGAATAAATCTTTGATAACATCGCTTTTGTCAAGCCTTTCAATATTCTATATTCTAATTGGTTTGGCATGCTTGTCAGGTTTTAAGGCAAATCAACCTTTTAAAAATTGGGTAGCTAGTATTATGATCATAAGACATGCTTGGATTGGTATTTCTAGCATTCTTGCCTTAAGTGTAGCTAATAATTGGCAAATTGGGAGTTCTTCTCCGGATATTATAATCCATACCTTGTTCGTCATTTTTTATCTAATAGGGATTTATTTTTATCGCAAAAAGAAAATAACTAACGATAGTTTTGCACATGACTGATTAAGTTGGATTTATAAGTACCACCAATAGGCACTACGTAATTATCTATAAAGACTTGATTGCCAGAAATCTTATCTATTTTAGAAAGGTTTATGATATAAGATCGCTGAACTCGCATAAAAGAAAAACCAGAAAGTTTTTGTTCCCAATGGTTTAAACTATCCAGTATGAGTATGGACTCATTAACAGTTACCACACTCACATAATCTACTTCTGCTTTTAAAAATAAGATATCGTCGATATTTACCTTATGTAGTGTTTTATCGGCATATAAAAATACTTGTTCAGAATCTTTGTGTTCAATTTTAATTTGTTGCTTAGCTTTTGTAACTGCTTTCAAAAAACGTTCATATGAAAATGGTTTAAGCAAATAATCTAAAACATTTTCTTCAAAAGCATCCACAGCATAATTAGCAAATGCAGTTGTTACAATGGTCTTTGGAGGATTTGGTATAGTTTTTAAGAAAGAAATACCATTGATTTCCGGTAACTGAATATCTAAAAAAAGTAGGTCTGCCAAAACCATATCTTTTTCAGTAATATCTAACCCGCTTTCATAGATGCCCAAGCAATTCAAAAAAGGAGTTTTGTCAATAAAATCCTTTAAGACTTCCTGTGCAGCTTTCTCATCTTCTACTATTATACAATGCATCATAAATCTATGGTTAGTGAAACATTAAAGGTCCTGTTGGTTTCGTCAATGTCCAACTTGTGTTTACCAGGGTACAGAATATTTAATCTCATTTTTGTATTAGATATGCCTATTCCACTTTGCTGCCATTCCAGGTCCATATCTTCTTTAATACTATGATCATAACTATTTTCACATCTAAATACTAACGTGCTTTTTACAACGCTTATTTTAATAGATATGAAATGTCCTTTTCCTTTTAATAAGCTACTATATTTAAAAGCGTTTTCTATAAATGGTAGTAACAAAAGAGGTGCTATCATCTGACTATCATTATCTATATCAATTTCTAAAGCTACCTTAACTTTTTTAGATAATCGTTCTTCTTGCAGAGTGATGTAACTTCTTAAATGTGTAATCTCTTTGTCAATAGTTACATAATCATTTTGTCCTTCTTGCAAAAGGTATCTAAAATTATCGGATAATTTTAAAACCAAATCTGCAGTCTTATCTTCTTTTTTAATAGCAGACGAATAAATCATATTCAGCGTATTAAATAAAAAATGTGGATTGATTTGTGATTTTAAACCAGATAATTGGGCAGATTGTTTTTCTAGTTTTAAGTTATCCAATTCCAGTTGTCTGTAATAAGAATTTTTTATAGAATATATCGCAAAAGCAAACAAGGTAAATAATAGATAAACAGAAAAAAAAGTAGAGGCATGCTGAAAATAGCTATCATTAAAAGCTCTTTCGAAAAACCAATTATTGGTTTTAAAATTTAAAAATCCAATAAATAATAAAAATGAAATAAAGCTTAACAAGGATACAACGTTGAATTTTTGCTTGAAAAAATAAAAGTAGGCGCTATAAAAAACTAACGCTCCAAATAAAATATCACTCAGTTGTTTTTGTAAATTAAAATCATACTCAAGAGGAGAACTTATAGACTTAAAGTAGGGTATAAAAAAAACAATGACCCAAAAGAGGACATGTAGTAAAATTTCTTTTTTCAGAAAATTATCTTTTAATGTCATAACTACTATTATCTGTTAGAGTTTAACATGCAAAACTCAGACGATTTCAAATGAAATCAAATTAATTTCTGTCAAATCCATTTTTATATCTATCAACACAAATACATCTGGTTTAACAGAAAAGCTAGACGAATTTATAGATTATTTAGGTAAATGAAGCCCAGATATAATATCAAACTCACATCAAAAATCCGTACGAATGTGTAATTCCGTATGTCGTTTTAAAAAAAAACAATAACATTTTTAAAGGCTAGATATACATTTACAGGTAATCATTTAAACTTCTTCACACATGAAAACATTAAAGATCATTGGTAAAATAGTTTTAAGCTTTATTATTCTTTTTCTTCTATATACCATTCACTTTTTTTTAGATGAGTTTGTTTTTAAAAAGCAGTTGTCGGGGAATATTTTATTAGTCGTAGAAATAATATCTGCCTTCATATGGTCTTTTATAGGAGGAGTTATCACGGTAAAGATTACACCAGAGATAAAGATCAAAGGGCCTATTTATATAGCAACATTAACAGGTATCTATATGATGCTGAACTATCCAAGTGCTAATGATGCCTTAGTACTATTTTGGATAAGTTTACTTATGATGGTTTTAGGAATCTTACTAGGCGGCCTTTTCGCGGTAAGAAAAACGCAAACATCTAAAGGTTTGAAAAATGAGTAGAATACTAGTATTGATAGCGTGCTTTTTTTTGACCGGTAGCCAAAGCAATGTATCAAACTTTTTATTCGTTTCAAAAAATTCTGGTTATAGTCAAGTGTACCTATACCAAAATGGGGTAAAGAAAAAGCTTACATCAGAAAGCAACAATAGACGCCCTAAATTATCTCCAAACGGGAAAACAATTCTCTTTGAATCTGACAGAGATGGCAGGTATCAGATATATAGCATTAATATCGACGGAACAGCAGAAAAGAATATTTCTAATAACAAGTATAACGAAGGCGGCGCTAATTGGTCTTCTGATGGCAAATACATTGCGTTCTATTCGAATCGTGACGGGGATGATGAAATTTACATAAGAGAAATAACAAGTGGCAAAATTACCCAACTAACTCATAACAACTATAATGACTGGAGGCCTTCTTTTTCTAAAGATGGCAAGTACATTGTTTTTAGTGCTGAATTATCAGGCACCAATGAAGAAGTTTTTAAAATACATATAGCCACAAAAAAAGTAACACGTCTTACTAAAAACAATGTAAGGGATGGCTGGGTTTCTTTCGATAAAACCGGAAACAAAATCCTTTTCCATTCAGAAAGGACAGGTCGCATGGAAATATGGGAAATGAGCAGTGACGGTAAAAATCAAAGGCAGCTCACCAACTTTAAAGGAGATGCATTTAAGCCCTGTTACGTATACAGAGGAATGACCATAACGGGGATTCTCTACTCTAGTGAAGAAGACTACCATAACGACTGGGATATTAAGTACTTTGATTTCGCTAAGAACGAAGTAAAAAAAATCATTAATTCTAACTCTAGGGACTACGAACCTCACTACTTCTCATATTAATTGACCCTTAAAAATTCAGATCAAAATTGTCATAAAAGCAAAAAATATTTAGATTTAGATTTATTAGTCAAACTGCTACATGTCAATAACCAGCGTAATTACAATTTTAGGGATCGTACAACTTACTTTCTTACTACTTCTTATAATACCCAATGTAAGAAAGAACAATTATTCGAAATATGCCTTTGTGCTATTGTTTACATTGATTTTAGATTTGGTATCATTCTTACTCATTGATTTAGCCTTAATACAAGAATACAAGTCATTTTTAAACCTTTCCAATGTAGTAATGTATATATATGGACCCGTTATATATCTGTATGTAAGATCATTCTTTGGTCAAAAGGATAACAGATTTTACTTACATTTTATACCTGCAGCTCTGGTTTTGATAGTTCTCTCTCCTTTTTTTGCTGAACAATTCCTGTCTCCTTTGTTGTTGAAACTTCATCATAGTTCTTTCAAAGTTTTTAATATTTATAACTCTTCTGAGGTAATATTTGATCTTCTGGCATACTACCTCCACATTTCCATCTATCTGATTTTAAGCTTTTCATATCTAAAGAAACAACTCGATAAGGGAGTAGATTACCAGAAGCATGGGTTTACAATTTGGATAAAGAGGTTCTTACAATTTTATTTCCTTATTGTGATAATTGGTATTCTTAATTTTATCCTTAGTCCATTTTTTGATCTTGAAGAAAATGTTCAGATCATTGCCAATTTCTTAATTGTATCCCATGTTTTTGTTGTTAGTTACCTTGGCTATAATAATCAGCGTTTGTTATATTATTCAAAAGGCTTAAAATACAGAAGTTCTAAACTATCCAAGGAAAAAGAGTTAAAATATCTTGATCTTCTTTTAAAATACTTTGAAACAAATAAGCCATATTTGGATCAAGAACTAACATTGGTAAAAATCTCGAAAGATTTAAATATTTCTAGTAATTACCTTTCACAGATAATTAATAGTAACTTCAATAAAGGAGTTAGTGATTTTGTAAACGAATATAGAATTGAGCTGGCTAAAAAATATTTGCTAGACATCAATAGAAAAAATATTACGATTGAAGCTATTGGAAATGAGGTAGGCTTTAAATCAAAATCTAGTTTTAACGCGGCTTTCAAAAAGCTTTGTGGAACGACACCTTCTCAATATATTAAAAGAGCGTCTTCTTAAACCCAACTTAATTCGAACACAAAAATTTAATTCGTAAAATGTCTTGATGTGTAAATTCAAACAAAGATCAAGTATTTTAAAACCATCCCGGGCGTTTGTTCATTTACATTTATCTAACGGAAAAAAATCAGGTATTCTGTAATTCAAGAATATAAAAATGCATACAGAATTTACGAGCAACATTTTGGCATCTATAAAGTTTCGGTTAACCTACTTACTATTAGTAATTATTCCTTTGTTATATACAAGTTGTTCTATAATCAACTTAAACAAAGACATAGATCAATTCATTGCTTCGGAAATCAAAAAAAGTAACATCCCTGCCCTATCATATTGCATTATTAAAAAGGATCGCATGGTCTTAACGAACCATTTCGGCCTTCAAAAGTATAAAAACGGTGATATGGTCGATCAAGATGCTATCTACCTTTTAGCCTCTATTTCTAAAACTATTGTTGCTGTTGCTATAATGCAGCTCCATGAAAAAGGAATGATTAACCTAAATAACGATATTAACAACTATTTACCTATTGATATTAGGAATCCAAATTACCCAAGCATTCCGATAACCGTAAACATGCTCTTAACCCATACTTCAAGTTTATCATGGCCAAATGAGATAGAAGATAGCACCTTTAACAATCCTTTAAAAGAAGGTAGTGAGCTTCCTCTGCATATCTGGGTTAAAGATTACCTTCTTCCAAAAGGAAAGAGTTATCGAAATTCTAGTTGGAAAAATTATCCTCCAGGAGAATATTACCAGTATTCAAATATTGGAGTAGCACTATTGGGGCTTATTGTTCAAAATGTCTCAAAGGTTGATTTTTCAGAGTACTGCAAGAAATACATTTTCTTACCGCTGGAAATGAACAATACCGGATTCAGACTTACTGAGGTAGATCCAAAACATCTTGTAACACCAGTTCATGAGGGTAGAGAAATCCCTCAATATAGCGTAGCCCACTACCCTTCTTCTATGTTGAAAAGCTCCATTAAAGAACTTTCAAATTTTCTTATTGCCATTATCAATAAAGGTCGATTTAAAAACAATAAAATTCTTAATCCAGAAACTATAAACCTCATGTTAACCCCTAAAATCACCTCCAACGGTCAGGCGCTCATCTGGAAAAATCAAAGCAAAGGATGGATCGGACACATTGGAGGTTACTGGGGTACGTCATGTTTAATGGACCTCAATATTGAAAAAGGCGTTGGCATTATAATACTAACCAATACATACGGGATTACATCAATTTATCCAGAAGGAAAAATATACAAGAGGTTGCATAAGGAAGCACAAAATTATTATTACTAACACTAATTATTTATGAGATCAAGACTATTTATTTGGATGTACTTTTTGAGTATCATGTCCATTAGCAGCAGTGAAACAACTAAAAACCAATGGGTGGAGGAAGGCCAAAATAAATTACTTTTTATGGTAGGCACCTGGAAAACGGAAGGAACTCAATTCTGGGGTAATGGAGTATGGGTAAAACATAAAGGTATTGTAGAATGTAAATTATTGAAAGATGGCTTAACGCTAGAGCGAACATTTTGGGCAACCTTTGATAATGGGGCTTCGTTAGCAGGAAAATCTCTAATGATCTATGACCCAAAAAAGAAAGTTTGGTCTAGTAAATGGATTCCTACACTAGGAAAATGGGATGTAGGAATATCTATTGGAAAGATGGAAGATAGTACGTATGTCGAAGTTGCCAGAGGAAGCGATCAATCGGGAAAATTTGTTAGCAAAACTAAAGCATTTGATATCTCAAAAGACAGCTACAGTGTTAGTACAGATATAATTTATGATTCTGGTATTATTTCAAAAAACAACTGGAACATCAAATTTACAAGGATTAAGAAATTAGGTGATCAAGCTAATCGTTCAAATACTAAAAAAACAATGACCTTTTTAAATGGCAATTGGGTTGCCGATGGAAAGTTGCAACTTCCAGATGGAAGTTTAGTAGATCATAAATGCTATGTAGAAGCCTATACGGATAAAGATGGTGTAATTAAGCGGGAGTTTTGGGGTGCAATGGACATAGGTGTTCCAATAAGAGGAGTCTCTACCTACAAAAGTCAAAATGATATCGAATGGAATGGGCAATGGATACCAAAATCCGGGGCTCCTTCACCCATCTCTAAAGTTGTTCATTCAGAAAATGAGTTCATCGAATCATATGAGCAAAACACTCCCTTTGGAAAAGTTAATGTTATAACACGGTATTACGATATCAGTACTAATGAATATAAAATCATTTCAGATGTCATTGGTCAAAATGGTGAGTTTTATAAAGGAGCATGGACCGCTCATTTCAAGAAAATAGAATAAAAGGAATGCCCTGTTAAATATATTTTAACCACCAATAATTGTGCTTTGTTTTATAGTTATTATACCAGCTGCATAAAAAGTAAAAGAAAATGACGATAAGCACCCAAACTAAGTACAATCTGAATAGGGATGGCTGGTAAAACTCAGGCCAATTCTTTGGCCCACCTGAATTTGCCAAATCAAACCAAGTTCCTTCCGTAATTCTGAAGTATAACATTGAAGAAAAATGGATAACTGGAAAATGTAATATGTAAAAGAAAAAAGGAACCCTTCCAAACACCTTTAAAAAGTCAAACAATTTAGTTTTCCATTTCTCAAAAACGATCAGCAATAAAAATGAAGGTCCTAATGTCATCAATAAAAAGAGTAATGAAGGTGGATACTTTTGTGTATTTAAAAAATCTATGAATGTAAACAATCCATTTTTCTGAATTTCCCAAACTCCTGTATCTCCATATATATTGCTGTATCTCAACACAACAAATAGTAGTATGGATCCAATTCCCAGCTTCCACAACAATTTAATTCTCTTCTCGGGTTCCCAGGTCATTACCTGACCAAATACAAATCCCGCAGCCATAACACCTATCCATGGCAATATTGGGTATACCACGTACATCCCAAAACTGTTATCAGAAGCAAAGGGAATCCATCCCTGCTCATGAAAGATCTTCCAAAACCAATCAAAGCTACCGAGATCATTCGGTGTAATTGCATTTAGTAAATTATGCCCAAAAATGATCAACATAGAAACGATCAACAAGATCTTGTTCGAAAGCCTGATCAATAGTGCCATGGCAATCATAGCAACTCCAATAGCCCATATTACTTGCAAGAAAAAGCCCCAGCTGTTCCAGATCATCTTCCAACTCCACGCCCAGTTTATTATAATGATCTCTACCAAAACAAGCCATAAACCTCTCTTTACTAAGAAAGTACTCACTACATTCTTGTCTTTTACTTTTTGCAGGTATAAATAAATGGACGTACCTGCCAGGAATACAAATACGGGTGCGCAAAAATGCGTGATCCACCTCGTAAAAAAGTAGCCTGCACTGGTCTCCGAAATATTCTCCGGAGCAAAAGGTTCTAACGCCCACATATCTCGGATATGGTCAACAGCCATTAAAATTATCACTAAGCCTCTTAAGATATCAATTGAAGATATTCTCTTTCTACTATTCTTTAAAGTGATCGTTGATTCCATACTGTTTTGGTTGATTTCCATAAATGTAAGTAATACAAGCTTTTATAAATCATAATTTTAACTTAAAATTATGATTTCATTTTTCTTACTCGTATGCATAAAGCATCTATGCTATTGCTCTTCTTAAGACAGCGATTGGCGAAAAATTTTAACATTAGTTTTGTTTAACCATATGGTAGTTTTAGTTAAACATTTCGTATCTTTATGTCATAATTATAACATGTTATGGCAACAAAGAAAAATATCTCAAACAATGACATCATTTCATCGTATATGGAATATGTTTTAGAAAATGATGCACAACCTTCATCAGTGTACTGTTTTGCCAAAGAAAACAACTTTAATGAGGCAGAATTCTACACGCACTTCGCTTCCTTTGAGGCCCTTGAAAAAGGAATCTTTAAAGCTTTTTTTGACAATACAATTTCTGTACTAAATGCATCTGAAGAATATCAGAAATTTGACGCTCGGAATAAGTTACTTACCTTCTATTTCACCTTCTTTGAAAATTTGACGGCCAATAGAAGTTATGTAACACACGCACTTGAAAAGAAAAAAGGCCTCAGGTCTTTAAAAGTACTTACTGAACTCAGGAAATCGTTCATTGAGTATGTAGCCCATCTTCCTATAGAAACCATTGAAATAAAACAGGAACAGTTAGAGAAGATCCAACAAAAAGGGTTACAGGAATCTGCCTGGGCACAACTTTTGGTAACCTTAAAATTCTGGTTAGATGATACCTCATCTTCATTTGAGAAGACAGATATTTTTATAGAAAAGTCTATAAATACCGGGTTTGACATTATTGATGTTGCTCCATTTAAGAGCATCATTGATCTTGGGAAATTCTTGTTCAAAGAAAAAGTTCAAATGTAATAGTCACCTATGAAAACTATTGATAGAATACCTACATCAAAGATCCAAAGAGCCACAAAATTAGTGCAAACCGGAGCAAAAGTTGGTGTTAACTACTTAAAGTACTACGGGAACAAGATCACTAAAACAGAAGAAGAAGCTAAAGAGCTTTTGAATAAGGACAATGCAGAAGACATTTACGATGGGTTAAAGCAACTTAAGGGAAGTGCTTTAAAAGTTGCTCAGATGCTGAGTATGGAAAAGAGTATTTTGCCACAGGCTTACGTCGAAAAGTTTTCCTTAGCCCAATTTTCGGTGCCACCTCTATCTCCTCCTTTGGTATTAAAGACGTTCAAAACGTATTTTGACAAACATCCGAGCGAAATGTTCGATGCTTTTAATTTGTCATCCGTCAATGCGGCAAGTATTGGACAGGTTCATAAAGCCGAAAAGTACGGCAAAGAGTTGGCAGTAAAAATTCAATACCCGGGAGTAGCAGAAAGCATCGCTTCCGATCTGGCACTGGTAAAACCTATTGCCATTAAAATGTTCAATATTAGAGGTAAGGATTCTGATAAGTACTTTAAAGAGATTGAAGAAAAATTAGTCGAAGAAACCAACTATATTTTAGAAGTACAACAGAGTCAGGAGATTGCAGATAACTGTAAACATATCCCAAACCTTTGTTTCCCAAGTTATTATCCGGAACTTTCTTCAGACCGAATTATTACGATGGACTGGATGAAAGGCGAGCACCTTTCTGAATTTACAGCACATAATACCGATCAGGACCTTTCCAATAAATTGGGTCAAGCACTATGGGATTTTTACATGCATCAAATTCACAATTTGAAGAAAGTACATGCAGACCCGCATCCAGGAAACTTTTTGATCTCTAAGGACGAAAAACTCATTGCCCTTGATTTCGGATGTATGAAGTCCATTCCAGACAGTTTCTATACTCCTTACTTCGAGTTAGCGAACAAAGACAACCTCAAAGATCGGGATTTCTTTACAAAAAAGTTGTATGAGCTAGAGATCTTAAGAAGTGATGATTCTCCTGAAGAACTTGTGTTCTTTACGAATATGTTTCACGAACTATTAAGTTTATTCACTCAACCATTTAACCAAGAAGTTTTCGATTTCTCTGATCCTGTATTCTTTGGTAAGATTGCCGAATTAGGAGAGCGATATAGTAAGAGTACAGAGTTACGCAAAATGAATGGGAATAGAGGCTCGAAACATTTCATCTATATAAACAGAACATTCTTCGGGTTATATAACCTAATGTTCGATCTTAAGGCTAAAGATATACGCATTAAAAATTTTAACAACTATTAGGTAACGTTTCAGCATACTAAGCTACTAATAGTTGGATCGCTAATAAGCTGAAAATGAATTCGTAATAAATGGTAATGTTTTGTTAATTTTTGTTTAATCTTTTTGTTTTTTACTTAAACAATTTGTATATTTGAGTAAGAAATCTTTAAGGAATAGGTTTTTATCACGACTATAGTAGATGGAAATACCATAAAGATAGCTTATAGGATTATAAAAAATAAATAATACTAAAACACTCTATTTCGAAAAATAATCAGTGCTTTGCATTAAGATTGGAGTACTTAAAGACAGCACTAAAAAAAGACAACATGAGTATAGACACTGTAGTACCTCAAAAAAAACGTAGTATAGAAGCGAGAATTGAAAGATTCTCGATTGATGAAATAGGAGACGATCATTTATATACGGGATTAGAAACACCAATGAAAGCGAATGCTTTCGATATTTCTGATGAAGAAAAAAAGGAAAAAATAGCCTTTCACTTCTCAAAAATAATGGATGTAATGGGTTTAGACCTGACGGACGATTCCTTGCAAGGAACACCTCAAAGGGTGGCCAAGATGTATATTGAAGAAATATTTTCAGGCTTAAACCCTAATAATAAGCCTAAAGTTGCGTTATTTGACAACAAATACCAATATAATCAAATGTTGGTAGAGAAAAATATAACGTTTTACTCAAATTGTGAGCATCACTTTGTTCCAATAATAGGTAAAGCACATGTGGCATATGTATCTTCGGGAAAAGTCATTGGACTTTCTAAATTAAACAGGATAGTTCAGTATTTTGCTAAGAGACCACAGGTTCAAGAGCGGTTGACCAACCAAATTGCGAATGAACTAAAAACGATACTAGATACAGAAAATGTAGCAGTTATTATAGATGCTAAACATTTATGTGTATCTTCCAGAGGAATTAAAGATGATACATCATCGACAGTTACCTCTTATTATGGTGGTATTTTTAATACACCATCTAAGATAAATGAATTGTTAAATCATATAAACAATTAGTATATGGATATTATAGAAAAAGCTTTAGAATTTGAGAACAGAAAGCACAAGTTCGTGACAACTAGTGACCGTATCTTGGCTTCAAGAGAAGTAAAAGGATTGATTCTTTCATTGAATGAGATCTATAAGGAAACAAAAGATGCAAACCTTATGGATATTATGAAGAGATTAACAGTCATCAAACAAAAAATAGAAAAAAGGCTGAAGGGTAGACCTACAGCAGCTTAGTAACAAGCAATACTTAAAAACTCATCAATTAGCACATGTTTATGTGCTAATTGATTCTTTAAATAGAAGCATCTATTTAGTCATAGTTCCCTCAACTTTTTAGTACCATACTCACTCAAGTAATACGATATGTCTTCTATTTACCAAATACCCGTTAACACCCTACAAGGAAAACCAATACATCTTTCAGATTTTAAAGGCAAACATATACTTTTTGTAAATGTTGCGTCTAAATGTGGGTTCACACCGCAATATAAAGGCTTGCAAGAACTCTATAACTCCTATGAAGATTCTCTTACGATCATAGGCGTGCCTTGTAATCAATTTGGCAAGCAGGAACCGGGGAGTTCTGAAGAAATTCAAGAATTCTGTGAAATAAACTACGGAGTTACTTTTTTGATCACGGAAAAAATCGATGTGAAGGGGCAAGACCAACATCCACTTTACAATTGGCTCACTTCCAGATCGGAAAACGGGCGAAAAAATTCTTCGGTCAAGTGGAACTTTCAAAAATACCTTGTTGGCCCCGATGGAAACCTCATAGATTACTTCTATTCTACGACCAGTCCAACTAGCAAAAAAATCATCAAACATTTAGTATAAAATGAAAAAGTCAGCCCTATTATTTCTCTTTTTGATCATTAATTTTGGAGGACTAGCATTGGGGAGTTGGCTTATGAATAATGGCCCAGAAACAGCTTGGTACCAACAGTTGAACAAAGCCCCCTGGACACCTCCCGGTTGGGTTTTCGGAGCAGCTTGGACCACCATCATGATCTGTTTTTCCATATATCTAGCCGAGCTATTTAAAGCGCATTATTCATCAAAGATCCTGCGTCTTTTTGTAATGCAGATAATCTTGAATGTTGGATGGAACTATGTCTTTTTTAACCAACATCAAATTATGGGGGGACTTATAGTAATCGTACTATTAACCTCATTGATATTTTACTTCTTTTTCACATTTAAAAATATGCTTAAAAAGTATAGTTTGTTGTTGCTTCCTTATATGATCTGGTTATGCATTGCAACCTCTTTAAACTTATACATTCTAATTCATAATTGACCGTGAAAATATATACACTACATAAAAAACAGAACTTACCCATATCTCTAGAGCAGGCCTGGGAATTTCTATCAGACCCAAAGAATCTAAAGACCATCACGCCAGATTATATGAGTTTTGATATCTTATCAAAAATAGACCGTCCAATGTATCCCGGGCAGATTATACAATATATTGTTACTCCTGTACTAGGCATTAAAACGAAATGGGTTACCGAGATCACCCATGTGGTGGACAGAAAGTATTTTGTAGACGAGCAACGCTTTGGTCCTTATGCACTGTGGCACCATAAACATTTTATAAAAGAGATCGGGGGAGGTGTTGAAATGGAAGATATCATAGATTATAAAGTTCCTTTCGGGATACTGGGAAGAATGGTGCAACCTATTCTGGTAAAACCGAAGTTAGAAGAAATATTTTCGTACAGACAAAAAAAGTTAATTGAACTCTTCGGAGAATACCGCTAAATACGCATGGACAAAGTAGTTGTTTTTTGGTTTAGAAGAGATCTCAGGCTTGATGATAATACCGGGTTGTTCCATGCATTAAACTCAGGACTTCCTGTATTACCTGTTTTTATTTTTGATCAAGATATACTATCTAAACTTCCTAAAGACGATGCTAGAGTTACATTTATTTACGAAACTATTGAAACGTTAAATAAGCTCCTCAAGAAACGCAATAAGGCAATATATACGTATTTCGGAAAACCTATCGATGTTTTTAGCAGATTAATTGATGAACACGCCATTTCTGCTATCTACACGAACCATGATTACGAGCCATATGCAATACAGCGAGATAAAGAAATCAGTGATTTTCTGAATTCAAGATCTATTGGTTTTAAATCGTATAAGGACCAGGTGATCTTTGAAAAAGATGAAGTCATAAAATCGGATGGGACACCCTATGTGGTATATACTCCTTATTCAAAACAATGGCTTCAGAAATACAGTGTACATGCTCCAAGAACTCATATGTCCGAAAATAGATTAGACCATCTATATACATCAGATGCACCTCATCATGTTTCTATGAAAGATATTGATTTTCAGGTAGCATCCATTAAGATCGCACCTTTTCATTTGGATTCCTTGCTGATCGATGAATATGAAGCGACGCGTAACTTTCCAGCACTTGATCAAACATCAAAACTTGGAACGCACTTAAGATTTGGAACTGTGAGTATCCGTAGAATTGTATTAAAAGCGGCAAAACAATACAACAACACATTCTTAAAAGAGCTTATTTGGAGAGAGTTTTTTATGCAAATACTTTGGCACTTCCCGCAAACAAAAGACGCATGTTTTAAATCTAAATACGAGCGGGTTCTATGGAGAAATAATGAAGAAGAGTTTAAAAAGTGGTGTAACGGAATGACAGGCTATCCTTTGGTAGATGCAGGTATGCGGCAATTAAACCAAACAGGATTTATGCACAATAGAGTGCGCATGCTGGTGGGTAGCTTTTTATGCAAACATTTGCTAATTGATTGGCGCTGGGGAGAAGCCTATTTTGCAGAAAAACTGCATGACTATGAAATGTCTAGCAATGTGGGCAATTGGCAATGGGTTGCAGGTTGTGGTGTAGATGCTGCTCCATATTTCAGAATTTTTAACCCTACTACCCAAATTCAAAAGTTCGATAAAGACCTTGCATATATCAAAAAATGGGTTCCGGAATTTCAAGAACTTACGTATCCAACTCCTATGGTCGAGCACAAATTTGCCCGAGAACGCTGTTTAAAAACCTATAAAGAAGCTTTATCTTAAAATCTTTGCAGATTACATTCGGTAAATCTATATTTGCCACAAATTCGGGATGTAGCTTAGTCCGGTTAAAGTGCTGGTCTGGGGGACCAGAGATCGGAGGTTCGAATCCTCTCATCCCGACTAACTAAAGCAATGAAGTTCTCGTAGAAAGTTTACTTTCTTTAGAGAGCTTTTTTACTTTTAGTTAAATTAAAGCCTTGCTTTAATTTGCAGCAACACCTTTTGAGGATCATTGATTAAGATAATCCTCTCATCCCGACAAAAAAATGAAATTTTTGTGTTATTTTTTTATACGAAAATTTATATTTGTACCATCAAAAGCCGATATAGCTCAGCTGGCTAGAGCAGCTGATTTGTAATCAGCAGGTCGTGGGTTCGAGTCCCTCTATCGGCTCAATTGAAATTATAAGATAGGGCGAGAAGTTTATCCTGAGCGCAGTCGAAGGAAGTCCCTCTATCGGCTCATAAAAGCTCCTTTGTTCAAAGGAGCTTTTTTTTATCCCAAATATCCCTTTTATTTTTGCTAAATTTGTATCCAATTATTAGTCAAATCAATTACTTAATACATGCTTATAATTGGAATAGCAGGAGGAACCGGTAGTGGAAAAACTACAGTAGTAAATCAGATCATTAACGAATTACCGGCAGATGAAGTTTGTGTATTATCACAAGATTCTTATTATAAGGCAACAGACGACCTTAGTTACGAAGAAAGAACACGTATCAATTTTGACCACCCCAGGGCGATAGACTTCGATCTGATCATCCAACACCTAAAAGACCTTAAATCGGATAAAGTAATTGACCAGCCCATTTACTCTTTTGTTACGCACAATAGAACCAAAGATACCATTACTACTCACCCTAGAAAAGTGATCATTGTAGAAGGTATTCTAATTTTCAATAGTGAAGAGTTACGTAATTTGTTCGATATAAAAATATTTGTACATGCCGACGCAGATGAGCGTTTAATAAGAAGGGTTCGCAGGGATATTTCGGAAAGAGGCAGGGATATCGATGAAGTTTTAAACAGGTATCAAGACACTTTAAAACCGATGCACCAGCAATTTATTGAACCTACAAAGAATTTTGCCGATATTATTATCCCTAACGATCGATATAACACGGTAGCCATAGATATCGTTAGAACAGTAATCAACGAAAGATTGTAACATGAACCTTAAACAGATCAAGAAACATATCATTTTTAAGATTCTTACCAACAAGTACGTCTTAATCCTGATTATTTTCTTTGTTTGGATGTTCTTTTTTGATGAAAACTATTACTTAAATAAAGAGTTTGATAAAGAGATCAAAGATCTGGAAAACATAAATGCTTTTTACACCAGTAAAACAAAGAAGAACAATAAAGAGATTAACGGCCTTAAAGATAGTTCTCAGCTGGAAAAATTTGCCAGAGAGCAATATTTATTAAAAAGAAAGAACGAAGACGTTTACATCATCGAACCTGATACTATTAAAAAATAATGAGTCATTTTTTATTTGAAGAATTTTCACCCGTTTCGCCCGCAGCTTGGAAACAAAAGATACAAGTTGATCTAAAGGGATTGGATTATAACGAAACCTTGCTTCATACTACTAGCGAAGGCATTGTGATCAAACCTTTTTATACGGAAGAGGATCGGTCAGATTCAAAAATAAATGTTCCAAAAAAAGGATTTAATATTTGTCAGTCTATTTTTATAGATGATGAAAAGATTGCCAATTCATTGGCTTTAGATGCATTAAAAAGAGGAGCCAATGCTATTCAGTTTATTGCTGATCGACCTTTTGACTACCGGAAAACACTCCAAAATATAGAAAGAGAAAACCTGTGTATCTATTTTAAATTACAATTTTTAGATGCTGCCTTTACCTCTGAATTATCTGGTCACAGCCCTTCTGAGAGCACCTATTTTCAGATCGATATCATTGGTAACTTGGCCAGAACTGGAAACTGGTATTCTAATTTAAACGAAGACTTTTCTCAGCTAGAGAAAATAGCAAGGAAGGTTCATAATGCCATTATGGTAGACCTGAGTCTATATCAGAATGCAGGCGCCAATATGGTTCAGCAGCTTGCCTATACGTTGGCACATGCAAATGAGTATTTAAATAGGTTTTCAGAATCTTCTGTTAACCATATACACTTCATGTTCTCAGTAGGAAGTAATTATTTCTTTGAAATTGCCAAGATCAGAGCATTTAGACTTCTTTGGGATTCTTTAGTTTCCGCATATGGAGTTAAAGATGCGGTTCCTCATATTTTTACACAACCCAGTATTCGCAACAAAACACTATATGACTACAATGTAAATATGCTGAGAACTACAAGCGAATCTATGAGTGCCATCCTTGGAAGCTCAGATACCGTTGCCAATCTTGCTTATGACAACCTATATCACAAAGCGAACGAGTTTGGAGAGCGTATTTCAAGGAATCAATTATTGATATTACAGCAGGAAAGTTATTTAGCCGAAGCGCAAGATTTCGCAGAGGGTGCTTACTATATAGAAAAAACAACAAGTCAGTTAGCAGAAAAATCATTAGATTTACTTAAACAAATAGAAAAAAAAGGAGGCTTTTTAAAGCTGCTAAAAGAAGGCGCTATCCAGAGAAAAATTAGTGAAAGTGCCGATAAAGAACAGGAAAGATTTAATGCAAATGAAGTTGTGTTATTGGGCTCCAATGTATTGCCTAATAATGAAGATAGAATGAAAGACAACCTGGAGATCTACCCTTTTTTGAAAAAGAAACACATAAAAACGCTAATCCCCCCCATTTTAATGAAGCGTCTTTCTGAATCGTATGAGACAGAACGACTTAACTTAGAAACCAAATAGGATTGATGAACCGAAGCCCCAAAGGAATTGAACAACTAAAAAAAGAACAAAAATCTAAAAGAGCAGCTATAAAAAAGCTACAGAAAAGAAGGTTTAATGATCTATTTATAATCATTATGCCGCTGTTAGTTTTGGTTGTCGCTTTAGAGAATTACATAATTCGCTTTTTTTCAAGTAGCAAAACACTCATTTATTTTTTTGCTATTTGTCTTGCAATTATAGTGGGGTTATACTTATTAGTCATAAAGTTTAAGATTAATAAAATTCAAAAAAGAATAGACGTCATCAATGATGATTTATATAGATTGATGAAATTAGATTCAAAGAAAAAGGTATGATGCGAAAAAATATCGATGACATTATCCTGAAAAAAGGGAAGCCCGTTACTCAAAACTTCAAACATGAAGGTTTTGTGGCTGGCATTGCTCCCAATTTGCGAGGGCCATACTCTACAATGTACGTAAGAAGACCATGGACGATAAGACAGTATGCTGGATTTTCTACTGCAGAAGAGAGCAATGCTTTTTATCGAAGAAATTTGGCTGCCGGACAGAAAGGTCTATCAGTCGCTTTTGACCTTGCAACGCACAGAGGTTACGATTCTGATCATGAAAGAGTTCAAGGCGATGTAGGTAAGGCAGGAGTAGCTATTGATTCTGTAGAAGATATGAAAATTCTTTTCGATCAGATTCCACTGGATAAGATGTCCGTGTCCATGACCATGAATGGCGCGGTACTGCCGATCTTAGCTTTTTATATTGTTGCTGCCGAAGAACAGGGCGTACAACAAGAACAACTCTCAGGAACGATTCAAAATGATATTTTAAAGGAGTTTATGGTACGAAATACATATATCTACCCTCCCACTCCTTCAATGAAGATCATAGCAGACATCTTTAAGTTTACCAGTAATCATATGCCAAAGTTTAACTCTATTTCTATTTCTGGGTATCATATGCAAGAAGCCGGTGCCACACCCGAGATTGAATTGGCATACACATTAGCAGATGGATTAGAATATATTAAAAAGGGATTGGAAGCAGGAATGGACATAGATAGTTTTGCTCCTCGCCTATCATTTTTCTGGGCTATTGGAATGGATCATTTTAAAGAAATTGCAAAGCTGAGAGCAGGAAGAATGCTATGGGCTAAACTGGTGAAACAATTCAATCCGAAAAATCAAAAATCTCTGGCTTTAAGAACACATTGTCAAACCAGTGGTTGGAGTTTAACAGAGCAAGATCCTTTTAATAATGTTGCCAGAACTACTATAGAAGCTATGGCAGCCGTATTTGGCGGAACCCAAAGTTTACATACAAATGCACTAGATGAAGCAATCGCTTTGCCTACTGATTTTTCAGCAAGAATAGCGCGAAATACACAAATATATTTGCAACAAGAGACACATATCACAAGAACAGTGGATCCATGGGCAGGCAGTCACCATGTCGAAAAATTGACCGAAGACATTGCAAATAAAGCCTGGGAACTTATTCAGGAAGTAGATGAATTAGGCGGCATGACCAAGGCTATTGAAAAAGGGATCCCAAAAATGAGAATTGAGGAAGCCGCTGCAAAAAAACAAGCTAAAATAGATAGTGGTCAGGATGTTATTGTAGGTGTGAACAAATACCAACTTGAACAAGAAGATCCATTACACATTTTAGAAGTAGATAATGAAGCTGTAAGACTTAGTCAGATTGAAAGGTTAGAAGACTTAAAATCGAAAAGAGATCCTAATAAAGTAAGTAAGACTTTACAAGATCTGTCCGATTGTGCCAAGTCAGGTGATGGAAATTTACTAGATTTGGCAGTAAAAGCAGCTAGACAAAGAGCTACCTTAGGTGAGATTTCAGACGCTTTGGAAACAGTATTTGGAAGACATAAGGCAGTGCATAAAACAATTTCTGGAGTGTATAGTAAAGAAATCAAGGACGATAAATTATTTAATGAAGCCTCTGAGTTAGCAGACAAATTTGCTGAATTGGAAGGAAGAAGACCTCGTATCATGATTGCTAAATTGGGACAAGATGGACATGATAGAGGTGCCAAAGTAGTAGCAACGGGGTATGCAGACCTTGGCTTTGATGTGGATATTGGTCCGCTTTTCCAAACACCAAAAGAAGCAGCCAAACAAGCGGTTGAAAATGATGTTCACATTTTGGGGATTTCTTCATTAGCTGCGGGTCACAAAACGTTGGTTCCACAGGTAATTGCAGCATTGAAAAATTATGGTCGCGAAGATATTATGGTAATTGTAGGCGGTGTCATTCCGGCTCAGGATTATCAATTCTTATTTGATGCAGGTGCCGTAGGTGTTTTCGGACCCGGAACTAAAATTGCTCAAGCAGCCATTGACATGATTAGCATTTTAATTGATTCTGTAGCAGATTCTTAGTATCTTTTCAGCAAGAAACTAACGATCTCATGAATAAAAAACGAATACTCCTCGTACTTGTTCTTTTCGTTGCGTCATTCACTTACGCACAAAAAGGGCTTTCTAAGAATAAAAAAGCATTATTAAAATCAATTGAGAAACATCGAACAGAACTTATCCGAATTAGCGATGAGATCTGGAATTTAGCTGAAACAGCTTTTGAAGAGACCAAATCTTCCGAGATTTTAGCAAATTACGCAGAAAAGCAAGGTTTTAAAGTAGAACGTGGTGTTGCAGAAATGCCTACTGCCTTTGTAGCCACCTATGGGTCTGGCTCTCCGGTAATAAGTATTTTAGGAGAATTCGATGCCTTACCAGGGATTTCTCAAAAAGCACAACCCACAAAGAGTCCTTTAAAAGAAGGAGGAAATGGTCATGGTTGTGGACATAACTTATTCGGTGCAGGAAGTTTGGGAGCTGCAATTGCCATTAAAGAACTTATTGCGGCTGGCAAAATTAAAGGGACGGTAAAATTCTTCGGAACTCCGTCTGAAGAGAAATTTTTCGGAAAAATATGGATGGTAAATGCGGGTTTATGGAACGATGTTGATGTAAATATTAGTTGGCATCCATCGGCTAAAACAGAAGCAGATGTACAAAGTTCATTGGCCTTGATCGATTTTAAAGTTGAGTTTTTTGGTCAGGCAGCACATGCCGCAGCTGACCCATGGAATGGGAGGAGCGCATCAGATGCTTTGGAATTGTATACCGCGGGAATAAATTATTATCGCGAACATGTAAAGCCAAGTGTACGCATGCATTATCATATTCAAGATGGAGGTCAGGTTGTCAATGTTGTTCCGGATTATTCCAGATTATGGGTTAGAGTGCGTGATACGAAACGATCCGGAATGATGCCAGTATATGAACGTGTAAAAGAAATGGCCAAAGGAGCAGCAATTATGGCAAATGTCGATTATAAGGTCTCGTTAATTTCAGGAATTTACGAAGTGCTGGTAAATAGAGAAGGTGGAAAGATCATGCAGCAAAACCTTGAATTACTTGGCCCAATTGAATATACGGATGAAGAGATTGCTTTTGGAAAGAAAATACAAGAAGTAACCAATAAAAAACAAGTGGGTATGGATGTGGCCATCAAGCCTTTACAAGAAACCAGGGAAAACCCCGGAGGAGGATCTACAGATGTAGGAGATGTAAGCTGGAATGTGGCAAATATTAACCTTTCGGTTACCACTGCACCAAAAGACACCCCATGGCATTCCTGGGCTGTGGTTGCCTGTGGCGGAATGAGCATTGGTCATAAAGGTATGCTCTATGCTTCAAAAGCCATGTCAATGACCATGTTAGATCTTTTCGAAAACCCTGAACTTGTAAGTAAGGTAAAAGCAGAATATAAAACACGGAAGGGAAGTGCTATTTACAAGGCCATCATCCCTGAAGGGCCGCCGCCAATTCCTTCTGGAAAGAAATAATACAACTCCCTCATCAGAACTTGTTCGATGAGGGTTTTTTACCTTTAAAAAATCCTTTTTTCTAGCGTTTAATCCGTAAATTTGCGGTACTTTTTAATATTCACTTTTTTTCAGATGAAAAAAATCTTAGATACACTCTATTCTACCCGTTTAATGGCTGTTTTATTTTTTGTGTTTGCCATAGCTATGGGAATTGCTACCTTCATAGAAAATGATTTTGGGACACAAACTTCAAAAGCCCTCGTTTATAATACCTGGTGGTTCGAAGCGATCATGATCTTTTTTGTGATCAACTTCTTTGGAAACATATTCAGATACCGTTTGCATAAGAAAGAGAAGTGGCCAGTTTTAATGTTTCACCTATCGTTTATTTTTATCATTCTAGGTGCTGGAATTACAAGGTATATTGGTTATGAGGGTATCATGCTCATTAATGAGGGTGAGACTACCAATAAGTTTCTTTCAGAAACAACCTACCTAAACGTTGTTGTAGACGATAACAAACAACAAAAAATATACTTTCCTAAAGTACTATTATCTGCTTGGGGTAAGAATAGCTGGAGCTATAGTAGTGAATTCAAAGGAACAGATTTCTCAATTACACTCAAAGAATATATTCCATGGGCACAGGAAGAATTTGTAGAAGACGATCATGGTAAGGAACACCTCTTTGTTGTTGAATCTTCGAGTGGTAGTAGGCACGAACATTATATCGAAAAAGGAAAGATCCAGAATATTCATGGGATCTTAGTAGGATACGATGTTCCAAACAACAATGCCAGTATCAATATTAGGACCGTAAATGATACGTTGCGAATCCTTACTAAGAATGATGGTGATTTTCAGGTAATGGCAACGCAACAAAAGGGATTGGTAAAAAAAGACAGTCTTCAGGTATTCAACTTAAGATCCCTGTATACGGTTGCCGGTTTACCATTCGTAGTCCCTCGTCCTCCTGTTAAAGGAGCCAAACAAACTGTTAGAGGCCCGAAAGACAATAAAAAGTTTGATCAGTTAGTATTGGATGTTACTGTTAGAAACGAAACAAAATCTATAGATGTTTTAGGTGGAAAATTTAATTCTGAAGGAACAAAAGAACTGTCGGTTGGAGGCCTGAATTTTAGAATGTTATATGGTTCAAGAATATTAGAGACTCCATTCAGTGTGAAGCTAAATGATTTTCAATTAGAGAAGTATCCCGGATCTGAAAGCGCAGCTTCATATGCAAGTGAAGTAACTGTGATTGACCCTGAAGAAACTTTTGATTACCGAATCTTTATGAACCATATTTTAGATCATAAAGGTTATAAATTTTTTCAATCTAGTTATGACCTGTCTGGCCCTGTAGAGCAAACACATTTATCCGTAAACCATGATTTTTGGGGCACATTAATCACGTATATTGGATATTCATTCTTGTATTTTGGACTCATCTGTATTTTCTTTGCGAAGCATACACGTTTCGATTTCCTTAAAAAGAATCTGGTAAAGATCAGAAAGAAAAAAGCAGCACTTTCACTCATCGCTTTCCTTTCTTTAGGTGGGGTATTATCAGCTCAAGAAAGCGACCATTCACAACATGTGATTTCCGAACAACAAATAGATTCCATCTTACAGGCCAATATTGTAGACCTTCAACACGCAGAGAAGTTTAACAAGCTAGTAATACAGGATGTTGGAGGAAGAATGAAACCATTGCATACTTTTTCTTCGGAATTGTTACGAAAAGTAAGCAAGTCTGAGTCATTTAGAGGGATGGAACCTAGCCAGGTGGTACTTTCTATTTTAGAGAATCCAAAATTCTGGTTCGAAGTACCTATTGTGTATTTAGAAAAAGGAAATACAAGAATTCGTGAAATTCTGGGTCTTGATAAAGAAGCTGAATTTGCCCGTTTATCTGATTTTTTCACACCTACAGGAACTTCAAAGTTATCCTTATTTGTTGAAGAAGCTCAAAAAGAAAAAATTCAAAGCAAGTTCCAAAAAGACGTCATAAAGATCGATAGACGCGTTGGACTGTTGTATCAAGCTATTGGCGGTAGTATTTTTAGGTTTTACCCTGTTCCCGGAGACGAGAATAACAAATGGGTTTCCAGATTGGAAGCGCCAAGAGCTAATTTTACAGGAAAAGATTCTGTTTTTGTTAGACAGGCCTTTCCTATTTATCTAAGTATTTTACAAAATGCTAAGCAAACCAAAGATTATAGCAGTGCAGACGAAACGTTAGGATATTTAATAGGTTTTCAGAAAAAGTTTGGAGCAGATGTATATCCTTCGCAAGAAAAGATCGATCTCGAGATTCGTTATAATAAAGCAAGGATCTTTGTGCAATTGTCTAAGTATTACGGGTTGGTAAGTGTTATATTGATCATTCTCGTAATTGTGCAAATATTCTTTGACAATACCTTGTTGAATTACATTGTAAAAGGACTCATTGGAATTCTTGTTTTGCTCTTTGCATTACATATAGCAGGTCTGGGAAGTCGATGGTATATAAGTGGGAATGCCCCATGGAGTAACGCTTATGAATCCATTATTTATGTAGCCTTTGCGGTAATGCTTTTTGGTTTATATGTAGGTAGAAAATCGGCATTAACCATTGGAGCGGCGGCTTTTTTAACGGCGATTATCCTGGCATTCGCACATCAAAACTGGTTGGATCCGGAAATTGCGAATTTACAACCCGTATTAAACTCCTGGTGGTTATTAGTGCATGTTTCCATTATTGTAGCAAGTTATGGTCCATTTGCTTTAGCGATGATCCTTGGAATTGTTTCGTTATTGCTGATGGTCTTTACAACCTCCAAAAACAAGAAAAAAATGGACCTCAACATTAAAGAGTTGACCATTATCAATGAGATGGCCATGACTATTGGATTAGTAATGCTTACCATTGGAAATTTCCTCGGAGGAATGTGGGCTAATGAAAGTTGGGGAAGATATTGGGGTTGGGACCCAAAAGAGACATGGGCACTTATATCTATTATGATCTATGCTTTTGTATTGCACATGCGATTAGTTCCCGGGTTGAGAGGAAAATACACGTATAACCTTTGGTCTATTATTGCTTTTGCATCGATTATGATGACCTACTTTGGAGTGAATTTCTACCTATCAGGATTGCATTCGTATGCGAGTGGAGATAAAGTAATTACACCGAACTCTGTATATTATTCTGTTGGGTTTGTCCTCATTTTAGGAGTTTTTGCATGGTTTAAACATAAAAAATACTATAAAAATTAAGAGAAAAACGTACTTTTGTACTCCTTAAAAAAAGAATATGTTTCATAAGAATATAAAATTAGTTTTAGCAGTATTGATCTTTGCCTGGTCTGTATATGAATTCTCTCAAGGCCATATTATGAATGGTATCTCCATTCTATTACTATCAGGAATCTTTGTATTGTTATACTTTAAGAATGAGTTTATCTTACTGGCTTTTTTGCAATTGCGGAAGCAAAATTTTGCAGGTGCTCAAAAGTGGTTAGCCTATATTAAAAACCCTAGTGCTGCATTGACCAAAAAGCAAGAGGGGTATTATAACTATTTACACGGTATCATGTTGAGTCAAACCAATATTACTCAAGCTGAAAAGTATTTGCGAAAAGCGGTTCGTTTAGGATTAGCAATGAATCACGACTTGGCTATGGCTAAGCTACAATTGGCAGGAATTGCCATGACCAAAAGACGTAAGCGTGAAGCGACCAATTTAATGGCTGAGGCTAAGAAGCTTGATAAGCACGGAATGTTGAAAGAACAAATGCAAATGATGAAACAACAAATGAAGCGAATCTAAGCACGCATTTTTTAAAAATATATAAAGCCGCTATATCTCTGGAAGTATAGCGGTTTTTTTATGGTATAGTATCAATAATTGATAAAACACCAACCACGAACAAAAGTAAAATTCCTATATACAAATATACCCTGCCATAAGGATCCTTTTCTACCAATACTTCTTCGAGATCTGTTTTTCTCACGTAGTATGCCGCGGTTAAGGATAGAACTATTAACACAAGTCCGATAACCATTTATTTAATTCTGGTTACGGTAAGGTCTGGATTGTATTGTAGTATGAATACCCCGTTATTATCTGAAGTAGCAAATAGTTTTTTACTGAAGTCAAACTTGCTTTCCAGACGATAAGAAACACCTTCCTTAAAGGTGTCCTTTAAATCATTTCCTGAGGCTAATCGCATTAAAATATCATATGTAATATCGAAGCCTTTTGTGGCGTAATACGATGGATAAGCATTGTTCTTTTCCTGGTATTGCTTATTGAAGATTTGAGCGGCCATCGAAGCATCGTCTACATAAATATCTGAAGTGTATGTAAATCCAAGTTTGGCCAGTTTGTGATTGTCAATCTTATCGTAGGTTGAAGACTTATCACACGCAAATATCTTTATTACCGTATCTTCTGGTAAGATCTGCATCTCCGGCTCGTCTTTCTTCTTTCTTAGATTGTCCTTTCTATCACCATCCTCTTCTTCATCTTCCTCTGTTGGCAAACTAATTAGGCTATTAATTGCATCTGAGGCAATCGCTCTTTTATCTGTGGCAAGGATCACCCAGTTACCAACTTCCGCCTTTAAAGAATTAATAATAATGTCCTTTCGGATAAAACCGTTCGCCGCATGAATGATCTTTGCTTCTTGTATAGAATCATTTCTCAATAAAAACGACCGAATCTGATTTGCATTCCTTCTTGAAACAGCAGTACTATCTCCAATGATCAAAATATTTTCATTGGTATATGCCGTATCGATATGACGTAACAGTATTTCTCGATGCATAGATTTATCTGCATACGTTTTAATCAACCTGGAAGAAGAAAAGTCTTTTTGATTTCTGGAATACACCGGAAAAACAACTTCGGTGCGGACTCTATTTGCTAAAATAGCTGCTTCATCCGAATACAATGGACCTATGATCACATCGTTCTCATCCAGATCATTTTCATTTAATATTTCTCTGATCTTTGAATTCTTTTTACCCGTATCAAACAGAGAAACATCTATGTTTACCCCTTGATTTCTCAAGGAATCTATTGCCAATTCCGCTCCTAAATAAAAATCGGTTGTGATATTTGCCAATCTATTTGTTGCAAAAATATCCTGAGCTTCGATCGTATCAAATTCAACAGCTCTAAATGGCAGTAGGATAGCCAGCTTTAGAGAAGCTCCCGTTTGAATTGTATCTTGATAAAATACCACTTCATCTTCATCTGCGATAGGCTTGACCTTGATTATCATTCCTAATTTCAACCCCTCGGAAAGCTCTGGGTTCAATTCTTTTAAGGAATTTTCAGAGACATTGTAATACCTCGTTAAATTATAGTATGTATCTCCTTTTTTAACCGTATGTAACACAAATTGTTTCTTAAGTTCCTCAAGGTCAACTTTTACAGAATCTAATTTAACCGGGTCTGTTACCAAAAGGGTATCCTTTTTTACCGGTATCGCAACAAAATCTTTATTTGGAATAATAATTACCGTGTTAGGTCTAGGCCTTCTGCCAACATCGGGATTCAAACGCAATAAGTCTTTTGTTTTCATGTCTAGTCTCTTAGCGATCACCTTCATGGTTTCCCCTTTCTTAACTGTATATGAAAT
Source organism: Flavobacteriaceae bacterium (assembly GCA_965218065.1). GTDB lineage: Bacteria > Bacteroidota > Bacteroidia > Flavobacteriales > Flavobacteriaceae > Polaribacter. The sequence continues at coordinate 793,176 of OZ244589.1, read as the reverse complement.
GTATTTCTTTTGTTGCCCGCAAGATGTTGCAATGCACAAAATAAAAAAGACCACAAATAGTTTAAATCTCCTCATAAATTATTCCCATTCAATTGTTGCTGGTGGTTTAGAGCTAATATCATATACCACTCTATTTACACCTTTCACTTTATTTATAATATTATTTGATGTTTTCTGTAAAAACTCATAGGGTAAATGTACCCAATCTGCTGTCATTCCATCTGTGCTTTCTACTGCCCGCAAAGCTACTACTTTTTCATAAGTTCTTTCATCTCCCATTACCCCCACCGAATTCACTGGCAACAACATTGCTCCTGCTTGCCACACTTTATCGTACAACCCATACTTCTTCAAACCATCTATAAAAATAGCATCTACTTCTTGTAATATTCGCACTTTCTCTTCGTCCACATCTCCCAAGATTCTAATGGCTAATCCCGGCCCGGGGAAAGGATGTCTTCCTAACAGTTCTTTGTCAATTCCCATAGAAGCTCCTACTCTTCTAACTTCATCCTTAAAGATCATACGTAAAGGTTCTACAATCTTTAATTTCATAAAATCTGGAAGCCCTCCTACATTGTGATGACTTTTGATCGTTGCTGATGGCCCTCCATTGACAGATACGGATTCAATTACATCTGGGTAAATCGTTCCCTGCGCCAACCATGTTACATCTTCGATCTTATGTGCCTCATCGTCAAACACTTCAATAAATGCATTTCCGATAGCTTTCCTTTTCTTCTCAGGATCTTTCTCCCCTGCAAGAGCTTTCATAAATCGTGCCGAAGCATCTACTCCTTTAACATTCAGTCCCATGCCTTCGTACTGCATCAGTACATTTTCGAACTCATTTTTACGAAGTAATCCGTTATTTACGAATATACAATAGAGATTCTTACCAATTGCTTTATTTAATAATACAGCAGCTACGCTCGAATCGACTCCTCCAGATAAACCTAAAACGACTTTATCGTTACCTAATTGTGCTTTCAGGTTATTTACCGTTGTTTCGACAAATGAGTTGGGTGTCCAGGTCTGTGCTACACCTGCTATCTTCACTAAAAAATTCTCTAATATTTGTTTTCCATCGGTCGAATGATATACTTCTGGGTGAAACTGAATAGCATAGGTTTCCTCACCGTCAATTTTGTACGCTGCATTTTCTACATCATTTGTACTCGCCAAATGGACAGCATTTTCAGGTAATTCTTTGATGGTATCTGAATGGCTCATCCATACCTGACTTCCAACAGAAACTCCTGCGAAAAAGGTTTCTCCTTCTTTTATAAAAGACAGATTGGCTCTTCCGTATTCCCGTGTATTGGATGGCGCTACATTTCCTCCAGAAAAATGAGCTAAATATTGTGCTCCATAGCAAACTCCCAGTAAAGGTTTTTTTCCTCTGATCAGCGATAGGTCCGGGTGCGGAGCATCTTCTGACCTTACAGAAAATGGACTTCCTGATAAGATAACGGCTTTAAAACTGTCAATGTTTGTTGGTAATTTGTAGTAAGGATGAATCTCACAATAGATGTTCAATTCTCTAACTCTTCTCGCAATTAACTGTGTGTATTGCGATCCAAAATCTAAAATAAGTACGTTGTGTTGTTGCATGTGCAAAAATAGTACTTCAATTTAAATTTAAAACATTTGTAAACAGAAATTTTAGGTGTTTTTAATATCTATATACAATTGCATTTATATTCATTCCCGCACCCACAGATGCTAAGATAATCACATCTCCTTTTTCAACATTTTGATCTGTAATTTTATTCTTTAGAACCAAATCCAGCAACGTTGGTACCGTTGCTACAGAACTATTTCCTAGTTTATGAATACTCATTGGCATAATTCCTTCTGGAATTGGCTTTTTGTATAATCTAAAAAAACGTTTGATGATAGCTTCATCCATCTTTTCATTTGCTTGATGTATAAAAACCTTCTTCACCTCATCTATTTCAACTCCACTTTTGTCTAAGGCCGCTTTCATTGCGTTTGGTACATTGTTCAATGCAAATTCATAGATCTTACGTCCATGCATTTTAATATAACGTACATCGGGATCTTCATTCTTATCAAAGGAATTTCCAAAGAACAAATGATATGCCTCTTCTTTAGCAAACGTTTGTGTGGCATGACTAATAATACCCGACTTCGTTCCTTCTTTTAGCTCTACAATACACGCACCTGCTCCATCACTATAGATCATAGAATCTCGATCGTGCTTATCCAACACTCTTGATAAGGTTTCGGCTCCAATTACTAACGCTTTCTTTGCCATTCCAGATCGAATAAAGGCATTCGCCTGTATTACACCTTCTACCCAACCCGGACAACCAAACAAGATGTCGTATGCAACGCAGTTGGGGTTCTCGATCCCTAATCGATATTTTACCCGTGTAGCTAAACTTGGCAATATATCACTTTGAATGGCCGCACTTTTAACATCTCCAAAATTGTGAGCTAAAATAATATAGTCTAGTTCTTCCGGATCTACTCCAGCATCTTCAATAGCTTTTTGAGCAGCAAAATACCCAAGATCGGACGCATTATATTCTGTCTTGGCATATCGTCTTTCTTCAATACCGGTTATAGACTTGAATTTTTCAATAATAACATCGTTGGTATTTGTAAAGGCCGTCCCATCTGAATTTAAGAAACGATGACCGCTGAACTTTTCGTTCTCTTTTTTTATGGTTGGGATATAAGTTCCTGTTCCAGTGATAACTGATGAAAACATAATCTTGTGTTTAGTTAAGCTAGTTAACGACAAATGAACAAGTTTTCATACATCTATCCTATCCTTTAGTCTAGATTTTTTTAATTTTTATGGATTTATTAAAATTTTTAGATTTTACTAAGAATTCAAAGAAATTTTCTTGAAAAGATAAGAATATGATAATCTATAAATAAGAAGCATCAAACGAAAAAGGAAGTAGAGATACTACAGATTCTGTCTTCACTATTTTCCCCGTTTCTCCCATAAAAATAATCTCAATAGGTTCTTTCTGATTTACTTCGTACTCCAACATGGTCTGTCGGCATGCTCCACAGGGCCCGACGGGCTTATCTACTTTTGTGTTTTGCGAAGTTGCTGTAATGGCTATTTTTTTGATCTTCACTCCAGGATAACTCGCACCTGCTTGCCAGATAACCACTCTCTCAGCACACATCCCCGATGGGTACGCAGCATTTTCCTGATTACTACCCAAAATTACTTGTCCGTTTTCTAATAGCAGTGCAGCACCCACTCGAAATTTAGAATAGGGGGCATATGAATTATGTGTTGCTTTTAAAGCTTCAGCAAGTAAACCACTATCTTCTGATGATAGCTCTGAAAGGTTTTCATAGACAACTGCTGAAGTAGATATGTTAATTTTCTTCATGAAATCAATGTCAAGAAAACTAAGGTACTAATAATCTTCATAAATCTCTCCTAAATCGAAAGATAATGAGAAGCGTAATGAGTTTTCTAATGGATTATTTACATCTGAAGAATTGATCAAATAAGACAAGTCTATATTTAAAGCGTTTGTTTTAAATCCTGCTCCTAATGTAAAATATTGACGGTTTCCTTTTAGTTCACTTTCATTAAAATATCCTGCTCTCAAAGCAAAAGCACTATTATATAGATATTCAGCACCAAGTGCCCAGGTAAATTCTTTTAACTCTTCGCTCAATCCGCCTGGTGCATCTCCGAATGATTGAAAAATTCCTGAAATCCATCCTACATTATCATCTTTACCATCTATAATATTACCGTTTGAATCTCTAAGTGGTGGTGTAGGTACCAGTAATTTTGTGAATTCTAGATTAACTCCAATGACATTATAATCATCCAAAATAAAATCGAATCCACCTCCAAATTTTAAGTTCGTTGGAATAAAGTCTTCTTCACCCGGTACGTAAGATACCTTAGGTCCAATATTCGCAATATTAAATCCTAATCTATATCGTCCGTTGAATGTTCCATAATTTTCTTCTTCGGATTGATAATATCCAGAAACATCTACTCCAAAGGAATTAATAGGTTGTAAGTTCGAAGTGGTACCTGTAAATGCCAGGTTTGATCTGAAATATCTAAGGCTTACCCCCATGGAGAAAGTTTCACTTAACTTTAGGGCATACGAACCTGATAAAGCAAATTCGTTCGGGTTAATGGTACCTGTTGGGTTTCCTACATTGTCTGTAAGGTCTACCTGACCTAAAGAGAAATATCTAAACTCTGCTCCCCAGGCAGCATTCTCGCTAAACCTGTTAATGTAAGATGCTCCTCCTATAAAAATATCGTCTGTAAGGTTACGTAACCATGGAGAGTAATTTAATGCGATTTGAACTTGTCTTGGACTAAAAGCAATCTTTGAAGGATTGTGGAACAATGAATTTGCATCTGCTGATGTAGACACTCCGACATCTCCCATACCTCCTGCTCTAGCATCTGGCACAATTAATAAAAAAGGGGTTGCCGTTGTTATTCCGTTTCTCGTTTGTGCATTTGCCTTTGACAAAAACATAGCACACATTATAAGACAAAATCCTAGTTTTCTCATACTTAATTCGTTCAGTTGGTTTTACAAATATCTAATAATTATTGAAGTATTACTAATTTTTCATATTTCTCAGCAATCAAATTACTTGTGGTTGACTTTACAATTAATTTGTATACGTATACTCCTTTTCCTATTTTATTCCCAAAATCGTCAAGACCATTCCAGGTTATATTTCTTGATAAATTCCCTGTAGTTTGCACACTTTGATTGATCGTCTTGATCAACTTACCTGAAACAGTAAATACTTGCACTTGCACTTCTAAGGGTTCATTTGGTTTATTATGATTAAACCAAAATTCCGTGTAATTTACAAAAGGGTTTGGATAATTTAATACATTCTCCAAATTTAAAATCGCATCGCTCACCACCACAAAGTTCAACGTAGCTTCAGATGAATTATTGTAAGTATCCCATGCTTTTAATTTTAGCGTATGCGGCCCCACTTCCAAGTTCCTCAGTTTATAGGTAACTCTACCTTTCGTAAAATCATTTAAATCCGTTTCATAGAAGTCATTTAACACAATCGGATTCGATTCATCTCCATCTAGAATTGCCACGATATCATGATCTACGGCGGTAACAGAGGTATTAATACCACTTTCATCTGAAAGAACCGCTATTAAGTTCGGTGATGTATTTGTATTGCCTCCATCAATAAAAGATTCATCATTCATAAAGAGCTTGATCTCAGGTCCGACATCATCGACCGGAGCATTCTCATTTATACCTCCCACAACCACATCCAAATTGTAACCAGACTTATCTATGACTTGATCCGTTGCATAAAAACTTAATTTTCCTTTACCAAAAGCAATTCGTACATCTTTAGGAACAATAAAGTCAAAGTTAAACGTTCCATTTTCCACAGTAGCTTTACCCGTAAACAATTTACTCTCTTGAGAATCAAAGGTTAGAAACACACCAAAGTTATCATTATCTAAGGTCGTTTTATCAATTGGTTTATCGTATACAGTAGTTGATAATGTACCATTAAAATCGGTTAACACCTGATTAGCATTATCGGTAACCACACCTTCAAAGCTCACTCTAGATAGTGCTTTTAATGTATCTAAAGATTGTGTAACATCGACACCATTCATCTTTGTTATACGTATATTAGGTTCAGGAATTGCTAACTTCATTGCCGGGTCTCCTAAATAGTAAATGAAGAACTTTTGAAAATTAGAAAACTCGTTTTTAGTTTTGGTAAGAGATTCTGCAATGGTTAGATCTTCATTATTAAACTCTAATAATACTCTTATTAGATCTTCATTAAAGTTCTGTCCCACAAAAATAAAAACTTCTCTAGTTGTCGTGATCATGCTCACTGCACCTCCTTGCGTATTCTTAAAAGTTAACTCTCCGGCAGTTTCTCTATTGGGGTTATCAAACCTGGTAAACTCACAGGTAATAGTCACTAATAGAGGTAATGTATTTTCGTTAAAAAAAGATTGTATTTGTGGGCGTTCCAAAATACGTTCGCTGGCAAAACCATCTTCTCCTCCATGTCCAAAATAGTCTAAGATAAGTGTACCTCTTTCAATACTATTGGTAATGGCATTGTTCACATCGGGATATCTTTCTCCTCCTGATGACGTCTGTTGTGTAAAGGCATCTGCATAGATCTTATTTACATTAAACACGGGCTTGTTCGCTTTTATATCATCAGCAATTTGTTCAACACCGGCTTGAATTGGTATATCGGTTGTTTCATCAATATCATCGGAAAGTAATGTGATCACATTCCTCCAATTCCCTAAAGATTGTTCTCCGTAATAGCTCAATATCTTATCTACGACCTCCTTTGCTTCCTGAATTGTAGAAACAGGAATTCTACCCGTGGCTACATCTACAGTATGAGCAGGCACCATACTTCCTTCTACAGGATCGAACATTGCAAAGTAATCGTCTGTGACATATGAATTTGCCAGGTTAAAACTTTCTATAGATTCGTATACCGGAACGATATTGTTATTACTAATTAGTCTATCCTTATAATCGTACGAGCTATCTCCAAAAAAACAAACGTATTTTAATTTTTTATCTGCGGTAGTGTTTGTATCATAAATTCTTTTAATAAAATCCCGTATCCCTGTAATATCTTTAGAACCAGAGGAGAATTCATTGTAGATCTCATCTACAATTACAACTTTCGTCGTAAATCCGGAGTTTGTCTCGTGATAATCCGCCAGTCTCTGTGCTTCTGCAGAAAGCTCGTTATTTGTGACAATCAGGTAATTAATATCCTGTAATGCATGTAAATTCTGATTTATCACCAATCCGTTCGTCAGGGCTTCCGGGGTATAAAAATCCGATCCGTTCAATACTATATATTCCTTTAACGTACCTCCATTTTCTTTAAATGTGAAATTTGCTCCTGCAGATTGATTTTCTATGCTAGTCGGGTTTATAGGATCAGTAACATCCCAAAGCTGTAATATATTTGATGCATTATTTATTTGATACTCTACGATGCTCGTTGCATTTGCAGCATCAAAACTCCGAAATGAAAATTGTTTCTGGTCAGCTGTTAGGTTTTTCGTTCCTATCACCTCTATATAGTCCAGATAAGCCTTCGCAGAAGGATTTCCATTATTATTGTAACGTATCGTAACAGATATGGTACTTGTACTACTGTTCAATGTTCCAGTCTGCTCAGCTGAAAAAGCTAGCGTTAAACCCGACGGGTTAACTGCTGTATAGGTTAACGTATATAAGTTCTGACCATTCACCGAAACATCCATGGACGATGCAAGCGATGACATAGCTACCCCACGTACCTTTACCATGATATTCTGTGTTACATCTAATCCATCGAATGGAATGTTAAAAGTGCGTTCATTCTCAACACTAAAATCTTCACCAAACCATTGTCTGCCGGCAGCAAATAGATTTACCTCTTCCTTTTCATAAAAAGTATAATCGTCAAATGTAGTGATCTGTACCCCAGCTGTTCCTGTTATGGGAGCTGCAGGCGCAATTCTTTTTCCGTCTACGTTGTCCACTTTTATAAAGTAGTATGCCTTATCTGAATATATGTTTTGTCTATGCTCTGCCGTATTTCCGCCTGGATCCACTACCCAGTCATGCGGTCCTTTTGCGTAAAAAAGAATAAAATCGCCCGCGTTAAAAACACCATCGTCTTCTCCTTCTATATAAATGGCATTCTCTTGAAGGTCTTCATATCTAAAATCACTATTCACCTCTGGTAACATGCTACCACCATTACCATATATATGTATCTTCTTTGGATTTAAACCTGCTGTAGAAATTCCTATTTGTTGTAATAAATTCGCATCTATTCTAAAAACACCTGTCGTGTCCACAGAAAATTTATACCAAGTACCATCAGACAGTACTGTGCTTGAGTTTTGAGAGTATCCTATAACCGACGCTGTGAAACAAATAAAAAAAAGTAACTTTTCTCTCATAATTGTATCCAAATAACGGAAATAAAAAATAAATATTTTAATCTGTTCCCTTTTAAATTATACTAAAAATTAAAAGTATACGTTAAATTATTATTCGGCGAAAAATGATGTTTATAAAAAACTCAAATGACGTTGTATAATTTCATTTTTGTTGTAAATTGCAAAGCTGAAATCAAAACCCTAATGTTTTAGATAAAATATGAGAAACTTAGTAAAAGTTACAATTTTTTCAACTGCAGTTATCCTGATGACTAGCTGTAATTTTAAAAGTAAAAGTAAATCGTCCTTAACCGGGTGGAATTTTAACGACCCGAAGTATGGAAACTTCTTAAATGGAGAATCTTTTAAAGGGCAAAAGACCCCAGAAGGAATGGTGGCTGTAGAAGGTGGTACTTTTACAATGGGACAGGTACAAGACGATGTAATGTTTGATTGGAATACAACCCCTAAGCAAATGCATATTCGTTCATTCTATATGGATGAAACAGAGGTTACAAATGAAGAATACCATTTATATCTACAAGTTACTAAACAAGTATTTCCTCCTGAGGATGAAAAATATAAGCATATTTATAATGCGGCTTTACCAGACACCCTTGTTTGGAGAAAGAGTTTAGGGAACACGGATCTGCTTATCGAAAACTACTTAAGACATCCAGCGTATAAGGATTATCCTGTGGTTGGTGTTAGCTGGCTACAAGCTGTGCAGTACTGTAAGTGGAGAACGAATGCTGTAAACATGAAAACTTTAATAGATAAAGGTATCATGAGTAATGTGTTGGCAGCAGATACTATTCGTAACTTCTTTGATACTGACGTGTACTTAGAAAACCCATATGCATTGTTCGAAGGTGATTCTGCCGCATATAAAAAAGGACTTCCGGTAAAGAAGATTCGTAAGAAAGGTGAGCCAAAACCTGCCAAAGGTTCTTTCACGGGAAGACATGTTACTTCTTCTGATGGAGTGTTAACTCAAAAGTTTAGATTACCTACGGAAGCTGAGTGGGAGTATGCAGCTAAAGCTGTTATCGAAAACAGAGAATACAATACCGTAAGAGGTAGAAAGAAATATGCTTGGAATGGTAAATATACTAGAGATAAGTCTCAAAGATATAAAGGAGACCAGTTAGCAAACTTTAAACAAGGAAACGGAGATTATAGTGGAGTTGCAGGATGGAGTTCTGATGGTTCTGACATTCCGATTAGAGTAAAATCATATCCTCCAAATGCATTTGGTTTATATGACATGTCCGGAAATGTATCTGAGTGGGTGTCTGATGTTTATAGACAAATTATAGATACTGAAGCAAATGACTTCAATTACTTCAGAGGTAATTACTATACGAAGAAAATGATCGATAAAGATGGTAATGTTGTGTTCGTAGGTGGACAAGGTGCTCCTAAGGTAGCGTATGATACTTTACCAAATGGTAAGATCGTTCCTAAAGAGTTACCAGGTACCATAAAATATATTCCGATTACAAAAGAAGAAGCTTATTTCAGCGGAGACTATAGTAAAGCGGATAATTTAGGTAAGAATGATGGTGATAAAAACTCATCTAGAATTTACGATCTTGACGAAGATGATAGAGCTGTTACAAAATCTAGAATGTACAACTCTCCTCTAAAGCCAACAGTGGAAAGAGATACATTAACCGGTAGAATGGTGAAGAAATATGACGATGCTAAACGTTTTACATTGATTAGTGATCAATCCAGAGTTTACAAAGGTGGTTCCTGGAGTGATAGAGAGTATTGGTTAGATCCTGCTCAAAGAAGATTTATGCTTGAGTACATGGCTACATATGATATTGGCTTTAGATGTGCTACTGATATTGTAGGGCCATTAGCTTATAAGAAAAGAAGGGCTAGAAATCCTGCAAGATAAAATACTGAACAATTAATTATATAACCTCATTGCCATAAACAATGAGGTTTTTTATATTTATTAAATGAAAATAGAAGAGCTATACAAGCTATATATAAAGCACTATAAGGTAGATACGGATACTCGAAAAATAAGACCTCAAAGCATGTACTTTGCTCTTAAAGGAGAAAATTTTAATGGAAATACTTTTGCTGAAGAGGCGCTAAAAAAAGGAGCATCTTACAGCATTGTTGATGAAAAAGAATATGCCACAAACGAACATATTATTTTAGTAGACGATGTCTTGACCGCCTTGCAAGATCTGGCAAGATACCATAGAGCTCAAATAACATTTCCAGTTTTTGCACTGACTGGCAGCAATGGAAAAACCACTTCGAAAGAGCTTTTAAACTGTGTGTTGAGCAAAAAGTTCAAAACCGGAGCAACAATAGGTAATTTAAATAACCATATTGGTGTTCCACTGACCATTTTATCTTTTGATAAAAGTATAGAGTTTGGTATTGTTGAAATGGGGGCTAATCATCTTAAAGAGATTGAATTTCTTTGTAGCATAGCACAACCGGATTTTGGATATATCACCAACTTTGGAAAAGCACATCTTGAAGGGTTTGGTGGTGTTACGGGAGTTATTAAAGGTAAATCCGAGTTATATCAATACATTAGAGAAAACAATAAATATGTATTTGTGAATCCAAACGATTCGAAACAGGTTGAGCTCACATCCGACTTGAAACGTTTCTTTTTTGACAGCTCATTAACATTAACAACTTCGAATCCTTTTCTAGAGATCACTTTTAATGATACGCAAATAAAAAGTAATCTCATTGGTACATATAACTTTGACAATATTGGTTGTGCAATTTCTGTCGGAAGTCATTTTGGTGTGGATACAGCAGATATAAAAGACGCTATTGAATCTTACGTACCAACTAATAATAGGTCTCAAATAATTGAAACCGATCGTAACAAGATCATATTAGACGCATACAATGCCAATCCTACAAGTGTAGAAGCCGCTTTAAAAAGCTTCCATCAATTAGAAGGGGAAACGAAAATCGTCGTTTTAGGAGATATGTTTGAACTTGGAGATGAATCGGCAACGGAGCATCAAAAAATAGCTGATCTTGCAGCTTCTTACCAGTTTGACGTATTGTATTTGGTGGGTGAAAATTTTTATCAAACCTATGGTGATCAGAGAAAATTTAGATCGACGGATGATCTGAAAGAACATTTTGTTCAATCTACCATCGAAAATACTGTTTTGTTGATTAAAGGATCTAGAGGTATGGCATTAGAGCGAATTTTACCTACTATTAGGTAATATGCTCTTTATGAAATGCTAATAAATTATCAATAGGTCTTTGAATAACATCTGTTACATTGAGCCCATTCTTTTTTGCGACTTTTTCCAAAATATCTCTAAAGTAAAATGCAATAGATCCTATAAAATAAATAGGCAAATCCTCTGACGGGTGAAATGGTAATATTCGATACTTGAAAAACTCTTGAAAACCTTTCTTGATGATTTTCTTGATGTACTTATCATCTTTAAATTCGAACATAAACTTAGCAAAAGAAGCCAAATACATATTAGGATTTGGTTGCCTATACATATTAAACTTAATATGGTCTGCATCCAGATTAAACTGACTGTTGAACGTTTCTGAGATCCTTTTTGGCATCTTTTCGTAATAAAAATCACGTATTAATTGTTTCCCAAAATAGTTTCCACTTGCCTCATCCATCAGACTATACCCAAGTGATGCCACTTTCATATGCATTTTTTCTCCATCAAAATAACAACTATTCGATCCGGTTCCTAAAATACACACAATCGCCGGTTCCTTACCGGAAGCTGCGTATACTGCAGCTAGCATATCTTCAGAAATAGTAATGGTTGCATTCGTGAAAATCTCACTCATAACATCCTTCAATATTGCTACTGGTTTAGGCGTGCCGCATCCTGCACCGTAAAAATGAATCTGCTCAACCTCATCCTTAATATTAATCAGTTGAAACATATTAACGATCCTATTGGTGAGCTCTTCTTGTGCAACCACTGCTGGATTCAACCCTAAAGTTCTTACTCTAAATACTTCTTTTTTATTAGCATCTAATGCAATCCAATCTGCTTTTGTAGAGCCTCCATCAGCTATTAAAATCATGATGTTTTTTTAATGTTGGTCAAATATATCATAACAATTTAGTATACACAATAAATTAAATTTTCTCAATCGTTTTCGTTTAAAAATATTTTAAAATAATTAAAAAATGTATGTTTGCATAAACTGATGCATTGTGATTTTTAAGAAAAAAACAATCCCATTAACCGACTTTTTTAGTGATTCTTTTGTAGACATTCATTCTCACCTTCTTCCTGGTATAGATGATGGTGCTAAAAACTTAGAAAACTCTATAGCTTTAATATCAAAGATGCGGTCTTTTGGTATTAAAAACTTTATAACGACCCCTCATGTTTTAGGCGATATATATCCGAATTCTTCCGAAACCATTCATACGAAACTTCAGGAGGTAAAAACGGAACTAGCCAATAGAAACCTTCATGATATTTCTTTGCACGCTGCTGCCGAATATATGATGGATGAGCAGTTTTCCATACGATTAGAAAATAATGATATCCTTACTTTAAAAGACCATTACATTTTAGTTGAAATGTCTTTTTTTAGCGCTCCGATGAATTTATATGATATCTTATTTGAGATTCAATTAAAAGAATATAAACCTATTTTAGCGCATCCTGAACGTTACCTGTTTTATCATTCTGATTTTGAGAATTATTATAAGCTTAAAAAGGCAGGTTGTTTGTTTCAATTAAATCTTCTTTCATTGACGGAACAGTACGGGAAAGAAGTAAAAAAAACTAGCGAAAAACTCTTGAAACTAGGGTTATATGATTTTGTTGGAACGGATACACATCATTTTAATCACTTAAAATTGTTAGAGAGCATCTCCAATGTTAAAACAAAAAAGAAGATTGAAACACTACTGAAAAACAATGAATTGTTTCTAAAATAAAAAAGAGAACTAAATTAAGTTCTCTTTTTTATTTTTAAGGTGTTTAACTTGAAAAGATTCTTTTATACCAAGGCTTCTTTTCTTCCGTCATATCTCCATATCCATAGCCGTAACCATAGCCATAACCATAGCCATAACTTCCATAACCTCTTTTAGTATTTGTATCATTAAGCACAATTGCCATGTTTGACAATCGTTTATTCTTGTATAAATCTTCAGGTACAGACAGCAATCTTTTATCTAAATAATCAGCTCTAATTACATACATAAATAAATCTGCATATTTTGAGATCAATAATGTATCCGTAACTAAGTTTACAGGAGCTGTATCAACAATGATAAAGTCATACTCCTTTTTGAAATGCTCGAATAGATCTTCTATTTTTTTAGACATCAGTAACTCGGCTGGATTAGGAGGGACAGCACCAGATGAAATGATATCTAATCCCTTTACTTGCGGCATGTTGAATTTTAGATCATCTATATTAACTGTATCATCTGTAATATAATTTGTAACTCCCTTTCTATTAGGAATTTCAAGATATTCAGTAATTTTTGGAGCTCTTAAGTCCATACCTAATAATAGTATTTTCTTTCCAGACAAGGCCAAAGTAGCTGCTGTATTAATAGACACAAATGACTTTCCTTCTCCACTCGTGGTTGAAGATATAAAGATGGTCTTGCTTTTTGTGCTAACATCAGTTAGCATGAAATCCAAGTTGGTACGAATCAACCTAAAAGCCTCGGCTATACTTGTCCTAACATCAGCCCCAATAATTACTTTCTCCCTGCTTTGTGTATTCGGGATACTTCCTAGGTATGGAGCAGATATTACACTATCTAGATCTTCTTTCGAATGAATTTTAGTATCAAGTAAATCTCTTAAATAAATGATTACAAACGGAATGATCAGACCTATAACAATTGCCGCTAGATAAATAATCTTTCTCTTAGGTGAAACAGGAGTTTTGGAACTATAAGCTACATCAATAATCTTAGCATTAGAAACTGTTACTGCCAAAGAAATATCTGTTTCTTCTTTTTTAGTTAACAAATACTCATATAAAGAGCTCACAATTTCTTGCTGTCTTGCTATATCAACATAACCTCTTTCGGTAGCAGGAATGGATTTTACTTTAGATAAAACTACAGATTCCTCTTTTTTAAGTTCTGAATATTGCAATTCTAACGACTTAGACACTGTAGCTAAACTGTTCAACAATGAAGTGCGTGCATTTTTTATTTGCTTTTCAATTTGAACTAACACAGGGTTTTTAGCTCCTGCATTTTCTTTTGCAATATTTCTATTTAAAATTAAATCATTATAACCTACTATTGAAATAGAAATGCGCTGATCTACAAATCCTAAACTAACCGGCAACAATTCATATTCATTAGTCTTATTATTTAAGATATCCTCGACCCATTTTGCCAAACTTCGTTGCGTTTGTATTTCAATTATCTTTTGATTCGATTCTTTTAAAGAGTTTAGCGCCAATTGCGCTTCTGTAGGCAACCCAGTAAAATCTTTTCTAATTTTAAAATCTTTTACACTATCCTGGATGATAGCTAACTGTTTTCCTATTGTTTCTAGACGATTATTAATAAAGTTATTTGTTTTTTTAGATACTTGATTTTTATCATTTATCGCATCTAAATTGTACTGCTTTACCAGTTCATCTAAAATGTCTTCTGCTTTTTTTCTAACGGCATCTTGCAATGATAACTTAAGAACACTAGAATTTTTATTAACGGCAGAAATATTAATTCTTCTTCTATAACTATCTATAACTCTATACTTAGGAAGTATGTGTATCTTAACTATTTTTTCTTCTCTTCTAGAAAGATTATTATGTATTTTGAAAATTCCAAGATCACTTGACATCAATTCGTCGAATTTATGTGATGAAACCACATTTTTTTCTTCATCTATAAAATCAAAATTATACTGATCTTTAAGTTTGACATTGATGATAGTATCTTTTCGTGATAATTTAAGGCCTCTTTCAACAAATTGAATTTGTATTGGCGAGACGTTTTTATACACTTCTACATCGATCACTCTACCAGAAACGTAGTAATACACATCTAAATCTAAAGAATCTACAACGCTTCCAATAATTTTCCTTGACTTTAGGATCTCTACCTCATTATCAGTATTATTTGACGAACTATTTCCAACAATACCTAGATCCTTAAACGCCTCTAATTCCGCCGAAATACCTGATTTATTATTATCCTTGATTAAAATCGTAGCGCTTGCTTGATATATAGGTGTAGTATAGCGCAGATATAAAAAGGACAATGATGAAGCCACTAAAACGCTTAATAAAAACCATCTCCAATATCTTAAATACTTTTCTAACGCTACTTTGATATTTAACGATTCTCCATCCAGTTCAGATGGCTTTTGCAAATTATTATTATCCATTTTCTTACCTAGTTAATACAGCAATTAAAGAAATTAATATAGAACCAATTGAAACGAACAAACCAGTATTTTGGTTCGTTGCTGCAGATTGTGATTTAGCTCTATTAGGTTCCACATAAATAACATCATTTTGTTGAAGATAATACACGGGTGATGTAAAAACTTTATTGGACAAGAAATCTACATTGTACTCCTTCTTTTGACCATCTTCTTCTCGAATTACCTTAATGTTAGCGCGTTGTGCAGATATATTAAGATCTCCGGCTAAGCCAATAGCCTCAATAATCGTAATTCTTTCATTCGGAACATTATAGGTTCCCGGTATTCTAACATCTCCAGTAACTGTTACTTTAAAGTTAGCTATTCTAATATTGATCGTAGGATTCTTAACATAATCAGGATCCAACTTATTCTTAAATAATTCTATAACCTTTTCTCTAGTCAATCCACCTATCTTCAATTTCCCTAAAACCGGAAAATCTATTTCTCCTTTAGAATCTATTAAATATGTTTGTTGCTGCGGTACACCATTAACTCTTGTAGTAGATATATTGTATGCTACCGCGGGTAAGTTAAACGGAGCAACAGCTTTCAGATCCATCGCTGAAACCGTAATCTGAAGTAAATCATCAGGTTTAAAAATTGTGACATACTTATTCGATACTAGTTCTTGATCGATCTTGTCGTTTTGGAAATAGGTTATTCGCTTTTTAGACACGCAAGAACTCATTAATACGGCTAGTAAAAATGCTATTGCTAAAAAATTCCTTTTCATTTATAATCTATATAGTGATTTGGCTACGAAAATACATTAATCTTTTCTAAATAACTAAATCTATTTAATTAAAATCGAACCGCAAAAAAACTCATTCTCAAGTAGCTAACCTTCTTATAATTAAAGCTATTTTCTCTACTATTTTTAATTCTAAATTGACACTTGATGGCAAGCATAAAGCATTCTTATATAGACTTTCTGATTCCTTGTTTCCCTCATAATCAAATTTTTTCAAGAAAATTTGATGATGCATAGGAGTCCAAAAGCCTCTTACCTCTATTCCTTCTTTTAATAAGGAATTTAGAACCTTCAATTTTAATTGCTCGTTGTTAAAATACAGACAATTCATCCAATGATTCTGGTTGTATCTGGTAGTATCCATTTGAAATAACAAACGTACTCCCTCTATTTCTTTAAGTGTTGATACATACCAGTTAAAAATTTTCTGCTTCTTTTCTAACTCTTGCTCCAAATGTTTTAATTGAGCCACCCCAACATAGGCCGCTAGGTCATTCATCCGATAGTTATACCCTATAGTGTCGTGTACAAAATCAACTCCACTAAGTTTCGCTTGCGACGCTAAAAAAAGTGCCCGGTCTTTTTTGTTTTTATTTTTTACGACTAATGCACCTCCTCCTAATGTAGTATTCAACTTGTTTGTATTAAAAGAAAAAATACCATAATCAGCCAGTGTACCACAATATTGATCATCGTACTTTGCTCCTAATGCCTCGGCGGCATCTTCTATTAATACCAGGTTGTATTTGTCTTTAATCTCTTTTAATCTGTCTATTTGAGCTGGAACACCATAAGAATGAGTTACTATAATTGCTTTAGGTGTTTGATTTTTTGCTAAGCACTTTTTAATAGCGTTTTCTAAATATTCTGGATTCATATTTCCAGTTTTCATTTCAACATCTACAAAAAAAGGAATTGCTCCTGCATACAAAATTGGATTAACAGATGCTATAAATGTAGCAGAAGAACAGAGTACCACATCATTTTCTCTAACATCGGATAATAGTAAAGCCAGATGAATAGCAGCGGTGCCCGATTGCAATACGCAGATTTCTTTTTCGGTGTTCAAAAAAGACTTCAAACCTATCTCAAATTCTTTTTGATAATAGTTTGGAGCTAGCTTCTTATTCTTAACAAACTCGTCAAAATCTAACTTCGCTAGATTATCTATGTAAGGCTCTATATTATAAATGGGGCGCTTCAAAAAAATTACAGACTTAAAATTTTGTTTAGCGTAAAGTACATAATTTTCATATCGTAACAAACACTGTAATGTCTAGCATAAATACTGTTCAATGTATTTTTTCGCTGTTGCATCCAGTTTTCAAATTTAGCTCCCCTATGTCTTTTTCTTAATTCATCCTCATTGTAAAAATACAAGCTTGCCAAACCCGTTAATCCAGGTTTTAATTTTAGTAGTTCAACAGGAAAATCCTGATTCTGCTCATAATACTCCGGTAACTCAGGTCTAATACCAACTAAAGACATATCTCCTTTTAAAATATTTATTAATTGGGGTAACTCATCTAACTTATACTTTCTCATAAACAACCCGATACTACTAGCCTTTTGAACGCTATTTAGCGTTCTAATTTTAAGCATCCAAAATTCTTTTTTATTTCGACCAACTCTTTTTTGGATAAATAATCCGGTTAATCTGGTATCAAAAGTGGCAATAATTATAAATATTGTTATAGGGATAAACAAAATCAATATCAATATTATTGAGAAGATTACGTCAAAAAAATATTTAAAAAATTGATTTCTCGAGTTCAAAAAAATAAGAAATTAATTACTTCTTGCTCCCTTAAACAAAACATTATTTATAGCTAAGAAAAAGTACTTGATATCTGTTCTGATCGGTGATTTCTGGTATAAATCTAAATATTTTCTTTCAGAATCCATGATTTCCTCCATTGTTTTAGGCAAGTCTGCATAAAACGGAGGAATAAAGCCAGGCTTTACCTTCACTCTTTTTTCCTGTAGTTCTTTCGTATATAGACTAAAAAAATGCGGGCTTAAAGGTCTAACTCCAATCAACTTCATATCGCCTTTTAAAATATTAACGATCATTGGAATCTCATCTATCCAAAACTTTCTAAACACCCTACCTTCTGGAGATATTCTAAAATCGTCTTTAATTTTACCTCCCTCTTGTAATTTATTCTGATTGTATACATATTCCTGCAAATACTCAGAAAAGGGGTGCATAGTTCTTAATTTATAGACATTAAATTTTTTGTTGTTCTTTCCAATTCTATTTAGTCGGATAATAGGTCCGTAAGATGGATCTTCATCAAATACAGGGTCCATCACCTTTTTAGCGACAAAGTACTGAGAGTTCTCAATTGTTTTCTCATCGATTATCTCAAAGCCACAAGAATATAATCTACCATATGTTTCTGCCCTTGATATTACTCTACCTTTACCTTTTGTTAAATAAAAATAGATTCTTTTTGTAATAGGTAATTTTGGAAATACCCTGGTAAAAAGGGTGTCGAAGAAATAAACAAAGTAATTAACGACTGGCGGATATTTTTCAAGTAACGCTTTTCTTCTATTAGGATAGGTCTCTACTGTACCAAAAAACAATCCTGAATTTGGAAGTTTTGCATTAATCGACTCAAAGAACTTATTAATATATCTTGCATCATTTATTTTTTTCAAATTGATAATGTTAGATATACTTTGATCCTTTAATTTGTCAATATTAAACCTTGTAGAAGTAGATGTAATAAAAGTTTGTTTTTGCGAAATCTCAAAGTACTTGGAAATAAAACTAAAAACCTCTTTGTTATTAATCTCTTTCAAAATTAAGTTTTCTATCTCCTTTTTATTACTCGACTGCGATTTCAGCACTCTAAGCAAAGGCTCCTCATTTTTCTTTACATAGGGGAGTTTAGTAAGTAGTTTTTTCTCCATTTTTTTTCTTTGATTCTTGCAATTCAATCGTTACGATAAAACAAATATATTAAAAATTACCAAAGAAGCTATGATTTTGAATTTCCTCAAGGGTAACTCAATTCATAAAATGCAGTAAAAAACAACCTACTATATCCTTAAAATCAATCAAATAAATATACGACACCAAGAGACAACCCAGGCAATATATCACTATCTCCCTGGTAAATATCCCAACCAGCAATGGCAGAAATATCTAACGTTAAATTGAAGTTTTTTGACACAGACACACTATTTATCAAGCCCAAAAAAGAGTAGATATTGGCTCTGTCATAATCATGATTGAAGAAATACCCTCCTCCAATGTGTCCGATTAACTTGTAGGTCCTTTCTTTTTTGACTTTAGAAAATAAATTTCTAATATCTATAAGCCCCTCAACAAAATAAAAATCATAATACCTTCTTCTAAAATGGTCAATTGTGTTAAAGTATCGTCCTTGATAACCCACTCGAACTCCAAAAGTATGATTTAACCATTTACCAGCAGATATCCGTTGTAGAGAAGAATAATTAGAATCTACAAAATCTTCACTTTTAATCCCAGACATTTGAATTCCTAAATCGACGTTCAAGAACCACTTTTTATTTATTGTATTCCTACTCGAATTATAATTATTTTGGGCATTAACTAAAGTTGCACCAAACAAAATAAAAAACAGTATTAGAAATTGTCTTTCCATGAATATAGTTTTAATTTTCTTTGAGAAAGCCTCGAGAATGTTAATAATTACTTTACAAATAACAATCTCTTTATAGTGTTCTTGATATTCTGCATAACCAGTTCTTTCAACCAAAAGAATTTATTATCGTTCCATCTTTGTGGGTGGAAGGTAAACATAATTTTATCTGGTAAATTTCCTTTATTAGCCTCCTCTATTATTTGTTCTGTAGTTGAAAAAGACTGAGTAAAACCAGAATCAACCTTATCCCTAACACTCACTTTGTCTCCATCCCATTTTCTACCAGTATCAGTAATATAAAAAACATTCTTAAAATCAATATCAAAATAGGGTTCGCCAATAATATCAAAATCTTGATAACTATATTTGGCCCATAAGTCTTTGGAGTCATATTTTGACATAGGGCTACCATGCATACAGATCGTATCCACCGAGGCTAACTTTCTTAATTCTTCCAGATGATACTTAAAATCTTCAATACTTTCCTCCAAATTACCTTTACATGTTGTTAAGTTTTCATAATGGTACCCTATTTCATGTCCTAAGTTACTAATTTCTTTGATTATACCTTCGTCCCAGCTTTCTTTGACCGCCCTGAAATAGAAAACTCCTTTTACCCCTTTCTCATTCTGAATTTTCGCAAATTCAAGAGAATTTTTCGGCATTAAATCCACATCGTGTCTTAACACAATAGATTTGGATTCATTTGAGCTTAAAAACTCCCTAAATGTCTGAAAAACATAACCTTGAGCAATTAACGCATCAAGTAATTGTCTATAAATTTTTAAGGTGAAATCCATAATTAATATTTAGCAGCAAGCATTCTCTTAAGATCTCGAAAAACCAAAACTCTGTTTCCCTTCTTATGAAATTCCTTGCCCAATTCTTTTGAGGGTGCTCTATGGTATGAAGTCTTATATCTTGGACTTATAGGGGACGATTCTCTAGTATCAAATTCGTCCATTACTTCCAACAGACCTCTTGCCATAATCTTTTTAGTCTTATAGGCAATAGAATATTGGGTATCTGTGTCTGTTACATCAAACTCCTCTTGCCAAACAATTTTTCCAGCATCCAATCTCAATTCCATGGTATGTATGGTACCTCCCGCTTCTTTATCTTTCTTAAATATTGTCCACCAACTACCAAAAACACCTCTATGCCTAGGTAACAATGTCCCATGCGCATTTAGGCATGCTTTTTTAGGGAGGTTTAGTAGATTTTCTTTAAATAAGTGCGGACAACTAATGGATATTACATAATCTAAATCCAGTTGCTCAACTTCTTCTATATATTCTTTGGAGTTTATATCTGTTGAGGGAAAATTACGAACTCCATTATTCAACATAATTTTTTTTACTGAATATCTCTTACTAAAAAAACCTCTCATTTTTACAATGAACATGGCTGTAAAAACCAAAATCAATTCATAAAGACTGTAGATCTTGGCCCTTTCCATAAACCAATGATAAATGTTCTTATTTTTTCTATGAGGTTTAAGGACAGTAAAACCAACAATATTAATATCCTCATTTTTATTGTCAAAAATATACCTTATCATTTTAGGAATGTAGAAAGGTTCATTCTGCGTAATTATCAATACATTTTTCATAAGTTCTTAGTAACGTCGCTTAATATTATTTATCGTCTTAATTGTTTTTTCAAAATCGAGATTTATTATCTCTAAATACCATTTGAGTGAATTATATCTAGGTTCATTCTCTTTGTAAATTAATTCAAGTGCTTCTTCTCTTGTTATCATTCCTTCACGAATCTGATTACTTCTAAAAGTATCGTTCTCACTAAATCCCGCAACAAGCGTGTACACATAATTATAAAAACTTGCCGTACCATCACCAATTCGCCAAGTGGAGTCCGTATCTACGGATTTCTCCCAATCATAGAGGTCAATAATCGTATTTTCAACCTCTTCCTCATCCCATCTAATGTAATCAAATAGATGATAGTAATCTTTCTTGGGCGTTACATATCTAGCTGCAAAAGATCCTATAGAATCTAAAACTGATTGATTCAAATAGGAGGGAGTAGCAATAATATTTTTCATTATAAATCCATACAACCTCATCTGATTTTGCACTGATATAGAATATATTCTTTTTTTATTAAACTCAGGAGACAATCCTCCGAATCCTGTTTTAAAATTGGTATTCTCCAGATCGTTAATCCCTAGTATCTCTAAATCAATTCCTAATTGCTTCTTGACTCTGTAAGCATAATAATAAAAATACTTATCTCCAGTCATAAATAAAGGGATCATTCCCAACGCTGGCCTTTTCAACCATGCCTTAATATTTTTTCTAATGTTTGCTCTTTTCCAGTGAATATTTGCAGCTACTATTATATTTTCTACTCCTAATTTTCCACATATTCTTGCAATATTCCTTCTTGCTAAATCAGTTACCATACCCCAATCATATGTATACGTAACTACATTTAGACCAAGTTCCACTTTCAGGAAATGAAGCACATAAGTACTATCTCGACCTCCACTCAAAGGCACAAAACAATCTGGCGACCCATCTTTACTGCGATAAGGTTCAATCATCGCTTTTAACTCATCAATGGATCTAGCTTGATTTTTTTGTTTATAGTTCTTACAGTAATTACATTCTCCATCATTCTCATCAAACTCAATAAAAGGAAATGTTTCTGGTAGAAGACAGGTAGTGCATCTTTTCAATTTCTTGATTTCATCTTTCGGATAGATTAGCATTTTCTTTTCTTCATTTGCACCCGACTGCAAGTGAATTTTATTCAAATCTAAAACCGTTGAGATTTGTTTTTTGTGAGAAATTTCACTGAATAGTCTTATTGTCCTTTCTTCATGAAAAGATTCTTTTTGGGTAATATTATTTTTCTTTATATCATCGAAAGATCCTTCAAAAAAAGTAAAGTTATCCGTATTAATCGAAAATAAACTATTTGCTTTTAACTGAAAAAGACTGACTTCTCCTATTTTCTTCTCTAAATCTAGCTTATTAATTAGCTTTGCTAGCATCGCTTTTTCAGATGCAAAGTAGATAATATCTTTATGATTATGCAGAATGTATAAGGAACCGTTATTTGTTGCCAGTACAAACTTATTCAGATCATTTGTAGTTAAGGCAACAGAGGCCGTACCAAAAACTTTGTTAATGGTGTTAACCACTGAAGTTTCCAAAGACTTTCCTGCTGTCAGTTCTTTTCTCACTAATGCCGGAATAATTTCTGTATCTATCTCATTTTCTCTAACTAAGTCTTGATTCTTTTCCCAAAGTTCGTCAACATTTACCACAATACCATTGTGAATACAAATAACACTATCCTTAACAACTGGCTGATTATTTGCATCTTCTAATTGTGTACCATTAGTTACAAGACGCGCATGACCAAAAGCGAGCTTCAATCTTGAACTATTCTCTTTGGAAAAGACAGATTTAAGAGATTCCTTTACTCTTTTTCTTCTGAGCAGTTCATGTGCGGGGATTGGTCCTTTTATTATATCAAAGCTGTTACTTTTATGATCAATTGTACACAAACCTGATGAGTCTTTCCCCCTAGTTTCTGATAACTTAGCTAAAGTTTTTAAAGATTTTTTTAAAAAACCATTATCATAAGGAGATTCCTTCTTTGTAATAACACCAAATATTCCACACATAATTTATTGAGTAAGATTTTTATAAATTCTAGAGTATTGATTCGAAACGGATGTCCAAACATAATCTTTTGTAAGCTTTTTAAAGGCTAAATTAGCTTTATTTTTCATTATATCTTGATGCATTAATGCATATTTTAACTTTACTAATAGGTCTTCAGAATCTTCACTTTTAAAGAATAGCATTTCGTCATCTGAAAATATTGCTTTGTTAGATGGTATATCGGATGCGATAATTGGAGTCCTGGTAGATACGACTTCTAAAAGCATCATAGACATCGCTTCTGTTGTCGATGGGAAAACAAATAATTTAGAATTTCTTATTAATTCTGACAGTTCATCCTTGTTTTTAACGAGCCCTAAGTAATTAACATCAAGGTTTTCCGACAGTTCCATTACCTTGACTTTATAATCTTCCACTTGATCTAAATCTCCGGCTACTACCAATGAAGGTGGTTGATCCATTTGCAGTAAGGCTTCTAATAAAAATTGTAGTCCTTTTATTTGATATATGCGCCCCGCTGCAAAAGAGATATAATCTTTTTCTTCTTTTATTATATCTTCAGGAATGTTGATGCCATTAGGAATATATTGAATCTCTTTGTTGTATTTGTCTTTTATAAAATATGTGTCAGGTTTTGAAACTGACACTACGACATTGGCATATTTCACATTCAATTTTTCGGAAAATCTAAAAAACTTGTTCTGCCAATCGGAAAATTTGGGATCAATATCTCTATAAACACCATGAAAAGTAGCTATAACTTTATATCGAAATCTTAAGAATGGTGTAATAAAACCACTTTCCGCGTGATGCAAATGAATCAAATCAAACTTATTAAACAAAACAAATAGCAAACACTTAATATAATAAATAAATGTATTTAAGCCTCCATTCCCATAACTCCTAAAAATTACTTGCTTTACACCATTTACACTCGTGTTTTTAAATGAAGCATGAGAAGATACACTTAAAACGGTAAAATCATACTCATCTTTAAGTTCATTAATTATGTTTTCTCCCACTGTTGCTGCACCACCAAAAGCTGGCAATCCTTTTAATCCAATAACAGCAATTTTAGTTTTTTTCATTTAATTTATTTTAATTTTTAAAAGAATTCAACAAATTCGTATAATTCTTAGAGAAGTTTTGAAGACTAAAACTATTTTCGAGCATCGAATAGCTATTCAACCCCATTTGACTACGGAGTTTATAATTAGTAACTAATTCTAAAATTTTATCTGATATCATTTTTGAGTCTTTAAACGGGCAAATATATCCATTATAATTATCCTTTACTAAAAATTCCATATCCCCGGCATTGGTTGTAACAATGGGTAGTGAAAAAGACATGGCTTCCATAACAGAGTTTGACATTCCTTCATATAATGAGGTTGTTAAGAATATATCTGCCTTTTTAAAATACTCAAATACATTATTGGGATTAATTACAACTTCTATATGTTTCTCTAGATCTAGTTTTTTTATCCTATCTCGGATTTCCTTCTCTTGCGCTCCGTATCCTACGATAAAATATCGAAAAGTATATTCTGTTTTTTTCAGTGGTTCAACTATCAATTTTACAGCGTCGATTGCGGTAAAATAATCTTTCTGAGGCACAAATCTTGCCACAGATAATACGTTAATGTTTTTTTTAGAAAGACGTTCTAATAACTCTTGTTTTAAATCAAAAGCATTATGAATAACATGAAATTTACTTTTATTGAATCCTTTTTGGGTCAATTCTGTAACAGCAGAATAACTATTCGAAATAGATGTTGTAAGCAGCTTGTTGTGAAAAAATCTTTCGAATGGTAATTTCTTCCTCGAAAGCTGCGCATTCCTTATACCCCCTATTCTATTTTGCACTTTTGCTATTTTCCCAACAAATCCATTTATAAAATTGGCACTTGCCAGGTAAGAAAATACCGTAGTAATTTCATTTTTCTTGAAAAGTTTATAGATACTTATGATATTCTTTAGAGTACTATTCTTAAGCTTTATAATTTCAACTTTATTTTCATCTAACATTTCATATAAAGAAGGCTCAATACAATTACCTTTTAAAATAATCAAATACACTTTATAATTGTTACTTAACACATTGGCAAGAAAAACACTTTGTTTCTCCGCACCTCCTTTCATAAGTGTAGGTATGATTATTGCTATCCGATGTACGTCTTTCATATATTAGTAAATTTTTGAGCTTTTGTAATATTCAGAACTATTTCCAGCAATAATTAATGATAAAAAAGCCAGAGTAGCAAATGCGCTAACACTCATTGTTTCCATGAGAAAGGGAACAACATAATAAATTGGTTTTAGCAGAAATCTACGTTTCATTGAGAAAAAGAAAAATCTGGCATACCCTAATATAAACAGAGTAAAAGGTATAAGGCCTGCATTAAATATCATTTGAACATAAAAGTTATGAGCAGCTCTTACCTCTTCATACGAGGTCAAAGAGAAAATACGTTCGTTTCCATAAAGAAATATTGATGGGTTCTCAATCATATGATTAAGATACATAATCCATTTACCGATTCTATTAGATGATGTATCTGTCTCTAATTGCGAAGAAAACGAATCGAATCTTAACAAAACATTTTCTATTTGCGGTGCTAAAAATAAACTCAAAACCCCTATTACAAAAAAAATCAAATACGTTCTACTTGAGCTTAGATTTCTTAACATGTAATACAATGCAACAATGACAAGTGAAATAATTGCAGCTCTGGAGCCTGACAAAAGCACACCTAAAAAGGCAAATATCAATACAAATACTTCATAAAAATTGACCTTTCTTTTTTCAACAATAGATAATACAAACCCTACTATCATTGCGGAAAAAATACCAAAACTATTTTCATCTCCTTTACCAAACAATCCTCCATATCTATTTAATGTAGATATTTCTAGCCCTTCTTCTGCTCCAATCTTAAATCCAAGAAGACCTAAATAACTTGAAAGTAACGCACTAATTGTAAGAAAAATCGCACTAAAATAAATGGAAGATTTAACAGTTTCTGCCATTTCTTCTTTTCTAATTAACCTGATAATTAAAATTAAAGGTAAGTATTCAACAATGTAATAAATAAGCCTATTAACGGCTTTATTCATAGTCATCAAATCAAAATATACATTTTTAAAATTGAAATAGATCAGATATAAAAAAATAACTACTAATACATAATTAGGTATTTTTTGAAACGATGAAAGTTTATATTTTTTCAGTAATTCAGGAAGAAGAGAAATGGTCGTGAAAAAATTCACAACCACATTAATATTAAGTACACCTGCAACATTATGTTCTTGAAGAAAAATACCATCTGTAGGTAGCAAGATAATATATAGAGCGATTAGTAATTTTTTATTAAAAATTAATAATCCAAATGATACCAACATGAACATAAGTATGGTCTCCTGAACTAGCCCCAATGATGATGTTAAAAGAGCAAGTATAAACAGGAACGCCATCATCTTTAGAGATACTGGGCTATATGTACTTTTCGAACTTTCCAATTACTTATTTTTTAGACAAGGGGGAGTCATGAATTAGTTCCCATTTATTTGTTGGTACTCTCCATCCATCTCCATATACTTCTGATAAATATTTTTCGCTATCCTTAAAACAAGGAAACTGGAATCCGCAAAATTGAGTAGTACTGAGTGAGTTATAATAATCCTTAACGTATACTTTTTTCAGTGGATTGTATTGTATTTTATTCACTTTGTTTTGTAGTGCACGGCTTATAGCTTTGTTAAGGCCAGAAGGAAGAAGGCTTATAATTGCATAAATAATCTTAGTAATAGTCTTTCGATTGGTAATTATATCAAATTTAATTTTCTGATCTTTATAAAAGATCGTGAAAGGCGATTTATATCTTTTACCAATTACTATTTTTATTTCAGCTTCATCTATGTCTGATATTTTTGCACCCGTTTTGTTCAATATCTCGTTGTAAATACGAGTAAAAGTAATTTCCGGAGTATTCTCAATTCGTCTTGCAGTTCCGAGCAATTTATATAGGTAAAGCCTTAAATTATCAATTCCACTTTTCGGATCTAATCCGTATTCGTACAAAGCTCCTTTGTCTGTTTCCTTATATCGGTGTAAATCTATAACGAAACTACCCACCAATTGGCTTTCTTTTCTAATCTTAATATTAAACTCTCCATAGGAAAGAACATATCCAAGCGCTTCTAATTCTTTCCACATTGGTGAATCAAGATCTATACTCGACTCCAATGCACTAATATCAAATTCGCCATCCCAAGGTATAATGGTTTTATCTCTAATCGCTCCCAACAATGTTCCGTAATCTAACCAATACTCGAGTTTATATTTTCGCAATATATCGGTTATTTCAACAAAACTATCAATTGCTTCTTGTCTTAATTCCTTAAGATTTATAGTATATTCTTTCATGTCTTATTTCGTGTTTCTATTTAGTTACACTAAATGCTTCTTTCATTACTTTTTACATGTATTAGCCAAATAGGGCAACAATATCTGCAATTACAAGTGAAGCCTACTTATTCACCTAAATAATGTTCAATTTTTTAATACGTTTTAACTCAAAAGTTTTATTTACCATTTCTCATAAAGATTTTCGATTTAATCGCATCAATCGGTAACATAGCGTAATACTTTGTACGAGTCATGATTAAAAAAACAGCTATAAAAAAACCACTAGCCCCAACTAAAAACTGCAACGAATTACTCATTGGTAATTTGTTAATTCCAATTAAAATTAGAGATGGGATTAATGAAATCAGCAATAAATTTAAAAAATCACGCCAAGGTAATAAATCATTTAATCCTGCCATTAATAATTCTTTAGTTTTATAAACCTGCAACAAAACATTAATTACAAATCCTGCAAGGAAAGTAACCGCAGCTCCCACTATCCCAAAGTTAACTACTAGAAAATAACTTAGCAGTATAGAAGTTATCATTTTTACTACCCTAGCAAAAAGTATAAAACGTGTTTTAGCATAGGCTCTTAAAACATATCCATGCCCAAGCATTTGAAACAATAAACTTAAGATAATAATTCTAAAAATATTTACACTTGCCTCATATTCAATACCAAACAAAGTAACAACAAATTGTTTTGCACTGATTAAAAAGAATATTACTATGGGTATGGTTACTATTGAGTTCATTGTAATCATCTTCTTCCATAACAACAATGTTTCTTTAAGTTGATTATCAATAGAATACTCACTAAGTTTTGGTAAAATAACGTTCCCAATAGAAAGGTAAAGGACTCCTAAGGGAATACCGAAAGATCCTACAGAATAAAGTGCAAAATCGGTTGTCGAAAAATTAGCGATCAAAACAAGTTTCTCTGCATGTTGTCCAAAAATACCAGCTATTAAACTAAGTCCCATTGGAAAGACATACTTAAATTGAGCAGAGATCATGCTCAAATCAATTTTAAATATAGAAATGCCGTACTTAACTAACAAGTATCCATATAAAAACAAGGTCTTCAGAAATGCCAGAATTACCAAGCTAATTACTGCAGCATAAACCGTATCAAATGTAAAAATGGCTACAAGTAACAGAACAACTCGTAACGTCTGATTCGCTATATAATAAATTAGGGCATACAATGATTTTTTTTCTATTACAAACAACTTATCTAATGGGTCGGCTGTAATCGTAAAAAAAATTAATAGTATGAGTGGTAAGAAGAATTTTCCATAAACCTCAAATTCATAGTACTTGTAAAACAGGTCATCCAAGAAAAATGAACTACATAAGAAGATAATTGAAAAGAGCAACATCACAAATATCGTTTGAGACATGAGTTTTGATTGCGTATTTTCTTTTACCGATCGCGGATAAAAAAAGTATAAACTATTTGAAATATTGAATGAAATTATTGCCGCGGCAATCTGCCCAATCAATAAGATCTCTTTGAACACACCATACTCTTCCTGCAGAAATAATCTCACAAGAATTATTGGGGTTATTGTGGCAATAACAAAAGAAACTACTCTTCCAATTAAATTGTAGTATGCTTGTTTTTTTAATGAATCTTCTTTTATTACTGACATATGTTAGTCTTTCCCTTATTAATACAATTGATACAAGCCTTCCATCATCTTCTGCGTTGTAAAATGATCTCTATATCGACTATAAGCCTTGGATGCAAATTGCTCTCTTTTTTCCTGGTTTTGATATAGATAACTTACAGAATTAACTATATCTTCTGTGTTATTTGGATCTATTATTAATCCTGATTCCTCATTTATAATAGCTTCAGAATTCCCTCCAACATTCGTAGCGATCACCGGTAAAGAAGCTGACATAGCTTCTAACACTGCTAAAGAAAAACCTTCTCTTAGAGAAACCATGATCCAGATATCAAATGCTGTAATTAACTCTCTAACATTGCTCTTTCTACCAACTAGATCGACATAATTTTCTAAATTATGGTCACTGATAAATTTTTCTAACTGAATGCGTTCATTACCTTCACCAACAATAATCACTTTAATGGTTGGGATCAATTCAACTAACTTAGGTATCGATCTTAGTAAGTTAATATAGCCTTTATCTTTATATAAATTCCCTACAGCACCAATTACAAAATTTTCTTTAGAAGCAACTGTGTTACTTTTTTGAGGAAGATCTATTCCATTATAAACAACAACAACCTTATCTTCTTTAACTCTTAAATTGTTACAGTTTTCAACTTTAACTCTATTAGAAACGGCTATTACTTTATCACAAAAAATGGATCCAACATAAAGATTCAGATTTACAAAAGTGTTCTTCAACGTTTTTTTCCTGATGCTGCGATACTTATATACGCTATGCCAAGAAACAAGAACTTGCGAAATATTTGCAATTTTTCCAGCTAATGAGGCAAAAAAGAACGAACCTACCAAGTGGATATGTAAAATTTTAATTTTATTGACCCTTAAATAAAACGCAAAATGAATGATCCTTAGCAAATAAAAAATACCGAAAAATTGTTTCGCATTAAATACTTTAACATGTACCGGCGAATATGAACGTTTGACTTCTTCTATTGTATCTCTATCAACTTTGTTTAATAGACATAAATAAACCTCAAATTTGTTCTTATCAATATTCTCAATTAATTGCAATACATGCTTTTCAGCTCCTCCGGTTTGAAGAGAACCAATAAAGTAGCAAATTCTTTTCTTCTGCATTTTCTATTAAGAAGTTGAACTATTCCAGTTGTTTTTTTGTGGCAACCAGTATTTCATTAATTAAAGTTGAAGAGGTTCCTTTTGTATAAGGGAAAAAAACGATCCTAACACCTACCTCATTTAATTTTGCTTTAATTCCATTCCATTTATCAGAATTATACCAATCATCACCAACAAACATAACATCAAAATTCATCTTTTCCCAGGCTTCAAATTTATCCATATTTTCTTGAGGGATAACAGCATCGACCCATTTGACGTTTCGTACGATTTCCATTCTTTCCTCAAATGGTATAACAGCCTTCTTGTTTTTATATGATACTAACTCATCGGTTGTAACCCCAACAATTAGTTTATCACACATTGATTTGGCATTTTTTAATAAATTAAGATGACCTATATGGAATAAATCAAATACTCCTGTTGTATAACCTACAATCATAATTCTATTTAATTATTTATTATTTAAAAAAGTTTCTATATTAAAAAGTAACCACTTGTCCATACCATTTCCTTCGAAATTTGTGTCTGAAAAGATATGATCTAGTGGAAGCGGAAAACCAACCTTCTCACGTGAAATTATTTCTTGAGGCAGTTTGTTTCCAAAAATTCGTTTAAGTGGTTCTTTAAATGAACTTCCCATTTTCCAATCAAATGGAACACCCGCTAATAATTCAACGAGACGATGATCAACAAAAGGAACCCTTGCTTCTACACTACAAAGCATCGTTGAGTTGTCCAATCTTCTGAGTAGCCCTTGTAAATGTTGAATCTGAAAAAAGTAACCAACGATATCTATTGGAGATTTATAATTTATCCCTTCTAGCGCATAATCTACAACTTCATAATCCTCATTTGATCCATAACAATAATGTTTATCAAATTCCTTAAGATCAAAGGATTTTGACCTATTTGCCCATTTAAAAATCCTATCATAACCGTAAAAAAGTTCATCAGCCCCTTCTCCAGATAAAACAACTGTATTTCTTTTCTTAACCTCTTTGGTCATCAAATAAATCAAAACTTCATTTGGAACAGAAAGAGGTTCTTTTCGTTTATTTACCATGAATTCAGCAGCTTCTAAGAATTGATCCTTATTAACTTCTATTCGATGATGAGTAGATTTTAATTTGCTATTGGCCTTCTTTCCCCATTCGAACTCGTTTAGTTCAGGAAAACCAACTATCCAGGTATCCTCAGGGTTTAATATGTAAGATAGAATTGTACTATCTAGACCTCCACTTAAGTAACTACCCACAGGAACATCTGACCTACTTCTAAGCTGTACAGCATTTTCGATCAAGTCTTTAACTTGTTCGTCACTAGGAGCAGGTTTACTGGAATAATCCAATTCCCAATATTTATGGAATGAACCATTAATCCAGTAATGTCCGGGAGGAAACATTTTAATTTTTGAATATAGTGTATAGCCATTAACAGTCATTCTTAACTTTCGATATTGTCGAATACCAAAATCATCTATTTCACTATTAACCATTGATTGAATCGGAGCCACTTCGCTAGAAAAGATCCATTCATCGCTTGAATTGTAGAAGTATATGGGTTTGATCCCTAAACGATCGCGCGCAACAAACGTGTCTTTTGTTAGGCTGTTATAAATAACCATAGCGAACATCCCATTAAAATATGGAAGACATTTATGTCCATACTTTTTATACATCTCAAGTACAACCTCAGTGTCAGAGGTAGTGCTTACATTTAAGTTGTGTTCTTTTATCAACTCCTTATAGTTATATATCTCTCCATTAAATACCATATGGTAATTTTCAGAAGAAAAGGGTTGATGGGACCTTTCGTTTAAATCTAAAATAGATAACCTATTATGACCAAGAAAAACGCGATTATCAAAAGCGCAACCTTTTTGATAGTCAGGACCTCTGTGATCCATCTGATGCAAGTTTTTCTCAAATTCATCAAAACTATATGAGGTATTTATTCCTGCTAATATTCCACACATAAAAACGCTATATCTACTATTTAAATATTCTTATTTTTTAGCAACGATATTTATCCATTTAACAAAATGATTGAAAATCATACCGGGATTCTTGAAGTAATAACTTCTTTTCTCTTTTAATACCCTTAAGATCAATTTTGGATCTCTTAATGTTTTTTCACGAGCAACGAACTCCATGTTAGGATTTAAAGAAAGTTCTTTATCAACCTTCAGTAAACTCATAATCTTTTGCTGTTCTGCCTTTATCTTACTTTCGTTTCTTGAATCGGTTAAGACAATAGCATAATTGTATTGATTATCTAATACTGAAGTATCCGTAAATATCTTTTCTTGCGCTACATCATATTTATAGCAATTATTGTACAGTGGAGTATTTTGCATGTCTGAAGCTACTTTTTCTGAAACGATCAAATCGACTTTAGCATCATCTCCCCAAAATTCTTTAAATATAGTACTCAAATTATCCAGATAATACGGTTGAGCTGTACCTATAATTGCCACTTTCAACGATGTTCCTGGCTTTGCCTTCTTTAATGATTTAGGCAATTTGCTTAAAAGGTATTTCGTTTGAAATGCCATTATTTCATTCTCACTTCTTTGGTACTCACTTCTAAATTCCTGAATAATATCTTGGAATTCTTCATTTTCTATAAGATTATTCTCTTCCCATTCGTCATTCGGCACATCATAGAATTCTTCAATATTTTGATCCGGTCTGGTCACATATTTATATCGGCCATCTCGAAGCGCCGTACTCCTATCGGCTTGAGCAAAAAATCTAGCATCACTCCTAACCTTTCTTTTAGTAAATACTTTAACTGCTTCTTCATCTTCATTAATAAGTGGCACCAAGTCTAGACCAGACATTTGGTAGGTTTTAGACTCTGGATAGGGTACATCAACCAAAGAAAGAATTGTAGGTAAGAAATCTAAGGTACTTACCTGCTGCTCCACTCTTTTTACCGGTGACCCAGGATATCGTAAGTAAAATGGAATACGTATGTTATCATCCGTCATTAACAAGTCATGAGAAAGTCCCATAGCTTCTAATTTTTCTGGAGTATAACCTCTTTTCGGATCCATATATCCGTGATCTGATCCTAAAATAAAAACAGAATCATCCCATAGGTTATTTTCTTTTAAAATATCTATACCTCTTTGAATATGATCTGAAGTATCGGCATCATGCCTAACATTATACCAACAAACCATAAAAAATGGCTCTTCCATAGTTTTAGATTCTAGAAAATTTTCTAGAATTACATTCATGGTTGCGTTGGACCAGTTCTTTTGATTTGTATTAACTCCTTTTGGCCAGTATTTTTCTTCTACATGATCTATTACATCTCCAAAAAGAAATCTTAATTCACGAGCATTGAAAAGAGACTTTACACTATACCCTTCATCCTTCAAAATATTATGAAGAGAAATAAACTGATTGTTATCGTACCTGAAATCATCATAATTTCGTGCAATATAATAAGCTGGTAAACTTGTTAACATTGTAGATAAAGACATTATCGAGCTAGGTGCTGACGTCACTGTCAATGGGAAATAAACAGATTCTTTTTCAAAAGAGTCCATCATATCTAACTTATCTCTATCATCTAACCCTCCTGCGGAATAATATCTCACAGAATCGACAATAAACAATACTACATTTTTTTTACTTTTCATACTTATCTCTAAATTAAAATTTATCTTATATCTTACTATTAATTTACCATTTCGCTTAACAAACTTACTATATCTGTATTACTAGCGGTATTAATTGAACTTAAATCAGGAAGACCTGGATAGCCTTTATCAAAATATTGTGTTTCATTAAGAACTATGGGTTCAGCATATCTCGGTATGGCATGGTAATGCACAGATGGATCAACCATCATCAGCATTAAATAATTCATTTTATCATAATTAAAAGCCTTACCTAGTGTTTTTTCAACTTCCTTTATAATTTTTTCAAACTCCAAAAAATGTTCTCTTGTTAAATCTGAATACTTAGAATAATACTCCTTTGTTATTAATATGCTGCTTCCAAGGGTCACTTGCTCTGGTCTCAGCAACCAATACCAATAATCATACTCTTTTATTAAGGTGTTTGGATAACCAAACTTTTCTAGTACTTCTTCATGTATCATGGTATTTTTTTTGATTAAATTAACAACCTAATTTATTCTCTACACTTCAACACTTTACAAATTGATTCTCTGAACCAAAACTATAGTGTTGATTGTATACATCAATAACGCTTCGTTTTTTCGAAAGGATGATCTACAAGTTTTTTACTAGCAAATGGATGATAATCTCCTTTTAGACCTATGGCCTCTTGAGTTCTAATATCATGCACGATTTCAATTGCCTGTCTTGCCTCTTCTAACCCATATCCGTTTCCTTCAAGAATTCCCTCGTAAACTCTGGTATGTAGATCTGTAAAACCTCCACTAAATTCTAACTCATCACCTTCAATGGTAATAGACCTATATGTTCTTTGTCCTTTTGCTTTTATTTCTTCCGGTAAAACATCGTAATTAATAGAAAGAAACCAACGCACTCTTGCACGTTCGAATTCTAAATACCCTGCTGCTCTATCATGTGTATGTATGTGAACAATATTTTCTTTTAGACCACCAAAAATAAACGATAACATATCATAAAAATGAACTCCTATATTTGTAGCTATACCACCGGATTTAGCGACATCTCCTTTCCAAGAAGTATAATACCAATTACCTCTAGAGGTCAAATATGTTAAGTCCACATCAAACACCTTATCCTTAGGTGCTGCGTCGATTTTTTTCTTTAGATCTATAATACTTTGATGCAATCTCAATTGTAAGATATTATACACTTTTTTGCCCGATTCTTTTTCCATTTTTTGAAGAGCATCAAGGTTCCATGGATTTAATACCAATGGCTTTTCACATATAGCATCAGCTCCTCTTCTTAACGCCATTCTTATATGAGAATCGTGAAGGTAATTTGGCGTACAAATGCTAACATAATCTAACTGAACACCTTTATCATACTTTAATTTTTCTATGTGCCTGTCAAATCGTTCAGTTTCAACAAAAAACGAAGCATTAGGAAAATAACTATCCATAATTCCAACACTATCAAATTTATCTAAAGCTGCCAATAAATTATTATTAGTATCCTTAATCGCTTTTAGATGTCTTGGAGCTATATATCCTGACGCTCCTATTAATGCAAAGTTTTTCATAATTGTTTAATCATTTAACATTTATAAGTTTTATACCAATCTACAAACTTCTTAACTCCTTCAGCGACAGAGGTAACTGGTCGATAATCATAAGTCTTTATCAGATCATCTACATTTGCCCAAGTTTTCTCGACATCTCCAGGTTGAATAGGTAGTAATTCCTTCACTGATGTAACTCCTAAATTCTTTTCAACCTCAGAAATAAAATCGGTAAGTTTTACTGAGTTGTTATTTCCTATGTTATATATTTTATATTTTTCTTCCCTAGTGCTAACTGGTTTATTAATAATTCTATTAACTCCTTCAACAATGTCATCAATATATGTAAAGTCCCTTTCCATATTTCCATAGTTAAATACTTTTATAGGCTTTCCATTATAAATTGCATCCGTAAATAAATACATGGCCATATCCGGTCTTCCCCAAGGACCATACACCGTAAAGAATCTTAACCCTGTTGTAGGTATATTAAACAAATGACTATACGTGTAAGCCATTAACTCATTGCTCTTTTTGGTCGCTGCGTATAAACTGATCGGGTTATCTACGTTATCTGTAGTTTCAAAAGGCACTTTTTTATTAGCTCCATAAACACTTGAACTACTGGCATAAACTAAATGCTTTATGCTAAAATTCCTACAACATTCTAGAATATTTACAAAACCTACAAGATTACTTTGAACATAAACATCTGGATTCTCTAGACTGTAACGAACTCCAGCTTGCGCAGCTAAATTACAGACAACATCAAACTGCTCTTTTTCGAACAATACATTCAGCTCATTTTTATCTTCAAGATTCATCCTAACAAATTGGAAAAGCCCTTCAAAGGAACTACTGCTACTTGTTTTATTAAAATGTACAGCAGCCTCTTTCGAAATTCCAAGATTATTTAACCTTGCATATTTCAGATCGACATCATAGTAATCATTAATATTATCTATTCCGACCACTTCATGTCCTTCACTTATCAATCTTTTTGATAAATGAAAGCCAATAAAACCTGCCGCTCCTGTAACTAATATTTTCAACCTTTACCTATTTGATAGTATTCGTAACCTTTTTCTTCTAAATTAAATACGTTGTATTGATTTCTTCCATCAAAAATGACTGGCGCACTTAATTGTTTTTTTATTTCTTCAAAATCTGGAGATCTAAACTCTTTCCATTCTGTTAACAAAACTAGCGCATCGGCATTTTGCAACACTTCATATTTTGAAGTA
Organism: Flavobacteriaceae bacterium; assembly: GCA_965218065.1. Lineage (GTDB taxonomy): Bacteria > Bacteroidota > Bacteroidia > Flavobacteriales > Flavobacteriaceae > Polaribacter. Next base: position 756,132 of record OZ244589.1, on the reverse strand, counting down.
TAGTATGTAATATTTTTTACTCCTTTTAAATAATACTCTTGAGCTTCTAGAATTGCCTTAGGGTCATATGCCTGGATTTTAGCACCTCTGTCTACCAGCTCTTTAATTATCTCAATGGAAGGAGCTTCTCTCATATCATCTGTTCCCGGTTTAAAAGCAAGACCCCAAATACCAAAAACCTTACCGGACAAATCTTCTCCAAATCGCTTTACTATTTTCTTTGCAATAACACGTTTTTGAGCATTATTTACATTTTCAACCGAAGCTATTAAATTAGCGTTGTAATCATTCTCTTCAGCAATTTTTATCAACGCCTTTACATCTTTAGGAAAGCAAGAACCTCCATAACCTGCTCCAGGGTATATAAAACTAAATCCTATTCGGCTATCAGAACCAATTCCTACTCTAACCTTATTTGCATCTGCTCCAACGCGCTCACATATATTCGCAATTTCATTCATAAATGAAATCTTTGTAGCCAGCATTGCATTTGCAGCATATTTTGTCATTTCTGCCGACTTAATATCCATTGCAATAAAACGTTCATGAGACATTGTAAAAGGAGAATACAATTGCTTCATTTTTTCCAGAGCATATTCAGATTCTGCTCCAATAACAATTCTATCCGGTTTCATGAAATCGTTTATTGCTGCACCTTCTTTTAAGAACTCCGGGTTAGAAACCACATGAAATGGAGTATTTAAATTTCTTAATGAAAGTTCTTTCTCAACAGCTTCTCTAACACTATCTGCCGTACCTACAGGAACAGTAGACTTGTTAACGATAATTATTTCTTTGGTTAAATTTTGCCCTATTTCTCGTGCAACAGCCAAAACATGTTTTAAATCTGCAGAACCATCTTCTCCCATAGGAGTTCCTACAGCAATAAATACAATTTCCGAATCAGAAATAGCCGCCTTTAAGCTCGATGTAAAAACGAGATTCTTTAATTTAATATTCTTTAAAACTAAAGCCTCTAAACCAGGCTCGTAAATTGGTACTTTTCCTTTTTTTAGCTTCTCAATCTTGCCTTCATCAATATCTACACAAGTTACGATATTGCCCATTTCAGAGAAACAAGTTCCCGAAACCAATCCAACATATCCTGAGCCTACAACAGTTATCTTCATAAAATTACAATCTAATAGAGTTTTTAATTTGCGACCTTATAATATTCCATCTACGGGAGTATTTAAAATTCCTTTCACATCATAAATAACTCCATTGTCTTTTAGATAATCTTTTAAATTAATATTCAAAAATTCCTTGTGCGCTACTGTTAAAACAATAGCATCAAATTTAGAATTTGGTACTTCGGTAATTGATTTTAAACCATATTCATGTTTAACCTCTTCAGAATTAGCCCAAGGATCAAATACAGTAACATTTGTACCGTATTCTTCTAATGAGGCTATAACATCTACTGATTTAGTATTTCTAACATCAGGGCAATTCTCCTTAAATGTAATTCCTAATACAAGGATATTAGCCCCTTTTATTCTAATATCTTTTTTAATCATTAATTTTATGACCTCAGCACCCACATAATCTCCCATACTGTCATTCATTCTTCTTCCTGCTAAAATTATTTCAGGATTATACCCAAATTCTTGAGCTTTTTGCGCTAAATAATAAGGATCTACACCTATACAATGTCCTCCTACTAAACCAGGTTTAAAGTGCAAAAAGTTCCATTTAGTTCCAGCAGCAGCCAAAACATCATGGGTGTTAATATCCATTAGATTAAAAATTTTTGCCAACTCATTTACAAAGGCTATGTTGATATCTCTTTGAGAGTTTTCTATCACTTTTGCAGCTTCGGCAACTTTAATGGTTGGAGCTAAATGGGTTCCCGCGGTGATCACTGATTTATATAAGGCATCAACTTTCTTTCCTATTTCAGGAGTTGATCCTGATGTTACCTTTAGTATTTTTTCAACAGTATGTTCTTTATCTCCCGGATTGATTCTTTCCGGAGAATATCCTGCAAAAAAGTCTTTATTATAGGTTAATCCAGAAACGCTTTCCAGCACAGGAATACAATCTTCTTCTGTGGCTCCAGGGTATACTGTAGATTCATAAATAACAACATCTCCAGGTTTCAAAACACTCCCTACTGTTTCACTTGCCTTAATTAATGGTGTAAGAATAGGTTTATTATTTTTATCTACAGGAGTAGGCACGGTAATGATATAATAATTACAATCCTTTATAGATTCTAATGAAGTACTGCAATACAATCCATTACTCTCTGTTATTTTTTGAGTTAACACTGATTGTAATAATTCATCTTCTACTTCTAATGTGCTATCTACTCCAGACATAAGTTCAGCAACTCTACCTTCATTTATATCAAATCCTACAACAGAGTATTTAGTTGCAAATAATCTCGCTAAAGGCAATCCAACATATCCTAATCCAATAATTGCTATTCTTTCTTTATTCATTTTTTCTTTTATAAATTTCCCCAATACCATTTTACCGCCTCTTTTAATCCCTTTTGAAGAGAATATTCAGGGGCATAGCTCAATAAGGCCCTTGCCTTATCTATGCTCGCATGAGAATGAGGAATATCTCCAATTCTATTTGGTCCATACTTTACTTCAATAGTACTTATATTGGAATCAAAGTCTGAAAGATACTCCTTTAAATATGTTACTAAATCATTTAACGTGTTTCTATCTCCATAAGCCACATTGTATACCGAATTCAATGCTTTTTTATTTTCAGACACCAATGCCAATACATTAGCTTGGATTACATCATCTATATATGTAAAATCTCTTGAAAAATTTCCGTCACCATTAATAACTGGTGATTCTCCATTTATTAATTGACTAACGAACTTAGGTATTACAGCTGCATATGCTCCATTAGGATCTTGCTTCCTGCCAAATACGTTAAAATACCGCAACCCTATGGTGTTTAAACCATATGTCCTGGCAAAAACATCAGCATACAATTCGTTGACGTATTTTGTAACAGCGTAAGGAGACAAGGGCTTTCCTATTTTTCCTTCTACCTTGGGCAGAGATTCAGAATCTCCATAAGTTGAAGAGCTTGCAGCATAGACAAATCTCTTTACACCACTATCACTAGAAGCTTTTAGCATGTTTAGAAAACCGCTTACATTTACTTCATTTGAGGTAATAGGGTCCTTAATTGAACGAGGAACCGAACCTAAAGCTGCTTGATGTAAAACATAATCAACACCATTTGTAGCTTTTAGACAATCTTCAATACTTCTAATATCTCCAACCATTAGGTTAAAGTTTTTATTAGGTATCAAATCAGAAATATTTTCCTTTTTCCCAGTAGCAAAATTATCCAGACAAATCACTTGATTGCCTAGATTTAATAGTGCCTCACATAGATTAGATCCAATAAATCCAGCCCCCCCAGTAACTAAAATTTTTTTCTTAGTTAAGCTTATTTTCATTTGATAGAAATGATTTATTCTTTTTCAAGCCACGAAAATACAAAAATCTTAACGATAACCTTGAAAAAATAAAAAAGCTTCACAAATTGTGAAGCTTTCCTTTTGTGGGCGCGAAGGGATTCGAACCCCTGACCCCTTGGGTGTAAACCAAGTGCTCTGAACCAACTGAGCTACGCGCCCTTGCATGATTGCGGATGCAAATATAAAACGGTTTTTAATTTTACCAAAGAAAAAGTCAACTTTATTTTAAATAACTTCAGCTACCACAAAAGTGCTTCCTCCAACATAAATTAGGTCATTATTATCTGCTCGCTCTAAGGCAGCTTGATACCCCGTCTTAACAGACTCATAATCATCTCCTAGCAAGTCAAATCCTTTTGCTATTTGCCTAAGTTTTCTTTGATCTAAACCGCGTGGAATATTTGGTTTACAAAAATAATACGTCGCTTTTGTGGGTAAAAAACGAAGTACCGTATTTAGTTTTTTATCGTTTACTACCCCTAAAACTATATGTAAGTTGTTAAAATTTTCTTTTAATAATTGCTCCATCACATCAGAAAGTCCTTCTTTATTGTGAGCGGTATCGCAAATCACTTTGACTTTCTCCTTCAATATCTGCCATCTTCCCTTTAATCTCGTGTTTTTCGCAACATGCTCCAACCCTCTTTTTATATGATCTTCTGAAACAGTAAAACCGTTCAACGATCTTACCGCTAACACTGCTGTTTTAAGGTTTTTTCTTTGATAAGCCCCTAACAGATCTGTCGAATAATCAAAATTGTAGTTAGAAGCAATATCAACTTTCGCATTCAAACTTGCGGCCTTTTTTTTAAAAACCGATATTACCTCTTCTTGTTCTTCTCCAATAACAACTGGAACATTCGCTTTTATGATTCCTGCTTTTTCAAAAGCTATTTCAGGAAGCGTTTCTCCTAAAAACTGCGTATGATCATATCCAATATTTGTAATAACACTAACCTCCGGAATTATAATGTTCGTAGAGTCCAACCGACCGCCTAAACCGACTTCTATTATGGCAATATCCACCTTTTCTTGTGCAAAATAGTTGAAGGCCATTCCAACGGTCATTTCAAAAAATGATAGTCCTTGCTGTTCTAAAAAAGCTTTATTAGTTGTTATAAAGTCGACAACATACTGTTGAGTTACTTCCTTGCCGTTTATTCTAATACGTTCTGTAAAATTCTTCAAATGAGGGGAAGTGTACAACCCAACCTTATAACCTGCCTCTTGTAAAACACTTGCTATCATATGTGAGGTAGAACCTTTCCCATTAGTACCACCGACATGAATGGATTTAAATTTTCGCTCAGGAAAATCCAGCTCTTTAGAGAACGCTAAAATATTATTGAGATCTTTTTTAAATGCGGCAGCACCTTGTCTTTGATACATTGGTAGTTGAGAAAACATCCAATCTAGAGTATCCTGATAGTTCATTATTGCGTAAGTGAAAACTTATAAATTATAGTACCTCTTTGCTTTATTGGTGCATTATTATCTGCATTCCATTTTGTTTTCAAGGCAGCTTCTCTGGCTGGTTTTAATAAACATGCAGCTGAATTTGTGGTTCCTTTCACCCCGGGCACAGCCTTAATTACTCTTCCAGATTTATCTACTTCTATGCTAACCACCACGATACCTTCTTCTTCACAATTTGGTTTTCTTATGGGCTTAGAAGTAGCATTTCTACCTGCCAAATTATAATTTTTATCTCCATCTGTTCCTCCTTGATTTCCATAATACTTAGAAGAGCCAGGGTCGCCATTTTTCTTTCCTTTCAGCCCGGGAATATTGTCATCTCCTTCTCCTTTAGGTTTTCCATCAGACTTATCTCCTTTTAGCAAATTATTCAACGCATCTGTAGTTGCTTTTGAAGGCTTTTTAGGTTTTGGTTTAGGTTTTTCAACCGGCTTCTCCTTTTTTACTTCTTTCTTGGGAGTTTCATTTTTCTTTTCTTTAGGCTTTTCCACAACAGGAGCTTCCTTAGTCTCTTGAGTAATTACTTTTTCTTCAACAACTTGCTTTGGTGTTTCCTTTACTTCTTTCGGTGGAGTTTCCGTTGCTTTCTTAGGAGTCGTCTTTACCTTCTTAATTACATCTGGTTTTCCTTGTCCTACATTAGAGTCTCCAAAATTAATAGCCAAACCATATTCTTCCGGTGGGTCTAGATATCGCATCCCAAAATTAAAAATAGCCACAATCAGTAGCGTCATAATAATCGTAGTTATTACTGCAGATTTCTTTTTATGTTTGGTTTCTAATATGGACATTACTTTCCTCCCTTTACTGCAAGGATCATTTTTAATTTATTCTTATTAGCAATATCAATCACTTTCATCACCTTTTTATAAGGCACATTTTGATCTCCTCGAATAACGACCGTTTTACTCTTATCTCCGCCTACTTTCTTCAAGATCTCGAGCTCTAAATTTCGCTCAGAAACCCTCGCTTTATCAATGTAAAAATTCGACTTACTGGTTACCGTAACTGCAATAGATGATTTGTTTTCTGTTTTTCCTCCAGCTTTGGGTAAAAGCACATCAATCGCACTAACTGTAACTAGTGTTGAAGTTAGCATAAAAAAGATCAACAGCAAAAAAACAATATCTGTCATCGACGACATATTGAAGTTCGGATTTACTTTATTTCTTCCTCTAATATTCATTATACAGGCTCATTTAGTAAATCTAAAAACTCAGTAGATTTCGCTTCCATTTGATACACTACCTTATCCGTTCTAACAACGATATGATTATAGGTGATATATGCAATAATCCCTACAATCAATCCAGCCACCGTTGTAGTCATAGCTGTATACAGTCCATCCGATAACATTTTAATATCGATCTGTCCTCCCGAATTGGCTATCTCATGTATTGCAACAATCATTCCAATTACAGTTCCTAAAAATCCTATCATAGGAGCAGCTCCGGCAATAGTCGCTAATACACTTACATTCTTTTCCAGTTGATATATCTCCAACTTTCCGGCATTCTCAATAGCCGTATTAATATCTTCAAGAGGTTTTCCTATTCTAGAAATACCTTTACCTATGAGGCGGGCTGTAGGTGAATTAGTGCTTTTACATAATGCATCAGCCGATTCCAACTTACCGTTTGAGACGTAATCCTTAATTTGATTCATGAAATTCTTATCAACTTTAGCAGCCGATTTGATCGCAAAAAATCGCTCAAAATATATGTATAAAGCTATCGCTAATAATAGAAAAAGAATGCAGATAATAATCAATCCCCCCATTCCACTTTCCATAATCAACTTATAGATAGATAATGTCTTTTCTTCAGATAGATTTTCTGCAATTTCTGTGTTTTCTTGAATAAATAATAACATCTCGAATTTTTAAAGTTCTCTTATACTAACGACTGAATAGTTTATAAATTGTTTCAAAAAAAACCCGAGAAAATCTCGGGTCTATATTTTAGAAAAGTGTTCTGGTAACCATAAAGGCTCCAGAGCCTACTATAAATCCAATAGCCGCTAACCACGCAATCTTCTTTAAGTACCAAAAGAAATCTATCTTTTCCATTCCCATTGCTACAACACCCGCTGCAGATCCAATGATCAACATACTTCCTCCGGTTCCTGCAGAATATGCAATAAAGTGCCATAACTCATTATCTATGGGTTCTGAAAACATTCCTAAACTTGCAGCTACTAGCGGCACATTATCAATAACCGCTGATCCAACACCTAACAACATAATTACTAAATCGGAAACACCTGTTCCTTCAAGTTCGGTTCCCATCATTGGTACAGATTCTTTTAATCCATCAGCAAAATTGAATAAAAGACCTAAAGATTCAAGCGCTGCTACGGCCATTAATATTCCTAAGAAGAATAAGATACTTGGCATTTCTATTTTTGACAAAGAACTATGTACGGGACTATGGTATGCATGTTCTTTAGATTCATCCATAGAGGTAAAATCCGTTAAAGAAAACTTTGTTCTACTAAAAATCTCTGCAAAAGTTGCTACAATTGCCAGAGACAACATCATTCCAACGTATGGAGGTAAATGCGTCATGGTTTTAAAGATGGGAACAAATACTATCGCCGCTAAACCTAAATACAACATTACAGAACTGTATTTTCCTGGCTTTCTATCCTCTGCGTCAGGATCAGCCTCAATTTCACCTTGAAATGCCGGTAAAAAGGTAGCTATAAAGGTTGGTACCACCATACATAATAAAGATGGTATTAATAGGTACTCTATAAGTCTTAACGTCGTAACCTTCTTTCCAATCCAAAGCATGGTCGTTGTTACGTCACCTATTGGAGACCAGGCACCTCCGGCATTTGCGGCAATAATAATAAGACCAGCAAACCAAATTCTGTCTTCTCTCTTTTTGACTATTTTCTGCAAAATGGATATCAACACAATAGTAGCAGTCAAGTTGTCAATAATAGCTGAAAGTATGAACGCAAGAATTGCAAAGATCCATAAGATCTTCTTTTTGCTATGTGTTTTAACATATGTCTTAATCGTGGAAAAACCGTCAAAATAATCGATGATCTCAACAATCGTCATCGCTCCCAGCAGGAATACTAATATCTCAGCCGTCTTCCCTAAATGATGTAACAGCGTTTCTTCTACTAAATGGGTTTTCGCTTCATGACTTTTGGCGGCAAATCCTTCAACCAAAGCATGGTTGCTTGAGTCAAACCAATTTGAAAACGAGTCAATTCCTAAAGCCACAATAGCCCAACAGACTGCCATCATAGCTAATGCGGGTATTAGTTTATCAAGCTTTAAATTGTGTTCCAGAGTAATGGCTAAATACCCCAGAACGAATACGATAATAATTGCTGATTCCATACGTAAAAGTTTATATTAGTTGTTTTAATGCTATTTCAAATGCCGTCTCACTTATCCTGTTTTTCGACGCGCTTCTTTTAAATGTATCTTGTAAAGCTTTCTTAATGGTGTTAGAAGTATCTTCAAAAATCGCATCATCAGACATCTCTACTCTTCTCTCCATAAAATAAGCAAATACCCTTGCCATACCACAGTTAGATATAAAGTCAGGGATCAAGCTAACCTTTTTATCTGTGTTTTCCATGATCGGACCAAAAAATATCTCCTGATCTGCGAAAGGAACATTCGCCCCTGAGGATATCACTTCTAATCCGGAATCGATCATTTGGTTTATCTGTTCTTGTGTAATTAATCTCGAAGCCGCGCAAGGAGCAAAAATCTCCGTTTGTAGGTTCCAGATCCTCTCATTGATATCTTCAAAGGGAATCATTTGCTCTGACACTAAAGTATTGCCATTTTTATTTAAGAACAATTGTTTGATCTCTTCAAATGAAAAACCTTCTTCATTAATAATACCACCTACTCTATCGATAATTCCGACCACCTTAGCTCCCATTTGAGCTAGATAGAACGCTGCTGCTGAACCCACATTTCCAAACCCCTGCACCACAGCTCTTTTGCCTACTACGGAGCCTCCGTATATCTCATAATAATGTTTAATGGATTCTGCCACTCCAAAACCTGTGATCATATCTGCCACGGTATATTTCCTAAAAACGTCAGGTGAATATTTGTCGCTTTCAATTACTTTAATAACACCATGCCTTAACTGACCTATTCTATTAATCTTGTCTGCTTCTGTAGGCTTAAAGTGTCCATTAAAAACACCTTCTTGCGGATGCCATACACCACTATCTTCAGTAATTGGGATCACTTCATGAATTTCATCAACATTAAGATCTCCTCCTGTCCCATAATAACTTTTTAACAATGGAGATACAGCTCTATACCAACGTTCCAAAACACCTTTTTTCCTAGGATCATGTGGGTCAAAATTTATACCCGATTTCGCCCCTCCAATAGCAGGTCCCGAAACTGTAAATTTAACTTCCATTGTTTTAGCTAAGGACATCACTTCATACTTGTCAAGTCCTTTTCTCATTCTGGTACCACCTCCTGCAGCACCACCTCTTAAAGAGTTAATAACAGTCCAACCTTCAGCTTCTGTTTCCGGATCTTTCCAGTTAAAAACGATCGCAGGCTGCTTATTTTCGTACTTTTTAAGTAGTTCTTTCATTAAATAGTTGTTTAGTTCTTCGACAAGATATCAGGTATCGATAAAACAGTACCAAAATAAAAAAAATAACGTATGTATTATGTATTATTTGGATTAAATATTACACCGGATGAATGATTTCTTTTGGCGCCTGTAACACTCTTTAAACAGTTTACTTTTCCTTCTATTCTCAATAACCCAAGAAAGGCAAAAATCAACGCCTCCTTATATTCTATCATTTCCTTTGATGGTGTTTCGAACTGATTTCCAGAATGATATAAAATCCTCTCCATCAAAAACGAATTAAATGCTCCTCCGCCCGTCACCAAAATTGAGGATTTTGATTTCAAAACACTACTCAATTGCATGGCTATATGTTCCACATATGTTCTTAAAATATCTCGAACTGATAGGTCATATCCATCAATTAGAGGGAGTATATATGTCAAAACCCATTCATAACCAAGCGATTTAGGAGGCGCAATTTGATAAAAAGTAAGCGCGTTCAATTCTTTGAGTAATGTATCACGTACAATTCCCATAGAAGCCATATTACCCGATTCGTCATAGGCCAACCCCAATTTCTCTGCATAATGATTTAACACAATATTGACTGGGCATACATCATAAGCTATTCTTTCGCCCTTACTATCATAAGAAACGTTTGCAAATCCTCCTAAATTGAGACAAGCTTCGTAATTAGAAAACAGCAATTTATCGCCAATTGGAACTAATGGAGCACCTTGTCCTCCCAATTTCACATCTTGAGTTCGGAAATCACACACTACTTTTAATCCAGTTGCATTCGCTATTTCCTGTCCATTTCCTACCTGTAAAGTTATTCCTTTTTCTGGTTGGTGGAAGATCGTATGACCGTGAGAAGCGATAAAATCAATATTCGAAATCTTAAATTTTTCTATAAATCTATTTACACTTTTTCCAACCAAAACACCAAAGTCAATATCTAGCAAGCACAATTCATCTTTATCTGCATACACTCCTTTTTTCAATTTTTGTATCCATTCATTAGAATAGGCATAAGTATCATAGTGTATTATTTCATAATTAGAATAATCTTCTGTAGTAAACCTCATATATATCAGATCTAAACCATCCAATGAAGTACCAGACATTAAACCAATTACGTAACGATTATTTTTGTGCATATCCGTAAAAATATAAAAAGTATATTGAAAATATGCCAGTAAAAAAGTATCTTTGAGGACTTTTTTTACGAATTTAATAATTACACATAGAATGGATTTTAATCTTACAGAAGAACATTTAATGATCAGAGATGCAGCAAGAGATTTTGCGCAAACTGAATTATTACCTGGAGTTATAGAAAGAGATGAAAAACAAACGTTCCCAGATGAGCTTGTTAGAAAAATGGGAGATCTTGGATTTATGGGGATCATGGTAGATCCTAAATACGGTGGAAGTGGAATGGATGCCATCTCCTACGTATTGATCATGGAGGAACTTTCGAAAATAGATGCTTCAGCTTCTGTAATGGTCTCTGTAAATAATTCATTGGTATGTTACGGTATCGAAGCTTTTGGAACCGAGGAGCAAAAACAAAAATACTTGACTAAACTTGCTACGGGAGAGTACCTTGGTGCCTTTTGTTTAAGTGAGCCTGAAGCCGGTAGTGATGCAACCTCTCAAAAAACTACTGCAATAGATATGGGTGATCATTATCTATTGAACGGTACTAAGAATTGGATTACGAATGGAGGTAGATCGGATGTGTATCTAGTCATTGCTCAAACAGATCGTGAAAAAGGACATAGAGGTATCAATGCTTTTATCGTAGAAAAAGGAATGCCAGGTTTCGATATTGGTCCTAAAGAAGATAAATTAGGAATTAGAGGAAGTGATACACACACTTTACAGTTTAACGACGTAAAAGTTCCTAAAGAAAATAGAATCGGAGAAGATGGTTTCGGATTCAAGTTCGCGATGAAAACATTATCCGGAGGTAGAATTGGTATTGCCTCTCAGGCACTTGGAATCGCTTCTGGGGCATATGAATTAGCTTTAAAATATTCTAAAGAACGTAAAGCTTTTGGTACTGAGATCTGCAATCATCAAGCTATTGCCTTTAAATTGGCTGATATGTATACAGAGATCGAAGCAGCCAGGCATTTAGTAATGAAAGCTGCATGGGATAAAGACCAAGGAAACAACTATGATCTTTCTAGTGCTATGGCTAAACTATACGCTTCGAAAGTAGCTATGGAACATACCGTAGAAGCAGTTCAAATTCATGGAGGAAACGGATTCGTAAAAGAATACCATGTTGAGCGTTTAATGAGAGATGCTAAGATTACTCAAATCTATGAGGGAACATCAGAAATTCAAAAAATTGTGATTTCGAGAAGTTTGATTAGAGGTTAAACTAAGAATAATAGAATTATAAAAGCTCATCATTTATGATGGGCTTTTTTATTACAAGAATTTTACATTATACAGATGCAAGCCCGACCCTGGGGCAATATTTGCCAATGTTCCTTTGGTCCCGGAATGTTCTTTAAGAGACGCTTCAATATCATTTAACGAGATATTCCCTCGCCCTAATTCCACCAGAGCTCCCATCATTAGGCGAATTTGGTATCTTAAAAACCCTTTCCCCTTAACCTTGAGAACAAAACTTTCCTCTGGAAAGAAGTTCGCCGTTAAAATATCGTTCCTTACAATTTCACAGCTTTCAATAGTTCTAATCAACACTGCATCTTTGGAAGGTTTTGTACAGTATAATCCAAAGTAATGAGTTCCTGAAAACAATAATGCGCCCTTTTTCATTTCTTCCATGTCTAACTTTCCAAAATCTATTAAGAAGGGAGCTGCATATGGATGATTCTTTCCTGTTGTTGAAAAATAGTAATGATACTCTTTTAACTTAGGACTCTGGATAATATTGAATGAGCTGTCCGTAATCTCCTCAATGCTAAGTGCTCTAATATCGGCAGGTGAATTTTTATTGAAGGACTTTAAAAATAATGTATGATCTACAGGTTCATCTATAAATAATTGAAAGGGGTACCCCATAGAAGAAACTTTAGCATCCGTCCTACCAACTCCAATACTTTTACATCGGATTCCGCTAAAGACGAACTTTAAAGTCTTATCAAGAACAAAGTGAACGGTCCTTATATTGGGTTGCTTTTGCCAGCCATGTAATCTGAATCCCAAATATTGTATTCGAATCAGGTAAGAGTGCTTATAATTCATGCACTAAAAATACTTTAATTCTTAAAAACAAAAAACCTCATTCTTTGATAAGAATGAGGTTTAAAAGAAAGGCAGCGACCTACTCTCCCACATAAATGCAGTACCATCGGCGCTATTGGGCTTAACTTCTCTGTTCGGGATGGGAAGAGGTGAGCCCCAATGCTATAACCACCCTAAAAAGTTAGTTATAAGTTTTGGGTTTAGAATGTTGCGTTTGTTTATAACGCATCATTCAACACTATCAACTTAAAACTGCAAGCGTAGCTTGCTAATAAGTTAACATATTGGAGTAAATAATATGGTAAATATCAATAGATCCTGAACTAAATTCAGGACAAGAAAAAAAAGAGTGTCGTCCCCTCAATTAAGAGGGGACAGCGTACATAAGTCTATGGGTTATTAGTACTACTTGGCTACATACATTACTGCACTTACACCTATAGCCTATCAACGTGGTCATCTCCCACGACCCTTTAAAGAAATCTCATCTTGTGGTGGGTTTCGCGCTTATATGCTTTCAGCGCTTATCCCTTCCCGACGTAGCTACTCTGCCATGCCACTGGCGTGACAACAGATACACTAGAGGTCAGTCCAACTCGGTCCTCTCGTACTAGAGTCAGATCCACGCAAATTTCTAACGCCCACAGCAGATAGAGACCGAACTGTCTCACGACGTTCTGAACCCAGCTCGCGTGCCACTTTAATGGGCGAACAGCCCAACCCTTGGGACCTTCTCCAGCCCCAGGATGTGACGAGCCGACATCGAGGTGCCAAACCCCCCCGTCGATGTGAGCTCTTGGGGGAGATCAGCCTGTTATCCCCGGAGTACCTTTTATCCTTTGAGCGATGGCCCTTCCATGCGGAACCACCGGATCACTATGCTCTTGTTTCCAACCTGATCGACTTGTAAGTCTCTCAGTCAAGCACCCTTATGCCATTGCACTCTACGCACGGTTACCAAGCGTGCTGAGGGTACCTTTAGAAGCCTCCGTTACTCTTTTGGAGGCGACCACCCCAGTCAAACTACCCACCAAGCACTGTCCTCATCTCTGAGTTAGGCTCTAGATAAGCAAAGGGTGGTATTTCAAGGTTGACTCCACAACGCCTAGCGACGCCGCTTCAATGTCTCCCACCTATCCTACACATTACTTATCCAAAGTCAATACTAAGCTATAGTAAAGGTTCACGGGGTCTTTTCGTCCCGCTGCGGGTAATCGGCATCTTCACCGATACTACAATTTCACCGAGCTCATGGCTGAGACAGTGTCCAGATCGTTGCACCATTCGTGCAGGTCGGAACTTACCCGACAAGGAATTTCGCTACCTTAGGACCGTTATAGTTACGGCCGCCGTTTACTGGGGCTTCATTTCAGATCTTCGCCGAAGCTAAACCCTCCACTTAACCTTCCAGCACCGGGCAGGTGTCAGGCCTTATACATCATCTTTCAATTTAGCAAAGCCCTGTGTTTTTGATAAACAGTCGCCTGGACCTTTTCACTGCGGCCCTCATTGCTGAGGGCGACCTTTCTCCCGAAGTTACAGGTCTATTTTGCCTAGTTCCTTAGCCATGAATCTCTCGAGCACCTTAGAATTCTCATCCCAACTACCTGTGTCGGTTTACGGTACGGGTTCTTATAACCTGAAGCTTAGAGGTTTTTCTTGGAAGCCTTTAGGCACACTATCCACGCATCCGAAGACTTGTGGTACTATCCCAATTCAGCTAGATCTGCGGATTTGCCTACAGTTCTAATACCTACTTGGTTCAACGTACTATTCCGTCAGTACGCGGTGCTTTCATTACTCCGTCACCCCATCGCAATTATAAGAAGTACAGGAATATTAACCTGTTAGCCATCGACTACTCCCTTCGGATTCGCCTTAGGACCCGACTAACCCTCAGCTGATTAGCATCGCTGAGGAAACCTTAGTCTTTCGGTGTGCGGGTTTCTCGCCCGCATTATCGTTACTTATGCCTACATTTTCTTTTGTAGCCGTTCCAGCAAACCTCACAGTTCACCTTCTACACAACTACAATGCTCCCCTACCACTTTAAAAGTCCATAGCTTCGGTAATATGTTTATGCCCGATTATTATCCATGCTCGACCGCTCGACTAGTGAGCTGTTACGCACTCTTTAAATGAATGGCTGCTTCCAAGCCAACATCCTAGCTGTCTGGGCAGTCAAACCTCGTTTATTCAACTTAACATATATTTGGGGACCTTAGCTGATGGTCTGGGTTCTTTCCCTCTCGGACATGGACCTTAGCACCCATGCCCTCACTGCTGAGAAACATTTTATAGCATTCGGAGTTTGTCAGGAATTGGTAGGCGGTGAAGCCCCCGCATCCAATCAGTAGCTCTACCTCTATAAAACTTTTACTCAACGCTGCACCTAAATGCATTTCGGGGAGTACGAGCTATTTCCGAGTTTGATTGGCCTTTCACCCCTACCCACAGGTCATCCAAAGACTTTTCAACGTCAACTGGTTCGGTCCTCCACTGTGTGTTACCACAGCTTCAACCTGCCCATGGGTAGATCACTCGGTTTCGCGTCTACTACTACTAACTATACGCCCTATTCAGACTCGCTTTCGCTACGGCTCCGTATCTTAAATACTTAACCTTGCTAGAAACAGTAACTCGTAGGCTCATTATGCAAAAGGCACGCCGTCACCATGTAAAATGGCTCCGACCGCTTGTAAGCGTACGGTTTCAGGTTCTCTTTCACTCCCTTACTTAGGGTTCTTTTCACCTTTCCCTCACGGTACTAGTTCACTATCGGTCTCTCAGGAGTATTTAGCCTTACCGGATGGTCCCGGCAGATTCATACAGGATTACACGTGTCCCGCACTACTCAGGATACCACTATCAATAACTTCTCTTACTTATACGGGACTATCACCCTCTTTGGTCTGTCTTTCCAAACAGTTCTAATTCAATCAGCATCGAATATCGTGGTCCTACAACCCCCATTTTGCCGTAACAAAATAGGTTTGGGCTAATCCGCGTTCGCTCGCCACTACTAACGGAATCACTTTTGTTTTCT
Source organism: Flavobacteriaceae bacterium (assembly GCA_965218065.1). Classification (GTDB taxonomy): domain Bacteria; phylum Bacteroidota; class Bacteroidia; order Flavobacteriales; family Flavobacteriaceae; genus Polaribacter. The sequence continues at coordinate 740,342 of OZ244589.1, read as the reverse complement.
CTTCCTCCGGTTACTTAGATGTTTCAGTTCACCGGGTTTGCCCCTCTTACGAGGTGATATGCCTTCAGCATACCGGGTTGCCCCATTCGGATATTTACGGATCATAAAATATGTGCTTCTCCCCGTAACTTTTCGCAGCTTATCACGTCCTTCTTCGCCTCTGAGAGCCTAGGCATCCGCCATACGCCCTTACTTAACTTATTGTACTTTTTGCCGTAGCATCTCTGCTACAACGAGCTCTTTATTATTTTTATAAATGTCTGTTTAGATCTAAATCTAAACTCTCTATCTTGATTCTTTACGATATCATTTCTTCCAATATGTCAATGAACGTTGTGCCGCATCGGCACCGATAAATCATTATCAGTAACCAATGTGCCGCAATACCCTTAAAGATACTTTTACCTATCTCAAGACATTGCCTTGTGGAGAATACCGGAGTCGAACCGGTGACCTCTTGCGTGCAAGGCAAGCGCTCTAGCCAGCTGAGCTAATTCCCCATTTTCTAGTAATGAGTCTTTAGTTATGAGTAATACGTCTCACTCATACACTCAACCTCTAGAATTTCCTTTAACTAAAACCTTAGCTCTTTTTTAGTAGTCTCGGGCAGACTCGAACTGCCGACCTCTACATTATCAGTGTAGCGCTCTAACCAGCTGAGCTACGAGACTATTTATAAGATCTTAGTCTATATTTTAAAATTGACAGCAAAGAGTAAAATCTCCTTTTGTAACTCACCATCTTTCTCTAGAAAGGAGGTGTTCCAGCCGCACCTTCCGGTACGGCTACCTTGTTACGACTTAGCCCTAGTTACCAGTTTTACCCTAGGCGGCTCCTTGCGGTGACCGACTTCAGGCACTCCCAGCTTCCATGGCTTGACGGGCGGTGTGTACAAGGCCCGGGAACGTATTCACCGGATCATGGCTGATATCCGATTACTAGCGATTCCAGCTTCACGGAGTCGAGTTGCAGACTCCGATCCGAACTGTGATATGGTTTGTAGATTCGCTCCTACTTGCGTAGTGGCTGCTCATTGTCCATACCATTGTAGCACGTGTGTAGCCCAGGACGTAAGGGCCGTGATGATTTGACGTCATCCCCACCTTCCTCACGGTTTGCACCGGCAGTCTCGTTAGAGTCCCCATCTTTACATGCTGGCAACTAACGACAAGGGTTGCGCTCGTTATAGGACTTAACCTGACACCTCACGGCACGAGCTGACGACAACCATGCAGCACCTTGTAAAGTGTCCGAAGAAAAATCTATCTCTAGACCTGTCACTCTACATTTAAGCCCTGGTAAGGTTCCTCGCGTATCATCGAATTAAACCACATGCTCCACCGCTTGTGCGGGCCCCCGTCAATTCCTTTGAGTTTCAATCTTGCGATCGTACTCCCCAGGTGGGACACTTATCACTTTCGCTTAGTCACTGAGATAAATCCCAACAACTAGTGTCCATCGTTTACGGCGTGGACTACCAGGGTATCTAATCCTGTTCGCTCCCCACGCTTTCGTCCATGAGCGTCAGTATATACGTAGTAGACTGCCTTCGCAATCGGTATTCTATGTAATATCTATGCATTTCACCGCTACACTACATATTCTATCTACTTCCGTATAACTCAAGTCAACCAGTATCAAAGGCAGTTCCACAGTTAAGCTGTGGGATTTCACCTCTGACTTAATTGACCGCCTGCGGACCCTTTAAACCCAATGATTCCGGATAACGCTTGCACCCTCCGTATTACCGCGGCTGCTGGCACGGAGTTAGCCGGTGCTTATTCTTACAGTACCGTCAGCTATCTACACGTAGATAGGTTTCTTCCTGTATAAAAGCAGTTTACAACCCATAGGGCAGTCTTCCTGCACGCGGCATGGCTGGATCAGGCTCTCGCCCATTGTCCAATATTCCTCACTGCTGCCTCCCGTAGGAGTCTGGTCCGTGTCTCAGTACCAGTGTGGGGGATCTCCCTCTCAGGACCCCTACCTATCGTTGCCATGGTAAGCCGTTACCTTACCATCTAGCTAATAGGACGCATAGCCATCTTTTACCGATAAATCTTTAACTAGATTGTGATGCCACAACCCAGTACTATGAGGTATTAATCTTCATTTCTAAAGGCTATCCCTCTGTAAAAGGTAGGTTCTATACGCGTTACGCACCCGTGCGCCGGTCGTCAGCGGATTGCAAGCAATCCCTGTTACCCCTCGACTTGCATGTGTTAAGCCTGCCGCTAGCGTTCATCCTGAGCCAGGATCAAACTCTTCATTGTATACTTTTAATAATATATATGAATAAGTTTCAAAAGAATTTATATTTAACGAAGTTAAACATGGTTATTCTACTCTTTGTTTACGCTGTCAATTTCAATATTTTCAATGAACTCTATTGACCTTAATATATGATCCTATTTCAACCATAATCTCAATCAATTTCTTGTAGAAATGTTAGAATCGAACTAACTGACTTTTTTACCTCAAAATCATTCCAAAATCTCCTCGTGAACGTGCTTGTGTCTCAAAGCGGGTGCAAATGTAATAACTATTTTTGAATTACAAACAAAAAAATAAAAATTTTTGAATTTATTTTCCAACCCAAACTCAAACACCAACAAACACTCAATGAACTACCCGAAAAATCGGACCGCAAAGATAATAACTTTTTATAACCCACAAACCTTTTTATTGAGAAAAATGTACTCAATTTTAAGATGCTTTTATAACTACCTATAAACCCACCTGTTACCTGTAAAAAAAATGAGATACGAATACCTTTATACATACATATTATATTATACGTACATCTTTACATTAATTTATTGTGCTAAAAAGAGTTTTCTAATATCTTTGCAGCTTCTAATTAATTAAAGGATTAATGATCAACATTACTTTACCTGACGGAAGTGTTAAGGAGTTCGAAAAGAACAGCACGGCAATGGATGTTGCCAAGAGTATTAGTGAAGGATTAGCAAGAAATGTTATTTCTGCAAATTTTAACGGCACAACCGTTGAAACCACCACCCCATTAACCACTGATGGATCTCTTACCTTATATACATTTAATGATGCGGAAGGTAAAAAAGCATTTTGGCATTCTTCTGCCCACGTTTTGGCGCAAACAATCTTAGAGTTTCACCCCAAAGCTAAATTGACCATAGGACCCGCTATAGATAATGGGTTTTACTATGATATAGATTTAGGTAGTGAAATAATCTCAGAAAAGGATTTTCCTCAAATCGAAAAGCGGTTTTTAGAGTTAGCTCGTGGAAAGCATGAGTTTACCATGAGATCTGTGTCAAAAGCAGATGCGCTATCCTTATATAAGACAGAAGAGAATCCTTATAAGATTGAATTGATCGAAGGGCTAACAGATGGGGACATTACATTCTGCGACCACAGCAATTTTACCGACCTATGCCGTGGTGGACACATTCCAAACACTGGTCTTATTAAAGCAATAAAGATCATGAATGTTGCTGGGGCTTATTGGCGTGGCGATGAGAAGAACAATCAACTTACTCGTGTGTACGGTATTTCTTTCCCAAAACAAAAAATGTTGACAGAGTATTTGGAAATGCTCGAAGAGGCTAAAAAGAGAGATCACAGAAAACTAGGTAAAGAGCTTGAATTGTTTACGTTCTCGCAAAAAGTGGGTCAGGGACTACCTTTATGGCTTCCTAAAGGAGCAGCATTAAGGGCTCGTTTAGAAGATTTCTTGAAAGATGCGCAAAAGAAAGCAGGATATGAAATGGTGATGACTCCTCATATTGGACAGAAGGAATTGTACGTTACCTCCGGACATTATGCTAAATATGGAGAAGATAGTTTTCAGCCTATCACCACACCTAAAGATGAAGAAGAGTTTCTTTTAAAGCCGATGAACTGCCCACATCATTGTGAAGTATATAACTTTAAACCTTATTCTTATAAAGATCTTCCAAAGCGTTTTGCAGAATTTGGAACTGTATATAGATACGAGCAAAGTGGTGAGTTACATGGACTCACACGTGTAAGAGGCTTTACGCAAGATGATGCGCATATTTTTTGTACACCTGATCAGCTAGACGAAGAGTTTAAAAATGTAATTGATCTTGTACTATATGTATTTGGTTCTTTAGGTTTTGAAGATTTTACTGCTCAGGTATCTATACGAGATATGAGCAATCTTGAAAAATACATTGGAGACCCGGAGACATGGGATAAGGCGGAGAAGGCCATTATTAGTGCAGCTACAGACAAAGGATTGAACTTTGTTATTGAAGAGGGCGAAGCGGCTTTCTACGGACCTAAATTGGATTTCATGGTAAAAGATGCTTTGGGAAGGAGTTGGCAGCTAGGAACAATACAAGTTGATTACAATTTACCTGAGCGTTTTGACCTGACTTATAAAGGATCTGATAACCAATTGCACAGACCTGTTATGATTCATAGAGCTCCTTTCGGGTCTATGGAGCGTTTCATTGCTGTACTGCTCGAACATACTGGTGGAAATTTCCCATTATGGCTAACTCCAGAACAAGTTATTGTGCTGCCAATCAGCGAGAAATATCAAAAATATACCGAAAAAGTTTTACATTTGTTGGAAAATTCCGAAATTCGCGCCCTCGTAGATAATAGGAGTGAGAAAACCGGAAGAAAGATCCGAGACGCAGAAGTAAGCAAAATACCGTTTATGGTTATTGTTGGAGAGAAGGAAGAGAAAGAAGGAACGGTATCGGTGAGGAAACATGGCGAAGGAGATCTAGGAACATTTACTATTGAAGAATTTGTATCTTTAATAGCAAAAGAAATAAAAGAAGTAAAAAAAGAGTTTTAATAATAGTTTAATTTAAAAATTTAAGTCATAGCAATAAGAAGAAAACGGTCTAAAAGACCCCTAAGAGTAATCAAAGAAGATCAACACAGAATCAACGATAAAATAAAATATGTTGATGAAGTACGGTTGGTCGGAGAAAACATTAAAGTAGATGTGTATCCTTTAGCTGTTGCAAAGGAAATGGCCGCGGAACAAGGTTTGGATCTCGTTGAGATATCACCAAAAGCTGTTCCTCCTGTATGTAAAATTATTGATTACAAGAAATTCTTATACGAGCAGAAAAAACGTGAGAAGGCTTTAAAAGCAAAAGCTACCAAAGTAACGGTTAAAGAAATACGTTTTGGACCTCAAACAGATGAGCATGATTATGAATTTAAGAAGAAACATGCTATTAAGTTCTTACAGGACGGTGCTAAATTAAAAGCGTTTGTATTCTTTAAAGGTAGATCGATCATCTTTAAAGAACAAGGTCAAATTCTTTTATTAAAGTTAGCCCAGGAATTAGAAGAATATGGAAAAGTGGAGCAATTTCCAAAATTAGAAGGTAAACGTATGATCATGTTTATCGCTCCAAAGAAAACAAAATAAAGTTCTGAAGCGAATTCAGAATAAAGATATTATAAGCGAGATATAAAACGAAGGAGAAATGCCTAAAATGAAAACCAAATCTAGTGCCAAGAAACGTTTTAAGTTGACAGGTTCTGGAAAAATCAAAAGAAAGCACGCGTTTAAAAGTCACATCTTAACAAAGAAGTCTAAAAAACGTAAGCTTAAGTTGACTCATGATACTTTAGTACATAAGTCAGATGAAGCAAACATTAAACAACAATTAGCTTTAAAATAAGCCTGTTGTTTTAGGGAATTTAATTATTAACCATGGAGTTGGGCTCAACAAAGTTCTTTTAAATAAGACGCCTACTACAAAAACAATTTGAATTATGCCAAGATCAGTAAATTCAGTAGCTTCAAGAAATAGAAGAAAAAAAATCTTGAAGCAAGCAAAAGGTTACTTCGGACGTAGAAAAAACGTTTATACAGTAGCAAAGAATGCGGTTGAAAAAGCAATGACATATGCTTATAGAGATCGTAAAAACAATAAGAGAAACTTCCGTTCATTATGGATTCAACGTATTAACGCTGGAGCTCGTTTGCACGGGATGTCTTATTCTCAGTTTATGGGGAAAGTAAAAGCTAATAACATCGAATTAAACCGTAAGGTTTTAGCTGATTTAGCGATGAACAACCCAGAAGCGTTTAAGGCAATTGTGGAGAAAGTAAAATAAATTAATCATTCGCTTATATATTAAAAACCCAAACGTTTCGTTTGGGTTTTTTAATACTTTTAAATTGTAATTAAGATCATCATGAAATCGAAATCAACCTTTACCCTTTGTATCGCACTATTGATAACAAGCCTATCTTTTTCGCAAACTACCAAAGATACCTTGACTATAAATCAACAGTTCGATAAAATCTACAGAATATCTACCAGTTACCAGGAATACAAGGTGATAAAGAAAACCAGATATCAGGGGCTTAAAACTAAAGTTCAGGATAGCATAAATACCTTAAAGCGTACGCTGAAGGCCAAAAATAATATCATTTTCTCTCAAAAAGATAGTCTTGCAAAAGCTAACAGTACTATAACCAATCTTTCTGAGAACCTCAACAACACTCAATCTGAAAAGAACAGCATCTCTCTATTAGGAATTACGATGAGTAAATCTGGATATAGCATACTAGTTTGGGGAATAATTGGAGTCCTACTTGTAACCCTATTGATCTTCATCTACAAATTCAAGACAAGCAATATACTTACCGTTGAAGCTAAGAACAATCTAGAAGAGTTAGAGGAGGAGTTTACAACTCATAAGAAAAAATCATTAGAAAAGGAACAGAAGTTGAGAAGACAACTTCAAGATGAGATCAACAAGCAAAGAGGTGTTTAGAATAAAAAAAACCGAGCTGATCAGCTCGGTTTTTTTATTAAATGGTTTCTCCTAATTCTTTTAGTTTACTGGTATTTTCCGCCAGCATTAATTCATCAATGATTTTCTGAATATCTCCATTCACGATATTGGACAGATCATATAATGTTAACCCAATTCTGTGATCGGTTACCCGGCCTTGAGGATAATTATAGGTTCTAATCTTTGCCGAACGATCTCCCGAGGTAACCATAGAACCACGCTTTGCAGCGTCTGCCTCTTGCTTTTTGGCCAACTCTAAATCGTACAAACGAGAACGCAATACTTTAAAAGCCTTTTCCTTATTCTTATGTTGTGATTTTTGATCTTGACACTGGGCTACCAACCCCGTTGGGATATGTGTTAAACGTACCGCTGAATAGGTTGTATTTACCGATTGCCCTCCTGGTCCTGAAGAACAGAAATAATCTATTCGGACATCTTTTGGATTAATTTCAACATCGAATTCTTCTGCCTCCGGAAATACCATACAAGTCGCCGCTGATGTATGTACACGTCCTTGCGTTTCTGTTTGAGGGACGCGTTGCACTCGATGTACACCCGCCTCAAATTTCAATGTTCCGTACACATCCTCTCCACTTACTTCGAACTGAATTTCTTTGAAACCACCATTAGTCCCTTCACTAAAATCTACGGTAGAGACCTTCCAACCTTTACTTTCACAGTATTTGGTATACATACGATATAAGTCTCCAGCAAAAATACTCGCTTCATCTCCTCCGGTACCTGCGCGTAATTCCACCACAGCATTCTTCGAATCTTCAGGGTCTTTAGGAATTAGCAAGAATTTGATCTCCTCTTCTAACTGAGGAATACGGGTATTCGCCTCATCCATTTCCATCTTCGCCATTTCTGTCATCTCTGCATCAGAACCATCTGCAATGATCTCTTTGGCCTCGGCTATATTATTTAAAAGCATCTCGTATTCGTTCGCTTTCTTTACTACCTGACCTAAATCTTTATATTCTTTATTCAATTGTACATAGCGCTTTTGATCCGTGATAATATCCGGCTGAATGATCAAATCGGACACCTCATCAAAACGTTGTTTTACAATCTGTAATTTATCTAGCATTTCTTTCGTTTCTTGGATTGCGAATTTACAATTTTTATTACAACTACTCTAAATCAGATATGGTGTATATTTGATAAAACTCTTTCAGTATGCGTAGACTTCTTCTTTTATTTGGTATACTATCATTTGGTTCTTGCAAAACGGAAACAACAAATCCGAAAATGCCATCGTTTTTAATTGGTAATTGGGAACGCTTACATGAAAAAGAAGGTAATAAAACGTACGAAATTTGGAATTCGGACTTTACAGGTTTAGGCATTACTTTAAAAGAAAAAGACACTGTTTTTAAAGAAACTCTCAGCATTGCATTCATAAATGACACCCTAACACTAAAGGTCGAAGGTGTTAACAATACGTCTACTCTATTTAAAGTTACCAGTCAGACGGACTCCTCTTTTATTGCTGAAAACCCCACTCATGACTTCCCTACCAAGATTAAATATTGGTTAGAAAATCAACAATTAAAAGCCAGAGTTTCTAATAAAGATTTCGGAATTGATTTTATCTTTGAAAGATTAGAGAACTAGTTGATCTCCAACCTATAACCCACCCCATGAACGTTAGCTATCTTAACCGTGTTGTCTTCTCTTAACTTTTTACGTAATTTAGAAATATAAGTATCTAAACTTCTACCAACAAAGACACCATTATCCTCCCATACTTTTTTCGTGAGTTCTTCTCGCTTGATAATTTCATTTGGCCTTACCACAAAAATTGCCAACAATTCACATTCTTTTTTGGAAAGACTAATTTCGGTAGCTTGTTTTACCAATTTATTTTGTTCTGGATAAAACTGAAAACTTCCGATAGTTGTGACCGCATCCATTTCATCAACAATTTCTTTTACTGTTCTTTTTTTAGATGACATATAATCGAACAACACAATCATCATCAAAACGATAAGAATGCTTAAAAAGAAATGTTTATCAAAAAATAAAAAAACTGTATTGGTAAACTTTACTTCTATGTTATAACAGTTAATTGGTAGCACTCTTCCTCCACAAGGAATGATATCTTTCTCACTATCATTCTTCACCTCATAACTATATGCAACCTCTTCATCAATACATTGCTTAACCTCTACTCTATAATAGTTAGGAAGATCAGCTTTATTGAAATTCTTTTTAACAACGCTTACCAAATTTGTTGGCTCAAAAGAAAGTTGATTCTGAAACGATAATTTGTACCTGAACCTATCTTGCTTAATAATTGGTAACACTAACGAAGCAGTATCTTTATTAGACAACAGCAATTGATTTCCTACTTCTCGTAATGAAACCTTTACCCGTTCAGGAAAATCATTATCCTTTTGAGGTGAATTTGAAAATAACCACCCTAAAACAAGAAGAATACTAAAACCAACGTAAATGTAGATTTTCTTTTTACTCATAATTCATGGTAAAGAACATACAATTTCTTTAATTTTTACAACTCTTCACACTTCTTTTACATTTTTTTGACACTTTTCTTTAAGCACTGAAATAGTTTTGACCTGGACATAAAAATTTATAATGATGAAAAAAACTATTATCGCGCTTATTTGCATTACTTGTTTATCAACTATTAGTAATGCCCAAGAAAAATTAAATATTGATGTTTCCAAGAGCTCCATTAAATGGATCGGAGAACTAACATTCAGTTTTGGAGGGCACGATGGCTATATTAATTTTAAAGAAGGGTATTTTATAAAAACAGGAGATGTTATTACCGGTGGCGTATTTATTATAGATATGAACTCCATTACCAACACCGACATAAAGGAGAAAGAAGGGAGAGATAATTTGGTAGATCATTTAAAAAACGCTGATTTTTTCGATGTAAAAAAATATCCAACTGCTACATTAGAAATTACTTCTGTCGAATACTTTAAAAATAATGGAGCCAGGTTTTATGCTAATATGACGATAAAAGGAATTACCAAACCGATAAAATTCTATAGTAAGCTAGATTATCCAAATAAAACTATGAAGACTCGTTTTAAGATTGACAGACAAGAATGGAATATTAATTACCAAAGTAGATTTAAAAACAGCTTCATTTCTGATGCTATTGGTTTTGACGTAATGATAAAATTATAGTTATGAAAAACCTCATCACAACTTTTATAATATTCTTCAGTATGCTTTCTGGGTTCTCACAGCATAAAGAAGATATTAACCTAATAAATATTGATAGTACTTGGGGGAAAGAAATTATAAAAGTTCCTTTTTGGTTCGCACCAAAAATCAAATATCAAGGTTTTGAAGATATTCGATTTGCCAGAGGGTGGGAAAATACAAATAGCAACGGTTTTTGGACGCTTGTTTTTGCTTGGGATATTAATCTAAAAACTAAACCTACTGAACAGTTCTTTGAAGAAAACATTAAGCTATACTTTGATGGGTTAATGAAAGTAGTTAATGAAGATGAGAAATTAAAAATTCCTGAGACGCAAGCTAATTTTAAGAAAACAAATTCTAAAAAAGGAACTGAGTATTATAAAGGAGTAGTAACAACCTATGATGCCTTTACTACTAAAAAAATGATAGTACTAAATGTCACCATAGAAAGTTATTACTGTAAAAAAAAGAAAAAATACATACCTCTTTTTCGTTTCTCACCTAGAGATTACCACCACAAGGCATGGGAAATGTTAGAACAAGCCAAACTTCAAACTAATATTTGCAATTAAAAAAACCAATGAAAAACCACATAACAACAGCACTAGTTCTAATCTACACTACTTTTTTTTTCGGTCAAAGAAATGAATTTAATCTAATAGATCTAGATGCTAGCTGGGGGCAAGAAGTACTACGATTTCCTGCCAGGAACATGAATTATTCCGGTGTAGGTGAAGTAAGGTTTCCACCAAAAGGATGGAGAAACCCTGAGCATAACAATTTTTGGACCTATACATATGCCTGGAATATAGATGTAGATCGAAAAATTACTGAAAAAGAATTAGCTACAGATTTAGTAAAATACTTTAATAGCTTGAATCATATTGATATGAGCGATCTAAAGAACAAGCATTATAGTTATGCTACTATTACTAAAATCAAGCAAAAAAAAGACATAACTTTCTTCAAAGGGAAAGTGAACATCTATGACAGGTTTGCCACCCATAAAATAATAACGCTACATGTTTTAATTGAAAGTCATTATTGTAAAAGAAAGAAAAAAACAACACTGCTTTTTAAATTTTCTCCTAAAGGTTTTAAACATCTTACCTGGGAACTGCTAGAAAAAGTAAAATTAATACCTGACTTGTGTGAATAGAAATAAAGGGCCTGGAAAGTTTTAAGGCTCTTTATCTTTGTATTTACTAATACACAAAAGTTCCATATTCACTTCTAATGGTCAATCTTTTACTATCAGAAGCTTCTACCCTACCTATAATTTGGGCATTTACATTATATGACTTAGAAATACCAATCAGGTCTTCAGCAATTTCAGGAGATACATACAACTCCATGCGATGACCACAATTAAATACCTGATACATTTCTTTCCAATCAGTATTCGATTGCTGTTGAATTAATTTGAATAAAGGTGGAATGGCAAACATATTATCCTTGATCACATGTACATTATCTACAAAATGAAGAATTTTGGTTTGTGCACCGCCGGAGCAATGTACCATTCCATGAATACTATCCGAATTGTATTTCGATAAAATCTCTTTAATGATCGGTGCATAAGTTCGCGTTGGAGACAGTACTAATTTTCCTGCGTCTATAGGTGCATTTTCTACGGTATCCGTCAATTTTGTGCTCCCGGAATAAACCAATTCTTCTGGTACTTCAGCATCAAAGCTTTCAGGATACTTTTCCGCCAGGTATTTATGAAATACATCATGACGGGCAGAAGTCAACCCATTACTTCCCATACCTCCGTTGTACTCCTTCTCATAAGAAGCTTGTCCAAAAGATTCTAATCCCACGATCACATCTCCTGGTCTAATATTCGCATTGTCGATCACATCAGCTCGCTTCATTCTAGCAGTCACCGTAGAATCTACAATAATGGTTCTGACCAAGTCTCCAACATCGGCTGTTTCCCCTCCTGTTGAATGAATGGTCACACCAAATTCCTTAAGATCCTGAATCAACTCTTCTGTACCATTAATAATTGCAGAAATCACTTCTCCAGGAATGTTGTTCTTATTTCTTCCAATAGTAGAAGACAACATAATATTATCGGTTGCTCCGACACATAGGAGATCATCGATATTCATGATCAATGCATCCTGGGCAATTCCTTTCCAGACAGAAAGGTCTCCCGTTTCTTTCCAGTACATATATGCCAAAGAAGATTTTGTTCCTGCACCATCAGCATGCATGATCAAGCAATACTCTTCATTATTCGTTAAGTGATCCGGAACAATTTTACAAAAGGCTTTCGGGAACAATCCCTTATCTATATTCTTTATGGCATTATGCACATCTTCTTTAGATGCTGAAACTCCGCGTTGTGCATAGCGTTTTGAGACTTCTTGACTCATGTTGTTGTGTTGTTGTGTTTTGTTGTCGCGAAATTAATTTAAAATGGTCAAATATTTACGATAATTACAATTTTTTACTTCTCCTTTCATACAAAACCGTATCTCTCCAAACTCCATCAAGTTCTGCGATACGTTCTCTTCTACCGATACATCGAAATCCGTGCTTTGTGTGTAATGCTATACTACCTCTATTTTCAGGAAACAGACTTGAATACAAGGTCCATATGCCTTGTTTTTCTGAAGACTGTATGAGGTTTTTCATTAATGTTGTACCGATACCTTTTCCTAAATGATCCAAGGAAACATAAACACTTACTTCCGCCACACCTCTATAGGCATAACGTTTGGACACCTTAGAAATAGCAACCCAACCTATTACATTTCCATTTTCCACAACTACAAATCTTGAATGTAAATGGTGAGATTGGTTCCACTCTTCCCAACTAGGAGTTTCGGTTTCGAAAGTGGCATTTTTAGTCCCAATTCCTTCCAAGTAGATCTTCCGAACCTCTTCCCAATGGCATTCTTGTAATGATTCAACATTGATCATAAAGAGTAGGTATTGTGCAAATTATTACCGTGTAAAGAGCAGTTCTCTATACTTAGCCAATGGCCATAAATTATCATCGACCAGCAACTCCAGTTTATCTACGTGATATCTGATATTTTCTAAAAAAGGTTTGACTTTACCACAGTACGCATCCGCATTTTTTTGACCATTTAGTTTATTTGCCTTCTTGCGAGCTTCGGTCATTTCTTCTATTTTAGAATTGATCTCTGCAATGTGTTCTGATATCTTCTTAATCAACTCTAACTGCTCTTTAGCGTAAAGTTCGTATTCCTTTCCAAAGATATCCTTTAACCCCTTTACATTTTCTATCAACGTATTTTGGTATTTAACTGCGGTAGGTATGATATGATTTCTGGCAATATCTCCTAATACTCTACTCTCGATCTGAATGCGTTTTGAATATTCTTCCAATTCAATCTCATGCCGAGCTTCTACCTCCACTTTGTTCATCACATTCATTTCTTCGTAAAGTGCCACAGTCTTTTGAGAAATTTTCGCTTTTAACGCTTCCGGGGTTGTTTTATTATTGCTTAGCCCTCGCTTTTTAGCTTCTTTCTCCCAGGCTTCGCCGTATCCATCACCTTCAAATCGAATTTTTTTAGATGCTTTGATATATTCTCTTAGTATATTAAAGATTGCTTCGTCCTTTTTTAAGTTTTTATTCTCTACCAGAGCATCTACCTCTATTTTAAACTCTTTGAGTTGTTTTGCGATAATAGTGTTTAACACCGTCATAGGCCCTGCGCAATTAGACCAGGATCCAACAGCACGTAGCTCAAATTTATTTCCTGTAAAAGCAAATGGAGATGTTCTATTCCTATCAGTATTATCCAATAATATTTCAGGAATCTTACCTACAATATTTAATTTTAGGTCTGTTTTTTCTTGTGGAGACAATTTCCCTTTGGTCACATTCTCTAGTTCGTCCAGTACCTGAGACAATTGCGTTCCTATAAATACTGAGATAATAGCCGGTGGTGCCTCATTAGCCCCTAATCTGTGGTCATTACTTGCACTTGCAATAGAAGCTCGAATCAACTCTTCATAATCGTGAACAGCTTTGATCGTATTCACAAAGAAGGTCAAGAATTGTAAATTCTTCATAGGAGTTTTTCCCGGGCTTAAAAGGTTAACTCCTGTATTTGTAGACAAACTCCAGTTATTGTGCTTACCGGAGCCATTAATTCCTGCAAAAGGCTTTTCATGGAACAACACTTTGAATTGATGTCTTTGCGACACTTTTTCCATAACATCCATCAACAATGAATTGTGATCTACTGCTAAATTAGCCTCTTCAAATATGGGCGCTAATTCGAATTGATTTGGCGCTACCTCATTATGACGTGTCTTTACAGGTATTCCTAAAAGCATACATTCCTTCTCCAGATCTCTCATAAAACTCATGACTCTTGATGGAATAGAACCAAAATAATGATCGTCCAATTGCTGTCCTTTTGCAGATGAATGTCCGAGCAGTGTTCTTCCTGTCATCATCAGATCGGGTCTGGCTACTGCCAAAGCAGTATCAATTAAAAAATATTCTTGCTCCCAGCCTAGGGTTGCATTTACCTTTGAAACATTCTTGTCAAAATATTTACAGACGGCTGTCGCCGAATTATCCACAGCTTGCAACGCTCTTAACAAGGGTGTTTTGTTGTCTAACGCCTCTCCTGTATATGCCACAAAGACCGTAGGAATACATAATGTGGTTCCATAAATAAATGCCGGTGATGTAGGATCCCAGGCAGTATACCCTCTGGCTTCAAAAGTATTTCGGATTCCGCCATTTGGAAAGCTAGAAGCATCTGGTTCTTGCTGTGCTAACTGCCCGCCATCGAAACGCTCAATAGCTCCTCCTCCTTCTATGGTTTCAAAAAAAGCATCATGTTTTTCTGCGGTTGCTCCTGTTAATGGCTGAAACCAATGCGTATAATGTGTAGCTCCTTTGGCAAGTGCCCAATCTTTCATACTAGCCGCAATCTGATCTGCAATTCGTCTATCTATCTTCGTTCCATATTCAATTGCGTCCATCACCACCTGGTATGCCTCTTTGGTCATACTTTGACGCATAGCGCGTTCGTTAAAAACATTTTCTCCGAACGCTTCTGATCGACGTCCTTTATCTTTAATCTTTACAGGTTTTCTATGTAAAACCTCTCGCAATGCATTAAATCTAATGGTTGACATACTATATATGGTATAAATTTGAGGTCAAAAGTACAAAAATTCAATTTAATACTAATACACCCCATAAAAAATAGGGGTCAATATTAAATAATTATTAATTTTAAAACTTTACCCCCTTAAAATTTTGATAGTATCTAAAAAATAACAACATTTGCAGAGTTAAAAATCTAAATCAGAATTATATACAAGAAAGTCATGAGTAAATCTAAATTAGAATACATTTGGTTGGATGGTCATAAACCAACGCAAAACATGAGAAGTAAAACTAAGGTTGAAGACAACTTTAGCGGTAAATTGGAAGATTGTCCTATTTGGTCTTTTGATGGTAGTTCTACAGAACAAGCTTCAGGTGGTGCATCAGATTGTTTATTAAAGCCTGTAGCAATTTATCCTGATCCAACTCGAAAGAACGGATTTCTAGTAATGTCTGAAGTGCTAAGTGCAGACGGAACACCTCATCCTTCAAATGCAAGAGCTACGATAGATGATGATGATAATGATTTTTGGTTTGGTTTTGAGCAAGAATATTTCTTAATGGATGCAAAAACGGATCTACCTTTAGGTTTTCCACGCGGTGGATTCCCTGGCCCACAAGGTAAATACTACTGTTCTGTTGGAGGTAGATATACCTGGGGTAGAGATTTTGTTGAGGAACACGCTGATCTATGTATTGAAGCAGGATTAAACTTTGAAGGAATCAATCAGGAAGTTGCTCCAGGGCAATGGGAATTCCAGTTGTTTGCAAAAGGTGCAAAAAAAGCTGGTGACGAAATTTGGGTAGCACGTTATTTATTAGACAGATTAACTGAAAAGTATGGTTACTATATCGAATACCATCCAAAACCTGTAAAAGGAGATTGGAATGGATCAGGAATGCATGCCAACTTCTCAAACACGACATTAAGAACTTGTGGAAGCAAAGAAGTATATGAAGCTATTTGTGAAGCTTTCAGACCTGTAACTCAGGAGCACATTGACGTATACGGTGAATTTAACGACGAACGTTTAACAGGTTTACATGAAACCGCATCTATTGATGATTTTAGTTACGGTGTTTCAGATAGAGGAGCTTCTATCCGTATCCAATCATTACTGTGGAGAAAGGATGGAAAGGATGGTTAGAAGATAGAAGACCAGCTTCGAATGGTGATCCTTACAAAATTGCAGGAAGAATTATTAGAACAGTAAAATCTGCTAAGATTTAAGCTTGAATATATTTTAATTAAAAAGCCGCAGAAGAATCTGCGGCTTTTTTTTATGAAATTGTCGTATATAAAAATGCAATATATAATACCAAAAGTATTACACCGCTTTTCCGCTCTAATCGCATCTTAGTAGGCATAAACACCCAAATTAGTATTGAAAAAGAGATCCCTAGCATCCAATACACATCGTTATTCAATAGTGTGAGATCCTTTACTTTTACCGGAGTGATCATAGAAGTCAACCCTAAGACTGCTAAAATATTAAATACGTTAGACCCAATCAGATTTCCTAGTGAAATCGCTTTTTCTTTCTTGATCACGGCAATCACAGATGCAGCAAGCTCAGGAATACTTGTTCCTACCGATACCACAGTAATCCCTATTAACCGTTCACTCACTCCAAAATCGGTTGCTAGTAAAGTAGCTCCATTGATGAGCAGTTCAGAACCAGCCCATAATCCGAATCCTCCAATAATAAGAAATAAGGCGGTCTTATAGTTAGGTAACAACTCATCATCTTCCGGCATTTCATCTACCACCGCTTGTTTTTGAAAACGCAATAGGTACACCAAAAAGATCAATAAGAATGAAAACAAAACAATTCCTTCTACAAAAGAAATGATCGCATCGTTATACAGGAAATAGAAGAGCATCAAAGAGGCAATCATCATTACCGGCCAGTTGGTGGTATAAAAACTTCGTTGAACATCTATTTTAGCAATTAATAAGGTAATTCCCAACACAAACCCAAGGTTGGCGATATTAGAACCAATCACATTTCCTAAAGCCAAATCGGGATGTCCATCAATAGCCGATTGTATACTAACAATTAGCTCCGGTGCCGATGTAGCAAAAGACACCACAGTCATTCCGATAACAATCTTAGGAATTTGCAATCTTAAAGAAATTGACACCGCCGATTTCAACAACCAGTTCCCTCCAAATATCAACAATGTAAATCCTAAAATTATGTACAAAAAGTTCATATATCGTATTTGTTGCGAAGATACATTTTTCTCTTTTCTGAGATTGTTAAAAAGATGGATTTGGCAAAAAAAGCTCTTTTTTGACATTTCCTTTTCAAAAAAACACCTAAAAACCCTTTATTTTATTTCAATTATAAATCATAACAGTCATTTATTATTAAAAAATATAACTCAATCGTAGATGAGTATATTGCAAAAATAAATTAAAAATGGTTTTTTAATTTAAATAGTAAAATCAAATTCATCCTTTTTCATGTTTTTATGTTACAGAATGCTCCGGCTTTATATATATTCAAAAAACAATTCTAGGATTTACACTATTTAAACATTTAAAACTATTAAAATGATTACAGTCGCCGTTAAGATCATCGAAGTTACTTTTGTAATTCTTTCGATCTATTTTATCTAATTTATTTATTAACTATTAATACAAAAAAGCTATGCTAACAACTATTGGAATTTTATTAATTATTGCCGGGGTTTTAATTTTATTATTAAAATCAATTTTAACAACCAACCGATTTTTACAATCTATTACACGAGCGAGAAGTGTACAAATGGTCATATTAGGAGCCATTATGAGCGTTATTACAGGAATGTTCTTTTACGCTGATGCAGGTACCGCATATGCGGTCCAGTACCTGAGTGGTGGAGACAAAATGATTACCACACAAGGAATTAAACTAAAATATTGGGGTAGAGTAATTCCTTTATCCTATGAGATCTCGATTAAGGACATTATTGTTGATGATGTGAGCGAACTTCCAAGGGATGCATAAGGTATTTACAACCGACAAGCCCAGAAATGGGAGTTCAGCGATGCGATCAAGGCGGAAATTAGTACTTCTGTGATCGTAGGTGTAAACATTAATGATGAAGAGATCTTCCTCAATATGGCTGACAGAAACAAGAGTGAAGGAAAATTGATCTTTGGTAGGGTATTACCAAACATTGACGCTGCTATCAAGAACACCTGTAAGTTAATGGACGCTCAGGACTATATATCAGGACAAGCTTCCGATTTTGATCGATATTTTAGAGATCAGCTAGAGAATGGGATGTACCAGGTGGAACAATACTATGAAGAAGAACAACAAACCGCTAACGAGATCGTAGGTGATACGACCACCGTTAGACAAATTAAAGTGGGAAAATCAAGTAAACAGAAAAAGTTCAGAATTAAAAAAGATGCGAATGGAAACATTATTAGAGACAATTCAAATACCTTAAAACAGTATGGTCTTAAAATATACCAGGCGCAAGTAACGGGTATTGATTGGGAAGCATCTTTTGATGAAAGATTAGATCTTCAGAAAAACGAAGTAGCACAAACGCAATTAGAAAAACAGCAAGCAGAGCGTGAGTACTATAGAGCTAAGAAAGAGGTAGCTAAGGGTGAGTCTGAGAAAGCTAAGGAAAGAGCAAGGTTAGAAAAGGTTCAAATTCAACAAACCATTGCTGCCGAAACGGAAGCTAAAGTAGCTGAGTTTAATCTAATTAAGGAGAAAAAACAATATGAAGTGGAGCTGTATAAAGCGAAAAGTAAAAAAGTAGCAGCCGATGCTCAATACTATGAAAACGCAAAATTGGTGAGTGCAGGTTTAACTCCTCAGGAAAAAGCTGAATGGGAATATAAAACAGCGGTAGGAGTGGCTCAACAATTAAAAGATCTGAGATTGCCGGCTACCTATATAGAGAGTGGTAAAAACGGCAATAATAATGGAAACTTGCTACAATCATTGATTGGTGCTGAACTAGCCAAGAAGATGATCGAGAAAAAGAAATAAAACTGTCCAACCCAAGATGTCAGGAAGAGCCAAGTCAGATACTTCGTTCTGAATGACATCTTTTTTTTTTGGTATATTTGAGTATCGTCAATTACCATGAAAAAATCAATTTTTAAAATACTTGCCAAACTTAATAAAACGTTATTGCCATCCTATACAAAAAGGCAATTAGATATTTCTAAGGCCTCCAAGTTCCAATTGGCGATTATTGGCTGGAGAGCTTATGTAACATTAAATTCATTAGATTAAAAAGGAACTAGTATGAGCGAACATATCAGAATATTCACCGGATCTCCGGTAATAGTGAGAAGATTGGAATTTCTTTTAGATGCATCCGGAATAGGCTCCGTTTATAAGAATCAGGACGAATCGGCGAGAATGGCAGGTTTTGGAGGTCCAATGAATTGGGCAGAACTTTTTATTTTAAATACAGATTTAGAAAAGCACAACCTATTATTGCTGATTACAAAAAAGAAATCAACGGATAAAAACTTACGATAAGATTTCTTATTTAAAAAATTGCTGTTATATTTGCACCCTCAAAAATGGCCTCGTAGCATAACTGAATAGTGCACTTGATTACGGCTCAAGAGGTTGCAGGTTTGAATCCTGCCGAGGTCACGAATAAATCGAAAGCAAGCTAAAACCAAAGCTTGCTTTTTTGTTTTAGCAAGGTTTTGATTTTCAGCGCGGAGCGCTTAGGAACATCAAAGATAATCCTGCCGAGGTCACGAATGAATATTCAATAAGAAAAAACGCCAAGCTTGCTTGAGCGTTTTTTTGTTTGTAATATTCTCAAAGCGGAGCTTTGTCCGGAAAGACGAAGTCAATCCTGCCGAGGTCATTTAAAAATAAAAAAAGCACATCTTTCGATGCGCTTTTTTCTTTCACTAAC
The DNA here is from genome assembly GCA_965218065.1 of Flavobacteriaceae bacterium. Taxonomy (GTDB): domain Bacteria; phylum Bacteroidota; class Bacteroidia; order Flavobacteriales; family Flavobacteriaceae; genus Polaribacter. The sequence goes on along the minus strand of OZ244589.1, from coordinate 720,349 downwards.
CAATCATCAACACCATCATCTTTTTCTTCTTCTTATCTCGATAACTCCAAACACCAGGGCAATAGCCATAAACATAAATTCCCCCTGATCTATGGCCAATCCCGGTGGTGGCGGTGGAGGAACAGGTGGTGGCACCACCTGCCCCATTACACCAAAGGGCAATACAATTAAAAGTCCTAAAAAAAATATTGCTCGCTTGTTAAACATCCTAACTAATTTGCTTTCTATTTTTTTAGACACCATTTTTTTAATTGGTCACATTCAAAAAAAAACTCACTTAAAAAGTGAGCTTAATTTGGATAATATCTTCTGATGGCTATTCGATGTTCGGGAATACTCTTATCATAATTCTCCACTAACATTTCCACAATCTCTGGTGGATGTACTCCAATATCTTTTTTTCGAGCATATCTTGATACATATAGATTGTATTGTGAACCTGATCTTTCAAAAATTAAAAAATGTGTATCATTTAGTTCGCTAAATGATATCTCATTTCCATGAAAAGTTTGTGAAGCATCTTTTTTAAAAGGAGAAAACTCGTAGTACTTAAAAACGTTCTCCATCTTAGACTAATTCTGCTGATAATCCTAAGCTCAACAACTTAGAGCAACGAGGCTTTAGGTCATTGTATTCTCCTGACTTTACTGTGCATTTTCCTTTGTAGTGTACCAGAATTGTGCATTGTTCTGCCTGCTCTAGCGTGTGTTCGCAAACATCAATTAAAGAACCTATTACAAAATCAAATGTATGTACATCATCATTATATAAAACAATCTCATGCTGATTTACTTCTTTTTCCAGTACATCAACTTCTTCTTGAATCTTTTCTTTTGTACTCATATAGCTAATTTAAAAAGAATTTTTAACTCTTCATATATTTTAAGGCCACCCAATTGCTTCTTTCTAATTGCTTTTCTAATGTAAGGCCATACTTAGAAACTTCTTGATCTATGGTTGTAATATCTTCTTTATAAAATCCGCTCAATAACAGCGTTCCTTCTTTTTCCAGACAATCCGTATATATTTTCATATCTGCCAACAATATATTTCTATTGATATTGGCTATGATCACATCATATCTTCTATCCTTTAAAAGGGCCGAATCTCCCTCATAAACAGTAATATGTTCGCAATTATTTCTACCCGCATTTTCGATAGAATTTTCATAACACCAGCGATCAATATCAATGGCATCTATAGGTTTTGCTCCTTTCATTTCAGCGAATATGGCTAGGATTCCCGTTCCACACCCCATATCTAACACTTTTTTATCTGAAACATCAAGATCTAACAAGTGTTGTACCATCATATGGGTTGTTTCATGATGTCCCGTACCAAAGCTCATTTTAGGCTCTATAATAATATCAAACCGTAATTTGGGGTCTTTATGAAAAGGTGCTCGAATACTGACCTTTCCGTCAACAGCAATTGGTTCAAAATTCTTTTCCCATTCCGCATTCCAGTTTGTCTGGCCAACCTCCTTGTACACATAGCTTATTGAGAATTCTTCAGAATCTAATACGAATACGTTGTTAAGTATTTCTTCATGCCAATCTTCCTTCTGGATGTAAGCAATAACCCCATCTTCTATTTCGACAAAACTTTCAAAGCCTTCAAACCCCAATTGTGCAATTAGTATCTCGGTTCCTACTTCATTAGGAGTTACTTTAAATGTGTATTCTATATAAATGTTATCCATTACGACAATCCTTCTTTCATTCGTTGTTCTTTAATAAAATCAACACCACATGCTAATTTTTTAGCCAAAGGCATCTTAGGTGTCACTACTCTCCAAAAAGGAGTGACTGCATCTAGCGAAGATCCATTTTGATATTTCTCAAAAGCTACTTCTGATGCTATTCTTAGAAAAATACTTGTGGTAACAGGACATGTTTTTTCGGCTTCATACTCCGCAGCCAAATCCTTACGCATAGTCTGTATATCCACCTCTACTCCTTCGGGGATGTGATTTACATACGCATCAATAATCTTCGGAGTTGCAATAAACATATTTGTACCTGCAGGCATATCGGCAAATTTCTTGTCGATCACTTTTACGATTGGTGGCTTGTCAGCATTGAATTTTTCCTGCCAGGTTTTTTTAGCCATGTTATATTGCTTTAATGATCTCGGTAAAGTCTGCAGCTTTTAACGACGCTCCTCCTATTAACCCTCCATCGACATCTTCTTTAGAAAATATTTCTACTGCATTCGCTGGTTTAACGCTTCCTCCATACAAAATGGAAACGTTCTGAGCAATTTCTTCCGTATAGTGTTCCCGTACTAAATCTCGTATAAATGCGTGCATCTCCTGTGCTTGTTCCGGGCTTGCTGTTTCTCCCGTACCTATAGCCCAAACCGGTTCGTATGCCAATACGATCTTAGACCATTCAGCTGCTTTTAGATGAAATAATGCATCTTTCAATTGAGATTCAACTATCGCAAAATGATTTCCGGATTTTCGATCTTCTAACAACTCTCCAAAACAAAAAATGACCTCCATATTATTAGCTAACGCAGTATCTACTTTTTGAGCCAATAATTCAGCATTCTCTCCAAAATAAGTTCTTCTTTCTGAGTGACCCAAAATTACAGACCGAATGCCAATATTCGTTAACATTCCGGCTGAAACCTCACCAGTATACGCTCCGTTACCGGCTTGATGCATATTCTGCGCAGCTACTTCTATCACTGAACCTTCCGTCATGCTTTTCGCCAAACTTAAATTAACAAATGTTGGAGATACGATTACTCTAGTTGTAGTTTCAAGGCCAGATAAAGCCGTTTTCAATCCATTAATAAGTTCAGATGTTTCGGAAGCATTATTGTTCATCTTCCAATTTCCAGCGACTATATGTTTTCTCATGATATTCTTAATTTGAGTCGCTAAAATACGCTATTTTTTCAAGGCTTGCACAATGTTTTTGTCCGTGATCTTGGTAGCCTTATACAAAACAATTTCTCCTTTTTCATTGAGTACTACATATCTTGGAACCCACCATAGGTTTAAGAATTTTCCGAATACTCCCTTTTTACCTGCCTGCATAAAAAAATGCTCCCCCTCAATCCCAAGCTCATGTATCGCGTTTTTCCAACTCTTTCTACTCTTATCTAAGGACAAAAACAGATATACAACATCCGGATGTTCCTTTTGAAACTTTTTGAGATTTGGCAATCCAACAATACAATCCTTACACCACGAGGCCCAAATATCTATAAGAACCTTTCTTCCTTTGTATCTTGCCAAAATATTTCCAATAGTTCTTTTTTCGCCGCTTAAGGTGATATATTCTTCCGTTAACGATTCTTGCGTAAATTCAGTTGGGTTTTCAAAACAACATCCAACAAAAGATATAAGTACAACAATAAGTGCTATTTTTCTCATGTTACTGTAGTCGTATTCTAGGATCTAACCAACTATATATAATATCTACAATAATATTTATTACGATAAAAAGTGTGGCTATTACCAAAACGCTTCCCATTATAATAGGCAGATCCAACGTGTTTAATGCATCTACGATCTCTTTTCCTAAACCATTCCAGTTAAAAATATATTCAATAAATACTGCCCCGGCCAACATGGATGCGAACCATCCCGAAATTGCAGTTACTACAGGATTTAAAGAGTTCTTTAATGCGTGTTTCTTTATAACTTGATACATAGTAAGTCCTTTTGCTTTAGCAGTTCTTACATAATCTTGTGTTAAAACTTCCAGCAAAGAATTTCTCATTAATTGAATGACCACTGCCAAAGGCCGAATTCCCAAAACGATAGCCGGTAAGATCAGGTTTTTCCATTGGATATAGGAGCCTTCTCCAAAGTCATCAACAACGTATAAACTTCCTGTCATTTCCAGTCCGGTATATTTATGCAAAACAAAGCCAAATAACCACGCGAAAAGTATGGCTGAAAAAAACGAGGGTACACTCATTCCAAATGTGCTTATTACAGCCACAATTCGATCGAAAAAAGTGTCTTTGAAAATAGCGGATAATACCCCTAAAAACACCCCAAGCACAATCGCTATCAAAATGGCAAACAGAGCCAATACAGCGGTATTGGGCAGGGTCTCGGCGATTACTTCAGATACTTTTTTACCGTTTTTTTGAAAAGATTCTCTTAAATAGGGATATTTTAATACAACGTTTGTATTTCCTATTGAAAATAATGATTGATATGAATAAGGTTTACTTTGCAAATTTGTGTAATCGTCTACATGTTTACTATGAAAAGACAAAGGAGAAACATCGTTTAAATAATAAAGATATTGTGTTGTCTTGGATTGATCGAACCCATACTTCTTTCTAATATTTGCCAATTGCTCAGAGTCTTCTCTTTGATCTAACATCATTCTAGCAGGATCTCCGGGCAGGATATTGAACAATAAAAAGATAACAGTAACCACTCCAAAGAGTGTCAAAAAACCATAAAAAACTTTGTTTACAATGTACTGAAGCATCCAAACAAAGATAACAGAAAGTCTTAAAAATATGTACCTTTGCAGAACTTTTATACACAACTATGACTACAAAGCAACTTATCTCTGAGATTCATAAAAAGAAGTCTTTTCTTTGTATTGGTTTGGACGTTGACCTGAACAAAATACCCTCTTTTTTATTGGAAAAAGAAGATCCTATTTTTGAGTTTAATAAGGCCATCATTGATGCTACACATCATCTTTGTGTTGCTTATAAACCAAATACCGCTTTCTATGAAGCGTACGGATTAAAGGGATGGAAGTCTTTGGAAAGAACTATTAACTATCTGAATGAAAAACATCCTGAGATATTTACAATTGCTGATGCGAAACGTGGAGATATTGGAAATACCTCCTCTATGTACGCCAAGGCGTTTTTCGAAGATTTGGCTTTCGATAGTGTGACAGTGGCCCCCTATATGGGAAAAGATTCTGTAGAGCCGTTTTTGGCTTTTGAGAATACACATACCATTCTATTAGCTCTAACCTCCAATCAGGGAGCATTTGATTTTCAGACCAAGAAGATAGATCAAGTTGAAGTTTATAAACATGTTATAGAAACTTCGAAGTCCTGGAACAATTCGCAAAACCTGATGTATGTTGTTGGTGCTACAAAGGCAGAATTCTTGGGAGACATAAGAAAGATTATTCCGAACAGTTTTTTATTGGTCCCCGGAGTTGGAGCACAAGGTGGAAGTTTAGAAGATGTCTGTAAATACGGAATGAATGATTCCGTTGGATTATTGATCAATTCTTCGCGTGGTATTATCTATGCTTCTAATAAAGAGGATTTCGCAGCGGCAGCTGCTCGTAAGGCTTTAGCATTGCAGGAACAAATGCAAGTAGTACTTTCCTAAAAAGGTTAGGAACTATGAAATCTCTTTTAAAACTTTTATTTAATGAAGACAAAGTTTAATGGATAAGAAATTGTGTCATAGTCCCAACCATAATTCAAATAATGACTCAAATAAAGCATTAAATAAAAGTTTTTTCGGCAGCCCCTATCATCTTTAACTTTCCCGATAACTAGTTACTTTCTTTTTACCATTCTTAGATTGTTTACGTCTCATTTGTTCAATAAATAGCGTTGGAGTCATATGCATCTCTGCTTTAAATGCCTTATTAAAAGTCACTTTATTATTGAATCCAACATCATATGCAATATTTATGATCTTTAAATCCTTATAGTTACTCTCTTCAAACATATGTACAGCTTCTTTTATCCTGTATTTATTTACAAATTGAAAGAAATTCATTTCAAAATGTTCATTAATAACCTGTGAGACATTATGTCTGGTGGTTCCTAATTCCTCAGAAAGGTTCTCTAAACTAAGGTTACTATTTCTATAGATCTTGTCATGCTCAAATAATTTTTGAAGTTGATTGCGTAACTCTTCAGAATACCCATCTGTTAAACCCGATTTTTTATATTTAAAAAAGGCACCTTCTTTAAAAAGATAGGATCTGCTAAAGATATCTGGTTTAATATATGCTGTATAAGCCATATACAAGATCATTAGATTTGTTGAGAGCAACAAGGGGTACATTGCAAAGAATTGAGGTATCATCTTAAGCCAGGACAAAGCAGACAATGCGTAAACCACTAAAAAGACAAGATAGAAACGCAATATGTTCTTAAACCAAACAATTAAATCTACTTCTGACTTTCTTTTGGTATCGACCTTCTTTTTATAAACTCTGTATATAAGAAACGCATACACCATTAATAAAACTTGTTTAAAATATATCACGTCAAGAAAAGTCATTGGATAGAAAATCCAGCCAGCTAGAAAAAGAATCAGAGGCAGTCCGTGAAAAAGATCTCCTGGTTGTAAGTGCCTTTTTTCGGAAACTCTTTTAAAATAGAGGTATAATAGAGGTTCGTTTAAAAAGGTAAACGTTGTAATAAAAAGCAATCCACTTGTTGTATCAATTTCCTCATCAAGCAGATGTAGGCTTAAACATATACTGAAAAAAGAGTATAACAATATGTAAGAACCGATCATTAGACAGCTATAAACTTCTCTTTTTTTTCTTACGTTAATGATCAGTGAAAAAAAGACTCCGATAACACCTATAGAAAAAAAGAGTACCGTCCATATATTAAATTCATCAAGGTATATTTGATTAATATCTCCTTGTTGAACAATTTCTACGATAAGTTTAGCTTTCATGCAATTGAGTATAATCAAATATCCAATGCTATTTTATTAGCATCAAGACATTAAAAATTTCATTAAACCTAGGTAAACAAGATTCCCTCAACAATAGTTTTACTACTAGCTGTTTTTTACTAATTATATCTAATCTAACATGCCTTTAGTTTCAAAATAAACCAGAGAAACATGAGTAACAAATTATACGGTAAGAACTGATACACGGTTGGCACATATAGTCATAAAGAAGTATCATTCATAGCAAGGTAATTTAAAAAGGTATAGAGGTTTTACCCTCTATACCTAACACACATGAGAATTATTGCTTAGGGTAACGAAAAATTCACTGCTTGAGAAGCTCCAAAAGAGCCTCCCTCAAAAATCGTCGTCCCTCCGGAACTTAGTTTATAACTACCGTTACCATAATTACAACATATTCCATCTGCATAAGCGTCGTAGATTACAAATTGATAATTTCCATCTGGTAAACACCAGTTTGTCTCAAAAGACGTCATACCGTTATATGAATCTCCAGAAGCAATTAAAGCTCCATTTCCATCATACATTTCCCATGAAGTTTCTTCAGGGTATGTGTCAAATACGATCTCTAACTTCAATTCGTTTAAGGTACATATTTGACGTACGTTTAATACCATATTCTGGCTCGAAAACAAACCTGCTTCATCACTAAAGCTTAGTTCAATAGTTTCTCCTGATGAACTTACGTTGATATCGGAAACTGTTACTTCAATGGTTCCTTCATTAGATCCTGCCGGAACAGTAACTGAAGGTGGGATCACATATGATGCCGGATCTGCCGTAGTCCCTGCAGATACAACATTTACCGTAAAGGTTCTATTAGCGTTTGTCACGTCAGTTGTATAAATTTTAATTCCTCGAGTATTTGCACCTCCTATGTCAACCCCAAAATCATACGTCGTTGCTTCAAAGGTTACGTAAGAAAATTTCTCAAGCTCTAAACTATTTTCACAACTCAGGAATGTAAAAGTTGTCAGAGCAAGCCCTAGTAATAAATAATATATTTTTTTCATCTCGGTATTTAAGTTTAGTTATTAGTAGTTTAATCATTATTAAATCCTGCGTAATTTGGATTCAGATCCATTTCATCTTGAGGTATCTTCAAGTAGAATAAATTACTGTTTGCAGGTACATTAACAGGTATACGGTGTATACTATTTCTATTAATCGGAAGATTATATCTCTTAGCATCAAACCATTGAGGTCCGAACTCTCCAAAGAATTCTTTCTTTCTTTCTAGTAAAATTTCGTCCAGCAATGCTTGGCCCGTATTTGTACTTATCGTTGCATTGGCATCTCTAGCCGACTGAAGTGCAAATAATAATGATCTTGCCTCTGTTTCATTACCCATATGATATTGTGCTTCGGCATCGAACAGCACCATTTCAGATTTTCTTAGAATTGGGATATCGGAAGCGAATGTAAAGACATACTTTGTCGAAATAAATTCTCTCCAAGGCGTCGTTGCAGAAACCCCATAAATGTCAAAGAATCTATTTCGCACGTCACTATTGGTGAATGTACTTACAAAATCAGGATCAAAATAGGTTGCGCTATAACTCTGATTCAAGTGATCCATCATAGGAGCTGCGTGCCCCCAAAAGAAGTTCGTTTCATCAGAACCATTTTGGAACATTGCCCACAACCATTCCTGATCTTGCATATTGTTAAAACCTGTTTGCCAGCTTGACGTTTGTACTGCTGCACTAGCAACTCCTCCATATGCAGCCTTTGCCAAAGCAGACATTCTAGGCCAGTCGTCTTGTGTTACAGCTAAAACTCTCGTTAAAATAGCCTGTGCTACTGCCTTATTCACAAAACTTTTCCCTAATCTGGTTGTTGGTAAATCTGCTATTGCATCTTCCAAATCCTGAATCACCTGGTTGAATGCTTCACTAAGAGGTACAGGTGGGTTTCCGGTTACATTGTCTACCGATGTAGGCTCAGTATATACGGGGATTCTCACCAAGTTTCTATCATTGTTATAATTAGGCGCAAATTCAAGCAACAGCTCAAACAAGTGAAATCCTCTAAAGAATTTTCCTTGTGCAATAAGCTCCCTTTTGTCTACCTCGCTTAAGGTGGTACTCTTAGTAACACCATCAATTAAAACATTGGCAAAGTTTACATTCTCATAGTTAAAGTCCCAAGTAAAGTTTGTTCTCCTAAATGTTGCTTCTCTATTTTCATGACCATAATCAAAAGTGTACCAACTGAACGCCTGAATGATGTCATTTCCTTTTACCGCTCTTGCGAAGTACATAGAGTATAATCCTCCTACATCTACCGTCCTATACTGACCTTTATAATTTGCCAATATTCCTGCTATGTACGTTTCAACATTACTTCTGTCAGAAAATATGATTCCACTATTCGCTCCTGTGGTATCCTTTGGATCTTCAAGAAAATCCTCAGAACAAGATACTAAGCTTACTACCACACTCATCATCAATAGATAAGCGACAAGCGAAAGTCTCTTAAGTGTTTGTTTTTTATATATAACTAGTTTCATTTTTTAAATATTTTTATTTATCGTTTACGTATTTCATATAAAGAAATTCATTTACCTCCTTTCAGCTGAAATGAGTCGTTAGAATTCAATTAGAGTACCAAGAGTTAATGTCTTTTGTAATGGCGATCTGTTTGCAGTTAAACCATTAAACGATTGCTCTGGATCGATACCTTTATGACTTTGCCAGGTAAACATGTTCTCTCCTAGAATGTAGAGTCTTACTTTTGATAACCCAACCCTGTTTAGCACATCTGTTGGTAAATTGTAACCAAAACTGATATTTTTCATTCTTACATAATCGTTCTTGAATAAGAATCTCGTAGATCTATTATTAAAGCTATTATTAGCAATTGTAAGTCTTGGAAAATTACTAATATCTCCTGGTTGACTCCATGCAAGTAGGTTATCTGGATGTGCTGATGAACCAACACTCGACATATTTGCAATCAAACCACTATAATCAGAATCATAGATGTACGCACCAAAACTAAAATTGAACAATACTGAGAAGTCAAAATCCTTATATCTGAAGCTTGTATTGAAACCTCCTTGAATATCTGGAATAGATTCTTTACCCGTTTCATATCTGGTTGCAGTGTCGTAATCATTAGTTACGGTTCTACCTGTAACATTCCCATTTGCATCTACCACATCCTGATACCACAAAGCATCTCCATTTGCAGGGTCTACTCCTGCCCATTCTCTAATGTAAAATTCAAAAATAGAGTTCCCAGGCACCCAAAGTTTTGATCCCTGGACCAGTCTATCGGTAAAAGGAGTCACTACCTTTATTTCATTTTTAAGCAATGAGAAATTAGTGCTCACACTCCACTGCCAATCTTCTTTACTGATAATATTACCAGTTAACGACACTTCCCAACCTCTATTTTCTATTTCTCCTGCATTTGCTCTTAATACCGGAGCTCCTGTAGATGGTGTCGTAGTAATATCTTGAATTAAATCAACACTATTTCTCTTAAAATACTCTACCGTACCGGTAATAGCATTATCAAATAAGCCAAAATCTAAACCAATGTTCGTTGTTGTAGATGTTTCCCAGGTCAAAGCAGGATCGATCAATGTTGAACTTGGTAATGAAGTAGGGAACCCTTCTACCGGAGATATGGTAATTCCTCCAAAGTTAGACCCTCCAAATAAGAAGCTCGTTGGGAAGAATCCTCCTGGGATATTAATATTCCCTAATTCACCATAAGAAGCTCTTATTCTTAAATTACTTAACCAGTTCACATCAGATAGAAAATCTTCTTTATGTGCACTCCAGCTTGCACCGAAGGAGAAGAAATCACCTGTTCTGAATTCTTTGCTAAACTGAGAAGTCTTGTCACTTCTATACGATCCATCAAAAAAGTACTTATTATCAAAATTGTAGGAGACCCTTCCTAAAACGCTGGCAATTCGTTGCTCCAGCCTAAAGCCTCCAAATGATTCTGCGACCGTTCCATTCCCAAGCTCTTCCTGACCAGGTAAAAACCCTGTTGCAGACGCCCTAAAAGAATCTGTAGTCTGTGTATTTGCCTCATAGATCAAGTCAACGGAAACGTTGTGCTTATCAAATGAATCGTTATAACTTAGCGCTTGAATCGCATTTAACGTGGTAGTAATATTTCTTTGTTTACTAACTCGACCGTTCACAGGAGAAGCTGCTCCAATCAGATCATCGTTAAATGAATGACTATCGAATAGATAGTTTTCATAGTTCAATGTAGTTCTAAATTTGAATTTCTCTAAGAAACTAAGTTCTGCATAAGCCGAACCTACGAAGTTAGAACGTACTCTATTTTCAGAGCCCAATAGTATGGATGCTAAAATATTCTCTCCATTAATACCGGGTCTTATATTGTTGACCGTTTGACCTATTGGTCTACCATTTCCATTTCCTAAATCATACACGCGTTGTCCATTGGCATCTAATATTAGTTGCCCGTTTTCGTCTCTTACGTAAATAGGGTAAATACTGCTATTACTATAGATCCATGAAATCGCTTGTGTTGTACTTCCGGATGTTTGATCTGGATTGTTCGAATGTGATCTGGAATAACTTGAAGTCAATCCTACTTTCAACCAATCATTTACGTCTGTATCAATAGCTCCTCTAACTGCAATTCTTTCAAAATCTGATACAATAACAGGCCCTTCGTCATTTAAATAATCTAAAGACATAAAATAGTTATTGTTTTCACCTCCACCAGAAATACTCATAGTATGGTTTACGCGAGCTACATTTTTTCTTAAAATGGTCTCTTCCCAGCTCGTATTCCACAGTAAATTTGCGCCAGCCACTAATTGACCGTCAGTACCTATAGGATTTGCAACATTAAAAGGGTTGTATCCCAGTGTTGGAATCAACTGTGCTGTTGCATTTTGTGCTGCTACAGTAGGAGTTTGTCCAAATTGGTAAATATTATTATTTCGTATGGCTTCCCAATTTAATTTTAAATAGTCCTCAGACCCTACTAAATCGTGAATTCCCACAGCAGGATTAGATATTCCATATTGTGTTCTAACAGAAACCTTTGCTTGTGAATTTCTCTTTCCACGTTTTGTGGTTATAATGATCACCCCATTTGCCGCTCTTGAACCATATAGGGAAGCAGAAGATGCGTCCTTCAGAACAGAAATCGACTCGATCTGATCTTGACTAATCGTATTTAAGTTTCCGTTATATGGTGCTCCATCTACAACAATAAGTGGTGCATTACTTCCATTAAAACTTCCGAAACCTCTAATAACGATGTTAGGATTGTTTCCCGGCTGCCCTCCTTGTGTAATTAGGTTAACCCCTGGAACAGTTCCTTGAAGTGCTCTTAAAGGAGAAGTAACTTGTTGCTGTTCTAATACCGAAGCATCAATTGCCTGAACAGAACCAGTAATTGCCTCTTTTTTTCTGGTACCATAAGCAACTACTACCACTTCATCCAGTATTTCGCCACCCTCCACCATTTTCACATCAATAATATTGGCTGCTCCAATAGTTCTTTCCACAGTTTTATAACCGAGATAGCTAAACACCAGCACATCGCCGACCTTAGCTTTAATGGTATATTTTCCATCAAAATCAGTTTCACTTCCTGTTGTAGTGCCTTTTATAATTACACTCACTCCAGGTAGTGTTCCTGTATTATCGGAAACAGTACCAGATATATTCTTCTCTTGTGCTTGTATTGAAAGACTCAAGAAGAACATCACTATTAAAAAAAATTTTAGTTTCATAAACTTTGTTTTTCGTTAAACATTTGAATTAAGGTTCTGTAGTTGAAAAAAAAGCTGGCATTATTCAAATAATACCTTCAATGAAGTCAAAGTTTAATGGATATTTTAAGAGGTAACCTTTGATAATAACCAGCTAATAATTCAAATACAAATCGAAGTAATTGCATTTGTGCTTTTTAGCAGGTAAACCCCATAAGAGTTTTCTTTTCCGATAAAATTTTACTCGTTTTTTACTTAACTGGAGAATCCAAAAGCATCTCTTTCCCTTAGGAAACTACTGGGAGTCATGTTTGTTTCGGCTTTAAATGCCTTATTAAATGTTACTTTATTGTTAAAGCCAACATCGTAAGCAACATCGATAATATTTAGGTTATTATTATAGTCATTTTTTAAGATCTCAACAGCTTCAGCAATTCTGTATTTATTGATCAGATGGAAGAAGTTCATGCCAAAGTGCTCATTAATGACTTGCGATATGTTATGTCTGGTAGTATCCAACCTGTTGGCTAGTTTTTCCAAACTTATATTGCTTTGTTTATATACCTTTTCCTGATCTAACAATTGTAATAATTGTTCCTTTAGTTCTTCCGAATAACTTTCTGTAAGACCCGATTTCTTATACTTAAAGTCTTTCTTAGTTTCTTGAAATAGAAACTTTTTACTAAAAACCTTTGGCTGCACATAGGCTATATATCCTACATATAGTATGATTACAGACATTGAGAATGTTTGTGGGTAAATGAACAGATTATTTGATGTAACCAAACGCAGGAGTGCAATACCGTAAACTACATAGAAAAATACATAGAACATATTCAAGATCATCATATTTCTTTGCCAGTTCAAAATTTGAAAATGAGGTTTCTTTTTCTTGCTCATTATTTTTCTGTACTGTTTATATACCAAGTAAGCATATACTATTAAAGAGATATACTTTAAAATAACAATACCTCGTAGCGTTTCGTATAAAATCTCATTGCGGTTGAACATTAAGTGTACTTTTCCTTCCGCCGGCAACAAATAAATAGGAAGTAGATATAAGAACAGTAATATAGAAGGTATCAGGTGCAATGCATCTATCCACCTGAATTTATATTTTTCTGAGATTCTTTTGAAGTAGAAATACAAAAGCGGACCGTATAAGAATGAAAACGACGTTGAAAAATACAACGTATGCGGAAAGCTGAAACTATTTCTAGACAAGTAGATACATAAATGTATCATAAACAAAGAATGAAAGAGCACGAACGAACTAATCAGTATGTTACCAACAAAATCTCCTTTCCTTCTTAAATTAATAACCACCGATAAGAATACTCCTATTAATCCACAAGCAAAGAAGAACAAGAGCCAAAAATTTGTTTTGGGAAGATAGGCCTGCGCTAACCTTTTATATCCTTCCGAATCCTTTATCTCCAAAAAAGAATCGTGAGACAATATGCTAATATCATGAACACTTTTTATATATTTTTCAGCAAGATCTATGGCCTTTTCCTCGTTTCCTAAATAGGCATTGTATATAGCTTCTGTCTTTAGATCTTCCCCCGATAATATTTTACCGTTGTCATTCGTCGTATTGTTTATATTCAATGTATCAACCTCAGGTAAGAATAAATCAATATCTTTCCCATGCCCAAAGCCATATAAAACTGGGCATGCGAGTAGAAAGAGAATTATAATTATTCTACTAGACTTCATTGTGTAAATTGAATTCTTGTTATTCACATAAAATTAACTATAATTTTGGTTAAAATTTTGTTAATCAGTAATTCCCGATAATAACTTACCTTTAAATCCTTTAAAATGAACCCTTTGGAAACGCTAAAAAATACTCTCTTTTCTATCGATTACATCCCGAAGAGGATCATCTCCTTAGTTCCTAGTCAAACCGAATTATTATACGATTTGGGTTTGGAAGATCAGATTGTAGGGGTTACCAAGTTTTGCGTTCATCCCTCTCGTGCTAAAAAGACCAAAAGCATTGTCGGAGGTACTAAGACGATTCATCAAGACAGAATAAAAGCGCTCAATCCGGACATTATACTTTGCAACAAAGAAGAAAATACAAAAGAAATTGTGGAGTTATGCACTCAAATTGCACCAACGCATGTTTCGGATATATTCAACCTGGAAGATTCTAAAAACCTTATAAGATCGTATGGCTCTATTTTTTCAAAACGCATTGAAGCTAACCATCTCATTCAAAAAATAATTAGTCAAGAAAACATGTTTCAAGCATTTATAAGGGAAAAACCTGTTTTTAAGGTGGCCTATTTTATTTGGAGAAACCCTTGGATGGTTGCAGCAAAGAACACTTTCATACACCACTTGCTTACCGTAAATAGATTTGAAAATATATTTGAGGATTTAGAAAGGTATCCCGAAGTCTCTATGGCTTCTTTCAATAGCAGGAAAGAAATAGATTTCATTTTACTCTCTTCTGAACCCTATCCATTCAAAAAAGAACATGGGCTAGAAATTAAACAACAGTTGGGGAAAGGAGATGTAATTTTTGTTGATGGTGAAATGTTTAGCTGGTACGGGTCTAGACTCGAAAAAGCATTCGCCTATTTTAAGGAGTTGCGAATTTCTCTAGAGAAATCAGTTGGATAAATATTTCAACTGATCCAACTTCTTCATAATTTTCATAGCTTTAAAAGCCGCCATGTCGCTAATAGGCTCGTCAATAATTCTGTAAGACTCAGATTTTTCCAATAAGTTTCTATACCTTTTTTTAAGGTGTTGCGTGTACATATGTAAGGAAGTTACCTGACTCATCTGATTTATTTCTGTCTTAAATATACGTAATTATTTGATTAACAGCTATTTATTTTACTTTTTAATTATTTTATGCAACTTACGAATATCTCTATCCCCTATTTTTACAAAATAGACACCTCGCTTGTACTTGCTCCAGTCTACTATTGTAGTTGTGCTCGTAAGCCTAGTAGTAGCAATCTTTTGACCTAAGACCGAATATATGACCATTTCTTTCCCAAGAAGTGCATCGGGAATTTTTACATTTAGTTCGTTGTCTACTGGGTTTGGAAATATACTTACTGCCAAACTCTCATTCTCTTCCAACGACAAGGCACTTTCTTGATAGACGCGCACATAATCTATGTCCATAGAACTTTCGGTAAATGCAGCATCTATATCAGCCTCGATAGCTATGTTCAATAGTAAGTACTGATCTGCATCAAATGGCCAGGTATTACTATTTCTATCATCAGGATGGTATACGTAATGTTCGACTCCATCTACGCTAAAGATCATTCTTTCCGGAGTCCAAATCAGTTCATACACATGAAACTCTGTTGACGCTGTAGGTATCACCTGTCCTCCTTTATTGATGGTTCCACCAAAACTCGAAGGTGTATGCATAGCACTTTGAACATAGTTCTGATTATCGCCCCAGTGTTCCATAATATCAATTTCTCCACAAGCAGGCCAGTTCACGGTACCATGGGCATCTGCCCAGTATCCACCAGGTTCGTTAATATTCTTTCCTAACATCCAAATAGCAGGCCAGGTACCTCCTCCAGTAGGTAGCTTTGCCCTTACTACTACCCGACCATAGGTAAACGCAAATTTGGAATTCAATCTTGCCGATGTGTATTCCTTAGTGACTCCCTGGTCCGTAAACGACTCTTTCTTCGCGATGATCTTTAAAATACCTCCACTTACAGAAGAGTTATCTTCTCTATCAGTATAATGTTGAATTTCTCCGTTATACCAACTACTGCCGTTTGGTAATAGTGTTTGATGGTGCCATTTGGTAGCATCAATAGCCCCATTGCCATCAAATTCATCTGACCAGACCAAATTATCGTACACCGGATCTACAGGATCCACAGGGACATCTAAGGTTCCATTATATGAGAAGTCGTCTATATAAGCAGTTACATGGTCATTGTTTCCTTCTCCATTTACTTGTAATAAAACACGATTGAAATCTGTTCTGTCTGTTGGAGGATCAGAATTGGGATCTAAATTTACATAGGTATCATTTTCAAAATCAAATGTGATTACCTGCCATTGATCTAACAGGACCGTTTTAATGATCTCACTTTGAGTCGACCATGGTGCTCCTAGGTTTTTATCCTGCAATTTTAACGAGATCTGATTAGGTTGAGTCCCTGTTAAGCTCGAAGAAGAAACGTAAATTTTTAACGTAAATATGCTGTGTGTAGATAAATCGAAATTCGCATCCGTATCGAAACGCACATTGGCAAATTGCCCTCCGGTATCGGAGTATTGTAATACGGTTGCTGATGTATTTATTCCTTGCTGATAGGGGTTGGCGAATCCAGTATCTAAACCACAGTTATCTCCAAACCAGGAAGTAATTGTACCACTGCCTTCAAAGTCATCTTCCACCGTCTGTTGTGAATGTACAACAACTGAAAAAAAGAAGAGTAGCATGATCAGGCACTTTTGCATATCGCGTCTTACATTTTTGGTTCAAACAAAAATATCGATATGCAAAGCCTTATAAAAAAATCCTACCTATACAAAAACTATACAGTAGATTTAATCTTGTAGTGCAAACACTTTACGCAACAGATTTGTATCTCTCAGTCCTATTTTTTTGCGAATTCCTTCTTCTTCAATTGCAATCATTGTAAACACACCTTTTAAAGCTTCATTAGCCGTATAATCAGTTAAATCAGGATTGATTTTCTTTACAAAAGGCAGCTTATTGTATTTATCTACAATCACCTTCCAAATTTTATCAGCTCCCACCTTAGCAAATGATTGTTTTATTACCGGAGTGAATTCTTTATATAAAGAAGTTTGCGTTGTGTTTTGCAGATAAGACGTTGCGGCATTTTGCTCACCTAATAATATATTTTTAGCATCTTTAAAAGTAATTCCCTTTACAGCGTTCACAAAAATAGGTGTTGCAGTTTTTACAGCATCTTCAGCAGCTCTATTTAACAACAACAACCCTTCGTCGGCTAGCTTGCCTAATCCCAATCTTCTGAGTCTTTTGTCTACTTTTTGCAATTCCTTTGGTAAAAGAATCTTAACTAATTCGTTTTTATAGAATCCATCTTTTGCAGTTAATTTCGAAACTTGATTTTTGATTCCATGATCTAACGCTTCCTTTAAACCTTTTCCTATTTCATTTTGAGATATTTGAGATAAGAGATTTTTAACATTCTGAGCTTCTAAATTATGGCTCGTTGATAGTGAAAAAACCACAAAAAGCGTTAGTAAATATGTATACACTCTATTCATTTGATTGTTTTTATTGGTTCATAATATTAGAAACGTTTTGGAGCTAAAAGTCACATCTTATCGAAAAGTATCCGTTTTTTTATCATATCCATACGGACAATGTTTACAACCACTTTTACAGCAATAACCTCTTTTTAGATGATATTTTTCCGTAAACACCTTATAGCCCTGTTCATTTAAGTAGTAGTCTTCTTCTGTAAGCGGAATGTATTTTTTAAACATACTACAAAAGTAAAATTTTTGCACATAAAAAAACGCTCCTTAGAGCGCTTTCTTTTATTGTTTATCTGGGTGGATATCGTTCTATAATTTCCTTTACAAATTCTTTGATTCGTTTATCCTTTCTTTCTGGATTTGAAAATTTCATTGCTCCGGACCCAATTCCCTGCCAGATCAATTCATTCTTTTTTCGATCAATGAAATCGATAAATAAAGTTCCTTCTGTGTACTGGTTTACATTCATTTGGCTCATACCACCCCACATCCATGGAGTCCAGCCCCAACCCCAGCCCCAGCCGTAGCCAAAGTTGTTATTGTTTATGTTTATTCGTTCTCTGGATTTATTAAAGATACTGATCAGAATATCCGGATCATTAGATTTTGTAAATCCCTTTGCGACCATCTCTGCCTCAATGGCTCTCATTACTCTTTTCTTATCGAGATCTGAGATAGTGGCTTTATCAATTCCTTTTTTATGAAAAGCAAACGTTTTGTAAGAGTTAAAATCAACTTTTGTATCATAATCAGTAGTTACCTTAACGGTACTACATGAAGTAAGGGTCACAATCAGGATAAGTGCACATAGTCTTAACAGCTTCATAATCGTTAGTTTTTAAAGGTTCATAAATAATGCATCATCTACTTTATTTGGGAGTGTTACTTGTAGTCCTTTTTCTGCATCCATAGCTCTTTTTATGGCAAAGATCGCTTCGTCATTTCGAGCCCAGCTTCTCCTTGAAATTCCATTGTTTACATCCCAAAAAAGCATTGATTTTAAGCGCTTTTTCGCTGCTTTAGTACCATCAAGAAGCATGCCAAATCCTCCATTAATTACTTCTCCCCAACCTACTCCACCACCATTGTGAATAGATACCCACGTAGCACCACGGAAACTATCTCCAATGACATTATGTATGGCCATATCTGCTGTAAATCTGGAGCCGTCATAGATATTAGAAGTTTCCCTGTAAGGTGAGTCGGTTCCGGAAACATCGTGGTGATCTCTTCCTAAAACCACAGGACCAATCTCTCCTCTTTTGATGGCTTTATTAAACGCCTTTGCGATCTCGATGCGCCCTTCTGCATCTGCATAGAGTATTCGTGCTTGAGATCCTACCACTAACTTATTCTCTTGAGCTCCTTTGATCCACTGAATATTATCTGCCATTTGTTGCTGGATCTCTTCAGGTGAATCCTGCTTGATCTTTTCTAATATTTCGCATGCTATCTGATCTGTTTTCGCTAGATCTTCCGGGTTACCTGAAGCACATACCCATCTAAAAGGACCAAATCCATAATCAAAACACATAGGCCCCATGATGTCCTGAACGTAGCTCGGATATTTAAAATCGATACCGTTTTCCGCCATAATATCTGCACCGGCTCTACTTGCTTCCAACAAGAATGCATTTCCATAATCAAAGAAATAGGTTCCTTTAGCCGTATGGTTATTAATTGCTTGTGCGTGTCTTCTTAAAGTTTCCTGTACTTTTTCTTTAAACAATTTTGGATCTTCAGCCATCATAATATTGGCCTCTTCAAAAGAAATATCAACAGGATAATAACCCCCTGCCCATGGATTGTGCAGAGACGTTTGATCCGATCCCAAATCAATATAAATACTTTCTTTATCAAACTTTTCCCAAACATCTACAATGTTTCCGAGATAAGCAATAGATATGGTTTCTTGCTGCTCTTTAGCCTTTTTGACTCTGCCAACTAATTCATCCAAATCTGTAATCTTCTCATCTATCCACCCCTGATCCAAACGTACTTGGGTGATCTTCGGGTTTACCTCAGCACATACCGTAATACATCCCGCAATATTCCCCGCCTTCGGTTGCGCTCCACTCATTCCGCCTAATCCTGCAGTTACGAATAGATTTCCTTTAGGTGATTTTCCTATTTTCCTAAATCCATTCAACACTGTTATGGTTGTTCCATGAACAATCCCTTGTGGTCCAATATACATATAACTCCCTGCTGTCATTTGTCCATACTGAGTTACGCCCAAGGCATTAAATTTCTCCCAATCGTCCGGTTGTGAGTAATTTGGAATCATCATCCCATTGGTAACCACCACTCTAGGTGCATTCTTATGTGATGGGAACAATCCCATAGGATGTCCGGAATACATAACCAATGTTTGTTTATCTGTCATCTCCGACAGATATCGCATGGTTAATAGGTACTGTGCCCAGTTTTGAAACACCGCTCCGTTTCCTCCATACGTAATTAACTCATGAGGGTGTTGCGCTACGGCATAGTCCAGATTGTTTTGGATCATAAGCATGATCGCTTTTGCTTGCTCCGATTTTCCCGGGTACTCGTTTATATCACGTGCATACATTTTATAGTCAGGGCGAAAACGATACATATAAATTCTTCCATAAACTTCTAACTCTTTAGCAAATTCAGGTAATAAAACGTCATGATGTTTTGCATCAAAATAACGAAGTGCATTTCTCAAAGCGAGTTCTTTTTCTTCTTTCGTTAAGATCTCTTTCCTTTTAGGAGCATGATTTATACTTGGATCATACTCTTTTCTAGTGGGAAGAACATCTGGAATACCTTGCTGAATAAGCGATTTAAAATTCATGAAATCTGTATTTTTTTGTACATCACAAATATATTTATTTTTTGATGTTGTTAATTTTAAAGCATTTAAAAAAAGCGTCTTTTTTTTGAAAATTCCGTAAATTGCACCCCTAAAATCATAGTTTTATTACGAATGGAACAAATTGTACCTTATAAACCCACACATAAAGTACGAATCGTAACGGCAGCATCCCTTTTTGATGGTCATGACGCTGCGATCAATATCATGCGAAGAATTATTCAATCTACAGGAGTAGAAGTAATACATTTAGGCCATGATAGAAGTGTTGAGGAAGTAGTAAACTGTGCAATTCAAGAAGATGCAAATGCTATTGCAATGACCTCTTACCAAGGTGGCCATAATGAGTATTTTAAATACATGTATGATCTTCTGCAAGAAAAAGGTGCAGGTCATATTAAGATCTTTGGCGGTGGCGGTGGCGTAATTCTACCAGAAGAGATCAAAGAATTAATGGACTATGGAATTACACGAATTTATTCGCCAGACGACGGTCGTGAATTAGGATTGCAAGGTATGATCAATGATTTAGTTCAAAAATCTGATTTTGCCATTGGAGATGTGTTGAATGGTGAAGTGGATCGATTGGATAAAAAAGAGATCGGAAGTATTGCAAGAGTGATTTCGTCTGCTGAAAATTTTCCGGATGTTGCGAAAGACTCTTTAGACATCATCCATGAGAAAAATAAAAAATCTACGACCCCTGTATTAGGAATTACAGGTACCGGTGGGGCCGGAAAATCAAGTTTAGTAGATGAACTGGTGCGTCGATTCTTAATCGATTTTCCCAACAAAACTATTGGTTTGATCTCTGTAGATCCATCAAAACGTAAAACAGGTGGTGCATTACTAGGAGATCGAATTCGTATGAATGCGATCAACAATGAACGTGTATATATGCGTTCTTTAGCGACACGTCAGTCGAATTTAGCACTTTCGAAATATGTAAATGAAGCGGTACAGGTATTAAAGGCTGCGAAATTTGATTTGATCATTTTAGAAACTTCAGGTATTGGTCAGTCCGATACCGAGATCATAGAGCATTCAGATACTTCATTATATGTAATGACTCCTGAGTTTGGAGCAGCTACACAGTTAGAGAAGATCGATATGTTAGATTTTGCCGACCTGGTTGCCATCAATAAATTCGATAAGCGAGGAGCTTTAGATGCGTTACGTGATGTGAAGAAACAGTACATGCGTAACAACAATCTATGGGATGTGCATATGGATGACATGCCAGTTTTTGGAACCATTGCATCTCAATTTAATGATCCTGGAATGAATTCGTTGTACAAAGCGATCATGGACAAATTAGTTGAAAAAACAAATGCAGACCTAAGTTCATCCTTTGAGATCACGAAAGAAATGTCTGAAAAGATCTTTGTGATTCCTCCAGCTAGAACACGTTATTTATCGGAAATCGCTGAAAATAACAGAGCGTATGATAAAAAAGCAACGGATCAGGTAGAAATTGCTCAAAAACTATATGGTGTTTTCAAAACAATTTGTTCGGTAGCGAATGTCACATCGAGTGCAGTTGAGACATCTTTCTTGGGTAAAAATGGCTTGAACGATGAAGAGATTCTTCAACAAGTTCAAAATGATGACGATCAAGCGTTCTTATCTCTTTTAATTAAGGAGTTTGATCGTGTTAAAATGAATCTAGACCCATATAACTGGGAAGTCATTTTGAATTGGAAGGAAAAGGTACAACGCTATAAAGACCCTATCTACTCGTTCAAGGTAAGAGATAAAGAAATTAAGATAGAAACACACACAAAGTCACTATCGCATTCAGATATTCCGAAAGTGGCTTTACCTAAATATAAGGCTTGGGGAGACATCTTACAATGGAACCTTCAAGAAAATGTACCAGGAGAATTTCCATATGCATCAGGATTATATCCTTTTAAAAGAACTGGAGAAGATCCAACCAGGATGTTTGCAGGAGAAGGTGGTCCGGAACGTACCAATAGACGTTTCCATTATGTAAGTTTAGGAATGCCTGCCAAGAGACTTTCTACAGCATTTGATAGTGTTACCTTATATGGTAACGATCCTGGTCATAGACCAGATATCTATGGAAAGATCGGGAATGCAGGAGTTTCGATTTGTTGTTTAGATGATGCTAAAAAATTATACTCTGGGTTTGATCTGAGTCATGCGATGACATCGGTTAGTATGACGATCAACGGTCCTGCTCCTATGTTATTAGGATTCTTTATGAATGCGGCAATCGACCAAAATTGTGAGAAATATATTAAAGAGCATAAACTTGAAAAGAAAGTAGAAGCGACCTTTAAAAAAGTATATGACGACAGAGGTTTGGAAAGACCAATGTATCAAGGAGATTTGCCTGAAGGAAATGACGGTCTTGGATTGATGCTATTAGGTTTGACAGGAGATCAGGTACTTCCTGCGGATGTATATGCAAAGATCAAAGCAGAAACATTGGCTCAGGTGAGAGGAACCGTTCAAGCTGATATTTTAAAAGAAGATCAGGCGCAAAACACGTGTATCTTCTCTACTGAATTTGCGCTTAGATTGATGGGTGATGTTCAGGAATACTTTATCGAAAAACAAGTACGTAATTTCTACTCAGTATCCATTTCAGGATACCATATTGCTGAGGCAGGAGCCAATCCAATTACACAGCTGGCGTTGACCCTGGCAAATGGATTCACTTATGTGGAATACTATTTATCGAGAGGAATGGATATTAACAAGTTTGGACCTAACTTATCGTTCTTCTTCTCTAATGGAATTGACCCTGAATATGCAGTAATAGGACGTGTTGCCAGAAAGATCTGGGCAAAAGCATTAAAATACAAATACAATGCAAACCCAAGAGCACAAATGTTGAAGTATCACATTCAAACTTCAGGTCGTTCGTTACATGCTCAGGAGATCGACTTTAACGATATCAGAACTACATTGCAAGCATTGTATGCAATTTACGATAACTGTAATTCGCTGCATACTAACGCTTATGATGAAGCTATTACCACGCCAACAGAGGAATCTGTGCGTAGAGCCATGGCGATTCAGTTGATCATCAACAAAGAGTTAGGCTTGGCGAAGAATGAAAATCCAATTCAAGGATCCTTTATTATTGAAGAGTTGACAGATCTCGTTGAAGAGGCCGTACTAACTGAATTCGATAGAATTACAGAGCGTGGTGGTGTATTAGGTGCGATGGAAACTATGTACCAACGTTCTAAGATACAGGAAGAAAGCCTGTATTATGAAACGTTGAAGCATACCGGAGAATTCCCAATTATTGGAGTAAATACGTTCTTAAGTTCGAAAGGATCTCCGACAGTTCAACCGGCAGAAGTGATCCGAGCAACAGAAGAAGAAAAGCAATTCCAGATCAAGACAAAAGAAAACCTGAATACTGCAAACGAAGATACCGTCGCTGAGCAATTGGCAATCATCCAGGAAGCTGCTATTCAAAACCAAAATATCTTTGATAAGTTAATGGAGGCGACCAAAGTATGTTCTTTAGGACAGATAACCGCTGCTCTGTTTGAAGTGGGTGGTCAGTATAGAAGGAACATGTAGCTTCGAGGGCCTCAGCTACCCAATGTCGAGGGCCTCAGCTTTAAATAAATAAAAAAACGGCACCAGTTTGGTGCCGTTTTCTTTTCCTAGCAAAATTCCCCTTTACAGCATTCCTTCTCTTTTCATTCTTAAATTTTCTTTCTTACTTGCCTTTCTTCCTTTCAAAAAGAATAGGATAAAAAAGATCATAACAATTCCTAAGTAAATTGAAAATCCACCAATTTTTACACTTAAGGTTTCGACCATATCTTTATAGTTGATCAGGTTGTAAATTTTCACAATGAGTAAAGCAAAACCAATATTAAGAAGGTAAAAACCTATCTTAAAAAGTTTGTTGGTTGCCATTGCAATATCTTCCTTTTGATTGAAGATATCTAACATGAAAATTTTTCCATTCTTAAATAAATGTTGAGAAACGAAAGTCGTTAACAGAATACTTATTGGTAAATAAATAGTGTACGCGATTAATTCTAATGAAGTGTTCATATGCTTATTTTTAGTGGTTATTATAAAGTTCTGGTCATTTTACCCAGATTGATTTTTTCTGCTTTTGTAAATTGAATTTCTCGGACCATGCTCATCTCTTTCCACATATAGTGATATCCTTTTAACTTTTTTGTGTATCGTACTCTTCGCTGAAAAGCCCTAAACTCTTGTGGTGTTGCTTCCCTCTTTTCTCCTAGCTCACCGTATAATTTCACCCCGGGATATTTAGCAAACTTTCCTTTAACTAAGGATTTTAACCAAAACCATTTATTGTTGTTTACTGCTAGCAGGCAAATATTTTTATTTCCTGTAGCGCTCTTGCTCAATTTGGCAGCAAATTTTTCAAAGTAGAATCCTGTTTGATTATCATTTAGGAAAAGAGAACCAATAGGTGTTGCCGTGGGCACATTGTCATTATTTACTGATGCAATAACAATGTGCATGTTGCGCCCTATACATGTACTAAAATGCTTTCTTATTTTTTGCCAATCGCTAGTTATATTTAGTTTCATGAATCTGTTTTTTGTGGTTTTTATGTAATAGGTATACTGCGAGAATATTCATAAAATGAAGCATTCCAATGATCAATAAAATATACGCCAATCGTGTGCAGATCTCGGTAATGGATTCTTCAATTGTTTGTATATTTCTTAGGGAACGTAGTGTCCAGATAACAAGACCAATATTTAAGAAGTAATACGCAACTCTTAATACATTATTGATCCCATTTCCAAAGGAAACATCATTAGGAAAATAGTTTAATATGTATACTTTTCCATTCTTGTAGCAAGCATTCCCAACGTAGATGATCACTATACTAGCAATGAGAATATAGCTGATGTAGGTTCCTATGTTCATTTATTTGCTTTTAAGGATTCTAAAATGAAAGTTAAGTACCCTGCTATACTTAATGGAATCAAGACATAGGTTATGATCGAACCAAAATCGCCCTTCAGGATATTGAAGAATTCTGTCACCCACAACACTCCATAAAGCAACACAAACGACCAGTACTTTAGAAGTCGTTCTCTTTGTTTCTTTTTTAATTTCATCCAAAAGAAAAGGAGTACAAAAGCTGTAATCAACTGAAAACCTCCCAGAACGATTTGAGCATATAGTCCGTAAAATATGGTAACATAAAGCATCAAAGTCGTTCCCAGGATAAATCTGTTTAAGTAA
The DNA here is from genome assembly GCA_965218065.1 of Flavobacteriaceae bacterium. Taxonomy (GTDB): domain Bacteria; phylum Bacteroidota; class Bacteroidia; order Flavobacteriales; family Flavobacteriaceae; genus Polaribacter. The sequence continues at coordinate 694,615 of OZ244589.1, read as the reverse complement.
ACAGGAATATTAATATATTTCATAGTTTCAGAAATTTTTGAAAGTTTATATCTAAATTTTTTTACTTCTTAATCATTTTGGTAAAATTAGATAACAACCAGTGCTCATCAGCTCTTATTGCTTTATCTAAAATACCATTTACCGTATTCGTTACTGAAGACAGATCTTGCAATACTTTTTTAAATTGCTCCGCATCTTCCGAACTTTCATCTACGTGTTGCAATTCTTCTAAGACCTTTAATACAGGTTCTATCTCTCGCTTTTTTCGTTCTTTGGTGATCTGTTTAAAGAGTTCCCAAATATCCTTATCCGCTACAAAAAACTCTTTACGCTCCCCTACTACAAACTCTTTACGAACAATCCCCCAATCTATCAAAGCTCGTACATTCATATTTACATTACCTCTCGAGATCTGTAACGCTTCCATAATCTCTTCAGCCGATAAAGGTTTGGTCGAAACTAACAGCAACGCATGTACTTGAGCCATAGTTTTGTTAATTCCCCAACTAGTAGCCAAACTACCCCAGGTATGAATGTATTTTATTTTTGCCTCTTCGAGTTTCATAGGTCAAAGATATAAATTATTTTTAAAACTTTCAATAATTATTGAAAATAAAATAATTTTAATTTATTTGCATCTTTTCCGTATCTTTTATGTCTACTAGATGAATTAAAAAAACACGTATCATGATCTATAAAAACCAATGCTCTTGTACTTGTGTAGAATGCTTAAACGGCGATTGTGCAAAATGTACCTGCGAGAGTTGTTCTTGCTCGAGCTGTAACTGTTAACTCATTATGTCATTTCGAGTGAAAATGCCAAGCATTTTTGTATCTAGAAATGAACTTCTCGATACAATTTTCTTGAGAAAATCACTCGAAATGACATTTATATATTGTCTATGACCACAAATGATGTTTGGAATCAGTATGCGGATGATGTAAAACGTTTTATCACTAGCAAAGTGAAAGATGCTGTTGCCGCTGATGATATTCTGCAAGACACCTTCATTAAGATCCATACCAAACTGCATACCCTTAGAGATGACTCAAAATTAAAGTCGTGGGCATTTGCTATTGCGAGAAACTCTATCATGGATTATTTTAAAGCGGCTAAAATGACCTTCGAAATTGCAAACTTCGAATCTGAGTCATCTATACCCGAAGATGTGCATACAGAGCAAGATTGTCTCCGAGGTATTTTAAAAAGTCTTCCTAAAAAATATAGAGACCCTTTATTTCTAGCAGATATCAAAGGACTAAAACAAGCGGATGTTGCGGCTCAACTTCATCAGAATCTTCCTACTACGAAATCTCAGATTCAACGTGCACGTAAACTCATCGCTCAAGGGTTTATGGACTGTTGTGGATTCGTTATGAATGAAAAAGGCGAATTGGTCGGAGAAATTCAAGACAAAAAAGATTGTAAGATCTGTAGTATTTAAATACTTCTAAAAACTCTCACATTTTTTTAACATAGTTCCTTCCGTATCCGCCGTATTTTTACCTCCTAATATTTGTAACAATTTGAAGAGGCTATCGTCTTACTTCAAACTATAATCTAACCGTATTATGAGAAAAATACTAGTAGCCGCATTAAGTTTGGCTATATTAAGTGGCTGTTCATCTTCAAAAATGGCCAAAAATGAGAAACGTACCGTCGAAGTAGGTATAGACCTAAACAATGTTGTAGACGACAAAGTACAAGTGACTGTGAATCCGCAAAAAATAAAAGAAGCGAGTGTTGTATATCAAATTCCGGCAATCGTTCCTGGAACGTATGTGATCAGTGACTACGGGAAATTTATCGTCGATTTTAAGGCATATGACTACGATGGTAATGAAATGACAGTTCAAAAATTAGATCCTAACTCGTGGCAAGTGAACAATGCTCAAGAATTGGATAAAGTATCGTATTGGGTAGAAGACACTTTTGATAGTGAAAAGAAGCACAAGATCTACGTAATGGCGGGAACCAATATTGAAAAAGATCAGAACTTTTTCTTGAACCTTCCTGGTTTTGTAGGTTATTTTAAAGGGAAAAAGGAATACCCATATGAGATTACCGTATCTCATCCGGAGAAATTATACGAAACTTCTTCTCTAATCAATAAGAACACAACTAAAGAAGACAATACAAAAGATATCTTCGTTGCATCAAGATACGATGAGATCTCTGACAATCCGATCATGTATGCTCCACTGAACTCTGTGAGTTTTACTATGAACGGTGTTGACGTTACTTTAGCTGTGTACTCTCCGAACAATGTGCATTCAGCAAAAGATATGGAAGAGGATCTAAAGAAAATGGTAGAAGCTCAGACGAACTTCCTGGAAGGTTTTGAGACGACCAATGAATATAACATCTTATTATACCTGTTCGACCCAAAAGTATACAACTGGAACAGTTTTGGAGCCTTAGAACATTTATCTTCTACTACTGTAGTATATCCTGAAAGTTATACCAAACAACAATTAAAGAATGGAATGATCAATGGAACTGTTTCTCATGAATTTTTCCATATTGTAAGCCCATTATCTGTGCATTCAGAAGAGATCCATTCGTTCGATTTTAACCAACCGAACATGTCTAAACACCTATGGATGTATGAAGGAACTACTGAGTATTTCGCGAACTTATTTCAGGTTAATCAAGGGTTAATTGATGAGCAAGCATTCATTAACGCAATGCAAGGAAAGATCGCTACATCAAAGCGTTTTGACGACGCTATGTCCTTTACAGAAATGAGCAAGAACATTCTTGAAGACAAATATGCAAAGAACTACAGTAATGTATATATGAAAGGTGCCTTAATCGGTATGACTTTAGATATTATACTTAGAGAGGAAAGTAAAGGTGCTTATGGGATTAGAGACCTAATGAGAGATCTATCTAAAAAATATGGAGCTAAGAAGCCATTTAAAGACGATGAGATCATTGCAGAAATTGTGGCAATGACCTATCCTTCTGTTGGTGAGTTTTTCAAAAAACATGTCGAAGGAAATACGCCCATTAACTACAATGACTTTTTTGCCAAGGTAGGTGTAAAGGAACATACAGAAACTGTTGATGTAAGCTACTTCTTAGATAAGAAAAACCGACCTTTTGTTTCTGTAAATAATGATAGACAAATCTTTTTTACCAAGAGAACAAACTCAGGGTTGGTTGCTCTAGGAATAAAAGCTGGAGATATCTTAACATCTGTAAACGGTGAAGCTATTTCTTTACAAAATGCAAGACAGATCGTTGGAAAATCTTTCCAATGGAAAGAAGGAGATGATCTTAAGATGGAAGTGTTGAGAGATGGAAAAAAGGTAACCTTAGAAGGTAAGGTAACCAAGCCTACTGCTGAGTCCACTAGTCTAAAGATAGAAGAGCTACCGGCAGATAATCCAAAAGTAAAATTGAGGAATGCCTGGTTAAAAGGCTAATTCGTAAAAATCAAAATTTTCAAAAAAGACAGCTTTCAGAAGTTGTCTTTTTTTTGTGAAGTATTTTATCATTTCCCTATTTTAGTCGTCCTTAAAAAACAAAAAACAAATGAAAATCAAACAAACACTTTTTGCACTTTTTGCGCTAACTATTTCAATGCATGTTAATGCTCAGTTTAAAACGAAGTTGGTTCCTCCATCAGAAGGTAAATCAGTCATTTACTTTTTAAGAACAACTAGTTTGGGCTCGCTTATGAACATGAGATATTTTGATGAACAAAAATACCTGGGAAAATTCAATGGTCGAAGTTATATCCGTTATGAATGTGAGCCAGGTGAGCATATTTTTTGGATCAAAGCGGAAAATGTAGATGTGCTTAAAGCAGATCTTGAAAAAGGAAAAACATATGTGGTTGAAACAAATGCAGCTATGGGAGCTTTCTCAGCGGCAGCTAAGTTTAAAATTGTTGATTTCTCAAGTAAGAAACAACTAAAGAGGATCAATAGACTTTTCGAAAAAAAGGAAGAATCTGTGTTTACTGAAGCAGATTTAAAAGAAGGCCAAACAAAAAACACTGAAGTCATTCAAAAAGGCATGAAAAAAGTACTTAAAAAACTAAAAAAGAAGAAAAAATTAGCTGTATTAACTTCAGACATGTATGTCAAGTTTGATTAAACATAAAAAAGCGGCGTTAAGCCGCTTTTTTATGTTTAATCGTTCAGAATAATATTAGGTACATCATCTAGTTTCCAATCAATAACAAGACCACCTGCAAGGCTCCTGGCTATTTCTGGTCCATATAAATATTCACATAAGTACAGCGCTGCCTCAAAGGACTTTGCTCCTCCTGCAGAAGTAATGTACTTTCCATCATGCACAAACAATACATCTTTTCGAATATCCAATTCAGGGAACATTTCTTTCATTTTATCAATATCACTTGGAAATGTGGTGGATACTTTACCTTTTAACAACCCTGCTTTTGCCAACACAAAAGCACCATCGCAATGCGATGTCACAAACTGTGCTTCTTTATCTACTTTCTTTACGAAATTGATCATAGCCACATCATCCAAATCAGAATCCAGGTGATGTTCAGCACTAGGCACCACTAATATGTCAATCTTTGGTAATGAGTCCTTCAGGTAATTAAAATCTGGTAGTATTCTCATTCCTTCAAATGTAGTAATAGGGTCATCCGTATTTGCCACAGTAAACACATTCATAGGCTTGATCCCTTTTCTGAAAATGGTATGTTGAAAAATGTCATACGGAGCTGTCAGTTCAGTATTGAACGTTCCGTCCATGATCAAAAACGCCACGTTATAGCGATCAGGTTTTAGTTCAGGGAACTTCTTCTCTGTCTTATTTTCATTTTCATTCTTACTCTTCTCAGAATTATTGCATCCTACAAAAATTGCCAATAGCAATATCAAATACCAATATTTCATACGGTGTTTTATTTTAAACAAGATTCTAAAAATACGTATTCGTTTTAACAGCAGAAACCTTTAGTGGTACTTTTTTGTTTTGTACATTTACCTGCAAACCAATTAATTCGACATGAAAAAACAATACCTTCTTTCACTCCTAAGCCTTTTTCTTCTTATTTCTTTATCGAGTTGTGATGCTGAAAAAGTAGAAGATACCTATGTTCAGGATCACTACACCAAGCAGGAAGTAGATATCCTAATGCGTGATGGTGTTAAACTACATACAACCATTTATTCGCCCAAGGATACAAGCAAGAAATACCCTATATTAATGCAACGAACACCCTATAGTTCGAGACCTTATGGAGAAGAGAATATGAAAAAAAGTATTGGCCCGAATAAGCACCTAATGAAGGAAGGAAACATCATTGTATATCAAGATGTTCGTGGACGCTGGATGAGTGAAGGGGTATATGATAATATGCGTGCTTATATCCCCAATAAAAAAGAAAACCAGTCTGACGAAGCTTCTGATACATATGATACCATAGATTGGTTAGTAAAGAATGTAGCAAACAATAATGGAAATGTAGGTACCTGGGGTATATCCTATCCTGGGCACTATGCCACTGTTTCTGCAATTGATGCGCATCCGGCATTAAAAGCGGCTTCACCCCAAGCATGTATTGGTGATTTCTTTTTCGACGATTTCCACCACAATGGTGCTTTCTTGTTAAGTTACTTTAGAGCCATTTCATTATTTGGAACTTATAAGGATACTCCTTCGGATACGGCCTGGTATTCCTTTCCTCAAATGGGGACCCAGGATCAATATCAGTTCTTTTTAGATAAGGGTCCTTTAAAAAACTTAAACAGTTATTTTCAGTATGATCAGTTAGACAATACTACACCAAAAAGTGAGGAACGCATTGATGACTTTTTCTGGAAAGAAATTGTAGAACACCCAAATTATGACGAAGTATGGAAAAGCAAAGGTATCATTCAGCATATGAACAAGGTACCTTCTACGGTAGCTACGATGATCGTTGGAGGCTGGTTTGATGCAGAAGATCTGTATGGTCCTCTTGAAACCTATAAAGGCATCGAAAAACACGGAAAAGACAATTATAACACCTTAGTCTTTGGCCCATGGGATCATGGTGGATGGGCAAGAAGTAAGCCTCAAAACATTGTAGGGAATTATTATTTCGGCGATTCTATTTCTCTTAATTTTCAAGAAAAAGTAGAAACCAAGTTCTTCAATCATTTCTTAAAAGGCAAGGGCGATAAAAATTCGGGACTTCCGGAAGCGCTGGTATTCGATACGGGTAAAAAAGAATGGAAAGAGTACGATACATGGCCACCAAATAATGTTCAGAAAGAAACTATGTATTTATCTGAAAATCAGACATTGACCAACTCAAAAAAGGAATCCAAAGGTATTCAGTTTGTGAGCGATATAAAACGTCCTGTCCCTTATTCAGAAGATATTAAAACAGTATTTACACCCAGAAAATATATGACAGACGATCAACGTTTCGCGGCTAGAAGACCTGATGTTTTGGTCTTTGAAACCGATGTATTAACGGAAGACCTAACGTTAGCCGGAGATATTTTAGCGAAACTGAAAGTGGCTACCACGGGTACTGCTGCAGACTGGATTGTAAAAGTAATTGATGTACATCCGGCGGATGCTGAAAATGATAAGGATAAAAACAAAAGCTTTCAGAAGCATTTAAAAATGAGCAACTACCATCTTATGGTACGAAGTGAGGTAATGCGTGGTCGTTTTAGAAATAGTTTTTCACAACCCGAACCTTTTGTTCCGAATAAGAAAACAGACGTTGATATTACATTGCAAGATGTGTTTCATACCTTTAAGAAAGGCCATAAATTACAGGTTCAAGTTCAGAGTACGTGGTTTCCGCTTATTGACCTGAACCCTCAGACGTACGTAGATAACATTTTTAAAGCAAACAAAGAAGATTTTAAGACACAAACACATACCGTGTTCACAGATTCAAGTATAGAATTCTCAGTACTAAACAATTAATTATGAAAAAGACAATTATTAGCATTATTGCCGTTGTATTTGCAATACATCTATCAGCTCAGGAAAAAGCAAAACCCATATTTAAAAATGGAGAAGCGCAAATAGTAGAAGCTTTCAATGATCCAAACGATTGGATACGTCACGATTTATGGGTAGAAACAACTTTTGATACTGATGGTGATGGTAAACTAGATAGAATGCATGTTTCTGTTACCAGACCTGTGCAAACAAAAACAGAAGGATTGAAACTTCCTGTGATCTATGTTTCCAGTCCCTATTTTGCAGGCGTAGCTCCGAATGTGAAAGGGTTATTTTGGGATGTAAAAAATGAGTTGGGTGAGGCATCTAAAGTACCTAGAGTGCATCCGGAAGTAACGAGAAGAGGACAAAGACCTATCATTTCAAATTCTCATATCAGAACTTGGGTCCCCAGAGGATATATTGTTGTGCATTCTTCATCACCTGGAACCGGATTGTCACAAGGAGCTCCTACCGTGGGTGGTAAGAATGAATCTCTGGCACCTAAAGCTGTCATTGATTGGTTATGCGGACGTGTCAAAGGATATACCAGTCCTTATGGTAATGAAACTGTCACTGCGTTTTGGTCGACTGGAAAAGTGGGAATGACAGGGACTTCTTACAATGGAACCATTCCGTTAGCAGCTGCTACCACAGGAGTTGAGGGCTTAGAAGCCATCATTCCTATTGCTCCAAATACTTCTTATTATCATTACTACAGATCGAACGGTCTAGTACGCTCTCCAGGAGGATATTTGGGTGAAGACATTGACGTGTTATATGATTTTATACATAGCGGTGGAGAGGAGTTAATTCCAAATAAAAATCATATAAAAGACAATAAAGACTCTAAAGAATTCATCAGAAAAAGAGATTATAACAACGCTAGAATTCGCGATACCGAGATGAAAAATGGTATGGATAGAAAAACGGGAGATTTTAACGACTTCTGGGCTGGACGAGACTATTTACTTCAAATGAAACCTATGAAAGCAGCATTACTGATGTCCCATGGTTTTAACGATTGGAATGTAATGCCAGAGCACAGCTATCGTATTGCAAAAAGAGCAAAGGAAATGGGGATTCCTACACAAATCTATTATCACCAATTTGGGCATGGTGGTCCACCGCCAATGAAAATGAGAAATCGTTGGTTTACACGTTATTTACATGGTGTGAAAAACGGAGTTGAAAATGATGCTCGCGCCTGGATCGTTCGCGAGGGAGATAAAATGACCGAACCCACAGCGTATGCAGACTACCCTAATCCGGCAGCAGAAAATGTAAAATTACACGTATCTCAGGGTGGTGCTAGCGCAGGTAATTTGACTATTAATAAGAAAAAAACAAAGGTAAAGGAGACATTGGTGGACGACTATTCTTTTTCGGGAATAGCTTTAGCAAAAGCTTCTGAGTCAAAGAACAGATTATTATATACTACTCCTATTCTAAAAGAAGATATTCATATTTCAGGAGTAGCAACCATCAAAGTGAAGATTGCAAGTAGTAAACCTGCCGCGAACTTATCTGTTTGGTTAGTCTCTCTTCCTTGGAATGAACAAAAAAAGGCAAAAATAACTGACAATATTATTACAAGAGGTTGGGCGGATCTTCAGAATTTCAAATCATTAACAAAAAGTAAACCTCTAAAACCTGGAAGATTTTATGAAATGACCTTTGATCTGCAACCTGATGATCAAGTTATCAAAAAGGGGCAGCAAATAGGTTTAATGATCTTTTCTAGTGATAATCAATTTACGCTACTACCTAAACCAGGCACGGAATTAACTGTTGATCTTGATGGAACAACACTCAATATTCCTATTGTTGGCGGAATAAAAGCTTTTCAAAAAGCTACTAAATAGCATCGTATGAAATTCACCTGTACCGTATTTATAAAAAAACCTCAACAAGTTGTCGCAGATTTCTTTGCAAATGTTGACTATCTAGGAGAGTACCAAGAAGGCTTTCAAAAAAAGGAATTACTCTCAGGTGAACCATGGCAGGAAGGTGCAGTTTCTAAACTCTATTATCAAAATGGTAAACGAAAAATGGAGCTTACCGAAACCATTTTAAAAAATGAACTGCCAAATGTGTTCCTCGCAGCGTATTTTCACACGCATACAGAAAATACGATGAAGAGCACATTTACCATTATCGATCCGAATGAAACACGTTATGATGCAGAGATCCATTATACCAAATTTAAAGGAGCTGTGGTAAAGATCATGGCATTTCTATTTCCTTCTTTTTTTAAGAAGCAGGTTCAAAAGTGGCTGAATAATTTTAAGATTTTTGTAGAAAAACAGTAAGTTAAACCCGCCAAGGCGGGTTTTTTCTATTTTCTCCAGCTTTGTAGAGAATCAATTGATTGCCATCCGGATCTTTTAACCTAGCTTCTCTCCAGAGCCAAGGTTGATCTGTTGGTAATAGATCGAATTGAATTCCCTTCTCTTGTAATTTTTCAACTTCCGAATCTAAATTTTCATTCTGAAAATAAACTGCTATCCCTTCACCGGAAGGCAGCTCTTCTACCAAATGGACAGAGAAAGTAGCATCTCCGTCCGGTAATTCAAAGCGCACATATCTAGGTCTTGCATCTACAATGAGATGCAAGCCTAGTTTTTGATAAAATTGCGTAGCCTTTTCGACGTTCAAAGACGGAATGGTTACTTGATTTAAGATCATATTTTTTCTTTTTTTAAGATTCTCATTAACAGGAACAAGCACAAGACTCCGATAAATGAGAGCCCTGTTATCACAGTCCATGTATTATCAAATCCGATATTATCTACGAGTTGCATCCCAGTATTATGGCCGAATATATGTGCGACCGAAAAAGCAATACTGTAAAAGGCCATATACTCCCCTTGATTTCCTTTCTTTGCCCGTTCTACTACGAAGGCATTCGAAAACGGAAAAGCAATCATCTCTCCAATGGTCATCAATAGCATGGCTATGATCAAAATCCCAACCCAAAATCCTAGAATCAAGATCAGGAAGCTCAATGCCGTAAGCAAGAGCCCCACCAACATCAAAAATGCTTTGGAATACTTCGTGTTTTCCAGCCAATTGATCAAAGGCATCTCCAAGGCAAAAATGATAAATCCATTCAACCCAAAGAGTAACCCTATTTCAAACTCTGTCAAATGATACACATCTCTATAATACAAAGGCATGGTAGAGAAGTATTGTAAGAATACAAAGCCGAAAAGGAACATAGAAACAAAGAATACCCAAAAAGCTTTGTCTTTGTATACAGATACAGGATTCTCCACTTTTACCTCGTCTAACACTCTCGCTTTTTTAGGGTTCAATACTTTAATAAGTAAGATCACCGCCAAAATACAGGTAATCCCATCTACCCAAAAAAGCCCATGATATCCAATGGATGTAATGATCAAACCTCCCACAGCTGGTCCTGCAGTGAATCCTAAATTGATGGCCAAACGGATCAACGTTACAGAGCGTGTTTTATTCTCTGGCTTGCTGTAGGCACTAAGTGCTACAAACATCGCAGGTCTGAAGGTATCGGCTACCAACATCACCAAGAAAATTCCGACACAAAACCCAACAAAGGTGGTCACAAATTGCAAAGCAATGAATAGAATTCCCGTAAGCAGTAAACTAATGCTCATTACCTTGTAATAACCAATTTTATCTGTTAGCTTACCCCCTAACCATGAACCCAATACCGAGCCTACACCGAAGCAAGACATGATCCAACCGACGTGTTCCAGTGTAAATCCTAAGCTTTTTGTGAGATACAATGATAGAAAGGGAATCACCATGGTCCCTGCTCTATTGATCAAAGTGATCAAAGATAACCACCAAACTTCCCGAGAGAGTCCGTTAAAGGTTTCTAAATAATTAAAGTATAACTTTTTCATGTTGCTAGTTGATTAAGAGTTGTATTAAAATAAAAAGTCCGGCTGGATAGCCGGACTTTTATGATTGATTGATTTTATATAGTTATTATCAAAACATATAGACATGGCTCCCGTACTGTTCAAAAACAGCCTTCTGCTTACATGTATATGAAATGAAATTCCTCATTGTTTTTTTTAATTGATGGCGTAAAACTACATATTTTTTTCAAATATCCGCATAATCTAAAATCAATCTTTAAAAAACATCCTTATTTTTACTTTTTAGTTTGATCGTCATGAAAAAAATTCTGCTGCTCTTAGCCCTATCCTTATTTATATCTTGTAACTCTCAAGATAAAAGACCATTAGCAGGAAAAACACCTTATCAACAAAAAGAAAATGCACGTTTTAAGGATGCTTCTAGATCTCCATTAAAGAAAAGAGATTTGAAGAAATTTAAAGGTTTATCATTTTATCCTGTAGATTCATCGTACATCGTTATGGCCACTCTCACAAGAACACCTGACGAACCTATTTTTGAAATGGCCACTACCACCGATCGGAAACCTTTATATAGACAATATGGTATTTTGTCTTTTAAGATAAAAGGTACATCTTTAAAATTACACTTGTTTCAAAATCAAGAAAACTTAGAAGACGAAAAATATAAGGATTATCTGTTTCTTCCTTTTACCGATGACACCAGTGGAGATGGCTCCTATGGTGGTGGACGATATATGGATGTTTTTATTAGTCAGATCAATACAGATAATACTGTGTTATTGAATTTTAATAACACGTATAATCCTTATTGCGCATATAACGATAAATACTCCTGCCCAATAACTCCAAGAAAGAATCATCTGGATATTGCCATAGAAGCAGGAGTAAAAGATTTCAAAAAACCTTAGTGCTCATTTAATCGGAAATCCGGATAGGCAGACATTCCATGTTCATGGACGTCTAGTCCTTCTAGCTCTTCTCTTTTTGGTACTCTTAGACCCATTGTTTTCTTGATGGTAAATATGATAACGAAAGAAGCAATGATGCAAGCCCCTCCTACGATGAGTACTCCATATAACTGATTTAAAAACTGGGAAACTCCTCTGATACTTCCAAACAAACCAACGGCAAGTGTCCCCCAAATTCCACACACAAGATGCACCGAAATGGCTCCAACCGGGTCATCCAAACGCAACCTATCTATTAACGAAACTGCAAATACAACTAGTGACCCAGAAACCAACCCTATTACTATAGCATCTATCACTCCCATTTGGTCAGCGCCAGCAGTAATTCCAACCAATCCACCTAAAATTCCATTCAATAGCATGGAAAGATCGTTCTCTTTGTATCTTGCATAAGACACTATAAAAGCACCTAATCCGCCACCGGCAGCAGCTAAACAAGTCGTTACCAATACCAACGAAGTTGCTCCAGGTTCTGCCGATAAAACAGATCCTCCATTAAATCCAAACCATCCAAACCAAAGCAAGAACACACCTGCTGTGGCCAATGGTAAACTATGACCGGGTATCACTCCTATTTTACCTCCTTTAAACTTTCCGATTCTGGGCCCTAATAACCAAACCGCGATAAGGGCGGCCCAACCACCTACTGAATGCACTAAAGTTGACCCTGCAAAATCGTAAAACCCTAAAGATTCCAGGAATCCACCTCCCCATTTCCACATACCTACAACCGGATAGACTAGACCCACATAGATCGCTGAAAACAAAATAAAGGCTCCTAACTTCATTCTTTCTGCAACTGCTCCTGAAACAATGGTTGCAGCTGTTGCGGCGAACATAGCTTGAAACAAGAATTCGGTCCAATAGGTATACTGCCCATTATAATAGTCAGCACTTAGGCCATTCGCTGGAAGCTCAAGTCCGAATCCATTGAATCCTATAAATCCTCCAGCAAACTCTGCTCCAGGATACATTAAATTAAATCCGATCAAGGTATATGTGAGCAGTCCTACGATAATGATGATCACATTTTTAAACAAAATATTGATCGTGTTTTTAGCTCTTGTCAATCCAATTTCCAACAACGAGAATCCCAAATGCATTATAAATACTAATGCGATGCATAACATCATCCAGATGTTATTAGCAACAAATAATCCGTTTTCCATACCCAGCTTATTGAAGTGATTCTGTTCCTTTTTCTTTTGTTCGTATTCTATAGGCTTCATCCACAGGAATAACAAAGATCTTTCCATCTCCAACTTCTCCTGTATATGCAGCTCTAAGAATGGTATCTACTGTTTTTTCGACAAAAGAGTCAGAAACAACAATGGATAGCATTCTACGTGGAATATCACTTGTGCTATAGGTAACACCACGATATACTCTACCCTTTTGGGCATTTCCTACCCCGGTAACATCCCAATAGGATAAAAAGGTTACTTCAATGGAGTGCAAGGCGTCCCTCACATCATCAAATTTTGATTTTCTAATGATCGCTTCAATTTTCTTCATATATATAGATTTAGGTAGTGATTTTTGGCAAAAAACAATGGGAAAATACGCCTTAATACCTCAGATAAAAAGGCTTACCTATATTTTTATGAAGTTGAAAAAAATGGGTGTGAAAAATTCTAATATACTCATTTTAAGCATACTAAAATTATGAATTTATAAATCGCGATTACCGATTATGCGGTAACTCTTACCAAATACATCCCTAAAAAGACGGCTAAGAAAGCAACCACAAAACTAGCTATGGTATAGAAGGCGAAACTAGCAAAATCGCCCGCTTTTAAAAACACATGATTTTCATAAGCAAAGGTAGAGAATGTGGTAAATCCACCACAAAATCCGGTAGCCAATAATAGCGTTTGATTTTGTGTCAATGATTCATTTTTAGCGGCTAACCCTAAAATGATTCCGATCAACAAACTTCCTAGAATATTGGCTGCAAAGGTTCCGAAGGGAATCCCGCTTTCAGGATTATTCATGTATTTTCCAAGTAAGTATCGCAATACACTTCCAAAACCTCCACCAATAAAGACAAGTAACAATTGTTTCATTGTTGCGAAGATAAGAAAACCTCATAGTTTTCACTATGAGGTTTATAGATCATTATTTTTGAGCAATTACTTTACTGCGTAATATATATCAGTCTGAATATCTTTTGGTTTTACGCTCGTAGGATCATTCATATATAGTTCCCAAACCAGTCCATTATACTCTAATTTATTGGCTTTCATATACTGGTCAATCTTGGCATGCGCCTCCATATCTCCGATTCCATAGTTCCCATATTTATCTACCATTACTCCTTTTCCGCTTGGCATTGTCACTACTTTCATTCCTTCTCCAGGTTTCAAATTTTTGTGCAACAATAAACCTATATAGAATTCGGCTTCTTTTGTTTCTTCATCCCACTTGGTATATACAGACCCCGGTGTGTAATCACCTTCTTTTAAACCACTTTTCACAGCATACATACCTGCTTTTGGCAAACTGGTCATGAATAGTTTGGTCATTTCTTCATGACTCATATCAGTTCTTCCTGTATGGTAATATCCAATAAACTTCTGCGATTTCAATTCAACAGACTTCACCTCTCCTACGCTAAAACTATTTTGTGCCATTTTGATTCTTTCTTGTACTACTTTTTCTAGATTTTCTAACCCTTGCGCTTCCATAGGACCTAACATCGCATCCCATCCTCCAGACATTGCGGCAAATACTTTGAACATAAATGGCGCGTCTGTCTCTTTCATACTCCAGGAAATTTCTGTTCCGCCTTCTACTTCTTTAAAGGTCCAGATAACATCGATAGGGTTAAAGTCTCCCATTTGCATCTTTTGTTCTATGCGCTCATTTGGGATCACCTTCACGGTCTTCATATTCCCCGGTCCATCTTTACTTGTCCAGGAATCACTGGCTCCTACTCCTACCGTTTTCTCTCCATAAGTAACCACAATGGTGGAGTCTTCATCGTGCCAAGGTCCCCATTCTTCCCATGTCTTCAGATCATTTACAGTATTGAAAACATCGGCAACAGGAGCCTTAATTACTCTATTTCTTGAAATGTCATACTCGCTTGGCTGCATCATAGCATATACCAAACCCCCAATAACCAGTACTAATACTAGTAATAATAAATACTTTAAAAATTTCATTTGTAGTGTTTTAAGGTTGATTACCACTAAGTTAGTATTTTAAACCAAAAAACAAGCAAAAACTAGAGTTTAACTTCCTCTGCGTCAGTCCAATTCCATTTACCGGTTACAGTTCCTTTAGAAAAGGTCATAATTCCCGGGTTTGCTCTGATCATAGCTTTCAAGACAGTTTCGTCGCAAAACAAGAAGTCAAAAGGAAGTGAATATTTAGTTTGTGTCAATACCAGTTCATCACCGAAAGAGGCGGTAACTCCATACACTGTATATCCCTTGCTAATAGCATCGTCAGCTACTTTTTTGATTTTAGCAAAACCATCTTTTTCTGATTTAGAAATGTTATAAACAACCAGAAGCATCAATTTATCCTTGTTCATTAACTCGTTTGTAAGATCGTTTTGCGTGTCTTCAAGAATAAAATCCTGAGTTGGGGGTAATGCATCACCTCCATGATATATTTTTCCTTCAGGAATATTCTTGCCCACCGCATAAGCCCTAAAATCGATCAGCGGTAAATGATTTAATACATGATAGGTTATGTACGAAAAGCTAAGTAAACAGATCAATGTAATAGCCAGTGTAGCTTTTTTGGGAAGTATTTCCTTGATATCTTTTACACGTATTAGCAACAAAATGATCAACGCGATGAGAATTACATTCTTGTAGAACGTTTCCCATGGTGTCAGTTTAATAGCATCACCAAAGCAACCACAATCCGTTACTTTATTATAGTATGCTGAATACCAGGTAAGAAATAAGAAAATAGTAGTTAGCACCAACAAACTCCATACTGT
Organism: Flavobacteriaceae bacterium; assembly: GCA_965218065.1. Lineage (GTDB taxonomy): Bacteria > Bacteroidota > Bacteroidia > Flavobacteriales > Flavobacteriaceae > Polaribacter. The sequence continues at coordinate 678,880 of OZ244589.1, read as the reverse complement.
TTTTTTGGATTTATATCCTAACAATAAGGTAACACCCAGCATGATCTCGGCCAATATCAATAAAATAGAAAAAGGTAAAGCGTATGGAATGAGGAACTCTAGATTTAGCACACCTTCACCAAAATATTCTTCAAACTTATATTGAGATCCAATAGGGTCCACTAATTTTACGAAGCCAGAAAAAATGAACATGGCTCCCACAAAAATTCTTGATAGGTGTACTAATATTTTCATCATTATTTTTAATTCATATGGATCATTGCAAAAACTGCATAGTTAATCATATCCTGGTAGTTGGCGTCAATTCCTTCTGAAACCAAGGTTTTTCCTTCGTTGTCTTCAATTTGTTTAACGCGTAACAACTTCTGAATAATAAGATCGGTTAGAGAACTAATTCGCATATCGCGCCAAGCTTCTCCATAATCATGATTTTTATCCTCCATTAATTGTTTGGTAATACCAATATGCTTATCGTACAAATCAGTAGCTTCCTCAGTAGTGAGATCAGGATTCTCAACCACACCTAATTCCAATTGAATTAGTGCCATAATACTATAATTGATAATCCCAATAAATTCAGACTTTTCTCCTTCATCCACCTTTCTCACTGTATTCTCTTGTAATTGTCGAATACGTTGTGCTTTTATAAATATTTGATCGGTTAACGAAGGTAATCTCAAAATTCTCCAGGCACTACCGTAATCGCTCATCTTCTTAATAAATAAACTTCTGCAAGTTGATACAACGGCATCGTATTCTTTGGAAGTATTCTGCATAAACTCTTTTTATTTCTATAAAGTATTTGCGTAAAAATAGTAAATCCTAAACGCTTTTCGTTTATTTTTACAGAAGAATTTTAGGGATTTAACACATGTCTTTTATGAATAAAATTGTGGTTTTTTGTGGTTCAAGTTTAGGTTTTAATCCTATCTATAAAGAAGCTGCCATTGCACTTGGAAATTCTTTTGTGGACAAGAGCATTGCCCTTGTCTATGGTGGAGGAAAAATAGGTATGATGGGTGTTTTGGCTGAAACAATACTCTCTCAAAAGGGAGAGGTTATCGGAGTTATTCCGAGCTTACTTACCCATGAAGAAGTTGTTAATAGGGAAGTAACCAAATTGGTGGTTACCAAAACCATGAGCGAACGTAAAGTAGTAATGAGCAAAATGGTGGATGGTTATATTACGCTACCCGGTGGTTTCGGAACACTAGATGAATTATTTGAAAGTCTGACGTTGGGACAATTACACATTGAGCAAAAACCAGTAGGTCTATTAAATATTAATGGCTTTTTCGACCATACATTACAACAACTAGATGTGATGGTGCAAGAAGGATATTTAAAACCGGCAAATCGAGCCTTATTAATTGTTGACAATACAGTGGAAGGATTGCTTCAGAAAATGGCAGCATATAGAACTCCGGAAAAAACTCCCGTTATTAATAAAGTTGTACGCTAATGACCATAAACTGTAAAGGCTCCTTAGTCGATCTCTCTACTCCGAAAGTGATGGGGATTTTAAATATTACTCCAGACTCTTTCTATGATGGCGGTGCATATAAAAATGAGACTGACATTGTATCACAAGTTGAAAGCATGCTATCTGATGGAGCTACATTTATTGATGTAGGTGCATATTCATCAAGACCCGGTGCGAATCATATTTCTGAAGAAGAAGAGTTACGTCGTATACTACCCGTTATTAATTTACTGATCACAAAATTTCCTGAGATATTAATTTCTGTAGATACGTTTAGAAGTAAGGTAGCGAAAAGAAGTATCGATCAGGGCGCTACTATTATTAATGATATTTCTGGAGGAAATATGGATACTAATATGTTTGCTACTGTTGCCGAATTACAAGTACCCTATATCGTAATGCATATGTTAGGAACTCCACAAAACATGCAGCAAGACCCTAACTATACGAATGTTACTACCGAGCTCATTACTTTTTTTGCAGAAAAACTCTCGACATTGCGAAACCTAAAAGTGAATGATATCATTATTGACGTAGGTTTTGGTTTTGGTAAAACAATCCCGCACAACTTTGAGCTGCTTCAAAATCTATCATTATTCAAAAACCTGGATGTTCCTATTCTTGCCGGACTATCCAGAAAATCAATGCTTTACAAAACATTAGGCAGTACTCCACAAGAGGCTTTGAATGCAACAACGTCTGCTAATACGATCGCTCTTCTAAATGGAGCTAACATTTTACGTGTACATGACGTAAAAGAAGCTGTGGAGGCTATCAAAATAACTAATCAGCTGATATAGAGAATTTTCGGCATATTGTTTGTGTGTTCTATAGTATTAAAAACAAATACTATGAACAAAAGAAACACACCGGAAATCAATGCTGGCTCCATGGCCGATATCGCTTTTTTACTACTAATCTTCTTTTTAGTAACTACTACTATGGATGTTGATTCAGGAATTTTAAAAAAACTACCTCCAAAAGAAAAGACAGCTCCGCCAATTGTTATTCATGATCGAAATATCCTAGAAGTACGAATCAATCAACACAATGAGTTAATGTTCGATGATGAAATCATTTCCCCAAATCAAATCAAGGAAATTGCTCTTAATTTTATAGATAATGGTGGAGGCTTAGACAATAACCAACAACCGTGCACCTGGTGCAAGGGGAAGAAAGACAAAGCATCTTCCGATCATCCTTCCAAAGCTTTCATCTCTATAAGTGCTAACAGAGTATCGTCTTATGAAACGTACATTAGAGTGATGGATGAGATCAATAAAGCCTATGCAGTTTTGAGAAACCGTGTTGCTGTTCAAATGTATGGACAAAACTATACAAGCTTGCTAGAAAGCTTAAAAACAAGGCCAGAAAATGCAGAAGAGATCATGGCTAAAATCGCTAACATTCGATCAAAATACCCTCTTTTAGTAGCAGATACTGAAATATCAAATTGATATGGCGGAAAGGTAAATAATTAGTACATTTATCCGAAATACATCAATTAATGCTTGATTTTATTGATATTTCATTTCTGGATATACTAGACATCTTACTAGTTGCTATCTTACTCTATTATATTTACAAGCTCTTAAAAGGCACGGTTGCCATCAATATCTTTTTAGGGATTGCATTTATATTTCTGATCTGGAAAATCACAGAAGCATTAAAAATGGAGATGCTCAGCCGTATCCTGGGATATCTATTAAGCGGTGGTGTGATAGCCCTGATCATTGTTTTTCAGCAAGAGATCCGAAAGTTCTTACTTATGATAGGAACAACAAATTTCTCTTCTAAGCGAAGTTTTCTAAATCAGATCAAATTCTTAAAGTCAGAGATCAGTACAGAAACGAATGTAACCACATTGGTAGAAGCATGTAAGAAATTGTCAAAGACAAAAACCGGAGCGTTAATCGTATTGGAAAGAACCAATAGCCTGGATTTTTTAACGAATACAGGTGATGCAATGAATGCACTGTTAAATGAAGTATTGCTAGAGAGCATATTTTATAAGAATAGCCCTTTGCATGATGGAGCGACTATTATTAGAGATAATTATATAGTTGCCACCAGAGTAATTTTACCGGTATCAAACAGCTCTACGATTCCGTCCAGATTTGGCCTCCGACATAGAGCGGCTATTGGTGTTTCAGAGAAAACAGATGCAGTTTGCCTATTGGTATCAGAAGAAACAGGTGAGATCTCCTATATTAAAGATGGTGGTTTTGAACTGTATGCAGATTACAACGAGCTCATTGATAAACTAAGAAGTGATATTGCGTAACATATGGAATGTAAGAATTGTAGATATGACATATTAGATTCAGATGGGTTTTGCTCCCGATGTGGATCTCGAGTTATTGGTAACCGACTAACCTTTAAGTACTTTGTGAAAGAATTTTCAGAGAAAGTACTCAGTGTCGATAACAAATTATTAAAGACTATTATTCATCTTTTTGCGAAACCACATGTGGTCATTAAAAGTTATATAGACGGGGTTCGAAAAAGATATATTGATCCGTTTGGATATCTTTTAATATCGATAACACTTTCGGGGATCTCCATTTATTTGATGAGAGAAAGTGCCATTCAGTCTGTAGAAAATCTGAACGACGCCGCTGGTCTACAAAATATGGATATGGAAGGCACGAAACAGATGATGAATATGATCTACGATTATTCAGCAATAGTTACGGGAATAAGTATCCCTATTTACGCATTCATGTCCTGGATCGTGTTTTACAATAAGAAGATGTATAACTATGTGGAACACATTATCATCTATTTATATACAAATGCACAATTTGCCATTGTAAATCTTGCGGCTGTATTAATTGTATATGCAGCAGATCTGACCATGGGGCTCGCCTTTTCATTTGGACTTATGGGCTTCTATTTCATTTATACAGCCATTATCTTAAAGAAGCTATTTAAGTTGTCTTTTCTTCAACTGATCATAAAAAGTTTATACTTTTTATTGATCTTGGCAATCGTTTACGTGTTATTTAGTATTCTAACCGCCATATTGATGTATCTATTTTTGGGTCCAGAATATTTTAAGCAATTTGCAAAACCGGCACAGGCCCTTTATGAAGCGAGTTCGACACTAAATTGTTTGTCGTATAAGTTTCTGTAATACCCATCTTCTTTTTGAAGTAATTGAGTATGGGTCCCTTGTTCTACAATAAGACCTTTATCCATTACAATGATCTTATCTGCCTTTTTAATGGTAGCCAATCTGTGCGCTATTACAATCGAAGTTCTATCTTTGGTAATGGTATCCGTAGCATATTGGATCATTTGTTCTGCATGCGAATCTACAGAAGATGTAGCCTCATCCAAGATAAGAATACTTGGTTTGCTTACATAGGCTCTTAGGAATGCTATTAACTGTCGTTGCCCGGAAGAAAGCATCGCTCCCCTTTCTTTTACATTGTAGTTGTAATTTTCGGGAAGGGTCATTATAAAATCATGTATTCCGATCTTTCTAGCTGCTTCTTTTACTTCTTCTAAAGAAATATTTTCATTTTTGAGTGTGATGTTGTTCAAAATAGTGTCTGAGAATAGAAATACGTCTTGTAAGACCACAGCTACCTGCTTTCTCAAAGATAGGATCTCGTACTCATTTACAGGTACGGTATCTACACAAATGACACCAGAGTCAATTTCGTAAAAACGATTGATCAAATTGATGATGGTCGATTTACCAGCTCCGGTTGCTCCTACGATAGCAACCGTTTGCCCTCTCTTTACATCAAAGGAAATACCTCTTAATACTTCTTCTCCTTCCACATAGCTGAATCGCACATTTTTAAAGGCAATATCTCCATATAGGTTTTCGGCTTTTAGTGTACCACTTTTATTAATGAAGCTATCTGTGTCCATTACTTTGAAAACACGCTCACCAGAAACAATTCCCATTTGTAACTGATTAAACTTATCTGCAATCTGACGTAATGGCCTAAATAACATTTGAGCAAACATGATAAATCCAAAGATATCTCCAGGTCCGGAAACCACTCCTTCTAATACCTGACCTCCACCAAACCAAACGATCAAACCAATTCCTATAGAAGATAATACCTCAGCAATTGGGAAGAAGATAGAATAATACCAAATGGTTTTTATATATGCTTTTTTATGCTTGTTATTGATCTCTTTAAAATTTCGGTACTCGATCTTTTCTCTATTGAACAACTGCACGATCTTCATTCCTGTCACTCTTTCCTGCACAAAACCGTTTAGATTTGCCACCTGATTTCTGACTTCTTGAAATGTGGCTTTGATGGCAATTTGAAATAATTTAGTAGCATATATTAAAATAGGTAATACAGCAATAGCGATTAATGCCAATTGCCAATTTATATATAGCATGACAATAATGACCGCCATCATTTTTAAAATATCGCTGACAATAGTAAATACTCCTTGCGTAAAAAAGCTTGCAATAGTTTCAATATCGGATACAACTCGGGTAACCAGTCTTCCAACAGAAGTATTGTCAAAATAGGTCATTTTAAATTCTAAAATATGCCGAAAGGTTTTAGTCCTGATATCTCGAATAATATGTTGCCCCACCCAATTTGCAAAATAAATGAAGGTGAATTGCAGCAACACTTCTCCCATCAGAATGGCTAGCATTAACAATATATAGTTTAACAAACCTACTGCATCCTTACCTACTATATAATCATTTACAGATGCAATGACCACTAAAGGTCTTGCCACAGAAAACAAAGCCAACAAGATCGTTGAAGAAGCTGCAATAAAGAAATGCAACTTATAGCGCTTTGCAAAGCTCATTAATCGAGTAAAGACCTTTACGTCAAATGCTTTTCCTGAAACTTGTTCTGCCATTGTTTAATACCTAACTTTTGTTAAAAATAAGCCTTTTGCAGGGACTGATGTCCCTGCATTGCTTCTATTTTTGCTTTCTATAATTTTCTCAAACTTTTCTATACTGATCTTGTGCTCTCCAACTTCTAATAATGTCCCCACAATTGCACGCACCATATTTCTTAAAAATCGATTGGCTGTAATATGAAATATCAGCTCATTTCCATTTTGTATCCACTCTGCTCTGGTAATATCACATAAAAAAGTGTGTACTTCGGTTTGTACTTTCGAAAATGCTTCAAAATCTTTGTATTTGAATAAACTTTTACAAGCTTCATTCATTCTATCTACATCCAATTTCTTATGGTGCAATTGAAAGGTAGTATCTAACAAAAACACATTCCTTCCTAGCCAAATCCTGTATTCATAACTGCGATCTACCGCATCGAATCTAGCATGTTTTTCATCCTCAACCCTATACAGGTCATGAATCACAATATCATTGGGCAGTACTGAATTAAACTTGTACACATACTTCTTGTCCAATTCTTTTTCCGAGTCAAAATGTGCAAACATTTGAGATGCATGCACTCCGGTATCTGTCCTTCCTGCACCTACAACACTTATGTCTTCCTGTAAAACGGTACTCAGTGCCTTATGTATTTCACTTTGTACGGAATTCGCATCTGGTTGAATTTGCCATCCATGATAGTCTTTTCCATGATACGATAACTCGATAAAATATCTCAAAAAAATGTGGATTTAAAACAAATCAAAATTACGGATTTTATTTTGTTATTTGTACTTTCGGATCATGAAGAAGATACTGCTGCTTTCTGATACACATAGCTATATCGATGATCAAATTTTGAAGTTTGTAAAACAAGCCGATGAAGTTTGGCATGCGGGAGATATTGGTGACCTGAATGTTACAGATACTATTAAAAAAATAAAGCCATTACGCGCTGTTTATGGTAATATTGACAATAAAGATGCTCGGGCCGAATTTCCCTTAGACAACAAATTTGTGGTAGAAGGAGTTTCTGTTTGGATCACACATATTGGTGGGTATCCCAATAGGTATAATCCCCGTGTAAAAGAAGCACTGGTTAAGAATACTCCAAAGTTATTTATCTGTGGACATTCTCATATCTTAAAAGTGCAATTCGATAAGAAACTAGATCTACTACATCTAAATCCAGGAGCTGCCGGTAAACATGGATTTCACAAGGTGAGAACTATGCTTCGGTTTGAACTTGAAAAAGGGGTGATCAAGAATATGGAGGTAATCGAACTGGCTAAGCGAGGGTAACTGCTTCTCGTTCGTGGATAGGTAATTCTACTTCGATATTGGTACCATTTCCTTTACTGCTCTCAATGGTAAATTTACCTTGCATCATTTTAATCCTGGCATCGATCTGGTTGATTCCTAAACCGTCCTTTTCGGGAATTAAGTTTTTATCAAACCCTTGCCCATTATCACTAATAGCCAACACCAACTTTTGATCTTTCTCAAACAATGTCAGTTCCGCTTTGGTTGCTTTACTATGCTTTAAGATATTGTTGATGAACTCCTGAATAATGTTGTATGTTTTTATTTCGAAGCTTTGATCGTATCTTCTTAGATCAGAAATGTCTGTTTTGATCTCTATTTGAGAATTCGAATACTTATCTGCCATATCCTTCAATGAATATTGCAATCCGAATTTTAACAGTACTGAAGACACTAACGTGTGCGAAAGGTCCCGAATCTTATCGGAAGCTTCTGTAATGATCTTTTGCGATTTTTCAATCTCTAAAGGTGTAGACCCATTGAACTGAGAACGACATGCTTGCAAGTGCAAATTAGCCGATGATAATAAGGTACTTACGCTATCATGTAAGGTTTCTGCAATTTGTTTACGTTCCGATTCTTTTCCGTCTATGGTTGCATTTAAGATACGGATCTGCGATTCCGATTTTAGTTTCTCAATCTTCTGTTGTTGAATGAGCTCATTTCGAGACATTTTTAAGCTTAAGTTCTTTTGTCTAAACTTAAAATAAGCTACCGTGCCTATTAAAACAATAAGAATTGAAATACTTAATACGGTTACAAACCATGTTTTTTCTTTTTGTTTCATTAGCTTAATCTCTTCTTGCAAAATACCTTCTTTCATTCCAGTTTCAAAGTTCTTAGTAGCATAGATTTCTGCAATTTTTTTCTCATTAAACTTAGCGTTAAGTTCATCCGATAAATTCCATGATAATTCTTGATATTTATAAGCTTGATAATCCTTTAACATATACATCGAGTATGCCAAATTGAAATATAATCCAGCTTTTATTTCATCCGCTTTATCTCCTTTTATTTTTTCTAGAGCATCTAGTCCTTTAAAAAGTGCCGATTTGGATTTTTCAAACTCATTTTTAAAAAAATGAATATTTGAAAGAGTATTGTAGGCTGTAGCAAGTAGATACTGATTTCCAGATCTTTTTTTAATCTCTAGCGATTTAAGTGCATAATCCTCCGCTAAAGAGAACAAACTATCTCTAATATATAATCCTGAAAGATTATTATAAGCTTTGGACTTAAGCAAATCTATGTCCTTTTTAATAGATGTGGAATTAATAACTGTATTATAATAATACTTTATACTATCTTTATAGAATCTCTCCTTAATACTGTCTTTTTCTTCTAGCTTTTCAAATATTCTATGGTACGTTTTACCTAAATTATAATTGTTTTCAAGGTATGTGTAATTCTCATCTAGCTTACTAGCCTCATTATCTAATTTTAGTGAATCATTAACCTCAATAATTTCAACAAAATCTTTTAGACTTGATTTGAAATACGATATTGCCATATTATAAGATTTTGATTCAAAACAAATCTGTCCAATCAGGTAATTAGTATCAGAAATAAGTTCTATGTCATTCCCTTTTTTTGCGCTTTCAAGAACGTCTAAAGAAATTTTTAAAGCTAGAGAGTATTGTTTTTTCTTAAATAGACTATCGGATTTTTTGTATAAATCTAACAGAGTAGAGTCCTTTTGAAATAAAAATTTAGGAACTAAGTTAAACTTAGTTCCTAAATTAAAGGAGTGTATTTTACCTACCAACAACAAAGTCAGTAAAATTAAATATATCTTCTGCCTACTCTTCAAATCAAAGTTTCTTAAAGTAAATATATACTTTTAGTCCATTATAATTACAGGTTTTTTCACCATGCTTACATGAGCTTCATCATCTCTACTTGACGTACTATTATCAGTGTAATTTAAAAACTCTATTTGCAAAGGTACACCATCTTCCTTTACAAAAGTCTTGGTGTAATTTGTATCTGTACTTGCAGCATCTCTAAGGTGTATTTCATAAACATCATTATCTCCATCATAGATATAATCAACTGTTACATCATCCGCTACGTTAAAATTTAAACTAACCGTTCCATCTCCATTATTGGTAACACTGTAATCTACCAAAAAGTCTTCATCCGCTCCTCTACTGAATTTAATGTCATCATCCAATATTGTTATTGATGATCTGTTACCTGCTTCTGAGTCTGTAAAACCAATCTTTAAAGAATTATTTTCTACCGTCATGTTTTCCTGGTAATTCCTTTTACCCTGAATGTCAGACGAATATAAATAAAAATCATTGGAATTAGATCTTTTATCTTTAGAAAGTGATACAGCTCCATTAGAAGCTAAACTATATCCTAACGAGTATGCTCCAGATGCATCTCTTTTTACGGTGAAGTTTTCCAGCAATTTATTAGTTGTGTCTTCCGGTGTAAAGATTTCTTCTGAAGAACACGACATTAGCCCCATGCTAATAGTTACCATTACAAAGATTGATTTGAAATTTTTCATGATTGAGAGAATTTAGGAAATTGAATTTAATACTAAAAAAATAGGCTTATAATGTATGCAGCTTACATAGTAATTGGGGGGAAAACAAACTCTTATTAGGGGTATTCTTTTAAAGAATATAAGAGAATCTTATTTTAGGGGATATTACTAGATAATATTGTTTTTTACTGCATACATTGCTAAGCCTACTGCGTTTTTAACTTTTGTTTTCTTTAATAAACTTTTTCTATACGTTTCTACTGTATTTGTACTTATATTTAATATACCTGAGATTTCTGAGGTACTGTTTTCTTTTGCTATTAACCTAAGAACTTCTAATTCTCTTTCGGTTAAACTGTGAGCGATGGTACTTTCTGGTCGTTCTCCTTCTGCTACCTTTTGCCCGGTGTATAACTTAAACAAGTTATTCTGAATATCGTCACTAAAATACTGCTCTCCTGCTGCAACCGCCTTTATGGCTTTTACAATATGCTCTCCTGCACTATTCTTTGATAAAAACCCTTTAGCTCCTAAATTGAGCATTTGTTTTACCAAATTCACATCGTCATAACTAGAGAGGATAATTACTTTTTGATCTATCTTATTTGTTTGAAAAAACTTGAGTACATCTATTCCATCAAAAACGGGCATATTAATGTCCAAAATGAGAATATCTGCATTTTTTTCTTTCGACCAATCTATCACTTCTTTACCGGTGAGAGAGTATCCTTCTATCTCTATATCCTTATCAGTATTTATTACAGCAATGATCCCTTCTATTAAAATTTTGTGATCATCTGCTACGTGAACGTATATCTTTTCTTTCATTATTACGTTACAAATTTAAGTGGTATTTCAAAGTTGTACAATACCTTTTTTCCGTGAAATTTTCATCTAACGGTTTTCGGTGATATCAAATTAAGGGGTGAGATTCGGTCACAAAATCACATTGTTTCCAATTACAAACATACAGAATATAAAACGAAAAAACCGGAGTTCTTCAACTCCGGTTTACGCACTAAATATACTAAGATGTTAGGCTTATCGCAATCTATCTACAGATTTCACAAGATCTTCGTCCCTTTTTATAGCCTTATTAGCCAACACGGCAAATAAGATTGCTACCACCGGTAAGAACATCCCAATACCCTTCTTAGAAACCGCAGTTTCTCCAGGTAAGGTTAGAGATAAATAAATCAACAATCCTAATAAAAAAAGGTTGATCAATACTATAATTCGTCCTAATACAAATTGCAATTGTCTCTTCTTAAAATTAAAGATTGAAATTAATGCAACTAAAGACGACACTAAAAATGCAATGGGGATCAGTTTAAATGTAATTTCTGACTTAGAAAATAGATCTAACACAAACTCTTCTTGCTCGTTTGCTACTGTCCACAAATTGAATACAAATATCAGCCCTCCAGAAACGATGGCCACTAATAATAAATATAAGGTTTGTATTCTTTGGATCATTTTTAAAATTCTGGAAGACAAAAGTAAAAATTTCTTTTTTAAACGAAGCCTTTTAAATTTAAAATAATTGCATATATTTGCTTTCAATAAAGAACCCTTCTTGAGAAAAAAATTGTATACATACTTTATACAATTGCTAGATATCAAAAAAACAATTTAAAAATTCTTACACCTCTAAGAAATAATTTAATCATTTTATATAATGTTCGAGATTTCGGAACTAAAAGCAAAAACTCTACCTGAGTTACAAGAAATTGCTAAAAGTATAGGCTTATCTAAAATAAGTCAGTTAAAAAAATTGGATTTAGTGTATCAAATTATCGATACGCAGGCTGCAAACCCTCCTAAGAGCGAAAAACCTAAAACTGCTAAACCAAAAAGAAAAAGAGTGGCAAAACCTGCAGCTCCTAAAGCTGCGGCTCCTGCACCTAATACAGAAGAAAAACCTGATGTTAAAAAAGAAGAGTCTAAGCAAGAGCGAAAAGAAGCCTCTAATGCAAAACCGACTCCAAAAGCTGATGCTCCAAAGGCTCCTGCGAAAAAGGAAAATGAAGGAAAACAAAATCATCAGAAGCAGAAGCATCAAAACAATCAGAATAACCAACGCAATAAGAATAATAACAACCAAAACAGAGATAAGAATCATCAGAGAAATCAAAAGAACGGAAACAAGTATAGAGATCCTGATTTTGAGTTTGATGGTATTATTGAAAGTGAAGGGGTATTAGAGATGATGCCTGATGGTTATGGTTTTTTACGATCTTCAGACTATAATTACTTATCATCTCCGGATGATATTTACGTTTCTCAATCCCAGATCAAGTTATTTGGTTTAAAGACTGGAGATACGGTAAAAGGAAATGTGCGCCCTCCGAAGGAAGGTGAAAAATATTTCCCATTAATTAGAGTATCTAAAATAAACGGATTAAACCCAAATGTGGTAAGAGATCGTGTTTCTTTTGAACACCTAACTCCTTTGTTCCCGGATGAAAAATTTAACCTGGCAGAAAAAGGAAGTTCGCTATCTACTCGAATTATTGATCTGTTTTCACCCATAGGTAAAGGACAGCGTGGAATGATCGTTGCACAGCCTAAAACAGGTAAAACGATGTTATTAAAGGATGTAGCAAATGCGATAGCAGCCAATCATCCTGAAGTGTATCAGATCGTCTTGTTAATTGACGAACGTCCTGAAGAGGTTACAGATATGCAACGTAGTGTTAGAGGAGAAGTTGTTGCTTCTACTTTCGATGAGCCTGCAGACAAGCATGTTCGTGTGGCTAACATTGTATTAGAAAAAGCAAAACGATTGGTAGAATGTGGGCATGATGTGGTTATCCTATTGGATTCTATTACACGTTTAGCGAGAGCATACAATACAGTTGCTCCTGCTTCCGGGAAGATCCTTTCTGGAGGTATTGACGCAAATGCTTTACACAAACCAAAACGATTCTTTGGTGCCGCTAGAAATATTGAAAATGGAGGTTCCTTAACCATCATTGCTACAGCATTAACAGAGACTGGTTCTAAAATGGATGAAGTGATCTTTGAAGAGTTTAAGGGAACAGGTAATATGGAACTTCAATTAGACAGAAACATTTCTAACAGAAGAATTTACCCTGCAATAGACCTTATCAAATCGAGTACACGTAGAGATGATCTATTATTAGATGATAAGACGGTACAACGCATGTGGGTATTACGTAAATACTTAGCTGACATGAACCCTATAGAAGCTATGGAGTTTATTAACGAAAGAATAAAGTTCTCTAAGAACAATGCTGAGTTCTTAATATCTATGAATGGGTAATACTATTCATATATAAAACATAAAAAAGCCGCTACAATGTAGCGGCTTTTTTTATACTAGTAATTAACTTGCCTCATTAATCATTTACACCATAGTATGCTGCTCTATTATCTTCGATCTTCATCGATTTTTTAATCGCATCATACATTTTGTTGGTAGATTGATTTTGTCTGGTCTTAGCCAATTGATTTCTATTAATGTTATAGTTAGGTAACGCTGTTGGCAGCTCTTTGCTATCTAATACTACGGCAAAAACTCCATTTTTGCCCACAATTTTTGTGTACAATGTATTCGGCTCCGCATTATACATAACTCCTAACACTGCAGGCTCTGTTCCTACTCCCGGAATAGAAGGTGCTTTTAAGGTTGCTCCTGCAACTCTTCTCACTGTTGTGTTGTTTGCTTTTGCAATATCTGCTAAAGAAGCTCCATTCATCTTTGCTTCTAACATTGCTGCTTTACGCTCTTTAATAATAATAGGTCTAACCGTATTTGTAACACTTGCAGCAGATGCCAATCCTTCTTCGTTTGCTGCAGTTACCACAGCTACCACATGACCTTTATCAATGTCAAATCTCTTAAAGCTTCCTACTTTGGTATCTTTATTAAATGCCCAAGCTACAATCTGTCTTTGTCTTCCTAATCCAGGAATATCTTCTCCTAACACTTTTAATCCGATTGCAGGTCTTACTTGTGCTCCTTTTTCTTTAGCAGCATCGTTGATCTTCGTTCCTTCTGTTAATGCCAAGGCAAACTCTTCTGAGTTTTGGAACGCTTTATTCTCTGTTTCTTTAGAAGGTTCTATTTTTCTACCAAAAGTGATCAGTTTGTAAACATCCTGTGGTTTGTTCTGATCTTCGATCATTATAACATGAAGACCAAAAGCTGTCTTTACTACTCCGATATCTCCTTTTTTTCCAGAAAAACAAAAATCTCTGAACTCAGGAACCATACGTCTGTAGTCAAACTTTCCTAAATCCCCACCTATATCTGCATTCGTTTGATCGGCAGAAAATTTCTTTGCCAATTCAGCGAACTTAGATTTATTTCTTTTAACCACTTTTAAGATACTATCAGCTCTTGCAGCAACTTGCTCTTCCGTTTCTGTAATATCCGGTCCTGCTGATCTAGATCCAAGAAATGGTAGTAAAATATGACTTGCCTGAACTGAATCTGGCATCTTCGTTACTTCGGTAATCTTCGAAATCTTGTAATACTCTCCATCTTTATAAGGTCCAAATGTATCTCCCGTGTTTCCAGCAGTTACTTGTTCTGCGATTACTCCAGGAATATCTTTCTTAAACTTATATAAGGTATCTAAAGCAACATCGGAATCACTTTCTTCGAAAAATAATGTTATATCTGTAGCATTCTTTAATCCTTGAATGGTTTCAACACTATTGGTTACTTTATTTAATTCTTCTCTATCATCTAAGAATCCTCCTACCGTATTCTTAATTGCTTCTTCATCTGCTGCACTTGGAATGATATCAAACTTTACATATGATATGTTTCTGGACGCATCTACTTTATACTCATCTTTATGAGCACTGATATAAGCTTCTATGTCCGATTTTGTAACATTGATCGTACTATCTTGAATCGAAGTAAAAGGTAAAAACACCACACTACCGGTTAACTTGGTATTATCGATCATGTACTTATTTTCTGCTTCTTTTAAAGAAGCTCCCAAACCTGAACTGATTAACTTATTATAGGTATTTGTTTCTAAGTTCGATTTTACATTATTTTCATATTGCTTCCATCTTGCCCATCTACCGTCTTGTGGATTATTTCTCATATCCGATAAGAACGCTTTGAACTTAGCCTCATCAAAGAATCCCGCTTCATTTGTAAACTGAGGATTTTGCTGATACGCTTTTACTATTTCTTGCCATACATCCTCTTCTCCAATAGTAATACCAGCTTCTGCTAACTGTGTTTGGTAAATCTTTTGTCTTATTAAATTATTCCAAGTTGCTGTAGCCGCTTGCATTTCTGACGATCTGTTTCCAGTTCTAGCTCTGTAGTCTTCTAATGCCTCTGCATATTCTTGTCTAGAAATAGTTTCTCCATCTACTTGCCCCACTTCATTTACCTTAGATGAGCTAAAGAAATCTTCTAATGTGGAAGGATCTAATACAAAAGCGAAAAGTGCTAAACCAATAACAATGATCAATGCCATTGAGCGTTCTCTAATCTTAGATAAAATTGCCATACTTCATTTATTTTAATTTCAGTCTGCGAATATACAATTTGGGTTTTAATAATACAACCTGAACACTAGAGAATTAAAGAAAAAGAGGAGAATTTAGAACAATTTATTCTGCCTTGTCTAAAACCTTAAAATTCACCTCTTCAATTTTAGAAGAGCTCACCTTTAGAATTTTAATTTTAAAGTTAAATATTTCCAGAATCTCATCTTGATCCGGAATATTTTCGGTGTGATTAATAATAAAACCACCTAACGTTTCGTAGGCTTCTTCTTTTGGAATATCCAGATCGTACTCCTCATTTAGGTAATCAATTTCCAACCGTGCGGAGAAATTATATTCGTACTCACTAATCTGAAGGTCTAGCATCTCCTGCACATCATGTTCGTCTTCTATCTCTCCAAATAACTCTTCTACCACATCTTCTACAGTAATGATTCCGGAGGTCCCTCCATATTCATCTACAACAACAGCAATACTTCGTCGTTTTTTCATTAGTCCATTTAGTATGTCATTGATGAGCACAGATTCAGGGACTATTTCTACCGGTAATAAAATGGATTTTATAGTCTTCGGTTTTTTAAAAAGTTCGAAGGCATTTACATAACCTAAAATATCGTCTAAAGAGTTTTTATACACCAGAATCTTAGACAACCCCGTTTCAATAAACAACTTCTTTAGACTTGACACAGAGTCGTGAATATCTATGGCAATGATCTCCGTTCTGGGCACCATGATCTCCCGTGCCTTTACGTTATGAAACTCAAGTGCATTCTGAAAGATCTGAATCTCTGAATCGATCTCCTCATTATCTTGTCCAGTTTCCAGTTGTTCCGTAATATAATTTCCAAGCTCTTGCTTACTAAATTCTGTTTGTTCTTCATCTTTATTTGTCTTGAAAAAGACTCTCAAAAAGAAATCCGAAATTCCTGTTATGATGGATGAAAAAACATAAAAAATGATATAGAAAAAAAAGGCTGGTAATGCAAAAATCTTCAGTACTGTATTGGCATAAATTCTAAAAATTGCCTTCGGCAAGAACTCTGCTGTAACCAATATAAGCAAGGTAGATATAACTGTCTGAGTTAATAACGAAAGTTCCGTTAGCAGATAATTCACAAATGAGAATTGAGACGGAAGCATGGTTTGAAACCAGTTTACCAATAACCCTCCCATAAAATAACTATAGATTACCAATGAGATATTATTACCAACCAACATTGTGGTAATAAACTTAGAAGATTTACGTGTAAGCTGCGTGAGAATATAAGGAATTAGCCCAGATTGCTTCTTCTCTAATTCGATATGTAATTTGTTGGCAGAAACGAAAGCGATCTCCATTCCTGAAAAAAAAGCCGATAAAATGATAGAAATTAGTATGACAACTATCTCAATATCCATTTACTTCTGAGCGTTTCTCTTCTCTATTTTTTTTCTAAAGTGTCTTTTAAAGAAGAATATTAATATGATAAAAATAGCAAAACCAAACATAAGTAATGCTCTTTCTCTATTTTTATTAAACGCCAATACTCCTTCAACCAAAAAAATAGCACCTACGATCAGGTAACCATATTGGAAAATCTTCCACAATTTATTCATAACTCGTTTTCTTTAATATTGAATTCACCGGTTACATTCTTCGAAATCCATTTACTTAAATTTTCTCTAGATTCGAAGCCGTACCCTCGAGTGGTATCTCTTTCTTTCATTCTGATCAGTGTAAACTTTTTCTCCGAAAAGAAATACTTTGTTTTCTGGTCCCAGAAAAGCTGATCTGTTTCTAATTTGGACGCCTCGGTATGATTTATTACGACCACATTACCTCGTATTTCGGACATCGATGTTGTTGTGTACGAAATCGCATAATCTCCTGTAATCGTTACTGAGTCCTTTCCCTTGTTCTCAAAATTAATAATCTTAATTCCCTCAGGAAACTCGTTATAAGGATGTTCTTCTCTATTCCTAAAATCTTTCATTAAAGGTGTGATCAGTTTGGAGGTGATCCTTCCAGAGTCTTTATAGACATGAAAAGCATCTTTTGCCACAGCAATGGGCAGGTTTTTTTCCGCCAAAAAATCACGTACCTGATTGGCATTATTCCTACAAGAAAAAAACATTGTTACTGCCAATGCAATAACAATGTTCTTTACAAATATATAAGAATTGATTTTCATTATCTTCCTTGAGGAACCTTAACAGTTTCCCCAATCCAACATTTAATAGAGTGATTGCTTCCAACTGTTACTCCTGCTGTAAATACTTCATTTTTAGTAGGAATATTTCCTTTATAGTTTTTGATAAACTGTCTTGCTACAGAAGCAATACTTGGATCTACCGCAGAAGCTCTTCTTGCTTTGTTTAAAGCTGCTACATATACCATTCTTTTCTCAAAAATGTTTCCTCCACAATCGTTTACAGAACCTGCATATAAGCTTGCAATAAATAAGTATGCTTTTCCTAAGTTAGGATTAAAGTTTAATGCTTCTCTAGCTAATTGTCTCGCTCTAGATTTTTGTCCTCTCTTCTTTGCCGCTTGCGCAAACTTCAGTTTAAAGTTGGCTTTTTTAAGTGGATCTGTTTCAAGGTCAAATGCCTTTAATCTCATTTCAGCTGCACCTTTCGAATCTCCATTCTTTTCTAAAACACCTGCCACAAAAGAATATGCATCAGCAGAAGGAGAAGCATCGGCATAGGCCTTTGCTAGTTTCTCAAATAAAGGATCGTCTGTACATTCCTTATTAAACATTCTCGAAACCGCTCTTTTTAACCACTTTGCATCAGATTTGTTCGCTTCAAAATCTCTAGTGTATAATGGGATCAATCGATCGCAAGTAGATAAGGTAACAATAATATTGTCCAAACCAGCCTCAACTTGACCTAATGCTTCTGAGTTCTTAGAATATGCTCTTAATCTTCTTGCATCTTTCTTATCTAATTCCTCACCTGCATTTTGTCTATCTTTATATTTTTTGATCCTCTTAGCATAATCTGCTAATTTTTCAGATACTGATTCTAATACGTCATCGTATGTATCGAATACTTTTTGTGGGTTAGAATCTTTATTTCTATCCGTAACTCCTTTAAAATATCTATACATATTTCTAACCCCTAATCTGGTAGGATCTATAGAATATGCCTTTTCTAAGATGGAAAAGATCTCTTGATCCGAACCTAGCTTATTCTTAATCATGAAAGTTGCATAATCACTATGCACCTTTGCAGGATCCTTATCTGGGAAATGTTGTAATCTTTGGTTGTATATTCTATTGATCAATTTTAAAGCTTCGTCTTTATTTGAAGCTTTCTTATATCTATCCTTAGCAATTACATCTCCTTGCTTATAGATGTTCACTGACAACTTTGGGCAGTTTTCCATCATATGCATCAGGTTAGGATATGCATCGTCATATTTCTTGGATTTATAATCTCCACTAAAAAGATTATACTTAATAATGCAATCTTGTTGGTTATCCTGTGCATTTACATCTACTACAGACATCAACAAAAATAGGCTCGCCAAAACATAAGTAACTTTTTTCATCTTGTATTTATTTATGTATTTAATCAATTCTTCTTTTAATAAACCATATGTCGTTTAAAGACAGTCCAACTCTAACATTAAAGTAGTTTTCTTGTATTAGACCACTACTGGTTGTCCCTCTTTTACCATACTCTAGTCCAAGGTTTATATTAGATAATCCTTTTCCTAATGGTAAACTTAAACCAAAAGACATGCCAAAGTCTTTAATACTTGTAAACGTAGAGGTTGAAGATCCGCTAACCAGCAGTCCTGTATCTTCAAATCGTATACCAGCACTATACTTTATCCTTTTCCAATAGCCATTAATTGAATTCACATTTGGGATGTAAAATCCACCTACAGATATTCTATTCGATTTCCCAAATTTATAGGCATCATTTACTGTATCGAAATATCCCTCAGCAACAATGGCATCTTGCTGTTCATATTCAGCACCTACATACCATTTACTTTCTTTTCCTATTCCAACTCCAACAATTGCTTCCAATGGGTTTTCCAGCTTTCCTCTTGAAGCCACATCGTAAACCGTATCTCTTGGTGCTTCAGAATCGTTTAATCCCACAGCTAAAGAATACAAATACTCACGTCCTGTAGCGTTAAAAGTATTACTTAATTTTAAACTAGCACCAACATCCAGTATCAATTTATCTTTAAGCTCTTTCTTATATTGAACTCCAACCTTAATAGCTCCTCCTCGTACATTTGCCGTTTCCAGATTCTTGGTAGCAAATTGAACTCCAGCTCTTTGCTTTCTAATTGAGTTTTCTACATTCCCAAATACAAAATCTACTTCCGCTCCTACAGATAGGTTCTTTGTAGCAAAAATACCAAAACTTCCGTAAATTCTACTAAGACCTCCGTTCCCCGCAAATAGCGTCCTTTCCGAGACATTTCCATCTGTATCTAGCACCGTGGTGATCAAAGAATATCCCACTGAGGAAACCGGTTGTAAGCCAAAGTGTGCTCCTGCTTTTTTTCCTAGCGGAAACCCAATAGAAAAGTAGCTTAAGTTTGTCGTACTTGTCGATTGTTTCGTAGTCCCGTCATTGATTGTTAGATCATTATTTAATAATCCAAAAGTATATGCTGAATACCTTAAATAGGCTGCAGCAGCCGGGTTGGTCAAATTAATTTGGTATACACTATTAAATGCAGCTCCTAAACCACCCATATTTGTTTGTTCTATGGTTCTTGGTTTAAACTCCTCTCCTACTCCAAAAAAAGAATATGGTGATGAAACTGTTCTTTGCGAAAAAACAGACACTGACACAAGCAGTGTTAAAGCAATCAGTCCTTTTTTAATCATTTACTACTGTTAAAAATCAATATTGAATTTAATCCCTCTAGGAGAAAATTTTGATTGGCAAATATGCTACTTTTTAATTGTTTAGCCAAGAAATTTGTGTCTCCTCCTGTTAAAACAACTGTTAAATCTGGATATTTCATTCTATAGTTAGAAATAATACCCTCTATTTCATTAATTATACCATTAATTATACCAGAATGGATAGATGCTTCTGTATCTCTTCCAATAAGTTCTTTAGGTGCTTTGGGGTCCAGATTAGGTAGCCCATTTGTATAGGTGTGTAATGCTTTGTATCTCATATGTATTCCCGGAGAAATAGCACCTCCAAAATACTGCTTTTTGCGATCCACAAAATCGAAGGTTATACAGGTACCTGCATCAATGATCAAACTGTTCTTGTTTGGAAATCTATGTACTGCGGCCGCAGCCAGGGCAATTCTATCTAAACCTAATGTCTCAGGAGTTTCATATTCATTTTTGAACGGAACAGGAGTTTCATTAGATAATTCCAAAAAGGTCATTCTTTTGAGCGTTTGCAATAGATCTTCGTCTACTACATTAGTAACTTTTGCGACAATGACCCCTTCAATCGGAAACTTTTTTCTGATGTTCTCTATTCGATCTTTTATTTCTGAGTAGGGGAACGAAATGCTTTCTATCAATGTATCATCCTTAAATACAGCAGCTTTCACTCGGGTATTCCCTACATCAATAATAAGATTCATTTCCTAACTTTTAAAGAAGTGTAAAAATACAATAGATTTTTGTAAATTTATTTGGTAGATATAAAAAACTCGCTTTATATTTGCGTCCGCTAACGCGATGGTGCCTTAGCTCAGTTGGTAGAGCAAAGGACTGAAAATCCTTGTGTCCCTGGTTCGATTCCTGGAGGCACCACCAAAAAAGCCCGATCAAAATTGATCGGGCTTTTTATTTTTGTATTTGTTCTATTAGATCATTTGTAAGTTAATCACTTCCTGATTCGTAAGCTCTCGCCAACGACCTCTTGGTAGATTCTTTTTAGTTAATCCTGCAAAAATTACACGATCAAGTTTTACTACTTTATATCCAACATGTTCAAAGATCTTTCTAACGATTCTATTTCTTCCCGAATGTATTTCAATACCAATCTCCGTCTTTTGCTCACCTTCTATATAGGAAACAGCATCGATAAAAACTTTTCTTCCTTCAATAATCACATCTCCGCGCAGCTTTTGTAAATCTTTCAAGTCTAATTTTTTATCTAATGACGCATGATACAATTTTCGTACATTATGTTTAGGGTGAGTCAGTTTCTTCGCCAACTCTCCATCATTCGTAAACAAAAGTAATCCTGTCGTCATTCTGTCCAACCTCCCTACAGGATAGATACGTTCGTTCGTTGCATTATCTACTAAATCCATCACGGTTTTTCTACCTCTATCATCATCCATCGTAGTGATGTAGTTCTTTGGTTTATTTAAAAGTACATATCGCTTCTGTTCAGGAGAAATTGCGCTACCATCAAATCGTACCACATCTGTTGGTTGTACTTTATATCCCATCTCGGTAACCAGTTTTCCATTCACAGTAACACTACCATGCTCTATATAGGTGTCTGCTTCTCTACGTGAACAAATTCCAGAATTTGCAATGTATTTGTTTAATCTAATTCCTTCAGAGTCGTTCGCTTTTGGAGCAGTTTTTTGTTTCTTAAAATCTTTTTGGTATCCTTTTTTTCTTTGAGGAGTGCTGCCTTTGCTTGCATGTCGTCCTCTCGACGATTTTCTATTTGAGTTCATTTCTAAAAATTTTGGCAAATGTACTGCTAAATATTTGATTTTTAGTTCAGTTTATCAATCACTTTTTCTAAAATCAAACTAGTATCAATAAAGATCAAACTTAAAATACCAATAAGTAGCAACAGCTTTAAAATGTTGTGCAATCTCATATATTGATTCCTGGTGGTTGCTTTCCATAAAAAGATGCTTACATAAATAAGAATTACAGCTGCAAAATAGAAGTAAAATTTCATGTAGCTAATTGCAGGATATGTAAATAAAACTGCCGCTGGAAAAAGGGTTAAGACGATTAAGAATATGGAGAGTTGTTTGGTTCGTTTTTCTCCATAGGCTACCGGGAATGTGTCATAATTATTGGCTACGGCTCCTTTTATACTTTCCAGATCTTTTATAAACTCCCGAACCATAATTACCAGGAAAAGAAAAATAGCATGTACAAAAATGATCTTGGAGAAGTTCTTAAAGTATACGAATACAGCAAAAAATGGCAAAATGGTTAGCACCGTTGCCGTTATAGAACCCGTCAGTGGGTATCTCTTTAGTTTATGCGAGTACAACCATATACCAAAAATATAGGTAGCAAAAAAAATAGCAGCTCGATAGGAAACTAAGTATGCTGTTAAAAAACCTATGAAATTTAAGAAAAAATAAAGCGATAGCTTGGTCTCTTGTTTTATAAAACTATCGATCTTAGATTTTATTGGTCGATTGATCTTATCTACTTTGGCATCGTAAAAATTATTGATAATATATCCAGCGGCTACTACACATACACTGGCAAAAACGATATAAAAAAGATGCAAATCCAGCACTACACTTCGTGCTGATTTCTTTGGAGAAAAAATAAAGATAGCAGCCAAATACTGAGCTGCTACTAATATGGCAATATTGTATCCTCTAACTACAGAAAGTAAACTCAAAAGCTTATAAAACAAAGAAACTTTGCTAGCACCTCCCATAATTCTGAACACTATATTTAGAACCTATATACCAGTTCTAATCTATAGTCTTTTATTTTTTGCTTTGCTTTATCAAAATCTTCTGTGAATCCCAGAATATAACCGCCACCACCTGAACCACACAATTTCAGATAATAATCATTGGTCTGAATTCCTTGCTCCCAAACTTTATGGAAGGAAGAAGGTATCATTGGCTTAAAGTTCGCCAAAACAACTTTAGAAAGTTTCTTTACATTTCCAAATAGTGATTTTACATTACCCCTTAAGAAGTCTTCAATACATGCATCTGTGTAAGAGGCAAATTCTTCATTAAGCATTCTTCTAAACCCTTCATTCTTCATCTTATTCATAAAGATATTTACCATAGGGCCTGTTTCACCTACTTGTTCTGAATCCAATAGGAACACTGCGCCTTTACCTTCTTTTTGGGAAGGGATCCCAGCCGGTTCTATATTGGTCTTAGAATTTATAAGTATGGGCAAACTTAAATAGCTATTTAGCGGATCTAAACCAGAGCTTTTCCCGTGAAAGAAGGATTCCATAAGTGCAAAAATCTCTTTTAACTTTAGCAACTTGTCTCTTGTCAGGTTCTCTAAGACCGTGATTTTATCATTTGCATACTTATCATAAATAGAGGCAACTAAAGCACCGGAACTACCAACCCCATATCCTTGAGGGATGGAAGAATCGAAATACAGTCCCTTATCAAGATCTTCTTTAAATTCGGTAAGATCGAATGAAACCAGGTTTGTTTCTAACTTTTTTAAGTAGTCGAAAAACTTTACTAAACAATCATTGGATTTCTTTGCTTCTCCCGACAGATTCTTAGCAGCTTTTAATGCTCCGCGATATGAATTATATGGAATTGCCAGACCCTTGGAATCTTTAATAATTCCGTATTCTCCGAATAATAAAATCTTGGCGTAAAATAATGGCCCTCTCATAAATTTCTATTTCTTTAGCTATACAAAAATACGACTTAATCCTATAAAAATGAATTAATTAGTAGATGTTTTTATAAAATGTTTTCCAAACACCTACCTTCTCTCCATCTTTATATGTTCCTTTTGTTTTTATTTTTCCACTCTTATTATAGAACTTCCACCCACCATCTCTCTTGCCATCTTCATACCTTCCACTCTCTTTTAACTCGCCGGTTCTATAGTACTCCATGTACGCTCCATCCATTACTCCTTTTTTATAGTTGACTTTTTTAAAAATGGTTTCATCAGAAAAATAATAAGTAACATACCCTTGAAACATTTCGCTGTTAAGTTCTGGGCTTTTGCCTTTACCTTCTCTAAATTTTTTACCGCTCTTATAATAATCGACAATTAAGAAATTACTTCTTTTTTGCTTTGGTACAGGTCTGTAGTACGTCGCTTTTTCTTTTGTTGTTTTATGAAAGCTAGCATCGAACCAAATAGTTTCCTGAGAAAGCACATTAGAAGATGATAAACTAATAAGTAAAAAAAAGATTGCTATTTTGAAATGGATGTTATTCAATGTGGTCTATTTTTCTAGCTCCTAGGCCAGTATTATCACAAATATACTGATTTTTTTGGCAGTATTTAGAAAGCTGACTATCAATAAATTGCAACACTTTTTCTTTTTCTTTTTCTGGATATAAGACATGTACATTCGCACCGGCATCCAGCGTAAAACAAATCGCACTATGCTGTTCTTTTCTATACCTCCAAATCTCATTTATAATGTGCAAGGTGTTGGGTTTCATTAAAATGAAATACGGATCACTGGTTAACATCATTGCATGCAACGTTAAGGCTTCACTTTCTACCAAACTAATAAAAGCAGTTACATCTCCATCAATTAAGATCTGTTTTAGCTTACCAACATTTTCATTCGCCTGTAAAAATCGTTGTTCGGCATACGGGTGATCATGCATTAAGTCATGCCCCACTGTACTACTCACTTGTTTTTCTCCCTTGTCGACCAACAAGATCGTATCCTGATAGTTTTTAAATATTGAATGTACTTCCCCTTTAAATGGGACACCGTATAAATCTGAACTTCCTTCTACATCATCATGATTTCCCCAAACTACCAATGGCCCCTCTACACTTCGACTTGCACTACCAGAACCTAAGCGTGCTAAAAAAGACGCTTTTTTATTAAAATTAGCGATTGTCATCGTCGGCTCCAACTGTTTTTCCAAGCTCATGAGACACATGGCAATTGCACTCATCCCACTTGCAGATGAAGCTATACCACTACTATGCGGAAATGAGTTCTCTGATCGAATCACTATTTCGTAATCCAGGATATACGGACAATATTGCTGTATTCTCCTGAAGAAAGTCGCTATTTTAGGTTTAAAATCTTCATTTTTTTTTCCTTCAAAATACATTTGGAATTTTGGCTCATCTACTCTTGGTATTCGAACGAACTCCATGGTCGTAGTAGTATGACACGCATTTAACGTAAAGCTTATAGATGCATTCTTTGGTATTTGAGGATTGCTTTTGCCCCAATATTTTACAAGCGCAATATTACTTGGTGTCTGCCAGGTTACTTTAAATTCTGATACCGTGTTTTGCGAAAATTCAGGAATAAATTGGTCTGTATTCAAGGTCGAAAATTTAGGGTAAAGATAGTTGTTTTCGACTAATTGTCTTCTAACTTTTTAAGGACTTGTTCCTTGTAAGATCTACTAATTGAAATTGCTTTATTGGCTACCTCTACATATTCATTTGTGTACGATGAGATATGCTCTATGGATACTATGAAAGATCGATGTGTTCTTAAAAATCGGTCGACGGGCAATTTTGTTTCAATATTGCTAATTGTTTCTCTTGTTACAATGGTTCTTGTTTGAAGATGTAACTTTACATAATCGCTCAAGCTCTCAACATATAATATCTCTGCGAAGTTAATTTTAATCATTTTTCGCTCGGATCTCACAAAGAAATAATCATTTCTTGATGGCTCTTCTATCTTTTGTTTCTCTTGACTTCCTTTTGAAACATCAAAAAATTTATGAACTGCAGTCAAAAATCGATCAAAAGAAATAGGTTTTAATAAATAATCTACTGCGTGTAGATCAAATCCATCAATGGCATATTCTCTATATGCAGTAGTAAATATAACCTTCGTTTTATTTTGGATTGTTTTGGCTAAAGACAAACCAGATATCTCTGGCATATTGATATCCAGAAAGACCAAATCTACCTCCTGACTTCTGAGCACCTCTGTAGCGTCAACTACATTCTTGCAAGAAGCCATGAGATTTAACGAAGGAATTTTTTCCACATGAGCTGCGATGATATCTCTTGCAACAGGTTCATCATCCACAATCATGCAATGTATTTTTTGTTTCATCTCTTGTCTTTTAGTGCATTTAAAGAAATGGATAAACTTACTTTAAAACTAGAAACCTCATCCTGTATATGCAAGGAATAAGCATCTTTATACAACATTTCTAGACGCCTACGAATATTATCCAATCCTATTCCTTTTGACATATCGTTACTTTTGGAGGTATTTACCACCTCAAAGATCAAGTTATCATTTGATTCATATCCTATGATCTTTACTTTTAAAACACCCTCTATCATTACGCCATGCTTAAATGCGTTCTCTACAAAAGGTATTAACAGCATTGGTGCAATTTTATAATCTGAGCGTTCAAATGTATGTTCCAACTCTACATCTAACGTATCTCTGAATCTCATTTTTTCCAAAGAAATATAATCTTCTAAATGCAATAGTTCATCTTCTAATAACACATATGGTTTATCGATCTGATACAAAATGTAGTCTAATAAATTAGACAATTTCAAGATCATTTCCGGAGCTTCTTCACTTTTCTTCAAAGCAAACCCATATATAGTGTTTAGCGAATTGAACAAAAAGTGAGGGTGAATCTGCATTTTTAGAAACTTCAATTCTTGTTCTTTCAGTTGCAATTGGGTATGTAAAAATTTGTTTTCTAGATCTTCATTATCTACAGCAAATCTATAGTTATGGAGAACCAAACTTATAGCTACTGCCATGATCACGATGAAATACACTCCCAAAACTATAAAGGGTAATGTCTTTGTTAATGGTGCACTGTTTTCTGGTCGTATCTCAAATAGTAAAACAAGTCCATATAGAATGGATAGTACAATTAAAAATGTGGCTATTATCATTGTATAGACACTGTACAGTATAAACAGAAAGCGTTTTTTTCTAAGTAGGTATTTGGGTATTAGGTAGTATATGAAAAAGTAACTTACCACCATAGTAATGGGCATCAAGAAGAAAGAAAATCGATTTACATATGCCGTATCTACACTACCATAGCCCAAAAAATATGTATAGAAGAAATATACCACTACCCAAAATAGCATATGGAGAATTCCAATAAGTATCGGGTGCACGGCTTGTATCGTTTTCTTCATATGTTTGCAATATCTAATTTTTTGGGAAATCTTAGTTGATTTTGAGACGAAATTCGGAAAAAACCGGCGTTGCAACATCTTTTCTTCTTTTTTCCGAAAGCAATAAAAATCTGGTAGAATGGCGCAGATTATGCATCCTTCGTCGAATTTTAAAAATAGCTTAAACGCTTAAGAATAGATTTGGGTATGTTAATCTAAAAAAGATAATTTATGAAACCTTTATTTTCAAACTTTCTGTCCGACGGTGGCCCGTTGTTTATGTATCCATTATTAATCTTATTGATCGTTTGTATTGCATTAATCATTAAAGCATTCGTAAAAGGAGACCCTGATGATCATACGCGTAAACTTGTTGGGTCTATTAGTTTATTCGCATTGGTATGGGGGTTTCTAGGACATTTGATTGGTTTAATTGGTGCTTTGGATGCGATTTCCATTGCCAATGACGTCTCTAACGGAGTACTTGCAACAGGTCTGAAAATCGGGTTACTGAGCCCTACTTTCGGCATGGTCGTTTTCTTGGTTGCGAGAGCAGGAATGATTGGACTTCAGTTGAGAAAGAAATAGTTTTCCACTCTTAATTTCTTTTGGTTATGCACCCATTTCATTGATTTGAAATGGGTATTTTTGTGTCATGAACAGAAAAATAAAATTACTCTGGGATTTTAGAGGTCCAGATGCCAAAGAAACGGCTAAACATCATACGATTCACCTCAAAGAATTTGCTGTTATCGAGAACCTAACCTATCATGATGTAGATATTCATGAGCTAAATCCCATGCTTTGCAGTGCTTTCATTACTGTTAATGAAAAAGACATGAAAGTATTTCGAGATGCTTTGAAACCGCATCGGGGTGAGTTGGGATAATTCTACTTGAATTTTTACCAGCTTTCGAGTAACTTCGTTTCGAACGTTGAATTCACTTCAACAAAAGTTAGTACGATGAACGTAGCGATACCTTTTTCAATCATAGGGATTTCCGGAAGTTTATTCTTGGGGTTTTTACTAGTATCAAAGCATTCCAAAGGTCTTACTTCTAAAACGTTTCTTGGTATTTTCTTTTTCCTGCTTTCATTCAGATTAGGCAAGCTACTAATTCAAGAATATGCTTCTGATACTATTTTAAACATTAACTTTAATGTAATGCACGCTACTTTTTTAGCTATCGGACCTGTTATTTGGTTCTATATTCTATCCTACGTATCGTCTTTCTCATTTAAAGTAAATAAGAACGGGGTACACTTTTTGCCCGCTCTAACATTGCTCTTTGGCGCCTATTATATACGTTTGGCGGTTGGTGAAAAATTTTGGATCGTTTTGTATTGGATGATTCAAGCCCACCCTATTCTTTATCTATTAAAGTCCATAGTATTTTTACAGAAAAGTTCAAGTTTTAAGAGTAGGTTTGAGGTAAACGAAAAAACCTGGATCTACAGTCTTTTGATCATCGTTGCTTCGATTGTGATAATGAATGTTCTCTATTTTACTGTGGAATTTCCCTTCTATCTAGTTACTGCATTACTCTTAATCTTAACTGTTTATCTCTTTACTTTTTTGGCATTTCGTAACAACGGAAAAATTATAAGTGGGAAAAGACAAACAAAATACAAGAATCTAAATTTAAATTCTGAAAAGACAGTACGTATTAAAAACAAAATAGATCGTGTTATTCTTGAAGAAAGATTGTATTTGAACGATCAAATAAAGTTGGCAGATATTTCTAAAGAATTGGCCATTCCCAGTCATGTCATTTCTAGTGTAATCAACCAAAGTCATCAGATGAACTTTTCAAAGTATATTAATCTACTCAGAGTTAAAGCTGCACAACAAAGTTTGGTTAACGAACAAGACAAAAAAATTATAGCCATTGCTTTAGAAAGTGGTTTTCACTCACTATCGGCTTTTAATCGAGCATTTAAGGAACATACTCAAATGAATCCGTCTAGTTATAGAGCTAAGTTTGCAAAAGAAAAAGCTCCTGATTTATAAAACAGGTAGCTGTTCTAAGAAGAAATTCTTCTTTTTGGGTGATTATTCATTTAAAAGAAACACTCATGAAAGCAAAAGAAATCGTAGCACTATGTATCTTCATCGGTAGTATTCAAATCGGTAACGGGCAAAATTCCTTCAAAAATCCAGACATAGATTATTATAAAAGTTGGATAGGAGTATGGTATAAAGAAGTAAATAACAAAATAGAAACCTTGCCTAGTTTTGTCGTTACCCAAGGGCTTTATAAAGGGTCTTTTGAGGAAACATGGATTGGAGCTGGAGGTGATTTTTCTAAAGCCTGGAGAGCCTGGGATCAAAGAACCAAAAAGTGGGATTTTGCATGGATGTCTTCCGATGGACTATTTCAAACGTGGCAAGGAAAAAAAGTGAAAGGTATTTGGTATATGTATAAGGTATTTATCCTTTCTAATGGTGAAGAAGTACTCTCTAGACAAGCATTTATTCCAAAAGGAAATTCCATTATCATAAGAACGAGCGAACATTCTAAAGATAATGGCAAAACCTGGAAACTTCGATTCAAAGAGAAATATGTAAAAAAAGGCTAAGAAAGGTTTCTATGACACAAATTAAGAGTTAACAATAATTTGTGCTTTGTTTCTATTTTTTCTCTTAATTTCGCACCTTAAAGAATTGCTAAATTTCTTAGAATGAAAAACATATTCTGTGTTGCGCTCTTGTTTATTTCGGTAAATCTCAACAGTCAAAATGGAAATCCCAGTTTAGACAAAGTTGATATTCAAAAAATAGAGGTCCTAATGGGTCAATTTGAATCCGTTTTAAAGAAGTATTATCCCGAAGAAAAGGGAAAAAACTTATATCAAAAGTATCTTTCTGATTTACTCCTGAGAAAAGTGAGTCCTCAAGTAATAAGAGAAAACCGATCTGTCAATTTATTCACTGATTTTAAAAAATCATCCTCTTTTAAAAAAGTTTGGAAAAGCACATCAAAGGATAACAAAACCACTTACAGAATCAACTACAAGGGCGCTTTTTTTAATTATCTCATAAAGAATATTCAGAACGAAAAAATATTGGAGACACTTCAATTCTTTAGAAAAGAAGAGAGTTTAGATCTGAGTCCCTATATTTTGGTTGCAGCCATGCAAACCGCCTTAACAGAGAAAGAATATAGCACGCAAAGTATAAAAATGACCATTGCTGTGATGTTCTATTACGACATTATTTTGCAGTTCAGCACAAATTAAGCGTCGGCCAAAGCCTTGGCACATAACCATCCTCCCGTCCAGGCATTTTGAAAATTGAAACCTCCCGTTACCGCGTCAATATTGAGTATCTCGCCAATAAAGAAAAGATTGTTATGTAATTTACTTTCGAAACGTTTGAAATTGATCTCTTTTAAATCGATTCCTCCCGCAGTTACAAACTCTTCTTTAAAAGTACTCTTACCATTCGCCTGAAACACACATTTTGTTATTTGATTCGATAGATTTTTGATTTGCGCATGACTTAGGTCTGCCCAATTCTGGGTGTCTTTTATACCAGAAAATAGCACGAATCGTTCCCATAACCGTTTTGGGATCTCTTCAAAAGGTGAGCGCAGCATTACTTGTTTTCTGGGTTGCTTCTTCTTCAAATGTATCAATACGTTCTGAATCTTATCAGTAGGTCTAGACAGCCAATTTATTTCCACTTTATAATCGTAGTGCTTTTCAGCTAAGATTCGGGCGCCGAAAGCTGATAACTTTAATATAGCGGGACCGCTTAGCCCCCAATGGGTTATTAATAATGGACCGAAAGCTTCTAGTTTTGTATCTAATAGTCTCACACTGGCATTCGGCACCGAGATTCCCAATAGGTCTTTGATCCGTGCATCTTTAATATTAAAGGTAAACAATGATGGAACCGGTGGAACAATAGTATGATTGAGGGTTTCGGTCAAATCCCAAACCTTTTTACTACTCCCTGCTGCCATTACCAATTTATCACAAAAGAAGTCCTGATCTTTTGTACTTACTTTCCATTGGCCATTTGCTTTTTCAACGGTCAGAACACCACAATTTTTACGCACTTCAATGCCAAGATTTTCAGTAGCTTTTACAAAGCAATCAACAATTGTCTGTGAAGAATTCGATTCGGGAAATACTCTGTTATCGCTTTCAATTTTTAACGGAATTCCTCTTTGCTCAAACCATTCAAACGTATCTCCGGTCATGAACTGATGAAAAGGTCCCAATAATTCTTTCTCGCCTCTTGGATAAAATTTCACTAGCTCCTTAGGTTCAAAACAAGCATGGGTTACATTACATCTTCCTCCTCCGGATATTTTAACTTTTTGTAAAACTTCTTTTCCCTTTTCGAGGATGACAATGTCTAAACCAGGATTCATTTCTTTAGCATTGATCGCCGCAAAAAACCCTGCAGCACCTCCACCAACAACAACTACCTTCATAAGATCATCTCTTTATATGATAGTACTGTTCGGTATCCTTTCTCTTTAAAATATGCAGGTGTATGTTCATTTCCTGTAGCCAGAACAAAATCGCCTCCCCATGCACCTAAACTTTTAACGGCTCTAAAATAATCGGGAAATAGTCGTTCTTTTACCGGTGGCTGTTTAATTATGTTGGAAATGATCTGTTCATGATCAACCATTAACTGCTCCATCTCATTAACAGTTACCGCTTTGGTAAATTTTTCAGAGATTTCAGAAACCTGATCAATTGCTGATCCCAAGTCTTTTTGATAGTCTTTATATCTTGCAATACCCTCTCGACTATCTTGCTTTTGATTTAGGTGTACAAAAAAAAGTTGATCCGAAAAATCGGGTGTGAAATCGATACTAGTAACGTATGGTTTTTTATTTTCAGTTTTATAAAAAATAGCTGTCTCGTGTTGAGCACAGGCTATGTCATATCCACTTCCTGAAAATGCGTTCCATAGTAACTGGTAGGCATCAACCTTAGCCCACTGGGCAATATTATTGATCAAGGTAGAAGAACTACCCAACCCCCAATCTCGGGGAAAAGATAAATGAGTTTTTACCCAATATCCTTGTTCTGAACTCAAAAAATCCGGATTTAACCTTCTAGCTTCTTGTAAAACATCTTGTAAGGTCTCTGCAATAAATTCAGCACTGCCTTCCTTTTCAGAATTAAATGTTGCATTCACCAAACGTAACTTAGGAAGATCAAAAACGGCCTCGAACCAACAGGTTCCATCCAACGTAAAGCTTTCCCAGACCAACTGTTGCTCCTGAATCTTATTAACAACCAGGTTTTGTCCAAATTTGGTAGGTAACGCCAAAGCCGTTGCCCCGTCGAGTACTACGTACTCTCCGGTTAATAATAACTTTCCGTTAGAATAAAACCTATTCATTTTTCAATTCCTTGTACTTAGCAACTACCGCAGCATGCGATACGGTCTTTCCTTCAAAGTAGGAAGCGATTTCTTTTTTGTCAGACTCAGTAGCTCCTAACTGATTTAAAATATTCATCAAATGCATTTTCATATGCCCATGTTGAATTCCTTTTGTTGTTAATGCTCTTAAGGCAGCAAAGTTTTGCGCCAATCCAGCTGTAGCCATGATCATCATTAAATCTCTAGCTGATGGTTGTTGCAGCATATCCAAAGAAAGTTTCGCCATAGGATGTAAGGAAGTTAGTCCACCAACAGTTCCAAGAGCTAACGGAATTTCTATCCAAAATTTGAAAACTCCATCTTTCACTTCACAATGAGTTAAGCTTCTATACTGTCCAGATTTAGATGCATAGGCATGTACTCCTGCTTCAATTGCTCTGAAATCATTTCCCGTGGCAAGCACGACAGCATCGATTCCATTCATGATTCCTTTATTATGTGTAACCGCTCTGTACGGTTCTACCTCTGCTATTCGGACTGCCTGACAAAATTTCTCCGCAAATTTCGCTGGATTTTCTCCTCCCAGATCATCAACATTACAACTGACTTCAGATCGAACCAAACATTCGGGTACATAGTTAGATAAGATGCTCATTATAATTTCTATGCCCTCTTTTCTAAATCTTTTCGCAATGGCCTCTAAACAAGAATTTATGAAATTTGCACCCATTGAATCCTTAGTTTCAAAGGAAACGTGTAACTGATAATAATTAGCTAGTTTTTCTGTCTTATCCTTTAGTTCAATGTCCAAGATCCCTCCACCTCTCTTTCGCATGTTCCTGGTAATATCGGCTGTTGCCTCCAACAGAGATTCTTTAACTTCCTCAAAATATTTGCGCAGCTCATGCCTATCTCCTGCATACATAAAATGTACCTGACCAATTTTGGTGGTAGAAATCACCTCGGCCTTAAAGCCTCCTCGTTCGCTCCAGAATTTCGCAACCAACGAAGCAGCAGCTACTACAGAGCTTTCTTCGATCACCATAGGTATTGCGTAAGCTCTATCGTTGATGATAAAATTCGGTGCAACTCCAAAAGGCAAGTAAAAATTCGATACGGTATTCTCTATAAAATCGTCATGAAGTTGCTGTAATTTTTCATCTTCATTCCAATATTTCTTAATAATTTTTACCGTTTCCTCTTGATCCTTGAAGTAGGTTTTGGCTAGCCAGTCGATCTTTTCCTCTTTTCGAAGTTTAGAAAAACCTGAAATTCGTTTAGACATTTATTATCTTATTTTCAATCGAGAACAAAGATAATTGAATCGTATAAAACACGGCTTCTAATTCAAGATTTATAATAATTTAAACGGTTTTTTGCTGATTTTTCCGTAAACTTGGCATTCTATTATTAAATCTCGAAATTAGAATGAAGAAAATATTCATTTTAGCAGCGATCTCTCTTTTTTTAAGCTGCGATAATACAAAAACTCCAACAGCAAAAATACAAACGGGTACTAAAGAAATTACTGTCGAGGAAATTTGGAATGGTACTTTCAGAACGAATAGAATGAATGCTTTGAATTCTATGAATGGAGATTTTTATTCTTTGTTGAATAGAGATAGAGAAGCGGGAACAACTACGGTTGATAAATACAGCTATGAAACATTAGAAAAAGTTGCCACCATTGTTGATAGTAAAGATCTGAAAGGGTTAAAAAGTTTCAGTTCTTATAGCTTTAATAATGATGAGACGAAATTGATATTGGGGACTAATTTTAAACAAGTCTATAGAAGGTCCTTTAAAGGAACCTATTATGCATATGACATTGCTTCTAAAAAACTTACGCTCATCGGAAAAGGAATTCAAGAACCAACTTTTTCACCTGATAACAAAAAAGTAGCCTATGCAAAAGACAACAATTTGTTCATCAAAAACCTTCAAAACAATAGTGTACGTCAGGTTACTAAAGACGGAAAAACAAATAGTATCATAAATGCAACTACTGATTGGGTATACGAAGAAGAATTTGCGTTTGTGAGAGCCTATGAGTGGAGCAATGACAGTAAGTTCATTGCTTTTTTACGTTTTGATGAAACCGATGTACCTCAGTTTTCCATGGATATTGTAGGTAAAGAACTGTACCCTTCTCAACAGGTATTCAAATACCCTAAAGCAGGAGAGAAAAATGCAAAGGTAACATTACACATGTATAATGTTAGTGGAAACACGACACGAAGAGTTTCTCTAGGCGCTTATGAATATATTCCAAGAATTCAATGGTCTACTGCCAACAATGTATTGGTAGCTACAACTTTAAACCGTCATCAAAATGATTTAAAGTTATATAAGGTAAATGCTTCTAACGTATCCACTTCTTTGCTATTGAATGAAAAAGATGCAGCCTATGTGGACGTGAAAGATGATCTGACCTTCTTACCGGACAATAGCTTTATCTGGACAAGTGAAAAGGATGGTTATAATCATATCTATCATTACGGATTTAATGGTAAGCTGATCAACCAGGTCACAAAAGGACCTTGGGAAGTAACCAATTATTACGGATATAATCCTACAAAAAAGACAATCTACTATCAATCTGTGGAAAATGGCTCTATTAATAGAGGTGTTTATAGCATTGGATTGGATGGAAAGAACAAGAAATTATTGAGTAATGAAGATGGTAACAACAGAGCTTCTTTTAGCAAAAACTTAAACTATTTCATCAATACACACTCAACTACAGAAATCCCACCGATTTATAGCTTATATAATGCTGAGGGAAATATGCTTAAAGTAGTAAAGGATAATGGTGACTTGAAAGAAAAGTTGGCCGATTATAAAATGAGTCCTAAAGAATTCTCTACCATTCGAATCAACGGGAATGATTTGAACATGTGGATGATCAAACCTGCAGATTTTGATGAAAATAAAGAATATCCTTTGTTAATGTTCCAATATTCTGGACCAGGATCGCAGCAAGTGGCTAACCGATGGAATGGATCCAACGACTATTGGCATAATATGTTAGCACAAAAAGGCATCATTGTTGCATGTATTGATGGACGAGGAACCGGTTTAAAAGGAAGGGACTTTAAAAAAGTTACCCAAAAAGAATTAGGAAAGTTTGAGGTTGAAGATCAAATTGCTGCTGCTAAAAAATTGGCAGAACGCAGTTATATTGATAAAAATAATATTGGAATTTGGGGATGGAGCTATGGTGGTTTTATGAGTACCAATTGTATTTTAAAAGGAAGTGATATCTTCTCTACGGCTATTGCAGTAGCACCTGTAACATCCTGGAGATTCTATGACACTGTTTACACAGAAAGATATATGCAAACACCTCAAGAAAATGCAAGTGGATACGATGATAATTCTCCAATCAATTATGCAGATAAGTTGAAAGGAAATTACTTGATCGTTCATGGATCGGGAGATGATAACGTGCACGTGCAAAACACTATGAGAATGGTAAATGCACTGATCGAGGCAAATAAACCATTCGAGCAAGCGATCTATCCTGACAGAACGCATGGTATTTTCAGAGGAAAAAACACCAGACTGCATTTATACAAAAAAATGACTTCTTTTATAGAAGAGAACTTAAATAGTAAAAAAGATAACGATATTAAAATTAAAGGATAAATACTATACACATGAATTCAACTATTAAACAACCACATGAAAGAGAGTTATTTGGACATCCAGTAGGATTATATGTTTTATTTTTCACCGAAATGTGGGAACGCTTCTCATATTACGGAATGAGAGCGATTCTTGTACTTTATTTAGTAACACAGACTACCGACGCAAATGCTGGTTTAGGATGGACTAATGGAGAAGCTTTGGCACTTTATGGTTGGTATACTATGTTAGTATATGTTGCTTCAATTCCCGGTGGGTGGATAGCCGATCGTTTTTTGGGTCAAAAGAAATCTGTTATTGTTGGTGCTATTTTATTAGTTATAGGGCATACAGTTCTGGCAGTTGAGCAACTCTGGGCATTCTATACAGGACTCGGGTTTATCATTTCGGGTGTAGGTATGTTGAAACCAAATATCTCGACCATGGTTGGAGGTCTATATAAAACAGGTGATATTCGAAGAGATAAAGGATTTACTATTTTTTATATAGGGATTAATGTAGGTGCTTTTCTATCCAGTTTAATTGTTGGGTATGTAGGTGAACGATATGGTTGGCATTATGGATTTGGATTAGCCGGAATCTGTATGTTATTTGGATTATTGCAATTTCTATTTGGTCAAAAGTTTTTAAAAGGTGTTGGTGATTATTTAGGAGATTCTAAAAATGATGATGGAGAAACCGTTTTAAAAGCTCCTTTAACTAAGATCGAAAAAGATAGAGTTATCGTATTAATTTTATCATTCCTAATGGTAATTGTGTTCTTTGGTGCATTTGAGCAAGCCGGAGGACTCATGAACCTATACGCAAAAGATCAAACCAATAGAATGTTAATGGGATGGGAAGTACCAGCCTCTTGGTTCCAATCTTTAAACGCATTCTTTATTATAACCCTTGGAACACTTGTAGCTGGTTATTGGGCCAAGCGTAAATTGAAAGGAAGAGAAGCTTCTTCATTATTTAAAATGATCATGGGTCTTATAATCATGGGTGCAGGATTCTTATTTATGAGTGCGGCATCTTACGAATATGAAAGTACCGGAACTTCTGCTATGTACTGGTTAGTATTAGCATACTTATTCCATACTATTGGAGAATTGAGTTTATCTCCGGTATCACTTTCTTTTGTAACGAAATTAGCTCCTGCAAAATATGCTTCTTTAATGATGGGACTTTATTTTGCAACCACTGGTTTAGGTAATAAGGTTGCTGGTCTTTTAGGTGAATCTGCATCTCAGTTCGGAGAATTTTCAGTGTTTACCGGAATTGCAGTTTTCTGTATTGTGTTCGGTTTACTGATCTATGCTTTCTTCAAAAAATTAAAAGCATTAACACATGGAGCTGAGGATAATGAAAGGGATATGAATGACAATGTATCTCAGATAGGTCAGGAGTAAAAAACATTATAAGCCTTATACCCATATAAAAGTATAAGGCTTTTTTATACGTTAAAATCAAAATATATTTTCATGAGTACTGTTGCAAAAACCAATGAATTTAGTCTTTTAGGGCACAAACCTGCTCTATTCGTGTTATTTTTCACAGAAATGTGGGAGCGCTTTTCCTATTATGGAATGCGCGCTATTTTTGTGCTATTTCTTACTGCACCTTTTATCGATGGTGGTTGGGAATGGACCAGAGAACGTGCATTAGGTCTTCTTGGAATTTACACAAGTTCGGTTTACCTCACTCCTATTATTGGAGGTTGGATTGCTGATAAACTTACGGGATATCAGAAAGCTGTTGCATTAGGTGCCTTAGCAATGACATTGGGTCATGCTTCTTTGGCCTTCGAAACAGAATTTATGTTCTATGTGGGTGTTGGGTTACTTATTATTGGGAACGGACTCTTTAAGCCCAATGTTACTTCTATTGTAAGTGGTTTGTATGATAAGTATCCTGAAAGAAAAGATGGTGCGTATACCATTTTTTACATGGGGGTAAACGCCGGAGGATTCCTTGGAGTATTACTTTGTGGTTTCTTAGCAAGTAATTTAAGTTACTCATGGGGGTTTGGTCTTGCAGGAATATTTATGTTATTAGGGTTGTTACAGTTCTGGTTTGGTAGAAGCATTTTTGAAAACGTAGGAAAACAACCTTCGAAAAAAGTAGATCTTTCCGATGCTATTGAAAATATTGGTGGCGCGGACGAAGTCGAAGAGGAAAAAGTTCCAGCTAATGTTCAAAGAGATCGCTATATTGTAGTAGCCATATTAGCCTTCTTCACAGTATTCTTTTGGGCTTCTTTTGAACAAGCCAGTGGATCTATGAACATTTTCGCTCGCGATTATACGCAAAGGGCACTGACAGGGAACTCCGCCTTTATTTTTAAAATAGTAGATACCTTAATATCTATTATTCCATTAGGAATTATTACCTGGGTGTTATTTAAACTTTTTGGTCAGACCTTTAAGAGAATTTCACTGTCCAACATTGTCCTTGCTATTAGTTTTATCAGTATTTGGGGAATTGTAATATGGAAACTTAGTGTGATTTTACCACAAGACAATGCGGAGATCGAAGCTTCGTGGTTCTTAATTTTAAATTCTCTTTTTATCATTGGTTTAGCTCCATTATTTTCTAAATGGTGGGAGAGTAAATACAACCCATCCGCCGCCGTTAAATTTGGATTAGGAATGTTGCTACTGGCAGTTGGATTTGGAGCGTTAGCGTATGGATCAAGTGGAATTCCTCAAGGAGCAAAAACAGCCTCTGTTAGTTTAATTTGGTTGGTGTTTGCATATCTATTTCATACCATGGGTGAGCTATGTCTATCTCCCGTAGGGCTATCTTATGTATCTAAACTAGTACCTCCAAAAAAAATAGGTTTGATGTTCGGAATGTGGTACTTAGTAAATGCCACAGGAAATTATTTAGCTGCCAAAGTGGGAAGCTATATTGACATCATCGTTGAAAAATACTCCATGTCGTATTTCTTTTTAATATTTACGTTAATTCCAGCAGCTGTTGGACTCATTTTAATAATTTTAAATAGATTGATCAAAAAATTGATGCACGGAATACGCTAAAAGCTAATTGCGCGTTAAAATAAAAGCACTCCCAAAAGAGTGCTTTTATTTTTTGTAAATTTGTAACTCGATTATCGACTTAAACTCTATGAAGAATTATATTATTATACTCCTAGTTGCTTTTTTTAGTATTTCTACGAATGCTCAAGAAGTGAATTGGATCTCTTTTGAAAAAGCCATTGAACTTAACAAGAAAGAGAAAAAAATGATCTTATTAGATGTCTATACTGACTGGTGCGGATACTGTAAAAAGATGGATAAGACCACTTATAAGAATAAAGTTATTGTCGATTATATTAATAAACACTTTTATGCTGTAAAGCTAGATGGTGAAGGTAAAAAAGATATTACCTATAAAGACTATACTTTTAAGTACAGGCAAAAAGGGCGATCTAAATTTCATGAATTACCCGCTAGTATCTTAAACGGAAAGTTGAGCTATCCTACTACCGTTTTTTTGGATAAAGATGAGAAATTACTCGATAGAATTCCAGGATACTTGAATGTAAAATTGATGGAACAGATCCTCAATTATTTTGGACAGCAAAAATACAAATCTCAAAAATGGGATGATTTTGTAAAAGAATTTAAAAGCAGTATTTAACAATTACTCTTCTAAAATATACGCTCCGTTTTGTCCTGTATACCAAAACGGAGTTTTCTTTTTTTTACAGGTTTCCTTCCAGTCGTGAACTGCGCTTTTATAGTTAGAACCATCTGCGATAATCAGCTTAGGGTGCAATCGATCTATAAGTCTATCTACATTAACTTTAGGAGATCCTGTCAACAACACGATGGCATCTTTATATCCCTTAAACTCATAGATCTCTTTTTTATCAATAACTAAAACCTCATCATTTTTCAAGGCAAAATAATTGAGCAATTCTCCTTTAAGGCTAATGGAAACACCTTCTCCCAATGCATACGATTTTAAAGTACCTGACTGGTCTAATTCAGATAATGGAGTATTGCTATACACATCTAAAGAATCATGAAATCTACGTCCAATTATTGTTTCTCTACTCTTATGAAAAATGACAAGATTATTCTTAGTATTTCTGACATGTTTCTCAAAAATCAAGGTACCTTGAAATGCCGCCAAACAACAAAGCACTACCATTATTTTTTTAGGATGCCAATTAGAATACAGATTTCCAAGGCCTAAGATCATACAGTAACATACAATCATGAGTAGTGCGGAAAATGGTATGTCTGTTATAAGAAACTGTTCTCGATCTGCAACCCAATACACAAAACTATTCATACCTTCTATCACCGTTTCATATGTGATAACTAGAAAGCGAGGTAGTATCCCGAACAAAGAAAGTATAATTAACACGATTCCACCCGTCAGAATTACTCCAAGGAAAGGAACAATCACTAAATTAGAAAGTATAAAAAGTCCGGGGAATTGATGAAAATAATACAGGCTCAGCGGCAAGATCATAATTTGAGCAGCAAGTGATACCGTACACAGCTGCCAAAATTTATGCAAGATCAAATACTTTGGTTTCCATATATTACCCAACATAGGCTGTATCCATACAATTCCAAAAACGGCCAAATAGCTCAGTTGAAACCCCACATCAAAAAGAAATAACGGTTTTAGCAATAGCAAGAAAAAAGCAGAACTTGTCAAAGGATATAGAACATTCCCTCTTCGGTTCGAGATCATGCCCAAAGCGATAAATGTAAACATGGTGACAGCCCTGACCACTGAGGCCGATAGTCCGGCAATCAGCGCATACATCCATAATGCTGCTACGATAATAAGTACTTTGCAAAGCCGCCCATTTTTAAACCTATCTAAGGGTCGAAATATATATGATAGAATTAAATATAGTATTCCAACATGCAAACCGGATACAGCCAAAATATGAATAGCACCCGCCTTAACATAACTTTCTCTTAAGTCTTTTGAAATATCTTGACGCTGCCCTAATAATAAAGCTTTTGTAATACTTAGTACTTCTGGATGATCTATATGTTTCTCCAAAGACAACTGAACACTGTTTCGAATCTTTGATGCCACTTTCTTCAAAGAAAATGAAGCTTCTCCAGCGA
The DNA here is from genome assembly GCA_965218065.1 of Flavobacteriaceae bacterium. GTDB lineage: Bacteria > Bacteroidota > Bacteroidia > Flavobacteriales > Flavobacteriaceae > Polaribacter. The sequence goes on along the minus strand of OZ244589.1, from coordinate 637,172 downwards.
TGATATATTCATTAAACCTGATAAAAACTTGACCATAAATTCCCTGTTTGTTCAAATAAGACCTATAATCAAATTGATGCGGATTTAAAGGGGGTGGGAGCTCAACAATTTTTGTCCTTAGCAACAACTTATTTCCTATCTGTAAAGTTCTATTTATTGAATCCTTGCGAATATTTAGTAATATCGTTCCGCGAACAGGTACAGTGCCTACATTGACAATAGAAACTTCAAACTTATCATACAATGTACTGCTTTTTAAAGCTTTGTCTAATACGACACATATGGTCGTATTCTTTTTTATATGATGATCATAATACGAATCGTAGTTGCGATCATTCTGGATATAAACAGATGCTACCCCAACAAAGAAAAAGAACAACCAAACCACTAAAAAATAACATCTGGCCTTTCTTAAAAATAGTAATAGAAGAAACAGTACAACTGCTACATAGACAATTGCTGAAAACCCATATGACCATATTCTAAAATTGAACTGGGAGGTAATTCCAATAATAAGAGATAAAGTGAAATGGAACGGTAAGTATTCCAATAACTTTTTCATAACTCATTAAAGTTACAAAAAAGTAGATATTATGATATACTTTCTACAATTAAATTAGCAGCCTTAGCCGATGCGCCCGTCCCTCCTAGTTTCTTTTCTAGTTCGAAATAATCCAGGAATAGTTTTTCTTGATGTTCTTTATCTAAGATCAGGGTTAATTCTTTCTCTAGATTCTTAGGTGTAAAATCGTTCTGGATCAATTCTTTGACTACTTCTTTATCCATGATCAGATTAACCAATGAGATAAACTTTAGCGTAATGATCCTTTTCGCAATTTGATAAGATATTGCACTTCCTTTATAACAAACTACCTGAGGCACTTTGAACAATGCTGTTTCTAAAGTTGCAGTTCCTGAAGCCACGAGTGCGGCATTTGAAATACTTAGCAGATCATAAGTCTTATTATTTACAAAAGACACCTTTCTATCGCCTATGATTCTTTTATAAAATTCAAAAGATTGACTGGGAGCTCCACCAATCACAAATTCATAATCCTTGAAAACATCAATCATGGTTAGCATTACAGAAAGCATCTTTGTGATCTCTTGCTTCCTACTTCCAGGTAATAAAGCAATGATCGGTTTGTCAGATAGTTGATGTTCTTTTCTGAATGTAGCTTCGTCGACCTGTTTTCTATTTGCTATAGCATCAATAAGAGGATGCCCTACAAAATGTACATCATAGTCATATTTTTTGTAAAACTCCTTTTCGAAAGGCAATATCACATACATGGCATCAATATCTCTTTTAATACTTTGTACTCTGCCGGCTCTGGATGCCCATACTTGAGGTGAGATATAATAATTTGTGCGGTAATTTTCGGTCTTGGCCCATTTCGCAATTCGTAGATTAAAGCCCGAATAATCTATAAAAATGATCACATCCGGTTGAAAATTAGCAATATCTTTTTTACAAAATGAAATATTCTTAAAAATGGTAGAAACGTTCATCAACACCTCAATAAAGCCCATAAAAGCAAGCTCTTTATAATGCTTTACCAAAGTACCTCCAGCAGCTTGCATTAGATCACCTCCCCAAAATCTAATATCAGCATCTGTATCCTTATCAAGAATTGCCTTCATTAAATTAGATCCATGTAGATCGCCCGAAGCTTCGCCTGCTATGATATAATATTTCATAATAGAGTTTGTCAGGTCGAGCACGGTCGAGATCTAATTAAAGACCTTTTGGCCGCACTCGAGGTGACTTTTTAATTTAAAATAACCTCAATACAAATGTAGTTAAAGCCGTTAATATAGTAGCTATTAAAACGCCTCTAGCTCTGTAGTCTTGTTTTTTCTTTATAAAGATGAAAAAAACGAAAATATTTGGTAAAGCCGCTAGCGCCAATACCTGACCATATAGATTTCCCTCTTTGATCATCTCAACGGTAGCGTCAAAACTATATTTTGAAAAATACTGTAGATACAGAAAAATACCACAGGCTGTAGAAAATAAGGATACTAGAACCCCAATAAGAATATCTTTTTTTATAGACCCCATGAGTTCAATTTTTGGATCATGTGATGTGCAGTAAGATCAAATTGAACTGGAACCACCGAAATAAATCCATTCTCCAAGGCCCAAATATCTGTATCTTCTCCGCCATCCTTGTTTATAAATTCACCGGATAACCAATAATATTCTTTTCCAAACGGACTGGTTCTCTTATCGAAATCTTCTTTCCAATAACCGTTTGCCTGTCTGCAAACTTTAATGCCTTTGATCTCCTTTTTCGAGAGCTTTGGAATATTTACATTTAACACGGTACCTTCAGGAATACCATTTTCAAGTGCACTTAAAGTGATCTTTTTTACGAAATCCTCTGAAGCCTTAAAATCGGCATGCCATTTAAAATCTAACAACGAAAAACCAATGGCCGGAATTCCTTCAATCCCTGCTTCTACCGCGGCACTCATAGTACCAGAATAAATGACATTAATAGAAGAGTTTGAACCATGATTGATTCCGGAAACACAAAGATCCGGTTTTCTGTTCAAGATCTCATTGATAGCCATCTTAACGCAATCTGCAGGTGTACCCGAGCAACTATATTCGATCTGAGGTCCATCATCTACAGTAATAGGATTACAATGCAATACATTGTCTACAGTAATAGCATGCCCCATACCACTTTGCGGGCTATCTGGTGCCACAACTACCACATCTCCTATTTTATTCATTATTCGTATTAGAGATCGGATTCCCGGAGCGGTAATACCATCATCATTTGTGACTAAAATCAGTGGTTTTTCATTCATCGTAGTAAATTATTTACAACAAAAATAAGCGAAATAAACCGAACTTCTTTTTAACATTTTGTAAAGATTGATTTCGTTCTTTTTTGGTTAACATTGTATATCTATCTAAGGCAGAAAGTGTTCTAAAAAATTTGGCATCATTTTAGTACCTTAGCAAAGTTTATAAATGTAATTTTTAACTTTTAAAACGACAGAAGATTTATGAAGACGAAATTTATCATCCCTTTTTTAGCGTTCTTATTACTTGGAACCAGCCTTCGTGCAAATACCAATACCGATCCTGAAAAAGACAAGATAATTGTGTATGTATTGAAGAATATGCTTACAAGGTTTCATTTTGTAGAAAAGGAACTAAATGATGATTTTTCTAAATTGGTTTTTGAAAATTTTATTGATGGATTAGACCCGTCTAAACGATACTTTACGCAAGAAGATATCCGCAAATTTTCCAAGTATAAATATCAAATCGACAATCAGATAAAAAACGAGAACCTTGCTTTTTACAATTTGGTCTATGATCGTTTTATTGAAAAGGTAAAATCTGCCAAGGAATATTATGGAAAACTATTAGAGGCTCCTTTCAACTACAAGAAAAAAGAGATCATTGATGTCGATTTTGATAAAGTTCCCTTCGCTGAAAATGAAAATCAGTTGATCGATTACTGGAGAAAACAATTAAAATTACAAACCATTGGTAAGATCCAGGAAAAGGAAGAGCTGGAAGCAGAAAAACTAAAAAGTGATAAAAACTATAAAAAGCGTTCGTTCGCAGTTTTAGAAAAAGAAGCGAGAGCTGAAGTTTTAAAGAATATGAACGAGCTATATTTAAGAATTGAAGAACTGGAGCATGAAGATTGGTTCTCTACCTTTTTAAATAGTGTTGTTTCTGGTTTCGACCCTCATACATCGTACATGGCTCCAAGAATTAAGGAACGTTTTGACCAGGATATGTCTGGTAAGCTTGAAGGTATTGGTGCTCGCTTGCAAAAGAAAGGTATCTATACGCATGTGGTAGAACTAGTTTCGGGAGGTCCTGCCTGGAAACAAGGAGAATTAGAAGCTGGAGATATTATTCTGAAAGTTGCACAGGGAGATAAGGAACCTTTAGATATTGTTGGAATGCGTTTAGACGATGCGATCAAATTTATCAAAGGACCAAAAGGGACGAAGGTTCAGCTTACAGTAAAGAAAAAAATTGATGGTTCAACCAGAGTTATTCCTATCACCAGAGATGTAGTAGAGCTTGAAGAAACCTTTGTAAAATCGTCTGTGGTAATTAAGAACGGTAAAAAATATGGTATCATAGATCTGCCGAAATTCTACATTGACTTTTCAGATGTAACTAACAGAGATTCAGCAAAAGATATGGAAAAAGAGATCCAAAGATTGAAAGAGGAAGGGGTAGATGGTTTGTTAATTGACCTTCGTAATAATGGTGGTGGATCTTTAAAAACAGCTATTGAGATTAGTGGATTATTTATTAAACAAGGACCTGTAGTTCAAGTAAAATATAGAGGTGAATCACCGATTATACGTAATGACAAGGATCCAAAAACACAATGGGACGGAAAATTAGTGATCCTAGTAAATGAACTTTCCGCATCGGCTTCTGAAATTTTAGCAGCAGCAATGCAAGACTATAATAGAGCGGTGATCGTTGGTGGAAATCAAACCTACGGAAAAGGAACAGTACAACAGGTGATTCCTATGAATCAATTTTACCCGAGCTATAATAAAGATATTGGGTTTTTAAAGATGACCATCCAAAAGTTTTACAGAGTAAATGGTGGATCTACGCAGGCAGAAGGTGTGTATTCAGATATTGCCATGCCAAGTAGATATAGTTATATGAAGTTTGGAGAGCGTGACCTTGATGGTGCATTAGCCTGGGATAAAGTAGCGCAAGCGAAATACGTAAAGTCAAATTCGTACGAAAACTTTTCAGATGTAATCAATAATAGTAAAGAACGTATTGCAAACAGTTCTGATTTTAAGTTGGTAAATGAATATGCGAAGTGGTTGAAGAAAGAACAAGACGACACTACCTATTCTTTGAACTATAAAAATTATGTGCAAGATGTTACCGACAAAGAAGCATATGCAAAAAAATTCAATTCTGTTTTTGATTTCAAATCAAAATTAACATTTAGCTCCCCTAAGTATGAGCTAGCTGCTTTGGACAAAGACAAAGATTTAAAGTTGAAACGTACAAAATGGCATGAAAATTTAGCGAAAGACATGTACGTAAATGAAGCATTGAACGTATTGAGTTCTTTAAAATTAAGAGCAAAAAACGAAATCGTAAAGAATTAAAAACAAAACATAATATACCTATTAAAACCTGATACGTTTGTGTAACCTATCAGGTTTTTTATTTTTGTAAAGATGTCTGAGCAATCCAAATCACTTTCTCAATTAGCGTTTCAAAAATTCAAGCGAAATAAAATAGGTTTTATCAGTTTCATTTTTGTGATCTTTTTGGGCTTAGTCGCTATCTTTGGATACGCCTTTGCTCCTGATAATAGTAGCAATGCCAACCAAATGCATCTGGAGATCCATTCCAAAAAACCTGGGTTTTCAGTACTCATGTTAACGGTTCCTTCAAAAGAAGAAAAATCTCAATCCTGGGTTTCAATGCTGAAGAACGGTAAGCGAAATATGAATACAGAAATTCCCATTCGTTCATACCAGATTACCAAATCGACACTTTCTTACGTTGGGTATACCGATGGTATGACGAAGGAATTACCCATTAGCAAGATTGCGAACAACCCTAAAAAGTATATTAAAACAAAAACCTTCTATTTCGGTACCGATAAATACGGAAGGGATGTTTTAAGTCGATTGATCGTAGGCACACGAATTTCATTCTTTATTGGATTCATCGCAGTATTTATATCATTACTCATTGGGATATCTGTAGGCGCAATCGCCGGGTATTTCGGTGGTAAAGTAGATACATTTATTATGTGGTTGATCAATATTACCTGGTCGATCCCTACATTATTGTTAGTGATCGCAATTACACTGGCTCTGGGAAAAGGATACTGGCAAGTATTTATTGCTGTAGGATTGACCATGTGGGTAGAAGTAGCCAGAGTTGTACGCGGGCAAGTAATGAGTACAAAGCAATTGCAATATGTAGAAGCCGCAAAAGCGTTAGGTTTTTCAAACTTCAGAATCATTTCCAGACATATTGTTCCAAATATTATGGCTCCAGTTATTGTTATCTCTGCCGCTAATTTTGCATCAGCAATTCTAATTGAAAGTGGACTTAGTTTCCTAGGAATCGGTGCACAACCCCCAACTCCTTCCTGGGGAGCCATGATCAAGAATCATTACAACTACATCATTTTAGGAAAGCCGTACCTTGCTATTATTCCTGGTGTGGCCATTATGAGTCTTGTGATGGCATTTATGTTAATTGGTAATGCACTACGTGATGCGCTAGATGTTAAAAGTTAAGTATGGATGTTTGGTCTATTTTAATTGTTGTACTGGTATTTCAGGGTTTCTTTAATCTAACCGTACTTTCATTGTCTTTCATCAAAAAAAGACAACAAAAAGACGGGTATCTTATTTTAATAACAGTAACCTTATTATGGTATTTGTTAGAATTCTTATCAGTAAGAACAACTTATAAAATTGACATCAATCTATTCTACGGAACCCGATATGGTTCCTGGCTTTTACTAGGCCCTCTTGCCTATTTCTTTTTTAGGTCTGCGACAAATTCGACATGGCGCTTTAGATATACTCATATCATTCACCTATTGCCGTTCTTATTGTTTGTTGTTGCTATTCCATGGATCTCAAATGAATCCTTAAGTCAAAGACAAATACATTATGGGATGCTGGCAGTTTTTGACTACAGACCTAAGACCGTAAGTGGTTTTGAGTATGTGTATTCTACCATTTTCTATATTCAGTTTATACATCTGGCCCTTTATCTCCTATTCAATTTGAAGTTGATATCAAATTATGCCAAAAACTTACGAAAAGAATATTCGACCATTACTGATCTAGCTTGGTTAAAGGGCTTTAATATCATCTTGATCCTGATCTTAATACTGGCTTCAGCATATTTATACATTCTTTTTATCTCGGATGCCTATTCCAGATTCCTAGATTATATCTATGTGGTTCCTATGGGATTGTTTATGTATGCTATTAGTTATAAGTTATCCAATCATACATGGCTCACCGTTCAAACCAAAAAACGATATGAATCATCTTCCCTAAAAGAAAATGAAAAGAAGAAATACACTCAGGTTTTAGAAACCGTAATGCAAGACAAACAGCCCTTTTTACAAAATGATCTTAGAATACGAGATCTGGCAGCTTTAGTCGATATGAATCAGCACCACCTTTCGCAATTGATCAATGAGCATTATCAATGTTCCTTTTTTGACTTTATCAACAAACATAGGGTTCAAAAAGCTGAAGAGATTATTATTGCCGGATCGAAAAAGAACTTGTTACAAATAGCTTTTGAATCCGGATTCAATAACAAAACGTCTTTTGTAAATGCTTTCAAAAAGTTTAGAGGAACAACCCCCTCTAAGTTTAAGCAAGCACATTCTCGTTAATTTTTTATTAAAGCTCCCTTTTTATTGGCAATCCTTATAAAGATTGTCGATATCTACTGACCTTGTTTATAGTATTGATCTTATTAATCAAATACAATTAGATCATGAAAAAAACAGCACTCACAAGTTTACTTTTACTAGTATGTATTCATTTTGGCTTTACAGTTATTACAACAGAACCTTATGCATTAGATCAAGGGCATACCTATATAGGCTTTGATGTTGAACGTTTTTTGGTAGGCGAAGTATCTGGGCGATTTAATGAATTCTCGGCAGATGTTTCAATGGAAGGCAATGACTACACTACATTGCAATTAGACGCAACGATAAAAGTAGCGAGTATTGATAGCAACAACAAAACCCGGGATGGTCATTTAAAAGGATCCATATGGTTAGATGAAGCTAACCACCCAACCATTCGGTTTACCTCTACTTCGGTAGAAAAAAAAGAATCTGGGACGCATATGATGACTGGTAATTTTACTATTAAGGGCATCACAAAAGAGGTAACATTTCCCATAGTTGTTTCTGGTCCGTTTAAAGATCCTACACAACAAACGGCAATTGGTATAAAGGCTGATTTCGTGATCAATCGATTTGATTTTGGCATAAATCTCGATAAAAAATTACGCAATGGATCTTTCTTTATTGGAAAGGATGTTAAGATAAAGATCAGAGCGCTGGCATATAAAAAATAGGTGGATCGCAAAAAAATAAATCCTACTTCGTAACTTCGTTCCATAATTAATTTGAACATGAGTTACGAAGTAGCATTTACAACCAAATGGTCCGATTTTGACCCGAACAGACATATGCGCCACACGGCATACAACGACTACGGTGCGGAAGTGCGTATTCGCTATTTTAAACATGCCGGATGTCCGGTAGAAGAATTTGCTAAAGAAGGTGTAGGCCCTATTTTATTTACAGAACATACTTCCTTCCGCAAAGAGATCCATACCGGAGAAAACATTGTCGGAAACGCCAAACTATCTGGGCTATCAGAAAACGGAGAACGATGGAAACTTCGACATGAGATCATCAATGAAGCCGGAAAAGTAGCCGCGATCATTGATGTGTATGGAGCATGGCTCGATCTTGAAAAAAGAAAATTAACAACCCTACCTGAAAAATTTAAACATCTTTTCGATGGTATCGAAAGAACTGAAGATTTTGAGATCATTTCATTAAAAAGAGCATAAAAAAAACTCCTCAATTGAGGAGCTTTTGAATTACACGGGTCTGATCCAAAGCAAATGTTTCCATTTATCTTTTTCTTTTAGCACCAGTGCCAAATTAATTGCAAATAATAACCCTGTATTTATGAGTTCTCCCACCTCATCGGGTTCGAGAAATACATGAAATAAGAATATATGTAGTGTTATCGGTAGCAAAAACACTGCTCCAATAAATCCTGTTCCCTGAAAGATCAGTAAAAGCCCAAACAGCAATTCACAGATTCCTAACAACTCCCAAAAGTATCCGGTTTGTTTTGCTCCATTAATATATAATACCTTTTGTAACGTATTTTCTTTTTCCGGAGCACTAAATCGCTCCGCTTTCTTAACAACTTCTATTGGAGATGGCGAAGGTTTTGAGAATTTTTGAATCCCTCCGTAAACCATCATTCCTCCTAAGAACAGTCGTAAACAAATAAATAGAATATTGATATACTTCTTCATCTTCTTAGAACGTTGTAACCCCTGCATTCGGTTGATATACATAATTGAACGTGTAATATCTGCTTTCATCGGTAAAAGCATTTGGAGAAGCCGGAGCGTCTTTATAGTAACTTACAATTTCCACTTTAGCGTATTTTCCTTCGGAAGTTTTTACAACGATCACGGTTCCTGCAATAGGAGTAATCAAATGTGTTGGAGGTCCTGCATAGGCATACCATCCGTTTCCTCCTCCTGTTGGGATCGCGTATCCCGATGCGCCATCCTGAACAAAAGAAGCTTCATTTACTTCTGTAACAGCAGCCAATCCTCCCGTGGTAAGATATAACGCTGCTCCACCTGTTCTTGCAGGTTCATCTGTAGTTCCCAAGGATACTCCGCCATTTACGATGATACTGGTTCCTCTAAAAGCAATGTCCCAATCGGTGTTACTTGTGGTGGTTTGACCCGTTTCAAAATCGAACTTGGTGAATGCTCCGGAAACGGGTTGTCCTTGTCCTCCGCTCTGTGGAGCATGCAAATTAGAAATGGTCTCGGATTGTATCTGTTCTAGTACAATTGGATCATTATCATTACATGATATGATGAAAGTTGAAAGTACCACTACTATTAAAAATTTTACTGTTTTCATTATAGTTTATTTAAGTATTAAAATTGAATATTAAGTTTTCCGTATATCGTTCGTCCGGCAATATTGGTTACCTGTGTATTGTTGAATCCAAAGAGATTATCTGCTCCGATTCCGATTTGATAATCTTTAAAAAGTGTTTTGTTTACAGCTACGTCGATAATTGCATACCCTTCTATGAAATCATCAAACGTATCCAGGTATTCATTTCCGTTGGTATCGAACAATCCGTACTTGCTCCGATACGTAGCTCTGATGTTGGCATCCAAATTCCATTTTGGAACCGTATAAAATGCTTTGATATTGGTCATATGCCTCGATCTGTTAAATAATCCGAAGTATTGATCTTTAGTAAGCTGTAGTGTTGTCCCTACGTTAACACCACCTTCCTTAAACTTCTGAAGTGCTTCTTTATCCTTGGCATATAGTAACTGATATCCAGCAGAAAGAGTTAAGCGATTATTCGGTTTGTAGGTTGAATTAAACTCCAATCCTTGTGTAAACACCTTGTTTCTATTTACATAACTAAAAACATTCTGGCCACTCACTTTAGGGGCAATTACCTGGGTATCTATTAAATTAGTTACGTCATTCCTGAATACATTAATGCTAAGATTCAGATTAGAAAAAGGTTGTAGGGTAGCTCCTATATTATATGCTAAAGAACTTTCGGCTTTGAGCTCATTATCAAACTGAGCGAGTATGGAAGGTAAATTTGCAACTGTACTTGCCGGTAACTGACCATTATCTGCTAGTTCTTGCAATCTCGTACCGGCAACATTATACCCTAACACCGTATAACCTACGGTAGAGTTGGTAAAGTCAAAGTACAATTGACGGAAGTCCGGTGCTTTAAAACCTCTTCCTACAGATCCTTTTATCGAAATCTTATCGTTGATCTTGAAATTGACTGCTACTTTTGGGTTGAACTGCGACTGGTATTGATTATGATTATCATATCTGGCACCTAAGATGATATTCAGTTTTTCCGTTGGATTCATATCATATTGTGCAAATAGATAAGGTGCATTGAAAATAGGTGTGGTGGAAAAATACGTTCTGTTTAACGCCTCGTATGTAGTTCCTAAACCTACCGTTAATTCATTTTTTTCCACCACAATTGTAGATCTAAATTCCGGTCTGTACATTTTCTGATCGAAAAATCCATCACTGAACAAAGATCCATCAGTCCTATTTAAATATTCTTCTGTTTTATATTGACTCCCATACAATTCAATAAGGCTTTCCCAAGTATCATTGTGCTCGTAGGTCGCCTTTATTCTTGTATTCCATTCATTAATATCACTTTCTCCTCGGTAAATAGCCAAAGTATTGGTGTTTTGAACTACATTCTCTTGATTCTGTGTGTAGTATCTACCGGACAATAGCAACGATAGTTTTTCAGTTACATCGTAGGTTATTTTCGTATCGAACGTGTAATTTGAGAAAGGGTCTACCGTATTGGTAACTGTATTATCTGTAAGATCATATCCTTCACTGCTAAATCTATTTACAAACAGGTTTATCCCAAACTTATCTTTTCTATGGCTGGCAGAAATGCTTAGATCATTCGTACCAAAAGAGCCGCTTCTAATATTTGTTTCTCCTCTAAAACCATATTTAGGTGTATTGGTAATAATATTAATGACACCTCCAAGTGCCTCACTTCCATAAAGGCTTGAAGAAGCTCCTTTTACTACTTCTATCTGCTTAATATTTCCAACAGTAATTCGGCTAAGATCCAAAGTTCCTGCTGATCGTCCTATTAAAGGAACTCCATCTATTAAGATCAAGGTGTATTGAGAATCCAATCCTTGCAATTGTATTCCCTCACCTCCACCAAAGTCGGGTACCGTAATTAATCCTGTTTGCTCATTTAAGATATCTGATAGTCTCAATGAATTAGAACGAACAATATCAGCTTTAGATACCAATAAAACCGGCATTGGCAAGGAAGATAATTGTCGTACTGTTCTTGTGGCAGTTACCACAACTTCGTCGAGCTGCTCCACTTTAATCGAATCCTTTTGCTTTTTCTGCCCTAAAGCGACCACTGTAAAAAAAGTGAAAAGAAATGCGCTGAAATATTTTTTATTTAGAATCATTCTACATTATATTTGCAGCAAATATATATCTTATTTTTATTCAATCTAAATAAATTTAATAATTTTTAAACTTTAAAAAAATGAAACGCTTAACCGTATGTATCACGATTGCATTCATCACCTCATTCCAAGTGAATTCGCAACGTAAAAAAGTAAAAGACCAAAAAGCCATTAAAAGTATGTGTGGTTGTTATGAGGTCGGATTTAACTTTGCAGAAACATTTCAATATTCCAAAGATCCGAACTATACGCCTTCAAAAATCAAGCACGACAAGGCATTAGAATGGGTACAATTAGTAACCGACGAGAAAGACAAAATAGTTATGCAACATCTATTGATCGTAGGCCCCCCTACTAAAAGAAAGGTCATCAAACATTGGCGTCAGGACTGGTTATATGAGAATACTGATTTTTACATGTTTAACGGGAATAATGTTTGGAACTATGAAAAGAAACCAAAATCAGCAGTAAAAAAGCAATGGACCCAAAAAGTATATCAGGTAGATGACAGTCCACGATATGAAGGTTCTGCCACCTGGATCCATGCAGATGGGAAAAGCTATTGGGAGAACACTACAGATGCTCCACTACCTAGGAGAGAGTATACCAAACGAAGTGACTATAATGTTACTGTAAGAACCAATAAGCATGTGATCACCGATAATGGTTGGGTGCACGATCAGGACAATGATAAAGTAATTCGAAAGATTGGAGAGCAGGATGTAGTGCTCGCACAAGAGAAAGGATACAATACCTATAAAAAAGTAGCTGACAGTAGATGTAAAGCTGCTCAAGATTGGTGGAAACACCATGCTGCCGATTGGAAAGTGATCAGAAGCAAATGGGATGATGTATTTAAAAACGGAAAAGATCTTCAGTTAGAAACAAAAGTAGATGGAAAGCCCTTGTATCGTTACCTCTTCTCTAAAGACTTCGATTTTACCAAGAACAAAGTATCTGAGTTAATAGATGCTTTCGTTATCAAATAATCTAAGTAAAACAGCTCTTCATTTCTGAAGAGCTGTTTTTATATTTCCTCCAAACCCGGAGTAACTTCTATGAAAACTTTAACGTCTTTTACTAAAAATTTTCTATTCTTCAATTTTTAATAAGGGCAATTCTTAGTTCTTGATCGCATCATAATGTAGAGCTACAAACACTACTGCTTGGTAAGTGTCAATCCATTAGCTTCAATTGGAAAATATTGTTCGGCTTCACCATTTGGGCAATCTTCCTCTAAAACAATATCGCCTTCTGGAAGTAATTTAAAACTCATTTTATTATGATTTGATTGATGAACACTGATATAAATATCTCCTGATTGACCACATATAGCATCTTTACCATGGTAATACAGAACATATGCTCCAGATTGTGATAAGTATCGACCATCAATGATTAAATCGCTAATATCACTAACTCCCATGGTGTTTTCGATGATATCTCCATTCATTTTAGTGATCTTATATTTTATCATCAACTTATCTCTCATGAAATCTCTAACTCTTGAATGATGGATGATTTTTATGACCTTAAATTCATAGTTTCTTTTGTTATATTGTCCTCGCCAAACTCCCACAAACTTGTCAAGTTTATTGTTTACGTCTTTTATATATGTCCCATCCGGAATCTCGATTTCATTGTCCAAATAATGTATATGCTCTTCTATTGGAATCATTTGTGTTTTGCAGCTTAATGTTATATGCAATAACCCAATTATAAATAGTATTTTTTTCATAACGTGCATTTACTTTTTAAAGCCCAAAGGGGAAATTATATGAAACTTTATATTTCTTCTGTACCAGCGGTTACTTCGATGAAAATTTTACAATCCTTTACCAAAAAAATAGTGTGTGTTTTTCTTAAAAAATTGGCAAGTTTACTATGCAACAATTTTCTTTTATAATTTTTTCTATAAAATTTGGAAGATCTAATATACTCTTTCAAAGAAACGATTTTCTTGTTCTTCAGATTAAAAAACTCCTTTTTCTTAATGAGAATAAAAGCTCCATCATTGTTATTATCGGCTATATAGAAAATCGAGTCATTATTTTTTGACTGTACTATATAATCACTATCATATTTAAAGTATAACGTGTCTTTTTTAGCTTGTACAGAGTTCTGGGCATTCATATTACAAGCAAGTATCAATATAATAAAGGGTAAAAAATTCATTAATAATTTCATATTCTTCAATTTTTAATTAGGGCAATTCTTAGTTGTGCTATGATAATATTGACTTAAAGTTTGACTTAACGCGTCTTTTTCTGATTGAGGCAAGTCAATCCAAGCCTGAACATTATGATTCTTTAAACCTCTCCATGCCAATGCTTCATAAAAAGTATCAGGGATAGGATTTGCCCCATTGTTAGACAAATAATTATAATCACCTACCAAAACATTCTTGTGATAACTTTTTAAAGCATCACGTATACTTAAAACATATAATGAAGCCATTGACTCATGTTGAGATGAAGCGTTAAAATTACCATTTTCATATTCATTATAAGTGTCTCTAAAACTTAAATCTCTAGGAGTTGGATTAGAGGTGTATAATTTTCTATACATGTCTGCATGAATGTACTCGTGCAAAATGGTTCTAGCAACATCTAACGCAATTCTGTTCTCTACTTTGGACGTACTAATTTCTATTTCTATTGTCTTACTTCCGTTAAACCTCGTTATACCATTAACTTCAACACTCGTGCCATTTAAGTTGTAAAAGATATTAGGTTTTGAACTTATATGTATCGAATATTCTGAATCGTCCCCATGAAAGTTACTAAGTACATCTTTTACAAAGGTGTTTCCATTTGTTCTTAAATGATCATCTAAACATTTTTCCTTTCCTATTAACTCACTTACTATCCGTTCCTCCCAATCTACATTTCCCTCATTTGTTAAGGCATCCACCGCAGAATTGATAAAATCTTGAGTTGATTCACCACACCCACTTTCATTTACATATAATTCTATAGCAGCCAAGTTTTCTGAAGTTAATAGATTTACAGAAGTATTATTTATGCTCATTAAACAACCCTCAAAGTAATCTAAGGCGCAATTCCCATTTAAATCTCCCTCAGGTGCAGGGTTACATGGATCATCTCCATTATTTATAAGTCCAACTGGAGTAGACATAGTATCGCTACCATCACCATTACCGCTACCAGACCCTCCTCCAATTTGATTGTCATTTGGATTTTCATTCCCGCCATCGACAGGGTCACCTACCGGAGCGTCACAATGGGAGAAATCTAATATCTCCACTTCACTTGTCCCATTACAAGTAAAGCCACAAAAACCAGAGTTCGTCTGACAACCATGAGGAGCTCCTACATGCTGACAGCAGTATGTTCCTGCTGTGTGATATCCGCCTTGATTACATGTTTGAAACTGATATCCAACAACGATACCCTCACAATCATCATCACCTCCACCACCATCACCAAACTCCCAATCAAAAGCATCTCTCGAAGAAAGATTTAAATTACTTGTATCGAGTGCATTTCCATTAATCTGTTCAAGATATGCTATATGTGGAGTCTCGGGGTTACCATCGTCATCCTGATACTTGATAAGATAGTAACTGAACACATCTCCATGTTTTTTGATCATAAAGTTTTCTATTTCAGAGGCCTCATGTGTCGGTGTTTCAATCTTAAACGTCCATGTCATTGTAGTACCAATAGTAATCTTAACCACTTCATTATCGAAAATTACAAGTCCGTCACTTATAACTACGTTTCTTTCTGTTAATGAATTATTAGAAACATTTGATTGTAATCTGTTACGAATCTTTTGTAATGCAATACCAATTTCGGTATCCTCTTGTAGTTCTTTTGAACCTAATTTTTGCACGTTGTATTTCTTACTTTCTGTTACAACTGTCTCTGTGGTCTTGGTAAAAACATCTTCCTTCTGACAATTGTATAACAAAAGGATCCCAATAAAGATTAGCAAAGTTGTTAGAGGCGATTGGTAAACTTTCTTTTTCATGTTTGTATACTTATTAATTAAAGTTCATTTAATAAGCTGGTTTCAAATCAGCTGGGGGGCTAATTAAAAACCACAAACAATATGTAGTTCTGTGACAAAAATAATAGCTTTTTTAGCTATAGAAGTAAGGTTTTGCCATACAAAAAGTAAGGAAAAACCTTACTTTTTCGTTTTTATAATGCTGAATAACAAGTAGTAAGAAATCACAATAATTAGTGCTATATTATTCAAAGGGGGAGGCTTGAAACTATCTTACTACTTGAATATCCATCATATGTTTCTATTTCTTACTATAAAAGTAATACGTATTACAACAGCTGTCAATCCCTGAAAATGATGAAATTTTTAGCTCACGGAAAAAGGTGTTGTTAAAATGTTGTTAGCTTGTAACTGTTTAATTAAGATCAGATGTGCTTATCTAACATATCTTTTAAAATTTGTGCACAAAAAAAGCTCCTCATTTCTGAAGAGCTTTTTACTCAGTACAGGCGGAGAGATTTCTTCTCTCAATTCTTTTGTTCTAATTATGCGTAACGGTCCAGTGTATGAGTAGTAGCGAATTCCTGCTCACAAATCTTTCGGTTTTGCACTGACCTTTGTTTTATATTTATACTTTCGTTTTAGCAATTAAACCGCTATTATTTATACACATTGTTGTGTGTAGTTATTTTATGCTTCTGAAAGTAAAAACTTTCCTGTGAATTCTTTCATTGTGATTTCGTAATTTTCAATTTCTTTTAAGGTTTCCATCAAAACTTGTAATTCTCCATCTGAAATATTTTTAAGTTTCTTTTTTGATAAATCTTTATAATGAATAAAATGCTGTACTAATTCATTATGAATTGTGCTTTTTTGAACTGGAACAACTAGTGATTGAAGCCTGATTATTGTTTCCTCTATGTATTCGATTAAATGTTTTGTGCTATTTATTGATTTAGTAAGTTTAATTTTTGAATCTGGTTCATCAATAAGTTCAGAGCTAGTATATAATGGGTTATATCCATTTGTCATAATAAATTTGATTTTTGATTTCCACCTATCAATTAAATGTGTTGGTAAAATTTCAGGATACTTTTCTGAGATTTTTGATAATAACTTAATGTAAATATCATTTAATTTGTCTAAATGAGATTGTGTTATTATTCTATTATGAGCTTCTTCTCTTCTAATTAGATTGAGGCTGTCAATCAAATTTTCAAAATCAGGTTTTTTATCAAATAGAATTTTAAAATCTGGCCAATAAGTTGTGATTATTTTCTTTAGTTGAAGAATATATGTGTATTCAATTAGAATATTTCCGTCATTAGTTTCAAACCCAAATTGATTATTGTAAGTGTCTTTAATACTTTTACCTAGCTTATTGTCAAGTGTTATATTCCACCAATCAGTTCCATATTCTTTTGAAAGAATATCTTTAATAACTTCACGAAATGTTATTTCAATTTCGGAAATTATTTTTTTCGCAATTCCAAGACGATAATCATTAGTATTTTCCTGAAAGATTGTTGATTTCATCCAATCAATAGAGTTTCCCCTTCCAATCTGTTCAGCACTTGCCTTTGAAGATAGAGCATATAATAATTCAACATCTTCTTTATTATAAGCTCTCGCGGCATAATAATTGAATCTAATCCCATCGTAAGGATCGTCTCTAAAAAATCCGTTAAAGAAACCCATTATGGCTGCAATCTCGATTTTAATTTCAGTCGAGTTTTCTTTATATGGATAGAATTCACATACTAGAGAATCTTCATTCATCAGTTTAATATCCTTAACTCTGATATTTTGCTTTGAACCGTTTAGTTTGTCTAAATTTTCTAGCCCAAGTTTTATGGTTTTTATAATATTTGAAAGTGTTATTTCAATCGGTTTTTCTTTCTGTGCAGATTTTGATTTACAACATTTTTTATATTTCAAACCGCTTCCACAATGGCATTTTTCGTTTCTTCTTAGTTTCATTCTGTCGGTTTGTCATAATTACACACGACTAGTTATATATTTATATCGTATGATATTATCCATTTTTATTTTCAAGAGACTATTAGTTTTTTGCTTCTATTAGTAATCTTACTTACTAATATACTAAAATAGAAATTGCGCTATTTACGCGAATCTTTAATTGTAAAGAGAAATATAAAAGTAAAGTGCTTATTTGTTCTTCTTATTCCCTTTACAAGTTGCATGTGAGTTACAAGGGCGATACCATATAACACGATCTCTAGCTAGATACGAAATAATATCGTTGACTACCTGCTCACCACCTTTGAATGGCTTGTAAATACCTACAACTCTGGGCGTTATCTCTGTGCTATCATCATAGATAAGTGATCTTAATGAACCAATAGCTATTAGAGCATTCTGAATGGTAGTTTGATTAATTTCACTAGGTAATGGCAATAATATTTTTTCTCCAGTAATCCCAAGAGTTTGTACCGTCAAATTCCCTTTTAATCTACCTTTTGATACTTCACCTGCAATGATACTTAAACCTGATAATTTTGCGTTCTTTTTAACTGTAGTAACATTTGCGATTATCCTTAGACCTATTCCTACATAGACAGGAACAGTTACTATTTCTCCGTCTTGATTCTCTTTAATATTGAAATCTTCTACTTTATAGTTAATTTTTACATCATTAGACTTTACAAAAGTAACAGCTGGTAAAATTTTATAAATAGTTTTCTCTTCATCTTTTCCCTTAACCTTGATTTTTTTCTTCTCAGATTTTAAAAGAAATGGAATTCGAGACACATCAGCATGGATATAATCTAAAATGACCTTATATGTCTCCCCTTTCTTTTTAGCTGTAAAGTAATTTCCAAATCCACCTGATGCTCCATTAGTAATTTTCTCTATGGATAAACGAACAGTAATATCAGGAAATGAATTTTGTAATAACTTAAATGGAATAGAGTCACAATCTTGACATTCTTTACATGACTTGCAACTATCACCTGGCAATGTACTCACAGGAAGAGGATCAAACGGAATATACGTGTATGTTGAATTTTCCTCCCCTAATGTTTTTTGAGCAAATGCTTGCCCAAACATAAAACAGATTAGGTATATAACTAAAATTGAGTGATTAGGTTTCATAAGAAGTTTTATTTTTTCTAAACTTCTTTTAATATATTCGAATAGGGCATAATTCAGATACAGAAATCCACATTTTGAAGTGTGGTTTTCCGTTTCACCAGCACGGAGGTTGATTCAACCCACAAAAATAACCTATAAAGCTTGGACACTCCTTCGTATATCTTGGTAAAGGTCGATCACAAGTATAGTTTAGAAAGCAAGAAAAATACGAAAGCACAAGAACTCCATTTGTTGTAACTAAGCACAAAAAAAGCTCTTCATTTCTGAAGAGCTTTTTACTTAGTACAGGCGGAGAGACTCGAACTCTCACACCTTGCGGCACTAGATCCTAAGTCTAGCGTGTCTACCAATTCCACCACGCCTGCAACTAATCCAAATCAAATTTATGATTTCGGACTGCAAATATAAGCAATCATCTGAATTCGCAAAGCGCTTTCTTAGGATTTTTACTATTTTTGAGAATCTTTAAAAATTACCTATGTCCGACATAAAAAATTATATTCAGGAGCATAAAGATCGTTTTATCAATGAACTTATAGAACTCCTAAAAATCCCTTCTGTTAGTGCAGATTCTGCCTACAATCAAGATGTGTTAAGTACTGCTGATGCCATAAAGGAAAGTTTGGAAAAAGCTGGATGCGATCATGTAGAAATATGCGAAACGCCCGGGTACCCCATTGTATACGGTGAGAAGATGATAGATTCTTCCTTACCTACTGTGTTGGTCTATGGACACTATGATGTGCAACCACCAGACCCATTAGATCTATGGGATTCTCCACCTTTTGAGCCAGTGATCAAAAGTACAGAAAAGCACCCAGAAGGTGCCATTTTTGCCCGTGGCGCTTGTGACGACAAAGGACAAATGTACATGCATGTAAAAGCATTGGAATATATGACCGCAACTGGGACTCTTCCTTGTAATGTAAAATTTATGATCGAAGGAGAAGAGGAAATAGGTTCTGAAAGTTTGGGTTGGTTTGTAAAAAGAAATCAAGAGAAGTTATCGAACGATGTGATCTTAATTTCCGATACAGGAATGATCGCCAATGATATTCCATCTATTACTACAGGATTACGTGGGTTGAGTTATGTAGAAGTTGAGGTAACAGGCCCTAATAGAGATCTGCATTCCGGATTGTACGGAGGCGCGGTAGCAAACCCGATCAATATTCTGACGAAAATGATCGCTTCTTTACATGATGAAAACAACCATATTACCATTCCCGGATTTTATGATAAGGTTGAAGAACTATCTAGAGAAGAGCGCGCTGAAATGGCAAAAGCTCCTTTTTCATTGGATGCCTATAAAACCGCCTTGGATATCCATGATGTACATGGTGAAACAGGATATACCACCAATGAGCGAAATTCGATCAGACCTACCTTGGATGTGAATGGAATTTGGGGAGGTTATATTGGTGAAGGAGCTAAAACAGTAATTGCTTCCAAAGCGTATGCTAAAATATCGATGCGTTTGGTACCAAATCAAGATTGGGAGGAGATCACTGAGCTATTTACCAAGCATTTTGAAAGTATTGCTCCAAAATCCGTAACCGTAAAAGTGAACCCTCATCATGGAGGACAGGGATATGTAACGCCTATTGACAGCCTGGGTTATCAGGCGGCAAGCAAAGCCTATGAGCAAACCTTTGGAAAGACACCGATCCCACAAAGAAGCGGTGGTAGTATTCCTATTGTATCTTTGTTTGAAGATGAATTAAAGAGCAAAACCATCTTAATGGGATTCGGTCTAGATAGTGACGCCATTCATTCACCCAATGAGCATTTTGGGATATTCAACTACTTAAAAGGAATTGAAACCATCCCTTATTTCTATCAATATTTCACCGAGTTATCTCAAAAATAGTTGGTATAAAACAATTGAAGCTGATCCATGTCGTTATAGTAGGTAACTAACCTAACAACTTTATGATCTTAACGCGAGAAAAGAAAGAAGAATGGAATCTGATGAACAAAATCGGATTCCGTTTTTTATTTATATACTTCAGTTTTTATTGCTTTTGTCTAATCGGTAGCGGTCTCTTTAAACCGTTAGTGCATTGGGTGGCAGAAAGCGTACTTACTATCTCCTATGACTTTTCGAGTAAGGGGTACGGAAGTGGAGATACCACATATCAATATGTCCTGTTACTTATAATATTGACCACGGCCATTTTCGGAACCATCTTATGGTCTGTTTTTGATAAACGAAAATCTTACACGCAACTAGCATATGCTTTTAGTCTCCTATTAAGGTTGACCTTGGTATTCTTCTTGTTCATTTACGGCTTTATCAAAGTGTTTCATCTACAAATGATTCCACCAACTTACAGTAGATTATTGGAAAATATAGGTGAAATGTCACCTATGGGACTCGCATGGACCTTTATGGGATATTCAAAAGCCTATAGCATCTTTGCAGGTGCTTCTGAAGTGATTGCAGGAGTTTTATTAGTAAGTCGCAGATTACAATCTTTAGGGGCTATTATGGTCATCGCTGTAATGGGCAATGTTTTTATGATGAACATGGCCTTTGATATTCCTGTAAAGATCTTTTCTTTTCATTTATTAATGATGGGTGTCGTTCTCTTCTTATATAATAGTAGGCGTTTTGTTACCGCCGTTGTCCTACAAAAACGTGTAGAAAAAGAAGATGCCTATCCCGATTTATCCAAACAATCAAGAAAAGTAATACGTATCGTCAAAGCCATTGTAACCGTTCTGGTTATGGGTTTGTTTGCTTTATCCGGGGTCTCGAGAGCAAAAAGTTATCATAAAATGACCCATCCCATTTTGAAAGGAGCATGGGAGGTTCATTATTTCGAAAAGAACGGTATCGAACACCCTCCTCTATTAACGGATACGGAACGATGGCAATATTTATTAATTGAATTTAAGGATAGAGCTACCATACTTCATATGGATAGAAAAATGAATGCTTATAACTTTGCCATAGACACCATCTCTAAATCCTTACATTTTAATGAAAGAGACTCGCAGGTAAAGCAAAAGTTCAATTATACCAGAACTGAACATACGTTAGAAATAATAGGTTTATTTAAAAATGATTCGTTACGGGTTAAGTTCATTCGAAAAGATGACAGCGACTTCCTCTTAACTTCCAGAGGTTTCAACTGGATCAATGAAAAACCAAATAACAAATAAGCTATTTAATAATATAAGCCTTTTTTATGTAATCAATTTCTGGAAAGTTCTTGCGTAAAAATTTATTTCCGTAGGTCTGAATAGAGTCTTGTTTCATCCCTAATTTATCTCCATGTTTATCATAGAATTTGAGTACATTCTCACTTCCACTGGTCACTTTGGCAATTACGGGAAAACCTGTGACACCGGCATATGCCAAGGTATCTAAACGATGATTATCTTTTAAATTAATGAAAATTTGAGTACCTCTCGTTTTCACACCACCTCTGGCAAAAGCAATCGTCATTTTATCATTCTTCTGTAGTACTGGTTCATCATCTATTTTTACAGCATTCCATCCTTTATTCACCAATGAATCATTATGAATTCCAAACTGAGCTACAAAATTTGGAACCACCCTAAATATGGCAATATCATTATAGAACCCGCTTTTGATCAATTGGTACAGCCGATCGACACCTTGTGGTGACCATGCTCTTTTGGCTTCAATATCAAAATTACCTTGCGTGGTTTCAAAGCGTGCTTTAAATGTTTCTGGAGCTTTAGTCTGCGTCCATTTTTCCTTAAACACTTTTTTGCTGCAAGATGTAATTAGTACTACAACCAGGATATAGAAAACTCTTTTCATAATTAGGATCGATTATTGATGCTGTCAAAGATAAGAAAACACTGCTTAACAATTTTTTAACTCTACATTTGTAGAATTAAAATATTTTGTTCTATATTTGTAGAGCATAAAAATTTGAAAACGACATGCAATTATCAAAAGCCGAAGAACAACTCATGCAATATTTATGGAAGCGAAACAGAGCTTTTATGAAAGACCTATTAGATGATTTCCCTGAGCCGAAGCCTGCAACTACAACAGTTGCTACCTTATTAAAGAGAATGACTCAGAAAGAATTCATCAATTACAAGACGATAGGGAAGTCTAGAGAATATTTTCCTTTGGTTAAAAAATCGGATTACTTTTCTAAGCATGTAAATGGGTTGATCAAGAATTTCTTCAATAACTCGGCCTCTCAATTTGCATCGTTCTTTACTTCGGAAACAAACCTTAGCAACGAGGAACTCGAAGCATTGCGTAAGATAATCGACGAACAAATAAAGCAAAACAAAAAATGATCCTATACCTGTTAAAATCCGGATTGTGCTTAGCGCTTTTATTAGCGTTCTATCATCTTTTTTTGGAACGAGAAAAGATGCATCGATTCAATCGTTTTTATCTGTTAGGCAGTGTGCTGTTTTCATTTGTTGCACCTAGTATTATTATTTATGTCGAAGCTACCCAACGTGTTGCCATACCGATTGAATTTGTAAAGAGTAGTGTTATAGAGAACCCGAGCTTTTTTGAACAATATTTCACTATTCAAAATATATTACTGACAGCATATGTATTGGTGTCGTCCGTATTTCTAGTACGTTTTATAAAAAACCTGTATCATATTATCCAAAAAATTAGAACCAATGATGTTGTTAAAAGTAGGTTTGCCAAGTTTGTCCCTGTTCAGGACGAGATCTTACCGCATACTTTTTGGAACTACATTTTTATCAATAGTGATGAATATAACAAGGGAGAAATTGAGGAGGAGCTCTTTACACATGAACTCGCTCATGTAACGCAACGACATACTATAGATGTACTCATTATTGAAGTATTACAGATATTGTTTTGGTTTAATCCATTGTTTTTTATACTCAAAAAAGCAATACAACTTAATCATGAATTTTTAGCAGATGACAAGGTCATTTCTGCACATCACAACATAACCGAGTATCAATCTTTGTTACTAAACAAAGCTGCTTGGAAAAACGAATATTACTTGGCCAGTAATTTGAATTATTCACTTACTAAAAAAAGATTATTAATGATGAAAACACCCAATTCCAGGGCAGCTATCTTAGTAAAGAAGCTGGCCTTAATACCCATATTAGCTGGTTTAGTATTTTTATTTGCGGATCGTGTTGAAGCGCAAACAAAAAAGAAAAAGCCCGAAGTAGTTGAAATAAAAGTAAAAAAAGCTACCGACGCCCAACTGAAAGAGTATAATACGCTTGTAAAGAAGGCACGTAGCAGACAAATATTTAAGAAGCAAGACTACAAACGATTGAACTATTTGTACAGTTTAATGTCTAAGGAACAGAAAAAGACGGTAACCAAAGCAGCAGATGTGATACCGCCACCACCTCCACCTCCGAAACCTGTGAAGATCGAAGTAATCGACAAAACAAAAAAAGGCAAGAAAGTTACAGTACGAGAAATTCCACCCAAACCCGTAAAGATCGAGGTAATCAAAAAAGGTGGAAAACAAAAAAAAATAATAGTAGAAGAACTTCCTCCTAAGCCACCTAAAGTAAAAAAAGGTAAAAAGGTGAAGGTAAAGGAAATTCCACCACCACCACCTCGTAAGCATAAAAAAAAGAAAAAGCACAAAGAGCATAAGGAGAAAGAACGTGAAAGAGAACATGAAGAGCATGGAGAATTGATTGAAATCATTGAAGAAACTCCAGAACATGAGCATGAGAGAGGAGAGATCATTGAAATACTAGAAAGTCCGGAAACGGAAGAAGTGCATGATGAAGCTCCCGAAATAGAAGAAGTTATGGAAACGATAGACAGCAAAGAAATGGCAGAGCATTTTGACATTGAACTTCTTAATAGCTATACTTCTAAAGAGCACCGTAATGCCCAGTATTACTATAAAGGCAAAAAGATCTCGTTAAAAAAAGCATCTAGGCTTCTTGCCAAGCATCTTAAAGATCGAAGAAAAAAGTTAAAAGTAGAAACCCGAAAGAACAAAAAAGGAAAAACAGAAATTCACATTCTAGAATAAAGTTTAGAAATTTAACATACATGAGATAATATTTATAGATCAAGTCCCGTTCTAGGGGAGTATTATAATTTAGTTTTTCTCAGTTTTTACAAAAACACTACCTCCATTGCAGTGGGGTAGTGTTTTTAACTTTTTATTAAGTAACAAATTACCTACAAGCACGTTATAGCCTTATAACCAATCCTTAAATCCGATTCTCGTGCTTAAAAATTTCTTCCTTCTATGTTCTGGTGTTGATAAAGATATCATTAACGATTGCTCAAATGGTGAGCAAAATAAATACGCCGGTATTGGCGCCACCGTTTTCTTTACAGCCGTTATGGCAACTTTAGCTGCGAGTTATGCGCTTTATACTGTTTTCGACAACGTATATACAGCCATATTTTTTGGAATCATCTGGGGACTATTAATATTTAATCTCGATCGATATATTGTTTCCACCATAAAAAAAAGCGATTCCAAATGGAAGGAACTGGCACAAGCTTCTCCTAGGATCTTATTAGCAATGATCATTGCTTTGGTTATTTCAAAACCCTTAGAGCTTAAAATTTTCGAAAAAGAGATCAATCAAGTCTTATTAACAGAGAAAAATAGGATGACCCTGGAAAACAAGGAACAGATAGCGAAGCAATTTGAGCCTGAGATAGCCGCTTTAAATAATGGAATCACCTCACTTAAAGATGAAATTACCACCAAAGAAAAAGAGGTGAACGATTTGTACGAGACCTATATTGCAGAAGCAGAAGGGCGAAAAGGAACCTTACTTCTAGGAAAAGGCCCTGTTTATCAGGAAAAAAGAGATAAACATGATGCTGCATTGCTCGAGTTAAGTCAGTTAAAGCAAGATAATGCCCAAAAAATATTGAATAACGAAAATGCCATTGCACAATTGCAAGCAGATCAAAAGAAAGCCGAACTAACCACCCAACCCATTATATCAAATTTTGACGGTTTTATGGCTAGAATTAATGCCTTGGGAAAACTTCCGTGGCTGCCCTCATTTTTTATTTTTCTATTATTTCTAGCCATAGAAACGTCTCCTATTTTTGCCAAAGTAATCTCACCAAAAGGAGAATACGACCATAAATTAGAAGATGAAGAAACAGCTGTCAAAACATGGGTAGCTCAAAAAGTGCATCAACGAGAAGAGATGTTACAAACAGATGTAGCCGTGAGTAGTAAAGTGTATACAGATCTAAAAGAGGACGAAGAACTCTATACGCATAAACGTCAAAAAGCAAATGAATTGATGCAGCTACAAGCCGATGCCTTCTTTAAAAAGCAGCAAAAGTTACTGTAACTATATCTTTTTCACATAATCGGTAACGATCACTATTTGAGTCGCACCTACTTTACCTTCTATGTATTTGGCATTATCATGGTCTAATGAGATCCTGCGAACTGCAGTTCCTTGTTTCGCGACCATACTGGATCCCTTTACCTTCAGATCTTTGATCAAAACCACCGAATCTCCGGCTTGTAAAATGGTTCCGTTAACGTCTCTATGAATGATCTTTTCACTTTCATCCAAACCTTCTCCGGTTGCCTGTGCAAAACGCAGATCATCATCTTCAAGGTACAGCATGTCCAAGAGATCTTGCGGCCAGCCTTCAGATTTTAATCTGGATAACATTCTCCATGCGATCACCTTTACAGCTCTAAACTCACTCCACATCGCGTCGTTTAAACAACGCCAATGATTAGGATCTGTAATTTCCGGATTTTCGATTTGTTCTTTGCATATAGTGCAAACGAGTACGCTACCATCTACTCCACCAGTAGAGATTGGTGGTATTTCATAAATGCTTAGTTCGTCCTTGGAAGCACATAATTCGCACTGATTCCCACTTCTTTGCTGTAATTCTTGCAGTAATCCCATACTCGATAATTTGGATGTGCAATGATACAGTTATTCTAAGAACACTACAAATTATCTACCTGTTAAAGACTTTGGTATTCTTCCATTCTTAATAGACTCTGATCGCAACCTTCTTCCAACGATGCGCTCATTCATTTCACCAATCTCCAATATCTTATCTACGTCCAAATTCGTTTCGATCCCCATTTCATCCAACATAACCACCAGGTCTTCAGTAGATACCAAACCTACCAAGTTAGGATCTTTATAATAATAAGAACCTGTGCCTGCCACCGGAACACCATCTACAAAGTTTGCGGGTTGACCACCGATACCTCCCATGGTAGATTCATAATGCGTCATTCCTGCTTGCAATGCGGCCAGTACATTTGCTAAGCCCCATCCTCTTGTGGTATGAAAATGTACAATCTGCTTATCGGTCATTCCCACTTTTTCCTGTAACATGGAATAGTAGCGATATACTCTATCAGGTGAAGCAGAACCATCGTGATCGGCATGCTCAACATCATCTGCACCAATATCAAACCAACGCTGTGTATACTCAATCGCTTTTTCGAGATCTGTAGGACCTTCTATTGGACAACCCCAAATAGTGCTGACTGTGCCATTTACCTTTATACCGGCATCATGCGCTTTTTTTATCTCCTCTTCAGCCATTTTCCAGTATTCTTTAAGAGATAATCCAGAATTTTTCCGATGGTGAGATTCGCTTGTAGATACCATCAACAAAATTCTATCCGGGCCATAGCCGTCCAACTTTGCTTGAATAGCTCTCTCTACAGATTTTTCTCTTATAGTTACTGCAGTCAAACATGCTTCATCCAATAAATGAGCTACTTTTTTAGAATTTCTCACTTTCTTAAATACCTCATCAGCATCCAAAAATTGAGGCATTCCTTTCGGGTTTCCAAAATTAGAAATCTCTAAATTTTTAAATCCGGCCAGCAATAATTGTTCTACCATCCAAACCTTTGCTTCAGTAGGTATAAATTTTTCTTCATGCTGATATCCATCTCTTACAGTGATGTCGCCTATAGTAACTTTTTTGGGATAGTTCATAATACCAATACTTTAAGCGGATAAATGTATAGATAAGCGCAGAATAAATCGTTAAAAAGAAATGAATAATTCCCCTATTTCATTATGAAAAAAATAAAAATAAAATCTATCAGTGAGAATACTTGAATTTTTGTAAAATTCTACTATTTTTAAACAACCAACTTCATTGTTATGATCTTAGAAACCAGACGTCTGTTAATTACCGAATTAACTGTCGACGATGCACCGTTCATTTTTAAATTAATGAACGATAAAGAGTGGAAGCGATTTATTGGAGATCGAAATATTCACACGCTTCAAGATGCCAAAAATTATTTAGCAGATCGACTAATTCCCAGTTATAAAAATTGGGGGTTTGGATTTTATAAGGTTGCAGACAAGAGTACGGACGCTCCATTAGGAATATCAGGTTTTGTGGACCGAAAAGAGTTGGAACATGTTGATGTAGGCTTTGCTTTTTTACCAGAAGGAAGAAAAAAAGGTTATGCATTCGAAAGTACTCAGGCGCTTTTATTTTATGCCAGCGAAGCATTGAATTTAAAAACGATTCTGGCAATTGCCAATAAAGACAACGAGAATTCGCATCGACTACTAAAAAAATTGGGCTTTCGTTTTCAGAAATATGTTAAACTATATGATGAAAATGAAGAGATCAGTTTATTCACCAATCGATAATCTATTTTACTTCTAACGAAGTAAATTTAAAAGCACCTCCATCAAAAAGTCCTTTGTCACTTAATTTTAGCGCTGGGATCACCAATAACGCCATAAATGATAAAGTCATATAAGGAGCTCGTAACGTGCTTCCCATTTCTTTCGCCATTTTATCAAGTGCAGCATACGCTTCACCAATCTCCTTTGCGGGCTTATCACTCATTATTCCTGCCACAGGAAGTGACACGACCTTTTCATCAGATCCATCCACTGCGCAAATACCTCCTCTATTTTCAATGATCAGGTTCACCGCCTTACAGATCATTTCATCGGAAACTCCCACCGCAATAATATTATGAGAATCATGACCTACAGAACTTGCAATTGCACCTTGTTTCAAACCGAAATTCTTAATAAAAGCTATAGAAGGTTCTGCCTCTTTATACCTATTTACCACGGTCATTTTCAGAATATCCTCCATGGTATTGGAGATCAAATTTCCATTTTCTATAAGGCTTTGCGCTTCTATCTCGTTGGTCACAAGTTCTCCGTCCAAGGCCTCAATAACCCGAATCTTCTCTGCTGCAGAATGAAATTCAAAATCACTTTCCTGTTTTAGTGAGGTGTTAAAATTATTCAACACTTCAAAGTCAACGTGTTCTACATAAGAGATTCCATTTTCGGCAACCAGATTACCGTCAATATACGTTTGTAACACATTGAACTCTTCCAAATTATTTACAACAATAAAATCAGCAAGATCACCTTCTTTTAAAGTACCAACATCCAGCTTATAATGTTCCACCGGATTAATACAAGCTGCTTGTAACACTTTAAATACATTGATTCCTTTTGCCACAGCACGTTGACATAATTGATCGATATGACCTACTAACAGATCATCCGGGTGCTTATCATCAGAACAAAACATCATCTGTTGGTAATGTTCAGGTAACAGATCGATCAACGCTTCAAAATTCTTAGCAGCACTTCCTTCTCGGATAATTACTTTCATTCCCTTATGTAACTTCTCCAATGCTTCTTCGTAGGTAAAACACTCATGATCAGTTGAGATTCCAGCAGCAATATATTTTGTTACATCATCTCCTCTTAAACCTGGAGCATGTCCATCAATTGGCTTATTATAATGCTTTGCCCAGGCAATCTTTTTCATGACCTCTTCGTCTTCAAATAGAACGCCCGGATAGTTCATCATTTCCGCCAAATATTTGATATCATGATTTGCCATCATTTTTCCTATATCATCAGAATCGATAACAGCCCCTGCGCTCTCAAAAGAGGTTGCAGGCACACAAGAGGGGGCGCCAAAATTGAACTTTAAAGGTACCTTCTTCCCATTAGCGATCATAAAATCTACGCCGGCTACTCCTAATACATTTCCTATTTCGTGAGGATCGGATACCGTGGCAACGGTTCCATGTGTTACGGCAATCTTCGCAAACTCTGAAGGCACCAACATAGAGCTCTCAATATGAATATGTGCATCAACAAAACCCGGTAATATATAGGTGTCTATATCATGATCAGATGCACGAATTGCGGCAATCTTATTCCTTGAAATCTCCACTTCACCTTTAAAGATCCTTTTATTTTCAATATCTACAATGTTTCCCTGAATAATCATGCTCTTTTTTTTAAGTTCTTAAAACAAATCTAATCAAATAGCGGCAAACCTGAAAAATTCTTCTTTAGCTGTTTTGAACAACAATCTCGATGTCAATTTCACCTTTTCAATACTAAATTATCCAAAACTTGTATGATTTTAATATATTCTATACCAATATTCAATTGAAATTATAGATTTCTGTATTTTTAGCTAATGGATCAACTCACCTATATTACTGACGCTTTTATTGAAAACAGTACTGTTTTTTCTGATCTAATTTCTACGATCAATACGGCGTTTACATCAGATCATATCCTCATTCCGCCGCGACATCATCACGATTTCTCCAACCCTGAAGTACATGTGGCCTCTACCCTACTCTTAATGCCTGCATGGGATCCCGGTAAGAATGCTGGCATCAAAGTGGTTACTATTAGCCCTGAAAATTCAAAGTTTGAACTACCTTCTGTGCAAGGAACCTATATTTATTTAGATGCAAAAACAGGAGTTTTAAAAGCAATCATAGATGCTAAAGAACTCACCGCTAAAAGAACTGCCGCCACTTCTGCATTAGCCTCTTCTTTTTTATCGAGAAAAGATGCTTCGTCGCTACTTATGATAGGAACCGGGGCATTATCTAAAAATCTTATCAAAGCGCATGCAAGTGTTCGTTCCATACGTACAGTTTATATATGGGGAAGGAATTTTGAAAAAGCACAACAAACAGCAAGAGAGTTAGCACAAGAAACGTTTGAAATTACACCAATTGAACATATAACCGACAGGATTTCTGAAGTCGATATTATTTCATCTGCAACACTATCTCGAACACCATTGGTATTTGGAAAATATATCAAACCTGGTCAGCACATTGACCTGGTAGGTGCCTATAGACCGGATATGAGAGAGGCAGACGATGAGACCATTCAAAGATCCGTTGTCTTTGTAGATTCTTTAGATAGTGGTCTTAAAGAAAGTGGGGATATTGTGATTCCTTTAAAAAATGGAATTATTACGGAAAATGACATCAAAGGAGATTTATTTGATCTATGTCAGAGCAAGGTATCGGGCAGGAGGCATGAGCGTGAAATTACACTGTTTAAATCTGTCGGGCATGCACTAGAAGATCTCGCAGCAGCCAACTATTATTACAATCAATACACAAATGAGTAAAACATATCAAAATATAAAAAGTAAAACCGCATATGATCCTCCAACAGATTGGCTTCAAATAAAAACCATTGATATGCATACAGGAGGAGAACCACTTCGTGTTATTCTTGACGGTTTTCCTAAGCTTGAAGGGAACTCTGTGTTAGAATATAGACGATATTGTAAAGACCATTTCGATCATTTGCGCACAGCTCTAATGTTCGAACCTCGAGGTCATGCCGATATGTATGGCTGTATCTTAACTCCTCCAAATGATGAGGAAGGCGATTTCGGAATTTTATTTCTACATAATGAAGGATATTCTACGATGTGTGGACATGCCATCATTGCCATTTCAACCCTCGCTGTGGATATGAATTGGATTGATGTACAGGAAGGGGATAATCAACTAAAAATAGATGCACCTTGTGGAAGAATTGTCTCCTATGCTTCTGTAAAAAATGGGATAGTCACCGGAGTTCGTTTCCACTGTGTACCAAGTTTTGTGGTTGGACTAGATAAAAAGGTTGAAGTTGAAGGATTAGGAACAGTTACATACGATCTTGCTTATGGAGGCGCCTTTTATGCGTATGTAGATATGGCAAAAAATGATTTCAGTTTTGACCTAACTTCCAACTCTTATCGTACGCTGATCTCCACCGGAATGGATATTAAAAATGAAGTCATAAGACAAAGTGCAGATATTCAGCATCCCTTTGAAGAAGATTTGAGCTTTTTATATGGGACTATTTTCATTGATAATACACCTCAGGCTTCCGGTGCAGATAGTCGTAACGTTTGCATCTTTGCCGAAGGAGAAGTTGATCGGTGTCCTACAGGATCGGGTGTTTCAGGAAGAATGGCCATTCATTCTGCCAGAAAAGAAATTCGTCCCGGAGAAGAAATGATTATTGAAAGTATTACTGGCTCAGTGTTTAAAGGATCCATTGTAGCAAAAAAAGAATATGGGCCTTTTAATGCTGTGATTCCTCAGGTAGAAGGAACTGCTTTCATAACAGGTATACAGACTTTTGTTATTGATCCAAAGGACCCAATGAAAAATGGATTTATTTTAAGATAATTCTGTGATAGAACACTTATATTTATACACCTAAATTTCACGACATGAGAAACATATACATACTCCTTCTTTTATTTGTATCTGTGACAGTATTTTCACAGAAGACCGATCAAAAGAAAAAAACCAAATGGGATGTCAATAATCCTCATCAAGATTGGAAATACAAAACATTTAACTTACAAACCGATGAGGGAACATGGATGAATTTGGACGTTAGCCCAGATGGAAAGACCATCGTTTTTGATATGTTGGGTGACATCTACACCATGCCTATTTCGGGTGGAAAAGCGACTGCTTTGCGTACCGGTTTAGCCTACGAGGTGCAACCCAAGTTCAGTCCTGATGGAAAGTACATTTCGTTTACGAGTGATGCGGAAGGTGGTGATAATATTTGGATCATGACGGCAGATGGGAAAAACGCGAAATCTATTACTCAGGAGAAATTCAGATTACTGAATAATTCTGTTTGGGCTGCTGATGGAAAATCGATCATCGCCAGAAAACATTTTACGTCTCAGCGTTCATTAGGTGCAGGAGAAATGTGGCAATATCCTTTGCAGGGAAAAGGTGGATTAAAACTGACAAAGCGCAAGAACAATCAGCAAGACGTAAATGACCCTTCTGTTTCTCCGGATGGAAAGTATCTTTATTATGCAGAAGATATGTATCCGGGTGGATTCTTTCAGTATAATAAAGATCCTAACAAACAGATCTATGTCATTAAAAGATACGACTTCACCACAGGAAAAACCAAAACCATTACCGGAGGACCAGGTGGTGCAGCAAGACCGGTAATATCGAGAGATGGAAAATTACTGGCTTTTGTAAAAAGGGTACGTGAAAAAAGTGTGTTATATGTGCATAACCTGGCTACGGGTGAAGAAACACCTATCTATTTCGATCTGGATAAGGATCAACAAGAAGCCTGGGCTATTTTTGGTGTATATCCTCATTTTAACTGGATGCCAAACAATAAAGATATAGTATTCTGGAGTGGAGGAAAGATCCATTCTGTAAACATCGATTCGAAACTGGCAAAAAACATTCCTTTTGAGATCAACGCAGATATCAAACTAGCAGAAACGCATCGCGTAAAGCGTAAAGTATTTACAGATACGTTTACGTCAAAAATGATCAAAGATGCGAAAACATCACCAAATGGTAAATTATTAGTGTTTACATCTTTAGGTCATATATATACAAAAAAGTTGCCTAATGGTACTCCGAAAAGAGTTACAACTCTAACAGATTTTGAGGCGGATCCTAGTTTCTCTTCGGATGGAAAAAGTATTCTTTTTGTTACCTGGAATGACGAGAATTTGGGTGCTATTTATAAAGTAAATACTGATGGAAGCGGGTTACAAAAATTGACCAAAGAAAGAGGTATCTATAGAACTCCTGTTTATGACGGTTCCGGTAGTAAAATTGCCTATCGAAAGGAAGGTGGTAATGGAGATCAGGGATTTGATTATACCAAAGAAACTGGAATCTACACTATGAGTCGTAATGGAGCATATCCAAAACGAATTTCTGAGACGGGTCAACATCCAATGTTCTCTGCTGATGGAACTCGCGTATTCTTTCAAACGGGAGGCACTTTTTTTGGTAGTCTAACAAAACGATTAAAGAGTGTAAACCTTAATGGGAAAGATGAAAAAAGTCATTTTAAATCAAAACTTGCTAACAGAATTGTCCCAAGTCCAGATAATAAATGGGTGGCACTGATTCACTTGCACAAAGTGTATATTGCTCCTTTTGTGATGAATGGAAAAGAACTAAATGTAGATGCAAATACGAAATCATTTAAAGTTGAAAGTTTGTCCGACAAAGCCGGAATTAGTATTCACTGGGCTGGCTCTAATGATAAAGTGCATTGGACTCTGGGTGATGAGTACTTTACGAAGAAGATTGATAATAATACAAAAGACCCTTTTTCAAAAACAAATTTGAGTGCAGAAAAGGTCAATGGAATTAAAATTGGATTGGAAGTAGCATCTGATGTTCCCGATGGTCGCGTTGCATTCACGAATGCACGTTTGATTACCATGGATGGTGACAAGGTAATTGAGAACGGAACTATCATTGTTTACAAAAACAAAATAGAAAAAATAGGAGCATCTAGCTCGGTAACAGTTCCAACCGATGCCAAAGTGTACGACATGAAGGGAAAAACCATCATGCCTGGAATTGTGGATGTACATGCTCATGTTGGAGCATTTAGAAATGGTTTAAGTACACAAAAACATTGGCAGTTCTACGCCAACCTGGCATTTGGAGTTACAACATCTCATGATCCATCGGTACATACTCAAGCTGCATTTACGTTAGAAGAATTGCAACGAAGCGGAAATACAGTTGGGCCAAGATTGTTCTCAACAGGATTCATTTTATATGGTGCTGAAGGAGACTTTAAGGCAGTGATCAATAATTTGGACGATGCCCGTTTTGCCATTGAAAGAACCAAAGCATTTGGTGCCAGATCCGTAAAGAGTTATAATCAACCCAGAAGAGATCAACGTCAACAGGTAATGCAAGCAGCTCGAGAATTAGGCGTGAATGTAGTTCCTGAAGGAGGTTCAACATTCTACCATAACATGAGCATGATCTTTGACGGTCATACCGGTATTGAACACAATATTCCGGTGAATCCAGTTTATAAGGATATTAAATCATTGTGGAGCAATAGCGATGTTGGATATACACCTACACTTATTGTGAACTATGGTGGAATGAATGGAGAAATGTACTTCTATCAAAAGAGCAATGTTTGGGAAAACAAAACCTTACTAAAGTATACACCTAGACATGTGATCGATGGCAGATCTCGTCATCGTATTATGATTCCTGAAAAAGAGTATTACAATGGACACATGTTGACATCCAGAACTGTAACAGACCTTTCTAAATTGGGTGTAAAAGCAAATTTAGGAGCACATGGTCAACTCCAAGGATTAGGAGCACATTGGGAACTTTGGCTGCTACAACAAGGTGGTATGAGCAACTTAGAAGCTTTAAAAGCCGCTACTATTAATGGCGCTGAGTATATTGGTGTTGGAGATGAACTAGGTTCTTTGGTTGAAGGAAAATTAGCAGACCTAATTGTCTTAGATAAAAATCCTTTGGAGAATATTCAAAATACCAATTCAGTAACACATACCATGGTAAATGGACGTTTATATGATATCTCGACCATGAATGAGATTGGAAATTACGATAAGAAGCGTAGTAAGTTCTATTGGGAAAACGGAAAGTACAATCAAGGTGTACCTTTTAATGTACACACTATGAGTTTTACAGGACATACCTGTAGTTGTAGAGAATAAATACTTATTCCTTAAAAATAGAAAACGTATCTAAGGTTACTTTAGGTACGTTTTTTATCTTTATAAATAATTTTACTTCAAAGAAGTCTGTCTTCATCATATAAAATGAACTTTTCAATTACCATAAAGGACACCATACGAATCAAGGCGGACAGAGAAACAGTCTGGAACTTTACGCAAGACCCAGCCTTAAGAAGTGTATGGGATCGTGCTGTAACTAAGTGCGAATTGCAACAGAGACAACCTCAAAAAGTGCTGCGGTTAAAAATGCTCGGCGGAATCCTTACAAACCTAACGTACAAACTTTGCAGAAAACCAACAAAAACAAGTTTAAAACTCACAGAAACAAAGTCATGGTTGTTTAAAGGAGGTGGAGGGTCATGGAAGTACTATGCTCATGAAGGTCATACGGAGTGGACGCAGATCAACACACTTATTTTTAGAAACCAGATAGTGTATTTACTACTTTCAAAACCGATGTATCTAATCCTAAAAAAAATGACCTCTAGATCGATGCGAAATGCCAAAAAGCTCATCGAAAATAGTTAAATTAAATATTTAGCACATCTGTATACATAGTACACTCATATTTGTAAAAACTGATACTGCAGAGCGTTAAGATGGTGTTAATGTATCCTAAGATACCCATTCACCATATTTTATTTTTTATCTTTAATTGAAGAACTGCACGCTAATTAATAGTATCTAGATGCGGTTTCAAAATGAACCAAATTAAATTAGTAATGAAGAACTCTATTTTTACATTTCTGGTCCTATGTTTTTTTTACACACATTCATATGGTCAGGATACTGCCAAAATAAAAAGGACAGCACTAGATTATATTGAAGGATTTTACGTGGGAGATACTACTAAAATTAAAAGGAGTATTCATAAGGATCTTTCTAAAATTGGATATGGTCGGAGAAGTAAAGGCTATAAGGAACATATCATGACCTATGAAAAAGCACTCAACTTTTCACGTGATGTTGCCAAAAATCCGCAATATGCAGCACCGAAAGGAGCCGTTAAGAAGATTGAAATACTGGATGCTCAAGATAAAATTGCCTGTGTAAAATTGACTTTATACTGGGGGATTGATTATCTACTAATGGTAAAATATGATGATAAGTGGATGATTACCAAAGTAGTTTGGCAGGCTGTTGAAAAGTAAAGTTTTACAATACAATATTCTCAAAAGACAAATGCTAAAACCTCCTCCCTTGAGGGAGGTTAGGAGGGTGTCAATTTTCAAATTGTTCATCCAATAACTCCCTTACTTTTTCCTCCAGAACCATCAATACACTAAATAATTCCTTCTTCACCTCCTCATTCGTAAATCGAATGAATTTTACTCCTTCCTTCTCTAGTCTACCTTGTCGTTTGGTATCATATAAATATTTATGATCGTGGCTACTTCCGTCAATCTCTATGGCCAACCCAATTTCGTGACAATAAAAATCTACAATATAATCTAGCATAGGAACTTGTCTGTGAAATTGCACGCCTAAAGTTCTTCTCTTTATATTTTGCCAAAGTATTACTTCCGAAAGTGTAGCATTTTTTCGAA
Source organism: Flavobacteriaceae bacterium (assembly GCA_965218065.1). GTDB lineage: Bacteria > Bacteroidota > Bacteroidia > Flavobacteriales > Flavobacteriaceae > Polaribacter. Next base: position 599,911 of record OZ244589.1, on the reverse strand, counting down.
GTGTTCTAGCAAGGGCTCTTAATTCTGATCGATATGGAATGATCTTATTTGGCAATTTTTCTTTTAAAGATACTAAATATATGGACACCCCTATAATCCCCTCAAGGGGATATGTTCGATCAAATACTCATTAACCTCTCAATCTCTTCAATCTCGATTGGCATGGCAGCCGTTAAATTAACATTCCCATTTTCCGTGATCAGATAATCATTCTCTAAACGACAACCGATACCTTCTTCCGGAATATAGATTCCAGGCTCGCAAGTAAACACCATACCCCGTTCTATAGCTCTGGAATATAAACCAACGTCATGTACATCCAATCCAATATGGTGTGCCGTGCCGTGCATAAAGTATTTTTTATACAAAGGTTGTTTTGGGTCTTGCACAGCAACGGCACCTGCATCTAATAATTCCAGTTTTATCAATTGTTCTTCTACTAACTTCCCCATTTGTTGTTCATATTCTGCATGTTTTACCCCGGGTTTGAGTAATTTACTTCCTTCTTTCAAACAATGTAGGACAGCTGCATATACTTCTTTTTGTCGATCAGAGAATTTTCCATTTACCGGTAAACAACGTGTGGTGTCGCTATTATAGTTTGCATAACACACACCAAAATCCAGCAAGATCATTTCTCCATCATTACATATATCATCATTGGTATTATAGTGTAAAGCGCAAGCATTTTTACCTGAAGCCACTATGGGTTTAAAAGCATGACGCGTTGCTCCAGACTTCACTAAGTTATAGGTTAATTCTGCCTCCAATTCATACTCTCTTATTCCCGGCTTTACAGCCTTCAATACTCGATGAAAACCTTCCACACTAATATTAGCAGCGTTTTGAATCAAGGCTACCTCTTCTTCTGCTTTTATCTGACGTAATCCTCTCGTTATCTTCGCTGCTCTATAATATTGATGTAGTGGGTATTTTTGCTTGCACCACTGTATCATTCTGTCTTGTCTGGTTTCCCGATCCTTTGTGGTTCGTTTCAAATGTTCGTTATGACCTAAATAGAATCCATCCGCTTCGAATGCCATGTATTGTAAGATCATTTCAAAATCCTTAACCCATTCAACACGTGAAACGCCTGAAATTTCTGTTGCCTGTGATTTTGTAAGCTTCTCTCCATCCCAAATCTTGATATGCTCATTCGTTTCTTTTACAAATACTATTTCTCGATTCTCTTCTTTATAAGCATCCGGATACAAAATCAAAACAGTCTCTTCCTGATCAATGCCACTCAAATAGAAAAGGTCATTGTTCTGCGTAAATCCCATAACATCATCAGCGTTAGTATGCTGTATGTCATTTGAAGTTAGGATGGCAATAGTATTAGGCTCCATAAGAGCTGTAAAGTTCTTTCTATTTCTAATGAATAAGGAATTCGGAATTTGTGAGTAACGCATATTAAAATTTTCTATCTGGGTGATATGGAGTTAAATCTAAGGAAGGTTTTCGATCTGCAATAATTTCGGTTACTAATTTACCTGTAGCCGGACCCATGCTCCACCCCATCATAGCATGACCAGTTGCAATTGTTAGATTCTTGCATTTAGCGGAACGACCAATATAAGGCAATCCATCCGGAGTTAGCGGACGTAGACCGCATTGTGCCTCTGCTTTTTCTTCTGCAGTTATCGTCAAACCTCTAAAGTACTTTTCTCCAGCATTGGCAATTGCATTCACACGAACCGGATTGATCTTATGATTGATTCCGCCTATTTCCATAGTTCCCGCGAATCTGGTAAACCCATCCATAGGAGTCACAGCAACCTTAGCTTCACATAAAATAGTTGGCAAGGTAATGTTCGTTTCCCTAGCTACATTAATACGATATCCCTTCCCTGCCTGTAACAGCATCTTAATTCCTAACTTTTTACTCAAAAGAGATGTCCAACTTCCTGCGGCCAAAATTACCTCGTCGGCTGTAATCTTTCTTTTATCTGTGATGACTTCCGAAATACGGTCATTCGTAAATGCAACATTTGTCACATCTTCTTCTGCCAGAACAGTAACACCATTTTCTTTCAAGTAGGAAAGCATTTCTTTCATAAAATCTCCCGGTGTCATATGAGCATCCGAATGAAAATAAACCCCTCCTTTAACATCTAAATTAGCTTTGGGTTGCAGCTCATGGACTTGCTTCTTAGAAAGGTGTTCTACTTTCAATCCGATTTCCATTGCTTTCTGACCTACCTGCCACTCTTCTTCACCAACCTTTTCATCTTTATAAGCCATTAACAGACCTTTATGTTCATAGTGAAAATCGAAATCACCTGAGTCTTTGATATCCTGATATAGCTCTCTACTAAGGACATTGATATCTTTGATCGCAGGAATCGATGCAGCAACCTTCTTATGATTTGCTGACTTTTTAAAAGCCCATGCCCATTTCAAAAAATCTACGTCTAATCTTGGTTTAACATAAAACGGACTTGCTGGATCTAACATCCATTTTAATCCTTTGGTAATGATTCCCGGAGCCGCTAAAGAAATGATGTGGCTCGGTGTAATATATCCGGCATTCACATAAGATGCTCCTCCTGAGAAATTGGACTTATCTACAACTGTTACTTTATATCCCGCTTTATGCAGATAATAGGCCGTACTCAATCCTATAATTCCTCCACCAATAATTACACAATGTTTCATTACCTCAATTTACTATTCCCATTCAAAATTCCAGATCGGTTCTACCCCTCGCAAATTTTCCACGAAGTAGTTCCATCTTTTTTTAATAAAATACAATCTATGATCGCCTCGATACCCATGTCTTTGGCTGGGTAAGATCAGTAGGTCAAAATCTTTATCTGCCTTGATCAGGGCTTCAGCTAACTTAAAAGTGGCAGAAGGGTTTACATTATCGTCCAAACCTCCATGTGTGATCAATAATTTTCCCTTCAAATTTTTAGCATTCGTAATATTAGAAACCTCTTCATATGTCTCATCTACCGGCCATCCTTGATACATTTCCGGCCACCAGGCCTTCTCCATTCTAAAGTCATGATCTGCCGAGCTGGCTACTCCTACTTTATAGAAATCGGGAAAACCAAGTAAAGCTCTTCCTGTATCAAATCCACCTGCCGAATGACCAAAGATTCCAACTTTATCTCCATCAATCCAAGAATGTTCTTTCGCTAAATATTTGATCGCCAACACATGATCTTCCAAATTATTACCCATATTCTTATAGGAATGGTCATGAAATTCTTTAGATCTTCCCGAGGTTCCCAATCCATCAACTCGTACTACAATAAACCCTAATTCAGCTAAAGATTGTTCACTAAAAACACCTCCAAAAGATTTAGGAAAACGTTGCGTATGAGGACCTGTATAGGTCGCATCTATAATCGGATATGATTTGTTTGCATCGAAGTTCGTAGGTTTCCAATAGGCTCCATAAATAGTCGTTTTTCCATCTTTAGCAGTTGTACTAAAAACCTCCGGAACTTTATACCCTCTGGCTTCCGCTTCAGAGATATCCGCTTGAGTCAGTTCGGCTAAGATCTTTCCAGTAGTTCCTTCACGTAATACAGTTTTTGTTGGCGTTTGAATGGTAGAATAGTTATCTACAAAGTACTTTCCATCTTTAGAAAAATTGATAATGTGATGGGTATTTTCCGGTGTTAGCAACGTAACTTCTCCCGCGAAATTCACCTTATATAATTGTTGATGATATGGATTATTATCCGCTTCTTTTCCAGATGCTAAAAAGTAGATCGTTTCATTTTCTTCATCTACATATTGAATGGAATTGATGTAGTAGTTTCCTTTTGTTAACGATTTAGTTTCACCTGTCTTAATATCAACCATATACATTTGACGCCATCCACTTCGTTCTGATAAAAAGATGATTTTTCCTTTATCTTCTAGTGGTCTAAAATCAAAATTATCTATCCCTGTGTCACTGGTCTCTTCAATTAAAGTCCGCTCTGTTCTTTTATTCAGGTCTACAAGTTTTACATATTGTTTGAGGTATCCTCTTTCTGCATAACTAGCAAGAGCTACTCCCGATGTTTCTGACCAATTCGCGCTCACACTATTGATATGCGTCGCTGTAGGCAACTTCGTTTTTACTTCTCTTTTTGTTCTTACATTAAAGAATACTGGAGTCAAATGCACCATAGTTGTATCTCCCGGAGACCCACGATAATAGGACAACAGTTTTGGCTTGTATAGCGAATCTACACTCCAATCCAGCAAATACATTTTTTCAGCATTTCTCGTATCTACAATACTGGTAGATATCCATTTCGAATCTGCAGACCAGTCTACATAAAAACGTCTCGGACGCTCCCCATTTTCTCCTTCCATTTTATCATACCAACCGTACCATGACGCATATTCATAGCCTCTTTTCCCATTCTTACTTAATTGGTATACGGCATTGGTTTTGGTTGATTTGATAAACAGATTGTAATTTTTGGTGTACGCGATCCAATTCCCATCTGGAGATTTGCTCTCATATGGATTGTTAGAAGCTTTCTTTTCTTCCTTTTTTTCAACCAGTTGATAGTTATCGAGATTTAGTTCGAGTTCTTTCTTATTCCATTTGAACTGAAGACCTTCCTTGGTCTTCTGGATATCGGTAAGTGATAGTTGACCGGGTTTCACCTCTTCTTTCGAAAGATCACTCAGTCCTTTTGCTAATCTATCCGCATCGAAAAGATCCTTGACCTCATTATTCTCAAAACCTACCGTTTTATAGGATCTTCCTTCGTTACTATAATCTACAAACCAAATACCCGATGTATCATCAAACCAGTTGACCGTAGTGAACAAGTTAAAAGCCGTTTTATTATTATAATTGGCGTACATAAAGCTTACTGCGCTTTCATACTCCTTCTTTGAAATTTCAGTATTGGAATTGGTACATGACACTATCATGAATACCATCAATACCGCAACTATTGGTCTAACAAATTTCATATATATTGTTTTAATTATTTTCTAGATGACCTGAAAACCATGTGCATATGGATCATCTTCATCGTCAATGATGATATTATTATATCCATATACTTTCGCCCATCCTTTTATACTAGGAATAATGGCTGGTTTCCCTTCTAACAAAACTTCTTCTTCGACACAGCCTACAAACTTGCTTCCTATAAAACTCTCATGAATATAGGCTTCTCCTTTCTTCAGTTTTCCCTTCGCATGCAATTGCGCCAATCGCGCCGATGTTCCCGTTCCGCATGGCGATCTATCGATGGCCTTATCACCATAAAAAACAGCATTTCTACCCGAAGATGTTGGGTCTAAAGGATCTCCCGTCCATAACATATGACTGACATCTCTAATGGTAGCGTTTTCTGGGTGGATAAACAGATCTGGGTATCTTTCATTAATACGGTCTCTTACCACCTGCGAATATTGAATGATCTTACTCGCTGTAAAATCGTGTACTCCCGAAAAATTTTGTTGTGGGTCTACTATCGCATAATAATTTCCGCCATAAGCAACATCAAAAGTGATCTCACCTAATTCAGGGCAATCAACCGATAATCCCTCAGCAGCTAAATAACTCTTAACATTGGTTAGTTTTACCCAATCTACTTTTTTCCCCGTTTGTTGATACTCGATATGTACTAACCCAGCAGGAGCTTCCATTCGAATCTTTCCCGGAACTTTAGGAGTTACCAACCCTTCTTCTATTGCTATCGTGATTGTGCCAATAGTACCATGACCGCACATAGGTAAACAACCTGAAGTTTCTATGAACAAAATAGCAAAATCATTTTCCGGATCATGCGGCGGATATAAGATAGAACCACTCATCATATCGTGTCCTCTTGGCTCAAACATCAATCCTTTACGGATCCAGTCGTATTCTTTTAAAAAGTGTTGACGTTTTTCACTCATGTTTTCCCCTTTCAGATCGGGCCCTCCTCCGGCTACCACTCTGACCGGGTTTCCACAAGTATGTGCATCTACACAAAAAAAGGTTTTTCTACTCATCTAATTTCTTTGCTATATACCTATCTATTCTTGATTCTAAAATTGCCAAGGTCACAGTTCCTTGTTCCAGAATTACTTCATGAAATTCACGGATGTCGAATGCAGTGCCTAGTTTTTCTTTGGCTCTCTTTCTTAATTCTCGAATCTTTAACTCTCCTATCTTATAGGACAAGGCTTGTCCAGGCCAGGAAATGTATCTGTCTGTTTCAGTATTTACTTCATGTAGCGACAAGGCTGTATTAGAACTCATAAAATCCACTACCTGTTGTCTCGTCCATCCTTTCGCATGGATTCCGGTATCTACAACCAGTCGACATGCGCGCCACATTTCATAAGTAAATTTTCCAAAGTGTTCATAGGGAGTGGTATACATACCCATTTCTTCAGCTAAGAACTCAGAATACAGGCCCCAACCCTCTCCATATGCGGATAGGTATAAGTTGCGTCTGAACTTCGGAATACTGTCTCCCAATTCATTATTTAACGAGCCTTGTAAATGATGTCCGGGAACGGCTTCGTGCACCGTTAACGATGGCAATGTATACAAGGTTCTACTTGGAAGATCATAGGTATTGACCCAGTAGTATCCTGGATTGGTACTGTTTTTAGAGGTTCCTATATATCTTCCGCCTGTATATTTAGGAGCGATCGCATCCGGAACCGGAGCTACTCCATAAGGTTTACGCGGTAGGGTTTTGAAAAATCTTGGCAGTTGAGCATCCGCTCTCTTTGCCATATCTCTAGCGATCATCAACAATTCTTTAGGAGTTTTCGCATAAAACTGCTTGTCCGTTCTCAAGAATTTCAAAAAATCGGCAAAGTTTCCTTTAAAGTTCAACTCATCAATGATCTTTTGCATTTCTGCCTTGATTCGAGCTACTTCTTTCAATCCTATTTGATGAATATCTTCTGCTGTATATTTTGTACTAGTCGTATAGAAGTTGATTCTATCCTGGTAGTACGCTGCTCCATTTGGCGTTTCTGAAACACCTAAGGTTGTTCTTGTTTGAGGTAAATATTCTGCTTCAAAAAAAGTCTTGATCTTCTTAAACTGTGGAACTACGTGCTGTTCAATAGCATTTTTGGCAGCATCCAACACCGAGTCCTTTTGACTTTGGGTCAAACCTTCAGGTAAATTCTTAAATGGACTATAAAAGAAACTTTTTTGATAATCATCTACGATATGATCGTTATAGGTTGACTCATATCCTTTAAAAATAATTCTGGGTTGAGAAACCCCTTTTTTGAGTCCTTCTCTTAAATTTACAAAATTCTGATCCACGAACTCTGGAATAGCATTCAGTATATTCAAATAATCCTTAACCCCTTGATAACTGGATAACGGTCGCACCATATAGTTCAAATTACTATGAAACCCCGAATCAGACAACAATGGATTTAAAAATCGTTCGAACTTATAAAAAGCGATTTTATCTTCTAACACAAACTTTAAAAGCTCTGCAGAGATCTGTTCCGTTTCTTTCAATTCTTCGATCTTTACCTCAGAAAGTTCTGTTAGCAACGAATCGGCAAATTCAGCTTCAGATTTGTAATAGTCTCTTGTAAAAAGACCTAAAGGATATGATTCTCTATCATACCCTTTATGATCTTGATAGCCATCAATCAAATTAGCCAGTTGTCTTGACGAACTACTTTGACCGTTTTGATCGCAAGCTGCGATTGCTGTCAAAATCAGAATACTGAATATAATTCTTAGGTAGTTCATAATATGTCTCTTTTAAATATTCTTTGTACTTGCTTCTCCGTTTACGGTTCTACTAATTCCTAATGGATTGTCGTTCTTCAATGCATCCGGCAACAGGTGATTAGGCCAATCTTGATAACTGAAGGGTCTGACCCAGCGTTTGATGGAATGAATTCCCACTGCGGTAAATCGACTATCCGTAGAAGATGGATATGGACCTCCATGCACCATGGATGGGCAAACCTCCACTCCGGTTGGAACACCATTAAAGATGATCCTTCCAACTCTGTTTTGTAATGCTGCAATCACATTTGGATAGTTTGCGGCTTCGTCATTTTCAGAAATGACTGTGCCCGTTAATTGTCCTTCTAGTTGTGAGATGATCTCTTCCAATTGAGCCGTATCCTCGCATTGTACAACCAAAGAAAATGGTCCAAATACTTCATGATGTAATGTCGAATTATCCAAGAAGGTTTTTCCTTCAACAGTAGTAATGACCTGCCTGGCAAAATTTGCTTTCGTATCCCTATCATACTTCGCAACTACCTCAACATTTGATTCAGAAAGTGCTTTATTTTTATTCTGTTCATATGCTCCTATAATATTTGGATGCAACATTACTGACGGTTCGATTTGTAATATCTCCTTTCCTAATTCTTTTGTGAATTTTGTCAATGATTCGCCTTTGATCCCTAATAATAAACCAGGATTGGTACAAAACTGACCAGTTCCTAATGTTATAGATCCAGCATAGGTTTTTGCCAAAGCATCACCTCTTTCTTCTAATGCTTTTGGGAATATAACTACAGGATTAATACTTCCCATTTCTGCAAATACAGGAATCGGTTCTTCTCGTTGTGCAGCCATATCATATAGCGCTCTTCCTCCTCTAATACTTCCTGTAAAACCTACTGCTTTTACCTCAGGATGTTGCACTAGTTTTTGTCCTACTTCGATACCACTGCTATTCAAGTTTGAAAATATACCATTCGGCATTCCCGTATTTTCTGCAGCTTTGTTAATGGCTTGTGCAACTAATTCTCCGGTTCCCGCATGCATCGGGTGCGATTTTACAATAACAGGGCACCCTGCTGCAAATGCAGCAGCAGTATCACCTCCAGCCGTTGAATAGGCTAATGGGAAATTACTAGCTCCAAAAACCACAACCGGTCCTAACGGGACTAACATTTTTCGAATATCAGATTTAGGCATTGGTTTTCTATCCGGCACAGCAGTATCTATGGTAGCTTCTACCCAGGAACCTTCTTCAACCAATGTTGCAAAAGATCGCAACTGACCAACCGTTCTTCCTCTTTCTCCTTTAGCTCTTCCTTCCGGTAATCCTGTCTCTGAGCAGTACACTTGAATCAATGCATCATCCAAAGCAAGAATTTCATCCGCAATGGCATTTAAAAAATCCGCTTTTTGTTTTCCAGAAACATTTCTAAAGGTCTTAAATGCTTCTGAAGCCAATTTCACCGCCTTGTTGATCTCACTATCAGAGGCTTCAGTATATACCTGTTCATTTTCAACATTCAGTATTGGGTTGAACGTTCTAAATGTTTTCGATCCTTCGGCTGAAATCTGATTTCCAATATGGTTTTTCCCAGTGATCATATTATATGTTTTTATAGTCCGGCAATTCTGGTCTGTTCTTTAACCCTGTTTCAATAACTTGCAATACATGTGCGCGTTCTGCTCCAATTAATGGTAAACGGGGTGCTCGTACATTTTCTGTTCCAATGCCTGTGGCCACTTCTGCCAATTTAATATTCTGTACTAATTTAGGGTTAATGTCTAACTCTAGCAATGGCAAAAACCATCTATAAATTGCCAATGCTTCCTGAATTCTACCCGCTTTTTGCAATTCATAAATAGCCACTGTTTCCCTTGGAAAAGCACATACTAAACCTGCAATCCAACCATCGGCACCCATCAATAGACTTTCTAAGGCTAAGGTGTCAACACCCGTCATGATCTTTAATCGATCTCCAAAATTGTTTTTGATCCTGGTCACATTAGAAATATCTCTAGTCGATTCCTTTACAGCTTCTATATTATCACACTTCAGCAATTCGTCAAACATTTCCAGTGTCACTTCGATCTTATAATCTACCGGATTATTATATACCATGATAGGTAGTGATGTATTGTTCGCTACTGCTTTGAAATACTCAACTGTTTCTCGATCTCCAGCTTTATATCGCATTGGCGGCAACATCATTAATCCGCTTGCACCATCTTCTTCTGCTTTTTGTGCAGCTGCAATTGCTCCTTTTGTAGATTGTTCCGCAACGTTCATTAACACCGGAACTTTTCCTTTGACACCACCTACCGTGAACTTTGTCAGTTCTCTTTTTTCTTCATCCAACAACGTACTCGCTTCCCCTAAGGTTCCTCCCAGGACAATTCCATGTACACCGGCATCTAGTTGCGCTTCGATATTCGTTTGAAACATTTGTAAATCTAAGGTATCATCGTCCTTAAATTTCGTAGTAACTGCAGGCATTACGCCTTTCCATTGTATGCTCATTTTTTCTTTTTTTTGAGTAGTGTAAAGTTACTAGCGACTTACATATATTAATAATCGATATTTATCCATTACCAATATTATATTATCCTTATTATATAAATAAAAGTAAAATTAGAATAGTATTTGCATATATTTGATATTAGAACGCAGCATTCAAATGAAAGTCCTACCATTTCAAATACCTAAACCTGAATCCGATGCTCTCATATATCAGGAGGATCACGAATACATTTTTTACGATAAATTTCATCAACATAAAGAGATACAGGTAAGTTTTATTGCCGAAGGTTCAGGAACCCTAATTGTAGGAGATACCATTAATGACTACAAAGAAGGAGATGTATTGGTTATTGGAGGAAATCTTCCTCATGTTTTTAAAAGTGATGATGGGCTCTCCAAAAAGTCGTTGATGCTCACCCTTTTTTTTACCAAGAATGCTTTTGGAGATCATTTTTTTGAATTGGAAGAACTGAGAGCTTTACATCCATTTTTTAAAAAAGCAGAGAATGGGTTCAAAGTAATTTCGAAAGCAGACATATTAAAAGAATCCTTTAAAGGACTTAAAAAAGCATCTAAATTTGATCGTTTCGTAATTCTTTTACGAATTCTAAAACAGCTCTCCAGATCTAAGACAATAGCACTGTCCTCATTTGTCTATGAAAAGAAGTATACTGATATAGAAGGAAAACGTATGCAGGACGTTATGCAACATACTATGGATCATTATCAGCAATATATAGCTTTAGATGATATTGCCAAAGTTGCTGCCATGACAAAAAATGCCTTCTGTAAATATTTTAAAAAACGAACGAACAAAACCTATTTTCAATTCTTAAGTGAATTGCGCATCGAAAAAGCTGGCAAGCTTTTAACAAGTAATCATGAATTATCTGTGGCTGAGATCGCATATCAATGTGGTTTTCGAAATCTTTCCAATTTCAACAGACAATTTCTCTCCATAAAAAAGAAAACACCTTCTAAATATCGTTTAGAACATTAGAGTGCATCAAACTCAGCTTTCAACTTTCGAGTAAATCCGCTAATCACCAAATTATAGGAATGATCGATCAACTCTTTAACAAAATCGTCTGGGACATCTTGATTGTTAACTACAGTATTCCAATGCTTAGTGCGCGTATATCTAGCATCCGGCTTTCTTCCTTGTTGGAACCCTCCAATAATTCCCTCATAAGACTCTCGGAGCTCCAACGCCCATTCGGGATCTAACTTTAACACAGCAACTTCATGTCGTTGCTCCCATCTATCTAAAGGCACCATAATGAACATCTTTCCCATTACCTTAAAGACCAGGGTATCGTTATCAAAGGGAAATTCTTCAGTCGTTCCTTTTTTGGATATGCAATAGTTTCTAAGTTGTTCTAGGTTCATGTTGTCTAATGTACCTAAAATTTGAAAAAACCGACTCTTTAAAGCAAAAAAATAGTCAACTTCCTGTCCTTAAAGTATTGTTAATTAACAATTTCTTGCAAGTGGGGTATTGATCTTTTCTAATTTTGAGAACAAATCAATAAACCATGACACGATTTTTTTTATTTGTATTACTCTTTTGCGCACACCTGTCTTTAGCGCAAAAGAAAACTATTTTTCAAGATGCTCGAAGTATCGTTCAGGAAACTCAAAAGGTGATCTCCGTGAAAAATGGGCAAAAAATTGACACTGCTTATTTCAAAAGCTTATTCTTACCTACTGCACGTTTTACAGTAGTCGGAGAAGAGAATGGACAAAAACTGCACGAAACTATGGATTTGGAAACTTTTGCAGCCTCATTAACGGATGACTACTATACGAAAGGATATTTTGAAACCGGCAAAGGACAGATTATTGAGGAGTATAATGGCATTGCACAAGTAATTCAGAGTTTTTATGGAAAAGACTCTGAAGGTATTGAAGGCTGGGGTGTGGGCAGTTATCAATTGATCTATTCTAAAGGGCGGTGGTGGATCGCTAATATGATCTGGACCATGAGTCCGAATGGGAAACATGGGATTCCGAAGAAGTATTCAAAAAAATAAAACCTATGCATTATGAAAAAGATTATTTTCCTTACTTATCTCTTCATTAGTTGTTCCATGTTTTCTCAGGAAGTCGGTGATTCCATTTATATAAATAAAGAATATAACGAGCTCATGAATTATATTCCTAAACAATTAAAGGTTACTAAAAAAACTAGGCCTAACAATAGGCTTATTCAAATTCAGGATCTGAATACGATCGTGAGCTTACATTTGCTCTACAATTACAAAGATAAGTTCGGGCTGACTGAAGAAGATTCTAAATGGCTCATTCACAGGATCGATCAATTAGCAGTCGCTTTATACTTGGACGATAAAAAAATATTATTAAAAAAAGTTGGAGGCTATAACGGTTGTCCTAAAAAAATGATCGAAAAAAAGAAAGTTAAACATCATAACCTAACCATATTAAAACTGTGCCATGGTTGCACGAGTACTTCGTTTGATAGTGAATTTATTTCTTTCTTTAATTCCAGGATGTTAAAATTGATGAATACAGAATAGAAAGGAACTATCAGAAAAAGGTTTTATTTTTGACAATGTAAAACGCATCTATGGAAATCATTCTTATCTGTGCAGTAGCATTTATCGCTGCCATTTTAACCTTCTTTTCAGGCTTTGGACTGGGTACCATTTTAACGCCAGTTTTTATGGCATTCTTTCCCGTAGAATTGGCAATAGCCTTGACGGGAGTAGTCCATTTTTTTAATAACCTCTTCAAGATCATATTGGTTGGAAAAAATGCCGATAAAAAAGTATTGATCCGTTTTGGAATTACCGCAGTGCTATTTGCTTTTTTAGGAGCCTGGGTACTATTTCTAATTCCGGATGCAAAGCCTTTATTTAGTTACGAGTTGTTCGGAAAAGAGCTCTTTGTATATCCCGTAAAATTTGTGATTTCTGTATTACTCATATTTTTTGCTGTTTTAGACCTGATTCCACGTTTTCAAAAAATGGAATTCGGTAAAGAAAAATTACCATTAGGTGGAGCGTTGAGTGGGTTTTTTGGCGGACTTTCTGGAAACCAGGGAGCCTTGAGAAGTGCTTTCTTGATCAAAGCAGGATTATCCAAAGAAGCTTTTATTGGAACTGCTGTTGTCGTTTCTACGTTTGTGGATTTTACGCGACTGGGTGTTTACGCCACTAAGTTTTCAAGTTCGGGATTGTACGAAAATATGACCCTGGTCATTGCAGCGACTGTTGCAGCAATTTCAGGCGCATATATTGGGAACAAACTCCTCAAAAAAGTAACACTAAAATTTTTGCAAACCACTGTAGCTATTATGCTAATTGCTCTGTCTGTAGCCTTGGGTGCCGGGTTTATCTAAAATTGACTATTTTTAAGATGAATAAATGCAGTGATTATGAAAAGGATAATACTTCTAGGACTTATTTGTTTTAGTTTCTATAACTGCTCAAATGAACATTTAAAAAAGGACTTTATTGGTGTTTGGGATGACCACCCTTTGGGATTTCAAAATCAATTACAATTTTATAAGGACTCAGTGGTTAATTGGTCCTATTGCAGAAAATCTGTTGGGACATGGAAAGTAAGTTCTACTCAATTATTTCTTCATTTCCCTGAAGACAGAAATAATCCTCATTATAGCGAATATTCAACTTTAGACTATAGATTCAATACAGCCAAAGATTCACTATATCTAATTGTTGAAAATGACAGCCTTGAACATTTAATAATGAAAGTCGAAGATGATTGGTCTCATTACTTGAAGGAATACAAAATAAAAATAAGAGTTCCCAATGCTAATCCGATTACATCTTTGCAAATGATTAGTTGTAATCAATATCCAACACTTTATATTGGTTGGAAAGACAACATACTAACTGTAAAAGGAGATGAAAGTAATTCTAAACCTTTAAAAGCTAAAGGTGACTATGCGAAATCTTTACTAAACAGTTATATGAGCAGTGAAATTGAAGGAAATATCCATCCAATCACTCTGGTAATTGACGAAGAAGTTTCTAACGCTCAAGTTGACTCTATTAAATCAATCATTAATGGTCTAAACTTTAAAGACACGTATTACTTTAGAGTTTATAATTTAGAAAATCAAGAATTAAATTATGGTTATGTGAATCCTAATTGTCATGATGATGATTATTGGTATTGGTATGGATTATATGACTGGAACGGATTAGATCTAGATTAAACTCCTTATTCCAATTTATACAACATCGGTTTACTCGGGCTCGCATCATTTTCAATTGGAGCAATCATCAGGTTTAAGAAATAAGTTCCGTCTTCCACAGTATTAGGCACAAAAATAAACTCCGTAATTGTGGCATCTAAGCGTAGCTTTCCAGAAGTGTTCCAAAAAGCATTATGAGATAATAAATTACCATCATCTTTTTCTCTATCCACAGACGGAAGATCAATGAGCAAGTGCTTAACTCCTTTTTCTCTCAAATAAATAGCCGCTTCTTCCAGCATATATGGTGGATTGGTATTTGAATATTGCATGGATTTCTTATCCTCTAAATTCGGGAGTGTACGAATCACGATGGCATCTCGTTTCTTATTGCCCAATGCATATTGCAATTGTCTTTTAGAGATAAAGAAATCCTCATCTTTTGCTTCTGGCGCAATCGTAACGACTTCCGCCAGGAAAAAATGTTGTTTCAGGTGCTGATTGATCGAATGCACAGTTTCCGTAATATGTCCTGCCGTTTCTGTATGTGTTACATGTGAATGCGGATTGAATTCGATCATATTAAAGTTTACGTCGAATCCCTGCGCTACACTTCCCGTCCACTCGTCTGTGGATACAGGATAGATCTTTGGTGGTCCAATATACCATGCATTTACATTTTCTTTTTCAGGGTCTAATGCAATAGAAATATCGATCGGTTTTGTAAGGTCTATGGAATACTTTCTGGAATTATAATGTATTTGTGCTATCAAGATTAGTTTAGTTTAAATAGATCCGAAGCAATGCCATCAGCAAGGAATTTTCCGGTTTTTGTGGTTTTCAATTTTTCATGTTCAATATACAACAATTCTTGCACTAAATAGGTATTTGCTTGTTGTAAAAGGTATGTCAAATAGGATACTCCAAAATCATCTTTCACCTTCTCTAAAGAAACACCCCAAATGGTTCTTAGCCCTGTCATTATATATTCATTGTATTGATCTGTTACTGACAATACTTCTCTTTCTATAGGAAGTTCATTCTTTTCCAAAGCATTAATGTACTTCGAATTATTTCGAACATTCCACCCTCTTCTCTTACCGTCAAAAGAATGTGCCGAAGGGCCAATTCCCAGATAGGATATTCCTTGCCAATAGGCCGAATTATTCTTACTAAAGAAGCCCTTTTTTCCAAAATTGGAGAGTTCGTAATGCACAAAATCTTCTTGCGCTAGTCGATCTATCAGCACATGAAACTGTCGTTCGGCTTGTGCATCATCTGTGTCTTTAATTTTACCTTTTTTGATCAAGGCTTCTAGTGCGGTTTTAGGCTCTACTGTTAATGCATAACTAGAAATATGCGGAATCTTAAAGTCCAAAGCAGTCTCAATGTTTTCTTTCCATTTCGCATCTGTTAATCCCGGAATCCCATAGATCAGGTCGATCGAAATATTTTCAAAATGTTTCACTGCAAGCGATAGGCATTCTTTTGCTTCCCTTGCATTATGTGCGCGATTCATAAGTTTTAGATCTTCTTCAAAAAAAGATTGTACACCAATGCTCAATCTATTGATCTTACTCTTTGAAAGCTCAGCAATCTTTGCCTTATTCAGATCATCCGGGTTTGCTTCTAAAGTGATTTCAGGATTATCAATAACCACGTGGTGTTCATACACAGCATTTATAAGACTGTTTATCTCTTGCTGATTTAACATACTGGGTGTACCTCCACCGAAATAAATAGTCTCCACCGTTTCTCTCCCCAGTTCGTCTTTACGCAATGCTATTTCTTTACATAACGCCTGGATCAAAGCATCCTTCTTCTTTAATGAAGTCGAAAAATGAAAATCGCAATAATAACAAGCTTGTTTACAAAAAGGAATATGAATATAGATTCCTGCCACAACTTAATTCTTTAACCAAACGATCAAAAACGACAATGCATACCCCAAACCAGCGTAAAAGGCAAACGAAAGTATGTTTACGAACAGTAATTTTATAACGGTCAGGAAACTCCTGTTTTTAAAGTAAGAGGTCAACGCATATATCATGTAAACAGCAAAAACGAGCATAGGAATCATCTTATATTTCGGGTCTACATATTTTAAATAGAACATGGCAATGGTTCCCATAATGCTATATACCCCAGTAAGGTAGAATGCAATCGCTATGTATTCGGCAAAGCTATTTTTACTGCTAAAAAATGTTTTTAGAAATAATGCTATGGTAAATACATATAGAAACATGATATTGTTAATATTGGTAACCATGTATCTACCTGCTTTCATAAATAGAGAGTTCTCGAAGTTCTTGGGTCCGTTAGCTACGGCACCAACCATAGGGTCGTATTGAATGAGAGATCTCAAAACAATATAGATCACCGTTGCTATAATGAAAAAAGAAACGGGTTTATAATAGGTTTTTCTTCTACCTGATAAATACTCTCGGAACAACTTCCCGGGGTTGGTAATAAGTAGTTTTTGTGTTTTTATTAATGGGGCATTTACTGAAAACACCATATCTACAAAATCCTGAAATGTTTCCTTAAAGGTAATTTTCCCCAAGCCCTTGCGTTGACCACAATGCTGGCAAAAATCACCAAACACTTCATGTTGACAGTTATTACAACTATTCTTTGTCTCCATACTTAGGTTACCTTTTTAGGGTTCTGTTTTACAAAGCTTGCCCATCCTGTATAGTTTTTCCCTCCTACTACTTTTCCCGCATTGTAGAAATGACATACCGCTGCAGCCAATCCATCTGTAGCATCCAAATTCTTTGGTAATGTTCTAAGGCCTAGAAGGCTTTGCAGCATTTTAGCCACCTGTTCCTTACTAGCATTTCCGTTTCCGGTAATGGCCATTTTTATTTTCTTTGGTAAATATTCGGTAATCGGGATTTGTCTGGACAATCCTGCTGCCATTGCCACTCCCTGTGCTCTCCCTAACTTTAGCATAGACTGCACATTCTTTCCATAAAAGGGTGCTTCGATAGCAATTTCATCTGGGTGATACGTTTCGATCAATTGGATGGTTCTTTCAAAGATCATCTTCAATTTCACGTAATGATCATCATACTTCTTCAGCTGCAATTCGTTCATTTGAATGAACTCCATTTTCTTTCCAACTACTTTGATCAGACCAAACCCCATTATGGTTGTTCCGGGGTCAATTCCTAAAATGATTTTTTCTACACCCAAATTTTACGTTCTTTGTGATTGTGTTGCGCTCGATATCATACAAATCTAAACAATTCTTATGGCTTGTCTTAAAACTTGCAATAGTTATTGTTTGTTGTTACTATATCTATCATAAAATTGCTCATAATAAAAATATTGAATTTAGCCATTTTCAGTCTTTTTTGATTGATTTTGACATTTTTTCACCAAAAAACATACTTTTTTTACTGATTTTTACTTTTTTTAACTGGGTTTCGGAAATCACGAAATGGCAGTTCTTAACCGCTAAAATTCACCCCATTTCCTGGTCAGCAGCAGCAATTCAAACACTGACCTCATCCACATTAGCCATGATCACTCCGGTAAGAACGGGCGAATATGGGGTAAAGATCTTATACTATTCCAAAGCAAAGAGAGGAGACATCGCATTGGCAGCATTCGTAGGAAATAGCTATCAATTACTTATCTCGCTTGCTTTAGGAGTTTGGGGAATAGTCTACCTTTTCAATTATTTTGAAGAAGGGTTCGTCTCTATTATCTTTCTTATCTTCTTGATCGGAGTCTTTATGGTATTGCTCCTATTTATTGTTAGAAACAGGTTTCCTTTTATACGTGCATGGTTTCCAAAATTTTTGACAGGTTTTGACTTTATCAATGAGCCCCAACACAGAAAAGCGTTTATATTATCCTTGATCAGATATCTCATATTCTCACATCAATTCTACTTCTTGCTTGTATTGTTTGAGGTAAATATTAACTATATTGACGCCATGGCATGCATAACTGCCATGTATGGACTCACTTCAGTAGTTCCTATATTACCCATGTTTGATTTTCTATTGAAAGGATCTGTGTCTATCTTAGTTTTTTCCTTTTTTAACATAGACCCTGTATTGATTATTACGATAACTACATTCATGTGGATATTGAATTTTGCACTTCCATCGTTATTGGGAAGTATTTTTATGTTGAAACTAAAACCAGCTGTAGAATGATTATTGTTGGATTCTTCATAGCATGTTACTGTATCCTGATGATACGATTTCTGATCGGGTTTGATCGAGTTCCTGAATTTCAATTTCTAAATACGTCATCCAAAATATCTTTTTCCGTTATTGTTCCTTTCAGAAACGAATCTGAGCGGCTGCCGGGATTATTAACATCTATAAACGAGTTAAATTATCCTCTGGAACATGTCGAGTTCATCTTTGTAGATGACGATTCTTCAGATAATTCAGTAGAAATTATCGCTCAATATGCTAAAGAACTTAAGCAAGCCTCGAGCATTCGCATTCTACAGAACATTCGCACTTCAGCATCACCGAAAAAAGACGCTATTCAAACAGCTATTCAACATGCTGCTTATGAATGGATCATTACTACAGATGCTGATTGCTCATTGCCAAAAAATTGGCTACAATGTTATAACGCCTATATCCAAAAACACGATGTAATTATGATTGCCGGGCCTGTTCGTTATTATAAAAAACCTTCTTTCTTAAGTATGTTACAACGGATCGAATTTCATACACTACAAGCGGTAACAATGGGAAGTTTTGGTATAGACAACGCGATGATGTGCAATGGTGCAAATTTAGCGTACACAAAGTCAGCTTTTTTATCGGTAAACGGTTTCCAAGATAATAATACTATCGCAAGCGGAGACGATGTTTTCTTGTTCGAAAAAATGTATCAAAAAGACAAAAAGAAAGTACATTATTTGAAATCTAAAGCTGCAGTGGTATCTACTGCCCCTGAAAAAACTTGGAAGAGCTTTATAGAACAGCGCGTTCGCTGGGCTTCAAAATCTTCCCATTATAAAAACCCCTTCACAAAGTTTGCAGGGCTCATTGTTGCTCTTGGAAATTTAGGATTGATTACGGGTATTCTGCTCACCATATTTCAGGTTTTTCCATATGGTTTTTTGCTAATTGTTTTTTTAGTAAAAGCAATATCAGATGTTCTTTTGTACCTAAGGTTCAATAGGTTTTTCGCCAGGGAGCAGAAAACTTCATTCTATATAATAAGTAGCTTTGTATATCCTTTTTTGAGTGTATTTATCTTAATACTCACTCTTTTTTCTGGATACACCTGGAAAGGACGACATTTTATGAAGTAATTATTTGCTAAACAATTTTGTCATGATCCCCTCTGCATTATACCATACCAGTAATACAATGATCAATAAGATGACTAACATCAACCCTCTTTTAGAGTTTGCTTTTTTACGTTTGCCGAATCTTCTTTTAAATTCCATAAAGTGAAGTTTTTTGCTAAGATAAAAATTTAACGCTTTTGGTAACGTTAGACTGGTAAGGGTTTTATTTTATCTCGACTGAATGGTTACTAAATACTATTTTATATGCGCTATTTTTTCTTTTTGCTATTAGGAACAAGTCTAATTATTTCTTCAGAAGAAACAAAAATTATACCAGAGACTCCTTTTGTAGTGATGCAACTATTTACGTCGCAAGGTTGTAGTAGTTGTCCGGCAGCCGATGCTTTAGCAGAGGAAATAAAAAAGGAATACGCTGACAAAAATGTAATGATCTTATCGTATCATGTAACGTATTGGGATCGTCTGGGATGGAAGGATCCTTTTGGAAAGAAAGCCTATACCGAAATGCAATATGCCTACGCGAACAAGTTTAGAGAACGCAGGGTATATACCCCTCAAATTGTTGTAAATGGCAAAGAGCATTTCATTGGTTCTGATGAATATATACTTCGCAAAAAAGTAAAGCAATATTTAAGAAAGAAAGCAACAAACTCCGTTAGGCTGCAAACCTTGAGAAAAGGAAGTAAGTTATCGGTGACCTATGAGATTAGTGGCGAACTCATAGATAAAAAGATCGTATTTGCCTTGGTATTGGATAAGCAAACGACTCAAGTGAAACGCGGTGAAAACGCCCGAAGAAATTTGAGCAATAGCAATATCGTAGTGTTTCAGAAAGAACTTACATTACAAAAAGCTACGGGTACACTGGACATTGATATACCGAGCAAAAACTCTGATATGCGTTTAATCGCCTTTGTTCAGGATGACAACCTGAATATTACCGGAGGAAACCAGATAAAAATTTAAACTTCTTTTACTGCGCGTAACATTTCTCTTTTGCCAGGTGGTCCCGGTAATCGTTCTACCGAAAATCCAACTGCTTGCATTGCCCTGCGCACACTTCCTTTTGCTGAATATGTAACCAAAACGCCTCCGGGCATTAATGCTTCAAACATTCTTGTAAAAATGGTTTCTGTCCACAATTCTGGTTGTACTCGCGCTCCAAAAGCGTCAAAATAGATCAGATTAAATCTATTCTTATCAGTAATTTGATCAAAAAATTGTTGTCTTTTCTCAATAGAAAAATTTGACGTGATGTGGTGCGGTGTATCCCAAGAAAGCGCATGCAACTGTTCAAAAACAGCTGCATGTGCTTCGGCTTTTAATGCTTGGATATAATTTAGTTTTGAAACCTCTGCTGTAGCTACCGGATAGGCTTCCACTCCAACATAGTGAACTTTTAATGCTCTTTTCTTCGCTTCTAATAGCGAGATCAATGCATTCAATCCAGTTCCAAATCCAATTTCCAGTAAAGAGATCTCTTGTTTTTCAAACAAGCTTAAACCATGCTTTATAAATACATGATACGCCTCTTGAATAGCCCCGTGCTTTGAATGATATTGCTCATTCCAATCCGGTAAGTGGATTGTTGTAGAACCATCCGCAGTGGTAATGATCTCCCGTTTCAAAACAATTATTTCTTCATCAACACTCCTGATGCTTCAAAAGCGAACTCTACTTTTGGTTCTGTAATCTTAGCGATTTCTTCTTTACTTTTCCCTGCATCTTCAGCATAATGCTTTAAATCTGCAACGGAAGTTTCCTTTACAATAGCGATTCCATCTACAACAACATCTCTTCCTTTAGAATCTAACGGCATAAAGAAACCATAATCTTTAAAGCGCACCATAGTTTCGGTACCATCTGCTAAGGAAAGTTTCATCCAGCAACCTTTTTTAGAACATACTTCGTTAATATTTGAAGCAAACTTAACCTGCACTGAATCTCCCACCTTCATGCTTTTGAACTGTGCAAGCATCTCTGCAGAACTTAACGCATCTTTATCCGTAATCTCAGCACCAAATTTGTCATATTTGATCGCTATACTTTCTTTCTTAACTTCTTTGTTTTCAGATGTTTTTGTCTTACAGGCAGTAAATAACATTCCTATAACTGCAAGTAATAACATAGACTTTTTCATGATTAGATATTTAAATGATTTCTACAAAGATACAGCTTACAATTAAAAATCAGTCTGTAATGACTCTTAAAAAGCGCGACAAATTTCGTAGCTTTGCAAAACAAAAATAAGGTTACATGGTTACAGAGATTCGAGTAGAAAAGGCAGCAACTTCAAAAATAAATTCAGTAAATTTTGAACACTTACCTTTTGGTAAAATCTTTACCGATCATATGTTTGAATGTGACTTTGTGAATGGTGAATGGCAGCAACCTGTAATTAAGCCATACGGACCTCTTCAGCTAGATCCTTCTGCCAGAGTTTTTCACTATGGGCAGGCTGTTTTTGAAGGAATGAAAGCTTATAAAGATGATAATGATAACATCTTGTTGTTTAGACCGCATGAGAACTACCTACGGATCAATATTTCTTCAAAGAGGTTAGCAATCCCTGAATTCCCTGAAGATTATTTCTTTGAAGGATTAAAGACCTTATTACATTTAGAGAAGGACTGGATCAAGAAAGGACGTGGAAATTCTTTATACATCAGACCTTTTGCTATTGCTAGTGAAGGGGCTATTTCGGCATCACCTGCTGAAAACTATAAATTTATGATCATTTGTTCTCCTGCTCAATCTTACTATGAAGAAGAAGTACGTGTCTTATTCTCGGAAAAGTACAGTCGTTCTGCCGATGGAGGTGTAGGGTTTGCAAAAGCCGCAGGTAACTATGGTGCTCAGTTTTATCCGACAACATTGGCTCAAAAACAAGGGTTTCAGCAAATTATCTGGACAGATGCCAGCACGCATGAATTTCTGGAAGAAGCAGGAACCATGAATATCTTCTTTAGGATTGGTGATACGTTGATCACAGCTCCAAGTAATGATAGAATTTTAGATGGAGTTACCAGAAAATCGGTAATTCAACTTGCCGAAGATAACAATATGGAAGTTGAGATCAGAAGGGTTCGTGTCTCTGAAATTAAAGAAGCTGCCAAGAATGGAAGCTTAAAAGAGATCTTCGGATCAGGAACGGCTGCAGTGATCAATCCGATAGCAGGATTTGGTCATGGTGGAGAAACTTTTGAATTACCTAAGTTAGAAAACTCATATGCCAGTTTCTTTAAAGAGAAATTAATGGATATTCAATACAACACAGGAGTAGATGATATCCATGGATGGTGTTATAAAGTATAATCGTTGAAAAAAGTTTGTGTTCTTTTCTTGTTCATTGTTTGGAGTTGTGCCAACACTCCAGAGGAAACACAAACGTCACCACCAGAACAATACATTACGATTTTAGGAACTGCACAAGATGCCGGTTATCCACATATTGGGTGTCAGAGAGAGTGTTGTGCCAATTTCTATTCTGGAAAACAAAAAAAACAACGGGTAGTTTCTTTAGGTTTAGTGGATAAAGTTCATCGACAAAAATGGCTGTTTGAAGCTACTCCGGATATCTCCACTCAATTGGCCGATCTCGAACAGTATCATTTAAAAAAGGAAACACTTATTGACGGTATTTTTCTTACACACGCGCATATTGGACATTATGCCGGGTTAATGTATTTCGGAAGAGAGGCTTTAGGAAAAAAGCATACGAAAGTATACGCAATGCCTAAAATGAAAAACTATTTGGAAACTAATGGTCCCTGGAGTCAGCTGGTAGCATTGCAAAATATAAAACTCGAGAGCATTGCCCACGATAGTACAATTACACTCAATCAAAGCTTAAAAGTGACACCATTTGTGGTACCTCATCGAGATGAATTCTCCGAGACGGTGGGTTATAAAATTCAAGGCCCCAATAAAACAGCGTTGTTCATACCGGACATTAACAAATGGAACATTTGGGGCAAGAACATTGTTGAAGAAGTGAAAAAAGTAGATTATGCATTCTTGGATGCTACATTCTTTAAAAACGGGGAGATCAATCGGCCCATGTCTGAAATACCGCATCCATTTATTGAGGAAACTGTAGCATTGTTTCAGAATGAAACAGAAGACGTAAAAAATAAGGTCATCTTTATTCACTTCAATCATACGAACCCCGCACTCCAACCCAACGCTCAAGAGAAAAAAGGGTTAGTAGGTCAAGGATTTCGATTTGCCGTTGACGGGCAGGTTTTTAAGCTATAAATTCGTATTTTTAGCTAGTAAATCATGTTGTATGAGCAATAAACTCTTGGGTTCGGCACCTCTTTTCTTTGTTTCTGATATTCACAGATCGGTCGCATATTATTGTAATGTTCTCGGTTTTGCCAACACCGGACTGTGGGGAGACCCTCCTTTCTTTTCGATGCCAAGAAGAGATAATATGATCGTTATGTTGCAAGAAACGAAAAGCAAACAGGTGAACAATAATGAAAACTCCTGGGATGCATATTTCTGGATAGAAGATGCGGATGCCTTGTTCAAGGAATTTTCTGAGAAAGATGTTATCGTGGAATATCCGCCTGAGCATAAAGAGGCCTATGGATGTTATGAGTTTGCCATTAAAGATCCTGATGGATATACGTTGGCTTTCGGTCAGGAAGCTGGGACCAGTCAGTTCGAGGAATCCGAAGAGGCCAGTGAAACCCTTTTCAAGTTTACAAGCCCCGTATTAGCTTCTGAAGATGTGGCCAGGGATGCATTGTGGTATGAAACCAATTTAGGTTTTAAGAACGTCTATAATAGTACTTTTTATCAGGAAGGCCCTATGGATTATGCAGTGCTGAAAAAGCACAATCAATTGATCCATTTACAGTTTCAATTTCCGAAAGACATGACGAGCACCGATCTCAAATTTGAAGTTCAGCACTTACACTTTATACAGCAACAATTACTTACAAGTGAAATCATTTCAGAAAAGAATGTCTTCCTAAAAACAGCCTGGGAAACCAATGAAATTCGATTCTTCGATCCAAGTGGTAATAGAATTACTATTCTAGAGAGTATTTAGTTCTCCAAAATAGTTGCAATATCAGGTTTGAAATAATTAGGTCCTTTTAGTACTTTTCCATCTTCACGATAGATTGGTTTTCCATCTTCGCCTAATTTACTCATATTACTTCGTTGAATCTCGTTGAACACCTCTTCTATCTTGTGTTGCATTCCATGTTCAATAATTGTTCCGCATAAGATATATAGCATATCACCCAACGCATCTGCTACCTCAACCAGATCATCATTTTCGGCCGCTTCTAAATATTCTTCATTCTCTTCCTTCATCAAATTAAAACGAAGCATATTCCTATCCGAACCTATATTGGCGGTCGGTGTATTCTTGATCCCTAATTTAAATGCTGAGTGAAACTCATGTACTGCTGCTATCTTATTTTTCATGTATGTGTTTTATATAATTCCTAGTTGTTTTTCTATACTCGCTAGATTAAATCCTTGCCAATCCTTAATATGACATTTGATATCTTCTCGTTGAAAATCCGCCAAATTCTTATCTAATATACCTATAAAATGTATCCCCAGATTTCTAGCAGTTTTCAAATCCCAAATACCATCTCCTACAGAAATGATATGCTCAAATATATCAACTTTGTAAAAATCTTTAGCTTTATCTATCGCTTTTTTTACGATCTCTTCTCTACTATAAAAATGATTGGATCCAACCACTAATTCAGGAATGAAAGGAATCCCTGCCTGCTCAAGTTTTATGTGGGCCGGCTTCACTAAAGAACCCGTAGCAAAACAGACTCCATAGTCAGTATCATTTAAAAAGTATCTTACAATTTCTGCTGCTCCACTAATCTCGCTGGTTTTTGACAGATTTTGAATTCTGGTAGTCATTTCTATTTCGAACTCAGCGATAAAGGAAAGGTCAAATGCTTTCATTTTATTGCGATCATAGTTCTCTTTTAGGATATAGCTATCGGTATGATGTAGATAGTTTTTCCAGTTTTTATCTATATCATGAATTCCAAAATGATGCATGGCATATACATAAGCCGTTTGATGCTGATCTTCACTCTTTGTTAGCGTATCGTCAATATCAAAAACTACCAATTTCTTTTTCTGCATCTTACGTAGCTTTTTTTAATAACCAGGCAGGAACAACTTTCAGCACAAAAGCGATCAACGCCCATCTTTTTGAAATATAGGCAACCCGTTTCTTCTTTTGAATTGCCCTGTATATTTGTCTGGTTGCTTTTTCTAAAGGAACCATCCAAAAAATATCATCACCCAACGCCATGGCCGTATCAACAAATCCAGGTCTAATATCGGTCACGAAGACCTTATTCGTCTTTATTGATTTTGTTTTAATATACAATCCTTCTAAGTAGGACTTTTGATAGGCCTTGGAGGCAAAATATACAGGTGCTGCCCTACTACCTCTTAGCGATGCAATGGAAGTAATTCCAACCAAATGTCCAAACCCTTGTTTTTTAAATAGCAGATATGCCAGTGTATATAATTTGGTCACTCCCTCCACATTTGTATGTATGGTCTGCGACTCTTTATCCCATTCCAACTTCGGATTCACAAAACCTACTCCGGAAGACTGTATTACCAGATCTACATGCCCTAATTCTGAGACGATCTCATGGAATACTTTTTCAACATCATTGATATCTTGAATATCATTTTGTTTATAGATTATATGTTCCGGATATGCCTTTTGAAGCTCTTGTAGTTTTTCTAATCTTCTCCCGGTTATTGCAACTTTATATCCATCTTTGATTAGTTTTTCAGTAAGTGATCTTCCAATGCCAGAAGTGGCTCCAAAAACGATGGCTGTTCGCATTTAATTTGTAATTTTGCTAAAAATACGAATTATGTTCACTACCGGTAGAATAATTTTTATCATATTCTTTGTGCTCGCCTTTGTTACTCTAATGATACTCAGTTATCGGAAAGATGCAAAAAACCACAAACGCTTTTATAAGAATGCAGGATTCAAAGTGGCTATTTACGGGACTCTGGTAATCGCTATTTTTGTTATACTTCGATACTTTACCAGTAATTAATTTACATCGGGTTTACTTCATTTAACTTATCGTGATCTAAAATGGTATTTCCTTCGGCATCAAAGGTAAACGAAGGTTCAAAGTGCACATCCATCATCAATTTGTCAAATTTATAGGAATGGATATTATAAACCTTTTGGGCAAAGGATTCTTCATGATAATTCAACAAGATATAGATCTCAGCATCCAATTTTGATAGATCGGAATTCAGATGTTTATGCAAGGGGCTTTCTTCTTTGATCTCATGAACAATGGTCCATATTGTGGGCAAATACATGATCTTGTTTCGCTCAAGCGAAAGCTGATAGAAGTTTCTCTTAAATTCTCCACTTTCGTTTTTATCGGTAATAGATAGCATTACAGTTATCTCTGGTTCGATCATCACTGTTTTTCTACTGTTCATTAAGCGAAACATTAAGGCTTTCCCTTCTTTAAAATCTCTTACAATGAACTTATCGCTAAACTTAATTGCTGCTCTTGGTTTTGAAAATCTTCCGTACAACAAACCGGTTATAAAAGAGAATCCCAACAAACCGATCATCGCTTCGAATGCTGCAATAATATTCGCAGTCATTCCTTGCGGGGCAATTCCTCCATAACCTACGGTTGTTAATGTTTGCGCACTAAAAAAGAAACCGTTCAAAAGGTCTTCCCAAAATGTTCCTTTAGATGGTGTTATTTGCTCTATTCCGATAGCTACGTAGATAAAAGCAAAAAAGATATTCAATAAGGTATACAGACAAATGACCAATGCAAAAAAACGAATCCAGGAGATCTCCGTAAAGTAGGTGTACAGATCGTCTAGACTTCTTTTTCTGTTTAGATGTATCACATTCGAAGTTCCATCATTATTGATAATACTCTTCGCATTCTTGAAAGAGCCATATCCAAAACCGGGGTCCTTTACTTTTTTTGCCATGTATCTTTTTTTACTGTTCTAAAAATACGAAAACCGATCCTAAAAAAGGATCGGTTTTACTATCTCAGTCCGGAACTGTTTATTGCTTAGACGTTAAGAAACTATAATTCTTTGAATAGAATAACATTTGTTCTTCAAAGTCTTTCGGTTGATTTACTGTAATGTCTGTAATGTTTCCATCGGCATCTGTTACAGGTTTTAATACAGGATTTACGAATCCACTATAAGGTGCCGCTGTAAATTTCTTGTTTCTGTCTAGCACTTCTTTATGAATTGCTTGATCTACTTTTACTCCATATCCTTCAACCAAGGCTTTGGCTGCTTCAAAATCCCCTTCAGACTTGATACGTTGTGCTTCTCTTAATAAACGTCCGAAGATCTCTCGAAGCTTATCGTAATCATTGATCTTGAAGTAGGTCTTTCCATCTCTGGTCACTTTTTCGATCACATTATCTTTTGCTCCTTGCTCAAAAGCCCAGGCAGATACCCATTGACGATTCACCATGTGATCTTCTTCAATATCATCTCCCAAATTAATTCTGATCAATTGTGTCATCAATCCATTTCTAATATATCCATCATATGCTGCCATTCCAAGCTTTCTCCAATCATCTGTCAATCCAAGTTCCTGCATTTTTGGATCCATTAAATAATACAATCCCACAAGATCTGCTCTTCCTTCTTCCATCGTAGAAGCATAGTTTTGCAACGTTTCTTTTGGCTGCCCAACACCATCGTTAATAACTCCTGATGCATGCCCTACTACTTCGTGCAAAGCAGTATGTAATTTATCTGCTACCTGACCATATGCAATTTCCAGATCTATTTCTTCTTGATCGTGCGCAAACTCTTTCAGCCTTCCTGTACCACCAGCATTATTATACGCTCCAACAATATTCCCTAATGACACTGACTTAGAACCATGTTGTTGACGAATCCAATTATTGTTCGGAAGATTCACCCCAATAGGAGTACTTGGAGATGCATCTCCTGCTTCTCCTGCAACATTAATGGTTTTATAGGTAACTCCTACCACGTTTTTCTTTTTGTGCTCTTCTTGTAATGGCGAATTGTCTTCGAACCACTGTGCGTTTTCAGATAATACTGCCATTTTACGAGACATATCAAAATCTTTGATCTCAACAATGGTCTCATAAGATCCTCTGTATCCCTTTGGATCGTTATATACTTCAATAAATCCGTTGATCCAATCGATGTTTCCTTCTGTTGAAGTTACCCAGGCGATACAGTATTTATCCCAAATGTCTAAACTTCCTGTTTTATAATATTCAATTAACAACCCTAAGGCTTTTGCTTGCTTTTCATTTTCCGCAACTTTTTTTGCCTTCTCTAGCCAACCAATGATCTCATCAATAGCCGATCCGTACATTCCTCCTGACTTCCAAACTTTTTCTACCAGTTTTCCATTTTCGCGAACTAATTTCGAGTTTAATCCTGCTTCTATAGGCATTCCTTCTGGTCCTTTGTAGGCTTTTGCATAGAAATCTGCAACATCCTTATCGGTAATATCCGGTCCATAAAAATTGATAGCTGAAGCCAGAATATTATCCACACCCTTCTTCTTGTTTACTTTTTTATCATCTTTATCATTAAAGATCACCTCTGTCGCAGCTTCACTAAGTTCTGTATTAGAATTTTTAAGTAGTGTATTCACAAAATAATCTTTGCTGAACTCTGGTTTTATCTTATCATTAGAATAATGATGGTGAATACCATTTGAGAACCATACCCGCTTCAAGTAGGTTTTGAATGCTTTATATTCATCTGAGCTCTTATCTCCTGAAAAGTTCGCATTGATACTTTCTAATGCTTTTCTGATCTCCAGATTGTGACGATAATTCTGATCCCACATAATATCTCTTCCGGCCAAGCCTGCCTGTGTTAAGAAGTAGACTAATTTCTTCTCTTTTAGAGTTAATTCCTCAAATCCGGGAATTTGATATCGAAGCACTCTTAGATCTGCAAATTGCTCTACGACATGATTAAATTGAGCATCTTTTTTCTCAGCAGATTCTTTTGAATTATTTGCGCAAGAGGCGAATAAACCACTGAAAGCCAATGCTACTACTATGTGTTTAATTTTCATTGTATGGTTGATTTTGATTATAGTTTATAAATGTACATTTTTTTAGACTTCTTTATATCGAAAACAATCGGTGGTATGATCATTTACCATTCCAGTGGCTTGCATATGTGCATAGATCACCGTAGATCCTACGAATTTGAATCCTCTTTTCTTCAAGTCTTTTGAAATAGCATCTGACAATTCAGTAGTTGCCGGAACCTCTTCTCTTTTCTTAAAGGTATTTACAATAGGTTTACCATTTGTAAAACCCCAGATGTATTTTGAAAAAGAACCAAATTCTTCTTGGACTTTCATAAAAGCCTGCGCATTAGAAATGGTGGCTCGGATCTTTAATTTGTTCCTAATAATTCCTGCGTCTTGCAACAAGGATTCGTATTTTGACTCAGGGTATGCAGCAATTTTTTTGTAATCGAAATTATCAAAAGCCTTTCGGAAGTTTTCTCTCTTTTTTAAGATCGTTATCCAACTCAAACCGGCTTGAAAGGTTTCGAGAATCAAAAACTCGAACAACCGATCATCGTCATACACAGGAACTCCCCATTCATTATCGTGATATTCAATATATAAGGGGTCATCACTTACCCAAAAACACCGTGTTTTCATAAAATCAATTTAGCTCTTAAAGATAAGCCTTCCCTATAAAACGTTAAAATTTTATTATCATGATACTACTTTGCATTTTTTTTCAGAAATTTATATATCAAAACTATTTGATTATGAGAGCTCTACTTAAAATAACGGCAGTCTTGTGTATAGGAATGTTTATTGGGGCATGTAATAGTTCTAAAATTGAGAATAGACCGTCTAAAGAGGAGCCTGTGGTGATCGCAAATGATAGCCTCGAATATGAAATTATAATTATCGATGATGGGTTTAATGGTTTTTTGAACTCAATTGCTAAACCTCCTGGGTTTCATAGTCAGGTATATATGGAACAAAAAAATAGGAACTACGTAATTACATGGAACTACAGGGCAAGAAACCCTTTACGATTTGACAACCTCATTTATCAAAATGAAATAGATTATGACCCTCATATAGATTATGGTTACGAAGTCAATTATAAACTGTTCAACTACTTCCAATTTGCGCAACGAAAGTACCGAATGTCTTTATTAGAAGGATATTCGAATCAAGTAATTAGGTAGTCTTCTTTTGATAGCTAATAAAGCTATAGTCAAACTCGTTCTTGTCGTCTGCTTCATGATCTTCTCTTGAAATCACTTCCCATGTGTTCATGTCGATCTCCGGAAAGAATACATCCGCCTCAAATTGCTCATGCACTTCAGTGATATCTAATCTATCTACAAGATCTTTTTCCAAACATTGCTCATAGATCTTAGCTCCTCCTATGATGAACACTTGATCTTGTTGCTTTGACAACTCTAGCGCCTCTTCGATACTGTGCACTACTAAACAGCCTTCTTGAACGTACGATCTGTTTCGAGTTATGATAACTGTAGTTCTATTAGGTAAAGGTCTTCCAATCGATTCATAGGTATTTCTTCCCATGATAATATAATTACCCGAGGTTACTTTTTTAAACCTTTTAAGGTCTGCCGGTAAATGCCAAATAAGATCATTGTTCTTTCCTAATTCATTTCGGCTTCCTATCGCGGCAATAATGGTAATCATTCTGAGTGAAAATTGGTTTTAAAGAAGTTTTCTTCTTTAGTTCATATCCTTTAACCAAACCTTAATGTAATTATTAAAGTCCTCTTTTTCGGTAATGGTGTCTTCCGATGAGTCTTGTATATGATCTATTAAGGTCTTAATCGCTGTTAAAACGTTTTCATCATCTATATCTGCTATCTTATCGTAGATATAATCCTTAAGTAAATCTGTAGAAATATCCATAGTATTAATTTTCAACTAAATTATGAACTAACTTGTTGCGAAGCAATCTTTTTTCAATTAAAAATAAGTTAATTTATACCGCTACTACACCTTTTATATGTGGATGTGGATCGTAATTCAGCAATTCAAAATCCTCGAACGTAAAATCTTCTATGTTCTTTACCGCTGGATTTAATTTCATTGTAGGTAAAGGTCTTGGCTCTCTAGAAAGTTGTAGCTCCAGCTGTTCCATATGATTGCTGTAGATATGAGCATCGCCGAATGTATGAATAAACTCGCCTGCCTCATAGCCACACACCTGTGCCATCATCATAGTGAACAATGCATAGGATGCAATATTAAAAGGTACACCTAAAAAGATATCTGCACTTCTTTGATATAGTTGGCAAGAGAGCTTTCCATCCGCCACGTAAAATTGAAAGAACGCATGACATGGAGGCAATGCTGCTTTGCCATTAGCTACATTTTCTGAAAACGAAATGGAGGTATCTGGTAATACGCTTGGGTTCCAGGCAGAAACCAACATTCTTCTACTATTTGGGTTATTCTTTAAGGTATCGATCACTTCGTTCAACTGATCAATTTCATCGCTGTTCCAATTGCGCCATTGATGTCCATATACAGGTCCAAGATCTCCATTCTCATCTGCCCATTCATTCCAAATACGTACACCATTCTCTTGTAAATACGTTACATTCGTATCTCCTTTAATAAACCATAGGAGTTCATATATTATTGATTTTAAGTGTAACTTCTTAGTAGTAACCATTGGAAAACCTTCACTGAGGTCAAAACGCATCTGATAACCGAACACACTTTTCGTCCCTGTCCCTGTCCTATCTCCTTTTTGATTACCATTTTCTAAAACATGCTTAACTAAATCGTGGTATTGCTTCATACTTCCATCATTTACTTGAATCTCAAAATTAAAAAAAGCTTCAATTCATTTGAATTGAAGCTTCTATTTATCTTATAAAGTTATTAACGATTTGTTTATAGGTTAACCAATGATCATTCCAGCAATTGTTGCTGACATTAATGATGCAATTGTTCCTCCAATCAAAGCTTTCATTCCAAATTCAGACAACACCTTTCTTTGACCTGGTGCCAGGGAACCTATTCCTCCAATTTGAATACCAATAGAGGCAAAATTTGCAAATCCACACAACATATAAGTTGCCATGATCACCGATTTGTTATAGGTCAAATGTGTTGCATTCGCCACATTTTTTAATTCTGCTAGTTGTATATACCCAATAAATTCACTCGCTGCTAATTTAATACCTAATAGTTGCCCCATTAAAGTCATGTCTTCAGTCGCCACACCAATCATCCACATCAAAGGTGCAAAGACCGTTCCTAGAACCGCTTCCAAAGATAAAGAAGTATACGCTGTATTCGCTGCCATCCACTCATTCAAAGAAGTGACATCTCCTACCCAACCCAAAATTCCATTGATCATAGCTATAAAAGCCACAAATACCAATAGCATGGCTCCAACGTTTAAAGCCAACTTAAGTCCTTCAGTCGTACCATTCGCAATAGCATCCAATACATTGGATCCTATTTTATCAGAAGATACTTTTACGTCGGTATTCACTTTTTCGGTTTGAGGAAACAATATTTTTGAAATGACAATAGCTCCCGGCGCAGCCATTACCGAAGCAGCTAATAAGTGTTTCGCAAATTTCAATCTCAATACTGGGTCATCACCTCCCAAAAATCCAATATATGCAGCTAAAACAGCCCCAGCTACTGTAGCCATTCCTCCGATCATTACTAATAGGATCTCTGACCTGTTCATTTTCTCCAGATATGCCTTAATTAAAAGTGGTGCTTCTGTTTGCCCAAGAAAAATGTTTCCAGCTACGGATAAACTTTCTGCCCCAGAAATACCTAGTACTTTGGTAAGCAACAAAGCCATTACTTTAACCAATTTTTGTATTAAGCCTAAATAAAATAGCAAGGAAGTTAAGGCCGAGAAGAACAATATAGTTGGTAATACTTGGAACGCAAAAATAAACCCATAGGAATTAACATCCATCACGCCACTAAACAAGAATTCACTTCCTGCTCTGGTAAAATCCAAAATATTCACAAATACTTTTCCTATACCCTCAAAAAGTGACTGAATAAAAGGCACGGTCAAAACTCCTATTGCAATTGCAAGCTGAAAAATTAAACCTAGCCCAACCGTTTTCCAATTAATACCTTTTCTATTTGAACTAAATAAAAACGCGATGAATATTAAAAAAACCATTCCTAGAACACCTCTCCAAATACTGGTGAAGGATACTCCCTGACTTTCTATTATTACATCCTTAGTTTCTGGTTTTACTAAAAAATTTGGATCGGATTTGGAGACATATACTAAAACCTCGTTTCCATTCTTTAACTTTAGCTTTCCTTTAGATTCTTCAAGTACTTCATAATATACATCAACAGCAATCGGAACTTTCTGCTTGAACACTATTAGTTTGTGATTCTGAATCCAAAACCCTTCTGTAAACTGATTGTTTAAAACGGAAATGTATTCTCCATTCGGATTTAATGTTAAAAGTTCTTTGCCTCTTTCAAAATCAACAGAAGTTTTGAGACTATCAGGAAATCTATCATAGATCAAATGTTTATGTAACTGCCATTGCGTTACTTTTGAATCTAAATGAAACGCCTCTTCTTTCTGAAATTTATATGAAATTCCATTTTCAAAGATTTCCAATGAGTTCTCACTTATTTTTTTTATCTCATATACCCTAACAGTATCCTTAGGTAAGACATATGATAGTGTTAACTTATTATCGTTTATAGCATAGTCTCCTGAAGCCTTAAGGTTATCCTTTGCAGCTAAAGAGTAATTAAATTTTCCGTCCTTCAGGTAAAATGTATCAGATTTATCGATACTAAAAATGGATTTACCTCCTTTTTCAATGGCAGAAAAACGCCAGTTGTTCTCTACTGATTGAGAAAACCCTAAAAAGGAAATACAACAGAAGACAAGTAAAACTAATTTTTTCATAAAGTAAATAGGTATTAAGATCGCTTGCTAATCTCGTCTCTGATCTTAGCTGCTAATTCATAATTTTCGTTGGCAACAGCCTCATTTAACTGTTGGT
This sequence comes from Flavobacteriaceae bacterium, assembly GCA_965218065.1. Lineage (GTDB taxonomy): Bacteria > Bacteroidota > Bacteroidia > Flavobacteriales > Flavobacteriaceae > Polaribacter. Next base: position 565,149 of record OZ244589.1, on the reverse strand, counting down.
ATAGCTCATCTAGAGAAAGTCTGGAGAACACATCTTCCGATGTTTTTGGATCTTCCAGATGCACTTCAACTTCTTCTGGCTCCAAAGGATCTTCTTTTAAAGACAGTTCCTCTTCAATTTTTAAATAGATCCCAGCTTTATCGAGAATATTCTCATAGGTAAAAATGGGTGCCTCAAATCGGACAGCAATAGCAATGGCATCCGAAGTTCTGGTATCTATCACCTCTTCTACACCATCTTTTTCGCACACCAGGCTTGAAAAGAAAATACCATCCACCAATTTATGAATGATAATTTGCTTGATCTTAATAGAAAATCTATCTGAAAATGTTTTAAATAAGTCGTGTGTTAGTGGTCTAGGTGGTCGTATTTCTTTTTCCAAAGCAATCGCTATGGATTGCGCCTCAAAAGCACCAATAATAATGGGCAAGGTCCTGGTTCCTTCCATCTCACTTAAAACCAACGCATACGCACCGCTTTGAGTTTGACTGTAAGAAATTCCTTTAATCGTTAGTTTTATTAAGCTCATACAATCTCCAATCATAAAAAAAGGCTGTCTAATCATGGCAATCACCAAAAATCAGACAGCCCTTTTACTAGGGCACAATTTAATAAAAATTATGAGTTCTGTGCCTTAAATTCTTTTAGTTTACTAATTAACTGAGGAACAACCTCAAAAGCATCTCCTACAATTCCATAATCAGCCGCTTTAAAGAAAGGCGCTTCCGGATCTGTATTGATCACTACTTTAACTTTAGAAGCATTTACTCCTGCCAAATGTTGAATTGCTCCAGAAATCCCAATAGCTATATATAAATTAGAGGCTACAGGCTTTCCTGTTTGCCCAACATGTTCGCTATGCGGTCTCCATCCTAAATCCGAAACAGGCTTAGAGCATGCTGTTGCAGCCCCAAGAATCTCTGCTAATTCTTCTACCATTCCCCAGTTCTCTGGGCCTTTTAAACCTCTACCTCCAGAAACTACAACATCCGCATCTGCGATCGTCACTTTACCTGTTGCTTTTTCAATATTTGTAGATGCAACACCAGATGCTTCAACTGTTGCGTCAAAACTTTCAACAGATGCAGTACCTGCATTTTCGATCACTCCGAATGAGTTCTTGGCTAATCCGATCACTTTATTCTCAGTATTGATCACCGTATTATTAAACCCTTTATTAGAAAAAGCTTTTCTCTTCACTGTAAATGGGCTTGTGCTACTAGGCGCAGCAACCACATTCGAAGCATACCCGGCATCCATAGCTACAGCTACTAAAGGCGCAACATATAATCCATCTATACTAGAGTCAATGATCACTACATTAGCTCCTTTACCTGCCGCTACTTGCGCAATAACATTTGAGTAGGACTTTGCATTGAATACCGATAATTGATCATTAGTTATGGTAACAATGGTCTCTGCTCCATAATTTTGTAATTCAGAAGCATTTTCTGCATTAATGGTTAATGCAATAATGTTAGTACCTAATTGTTCTGCTACTTTCTTTCCATAAGAAACTACTTCGAAAGCAGATTTTTTAAATTTTCCATCAGTGGAACTTGCATATACTAAAACTGACATATCTCTTTATTTTCTTATGATTAAATTACTTTTGCTTCGTTGTGCAACAGGCTGATCAACTCATCAACATTTCCTGCATCCACTAATTTTACCGCTCCTTTCGGTGCTGGTTTTTCAAATGATTGAGAAGTCGTAGCATTTTCAGAACCTGTAGATTCTACGACATTCAATGGTTTCTTACGTGCCATCATAATTCCTCTCATATTTGGAATACGAAGATCAGACTCCTCAACAATTCCTTTCTGACCACCTACAACCAATGGCAATGACGTAGCTACAGTTTCACTACCACCATCAATTTCTCTGGTTGCTGTTACGCTGGTTCCATCTACTTCCATTCCAACGCATCCATTTACGAAATTGAAATCTGTCAATCCCGCCAACATTCCAGGAACCATCTGTCCGTTATAATCACTAGATTCTTTTCCTGCCAAAACAAGATCATAACCACCGTTTTTAACAACAGCAGCTAACTCTTTAGCCACAGAAAAACCATCAGTAGCTTCTGCATTTACTCTAATCGCATCATCCGCTCCAATAGCTAATGCCTTTCTTAAGGTAGGTTCTGTAGATGCATTTCCAACATTTACTACAGTAACTGAAGCCCCCTGTTTTTCTTTAAACCACATAGCACGAGTTAACACAAACTCATCGTATGGATTGATCACAAATTGAACTCCATTTGTATCAAACTTTGTGTCATTCTCGGTAAAATTGATTTTTGAAGTGGTATCAGGTACATGACTGATACATACCAATATTTTCATTCGATTCTAATTTAATTTGATCGCAACGAAGGTACAGTTTATTTTTCAAAAATACTATGCATGCATAGTATTTTTTTCGTACTGAAATCTCTTCGAAAACGTTATCGCAAAATTATAATCTATTTTTTTGAGTTTCTAATTTTGATACCAAAATTTTTGATAGAAATTTTCATACTTTTGTCTTCAATAAATTTTGATCAATACTACATGAAAACAGTTCAGTTTAGAGAAGCGATTTGTGAGGCGATGAGCGAAGAGATGCGCACAGATGAAAGTATTTATTTAATTGGAGAAGAAGTTGCCGAATATAATGGTGCCTATAAAGCCAGTAAAGGAATGCTAGATGAATTTGGTGCGAAACGCGTTATCGATGCACCGATTGCAGAGTTAGGTTTTGGTGGAATTGCCGTAGGTTCTGCAATGAATGGAAATAGACCTATTGTAGAATACATGACCTTTAATTTCTCTTTAGTAGGAATTGATCAGATCATAAACAACGCGGCAAAGATCAGACAAATGTCAGGTGGACAGTTTAATTGCCCTATTGTATTTAGAGGACCTACTGCTTCTGCCGGTCAATTAGCAGCTACACACTCTCAAGCTTTTGAAAGTTGGTATGCAAATTGCCCCGGACTTAAGGTAATTGTTCCTTCAAATCCGTATGATGCAAAAGGATTATTAAAAGCGGCCATCCGAGATGACGATCCGGTAATCTTTATGGAGTCTGAACAGATGTATGGAGATAAAATGGACATCCCTGAAGGCGAGTATATCATTCCTATCGGTGTAGCAGATATAAAGAGAGAGGGTTCAGATGTAACGGTCGTTTCTTTTGGAAAAATCATAAAAGAAGCTTATAAAGCCGCAGACGAGCTTGCAAAAGAAGGTATTTCGGTTGAAATTATCGATTTGAGAACAGTACGACCTATGGATCATGCTGCCATCATTAAATCAGTACAAAAGACAAATAGACTTGTAATTTTAGAAGAAGCTTGGCCGTTTGGTAGTGTTTCTTCGGAAATTACATTCAGAATACAAGATGAAGCATTTGATTATCTAGATGCTCCAATTAAGAGAATTACTACCGCAGACACTCCTGCACCCTATTCGCCAGTTTTATTAGAAAAATGGCTTCCAAATAGTAACGATGTGGTGAAAGCTGTAAAAGAAGTTTTATACAAATAAATCGCAAAAATTTGCGTTATATAAACTTCATTAGCAATGTTGTTGATGAAGTTTTTTTATTATGAAGAAATTTTTACTCTTTATACTTTTCACTTTTTCAGCTGTAGTATTGTATTCGCAAACAAAGGTTAGCGGTAAAGTGTTTGACGAAAATGACGAACCTATAGCGTATGCCAATGTATTATTTAAAGGTTCGGTGCAAGGAACCATTACCGATGAAAATGGAAAGTTTTATCTTGAATCTTCAAAAAATTGGTCAACACTGGTTATCTCATTTATTGGATACGAGACGGTAGAACTAACACTAGAAAAAAGAGTTACTTATACAATAAAAGTAGTTCTAAAAGAAGAAGCTAATAAGCTAGATGAAATAGTCATCGCTACCGGTAAACAACCTAAAAAGAACAATCCAGCAATTGATATTTTACGTAAGATCTGGGAACGAAGGCGTAAAAACGGGCTGAAACAGTTCAAACAATATCAATACAATAAGTATCAGAAAGTTGAATTTGACCTAAACACCATCGATAGTACCTTAATGAAGAAACGCCTCTTTAGGGGATTAGAATTTGTCTTTAACAATGTAGACACCTCTAGAGTTACAGGAAAGACCTATTTACCTATTTTCTTAAATGAATCTGTTTCTCAAGTTTATGGTGATAATACCATAAAGAAAGAGAAAATTGATTTAAAAGGAAACAAAAACTCTGGCTTTAGCAATAACCAGGCTATTATCGATTTTATAGATGACCTTTACACAGAATATGATATCTATGATAATTATATCAAGTTCTTCTATAAGAGCTTTGTAAGTCCTCTATCCAGAACAGGAATTAGCAATTACAACTATGTGCTCGCAGATAGTTCTTTCATAGATAATAAATGGTGTTATAACATCATCTATTACCCCAGGCGAAAAAATGAACTCACCTTTAAAGGAGATTTCTGGGTAAACGATACTACGTTCGCAGTTAAGGAGATCAATATGCAGGCTTCAAAAAATGCAAATATCAACTGGGTAAAAGATATTTACATTGAACAGGAGTTTGACATTTTGAATGATTCTATCTTCTTGTTGAAAAGAGATTACTTCATGTCAGATTTTGTTCTGAACAAGAAAGAAAAGTCTAGAGGAGTCTACGGTAAAAGAACCACATTATTTAATAATTATGTTTTTGATAAACCTCTGGATCCTAAATTCTATTCCAAGAAAAATTACAATCAGGATGCCACGGTTTACAATCAACCCGATTCATTCTGGGAAGCGAATAGATTAGAAGCTCTGAACGAAGATGAGAAAGGTGTATATGAAATGCTCGATACGCTAAAAACCGTTAAGAAGTTTAAACGCTTGTACAGTATTGCAGCTACACTTTCTTCCGGATACTACGAGTTTAAAGATCTGAACTTCGATTACGGACCTATTTTCTCAACATTTGGATTTAACGATGTAGAAGGAATGAGAATACGAACCGGAGGTAGAACGTATTTCGGTTATGACGATCCATGGCGCATTGAAGCATATACGGCTTACGGATTTAAAGATCAAAAGTTTAAGTACGGAATTCAGGCAAAAGCGCTGCTAGACAAAAAAAGCAGGTTGATCATTTCTGGAGGAAACCGACGAGATGTAGAACAAATAGGTGCTTCATTAACAGCTTCTACAGATGTATTAGGAAGAAGTAATGGGTCCTCTTCATTAGTAGGAACAGGCTCAAACGATAGATTGACCAATATTAACTTATCGATGTTAACGCTTCAAGCTGAACCATTGAGGAATTTTGTCGTGAGTTTATCCGGAAGCTATAAAACATTGGCATCTGCATCTCCTACTTTTAGTTTGGATTACAATGATTCTAATGCACCTGGTGGTATTTCATCACAAATAAATCAGTTTGAAACCATTCTTTCTGCATCCTTTTTTCCAGGTAGAAAAGTGTCCGGTTTTGGTGTTGAACGAAGAACCAATACAGATAGATTGCGAAGCATCTTCCTGCAAGTAACTAAAGGAAGTAAAGGGATTTTAAACGGAGATTTTGATTATACGAAAGTCCAATTATCTTATATACAACCTTGGCTTATAGGTGGATTTGGAAGAACATGGACTTCACTAGAAGCGGGAAAAACTTTTGGAGAAGTGCCTCTTGGCTTATTAAGTGTAGTTCCTGGAAACCAAACCTATTTCGCATTCTTCAACACTTTTAACCAATTAGACTTCTACGAGTTTGTCACGGATACCTATGCCTCATTCCACGTAGAACATAATTTTAATGGACGACTTTTCTCTAGAATTCCTTTAATAAGAAAGTTAAATCTGAGAGCAGTTATTGGTTTTAGAACCGCTTGGGGACAATTGTCTGATAAAAACATCGCATTAAATACTACGAGTAATCCGTCTCAAATTGTATTACAAGCACCAGATAAGAGCCCCTACTACGAATACAGTATTGGTATTGCCAACATTTTTAAAATACTACGCGTCGACTTTAACTTCAGAGGAAATTACTTGGACAATCCCGGAGCGAGAAAATTTGGAATTACCTTTGGTACCGGGTTTAATTTCTAGATACTTTTACTAAGAAATACTACTTATTTTTTAATGCCTTTATCTAAAATATACTGGCTTTAATGAATTAAGATATCAACTAAATTGGTACATTTGCAGACTATTTAAAAAAGAATATGACGAGTAAAGAAACCAAGACTTTTGATGTCTTAATAGAAATTCCTAAAGGAAGCAGAAATAAGTATGAATATGATTTTGAGTTGAAAAAAATCCGCTTTGACAGGATGCTTTTTTCATCAATGATGTACCCTGGAGATTATGGGTTTATTCCTGAAACATTGGCTTTAGATGGAGATCCTTTAGATGTATTGGTAATGGGAACAGAGCCTACATTTCCCATGTGTGTAATGGAAGTAAAGCCTATAGGAGTATTTCACATGGCAGATGAAAAAGGACCGGATGAAAAATTAATTTGCGTACCTGTTACAGATCCGATTTGGAACACATATGAAGATATTACCGATTTGAATCCACATAGAAAAAAAGAGATCACACATTTTTTCCAGGTATATAAAGACCTTGAAAAGAAGAAAGTAGATGTTGGAGGTTGGGGAAATGCTCAGGAAGCTCGTGAAATCTACAAAAAATGTGTAGAACGTTATGAAAATAGCGGACACAAGACCGAAGGAAACTTTACGATCTAGTATTACACAACAATAACTTAACACAAACCCTTTCATATTCAGCATGAAAGGGTTTTTCTATTCGAGTCGATTTTACTACTTTTGCCCAGCTTAATAAACAAAACCAAATAATATGGAATCAAATATGATTTTTGTGCCAATGGCATTGGCAGTCTTAGGTTTGCTTTTTATGTTCGTGAAAATGTCGTGGGTAAAAAAGCAAGCTGCAGGAAATGATAGAATGCAAGAAATTTCAAAAGCTATTAAAGAAGGAGCGTTAGCTTTCTTAGGAGCTGAATATCGTTTACTGTTAATTTTTGTGATCATCGCTTCAGGTGCACTTTTCGGTATCTCATATATCGTTGATACAACAAGCTGGATGATCATTCCTGCATTTATTATCGGAGCAATTTTCTCTGCTTTAGCTGGAAACGTAGGAATGCGTATCGCTACTGAAGCAAATGCAAGAACTGCAGAAGCGGCTAAAACAAGTTTACCTCAAGCCTTGAAAGTTTCTTTTGGAGGTGGTACCGTAATGGGATTAGGTGTAGCTGGTTTAGCTGTATTAGGATTGAGTTTATTATTCTTCGTTTTCTTAGGTCAGTTTATGACGGAAGGTGGAGATTTTTATAGAGATATGACCATCGTATTAGAAACTCTTGCTGGTTTCTCTTTAGGTGCAGAATCTATTGCTTTATTTGCTCGTGTGGGAGGTGGTATTTATACCAAAGCTGCGGACGTTGGAGCGGATCTAGTTGGAAAAGTAGAAGCTGGAATTCCTGAAGATGATCCTCGTAACCCTGCTACGATTGCAGATAACGTAGGAGACAACGTAGGAGATGTTGCTGGTATGGGTGCCGATCTTTTTGGATCGTATGTAGCTACTGTATTAGCAGCAATGGTATTAGGAAACTATGTGATCAGAGATATGTCTGTTGGAGGTCAATTTACGGATGCCTTCAATAATATGGGACCTATCTTATTACCGCTAGTGATTGCCGGAGTTGGTGTATTAGCTTCTATTATCGGAACCTTCTTAGTTCGTATTAAAGATAATTCGGCTAAAGAAGCACAGGTACAAAAAGCATTAGATTTAGGAAACTGGGTATCTATCATCTTAACCTTGGTAGCTAGTTACTTCTTAATCGACTGGATGTTACCGGAAACGATGCAAATGAACTTCTTTGGAGAAGGAACTAAAGACGTTTCTTCAATGAATGTATTCTATGCTGCATGTATTGGTTTAGCAGTAGGAGCATTGATTTCTGTGGTAACTGCTTACTATACAAGTTTAGGTAAGAAACCGGTATTAGATATCGTAAAAAATAGTTCTACCGGAGCTGCAACCAACATTATTGCTGGGTTAGCTGTAGGTATGAAATCTACATTCTTATCTGTGATCTTATTTGCTGCAGCGATCTTCGGATCATATGCATTGGCAGGATTCTACGGAGTAGCATTAGCTGCTTCTGCAATGATGGCTACGACTGCCATGCAGTTAGCTATCGATGCATTCGGACCAATTGCTGATAATGCAGGTGGAGTTGCAGAAATGAGTGAATTAGAAGAGCATGTTCGTGAAAGAACAGATATCTTAGATTCAGTTGGAAATACAACTGCTGCAGTTGGAAAAGGATTCGCTATCGCGTCTGCTGCCTTAACTGCCTTGGCTTTATTTGCTGCATATGTAACCTTTACAGGAATTGACGGAATTAACATCTTTAAAGCAGATGTATTAGCGATGTTATTTGTGGGTGGAATGATCCCTGTGATCTTCTCAGCTTTAGCAATGCAATCTGTAGGAAAAGCGGCGATGGAAATGGTACAAGAAGTACGTCGTCAGTTTAGAGAGATCCCTGGAATCATGGAAGGAAAAGGAACTCCTGAATATGCGAAGTGTGTGGATATTTCTACAAAAGCTGCATTAAAAGAAATGTTATTACCAGGATTGATCACGATCATTACTCCTGTTTTAATTGGATTATTCTTTGGTGCTGAGCCTTTAGGTGGATATATGGCTGGAGTTTGTGTATCCGGTGTAATGTGGGCTATCTTCCAAAACAATGCAGGAGGCGCTTGGGACAACGCTAAGAAATCTTTCGAAGCTGGAGTTGAGATCAACGGAGAAATGACCTATAAAGGTTCTGATGCTCATAAAGCAGCGGTAACTGGAGATACTGTAGGTGATCCATTTAAAGATACCTCTGGGCCATCTATGAACATCTTAATTAAATTAACATGTTTGGTTGGATTGGTAATTGCTCCAATCTTAGGAGGGCATGGATCTAGCGATACACATGCTGATGTGATTGAAGTACATGTAGATGGTGGAAAACACAAACACATGGAACATGCAGTGGAGAAAAAGGTGAAAGTAAAGATGACCAATAACGAAGATGGTACTGTAAAAGCTGTGGTTATCACTACTTCAAATGAGAATGGTGAAGAAGTAACCAAAGAGGAAATCTTTGAAGGTACTAAAGAAGAAGTTGAAAAGAAGATCGAAGCATTCGAAAAAGATTTGGAAAATGTAAAGATCAAGATCAAAAAAGAAGTAAAAAAGATGCAGTAATCTTTTACTCTTTATATAATAAAAAAGCACCTCAGATGAGGTGCTTTTTTATTTTTTGCTACCTTGTATCCAACATGAAAAAGTATATAGAATGACCATAATTGAAAAATTAAAATATCACGAAAACAACCAATTGGATGAATGGCTTGAACTGAAAGAAAAAGACTCGCGAAAATTTCTAAAAAATCTAGCGAAATATGCAGACGAAAACCCAAAAGAACTAGAGCAATATTGTTTGAACACCTTACCTTCGGAGTACTCCAGCCTGAGTATTGTATATGAAGCATTATCTGAATATTCTTCCAATTGGAATCAATTTCTTTCAAGTGAAATAATGCGAGTTGTGGAACTTGCCAAAACAAAGAAAATCAAGCCAGAGTACATGGAAGTATTAACTGATATTGAAATGGAAGATATTTTCACAAAGCATGAAGATATTTATATTACAACTTTGGATTTTTTAACTGCAAACCTTCATTTGAGCAATGACAAAAATTTTAATATTGAACTCTTAGATATAATTGATTGGTATTTTATTGAAATAGATGAAGATGATGAAATACCCCAGGTTCATGAATGGATAGAGCGAATCAGCAACCTTGCAAATAACGCTGAATTAAAAGTAAAATTAAAGGCAAAAGAAGTGCTGGAAGATTTAGATGTCGAAGTTCCAGGTATCTCATTTTCAATAATAGAAAGACTTAGGAAATTATTCTCACTCTAAAAGATATGATATGGCAGGATTAGCAACACAAGAAACCAATAGAGACGTTTGGGCGTACATCAATTCGATTGAGAATACATCCAAACAAGAAGATGCAAAAACTCTTGTACATATGATGCAAGAAGTTACGGGTTGCGAACCCAAGATCTGGGGCGATAATTTTATTATCGGTTTCGACAAGTATACCTACAAACGCAAAGGCGGCAAAGAAGAGTTCGAATGGTTTCGTACAGGTTTTGCTCCCAGAAAGACCAAACTGACTTTATATCTTACTATGGATATTGCTCAGGAGCAGGACTTGTTAAATGCTTTGGGTAAATGCAAACATGGTCGAGGGTGTTTATACATCAACAAGCTGGCTGATGTAGATCTGATCGTTTTAAGAAAGTTGATTGAAAAGTGTTATAATCCTTCGAAGTAATTTCAATCTAATTGAAATTGAATACTATCTCCGGCTACTTTCTGACTTAGTCTACTAATCGCATACTCTGACAATTGCAATACTCTGGGGTAACCACCTGTAACCTGACAGTCACGCATTAAGACGATCAACTTTCCGGACGGGGTCAACTGAACCGTACCCGGCAATACAGCAGATGTCAAAATAGAGGGCAAGTTATTTTCAACCGGCTCATTTAAACGATACCCCACTCTATTGTTATCTTCAGAAACGGTAAATAATTGAAACAACCGTTCCTTTTGCTTTTTCGTTAACTGATCATATTCCGGTCCGGGAAAGCACTCTAAAATATCAGAACTGAAATGCTCTTTATGTACTTTTACTTTTGAAGATAGGTTTAACTCAAATATTGATCCTTTTTTTGTCATCAATTCATCTCCTTTCTCTAATCTTGGTTTTGTTATTCCAGGACAAAAACTCTGACTTAAAAGCACGTTTTCTGACTGAATACCATCTCGAACAGCCAAATAAGTTCTGGCACCATACTGTCTTCTCTTAAAGGATAGAACATCGCCTGTTTTTACTTTTTGCACCATATTCATTTCAATGAGCGTGTCATTTAGCATTGGTGAAAAATCTCCGCCTGTCAAACATATAAATGTATCTGTCAAAAATTGTAATTTCCCCTGACCGAACGTTATCTCCAAGACAGCTAAATATGGTCTATTTCGCAATAAAGAGTTTCCCAATTCTACAGAAAAGGAATCCATATAACCTGATAAAGGAACACCTTTTTTTGCATAGTAAAAACGTCCTTGATCCTGTATGGATATATAAATTCCGGGATGCATCACTCTAATCATAGTTTTCTTGACTTTAGTTGATAAGATCCCTCTGCAACCTCTTTTTCAATCTTATAAAAAGTATCAAGGCTAATCGATTTGAACTGAATTCGATCACCCGCTTTAGCAAAACAAAGCTTTGATTTATCAATCTCAAAAAAAGGTATGGGCGATTTTCCAATAATATTCCATCCACCGGCACTATCTTGAGGGTAAATACCGGTTTGCGGTCCTCCAATACCAACAGAACCCTTGCTAATTCTCAGCCTGGGGTTTTCTTTTCTTGGCACATGGATGCGCTCGTCCAAGCCTCCCAAATACATGAATCCAGGTTGAAAACCCAAAAAGAATACTCTGTATTTGTTTTTGGTATGAATAGTCACAATCTCTTCGACAGAAATTCCTTTTTTTTGCGCAATTTCTTCTATATCCAATCCAAAAATGGTATCGTAACAAACAGGGACTTCCCAGATACAATTTTCCTCCCAAGCCTTAGCTCTTTTCTTAGCGTGATAAATTTTCTTAAGCTCCCCTACTTCCTTTTCATAATCTGCTATAACCTCATCATATCTAACTAACAAAGAGTTATAGGCAATAACCTTATGAAGGCGGAAATAATCCTCATCGATTCTCCTATCAAAATTAACAATATCTAAGATGATCTTTTCATCAATTCGAGCAGGCCATTCGATTAAAATTGCTGTATCTCCGAAAGATTTATATGTAAGATCGTATAGCATTAACGAATCTCTAAATGTTGGTGTAGTTCTTTTAAAATCAAAAGAGCATTTTTAGTATCTCCATGCACGCAAAATGTATCTCCTTTAATATTTTTTTCATTCCCTTGCACTGTTTTTACTTTTGATTGCTCGGCCATTTTTTGCACATGTAGTACCACTTTTTTTGGGTCAGTTAATATTGCATACGGAAGTGTTCTTGAAACCAGAGTCAGGTCATCATTATAATTTCGATCCGCAAAAGCCTCGTAGACAATGGGCATTCCATGAGCTACGGCAATTTTTTCTATGGCAGATTGATACGGAACATAGATCTTCACATCTTTAAAGATATTTTGTACTGCCGAAACTACCAGTGCTGCTTTCTCTTCGTTCACAGCGATCTGGTTATACAAAGCCCCGTGAGGTTTTACATGATGGACAACAGCATCTTTTGCCACCGCTCTTTCCTTAAAAGCCTGTAACTGTTCTTCCAAACTCTGTTGTAATGCTTCATTGGAAATATCCATGATAACACGTCCAAAATTTGCTCGATCCGGAAAGGAAGGATGTGCTCCTATCTTTACTTTATGATCCAGAGCCAATTGAATAACGGCATCCATAATTTCGATCGAACCTGCATGTCCGCCACAAGCAATATTACAAGAGGAGATCAAAGGCATTAATAAATGCTCATTGTGCAATCCTTCGCCAACATCACAATTTAGATCGATCATTAGAATAGATTTATGCCAAATACTTTAAAAATTCCTTTTAGCCCTAAGAAAATAGTGATCAAAACAATGGTTAGACCCAATACATTTTGCATTTTAGAATTCACATAATTTCCTAATACCACTTTACTATTTACAACCCACAACAACACTCCTGCGATCACTGGTAGTAGTATTCCATTTGCTACTTGAGCGAACTTTATGATCTCTATTGGTTTAATGCCAAATGAAGAGAAAATAACTCCTAACAACAGAATAAAGATCCAAACACCTCTAAACTTTTTCGATTGTAGACCTCCCTGCCATCCAAAACATCCTTTGGCAACATACGCCGCAGCGAGAGGAGCTGTTATGGCCGAAGTAATGCCTGCAGCAAACAATCCTATAGATAAAAAGTACTTTGCAAAATCTCCATACAAAGGCGCTAGACCTTCTGCCAGATCCGAAGCATTTTTGATTTCTCCGGAAGTGATGGATGCAGCAGAAACAATAATGGCCATAGATACTAATCCTCCCAAAATAATCGATACGATCGTATCTTTTTTTGCTGCTTTTAAATCGTCTTTATCTTTCCATCTTTCCTTTACCAGAGAAGCATGCAAAAATAGATTATAAGGAACTACAGTCGTTCCAATGAGCCCAATAATGGTAAGCAAACTTCCTTCAGGTGATTTTGGGACAAAAGCCCCTTTCAGTATTGCTAACAGATCCGGTTTCGTCACGATGGCAGTTACAATAAATGAAACACTCATCAGAAGGACCAGTGTAATCAGTGCTCTTTCTAAAAACTTGTAATTCCCTTTGTACAATAGTGCAAAGGCAATGATTCCAATGATCACACTCATAATATTCACGGAAAACCCAAAAACATCTACGATAACCTGACCAAAAACAGTTTCCAGTCCTAGTATACCTCCGCTGATATTCCCAGCTTCATAAGAAGCATTTCCAATAACGATAGCTGATAGAATTAAGAGCATCATCAATCGATTGATCATTGGGTTTTTGATTTCTGATTTGATCACTTCAGACAATCCTATTTGAGAAATAATCCCTAAACGTGCGGCCATTTCTTGCAAAACAATGGTTGCTATAACGGACAACACCATCGCCCACAACAAGTTAAACCCAAAATTAACACCGGCTAACGTACATAATGTAACTGTTCCTGGGCCAATAAAAGCAGCGGCTACCAACGTTCCCGGGCCAATATTCTTGAAGAGATTTTTAATCATTGTTCATCGATTTTAAAGCATAAATTGCAAAGCTCCCTAACCAATGCCCTCCTTCGTAGCTGTCTCCAACCAGATTCGGCAAGGAATAATTAATATGTTGATTTGCCAGATTTTTCAAATGATGGTATTCAGGCATTCCTTCAATAATAGTATACAAGCACCAGGCTCTGGAAAAATTAACCCCATCTAAATGCACTAGTTTACCATCGGTTCTATCGGAAACCTCTCCAACAGGAAATTCAAAATCTGTATTTGATAGCGCAGGTAAAAAGCTTTTTAACCATTTTGAAAATTCCTCTTTTGGTAATATTCGTTTCATAATTGCTGCTTCCTGCAAGCAAGGTGAAAGAAAATCGAATCCGCTGGGTTCCCATGTGATCGGACAGTTTGCATCACTCAGATAAAAGTCTTTGGATCTTTGTTCGATCATTTTTTTAAGATCATTTCGTTGTACGGTATTTGCATAATCCCAGGCAAAAGTCAACCCAAAAGCAGTATTCGTGTGTTCACCTACTCTTATTGGGTATCTTAATTTTGGTAAAAATTCTAAGTATTTTTGAACGATCAGATCCGTTAAGGGCTGCAAGTTCTTTTCCAGTTCTTTCCCTAAGGGATCGTTCCAGGTATGGAGCTCTTCAGCTAGTTTCAGCAACCATGCCCACCCATAGGTACGTTCATAACTTCCGTTGTATTTTCCTTTGAAGTATTCTACCTCTTTAAGTATATTTTCTACAGTAATACTTTTCTTGAGTTTTTCTTTGGCTTCGGCAGTATGCTTGGAATTAGGGTATTGTTTTAACAATGCTACCAGGCTCCAATGACCATGCACCGAAGAATGCCAATCGAAACATCCATAGAAGCTCGGGTGTAGTTCCTTTGGCGATCTTAGATCTGCGTTACTTCCAATGGTCTGCCCTAATTTATTAGGGTACTCCGTATCCACGCAATGTAAAGGCAGCTGGATCAGTCTATCTGCCTCTTCGGCATCTAATTTCGGAACCACCACTGTTATAATATCAGTCTTTTCTTTGGTTTGGTTTTCTTTGGAAGAGTTGCATGCCATAGCCAACAATAGCACACATAAAAAGGATCGTTTTTTCATATACTAGGTTCTGTGTTATAAAAGTAGAAAAAACAATCCACAAAAAAAGCACCTTGTACAAGGTGCTTTTTTATAAAAAATGATTTAAAATTTATACTAATGGTCCCCCTGCCATTATTTCTTCATTTGCATATTCTTCAAACTTCTTAAAGTTATCTTTAAAGGAGTCTGCTAATTTCTGAGCGGTTTCGTAATATCCTTTGTCATTATTCCAAGACTTTCTTGGGCTTAACACTTCTGTTGGTACGTTAGGACATACTCTTGGCTGTTGTACACCAAAAACAGAATGCACATGATAATTATCTTTATTTGCTTCTTCTAAGCTTCCATCCATTGCTGCAGTGATCATCGCACGCGTATATTTCAGTGCCATTCTATGACCCACTCCATAAGGTCCGCCCGTCCAACCGGTATTCACTAACCAAACGGTTACTCCAGCTTCTTGCATTTTTTTGCTCAACATCTCAGCATATCTCGTTGGATGCAATGGCATAAACGGTGCTCCAAAACAAGCCGAAAAACTCGGTTGTGGCTCCGTTACTCCTGCTTCTGTTCCAGCTACTTTTGCTGTATATCCAGATATAAAATGATACGCTGCTTGTCCCGGTGATAGCTTAGAGATCGGAGGCAGTACTCCAAATGCATCCGCAGTCAAGAAGAAGATATTCTTTGGATTACTTCCTATAGATCCTTCCTGGATATTATCTATGTGATAGATCGGGTAACTCACTCTTGTATTTTGCGTAATAGAAGTGTCTTCAAAATCAACCACTCCATTTTCGTCCATGATCACGTTTTCAAGGATGGCTCCTTTTTTAATCGCGTGATAGATATCCGGTTCCTTTTCTTCCGTCAGGTCGATCACCTTAGCATAACAACCTCCCTCAAAATTGAACACAGTATTTTCATTGGTCCATCCGTGCTCATCGTCTCCAATTAACTTTCTTTCCGGATCTGCAGATAAGGTTGTTTTTCCGGTACCTGATAATCCAAAGAAAATAGCTGTATCTCCATCTTTACCAACATTTGCTGAACAGTGCATTGGTAAAGTGTTTTTAAATACAGGTAAAATGAAGTTCAGCGCAGAGAAGATTCCTTTTTTGATCTCTCCGGTATATCCTGTACCTCCGATCAAAGCAATCTTCTTTCCAAAGTTTAAAATGGCAAAGTTATGCTGGCGGGTTCCATCTACCTCAGCATCCGCCATAAAACCGGGTGCATTGATCACGGTCCATTCCGGAGTAAATCCTTTTAGTTCTTCTTCAGTAGGTCGTAAGAACATGTTATACGCAAACATGTTACTCCATGGATATTCGTTTACAACACGAATATTCAATTTATAGTTTTCATCCGCACAAGCGTAACTATCTCTAACAAATACTTCTTTATTAGATAAGTAGGCCGTTACTTTCTTATATAATGCGTCAAATTTGTCTGAATCGAAAGGAATATTGATATCCCCCCACCAAATTTCATCTTTGGTAACGTCATCTTTTACGATAAAACGATCCATAGGAGATCTTCCCGTAAACTCGCCGGTATTTACGGCGATCGCTCCTAAAGAAGATTCTTTTCCTTGTTTTTTCTCTAAAGTGTTTTGGTGTAATTCACTGGAAGACAGTTGATAACGAATTGTTGCATTCTCAATTCCTAGGTTATCTAACGAAATCGATTTCGTGTTTAAATCTATCATTTCTAAATTTTTAGTTGTGTAAGATTATGCTGCAAAATTACATATTATTTCTACACTACATTGCCCATACATCTTTTTTATTCACTATTTTTTGTTGATTACTTTTTTCGTGAAGAAAACAAGCATTAACAACCAACCAATCATCAGTAGTGCACCTCCCAATGGAGTAACAAACCAAATGCTCTTGGCTGATACTCCTACTAGATAGATCAAATATATAGATCCTGAAAAGGCCAGAATTCCTAAAAAGAAGAATACACTCACCATATTCTTAAACTTCTCGCTAAATCCGCTATATCCATTTACAAACAGCAGTACGATCACATGATATATCTGATATCGAATGGCCGTTTCCAGACTGCTCATTGCCTCAACTGATAATTTTTCCTTTAGTGCATGGGTTGCAAAAGCTCCTAAAACTATGGCAGTTAGCCCTAGAAATGCGGTAATACTTAAATTTTTGTTCATATCTAACCAGAAAAAATGAGTTTTTGAATAATGTTTTTTAGTACTTTCGGTGCTATAATCAATCAAAAATAATCATAAATCTAGAATGAGAAACATTTTAGTTATAGGAGCAGGAAGGTCAAGTTCTGAATTGATCAAATACTTATTGGATAAATCAAAAACTGAAGGTCTTTTTATTGTTGTGGCAGATATTTCTTTAGAGAACGCTCAAGAACGTGTTCAAGGTCATGAGAATGCCAAAGCCTTATTATTTGATGTCTTTAATAATGAACAACGACGTGAAGAAATTCAGAAGGCAGACCTGGTTATCTCTATGTTACCGGCTCGTTTTCATATTGAAGTTGCCAAAGAATGTATCGAATTTGGTAAGCATATGGTTACGGCATCTTATGTTTCTAAAGAGATGAAAGCATTAGATGCAGACGCAAAGGCGAAAGGATTGGTTTTTATGAATGAGATCGGTGTAGACCCGGGAATTGATCATATGAGTGCGATGCAGGTGATCGATCGTATTCGTGATAATGGTGCCAAAATATTGTTATTTGAATCTTTTACCGGAGGATTGGTAGCTCCTGAAAGTGATAATAACCTATGGAACTATAAGTTTACCTGGAATCCAAGAAATGTGGTCGTTGCCGGACAAGGAGGAGCAGCAATGTTTATTCAGGAAGGCACCTATAAATATATTCCTTATCATAAATTATTTAGAAGAACAGAGTTTTTAACCTTAAATGGAGATGGTAAGTTTGAAGCCTATGCAAATAGAGATTCTTTGAAATATAGAAGCGTATATGGACTCGAAGATATTCCAACCATGTATCGAGGAACCATACGAAAAGTTGGATTCTCCAGAGCATGGAACATCTTTGTGCAATTAGGAATGACAGATGACACCTACACCATTGAAGATTCTGAAAACATGAGCTATCGAGATTTTACAAACCTCTTTTTAGCTTACTCACCTAGTGACTCTGTGGAATTGAAATTACGTTCATATTTAAAGATCGATCAAGATGATGTGATGTGGGATAAATTGGTGGAACTGGACATTTTTAATGCCGATAAAAAAATAGGATTGAAAAATGCGACTCCTGCTCAGATCTTACAAAAGATACTGTCGGATTCCTGGACCTTAGGAGAGGAAGACAAGGATATGATCGTTATGCATCACAAATTTGGTTATGAGATTCATGGCGAAAAACGTCAAATAGAAAGCAGCTTGGTGGTAAAAGGAGAAAATCAGACCTATACTGCGATGGCCAAAACAGTAGGGCTACCCGTTGCTATGGCTGCATTAAAAATATTGAACAAAGAAATTACAACTCCGGGTGTACAGATACCTATTAGCAAAGAGGTCTATATTCCCATTTTGAAGGAGTTAGAAGAATATGGTATTAAATTCTCTGAGAAGAAAGTGCCTTATTTAGGCTATAATCCGGAAAATGTGATCGGTTGAAGAGCACTTAGTTTCGCATAGACTCTTTAAGCTCTACTAATTGACTTTCTAGTTCATGTAATCTATCATATACATCCACAGGTTCGGGCATTTGCTTTGAAGCAAACATAGTAACATACCAGACTTCCATAACCTCTTCTGCATCGATGGTGTAGGTAGGATAGTTCCCATTTTTATTATCACTTTTTAAGATCAGTTTTCCACGTTCTTCAATTCTGTTAATCACACGCTTTAGTACAATGCCATCATTTTTACTTACAATAACATAAATACGCCCGTCTTTAATATCATTTAAACTCTCTACATATTTACCAAATACCAGATCTCCGTCAAAAAAAGTACGTACCATAGAATTTCCATAAACCTCAAAACAACGATAACTACCATTGGTTAAGTGCGGCATATTAAAAGACGGCAACGTCTCTATATATTCGGCATCTCCATACCCATTTAGATAACCTGCCCTTGCTTTAATTGGAACATATACTACATTCTCATTTCCAGTTTGATTTACGGCAACTACTTGCGGCATTCCTGAATAGGAAGAAACATTTGACACACCTGCCTTTAGCATTTCCGTACTTTTTCCAAATAAGTAATCTGGATCAATATTGAACTCTTCAATAATAGACTTTAAAACATCATAACCGGGCTTTGTTTTTTTTCTAGAACCATCAGGTTGTGGCCTCCCATTTACGATGCTGTCTATTGTAGTGCTGGTAACACCGATTCGTTTAGAAAAAGAATAATTATTCAATTTAAACTCCTCTATAATTGCCCTAATCTTTTGTGCAACTCCTTCCATATTAGCTAGATTTAAGAAAAATAAAACTTTTTACAGAAAATTATAAAAATAATTTGGATTGTTTGTAAAATGTTGTATATTTGTTCCGTAATTTGTTGCTAAAATACACAAAATATTTTAAAAATCAAACATTTGTTTAACTTTTAGCACTCTTCTCAAAGAATCTACTTCAAGAATCTTACCGAAAAAGAATCAACTAGATAATAGTTGATCATCAACATGTAAAAACCCTTACTCATTAAGGATTTTATTAAGAGGCTCTGTTTTTAGAAAAGCGAAACTAATACAGTTCTTAATAGAACGCAACAATGTATATAATTTAAAACATTTTAAAATGAGTAAAAAACCTATCAAGTCAAGCCTATTTAGGTTTGTCACATTAAGAAGTCCTCAGCTTGTTGAGGACAAGGACACAGGATTCGTTGCTATTCCAGACGCTCCATCGCATGATGTAAAGGCAGGAAGTGTATACTATACTGCCGTTGATGGAATCACGGATGAAGCAGCCAGAAAGACCGCATTGAAGAATGCCGTCTTCACTCCTTTAGAAAGCAGAGCCGCTGCAAAAGCAGTGAACGCTGATCTTTATGCATTTTCATCCTGGTTAATGAAGAACAAAAACTATCTATCCTATAAGAGTATTTCCGACAATCTTTCTGCCGCATATTTAGCAGATGACACTGCACCATACGACGATGACATCTCCCTTACACTGGCAGATGAAATTACCATTTGGGACAATTTGTTCTACCAAACCATTCATAAAACCTCCTCACCTATTAGAGAAGCATGTATTCAAATATTAATAGCGAATAAGTTTATGGCAGCTTTTAAAGCCTATCATGACTTATTTACCGGAGGAGAAGGGGAAATTGTATTTACTGAAGAAGATGAAAACCAATTTATTAAAAGAGCAAATGCGAGCGTAGTCATTTCGAAAGAGGTACTATTATCAAATGAATCTGATAACAACCAGACCGAAGAAGCATTACCAAAAACTACCGTAAACTTCTTACGTAACGAATTAGAAGCTTTTCTGGCCGAAAACGCCGTTGCCGACTATCAAATTGCCCTTGAAGAAATTGAAAAAGAAGAAGCGCTGTACGACACGAAAAATAAAGAAGCCTATGATGCAGCGCTTGCTACGTATAACGCAAGTGTAGCGACTGCATTCTCTACAACAAAAACTACAGATGCAGAAGGAAAAATTGTTTATCCTGGATTGGACCTACCTACATTTTCTCCACCTGCTAAAGCTACGCTAGACTTTCAAGATGCTAGTGGTGAAATTGTTCAAAGATCGGGAGGTGATCCAACCTCTTTTCTTTCTGATGAGACTAAAAACATCCTAAGCGAGGATGCATTTAAGTACATTGACAATTTTGCAGACGCTACAAAAGTCATTAAAGAACTCATTTCTAAAGAAGAAAATAAAGCTTCTAACAAAATTAAAAACAGCAAGAAAGTAGTAAAAATTGGAGGATCTACGCTAAAGCTCGACCCTATAGATATCATAGGAAGTGCCAAATATTGCTATGCAGGTTATTTAGAAAGACACAAAAAAACGATCACTGGAGCCTTGGTAAATGCATTTATGAACATCTCTACGAAAAGAGATGCTCCATTTATTACAAGCAGCTCTGCATCTTTAGTACATGACGATACTCAACAATCCTTTGCAAGTACCGGCGGAGAGTCAATTCCAAGTAACAACCAAAATGCAAAGTATAAATTCTTATTTGGCACAATAGAAATGCCTTACGGATTGTATACTTTTAGCGGTACGCTGAATTTTTCTAATGGCGATGCTGTTGATTTCAGCACATCCCTAGAGCATACCAATAAAAGGGTCGTGAATGGAATACCTGTGAAGTCTCCATTCAGTGGATGCGGCTCAGTACAAGGATCTAGCAACCCGGATGACGATGTAAATCAAGATATAGCTATTCTTAACCTAAAAGGAGTACAGAGTTTAGGTATTGCAGATTTTAGACGTGTAGAACAGGAAATATGCTGCTATGTTCCCGGTGAAGTTTCCCATATAGAAAACATTCTTGCAAGAGAATATAAAGAAAAAGCAACGCGATCGCTGGTCAGCTCTGAAATTACCTCCGAGCAAACCAGAGAAACGGAAATTGAGAACTTAACCGATACCACAAGCACGGAACGTAATGAACTACAAAATGAAGTATCTTCTGTAGTAGATCAGGACAGCTCTCAGAGCTACGGAGCTAACGCTTCTATTTCCGGAGGCTGGGGAGACAATTACAGATTTACAGCCGGCACCAATTTTGATGCATCATCTTCAAGCTCCAGTTCTGTTTCAAATAGCGAAGCTCAAACCTATGCACAAGAAGTAACAGAGAGAGCATTAGAACGTGTTGTTCAGAAAGTAAGCAGCAAAAGGACCTCCAGAGTCTTGCGCGAATTTGAAGAGAATAATAAGCATGGATTTGACAACACCAAAGGAGAAAAGCACATTACCGGTGTATATCGATGGGTAGACAAGGTCTATAAAAATCAAATCGTCAATTACGGTAAAAGATTACTCTATGAATTCTCTATTCCTGAGCCTTCCAGAGTTTTAAAAGAATTGCTCTATATCAAAGAAGGAGCTGCAACGACGAAGCTGAACCTAATTGAACCAACATTACCAGAAAACCCTTTCAGCATGTTGATAAACGGAAGTCTCTTCTCTGCAAAAATGATCAATAGGAGCAATTACCAGGAAATTGCAAGTAAATTTGGTGCTACTGTAAGCAGTGTACCTGAAGCCTCTATGAAAATTTCAGGCGGTGCAGAATCGAATTATACAAAAGGTGGATTTACACCGGATTCTGGTGGTTTTGGATATTTTACCAGTGGCACAGAACAAGTATCCATTCCTGATGGCTACGAAGTTCATGAAGCAAAGGCTAGTGTAAGCTTCAATTACCACCCTCGTGATATTGAAAACGCAAGTTATTCTATCCAAATTGGTGGAAAAAGTCATCATAAAAACACGAATCAAGTGTATTACGATAGCCAAGATATTGCTTTTAATGGTCTAGGAGGTATTCAGAATGAGTTAGTTTTATCCTATGAATCTTTTGACACCGGAACCTTAGCCATTTCATTTTCCGCAACGTGTCAACTAACAGACGAGGCATATCAACAATGGCAAAATGAAACATATGATGCCATTATTGCAGCGTACAAAACTCGAGTAGATGAGTATAACGATTTCCAAAGAGCGGAACAAAATCTAGAACCGACGTCAGAAGGCAGTCGTTTAACCTTCAACCCTTTATTTAATAGAAGTATTGAAAAAAGAGAATTGAAACGTTTAGCTATTGAATTGTTAACCAAGTCGACGAATATTACGATTTCTCGCAACAGCTATACCGATGCAGAAGAAAAATCAGAAATCGTTGCCAATGATGGTTTCGAAAGACATGCCAGCGTGGTGCGATTCTTTGAACAAGCTTTTGATTGGGAGATCATGGCCTACCAGCTATATCCATACTATTATTCAAATAAGGACAACTGGAAAGATCTGATACAGGAACAAGAAGAAGCAGATCCAATTTTCCAGGCATTCTTGCAAAGCGGTATGGCCAGAATGGTTGCTCCGGTACGACCAGGTTTCGAAACTGCGGTCAACTGGTATATGTCTACAGGAGAAATCTGGAACGGACAAGGGTTGGTGACAGACATTAATGATGAACTATACCTTTCTGTAGCAGACGAAATGTTAGATCCTGTTGGACAACCTGTTGGTGAACCTTGGGAAACACGTGTCCCAACTTCATTAACATTAGTTCAGGCTAAATCCGCTTATTTAGATGAAGGAGGATTGCCATGTGACTCGGATTGTTTAACACCTGCGGACACCATCAAAGAAACTGACTTTGTCATCTCTGGAGGAGAAGGTTCCAACGCCTCTAGCGGTGTAGGGTCCGATACCATTGCCGAAGATAACAATGTGACATAAGTGTTTTAATACACGTTTTAACAAACCTTACCCAAAGCGTTACCTCGAACGCAATCGAAGGATCATAAAGTTCTACCACTTCTATACCAAAGGACCTGGGTAGGGTTTGTTTTAAAACACAAGACACAACTATTTAATACTTAAAAAAATAACTATGAGCACAACATCAATATTTGAGTTGAGAAAGAACTACATTAGTCCACTTGGAAACTGGGAAAAAGAGTCGAACAAATCTCAGTTTATCAGACACTATTTTGAAGATGCTACTATTGTTAAAAAATCAAACATTAACATTTTTAATAAACTAGCATTTAACACCAACAACATTCTTGACTGGTTTATAAAGAACTCCAACCCTAATTACTCGATCAATATTTTTTTCGATTCTGACGGATTAAAACTTCTAACACAATACAAACAGTACCCTATCAAGGACAATGAAGTTGCCATCTTCTTTGAAACTGATGACAAATTCAACTTAACAAATTCCCTATACAGAATAAGGTTAGGTAAACTAGTAATAGAAGATTTAAAAAAATGGTTTTACGAAAAAGGAGAAATTGATGATGATGAGCTAGCAGATTTAATTGTCAAAAAATTTCCAAAAACGAAGGAAATTGGGAAGAGAAGACTTATCAAATTGATAAAAGACGAAGTAAGCAAAGACAGCTGGACTTTTAATTTTCAATATTTTTTCTCAATAATCAAATTCCATCCTTTAGACATTTTAAATGTTTTCGATCATGTAGGTGATTGGCTAGAATCGAAGAGACCAAAAGAGAAAAAATACTGGGATCCAACGTCAAAAGACTACTCCCCCATTTTAATTTTCCCTAAGATCATCAAACATCTAGATGAAGATAAAATAGCCTCTGCAATAAACGATTCAACAATTAAAAATTTAGACGATTTCTTTAAAGGATTCAGGCAGAAAAAAGATCAATTTATACGCAACTACAATGTGGTAATTCCGGATAGTCTTGAAGATATCATCAACAACAAATACAATATTGTTGAAGATTTTTACTATGATGAAATCAGACCAAATTTAAAGGCCTTTATAGAGGCTGGAATTACAATTATTAAAGAAACCGCCTATATCATAAATGCTTTTATTACAGGAATTGTAAGCGGCCTACTAACTCTTATCTCAGGAGTCATTAAACTTTTCGGCTTCTTACTCAGGTTTGATTTAGATAAAGATTATAAAGATGCAGTTTATGAGAAGATCGAAAACCTAATTCAGGACTTTTTCACTGATATAAAAAAGAATCTAAAACTTATTTTCAACAAACTCAAACTGTTTATTAACGATCTTATTTCTTTTGAAAACAAGTATGAGTTGTCTTTTAAAATAGGGGAATTGATCTTTGAAATTGCAGAGTCCATCATTGCGATATTAAAATTTGCCAAGGCAAAGAAAATTGCAAACTTGTTAAAGACTTTAGAAAAGGAAAGATCACCAGGTAAAACTCAAAAAAAAGTTGACGAATTAGATAAACTGTCAAGTCAACCTATTAAAAAGAAAGTAGAAACAAAACAAGTTTACGCAAGAAATAAATCTAAAAGCGATATTAACAGAATATCTAACATCAGAAAAAAATACGAGCCTCGCCCCACTCGAAACGTTGCCTTTTGTAAAGGTAAAATTGGAGATGTAGAAATTAATCTTGAAGTAATTAGTGGTGGAAAAAAAACAACCCCGTGGCAGCAAAAAGGAAATTTCAAAACTCCTGAACCAGAAAACTATCATTTTAAGAATGGTCCGGAAGCCTATAAAATAAATCATACTGAACAAAATATATTTGAATATCTTTATGATAAATTCAAAAATCAGAAAAATGTTTCTGGAGAAATTGACCTTGTTTCAGATCTAAGATACTGTAAAAATTGCTATTGGATTTCCGAGAAGTTCTTAGAAGAGTTTCCTAATGTGATAGTGAATAGAGTATTTATTGTAGAAAAATTAAACAAATAATTATGACTTACCTAAAAAACTTAATACAAATACTAAAGAAAAGAAAAGTAATCTTTAAAGGTTGCTCTGAAAATGAAATAAAAAATATTCAAAATATTATAATTCCAGGAAGAAAATTCCCTCAATGTTATCATGAATTCTTGATCGGTTTCGGTAAATACATGGAAGAAGATTTTTCAGAATCAAATCCTAATCATGGTAGCTTAATTGGTGAAGCCATTTTTTTAGAGGACTTAATAGACAATAACAATGAAAACGGATTGACGGGATTGCTTGAGGAAGATGAAGCCGACTTAAGCCCTTCTAACATTTTCGTTTTTTATGGATCGCAAGGAGTACTCTACGCCTTCTTCAAGTTAGATGATGGAGACAATCCTCCCATTTATGCCTATCAAGAAGGGTTTTCAGGATCAGATTTTCCCCAAGTTTCAAACTCATTATCTTCCTTTTTAGAAAGGAAAATAAATGGAGACAAATCTCTGTTTAAAGAACTAGTAAACTCTTAAAATATAGATACCATAAGATAGGATTCAACTTAAAACAACACTACCTTTACCCCAAGCTCTTAGCAATTGGATGTTTTTTAGGCAGCAGGGTATTAATGGGCTATGGAGATCATAATTACGGAAACATCTTTATAGATTTTTCATATCAAGACCCTATTAAAGTAGCAAACAGTTTCAGTGAATTTGTGGATCAAATAGAAGTAGAAGAGATCTAAACTTCTCACAAATGTTTAAAAAACAACTACTTTAAAGGCAAAACGCTTAAAACCTGCTTTCCAGCAGGTTTTTTTACGCTCAAAATCAACTATTTAATAAAAATATTAAAACATTTTACAAAATAATTCATCATATGTTTGTATATATTATGTAATATGTTTATATTTGTATTCGCTTTTCTAAGAACAGGATCTCCTGTTTAGTATAACCCATAGCGAGCAGAAACCACAACCAAGGGAACAACCTCAATCTGGTAAAGAAAAAAAATTGCAACACCCGTTTGGTTCTCGTTTTATCTGCTGGCACTTTAAATAAAAATATATCTATGAATATCATTAAAACTGCGCTATCTCAGTATGGCGTAAAAGAAATTCCTGGCGCTACAGATCACCCCCAAATCGTAAAATACTTTACGGAATTAGGTTTTGATGGCGCCAAACTCAAAGACGAAACCGCATGGTGTAGCGCATTTGCAAATTGGGTGGCAAAAACGACCGGTTATGAATACTCCGGCAAACTCAATGCAAGGAGCTGGTTATCTACCGGCATCTCAACAGAACATCCAAAATGGGGTGACATTGTAGTATTGTGGAGAGAATCGCCAGAAAGCTGGAAAGGACATGTGGGCTTTTATGTAAAAGAAAGCAAACGCTATGTCTATGTGCTGGGCGGAAATCAACGCAATAGCGTATGTATTAAAGCCTATCCGAAGAATAGAGTATTGGATTATAAAAAATTGCAGAAATATGGATAAACTATCAAATTCAACATTTTGGCTCCTGGCACTCATTGCACCATTAAATGGAGTCATTATTACCGTGGCCCTGCTCATCGTTGTGGACTTTATTACAGGCTCCTATGTTTCTTACATCAAAGGAATTGCCATAAAAAGCAAACGCATTGGGCACACCATCTCTAAGTTTTTTATCTATAATCTAGTAATTATATCGGCATATTTCTTAGAAAAACACATCGTAAGCGAAGTGCCTTTTTTAAAGATCATTGCTGGTTTTATTGCCATTGCAGAGATAAAATCAATCTTAGAAAATTACACCAAAATATACGGAGTCGATCCTTTTAAAGCCTTGGTAAATTTTATGAAACAAACGGGCTTAAAAGACACCATAGATCAGATCTCTGATAAAAAAGAATTGAATAACATTAAAAACAAAAAGAAATGAAACAAGACATAAGTATCCTTAAAGAATATTTTCAAACTGGAGATAAACCTTCTCAAGAACAGTATGAAAATTTGATCGATAGTCTCGGTACGCCAATGATCGGAGAATTAAAACCGGTGAGCTTCAGCTTTGCCCCTGCAGACTGGGCAAAGTGCAATGGCCAGCTTTTAGACCCTGCAGTGTACCCGGAGTTATTCTCCATTATTGGCACTTCTTTTGGAGGTGACGGAACCACAAGTTTTGCGGTTCCGGACCTTCAATCCGATCCGATCATCAAATACATCATTGCTTTAAAAGGCATAAATCCAACGCTATAAAACGATAAAAAATGATACAAACAAAAACAGTGCTGAAGGAATACTTCGAAACCGGAGACAAGCCTACCCAGCAACAATATTGGAGCCTTATCGATTCGCTGAGACATGTGAATGATAAGATCCCATTAGACGATTTACAAGAAGATGTGCTTTCACAGATAGAATTTCAAAGCCATTTGGATGATGCCGTTTTCAATGGAAATTTGGCTATTCAGGGAAATGATCTAAATTTTTTAGGTGGAACCACAGATTGGAAAATGTACACCGAAGGAGACAATCTACATATTAGAGAAACGGCTATTGGAGACAGAGTAACATTTTACGATGGAGGATTAACTAAATTTCATCTAAACAACTCGGTAGCTGAGTTTAACAGCAATGCTGATGCTTCTATTAAAGTCTCCAGTAATGATAATTATACGGGGATTGCTTTTCAGGACCCTCTTGGAATGGGCTATATGTTTTACCATGGCAACGACGGATACTCTCTGGACAATGATCTTCAGATTTCTAGAAATGACTCCCAACTTATCATTTTAGACACAGATCAATCCAACGTTAACATTGGTGATACACAAAGCTCCATTCTCCTGAAAGGAATGTATGCATCCGGCTCTATTGACAATGTATTTTCTCAGGCCAGGTTGCGCTTAATTAAAGATCAGGCTGACGGAACAGCAGGAAGCGCTTTTGCCATTGATGTCATGAACAATGCTGGAGGAGCTTCTGTCCTTACAGAAAGATTAGTTATCGATTCGGAAGGCGATTTTGATTTTAAAGGTGGATCCGGAACCTTTGGGGAAGTTTTGACGGTTAACACTTCCATTGGAAATAGTAATTTATTTGGACACCATTTACAATTAGGTAGAGATTCTAACAATTTTATTAGCGCGAGCGCAGCAGGAGGCTCTTTACATTTTGTCGTTAACGGAAATATCCTTTCTTCTCCTTCTTATGTAATAGACAATGCAGGAAACCATGATTTCCGGTCAGGTACTGCTCAATTTGGAAATGCAGCAGCTGCTAGACAATTTAATATATCAGGAATTTCTTCATTTCAAGATGGTACTAGTGAAAAAGCATACTTAAACCCTACAAGCTCAGGAGTTGATTTTTACTTAAATGGAGATGGAATAATTAGATTAGATAGTAGAGATGGTACAGCTAATTTTGCAGGATTAGTCACAGGTTCTGCTGGTATGACATTAGGCAGCGCTGCAAGTACTACCACTAGAAATCCACAGTACCTGGTATTTGGAGGTTCTGCAGGCAGCGAATACGGAATGGAACTAGGTTATGACGCCACCAGAGCCAAGTATAGCACCAGAATTATAACCTCTTCTAGTCAGGATATTTCTTTCGGAGCCATGAATGCTCCGGCGACCGATCATTCCGACTTTACTGAATATTTAGTAATACAGAACGGAGGAGATTTTGACTTCAAGTCAGGAAATGCTGCTTTTGGAGGCGATGTTTCATTAAAAAACGATAAGTTCTTATACCTGGGAGACGCCAACAATGCCAGATTATTCGCCAACAATACCAATACTTTTTTTGATGGATTAACTGGAAACATGTACTTCAGAAATCAATTCGATGGAGGAAACATGTATTTTCAAGTAGAAAATTTATCTGGCGACGACCTCGATCTCATTGAAATACACGGAGACACTCAAGATGTGCTACTACGACATGCAAACACTTCTAGATTACAGACCACATCGGAAGGTGTGAACGTATACGGAGAATTATCCGTAGTAAAATCAGGAAGCGCATCGGCTCATGCCGATACCGATCTTTTTGTTGCAGATAGTACCGCTGCGGGCTCAACAGCTCAAATGCAAATTTTAGGAGGAAACAGTGCCAATTCGAATTTGTTTTTTTCAGATACTGATGATTATGCTATTGGAGGTATAAAATATGCACATACTAACGACGAAATGATCTTCAGAACAGGAAACTTAGATATCGTAAGCATATCTGACAAAGCCCTAACTATTGGGGGAAGCTCTGTTACTGGTCAACCCAGAACAAACTACAAAAAAGATGCTAATTCCAGCAACGGATGGTACGTGGGGTATACGAATTCTGCAGACAGTGACTTCGGAATTTACGGATATGAATCGGATGGAGAGTTTAAAATTTTCACGGACAATACCCAAGCGCTCCATATTGATCAAAACCAAGACACATGGCTTGCGGGATCTATCACCTCCAATGCCGGATTTGCAACAGGCTTTCAGGCGGCAAATGCCGGAGCTATTCGATTGGAAAATGAAGACAAGATCACTTCTAGAAACAATGCTAATACCGGCAACAGAACTTTAATGTATCTGGACAGCTCAAACGTGTTACAACTTGCTGAAGCCACAGACACTAATTTTGGTGGAAAAATAACCGCCAAAGACCTACAGCTTAATCTACAAGGAGAAGACGTTGCCTATATTTATGGAGAAAATGATGCGCAACTTCGAATAAGAGACATTTCAGGCAACGGTCCCTGGAGTGGAATTGGGTTCGGCAGCAGCATAGGAACAGATGGATTTTTGTACCATAATAGCGTAGGTCAATTCTTTCAGGTAACACATCAACTTCAATTATTAACCGGAGCCTATATTCCTGATAGCAACTACATTTATTTTGGTTCCAGTAACGATTTCAGGATTTCCCACGATGGTTCAAACACCTTAATGGACAATTATACCGGAGATGTACACCTGAGAAATTTCACAGATGGAGGTAGCATTTATTTTTCTGCAGATACCGCAGGAGGAGTGAGCACCACCATATTAGCTCTTGATGCTACTTCGGCAGATGTTAATGGAGAAGTTAAGGCCACATCTTTTACTCAAAACGGTGCAAACGTGTTTCTAAACATTGATCAACACAATACCACTACAAGTAAGATTTATGCAGATGCGAACTTGCGAATTGAAGCAGGAGCTTCTGCCAACATTCTATTCCATGTTAACGGAGCCGAAAGAGGACGAATTGATTATAACGGATTAATGACGTTAAACAATGGGTTAACGGTAACAGGTAACGTAACTGCCACAGACTTTATTGGTGATTGGAACGGAAAAGCTACCTCTGATGTAGTAAGTGCTACCGGAGATGTAAATGAAGATGTAACCGGAACCAAAGTTTTTACAGATGGATTAACCATAGGATTCTATGGCCCAACGGATGAGAAGGCGTATCTATCTGCAAAAGACACCAATTCTTCAGTTACCACGAATTTATTAGAATATGGAACTTCAGGCATTTTAAAAGTGCTGGAACCAACTAAATTCAACCAAGGGTTGGAGGCTGATGAATATAAGCTGACCGGTCTGAATACGGCACCTGCTTCGGCAACAGCCAGTGGTTCAACAGGAGACATCCGATATACCGCAGATCACATCTATGTATGTGTAGCATCTAATACATGGAAACGAGTAGCCTTAGCTACCTGGTAAACCTATTTATAAACAATTAATAACACTATAATTTTTTAAACATGAACACAGCAATAAACGAACAAGACATGCAATTATCAGACGCAGAAAAAAAAGCAATTATGGACGCTAGAGAAGCAGCCAAAAAGAAAGAGGAATACACACAGGAAATGCAAGCCTTCTATCAAGAATTAGAAGAGCTATGCAAAAAACATAAAGTAGCTCCTCAGTTGGTAAATGCAGACCTGTTACATATCGTTAAGCTCTTACCAGAAGCTATTGGTAAGCAACAAGTGGTATGGACCAAAGTTGCCGGTGAATAACAAAAACACCCGTTTCTGCAATGCAGAAACGGGTTTAAAACCCATAAAAAAATGCTATCCGAAATTATAACATACAGAAAACAGATCGGCTATTTTTTGGTCTTGCTTATCCTTATGATATGTATTACTAAAAAATGTATTCCCTATGCAGTTCAAGAACCTACGATTACGGTGGTACGCGATACTATTTGGCAAACCAAAGTAGACACACTTACCATACAAACCACGAAATACGAAAAAGTATATGTAGCAAAAAATGATGTTACTAAGATCATTAAGGATACGGTTCTGGTTAAAGACACCACAACCTTTGTCCCCGCAAAGATCTATCGCGACACCATTCGCAATAACGATTTTGATGTATACACTTATAACCTGGTGCAAGGTGTATTGTTAGACAGTAGATTGGAATACCAGCTGAAGGTTCCCAGAGAGGTAACCGTAACCAAAACGATTGAATACCCCAAAACTTACAGAAGCGGACTCTATCTATTCTCAGAGATAGGTGGAAATACGCAACAGTTTAACAACTTTAGTATTGGACTGCAATACAACCGAAAAGGAAATTGGTTTGTGAGTTATCGTATCAATGTAAACGAACTGGTTCCGATCTCGCATAATATCGGAATGGGCATACGAATCTTTAAATGACCATACGATGAATTACAGAAAGTATATTTTAGAAATATTACGAGATCATCAGCCGATGACCTTGCATAAATTTGATCGCCTGTTCTACCACAACACGTTAAAAACCGTAAGCTGGTTAGCCACAGTAAAGGAGATGATCCATGAACAACTGATCAAAGAAGAACCGTTACGCATTACCTCTAAAGGGATACGTGCATTAAAAAACATGACTGATTGAGTTCAAAATTTAGAAATCACACATAAACTTATCTACACTGCTGGCTTACAAGCACTTCCAATGGTAGTTTAATATATTTTTATATATTTGATTTATCTATGATATAACTTTAAAGAAAAAGTCTATGAACGATTGGCTTCAAACACATTCATCACAAATTTATGTAGGAATAATTACAGGAATTAGCATAATATTTATCGTTTTTTTGTTCTTTAGGCCTTGGTTTTATATCTCAAAAAAAATTAGTTTAACTGATAAAGTTTACAGGTTCAAAATAATTAATTTCACATTGCTTAAATGTACTGAAATAGATATCTATTTAAGACATGTAAAAGAAAGTGATGCTTATCCCAAAGGTAAAGATGTAGTGCATACTTTAATACCTGTGAAAACAAAAAGTTTCATTTACGTTCCTGGTTTAGTTTTTGGACTTTTTAAGGCTCACAGGCCTAATTGCCTTCAAGTTCAATGCACGGATAGTGATTTAAAGCAAATCGTAGAATCTAATAATGAATATCTGGAACTAATAATAAAAGCAAGGCACGGCATCTCTAATTTACAAACAACAAAAAAAAGAACTTACAAACATGTTAAGTACGTGAGAAACGGTAGATTTAACTCAGGAGTTTCTTGTAAAATACCCGGTTAAATAAATCATAAATATACATGTCATTTTGCCATATGGCATATATTTTGTATAATTACTTACTTTAAAACAATAACTTATTATTATGAAAAAAGATGTACAAGGCTAGTTACGGCCTAAAAATTAGACTATTGTAGAACAATGTAAATAAAAAAACTGAAAGTTATCTTTCGGTTTTTTTATTTATTGCTTAATTACCCAAATAAAAATCCCTCGTCAGATCCTTATACTTTTCAGTATAGTTATGGCGGGAGATTTCTATCACCAGCTCCTCCTCTATCCGATCTTGTTCCTGAAAAGAGAACTCCAGTAAGCTACGTTTGGTTTCTGAAGTAGCCGTTCCTTTTACTCTACACACACGGTTCAAAAACAAGCTGCTTTCTGAAGCTAGTGAGGTAACCTTTTCCTCTTCCTTAAAAGGAACTATCAATGCAAACCGACCGGCTGAAGAAAGCAGCTTGGTCGCTCCGGTTATTAAATCTGAAAAAGATAAGGACGAAGTAAAACGAGCTTTGTTTCGGGCATCATCTGTGGTCTCAAAAGTGTCTGTATAGAAAGGCGGATTCGAAACGATGAGGTCGTACTCCTCACCTTCTTCATGCATCTCTTCAGCAAACTCCTGAAACGAACTGTGATAACAAAACAAACGATCTCCCCAATCCGATACTTCAAAATTTCCTACTGTTTGCTCATAAGCCTGCTCATCGATCTCTACAGCATCGATCGTCATAGCATTAGAACGTTGTGCCAACATTAAAGCAATGAGTCCGGTACCCGAACCCACATCTAGAATAGCATCGGGAAAATGAGCTATGGAGCACCAGGCACCTAAGAGTACACCATCGGTTCCTACTTTCATGGCCGTTTGGTCCTGATGAATAGTAAATTCTTTAAATCGGAAAGGTTTTGCTGTTTTCAATACTCGAAATTATAGCGCAAAGATGCCTATTTTTTACGAAGTCCCAATAGCTTTTTCAGATCTTCCTTATCAGACTTCAATTCAGCGATCTGATCTAACAAAGCTTCAATGAGCTTGTCCTTATCATCCATATCGGTAGCACCATATTTCTTAGAAGATTCTTGCACTACATGAGTATTGCCAAACAACAGCCAATGCAAATCCGTATCCGGATATTTGGTAATTATATTTACAATTGCATTCGAATTCAATGGAGAATCCTTTGCTTTTCCACGAAAGTTGGCAGAAGTCATTCCAATACTCTTAAAAAACTCCTCTTTAGTGATGGGTTGCCTTTCGGCTACCTCCATCACTCTTTCTTTGATATTCGTAAATATATTTTTCATTTTCTTTTGAATTGCAATTTTATTTACTTATATTGTAGATTACAAAACAGTAACAATATAACAACAATTTTTGCAATGTCAAACAAGAATTACTATGATTACAGAA
The DNA here is from genome assembly GCA_965218065.1 of Flavobacteriaceae bacterium. Classification (GTDB taxonomy): domain Bacteria; phylum Bacteroidota; class Bacteroidia; order Flavobacteriales; family Flavobacteriaceae; genus Polaribacter. The sequence continues at coordinate 530,824 of OZ244589.1, read as the reverse complement.
TTAGAACGAACACAATTAAAAGAATTGTTCCAGGGGCACTACGCAGATGACGTCTTAAAGATCCTATCCCAAAAAATGGTGCTCAACAGAAATGGAGAGCCACACAACGCTAAATATATTCGAATGGTCTTCCAGGGCATTCGAAAAAACAGTGATATCGAAGCCGCCATCTGGCAACTAGCTTCTGAGAAAAAGCAATACTTAGAACAGCAAAAGATCCGTAAACAAAACATCTTAGACAATACACCTTAGGGATGCTATCTGTAGGGGGAGAGTTCAACTAAGGTCACCGGAGTAGTTTATATAGCCTACGAATTGCTCCGGTTTTTTTTGGAAGGTTCTAATAAAAAAAACCGCAACTTCCGTTGCGGTTTTTGAATGTTCTATTTCTTATCGAAAAACATAGACTTAAAATATATTTTCATATTGGCTCTGAATTTCTTGATAGAGTTTTTTTGATAGTAGTTATCACTTTCTAATTCTACCATTCCATAAATTATTTCTCCCTCTTTTAATTCAGGAATTTTGGTAAGTGTAATATTTGCTTTTAAGCATGGTACTTCTAATCTGTATTGTAAACTATCATTTTTACTTAGTGAATATTGAGGTGAATCACGTGACTCAAGCAAATAAAATACTGTACCCTTATTTTCTTTAATTTTTATTGAAAAACCAAATCCAGCAAACACTCCATAAAGCCCATCAATTGTTAATATGTTTTTTTCACTGTAAAACACAGATACGAATGGGATCTTTTTGTCCTTTTGCGCATAAGTCACTAATGAATCATTTTCAAAATAATCAAGAATTACTGTATTGTCATATATTGTCAAACTATCAGCAAAGTCACCGAAAATCTCAGATACTGCTATTTTTTCTTCAACCTTTTTTTTGATATTCTTATCAAAGTTAATATTAGAATCTAGATTGTCAGTTTCTCGCCCACAAGAAATGAAAACTATAAAAAGAAATACAAAAACTAAATGTTTTGCCATTTTGATTTAATTAGCTACACAAACAAATATATGGAATTATGATACTAACTAGAAGGAAGGAATTACATATCCCGCAACGGAATCCGGAGCAAGCATAAAAACCTCTCCAAGCCTGCGCTTGTTGTTTTTTATTTCCGAACCTTTACAAAAACAAGTTTTTGACTGGTTCTGAAAGTAAAAAACCGCAACTTCCGTTGCGGTTTCCTTTTGCAGAGAGGAAGGGATTCGAACCCTCGATACCCTTTTGAGGTATACACACTTTCCAGGCGTGCGCCTTCGACCACTCGGCCACCTCTCTAGTTTATATATAAGTCGATCAACCCTTCGGGTGTCTCAACAAGAATTGTCTTATGTTCTCGATCTACCTTTTTAATAAAATCGTCGATCATCGGAATAAATATGTCATTTCCACCTCGATCGATCTCAAACAAAGGTTGTGCCGCCGCATCGTTGATATGAACGATCTCTCCTACAGGCCCAAAGTTTACATCTTCGATCGTAAACCCGATCACCTCGTGATAGTAGAACTTGTTTCCTGATAACTTAGGCAACATATCTAAAGGTAAATAGATATCTGACTTTAAAATAGATTCAGCTTCTTCTTCCGTGTAGAGATCTTCAAACAATACACGTAGCTGGTTTCCCTTGTGTAAAGAACTTTTTTCAATGAAAAATGGAACCAGATTACTGCCTAATTCGACAAAAACTGATTCCATATTTCTGTACAGTTCAGGTTCGTCGGTATCTAATTTGATCACCACCTCACCCTTAAAACTATGTTTTCTTACGATCTTGCCTAAATAAAAACAATCTTCTTTACGCATCGTCGCAAATACACTACTTATTCAGCAGCTTTTTCTTCCTTAGTTTCTTCTTCTGTAGCTTCCGGAGTTTCTTCAGCAACAGCCTCAGTCTCTGCTTCTACTTCTGCAACTACCTCTTCAGTAGCCTCAGCTTCTGCAGCAACTTCTTCAGTAGCAGCTTCCTCTGCAACTTCCTCTACAGGAACAGCCGCAGCAATACGAGCTTCATTAACTGCTTTTTCAGCTTCTAATGCTTTTGCTTTTGCATCAGCCTTCGCTTTTGCTAAACCTTCTGCTTTCGCAGAAACCTTACCTTCTTTTTCAGCTAACCAAGCATTGAACTTCTCCTCTGCTTGCTCTTCTGTTAAAGCTCCTTTACGAACTCCACCAGCTAAATGGTTCTTTAACATTGCACCTTTGTAAGATAAAATTGCTTTCGCAGTATCTGTTGGTTGCGCTCCGTTTTGTAACCATTGTACAGCACCGTCAACATCTAAGTTAATAGTAGCTGGATTTGTATTAGGATTATACGTTCCTAATTTTTCTAAGTAACGACCATCTCTTTTCGCTCTTGCATCTGCAGCAACGATCCAATAAAATGGCTTTCCTTTTTTACCGTGTCTTTGTAATCTAATTTTTACAGGCATCTTTTGTTAATTTTTAAGGTACTCGACCTTGGTTATTAAAAATGCATCCTTCTCGAGAATGCGGGTGCAAATGTACAAAAATCTTTTACAACTAAAACTATATCAACACGCTAAATATCTTAACTTTACATGAATTTTTATCCAAATATGACAATTCTACAAAACTTTCCAGTACCGGGCAACCACCAAAGACCCATTGTTACAGATCTTTTCTACCAGAAAACCGGTGTCAAAAAACCGCTGGTGATCTTCTGTCATGGCTATAAAGGTTATAAGGACTGGGGCGTGTTTGGTAAGATGAATGAAGACTTTATAAGTAGTGGATTTGCATTATTGAAGTTCAACTTTTCCCACAACGGAGGGACATTGGAACAACCCATCGATTTTCCGGATCTGGATGCTTTTGGAGCCAATAATTATATGATGGAAATGGACGATCTTCAAACCATCATCGATTGGATCACTCAGAATGAAGAACATAGATCTGAAATTGATACAGAAGACATCACGCTTATCGGTCATTCTCGTGGCGGAGGTATTGTCACCCTCACAGCATCTAAAGATGCACGAATTAAAAAAGTGATCACCTGGGCAGCAGTATCTACTTTAGATCGTACCATGTTTCAGGAAGGACCCGAACTGGAGCAATGGAAAAAAGAGGGCGTTCTTTATATTGTAAACGGTCGCACAAAACAGCAAATGCCACATTATATTCAGTTCTATGAAAATTACAAAAAGAACGAAACTTATTTGAACATTCAGAACGCAGCCGAAAAATTGACCATCCCACATCTGATCATTCATGGCAACGAAGATCAGGCAGTTCCGATTCGTCATGGACAAAATCTTCATCGATGGAACCCAAATAGTGAATTTCATATTGTTGCTGGAGCTAATCATGTATTCGGCGCAAAACAACCCTGGACAACCACCGAATTTCCAACAGCTTTTCAAGAAGTCTTAGAGGAAACCATGGAGTTTTTGAACACCCATTAATTGTTAATAAAACCCAATAACTCTTCTTCTTTTTTTCTGGTCCTTTTTAGTACTTTTATAGTATCTAATTAGAACACGAGAAATCCACGTATATGTACTTGATTTTTGATACGGAAACCACCGGGTTACCGAAGAGTTGGAATGCACCTATTACCGATACGGATAACTGGCCCAGATGTGTCCAGATTGCATGGCAATTGCACGATGAGCTGGGAAATGTGGTGGAACATAACGACTTTTTGATTCAACCCGATGGATACAATATTCCGTACGATTCAGAGCGTATTCATGGAATCTCAACGGAACTAGCCTCGGAGCAGGGAATTCCACTGGCAGAAGGGTTAGAATTATTCAATGCTGCACTTAAAAAAACGAAATTTATTGTTGGTCAAAATGTTGGTTTCGATATCAATATTATGGGATGCGAGTTCTACAGATTGAATGTAGAAAACAACCTGACCGATCTACCAATATTAGATACCTGTACAGAACATACAGCGCAATTGTGTCAGATTCCCGGAGGACGTGGAGGGAAGTTTAAATTACCTACGCTAACCGAGCTGCACCATCACTTATTTGGCGTTGGTTTTAATGAGGCACACAATGCAACAGCCGATGTAGAAGCTACTACACGTTGTTTCCTGGAGCTGATCCGATTGAGAGAATACACCAAAGAAGAGTTAGATGTAGGCGCGGAGTATTTCGAACAATTTTCGGAGGCAAACCCAAAACCTATTCAGGTAATCGGGCTCAAGCACATCAATCTAAAAAAGGCAAGCGACACCATCCGAAAACGTCTGGCTTCGGAAAAGGAAATTGCAACAACAAAATCCACTTCAGAAGGGTTAAGTGCTTTAGAAAATGTGCAGTATGCACATTTACATAATCATACCCAGTTTTCGGTGTTACAGTCGACCATTCAGATCGGTAATATTGTAAAAGCAGCGGCTAAAGATAATATGTCTGCTGTAGCATTGACTGATACCGGAAACATGATGGCTTCTTTTCACTTTGTAAGAGAAGTGCTAAATCATAACAAACAGGCAGCAAAGCAGAATGAGATCGCTGAGGAAAATGGCGAAGAGCCTACAGAAACTATATTAAAACCTATTTTAGGCTGTGAGTTCTATGTTTGTGAAGATCACACAGATAAATCCAGAAAAGACAATGGATATCAGGTGGTGTTTTTGGCAAAAACCAAGAAGGGATATCATAATCTGGCAAAGATGTCTTCCATTGCCTTTGTAGATGGGTTCTACTATGTACCCAGGATTGACCGAAAGGTGATCGAGCAATACAAGGAAGACGTCATTGTACTCACAGGAAACACCTATGGCGAAGTTCCTAACAAGATCTTAAATGTAGGAGAGCATCAAGCAGAAGAAGCTTTACTTTGGTGGAAAGAGCAATTTGGCGACGATCTGTATATTGAGCTCATGCGCCACAATCAGGAAGATGAGAATGTGGTGAATGAAACCCTGATCAACTTTTCTGAAAAACATGATATCAAGGTTATTGCTACCAACAATACATTCTATCTGAATAAAGAAGATGCTAACGCACACGACATTCTCCTATGTGTAAAGGATGGAGAAAAACAAGCCACACCGAAAGGAAGAGGTAGAGGATATCGTTATGGATTACCTAATGATGAATACTATTTCAAATCTACGGATGAGATGAAATCCTTATTCGCCGATCTTCCGGAAGCTATAAGCAATATTCAGGAGATCGTAGATAAGATCGAAGTATTCTCTCTGGCAAGAGATGTATTATTACCTGCCTTTGATATTCCTGAAGAATTTCAGGATGCACTCGATGATGAGGATGGAGGCAAACGAGGCGAAAACAACTACCTTAAACACCTTACTTATGTGGGTGCCGAAGAACGGTACGGAGAGATTTCAGAGGATATTAGAGAGCGACTAGATTTTGAGCTCGAAGTAATTGCCAATACCGGATACCCAGGATACTTTTTGATCGTACAGGACTTTATTGCAGAAGCGCGAAAGATGAATGTTTCGGTAGGCCCTGGACGTGGATCGGCAGCCGGATCGGCGGTGGCCTACTGCTTAAAAATCACCAATATCGACCCAATTAAGTACGACCTACTTTTTGAGCGTTTCTTAAATCCGGAGCGTGTATCGATGCCGGATATTGATATCGATTTTGATGATGAAGGTAGAGGCCGTGTTATGGACTATGTAATTGATAAATATGGTGCCAATCAGGTAGCACAGATCATTACTTACGGAACCATGGCAGCAAAATCTTCTATTAGAGATACAGCTCGTGTATTGGACCTTCCGCTCTATGAAGCAGACCGCATCGCGAAGCTGATCCCAAACATCAAACTGAAAAACATTTTTGGTGATGATGATAAAAGCAAGGGTAAAGTAGCGGGACTTCGTTCTGAAGAAAAGGACATGGTGAACGAGCTCAAAGCCATTGCCGATGGTGATGGTATAGAATCGGAAACTATTAATAAAGCACTGGTATTGGAAGGTTCTGTAAGAAATACGGGAATCCATGCCTGTGGAGTTATTATCACTCCTTCTGACATTACTAACTATGTGCCAGTAGCTACAGCGAAAGATTCCGACATGTACGTAACCCAATTTGACAACTCTGTTGTGGAAAGTGCCGGGTTATTGAAAATGGATTTCTTAGGATTGAAGACCTTAACCTTAATTAAAGACACGGTCAAGATCGTAAGAGCACGCCATGGAATTGAACTAGATCCTGAGAATTTTCCATTGGATGATGAAAAGACCTACGAACTGTTTCAACGTGGAGAGACTGTAGGTATCTTCCAGTACGAATCTCCTGGAATGCAGAAACACATGCGCTCCTTAAAACCTACCGTTTTTGGAGATCTAATTGCCATGAATGCGCTTTATCGTCCCGGACCAATGGAATACATACCATCGTTTATTAATAGAAAACACGGAACGGAAGAGATCGAGTATGATCTTCCGGCTATGGAAGAATACTTAGCGGAAACCTACGGAATTACAGTATATCAAGAGCAGGTGATGTTACTTTCTCAAAAGTTAGCGGACTTTACCAAAGGTGAAGCCGATGTATTGCGTAAGGCCATGGGTAAAAAGCAAGCTGCGGTTTTGGCAAAGATGAAACCTAAATTTATCGATCAGGCCAGTGCCAACGGACACGACGCGGAGAAACTGGAGAAGATCTGGAAAGACTGGGAAGCTTTTGCATCCTATGCTTTTAACAAATCGCACTCTACCTGTTATGCATGGATCGCTTATCAGACAGCCTACTTAAAAGCGCATTATCCAGCTGAATATATGGCTTCTGTGTTATCGAATAACATGAACGATATCAAATCGGTATCCTTCTTTATGGAAGAATGTAAACGTATGGGTCTGGAAGTACTAGGTCCGGATGTAAATGAATCTTACTTAAAGTTCTCTGTAAACAAACAAGGAGCGGTTCGCTTTGGAATGGGTGCCGTAAAAGGTGTTGGGGGAGCTGCGGTAAAAGCTATAATTAAAGAGCGTAAAGAGAACGGGAACTTCTCCTCTATTTTTGATGTTACCAAACGTGTCGACTTGCGAGCTGCTAACAAAAAAGCTTTTGACAGTTTGGCCTTAGCAGGAGGGTTCGACTCTTTTGAAAACACCCATCGATCTCAATATTTCTTTTTAGATGAAAAAGGACAAACCTTTATAGAACGTGCTATTCGATATGGAAACAAGTATCAGGAGAACCAAAACTCCTCACAAGTTTCTTTATTTGGAGAGGCGTCTGAAGTGCAATTCCCGGAACCGGAAATTCCGTTTACGGAACCCTGGGGAACCATGGAGCGTTTGGCAAAAGAGAAAGAAGTTGTCGGAATTTACATCTCTGCACATCCACTGGACGACTTCAAAAATGAGTTGAAATTCTGTAATGCTAAAGTGGGTCATTTTAAAGAAGATCTTTCCAAATTTGTGGGAGCTAACTTATCATTCGCAGGAATTATTACTGAGGTACAACATCGAGTTTCGAAAGCAGGAAAAGGATGGGGATCTTTCTTTATTGAGGACTATGCAGACAGTTATGAATTCCGGATCTTTGGAGAAGACTATTTGAAGTTCAAGCATTTCTTAGTGCCGAATTCCTTCTTGTTCATTCGCAGTACGATTCAAAGAGGTTGGATCAATAAAGAGGGGGTAGAAGGAGAGCCCAGATTAAAGTTTATCGACTTTAAATTGTTACACGATATTATGGACGATCTTTGCAAAAAGGTCACCGTAAATATTCCGATTCAGCAGGTCAATGAAAAATCTATTGCCGCTTTTGAGGAATTATTTGGGGGAGCTAAAGGGAAGCAATCGCTGCATTTTACCATTTGGGATGCGGAAGAAGAAATTGAGCTGAATGTACCTAGTAGAAATACTAAGATCAAAATCACTTCTGAATTATTGAACACACTTGAAAAACAGCACGTAAGTTATAAATTGAATTAGACCCGATCGATGTATTTACATTCTTTGCATCTTTTAAAACAAGAAGTGTCTGAAGCTGCTATTTGGAATGATGCATTGTGGTACAATCGCTGGGACACCATAAAACCTTCAGGAACTTCGAACACAAATCTTTACTTTATAGAAGAGGGTTCTGTGCGCGTTTACTTTACGGAAGGTACCCATGAACATTCGCTGTACTTTGGACATAAAGGCTCATTGATCTCTGCCCTGGATTCTTTTATTTCTGAAAAACCATCGAATATCATTATTCAAAGTATCACAAAAACACATGTAAAAGTGATCTCTAAAGAAGATTTTCTTCGTTTTATTGAAGGCAATTCATCTGCAAATATCCTTTGGCAACGCGTATTACTAGAGCTTACCCAATGGCATTTAGAACGGGAAAAAGATCTTCTTATCAGTTCCCCTTCTTCAAGGTATGAACGTGTACTATCGCGACAACCGGATCTCTTTCAAAATATTCCACATAAATATATTGCATCCTATCTACGTATGACTCCTGAAACCTTGTCCAGAGTTTTAAATTCTTGATCTCGATCAATGATTCATTTTTGGAATTGCAGTATCATTGTAGTATGAATATAATCGCTGACTTCCATTTATCGCTCCTATCAAAAGCAGACAGTACTTCTTTTTACAGCCTGATCCAACACAATTTGGAACGATTGGAAGATTTTTTTGCCGGCACAGTCCGCAGAACAACCACGTTAGAAGATACTGAAATCTATTGTTCAGAAATTGAAGAGCGTATAAAAAACAAAACCTATTTTCCGTATCTCATCGTAGAAACAAAAACAAATGCAGTAGTTGGGCTCATTGATCTAAAAAACATCGATTGGGACATTCCTAAAGGTGAATTAGGTGCATTTATTGACAAGAACTTTGAAGGTAGAGGTATTATTACACATTATGGAAATATGTTGATCGATCAGATTGTAGCTGAACACGGTTTTAAAAAGTTGTTCTGCAGAGCAGCACCAGAAAACAAACGAAGTATTCAGGCAGTTCAACGTATTGGTTTTGAACTGGAAGGAACGCTAAGGCGGGATTATAAAACTACTCGCGGAGAGCTAGTAGATCTCAATTATTATGGGAAACTTTACAATTAATTGGTCACCTCTTTGAACAAATTCTCCAGACTCTGATTCTTAGAACTTAATTCAAGTATTTTGAGTCCATTTTCTTGTGCAAAATCAAAAATGACCGGACGCATGTCATCCTTTGCATTAAAAGTTAAATGCCAGGTGTTATCGTAGTTATTACTATGCGAAATAAGATGAGGTAGCTTTTTAATGAACTGCTCTTCCAGCTTATAGTCAAACGTTACTTCTATGATCTGTTCATTATTTTCTTTTAATGATGCAATAGGCTTGTCCAATAAAAGTTCTCCTTTCTTAATGATAATTACCCGATCGCATATGGCCTCAACTTCCTGCATGATGTGTGTCGAAAATAAAATGGTTTTCTCCTTCCCCAATTCTTTTAACAACGTTCTGATCTCCATTAACTGGTTAGGATCCAATCCAGTAGTAGGTTCATCCAAAATTAATATATCCGGATCATGCAAAATTGCAGCTGCTATTCCTACTCTCTGTTGATATCCCTTAGAAAGTTGGCCTATTTTCTTATGCTTTTCAGGAGTTAGTCCTACATGCTCAATAACCTCTTCTATTCTCGATTTTGGCACTTTGTATATGGCCGCTTGAAAAGCTAAATATTCTTTTACATATAAGTCGAGATATAATGGGTTGTGTTCAGGTAAATATCCTATGTTTCGTTGCGCGCTAATGGCATCTGTCAATACATCGATCTTGTTAACTGTTACATCTCCATTCGATGGCTGGATATATCCGGTCAAGATCTTCATCATGGTAGATTTTCCGGCACCGTTAGGGCCTAAAAAACCAACAATCTCACCTTTCTGTAAAGAAAAACTTACTTGATTCAAAGCGACTTGATCGCCATACTTTTTAGAAACTTCAATAACCTCTATAGACATAGGACAAAAATAATTCAATTAATTTGATAACGTTATTTATTTAACATTAGTTCATAAAAAAGCTCGATTGTACAACAATCGAGCTTTCTTATATCATTCCAAGCTTATTTATTCTATGATCAGCTTTCTTGTCGTTTGTGTTGTTCCATTTTTGATCTTCAATAGGTACAATCCTTTTGAAGCATTATTAAATGAAATATTCTCAGAGAATCTTGCCTTCACATTTTTATAGCTTACCTCTTGTACCAGTCTTCCTGTTAGATCAAACAACTGAAGTTGTACATCGTCAGAAGATACGGTATCGAACTGTAAATTGAAGTTTCCGTTTGATGGGTTTGGATATAAGTTAAACCCTTCAAAAGCCACATCTTTCACAGAAGCCGTGTTATCAACAATTATAGTATAGTCTTCAGTTTCTCCCCATCCTGAATTGTGATCTGCAGTACAAGGACCTTCTCCATGAGGTTCATTAGTATGTGTATACTCAATAATAACTCTCATTCTTGTACTACCAAAAACAGCGTTATTCGGTACCGTAATATCAAGATCTAATGTACCTTCATCATCAAACATAGTACCTAGATTATACCTTTCCGTGTTCAAATCAAATTCAAAATCCTGATTCCAGTCAATAAATACATAACAGTGATCTTGGAATCCTGCCGTGTTCATCGTTACGGCTATATTATGCGTGTCTCCTCGAACCACATTGGTAGATTCGGATGTAAAGTCTTGATATCCATCATCCGGAGTAGGATCGTGGTCGTTTCTAGACGTTTTATCTATAGTATTGAATTGAACCCTCAAGATCCATTCACTATTTGCCGTTTCGTTAAAGGTAGAGGCACAATAACTTCCTGCATCCGTAGTAAAACTTGCGCTGGTATAACTTCCTGTAGCACAACTATTTTTAGGACGTACTCTCCAGTAGTATTGAGTAGTAGGGGTTAAGGTTGGTGAAACATAGCTATTTGTAGTTGCATTTCCACTATGAAATATAGTACCAAAACCGCTATCCGTCGAAATCTCAACATCATATGAAGTTGCATTCGATTCTGCGTCCCAGGTGAATGTAGGCACTAATGGAGCAGCCGTAGCGCCATCAGCAGGGAACGTTAAGTTCAACGCTGAGAATGTACTTGAATACACGGTTAACCCGGCACTTACATTCTGAGTTACAGAGGTCGAGGTTGCAGTTACATCTATCGTATAGGATTGCGCAGCAACACCATCTAAATTACTCACGGTCATAGTTACGTTTCCGTCTGCATTTATGGATGTTGGGCTAAATTCAACTAATGATCCTGCCGGTTGTCCTGTTGTCGAAAATGTTACATTCTCAGAGAACCCATTTACAAAGTTAAAGTTCAATGTGTAATTTACTTCTCCACCACCTGAATTACACGCTGACTGATCACCAGTGTTATTTTCTACCAAAAACGTTGGTGTCGTTGAGTTGATCGTAAAATTAGCAGTATTTACAGCCAAGAAAATATTATCCGCAGCTTCAACCATAATTCTCGCCTGTGTCGTTGGATGCTCTGGCACCACTAACGTATGTGATCCATCATTCGGCGTATTCGATACTAAGGTAATCGGGAAGGTAACCCCACCATCGGTAGATAACTTAATATTTACCATCTGACAGTTCACCGTTCCAGCATTATCCGTACCTGCAACATCCCAGGTAACCGTTTGTTGTGTTCCGGTATCCCAGGTAGGCGAATTATTGGTACTTGTCACCGCAAATGGTCCGCTAGCTGCATCTACCGTAATAGCCATTAGGTCATAACTGGATTGTCCATGTAATCCCGGAGCGGTAGGCATTCTATCTCTAACGGTTAACGCCCAGTTTAACGTTCTTCCTACAGTTGAAACTGTTTCCCAATCACTTCCGGAACTTGGACTCGTCTCTGTTAACTGACCAGCCACAATTCTACTTAATTTAGGAATATATCTATCTGGTTTTGTTGTCGGTGATAATGATCTTGTTTGGGCTCCTGTTGTAGTCGTTGGTCCAAAGCTTGGGATAGTAACAACACCATCATCATTCTCTTCCCAACAATAGGTTAATGTATCTCCCCCATCTGCATCCGTTGCTGAACCTCTCAATACATACGCTGTTCCTTGAGGAATGGTATAATCCGATCCCGCATTTGCTACAGGAGGGTTATTCGTAAGTGTTAATGGTGAATTATTTTGCCAGCATGTTCTAGTTTGTAAATTATCTAAAATTTGCTTAATACTTACATAATGAAAATAAGCATCACTGTTCTGTTGAACATTAGAAGATGTAATACCTGCATACCCCATGATCGTAGATCCGGAACCTGGTTCAACATTTACTCCAGACCCTTCACTTTGATGAGAAAATGTATGATTTGCTCCCATCTGATGTCCAATTTCATGTGCTACATAATCGATATCAAAAGTATCTCCTTCAGGAACTCCATCTGCTGGTGAAGTCTTTGCGCTTCCTTTAGATCCATCCACGCAAACACATCCGATACATCCTGCACTACCTCCACCTCCAGAAGCTCCAAACATGTGTCCAATATCATATGCAGCTTCACCGATCTCACTGGTCAATGTACTTTGTAACTCTGAATTCCATGCTCCAATAGTAGTATATGGATCTGTAGCCGCATCAGTATAAATTAGATCCGGAAAATCCTGTACTTCAAATGTAACTGCCATATCTACTTCGAAAACAGCATTTACTCTTGCAATAGTAGCATTGATCGCCGCTAAAGCACCAGCAACTGTTCCTCCATGGTAAGCTGTATACTCTCCATTCACAGACATTGCCAATCTGAATTTTCTTAACGTTTGATCGTTTGCGTCCCTACCTGTTAGGTTAGGTCTTGCACTTTCTTTTTTGATTTCATTAGCGGTAGAACAGATAAAGTTATCTGTTTCCATACCTTGCTTTGACGCTTTATTATATACAACATACGCATTTGGACGATTCTTTATCGGCTGCATAAATGTTGCCATTTTATCACTATAAGTGATCATGGTTTGCACGCCTTTTGGCGATACACTCATACGCAATACTTCTCCATTAGCACTATATCCAATATATGATTTGATATTTGGAAATTTAGCCGATAATGAAGGTGAAAACACAGGAGCTTCATAAATATTGAAGTTGATAAAGTTTCCTTTCTCATCAGGAATAAGAACATTTGTAGTCGATGTTCTATTTGCCTGACCTCTTAAAGGAGCTCCTATTAATTGATTTTTAAAATCTGTCTCATTCAAAACGAATGTCTCGGACTCATTTTGATTTAGATCTTTGATAGAAATCTTATTAAGATTTCCTGTAGTGGTTGTTTTTGTCCATGCATTTTTCTGTGCATGGGTACTGGTAGACAGCGCTAAAGCCAGCGCTATTACCAATAAGGGTAATTTTAGTTTCATCAGGAGTTGAAATTTATGTTTTGTAATCGACCAAATATACTTAATAATTCTCGTTATAAGAGATTTGTCGTGCTAAATACTTAGTTTTTACACAAATATGGTTTAAAAATGATCCTTAACCTCCCTTTTTGAGGAATGAAACATAAAAAAAAGAGCACTGTAACTGTGCTCTTTTTTTTACATTATGCTTGCTATATCTATTCAATAACAATCTTTCTGGTGGTTTGTTTACCTCCGTTCGTGATCTTCAATAAATACAATCCATTTGATGTATCGTTGAATGACACATTTTCAGAAAATCTACTGGCCACCTGGCTATAGTTTACTTCTCTTAACAGTCTTCCTGTAAGGTCGAATAACTGAAGCTTCACATGATCCGAAGAAATCGTATCAAATGTCAACTTGAAGTTCCCGTTAGACGGATTAGGATACAGGTTAAACCCTTCAAATGCAAAATCCTTGATCGAAGCTGTTGCGTCAATCACATTGATGGTATAATCTTCTACTTCTGCATCTGCAGAATTTTCACAAGAAGAAGGATCGCTATTGTATTTTGTAGAAACCCTCATAATCGTACTTCCAAGAGTTGCTCCTGCCGGAACGTTTACGGTAAATGGACTCGCATTGGTCGCTCCATCAGCAACGTTATTCGCAGTTCCAAGATCATACTCTTCATTAGCATCATCAAAATCACAATCTTGATTCCAGTCGATCCAAACAATCGTATGTGTAGTGTAGTTTCCATCCGTATTTGCATGAACGGTCAAATCATGGCTTTCACCTTCTTTTACGTCAGTACTTATACTTGTAAAATCGCTATACCCGCCATTCTCTTTTGTTGACGCATTATCGATTGTATTGAAAATCACACGTGTTGTACTGGTATCATAAGTCGTATTTGCCACGGATGTACACACAGAACAATTCTGTGTCATAAACGAATATGCCGCAGAGAAACTACCTTCTCCACAAGAATTTTTTGGTTTCACTCTCCAATAGTAGGTAGTTGATTGATTCAAAGAACTTACGCTGTAAGAATTTGTCGTAACATTTCCGCTGCTCACAATAGCTGTGAACCCACTATCCGTTGCTACTTCTACATCATAAGAGGTCGCATTTGAATCAGCGTCCCAGCCTAAAACCGGATTCAAACCAACGCCTGTTCCGGCATCAGCAGGAGATGTCAGGTTTATCGCTCCAAACGTACTACTATAAATCGTAAGTTTTGCGTTTACATTTCTGGTCACAGACGCTGAAGTTGCCGACACATCAATGTTATAGACACCAGCTGTGGCTCCATCCAAGTTACTTACCACCATAGTTACTGTTGTATTACTATTAGCAGAAGATGGTGTAAACATCACAGTAGATCCTGCAGGCTCACCAGATGAAGACAAGGAAACCGTTTCGGAGAATCCATTGATAAAGTCTAATGTAATATCGAACGACGCCATATTTCCTCCTGAATTACATGCCGTTAGATCTCCAGTAACATTGGTTGCAATAAATGTTGGTGTAGTAGAATTTATTGTGAAGTTAGTAGTGTTCACTGCTAAAAAGATATTATCCGCAGCTTCAATCATGATCCTACTCTGCGTTCCAGGGTTATTCGGTAATACAATATCTTGCGTTCCATCATTTGGTGTATTTGCCACTAGTGTGATCGGGAAAGTGGCACCTCCATCTGTCGATAATTTAATATTCACGTTCTGACAATTCGGACCTGCCGCATTATTCGTATTTGCAACATCCCAGGTAATGGTCTGTGTAGATCCCACATCCCATGAAACGTTAGAATTTGGTGCTGTTACCACGAATGGTCCACTCGATGCATCTACGGTAATAGCCATAAGGTCGTAACTAGATTGCCCGTGCAATCCTGTAGTACTCGGTTCTCTATCTCTAACAGTTAGAGCATAATTTAATGATCTGCCCACGGTAGATACTGTTTCCCAGTCATCACCGGAATTCGGATTTGTCTCTGTAAGTTGTCCTGCCACAATTCTGCTCAACTTAGGCACGTATCTATTTGGGCTTGCAGTTGGAAGTAACGACCTCGTTTGCGCCCCAACTGTTCTTGTTGGTCCGAACTGAGTTCGAGTTACCTGACCACTATTATTTTGTTCCCAACAATAACTCAGCACATCGCCTCCATCTGCATCTGTTGCAGAACCTCTTAACACATAGGCTGTTCCTTGAGGAATAGTATAATCTGCTCCTGCGTTAGCTACCGGTGGATTGTTGGTAAGTGTTAATGGCGAATTAGCTTGCCAACACGTTCTGTTTACCAAATTATCTAAGATTTGTTTGATACTCACATAGTGAAAGTAAGCATCACTGTTATTCTGTACGTTAGAAGAAGTAATCCCGGCATATCCCATAATGGTAGATCCAGATCCTGGTTCTACATTTACACCTGTTCCTTCTGTATTGTGAGAGAACGTATGATTTGCTCCCATTTGGTGTCCAATTTCATGAGCAACGTAATCGATATCAAACGTATCTCCTTGCGGAACTCCATCTGCAGGAGAGGTTTTAGCACTACCCTTAGAACCGTCCACACAGACACAACCAATACATCCTGCACTACCTCCACCTCCTGAAGCTCCAAACATGTGTCCTATATCGTAAGCCGCTTCACCGATGGTATTTGTCAATGTAGTTTGTAATTCAGAATTCCAGTTACCTATGGAAGTGTATGGATCTGTTGCCGGATTCGTATAGATCAATTGTGGAAAATCCTGTACTTCAAAAGTAACCGCCATATCCACTTCAAAAACCGCATTCACTCTGGCTATTGTAGCATTGATTGCTGCTAAAGCTCCAGCAACAGTTCCTCCATGATATGTAGTGTATTCACCATTCACAGACATTGCCAGCCTAAATTTTCTTAAAGTTTGATCATTCGCATCTCTTGAAGTATTCTCCGGGTTAGAATGACCCTTCTTAATCTCGTCTGCTGTAGAACAAATAAATGAATCTTCCTCTAATCCTTGTTTGGACGATTTGTTATATACAACATACTTATTGTTTTCTCCATCAACAGGTTGCATAAACGTTGTTGCTCTACCAGGGTAGGTGATCATCGTTTGAACACCTTTAGGAGAAACACTCATCCTAAGAACAGCACCCGTTGAGCTATATCCTATATACGACTTGATCTCAGGGAATCTTGCTGCCAATGACGGTGCAAAAACCGGTGCCTCATAGATCTGAAAACTATGTAACGTTCCTTTTTCATCAGGGACCGATACAAAATTGGCAGAAGTTCTATTGGCCGCACCTCTTAGCGGTGCACCTATCAATTGATTTCTGAAATCAGCATCATTCAGTGAAAAAACTGCCGACTGATCTTGTTTCAATTCACTAATAGATATCTTGTTAAGATTTCCATTAGACGTACTCTTTATCCAGGGAGATTTTTGCGCAAACATTGCACTTGAAAATGCCAAGAGCAATACCGCAATTACGAAGCGTATTTTTACTTTCATACGAAGGTTATTTGATTGATTTGTAACCTCAAATATAATTAAATAATTATCTTTGCAGTCTTATTCTATGAACAAAAATATACAGCTAAAAGATTTAGGTTTAAAAGACTTTAAGGAAGTTTGGGATTTTCAAACAGCACTTCTGGAAGAAATTATTTCGGTAAAGCGTAATAATCGAAAAGAAAACATTCAAAATCCTACTTCGAATCACTTCATTTTTGTTGAGCATCCTCATGTGTATACACTGGGAAAAAGTGGAGATCTATCCAATCTTTTGTTAAATGAAGAGCAGCTTAAACAAAAAGATGCAGTATTCTATAAAATCAACCGTGGAGGAGACATTACGTATCACGGACCGGGGCAGATCGTTGGATATCCCATTTTAGATCTAGAAAACTTTTTTACTGATATTCATAAATATCTTCGATTTCTTGAAGAAGTTATTATTCAAACACTGGCAGAATACGGCATATCCGGTACTCGAAGTGAAGGAGAAACTGGGGTATGGCTCGACGTCGGAACACCTTTTGCACGAAAAATATGTGCTATGGGGATTCGTAGCAGTAGGTGGGTAACCATGCATGGTTTTGCCTTAAATGTTAACGCAAATCTTGGGTATTTCGACAATATTATTCCTTGTGGGATTCGAGGAAAAGCAGTGACTTCCATGGAAGCTGAATTGGGCAAAAAAATTGATCTCGAAGAAGTGAAAGAAAAGATATTATTCCACTTTAAGAACATTTTCGAGGTAACATCTTTTATTCACTAAAATCAAACACCAATTGATCGGGTAATAATTTGAAAGATCTTCGGTGATACTTTGTGACACCTAATTTCTGTATAGCCTCTCGATGTTCTTTTGTTGGGTATCCTTTATTTTTTTTCCAATTATAGCCGGGGAATTCTTTATCGATCTTTTCCATAAACTCATCTCTGTACGTTTTTGCTAATACCGAGGCGGCAGCAATACTTAGGTATTTAGCATCTCCTTTTACAATGGTCTGATGAGGTATCGCTTTAAATGGTCTGAATTTGTTCCCATCCACTATAATGAACTCTGGAGTCACCGAAAGCGCATTAATAGCTCTGTGCATTCCTTCTATAGACGCCTGTAGCACATTTAATTCATCTACTTCTTGATGATGAATAAAAGATACCCCAAAGGCAAGAGCTTCTTTTTCAATAATAGGCCTTAATTCGTTCCTTCTTTTCTCAGAAAGTTGTTTTGAATCATTTAGATAAGCATGCTCGAAGTTTTCCGGCAAAATAACTGCGGCTGCCACGACTGGTCCCGATAAACAGCCTCTTCCTGCTTCGTCTGTTCCAACTTCATTTTTAAATCCGCTAAAATTGATCTTTAACATTCTCAAATATAAAAAAATCACCAACAAATTTGCTGGTGATTTTTAAAGATGAATACGTATTCTCTACTTAAATTTAGGAGAGCTCGATAGCCACTCCGAAAAATCGGAGCAATCATCTAACTTAACTCTAAATCGGATTAACTGTGGCTCTCCTCCAATTTCCTCGAAATTGACATAGTGCATCAACTGTGTTTCAGCACTAGATTCAAGATGAGAGAAAGAATACGTAGTTCCCCAGAAAGCCCCATAGGTTCCTATGGAGCCGACTTGTACTTCAATGTCATACTTGATTAATCCCGGCGGAGGACATATACCATTACATGATGGTTTTATGTACATCCAGGCCAGTACAATAGCATCTTCTGTTACTGCATTCGAAGGATGATAATTGAGGTTTGCAATTGCATCTGTACACGTAGGACTCGGGTTCTTGATTTCATCAAAATCAATGGCTTTTTGTTTTACATTTGATTGATCTTGGAAATTACCCTTTTCAAGAAGTGTTTGTTCTTCTAATAAAAAAGTGTCATTTTGTGTACAGGAGAGTGTCAAGAATAGACATAACGATAGCGAAAACGCTAGAGTAGCTTTTCTCATTTTTAGGGGTTTAGGGGATTAAAGTGCTAAATGTAAGAAAAATTTCCTAATCAAGGTTATGTTAAAATATTTTAAGTATAAAATTATTGAGAAGCTTTTCCGTTTAAAAGTTTACTTTTGCTCTCATGAATTCTATTGAAATGAAAAGAAGCTTATTCATAGGTATCATATTTTTCTTTTTAGGAGCTCTAGGCACCATGCATGCTCAGAGAAAATTAACAAAAAAACCGGGGCAACTTGGCGGTGATCCAGATGGTTTAAGTGTCAGAGATTCGACTTATTCTAAAGAGACACGTGTTAAACTTAGCGGAAAAACGAAGTATACGGACTATAGAATTTTTTATTTACGTAAAGACACTGTCTATGTCGACACTACTTTAAACATCTCTAAAGAATATAGATTTAACTTCTTACGAAAAGACAATTTTGAGTTATTAGCTTTTCATAATCAGGGACAAACATTTAATACATTAGGGTACGATTTTAGTACGATTTCTTCATATCCTGATATCGGAAGGAGCGCAAAGCAATTCTTTTATATGGAGAAGGAAGATATCAAGTATTATCAAGTTCCAACGCCTACTACAGAAATACTTTATAGAACCGGAATGCAACAAGGACAGGTTTTAGATGCTAATTTTGCGCTCAACTTTTCTAAAAGACTAAATTTTTCTATTGCTTATAAAGGTATTCGATCGTTAGGACAATATAGAAGATCGTTGGCGAGTCAAGGTAATTTTAGAACTACCTTTCATTACGAGACCAAAGAAAATCAGTACACGATAAAAGGGCACATTGCTTCTCAAGATCTGTTGAACTATGAAAATGGTGGATTGACTCAAACATCTTTAGAGGCATTTATTGCAGATGATCCGAACTTTTCAGAAAGAGGTCGTTTAGATGTTAATTTGGCTAATACGGAAAATGTACTTGAAGGTGAACGTTATTACTTTGAGCATGATTTTAAGTTGATATCGTCTAAAAAAGACACATTAGATGCTAAGAATTTCTCTAACCTTAAATTAGGACATACGTTTAATATTGAGAACAAGCATTACAAGTTCAATGAGTCTGGAACTACTTCTTTTTTTGGAACTTCAACAGCGACAGGAGCCATTAGTGAGAATGTAAAAAACAACACTTTCAATAATCAGGTGTATCTGGAGTTCAATTCTAAGTACGTATTAGGAAGGTTCAGAGTGAAATCGAACTATACGAGTTATAATTATGGGTATGATTCTATTTACAACTTAAATAATACGCCTGCCCAATTAAGATTAAAAGGAAGTGCTTTAGGTTTCGGAGCCGAATGGAAAGCAAAGATCAAAGATTTTTCGTTAAACGCTGATGCTAATGTTATTCCGGGAAATAGTAGAGTTGGAGGAAGTCATTTATTAGGAGAGGCCAGTTATAAGAAAGATAGCTTGTTTACCGTAAAAGCATCTTTATTGATCAATTCTAAATCGCCGAATTTCAACTTTCTATTGCATCATAGTACGTATGACGATTATAACTGGGAGAATAATTTTCAAGATATCAATACTCAAGATATTGGTTTTGCCATCGAATCGAAATGGATCAACGCTGCTGCAAATTTTACCAATATTGAAAACTACACGTATTTCGACGAAAATAATACGCCGCAACAAGCTGGAGAAAATATCACGTATTTAAAGGTTAAAGCCTCCAACGAATTCAAATACGGAAAGTTTGCATTGAACAATACCGTAATGTATCAAAATGTAAGTTCAGGAAGCAGTGTATTTAGAGTTCCGGACCTAGTTACCAGAAACACATTGTACTATACGGATTATTGGTTTAAAGGAAAACCTATGCAGGTTCAAATAGGAGCTACTTTTAAGTATTTTTCAAAATACAAGGCCAATGCTTATAATCCTTTATTGGCGGAGTTCACATTGCAAAACACTACTGAGATCGGATATCCAACAGTCGATCTTTTCTTTAATGCCCAGGTACGAAGAACACGTATTTATTTTAAGATCGATAATGCAACTTCAAACTTCAGAAAAACCAAAGATTACTTTTCTGCACCCAATTATCCCTATAGAGATTTTGTGATCCGATTCGGATTGGTATGGAACTGGTTTATTTAGTGGTCAGTTGTCTGATCTTTATTCTAAATGCTGCAAAGAACAAGGTCATAAAAGGCGACAACCAGTTAAAGATAGCGTAAACAAAGTACTCTCCAACACTGACACCCAATACTCCCGAATGGTACGCACCACAGGTATTCCATGGGACCAGCACGGAGGTAACGGTTCCTGAATCCTCTAAGGTTCTACTTAAATTCTCAGGAGCCAATCCTTTATCTTTATATGCTTTGGCATACATTTTCCCTGGAACTACTAAAGCCAAATACTGATCTGAAGCGGTAACATTTAAACCAATGCATGTAGCAACCGTACTCGCAAATAAACCAAAAACCGAATCGAAAAGATTGAGCATAAATCTACTAATTTTCGCTAATGCTCCAATCGCATCCATCACTCCTCCAAAGACCATTGCACATAAGATAAGCCATATGGTATTCATCATTTTGGCCATACCACCGGCTGTAAATAGATCTTGAAGTGTTGCATTATCAGTAGCTACTGAGGTCTTTACAGTAATCGACTTCATTATACCTTTATAAGCTGAATTAAAGGTAAGATCATCTACCCCTGCAACTTGCCCCACCACATGTGGTTGGAATATCAAAGCAAACACAGCTGCTAAGATGGTTCCGGCCAATAGTGCAATTAGAGGCGGTGCCTTTTTAATAATCATGATGATAACTATAGCAGGTACTATAAATAACCAAGGACTAATGTCAAATGCTTTATCAATATCGGCCAACATAGCGCTAGTATCAGCTTGCCCACTTGTATCTATAGATAATCCAATAATAATAAACACAATTAATGTAATTGTAAAGGTTGGCACTGTAGTATATGCCATATATCGTATATGCGTAAACAGGTCGGTTCCTGCCATAGCCGGGGCTAAATTCGTGGTATCCGACATAGGCGACATCTTATCTCCAAAATAGGCTCCGGATAAAACCGCTCCTGCTGTCATCCCCAATGAAATCCCTAGCGCATCTCCAATACCAATTAAGGCAATCCCTACAGTAGCCGCTGTGGTCCATGAACTACCTGTGGCTATTGATATTACTGCACAAATAATCAAACACGCCGCTAAAAATATCGTAGGATTTAAAATTTGTAATCCATAATAGATCATAGCCGGAATAATTCCACTAATTAGCCAGGTACCTGCAAGTGCACCCACCATCAATAATATCAAAATAGCATTAGAAGTAGACTTTACGTTCTCTGCCACTTCTTCCATCATTCTAGAAAAGGAAACTTTATTTCTAAATCCTACAATGGCCGCCACAGCTCCCCCTAGCAATAAAATAAACTGATTACTTCCGCTTAGGGCATCATCTCCAAAAACATATACATTAAACGCAAGCATTCCGACCAAAGCAACCACAGGAAAAAGTGCCTCCCAAATAGATAGTTCTTTATTCTCCATGATGTGTTGGTCTCCAACTTGAATCTCTGATAGGTTTTTATCGTCTTGCATATTTGTTTTTTTGGTTCTGTAATGTTACGATTTTACCTGAAGTTACGCAAATCACTCAGGTTTCTTACTTTTGCATCCATGGATTCATTAACACAGATCGTTTTAGGAGCCGCTTGTGGTGAACTGGCACTCGGGAAGAAAATAGGAAACAAAGCGATCCTTTTTGGTGCGATAGGAGGAACTATTCCTGATCTTGATGTGATCTTAGGAAATCTCTTTTTTAATAATCAAATAGATCAAACCGCTTTTCACAGAGGTTTTATGCATTCCATTCTATTTGCGATCATTGCTTCACTGGTCATAGGATTCATCGTTTTTGAACTATACAATTCCGGAAAAAGAAAAGGAACGACCACTATTAAGGATTGGATTTGGCTTTTCTTTTTATCCATATTTACACACCCCATACTTGATAGTTTTACCCCATACGGTACTCAATTGTTTTTACCATTTACAGATTATAGGGTTGCTTTTAACAATATCTCTGTGGTAGACCTCATGTATACACTTCCTTTTTTGATCTGTATGATCGGAACGATGTTCTTTAAACGCACCAATCCGAAAAGGATTAAATGGGCAAAAGCTGGAATTTATATCAGTTCTATATACATTTTATTGACTATTGGGAACAAATTTTATGTTGATACGGTCTTTAAAAAATCGTTTCAGGAAGCGGATATCTCTTTTAGTCGATTTAGCGCACAACCTACTATTGGAAATAACATACTTTGGTATGGTGTGGCAGAAACGGACAGAAATTATCATGTTGGGTTCTACTCTTTACTGGATAAAGAAAATCGTATGGATACCATTTACACGATCTCAAAAAATCATGAGCTGTTGAACATTGAACATCCGGATATTCAAACATTGCGTTGGTTTAGCAATCAGTATTTTCGATTTTTCAAACGAGATTCTTTAAGTCAAGTCGAGTATATAGATCTGCGTTATCCATTTCTGAATCCCAAGAATCCGAACTCAGCAATATTCACTTTTCCATTGATCAAGAAAGGAGATCGTTATGATATTTCCTCATTTAGAGATCGGAAAATTGACAGTCTTGGATTTCAGAATTTCTGGGAACGACTAAAAGGTATTTAATATACTCCTTCCAATTCCAAAACGCCTACTTCCTGCATACATGCCTTCATCATTTGGTAGGTTCTTTCAATATCGTTATCCAGACCGATAGAAAAGCGGATCAAGCCATCAGATAAGCCCATCTCCAGCTGCTCTTCTTCAGGAATTTCAGAAGAGGTTGAAGAACCTGGCGCCGAAAATAAGGTCTTATAGAATCCTAAACTTACCGCTAGATATCCGAGATTCTTATGTTGCATTAACTCCATCAGCTCATTCGCTTTTTCTAAAGATCCTACATCTATGGTTAGCATTCCTCCGTAACCATACTCAGCATTCATCATAGAAGTGAATAAGTGATGGGATGGGTGTGATTCTAATCCCGGGTATACCGTTTTCAATCCATCTGCTTCAAATTTGTTGGCCAAATAATTTGCATTATAACTATGTTGTTTCATACGGATATGCAAGGTTCTTAAGTTCTTAAGAACGGAAGAAGCACGCATGCTATCCATGGTAGAACCTAATAGCATACTTGCGCCATCGTTCACATTCCTTAAACTATCCACAAATTCTTGAGAGGCACAAGTAACTCCACCGACAGTATCTGAAGATCCATTGATGAATTTTGTCAAACTGTGTACAACAATGTCCGCTCCAAGTTTTGCCGGAGAAATAGATAAGGGCGAAAAAGTATTGTCTACTACTAATTTCAAGTTGTGCTTTTTTGCTAAGGCTGCCAACCCTTTTATGTCTGCCACCTCAAGTAATGGATTACTTACAGATTCACAGTACAATACTTTTGTATTATCTGTAATTGCTGCTTCAACAATATCCAATTTCGTAATATCTACAAATGATGTTTCAATATTAAATTTTGGTGTAAAATTCTTAAGAAAGGCATAGGTTCCTCCGTAAATGGTTCTACTAGACACAATATGATCTCCGGCATTACACAACTGCAACAATACTGGCGTAATAGCCCCCATTCCTGAAGCTGCTACATTTGCCGTCTCCGTTCCTTCCATGGCTGCTAAAGCTTCTCCAAGATATAAGTTGCTTGGTGAAGTATGTCTTGAATACAAATAACATCCATCTGCATTTCCCTCGAACGTATCGAACATGGTTTTTGCTGAAAGAAATGTATATGTGGATGAGTCTGATATGGATGGGTTTACGCCTCCAAATTCTCCAAAGTATTGTAAATCTTGAATATTGTCTGCCGGTTTGAATTTCATAATAATTGCGTTTTGATATTACAAAACAACAGCATAAATGATAAAAAATCAACTAAAAGAATTAATTATAGTTTTATTTTCTATATTTTTACTTTATAATAGTTAATAAAACCAAATTTACTCAAAACACGGTTTTATTCTAGAAATATTTTCAGCATGAAATTAGATCAAACGGATAAAAAAATAATACGCCTTTTACAAACAGATAGTAATCAAACGAACAAACAAATTGCATTACAATTAAACTTATCGGTTACTGCTACGTATGAACGTATTAAAAAATTAGAAAAGGAAGGTGTTATTAAAAAGTATGTGGCATTGATCGATCACGATAAGGTACATCGTGCTTTTACCGCTTTTTGCCATATTAAACTAGCGCAACACACTAAAGGATACATCACTACTTTTGAAAAAGAGATCATGGAGCTGGAAGAGGTATCGGAGTGTTTTCATGTGAGTGGTGATTACGATTATATTTTGAAAGTGCATGTAGAAGATATGAAAGCGTACCGCGAGTTCATGGTAAACAAACTCACGGTATTAAAACATATTGGAAGCACACATTCCATTTTCACTATTAATACAGTGAAAAATTCTTCATCTATTGCATTGTAATACTAGTTTTACAATCTGTTTTTTTCTGACGATCTTGCTTTGATCTTCTTCTTTTTTAATGACTGGTTCCCAAAATTATATTTAAACCCGATTCGAATATATTGGGTTTCTCTATTATCTATAAAGTAATTATTCTGATCCAGGTAATTGGTCGTAATTCGTATGATCTGACTTCTAAGAATATCGGAAACTCGTAAAGATACACTCGCTTTATTGTTCATTATCTTCTTTGTGATTCCTAAGGACAAGTCTTCGCTTCCTTCAATCTGTAAAGATCCCTGAATACCATCGGTTACCATAAAGAAGTTCATTTCTGCTGTTAAACTTTTATCCTTAAGAAACTGATAGCTCATTGAATAATATCCATAATATCCCCATAAATTATTCATGATCAATTGATCATTATTTTCCTGCGCGACAATGATATTTTCATCATTATACAGGCTATGTTCTGTATATAAGTTCCAACGATCGCTCAATGCAAGGTTTGCGCTCACATTTATCCCAAAACCTTTCTTTGTGGGTACGTTCACCGATGAAAATCGCAACGAATTATCTACATTATTCTGATAGTTTACCTCTGTAATATAATCTACCTTTTCTCCATAAAACAGTTCAATATTATATGACTTGAACAAGGTATATTGCAGTTCAAAATTATGCGAGATAGCAGGCCTTAACATGGGGTTTCCCTCAAAGAACGAATAGTCACTAAAATAGAACCTGAAAGGGTTCAGAGAAGAGTAGTTCGGTCTGCTGATCCTCTTCCCATAGGTCATTCCAAATTGATGATTGTCATTTGGAGCATATTGCAAATACAATGTTGGGAAAAGTTTGAAATAATCGCTTTTATTCGTTTGGTTGATCGTGATTGACGTTCCTATTAAATCTGTGTATTCACCTCTTAAACCTCCTTTGATGCTCCACTTTTTAAAAGCGGTTTCGTAACTCAGGTATGCAGATACATTTTTTTCCCTGTAAGAGAAGGCATTGGTTTTGGTAACATCTAGCACATTCTGTCCGTTAATCTCATTAAAATGCTTTAAATCACTCAAGGACTCTACTGAAGCAAACTTAAATCCAGCTTCCCACTTTGTATCATCAGAAATCGAATTTTCGTAATCGAATTGTGTATTGTAAATGGTTGTTTTTTGCGCTCTGTTAGTAGCAAACAAATTGTTACCGGTATTCACATTTAGCAGATCGAAGTAATTCGTTTCAACCTGCTGATCACCATTACCATCATATGCCGTGTAATGCATACTTATCTGCATTTTTTGAGCATCTGTAAACTTCAACTCATAATCTATATCAATTCCTACATCTCTGATAAAATCGTTGGCGCTGCTATTGGTTATAAATGTCGATGCCAAACTATTGTCTAAATTCAACACTTCTGAATCTGTTCTGTTCCTAGCTTTCCAATTCGGTCTGTAATACAATTGAGTCCCAACTATCAAGCTGCTTTTTTTGCTTAGATAAAATTCGGAGTTCAAACGGATATTATGTGTTCTAGACCAGGAATTTCTATTTAAAAAAGAACGAAAAGTAGCTGCCGAATTAAAATCTATCAGTTCCTCTTCCAATCGATTGTACTGTCCTCTGGTATGCGTGTAGCTTCCATATAGATGTACTTTTTTATTCTTAAAGTAATGCGATGTTGTCAATGACTGTTTCGCATACCTTGCCTGAGTAAAATTCCCGCCTATATTTCCTTTATACCCAGTTACTAGGTTCTTTTTCATTTTGATATTGAGAATTGCATTTCCTTCTGCTTCATATTTCGCAGGAGGGTTGGTGATTACTTCTATCGATGTAATTTCCTGTGCAGAGGTTCCTTCTAATAAATTTTTAAGTTCCGAAGAGGATAAATACACACGTTTATCGTTGATCAATATTAAAATATTGGCTGAGTTCCGGATGGTAAGCTGTTCATTATTGACCAACACCCCAGGTGTTTTCTTAAGCACATCCCAAGCATTTCCGATCGATAAAGAAGTGTTCTCTACATTAAATACCAGTCGATCAATTTTTCTTTTTATTGTAGGTTTCTTTGCGGTTATCTGTATTTCATCTAACGCCTCAGCATCCTCTGTTAAAAGAATGGTCTTGAGTACTTTTGACCGCGTCAATTCAATCGTTTGTACGTGATCTTTAAAGCCCAAAAAGGTTACTCTCAGCTCATAGGTACCTGCCTTAATGTGCGTTAAAAGAAATACTCCTTCTTCATCCGTAATTTCTCCTTTATAAATGGATTTCGTTTTTGCATCCAATAATACTGCGTTTGCAAATGCGATTGGCATTTGATCTTTATCTACCACCTTGGCCTTCAATGTAATTTGGGCAAAACTTATAGATGATCCTAGTAGAAATAAAATAGTACAAATCGTTTTCATGTTCTTGTTTTTTGATGAAACAAATCTCAAGAAACTCAATAAGAATCATAGTTAACCATGGGTTAATGATGGGTTAACGAAGGATGCGATTTGTTAATAGTATTTATCTAAAGATCAAGACCCTCCCTATTTTTAATAGCTCCAAAGCATTTGTAGGTTAATGCTAGGTTAACGGCTCCAAAAAAATACCATTCCTTTTGTTTTTAATGTACTTTTGAAACGATGAAGAAAAAAATCAACATACTCATTTTTGTATCAGTAGCGGCTTTAATAACACTGTCTTCCATTCAATATTATTTGATATCGAATACGTTTCAATTAAAAAAAGACACCTTTATAAAAGAAGTAAAGAACGAGTTAAAATTTATCGAAGTTAACGAGCGTTTAGAGTCTTTAGACGATGCGTACAATGATCTGATTTCTGAACTTCTTGAAAACTATCAGAACGGATTATTACCAAAGGAAAAGTTATTTAGCCAGGTAAAAACCTTTAACGATAGTTTAAATAGCGAATTTGAATCGTACTTTACAAAGTCCTTAAAAGAACGATCTTTATCGTACGACATAAACTTTCAAGAAGAAATTATCAGTGCAATTATCTTAAGACCTTCCGGAAATGACACGATTTTATCACCAAAAAATGATGGAATCTTATTATTTGGATCTTCGTTAGATCCTAAGACCCGGATCTACTTTAATTCGAATAAATGGACCAGCAATAGTTTTTCTGAAGATGAAGATGCTATTGGCCCAAATACGACATTGCATTTCGAGATACAGTCTACAAGTTATATAGACATTCCTGAGTGGCGAAGTGAAGTCTTAAAACAAATGACCGGATTGCTGTCACTTTCTGTGATTTCTATTCTTACCGTAATCTTGTTGTTCGCTTACGCTTTGTCCTCTTTTATTAAACAGAAAAAAGTGGCGGATATCAAAACTGATTTTATCAATAATATCACACACGAGCTCAAAACGCCTTTGGCAACTTTAAGTGTAGCGACAAAAGCCATGCAAAAAGAAACAGTTTTGAAAAATTTCGAGTTATTATCTACAACAGCGCAAACGATAGATCGTCAAAGAAGTCGTTTGCAAAATTTGATCGATCAGGTATTAAACAACTCTCTTGGATTTAAGGATATCAGCTTAAAAACGGAAACCGTTTCCAGCAAAAACTTATTACACAATCTAGTTGCAGATTATACACTCACCAATACTGAAATTCAGATAAAGACGGAATTCGAAACTAAGAACACACCTCTTATCATTGACAAATTTCACATGACAACAGCGCTTTTGAATGTTCTAGATAATGCTGTCAAATACGGAGGAAAAACTATTCGGGTTTCATCGAAAAAGGACGGAAATAACTTTCACATTGCTATCGAAGACGATGGTATAGGTATAGCAAAAGAGGAACAGAAAAAGATCTTTGAAAAATTCTACAGAGTGGGTAATACAGATGTTCACACCATAAAAGGATTAGGTTTAGGCCTGTATTATGTAGATCAGATCATTAAATCACATAACGGATCTATTGACATGGAGAGCAAGATCGGAGCGGGAACCAAGATCAGTATAAATATCCCAACACAAGGAATATGAAACAACTATTATTAGCAGAAGACGATTTAGATTTTGGAAGTATTCTAAAGCAGTATTTAGAATTGCATAACTTCAAAGTAATCTGGGCTAAAGACGGCTCGGAAGCATTTGAACTGTTCCAAAAAGGCAGCTTTTCGATTTGTGTACTAGATGTAATGATGCCGAAATTGGATGGTTTTTCTCTGGCAGAAAAAATTGTTGCGCTGCACCCGGACATGCCCTTCCTATTCTTAACGGCCAGAGGGCAAAAAGAAGACAAAATAAAAGGTTTGAAGTTGGGAGCAGATGATTACATTATCAAACCATTTGAAGCAGATGAATTGATCCTACGTATTCAAAATATTCTTAAAAGGAGTCAAAAAGAAATAACAGTGGTCCAGGAGGACGAAATTCAAATAGGGTCTTATACTTTTCGCACTAAGAGCTTAGTATTAGAACACCCTAATAAAACACAGAGAATTACAGAGAAAGAAGCATTATTGCTCCAGTTTTTATATCAGCACAAAAATCAATTGATCAAACGAGATCAAATTTTGAATGCTCTTTGGGAAAATAATGACTTTTTCTCAGGAAGGAGTATGGATGTATTTATTAGTAGGCTCCGGAAATACCTTGCCGAGGATACATCAATATCCATTGAAAGTATAAGAGGTCTCGGCCTTGAATTTAAAATCAGAAAAAATTAAAAAAAGAACAATATGAAATCACTTAAACACATCGTAACTATCATTGCTTTGGTTTGTATGCATTTTACATATGCTCAGGAAACACCAACGCCACCACCAACTCCTGACACTCCTCATGGTTCTGGGTCTTCTACATACAAGTCAAGATCGAGAAGCAACGGAAGCTCATCATCGCACTCGATATCTGTTAAGAATGATAATCTATCTTATCGATTTAGAGCGAGTTTCTCCAAAAAATTATCTGCTAAAATTCACACATATTTGATGAAAGAGTTAGGAGATAGGAACATAGATCATAGCAAAACCACTTCGTTTTGGAAGATTGAGAAAAACGATGAAACGGCCTTTAGCTGTAAACTAAATAAAGGATCTTTAAAGATCTACATGGATAAAGAAGCCTTCTCTGAAAAGTTTCAGCAGCAAATTCTGAATATGGGAGAACAATTAAAATATATGATCTCTGGAAGGGATCCTATGGAAATGAAAAAACGTGACCTCGAACGTGCTCGAAGACGACTAAAGCAAGCAGAAAAAGCGTTAAAGCGAGCCGAAAAAAGAGCAAACAATTACTAATAAAAAAGCCTCCTATTAAGGAGGCTTTTTTTGCTATGATTTTGAGATCGCTATTTTCTCAGTTTCCTTCTCTACTACCTGTTTAAAGAATTCTTTAAGCTGACCATAGTACTGAGGTACAATGACCCCTTTATTAAACTGCAACAATGAAACGATCTTTACTTTATTTCCGATCTGTTTCACTTGATATTTGAACAAGCCAATTCCATCTGGTAAACCTATAGCCGCTACCTCAGGAATGGATTCTACTTTATAGCCTTCCGGAATTTCTATGGTTACGGTATTCTTTTCTTTCCAGGGAATACCAAAATCTACCGGATATTTGCGTTCTTCTAATTTAAAAGGATTGGTACTATAGGCAAAGAACAACAATGGGTTTATATACATTTTTCCACTAATTTCTTCCACCAAGTCCTCTGAAGAAAACTTAAACAATCGTGCCAATGGCTTATAGTTATTCTTGGCATTGGTTACTTTAAAATTGTCAACCTCAATTGAGTAGTTATCTTCCAATTTAGCAATAACATCTTCCTCTTTTAATCCGTTGTTTCTTTTTCTGTAGTTCAAAGCTCTTAAACCAGTATACTTTGTGCGCACCATCCCTTCAATAGTGCCATCATCCGATAACTTCACATTGACAAAATTATCTACCAATGTATGCCTTTTCGGGATCAAAGAAATCCAACTCGAAGTACCATCTCGTTTTACCAATCTTCCATTCCAGTTCATTACTCTAAACGGCAACGTATTTACAGAACTATATTGATCTGTTGCATCTAATAAAAGTACTCCATTCGATGTCGTTACCGAAGCTATTACATAATTAAACCCGTCCATAGTAGGAAAAACAGGAATCCCATTTGCCCGTGTACTAGTAAGCACCGGATTTGCATTAAAACCTGCTTCGCGCAACATAGAGGTAAGCAAAAGATTAATCGATGCAGCATTACCTGCTCCTTCCTTATATGCTTTTCTTGTGGAAACATCTGTATATTTATTATAATAACCGTTCCATTTTACTTTAGACTTTACAAACTCGTAGATTGCCACGATCTTTTCGTTATCTGAGCTAGCGTCTGCTAGTAGCATTTGCAGGTCATCTTTATAAAAGGAACTCTTTGTTAACTCTCCACCGAAAGATTCCGATTTATAAATTTCTTTAGCTACATTTTCCCAAGTTTTAGAAAACTGTTTTACAGGAGAGTCAGGATACTTAACGGCACTCAACTCAAATTTTATTCCTCCTCTATAGTTTCTTATATGACTTATGAAAGGTTCCCCTGATTTTAAAGCGGGGACATCTGTAGCGTTATAAGTGGCTTGTTCATATAATAAATTAGTAGTATTTGTTACAACATCAGAACTCGTGGCAACTCCACCCATTGCGGTTCTTGTTTCTGAGCGAACTCTGCTTTTTGATGTGATGGATCCACTTCTCTTAAAAGACTTATGTGGTACTGAAAAATATCCTTTTGGTGTTTTATCAAATATAAACCATTCAGGGTGTTCAATCTGGTAATCAAGTCTTTTCACCGGTATATCAAATTGAAATTGAACATCACTTATATACCAAAAACGAGGTGACACTAGTTTATACTTCCATTCAATTACAGAGCCTTCTTTAATATTGGGCATTGTAATTTTCTTGATACTGAAATATTTATTTCTTTTTTCATCAAAAATATTACTCTTGGAAAGTTTTACTTTATTCTGACGGCCGTCATTTATATTATAGGTGTATCCTTTGATACCACTTACCGTTTCCCTATTCTTTCCATCCGAGTAATACAATATCGAAATATTCGCGTTCTTAAAACCTTCTTTATTATATATCTTCAACTTATTGTGCACCTCTGTGACAACACGGAAACCAGTATTCTGATTATATGTGTAATAAGTCTTTCTTTTCCTATACAAGTAAGCCGCTTCAGCCACCGAATCTATCGGATAAAACTTCTCTTCCAACTCTGCTTTCGATACTTTTCCAAATTTTACTTCCTGAGCAAAGGAAATTGTTGTAAGAAATACAACAACTAGTGTTACAATGTTTTTCATGGTTTGGTTATGTTTTTTTAATCAGTGATAGTCGTAAACCATCGTATTTCGCAATTTTTTTTCTAAAACTTCTATAGGGTTTGTAGTCCTCCTTAGGATATGTTCCCGCCTTAATGAGTAATTCTCTTTTGTATAGTATGGTAGTATCATCAACTTTGGTAAAGTTGACTTTGTATCTACCAAATTTTTTCTCCAAAACAATATCTGTTGGCATTGCTTCCAGTCTATACCCTTCAGGCAATTTAATGGTAAATTCATCCACATCTTTAAAACCTCTAGAGATCATTAAAGGAGTATTCCTTTTTCGATAGCGTTTTGGGACATAGCCATTCTTGTTAAATATATTGACCCTAAACAAATATGCGCCTTGCTGAATAGAAGCATAATTTTGTATGGTTGTTTTAACTTTTTCAGAGAAAATGACTGAATCTTTATTGTTAGCAATATCGATGGAAGAAATGTTCAGGTTGTTGTTATAATCCCAAAAGTTTGTCTTGTAATATTTTTCCAAGTCTTTTTTCGAATAGGACTCTCTGTGGTATTTGTCATCATATTGAATTCCTCTAGATTCTATATGAACATTTCCCTTCACATTTCCTTCTGCATCTAATTGAATATCCGCTTTCATATGCTGCGAATTGGTCTCATTTAAGTATGCAGGTGTTCGTTTAATAACCCCTCCTTCCGGAGTGATAACTAGAACATCTCTGTCATCCGTAAAGTCTCCTAAAAAACCAAAAGGCTTGATCTGACTCGTACATTCCAGCCAAATATCTTCCCCATTATTTGGGATGTTTAGAATTACGTGATTTCCCTGTATCGATGCAAAATCCTTATCAATATTTCTTTTCTCATCTGCGTAGACCACCGTATAATAGGATGTTACCCCTACGGCATCTAAAAGTGCTTTCGTATAATTGGTCAACCCCTTACAATCTCCATATCCAACCTTATCTACCTGATTTGCAGCTATGGGTTTCCAACCTCCAATTCCAATCTGCACACTAATATACCGCGTCTTATCTTGCATATATTTATACACGATTTTTGCCTTTTCAACCGGGTTATCCGTATGCGCTACCATGCCCTTTATTTTCGAAATTGTTGCAGGATCCAGTTCATCCGTTCCTTTTAGAAGTTTTTCATTCATCCATTGTCCGAACTCCTTCCAATTCGAAGCACTTCCTTTTACTCCTTTCAGAGCAAAACTGTTAGGTACTACACGCAATACGGGGAAAATATCAAACCGATATTTTGTGCTTCTCTCATACTCAACCGGTTTTTGATTGTTCATCTCATAAGCGATCAACCCCGGGTCACTTTTATCTGCAATGGTAAATCCTTCGAAATTATTTTTCTTAAATCTTAATTCAATATTGGATGGGTTGATAATTCTATAGCTACTTTTTTCTACACCCAGATAGTATCCGTGTATTGGGTTCCAACTTGGAATAAACCCTGTTGAAGTTGTTTCGTATTCATAGGTGAATTTTACGGTATACGGATACTTAGTCGGTGTATATTCCAGTTGTTTAAACCTGTCATCAGAATATAAGCTTACCCCATCTACAGCGCTAAAGTCTAAAAAATCTTTCTTCTTAACCTTTTTTATCCTTTTACCAAATGCGTCATATATTTCGGCATTTAATGACTTTATTTTTCTGTCACTATCATATGCTAATGATGCCGCTGCATAACCGTCTCCTATTTTATTTAAAACGGTTACTGTTCTAGATACGTTAACGGTCATCTTATCCACCGATGAAATCATGATGGTTTCACTTTCATTTCTGATAACGGCGTTCGCATCTTCTCGCAATTCTTGCGGAATTAAAAATGCCGCTAATTGCGTTTCTTGAGCAAAAAGTAGTGTAGATACAAGAAGAAATAGTGTAGTTACATAGGTTGTATTACGTTTCATAGCTGGTTGATTGATGCTGCAATATAAAAAAAAAGCCTTAAAATTTAAATTTTAAGGCTTTCAATTATATAGGGTGATTATTAGCTTTTTAGCTTCACTTCAAAAGACATTTCTACAAGGTCGTTGATAAACTTATCTTTTAAGTTATCAAAAAACTTTTTAGATCCGTACTTTACATTGAAATCAGCACGATCTATATTGAAGGTTTCACTTTTAAACGTAGGTACTCCATCTACTTCTGTCAACATTGCAGGGATGGTAATACTTTTTGTTACATCTTTGATCGTCAGGTTTCCGGTAACAGCTAGCTTGTCATCTTTCTTCTCAACAGAAGTGATCACAAATTTAGAAGTAGGATATGTAGCAACATCAAAGAAATCCGCAGAAGTTAAATGCCCTACTAATTTTGCTCCATACTCTGGGTTCTTAATATCCAAATTCTTTATAGAAGACATATCGATCACAAATTCTCCAGACACGATCTCTCCCTTTTTAACAAGTAAAGAACCTTCTTTTAATGCAGCTGTACCATTATGAGCACCGCCAGGTTTTGTTCCTTTCCAATTTAGTAAAGACGCACTTAGGTCTACATTATTCAACGCAACAACCTTTTCAACTTTTACTTCTTCTTTAGCTTCAACTTTTTCCTTTTTTTCTCCTTTACAGGACGTTAAAATAGTAGAAATTGCCACCAAAGCAATTAACATTTTTTTCATTCTATTTAGTGTTTAATAGTTTATATTTATTTTCCATGGCAAATATATGTTAAATTTATTTTCCATGGAAATTATTTTTTATCTTTTGTATCAATAATTATGGTAACGGGTCCGTCATTCAATAATGTTACTTTCATATCTGCACCGAATTTTCCTTTCTGAACAGGTTTGCCCAGTTCTTTTTCAAGCTCAGCTAAAAACGATGTGTAGACAGGAATAGCCACATCTGGTTTTGCTGCTTTCAGATAACTTGGTCGATTTCCTTTTTTTGTGGACGCATGCAAGGTAAACTGACTCACCACAATAGCCTCGCCATCTACATCGAGCAACGAGGTATTCATTATACCATTTTCATCATTAAAAATTCTAAGGTTTGTTATTTTCTTAGAAAGCCATTGAATATCTTCTTGCGTATCCAAGTTCTCTATACCAAGTAATATCAATAATCCTTGATCAATAGCAGCAATGGTTTCACCCTCTACCACAACATTCGCTTTTGAAACTCTTTGAACTACAGCAATCATTCTTCTTCGTTATCCCAATTATCTGTTCTAAAATGTTCTTCTTCTCCTTCCAATATCTGCAAGTAACTTTTATATCTGGACCATGCGATCTCCTCATTTTCCAGAGCATCTTTCACAGCGCATTGCGGCTCGTTCACATGGATACAATTATTGAACTTACACTCACTTTTGAGTGCGAAGAACTCAGGAAAGTAATCTCCCAACTCATCTTTTTCCATATCTACAACCCCAAATCCTTTTATTCCGGGTGTATCTATAATTCTGGCATCAAAACTAAGATCGAACATCTCTGCAAAAGTAGTGGTGTGTTGTCCTTGTTTATGCTGATCGGATATTTCCTTGGTTTTCAAATTCAGGCTGGGCTCAATGGCATTTACCAAGGTAGATTTTCCTACTCCCGAATGTCCTGCAAAGACACTCACTTTCCCTTCCATTAATTCTTTGATTTGATCAATATTTTTTCCTTCAGTAGCCGATGCTTCTATGCAAGTATAACCGATTGGCTCATAAATATCCCTCAAATACAATATTTCTGCCCTTTCTTCAATGGCATACGTGTCGATCTTATTAAAAACTAATACCGTTTGAACAGAATAAGCTTCTGCAGTTACCAAAAATCGATCTATAAACGTTGTGAATGTTGGCGGATTGTTAATCGTGATCAGTAAAAACACTACATCCACATTCGCAGCAATGATATGGGTTTGCTTCGAAAGGTTTACAGATTTGCGAACGATGTAGTTGTCACGTTCAAGAATAGTGCTAATGATTCCTACCTCGTCATCTCCCTTTTTCTCAAGATCAAAATGAACACGGTCTCCTACCGCAACCGGGTTCGTGCTCTTAATTCCTTTTAACCGAAGTTTCCCTTTAATTCTGCATTGATGTAGCCTGCCGTCTTCAGATTTCACCCAATACCAACTTCCAGTAGATTTATATACAACTCCTGTCATAATCGTTTTTAAATTTTGGCATCATTTTTGGCTACCTTTAGACTTCATTAATCAAAAACAAATATCATGAAAAAATTATTATTAGGTGGATTAGTTGTGATTTCATTTATCGCACTTTCATTTACAGTGAAAAAGCAAAAAGTTGAATACAAAACAATTACTGTAGTCGAGTCCATCATTCCAAGTGGAATAGGTCGTTCTAGAATGATCTCAGCCGAAGAGGTAAAGAACTATAGAGATTATACTTCTTCCAGATCAAGCGATAAAAAGAAAGACAAACGCAATAAATCGGATCGTAGCAGCATCCGCGTAAAGAATTTTGAAGAAACAAAACTGTTGAACTTCTTTAATTTAGGTGGAATCCGTTTTCAGAATATTGCAGCGAACGATGCTTTGGTAGATTCAAAGATCAATGCTATGGCTGAAGAAGGCTGGGAGTTAGCTTTTGTAAATAGTGGTGTTGAAAGCTTTGGAGGTAAAGGAGACAGCAATGGGATCTATGTAACCCGATACGTTTTTAAAAGAACAAACTAAAAAAAGCCTCTGCAAATGCAGAGGCTTTTTTTATGATTGCATGATCTTCTCCTGATGATTGATCGATTCCTGATGAATCGCTTTAAAGATCTTCAATACAAACTCTTCACTTAAGTTTTGAGATTCTCCTTCCAGGATCATTTTTCCTAAGATCTCATTCCAACGCTTCGTTTGTAAGATAGCTACGTTTTTCGATTTTTTAAGTGCTCCGATACTGTCTGCTACACGCATTCTTTTCCCTAACATCTCGATCAATTGATGATCTACCACATCGATCTGTGTTCTCAAGGTATTCAATGCATTTTTATATTCTGCCTCTGTATCTGTTGCTTTTCTGATCTTTAGATCGACCATCATCTGAATGAGAGTCTCCGGCGTGATCTGTTGTTTCGCATCCGACCAGGCATTATCCGGATCGTAATGAGTTTCTACCATCAACCCGTCAAAATTAAGATCTAGAGCCGTCTGACAAATATCAAAAATGATATCTCTTCTTCCAGCAATATGCGAAGGATCACATATTAATGGCAAATCTGGAAATCGATTTTGTAGCTCGATCGGAATTTGCCAGTTCGGGTTGTTTCTATACCTGGTTTTCTCATAGGTTGAAAACCCTCGATGAATCGCTCCGAGTTTTTCTACATTCGAAGTATGTAAACGTTCAATAGCTCCCAGCCACAAAGGTAGATCCGGATTCACAGGGTTCTTTACCAGTACAATCTTATCGGTTCCTTTTAGAGCATCTGCAATTTCCTGCACAATAAAAGGACTCACTGTAGTTCTTGCTCCCAACCACAAAATATCTATATCGTGTTTCAATGCCAGATCTACATGATTTGGGTTTGCCACTTCCGTAGCAGTTAGCATTCCTGTTTCCTGTTTCGCCGTTTGCATCCACTTTAGTCCTAATGCTCCTACACCTTCAAAGTTACCCGGTCTCGTACGCGGCTTCCAAATACCCGCTCTCAACACAGTAGCATCTGTATCTTTTAACTGTCTTGCTATTTTTACAACTTGATCTTCCGTTTCTGCACTACAAGGCCCGGCAATTACCAACGGATGTTCTAATCCGAAGTTATTGACCCATGTTCTTAATTCTTTTGTATTCTTCATTGTATTATCTACTACAAATTATTGTATTCCGTTTAGTATGTTCTTTATATGATTTGTGTTGTGCATCTCTTCATACACCTCAGCAAATTTCCCTTCCTGCATCAGCTTTTTAAATGCTTCTAAATTACTGATATATTCTTCTAATGTTTCAATTACATTCTCTTTGTTTTGCTCAAAAATGGGTGTCCACATCGCTGGTGAGCTTTTCGCCAATCGTACTGTCGATTCAAATCCACTTCCTGCCATATCAAAAATATCTCGTTCATTCTTTTCTTTTTCTATCACCGTTTTCCCCAACATGAAAGAACTGATATGCGACAAGTGCGACACATAAGCTATATGCTTATCATGAGAAACCACATCCATATATCGAATGCGCATCCCTAGTTTCTGAAAGATCTCCAATGCTCTTTCTTGCAACTTAAAAGCTGTTCTTTCTACCTCGCAAATAATGTTAGTCTTATTTCTGTACAATCCTTTCAATGCGGCTTTAGGTCCTGAAAACTCAGTACCTGCAATAGGATGTGTGGCTAAAAAATTCCGTCTTCTAGAATGTGTCTCCACCACCTTTGCTATCTTGCTCTTGGTAGATCCTGCATCAAAGACCAATGTATCATCGTTACAA
Organism: Flavobacteriaceae bacterium; assembly: GCA_965218065.1. GTDB lineage: Bacteria > Bacteroidota > Bacteroidia > Flavobacteriales > Flavobacteriaceae > Polaribacter. The sequence continues at coordinate 491,791 of OZ244589.1, read as the reverse complement.
AGATCCAGTACTTTAGGAACTACTTTCACTGCTACATCCACAGGAATGGCAACAATTACTATATCTGCATTCTCCAAATCTTCATAATCGGCGCTTTGATGAATAACTCCCAACTCTTTTGCTTCCTGCAAATGTGTTTCATTGATGTCTATTCCGTATATCCGAGCATCCTTAAAGTGCTCTTGAATGTCCAATGCAAAGCTACCTCCTATTAATCCTACTCCTATAATGTATACATTCATATTATATTCTTTCTATGGCTTCTTTTATTTGTTCTTCCGGCACACATAATGAAAAACGAATGTATCCTTCTCCCCGGCTTCCGAAAACGGTTCCAGGTGCCACAAAGATGCTTTTCTTATATAGTAATTCGTCAATCATTTTTTCGGAGTTCTTTCCTTCAGGTAACTTTGCCCAAACGAACAATCCCGAAGTTTCTTCATCAAACGTGCAGTTCAGTTTTTTTGCCAATTCCCAGACCAATGCTCTTCTTTGCTGATACTGTTTGTTTTGTTCAACAAACCAGTCGTCTGATAACTGTAACGCTGCAATCGCTCCTTTCTGAACACTATAAAACATGCCGGAATCCATTTGTGTTTTCACCTTTAATATTTCATTGATATGTGTTCCGCTACCCAATACCATTCCAACTCTCCAGCCTGCCATATTAAATGACTTACTTAGTGAATTCAGTTCCAAACACACTTCTTTGGCTCCGGCTACTTCCAATATGCTTTTTGGCGTGTCATTCAAAATAAAACTATAAGGATTATCATTCACGATCAATATGTCGTGCTTCTTACCAAAAGCCACCAATTTTTCAAAGGTACCCTCTTTGGCTGTTGCTCCTGTAGGCATATGCGGATAGCTAACCCACATTAATTTTATCTTCGAGAGGTCTTTTTTTGCTAGTGCGTCCAAATCAGGTTGCCACCCATCTTCTTTAGACAGTTCATAAAAAACAGGTGTCGCACCCACCAAATTCGTTACAGAAGTATAGGTTGGATACCCAGGATTGGGAATCAAAACCTCATCTTCTTTATTTAGAAAGGCCATAGAAATATGCAGGATCCCTTCTTTGCTACCCATTAACGGGAGTATCTCACTTTCTGTGTTCACGTGCACGCCGTACCTGAGTTGATAAAAGTTGGTAATAGCTTTTCTAAACGCTGGAATTCCCTGATAACTCTGATACTTATGTGCTCCTGCATCTTGTAAACTATTTTGCAATGCACTAATTACAGATTTTGGCGGGCCCAGATCGGGACTCCCAATTCCCAAATTGATGATGGGTTTTCCCTGTGCGGCCAAACTTCTTACTTCTCTTAATTTTTTAGAGAAATAGTACTCTTTAATATGTATTAATCTATCTGCTGCTTTCATTTTATTATGCCGTTACTCTACCACTTTTATATACACCTAAAACTTTTAGATCTTCTGCCATGATCTCAATAATCGCTTTTGCCTTTTCGTAATCTGCTATCGTGTCAAAAGTCACATCCACAAAAAAGGCGTACTTCCATGGTGTCTCTATTTTTGGGAGTGATTGGATCTTTGTTAAGTTCAATTTGCAATCACTCATTACGTTTAACATCGCTGCCAAACTTCCTCGTTTATGATCCAACTCGAACTTTAAAGAGGCTTTGTTAAGCTCATCGTTTTGTATAGCGGTCACTTCGAGAGCCTCAGTGACCTTCTTTCGAACGATCACAAATCGAGTAGCGTTATTCTTAATGGTCTGAATTTCATCTTCTAATACTTCTAGTCCAAACAATTCCGCAGCTATCTTTGGTGCAATGGCTGCTACTCCTTTTAACTGCTGTTTACTGATTCTCTTAGCAACTTCCGCCGTATCTACATCTTCTACTAACTTGATGTGTGGGTATTGTTTCAAAAACTGCTTGCATTGCAACAAGGCCATCGGATGTGAGCACACTTCCTTTATATCTTGAACAGATTGACCTGATAATGCCATCAAATGATGATGAATGGGTAAGTAGTATTCTCCACAAATCTGCAGATCATTCTGATCGATCAGGGCATAATTGGGTATGATCGATCCGGCAATCGTATTCTCTATTGCCATCACACCTTTTTGCGCAGTACCGTTTATCAATTGATCTACCAGTGCATCAAAGGACAAACATTCTACAACCGGTGTTTCCGTTCCATAAAGCGTTTGTGCCACAGTGTGGTGATTCGAACCTTGTGCTCCTTGTATGGCTATTTTTTCATTCATCTGTAAACAAAAAAAAGTCCCGATAGATCGAGACTTTTTTATTCATATTATTTTGTTAACAACACATTACAAAGCCTCTCCTCTTATTAAAAAATAAAAGTAAAAATAGAAACCTTGCCAAACGTGATGTAAATTCATTGTCTTTGTGTTACCGGACAAATCTAAGTATTAAAATGGAATAAACAAATTTATTTTTGGAGATTCATTTTAAACTTTATTTCTCTGCAAAAGAAGCACATAAATTCAACGTATCTTTCACATCTTGCAATGATGTTCTTGGATTGATCAAACACATACGTAATACTACCTGATTTTGTAAAATGGTAGTTACCAACACTGCTTCTCCTGAGTTTGTTACGTTGTGGGATATCTTCTGATTGATCGCATCCAGTTCTTTTTCCGTCAAGTGCTTATCAATCGGATTGTATCGGAAATTGATCACGGCTAAAGTAGCCGGAGAGATCACTTCCCAGTTTTTACTTCTTCGGATCAGCGCTTCTGTTTTTTCCGCCAACTGAATATTATAACTCACTGCTTCTCTAAAGGATTTCAATCCGAAGGTCTTTACCGACATATAAAACTTCAAGGCTCTAAAACGACGCGTCAGTTGTACTCCATGATCATAAAAGTTGATCTCCGATTCGTTCCCTTCAATATCTCGCAAGTATTCAGGCTTCTCACTAAAGGTAGCACTCAACCATTTGTGGTTACGCACTAGCAAACATCCCATTTCATAAGGTTGGTAGAACCACTTATGTGGGTCGATCGTTACAGAATCTGCTTTTTCAATTCCTCGCAATACCTTACTTCCTTTTTCAGATAGGATAGCACCTCCTCCATAGGCAGCATCCACATGCATCCACATGTTTTCTGCCTTACAGATCTTGGAGATTTCTCTTAAATCATCTACCGTTCCGGTATTGGTGGTTCCTGCATTGGCAATGATACAAAAAGGTTGTAAACCTGCGAGCTGATCTCTGGCAATCGCATTCTTTAATTTATTGAAAGACATTTTGAATTCCAGATCCGTGGGAATAATACGTACCTGATCTTTTCGAAAACCAATGGTTCTGATCGCTTTGATATTAGAAGAATGTGTCTGATCGGACATATAGATGACCGCTTTGGAAAAATCATCTCCGCATTTCTGTCTTCGTGCGGTTACCAATGCGGTCAGATTAGCCATAGAACCTCCACTGGTAAAGATGCCGCCACCTTTTTTTACAGGAAATTTAAATAGTTTTAATAACCAGTTAATCGTAATGATCTCCAACTCAGCTGCAGCGGCTGAAGCCACCCAACCTCCTGAAAACACATTGAATCCGGTAGCTAACGTATCAGACATGGCACTGATATAGTTACTTGGTCCGGGCACAAAGGAATAGAACTTTGGATGGGAAGCAATATTGATCTCAGACAACACTCTTTCCGTTACAAAATCTAATACCTCATGTGGATCACTTCCTTTCTCGGGAGCTTCTTCTAAGAACAAATTATCCATCTCGGCTCTGCTGGCTGTAGAGAATGGATTCTTGGTATGTTGGGTATCAAAATGATTTACAATAGTGTCCACCACTTTGTAGCCATAGGTTTTCATTTCTTCCCTAGAAAGTGTCAGTTTTCTGTTGGTCTTCATTGCCATTATTTTTGGGACTACAAAGGTAGGTCAATTGAAAAATATGGCATAGTAAAAACACTTAAATTGTGAGTGTACTTTTACCATTAATTGAGGTCGAAGCGCTACATAGTTTCTCAAATTTCACCCCCTTCATATTGGGTCGTTTTTGCATAAAACCGCAATATAAAATACCATTCATCGCATTCATAACATCGCACAATTAAGTAACTTAGATTACTGTAAAACAATTACTTACAATCAATAAACTCAAAATATTAACTAAATCCAACTATTATGAAAAATGCGATACTACTTCTCTTCGTCCTTTTATGCTGCTATTCCTGTAGGAATCCAAAAGACAATACAATTCAATCTCCGGGATTTGAAGTGACGGCAACCACCATGCTCAAAGCAAATAATGTAAGAATCATATGTGTAACCTGCGATGATGGTTTCGAGGTTTGCTGTAATTCTCCCAAAAGCCCGGTTGTAAACTGTGTTAAAAAAACAGGTCGTTGCAAATAACAAATTGCCAATATATTTAACGACCCAATGCTTTTTAAGAAATTAGAAGGTTTTCATTTTTGACCCATATTGCATCAACTTGCATCAACTTGTTTTTGTATGCCTTTTTCTATTACTGAATTTTAGGCTTTTCTAAATATGTATATCATGGTTAAAAATTATCTTCTTCTAGGCGCTTTCTTTTTATTCTCAATGCATCTCAACGCACAAGATGTTGGTGCCGCTGCATTAAAAAGTAAGCATCAAAAATTAATGAGTACGGTAGGCACTACCGAAATTAGCATTGATTACCACAGTCCGTTTGTAAATGGGCGAAAGATTTTCGGAGGAATCGTCCCTTATGATTTTGTCGTGGACGGAGTGGAATACCCTTGGCGCGCTGGAGCCAATCAACGGACCGTCATTGAATTCGAACACGATGTGCTTATTGAAGGAAAACCTTTAAAAGCAGGTTCCTACGGCTTAGTGGTTTTAGTTTCTAAAAAGGAATGGACCTTCATTTTTTCCAAAGGAAAAACCTGGGGAGCTTTTAATTACAAAAGGGAAAACGATGTTCTTAGAGTAACCGTTAAAACAGAAACATGTCCGCATCAAGAATGGTTGCGTTATGAATTTGTAGATAGAAAAGCTTCTTCTGCAAAAGTGGAGCTTGCCTGGGAACGAACCAAAGCAGGTTTCACGGTCAGTGTAGATGAACTATCCAATGCTATTAATGAGCTATTGGAAAAAGAGAAAAAATCACCTGCAGATTATCAATCATTAGCCGAATATACCCTGCGCAAAGATCCTTCAAAAAAAGCAGCGGCCATGCAATGGATAGACAAGTCGTTAGCCATGGACGTTGGAAGATACAATCACAAACCCTACTCAAAACTAATTAAGGCTGATCTGCTAATTGCCATGGGTAACATCAAAGAAGGAAAACTTCTGAAGAAAATGGCTTTACTAGAAACTGAAGGGTTCGGAATCTATTATTATGGCCTACGAAAGCTCTTGGTCGATGGAAACAAGGAAGAAGGGTACGTTATTCTACGCGATAATATTAAAAGAAACCCCAAACACTGGCAAGGTCATTTGGCATTAGGGGAATACTACTTAAAAATGAAAGATCAGAAAAAGGCCACCGAAAGTTTTAAAAAAGCCTATGAATATGCCACCGAGCGTTGGAAAAATTATGCCAGGTATTTATATCTACAGAATAAGTTAGCTCTTAAGAACTAAGGTATATATCATGTAAAAGAAAAAGCCTCTCAATTTCTTGAGAGGCTTTTGCGGTCTGGACGGTTAGATAATCCAGTATTTTAATGTTTATAGCTACTCCTTAAGGAGTACTTCCGAAATTAGATTTTCTGAAAATGAATATTGAAATTAACGATTTAATTTAACTCAAACATTCTAAATGTCAAGAACATGTTAAATAGGGTAACTTAAGAAATGTCAATTATAAATTAATATGCACCAATACTAAAAAAGTATTGATGCATTAAAAATGATTAGTTATTGAAGTTGCACAATAGTTGCCCAAAATATTAAGACTCCTCTTCTATCCACAAAATCATCACAAACCACTCAAAGCCAATTTTTTAACCTTAAAATTAAAATAATGGCTAGAATCAAGTATTATTTAAGAAGTAAATCTAACCCTAGTAAAGTTTATGTTAGATTTTCAATTAGTAAAGATGTTAATTTTAGAAAAAGAACACCTTTAATTGTAAACCCTGAAAAGTTTAATAAAACTACAGGAACATTAAAAATAAATTGTAAATCAGAAGAAGATTTCAAATTTAAAGAGGAATTAGAATCACTAACCAAAACAATTATATCCAAGTTTAACGAAGATAAGGTAGATAATAAATCAATTGATAAGTTTTGGTTTAATGATTTAGTTGACAATCACTTTAACCCAAATTGTTTAATCAATTCAAATTTTGAGTTGAGAAACTTTGCTCAAAAATATATTGATGAGCTGCCTAATAGAACAAATCCTAACGGTCAATTAGGATGCTCAAAATCTACATTAGTAAAATACAGAACTATCTTAAAAAAGATAATTGAGTTTGAAGATTCAAGAAATAGAAGAACAAAAGTTAGTGATGTAGATTTAAAATTTAGAGATGAGTTTTTGAACTTTCTTTTTCAAGAACAGAACTTAGGTAGAAATACTGCTGGAAGGTATTTAGTTTTTATAAAAACTGTATGCCTATTTGCAAGAAGAAATGGAGTAAAAATTAATTATCAGTTAGAATTGATAAAAGGCTTTTCAGTAAAAGTCAAAAAAATTACTTTGAGTTTTGATGAATTAAACAAAATTGCAAAAACCAACTTTGAAGATAAGTCGCCTTGATTCTGCTAAAGACTGGCTTATTGTTAGGTTGCTATTTAGGTCAAAGAGTAAGTGATTTGCTTCGATTAACTAAAAAGAATATTATCAGTAAAGGAAATATGAAATTTATCGAATTAATTCAGCAAAAAACTAATAAGAAAGTCACAGTTTTATTACATCCAAAAGTTATAGAAATTTTAGAAAAAAGGGATTATGATTTCCCGCATTTATACTCTCAAAACATTGGGAGTTCATCTAGTATTTTTAACAAACTAATTAAAGAAGTTGCTAAAGAAGCTGGGCTTACAAAAGAAGTTGAAGGAGCAAAAGTAAATCCTAAAACTAATCGTAAGGAAAATGGGGTTTTTCCAAAATATCAACTAATTACATCTCACATATGTAGAAGAAGTTTTGCTACAAACTTTTACGGAGACATCCCTACTCCACTATTAATAAATATAACTGGACATTCTACTGAAAAAGAGTTTCTAAATTATATAGGAAAAGCTTCAATAGATTATGCTGAACAATTAGCTAAATATTGGAAAATTAAAGCTTAAAATAAGAGAACAGAAGACTAAAAGTAAATTTATTTCTAGTCTTCTACTCTCACTCTCTTATTATCAATAAAAAAAGATTCTTCCATTACACTCTATATCCTTCTGTATTTCTAAAATTATATGATAAAAAGTAAGATTATTATTATTTTTAAATTTATTAGAACTAAGTATAATACAACTATGAATTTGAGAATGAAAGATTATTTATTTAATAAAAATCTTATATTTGTGATAGGTCGCTAATTCAAAAAAAGTTGCTAACTCTATACTTTAACAGTATAGGTCAATATAAGGCTGAAAAGTTATCAAAAAAAACCTTAAATACTAAGGTATGAAGCACCTACATAACTTTCAATGAACCAATATCTAACACTAAATTTCGAGTAATAATCGAATGGAAAAAATATTAAACAAGAATCTAAATAAAGCTAAAAGTTCTAAGAAGGATGAGTTTTACACTCAACTTACTGATATCGAAAAAGAAATGAAACATTACAAAAAGCATTTCAAAAATAAAGTAGTTTATTGTAATTGTGATGACCCGCGTGTAAGCAACTTCTTTCATTATTTTTCATATAATTTTGAAAAATTAGGACTTAAAAAACTAATTGCAACTTGTTATAAAAATCAGAATTTAGATTTATTCAGTAAAAATAAATCTGAGCAGGCAATATATTTAGAATATGAAGGAGATAAGAACGGGAATAACATTCCAGATAAAGAAGAAATCATTGTTAAACCTTTGAGTGGCGATGGAGATTTTAGAAGTGCAGAAAGTGTAGAATTATTAAAACAATCAGATATTGTTGTCACAAACCCACCATTTTCTTTATTTAGAGAATTCATATCTCAATTAATAAACTTTAACAAAAAATTCATTGTCTTGGGTAATCAAAATGCCATCATCTATACAGAAATTTTTCCCTTCATTCGAGATAATAAACTTTGGCTGGGTGTTGATAACGGTGGAACTAAATGGTTTCAAGTACCCCAAGACTATGAAATCAAAACTAAAACTCGAATAAAAACTAATAACGGAAAAAAGTTCTTCAGCATGGGTAGTATAATGTGGTATACTAATTTAGATACAAAAAAACGACATGAGGAACTAATTCTATATAAAAAATATAACCCTGAGGAATATCCTAAATACGATAACTATGATGCAATTGAAGTAGCTAAATACTCAGAAATACCAATGGACTATGATGGTGTAATGGGTGTTCCTATAACTTTTTTAGATAAATACAATCCTAAGCAATTTGAAATAATAGGAAGTAATCGAGGTATAGGTCAAGACCCAAATGGTGTTTATGGTCGTGGTTCTTTCATTAATGGTAAAGAAACATTTAAACGATTATTTATACGTAATAAAAAAGCAAATAGATGAAAATAGAATTAAAAGAAATAACAGTTAGAAAATTAGCTGAAGATTACGAAGACAATCAAGAAAATGGTGTAATTGGTTTTGGAGGAAAATTAGATATTCGCCCACCCTATCAAAGAGAGTTTGTTTATAAAGAGAAGCAAAGAGCTGCGGTAATTGATACAATTAAAAAAAACTTTCCATTAAACGTAATGTATTGGGCTGTTAGCGAAAATGGAACCTTTGAGGTCATTGATGGACAACAGAGAACCATATCAATTTGTCAATTTATTGAAGGTGATTTCGCTTTTGAAGGTAGATATTTCCATAATTTACAAAAAGATGAAAAAGAAAAAATATTAGATTATAAACTAATGATTTATTTATGTAGTGGTACTGATAGCGAAAAACTAGACTGGTTCAGAACTATAAATATCGCTGGTGAAAAACTAACCAATCAAGAGTTAAGAAATGCCGTTTACTCAGGCTCATGGGTTTCTGATGCCAAAAGATATTTTAGTAAAAATGGTTGCCCAGCCTATGCTATTGGAAAAGATTATTTAAATGGCTCACCGATTCGACAAGACTATCTTGAAACTACAATTAGTTGGTTTAACAATGGTAAAATTGAAGAGTACATGGGGCAACATCAAAATGACCCTAATGCTGGAGCTTTATGGAGATATTATCAAAATGTTATTTCATGGATAGAATCAACGTTTATTATAAAAAGAATTAAATTTATGAAAGGTGTTGATTGGGGGACACTATACAACCAATTTAAAAATGAAATTTATGATTCGAAAAAAATTGAATCTGAAATTTCAAAACTAATTCTTGATGATGATGTGACAAATAAAAAAGGCATCTATTTTTATGTACTTACCAGAAATGAAAAATATCTATCAATTAGAGCTTTTTCAGATGCAATAAAACAAAAGGTCTATGAGAAGCAAGGGGGGAAATGTAAAATTTGCGATAAATCCTTCGATTTATCTCAAATGGAAGGTGACCATATTACCCCTTGGAGTAAAGGAGGCAAAACTGATGAAGCAAACTGTCAAATAATTTGTATTGAGGACAACAGACGTAAATCATCTAAATAATTAATTACACTATGGATAAACATTATTGGAAAAATGCCTATAAAGATTTCTGGGAAATGGCAGCTTCGAAAGAAAAGAAAATAAAAAATATAATTGAAAGCGAAACTGGTTACAAAGTTATTGAAATTGGCTTAGGCGCAGGTAGTACAAAATTTATCAAAGGGAATGCAAAAGACAACCAATTAACTAAAGGGGATGCTGATTTATATGTAACAGAAAAAGAATGTTTTATTGAAGTTACAGGTCCAAATATCAAAATGGATTTTGAAAAACCTTTATGGGTAAGACCTGATAAATTAAGAAATGCATATAATAAACTACAAAAAGGAGAAGGAAAACTTCATGTTATTGTTCATGTTTTAATTCAGAGAAATAATGAAACTGTAATAAGAGTTATTTTATTAGACGAAATATTTTTTGAGCATATAATAAAGAAGAAATCTTTCAAGATAGTCACTCCAATTATAAGAGGTCAAAAAGAAAAATATTATGAAATACCGCCTGAACACGAGACAATTATTTCGTTGAAGGATTTTATTAAAAAATTAAAAAAACTATAACAAAGTTAGAGCATCAATACTTTTTTAGTATTGGTGCATATTAATTTATAATTGACATTTCTTAAGTTACCCTATTTAACATCTTGACATTTAGAATGTTTGAGTTAAATTAAATCGTTAATTTCAATATTCATTTTCAGAAAATCTAATTTCGGAAGTACTCCTTAAGGAGTAGCTATAAACATTAAAATACTGGATTATCTAACCGTCCAGACCGCAAGATTAAAGCTAACACTCTCTTTTTCAAGGGGGTGTTTTTCTTTTTGGGCTACATTTGTTCTATTCTAACAAAATTCTCTCAAAAAACACTAAAAGCCTTCTTTGATATAAAATGATAATCATTCTTTAATGATTGTCTTTTTTTATTTGTAATAAGGTCTTTCTAAATTTATTTGGTACACTTTGTTTTCTTTAGTTAATTGTATCTCCTTAAGGGGTACATTTTAAAATACCCAAATAAATAATAATCCAGTCAACTTAAAGTAGTTTTACTTTTTTCTCTTCCGATTTAAAAATGATTAATGACTGGGTGAATTAAGTTGGGTAACTTAAGAAGTCTAGCTCTAACTGAGTTAATCACTACTTTAGAGTATCTATTCTATAGTAGCTATAATATATCTAATCATCATCTTAATTTACTGGATAAACTTTCAACAACAAAAGGCTTATCCAATGAATTACAAAGCACTAGGCTATGAAGCAAACTTTACCTTGTTGGTCTTTCAAACAATTAATGCCCATTCCCATCATCTTTTACTTCTCCTTTTAAACTCATCTCCATAGAATGGTCATATTTACAACACCCAGGAAGATTATTATAAGCATCTTCACTACCACCTAACTTATCCGTATCGTAACCCGAATTAGCAATCGCTTTATGAATTGCATCTAGGTTTGTTTTAGAAGCATCAAAAGAAACATCTATTTTCTTTCTCAATCTATCCCATTCTGCTTTCGATATACCGTCTAAATTATTTACAGCTTTTTCAATAGTAGTCTTACACATTCCACAATTTCCTCTGACTCCAAAACTAGCGTCAGTGTAAGCGACATCTTTTTTTACTTCAGTAGGCTCTGATTTTTTTTCATCTTTTTTGGCGTCACTTTTACAACTTGTAAAACCTACAGCAGCAATTACTGCTAAACTTAAAATTACTTTTCTCATTTGATTAAAATTAAAAATTATTATTATTTGATTGTTTTGGTTACTTCACCACACTTTAGCATAGCGTCACCGAAATATGGATTTAAGACTTTATCTTCTAAACTAAGCCAATAACCACCTGTGTTATTATCTGCCATAGGGCAAAATTGGCTATAGACTTGCATATTCACTCCAAACTTTTCGACTGCCATAATCAGACTAGATGATAGTGGTTTGAAATGATTTCTTTGTGTTTTTATATCTGTCGTTGAGTTTAAAGATCGTGTATGAAGTTTTAAGTTCTCGGATAGTTGCATCCATGAATTATGAGCATCACCTTTAAGTAGTTTCATATCGACTTTTGCTAAATTCTTCAACATCATTGATGAAGCTTGTGTTGAAGTTTTTGAATCTCCTTTTATCAGTGCGTCTTTCAAAATAATGTACTCATCAAATACAGTTTTGAGCTGTTCTTGGAATTTTGAGTCTACTTCTATTCTCTCATTGGTCATTTTCATGTTCTGACCATTGTGATTCATCCCTAAGTGTCCTTCGTGACCAGTCATTACAGTGCCACCACTTTTGTTCATCATCGATTTTTTACCTTGGAGTTGTGCAGCAGCATCAACAGTAAAAGCGCCATTGGTCACGACTTCGTCTCCATTTTTCAAACCTTCTAACACTTGATAAGACTCTCCAATCTTCGAACCTATTTGTACTTCTCTCATTTCAAATATGGCTTGGTCTTGTTTAGTTTTCACATAAACAACGGATCGTTTTCCAGTCCATAATACTGCTGAAGATGGAACCAAAAGAGAACCATTCTTATTCTTTGCATTGAGTTTTCCTTTGACAAACATTCCGGGCTTTAATAGACCTTTTGAATTATTTAAATCAACTCTTAGAGTGACGGTTCTTGTTTTTGTATTTAAAACAGGGTCAATAAATGAAACCTTGGAGATAATGGTTTTATCAGATTGAGTGTTGGTACTGACTTCAATATTCTGTCCAATTTTGATGAACTCAACTTGACTTTCATACACGTCGAACTCTGCCCAGAGTGATTGCAAGTCTGCTATTTTAAATAAGCCTTGGCCTTGTTTTACTGATTGCCCTATTTCCACCATTTTCTCTGTAACTGTACCTGAAACAGTCGCATAAACGGGAAAGTTTTCAATGACCTTTCCAGAAGATTCAATACTATTAATTTGAGCTTCTGAAAGCTTCCAAAGTTTTAATTTGTTTCTGACCGCTTTGTATAATTGAGGCTGAGATTCTTTAAGCTTTACAGTTGTCAGTAATTCTTGTTGAGCAGCAAATAGCTCAGGAGAATAAATAGTAGCCAACTGTTGCCCTTTTTTTATTTTCTCTCCTGTAAAATTGATAAGCAGTTTTTCAATTCTTCCTGAAAAATAGGTTACTTGAACAGCATTTTTCTTTTCATTCTCAACAATTTTACCAGATAACAGGATGGAGTTCTCGGATTCATTTGCATCAATAATCACTGTTGTTTCGATGTTCGCTAACTTCATAGCGTTTTCAGTAAGTTTAAATTCATCTGCTGACAATCCATCTGCTCCTGCTTCAGCAGGAATTAGATCCATTCCACAAATTGGACAATCTCCTGCTTCTGGTTGCATGATTTGTGGATGCATTGAGCATGTCCACATTTGATTAGAAGCTACCTCATTCGTATGGTCATGTTCTTTTGTCTCAGAATTATCACCACCAAATAATAACCACCCTGATAACAGTCCAATTGCTAATAACCCTAGATATACACTATATTTTTTCATCGTATTCTATTTTTTTCTTTGTACTAATTTTCTAATTGAGGGAGATGATACATACCAAAGTAAAAATCCACTCATTACTGTAATCAAACCCAAAAGAGAAAACGCTCTTAAAACTATCGTGTTAAAATTGTCTCTCCCTTCATAATCCATGGTGTGTGTCATCCATAAAAAATCAAACCATCTCCAACTTTGATGTCTGACTGTTTGAAATTTTGCATCTATGATAGACACATATGCTTTTAAATTATCGTCTGTTTTATAAGAGATCACATAGGCAGGAAGTAACTTTTCTCGATACTCATGATGCTTTCCTGCCTCTGTTATTTTTTCAATGGAAGCAACTTCTAAACCTTCCTTCATATAGTTTTTGGCAACATATAAAGCTTCGTCTTTAGTTAATTCATTTTTCTTTTGACCAGACCTAGCATTGTACAATGTCTCTTTATTAATAAAGTAATAAGGTTCCCTATTAATATCTCGTATCTCTACAGTCTTAATAGACTCCGAAATATGCAATGAGGTTGGACTCAACAGACTATCAAAAGCCATAGGTTGATACTCTAGATTCTTATAATGGTCTCCATGAATATCATCAATATCTGTCCAGCTGAAATACAAGCCACTAATTGTCCAAAACAAAAACTGAATTCCAAGAAAAAGCCCTAGATATCTATGAACCTTTCTAATCTTTAATGATGTTTGTCTGTTGACCATACTATTCTTTTATTTGAAATGGAAAATGTATGGTTACCTTCTCCCAACTCAAAGAAATAGTTCCCTGAGTATCACCAGTCTTCTTTACTTCATATGTAAGATGTTCAGTATTCTCATCTGAAAGCTCTGGTTTTACTTTAAATCGTAAAACATCGTCTTTTGCATCATACTCATCTTTTCCATGTTGATCCCAATTTGTATTGAAAATAACCGTCCATTCTTCTTTAGATGGAATGGTAAAGATTCCATATTTCCCAGTTTTCAATATTTTTCCATCTATGGATACATCTTTATTGGTTTCTAACCAAGTGGCTTTATGAGCTCCAGACTGCCATACTTCATCATAAGCCAACAACCCTCCAAAGATGATTCTTCCTCTTACTCCTGGAGAAGAGTAATCAATATGAACATGCGCATCTCCAACCATAGCCATTGCATAGGTGTGTGGACTTAGCACTTTTTTCTTCGATGTTTCTTTCTTTTCAACTTGATGATGTTGATGTTCGTCTTTTACTTCTTTTTTATGTTCACTTTTACAGCTAAAAAGTAGCACGGCTATAAACGTTATCTGTAGTAAATTTTTCATTGTTATATAATATTAGTTAGCATTAATATCGCCATTACTATCATAATGGCATTTTCAATAAATGTAGCTTCGGTCATAGGTAGCTTTAAGGCAGTTCCCAAACAAGCACATCGTATTGATTTTTTATCTAAGAGTGTCTTTGTCACTCCAATGGTTGTAATTCCTAGAATAACCAACGTAACCCAAAGCGCTATATTTGTCTCAAATCGCATCAAGAACATCAGCCCTAAAGAAGTTTCTATAAAAGGATAGATGGTTGCATATATTGATATCTTCTTTGCCAAAGGGTCATACATTCTAAAAGAATCAGGAAACCCTTTCAAATCCAGCATTTTGAAAAAACTAAAGACAATATAAAACAGCCCCATAAAATCGAACATAAAGCCTGTCCAATTCCAATCTTTATAATTCAACAATATGCTTGCTGTAGTGATATAAAAGATAATCAGAAACAGCGGTTTTAGCTGCTGGAGTTTGGATGTTGAATCTTCAATCATGTAATCTGAAGAAATCGATTCTATAGCGTGTTTTTCTTTTACTTTTTCAGTAATCATATACTTTTCAGGAAGTGCTTTTTGGAGTGTTTCTGATGATACGTGGCTATTCATCTGAACCTCTGCTTCTCCTTTTTCTAAATCAACTGTAACACTCGTTACTTCTTTTACTTCTGATAAATATTTTTCAACAGAGGCTTTACAGCCTCCGCAAGTCATTCCTGTTACTTTATATGTATGCTTCATAGTTTTGGTAATTTTAATATGATTGAATCCTTGATTTTCAAATCATCCACATGACCTGCCAAGCTTTGATCTTTTGATGTAAAGTGCATGTGAACATTTGAACTATGATGCGTAAAAATGGCTTTATGTTTGTTCGAGTAGAACCCTAGAATACGAACATTTTCATTGGTTATAATTCCATTTAAACCTGACTCTTGATGTTTTTTATGTGTATGAACTGAATCCTTTGGATTCCAATTAATCACATGCCATTGTAATTCTGAAATTTTTCCCTCAAGAATAAATGGAAAAGGTTTCTCGGTATCTAAGCCCACTTTTTTCGCTTCATTCATAAGTAGACTTTCTAAATCGGTTTTGGATGCAAAATTGAATAAAGAATTTTCTACCCATTTTTCTACTTGTGTGTACACCAATAAACTAGCGGAACCTTCTATTTCATTTTCAATGACGACTGTACTATCTTTTACCGTACTACTCTGACTTACTCCTTCGAATATCTGTATCTCTCCTTGCAATCCTTCAAAAGCTCCCAAAGCATATAAATGCTTTTTCTGTGATAATGTATCTAGATCTATTGTTTTAGAAATATCACCTGACATCATTGTTCGTAGTGCACCAGAATGATATACGTTAGGTAGTTCTCCCTTCTTATCACAAGAAAGAAATGTTCCAATTACAAATAAAATAATTACTGCTCTCATAAAATTACATGCTTAAATAGTTAATAATCGTACTCTGCATATAAAAACCCTTGATGGCTTCTATCTGTTTCATTTGAAATTTTAACTGCAATTCTTGTATGTCTAGAACATCGTTAAAGTTGATGGTTCCAGATTCATAACTCTTCAAAAGAATTTGTTCAGCATTGTCTGCTTTTTCTAGGTTTCTTTTGTAAGTATCAAAGCTTATTTTAGATGCAACTCTTTCATTAATTGCAACATCTAGCATCCCCATTAATTTATTTTGACGAGCTTGCTTGTCGAACAACAATTCTTCTTGTTTCAATTGATTTTGCTTCGTTTTTGACGAATACTTTTTGTTGAAAATTGGAATTGATAAAGAAACCATAGGCATCACGATGTCTTTTCCATTATCAGAAAAACTCATATTCGGACGTTCAGAAACAGCGACATAATCCAGTCCAAAACCAATCATAGGTTTTTGTTCTTTTTGATTGAGTAGTTCTGATTGTTCAACTGACTTATATAATTTATCATACTTCAACAATTCTGGATGAAGTGACAAATTATCTGTACTAACAACATCCAAAGATTTTGGCATTACTAAAGAGTCTAAAACTTCAATTTTGAAATTCTTTTCCCTATTTAGAAGAGTATTCACTTGAGTTTGTTCTGATAAAAACTGCTGTTCCAGTACTTCTATCAACTGTTCTAAATCATTTTGTCTTATTTGTAATTTCAGTACATCTACAGCTGTCGCTTTTCCAGTTTCTACAGAAGTTAATGCCATCGTTTCATACGTTTTCAAAAGAGAAACATTCTTTTTTAGAATCTCTTGTTTTTCTCGTATGGTAAAGAGATTGTAATATCCTTGTGAAACGGAAGCTATCAATTTTCTTTTAGCAATGGCAATATCTTCAAACTTTGCATCTGCTATTGAACTCACATAACTTTGTCTAGCAGTAATAGAACCAAACCAAGGAATCATTTGTTTTACAGAAAGTCTGAATCGTTGCGCACCTGTTCTTGTTTCTGGTTCACTGGCAAAATAACCGAATCCAAATTGCGTGTTTGGAACTGCATCTACTTCATTTTTCTTTTCTAAAACTCCCTTATATACTGTTTCTACTTTTTGAATCTCAGGGCTATTCTCTAAGCCTATTTTAATGAGACTCTCAAGCCTTTGTCCGTAAGAAAAAGAACCTATAAAAAGAATGATAATATGAATCGTTACTTTTCTCATTGTATTGTTTTTTTAAGTTGTCTTTCTGCTTTCCAACTATACAAGACTGGAACAACAAATAGTGTAATTAAGGCGATCAACATTCCGCCAAAGCTTGGGATAGCCATCGGAATCATAATATCACTCCCTCTTCCTGTTGATGTTAGAATGGGCAACAATGCTAGAATCGTGGTTGCTGTTGTCATTAAACAAGGGCGAATTCTTTTTTCTCCTGCTTCTAAAACAGATGCTCGTATACTTTTCTTGTCTTTTGGTTTATTTCTTTCGAAGACCTGAGTTAAGTAGGTAGCCATGACAACTCCATCATCAGTCGCAATTCCAAACAAGGCGATGAAACCTACCCACACAGCAACACTTAAATTGATCGTGTGCATTTGAAATAAATCACGTAGATTTTCTCCGAAGAAATTGAAATTGAAAAACCAATCTTGTCCATAGAGCCAAATCATAATAAACCCACCTGCAAAAGCTACTGCAATACCTGTGAAAACCATCAAAGAAGTGGCAACTGATTTGAATTGAAAATATAAAATCAAGAAAATAATGAGTAATGCTAAAGGAACTACAATAGCTAGTGTTTTTTCAGCTCGTATTTGATTTTCATACGTTCCTGTAAATTGATAATTGACTCCTTTTGGAACAGTCAATTCACCTGTTTCAATTTTCTCTTGAATCAGTTTTTGAGCATTTTCCACTACTGATACTTCAGCAAATCCATCTAGTTTATCGAACAGTACATAGCCCACTAAAAAGGTATCTTCACTTTTGATAACTTGTGGACCTTGCTCGTAACGAATATCAGCTAATTCATTCAAAGGAACTGGAGCTCCTTTCTCTACTGGAATGTAGATATTACTCAAGTCTGTTGGATTATCTCTTAATTCTCTTGGGTATCTTACTCTAACGCCGTAGCGTTCTCTGCCTTCTACTGTTTGTGTCAATACCATTCCTCCAACTGCTACTTTTAAAACATCTTGCACCTGTTGAATGGAAATTCCATATCTAGCAATTTTAGTTCTATCAATGTCAATCAATAAATACGGTTTTCCAACAATCCTATCAGCAAAAACTGCTTCATTTTTCACCCCTTCAACCTGTTTCAAAAGGCTTTCTAATTGAAGTCCAAAGGCTTCGATTTCTTTTAAATCTTGCCCTTTGACTTTAATACCCATTGGAGCTCTCATCCCTGTCTGTAGCATTACCAACCTTGTTTCTATCGGTTGTAACTTTGGAGCTGATGTGACTCCTGGAAGTTTCGTTACTCTTACAATTTCTTTCCAAATATCATTTGGACTTTTAATCTTTGGTCGCCAGTTTCTGAAGAATTCACCGTCTGCATCTTCTATTAATTGAGATCTTTCGACTGCGCCTGTCTGCCGAACAGGCAGGCTCAAGGTGACATTTTCATTATTATTTGGATTAGCGATAAACTTACCATCCTTTAACTCAAACAAGCCTTCATCATTCACTTTGTAACGTTGACGTTCTCCATCTGCATTGAGCATATACTCAGGTTTATAGAGAATTACGTTTTCATACATCGAAAGAGGCGCAGGGTCTAAAGCCGATTCAGTTCTTCCTGCTTTTCCTACTACAGTTTGGATTTCTGGAATACTTGCTACTGCCATGTCTAGTTGTTGCAGTACTCTTTTATTTTCTGCTATTCCAGAATGAGGCATGGAAGTAGGCATTAATAAAAATGACCCTTCATTTAATGAAGGCATAAATTCTTTACCTGTATTTTTCATGATAAAGAAACCAAAAACAACTATGGTAGTTGGAATGGCTAAAAACACTAATTTATGATTCAATGCCCATAATAAGATTCTTGAGTAGAACTTTCTAAAGATTATGAAAGCACCTAATAACCCTAAGCTAATCACAGAAACAAAAAGAAGATTCATAAAAAAGCTTCTATCTATTCCAAGAGGTTGCCAATATTCAGCCAGTAAGAATAGAATAGTACTTGCAGAAATGAACACATTGAACCCATTAGATTTTTTCTCTGTGATATAATTTCTCTTCTTCAATAATTGACTTATCGAAAAAGCGATGAGTACAAGTCCTAACCAATATCCCATTATAATAGTTGCAATACCTAATAAGAATAAGATACTTGCACCTATGTATCCATACCACTGTTTTGGTTTTCTATTTTTAAACAAATACGCAGCAAATGGCGGAATGATAAATAATGCTACTATGATGGATGCAGCTAAGGCAAATGTCTTTGTAAATGCTAAGGGTCTAAATAACTTCCCTTCAGCACCAATCATTGTAAAAACTGGAATGAAACTAATAATAGTTGTTAAAACAGCGGTTAGAATAGCCCCAGAAACTTCCGATGTAGCATTGTATACTACTTCATTTGCTGACAATCCTTCTTCATTCTCTTGAAAATGTCGAATGATATTTTCTGATAGAATGACTCCAACATCAACCATCGTTCCAATAGCAATAGCGATTCCAGATAATGCGACAATATTGGCATCTATACCAAATGCTTTCATGGCTATAAATACCATAAGTACAGCTAGAGGTAACAACCCTGAAATCAAAATAGACGCTCTTAGGTTAAATACCATAATGATGATAACCAGTATGGTAATTAAAATCTCCAGAGCAAGTGCCTCATTCAAAGTCCCTAAAGTCTCTTTGATCAAATCTGTTCTGTCGTAAAAAGGAACAACTGTAACTTGTGATACTCGACCATCTTTTAATGTTTTACTAGGCAATCCTGCACTTAACTCATTCAGTTTTTCTTTTACATTATTAATAACTTCTAAAGGGTTTGCTCCATATCTGGCAACTACTACACCGCCTACAACTTCTGCTCCCTCTTTGTCAAGAATTCCTCTTCTTGCAGCTGGACCTAATGAAACATTTGCTATGTCTTTTATCTTGATAGAGGTAAATTCCTCAGAGCTTACAACGGCTTCTTCTATATCTTTTATGGATTTGATATATCCAAGTCCACGGACTAAATATTCTGCTTGATTAATCTCTAATGTCTGTGCTCCAATATCTTTATTACTCTGCTTAACTGCCTTAACCACATGATGCAAGCCAATATTATATTGTCTCATTAGCTCTGGGTTAATATCAATCTGGTATTCCTGAACATAGCCTCCTATTGAAGCTACTTCAGAGACTCCACTAGCAGAAGATACCGCATACTTAACATAGTAATCTTGAATACTTCTTAACTCATGTAAATCCCAACCACCCGTAACATTTCCACTTTCATCTCTTCCTTCTAGTGTATACCAAAATATTTGCCCCAAACCTGTTGCATCAGGTCCTAAAGTCGGACTCACTCCTTGAGGTAGTAAATTGCTAGGTAATGAATTTAGCTTTTCAAGAATTCGGCTTCTACTCCAGTAAAATTCAATGTCTTCTTCAAAAATGATATAGATACTTGAAAAACCAAACATTGAAGAGCTTCGTATGGTTTTCACTCCAGGAATACCCAAAAGAGAGGTTGTTAAAGGATACGTAATTTGGTCTTCAATATCTTGTGGTGAACGACCATCCCACTTAGTAAAAACAATTTGTTGGTTTTCTCCAATATCAGGAATTGCATCTACGGCTACTGGGTTACTCGGTAAAAATCCTGTTTCCCAATTAAAAGGTGCATTTACAATTCCCCATCCTAAAAAGAGAAAAAGTAATAATACAGATACAAGTTTGTTTTCGATTAAAAATTTGATGCTTTTATTCAGCATAGTATTGATAATTAAATAGTTTGACATTTGGCATTAAGGTAAATACCAGATACTACAAATCACCCCAAAGAAATTCTCTAGGTGATTACACTATTTAAAAATCAAATTAAGTAAGTCTCGTCTAGCTTAAATATTTGCCTGACGATAAAAGGAGGGGGATAATCAAAAAAAGAATTTTTTCTTTTTTCAGTGGTTTGAAATAATTCAATGCAGGAATGAATAAAAGCGGCAACAAAAACCTGTTGGTCAAGGTTCAAATCTGCAACAGGGAGTTTTAGCTCATCTTGACCTTCAATACTAATTTCTTGGTCATTACAGCATCCTTCCATTTTCATACTGCTTTCATCACTCATTTCCATACCACAGTCATGAGCTTTCTGAAAAATTGCAGTATCTACTAATTCACCTTGACAATAGTGCATACTCACTGTGAATGACATTGTTGACATTAATACAACCAATGCCATGAGAAATGCAGATATTTTATGAATTGCTTTTTTCATTAAGACTACAAAGGTATGAATTTTCAACAAACTCATTTTTTTAACAGAAGTTTAATTTAAAAAAGCACTTAGCTCCAACTCATTCGTTGTAACCGTATAGCGTTCAAAATAGCCAACAATGCGACTCCCACATCTGCAAAAACTGCTTCCCACATTGTAGCTAAACCACCTGCTCCTAAAATCAATACAATGACTTTAATACCAAAAGCTAAAATAATATTCTGCCAAACGATTTTACGAGTGGAACGACTTATTTTAATTGCTCTAACTACTTTTGAAGGTTGGTCTGTTTGAATAATGACATCTGCTGTTTCTATTGCGACATCACTACCCAAGCCACCCATTGCAATACCAACATTACTTGCTGCCAAAACTGGTGCATCATTAATGCCGTCACCTATAAAAGCTACTTTGTTTTCAGGATTTTTCTTTAAAGTTTCTACTTCATTTAATTTATCTTCTGGCAATAAACCACCTTTAGCATGCTCAATATTTAATTCCTTGGCAACTTGTTGGGTAATGGAATTTTTATCACCAGAAAGCATCATAATATTTTTGACACCAACATTATGCAATTCCGTAATCGTTTCTTTTGCATCCTCTTTTAATTCATCCGCTATCACCACATAACCCGCAAATGTATTGTCAATTGAAACCAACACTATTGATTCTACTATAGAATCTGTTTCATTTGGAATAGTAATATCATTAGCAATCATCAATGCTTTATTTCCAACTAAAACAATTTTACCGTTTATAATACCTTTTAAACCTTTACCTGCAATTTCAGATACTTCTTTTGCATCATAGTCATCACCATTTTCTTTGTACTCCATAATGGCTTTTGCTATTGGATGCGAGGATTGTTCTTCCATAGCCATTAGGTATTTAATAAATTCAGATTCTCCCCAGCCTATGACCTTGATTTCCTTGATTTTGAAAACACCTTTGGTAACAGTTCCTGTTTTATCCATTACCAATGTATTTATCTTGGTCATTGCATCTAAAAATGAAGCTCCTTTAAATAATATTCCATTTTTTGAAGCTGCTCCCAATCCACCGAAATAACCCAATGGAATAGAAATGACCAATGCACAAGGACAAGAAATAACCAAGAAAATTAGGGCTCTATATAACCAATCTCTAAATACATAATCGTCTACAAAAAAATAAGGAATGAATGTAACACCAATAGCCAAAAAGACAACAATGGGTGTATAGATACGTGCGAACTGCCTGATGAATAGTTCTGTCTTGGATTTACGAGCAGTAGCATTTTGAACCAAATCCAATATTCTGGCAATAGAACTATCTTCAAAGGTATTGGTTACTTCAACTTCAATGACACTTTCTAAATTGATACTACCTGCATATACTTTGGCTTCTTTTAAAATTGAATCAGGTTTACTTTCACCTGTTAAAGCTGCTGTATTTAATGATGCCTTTTCAGATAATAATACACCATCCAATGGAACCTTTTCACCAACACGAATTTGAATTTTCTCTCCAATAGTTACATCTTCTGGGGAAACACTTGTAAAATTACCATCACGAAATACATTGGCTTCTTTTGGACGAACATCTAATAATGCTTTAATGTTTCCTTTGGCTCTTTTAACTGCTGCTTCCTGAAATAGTTCACCAACTGCATAGAACAACATCACTGCAACACCTTCTGGGTATTCACCAATGATAAATGCACCAATAGTTGCAATGGACATTAAAAAGAACTCAGTAAATACATCTCCTTTTTTGATACTGCTCCACCCTTCTTTTACTACAGGAAAACCTACAGGTAGATATGAAATACTGTACCACGAAATACGAACCCAATCTTTAAAGAAGAGAATATCGAAATAATCTGATACTATCCCTAAAATAAGCATTGTAAAACTTATAATTGCAGGTATATAGGTTTTGAAAGAACTACTATCTCCATGGTCGTGATTATGCCCGTGATCATGGTTATGTTGTTTTTCTGAATTTGGGTTTAAATCTCTTAAATTGATTTTCTTTTTTTTCATTTAATGATTAACAACAGCTTTTATTTTGTTGAATTGGTGGACAAGGAACTGTACCATAAGAACAATACACACAACAATCTCCTTTGTTTGGTTTTAAAACTGTTTTGCATTTCTCACATTCATAAAAGAATTGACAGGCATTTGTTGGCATATCTTCTTCCTTTTTATGACCACAGGTTGGGCAAGTGATTTCAGATTTTAATATAGTTTGCATCAATTTTAATTTTTATCAGTTACTTTATAACCTGTAGAATTAATTGCTTTCTCAATTTCTAATTCATTAGTTTTAGTTTGGTCATACTCAATGATTGCGTTACCATTCTTGTATGATGTTTTTGAGTTTACAATTCCGTTAAGTTTATTTACTTCGTGGTTTACGTGAGCTTCACAACTGGCACAAGTCATTCCACTTATTTTATACTCTGTTGTTTTGATATTTGATTTATCAACGACAACAATTTGTTTCTCTGAATTTGGATAAAACATACTTGAGTAGTATGGAAATGCCAACATCACTATTGCGAATACTGTTACAACTCCTAAAAAGGTTTTTGACTGAATAAATTTTGGTTTTTTATCCGTTTCACATTCACAGTCGATTTCTTTTTCTGGTTTTAATTTTTGATACCAAGCAAAGAGAAGAACTAATATAGTTAGCCCTATTAAGTAAGGTCTAAATGGTTCTATCCAAGAAAAAGTTGAAGCTACACCACTTGTTCCTGCAATTAATGCCAAAACAGGTGTGATGCAACACAATGAAGCTGTGATTGCTGTTAGAATACTTGTAACCGCTAATTTATTTTTCATTCTATATCTAATAATTTTTCAATGTCATTTGGAATAGGCATACGTTTTAATGGTGGTACGTTTGCGCCACCTGTATTACCAAGAGGAACGTGATTTATGAATGATTTCCAACCACCAACAAGCAATCTAATAATTTGACCGAATACTTCTCTAGTATCTTTTTGTCTAAATCCAAACTTTAGCATTAGCCAATGTGAATAGGTATGTTCTACAGGATAAGACTGTCCTATTATATGACTGCGTTCTAAATGAAACCAAGCATTACCAAACTGCTCATTTTCTAAACAGAAACTGTATTGTTTTAATTCTTCGTTATAAGCCTGTTTGATATGTTTAGGTATTTTAGTATTAAACTTCATATCCACTAATTTTGGATAAAAGTAATTTAATAGTAAGTGCAATGGAAGTGCATTTGTTATCCACTACACTTATCACATATACCTTTTACAACCAAGTTTACATTTTCCGAAACAAAGCCATCAGGTACTTTAATTTGTGGTATTTTATGTTCTGTTAGGCAAATGGTTTCATTGCAATTATTACAATGGAAATGTAAATGCAAATCGTTTTTTATATCACAATTACATCCCTCTTCGCATAACGCATATTTCGTAATTCCTGTACCATCGTCTATTTGATGAACAATGACTTTCTCTTCAAAGGTTTTTATGGTTCTGTATAGTGTTGTTCTATCTGCTTTATCAAAAGCATTTTCTATATCACTTAACGTTACTGCGATTTGTTTTTCTGCTAAAAACTTATAAATCAGTAAACGCATTGCCGTAATACGTATACTTTTTGATTCAAATAATTCTTCTATAGTTTGTGTCATTAATCATCATCGTTGTTGCCAAAAGGCTTAATAATAACCCCTAAACTAAAAATAAAACCATCAGTTGGAGCATAAATCTCAGGAAAAACAGGGTTTTCATGTGGTGGTAATACTAATGGAGAAAACCTACTCTGTCTTCTATCTGTAAAGTTTTCAAAATTAGCAAATACACTTCCAAACTTAAAATTACGAACTAATAACAATCCCATAGTCACAAAATCAGTAGTTTCTGCTCCGTTAGATAAAAACTGTTTTCCTGTATAGTAAGTTTCATAACCAATTCTCCATTTTTCTGACTCATACATGAATACACTTCCTGCATTGTGTTTAGCTGTCAAGGGTTTTTGAGGGTTACCAGGTAAGTAATTTAGCTTAGTATCTATAAGTGCATAATTTAAGAACCAACGGAAGTCTTTATAAGTAAACTTAATATTTGTCTCTGCTCCTTTACTTAAAATTTTATCTGGTGCATTTTCAAACCTAAACAAGCCATTATTTGTTGAGTTTAGAAGCAATCCATCATTAATAGCTGTAACATAAAACAGTTGGTTTATTGAGAAACCGATCTCATCAGATAATCGTGTTTGATAGTTTACATCAAAATTAACCCCGTAGGAACGCTCTGCATCTATCGTAGATTTATCAATAGCAAGTACATTTTCAAAATTGATATACTCTGCTTCTTCGGTAAAAATATCTGGTATCTTATACCCTAATCCACCTCCAATTCTACTTGAAAATCCATTGTCATTTTTGTAAAGCAAGGAAACTCTTGGTAGTGGAAAGAAACCAAAATCTGTATTGTAATCAGTACGTAGACCAGTTTCTAATATCCAATTGTCAGAAAGATCATAGATGTTATTTACAAAAGCTCCAAAAGTGACATCTTTTTGATCTCGCTGTAAAGGAGCATTATCATTTTCATCAAAGTTTGAGCTATATAAATTTGCTCCAATTATCCAGTCTACTTTTTCTGTTTCTTTGTTATATGTTAATTCATTAAAGGTATTTACTTGCTTCCCATCAAAGTTAAAATCAGGAACGGTTAAACTTCTATCAAAAAACGAGATACTGTTTTTGAACTGTAATGAGCTTATAGAATCTAATTGCGTTTCATAGACAAACTGACTGCTTAATCGTTTTGAATTGTTTTCTTCAGTATACTGATGAATACCATCTTCACCATTCTCAATTTTATTAATATCTCCACCAATCCTATCATCATAGGTGCCATTTAATCCAAACCAAATTGTTGTTTCTTCAGATGGGTAGTAGAACAGTTTTGGGTTGAAGGAAATTGATGTTGTTTTTGGTAAATTACTAAAACCATCATTTTCTGGATCGAATGCTTTTTGATAATGACCAGAGCCGTAAAGCGAAAAACCAAACTTCTCACCTCGTTTACTGTAAAACACATTTGCTGTACTTCCTAATGCTTGTGTTTGGGTGAGCATTATATCCAATGCAGGTTCTTCTTCGGGTGTTTTAGACACCATATTTACTAAACCTGCTATTGCTCCACCACCATAGAGTGTTGATGAACTACCTTTAATTATTTCAAATTGTTTTAAGTCTAAAGGAGGTATTTGTAGAATGCTTAAGCCACTTGAAAAGCCACTGTATAATGGAAACCCGTCTCTTAACAATTGGGTGTATCTACCATCTAATCCTTGAATTCTGATATTGGTATTACCGCTACTCAAAGAGGTTTGTTGCATTTGTATTCCTGTACTTTCACGAAGTACCATAGAGATATTTGTTGGATTCATGATAGTCTTTTCACCAAGCTCTTCAGCACCAATAAATTCAATGCGTGTAGGTATTTTCTTGACGGTTCTAGTACTTCTTGTTGATTGTAAGGTAATAACATCTAGTTGGTTTCCTTCCTTTAGTTCAAATACCAAAACCTTGTTACTAGGAACTTGAATTGTAGCTTCTAATGTTTCAAATCCTAAAAAAGAAATTGTAATTAGGTGTTTACCATTTGGGATTTTTGAAAACTCTGCAATACCCTCAATATTTGTTACTTCACCTTTTTTTAAGGCTTCAAAGTAAACCGTTGCACCTATTAAAGGTTCGTTTTCAAGCTCTGTTATTACTTTGATTTTTATATCTGATGTTTGTGCCTGTATTGAAAGGCAAAAAATTAAAATGAGTTTGACACTCAATATGTATTTATTCATTGAAATTATAAATATGATTAACTAAAAATTGATTTTAATATCGTGTTGTTTTTAGCTAATCATTTTTGGCGGTTGCCAGATAGAAGAATGGAAATCAAATCTATAATTTGATTGATATAAAGAAACTATTTCCGTGGATATTTTTTCACTATTATCTAAATCGTAAAGCTCCAGAGATAGGTAGGTTATTGACATTCCGCAACAACTACAAATACAGGTAGCTGGGCAGGAATCATCACTATCATCTTGATGATTGTGATTCAAACTTATTTCATCTTGATGCTGGTCGTCAATATTTTGACCATCAGAGCATGGTTTCAATGATAGAAACAGCATAGTTAATGATAGGATAAGTGTTAAAAATTTCATCACTACAAATGTAAAAAATTAATGATGCAATGGTTGTGCAAAAACTAAATAGGTTTAATATGTGATATTCAGGAAGTTTATAGTAATTATTTTAATTTACTAATAGTGTTTCTTCGTTCTTTTCCTTTTACATTTTAAATGAAAAACTATCTTGCTCTTTTTTGAACAAAAAAATAATCAGTATGTGAAAGTTGTCACATACTGATTATCTAGGCTAGTATTCGCTAAAAGCAATAATTTCACTCATCATACTTTCCCAAGCAAACCATGAGAGCCAATTGAAATATTGTGTCTCATCTTGAGGACTAGGCTTATTTTCTAGTTTCCCGCAATTTGTTTCAAATTCATCCAGAACTTGTAAAATCGATAAATGATGTTTTTTTGCAAAAGATACAGTATCCTTATAATAAATCATACCAGAAACAGACCCACTATTCGCAGTGTAATAATCTTGAGGATGGCTAATTAATAAATCCCATTCTACACCTCCTTGTTTTAAAATTTTTCTATGAAAATTTGGAAAAGAGCTGAACTTTTCCAAGAATTTCTTCTTACTTAATTTAGACATAATTTACTGTTTCCAGTAAGGCTATCCATCCAGTAATAAGACCCTGCAACAAAAATATTAAAAACTGACCATTTTTGAGTTATTCCCTCACTCAAAGCGATTAAATCGTGTTCGCCTTGTATATAATGAAGGTTATTAAAGACCAAAATAGGTATTTAATTAAACCTAGTTCTTTCAAAAGGACCAGCAGCGAATAAATCCTGAAATACTTACTATAAATAGCTTAAGCTATAAAATTGATCTATAAATGAACTTTATAGGTTTCTGATCTGGACCATCTGAGGAAACACGCTTTTAATATATAATAAAGCATGTTTTCCACACTTGGGTCATATAAAAGATACACTCAATATTAAAATTAAACAATGAGTAAAAACTATTATTATTTTTCAACTCATACAATCTATCCGCAGATTTACACTAGGTTAACTGCATACGCAGAATACCAAAAACTAGATGAAGAAACTCAAACTTTATTAGACAAATTCGTAAACAACTTTGCAAAACGTAACAAGCAAATTAGCACGTTAGATTATTGCTCTAATTTTTTAGCAAAACATAAAGATGAGCTTTATGAACTTGATAAATTAAAATCCACTACATCAAAACAATTTCTTTATAATTTCTTAGGGTACTCTAAACTTTGGGGTGCCAGTACGAGATCTTTTGGAAGAAACAGTAAAGGCAATAAAGAAAGAGCAGAAAAAATTTCAGAACAAGAGTTAATTGATGAAATGACTAACCCTAAGGCATCCATTAAAAAATTATTAGACGTTTCAGGAGGAGATCTGTCAGCTGTAAAACCATTTTTACCAGCTATTATGATATCACTTAAAACCAATACTAGAGACAATGACAAAATGAGATTCAAACATACAGGTAAATTTTGTTTTGATTTCGATAAGTTTAAAGACAAAGAAGAAGCTATTTTTTGGATGGAAAAAGTATGGAAAGGAACTAAAAATATAAAGCCTTATATGGGTTTTGTATCTCCTAGAGGTAAAGGGTTCAAGCTATTTTGTCAAGTGGATATTTCGAACCCTGATTTTCAAGGAGATTTTGGTTCAGAAGATAAAGAAGTTGTTGAAAAGCATCATAAAACATGGTATCAAGGAGCAAGGAAAGAATTAGAAACTAAATTTCCTGAACTTAAAGAACGAATAGATTCAGCGACTAATGACCCTCAACGTTTGACTTATATTCCTTTTATTGCAAATAAAGAGATCGATTTTAAATATGATGCTTCAAGGTTGTCTTCTTATACTGAAATAGTTGAAAATGAAAGGAAACTAGCTAGTGAAAAACTTCTTAAAAAAATCTCGAAGCGACAAGTTGAAGTTGATAGAATAATGAAAGAGCAGAATATTACTTGTCAAGTACAGGCTTATAATCTACTACTGAAAAAAGGGAAATATAATTTTGACTTAGAATTTGAGAAAGAGAAATTTATAAAAGTAGTAGATTTTATAGAGAAGGAGAGCCATAAAGATTCTCGAATTCAAGATTGGATCTCGAAAGAGTTTGATAGTTATCATTCTCTTCAAAAATTAAGTTGGGCTTTATATGGAGTATTTGAAGATTTAGCTATTGAGCAAATTAAAAGATTAATTCCTGAAGGCTCTAACAAACTAGACGAGGATCATAATGATTATCGTTGGGCTATTAAATCTATAAATGATTATAGTCAAGAAATGCTTAAATCATTAACACCAGCCCCCTTCTATGATAAAGTGAGAAAGTTACCTATTGTTAATGATTTTATTTCTGATAACTTTGGAACTTCCTTTAAAAATTTATCAGACTTTAAAATTATCAATGATTACTACGAAACTTACATTCGTAATAAAAATTTGGATGATGACACAGAAAATCTTGCTGAATTCTTAGACGACATAACGATGTATCTCGACAAGAAAAAGTTAAGGTTGCCTCTAATAGAAAAATTTGACAGCATTACTCCAGAAGTATCATTAGGACCAAATGATTATTTAGATAAAGATGTAATGCATAGTATTTTTCAAGAGAAATATGCTGATAAAAGAGTTTTCTTTTTACGAAGCCAGTGCGGTAAATGAAGTGCCGTCTCAAGATGGGAGTCTTGAGTAATAAAACATTTGAATTGCTGGAAAGCTACAGCCACAATCAATTTGAAAAATTGATGAAGGTACGTAAGTGAACAATAAAAAACTTGCGCTAAGTCTGCTAATCAGCAGCTAAACTAATTCATGATATTTTAAAATGACCCACTTGTGGAGTGCGTCTATTAATATATAATAAAGCATGAGATCCACACTTGGGTCTTTGTAGAGAATTAGAAAGTTCAGAGACTATCCCTAGCGGGAGTACGCCAGAAGTCTGGTGGAAGTGAATGTTGCCTAGAACAGGTAAAGATATAGTCCGATCTTATAGGAAACTATAAGCAGAAAGATATTATAAATATGCTTTCGGGAATGAAGTAACGACTCATTCTGAACATTAATGACTGGTAAAAACAGTATTACAGGGAATTTAAAATATAAAATGCCTGGAAGAATTGCTATTGGCATGCCTTACAAAAGTATAGGAGATCAGATAGCAGCTGATGCTTGGAACAGCAATGAGCAAAAAGAAAATGAAGTACAGCTGTTTGTAAATTCAACTGTAGAAGCAACACTTAATAGTTTTAAAGATTCAGACAAAGATACGATTAAACTGAACTACCAAAAGACATTAAAAGGTACAGAAATTCCAAAAAATAAAGAATTAGCGATTTTAACTACCTATAACCAAATACTAAACATTTCTCATGAAGATATGGCTACATTTGACTATGTTGTTATTGATGAATGTCACATATTGTCGGATGGATTAAACTATAGAGCAAATGTAATTGCTAAGTTGATTAATTATTTGATCGAATTTGTAGCCAAGAAAAGAAATTCGAAAACCAAGATTATCTTTATGACGGGTACACCAAATGTAGAAGCTTTAGTAATTCCAGAATTAATGAAAGAGCAATCAATCGAAGATTTATTTCAAATCATAAAAATCGACAAAAAATATAAAGTTACTCCTAAAATGTATTTAACACATTTGGATACTACTGATACAAAAAGTAGAGATGAAACGGTAATTTCTCAAATTAAAAAATACCTTAAAGAGGACAGGAAGGTCGTACAAGTTTTCAATAATAAGGAAAAAATGGATGACTACAGAAGGGAGCTTCAGACTAAGATTTCATCAGATGTCAAAGTTGGATTGTTCTATTCTGGTTCTAAAGGATCCTGTACAGAGAACATCTTAGCTGGTAAGTTTGGGGAGTATGATATAGTACTTGCTACGACATGTTTTATCAATGGAATCAATATTTATTTGGATGGTATTTCCAAAGACGAAGTTTCCAAAGGAGGGATCTCTTCGCAGAAATATGCTGTAGTAATAGATCTTGGTAATAGGCATAAAAAAGTGAGTGCATTAGATGCTATCCAAACGATAAACAGGTTTAGAAATAGATGCTGCAATTGTACCGTGTTTTTACCTAAAATATTTAAACCAGACTTAAGTAATAACTCAAGAAAATTTGATTTGAGAAATGCAGGGAATGTTATTTTGGGTATTAATAAATATAACCACCATTTATTATCTGCTAATAAAAATAGAGAAGCGAACATAATAGAACAAGTAATGCAAAAACAACAGATTCATTATTTAAATGAAATTAGAAAAAACCCAAGTAAAGTAACAAAAGAGATGATTGAGAAAAAAATGCAACAAAGTAAAGATGAAAACGCTGTAATAAGAAGTATTGAAAAGAAAACAGACATTTATAAAGATTGGTTTTATTCCATGGATGGATATCATTGTTTAGCTAAAGATGCAGGGATTTTATCTATAGTTAAACATATAGATGATTCTAAACCCTTAAAAGATATTTCTAAAGAACATCTTCCTATAGAGAATAAAGTAGTTAAAAATTTCTTGGATGATGATAAAGTTTTAAATTATTTAGAAAATCAATTAGACCCAGATAAAAGAGTGTTCGTAAGAGCGTCAGGAGTTATAACTGATCCTTTAAGTACTAGTGTAGGGAACTTCAAGGTTGTAGATTTAAAGAATGGGAAATATGAAGTAGAAGGAGATTTTCATGTCTCACATGAGAGAGCTATAGATAAATTAATTCATTACCATTTAAAACTATCTTATTGGTATGGAACAGAGAAGGCTATCGAAATTTTAAGATTCCTGATCAATGACAATATAGATTTTGATCCTTTCAAAGCCCCAAGTTACCTTAAAAGTATTGCGAATTACGTAAGCCCCTTTTCTTACCTTACTAAGGATAAATATTTAAAAGGAATAAACTACTTAAGAGCTTTAGATTATCTATCTCAAAAGAATATTGGAATTATAAAAGAAGTGGCATCAACAAGTGTTTCTTTTACTTTCATCAATGATGAAATTGTTTCATGTCTAAAAAATATGTGGGCTAAACAGCAATTTGAAAAAATTGGTTACAGTATTAATCATATTGAGTCTATGCAATCTAAGGATGAATTAAAGCAGGAGTTTTCTGATGAAGAATTGATAAGAGAAGAGGATTTAGAAGATTTAGAAGATCAGCTAAGTAAACTAACCATCTATAGACCAATGAGAAAGAATAAAAATGGTGAGGTAAGGTCTCATGAGAGAATTATTATTCCTAGAATATTAAGAAGCGATAAATTATTGTCTGGAATGGAACTAGATGCTGGCTTAATACCGCCAGAATATTCTGACCTTACTGATAGTAATACTGAATTTAAAAATTTTACAAATAAGATTTTTAAAAGGTTGGAAGATCATATGAATCCATCTTCAAGATCAACTCATGCTCATTTAGAACCTATTTATAATTCTTTAAAAATTAAACTGAAGAAAAGCGATATTCAAGTTGGAACAGAATTTGTCGAAGGGATATTGAATGATCCAAAAAAGAATAAACTTCCAGAAGTGTCAAAAATACTTAATGCACTCAGAAAAGATTTAAAAAGGTTAGATAGCTGTTTATTGTCTGCTTTTAAAACAGCAGAACATCTTACCTACAAGAACCTACATGATCACAAAAGAATACTTTTTATCGAGCAAATATTTTTATGTGATAAGGACTTTAAGCTAGAGTCACTTGATGACAAGTTTACTCCAGATCAACCCGATTTAAAAATTACTGATGTTTACGATTCTTTATGTAAACATTCAGATACATTTACAAAAGCTAAAAAAATAAAGGTTCGAACAGAAACAGGTAGAGAAATTATAAATTTTTCAGACAGTAAACCTTCAAAAGTAACTAAATCTGCTCATGTAATTATTGACAGTAAAGACAACATTATTTATGCCAATTTTGATCAGAAAGCTACATGTAAGTTCTTGTGTCACTACGCTTATAACAATGAAAGGTTTAAAATGAAAGATGGAAGTATTCCCGTAAAAGATTTTAATAAAGGGATATATAACCCAAACACCTTTAAAAGAGATTATTATGCTAATAGTTCTACTACTAAAACAGTTGTAAATTATATCATTAAAGTTTATGATGTAAACATTAAAGAGTACGTTACATATGTAAAATCTTTAGAGCATAAAAAAGCGAGTTAAATTATATATTTTATCAAAAAAACAAACCAACCCAATTAGTTTTGGGTTGGTTTGTTTTTATTCAAAATGAATAAAATGTATTTGATACGGTATTTTACTTGATTCACCCCTAATGATTTAGTCAGAATATATGAACTATTTTTTATTACCCCCACCATTTTTTGGAATAATAAAATCAATACAACTATCAATTATTTTATTGATACGTTTTCCAGTTTTTTTACCTGATTTGTAAATCTTTGTCTTTGAAAATACATAGTCTATGTTATCAAATAGATTCTCAACAGTTCTTGTACTATTTCTAATCCAGTTATTTTTCATTTTTATTCTTCTTTTCCTGATTGATTTGTTTGAAATTTTTAATAGATTTTTTTCCTAAAAAAACTCCTATTCCGAGAGCGAAAAGAGAAATAGCCCCTTTAGTGATAGCTTTTGTTAATTGATTCATCAGATTTAATTTTATAAAAACATCACTCTCTTTTTTACGCAAGAGAGTGATGAGATATTTGGATATTTTTAATAATTATTAGAAACCAAAATTCCAGAAGACTGAACAGCCTTAATCCTTTCATTTTTGACTCTACTATTTATCTCACTTCCCATACCACAGTTAACACCTGTAAAGTCAGAAATTCTATTCTTTTTTGTCTCTTCGGTGTTTAATTCTGGATAGAAAGTAAAATTGTCACTGCAATAATCTCCATAGCCATTTCGATCACTTCTTTTAGATTCAAAATAATATCCTTTAATCTTTATAACATCTTTTATATCGCCATTTGAAATCAACTGAAACTCTTCTTGTATTTGATGTGAACTTACAATTATGTATATACTGTCGTATCTACTTACATAATGTATTTTTTCAGATTCATAGATTTTCTTTCTTTTAATTTCATTGGTTTTAACTTCTAAATCGTAGTTGATTCCATTCTCGTCTGTAACTGAAGGGTTATTCAAAAAATACTTGACTTTTTTTATTTGTTCAATCCTTTCCGTGTCGACATCTTTTTCAACTTCAATCTTTCTCGTTGATTCATTTTCTTCATTTTTGTTTTTCTGACTTGATGAATTGCATGATGTTAGCATAGATAAAGCCACTAGAAAAATCATTGAAAATTTTAAAAACGTTTTCATAAATATATTTGTTTTTTGATTCCTGCGGAGCAGCTAACAGAATGTTAGTTAAAAAAGAAAGGTGTGCTCTCCTACTAATTCAGCTTGCACAGAGGCTCCGCTAGAAACCTTAACTACACCAAACAGCACAGAGATAACACACCCAAATTGAGTGTGCATCTACTTATTGTACTGCTCCTGTAGTTACTTGTTTATGAAATTAGCGGATTTCCTGCACAAGGAGCTTTTTAAGTAAACACCTATATTTTATATAAAGTAAAATTAATAAACTATTAATCTTCTGCAACTATAAAGTCAAATTTAATTTCTTTATATAAAAGGTCTTTGAGTTCTTAAATAGACTTCTTAAGTTACCCAACTTAATTCACCCAGTCATTAATCATTTTTAAATCGGAAGAGAAAAAAGTAAAACTACTTTAAGTTGACTGGATTATTATTTATTTGGGTATTTTAAAATGTACCCCTTAAGGAGATACAATTAACTAAAGAAAACAAAGTGTACCAAATAAATTTAGAAAGACCTTATTACAAATAAAAAAAGACAATCATTAAAGAATGATTATCATTTTATATCAAAGAAGGCTTTTAGTGTTTTTTGAGAGAATTTTGTTAGAATAGAACAAATGTAGCCCAAAAAGAAAAACACCCCCTTGAAAAAGAGAGTGTTAGCTTTAATCTTGCGGTCTGGACGGGACTCGAACCCGCGACCCCATGCGTGACAGGCATGTATTCTAACCAGCTGAACTACCAGACCGTTGCACTATTGCGGGTGCAAATATAAAAGAGTTTTTCCTTTTCGCAAAAGAAAAATAAAAATTTATTCATCATTTGATGGATATACCTGAAGTGACTCTTAAATCATTTTTTGTCGACTGATCAAATAATTGATCAATACCGTATCGTATCCTTGTTGAATATCTACTGGCACATAATCGATCTTATATTGTAAACATCTATTCTTCAATTCGGAAAAATAAGAACGTACCAGATTTTCGTAGGCTTCCTTAATATTTTCACTGTATAAATTGATCTCTTCGTTGGTCTCAGCATCGACAAATTTTTTGGGAGCGTTATCAAAATCAAAATTCAATTCTGTTTTCGCATCGAATGTGTGAAACAATACCACCTCATGTTTGTTATATTTTAAGTGACGTAAAGCTTCAAATAACGATTCATTCTCTGCATCGGTTTGAAACATATCCGTAAATAAAAAGATCAAAGACCTACGATGGATCTTCTCAGCAATCTCATGTAAATATTGATAGGTATCTGTCTTTTGTGAAGAGGTAGATTCCAGTAGCTTCTCTAATTGATGTAATAGCATTTTACGATGACGATCACTTCCCTTTTCCGGAGCATAGTATTCATAGTTATCCGAATAAATGCTTAAGCCAACGGCATCTCGTTGTCTTTTTAAGAGCTCCATCAATGCCGCTGCAGCCACAGCCGAAAAACCAATCTTATTTAAGTTATCCAAGCGTTGTTCTTTCACTAAAGGATAGTGCATCGAAGCAGAATTATCGATGATGACATGACATCTCAAGTTGGTTTCCTCCTCGTATTTCTTGGTATATAGCTTCTCTGTTTTAGCAAAAAGCTTCCAATCAATATGACGTGTACTCTCACCTTTATTATACAACTTGTGTTCAGAAAACTCCACAGAGAAACCGTGGAATGGGCTTTTGTGCATTCCGGTTATAAATCCTTCTACTACCTGTCTCGCTAACAGGTCCAGGTTCTTGATCTCTGAAGATTGTACTGCAGATAAATTCATACTTCCCGAAAATAAAAAAAGGCTTGGCCCCAGCCAAACCTTTTTCCTATATAAAGTGTTAATCTTTTACATTGCAGCATCTATCTTGTCTGTGTACACATTCTTTGGTGCAACACCTACTTGCTTATCTACCACTTCTCCGTTCTTAAAAACTAATACAGTTGGAATGTTACGCACACCATACTTCGCAGCAAACTCTTGATTTGCATCTACATCTACTTTTCCTACAACGGCTTTTCCTTCATATTCATTGTGAATTTCATCTACAATCGGACCCACCATTCTACATGGACCACACCAAGCTGCCCAAAAATCTACCAATACCGGCTTGTCTGATTTTAATACTACTTCCTCAAACGTTGCATCTGTAATTTCTAATGCCATTTTATTCTTTTTTAATTTGTTATTCTTTATTTAGATTACAAAAGTACATATTTATTTCACTGAAAGCAGAAACAAAAAATTACTTTTTACTATCTGTCTATCAATGTTCTCTATCCTTACGAAATTTTATGCCACCCAATACTCACTTTATTTTTGAAAGGGTAAGTTCTTTACGTCAATGTTACCTCCAGAGAATATGACTCCCACTTTTTTTCCTTTAAAGCTTTCCTTATTTTTCAGCAACGCAGCAAAAGCTACAGCACTAGATGGTTCAATGATGATCTTTAATCGTTCCCAAATCAGTTGCATGGCATCCACAATTTCCTGCTCTTCTACTCGGATAATTTCTGATACTAATTCTTGAATGATGGGAAAATTCTGATCTCCCAAATAAGTTCGCAATCCATCTGCGATCGTATTCGTGGTTTCATTGATCTCAATTTTTCCGGATAATAAGGAACGATAGGCGTCATCCACCTCCATGGGTTCTCCTCCAAAGGTCTTACAGTCCGTTCCAAAATAGTGAACGGCCAACGCCGTTCCTGCCACGAGACCTCCTCCACCTACCGGGGCAAAAACAGCTTTTATATCCGAATGGTCTTCTAATAACTCCGAAGCCGCCGTGGAGTTCCCCAGGATTACTTCCACATCATTTGACGGATGCATAAAGGTCGCGCCTGTTTCTTGCTGAATGCGTTGGGTTTCCAGTTCTCTAGCTTCTATGGTAGAAATACATTCTGTCACCATTCCACCATACCCTCTCACCGCATTTTTCTTTACTTGAGGGGCATTTTCAGGCATCACAATATAAGCTGACACCCCTAATAGTTTTGCCGACAGCGCTACAGCCTGACCAAAGTTTCCCGAAGAATGGGTTACCACTCCTTTAGCTCTTTCTTCTTCAGACAAACTGAGAATTTTATTCACTGCTCCTCGCATTTTAAAAGCGCCCATCTTCTGAAAATTCTCACATTTAAAAAACACTTCAGCACCCACCATCTCGTTGATCAATCTTGAAGTCAACACAGGTGTTCTATGGGTATACCGCTTTACGGTTTGCTGTGCTTTTAGCAATGCATCTTTTGTCGGGATCATGTTATCATTTTGACTTCTAAAATAATGATTTTAGCAATAGCTTAGGCATGGTTCTTCGCCAACCTCATAATATCTCCGAAGACCCCTCTGGCTGTAACACTTGCACCGGCTCCAGCTCCCTGTATAACCATAGGTTGATCTCCATACGATTCTGTAAAAATTTCAATCAAAGCGTCGGTTCCTTTTAAAGACCCCAGTGAAGATTCCTGAGGTACCGAAACCAGGCTTACTTTTAGATTTCCTTTGGGTTGAAAAAGATCTCCATAGAGATCACCTACATAGCGTAATACATATCCTTCTTTTTGATTGTTCTTCGCTTCTTGAAAACGTGTATCCAACTCCGTAAGGCTATGTAGAAAATC
This sequence comes from Flavobacteriaceae bacterium, assembly GCA_965218065.1. GTDB lineage: Bacteria > Bacteroidota > Bacteroidia > Flavobacteriales > Flavobacteriaceae > Polaribacter. The sequence goes on along the minus strand of OZ244589.1, from coordinate 453,218 downwards.
TTCTTTGCTTTCGACCCTTTTATCAATGGGAATTAGGTTTTCTATGTCGATATCCTCAAACTCATTTTGTAGATCGAGTTCCCTTGCAAGGATCAGCAGCTTTCTCGCCACATCATTTCCAGATAGGTCTTCGCGAGGGTCGGGTTCTGTGTATCCTCTATCCACCGCTTCTTGAAGAATTTCAGAAAAGGGCACCGATGCACTAGAAAATTGATTAAAAATATAGCTTAAGGATCCTGAGAACACTCCTCGTATTCGGGTAATGTTCTCGCCCGAATCATGCAGATTCCGAATCGTATCTATAATAGGTAAACCAGCCCCGACATTGGTTTCATACAAGAATAATTTCTTGTTTTCTTTTAAGGTCTTGCGCAATGCATTGTAAAAATCGAAATCCAGTGTGTTGGCAATCTTGTTTGCCGAAATAATGTGAAATCCATGTTGGATTAACCGATCATAATGTTGTACGAAGATGGCACTTGCTGTAGCGTCGATAGCGATCAGTTGATCACAATGGGTCAAACTCACATAATTCAGGACATTTTCCAGATCATAGGTAATTGCTGATTCCTGGAAAGTCTGCCTCCAATTCTTTTCCTTGCTAATATCTGCCAACAGTATCTTTTTTGAATTACTAATGGCTATAAATTCGATTTGGATTTCTTGTTGTTCAGCTATCTGCTGATTTGCTTTTTGGAATTGATCAATCAGGGTACTTCCCACATTCCCAATACCAAATAATACGATATGTATTTTTTTTGTTTTCATCTTTATTTAAAAATAGGGGTTACTATTTTTTTTAATTGTTTGTATTCTATTAAAAAAGCATCATGGCCGTGAATAGACTTAATTTCATGATAGTTTATTTGAAGATCTCTCTTAAATGCGGTGTTACAATCTCTGTTTTCATTCGCTGTAAAGAATAAATCTGTATCTATTGCTACAATATGTATCTGTGCTTTGATCTTTTTTAGGGTTTCTCGCGCGGATCCTTTTGAGGACACGTCAATATGTTTTAGCAAATGGTTCATCATTAAATAGGCCTTTTGCTGAAATCTTTCTTGTAATTTTTTCCCATGATGCAATAACCAACTTTCCACATTGAATACCTCCAATGTATCATTGATCGATCTTTGAAATCGTCGCTTAAAAGACTCCGGTGTTCGATAGCACAGCATAGCATGCATCCGCGCATCGTGCACCGGTTTTGAAGAATTTAATAAGATCTGTTCTTGGATAGTACAATTTGCAATAAGCCAATCGGTAGATTTCCAATCGGAAGCAATAGGAATCACATGTTCCGCTATCGTTGGCTGTAAGCAAACCATTTCCCAAGCGATCCCTCCTCCTAAAGAGCCTCCAATAATACTATACAGTTTTGTTATGTCGAGAACATCTAGCCCTTTGAGAAACAATCTGGCAATGTCTTTTGCCAAAAACTGATCATAATTATCTATCAACCAGCCATCATATCCATTCCCAGGAATATTAAAAGCCAGCACCGTATAAGAATTGGTATCGATGGGTCTATTTGGACCAATAAGATCTTTCCACCATCCTTCATTTCCAGATACGTTACTGTTTCCAGACAAAGCATGATTGACCAGTACTACCGGAGCAGTTTTCAACTTGGGTCCAAACAACTGATAACTCAGTTGAAAATTCTTGAGTTGAAAACCACGCTCCGTCGTGTAGCTCTCAAAAGGAATATATTTTAACACATTCTTTGGCATAAAACTATACGATTACTTCTTTAGGAATTTTGGCAAATGCCTCCTCTAGATCTTCAATTAAGTCAGCTACATCTTCCAATCCGACCGATAATCGAATCAAATCATGGGTTACGCCGGTAGATACTTGTTCTTCCTCTGTTAACTGCTGATGTGTTGTACTTGCCGGGTGAATAATGAGTGATTTGGTATCGCCAATATTTGCCAATAATGAAAATAGCTTTGTCGTATCTGCAATGGTTTTTGCAGATTCATAACCTCCTTTAACACCAAATGTCACAATTCCACTTTGACCATTCGGTAAATACTTTTTTGCCAGTTCACTGTATTCGCTAGTCGCTAATCCTGGGTAGTTTACCCAGGCTACTGCTTCTTGTTTTTGTAACCATGTTGCTAAGGCAAAGGCATTTTCGCTATGTTTTTGTATTCTTATAGGTAAGGTTTCTAAACCTTGTAAGATCTGAAATGCATTAAACGGACTTATAGATGAGCCGTAATCTCGCAACCCTTCTATACGAACTTTGGCGATAAACGCTGCCGCTTCTAAAGCTTCGGAATACACCAATCCATGATATCCGGGAGAAGGCTCAGTGAACTCCGGGAATTTACCATTGGTCCAATCGAAAGTTCCTGCGTCAATGATAACTCCACCTAAAGCTGTTCCATTTCCATTAATGTACTTGGTTAATGAATGAATCACAATATTCGCTCCATACTCAATAGGGTTCAGTAAGTAAGGTGTAGCGACGGTGTTGTCTACAATTAATGGAACTTTAAAGGTCTTTGCCTGTGTCGAGATATTTTCGATATCTAACACATCTAATTTAGGGTTCCCTAAAGACTCAATAAAGAACGCTCTCGTATTTTCTTGAGCTGCTTTAGTAAAGGCTTCGGGATCGGATGGATCTACAAAAGTAGTAGTCACACCATGTCTTGGTAACGTAACTTTCAAAAGATTATAGGTTCCTCCATACAAACTATTTGAAGCAACAATATGATCTCCTGACTTTAACAAGGTTAGTAACGTCGTAGCTACAGCCGAAGCTCCTGATGCTGTTGCTACCGCTGCTATACCTCCTTCAAGTGCAGCTAAGCGCTGCTCTAATACATCTGTGGTGGGGTTATTGATTCGCGTGTAAATATTACCCGTTTCCGCTAACGAAAATAAATTGGCAGCGTGATCCGAATCATTAAAAACATAGGCGGTTGATTGATAAATAGGAACAGCTCGTGTTCCTCCATTTTGTGTTGCATCGTATCCCGCATGCAGCGCGTTTGTTGAAAATTTTTGTGTACTCATTTTTCTAATTTTTCTTGAGTTAATACTAATTAATTCAAAAGTCAAAACGCACCATTTCTGGGTGCACTTACTAGAAAAATGTTATAAGAAAATTCGACTTTACAGGATGTAAATTCGTTTGGTTATCTATCCGTAATGCATGAAATTAATTTCAGCTCTGGTAGAATTTAGCACCTTCTTAGATCGTGTTTTTCAACAGGAACTAAGGGTTGCTAAGGCTTCATAGGGTCTAATCCCTCCACCTTTCTTGATAACATTTCAATAAGTTATTGAACTTTTACTGAGCAATACTGCTTCAGATTTTTACGATCATCTTTTCAGTAGATCTATTTTATTTTGACACTCTTTAATGTCTGTCTTATCTGTCTTTTTAGTTTAAAATACCTTACTCGCAATCTCATAAATATTTGAGGATTTTCCCATCGAGTAATAATGTAAAATAGGAACTCCTTTTTCTATCAATTCTTTACTTTGTGCTATACACCATTCGATCCCTATCTGCCGTACGTCCTTATTGTCTTTGCACTTTACTATACTCATAATTAGTTCATCCGGTAGATCTACATGAAAACGATGTGGAATCAGGTTCAATTGCTTTTTTGTAGCAATCGGTTTTAGCCCAGGGATAATCGGTACAGTGATGCCCTCTTTTCTACATTTTGATACAAAATCAAAATATTTTTGGTTATCAAAAAACATCTGAGTCACGATATAATCTGCTCCATTTTTGATCTTCTTTTTCAAGAAATGAATATCCGAATCCAAACTTGGTGCTTCCATATGTTTTTCAGGATATGCGCCCACTCCTACACAAAAATTTGTTTTAGACGTATTTAACAAATCTTCATCTAAATACACTCCCTGGTTGAGGTCCTGAATTTGCGAGACTAACTCACTTGCAAAGGCATGACCTTCTTTCTCCGGCTTAAAATAGCTCTCGCTTTTCACGGCATCTCCTCGCAACGCCATCACATTATCAATATTTAAAAAATCGAGGTCGATCAAAAAGTTCTCCGTATCCTCTTTGGTAAATCCACCACATAAAATATGTGGAATGGCGTCTACTCCATACTTATTCTGAATGGCCGCACAGATCCCAACTGTTCCAGGTCTTTTCTTTACCACTTGCTTCTTTAACAACCCATTTTCCAGTTCTTTGTACGTATATTCTTCTCTATGATAAGTAACATCTATAAATGGAGGATTGAATTCCATCAGTGGATCGATATTATCAAAAGTAGATTGAATGTGTTGCCCTTTTAAGGGAGGCAAGATCTCAAATGAAAACAGGGTTTTGTCTTTTGCGTTTTGTATATGTTCGGTTACTTTCATCTTATTCTGTAATGTTAGGATTCAACCATTTTATTGCTTCCTCCAATGGTATATTTCTTCTTTTTGCATAGTTTTTTACTTGGTCTTCAGTAATTTTACCAAGTCCAAAATAGGTAGCTTTCTTATTTCCAAAATAATATCCGGAAACACTAGCTGCTGGCCACATAGCCAGGCTTTCTGTCAGTTGTACTCCTATTCTCTTTTCTACATCTAACAGCTTCCATATGGTCTTCTTCTCTAAATGATCAGGGCAAGCCGGATATCCAGGAGCTGGTCGTATTCCGCGATAACTTTCTTTGATCAACTCTTCATTCGATAATTGTTCCTCTGAAGCATACCCCCAATGTTTTGTACGCACTTCTTCGTGCAAATATTCGGCATAGGCTTCTGCTAAACGATCTGCCAATGCCTTGATCATAATACTATTGTAATCATCATTATTGGCTTCGTATGCAGTGGCTAATTCTTGCGTTCCAAAGCCCGTAGTCACGCAGAATGCTCCTATATAGTCTTGTACTCCACTTTCTTTAGGAGCAATAAAATCGGCCAGTGCATGAGATGGAACACCTTCCCGCTTTTTTAATTGCTGACGAAGCGTTAGAAACTTAACTTCTTTTCCATTATGAGATAATGCTACATCATCATGATCGACAGTATTTGCAGGAAACAAACCAAAAACAGCTTTTGCAGTTAAGAGTTTCTTTTCGAAAACTTCTAGCAGCAATTTTTGTGCATCTTCAAACAATTCAGAAGCCTGCGAACCTACGATATCATCGGTTAAAATATTTGGATATTTTCCATGAAGATCCCAAGATCTAAAGAAAGGGCTCCAGTCTATATAAGGTTCCAATTTAGTGATATCGAAATTTTGTGTTTCCTGAATCCCTAGCTGATTTGGAGTTTTAATTTCGGTCTGATCCCAATCTATTTGAAACTTTCTTTTTCGAGCTTCTTCTAGGCTAATGTATTCTTTGCTTTTCGATCTATTCAGAAACTTTTCTCTAAACAAATTGTATTCTTCTCGAATCTGATTCTTATATATCGCACTATCCTTCTGCAATAGATTCCCTACCACCGTTACCGCCCTTGATGCATCATTTACATGCACCACTGCATTTGAGTAGTTCGGCGCAATTTTAACAGAAGTATGTGCTTTGGAAGTAGTTGCTCCTCCAATTAATAGAGGTACAGAAAAGTCGTTCTTTTCCATTTCTTTTGACAGGTATACCATTTCGTCCAACGAAGGTGTGATTAGTCCACTTAAACCAATCACATCTACATTTTCTTGCTTCGCTGCTTCAATGATCTTTTCCGGCGGAACCATTACTCCTAGATCCACAATTTCGTAATTATTACATCCTAGAACTACACTGACGATGTTTTTGCCTATATCGTGTACATCTCCTTTTACTGTAGCCATTAATATTTTTCCTGCACTTTCTACCTTTCCGTCCTTTTCTGCTTCAATAAAAGGCTGTAAATATGCCACTGCTTTTTTCATCACTCTCGCAGATTTCACTACTTGAGGTAAGAACATTTTTCCACTTCCAAAAAGGTCACCGACTACGTTCATACCTATCATCAAGTGACCCTCGATCACCTCAATTGGCTTCTTAGATGCTAAACGAGCTTCTTCTACATCTTCTATGATAAAAGCATCGATCCCTTTGACAAGGCTATGTGTAATTCGCTGCTGTAATGTATCTGTACGCCAAGCTAAAACTTTGGTATCTTCATCCTTTTTATTCCCTTTTACAGTCTCGGCAAAGTCTAACAATCGTTCTGTAGCATCATCTCTTCTATCTAACAATACATCCTCCACACGTTCTAACAGATCCGGAGCAATATCGTCGTAAATCTCCAACATCGTCGGATTTACAATTCCCATATTCATTCCACTCTTAATCGCATGGTATAGAAACGCTGAATGCATAGCTTCGCGCACAGTGTTATTTCCTCTGAAAGAAAAAGAAACATTACTAACACCTCCAGAAACACTGGCATATGGTAAATTCTCGCGAATCCATTTGGTAGCATTAAAGAAATCTAACGCATTCTTACGATGCTCTTCCATTCCTGTCGCTACAGGAAATATGTTCGGGTCGAAAATGATGTCTTGAGGGGGAAACTGAACTTTGTTCACCAAAACATCATACGACCTTTTACATATATCAATACGCCTTTGATAATTGTCTGCCTGCCCTATTTCATCAAAAGCCATCACAATTACCGCAGCTCCGTATCTTTTAATTCTTTTTGCTTGTCTTATAAACTCTTCTTCTCCTTCTTTTAGACTGATAGAATTCACCACACATTTACCCTGCGCTACCTGCAAACCAGCTTCTATGATCTCCCATTTAGAGCTATCGATCATGATGGGAATTCTCGCAATATCGGGTTCCGAAGCGATCAAGTTTAAAAAAGTGGTCATAGCATAAACACCATCTAACATTCCTTCATCCATATTCACATCTAAGATCTGCGCACCACCTTCTACCTGATGACGTGCCACCTCAAGTGCTTCGTCATATTTTTCTTCTTTGATCAAACGCAAGAACTTGCGAGACCCTGTTACATTGGTTCGCTCGCCCACATTGATAAAATTACTTTCCGGAGTAATGATCAATGGTTCTAAGCCGGAAAGTGTTAGATACTTACTCATTGATATTTATTTCATTTTTTCTAGGTTCATATGTTGCTGCGATTTCAGCAATTGCCTGGATATGCGCCGGACTTGTACCGCAACAACCTCCAATAATATTGATCAATCCGTCTTCTAAATAACTTTCTATCAGTGTTCCCATTTCTTCGGGTGATTGATCATATTCTCCAAAAGCATTTGGTAATCCTGCGTTTGGGTGTGCGGATGTATAAAAAGATGTTGCTCTTGACAATCGTTTCAAATAAGGCTGTAATTGTTCGGCTCCTAACGCGCAATTGAACCCTACAGATAGCAGTGGAATATGAGAGACAGAGGTCAAGAATGCCTCAACCGTTTGCCCAGAAAGTGTCCTTCCTGAGGCATCTGTGATCGTTCCAGATACCATGATCGGGATGTCAATATTTCGTTCTTCTTTTACTTCCTCAATAGCGAACAAAGCGGCTTTTGCATTTAGTGTATCGAAGATCGTTTCGACCAACAATATATCTACTCCACCATCGATAAGTGCTTCTACCTGCTCCTTGTAAGCTACTCTCAATTCGTCGAAAGTAACAGCTCGATATTCTGGTCTATTCACATCTGGCGATAGACTGGCTGTTCTGTTAGTTGGACCTATGGAACCAGCAACAAACCTAGGCTGTTCAGGTGTTTTTATGGTGTATTCTCTCGCTACTTCTTTAGCAATTCTCGCTGATTCATAGTTCAATTCATACACCAGATCTTCCAACTCATAATCTGCCATGGCAATGGTAGTTCCGGAAAACGTATTGGTCTCAATGATATCGGCTCCGGCTTCAAAATACTTTCTATGCACTTCTTTGATCGCTTCAGGTTGTGTTATTGATAACAGATCATTATTTCCCTGAAGAGGCACATGAAAATCCTTAAATCGTTCACTTCTAAAGTCTTCTTCCGAAAATTTATACTCCTGAAGCATGGTTCCCATAGCGCCATCTAGCACTAGTATTCTTTTTTGTATTTCTTGATAAATATTTGCCATTATGTTAAGGCCTGATTTAAATCGTTTATAATATCTTCTACATGTTCCAGCCCTACAGATACTCGTACCAAACCATCGGTAATTCCAACACTTGATCTATCTTCTTTGGACAATTTGCTATGTGTTGTCGATGCCGGATGTGTAACTATTGTTCTAGTGTCTCCCAGATTTGCGGATAATGAGCAAAGTTGAATTTTATTTAAAAATTGACGACCAGATTCTAGCCCTCCTTTGATCTCAAAAGCAATAATATTGCCTCCCAATTTCATTTGTTCCCTTGCGATTTCATATTGAGGATGCGACAATAAAAAAGGGTATTTTATGGAATCTACCTTATCGTGATTTTCTAAATATTGAGCTACTTTTAAAGCATTTTCACAATGCTTATCTACTCGCACAGATAAGGTCTCTAAACTCTTAGAGAGTACCCATGCATTGAATGGTGACATCGCTGGTCCCGTATTTCTGGCAAACAAATAGACCTCTCTTATAAGCTCTTTGTTACCTACCGCGACTCCACCCAATACGCGTCCTTGTCCATCCATTAATTTAGTTGCCGAATGAATAACGATATCTGCACCGAACCTAATAGGCTGTTGTATGTATGGAGTGGCAAAACAATTGTCCACAATGAAAATGAGGTTGTGTTTTTTGGCTATTACTCCCAATAATTTTAGGTCGAGAATATCTACTCCCGGATTTGTAGGAGATTCGACATACAAGATCTTTGTATTCGGTTGAATCAACGCTTCTAGCCCAGCTATCTCATCCGCTTTAAAATAACTGGTTTCGATATTCCATTTTGGCAAATATTTAGTAAATAACGTATGTGTAGAACCAAAGACCGACCTACAAGAAATTACATGATCTCCTGCATTTAGTAAGGCTGCGAATGTTGAAAAAACAGCAGCCATTCCAGTTGCAAAAGCATACCCGTCTTGTGCTCCTTCCATCTTCACAACTTTACTTACAAACTCAGATGTATTTGGGTTTGAAAATCGGCTATATAGATTACGCTCCTTTTCTTCCGCGAAAGAAGCTCTCATATCTTCTGCCCCTTCAAATACAAAACTTGAAGTCAGATACAATGGAACTGAATGTTCCAAATATTGAGAACGTGCTGTCTGCGTTCTTATTGATTGCGTCTCAAAATGAATGGTTTCCATATTTTCTTTTCAACATAAAAAGACCAATGCATCATCGCTGATGTTATATAAAAATGTTAAAAAGAGTACGTGGAAATTTTACAGAATGTAAATCCTTTCGTTATCTATCTTTAGATTCTGAATACATTTTCAGAATAAAGTAGAATTTAGCACCTTCTTTATTGCTAAAGGGTTGCTAAGGTTTCTCAGGGTCTAATCCCTCCACCTTTCTTGATAACATTTCAATAAGTCATTGAACTTTGTGAGCACAAATATTGCAACAGAAAAAATTAAAAACCAAATTTTTTATCAAGTTTTTATTTTTTATCAAACTTATAATCTTTAATTTTGCCCAGATTTTTGAGGAAAAATTTGACTGATTGCGACCTCACATACCAAAAGAAAATTGGTATACTAAAAATGCTAAAGCAGTATTCACTACTTCTTTAGGGCTTCGCATCTCATTTTTCTTATAAGGTCATTAACACATTAAAGTAATTTATATATGTCATATTTTTTTACTTCTGAATCTGTTTCAGAAGGACACCCAGATAAAGTAGCAGATCAGATATCTGATGCGTTGATCGATCATTTTTTAGCTTTTGACCCAGAATCAAAAGTTGCTTGTGAGACGCTCGTTACAACAGGTCAAGTTGTATTAGCCGGTGAGGTAAAATCCAACACGTATTTAGATGTTCAAAAGATCGCCAGAGATGTAATCAATAAAATCGGATATACGAAAAGTGAGTATATGTTTGATGGAAATTCATGCGGTGTGTTCTCGGCTATTCACGAACAATCGGATGATATTAATCGTGGAGTAGATCGTGATTCTAAGGAAGAGCAAGGAGCCGGAGATCAAGGAATGATGTTTGGGTATGCAACGAATGAAACTGCAAACTATATGCCGTTAGCACTAGATCTTTCGCACTTGATCTTAAAAGAACTAGCTGCCATCCGTAGAGAAAATGACGAGATCAAATACTTAAGACCAGATGCAAAAAGTCAGGTAACCATCGAATATTCTGATAACAACAGTCCTGAAAGAATTGAAGCTATTGTAGTTTCAACGCAACACGACGACTTTGGGGATGATGACACTATGTTAGCTACGATCAGAAAGGATATAAAAGAGATCCTAATTCCAAGGGTAAAAGCACAATTGACTCCTGAGATCCAAGCTTTATTTACGGATGATATTAAGTATCATATTAATCCAACCGGGAAGTTCGTAATTGGTGGTCCTCACGGAGATACTGGATTAACCGGACGTAAGATCATTGTGGATACCTATGGAGGAAAAGGAGCTCATGGTGGAGGTGCTTTTTCTGGAAAAGATCCAAGTAAAGTAGATAGAAGTGCTGCATATGCAACAAGACACATTGCTAAAAACTTAGTGGCAGCAGGTGTTGCAGATGAGATTTTAGTTCAGGTATCGTATGCCATTGGCGTTGCTGAACCTATGGGGATTTTTGTTGACACCTATGGAACTTCTAAAGTTAACTTGAATGATGGCGAGATTGCTGCAAAAGTTTCTCAGATTTTTGATATGAAACCCGCGGCCATAGAACGCAGATTGAAATTGCGTACTCCTATGTACAGTGAAACTGCCGCGTATGGACATATGGGTAGAGAGAATGCTGTTGTTTCTAAGACATTTAATCAGCCAAATGGTGATAGTAAAACAGTAGATGTTGAACTATTTACCTGGGAAAAATTAGATTTTGTTGATACTGTTAAAGATGCGTTCGGATTGTAATTAGATCTTACGCTCGACTACATAGTCGATCATTTTTAACAACGAATTTTTATAAGGAGAGTCCTGGTAATTGTCTAAAATTGCCAGGGCTTTATTTTTGTAGTCATGCATTTTGGAGATCGTATATTCTATTCCTCCGCTCTGCTTTACATAAGCGATTACTTCTTTCACTCTTTTCTTATTCTTGTTATGCTTTTTCACCGAGTTGATCAACCAAGCTTTGTCTTTATCAGAACTATGATTTAGCGCATAAATTAACGGTAAGGTCATTTTTTGTTCTTTGATATCTATACCTGTTGGTTTTCCAATCTTTTCTTCGGAGTAATCAAATAGATCATCTTTTATTTGGAATGCCATTCCAATATTTTGTCCAAACATTCGCATTTGTTGAACAGTATCTTGACTGGCTCCTACGGACGCTGCTCCAATACCACAGCACGCTGCAATTAACGTTGCAGTTTTTTGGCGGATGATCTCAAAATATACGTCTTCAGTGATATCCAATTTTCTAGCTTTCTCTATCTGCAATAACTCACCCTCACTCATTTCACGTACCGCAATAGAGATCAATTTTAGCAAATCAAAGTCTTCATTATCAATTGAAAGTAGCAAACCCTTCGAAAGCAAGTAATCTCCTACCAGGACGGCAATCTTGTTCTTCCATAGTGCATTAATAGAAAAGAACCCTCTTCTTCGGTTACTATCGTCTACAATATCATCATGCACTAAAGTAGCTGTATGGATCAATTCCACAATAGAAGCGCCTCGATAGGTACGTTGATCAAAACCTCCATCCGATACCATCTTCGCTACTAGAAAAACAAACATAGGTCGCATTTGCTTTCCCTTTCTTCGAACAATATAATACGTGATTCTGTTGAGTAATGGAACTTTAGAAAGCATCGAGTCTTTGAACTTTTCTTCAAAGAGTTCCATCTCTTTCTGTATAGGGCGCTTTATATCTTCAACTAGCTTCATGAGGCCCTACAAAAGTAGTAAATATAAATTATGGAAGTATCTTAAATATGTTAAGACTTATTGGCTAGCTGACCACAAGCCGCATCGATATCTTTACCTCTAGAGCGACGCACATTTACAGTAATATCATGCATTTCTAAGTTAGAGATATAATTATCTATTGCTCTTGAACTGGCTTGTTGGAATTCACCATCATCGATAGGGTTATATTCTATCAAATTAACCTTACAAGGAACATATTTACAAAAATCGATCAACGCTTTAATATCTTCCTTTTTATCATTGATACCATCCCAAACAACGTATTCATACGTGATCTTTCTTTTGGTTTTTGCATACCAATATTCTAGAGATTCTCGAAGATCTTGTAAAGGAAAATGTTCGTTAAACGGCATAATGGATGTTCTTACCTCTTCTCGAGCAGAATGCAAGGAAACGGCTAGATTGAATTTTACTTCGTCATCTGCCATTTTCTTGATCATCTTTGGGACTCCCGAAGTTGACAATGTTATTCTTTTTGCTGACATTCCCAGTCCTTCCGGAGAAGTGATCTTATCTATTGCTTTTAGCACATTGTTATAATTCATAAGCGGTTCTCCCATTCCCATGAACACAATATTGGACAATTTATGATTATGATACAATCGACTTTGCCTGTCAATCGCCACTACTTGATCGTAGATCTCATCAGGATTCAAATTCCTCATTCTTTTCAAACGAGCCGTCGCGCAAAATTTGCAATCTAAACTACATCCTACCTGACTAGAAACACATGCCGTCGTTCGAGTTTCTGTAGGTATCAATACAGATTCAACGATCAAACCATCGTGTAACTTGATCCCATTTTTTATGGTTCCGTCATTACTTTTCTGCATGCTATCTACCTCAATGTGATTGATCACAAAGTTCTCTTTTAGCATTTCACGGGTTTCTTTAGAAATATTTGTCATGTCCTCAAAAGTATGTAGGGACTTACTCCACAACCAATCGTATACCTGATTTCCTCGAAAGGCTTTGTCTCCATTCGCTACAAAGAAATCACGCAATTGTTCTTTGGTCAGTGCTCGTATGTCTTTCTTTTTAGGTTTCATGTATTGCAAAAGTACTAAAAGAGAAAAGGAGTAATGAAACCCACCACTCCTTTATATGTTTTGTTTACTTGATTCTATTACAAAATCAACATCGCATCTCCGTAAGAATAGAACTTATATTCTTCTTTCACTGCTTGTTGATAAGCTTCCATTACAAAGTCGTATCCGGCAAATGCTGCTGTCATCATTAGTAATGTAGATTGAGACGTATGAAAATTTGTGATCATACAGTTCGCAATGCTAAAATCGTATGGAGGGAAAATAAATTTATTGGTCCATCCTTCATACGGGTTCAATCTATTACTAGCAGAAACTGATGATTCTATAGAACGCATAACCGTTGTTCCTACTGCACATACCTTTCTTTTCTGATCTAATGCGCTGTTGATCATTTGAGCACTATTTTGTGGAATTATGATTTGCTCTGAATCCATTTTATGTTTAGACAGATCTTCCACCTCTACCGGGCTAAATGTTCCTAGACCAACATGCAATGTTAATTCAGCAAAATCAATTCCTTTGATCTCTAAACGTTTCATTAAGTGCTTAGAAAAGTGCAAGCCAGCCGTTGGTGCCGCAACTGCTCCTTCATTTTTAGCAAAGATGGTTTGATATCTTTCTTCATCTTCCGGCTCTACATCTCTTTTGATATACTTTGGCAATGGTGTTTGTCCAAGTTCTAACAATTTTGCTCTAAACTCTTCGTAGCTACCATCAAAAAGGAAACGTAATGTTCTTCCTCTTGAAGTGGTATTATCTATAACCTCAGCTACTAAGCTATCGTCTTCACCAAAAAATAACTTATTTCCAATTCTGATCTTTCTCGCAGGATCTACTAACACATCCCATAATCTGTTCTCTGCATTCAATTCTCTCAACAAGAAAACTTCAATTCTAGCACCCGTCTTTTCTTTGTTACCAAACATTCTAGCAGGAAACACTTTCGTATTATTTAAGATCATTACATCCCCCTCATCGAAATAATTGATCAGATCTTTAAACAACTTGTGTTCTATTGTCTGATCTTTTCTGTTTAATACCATTAAACGTGCTTCATCTCTATGCTCTGAAGGATATTCTGCCAATAAGTGTTCCGGCAGATCGAACTTAAAATTAGATAATTTCATGCTGTATACTTGTTTTATAACGGCGGCAAATATACGATTTGAGAATAGGGGTTGTCAAGTGTTTAGACAATTAATTTACAGCTCTCTGGTTTGAAAGCCAATTTTATGTAGATCGGACCAAAAATCTCGATATGATTTTGTGACCACATTAGCATCTTTTATCTGAATGGGGACTTGCATCGCTAAAGGAGCAAAAGCCATCGCCATTCTATGATCGTTATAGGTTTCCACACTTACATTTTTCCTTATTTCGGATGACTTTTCAAGGTGCAAACTATGATCGGTCACGGAGATATCCGCTCCTAATTTGCTCAATTCTGCTTTTAATGCTTCTAAACGATCCGTTTCTTTTATTTTCAAGGTATGCAATCCCGTTAGGTTACACGCAACTCCAAATCCGAAACAGGTTACGGCAATAGTTTGTGCAATATCAGGAGCATTCTTTAGATCTAATTGAATGCCAGATTTCTCGACTTCGCTCGAAATGACACGTTTCTTTTTTAACGTAATCCTATGCGTATCAAAAGATGTTTCAACACCAAAATGCTGGTAGATCTCACTCAATACAGCATCTCCTTGCAAGCTATTCTCTTTATACGCTGATAATGTGATTTCCGAACCAACATCGCTCAGTGCAACAATACTATAAAAATAGGAAGCTGAACTCCAGTCTGACTCTACCACTACTTTGTTTGATTGCACATCTTTTGTAGGCTTGACTTCTATATTCTGATTTCTAAAATGAGTTTCAATCCCCATTTGATTCAGCAGGCTCAACGTCATTTTGATATAGGGTACCGAAGTAATTTCGCCTAATAGTGTTACCTTCAATCCATTCGGCAAACTTGGCGCAATAAGCAACAATGCAGAAATATACTGACTGCTAACATTTCCATCGATAGCAACTGTGTCTTTTGTCAATTCCTTTCCTACTATTTTCAGAGGTGGATACCCTTCTTTTTCTACATAAGAAATGTCAGCTCCTAAATCTGTTAATGCATCTACGAGAATTTTAATCGGTCTGTTGTGCATTCTGTGGGAACCGGACAAAACCACTGTTTTGTCATTTTGCGTAGCAAAAAATGCGGTTAAAAAGCGCATTGCGGTTCCAGCGTGACCGATGTTAATTTCAGTATCCGAAGTAGTGAGTGCATGTTGCAGATGTTTAGAATCATCAGAATCAGACAAATTATCAATCTTTAACAGTGGGAAAAGTTGTTGTAGTATCAACAATCTATTGGATTCACTTTTAGATCCCGAGACCGCAATACTCTTTTTAATCAACTTATTTTCGACACCTTCAACACGTAGATCCATAAAATAATTTACTCTGATTTTAAATTCTTAAATTTAGGCTCCTTAAAAACAAACAACTCACATGAAAAAAGTACTTTTTCTTTTTGTAGGGCTCTTATTTTTTGAGAATTACAAAGTTAACGCACAAAAAAATCCTGACAAATTTTCTTCGTCTTTTTATAGCGCCACAAAATGGCGAATGATAGGACCTTTTAGAGGAGGTAGAAGTGCCGCGGTAACAGGTGTCCCAGGTAAGGCAAATCTATTTTACATGGGATCTACCGGTGGAGGTGTATGGAGAACAACGGATGCTGGGAATACCTGGCAAAATATTTCTGACGGATTCTTTGGCGGTTCTGTTGGAGCAGTTGCTGTAAGTGAATGGGACAACAACGTGATCTATGTAGGAAATGGTGAAAAGACCGTTCGTGGAAACGTTTCTTCTGGTGATGGAATCTGGAAGTCAGTAAATGCAGGAAAAACATGGGAACATATGGGGCTAAAAAATGCCAGACACATTCCTCGTGTACGCATTCATCCTAAAAATCCAGATATCGTATATGCTGGCGTGCTGGGAGATCTATATAAATCCTCCGATGAACGAGGTGTATATAAATCTGTTGATGGAGGTAAAACATGGACCAGAAAATTATTTGCCAATAAAGATGCTGGAGTAGTAGATCTAATCATCGATCCAAATAATTCAAGAGTATTGTATGCGACTACATGGAATGTTAGAAGAACTCCTTATAGTTTATCAAGTGGAGGTGATGGTTCTGCGCTTTGGAAAAGCACGGATGAAGGTGAAACATGGACCAATATTTCCAATAATAAAGGATTACCTTCCGGTATCTGGGGAATTAGCGGTGTAACCGTATCTCCCGTAAATTCAGACATTGTTTGGGCATTGATCGAAAATAAAAAAGGTGGTGTTTACAAATCTATGGATGCAGGTAAAACCTGGCGTTTGATCAATAGTGAGCGTAAATTGCGCCAGCGAGCATGGTACTATACGCGTCTGTATGCAGATACGCAAGATGAAAATATTCTGTACGTATTGAATGTTCGCTATCACAAATCTACCGATGGTGGAAAAACATATAAGACATTCAATGCACCTCATGGAGATCATCATGATCTTTGGATAGCTCCTGAAGACAATCAACGAATGATCATTGGAGACGATGGTGGTGCTCAGGTTTCATTCGATGCAGGAATCAATTGGAGTACGTATTTCAATCAGCCTACTTCGCAGTTTTATCGTGTAACTACAGATAATCATTTTCCATATCGCATTTATGGAGCACAACAAGATAATTCTACGATACGAATTCCGCATAGAACCAATGGTCGTTTTATCCGCGAAGCCGATTGGGAATCGACAGCAGGAGGTGAGAGTGCTCATTTAGCGGTAGATCCGAATAATAATGATATTGTATATGGTGGAAGTTATGGTGGATTATTGACAAGAAGAAATCATAAAACTGGAGAAACCAGAGCTATCAATGTATGGCCAGACGATCCTATGGGGCATGGTGCCGAGGATTTTAAGTATCGTTTTCAGTGGAACTTCCCTGTGCTATTTTCACCGCATCAGAAGAATAAGCTATACGCAGCTTCTAATCATTTACACGTAACCACGAATGAAGGTCAGTCCTGGCAGATTATAAGTCCCGACCTGACTAGAAATGACCCAAAAACTTTAGGGCCATCCGGAGGACCAATTACAAAGGATAATACCGGAGTTGAGTATTATGGGACCATCTTCGCAGTGGCTGAATCAAAATATGAAAAAGACCTTATTTATACAGGTTCCGATGATGGGCTGGTATACGTAACCAAAGACGGAGGTAAAAACTGGACAAATATCACACCTAAAAAAATGCCTGAATGGATGATGATCAATTGTATTGAAGTAGATCCTTTTAACAAAGGTGGCGTTTATATTGTTGGAACCAAATATAAAACGGGAGATTATCAACCGTATATCTACAAATCTGAAAACTACGGAAAGTCCTGGAAACAAATTACCAATGGTATTGGTGCTGAAGATTTTACCAGAGCTTTAAGAGCTGACCCGAAAAGAAAAGGTTTACTATACGCCGGGACAGAACGTGGGATGTACATTTCTTTTGATGATGGAAAAAACTGGAAATCGTTTCAGTTGAATTTACCTGTAGTGCCGATCACAGACCTGGCTATTAAAAATGATAATCTGATTGCGGCAACTCAAGGGCGTTCTTTCTGGATGATCGACGATCTAACACCGTTACATCAATTAACTTCTGATGTTGTTAAACAAGATGTGA
This sequence comes from Flavobacteriaceae bacterium, assembly GCA_965218065.1. Classification (GTDB taxonomy): domain Bacteria; phylum Bacteroidota; class Bacteroidia; order Flavobacteriales; family Flavobacteriaceae; genus Polaribacter. Next base: position 435,489 of record OZ244589.1, on the reverse strand, counting down.
TCCTATTCAAACCACAAGACAGTTATCGAATGGGCGGCGGACGTGGTGCTACTTCTAAAACCATGGGAACCAACCATCCTGGAGGGGTAGCTATCAACTATTTCATTAAAGAAAAAGACGCAAAGGATGTAGTTTCACTAAGTATTTACGATGCCAATGACAAACTGATCAGAACCTTCAGCTCAAAACCTAATACCAAGAAAAAAGAAGGAAAATTAACTGTAAAAGATGGCAATAACATTTTCTACTGGAATATGATCTATCCCGGAGCAAAACGTGTGAAAGGTATGATCCTGTGGTGGGCTTCTTTAAGTGGTCCTATGGCATTACCGGGGAACTATAAGGTTACGTTAAAGGTTGGAGCTATTTCTAAATCTCAGAACTTTACGATTCTGAAAAACCCTGTTTCTGAAACAACCTTAGCAGATGCAAAGGCGCAATTCGATTTTATCAATGAGATCAATGAAAAGATGACAGAAATCCATACTGCTTTGGAGAATGTAAAGAAAATTCGATCTCAAGTAAAAGCGCTGAAAAAATCTATCAAGGATAAAAAGAAGCACAAAGTGATGTTGGATTTTGCAGATGTATTGGTAAAAGACGCCACGAAGATCGAAGAGACGTTGTATCAAACTAAGAGTAGAAGTAATCAAGATCCTTTGAACTTTCCTATTCGCTTGAATAATAAGCTCGGGCATTTAAATTCTTTAACGAGAATTGGTAGTTATGCTCCTACGCAACAGGCCATTGATTTTAAAAATGAGATTACCAAAGAGATCGATAGAGAACTGGCAAAACTCTATGCCATTTTCGATACTCGCGTAAAAGAACTCAATAAAAAAGTAAAAGAAAGTCAGATCGACTTGATCCAATTAGACTAATAAAAAAGCGACCTTGAAGGTCGCTTTTTTATTTTGTATTCTTATTGGCAATGAATATTCCATAAAATATACTGGCAATGACTTTACTAGCAAAGAAACGTTTCCACTGTCCGTTATTAAAGTTCGTTTCGGCCACACCTTCCCAATTGAAGGTTATTACGTCGTTGAAACTATAGATCAGCAACGAAATAAAACTAATGGCTATTAAAAACACAACCCCCACTTTTGTAGCATTGATCCAAAAAGATCCTTTCTTAATTTTATCGGTAAACTTCATTATTTTAATTTTTCATTGTTGTGATGACGGTCATGGTCTCGTTTTGTCTTAATATCCAATTTCTTTTCAAAAGAGGCTTGCAGATCTACTCCTGTTTGATTTGCCAAACATAACACGACAAATAGCACATCTGCTAATTCCTCACCCAGATCTTTATCTTTATCAGACTCTTTTTCACTTTGTTCTCCATAACGACGTGCAATAATCCTAGCTACTTCCCCAACCTCCTCAGTTAATTGCGCCATATTCGTCAATTCATTAAAATAACGAACACCGTGATTTTGGATCCATTGGTCTACTTGTTGTTGTGCATTCTGTATATTCATAGTCCCATCATAAAATTTGAAAGTGTAAAAGTACCAAAGTTATTTGTTTTGTTTCCTAACAAGTTTCCCTTAATTTAGAAACCTCAATTAGATCAATCTATATAGTATGCGAAGCTTCCTGATCATCTGTATCACCCTATTCTTGTTTACGAGTTGTAAAAACAATGCGAAAAAAGAAACAACGACTAAAACCCCTATGCATATTTCTTCTGATGCAGGAAAAAAATGGAATGTATTTGGGGTGGAGATCACAGGAAAGATCTTAAGTGAGGAAACGAATGGCGCGTATACAGTGATCATGACGGAAACCCCTCCTTCTGGCGGACCACCAAAACATGTTCATGAACATGAGGATGAACTGTTTTATGTACTCAAGGGCACCTATGAATTCTATTGCGGGGATCAAACAATGACCGCAAAAAAAGGAGATATGGTTCGTTTACCTAAAGGCATTCCACATCACTTCAAAAACATAGATTCTATTACAGGAATTACTATGAATACGATTACTCCGGGTGGATTTGAGCATTTCTTCGATGAAATTGCTGCCATAGCTCAAAAAAGAAAACCAACACGACAAGAGATTGATTCGATTGCAAACAATTATGGGATGCAGTTTCTTAAGAATTAGATTTCAAATGATTTAAAAAATCATCTCTTTCAATCTCTCTTGCCCCAAAACTGGCTAAATGATCGTTGTAGACCTGACAATCTATAAGATCATATTTCCCAGACCATACCAAATAGACAAAGGCAATTTTTGATGCGTTGGACATTTTTGAAAACATACTTTCTCCGCAAAAAACGGTTCCAACCTGTACACCATATAACCCTCCTACAAGTTCATCATCATGCCATATTTCAATAGACTTAGCATGTCCCAACCTATGCAACTCCATATATGCTTGCTCCATTTCATTGGTGATCCAGGTTCCGAAATCATCTTTTCGCTCTATATGCTTGCAATGATAAATCACCTGTTCAAAAGCGGTATTTTCCGTAATTGTAAATTGCCTTTTACGAATAGCCTGATGTAATGATTTTGATATTTTTAACTCGTCTGGAAATAATACCATTCGTTTGCTAGGGCAATACCATACTATCGGTTCTCCTTCAGAATACCATGGAAAGATCCCGTTTTGATACGCATAGATCAATCGTTGAGGAGACAGATCTCCTCCTAACGCTAAAATCCCTTCTTCTGTAGCCAGTTCATAGGGAGGGAATACGATATCTTCTGAAAGCCAAATCATACTACAAAGATACGTTTCTATCGACACAACGGGTGACTGAGGTTCTCGAAGTCACCAATGAAAACTTCACATGAAGGTCATTTCGAGAACCTCAATGACCATTTGTAATAATTTTTAGAATACTAAAAGTCCGGTGATATAAATGATACTTCCAACAACCATCGCAATTAAAGTGTATGGTAGTATTTCTTTAGCCTTTAACTTAGTAATCCCTAGCAGTGGTAATGCCCAGAATGGCTGCAGCATATTTGTAATTTGATCTCCGTAAGCCAAAGCCATAATGGCTTTGGGTAAAGGAACTCCTAATTGCAAAGCAGATTCTACCACTATAGGCCCTTGTACTACCCATTGTCCACCACCGCTCGGCACAAAAATATTAACCAAACCGGCGCTGAAAAAAGTAAAGATGGGTAACGTAGTAGCTGTTGATACGGACACAAAGAAATCCGAGATTTGAGTCACCATTCCGGAACTGCTCATAATACCCATGATTCCAAAATACAGTGGGAATTGAATGAGTATTCCTGAAATATCAGAAATAGATTCTCCGATAGCATTCGTAAATTTTTTAAAACTACCATGCAGTATCAACCCCAATCCCAACATGAAAAAATTGATCAGATTCGGCGTGATCTTTAACGTTTTGATATCTTCAATATATCGAAACCCAAAGGTGATTATTATCATCAAACCAAATCCTATAGTCAATATTTTAGAACTGTCTAACTTCTCTGCTTTCGTAGTTTGCTTCTCATCTACCGTCATTTGATATTCTGGAAGATCAATTTTGGTAGGGCTCGTAATCTTTCCTAAAAAAAAGAAGAGACTTGTGATCGCTAAAACAACGACTACAAAAATGACCAGATTCCACCAACTGAATACTGTTTGTCCATAGTCAATCACATTTGGAATCTGATGTAGTATTTCCGAAGAAGAAACCTCTTTCATGATCCCCGCTATATGACCATCTTCATTGATCTTTATCGGCGCAGAACCTGAAATCCCCCCATGCCAGACCATCAATCCCATATAGCCCGCCGCACCAATAATGGGGTAGTTTAGCTGGATTCCATTTCGCTGTGCATGCTCTGCCACTTTTCTTGCCAGGAGCGCTCCAAAAATAAGTCCCAAACCCCAATTAAAGAATGCGACCAGCATCGTTGTACACGCCACAATTGCTGCTGCGCTCGACGTACTGTTACAATATCGCGTTACCTTTAGAATAGCATTGCTAACTGGAGTACTCAATACCAACACATGCCCCAATACAAGGATCAACATCATTTGATATGCAAATACCAATAATGAGTTTGACCAGATTCCTTGCTCCCAAAAACCAAGCACATCAACAGTATACGCTCCCCAGCCTGCATCTACTGGTTTTGTAAAAAGTAATGCCAACACAATAGTTAATACCGTTAAAAGAATTGCAATCGTAAACGGCGACGGCAAATAGTTCTTAAAGATATTTTCTATTGCTTTGGTAACTCTCATGCTTACTCAGATGTTTCCGAATCTTCTTTAAAAACCGATCTATGCTTTTCTAACACTTTTTCAATCCTTGAAGCATCAGCATTATATTTTAATGCTCCCGACTGTTTTTCAGGAAATTGTTCAATGCTTACAGTTGTTGATGGGAAAGCAAAATCGACACCTAAATCTTGCGCCAATCTTAAAATTGCCAAATGCAAACGATGTTTTGAACGCAATTCATCTGCCCAGGCCAAACTGGTAAAGTACATATTTACAGTGATTAGTAATGCCGAATCTCCAAAACCACTGAATTCAACCAGATAATTATCTGATTTTGCGCCTGGATAATCCTCGATAATATTTCGAACTCCTTGTACAAAAGCTTCGATCAATTCAGGAGGGGTATCGTAGCGTAATCCTAAAGAGGTGTTATATCTTCTAAATAAACGTAGTCCTTTATTGTTTACTACCATCTCTGAGAGCTTACTATTTGGTATTTGATATAAAGATGTATCGACTGCACGCACTCTGGTCGATCTAAAGCCAACCTCTTCTACTGTTCCTACCACAGTTCCTGCTTCGATCCAATCACCAATATGAAAAGGTTTATCTGCAAAGATCATTACTGTTCCGATCAAGTTCTTAACGGTATCTTGAGAGGCAAATGCAATGGCCAAACCTCCAATAGAAGCACCGGCTATTACAGCAGTTGGGTTTACACCAAAAAGTGTAATGATCTTCAGTACTCCAGCTACTATAATAATTCCTGTCAAGAAGTTTCCTAAAATTGGCACTAACTGATCGTCTAATTTACTATCTGTTCTCTCGGTAAAAGCTTCGTATAGAATAACAAATACCTTTGCTAGTTTCAAGAAAACATAGATCCAAAATACAGTAGCAGCGATATTGATAAATAGTAAGAACCACTTGTTAACTTCAAGGCTGAACTGTAACGATGGAAACACTTTATCTATAAGTGCTAATGCCACTAACAGACTAATAGGATGTGCCAGTTTTTTCAGTGCTTTGTTAATGGAAGGTGCATGATTTTTAATAAATCGATGCAGTATTCTTTGTAAAATAAAATAGGCAATTCTTCTGGCTATATAATAGAACAATATAGTAAGCAGTAGCAATACAACCAGTGCGGCATATTGCCATATCTCTACACCTAAAAATTTCTTATGACCGTATCCTGGAATGATCTCTTGTATACGATCTATGTACCATGGAAATACCTCTTCATACAGCACATCTATCTTTTCTACAGTTTCTGAAGAATAGTACCACTTGTCTCCTCTTCTTTCCACAGAGATCAGCGGCATTCTTTCCGGAAACAACACATATCGATAAAACTTGCTGTATCCGATAGTATCGTTATAATTAGGGTTATTAGGAATCCTATTAAAATCTATTTGCAGACCTTTTCCATCCAATACTCTTTTTATTTTTATAGCAGTTGCAATAGCATCCTTCTCTGAAAGACCATAAATCGTTTTTGCCGACTTTGCCGGCTCATAACTGTCTTGTTGTAAATAGTAAATATGTGTGTATACCGTCGCGTTTGGATTGCTAAGGTTCACACTATCTTTTACCTGAGCCACTGTATTCAATGAAAATAGGAAGGCTAGTAGAAATATTCTTCTCATTGGTTAAATGTTAAAAATGTATTAAAAACAATTGTCAAATTTAAACCTTTTCTTAGGACTAAGGTCTTAAAAGCATCAATAAATAACATAGTAAACATTCAGAAAATGAAAAAATTAGCATCACTATTAGTACTTGTTTTCGCTTTTACATTGAACGCTCAGGCTCAAAAAAAGTATAAGAGAAAACACAAAGAGAAAATGACTGCAGAGCAACAAGCTACATTAGCAGTAAAAAAAATGGCCTTAGAGCTTGAATTAAGTGCCGCTCAACAGCGCCAGGTAAAACCCTTGGTATTAGCTCAGATCAACGATCGAAGAGCCGCTTATGAGAAAATGAAAAAGCACAAAGAAGAGAAAAAAGAGCTTACAGCCGAAGAACGTTATAAGTTAGCAAACGCAAAACTAGACAACCAATTGGCTTTCCAAAGAAAAATGAAATCTATCTTAAATGATGCTCAATTCGAGAAGTTTAAGAAAATGAAGAAGGGTAGAAAGATGAAAAGAGGAAAGTTAATGAAGCGTAAAAAAATGATGAAAAAGCACAAAGAACGTAAAGAGCGCAAAGAAAAGAACGAAGAATAGTTCGAGTTGATTAATGAAGGAAGCTCGACTCTCGCCAGAGGGTCGGGCTTTTATTTTTGGAACCAACTTGAATATTCTACGTAGTTATTCGCGATACGATCAATTTCGCCGGAGATCAATTCTTGTGAAATATCTTTTACTTTCTTCGCCGGAACGCCTGCATAAATACTTCCACTTTCAACATGTGTGTTTTTAGTTAGCACAGCTCCAGCAGCAATGATAGAATTGCTTTCTATTACACAATCATCCATAATAATACTTCCCATTCCTACTAACACGTTATCATGGATCGTACATCCATGTACTATGGCATTGTGACCTATAGATACATTATTTCCAATAGTCGTAGGTGATTTTTGATAGGTGGCATGGATGACTGCTCCATCCTGAATATTTACCTTATTTCCGATTTTGATATAATGTACATCTCCACGAACTACGGCATTGAACCACACACTACATTGTACTCCTATGGTGACCTCTCCAACGATTACCGCATTTTCAGCGATATAACAATCATCGGCTATTTGAGGGTGTTTACCGTTTACGGGCTTTATTACTTTCATATAGTTTATTTAAAATAAGATAACAGGTTTCCTTTTTTCGAAGAAGATACTAAAATCTCTTTCCCATTGGAGACAATGACACTTCCGCCTTTTCCTTTCTTGTATTTAGTAATCGCATTGATATTCACTAAATAAGATTTATGAATTCTGGCAAAAGGGTATTCCTTCAATACATCCTCAAAATACTTTAAGGTCTTACTTACCAGTTTCTTAGAATTTGCCAAATGAATTTCGGTATAATTATCATCGGCTTTGCAAAAGACAATATCATTCACATCCAATACTTCAAAGCCATCTTGTTGAGGAATAGTGATCTTTCCTTGTGCAGAGGTGATATTTGGTTTTAAGATCTTATGTTCCAGATCATTTTCTTTTTCTTTGATCTCTGTGACATGGTTTACTGCTTTGATCAATTCATCAATAGAAATTGGTTTTAGCAGATAATAAGATGCATGGCTATTCAACGCTTCAATAGCGTAATGGTCGTAGGCCGTAACAAATACCGTTTCAAAAGTTCTGTCTTCTACTTTTTCAAGTAGATCGAAAGCGTTTCCAAAAGGCATTTCTACATCCAAAAATACGAGATCGAGTTCTTGTTTTTGGATGAGCTCATAGGCTTCTTCTATGTTACTCGCTTCTCCTTTCAGAACGACATTTGGACAATACTTCCCAATATAGTTTCGTAATATTTCTCGGCTCACAGCCTCATCTTCAACAATAATTGCATTGATCTTCATAGCTAGTTTTTTCTTAATAATAGTTCCACTTTAGTTCCTTCTCCGTTATCGAACAGATCGCTCACCTGCACAGAGATTCTATCTTCGTACATATCGTTCAGAATGGCCACTCTATTCTTAATAGTGCTCATTCCCTTTGACTTTTGTTTTAATTGATTTTTGGTTTTTAAAGCCATCGATTGCTTTCTTCCAACACCATCATCCTGAATACATATTTCCACTGTATCAACATCTTTTTGGATAATAGAAATAGACAAATTACCCATTTCTTTTTTATATCGTAACCCATGCCAGATCGCATTTTCAATATAGGGTTGTAATAGCATTGGCGGTATCGAGAATTGATCGAGGTCTATTTGTTTATCAATATCAATGGTATAATCAAATTTATCTTTAAATCGGTTGTGCTCCAGTTTCACGTATAACTCTAACAATTCTATTTCCTTAGACAAAGGAATAAAATCTTCATCCGAGTTTTCCAATACGGAACGCATCAACACGGAAAACTCTGACAAATATCTATTCGCGTTTCGTTCATCGTTTACGGCAATAAAACTATTTACCGAATTCAATGCATTAAAGATAAAATGCGGATTCATTTGAGAACGCATCGATTTTAAGGCTAATAGGTTATTTGCCAGCTTCTGTTGTCGATTACTTCTCAACAATAAGAACGCAACAGTTACTAAACCAATGAGTCCGGCAATAAGGCTGTAGATCAGGATCAGCTGATTTCGATTCCGTTCTTCACTTAACTGTTGATCCCTTTCCGCCAGATCGATCTTGGTACTTTTAAAGGCTTTGTCCTTTTCTAAACTTGCGATCCGGTTTTGATTGTCCGCTATTTTCCTGGCAAATCGCTTGGCTTGCGCAATTTCTTGTTCCTTTAGGATATAGGCCTTATCCACTAGCGCAACATAGTCCTGATAACTTTTCAAAGCTTTATCATATTCACCTACATTAGCAAAGGTCTCTGACAACTTTCGTGTTGCATCTTTTTTGATCTCCAGGTTATCTGGTCGCCCAGGGTTGTTAACACTGTTTTGCAAATACGGAAGCGCTTTTTGATAATCTTCCTTTTGGGTATAGGCCCGACCTATTTTATAGTTTAAAGATTGAGGAGTAATAGTATTTAAACTTGAAGAGAAAGTCAGTAATGAATCTTGTTGAGAAATTTCTAATCCATCGAAACTTATATACCCCTCCAAGTCTGACAATTTTTGTTGTTTAGCGAGAGTATCGCTAGAAATAGGAACAAGTTGCCTATCATTGAAAGATATGGAATCATTTTCTAAAATATCTTTAAGAGTATTTTTTCTGAGTTGTATCTCATCATCAAACTGATTATTCGAGTTATAAAAATCAGCTACCTTATCCTGTACGATCAGCGATCTATTTAAATTCTCCGTTTTCGCAGAATTGATGGAGTTGGTAAAAGACTTCTTTGCCTGCACCAAGTTCCCTTCAGCACTATAGACCTCTCCTATTTTACTATTTAGATCCGTAATCTTAGATTCAATAGTATTATCTGTGGCTATTTTTAATCCTTTCTGATAATTCTCTTTGGACCTTGGATACTCTTTTAGTCCGAAATAGGCATCTCCTAAGCCTTCGTAAGAAAGCACCTGTTCGTACTTCGTCAGCTTTTTCTTATCGAGGATCTGGTTGAAAGTAGTCTCCGCTTGTTTGTAATTTTTAGAAACCACATAGGTTTGCCCAAGCAGAATGTTCGTATTTGAAGTGTACCGATAGTTTAAGGAATTAATATAATTGGCGATTGCCAGATCATATTGTTTCCAATAAAAATAGATATTTCCAAGTGTAGTATAAGTTGCAGCATTTCGATTGTTGCTTTCTTTTTCGGCTAAAATACCTTCAATAAAGGAAAGGCTTTTGTCTATATTTCTTTCCTTATAGTATTTAGCGGAATCCAAATTTCTATTATAAGCATCAATCTTTGGTTCCTCATTAACACTAATTCTAAAATAGCTCTTTTCAACTCGTTTATTTGCCCTTCTCGGTTTTCGGTTTCCATAGAAATCATGTACTTCTACCTTAACATCTTCATTATCCTTTATAGTATAATATACATTTTCAAAATCCGGATGTGTAACCACAAGTTCGTCTCCTGCTCTTGCGCGAACAATATATACATCCTGCGCCAAAGTATATGAAAACACTTTTCCGTTTACACTGACCGTAGCATTCTTGATCATTTTATTTGTCTTTTCGTCAACTACCTTCACCTTCACCTTAAAAGTAGGAGGGAAATCTACATTCTCACTATTTTGTGAAAAAGATAGTTTAAGTCCAATAAGAACAAACAATATCGATATGTAGATCTTTTTTGCCATACGTTAAAATAGGAATGTAAACATACACACAAAAACGCATTCAAAAAAACGCGTTTACTTGTAAAAATCGTCATTTCACCCTTTAAAACCCTACTTTACTCAAAAAGACTTCCCGTTCACTCATTCAAATGTAGTATTCGCTCATTCTTCATTTTTTTTGAACAAAGTTGGCCTTAGAATTGTAGTAGCTAAAACCAACAACATTAAAATATTTGAAAAATGAAAAAAGCAATCTTACTTCTTATCTTATTTACCAGCACTTTTGGTTTTAGTCAACACCACAATTCCACTCTTAACAAACCCTACATCGAGGTTACCGGAAAAGCAGAAAAGGAGATCGTACCCGATGAGATCTATATTAGCATTACACTTAAAGAGCGCATGGTACGGAGTAAAAAAGTAACCATTCAGCAGCAAGAAAACGATCTTAAAAAGCAACTTTCCATGATCGGAATTCCAGTTGAAAACCTATCTATTGCAGATGTAAACGCAACCATCCTTAAAACAGGTTGGTTTTCCAAAGATATTTTAGCTACAGCAAACTACACATTAAAGGTTGGAGACGCTTCTAAGCTTAAAAAAGTGTTCGAAACCTTTAAAAAATCTAAAGTACATCGATCTCATATTCAAAAAGTGAGTCATTCAAAGATTACTGAGTTAAAGAAACAAAATAGAATAGCCGCTATCAAAGCTGCAAAAGAAAAAGCCAGTTATCTATTGGATGCCGTTGGGGAAAAAGTAGGAAGACCGATGCTGGTCAATGAAAACACTTATCACAACGGTATAGGAAGAAACTTTAACGCCTCTAATGTCTATGCTAAAGCTGGAGGATTTTATAATGACAAAGCTAAGGAGGAGATTCCTGTTCAATTTGAGAAAATTAAGATCACTTCAACGATCTATGTAAAATTTGAAATAAAATAACACCAAACTTTTAATCGTCTGTAACATTAAAAAACAAACATCATGAAAACATTCCCATTAAAAGTCACGCTAATAGCATTAACCTTATTCATGCAAATAGGCTATGCTACCAATCCTACGAAGGAAGATCCTATTAAGAAAGAAACCATCAAAGTAGCTTTGTTATTAGACACTAGTAACAGCATGGATGGTTTGATCAATCAAGCCAAATCTCAATTATGGTCTATCGTTAACGAATTATCTTTCGCTAAATACGGAATGAAAAAGCCGGATCTTGAAATTGCATTGTACGAGTATGGAAATTCAGGATTACCAGTTCGTGAGGGATATATCAGACAGGTATTGCAGTTTAGCAGTGACCTAGATGAGATCTCTGAAAAGCTATTCTCATTAACTACCAATGGAGGAAGTGAGTTCTGCGGACAAGTGATTCAAACTTCGTTGAATGAATTGGACTGGGGTAAGAACAAGAACGATCTAAAATTTATTTTCATTGCCGGAAATGAGCCTTTTACACAAGGAAAGATAAATTACAAGGACGCTATTACCGACGCAAAGGAAAAAGACATCATTATCAATACCATTTTCTGTGGTGAGTACCAAAATGGTATTTCCGGAAGATGGAAAGATGGAGCAGATCTTGGTGGAGGTGATTATATGACTATAAATCAAGATAAGAAGGTGGTGCACATTATCACTCCATATGATGATGAGATCATTATTTTGAACAAAAAATTGAATAAAACATACATCTATTTTGGGTCAAGAGGATACAGCAAATATGCTAATCAATCGGTTCAAGATGGCAATGCGGAAAAAGTTGCCAAGGAAGTTAGTGTTAAAAGAGCGGTTAGTAAGAGCAGTAGAATGTATAAAAATTCTGGTTGGGATCTGGTAGATGCTGACAAAGCGAAAAAAGTGGACTATGAGAAGTTAGACAAGAAAAGTTTACCTGAACACTTAAAAAACAAATCCGCCAAAGAGATCAAATTGTATGTACAAGAGCAGTCTAAAAAAAGAAAAGATATTCAAGCTAAAATTCAAGAGTTGAATAAAAAGCGCACAGCGTATATCGCAAAAAAAAGCAAAGAAAACATGAAAAAGGATGAGTTAGAAAGCGTGCTTATTAAAGCTATTAAGAAGCAAGCGAAACGTAAAAACTACTCATGGTAGCGATTTGTTAGTTGGTTGATTTTACCCGCGAGAGCATGCTATGGTTCTTGCGGGTTTTATTTTACCAAAAGGCGCTGTCCAATAGACAAAGTATTACTCTTTAAACCGTTCATCTCCTTAATTAATGCCACAGAAATATTAAATTTCCTGGATATAGAATATAAAGTATCTCCCTTTTTCACTTGATAATAGTGAGGAATCTGTTTCTTTAGTTTAGGCTCCTTTTTAGGTTTCTTTTTTTCGTCTTTTACAAACCTAGCCATATCTTTTTTCTTCAATTTATCGAACTCATATAATTTATAGTCCTCAATAATTCTAATTAATTTTTTGGGGTACTTTCTATCTGTAGCATATCCTGCCTTCTTAAGTCCTCTTGCCCAACCTTTATAGTCTGTTTTACGCAATTTAAATAGTGCCGCGTATCTTTTCCTCCCAGATAGAAATTTTGAATGGTCTTTATACGAGGTTTGTACATACTTATACTTTCGAAAGCATTCTCCTTTTTCGTCATCGTCATGATATACTCGTTCTCCTTTCCAACCACGATGACATTTTATCCCAAAGTGATTCTTGGATTTCAATGCCAATTGACTTCTTCCATTTCCAGACTCCAATATTCCTTGAGCCAAGGTAATACTTGCAGGAATCTTATAGTCAATCATTTCTAATACCGCAAGAGGTGCATACTCTCGAATATACTTTAGCGTGTGTCTGTTGAGTTTTTTATTTCCTCGTTCAAGCTTTCTAACATGCTGTATCTGCTTTACTGAAGGTAACTTTTTTGGTTTTGGCTCATTAACCACCACACTTGGCTTTCGTTTTTTCTGCGTAGTTCTTCTACTAGAACTACAACTTGCTAAAAACGCTAATGCTACAACCGATATGATAATTCTCAACTTCATAAATTGATCTGTAATTCTTTATTTTTCTTCGCCAACATTGTATTAAATCCTTGAATGCCTTGTAGGCCTCCTGTATGGATCATTAAAATACTACTTCCTTTGGAAAATTGGTCCTTTTCAATCATATCCATCACTCCAAATACCATTTTTCCTGTGTATACCGGATCCAAAGGGATTTCTGTTGCATCTTTAAACTGATTTATAAAATGAATCAACGACGCTTGATATTTTGCATATCCTCCAAAGTGATAATCGGACGTTAATTTCCAATTCTGATGACCTTCTACATATTGTTGAATCTCTTTGTTTAAAAATTCTCCCTTCAATGCAGGAAATCCGATCACGTTTTGTCCATCTCTTGTGCTTCGTATTATTCCAGAAATGGTCCCAGCTGTTCCCACACAACAACAAATATAATCAAACGAAGCATCTTCATTTGTTAAAATTTCCTTGCAACCTTTTATAGCCAATTCATTGGTTCCTCCTTCTGGAATCAGATAAAATTCACCGTATTTTTCCTTCAATCGATCAATGAATGCAGGTTCATCTTTCTTTCTATATGCTTCTCTGGAAACAAAATCAAATTGCATTCCATTTTTATATGCATGCTGTAATGTTGCATTGGTACGGATAGTTTCTTCCAAATGCAATCCTAGTTCTTTTCCTCTAATAATGCCAATGGTCTTAAAACCATATACATTTCCTGCAGCTGCGGTTGCGGCAATATGATTGGAATAGGCGCCACCAAAAGTAAGTAGTGTTTTGAACCCTCGATTACTCGCTGTCTGAATATTGTACTTTAACTTTCGGAACTTGTTTCCCGATACGAACGGATGAATTTCATCCTCTCGTTTTATAAACAATTGGATATTCTTTTCCTCTAATACAGGTAAGTGTATTTGCTGATTTCTGGTATGTAGGTCAGCAAAGAACATCGTTACGAAAAGGAAGTTACTTTTCCTTCAACCTCTTCCCATTCTTCCATTAAACGATCGATCCTATCCTTTTTTTGCTGATATTTTTCAAAGAATTCGGGTTGAGAAGATACTTCTTCATAATTTTCTGCCAAGGCAATATCTATGTCTGCTATTTCCGACTCTAAGTCCGATATCTGTGTTTCGATCTTAGAAAGCCTATTTTGCAATCTTCTTAACTCCTTTTCTTGCCCTTTGGAAAGTTGATACGCCTCCTTTTTAGAAGTTGATTTCTCCTCTTTTACAACGGTTCTCTTTTCTGCTTCCCGCAGACTCTCCATCTTATGCTGTTCTAAGAAATAATCAATATCTCCCAAGTATTCTTTGATGACTTTATCTTTAAAACCATACACCGTCGTTGTTAGGCCTTGTAAGAATTCTCTATCGTGCGATACCAGAATAAGTGTCCCATTAAACTTCTGAAGTGCTTTTTTTAATACATTCTTGGAAGCTATGTCAAGGTGATTGGTAGGCTCATCCATGATAAGCACATTAAACGGAGTCAATAATAATTTACATAAAGCCAGTCTATTTCGTTCTCCTCCAGATAGGACCTTTGCCTTTTTATCCACGGCTTCTCCACCAAACAAAAATGCACCAAGCATATCTCTCACTCTGGCTCTATTGGAATCGCTTGCCGCATCTTCCATGATTTCCAGTACTGTTTTTTCTGGCGGAAGGTACTCCGACTGATTTTGAGCAAAATACCCGATCTCCACGTTATGCCCTAATTTTAATGCTCCTTCAAAAGGAATTTCACCGACGATCATTTTCGCCAATGTTGACTTTCCTTGACCATTTTGTCCAACAAAAGCAATCCTGCTATTGCGTTCAATAAGCAAATTCACGTTTTCCAACACGTGGTTGTCTCCATAGCTCTTAGACACATCATTAGCCTCTACTACAATCTTACCAGGGTCTTTGGATATTGAAAAGCGAACATTCATGGTTGCATTGTCTTCGGCATCTACTTCAATTCTTTCTACTTTATCCAACTTCTTGATCAACGATTGGGCCATGGAAGCCTTATTAGCTTTTGCTCGGAACTTATCTATCAGCTGTTGGGTTTGTTTTATCTCTTTTTCTTGATTCTTTTGAGCTTGTAGTTGCTTTTCTTTGATCTCCGCTCGTAACTTTAAAAACTCAGTATACGGTTTTTTATAATCGTAGATCTGACCCAATGAGATCTCAATGGTTCTATTCGTCACATTATCCAGGAACATCTTATCGTGAGAAACCAATACAATAGCGCCAGCGTAAGACTTTAGAAAATTTTCTAACCAAATGATGGATTCAATGTCTAAGTGATTTGTAGGCTCATCTAACAATAGAATGTCATTATTCTGTAATAATAATTTTGCTAATTCAATTCGCATACGCCAACCTCCAGAAAAAGTATCGGTAAGCTTATCAAAATCTTTACGTTGAAAACCTAATCCCTGCAATATCTTTTCGGTGTCACCTTGATAATTATAACCTCCTAACAATTCATATCGTTCTGTTGATTCTGTAAGGTCTATAATTAACTGATTATATGACTCACTTTCATAATCTGTTCTACTAGCTAGTTGTTCATTAATGCTAGCTAGTTTCGTTTCAATGGAAATGATCTCTTCAAAAGCTTGATACGCTTCTTCTAAAATGGTTCTTCCTTGTACAAAATCTATGTCTTGTCTTAAAAAGCCAATGCTAATGTCCTTATCAAAAGCCATCGTTCCTCCACTACTATCGATATCTTTTGATAGCACCTTTAACAGGGTAGATTTACCGGCTCCATTCTTTCCGATCAACCCCACTCTATCTCCTTTATTCAGCTTAAAAGTGATTCCGGAAAACAAATCTGTTCCTGCAAAGGAAACCGTTAAATTGTGAACATTTACCATTAAAATTGCGTAATTTTGTTGTGTGCAAATCTAGGTAAAAAAATACACTATCACATGTTTAAAAAAGGGGCAAAGATCTATAGCATTCTAAATAATAAATGTCCAAAATGTCATGAAGGGAACTTCTTCTTACACGGATTCACATTTATCCCAAACAGGATTACAAAAATTCACAAAAACTGTCCAAATTGTGATCTAAAATATATGATCGAACCATCATTTTTTTATGGAGCGATGTATGTAAATTATGCCATTACCGTTGGACTTTCGATTATCACTTTCTTATTAGCTAAGTTAGTTTTTGATCTGACCTTATTACAGAGTTTTGCCGCAATTTTAATTGCCTTAGTAGTGTTAGCTCCATTGAATTTAAGACTGTCAAGAATTCTTTGGATCAACATGTTTGTCTCTTATCAAGAAGAGAAGTAAGTTTCTTCGAATCTTTTAATATCCACGTCATCATCTAAAGGTTGTCCGTATTCTATATGATCAAATAATTGTTTAGCAATTGTTGGAGCGATCATTACTCCACGAGTTCCCAAACCGTTTAGCACAACCAGTTGTTCATTTTTTGGGTGCCTGCCAATCATAGGTCTTCTGTCTTTTACAGTAGGACGAATACCAGCCGATTGATCTATAATCGTATACGGAACGGTAATCACGTTTTTCAGCTTTTCAACAAGTTCCTCTTTACCTTCTTCTGTAGGAGAGCCTGTCTTATCTTTCCAATTGAACGTAGCGCCCACCTTGTAGTGGTCATTCCCTAATGGCAACACAAATAGCGTAGATTTTAGTAGAAAATCAATCTGTAGATCTGGCGCATGTATCGTAATCAGTTCTCCTTTTGCTTCATTTAAAGGCAAATACTTAAAGTAAGGATTGTGTACGATGCCATATCCTTCAGCAAAGACTATATGTCCCGCTAGAGCATCTTTATACCCAATTCCTTTTTCTGATATACGTATAGCGTTATAATCGAATCGTTCATAGCGTATAACATTTGTTTCTTCAAGGTATTTTCGATACGTCGAAACCAATATGTTAGTATCTATCCTTCCGGTCTCATAGACTTCACCGAAACCGAAGTCGCCTACTACGCCCTGCACTTTTTCTTTGGATATTTTTGGGTTCATATACTTTGAAAGTACCGGCTTATCAGATGCTGTAAACCAATTGTTCTGATCTTCAATAGATTTAAACGCCTTTCTTGTGATGAACTTGCAATCGATTTGAATTTGCAATTTCTGTTCTAAAGATTGGTAAAAAGGTAGTGCTCGTTCTAACTGCGACTCAGCATTCCAAACAGGTGTGAATCTTTTTAAGATAACAGGGTTATAGACACCTCCTGCGACCAATGATGAGGTTTGGGAATCATCCTCGTAAACCAGAAACGATTTGTTGTTCAGCGCTAACTGCTCTGCAAATGCAATGCCGGCCAATCCAAGTCCCACAATAATATAATCTACCGTTTTAGAATGCATGTGTCAAAAATACTAGATTCCAACAAAAAAGCGCTTGCAAATGCAAGCGCTTTTTTATCATTTTAGAAATTAAGTGGATTAGTAATTCCACATATCCATTTCTTTATTTCTGATATTGTCTTTAATCTTCTGAGCTTCCAATAACTGGAACAATGAATTTCCTCTGATATAATCTGAGATCTTTCTGTTTCCATAGATATTTTCTTCTCTAACGATTACCGAATTAAATCTTCTCGCATTTAACAAGTGGTCATAAGAAATTGGATTTGAAGCATTTTTAGGATTGAACACTTTTGCGTCGTGTAATACTTCTCTTGCCGTTGGGTAGAAGATCCAGAATAGCTCATATAGCTCATCATCTTCGATCTCCTGAACACCTAATGTTAATACATCCTTACCCATTGGAGCTAAGCCCAATAAACGATACTTCAATTCTCCACCTCTTTTATCAAAATACCACATTCCTTTGATCATATAGGCTTCAATATCTCTTGTTTGAATATTAAAGGTATCTACATAATTTCCATTCTGTCTGGTATTGACCATCTTCTCATCAATATCCTTTTGTGTCAATTTAGAGGTAAAGAAAGAATCTGAATAAACATCTTTGATCTTTCCACTTTTAATTCCTTTTAACAAGGTATCAAATAACGAACGTCTGTCGGTAGAAATGTTAGCAGTATCTATTGGGAAATAGTATGGTAAATTGATCTTTTGGTTCAAATCTACATACTCCCAAACTACTTTAGACCATAAGATATCTCTGTCGTCGATATATCCATATGCTAAAGGTGCATCATTATCTGCCGCTTTTCTTTCTTTGGATTTCTTTCCAATTTCATCAACCGATTTTGCATTTAATAAGTTGGCTTGCGCACCAACATAACCAGTGGTTAGTAGGGCTACAATTGCGATATATATATGCTTCTTCATACTACTAAAATTTTATCCTTCTAATTTGTAATGTTTATACTTACAGGTAATACCTTTTTAATAGGTGTTCTTTTCTTGCTTTCAACAGCTTTGATATCGAAAATAGTAATTACATCTCCTCTTCTTGCCTTAGCGATTTCTCTTTTTGCCTTAGCAGAGAATCTATTTCCGTTCACCCTTACAGCTAACTGACCTGGTACTTTTACAACGAAACTTAAGACATCTAATTGTAAATCGAACACGAAATCTGGTAATTCTGCCTTAATATCTAAATTATTAATACTTGATTTAGGCATTCCAACTACTCCAAATTCACCACGAACAGTTCCTGCTGCCGCTGGAATATCTTTGATTCTGAATTTTTTTGGTGTATTGATCGTTTTACCGCTACTTAGTCTAGCAGATACATTAATTGTAACCTCATTACCAGAACCTGGAGCTAACATATATTTCCCATTACCTGTCTTAGTCAATCTACTATTTCCTGATGGTCTTGCATTGACGTTATTATCTCCAACACCTGGAACAGAAATTGAAATTGGATTGTCCAATCCTCTATATACCACATTCATTTTATCCGCAGATACAATTGCATCATTCGGCTCTGCAATTACAGAATATGAACTTTCGAAAGGAATTTCTTCAGGTTTCCCATCTTGCATAAATGTAATGGTACCTTTGATAGTCTTGTCATTTCCAACATTACCAGCAGGCATATCAATATTTACCTGACCGTTTTGAGCATTGTTAGTAATATCTCTACCGTTTAAAACAACTTTACTAGGAACTATGTTCGCATCATATCTACCTAATACAACTTGACCTGTTACTTTTTCTCCGGCGAAATACGCTGTTTTATCTAAACTAACAATTCCTTTATAGTTTGTCGTAGTTAATTTACTATCTATTTCTAGCTGTCCTCCTAAAAGATTTGAGTAGATCTCTGTTTCAGTAGCTTTGATATCTCCTTGCATTTGAGTAACATTTGCTATCGTTGTGATCATAGGCATACCTTCGAATCTACTTTTTAACCAAGGAATTTCTCCAAGGTTATCAACTGTTCGATCTGCATCCGTATTAAATCTTTTAAGGATATTGTTTTTTAAACTTGCCAATTTTGGCTCGTTATCCACTATTGCTATAATGCTGTTTCTGTAGTTATTTACTCGAGCAACAAAATCATCTCCTTTAGGAGTAAATTTCTCTCCAGCAAAGAATAGCTCATCCACTCTATCTCCACTACTCATAGATTCGTAGTTCTCCTTATCTTCTTCATCTACGTCAGCTAAGATGGTGTCTTTAAGGTTCGCAATGTAGGTAAATAGTTCGTTTGACAATCTACTTACTTCTTTTGCTTTATCATTTAAGGGTTTAAACTTCTCAGGTTGATCATCTGCTTTTTGTTGCAGACCTCCCAAGATGCTCCTTATATTATTCGCAGAAATATCATTTGCTGCTTCTGTCTTTTCTTTCATAAAGCCAAAAGACGATAATACCTTTTTATCCATCTGCATCGCCAACATTGCGATAAAGACCAGATACATAAGGTTGATCATCTTCTGCCTTGGTGATAAATTCCCTGATGCCATTATAATTAGTTTTTTACGTTAATACTTAGTTGAACTAATTATTTGCTTGACATTGCAGATAACATACCTCCATATACTCCATTTAATGAAGATAAGTTCGATGCTAAAGATTCCATTTGTTCTTTTAACCTCTCTGAGTTCTCAATCATCATATTGTTTACCTCAGTTTGCTTGTTTGCATTTTCCATTTGTACTTGGTACAAACCATTTAACGATTCCATTTGAACAGCAGCTAAAGACATTTGCTCATTGTACTTGTTCGTAGAAGAAATAGATTCTGATGCGGCAGATAAACCTTCAGCAGCTCCTTGAAAGTTTTTCATGCTATTTCCTAAGCTTTGCATTAGGTCTGAATCAATATTTGCTTCTTGCAGTAAGTTGTCTAATTTTTGTGACAACATTCCCTGAGTATCTGTAGGTTCAGAATCACTATCTAACCCACCTAATTCAGGATATACTTTTGTCCAATCCAAGTCATCTTCAACAGGTTCAAAAGCAGAGATAAAGAATACTACTGCTTCTACTGCCATTCCGAAAGTTAACATGATACCTCCAGTAAGCGGACCTATTTTAAAGTGCATAATTTTAAATAATGCTCCAAGGATTACAATTGCGGCACCGATACCGTATGCCATATTAAATAATTTCTTTGTTGATCTTGATTGTGCCATAATTAAGTTTTAATTCAGGAGTTTTTAATAATTATTTGTTTTTACCTAAGTAGCTTTGTACAGTTCTAAAGCCAATATAACTTCTGGCTGTATCTGCATATTCGAAGTCTCTTGAGCCAACCTCAAGGAAATAAGCTACGTCTTTCCATGAACCACCTCGAATGATTTTTCTCTTGTTTTTAGTGTCTTCTACATTCGGATTCATTGTAGATCCTAAGTAGTATGATGAAGGATTGTAAGCAGTATTTGTCCATTCCGATACGTTTCCTGCCATATTATACAAGCCGTAGTCATTTGCGTTGTATGATTTTGCTTCTACCGTATATAATGCACCATCTACCGCATAATTACCTCTTACTGGTTTAAAGTTTGCTAAGAAACATCCTCTGTCGCTAGTGGTACTAGGTCCACCCCAAGGGTATTTCGCAAATTCTAACCCTCCTCTGGCAGCATATTCCCATTCTGCCTCGGTTGGTAATCTGAAAGAAGGTACAGGTAATGTTCTTTTTCTACCTCTAATTCTATCATTTTTGTATTTCGTTCTCCAGTTACAGAATGCTCTTGCCTGGTACCAGTTTACACCTACCACAGGATAGTCTCCATAGGCCTGGTGATAGAAATAGTCTTGGTGCATTGGGTCATTGTACGAGTAATTAAAGTCTCTTACCCACACCGTTGTATCTGGATATACATTTAACAATTCTGTTTTTAAGAAATCTCTCCTATCTCCTCCATGTTTTGCAGCAGCAGTACCATCGAACCAGAAATATCTATAGTTTAAAAATTTCTTGTTAAATATTCTGATACCGTTAGATGATTCTTCTTTTGGTATATACAGAGAGTCCATTACCTCTACATAGTCTACATCCGGGTATTCAGATGGTTCCCAGATAATATCGTTCTCCCAACTTAACGGACGCACAGAATCATACCCTACCTCATAATAGTTCTCAAACATATATTTGTCATATGCGTTTGCTCCTGTAGTGTCAATCACCTTAAAAGCAAAATCGTGAATCCCTCCAGAAGGCAAAGAGTCACCCGCTGAAACAAATTCAGACTGTAACGCTAATTTCGTTCTTACGATAGAATCTCTTACCCAATGCACAAACTGCTTGTATTCAGAGTTTGTGATTTCGGTTTCATCCATGTAATAAGATTTAACAGTCACGGTTCTTGCCGGAGCATCCATCGTTCCTATAATATCCTCATCTTGCTTACCCATTGTAAAAGAACCTCCAGGAATTAGGGTCATTCCATATGGCTTTTCTGTAAACCATTGTCCTTTCGTTTTAACACCAACCAGTTCGCCTCTATCATTAGATCCACAACTGTAAATTAGTGTTAGTAATAAAGTATATAATGCTGCTTTCTTCATATTATTATTAAATCTTCCAAAAAAAAGTTCGTAAACCTATCATTTTTTTTGCTAAAATACAATCAATCAGTTAGTATTTTTAAACAAAGTTTTTTCTATATTTAAATTAAATCATTTTTCTCATTGCTGAGAACCACCTTTCAGGGATTTTTTGATTCATCGTTTCCAAGTAATCTTGGTATGTACATGGTATTAACGCATGTCTTTTGTATTTATTATCTTTTATCAAATTAATCTCCATCCACCATCTACCTGTTTTATCACTTTTATAAAAGTTTATCGGCTCATCATCCTCCAATAAAACGGTGAATTTCTGGTAATTATCTTTTGTGCAATATGGATAATCTTTGGCTCTCATATTTACACCTTCAATAAAGTACCATATCATTTGTGCAATTAAATGCGCTGTTTGATGATTTCTATCGTGCCTTGAATTATACTCATAAATACCAAAAGAGGACACTTTATCGCTAATTCCTGCATATCTGGCAATTGCACAAATTTCTTCACC
Source organism: Flavobacteriaceae bacterium (assembly GCA_965218065.1). GTDB lineage: Bacteria > Bacteroidota > Bacteroidia > Flavobacteriales > Flavobacteriaceae > Polaribacter. The sequence continues at coordinate 412,972 of OZ244589.1, read as the reverse complement.
ATAAAAACCATTGGGAGATACATTATTATTAGCAGGTGCCTCGCTTTGCCGCACACTTCCAATGTCTACGCTTACAATATCGGCATCTCTAAATACCGGCTCGACCACTTCCAATTTCTTTGCTTCTCCTAATCGATACATATCGAAATGAAGACTTTTTAGCAGTGCTATTTCTTCTTGAGAATTAAAATACGTCTGATATCCAATATTACTATAATTAAATAGGTTATTGGGTTCCTGCATGATGACTTTGCTCAAATAACTTTTTGAAGATAATTCGTCTTCTAAAGTTCCCAGATCGAACATACTATCTACGGCAACCAAATTTACTGTTTGCTCTAGGGCGTCGTAAGCTCGATAATTTGCAAAGGTTATGTCTTGCCCTCCACCAATAATGATCGGAATGATGTTTTTCTTTAAAAGAGATGTGGTAATTTCTCTGACCGCAAAATGCGTATCTGTAGTCTCATTTCCTTTTTTAATATTTCCAAGATCTGCAATTGAAGTAGACCAATTCCCTAGAAATAATTGATATAAATGCTTTCGGATAAAGTGCAGATCTCTTCCACTACCCATATTATCTTCTGCATTTCTGTCTTCCTCCACTCCAAAAATGGCAATACGAACCTCATCTAATTCAGGTTCTTCGTTGTTTGCGGAATGAATCACTAAAGTACTTCCTATAGTCTGAGGCCTCAATAGCACAGTATGCGCTATGGTAGCTTCATCAACAGGAGTTAAAAAATCAAAATTCATTGAGGGACAATTATAGTCGCAAAGTACTTAAATATTATTTCTTTTTAGCTACTTTTTTCTTCGTAGTTTTCTTCTTTGGTGTTTTTGCCTCGATCATTTTAACCGCTTCTTCTTTCGAAAGCTTTTCAATATCTGTAGTTTTCGGAAGTTCTATTTTAATCTTTCCTTTTAACACATGGAATCTTCCCCATCGTGCTTTTTCGACCCTAATACCAACATCTTCCCAATTGTGAATGAGTTTTTCTCGCTCTTTCTGCAATTTATCTTCAATCAATTGTTCGAGATCGGCTTGACTTAAATTATCAAAATCATATTTTTTGTTCACATTTATGAACATTCCATTCCACTTAATAAACGGACCAAACCTACCTACACCTTTTTGAATTCCCATCCCTTGATAGTTACCGATAGGTGCATCTGCTCTTCGTTTTGCTTCGATCAACTCGATTGCTCTGTTCATATCAACCGACATAGGGTTTTCTCCTTTATCCAGTGATATGAATTTACCATCAAACTTTATGTACGGACCAAATCTACCATTGGCAACAATTACCTCTTGTGATTCATAACTCCCAACGGTCTTTGGCAACTGAAAAAGATCTAAAGCCTCTTCGAAGGTAATATTATTCATGGTTTGCTCTCCTTGTAAACTTGCAAATTTAGGTTTCTCTTCGTCAGAAGCTTCACCTATTTGCACCATAGCTCCATATCGTCCTAAGCGTACATAAACATTCTTTCCGCTTTCGGGGTCTATTCCTAACAATCGTTCTCCTTTAGCTCTCTCAGCATTAGCAGCAACATCTTCTACCGTAGGATGGAAATCTTGATAAAACTCTTTTATCATAGCTGTCCAATCTTCTTTCCCATCTGCTATCTCGTCAAACTCACTTTCTACTTTTGCTGTAAACCCAAAATCCAGAATGTTCGAAAAATTAGCGACCAAGAAATCATTTACAATATTTCCAATATCTGTTGGAACCAATTTCCCTTTATCAGAACCTACTCTTTCCGTAAGCATACTAGCACTCACTTCATTATTGGACAACAGCAATTGTTCGTATTGTCTTTCTTTACCTTCAACAGTTCCTTTTTCAATATACTCTCTTCTCTGAATAGTAGAAATGGTTGGTGCATACGTAGACGGTCTACCAATACCTAATTCTTCCAATCTTTTTACCAGCGAAGCCTCCGTAAACCTATATGGGGGTTTTGAAAATCTTTGAGTTGCTGTTATAAATGTATTGTTCACACCTTCTCCCTCTTGCATTGCCGGTAACATTCCTGCCTGCTCATCATCTTCATTATCTGTACCTTCTAAATACACTTTTAAAAACCCATCAAAAGTAATGACCTCCCCATTGGCTGTAAATAACTTCTCGTTCTTATTGTTTTCTATCTTTACAACAGTCCTTTCTAATCTGGCATCACTCATTTGAGAAGCGATCGTTCTCTTCCAGATTAATGCATATAATCTATCTTGATCATAATCTACAGAAACCGAACTTCTTTCCAAGTTCGTTGGACGGATCGCCTCGTGTGCTTCCTGTGCTCCTTTAGATTTTGTAGAAAAATTTCGAGGTTTACTATATGCTGAGCCATATGCATCAGTAATTGCCGCTTGCGCCGCATTTTTTGCATCTTCTGATAAATTAACGCTATCCGTTCTCATGTAGGTAATTAAACCTGCTTCATACAAACGTTGCGCCATTAACATGGTCTTTGCGACAGGAAATCCTAATTTCCTGGAAGCTTCCTGCTGCAAGGTAGAGGTTGTAAATGGTGCTGCCGGGGTCTTTTTTGCCGGCTTTTTTTGAAGTTCAGCAATTGTATGTTCTGCATATAGGCAGGATCTTAAAAATTGCGCTGCAGTTTCTCTATCTTTAAAATTACTAGCCAGCTTGGCTTTGAATTTCTTTCCATTCGCATTGGTAAACTCCGCATCTACTCTATACGATGCTTCAGTTTTGAAGTTTTCTATCTCTCGCTCTCTTTCTACAATAAGACGAACAGCTACAGACTGTACTCTTCCCGCAGATAATCCTCCTTTTACTTTTCTCCATAAAACCGGAGATAACTCATATCCAACCAATCTATCCAAGACTCTACGTGCTTGCTGAGCATTCACAAGATTATAATTAATATCTCTTGGATTCTCCACGGCCTTTAGAATTGCTTTCTTCGTGATCTCGTGAAAAACAATACGTTTTGTGTTTTCTGATTTCAGCTTTAACTGCTCTGCTAAATGCCAGGCTATTGCTTCTCCTTCACGATCCTCATCACTGGCGAGCCAAACTGTTTCTGCCTTTTTTGCCAGATCTTTCAATTTCTTTACCACCGCTTTCTTATCGGTAGAAATTATATACTTGGGTTTAAAATCTCCATCTACACTAACTCCTAACTCCTTAGATGGTAGGTCTGCAATGTGTCCAAAACTTGATTCTACTTGAAAATCTTTTCCAAGAAATTTTTCTATTGTTTTCGCTTTCGCAGGGGACTCAACAATCACTAAGTTCTTTGCCATATATCGTTTCAATTATCTATATCTACACCATTATATATATGATGTTTAAGGATTGCAAAAGTAGGTAGTTTTTTTTTATTTGCTTTTTTTAAGTTCATTTTACTGCTTAATTTAACAAAACCTTGACTTCTATTTTTCTGCCAATTTGTCATAATTTTTGATTTTTGGTTGTATCTTTGTACATCATTTTTTGAGTATGGAACAGATCGAAAAAATTATAGACGAAAATATACAGGGGCAGGCTCTTGTTACTGAAAATAAAAAAGAGAACACGAAAAAACTCTTTATTGAAAGCTATGGATGTCAAATGAACATGAACGATAGTGAAATTGTCGCATCTATTTTAGCAAAAGAAGGATTTAACACCACGCAAAACCTGGAGGATGCAGATTTGGTTTTGGTAAATACTTGTTCAATCAGAGAAAAAGCAGAAACGACCGTACGAAATAGGTTAAAAAAATACAATGCCGTAAAGAAGATCAATCCAACAATGAAGGTTGGAGTTTTAGGATGTATGGCAGAACGACTGAAAGAGAAATTCCTGGAAGAAGAAAAAATTGTGGATCTGGTTGTTGGACCCGATGCTTATAGAGACCTTCCGAATTTGATAGAAGAGGTTGATGCAGGGAGAGATGCAGTAAATGTTATCTTATCTAAAGATGAAACCTATGGAGATGTATCGCCTGTTCGCTTAAACAATAATGGCGTCTCTGCATTTGTATCTATCACCCGAGGATGTGATAATATGTGTACGTTCTGTGTAGTTCCTTTTACAAGAGGAAGAGAGCGCAGTAGAGACCCTAAGAGTATTATCGAAGAGATTCGAGAAATGCAATCTAAGAACTACAAGGAGATCACACTACTTGGTCAGAATGTAGATAGCTACTTATGGTATGGAGGAGGTTTGAAAAAAGATTTCAAAAAAGCTTCTGAAATGGCGCAAGCTACTGCCGTAAATTTTGCGCAGTTGTTGGACATGTGCGCTATTGAATTCCCCAAAATGCGTTTTCGTTTTTCTACATCTAATCCTCAGGATATGAGTTTAGATGTGATACATACTATGGCAAAACACAAAAACATCTGTAAGTACATTCACTTACCGGTACAAAGTGGAAGTAATACCATGCTGAAAGCGATGAACAGACAACATACGCGTGAGGAGTATATGGAATTAGTAGATAATATCTTCAACATTGTTCCAGAAATGGCCCTATCTCAAGATATGATCGTTGGCTTCTGCGGAGAAACGGAGCAAGATCATCAGGACACTCTTGACCTCATGGAATACGTGAAGTATGATTTTGGTTTCATGTTTGCCTATTCGGAAAGACCAGGAACGCTTGCCGCCAAAAAAATGGAAGACGATGTTCCTTTTGAAGTGAAAAAAAGAAGGTTACAAGAGGTCATAAATCTACAGCAAAAACACAGCTTGTATAGAACGGAGCAACATCTTGGAAAAATAGAAGAGGTGCTGATCGAAGGAGAATCCAAAAAGTCAGACCAACATTGGAAAGGTAGAAATACGCAAAACACCGTAATTGTGTTCCCAAAAGAACATTACAAACTAGGTGATTTTGTAAATGTAAAGGTCGAAGATTGTACCTCTGCAACACTTATAGGTACTGCGGTTGACTATTCAGACAACAATTAAGTTATGGAAAATTTACAAGCAATTAAACAACGTTTCGGGATCATTGGTAACGATCTACAGCTAAACCGTGCTATCGAAAAAGCCATCCGCGTAGCACCTACTGATATTTCAGTATTAGTTGCCGGAGAAAGTGGTGTGGGTAAAGAGAGTATTCCAAAGATCATTCATCAATTGTCACATAGAAAGCATGCAAAATATATTGCAGTTAACTGTGGTGCTATCCCTGAAGGAACTATCGACAGTGAGTTATTTGGACATGAAAAAGGTTCATTCACAGGGGCCACTCAGGACAGAAAAGGATACTTTGAAGTAGCAGATGGTGGGACCATTTTCTTAGATGAAGTGGGAGAACTTCCATTAACTACACAGGTGCGCCTTTTGCGTGTTTTAGAAAACGGTGAGTTTATAAAAGTAGGTTCTTCAAAGGTTCAAAAAACGGATGTCCGCATCGTTGCAGCAACCAATGTAAATATGCAAGACGCCATTGCCAGGGAGAAGTTTAGGGAAGACCTATACTACAGATTAAGCACTATTGAGATTCACTTACCTGCATTGAGGGACCGCAAAGAAGATATTCATTTATTATTTAGAAAATTTGCAGCCGACTTTGCTCAGAAATATAGAATGCCAACGATTCGGTTAGATGAAAATGCTACCAACCTCCTATTGAATTATCGCTTCCCTGGGAACATTAGGCAACTAAGAAATATTGCTGAACAAATCTCTGTCGTTGAAGAAAACAGAGCTATCACCGCAGAGAAATTAAGTCAATATTTACCGAACCATCAAGGTAATTTACCAGCTATTGTTGGTGGAGCTGGTTCGAGCAATGATTTTGCGACAGAAAGAGATATTATGTACAAGATCTTATTTGATATGCGAAATGACATTAATGATCTAAAAAAACTTACGTTAGACATTATGCAAAATGGCAATATTGAAAAAGTACAAGAAGAGAATCATCAATTGTTGGAGAAAATCTATGAAGAGCAAATAAAGGAAAGTGCTCCAGTAGAAGTTCTTCAAATTCCCAGCACTTCAAATACAACAAGCAACTATGATTTTGTAGAAACTATAGAAGAGCAAGAAAGCCTTTCTTTACAAGATAAAGAGATCGAGATGATCAAAAAATCTTTAGAAAAGAACAACAACAAAAGAAAGTTGGCAGCAAAAGAATTGGGGATTTCGGAACGAACTTTGTACAGAAAGATCAAACAATACGATCTATAACAAGTATTTCGATTCAATTCTCTATCTTTCAATCCTCTTAGACTATTGAATTGAAAGGGAAAACATTTTAAATTTAGTATGAAAAAACAACTTTTAATAGTACTTCTTCTAACCTCAACATTAGGTTTGATCGGTTGTGGAGCATATTCCTTTACAGGTGGTAATGTGGGCGACGCCAAAACCATTCAAGTAGATTTTTTTCCTAATCAAGCTTCACTTGTTGAACCGCAATTAAGTCCGTTATTTACGCAAGAACTGCAAGACCTTTTCATTCGTCAGACCAGTTTAAGCTTAGTTCCAAGTGGTGGAGATCTTCGTTTTGAAGGAGAAATCACGGGCTATCGAGTGAATCCCATGAGTGCTACCTCTCAACAGACCGCAGCACAAAACAGGTTAACTGTTACAGTGAATGTTCGCTTTTTTAACAGATTAAAGCCTGAAGATGATTTTGAAAAGCAATTTTCCTTTTACTCGGATTTTGCAGCTGACGCCCAACTAACGGGAAGTGTTTTAGATGCTGCCTTAGAAGAGATCTTAGATAGACTTACCCAAGATATATTTAATTCTTCCGTTGGAAAATGGTAATTACGCCTAAAGAGTACATATCCATCCTGAAAAATCCGGAAACACTTGAAGCTGACCAGATACTGGGCGTGAGGTCCATTATTGAGGAATTTCCCTACTTTCAATCTGCTAGAGCCATCTATTTAAAAGGGTTAAAAGATCAGGATAGCTATAAATACAACAATGAGCTTAAGATAACGGCTGCCTATACTGCGGACAGAACATTGCTTTTTGATTTTATTACAAGCAAAACGTTCGATTCTCAGAAGAATATTCACAATGCCATTCAGCAAAAATTATTATCTGAGGAACCTAAGAGCATTGTTGAAGAGAAGCTAGATATTGGAAAACCTTTAACTTTTGGTAAGACAGAAACACATTCATTTAATCAGTGGCTCCAACTTTCGGTAAAGAAGCCCATTGTTAGAAATGAAGAGACCCCAAAAGATACTAAGGACACCAATGCTACTATTATAGACCGGTTCATAAAAAGCAATCCTAAAATATCGCCTCCAAAGAAAGGAGTAGATATTGATATTTCTATCTCCAAAAACAACCCTGATTCTTCTCTAATGACAGAGACTTTAGCCAGAGTTTATTTAGAGCAGAAGAAATATGACAGCGCCATTAAAGCTTATAGGATTTTAAGTTTGAAATATCCAGAAAAAAGTGGTTTCTTTGCAGACCAAATTAAAAGAGTACAGAATTTACAAAAACATAGATCATGAGTTATACTGCATTTTTAATATTAATCATTATCGTTGCGATTGCTTTAATATTAATTGTTATGGTACAGAACCCAAAAGGTGGAGGATTATCTTCTTCTTTTGGTGGTGGTGGAGCACAATCTCTAGGTGGTGTGCAGAGTACGAATAACTTCTTGGATAGAACAACTTGGACATTGGCAATTGCAATGTTCGCTTTAATCTTATTGGCAAATTTTGCTATTCCAAGAACAAACAGCAATAGCACCAACATAGATAGTAAGTTAAATGGAGTGGAAAATACAACAACTCCAACAACACCTCCTGCAACAAACGATTCTTTACCTAAGTAGTAACGGAATAAACAATATTTAGATGCCAACGTAAATGACACGTTGGCATTTTTTTTAGAGATCTTTTGTAGCAATAAAACAACCCCTTGAAAAAATGTCAGTTTTCGTACCATGGCACAGTTTCTGACTATTTGATACGAGAAAAATTACGTAGATAATCAAAATTTATATACAATGGGAATAAACATTAAACCTCTTGCAGATAGAGTTCTTGTAGAACCTGCTCCAGCAGAGACAACTACAGCTTCTGGGATTATTATTCCAGACAATGCAAAAGAAAAGCCTCAACGTGGAACTGTTGTAGCTATCGGTACCGGAAAAAAAGATGAACCGTTAACTGTAAAAGTTGGGGATACGGTTTTATACGGAAAATACGGTGGTACTGAATTAAAATTTGAAGGAAAAGATTATTTAATGATGCGCGAAAGCGACATCTTAGCAATTGTTTAATTTTTTAAACGAACTAAAAACTAACAAAATGGCAAAAGATATAAAATTTGATATTGAAGCACGCGATGGTTTAAAACGTGGTGTAGATGCATTGGCAAATGCAGTAAAAGTAACTTTAGGCCCTAAAGGAAGGAATGTGATCATTTCAAGATCTTTTGGAGCGCCTAACGTAACAAAAGATGGTGTTTCTGTAGCAAAAGAAGTAGAGCTGGAAGATGAGCTTGAAAATATGGGAGCACAAATGGTAAAAGAAGTAGCTTCTAAAACCAATGATCTGGCAGGAGATGGAACTACAACAGCTACGGTCTTGGCACAAGCTATTGTAAAAGAAGGACTAAAGAATGTGGCTGCAGGTGCAAACCCTATGGATCTTAAGAGAGGGATTGACAAGGCAGTTACAGCAATTGTGACTGACCTAAATAAGCAATCTAAGGAAGTAGGAAACTCTTCAGAAAAGATTCAACAAGTAGCTGCTATTTCAGCAAATAATGATAACACAATTGGAGATCTGATTTCTACCGCTTTTGGTAAAGTCGGAAAAGAAGGTGTGATTACCGTTGAAGAGGCTAAAGGAATGGATACGTATGTTGATGTTGTGGAAGGAATGCAATTTGACAGAGGGTATTTATCTCCTTATTTCGTAACAGATGCTGACAAAATGGTTGCTGATCTTGAGAACCCTTACATTTTATTATTTGATAAAAAGATCTCGAATTTACAAGAAATCCTTCCAATACTAGAGCCGGTAGCACAATCTAGCAGACCTTTATTGATTATTGCTGAAGACGTTGATGGTCAAGCATTGGCAACATTGGTTGTAAATAAATTACGTGGTGGATTAAAGATCGCCGCGGTAAAAGCTCCTGGATTCGGAGATAGAAGAAAAGCAATGTTAGAAGATATTGCCATCTTAACTGGAGGAACTGTAATTTCAGAAGAAAGAGGGTTCACCTTAGAGAATGCTACTCTAGATCTTCTAGGTACTGCTGAAACAGTTACTATTGACAAAGATAATACGACGATAGTAAACGGTTCAGGAAATGCAGATGCGATTAAAGCCAGAGTAAATCAGATCAAAGCACAGATCGAAACCACTACTTCAGACTATGACCGAGAAAAGCTACAGGAGCGCTTGGCAAAATTAGCAGGTGGTGTTGCGGTATTGTACGTAGGCGCTGCTTCTGAAGTAGAAATGAAAGAAAAGAAAGATAGAGTAGATGATGCACTGCATGCAACCAGGGCTGCTGTAGAAGAAGGAATTGTAGCCGGTGGTGGTGTAGCTTTAGTTAGAGCAAAGAAAGTATTAGAAAAAATCACTACTGATAATTTAGATGAAACTACTGGGGTTCAAATAGTGAACAAAGCTATTGAATCACCATTAAGAACCATTGTAGAAAATGCAGGAGGTGAAGGATCGGTTGTCATTAACAAAGTATTAGAAGGTAAGAAAGATTTTGGATACGATGCGAAGTCGGATCAATATGTAGACATGCTGGAAGCGGGGATCATCGATCCTAAGAAAGTAACCAGAGTAGCACTTGAGAATGCTGCTTCCGTTGCCGGAATGATCTTAACTACCGAATGCGCTTTAGTAGATATTAAGGAAGATGCACCTGCAGCTGCCATGCCTCCAATGGGTGGTGGAATGCCAGGAATGATGTAATAATTTCTGATTACATAACTCTTATAAAAACCTCAAGGAATCCTTGAGGTTTTTATTTTGGAATAGTTTTTGTACCTTAAAAACAAGAAAAACTAAAACTATGAAACTAAAACTAACCGCCCTTACCATTGTCTGCGCCCTTTTTTCTCTGAATTCTATAGCTCAGAAAAATCTCACAAAAATTGATTCCAGCTATGTTAAATATTTTCAAGACACTAGAGAAACCCCCTATTTACATCTGAATAAAACCTCTTTTCTAAGCGGTGAAGAAATCTGGTTTAAGGCCTATGTAATAGAGCAAAACTCTCAAAAGCCACATCCAACAACTTCTAACTTATATGTTTCTATTTTTGATGCTGAAGGGAAGCTCAAAGATCAACAGCTCGTACATATTAAAAAAGGGCTTGGCCATGGTAGCATTTATTTAGATTCTACTTATACAAAGGATAAATACTATTTAAAAGCTTCTACTAAATGGATGAAGAATTTTAAAGAAGACCATTCTTTTTCTCAAAAAATAAAGATTGTTTCTTCTAAAAAGGAAGTGCTGAAAAACAGCACAAAATCGGAAAAGAACTATTTTGAGTTTAAATTATTCCCAGAAGGAGGTCATTTAGTAGCAAATACGGTGAATAATTTGGGAATCCTAATCAAAAATGCAAACAACAAAGGGCAAAAGGTTCGAAAAGGAATCATTAAAGATGCAGAAGGCAATGTCATTAAAAAATTTACCACCAATCCATTAGGGTTTGGGAAGACGAAACTATTTCTAGGAGAAAATGAAACGTACACTTTCGAAGCTACCCTAGACAATGGATCTATCATATCACAAAAAACACCAAAAGTAGCTTCTCAAGGGATTGTAATACGGGTAGAAAACAATTTGTCGGAGCATCTGAGGATCGATATAGGTACCAATGAGAATACTTTAAAACAGGTTTCTGGAAAAAACTATACCGTACTGGTCCATAATACAAAAACGTATTTGAAATACAATCTTCCTCTTAATTCCGACATGACCAGCTATGCCATCTTATTAAAGAAAAGACAACTTCCAAAAGGCGTAAATATTATTACCGTTTTTAATGAGCAAAACAAGCCTCTTGCGGAGCGTCTTATTTTTATCAATGATGCATCCCTATATAGCAACATTACTGTGGATAAAAGTGATTACGAGAGAGATTCGATCAATATAGCGTTCCACAACCCAACTAATGAAAAAGTATTTGTAAGTGCTTCTTTTTTACCGAATGAGACAAAAGCACACCGTCCGAAAAATTCTATTGTATCTGCTACGTTATTAAATCCTTATGTAAAAGGAGATATTGAAAATTTGCAGTATTATTTTGTCAATAAGGATAAAAAAAGACTTCAAGACCTAGACTTATTATTGTTAACACAGGGATGGAGCAAATACAATTGGGATCACATCTTTAACTTTCCTCCCAAGTTATACTTCTCCTTCGAAAATGGAATCGATGTAACAGCTAGTATCAATAAGCGGTTAAAAAAACAACAATCTGTGCTCATGTACTCTCCAGACAATAAGTTGGTCAGAGAAATTAGAAATGGTGAAAATCCATACGTTTTAAAAAACTCATTCTTGAAGAAAAACTCTGTTATCAACTTTGCCTTAAAATCAAAAAATGGGCTCTTCAAAATTACACCTGTCATGTCCTATTCAAACGACTCATTATTGGATGATTTTATTCCTTATGACACGATTTCTGAAAGAAATGAGCTAGAAGTTTCTAATTTTAAGAACCTTTCTAAAGATATTGAAGTCCTGGATGAAGTTGTGGTTAAAGCAGCAGAGAGAAGAAAATATGAAAACGATGCGTATGGCTTAAACACGATGCTTACAGGAGTAAAGATGAAAGACCTTATCATTGCCTCTGGTGAAAATGTGTTAGATTTTTTACAAAAAAAAGGTTATCAAATAAATCGAAGTGGACCGGAAGTTTCTATAGGCGCTCGAGGAAGTACTCAATTTGGGCAAAGAGGTCTTGGGGCTCAAACCAGTGGAGATGCTAATTTTGTCGCTCCAACTCAAGAGCAAAACAATTTATTCAAAACAGACGTAAGAGTTTTTTTAGATGGTATTGAGGTTTCACAAAGTATGTGGATGATAGAAAACATTTATTTAGACATGGTGAAAGAAATATTCTATGGTAGAAATCATGACAACCGAAGCTTGGAGCAAATTTATATTTATACGTTGTCACCGTTTGAGTACGACGTAAAAAAAGCAACTTACAAGAAGATAAAGTTATCTGTTGGATTTGCTACTGAAAAGGAATATTACAATCCGAAATATCCCACTTTTTTCGACAACACATACAAACATTTTGGCGCGATATTCTGGAAACCTGATATTTCTATAGATGCTAATTCAAAGGCGAGCATTACTGTTCCTACTCATTTGCAAGATGCTTTCAATGTCTATATAGAAGGAGTATCTGAATCTGGTAAACTAATTTCGACAAAAAAAACTGTAGAACTTAAAGATTAGTCTTTAATTATAAATAATCGGATTTGGATAGAACAAGGCTAGTGCAAACCAATAGCTATTAAAAGATCTTGTTTGTGTTAGCTTTTGTCCAGCTCTTGGGCCTTCAATAGCTTCTCCTGTGATCAACCATTTGTTACCTTCGTTATCGATAAAAAAATGGCCAGGTCCGGAAAAGTCATAAGTAAATGTCAGATTGTTCTGAGAGCTGTTTAATTCAAAGGAGTTAATGATATTTTCATTTCCTACAACCAAAACATTCTTACCTCCAAAACCATCTTTTACTGCTTTCCCTCCTGCAAACTTATCAAAGGTGTACGCCTTAGAAAGGTTGTTAATTAACACTGCATGCACGCGTTGTTTATTTGGTAATGCCGGGTTTAATGGATCAAGTGGGAATAAGAAAAAATCATGGTCAGTTCTATAAGGACCATAAGGATAACTATTATAGTTCCTATTTAAATTTTGCTCATTAGATAGGATCTTAGTGTTCGGATACATTGTTTTCCAGGTATTCCAGTCCGTTTCTAGAATTTGTTGTGTTCTTGGAATCTCTCCAATAGATTCGCCATTCACACATTCCAGGGTCAACTGTGACCAGTTACTTTCTGTTAATCGATCGTACATGATCAAATTCGTATTATACAATAGTCCCGAAACACCGAACGTCGTTTCTACGCCACCAACTTTTGATTCCCAAGAAAAAGCAGAGCCCGTTAGTGGGCAATAGTTTAGTGAAAACTTCTCTCCATTGATCGCATCGTTCACTACCTCATGCCAATCTAAGATTCTATGCGGATATGCACGCGCTTCTCCATTTTTAATGATTCCTATTACCAAATCATCGGCCAACATATATGTATCTACTCTTGGGTCATTTCCATCGTAAAATATCGGAGCATCTATAGATGGAATCCCATCTCTTCCCGGTCCTCCATCGATTACTTTATTTACCGGTATGGACCAGAAATTGGTATTATTACCTCCTCCTGAGTTTCCTCCTCCTGAATTGCCTCCACCAGAAGTTCCATCGTCACTCCCACCTGAAGAGCAGGCATACACCGTAAGCAATGCCATTAAATAATATGTGAATCTTGTTTTCATATTGTATTGTTTATTCGAATCTCTCTTTTCTTAATTAATTGGATAGAGACTCCAGTACTTATTCGATACGTCGGTGTTAGTTGTGTCCCTCTTACATTCGCATATAAAGGAACTTCTAACCTGGTAGTAAACAATATCTGAGGTGTTAGGTTAATAGAAAAATCTGGGATTAAAAATACCCAGTTACCTCCTGTATTTGTTATTTCATTTCCATCAATAATATCTCTTTTAACATCTCTAAATTTAAAAGATATACTCGGTACAACAATCTGTTTGAACAAAAGAAATTGATCTGACACACTTAAAAAAGCTTGAAACTCATTTCCAAACTTATATTCGCTAGAACCTAAATACTCATTGTTAGTTCCTGTAGATCTGTATGTCAATCGGGTCGAGAAGTTCATAGACTGCCTAAAACTAAATCGTTTAGAAAAGGAAGTAATGTAAATGATATCGAGCGCATTACTTCCAGGTTGTAAATCTGCGTTTAAGATAATTCCGATGTTATTGGTATTTGTAGTAGACCCTAAGGGTAGTTTGGCTCCTGCTCCCAAGGATATTTCGTAATCCGGTTTATTTATGATCCTATATCTCCCTAGTACAATCGCATCTCCGATCCCAGAAGTTTGATCCAGATTTGAATTTCCGAATTGTGTAATGTTCCTTCTTTGATTTACCCAGGTAAATAGCCCTTCAACCGAAAGATCATCCGTAATGCTATAACCTACATTTACTAAAACAGAGTGGGTAATGCGCAGTCTGGAATCATCATTTAATGACTCAGTTCCATTATTTAATGTATTAAGATTGTTGTAATCATAAAACATTCCTATTTGCCATGTTCCCTTTTCTAAAATAGGAAGCCCAATATTATTAGACAAGGGCACACCTCCAGAGCAGCAAGTCTGGCATTCGCAAAGGCTACAATGGCCATTACAAAAATCAGCGTTAGTCTAGTCTTCATTGTTATCCATGTATCATGTGGACTGTCGAAAACAATCAATAAACCTTACAAATAAAAAAGCCCTAAGTTTCACTTAGGGCTTTAATAATCATTAATGATTATGCTCTTTATCAGAGTGATCGTGCTCCTTTTTTTGCTTTACTTTTCTAAGATTCATATGACAAACCGGGCATTTACCTTCTTTTTTATAGGTCTTCCCTTTTTCACAATCCATAGGGCACTGATATACTTCTTTTTGACTGAGTTCTGTTTTGTGCTCCTTCCCCTCTTTCTTCTCTGTTTTACATGAAGAAAAAAATAAAGCCGTGCATAAAACTATTCCGAAAATAATAAGATTCTTTCTCATTGTTTTCCATTTTTATGATCTTCAACTACTTTCTTATCTCGATATCTGCAGCAGGGATCAAGCTGATTATACTCATGTTCTTTTGCGCGTATACCTTTAGTATCATGCCCTGCAGCCGCGATGTTCTTTTGAATGGTCTTTACATCTGTCTTGCGTTCATCAATGATCAATGAAAGCATATGCGTTTTCACATTCCAAAGTGCAAATTTTACGCCTTTTGTATTTAATGCCGCCTTTTCTATTCTTTTTTTACACATCATGCAAACGCCATCTACCTCAATAGCAACCTTTGCATTCCTTTTTTTCTTCTGTGCTTCTGCCGATAGGCATATCATTAAAAATGATAATATAAAAATTGTTTTTTTCATTGTTAATCCAATTTAAATCGCAATCCAGCATAGAACATTCTTCCAAATATTGGCCCGTATACAATAGTTGTATCGAAGTTGTTCCCAAACGGATTATCATTAGCTAAAATAGGGCTTTTTTGTCTAAAGTTTGTTAAATTCTCGCCACCTACATAGACTTCGAATTTGTCCGAAAAGACTCTGGTAACCTGAGAATTCAATAGATTATAGCTCTCCGAATTTGAGCTTAATTGATATTGAATAGGGTTACTCGAAGTGTTAGGCAATCGCTGCGATCCTATATGATTGTATGTAGCATCAAATTTCCATTGCTTTCCGTCTTCTTTCTTCTCTGTTTCGTAAGATGCGTTTGCAAAAAACCTGTTCTCCGGTGTTAAAGGTTTTGATAATCTTCCCGATTGATAGTCTGTAGCTATATCATAATATTTATATGCTAGTCGGATATTTAAACCTCTTGCCAGGGTATAATTGATCTCTGTTTGAAAACTATTTGCATAGCTCTCTCCATCCAAATTATAAAAGGCTATTTCCTGCGGATTCTCCCAATCAACAACCACTTGGTTTTGGAAATTTGTTCTATAAAAATCGAAGGTAATATCTCCTTTTTTATCAAATAATCGAAACCCTTGCAAATACGAAATACCATAGTTCCAGGCTACCTCTGGATCCAAACCATAAATTTTACCATTAACAGCTTGAACATTTATTTGTCTTGAACTACCGAATAATTGTTGGTTTTCTGCAAAGATATTGGCGCTTCTTCTCCCTTGACCAAAAGAAGCTCTTAAAACCCCTCTTTCCCAAGGAACATATCGTATATGAAGTCTGGGTGTAATGAAAGTTCCTAATAAGTTATGATTGTCCACTCTGATTCCGGCAGTCAAGCTAAAGTCATCAGAATTGTCATATGCATACTCGAAAAATGCACCTACCGAATTCTCCGTTCTATTAAATTGATTTATGTTGACCAATTCCTCGTAAGAATCATGGGTAAAACTAATTCCAGTAGTGAACTTACTTCGCGTGTCTCCTATAATGGAATTAAAAAGTAAATTAGAGTATACGCTTTGATGTTGAATGTCATACACATTCAACCCAAAGTATGAATCCTGTTCATGGTTGCTGTATGCAATTTGAAAACCAAAGCTCTGAAAAGGTAGTTCAGGAAAAACATACCCCAATTTTGAAGAAAAATCGAATCGTTTCGTATGGATCTCGCTTCCCCAGGAAGTGGTTGTTCCTCGATGAATATCCGGGTCAAATTCTAATTCCCCTGTTTGCTTTTCATCGTTCATATATCGGATGTTGATAAAACTTACCCATCCTTTTTCTTGATCGATATATTGCCATCGGTTCATAACATTGATTTGTTGCATCAAAGGAAAGTCTAAAAACCCGTCATCATTATTATCGAACTTCTCGCCACGGTAGTTTCCATGCACATACAATCCAGTTTGCCATTTATCCGATACTTTTTGATTGAAATGCGTATTCAGCTCTAATCTCCCTCCTAACGAACCATAGGCATTTAAGAAGAACTTCTTATCTGTAAATGGTTTTACCAATTCTGCATTTATTTGTCCCGAAATACTTTCATATCCATTAATAACACTACCCGCTCCTTTGGTGATCTGAATACTTTCTACCCATGTTCCCGGCGTAAAGGTTAATCCGTATACTTGTGCAGCTCCTCTTATTGAAGGGATATTCTCCTGTGAGATTAACAGGTAAGGGCTTTTTAAGCCTAGCATTTGAATCTGCCTTGTTCCCGTTAAAGCATCAGAAAAATTCACATCAATGGATGGATTTGTTTCAAAGCTTTCCGCAAGGTTACAACAAGCGGCTTTGAGCAACTCATCGCTATTCACAGTAAACACATTTGCCGTTTGGATGAACGATTTTTGTGTCGCTTTCTTTTTACTAGAGATCTTAATCTCATCCAGTTCGTTTTCCGGAGTTAGAAAATGATGTATTGGCTCCAAACTTGTGATCGTCAAGGTATCTGTCTTATAGCCCACATAACTGATCACTAGCTTTTTATAGATTGATTTATATGGGATTTCAAACCATCCTTTTTCATCGGTAGTGCCTCCTACCGTTGTGTTTAACCAGTAGACATTTACTCCAAAAACACCCAAATTATCTTTAGGATTATTTTTATCCATGATCATTCCCTTAAATGTTTGTTGTGAGAATGATTGTATTGAAATCAGCAATACCATGCTGATCATTATTTTTTTCATTGTTGAATATAATTTTAATTTATAACAAGACTTTTTTCATCTAAAAAAGATGATTGCTTTACGTTAAAAATTAAAATCAGATCAAAAAGGTCTGGTGCAATACCTGAATATCAAGGTCGATATCAGGAGGTGGTGGTTCAAAAAGAAATTCGTCGTGAACTATCCTTTCTTGAAATACGCTTATATAAGAGAACGCAAAGTAAATTACCGAAGTGAATTCCTTCGCGTCAAATTTAAATGTTACTGTTTTATCTAAAACATCCGGCTCTATAATCTCAACAACATTTGTACAACAACCTTTCTCTATAGATTGTTCGTCTTTACAGTCATCATCAGCATCCATCATGCCACAAGCACTAGATTGTCCGAAATAAGAAACACCCACCAGGGTGGAGCCACAAAAATGAGAGGTAATGGCATACGAGTTAGACACCACCAAAATCATTAGTGCGAGAAAAATAGCTTGTATTTTAAGATAAGCTCGCTTCATTATTGATGCAAAGTTACTATATGATTTTTAAATAGAACTGTTAAAATTTTGAATTTCGCAGCTTCTGGTAGTAAAAAGCCGGCAACAACAATAGTAAAAACAATGGCTGAATTATAAATCTTCTTACATAGAAAGGGAACAAATATCCAGATCTGAATTCATCTCTTAACTGCAGTACAAAGACGAAGATCAAGATCATAAAAGCAATCATTAACAGTGAGCCTGTAAATTTCACATGTTTCTTCCTTCTAAATATTAGGTAAATAATTGCAATGGTAATTAAAGAGTTCAATGTATATCTGAAGAGCATATCAACAACTAAATGCCAGGTGTCAATTTCAGGCATAGTTTTATACAAATAATCGTTTTGAAAATAAACGATTAGTGGATCATAAAATAGATGCATTTCAAATGCTCTTATCAAAAAAAGTAAGATAAGTAATACAATAATCAACACTATTCTAATTGGTCTTGTCATTTTTTATAATTAGAAAATTTATGAACCCACAACACCCACAACAAGAATGTAAATCCATAGATGATCAATGGAAAAATAACATTGTGAAGTAAGATTTGATTGTCAGGATATTTATGCAGCATGATCGTCAAGAATGCAATTCTAAGGATATTGATAATATAGATGAGCACGCTACCAACGATAGCATATAATACAGTGGCCTTAAACGTTCCCGGAAAAGCTATAATGAATGCAATAAATAGGATAATGATACTAATAGAATTACAACCTTCTATGACTCTGGCCGTATATTGTCCGTCCACGATCAATTTTACAGACATTTCTTCTTCATGTTGCATATTTGCAACATTATACCCAAAGAAACTCAATACATCTTCTGTCTGTTCGGCAACTTTGGTCGTAATGGGCGAACAAACAAAAACATCTCCTTTTTTCTGTGTTTTTTGTAAGTAAATTGAATAAAAAACGAATAGTATAAAATAACTGGCAAAAAATTTAATTAAAAAAAGAATGACCTTTCTTTGTTTCATTGGTGGGTAATTTTAATTTATTTTTGCAATCTTATTTTTTGCCGCTTACTTAACAAATATAAAAAAATATGAGCATAGATAATTTAAAAACTAGCGTAAATCAGATCATCGTTTCGGATTCAAGCACAGAAACAAAACTTCAACATATATGTGATCTACTAGAAGATACTATTTCATATTACGACTGGGTTGGTTTTTATTTTAAAAATGGAGATAAACAAGAGCTTAAATTAGCTCAGTTTACGGGCGAGCCAACGGAACATACCATTATTCCTTTTGGCAAAGGTATCTGTGGTCAGGTAGCCGTTAGTAATGAAAATTTTGTTGTTCAGGATGTTTCTTCTCAGGATAATTACATTTCCTGTGGTTGGAAAGTGAAGTCAGAAATTGTAATTCCAATTTTTGTAAATAACGAAAATATAGGTCAAATCGATATTGATTCTCATACGGTGAATCCATTCACAAAAGAAGACGAGGAGTTACTGGAATATGTTTGTGAGAAGGTAGCCGGCATTCTATAAATATGCTGCTAAGTTTTTTTACATCTTTGGATATGTAAAAAAAATTCCTTTTATTTGTTTTAATCTTTTTAAACCCCCTATAATGAAAAGAACTAGACAACCTATTGGCTTGTTTCTATACAGGCTGCTTACGCTTAAAAAATCCAAAAACAATTTGAAGAGTTACAAGAACTACACCACTATGGTGGATAGTTTTTTGTCTAGAATGCAGGCAGAATAAGGATATTAAAATATCCTTATTTTAGCTTGGATTTAAATTGTTTTAACAATTCACATTTAGTAGATTTGTGTGCTTAACAACACAACGTATGAGCAACTCAAAAACTATTAAATCTGCATTGATCTCTGTCTTTCATAAAGACGGATTGGAACCTATTGTAAAAAAGTTAAACGAACTGAACGTTAACATTTACTCAACAGGAGGAACGGAGAAATTTATCAAGGACCTTGGTATTGATGTGATCCCTGTCGAAGATGTTACATCGTACCCATCTATTTTAGGGGGTCGCGTTAAAACATTACACCCAAAAGTATTTGGAGGAATCTTAAACAGACAGGACCATGAGGGAGATATTGCAGAAATGGAAGAATTCCAAATTCCACAATTAGACCTTGTGATCGTAGATTTATATCCTTTTGAAAAAACCGTGGCTTCAGGAGCCAGTGAACAAGATATTGTAGAAAAAATTGATATTGGAGGAATTTCCTTAATTCGAGCAGCTGCCAAGAACTTTAAAGATACTTTTATCGTTTCGTCCATGGATCAATACGACTCTTTCTTAGCATTGATCTCTGAAAATCAAGGAAAGACCTCATTATCGGATAGAAAAAAGTTTGCCGCAAAGGCATTCAACATTTCTTCTCATTACGATACGGCTATTTTTAATTATTTCAATGAGGAAGAAGTTGTTTTCAAAGCAAGTGAAACTGTTTCTAAAACCTTGCGATATGGAGAGAATCCACATCAAAAGGGATATTTTTTTGGCGATCTAAATGCCATGTTTGATAAGTTACACGGAAAAGAGTTGAGCTATAACAATTTATTAGATGTAGATGCTGCAGTGAACTTGATGAACGAATTTACCGGTGAAGCGCCTACGTTTGCTATTTTAAAGCATAATAATGCATGCGGTTTTGCTCAAAGAGATACCATACATCAAGCATATATAGATGCTTTAGCGGGTGATCCGGTTTCTGCATTCGGAGGGATCCTCATTGCCAACTCTACTATCGATAAAGCAACTGCCGAAGAGATTCATTCTTTGTTTTGCGAAGTCGTGATTGCTCCGGCTTTTGATAATGATGCATTGGAAATATTAAAAGGAAAAAAGAATCGAATCATCTTGATTCAAAAAGAGGTAGCGCTACCAAATCAAATAGTACGAACCTCCCTAAATGGGTTATTGGTTCAGGATAAGGATAACAAAACGGACAGTATTGAAGATTTATCATATGCTACACAAAATAAACCTACAGAAAAAGAGTTAGAAGATTTAATATTTGCCTCTAAAATCTGTAAGCATACGAAGTCTAACACAATTGTTTTAGCTAAAAACAAGCAGCTTTGTGCCAGTGGAACAGGTCAAACAAGTAGAGTTGATGCCTTAAGACAGGCAATTGAAAAAGCAACGAATTTTGGCTTTGATCTAAACGGAGCAGTCATGGCAAGTGATGCTTTTTTCCCATTTCCAGACTGTGTAGAGATCGCAGATAAAGCAGGAGTGAAAAGCGTAATTCAGCCGGGAGGTTCGATTAAAGATCAATTAAGTGTAGACTACTGTAATTCAAATAGTTTGTCTATGGTATTTACAGGAACAAGACATTTTAAACATTAATTTATTAATTGTATTTTAAACAAGGAATTTTAGTAGATTTGTAAGAATACACAATACACAAAGAATATTTTATGGGTTTTTTCGATTTTATGACGGAAGATATTGCGATTGATCTAGGAACTGCAAATACGTTGATTATACATAACGGAAAAGTAGTGATAGATAGTCCCTCTATTGTTGCAAGAAATCGAATGACCGGTAAGATAATTGCTACTGGTAAGGAAGCCAGTTTGATGCAGGGAAAAACGCATGAAAACATAAAGACTATCCGGCCTTTAAAAGATGGTGTTATTGCAGATTTTCAGGCTTCAGAAGAAATGATCAAAGAGTTTGTCAAGAAAATTCCCGCGATCAAGAAAAAATTCTTTCCTCCTGCTCTGAGAATGGTGATCTGTATCCCTTCTGGAATTACAGAGGTAGAGAAACGTGCCGTTAAGGATTCGGCTACACACATGAATGCAAAAGAGATCTATCTGATCTATGAACCTATGGCTGCAGCGATAGGTGTTGGAATAGACATTATGGAACCTAAGGGGAATATGATTATTGATATCGGTGGAGGTACAACCGAAATTGCCGTAATTGCTTTAGCCGGAATTGTGTACGATCAATCAGTAAAAGTAGCGGGAGATCTTTTTACCAATGACATCATGTATTATATGAGAACCCAACATAATTTATATGTGGGTGAATCTACCGCTGAAAAAGTGAAGATAAACATTGGAGCTGCTACCGAAGATCTGGATACTCCTCCTGAAGATATGTTAGTTCAGGGTAGAGATCTATTGAGTGGAAAACCTAAACAAGTGCAAGTATCTTTTAGAGAGATTGCTAAAGCGCTGGACAAATCAATTTTAAGAATCGAGGATGCCGTTATGGAGACCTTGTCTAAAACACCTCCCGAATTAGCAGCAGATATTTATAATACCGGAATTTACCTTGCCGGCGGAGGCTCAATGCTTAGAGGTTTAGATAAGAGGCTCTCTCGTAAAACTGACCTACCTGTTTATGTGGCAGAAGATCCTTTACGAGCTGTAGTGCGAGGCACGGGTATCGCTTTAAAAGAGCTAGACAAATACAAAAGTGTTTTAATGAAATAGTTTAAAACTCGTTTTGTCTTATGCAGCAACTTATCTATTTTATCCAGAAGTATAAATACTTTTTATTTTTTCTTCTATTAGAGTTTG
Organism: Flavobacteriaceae bacterium; assembly: GCA_965218065.1. Classification (GTDB taxonomy): domain Bacteria; phylum Bacteroidota; class Bacteroidia; order Flavobacteriales; family Flavobacteriaceae; genus Polaribacter. The sequence continues at coordinate 390,505 of OZ244589.1, read as the reverse complement.
TTGCATTATTTTTTACCATAAACAATCATTCATTTCACAAAAGCAAGTTTATAAGTTCTGCCAACTCTTTCACGGGAGGGTTATATGAAAAGACCAATAAACTTTCTGAGTATTTCGATCTTAAACAAACAAATGAGAGCTTAGCTTTAGAGAATACCCGTTTAAAAAACGAGCTTGACAAAATAAAAAATGGTTTAGATTCAACCGTAATCTTAAATCACAGTGATTCTTCTATATATCATCAAAAATACACCTACACTTTAGCTAAAGCGATCAACAACAAATTTAGCACCTCTTTTAATTTTTTGCTCTTGAACAAAGGGAAAAATGATGGTATTGACATAGAAATGGCTGTTACAAACGATAAAGGAATTATTGGTATAACCGATCAGGTTTCAGGTAGTTATTCCCGAGTTCGCTCCATTTTGAACAAGAATAGTAGTATCAATGCTCGTATTAAAGGTGATAGTACTTATTTTGGAAATCTCACCTGGAACGGAAAAGATATCGAAGTTTTACAACTAGAAAATATTCCAAGGCAAGCTGTTGTAAAAGTTGGAGATACTGTTATAACCGGAGGGAAGTCGGCGATTTTCCCTGAAGGTGTATTAATTGGAGTTGTAACTACCATAAATTCAGCAAATTCAACCATTGCTAGTAGTATCAATGTTCGATTGTTTAATGATATGCAAAATATTCGACATGTTTATATCATCTCCAATCTTGACAAAAAGGAAATAAGAACCTTAGAAAACCAAGGCAATGAATAGAATTTACTTAGTTATTGGTCTGATACTCCTGTTGTTCTTTCAAGTACTGGTACTTAACAATGTTAATTTTTTAGGATACATTAACCCCTACCTATATATATTGTTTGTTTTCGTTTTTCCAGTCGGTAAGAACAGATTTCCATTGTTATTTTTAGCATTCATATATGGTTTGCTCATTGATGTATTCTCTGATTCAGGTGGCATTCATGCTTTTTCTTTATTGTTTATTGCCTATATAAGAATCTTCTTAATAAAGGCAATCTTCCAAAAATCAGATACCGATCTAACAATTTTCAAGCTTAAATCTGAACCTTTTGGAAAAGTTTTCAACTATGTCGTAATTTTAACAGTTGTACATCATTTTATCTTGTTTTCTTTGGCTAACTTTAGTTTTCAGAATTTTTCTGATGTACTTTTAAATACACTATTCTCTAGTGTTTTTACATTGATATTATATTTTTTTGGAACCTTTATATTTAGTAGAAAATCTCAATGAAAAGGAGTTTTTTATTCTATTTTTTGATCACTAGTATAGGCCTCATTTTTATTGGGAGGCTTTTTCAATTGCAAGTATTGCAAGATTCTTCAGATCATGTTACAGATAATTCCTCGGTAAAAGTAATTTTTGACTACCCAGAGCGAGGATATATCTATGATCGAAACGGGAAATTATTAGTTGCTAATCAACTGTCATATGATGTAATGGTCGTACCTAATGAGGTAAAACCATTGGATACACTTGAATTTTGCTCATTACTTAAAATTGATACGGCTTACTTTAAGAAAAAGTATCAAAAAGCTCGAAGATATTCTCCCTGGCTTCCTTCTGTATTTTTAAAACAATTGGCAAAGGAAGATTTCGCGTATCTGCAGGAAAAACTACACAAGTTTAAAGGGTTTTATATTCAAAAAAGGATCATAAGAGACTATCCTATCAAGTCTGCAGCTAATGTTTTGGGATACATTAGTGAGGTTAACGAAGAGATTGCTAAAAAGAATGATTATTATCAGCAAGGAGAGTTGATCGGTGCCTGGGGTGTAGAAAAGCAATATGAAAAAGTTCTACGTGGTATAAAGGGTAAGAAGTATTTACAAAGAGATCGTCTTAACAAGATTATAGGGCCATTCAGAAATGGGATGTACGACTCTCTCCCTAAAAATGGGAAAGATATTACACTAACCATTGATAGTGAGTTGCAACAGTATGCAGAAATATTAATGAAAGGAAAGCGAGGAGGAATTGTTGCTATCGAACCGGCCACAGGGGAAATACTTTCTCTTGTAACGGCTCCTAGTTACGACCCAAACATGATGGTTGGGAGAAAACGTTCAAGAAATTCGGTCCTACTTTTTGGCGATACAATTAATAACCCTACTTATGATCGAGGATTGCAAGCCATTTATCCGCCGGGATCTCCCTTTAAGCTTATTAACGCCTTAATAGGATTACAAGAAGGTGTAATTAACGAGCAGACGCCCTTTTATTGTTATCACGGGTATAGATATGGTAGAAAGAAAGATGACATTATGGGATGCCATTGCGAAATATATGGAAAACCCATCCGTTTGCATACAGCAATAGCCAAATCATGTAATAGCTATTTTGCCAATACCTATAAACGAATTGTTGAAAAGGATAATGATCCAGAGAATGGATTGACCAACTGGAGTGATCATGTAAAGAGTTTTGGTCTTGGTAATTATTTGGGTTATGATCTTCCATCTGGGCAGAAAGGATTAATTCCTGATGGAAAATATTATAGTAAAAGAAATAAGTTTAGATGGAATGCCTCTACCAATATTTCGAACGCTATCGGTCAAGGAGAAGTAATCACCACTCCTATTCAATTGGCAAATGTTACAGCAGCTATTGCCAATAGAGGTTTTTTCTATACACCCCATATTGTCAAAAACATAGGAAATGAGTCAATGAAAGACTCCACTTATACTGTTAAAAAAATGACATCTATAAAGCCTAAGTATTTCAAACCTATCATCGATGGCATGGAAGAGGTTTTTGAGACCGGAACTGCGAAATGGGTGAAGATCAATGGAGTGGAGATTTGTGGAAAAACAGGAACAGCTGAAAATTCAGCAAGAGTAAACGGTGTCATGGAACAGCAACCAGATCATTCTATTTTAGTGGCGTTCGCTCCTAAAGACAATCCTAAGATTGCTATTGCTGTTTTTATAGAAAATGGAGGGTTTGGGTCTCAAGTCGCTGCGCCAATTACAAGTCTTATGATAGAAAAATACTTGTTTAAACAAGTAAAGAGGAAGTGGATCGAAGATTATGTTTTAAAGAAAGACCTGTATCCAATATACAATAGACAACTTACTAAAGAGCAAATCGTTGAGAGCGGAACGCAATAATATTTTTTATGGAGTAGATTGGACACTGGTAATTGTCTATATATTACTCGTAGGTTTCGGCTGGATGAACATCTATGCAGCATCTTCCGATGCTAATGACTCTGGGTTGTTAGATTTTTCCACGAAATATGGAAAGCAACTACTCTGGATACTTTTAAGCATTCCTTTGATCATCATAACATTATTCTTTAACTCAAAATTTTACGAGAAGTTTGCGAGTATTTTTTATATGATCTCCATACTAAGTTTAATAGGTTTGTTTCTTTTTGGAAAAAACATAAACGGAGCGACCTCCTGGTACAATTTCGGAGGCGCCAGTTTGCAGCCTTCTGAGTTTGCTAAAGCCTTTACAGCGCTTGCAGTTGCTAAATTAATGAGTGACCGAAAATACAATTTAGGGTTACTTAAAAATCAGATCAAAGCTTTCATCATTATTTTCCTTCCTGCTTTTTTAATTGTTTTGCAGCCAGACGCGGGTTCCGCTCTTATATATCTTTCTTTCTTCTTTGTGCTGAATAGAGAAGGTTTGACATTAGCATACCTGGTTGTGGGAATCTCGGCTATTGTTCTTTTTATTCTAACCCTGGTTATTGCGCCATGGTTATTAACTCTTATTATATTTTCAATTATTACCATATTTGTGGTCTATGCTCTTTATAAGAACAAACGTTTTCTCCGCTTTAACTGGATGAAAGTAGTAGGCATGTATGCTATCATTGGGGCATTTATTTTTGGATCTAGCGTTATTTATAATGATGTATTTGAGCAACACCATAGAGATCGATTCGACATTCTTTTAGGCAAAACATCCGATACACAAAGAATAGGTTACAATACGAATCAATCTATCCAAACTATTAGCTCTGGAGGATTTACAGGAAAAAGGATTTTTAAAAGGCGATAAAAACGCAAGGTGATTTCGTTCCAGAACAGCATACGGATTACATTTTTAGCGTTGTTGGTGAAGAGTGGGGCTTTTTAGGAAGCGCTTTTGTGATCGTTCTTTTCATGATACTCCTATATCGGATTATATATCTCGCCGAAACACATAACAACAAGTTTGGGAGGATTTTACGGATACGGACTGGCCTCCATTTTGTTTTTTCCACGTGATCGTCAATATAGGTATGGTCATTGGGTTACTACCAACTGTGGGAATACCTCTTCCCTTCTTTAGCTATGGTGGTTCTTCTCTATGGGGGTTTACACTGTTACTATTTATCTTCATCAAGTTAGATGCACATAAGAATTACGATTGGTAATAGCATAATACATATTGTATAACATAAAAAAAGCGCTCTGAAAACTCAGAGCGCTTTTTAAATATATTTAACTATTAAAATCTTACAATGCAGCAACGTGCTTTGCTAATTTAGATTTTAAATTTGCAGCTTTATTCTTGTGAATCACATTGTTCTTAGCTAATTTATCTAACATAGAAACAACATTCCCTAACATTTCCTTCAGCTTCCTTCTTATCTTGAGTAAGCACGTAAATCTCTAACAGCATTACGAGTCGTTTTATGCTGGTATTTGTTACGTAATCTCTTCGATTCGTTACTTCTAATTCTTTTTAACGCAGACTTATGATTTGCCATGTCTTTTTATTTGTTTATTAAAACTTTGTAGTCCGTACGGGAATCGAACCCGTGTTACCAGGATGAAAACCTGGCGTCCTAACCCCTAGACGAACGGACCATTAACAATTTCAAGATAAATAATCTCTCGATTGCGGATGCAAATATACAACGTTTTTAAAACTCTGCAATAATTTTTTTAAAAAATTAATATGCTTTTGCAAATAAGACTCTTTTCCCTGATTTGTTGCCTGTTAAAACACATTTCCCTGCTTCTTCTTCGGCATCATTTGGTATACATCTTATCGTAGCTTTTGTCAATTCTTTGATTTTATCTTCCGTTTCCATCGTCCCATCCCAATGCGCAGACACAAATCCACCTTTATTTTTCGATCACATCTTTAAACTCCTCAAAAGAATCTACTTTTGTAATATGTGCGTCTCTGTAAGCCACAGATCTTTCAAATAAATTAGTTTGAATTTCCTCTAATAAATTAGAAATATAGTTTGCCAATCCGTCTTGCGATACTGTTTGCTTCTCTAAAGTATCTCTCCTCGCTACTTCTACTGTGTTATTTTCAAGATCTCTATTTCCAACAGCTATTCTTACCGGCACGCCTTTTAACTCATACTCGGCAAATTTTGCACCAGGTCTCAACGTATCTCTATGATCAAATTTTACCGAAATACCTTTACTTCGTAACTCTTGTACCAGTACATTTACTTTCTCTGAGATCGTGTTCAATTGATCTTCTCCTTTATATATAGGAACAATAGCCACTTGTATTGGTGCCAATTTAGGTGGTAACACTAATCCAAAATCATCTGAATGCGTCATGATCAAACCTCCTATTAATCTAGTAGACACTCCCCAGGAAGTTGCCCAAACGTATTCTTGCTTTCCTTCTTTAGAAGTATACTTCACATCAAAAGCTTTTGCAAAGTTCTGACCTAAGAAATGTGAAGTACCTGCTTGCAGCGCTTTTCCATCCTGCATCAATGCTTCAATAGTATAGGTTTCTAGTGCTCCGGCAAAACGTTCGCTCTCAGATTTTGCTCCTTTAATTACTGGCATAGCCATAAATTGTTCAGCAAACTCTGCATACACTTCTTGCATTTGTTTTGATTCTTCAATCGCCTCTGCCTCTGTACTATGTGCTGTATGACCTTCTTGCCATAAGAATTCAGCAGTACGCAAAAAACAAACGCGTACGCATTTCCCAACGTACTACATTTGCCCATTGGTTAATAAGTAATGGAAGGTCTCTATGAGATTGAATCCACCCCTTGTATGTATTCCAAATAATGGCTTCTGAAGTTGGTCTAACTACCAATTCTTCTTCAAGTTTAGCTTCAGGATCTACTCGCAACTTTCCTTGATTCTCAGGATCATTTTGCAACCTATAATGTGTAACTACGGCGCACTCCTTTGCGAATCCCTCAGCATTTTTCTCTTCAGCTTCAAACAAACTTTTAGGCACGAATAACGGAAAGTATGCATTTACATGCCCAGTTTCTTTAAACATTCGGTCTAACTCTTTTTGCATATTTTCCCAAATAGCAAAACCATAGGGCTTGATAACCATACAACCCCTTACTGCCGAATTCTCTGCTAGATCTGCTCTAACAATTAACTCGTTATACCATTTAGAATAATCGTCTGCTCTTTTCGTTAACTTCTTACTCATATAAATTGACTAAAATCATTACTATATTTCCAAACTCAAATGAAAACTTATAAATCCCCGCAAAATTAGCATAAAAAGATGAGTGCATTAACAAAGATTTAAAATTTTATTATGTTGTAAATCCTAAACTTAGAGCCCATTATTAAACTTTGGCACAACTATTGTGTAGTATAGAATAGTGAAATTTATGTTAAATTTGTTTCACTGGCTAATAGTAATCACTCAAAATCATCTAGTTATGCGACTCAACATTACTCCACTTAAAAGCACAAAGTTTTTAGCTTATACTTTATTAGCGAGCATCTTAGTATCATGTGGCACCTATAAATCTGCCTATGACGATGGAATCTATGCTTCCAAAGAAAAGGAGACCGAAACTAAAGTTGTTGTCGCAGGCACAAAAGAACACAAAGAGCATGAAGAGAATTACTTCACTTCGGAAGTTCAACGCTTAGATAGAATAAACGGAACAGATATCTTAACAGATATTGATAGCTATACTTCTTTGACAGATGAAGACGAACTATTAGTGGAGAATGATACCTTAAATTATACCGACGGTAATGGCTCATGGGATTCAGGAAGTAACACAACAGTCGTGGTAGTTAATAACAGAGGATTCTACGATTTTGGAGATTACTGGTGGAACTGGAGATGGAACCGATGGAGATGGAATCGATGGAACCGTTGGGGATGGGGATGGAATGCCTGGGGCTGGAACACATATGGTTTTGGTGGATTCTATGATATTTACACGCATCCTTTCTATACTGGGTTTTACGGTGGCTTTTATGGAGGTTTTTATGATCCTTTCTGCCCTCCTTTCTACAGATATTATTCACCATATAGAGGGTCAAGATATTTTAACAATGGATACTTTAGATATGGTAGAAGAGGGAATGCTCTGGCTAGTAACACCAGAAGGTTTAATACCTCTAGAAGAAACTTCACGGCAAATACCAGAAGAGGGTTTACTACTAGAAGAAGTACTTCGACCATTAGAAGAAGTAATGGTGTAAGAACCAGAACTAATTCGATACGTTCTAACACAAGACCTAGGCGTAGCACCTATACAAAACCACGAACGCGTACAAGGAATACGTATACAAAACCTAGAACACGAACAAGAAATAACTATACGAAGCCTAGAACACGGACTAGAACAAGATTTAGAACAAGGTCTTCTTCACCAAGAACTAGATCATCCACACCATCAAGAACAAGGTCCAGGTCTTCATCTACAAGAAGTAGTTCAAGAAGCTCTTCTTCCAGAAGTAGAGGAAGAAGAGGTTAAGAACCACTTACATAAAACATAAGCTCATGCTCTTATTTTAAATAAGGGCATGGCAAAACACACCAATAACATTAAACATTCTACAGATGAAAAAAATTACATTCATCTTAGCCTTAGTTGCCATAAATCTAGGGTTAAGCGCTCAATCATTGGGATATGAAGATCTATCCATTTTATTTTCTCAGGACGAACGAAACGGAACAGCAAGATTTGTGGCCATGGGAGGTGCATTTGGAGCTTTAGGTGGGGACGTTTCTGCCATAAATATTAACCCGGCAGGGCTAACTATTTTTAGTATTAGTAGCATATCTGCATCCTTAGGCACTAGAAGTACAGATTACAAAACCAACTACTACGGGAATAATAATTCCACAAATCAAGACTACTTTACGCTTGCTAATGCCGGTGCCGTATTAGTATACGAAGATCTAAATAGTTCAGACTGGACGAAATTCGCAATGGGTTTCAACTATCGAATTAAAACAGACTTTGAAAACACATTTTTGGCGTCAGGTAATAGCGGTTTTGCTTCATTTGACACATATCCATTAGATACTAATAACCCTGCACTGATATATGATGTTGCAGAAAATCAAACCTACAATAACAACTATACAGGAGATATCGCAGAGTATAATTTAGCCATTGCTGCTCAGCATAAAGATAAATTGAACATCGGTGCTTCCATAAACTCATATAGCTTGCGATTTAATCAACGCTCCACATTACAAGAAACCAATAATGACGGAAATGGAAATACATTATTTGCAGATTTCTATCAAGAAACTTTTACCACAGCTACCGGTTTTTCTTTAAGTGCTGGATTCTTATATAGAGCGAACGATTATTTCAGATTTGGATTATCATATCAAACACCCACTTGGTACACAGAAGTTATTGAAGACTCAAATATCGTAAACAATGACGGCTATTTCGGAGATACACAAATACAAGTAAGTAATGACAATGTGATCTATGATAATACAGCCGGAGGCGTACTACCTGCTCAGGGATTTGTATATAAACTTAGAACTCCAAGCAAATTTACCGCAAGTGCGGCCATTGTATTTGGAAAAGCTGGACTGATAAGTTTTGATTATACCGCAAGAAACTACCAAAATCTAAACCTATCTGGTGCTAATTTTTTAGCTGAAAATCAATTTTTTGAAAATCAGTTAAGAAATACAAACAGTTTTAATGTGGGCATGGAGTGGAGATTTAGTGAGCTAAGTCTGAGAGGAGGATATATGTATCAAGAAAGTCCGGATGCTAATGCCATTGATTCAGACAATTTGAAACGCTTTTCTTTAGGTGCAGGATACTCATTCGGAGATTTTAAACTTGATTTTGCTTATAGTAATGATAACAGAACGGGCTTATATAATTTTTACCCTCAATTCAATCAAGTAAACCCCGCAGATATTGAAATAGACAACAGGCGTATCACCGCCACGTTGACGATTAATTTATAATTTAAAAACAAATAAAAAGATCCTGAGAAATCAGGATTTTTTTATGCCTTAAAACATACATCTACATTCAGTTTTTTACCCTAATTTTGCAATTCTATTTTATACATCAAAAAGAATGAGCACCATAAGCTTACATATAGAAGAAACTAGCACCCCATCTATTATAAAATTTGTTAGTTCTCAAATTCTTATCAATGGAGGAAGTTATGAATTCAACAATATTGACGACGCCAAAGACTCCCCGTTAGCACAGCAACTATTTTACCTCCCTTTTGTAAAGAAAGTATATATCACAGCAAATTTTATTGCTATACAACGATATGAAATTGTTGAATGGAGTGATGTTCAAGAAGAGGTAAAGGAGCAAATAACCACATATTTAACTTCTGGCAACAATGTGGTTAACGAAGTTTCGGACACCAGGAAAGAAGCCATAGAGGTATATGCAGAAGTTACTCCGAATCCGTCAGTTATGAAATTTGGAACTAATAAATCCTTAACCACTCAAGATGTAGAATATAAAAACATTGATCAGGCTAGTAAATCCTCTCCTTTAGCACAATCTTTATTTAATTTTCCTTTTGTAAAAGAAGTGTTCATTTCAGACAATTACGTTTCTATTTCAAAATATGATATGGTAGAATGGAATGAGGTATATGCCGAGTTGAGAAATTTTATTAGAAACTACCTTCAGGAGAACAAGACAATTATCAAGGAGCTACCCAAAGAAGAAAGCAAAAACGATTCACCAGTTGAAGCTCCAGAAGTAAAATTAGAAGGAACTCCTGGGAAAATTGTTGATATCCTGAATGAATATATTAAACCCGCAGTGGCTTCTGATGGAGGGAATATTGCTTTCAACTCCTATAATGAAGAGAGTAAAGTTGTGAGCGTAATCTTACAAGGAGCTTGTAGTGGTTGTCCTTCATCTACTGCAACGCTTAAAAATGGAATTGAGACTATGTTAAAAGAAATGTTACCAAATCAAATTAGCGAAGTAGTCGCTATTAACGGATAATCTTGAACCATGTCTAAAACCATAAAACCATATAAAGATTCAGAGCTCGGAAAAAAGGAACAGGTTGCTCAAATGTTCGATAATATCTCAGAGAATTACGATGGTCTAAATCGTGTTATTTCCTTTGGTATCGACGTAAAATGGCGCAAGAAAGTGGTAAAATTGGTTTCTCAAAACAACCCAAAAACTATTCTAGATATTGCTACTGGCACAGGTGATCTTGCTATTATGATGGCAGATTTAAAACCGGAAAAGATTATCGGTTTAGATATATCTGAAGGTATGTTAGAAGTAGGAAAAGAAAAGATCAACAAAGCCCATTTATCGGATACCATAGAAATGGTTGTAGGCGACTCCGAGAACATGCCTTTTGCCGACGATACATTCGATGCCATTACCGTTTCTTTTGGAGTTCGAAATTTTGCAAATCTGGATAAAGGTCTTACAGAAATTAAACGAGTTTTGAAGCCTGGTGGGATATTAGTCATACTGGAAACATCGAACCCAACCAAGTTCCCATACAAACAAGGATACAAAATTCACACATCTATTATCTTGCCTTTGGTTGGCAGGCTCTTTTCTAAAGATAAAGTAGCTTATTCCTATTTATCAGAATCTGCAAATTCTTTTCCTTTTGGGAAAGAATTTGACAATATTTTACAAAAAAATGGGTTTATTAATACCAGGCATACTCCAGTAACATTTGGAGTTGCCACAATTTATTCTGCAACGAAAAAATAATGAACAAGAGATTTTTAATTTTTAGTTTTTGCATGCTATTTATTTTTTCTGGTTTTTCACAAACAGAAAAAGTGCAATATTTACCTGACTTTGACAAAAAGTTATACCACTTTGGATTTTACTTAGGGTTGAATAAAAATGATTTTAAAGTTGATCTTCAACCAAGCACTATTGTAAATCCCGATATTAGAGTACAACCAACTACTGGTTTTAATGTTGGATTGATAGCAGATCTTCGTCTGCATAAAAACATCAATCTTCGTTTTGAACCAGGTCTGATCAGTAATTCTAAAACCATTTCTTTTGGGCATTTAACAGGACAGCGAGATAGTATTCGAGAAATCGGATCTACCTATTTACATTTACCATTAATCTTTAAATTCAGCACCAATAGATATAACAATATGAGACCTTATTTGTTAGCAGGTATTTCATATGATTATAACTTTTCTAGCAATCAGAAAAATGCGGATGATAATTTTAGCGGCGAGTTCAGGATGAAAGCAAGTAACTTTATGTACGAATTAGGTATTGGTGTAGACTTTTACTTGTACTTTTTCAAATTTTCACCATCTATTAGAGGTGTGTTCGCATTCAACAACGAAATTGTTAGAGATAATCCATCGAACGGTCCAAGTCCGTGGACAAGTCCTGTTAATTTCCTAGGCACGCGAGGTATCTTTATCAATTTTGCGTTTGAGTAGCTTACCTTCTAAACTCACTCAATAAAATGGCTGTTGCAGTCGCAACATTTAAACTTTCGGTCTGTTGTATGTTTCCAAACCTTGGTATTGTTAAGGTATGATCTGAGATGTTTCGTATTTCATCAGAAACTCCATTTGCCTCATTACCCATTACCAGGATTCCTGCATTAGGGAGTGCTGCTTTATATACATTTTCGCCTTCCATATCAGCAATGAAAACCGGTAAAGTCGTTTCTTTTAAAAAAATATTCAGCTCCAAATAATGGATAGCTATTCTGGTTAAGGACCCCATACTTGCCTGAACTACTTTCGAATTGTAACAATCAACCGTATCCTTCGAACATACAATTTGCTCCACACCAAACCAATCGCACAAACGAATAATCGTTCCTAAATTTCCGGGGTCGTTAATTGCGTCCAAAGCCAAAATCAATTTAGATGACCATTGCTCCGTAATCTCTGGAATCTTGAAAATTGCCAACACTTTATTGGGTGTTACCAAATGACTAATTTTTTTTAGTTCCGCTTCTGAAATTGGAATGACATTTGCAGTCTCTTCATAGGTTGTGTCGACAGAAAACAACAAATGTAACTCGTACGAAGATCTTAAAAACTCATTTACGACTTTTATACCTTCAACAACAAACATTTTATGTTTCTGTCGATACTTTTTTTGCCGCAAACTAGTTATAAGTTTGGTGTGATTTTTAGATAAACTCATTTTATCAGGATAAACTGTTCAAAAATAGTATTTTTGAACCTGTATAGCGAATGCTTTTGATGAAAAAACTCTTTCTATTCTTTTTGATGTTGCTCTTTTTAGCATCGTGTAATTCCGTTAAACGTGTTCCAGAAAAGGAGCACTTATTAACCAAGAATACCGTATATGTTAACGGAAAGAAAACAACAAACGAAATATTAAACTCATTAATACTTCAAAAACCTAATAATAAGACTTTTGGATTACCCCTTTCGTTATATTTTTATAATCTAGGTGACCCAAACAAACCGCAAACACCCTCTGAATGGGCATTAAAAAAACCTAGAACGTACAACTTTATAAAAGATGTCTTTTCAGAAAAACAAAGCATTGCTTATGCTAATTCAATGATCGGTATCAACAATTGGTTTTTGAAAAGTGGACAGGCGCCTACTGTTATTGATGAGGTCAAACTGAAGAAAACAGTGACCAATCTAAAAGCCTATTATAAAACGCAAGGCTTTTTTAAAGCCACTGTGGGTTCTAAAATAGACACCTTAGGCAATAAGAAAGGAAGCATTGAGTATTTCATAAATACCGGTAATGCAACTTTTTTAGACACCATTAATTATAAGATAGCGTCCAAAGTTCTCGACTCTATCTATCAAAAAGAAAAAGATAAAACCTTTCTAAGGTCCGGAGATCAATACAATAATGAGAGCTTTATCAAAGAAGCAAACAGAATTATTAAACTGTTCAGAAATAATGGCATCTACCATTTTTCGGAGAATTATTTAGGTTTTTATGATCTCGATTCCACCAACATAAACTACAAGACCAATGTAGATCTTGTGATTAATGGTCAAAGAATTGTTAGAGAAAATGGTGTTCAGGTTTTAAAACCTTTTAAAATACAAAAGTTGCGGAATGTAAATGTCTTTACTGATTATAGTTTTGCAAAAAGGTCAGATCCATATTTGGACATCGTGGATTATGAAGGGTACAGATTTGTGGGACGTGATAAGGTGAAGTACAATCCTAAATATTTAGCGCAATCCTTATTTGTAAAACCTGGAGATATCTATAAGGATACTTTACGGAATCTAACTCGAAGACATTTAAGATCTTTAAAGAACTTTAAGGCTATTACTATCCAATATGACACTGTAGCGAATTCTGACGATCAATTGGATGTAAATATATTTTTAACACCCATAGAAAAATACACATTAGGATTAGAAACAGAATTGACACATTCTAATATTCGTGATCTGGGTGTTTCAGGAAAATTTTCAATTATCAATAGAAACACTTTTAAAGGAGCAGAGATTTTTAAACTATCCTTTTTAGGTTCCTTCTTTAATGCCTCTCAGGATGCAAACAAAAGCAATAACTTTTTCAATTCTTGGGAAATTGGAGCCGATCTTTCGCTAGAAGTCCCTCGATTCCTTGCTCCATTTGGTCTACATAAACTGGTGCCTAAAAGAATGAACCCCAGAACGATGTTTTCTTTAGGTACAAGTCTTCAGAAAAATATTGGATTGGATAGACAAACAGTGACCGCTTTTATAGATTATCGTTGGCAGTACACACCGACAAAAACAATTCAGCTAGAGATCTTTAATACGCAGTACATTCGTAACCTGAACATTAGCAATTATTTCGACGTATATAATTCTGAATACAACAAACTAAACGAGGTTGCGAGAGTATATTACAATGACCCAACATATGAACTTGTTAGACCCGATGAGCCTGTTAGTTTTATGAATACAGTTTTCGCCGATACTAACTTTCAAAATACAAGCCCTCTTTTATATCAGGATAATTTGAATGCCTTAGATAGATATAATATTATTACTTCGGATTTCTTAATTCCTACTATCGCCTATTCATATACCTATAATAATCAGACGAATTTCAGAGATAACGACTTTTCATTTTTTAAGGTCCGTTTGGCAAATTCCGGAAATATAATGGGACTATTTAGTAAGAGTACAAACGCCAACAACAAAAAAACGGTGTTTAAAATTCCTTTGGCTCAATACTTTAAAACGGATATAGAGTATAAAAAGTTTTGGGATACCAATAACAATTCTGTTTTCGGAATTAGAGCATTTTTAGGTGCAATTTTTCCGTACGACAATTCTGAAATTCCATTTACAAAAAGTTATTTTGCCGGAGGGTCCAACGATATTAGAGCTTGGCAAACCTATGATCTGGGTCCTGGTAGCAGAGCGTCCGGGTTAGAATACAACATTGGTAGTTTAAAGTTCTTAACAAGCGCCGAATATCGATTTGACCTTATTGGGAGCTTAAAAGGAGCTCTTTTTGTGGATGCAGGAAATATCTGGGATATAACTAATTCTATTTTCGCGAATGACGATGCGAAGTTTACAAGTTTAAACTCGTTGAAAGATATCGCGGTAGGTTCCGGGTTTGGTGTTCGTTACGATTTTAGTTTTTTGGTTTTACGTTTAGATCTTGGATTCAAAATGCATGAACCTTATCTCAGCGGAAACAGGTGGTTTAGAAATTACAATTTCTCAAATGCTGTTTATAACATAGGAATCAACTATCCTTTTTAACCAAATATTTAGGATCTTACCCTATAACGTTTTCGTATATTATATGCACTTTGAATTCAAAAAATCATCCTCTTTTATCTAAAATTTGATTACTTTTGGAACCTTAATCCGAACTTAAAAAAATAGAAAATGGGTCATAACATAAAACCAGGAGTTGCCACCGGTAAAGAAGTACAAGCTATTTTTAAACTGGCTAAAGAAAAAAGCTTTGCCTTACCTGCTGTAAACGTTGTAGGATCGAACAGTATCAATGCTGTTCTAGAAACTGCCAAAGATTTAAATTCACCTGTAATTATTCAATTCTCTAATGGAGGTGCCCATTTTAACGCAGGAAAAGGTTTATCTAATGAAAATCAGAAAGCTGCAATTGCAGGAGCGACAGCAGGAGCTAAACATGTACACTTAATGGCAGAGGCCTATGGTGTTCCTGTAATTTTACACACAGATCACTGTGCTAAAAAATTGCTTCCCTGGATTGACGGATTATTAGATGCCAGCGAGCAGTTCTACAAAGAAACGGGTAAGCCCTTATACAGTTCGCATATGATCGATTTGTCTGAAGAACCCATTGAGGAGAATATTGAGATCTGTAAGGACTATTTAGCAAGAATGAGCAAAATGGGAATGACATTAGAGATCGAATTAGGAATTACCGGAGGAGAAGAAGATGGTGTCGATAATTCTGATGTGGATGTTTCAAAATTATATACACAACCGGAAGAGGTAGCATATGCATATGAAGAACTAATGAAAGTAAGTGATCAGTTTACTATTGCAGCAGCTTTCGGAAATGTGCATGGTGTATATAAACCAGGAAACGTAAAGTTAACTCCAAAAATTCTAAAGAACTCTCAAGAATACATTTCAGAAAAATATAATGTCCCTCATAACACCATTGATTTTGTATTTCATGGTGGTTCAGGATCTACATTAGAAGAGATCAGAGAGTCTATTGGTTATGGTGTAATTAAAATGAATATAGATACAGACCTTCAATTTGCTTTCAACGAAGGGATTCGCGATTATATGACATCTAAAATTGACTATTTAAGGACCCAAATCGGGAATCCAGATGGTCCAGATCAACCGAATAAAAAACATTACGACCCTCGAAAATGGTTACGCGAGGGAGAACTTACATTTAAAGATCGATTGAAAAAAGCGTTCGAAGATCTAAATAATGTAAATACTTTATAATACATTTAACTCATTAAATAAGAAATTATGGCTTGGTTTAAGAGAAAAGATAAGGGAATACAAACCGCTACAGAAGATAAAAAAGACACTCCTAAAGGTCTATGGTACAAAACACCTAGTGGGAAGATCATAGATACAGAAGAGTTAAAATCTAATTTATATGTGAGCCCGGAAGATGGGTATCATGTAAGAATAGGAAGTAAAGAATATTTTGAATTGTTCTTTGACAATAACGAATTTGAAGAATTGAATGAGAAACTAACTTCTAAAGACCCGTTAAAATTCGAGGACACGAAAAAATATCCAGATAGACTTAAAGCTGCTCAAGAAAAAACCAAATTAAACGATGCTGTGAGAACAGCGGTTGGAAAATCGAATGGTAAAGACCTGGTAATCGCAGCCATGGATTTTTCTTTCATCGGTGGATCTATGGGAAGTGTTGTTGGTGAAAAGATCGCAAGAGCCATTGACCATTCGATCAAAAACAATATTCCGTTTTTAATGATCTCAAAGTCTGGAGGTGCAAGAATGATGGAAGCTTCCTTATCGCTTATGCAGCTTGTAAAAACTTCAGCCAAACTAGCTCAGTTGGCAGAAGCTAAAATACCTTATGTTTCTTTATGTACGGATCCAACAACTGGAGGTACTACAGCTTCTTTTGCGATGTTAGGAGACATTAATATTGCCGAACCAAATGCATTAATTGCTTTTGCAGGGCCAAGAGTAGTAAAAGATACTACAGGAAAAGAATTGCCAGAAGGGTTTCAAAGATCTGAATTTGTATTGGAACATGGCTTCTTAGATGGCATTTACGAAAGAAAGGATTTAAAGAAACAAGTAAACCTTTATTTAGATCTGATACAAAATCAACCGGTTAGAAATTAAACGGTTAGAAGACTCTTCTAGTTTAAAAATAGTTGTATATTTGCAGCTTCAATGAAAAATTCATTGATGTACATAAAAATCATTTAAATAATATTGGCATGTATTTAACCAAAGAAATTAAAGAATCGATCTTTGAAAAACACGGTAAAGGAAAAACCGATACAGGTTCTTCAGAAGGTCAAATCGCGTTATTTACGCACAGAATTAACCACCTAACTGAACACTTAAAACAGAATCGTAAAGATTTTAACACAGAGCGTTCGTTGGTAAAGTTAGTAGGAAAGCGTAGAAGCTTATTAGATTATCTAAAAAAGAAAGATATCACTAGATATCGTGCGATAATTAAAGAACTAGGTATTAGAAAATAATCCCTACAAAAGAGGTGGCATTATGCTGCCTCTTTTTTTTTGAAAAAAGTAATGATTACTTCCATTGATACAAACACACAACACAACAACACACAATCAATTAAAGTAAAAATTAAGAATTAATTATGATTCCAAAAGTATTTAGCCAGGTTATTGAACTTGGTGATGGGAGAACCATCAAATTAGAAACAGGAAAATTAGCGAAACAAGCTCATGGTTCTGTTGTTGTGCAAATGGGAGATGCAATGTTATTATGTACAGTTGTATCTAATTACAAACAATCCGATGTGGATTTTTTACCACTGACGGTAGATTATAGAGAGAAATTTGCTGCGGCAGGTCGTTACCCTGGAGGTTTCTTCAAAAGAGAGGCAAGACCAAGCGATGGTGAGGTATTAACAATGCGTCTGGTAGATCGTGTTTTACGTCCTTTGTTTCCTAAAGACTATCACGCAGAAACGCAGGTAATGATCCAATTAATGTCACATGACGAAAATGTGATGCCTGATGCCTTAGCTGGGTTAGCGGCATCAACAGCTATTCAGTTAAGTGATATTCCTTTTGAAACCCCAATTTCTGAAGTTCGTGTTGCCAGAGTAAATGGTGAATTTGTGATCAATCCAAGTAGAGAAATATTAGCACAAGCAGATATTGATATGATGGTTGGAGCTTCTGCAGATTCAGTAATGATGGTAGAAGGTGAAATGGATGAGTGTAGTGAGGAAGAAATGGCAGATGCTATTAAATTCGCACACGAGGCTATTAAAGTTCAATGTGCTGCACAAGTTGCTTTAGCAGAAGCTTTCGGAAAGAAAGAAACTCGTGAGTACGATCCTGAAAGTGCAGATGAAGATTTAGCTCAGAAGATTCATGATATGGCTTACGATAAAGTGTATGCTGTAGCAAAAGCCGGATCTTCAAAACATGAAAGAGGTGCTGCATTTGCAGAGATCAAAGAAGAGATCAAAGCGACTTTCTCTGAAGAAGAACTAGAAGATTTCGGAGATCTTGTTTCAAAATATTATAGCAAAGCGGAAAAAGCTGCTGTTCGTGACCTAACACTAAATGAAGGATTACGTTTAGATGGTCGTAAAACTACTGACATCAGACCTATTTGGTGTGAAGTAGATTATTTACCATCTACACATGGTTCCTCAATTTTTACAAGAGGGGAAACACAAGCCCTGGCTACCGTAACTTTAGGAACATCTAGAGAGGCTAATCAAATAGATATGCCAACACATCAGGGAGAAGAAACATTCTACTTGCACTATAACTTCCCTCCTTTTTCAACTGGTGAGGCTCGCCCTTTAAGAGGTACTTCTCGTCGTGAGGTAGGACATGGAAATTTAGCGCAAAGAGCATTAAAAGGAATGATTCCTGAAGATTGTCCTTATACTGTAAGAGTTGTATCTGAAGTATTAGAATCTAATGGTTCTTCTTCAATGGCAACGGTTTGTTCAGGAACTATGGCCTTAATGGATGCAGGTGTTCAGTTAAAGAAACCCGTTTCCGGTATCGCAATGGGATTAATCTCGGACGGAGATCGTTATGCTGTCTTATCTGATATTTTAGGTGACGAGGATCACTTAGGAGATATGGACTTTAAGGTAACTGGTACGGCAGACGGAATTACAGCTTGCCAAATGGATATTAAGATCAAAGGATTAAGTTACGAGATCTTAGTAAATGCATTGAAGCAGGCAAGAGATGGTCGTTTGCATATTTTAAGTAAACTTACAGATACCATTGCAACTCCAAATGCTGAAGTGAAAGCACATGCTCCAAAAATGGTGACACGCGTTATTCCTAATGATCTTATCGGTGCCTTTATTGGACCCGGTGGAAAACATATTCAAGAATTACAAAAAGAAACAGAAACTACGATCGTTATTAATGAAGATCCAGTAACTGAGGAAGGTATTG
Source organism: Flavobacteriaceae bacterium (assembly GCA_965218065.1). Classification (GTDB taxonomy): domain Bacteria; phylum Bacteroidota; class Bacteroidia; order Flavobacteriales; family Flavobacteriaceae; genus Polaribacter. Next base: position 371,204 of record OZ244589.1, on the reverse strand, counting down.
TTGAAATATTAGGAACAAATCCTGAAGGTATGGATGCCGTTATTGCTCGTATCGAGTCAATGATGTTCAAGCCGGAAAGAGGAAATGTATATGAAGTAAAGGTGATTAAAATGCTAGATTTCGGAGCTGTCGTAGAATATACTGAAGCTCCTGGAAATGAAGTTCTTTTACACGTGAGCGAATTAGCTTGGGAAAGAACAAATAATGTTTCTGATGTAGTAAAAATGGGAGATGTTTTAGATGTAAAATATTTCGGTATTGACCCTAAAACTCGTAAGGAAAAAGTTTCTAGAAAAGCGCTTTTGCCAAAACCAGAAGGTTATGTTTCTAAACCAAGAAATAATGACAACAAAGGAAAAGGTAGAGATAATCGTCATAGAAACAACGGGCATTCTCAAAACAGAAAGCCAAAAACAGATAAAAAAGAGGAGTAATTTCCAATTTTAGAGTAAATAAAAAAATCGCCAAAAAAATTGGCGATTTTTTTATTTATATACATACTATCTTCATTAGTTTTATTTTCTTTGTGAGTCTCAATGAAAATTCAACGAATTACATATCTATCTTTAGGTTCTAACCTTGATAACAAGTTAGAAAACTTGCAGCGGGCGGTTGATTTAATCCATAAAAGGATCGGTGGAATCCAAAAAATATCCTCTGTATATGCATCTCCTTCTTTAGGTTTTAAAGGGGAAGATTTTCTTAATATTTGCATAAAAGTATCTACTTACTTAAATCCGGAAACGCTTTTGCAAAAAACGTTAGAAATTGAAGAGGAGTTGGGCAGAAAGAGAACTGCGACATATACTAATCGGACCATTGATATCGATATTTTAATGTTCGATGATGAGGTAATCTTCTCTAGATTCTTAACAGTTCCGCACCCAAGAATGCTTGAGCGTAAATTTGTATTGGTTCCTTTAGAGGAAATTGCAAAACATACCATTCATCCTATTACCAAAAAACAAATCACTTCCTGTTTAGCGAACTGCTCTGATACTTCGGAAATAAGAGTTGTTGACGAAAGTCTCGTAAGACCAATACCCATATCGGAAAAATATAACTACATCGCTATAGAAGGGAATATCGGGGCCGGAAAAACATCATTAGCCAAGTTAATATCCGATGATTTTAACGCTAGATTAGTCTTAGAACGCTTTGCAGACAACCCTTTTCTTCCTAAGTTTTATGAAGACAAAGAACGTTTTGCTTTTCCTTTAGAAATGAGTTTTTTAGCAGACAGGTACCAGCAACTTTCGGATGATCTTGCGCAATTCGATTTGTTTAAAAATTTTGTGGTATCTGACTATTACATATTCAAATCGTTGATTTTTGCACAGGTAACTTTACCAAAAGATGAGTATGCTTTATACAGGAAAATGTTCGACCTTATGTATAAAGAAATTACAAAACCCGATCTATATGTATATTTATACCAGAATACAGATCGTCTTTTGATGAATATTAAGAAAAGAGGACGAGAATATGAGCAAAATATAGAAGCTGAATATTTGCAGAAAATACACGATGGATACACCAGTTTTATTAAGACTGAACAGAGTTTAAATATCCTGATTATTGATGTATCTGACCTGGATTTTGTTAGTGAAAAGGTGGATTATGAAAACATCATTCATAAAATTGAAAACTATTAACATTTTTTTAGTATTTTTGAGTGCTATAATTATTCCCCCAATAAGTTAGATTTAGTTTTAATGGTTACCATGAGGAGAATTTTTTTAGTCGTTTTATTTACAACGTTTCTTTCCGTTGACGCTTTTGGTCAATTTACCACCGACGAATACACTTACAGAAAAAGCATAAATTTAGATAATAGTAACACTTGGGCAGTAGGTGCCGGGTTCAGTAATTTTATCATGCATGGAGATTTACGCTCGATTGGAACGGGTGAGCTCGGAAACTTCTGGAATTTTGGTGGTTATGTATATGTAGACAAAATGTTTAACCCACTACTTGGGCTAGAACTTCGAGTTAATTATTCTCAAATATCTGGTGGAGCTCAATACTTTTCCAACATCTACGATGTTTTATATGTTCCCAATACAGTAATTGATGATCGATTGTTTTTCGAAGGAATTGCCTATGGTGCAGAATTGAATCTGATTTTTAGTTTTACCAATCTTTATGTTACAAATGCTACAAAGTGGCATGCAGCTGGATATTTTGGAGTAGGATACCATCAATACGATTCACATTTATTTAGAAGAGAACTAGATGGTTCGAAGACATCTTTGGTCGACTTTGGCCTGAACCCTGCTAGAAATAGTGTAAATCAAGCAAGTTCTATTTATTTATCTGCACAGTTAGGAATTAAACGAAGAATTAGTAAAAGAGTGGACCTTGAATTTAGAACCGGAATCTATTTCAATTATGAGGACCATCTTGATGCAACCATTTCTAACAAGCAAGATTGGGAAACATTTTTTGTTTCTAGTGTAGGTCTTACGGTAAAACTTGGAAAGAGGAAAGTATTTACTATTTGGGGAGATACACCTAAAACTACCACAAGTAAATTCAAAATTGTGGATACAGATGGGGATGGTGTAATGGATCAACTAGATATTGAACCAAACACACCTAAAGGTGTTAAAGTATATGGTAATGGACAAGCTGTTGACGCAGACGCAGATGGTTTACCTGATTATAAAGATGAGTGTCCACTAAAACCAGGTCCTATAGAAAATAAAGGATGTCCTATCCTGAAAGATTCTGATAACGATGGTATTTTTGATGGTGATGATCTATGTCCTAATGAACCAGGTCCAAAAGAGACAAAAGGTTGTCCTGAGAAACCAAAAGAAGAACCTAAGAAAAATAATATTATCAAGGACATTAGTAATCTTTCTGCAAATATCTACTTTGCTACAGGAAAGTTCTTTATTACTGCCGACTCAAAAGTAGTACTTGATAAGATCGCAAAATTAATGATTGAAATTCCTGAAGTGGACTTTAAAATAGAAGGTCATACAGATAATAGAGATAAAGCCAGATATAATTTATATCTATCGCAAAAGAGAGCAGATGCTGTTAGAAAGTACTTGATGAGAAATGGCGTAAATGGTAAGAGGTTAACCTTTAAAGGTTATGGTGAATCTAGACCTAGATATAGCAACGAAACTCCGGAAGGAAGACAATTAAATAGAAGAGTTGAGATCAACCCTATTTCTGAAACGGATACGATAGATAATACTCCTGTAAAGGTTAATGAAACTAACGGAGGCGCTAAACATATTGTAAAAAAGGGAGATACATTGTTCTCGGTAGCAAAACAATATGGCATCTCAGTGGCCACTTTAAAGAGGTTAAATAACCTGAAAAATGACAGTATAATTATTGGACAAGAATTAATTGTCTCAGAATAAAAAAAGGGAGCGTTAAGCTCCCTTTTTTTAATTTACAAAAGTTCCTCTTACTTCGATGAGTACATCAATTTCCAGATCGACTTGTGAAGCAAAATTGTTTTCGAACGAAAAAGTAATTTCACCTTCAGCCTGCAAAACAGATGCAATCGTACTTATTAATGTTGCATCACTAATTTGAATTGTAGTTCCTGAACCATTTCCAAAAGTAGGTAATACTATATCACCCATTTTGATCGTTGCAGAGGATACGTCCACAGATGCATCACTAATACCATATGATACATTGATAACATCTATCAATTCTAAGTTGTCAATATGCTCTCTAAAGAATGGCGTTGATGCCAACTTTAAATTAACATTCTTACTTGTAAAAGTGCTTCCGGAACTTTGTGTTGCAGTTGAAATCACAATTTTCTCGGATAAGCTATTGTTTGAATAATATACCGCTCCGGCATTGTTATTTTGACTACAAGAAATAAATAGCATTGAAAAAAGTGCCAACGCACTAAAGAATCTTAGCGTTTTCATTATAGGGGGTTTAGGGGTTAAAAACGAGCTAAAAGTACTAAAAACCTTTTAAAAAACAATAAAAAGGAGAAAAGGAACTGTATTTATTTCTTAGTCAGTTCTAATTTTTCTGCAAAATAATCGCAGAAATCGCGCATTGTAGCACTCATTTTATCATCATTAGTAGCTCGCTCAAACGTATTGGCCATAGATACTAGTGTTTGATGAAAAAACTGTTTCATTTCATCAACCGGCATGTCCTTTGTCCAAAGATCCATGCGCAATGTATCTTTTTGAACATGATCCCAGACCGAGATCATAATTGCTTTGGATGCAGCAGCATCTACACCTCCATCTTTCGCCGACCAAAAAATATCTTCTGGTATTCTGTTTTCATCTAATCCTACCGTAAAGTTTATTTCGGAAGTATGCTTTGTTGCCATTATCTATTTGGTTTATATTTCGACCTTTCAAAAAGATCCTGAGGTTTTGTTTGTAATAATTCTTGCAAAGTTACATCATTATTATTCATATAAGATCTTACTATCTGCCATCCTATAAATACGCCTATTCTTCCAGGTGATAAATTATCTTGCGATAAGTAAAATTTAGAAAAAGGTGCATTATCTAAGAACTGTTTATTCAATTTCGTATCCGTACTGTATAACAAATCTTTACTCAAAAAGTACTTCCATACTTGTTCTTCATTAGATATGGCCCATTCATATTTTTCGGCTGAATACCCCACCTTTTCTCTATCGGACACTTTAGGTAAATACCTGTCTAAAAGATACATTTTCTTTCCGGCTTCGATCATTTTCCCTAAGAAACTGCGATCGTTTGTATAGGATACCATTTGTGTCTCAATAATCTCGTTCGCAACATCTACCACAATATGGTCTGAAGTATTATTCTGTCGTATATATTTCGGATAATCTCCGTAGAAAGGATGCTCACTTCCTAAATAACAATCTAACGATATAATTAAAGAGGTCTGATTATAGATAACCCTATAATCATAATCTATATTACTAATAACGGTAGTCACATTTGGAACATTAAAATTTGGGTTGTAGTATTTTACGTGTTTAAATAATGATGTTAATTGTGCTTCTAAAGTTTCTATACGTCCGTATTTATCTATCGTTTCTTGATATAACTCTCTTTCATCTGCATCCGATATCTTACCTAACCAAATGGAATCTGGGGTGTTCGCCGGAAAAAATAATGGGTATTTTCCTTTTGTGATCGGTAAGCTTTCTTCCGTTGTATTATAAAAATCTACTTCGAATCTTTTTACCGCTAGTTCTACTTCTATGTGAGAAACATCTACCGTATCATGCATATCATTCTTGCATGAGAACCATAGTAGTATCATTAAAAAAAATGCTATATAATTTCGCATCCGCTTTTGTATCTTAGCTCTAGTTTTTAGAACGTCAAAAATACTAAATTAGTTTATCAATGAATACCGAAAAGGTCACAGATTATATTGTAAATTGGTTAAAGGAATATGCAACGAATGCCAATGTAAAAGGTTTCGTCATTGGTATTTCTGGAGGAATTGATTCAGCCGTAACTTCCACTTTATGCGCAAGAACTGGTTTTCCGACTTTATGTTTAGAGATGCCTATTCATCAAGAGAAGAATCAAGTGAGTAGAGCTCTAAATCACATCCAGTGGTTAAAGAATGGGTATGAGAAAACAACTTCTTTAAGTGTCGATCTAACGCCTGTTTTTGACAGTTTATTAACTTCCTTACCTCCAGTAGATAGTGAGGAAAGTAGATTTATGGCTTTGGCAAATACCAGAGCAAGGTTACGAATGACCACACTTTATTATTTTGCTGGATTAGAAGGACGTCTTGTTGCTGGAACCGGAAATAAAGTAGAGGATTTTGGCGTAGGATTTTACACAAAATACGGGGATGGTGGAGTAGATCTTAGCCCAATTGCCGATCTTATGAAATCCGAAGTATACGAAATTGCAAAGTATTTAGGCATTAATCAGGAAATACAGGCGGCAGCTCCTACCGATGGTTTATGGGGAGATGATCGTACCGATGAAGATCAACTGGGTGCATCCTATGATGAATTGGAGTGGGCTATGCACATGCAAGAGCTCGACAAATCTGCTGGCGATTTTAAAGGGCGTCAAAAACAAGTATATGAAATCTATATACGACTCAATAAAATGAATCAACATAAAATGTTGCCCATTCCTATTTGTAAAATTCCAGGGAGCTTAAAATAATCTTGCACTATAAAGCATTTTTCTTACTTTAATTTTTGCTCGTTTTCTTTGGCACTTTGATATTTCCAATGGGATAAATAGCATAAGTACCATGGCTTTCACCAGGGTTAGGATCTTTTTCATGACACTAAGGGTATTTAATTTAACTAAATATACTACAATTATCCTAAACACATAGTTTCATATCCTATAGCCACTTATTATTGTGACCAAGACGCCATTATTTTAGGATAAACAAAGTAATCGTTTTTCTACAGTGTTATAGATACAACAGTTAAACTGTTGGTTTACCCTATACCACTCTAAGCAATTTTTCGTATAATTTTTTCTTTAAACCAATATAATTATTGATCAGTTCAAGGTCGATGATCTCCTCTTTTTGACCTTGAGAGACTTTTATCAAGTCCTTGATCTTCTTATCTATCAAAACTCTTCTTAGATTCAAAATGGAATCTGTAACCAATTTTGGTAATACCTCTTTTGCTTCCGTGACAAAAATATTTTTACGTTCCCAGTCACTTAGTGCATATTTCTCATCGTCCATAAGAATTTCAGTAACCATAGATGTTATCTCACTATTCTCATGGTTAATAAAATGGTCTATTTCTATTTTATCTACCTGATTCAATTGGTGAATGATCTCATAATAAATAGCCTTAAAAAGTGAATTTGTGAATTCAATTTCATCATCTTGAAGGTTCAGGTATAATTCTTTTGATATCTGATTTGTATATCGTTCCTTTTCTAAGCTCACATTTCCTTCTTCATCCTCTACCTCGATCCAATCTATAAAGTCTGCCTCATTATTACCGTAGAGCAACAAAACCCTAATGATCTCTCTTTCTAATAAATAGAGCGAATCTACTTCTTCTAGTTGTTCTTCTTGTCGTTTTACAACTTCAAAAGATCTTTGTTTTTCAATATGCTTCTTGGCTTCTTCTTTATTCGTTTTTGAAACTAATTGTGCTAGTTCACTAAACAGAACTCTTTCAGAAATTTCCATGATTCGTGCACATTCTTGCACATAAACCTCCCGTTGAATACTATCTGGAATTTTCGAAATACTGGTCACAATATCCCGGATCAATCCTGCTTTTTTCACTGGATCGTTCTGAGCATCTTCCATTAACAAGGACACCTTAAAGCTGATGAAATCTTGCGCATTATCCAACAAATACTCCTTTAGCTCGGCATCTGAATGCGATTTCGCAAAACTATCGGGGTCTTCGCCTTCCGGAAAAGTGACCACCTTAACATTCATGCCTTGCTCCAAAATAAGATCAATCCCTCTAATGGAAGCTCGTATTCCGGCCGCATCTCCATCAAATAGTACTGTAATGTTCTTGGTAAGTCTATTTACCAATCGTATTTGATCTGGCGTTAAAGCCGTACCAGAAGAAGCAACAACGTTCTCTATATTAGATTGATGAAAAGATATTACATCTGTATATCCTTCAACTAAAAAACAATTGTCTTGTTTTGCAATCTCCTTTTTGGCATGATAGATCCCATATAAGATCTTACTCTTATGATAGATATCACTTTCGGGAGAATTTAAATATTTGGCGGCCTTTTTATCATTGGTCAAAATACGTCCACCAAATCCTAGGATTCTTCCAGACATACTATGAATTGGAAACAACACGCGACCTTTAAAACGGTCAAATCGTTTGTTTTCTTTAACAATGGTTAGACCGGTCTTCTCTAAATATTTTAGATCATATCCTTTTTTAAGTGCCTCTTTTGTAAATGCATCCCATTCGTCTATCGCATATCCTAATTCAAATTTTGCGATGGTCTCTTCTCTAAAACCTCGTTCTTTAAAATAGCTCAAACCTATGGCCTTCCCCTGATCTGAATTCAACAAGACATCATGAAAATAATCTTTTGCATATTTTGAGACCAAAAACATGCTCTCCCGTTCATTAAGCTGTTCTTTTTGCTCATCGGTTTGCTGGGTTTCTTCTATTTCAATATTGTACTTTTTAGCTAAATACCGAATCGCTTCAGGATAGGAGTAGTGCTCGTGCTCCATCAGAAAAGAAATCGCGTTTCCGCCTTTACCCGTGCTAAAGTCCTTCCATATTTGCTTTACAGGAGATACCATAAAGGAAGGCGTTTTTTCGTCAGTAAAAGGGCTCAGACCTTTAAAATTGCTTCCCGCTTTTTTTAACTGCACGAATTCGCCAATGACCTCCTCTACTCGAGCAGTTTCAAAGACACGATCTATGGTAGTTCTGCTAATCATAAAATTAAGATGCAGCTCTTAATTTCTTCAATGTGGTTTTGGTCAATTTAGCCTCAGCATATTTTTTAGTAACAACGAAGTCCTTTTGATCAGAACTAGGTAATTCGAACATGGCATCTGTGAATATGGCTTCACATAACGAACGAAGCCCTCTTGCGCCTAGTTTATATTCAACCGCCTTATCCACAATATATTGTAGTGCCTCATTATCAATGGTGAATTTTACTTCATCCATCTCAAACAATTTTGCATATTGCTTGATAATCGAATTTTTAGGTTCTGTTAAAATAGCTCGCAATGTCTTAGCATCCAGCGGATTCATATGACTTAAAACCGGTAGTCTTCCAATAATTTCAGGAATCAAACCAAATGATTTTAGATCTGATGGTATAATATACTGTAACAAATTTTCTTCATCGATCTGATCTTCATCTATAGAAGCGCTATATCCGACAGCCTGCATGTTCAGACGCTTGCTTATAATTCTATCTATTCCAGAAAATGCTCCTCCGGCGATGAATAAAATATTCTTGGTATTTACTTCTATAAACTTTTGTTCAGGATGTTTTCTTCCTCCTTTAGGTGCAACATTCACCACTGCTCCTTCCAACAATTTTAGTAAAGCTTGTTGTACTCCTTCTCCAGATACATCTCTCGTAATTGAAGGGTTATCTCCTTTTCTGGCAATTTTATCTATCTCATCTATGAAAACAATTCCTCTCTCTGCTTTCTCCAGATCATAATCTGCAGCTTGTAACAAACGACTCAAGATACTTTCTACATCTTCTCCTACATACCCTGCCTGAGTTAAAACAGTAGCATCTACAATAGAAAAAGGAACATTCAGCATCTTTGCAATACTTCTGGCAATTAAGGTTTTCCCTGTTCCTGTTTCTCCAACCAGTACGATATTACTTTTTTCGATCTCCACTTCATTTTCATCGTCCTTCGTCTGTAGTAACCTTTTGTAGTGATTATATACCGCAACAGACATGGCTCTTTTCGTTTCTTCCTGACCAATTACATATTGGTCCAGAAATTCTTTGATCTCAAGTGGTTTCTTTAAGGTTAGCTCCTTACTAAGACTTCCCGTTTTAGCATCTGCTATTTCCTCTTCTACAATGCCATGTGCCTGCTCAATACATTTATCGCAAATGTGTGCATCCAGACCCGCGATCAATAGATCGGTCTCTGCTTTTTTTCGCCCACAAAACGAACATTCTAAATTTTCTTCTTTCGACATTATGTTGGTTTTTGATTATTTTCTTGTTAGGACCTCATCGATCATCCCATAATCCTTAGCTTCTGTAGCTGTCATCCAATAATCTCTATCAGAATCTTCGTGGATCTGATCAAATGTCTTCCCACTATGCTTCGCTAGAATTTCGTAAAGCTCGTTCTTAATTTTCAAAGTCTCTTTTACCGCAATTTCCATATCTGAAACCTGACCTTGTGTACCGCTCATTGGCTGATGGATCATGATTCTCGAATGCGGTAATGCAGAACGTTTCCCTTTTTCTCCAGCACACATTAATACAGCGCCCATAGAAGCAGCCATTCCGGTACAAATTGTAGCTACATCTGGTTTTATAAACTGCATCGTGTCGTAGATTCCTAATCCGGCATAAACGCCTCCACCAGGAGAATTAATATATATAGAGATGTCTTTTGTTGCATCTAGACTTTCTAAAAATAGCAATTGCGCTTGAATGATGTTCGCCACCTGATCATTAACTCCAGTTCCTAAAAAGATGATTCTATCCATCATTAACCTGGAAAAAACGTCCATTTGGGTAATATTCATTTGGCGTTCTTCCATAATATAAGGCGTTAAACTACTTGTTAATTTATTGTAGTAAACGCTACTTATTCCATGATGTTTAGTAGCATATTTCTCGAATTCTTTTCCGTGATCCATTCCTTAATTTTTAAATGATAATAACTGTAAAGATACTAATATCTATGAACTCTAGAAAGCAAAAAACTCCTCTACTGGTAGAGGAGTTTTAATCTATAAGGTTTCGTGTCTTATTTATATACTTCTTTTACGAAGTTTTCGTACGTAACTTCTTTGGTTTTAAAAGACATGTTCTCTTTATAAAACTCTAATAATTTTTGAGATAATAATTGATCTTGTAATCTCTTTGCTTCTTCCTGGTTAGATAGAATTCGATTCGCAATATCTTCTAATTCTTTCTCTTCCGGATTCATGTTACCGAACTGTGCCATTTGAGCTTTGATAAACCCTTTTGCATACTCCTTTAATTCAGCATAATCTAATTTGATATCGTTATCTCTTAAGATCTTCTCTTGAATTAATTGGTATCTTAATCCTTTTTCAGACTTTGTATACTCTTCTGATGCTTCTTCTGCAGTAAGTTCTTTTTCTCCAGCTGTTGCAATCCATTTTTGTAAGAACTCAGATGGAAGATCAAACTTTGTGTTTTCGATCAAATGCTCTGTTACCGCATTTAATAATTGCTGATCTGCTTGTTGTAAGAATTGTTTTTCTGCATCCTCCTTAATTCTATCTCTTAATTCGGTTACTGTTTTCACACTTCCATCTGCAAATAACTTGTCGAATAATTCTTGGTCAAGGTCTGCTAATTCTATCGTAGTAATCTCTTCGATGGTAAAAGATACTTTGATCTCTAATCCGTGAGCATCATCATGGTCAATACCTAAAGCTCCGATCAATTTATGATCGTCTGCAAATAATCCTTTAGTCTTTAACTCAATAACATCACCTACTTTTTTACCTACAAACTTTTTAAGGTTTACTTTTCCTTTAATATCCTTTAAAGAAATCGTCGATTTTTTATTGATCTCCATTTCTTCATTTACAAAAGTCCCCGTTACATTAGCATCTTCGACAACTTCATCCAATGTTGACATCTTACCATAACGAGATTGTAAATTTTCAACTTCTTTATCGATCAAAGAATCTTCTGCAATAATGTTGTATTGAGTTACCTTCTTTTTGGAAGCAAGGTTTACTTCAAATTCAGGAGCTAAACCTAATTCAAATTCAAAAGAAAAAGTCTCAGCATCCCAAGAAAAATCGTCTTGCACTTTTGGAAGCGGATTTCCAAGAATGTCTAACTTTTCTTCTACTAAAAATTTGCTTAAAGACTCTTGTAATAATTTATTTACTTCATCGATCATTACTGATTTCCCATACTGCTTCTTCACCATTCCCATTGGCACATGTCCTTTTCTAAAACCAGGAATGTTTGCTTTTTTTCTGTAGTCATTTAATACTTCAGTTACTTTTGCCTGATAGTCTTCCGCTACGATATCTACCTTAACAACTGCATTTAATGCATCTACATTTTCTTTTGTAATATTCATTATCTAAAAATCTAATTCTGTAAAAATTGGGTGCAAAATTACGGCTTTTTATCAAACCTGCAAAGGTTTAAAGCGTTCTATTTCAGTAATTTTATTAGCCTTGTCCGTTGTTTTCTGAAGTTTCTGAAGCTTTCCTTTCCAATTCAGCCTGAAATTCTTCCATCACGGGTTTCACCGTACTATCCGGGATATCCGCAACTTTGATATACATAAGGCCATCGACAGCATTATTAAACTTGGGATCTACATTAAACGCCACGAGTCTGGCATTCTGTTTTACATATTTCTTAATAAGTACCGGGATTCTAAGTGCTCCTGGTTCGATCTCATCGATCACCTTATCAAATTTTTGCATATCGGCTTTGGCGGCATCAAAAACAAAATCCTTATCTGCATCCTTTAAAGAAACTTTGAACTCCTTTTTGGGTCGGATATATTGCGCTACATAGGGATCGTAGTAATGCGATTTCATGAACTCTATCATCAAAGACTTGGAAAACTCAGAAAATTGATTGCTTATACTCACTCCGCCCATCAAATATTTATGTTCCGGATACCTCAGTGTAACATGCACGATCCCTTTCCATAACAAAAACAAAGGCATTGGTTTTTGCTGGTACTCATTAATAATAAATGCACGTCCCATTTCTATGGTGCTCTCCATCATGGAATACAATTCGGGCTCAAATCTAAATAGTGTATGAATATAAAATCCGGTGATTCCGTATTTCTTATAGATATCTTTTCCAAGCCCCATTCTATATGCGCCTACTAATTTGTTCGCTTGCCTATCCCAAAGAAATAAATGATGGTAATACTTATCAAATTTATCTAAATCTATCGGGTTATTTGTTCCTTCTCCTACATCTCTAAAGGTAACTTCTCGCAGTCTTCCTATTTCATGCAATAAGTTTGGGATTTCCTTCGCTTGTGCAAAATAAACTTCGTAATTCTTACTCTCCAATAATCTGCCACCATCTTCTCTAAGATTGTCTACTTCTCTTATAAATGAATCAATGCTTTTCTGAGAGGTGATCTTTTTCGGTGGTTTAGGAATTTTCAAATTCTGAGTAGACAAGATTTTCTGTGCTGACTTTTCGAATGGATTTGCCAACATGTACGTCTTTTTACGCAAGAAATCGGAAAAAGCCGGAGTTTCCTCGTATTGGTCTTGATCATTTACAGAAATGGGTTTCCCAATCCTAACTTTGATCACTCTGTTCTTTTGAGACAGGAGTTCGGAAGGTAACTTTGCTGTTCTTAAGGTGTCACTCATTCTCGATAAAGCATAGAACAAACGACTGTTCTTTGCGTGAAAGTAAATTGGCACCACCGGCACCTTTGCTTTTTTGATCAACTTCACAGCACCTTCTTCCCATGGTTTATCTACCATGAGCTTCCCATCTTTATATGTAGAAACTTCCCCGGCGGGAAATATCCCCAGAGGATACCCTTCATTCAAATGCTGCAATGCATTTTTGATACCCACAATGCTCGACTTCGCATCCTTATGATTTTCAAAAGGATTCACAGGCATTACATACGGTTTTAAAGGATCTATTTTGTGCAGCAAAAAGTTTCCAATGATCTTAAAATCTGATCGGTGGTCTAGCAATAATTTCAGCAATAAGATCCCGTCTATCCCCCCTAACGGATGATTCGATACGGTAATAAAAGATCCAGATTTAGGAATTCGCCTAAGATCTTCTTCAGGAATTTCGAATTCAATCTCAAATTCCTGCAACAAGGAGTTTAAAAACTCCGAATCCTTTTTGGTTTTATGCTTATTATAAACTCTATTAATCGTTGAGATACGCAGTATCTTCAATAGAATCCACCCTATGAATGTTCCAAGAAAACCGAATTTATCGACTTTGATTACTCTAGATATATCTTTAGATGTAACTAAACTCATTCGTCAGATTTTGTCATAAATACAAACATACTTAAAAAAAAGTAACGTTCTCTCATTTATTCTTTGATTGTGATCTGTAGTGTTTCCTTATTAATTTGAGTTAACAATGAAGTTCCTCTTTTCAGTATGGCTTTCCTAGACTCTTCATTAAAGTGACGAATCGTAAATAAACTAAGGTCTTCTGTATAATCTATCTTATATAACGACTGCATTTCTTGTAAAAAGTGACGAAACTTTCGAAAATTATCTTCAATACATACCGAAAAACTGATCGCTGAATTTTGAATCAGATTTACCTTGAGCTGATATTCTGCCAGTTTTTGAAAAATATGACTAATATTACTCTCTACCATAAATGAAAAATCTAAGGATGAGATCGATACTAAAATCTGATTTCTTTTTACTATGAAACAAGGGGTTTCGGGATAAATAGATTTCCCTTTACTTACTGTGGTCCCAGATTTTTTATAGTCTACAAACGAGCGAACGTGCAATGGAATTTCCAGGTTCTCTAGTGGTTTAATAGTTTTAGGGTGTATCACAGATGCTCCGTAAAAAGCCATTTCAATGGCTTCTTCGTACGAAATTTGCTCCAATAGAATAGTTTCATCAAAAACTCTAGGGTCAGCATTTAATACGCCGTCTACATCTTTCCAAATAGTTACGCTTTCTGCACCTAAGCAATATGCAAAAATTCCTGCAGTAAAGTCAGACCCTTCTCGCCCCAGTGTCGTAGTGCTGGTGCCATCACTACTTATAAACCCTTGAACTATGTTGAGTTCATTCTTATTAATGGATGTATTTATATATTCTTTCGTTTTCTTCCAATCTACTTTTGCAGCTCTAAACGTTTTGTCTGTCCTTACAAGTAATCTAACATCCAGCCAATTATTGGTTATCCCTATTTCAGATAGGTACGCACTGATAACCGTTGTGGAGATCAATTCACCAAAACAAACCACCTGATCATATACAAAATCATAATCCTTGTTTTTATTTTGTATAAAAAAAGCAGACAGCTCTCCAAACAGTAGGGTTACATTTTCATGGATTGCATGATCTTTAGAAAACAGGTCTTGTGTAATATCATGATGAAAGTTGATCACATACTCCAATGCATCCTCGAGCTTTTCTTTTTGAATGTAAGCATGTACAATTTTTTCAAAGGCATTAGTCATCTTGCCCATAGCTGAAATGACAACCACTAAATTATTCGTTCCTTCATGCTTAAGCACATTGGCTACGTTGCGAATACTCTTTGCATCTTTTACAGATGCCCCTCCAAACTTAAAAACTCTCATCTAGTTCCTTATAAACTTTTTCAAATTCCCTTCTTTCATATGGACCACTCTCCAACCTTCTAATATAGTTGCTCCTGTTCTCTCATAAAAATCGATCGCATGTGTATTCCAATCCAGCACCTCCCAGGTAACACGTTTTACTCCTTCGGTTGCTGCAAAATGTAACAATTCTGTGTACAATGCCTTGCCAACACCTGTTCCTCTAGCACTTTGTGTTACAATAAGATCTTCTAAATGAATAATCTTTCCTACCCATGTAGAGTAACGTTCATAAAACAACGCCATCCCTACGATCTCACTTTCTTTCTCTGCCACGTAAGCCTTGAACGCAGGTGGCTCGGAAAATCCATCTCGTTTTAGATCTTCCACACTAACTTCAACGGCATCCGGTTCTTTTTCAAAAACGGCCAATTCCGTAATCAATCTATGTACATCTTGCATATCATCAGCTGTAGCCAATCGTATCGTATAATCCATTTTGAAAAATTAAATTCAAATATAAAATAAACTACTGTACTCTGTTAAGAAATAGTTCACGAAATCGTTGTCGTAACGCAAAAAAGATGGCATATTTGTAGAATAAAACTTCTTGTAGGCACTATGGCAAAAACCAATCAGACTTTAGGTGAATTTATCATTGAGAATCAAGCTTCCTTCAAATATACCTCTGGTGAATTATCCAGGCTTATTAACTCGATACGTTTGGCTGCAAAGGTTGTAAATCACGAAGTGAACAAAGCAGGTTTAGTGGACATTATTGGAGCTGCCGGTGATACAAATATTCAAGGAGAAGATCAACAAAAATTGGATGTCTATGCCAATGACAAATTTATTCAAACACTGACAAACAGAAATATTGTTTGTGGTATCGCCAGTGAGGAAGAAGATGATTTTATTACGATCAATAGCCAGGACGAGAATCATCAAAATAAATACGTGGTTTTGATAGACCCTTTAGACGGTTCTTCAAATATTGATGTGAATGTTTCTGTTGGAACCATTTTCTCGGTGTATAGAAGGGTAACACCTGTAGGCACACCAGTGCAATTGGAAGATTTTTTGCAAAAAGGTAATCAACAAGTAGCGGCGGGGTATATCATCTATGGAACTTCGACCATGTTAGTGTATACAACAGGGCACGGTGTTCATGGGTTTACACTAAATCCAGCGATTGGAAGTTACTATCTATCTCATCCAAACATGAAATTCCCGGAAGATGGTAAGATCTACTCCGTAAATGAAGGTAATTATATTCATTTCCCGCAAGGAATAAAAGATTATATCAAATATTGTCAGGAAGAAGAAGGAGACAGGCCTTACACAAGTAGGTATATTGGTTCTTTAGTTTCTGATTTTCACAGAAATATGATCAAAGGAGGTATTTACATGTATCCTAAGAGCTCTAAAAACTCAAATGGTAAATTGCGATTGTTATACGAATGTAACCCAATGGCTTTCTTAGCCGAGCAAGCTAATGGGAAAGCAAGCGATGGCTTTACCAGAATCATGGATATTGAGCCTACAGAATTACATCAACGTGTTCCATTCATTTGTGGAAGTAAGAATATGGTCGAAAAGGCGGAAGAATTTATGAGAAAGGCTCCATAGAGTTCGCTTTTACCATTAACACTCATTAACAGATATTAACCATTATTTTCGAATGGAAACAGTTAGTTTGTATATAATCTATACTAACTAATTATGGCACATATCAAAAACACCTTTTCGACGTGTTTACTTATTATTGTTTTCCTATGTACTTCCGGCACCGTTTTAGCACAAGGACAGAGACCTGTAAAAGTAGATGAGCAAATTGTAGCTTCGGCAAAAAAAGATGTTTGGATTCCTTTTATGGAATCTTACAGGGAGCTAAACACCAAAAAACTTGTATCCGTTCATTCGAAAAACATTACTAGAGTTTCTGTAGATATTAACAAAATAGAATCTGGAGAAACATACTTAAAAAGTCTTGGTAAGCTCTTTGAACAAATAAAGCAAATGGGCATAGATATCGATATCCAATTTTCTATCGTTACATCCGCCACAAGCGCTAATAAGGTCTGTCAAACAGGGTATTACGCATTTAGTACCAAATCAAAAGAAGAAAAGTTATTTAAGCCTATGGGCTATGCTGCTTTTAGTGTTATCCTTACCAAAGAAAATGACAAATGGAAAATTTCTTTAGACACCGATAAAAAGGCAAAGATCACACATGAAGAGTTTATGAAATCGGGAACTATTTATACCTTAGATAAGGATGATTAATCCTATCTTGTTTTATAACTTCTAATTATAGTAGTATAAATTATCAAAACGTTAGCTACTTGTACACCCTTTTTTTTATGGTTAAATTTGTGTGATTAAAAAAAGAAGATTAACCTTAAAACATACAAACATGGCTTTTGAATTACCAGAATTAGGCTACGCATACGATGCATTAGAGCCAAATATAGATGCAAGAACTATGGAGATACACCATAGTAAACATCACAACGGATATACAACGAAATTAAATGGCGCGATCGCAGGAACAGATCTTGAAGGAAAGTCTATCGAAGATATCTTAGGAAATTTAGATATGGGTAATGGAGCAGTTCGTAATAATGGTGGAGGTTTCTATAACCACTCATTGTTCTGGTCTGTAATGAACCCTAATAATAAAGGAAGATTATCTGGAGAGTTAAAGGATGCTATTGATGCAGCTTTTGGTTCTTTTGATGCTTTTAAAGATGCTTTTTCTAAAGCAGCAGCAACTCAATTTGGATCTGGATGGGCATGGTTGTGCGTACATCCAGGAGGAAAAGTTGAGGTTTGTTCTACTCCAAATCAGGACAATCCTTTAATGCCAGGAGTAACTTGTGGAGGGACTCCAATTCTTGGAATTGATGTTTGGGAGCACGCCTACTATTTAAACTATCAAAACAGAAGACCGGATTATATTGAAGCTTTCTTTAATGTAATCAATTGGAACGAAGTTGAAAGAAGATACGCTGCAGGGAAGTAACACTATTTCTCTAACAGAATAAAAAAGCCGAAGTATATACTTCGGCTTTTTTATTAAAACTGTTCTAAGACCTGAATTCTTTTCTTGATCGGCGGATGGGTCGCAAAAGCATTACTAAAAAAAGTAGCAAACGACGATCGGTCTTTCTTTTTAGTAGGATGATCGATAAACATTTGAGCCACCGATTCTTTCTTTACAGCTTCGATCCATGGATCTTCTGAGATTTTACGGAGCGCACTTGCCAGTGCTAATGGTTTTTTAGTCATTTCTGCAGCCCCTGCATCGGCTAAATATTCTCGCTTTCTTGAAAGTGCAAATCTAAAAAAGGACGATAAAGCCAACCCTATTAAAGCTAAAATCAATATAATGATCATGGCTCTTCCATCTTTTTTACCATCGCTTCTTCCTCCTCCATATAAGAACATTCGAAACACCGCTTCTGTTAAAACGGCAAAAATCCCAACAAAAATGATCGAAACAATTAACAGACGAACATCCCTGTTAATAATATGAGTTAACTCATGTGCTATAACTCCTTCGAGTTCATCATCGTCTAATTTGTTAATAATTCCTCTGGAGAGTGTTACTGCAAAAGTTTTGTCACTTAAGCCACTAGCATATGCATTTAGTGAATCATCTTCTATGACATGCACCTTTGGCATTTTCATACCTCGGGAGATGCACAGATTTTCTACCAAATTGTACACCCTTTTATTGTTCTTTCTCTCTAAAGGTTTTGCCCCAGTAGCCTTCTTAATAATAGTAGCATGAGAAAACCACGCGATTAAAAACCAGACACCCACGACAATGGTCACAATAGGTATCGTTTTTATAAAATTATTATTAATGGCTTGTATGCTAACCTGTGTTCCCTCTTCTGCTGTAGAGAAACCGAAAATGAAAAAGAACAACCATACCAATCCCAATATTAATAACGGAAATGCAATAAGTAGTATTACAGACTTAATATTATTACTACTTATTTGAGATTGTAACCCAACGTATTTCATGAATTAGAAGCTAACCTTGGGAGCTTTGTCCAATACTTCTCGTTGAGCAGTTCCCAAATCGAACATGCTCTCCTTTTTAAAAGAAAACATTCCTGCAATAACATTCGAAGGGAATGTTTCGACAGCATTGTTGTATTCTTTAGTAGCAGAATTAAAGAATCTTCTTACAGCAGACAGTTTGTTCTCTATATCAGAAATCTCTTCCTGCAATTGCATAAAGTTACTACTCGCTTTAAGATCTGGATACGCTTCTACAGCAATATTTAATCCATTTAAGGCTGTAGATAATTGATTTTCTGCTGCGATCTTTTCATTAATAGTAGATGCATTCATAGCACCTGTTCTCGCAGCCGTAATAGCAGTTAATACTTTTTCCTCATGTTTCATATATCCTTTCACTGAATCTACCAGTTGAGGAATCAGATCATGACGTTGTTTTAACTGTACATCGATATCTGCAAAAGCATTTTCTCGATTATTACGAAGTTTTACGAGGCGGTTATAAAGTGATACCAGCATTAATAGTACAATAACTACTGCTGCTATAATGATAATTGTTGTTGTCGACATAACAAATTTTATTTGAGTTCCTTCAAATATAACTGATTATTCGTAGGAAATCAAAATTATGTCTAGTATGCCCTTTTATCGTTCCCTTCGTAGAAATTAATAAAAGCCTCATTCACCACTCGATGTCCTCCATCCGTTGGGTAATCTCCTGTAAAATACCAGTCTCCAAGGTTATCCGGACATGCTTTATGTAAGTTCTCTACCGATTGAAAAATAACCTCTACTTCCGATTTGATCTCTTCTGTTCGAAACATCTGTGCAATCTTTCTTGAAATCTCTTCATCCGAAAACGGTGCATAAATTTCCTTAACATAATTCACAATAGCATTGTCTTCTTGTCCTCTTTGTGAAACTGCTTTTTTGTAAACCTCATCTACTATATGATATTGATCGGTTTCTTTTAACAATTCTAATGCCGCTTTAAAAGCAATAAAATCACCTATTCTAGCCATATCAATTCCGTAACAATCCGGGTATCGAATTTGCGGTGCAGAAGAAACCACAATGATCTTTTTGGGGTTTAATCGGTTTAATATTTTTATAATACTTTTCTTTAAAGTCGTACCTCTAACAATACTATCATCAATAATCACCAGATTATCTGTTGGTTTTACGACCCCATATGTAACGTCATATACATGTGCCACCAGGTCATCTCTACTATTGTCATCTGCAATAAAGGTTCTCAGTTTAGCATCTTTGATCGCTATTTTTTCAAAACGTGGTCTTTCTGATAAGATCTCCGTAACCTTTTCTGCGGATAAGGCTCTTTGTCCAGATAATATTCTGGCAGTTTTTTGCTCGTTCAACACATCTTCTGCCGCCTCTGTCATTCCATAAAACGATGTTTCAGCCGTATTAGGAATAAATGAAAAAACGGTATTGGTTATGTCGTCATTTATAGACTTCAGTACTTGTGGAAAAACAAATTTTCCTAAATTCTTGCGTTCCTGATAGATCCCGGCATCACTTCCACGAGAAAAGTAAATACGTTCGAATGAGCATGATTTTTTCTCTCGCTGGTCTAGTACAGGTTTAATAGCACTTTTGCCATTTTTCTTAATGATCAAGGCGTGTCCTCTGTCTAACTCTTTTACCTCCTCTAATGCAACATTGAACACGGTTTGTATTACAGGTCTTTCTGAAGCTACTACAACTACCTCTTCATCTTCATAATAATAAGTAGGTCTAATACCTGAAGGGTCTCTCAACACAAATGCATCTCCATGTCCTAATAAGCCTGCCATTGCATATCCACCATCCCAGTTCTTCGAAGATCTTTTTAAGATTCTTTGCAAATCTAAATGTTCTTCTATGTAAGGAGAAGCTTCTAACTTGGACATCCCTTTTTCTTTTGCTTGTAGATATAGATCTGCTACTTCTTCTTCTAGGAAATGCCCTATCTTTTCCATAACCGTAACCGTATCTGTAAACTCTTTAGGGTGCTGACCTAACTCGATCAATTCTTCCAGTAATTGCATAGAATTGGTCATATTAAAGTTTCCTGCTACGATTAAATTTTGATGTTTCCAGTTACTTTGACGTAAGAATGGATGCACACTTTCCATACTATTTTTACCAAACGTCCCATAACGAACGTGTCCTAAAAATAGATTTCCGATATAAGGCATGTTCTCTTCTTGCCAAGCTACATCATCCAATTTATCAGAGTTCTTTTCAAAAACACCATTGAGACGATCGTTGATCTTTTTAAAAACATGTTGTATAGGTTGCGATTTGTTAGAACGAACTCTGCTTATATATCGACTCCCAGGTTTGACATTGAACTTTACGCTTGCCAAACCAGCACCATCTTGCCCTCTGTTATGCTGTTTCTCCATAAGAAGATACATCTTGTTAAGACCATAAAAAGCAGTTCCGTACTTGTCTTTATAAAATTGTAATGGTTTTTTAAGTCTTACCATTGCAATACCACATTCGTGTTTTAGAGCGTCACTCATCTTTTTTATTCTTTATTATTTGTAATAAAAAATCCGCACGGTTAGGTGCGGATTTTTTTTATGATAATTCGATATCAAATTGTGTCAATTCTTTAAACGCTTTTAAGCGCGCTTGTACTTCGCGGCGCTCCAAGCTTTCCATTCGCTGCGTTCCAAATTTCTCTACGCAGAACGATGCCAGATTCGAGCCGTAGATAATAGCATTCTTCATATTTTCAAAAGATACATCTTCTGTCTTCGCTAAATATCCGCAAAATCCTCCTGCAAAGGTATCTCCTGCTCCGGTTGGGTCAAAAACTTCTGCTAACGGTAAAGCAGGTGCGTAGAACATTTTTCCTTCATTAAATAGCAACGCTCCATGCTCTCCTTTTTTGATCACTACATATTTAGGTCCCATGTCATGGATCTTCTTCGCTGCATTTACCAAAGAATACTCTCCACTCAATTGTCTTGCCTCTTCGTCATTGATCGTGATCACATCTACACGTTTTAACACTTCATGCAGATCATTCAACGCGATATCCATCCAGAAGTTCATAGTATCTAAAACGACCAATTTAGGTTGTTCGTTCATTTGATCTAATACTGAAGCCTGTGTTAATGGATGCAAATTCCCTAACATTACAATTTCGGCATTTTTAAAACCTTCAGGAACAACAGGTTCAAAGTTTTCTAAGACATTCAATTCTGTAATCAACGTATCTCTAGAGTTCATATCGTTATGATATTTACCACTCCAGAAGAACGTTTTTCCGTCCGAGATAACTTCCACACCATCTGTATTTATTCCCTTCTCATTCATCATATCTAAATAAGATTGAGGAAAATCTCCTCCAACAACAGATACAACTCCTGTTTGAACTCCAAACTGTGATGCAGCCAATCCTACGAATGTTCCAGATCCTCCTAAAATCTTATCTGTCTTTCCAAAAGGTGTTTCGATCGCATCAAAAGCAACGGTTCCTACCGCTAATAATTTGCCCATTTCTTGTTTTTTTACCGTAATTTTGCAACGAATTGCATTACCGTTTTAAAGGTGCAAAAATAAGTTTTAAAAATGACAATTAAAGAAATACAGGAAGAAATTGTTGATGAGTTTTTAATGTTCGACGATTGGATGGAGCGATACGAGTATATTATTGAACTTGGCAAATCTTTACCTTTAATAGAGGAACAATATAAATTAGATGAAAATTTGATCAAAGGATGTCAGTCTAAAGTTTGGTTACATTCAGAAATAGATAATGATAAACTTAGGTTTACAGCAGACAGCGATGCTATTCTGACCAAAGGAATCGTAGCACTGTTACTAAGGGTCTATTCCAACCAATCTCCTAAGGAGATCATTAACGCTAATAACGACTTTATTGATCAAATCGGTTTACAAGAACATCTTTCACCTACAAGAGCCAATGGGTTAGTTTCTATGCTTAAACAAATCAAATTATACGCGATAGCACAACAAGCAAATGCGACGAATTAGTCGTATCTTTGCACATAATTTTTGAAGAACATGACAGAAGAAGCAGTACAAGAAATAGGAGATAAAATTGTGAGAGTGCTCAAAACAATTTATGACCCTGAAATTCCTGTTGATATATACGAATTAGGGTTGATCTATGATGTTTTTGTAAATGAAGAAAATGACGCAAAGATATTAATGACCTTGACCTCTCCTAACTGCCCAGTAGCGGAGACATTACCTGTTGAGGTAGAAGAAAAAGTAAAAACTCTCAAGGAGATCAATAACGCTGAAGTTGAGATCACTTTTGATCCTACATGGACACAAGAGATGATGAGTGAAGAAGCAAAATTAGAACTGGGAATGTTATAAAATGGCAGAAGAGATCATCAATAGAATAGCAAACAGTCCTTTGGTCAATATTGATCTGGAAGAATTTTATCCTGAAGGAAGAAGAATTTTGTTCGATATTAAAGATTGGCTCTTTCAAGGCATCATATTGAAGGAAAAAGAATTCAGAGCTTATGTAAAAGACCATGATTGGTCTCAATATTCAGGAGCATATGTTGCTTTGACCTGTTCTGAAGATGCTATTATTCCTTCCTGGGCCTATCTTTTGATCAGTTCGGAAGTCAGTTCTTATGCGAATATGGTAGTTGTGGGTAATTTGGAATTACTGGAAACAACTATTTTCCAGCAGGTGATCGATCAAATTGACATTTCTGAATATGAAGGAAAGCCACTAATTGTAAAAGGTTGTGCAAACAAACCTATTCCTCCCTCAGCATTCACATTCCTTATAAAAAAACTACAACCTGTTGCTAAGTCCATCATGTATGGCGAAGCATGTTCTACCGTTCCCGTTTATAAAAGAAAAAAATAGTTTCTCTTTTTCAAATTTGATAGTATATTTAGCCGCTTAAATTTTAAGCATATGAGAGGGCTATTCATCGTATTCTTATTCGTTTTAGGCACTTGTTTTTCGCAATCTAAAAAGGACTCTATAACCAGAGCCCATCTTACCCATGAGATTGATTCGCTTGAAAAAAAGTTAAAAACACTTAAAACAAAACGCAATGCGCTTCCAAAGGCTGAGGTTCCTCTAAAAGAATGGACAGTTAATGGGCGATTGGCTTTTGTCTTTAATCAAGCTTCTTTTTCAAATTGGACGGCAGGAGGAGAAAACAACGTAGCGGGAAATATTTCTGTCAATTATGATTTTAACTATCGCAACGATAAATTAAAATGGGATAATAAGATCATCACTGTATACGGATCCAGTCATATAAGCGGGCAAGGGTATAGAAAAACAGACGATAGATTTGAGTACAACTCGGTTTTTGCTTTAAACAATACAAAGAACTGGTACTTTTCTTTCTTCATGAATTTCATTTCTCAATTTTCCAGAGGTTTTGACTATTCAAAAAACCCAAAGGAAGAAGTATCTTCTGTGTTATCTCCAGCCTATTTAAGTTTTGGCCCTGGTATTCTATGGCGAAAAAATGAAAACATGAGAGTCAATATCGCTCCTGCTACGTCGAGGTTTACTTTTGTTTCTAAACCTTTTTCGGGCAAATATGGTGTTCCGGAAGGCAGAAGATCTACGTACGGTTTAGGTTTTAATATGTCGGCTTTTTTAAAATATAAGATCATGAACAACGTGACGATGGAAAACATCGTTGCCATTTATTCGGATTACTTAATGAATCCGGAGAATATTGACATTAATTATCAGATGAACTTTCTTGTCACTATTAATAAATACCTGACCACAAACCTTACCTTACATGGTATCGCCGATGACAATGCCTCTAGCAGAATTCAATTACGGGAAGTTTTTGGATTAGGGGTAAATTACACCTTTCATAAGATATAAAATGTTATTTTTGCCGTCCTAATTGGGTATTAGACATGAAAAAAATAATCACATTATGCATTTTATTGGCTGGGGGGTCAATATTTGCGCAGGAAACAAAAGAAGAAGTAAAGTCGAATTGGAAAAAATCAGGAACTTTTACCTTTCTATTTAATCAATCTTCCTTTTCAAACTGGATCGCAGGTGGAGAGAACTCAGTTTCAGGTACGCTGGGTATCAACTACGATTTCAACTATGCTAAAGACGATTGGACATGGGATAATAAGATCATTACCAAATATGGTATTAGCAACATTAGCGGAACGGGAACAAGAAAAACAGATGATTCTTTTGAATTCAATTCACTTGTTGGAAAGAAAAAATCTGAATTCTGGTCCTATTCATTTTTCTTGAATGTAAGATCACAATTTACAACAGGATATGATTATACAACGACTCCAAAAACACCTACATCCGAATTCTTTGCTCCGGGTTACTTGACTTTTGGTCCTGGTATGATGTATAAGAAGTCAGATAATTTTAGAGTGAATATCGCTCCGGCTACATCGAAACTTACGCTGGTTAGCAATCAATTTTCCGGTCAATACGGAACGGATCCTGGTAAAACTTCTCGTTATGAGTTAGGTTTTTACACCGCTTTATACTACAAAACGACGTTAATGGAAAATGTAACGATGGAGAACATTTTTAACGCTTATTCAAATTATTTAGAAGATCCACAAAATATCGACATCAATTACCAATTGAACTTTGTAATGCAGATTAACAAATACTTATCGACTAATTTAAGCTTACATGCTATCATTGACGATAATGCATCTAGCAGAACGCAGTTCAAAGAAGTTTTCGGTTTAGGAGTAAATTACATATTCTAAGCACATTTGATAACTCATTGAAAAACCATAGAAGAAGCTTCTTTTATGGTTTTCTTTTTTTGGTATCTTTAGCATCATATCAGTTACTATGACACTACTCATTATATTTGCCACACTTTCGATCTTCTTTTCTTTTTTATGCTCTATTTTAGAGGCTGTGCTCTTAAGTGTGACACCAACTTTCATCAATGTTAAAAAACAAGAAGGAAAGTCGTTTGCAACACAATTGGAAGCTCTAAAAAATGATGTAGATAAGCCGCTAATCGCGATTCTAACCCTAAATACCGTGGCACATACTGTCGGTGCTATTTTAGTAGGGGTTCAAGCAGAACAATTGCCTTATAAATTTGATCTTTTCGGAATGAACGTTGTAGGTATCGTATCTGCAATTATGACGGTTCTCATTTTAGTAGTTTCCGAGATCATCCCTAAAACCATCGGAGCCACGCATTGGAAAAAATTGGCAAGTTTTTCTACCTCTGTATTATCCATGCTCATTTTTATTTTTAAATGGACAGGCATCTTATGGACCTTACAACTTTTTACAAAGATCTTTGGTAAAGGAGGACATGGAAGCGTGTTAAGTAGAGAAGATTTTACGGCTATGGCGGACATTGCAGAACAAGAAGGTGTTTTTCAGGAATCAGAAAGTAAGGTTATTAAAAACTTATTGAACTTTAAAGAGGTATTGGTACGAGATATAATGACGCCTCGAACTGTATTAAAAACGGCTAATGAAGAACAAACCATTCAGGAGTTTTTTGATGAAAACCCGATGCTTAGATTTTCGCGAATCCCGATCTATGCAGAGCAATCAGACAACATTACCGGTTATTTTCTAAAAGATCAATTATTAGAGGCAATCATTAAAGGGAATGGGGATCAGCCGTTAAAAAATATTAAACGCAGCATTCTGGTTACAAAACGTAGTTTACCGATTCCTAATTTATTTGAGCAGTTAATCGATCAACGAGAACATATTGCATTAGTTG
Source organism: Flavobacteriaceae bacterium (assembly GCA_965218065.1). Classification (GTDB taxonomy): domain Bacteria; phylum Bacteroidota; class Bacteroidia; order Flavobacteriales; family Flavobacteriaceae; genus Polaribacter. The sequence goes on along the minus strand of OZ244589.1, from coordinate 344,496 downwards.
TTGATGAATATGGTTCGGTAAGTGGATTAGTTACTCAAGAAGATATGATTGAGACCCTATTAGGCTTAGAGATCATGGACGAAAGTGACAATATAGAAGATCTGCAGTTACTCGCTCGAAAAAGTTGGGAACGACGTGCCAAGCGACTTGGTATAATTGACGATGAACTAAAAGAATAAAAGAGTTCATAATGAACTCTTTTAATCATAATTTAGTTTTCTCTTCTTTAGGCAATTCTCCCAAACGGAAAAATCCTTATTTCACAACGATCTTTTTTACCAAATTTCTTCTTTTGTTAGACACATTTACTAAATAAATACCCGTTGAGAAATCATTTAGATCAACGATCGTCTTTTTAGAAGTCATTTTTATTTTTTTTATCAACACCCCAATAACGTTGTATATTGCTACCTGACTTTCACCTTCCAGATTATTTAATGTAATCGTGAACCTCTTATCTGTTGTAGGGTTTGGACTTAAGGTTACTGAATTTGTTGGTAACTGTTGATTCGATCTTTGCGCAAGAACATGCATGTACCCTTTTTCATTATCAGCTACAATAACTGACGAGAAAAGAGACATTACAATAAGAAGTACATGTAGTTTTCTACTCATAGGGACAGGTTAGTTCTCACTTAGTATGTATAGAACAACTATCTCAAAAAAAACCCTACCCAAAGGATCCAAAATTTTAAGAAAAATTACTGCGGATTTTAGAAGATCTATTGACCTTCGTATTCATAGTACAAAAAGTCATTATATGGAAAACGTTGTATATGGATCTTTTTTACCTCTTCATACGTCTTATCCTTAAAGGCTTCTAAGTTATCTCTATTGAGTGCCGAAATAAAGATAGATTCTTTTTCAAGATCGTTCATCCAAGTTTTCTTCCAATCGTCCAATGTATAATGAGCCTTTGTTTTCTCCGTAACCAGGTCATCCTCATCTATGGTTTCATGTGTATACGCATCAATTTTATTGAATACCATTATGGTTGGCTTATCTGCGCTATCTATTTCATCTAAAATTTTATTTACTGAAGCAATGTGATCTTCAAAATTTGGATGCGAAATATCTACCACATGCAGCAATAAATCCGCTTCGCGCACTTCATCGAGCGTAGATTTAAAGGATTCCACTAATTGTGTTGGTAATTTTCTAATAAAACCAACAGTATCTGTCATTAAAAACGGGATATTTTTGATCACCACTTTTCTGACCGTAGTATCTAAAGTTGCGAATAATTTATTCTCAGCAAAAACACTACTCTTGCTAATAACATTCATCAATGTTGATTTTCCAACATTAGTGTATCCAACCAGTGCCACACGAACCATTTTACCTCGATTCTTTCGTTGTACCGCCATTTGCTTATCGATAGTCGCCAATTTCTTTTTCAGTAATGCGATCTTATCCCGAATAATACGTCTATCCGTTTCTATTTCCGTTTCTCCAGGTCCACGCATTCCAATACCTCCCTTTTGTTTATCGAGGTGAGTCCATAAACGTGTAAGTCGAGGTAATAAATATTGGTGCTGTGCCAATTCAACTTGAGTTTTCGCCGAGCTGGTTTGAGCTCTTTGTGCGAAAATATCGAGAATCAAATTTGTCCTATCCAAGATCTTACAATCCAAGATCTTCTCAATATTGCGCAACTGCGCTGGTGATAGTTCATCATCAAAAATAGCCGTACCTATGCCATTGGATTCAATATATGCTTTCACATCTTCCAATTTTCCGGCTCCTAAAAAAGTCTTAGGGTTCGGTCTTTCTAATTTTTGAACGAAACGTTTTACGGCAATACCTCCTGCTGTCAATGTCAAAAACTCCAATTCATCTAAAAACTCTTCAGATTGTGCTTCATCTTGATGTTGCGTAATTACGCCGATTAGTACCGCTTTCTCCGATATGGCTTCTTTCTGATCTATCATAGGGCGCAAAGGTATGAAGAAATCTAAATTTGACATATAAAAAAGCCTCAACTTCGTTGAGGTTCTTATAATTTAAGAGTATGAAACAAAAAAGGGTTTCGGTGAGCACTAATCCTTATCCATTTCTTTCATTTTGCCTAACAAAGTTCTGTCGTTCAAAACGTATTTTTTGTACTTACCATTACGATATCTGTAATAGATAAATACTGGCATGAATATAAATGAGAAAAAGAAAACGGCTAACCCCATAACAATTTGGGCTTTCTCATGCTCTATGTTTAGCAGGTAAATACCAATTCCTATCCAAACGATAAATATGATAAAGAGTATTGTACTAAGAGTTTTCATTTTTTAGTTTCTGTATTTCTATGCAAAAATAGTTAAGTAGTTGTTACTTCAATCAATTTATTTCGATATGCTGTCAACAACTTTGATTTTGAAATAAAACCGGCATACTTTCCTTCTCTGATCACTGGTAAATTCCAGGCACCACTTCCCTTAAACTTCTCCATGATTTGTTCCATAGGATCCTCATAGAAGATAATGTCCGGGGCCGATTTCATAAACTCCGAAACTTTGGTTGTGTCATATAACTTTTGATCGAACATTATCGGTCGAACATCATCGAGCAACACAATTCCCAAGAACTGGTCTTTTTCATCCAATACAGGAAACAAATTTCTGTTGGATTTGGACACGCCTTCTTTCAACATTTCTCGGAGACTCATCTCCGGTTGAAGTGCCACAAAATTGGTTTCGATGATCTTGTCAATACGCATCATCATCAAGGCATTTTTATCTTTGTCATTCGTGATCAATTCCCCTCTTTTTGCAAGCTCAGCGGTATAAATAGAATTAGATACAAAATACCTGGTCAATCCGAAGGAAATGGTCGCTACTAACATCAACGGTACAAAAAGGTCATATCCTCCGGTAATTTCAGCAATTAGAAAAATAGCTGTCAGTGGTGCGTGTAATACTCCTGCCATCAATCCGGTCATTCCGATCAAGGTAAAATTAGATTCTGAAACATCAAACCCAAATTGATTGATGATCTTTGCAAAAACATTTCCCAAAGCACTCCCCATAAAAAGTGTCGGAATAAAGATTCCCCCAACTCCGCCTGCAGCAAAAGTCGTGGTCATGGCAATGGCTTTAAAAACCACTATGATCAACAACATAGCAATGACCATCCAAACATTGTTAAAATTAATATCGTACGGGATATCGCTTAAAGCGGCCGCTGTATTTCCATTCAATAAATTATTGATTAATCCATACCCTTCACCATATAATGGTGGAATCAAATACAGCATCAACCCAATCGCGACCGCAGCTATTCCAATCTTCGCATAGGCGTTGGAAAAGCGGTTAAAGAAATTCGTAATAAAAAAATACATTTTGGAGAAATAGACAGAAGCAAATCCTGTTCCTACACCCAACAACAAATAAAATGCGATATCCTTTACACGCCAAAGGTCTTGCAATTCAAACCCAAACAACACATCTGTCCCTACAAAAAAGTACGAAGTGATCACTGCAGCTACAGAAGCCAATAAAAGGGGTACTAAAGAAGCAAACACCAGATCTAAACTGAATATTTCAATCGCAAAAATTATGGCCGCAACGGGTGCTTTAAACATGGACGACATGGCTCCTGCTGTAGCGCATCCAATAAGCAACATCCTTGTCTTAGTATTCATATGGAACAGCTGAGCTACATTAGATCCAAGCGCTGCACCTGTGCTTACCGCCGGCCCCTGTAATCCTACCGAACCTCCAAAACCAGCAGTAATGGGAGCTGTTATCAAGGAGGCGAACATCTTATAACGCTCTATAATTCCACTACGTTTTGAAATCGAATAAAGCGTGGTAGAAATACCGTGTCCTATTTCTTTCTTTATAACGTATTGCTTAATCAGATATACTAATAGCACACCAATAATGGGAAAGATAAAATACAGCGAATAATGATAGTTTTTTATGATTCCATCCTCTAAGGTCGACTGAATAAAAAGTGTCAGATACTTTAGTACGGTCGTTCCTAAACCCGCAAGAAACCCTACAATAATACTCAACAGATATACGAACTGACGCTCAGAGATGTGCTTATACCTCCAAATGAGAATTCGCGTGTATATGTTTCTTTTTTTGGGTGACATTATTTCTGTGCAGTCTTCAAAATATCAGTTCCTAAATATTTATCATCCTTGTTCATATACCAGGCTCTCTTTTTGGGCATTTTTATTGCATTGATGGTTTCTATTCCTGACAACAAAATGTATTCACCGTCATTTTTAGATTCGTCATGATAAAATTGGTATACTTCCATAGCGTACGTTTTCGGGTCAAAATAAAAATACCAGGTGTCCTTACCTACCTCCTTGGTATAGGTTACTTTGAGTACGAGATATTCTTTTCCTTTGAATTTCTTTTTCGTAACCTCATCGTCGATAATCGTACCCGGATCTTTTAACTTCATAGGCAGGCCATACAAGTACGTGTAGTAATTTTTGTACAACTTTGCTCGCTCGCAACTCAATCTGTATTTCTTTTTTATGGAGTCTGCAGGATTTTTATCGCCATTAAAGCGCATTGCACAAACATCTTTATCCATAGTATATTCCGTAGTGTTTTTCCCACTTTTGGCTTTTACATAAAAGTACTGTTTTGGCAGATCTATGGTAATATCACTATCTCTATTCGGATTATTTGGTGTTTCCATGATGACCTTTAGTTTTCCTGAAAATGTTTCCCAGGTTCCTTGTGGGTCGTGAAATTTAATCGCTTTTTCCAGTAGTTCAGGGCCGCTAATTTTTTGAGCTATTCCTTGAGATCCTACCAAGAATAACAACAGATAAAGTAATGGTTTGTTCATGAATTAAAAGTACTAAAAAAACTCGCTTCTAAATAAAGCGAGTTTTTCTTTATATTTTAGGACTAACGACTATTCTTGAATATCCAATCTGATATTGAGTTCTTGCAGTTGTTCATCATCAATGGTTGCAGGAGCATCGATCATTACATCCCTTCCCGAATTATTTTTTGGGAAAGCTATAAAATCACGAATGGTTTCTTGTCCCCCTAAAATAGACACTAATCTATCCAATCCAAAAGCAATACCTCCATGCGGTGGAGCTCCATACTGGAACGCATCCATTAAGAATCCAAATTGCTCTTTGGCTTCTTCTTCAGAAAACCCAAGGTGTTTGAACATAATTGCCTGAGTTTCTTTATCGTGAATTCTAATAGAACCTCCTCCTATTTCATTTCCATTCAATACCAAATCATAAGCATTCGCTTTTACCGCTCCTGGATCTGTATCTAACAATGCTAATTGGCCTGGTTTAGGTGATGTGAACGGGTGGTGCATAGCATGGTAATGTCCTGTTTCTTCATCCAGCTCCAACAGTGGAAAATCTACCACCCATAATGGTGCAAATTCATCTGCTTTACGCAAACCTAAGCGTTCAGCCATTTCCATTCGAAGTGCACTCAATTGGGCTCTAACTTTATTCGTTTCTCCTGACAATACACAGATCAAATCTCCTGCTTTGGCTCCCGTAACTTCAGCCCATTTCGCTAAATCGGCCTGATCATAAAACTTGTCTACCGAAGATTTAAAAGATCCATCTTCATTACATTTCACATAGACCATTCCTAAAGCCCCTACTTGTGGACGTTTTACCCAATCGATCAATTTATCAATCTCTTTTCGCGTATAAGAAGCTCCACCAGGAACAGCAATTCCAACAACCAATTCAGCCGTATTGAATACGTTGAATTCTTTGTGTTGTGCCACTGCATTTAACTCTCCGAACTCCATACCGAATCGAATATCCGGTTTGTCGTTTCCATACAAGCGCATGGCATCATCGAACTGAATTCTTGGGAACGTATCAACTTCAACTCCTTTGATCTCTTTTAACAAATGGCGGGTTAATCCTTCAAATGTATTTAGAATATCTTCTTGTTCTACAAAAGCCATTTCGCAGTCAATCTGCGTAAACTCAGGCTGACGATCAGCACGTAAATCCTCATCCCTAAAACACTTTACGATCTGGAAATATTTATCCATTCCACCTACCATTAATAACTGCTTAAAGGTTTGAGGTGATTGGGGTAATGCGTAAAATTGCCCTGCATTCATCCTACTCGGCACTAAAAAGTCACGTGCTCCTTCAGGTGTGGATTTGATCAAATACGGTGTTTCGATATCAATAAATCCTTCATCCGATAAGTACTTGCGAACTTCCATAGATACTTTATGACGAAACATCAAGTTCTCTTTTACAGGGTTTCTTCGGATGTCCAGATAACGATATTTCATTCTAATGTCTTCACCTCCATCCGTATCATCTTCAATGGTGAAAGGTGGTAACAATGCATCATTCAACACGTCTAACTTTGTTACTAATACCTCAACATCTCCTGTTTCCATATTCGGATTCTTGGATTGACGCTCAATTACAGTCCCGGTTACTTGAATCACAAATTCACGTCCGAGTTCTTTAGCCTTTTCAATAATCTCGGCAGATGTTCTTTCTTCATCAAAGATCAACTGCGTGATTCCATATCGATCACGAAGATCTACCCAGATCATAAATCCTTTGTCTCTCGATTTCTGCACCCAACCTGCTAAGGTTACTTCTGTATTAATATGCGAGGCTCTTAATTCGCCACAAGAATGACTTCTGTACATTGTATTTCTTTAAATAAGCTGCAAATTTAATCAAATCCTAGTAATAACAACTATGGAGCACCTTCATTTATCCGTCTATTTTGACCTAAAGATACTTGCCAAATTGAAAAAATCTCTCAAAATATTTTTTTAGTTAGGATTCCTTACTATATTTGTATCGAATTATAAATCATTAAAACAAAAAACAAATGAAAAAATCAATTTTCTATCATGCAGGATGTCCAGTTTGCGTTAGTGCAGAACATGATATAGTTAGCTTGATTGGCAACTCCAATGTAGACATTATCCACTTAGGAGAAGATCGTGATCAAATAGATACGGCCGAAAATGCAGGTGTGCAATCGGTTCCTGCTTTGATTACACCTAATGGTAATGTACTGCATATTAATTTTGGAGCCTCTATAGCAGATGTTCGCGGTTAATTCTAGTCTTAATAGTTAGGAATCCTAATTTTAAAGATATGAACGTTTCAGTATGGGACACCTATGTCCAAAGAGAAGATCAAAAAACAATGCATTTTGACATTTTGGTTCCTAATACCATGACAGACGAATCCATTGTTTACCAGTACGGTCAACTGTATTTAGCAACAAAACCCTTCAAAACAGGCGTTTTAACGGCTAACGAGTGTCGTTTCTGTCATATGGAGGAGGCTCCTGAGAAGGTGAAAGAACAAATCCTAAAAACGGGCTATGCCATTATTGAAATGGAAAATTGCCAATAGTTTAATTAGGATTACTAACTTTGTCTGTCGACGATCATCGTTGACGGACATCTTTATGAGTAAACGCGTTTTTAAACAAGAGGATCAGGTGCATTCATTATCCAGCAAAATAGTTGTCGGGCTCCAACGCATTTCAGAAGCTCTTAAAGTGCTGCTTTGGGAAAAGGCAAAAGAGTTTGGGCTCAGTCCTATTCAGATCCAAATTCTCATTTTTGTTGCCTATCATAAAGAAGCGTACAGAAACGTGAGTTATTTGGCGAAAGAATTCAATGTTACGAAACCTACCGTAAGCGATGCTATTAAAGTACTTGAGAAAAAGGGAATGATCGTTAAGGACCACTCTTCATCAGACAATCGTAGCTACTCCATTTTCCTTTCAGATATAGGCAAAGACATTGTTTCAAAAACGGAAACTTTCGTTGGTCCTATCAAAAATGAATTAGATGTTCTTTCCTTTCAGGAACAAGAAAGCATATTCTCTACGGTAAGTTCATTGATCTATCAGCTAAATCAAAAAGGAATCTTAACCGTCCAACGAACTTGTTTTGCCTGTAAGTTCTATGCAAAAACCGAAAAGCTGGATTACTGCAATCTCTTGCAAAAAGAATTGTTAAATTCTGATATCAGATTGGACTGTGCCGAATTTGAAAGTGCTTCCTAACACTTTCTTTCGTAAGTTTGTTATTATGAATGAAGTAATCAATATTCAAGAAAAGTTTGATCTTTTTACAGATCAATGGTCTCCAAAAAAAATTGGTGAATTAAACGGACAACAAATCTTATTGGCAAAAATTCAAGGTGAATTCGTTTTTCATAAGCATGATGATGAAGATGAATTATTTATGGTGATGAAAGGGCAACTAATACTGGAATTGCGGGATAGAACTGTTACTGTAAATCCCGGTGAGTTCTTTACAGTTCCAAAAGGTGTGGAACACAAACCTATTGCCAAAGAGGAAACACATTTACTCCTTTTTGAGCCATTAAGCACCAAACATACGGGAGATGTCATGGCGGATATTACTGTGGAAACTTATGAGGAAATTTAGTAATGAGTAAGCTGTATTTAGTTCCTACACCAATCGGAAACTTAGAGGATATGACCTTTAGAGCGATTTCGATATTGAAAGAAGTAGATGTTATTCTAGCCGAAGATACCAGAACCAGTGGTAAACTTCTCAAACATTTTGAGATCAATACGCCCATGTTTTCACATCATATGCACAATGAGCATAAAACTGTTGATAGCATTATTAAACGTTTGCAAAGCGGTGAATCTTTTGCATTGATCTCTGATGCGGGAACTCCAGCAATTTCTGATCCCGGTTTTTTATTAACACGTGCTTGTGTTCAAAACAATATAGAAGTGAATTGTTTACCTGGAGCTACGGCATTTGTTCCCGCCTTGGTGAATTCTGGATTACCTAACGACAAGTTTGTTTTTGAAGGGTTTCTGCCTGTAAAGAAAGGGCGACAAACACGTTTAAAATTACTCGCTGAAGAAACTCGTACCATGATCTTTTATGAATCTCCACATAAATTGATCAAGACTCTAGGTCATTTTACCGAATATTTTGGGGCAGACAGACAGGTTTCTGTTTCCAGAGAATTATCCAAGATGTTTGAAGAAACCATTCGCGGAACTGCTGCTGAAGTACTTACCCATTTTACTGCAAAACCACCAAAAGGAGAGATCGTGATCGTGGTAGAAGGGAAGAAGTAAGTAATTACTAGTTTATAAGACTTATATCTTGTGAAAAAACTTTTGTCTGACATTAAAAACTGTACTGTTTGTGCCGAGCATTTAGCCTTAGGCCCTAGACCTGTGGTATCTGGTCATCCCAATGCGAGAATCGCTATTATTGGGCAAGCTCCAGGCACCAAAGTACATGCGTCCGGGATTCCATGGGATGATGCGAGCGGTAAACAACTGCGTACCTGGTTGAACGTTACCAATGAAGATTTTTACAACGAAGAGCTATTTGCCATAGTGCCTATGGGATTCTGTTATCCAGGTAAAGGGTCAAGTGGAGACCTTCCTCCAAGAAAAGAGTGTGCTCCTTTATGGCACCAACCACTTTTTGATAAGATGCCAAATATTGAGTTGATCGTTTTGATCGGTATGTATGCTCAAAAATATTATTTAGGTGAACGAGCAAAGCGCACATTAACAGAAACCGTAGATAACTACCCCGAGTATTTACCTCGTTATTTTGTACTACCGCACCCTTCTCCTAGAAATCGATTTTGGTTAAGTAAAAATCCCTGGTTTGAACAAGATGTGATTCCGCAGTTACAAAAAAAAATACACGCCATTCTTACATAAAAGAGATCTCGCTTTTCACTTCTATCTGTTTACACAATTGCTCAATTTTTTCGTACATAGAAGTAAAGAACAAATTCCTATCCACTTCTGCATCACCAGAGATTCTTTTAGAGAACTTTAGTTTCTTATCAAAATGTTCTTCAATTTCTTCGCATGTCCGTTCATCGTCTATCCTAAGGTAGGATAACGAGGTATATGGAATCATTAAGGTTTTGATCTTTCGTGATTTAAAAAACACGGTATTATTTAAATTTACTAGCTGATTATGGTACATTTTATATCTAGAATTGGGACTTTCATTCCAGTTACCTTTGGCCGCTTGCTTTTCAATACTCTCAATGACCCCTTTAAGCTCTCGACATAATTGAACCGCCTCTTCTTTGGTAATCATTTTTATCTCGTAGAAATAATAGATTTGATACAAACTACTATCGATTGTAGTATCGTTCCATATTTCTGTTCCTTTCATCCCTCTAAAAGCATTTTTAAAACAAATGGAATCGTAAATCAAGCCAGTGTTGGGGTTGAATTTTTGTAAGGTAGTTGGGCCATTTTTGAATTCCTTGTTCGTATGAATATTCATAAAAGCATATAAACGAAACTTTGTATACAGTGTATTATGAGGTAGGTAATAAATAGGTATATCTTTTGCCGCATATAGAAATTCTGGCGACTTAAATTTGGAAAAAATATTCACTGATTTAGTCACCAGCTTAAAGAAATCATCCAAGCGTTCATCTGTTCCAGAACTTCCTCTTTGTTTTAATACAGATATGGTCTCTTCTTCATCCAGACCATACAGATTATTTAACGAAATTTTATAGTACTTCGCCAGCTTCAAAGCTTCCTCGAAAGAAAGAGCCGTTTTACTATTTAGTCTTCTGTAGGATGCATCATAACTTACATCCAAGACGTCTGCAATTTCTTCGATAAAAGATACATTATTAGGGAGTTTTTGTCTAATAATGCTAAATAATTTTTCTTTCTCTATACTCATATGTTCCCAATAGAATTTATACCCTACTTTCAAATAACACAAAAAGAAAACATGCCTTTTGCATTATTCGCTATCACTCATTTAATAAATAGCATTTTCTTTGCCTTACAGACTTATTAAATTAAGGTGATTCGTTGGGGAACATCAATTTAGGAAGCAAGATCAAAGTCTTTTCTTGGCAGAGAAAAGGCTTTTTTCGTTCTTCAATATAAGTAATCTATTATTTACAGCAAAAACTTATTGATTCTTTTGCGTTATTCGCAAATCAAGATACTAATGAACTTAGTATTTTTGAAGAACATTTAGGAAAAGACTTGGGGGAAGTCTTGAATATTGACAAAAACCTTTCCAATAACTGGAAAGGTTTTTTATTTGATAAGTTCTATAAGTTATACATGCTTTCCGACTTCGAAACCATGTTTGCCAAGATATTGATTTCCGCTTTCTATAGCATCTCCTTCCAGAGTAGTACCCATAGAATCATTCCAACGGTTTAAATACCCAAACAAAGAGATAACTCCCAGCATTTCTACTATTTCTCCATCATCCCAATGCTCGTGTAATCTTTTTTGAATCTCTTCATCTACCTGATTAGGCACCAAACTTGCCGCTAATGAAAAATCTAGTGCTGCTCGTTCAGCTTCAGAAAAAGCCGGGTGTGTTCTGTATTCCCAAATATTATCTAGTTGCTCTTGTTCTGCTCCATAACGTTCTGCTGCCCTAATAGCGTGAGCTTGACAATATCTGCAACCGGTCGAATTACTGGATACCCAAGCGATCATTCTTTTCAAAGCCGAGGTTACCCGCCCTTCATTGGCCATTACCGCTTTATTTAAATTGATAAATGCTTTTGATATCGCAGGTCTACGCTGCATAGTGAGTACTGAATTTGGACAAAACCCTAGTGTTTCATTAAAAAATTCTGCTAATTCTTTTGTTTCCAGGTCGTGTTCTGCTGATAAAGGAGTTACTAATGGCATTGTGTAAATTTTGTTGTATTTGTTTTTTAAAAACGTAAAGCTACGTATTTATCTTCTATTTTCTTAATAGACTAAAATGCCCTTTTCTTTCAACGGTTAAACCATTAATATCTGTCAGTTTAGTGGTAAACCAATAATCTGATGAGGGTAACTGTCTACCATTATAAGTTCCGTTCCATCCAGAGCTTGTAGGCGCTACCTTAGCAACAAATTTTCCATATCTATCGTAAATAAAGATATCGGAAACCGCATAAAAATCCGGGTCATATCCTTTTAAACTCCATACATCATTAACCCCATCATTATTCGGTGTAAAAAATTGCGGATAGTCCAATACTATAAATTCAAAACTGGTTACTCCACATCCATTTTTGTCCCGTAGGTACAGCGTGTGTTTTCCAGGAGATAAATTTTGATATAATCGTTCCTCAGAATAAGGTCCATTCAAATGATCTAAAGCAAACTCGTAGGCTCCTGATCCAAAAATACTGTTTCCAATCCTGATAAAATTGTTTAGCGTACTATCGTTGATAATTACATCGTTTATAGTAATTGTGGCAACCTCCGATTCTATAATAGTAAATACTTTAGGATCAGAAATACAACCTGCTACCGACATTGCTTGCACACTATATCTTCCAGGACTGTTCGCAGATATAGACGCCGTATTCACACCCAGATCTTCTCCATTTCTTTGCCATTGATAGGTGTAATTTCCTTGCGGGTTTATCACCTCTATAAGCACATTTCCTTGATCTATACATAAGGTATAGCTTTCCATGATATCAAAAGAAGGAATTGTACTGTCTATGGTAACGGTAACAGGCGTCCTGACCATTGAAGGGCATCCGGCAACGATAGCTTCTACATAAAAAGTAGTATCTGTGATTATGGAAGGTGTATTAAATTCATTGCCAATAAATACCGGAGTGTTGCTTGTTAAAGAACTATACCAATACACATCTCCTTCTGATGCAAAAGCTCTGAGCGTCGCGATGCCATTATCGCATATAATATCGTTTTCTACACTGGTAATTGTTGGCGATTGATATACTGTTGCCACCACGGGTGTTCTTGTCAAACCAGTACAACCGTTTACGGAAACCGTTGCATAATATGTGGTTGTCGAAGTTAAAACCGGGGTTGTAAAAACGGTGCCTGTTCCTACGAGATTCCCGCCGGTCATGGCATCATACCATAAAATAGTTCCTTCGCTTTGTGTAGCTGTAAGATTAACACTTCCCATTTGACAAACATCTGCATTTGTTGATGTTAGTATTTGAGGAATATAAAGACTTGTGCTTGCAGAAATATTGACATCAGGATCTCCAGGCATTCCACCGTATTCCACCACATACCCTTTAGGTTGATATGGGCCAGAGGCATTTCCATCTATATCGAGATCATTCCACGACCCTGGTAATCCAATGTTTGGATCCGTAACATGAGCATAATCTTCGTCTCCAGAGTTATTAGGCTCAGGCGGATTGTTGTTCCAAAATGCAAAGTTGGGCGTAGTTCCATTAGTTCCTCCATTCCAAAAAATAGTTCCAGCTTCTGGTCCGGTGACCCATCTCCATACACCCTCTTCACTGGCATCACTACCTCCGATCCATCCAGCTCCCGCCGCTTGCTCTCCCGTTATTTGTGCCTCATCTTGAGAACCAATGGTGGCTAAATATCCCTGTAATCCAAAATAAGTTCTGTTTTCAGCTGCTTGACGCGCTGACTCCCAATCAATTCCTAAATCTGGAACATACTCGTAAAAATGATTGGTAGATGGCAAAAAATTAGCAACTCCGATATTGAATGAGAAAAACTTCTCTCCATCGGTAAAGGTATTTCCTATAAAAACAACATCTCTAACTGCAGCTTGTAAATCCGTGTATAGAATTTGTGAACCACTTGCGGGTGTTAAAGAGAGCTTCCCTTCTGTAATATTCCAGGTTGCTGCAACTGTTGGATGGTTTCCAGTCAAAACCAATTGATCCGCACTAGCCGCATAGCCCGCAGATATTTGAATAAAAAAAGCTTCAATTCCCGTATCATCAGAATCCGTAATTGTGAAATTAGGTGCTATTCGTATCTGTTCAGAAGGACAATAGGCTTGCCTTGAATTTGCCGTTATCACTGGCAATGCATTGCTTTGTCCCGCAATATTTCCTGCTATGAAGCACAAAAATAGTACTAAACAAAATCTAAAAATAGGGTCGATTTTCTCAGAATACACTTTATAATTATCGGATTGTCGTTACTTTTGTAAAGATACAAATACAAAACATCAAATTATATATAAAAAATGGCATCAAATACTGTAACAACCGTTTGGAAGGAGAATATGTTATTCGAATCTGATAATCCTAGTGGACATTCGTTAACCATGGATACATCTCCTGAACATGGAGGAGAAAATAAAGGTTTAGGGCCAAAGGCTATGATGCTTTCTTCATTGGCCGGATGTTCCGGGCTTGATGTTGTTTCTCTGTTGAAGAAAATGCGAGCTGAAGTAGATGATTTTAAAATGGTTGTAACCGGAGAATTAACGGAAGAGCACCCTAAATATTATCATAAGGTGCATGTAGAATACCATTTTTACGGACAAGAACTGAAGGAAGATAAAATTCATAAGGCGGTAAACTTATCTATTGAAACCTACTGTGGGGTTATGGAGATGTTCCGTCGATTTGCAAATGTAACTACAGAAGTGTATCTTCATAAGCAATAAGGTATTGAGTTCTCATCAATATAAGTTGCTATGCGTTGGACACTAAAACCAGAACCCAATAGAGGAATTGCACAAGAATTAGCCAGGTCTTTGTCTATTGATAAAACCTTAGCTACATTGTTGGTGCAACGCGGCATTTCGAGTTTCGCAGAAGCAAAACAATTCTTTAGGCCGAGCCTTGAAGATCTTCACGATCCTTTTTTGATGAAGGATATGAAAAATGCCGTAGCACGAATTGAAGAAGCCATTTCAAACAACGAGTCCATTCTAATTTATGGAGATTACGATGTGGATGGCACTACTGCCGTCTCTCTAGTTTCTTCTTATCTGAGATCTTATTACGATAAAATAGCCACGTATATTCCAGATAGGTATGAAGAAGGGTATGGGATTTCATATCAAGGGATCGATTTTGCTGCTGATAATGATTTTTCTTTGATCATTGCTTTGGATTGTGGCATTAAGGCCATTGATAAAGTAACTTATGCCTCTCAAAAAAAAATAGATTTTATCATTTGCGATCACCATAAACCAGGAACTGAAATTCCAGAAGCTGCGGCGATATTAAATCCAAAACAGTCAGATTGTGCCTACCCTTACGATGAATTGTGTGGTTGTGGTGTTGGGTTTAAGTTGATTTCAGCATTAGCTTTTAATCGAAAGCAAACGATTGAACAGCTTATACCTTACTTAGACCTGGTTGCTACCGCTATCGCGGCGGACATAGTTCCTATGACCGGTGAAAATAGAACTCTTGCATACTTTGGGTTACACGTTATCAATTCGAGCCCGCGAACAGGAATCAACGCTATCATCCATCAACTCAACAAAAAAGTATTGACCATAACAGACGTTGTTTTTATCATTGCTCCCAGAATTAATGCAGCTGGTAGGATGAAACACGGTAATCATGCTGTTGAACTTCTTACGGAAGATAATTTTGAAGCCGCTTCTACAATTGCGTCTTCTATCGAACAGTATAATTTGGATCGTAAGGAAGCAGATAAGAGAATAACGCAAGAAGCATTATTGCAAATTAAAGATCATAATGAAGAGAATAGATCAACTACTGTTGTTTTAGACGAAAACTGGCATAAAGGAGTTATTGGTATTGTAGCCTCTAGATTAACTGAAACCTACTATAGACCCACCTTAGTTTTTACGAAGAGTGGAGATACTTTATCTGCTTCTGCCAGATCGGTAAAAGGTTTTGATGTTTACAATGCTTTGGAACAATGCGGCGAATTTATCATACAATTTGGGGGGCATAAATATGCCGCGGGGCTAACGTTATTGCCAGAAAATTATAAAGCTTTCAAGGAAAAATTTGAAGAGGTAGTAACCAAGACCATTGATCCTAAATTGCTGACTCCTGAAATATTAATTGATACCGAGATAGAGCTTTCAGAAATTACCCCAAAGTTTTTTAGAATACTTCAGCAAATGGCTCCTTTTGGTCCCAAAAACATGAAACCTGTTTTTAAAACTTCTTGTGTGCGTGATAATGGTTACGGCAAACAGGTTGGGTCAGATAAAAGTCATTTAAAGTTGAATCTCATTCAAGGATCGGATCGAAAAACTTACAATGCCATCGGATTTGGGTTAGGAAAAAAAATAAGCCATATTCAAAACGATTTTGACATTGCTTTTTCATTAGATGAAAATGAATGGAACGGTATAAAGTCTATTCAATTATTACTTAAAGACTTAAAATAAGTATTCCGTTACTACTTATACTCCTGAGAAAGTATCGTGCTCTCTAAGGTCTCCTGAGTTGTATCCCTTTAAGAACCATTTCTTGCGTTGCTCCGAGGTACCATGTGTAAATGAATCTGGAACTACATGACCTTGCATTCTTTTTTGAATAGCGTCATCTCCAACAGCTTGTGCCGCACTAAGGGCCTCCTCCAAATCTCCCGCATCTAAATATTTTCTATTATAATGAGTCCAGAGACCCGCGTAAAAATCGGCCTGTAATTCCAAAGAAACCGAAAGTTTGTTTGCGTCTTTTTTACTTCTACCTCGTTGTAAACTTCTAACTTTTGCAGAGGTCCCCAATAATGTCTGAATATGGTGCCCAACCTCATGCGCAATTACATAGGCTATTGCAAAATCTCCTCCTTTCGCACCAAATCTGGTCCTAAGCTCTTCAAAAAACCTTAAGTCCATATATATTTTACGGTCTGCAGGACAATAAAACGGTCCCGAAGCTGCACTTGCGCTTCCACACCCCGATTGAACGGCATCTGTAAATAGCACCATATTTGGTTTCTGATATGTTCCAATATTATATTCCCGAAATATCTTATCCCAAACATCTTCTGTATCTGCCAAAACAGTAGCCACAAATTGCCCCAGTGCTTTCTCTTGTGGTGTAAGCTCCCTAAACTGCTGTGTTTGTGTTGGTGTATTTTGTTGATTTAACTGTTCTAAAACAGGTGCAATTTGTTGTCCTGTTTCTCCGCCGAAAAGCTGTAGTAAAATAATTATAATACCCAAAAGACCTCCTCCGGCCATTACCTTCCGCTTAGAACTCATTCCGCGTCGATCTTCGACATTACTACTTTGACGTCTACCTTTCCATTTCATATATAACTTGTATTTGCTTTAAAACAAGGAAATATAAAACATTTTTTTGGTAAAATTTGAAAGAAGTCAAGTGTAAGCTTCTTCTCTATTTTTTTTCTTTAATAAGATAGATATATACGGGGTAATGATCGCTGTATCCTCCAGTATAATTGCCAAAAGAAAAACTTCTAAATGGGTATCCTTTATAACGACCTTTTTTACCCGTTAAAAAACGTTTGTTAAAGATTCCTGCTTTAAACATTTTATACGTAGAAAAGTCTTTTTCTCCCTTATCTAATAAAGGTGCTGTAAAGAATATTTGGTCAAATAAATTGATATTATCTCTATACCCCAAGGTATTGAATCCTCTCCTGTGCATATCCTCAAAAGGATTGTACAGATCTCCGTCTCCAACATCTTTTTTCTTACCTTTTGTCTTTAGTACTTTTTTAAAACTACTGTTAATGGGGTCGTCATTAAAATCGCCCATAGATAAAATCTTCGCATTCGGTTCTTTAGCTAAGATCTGATCAATAATCTTAACATTCTGATATGCCGCTCGTTCGCGTAAAGGTCTACTTCTTGCTTCTCCTCCACTTCGAGATGGCCAGTGATTTACAATAACATGTATTAGTTCATCATCTAAATACCCTGAAACCAGCAACTGATCTCTTGTATAGACTCTTTTATTCTTTCTAAATATATTAGGGTCAAATGATTCATGATGAATAGGTTTGAAATATCTTTCCTGATATAACAAGGCTACATCTATACCTCTTTTATCAGGAGATTCATAATGAATAATCCCGTACCTCTTACTTTTTAAATGCTTTGAATTGATAAGGTCTTCTAACACCGCTCTATTTTCCACCTCCGAAACTCCTATTAATGCAGGAGAATTCTTCGATTTTTCATATCCTATTTGAGCGATCACACTTCCCAATTTATCTATTTTATCCCAATAGACTTTCGATCTGTTGGTCTTTAATTCCATCATCGGACTCGCTTCATCATTCTTATTCACATCATTGATGGTGTCAAAAAGGTTTTCCAAATTGTAAAAAGCAATCGTTCTAATTTTGTAGGTTTTCTGTTTCTTTTGAGCATATCCAAAAGATACTGAACAACTTACAATCAATAAAATCACTATTTTTCTAATCATTATGTCTATATTTAAAGCACAAACTTAAAAAACAAATTTTAGCTAAACGTTACTTAATGCAATATTAACACCTTTAGCTGTTAAATTTTGTTAATTTTGCAGGAGATAATGTTATAATAAAAATTCAATTATTTATTTATGAGAAAATTAATAATGACAATGTTTTTTGGCATTGCGCTGATTTTTGGTGCGGATGCTCAAAACATTGTGAAAGGAATTGTGAAAGATAGCAATTCTGAAAATCCTATTGAAGGAGTTTCCGTTACGATACTTACAACAAGTGTTAACGGAAAAACAGACAAGGATGGGGTTTTTACACTTACAAACCTTTCTAATGGAAGTTATATTCTTGAAGTTCGCATGACGGGGTATGAAACACAAAACTTCCCATTGGAATTTAATGGTAACACCATAGATCTGGGCACCATCTTATTATATCAGGATGTTACAGAAGATCTGGATTTGAGTACCATAACCATTACTGACGATGAATTAAATGATGATGCAAGTGCTGCCGATAATATTTCGGGGCTACTACAATCAACAAGAGATGTCTATTTAAGGACGGCTGCTTTTGAGTTTGGTGGTTCATTCTTTAGAATCAGAGGTTTAGATTCAGAGAATGGAATTGTTATGATCAATGGTATTGAAATGAATAAACTTTTTAACGGAAGACCACAATGGAGTAACTGGGGAGGTTTAAATGACGTGATGAGAAACCAGGAGTTTACGAATGGTCTAACACCTTCGAACTATACATTTGGTGGCTTACTAGGTTCTACAAATATTAATACCAGAGCTTCAGAGCAAAGAGCAGGTGTTCGTGTTTCTTATGCCTCTTCTAACAGAAGTTATGTGCATAGAGTTATGGGAACCTATTCTTCAGGAATGCAAGAAGATGGTTGGGCTTACTCCATATCTGCGAGTAGAAGAGCCGGTGAAGAAGGTTTTAACGACGGTACTTCGTACAATGCTTATTCTTTATTTGCTTCAGTTGAAAAGAAAATTAACGACAGCCATAGCTTGAACTTAACATCTATTTTTGCTCCTAATAAAAGAGGTAAGTCTTCTGCAAATACGCAAGAAGTATATGATCTGAAAGGAATTCAATATAATTCTTACTGGGGATACCATGACGGTACTATCAGAAATTCTAGATATAAAGAGCTTGTAGAACCCATTTTTATTTTAAATCATTATTGGGATATTGATGAAAATACTTCATTGACTACAAATGTCGGATATCAGTTTGGTAGCTTAGGAAACAGTAGATTAGATTTTGGAGGAACCGATATCAACCCTACTTCAGGATTTCCTGAAGGAGGTGGAGCAAATCCTGATCCTACTTATTATCAGAAGCTACCAAGTTATGCGCTTCGAAATTTCCCAACAATGCCAGAAATTGCTTTTGGTTTACAACAACAATTTTTGGGAGATGGGCAGTTAGATTGGAGAGCGATGTATCAAACTAATATTCAAAATGCAGCTCAGGGTTTGAACGCTACTTTTATCCAGTATGAAGATAGAGTAGATGATAAGCAATTTACATTTAATACCATCTTAAATAAGGTATTAACAGATAACATTACCATAAATGGATCTTTAACTTATAAGAACTTAAGGTCTCAAAACTTTGCAAATGTTTTGGATCTCTTAGGAGGAACTGGGTTCTTGGATATTGATGCTTTTGCAGATGACCTTACCAATAATCCCGGGCAAATTCAAAATGACTTGCTAAACCCTAATCGAGTAGTAGGAGTTGGTGACACGTTCAGATACAACTACAATATTCTTTCTAATGTTATTGGAGGTTTTGCTCAGGCACAATTTAAATACAACAAAGTAGATTTCTATGCTGGGTTAAATATTACGAATACAAGCTACCAAAGAGAGGGATTATACCAAAATGGTGGATTTGCTAACAGTTCTTTCGGGAAAGGTGAAAAATTATCCTTTACAGGAATCGGCGTAAAGGCAGGAGCAACCTATAAGTTAACAGGTAGACATCTTTTTGATGCGAATGCAGCCTACTATACAAAAGCACCGACCATTAGAAATACATTTGCAAACTCTAGAGAGAACCATGCAGTAGTTCCAAATATTACAGAAGAGAAAGTAATGTCTTTTGATGCTAGCTACGTATTAAGATCTCCAAAGGTACAGGCAAGACTTACCGGATATTATACTAAGATAGAAGATGCTAACGAAATCTCTTTCTTCTTTGCCGACGGTATTGGAGGAGATAATCAGGCATTTGTACAAGAGATCCTTCAAGGAATTGACAAACAGCATCTAGGAATGGAATTTGGAATTGAATACCAAGTAATTCCTACTTTAAAATTAAAAGGTGTTGCTTCTATCGGACAATACACCTATGCAAACAATCCTAATCTTTTTGTAGCTTCTGAAGATTTTGTAAACCCATCTTCTTCTGATCCATTGATCAGAGACTTTGGTTTATCGTCTCAAGGACCTGCATATTTAAAAGATTACAAATTAGCAAACGGACCACAACAGGCCTTTTCTGTAGGTTTTGAATATAGGGATCCAGACTTCTGGTGGTTCAGTACTACGGTGAACTTTATGTCTAATGCTTATATAGATGTAAGTCCATTACAAAGAAGTGCTAACTTCTATACAGATTTTGATGGTATGCCATTTAATGAGTACGATCCTGCAGTTGCAAGAGAGCTTTTAAGGCAAGAAAAGTTTGATAGTTATGTAGTGACCAATTTAGTAGGAGGAAAGTCCTGGAGAATTAATGACACTTTCGTGAGTGTTTTTGCCAGCGTAAATAACTTGTTTGATACCGTGTTTAAGTCAGGTGGTTTCGAGCAGGGAAGAAATGCCAACTATAGACAGTTACTAGCAGATAAATCTTTAGGCACTCCAGTGTTTGGGCCTAAATATTGGTACGGTAGAGGAACTACTTACTTTTTAAACGTGAATTTAAGATTTTAATAAAACAGCATAATACAATAAATAATGAAAACAAATAAATTTTTAAACGTACTGATCTTAATTGCCTTTATTGGCATCTCAGTATCATGTGTAGAAGACGGAGATTTTGACGTTCCTGGAGGCACAGAAGTTCAAGAACCTATCTTAACAGGAACAGCTACTACGTTTAATGCTGTATATGCAGCATATAACCAAGCAGTAGCAGGTGGTGATTCTTTTGTGACTTTCGAGAATGATGAATATATAACCGGTTATGTGATCTCTAGCGATAGAGCAGGAAACTTCTTCGAGGAATTGATTATTCAAAATAAAATCGATGATAGTAATCCAGCAGGTGATCCAAGATTAGGTCTTAAAGTTGAATTGAATATCCCAAGCTTATTTCAAACATATCAGTTTGGTAGAAAGGTATACATTAAGTTAAATGGCTTAAGTGCTGGTATTTCTAACGGAGTTCTTGTCATTGGTAAAGGTGCAGATCTAGATCAGATCCAACCTTTCGAATATCAAAACTTTATTTTAAGAAGTAATGAAGTAGCTACCATTACTCCTAAAGTGACTACTGTTGGAAATTTATCTGCTGCAGATCGTAATACGCTTGTTCAGTTAGATAATATGCAATTCTTTAGAGATCAATTGGCATTAACTTATGCCGGTGAAGCCAGTGATCAATTTGATGGGTTCAGAACATTAGAAAGTTGTGACGATGGCTCAACTATTTTATTGCAGTCTAGTACATTCTCAGATTTTAAATCTATTCAAGTAGATCAGGATAAAGGAAATATTCAAGGGATCTTTAGTAGAGATTTTGGAGATGATTTTGATGTATTTATCATCAATAGTCTTTCTGATATAAACTTTACGAGTACAGACAGATGTGATCCTATTGAGTTAGATTGCGGTATTGCTTCTGCTGAAGGTCCAAATACACTATTTGAAGATAACTTTGAAACACAAGCTACATTCTCACCAATTTCAGGAAATGGATGGACAAACTTTATCCAAGAAGGTACTGAAGGGTGGGAAGCTTATAGTTCTGGAGGCGCAAATGCTTCTTTAGGAATTTCGGCAAGAGTCGGTTCTTTCCAATCTGGAGATGCTAGTACTATCTCTTGGTTAATTTCTCCAGCGATAAACTTTGATGCTCAGGATGGGGAAACGTTAACATTCCAAACTTCTAATAGTTTTGCTGATGGAAGTACCATGGATTTATTATTCTCTACTGATTGGGATGGTAATACAGCTAATATTACTTCTGCAACATGGGGTATTTTACCAGCTGCATATATCGTTCAAGATTCTGACTTCTTTGGTGCCTGGTTAAGTTCTGGTATTGTAGACTTATCTTGTGCAACAGGAACTATGTATATCGCTTTCCGATACAAGGGTAGTGGTGATTCCGGTTTCGACGGAACGTATGAGCTTGATGAGATCAAGATCAAATCTAACTAGTTAGATTATGTAATAAATAAAAAAGCGCTTCAAATTGAAGCGCTTTTTTATTTTGTAATGATAAACTCTTTAAGTGCTTTCGTCACTCAAAACAAATCACAGTTCTTAAGGTTCCTTTACTAAGAACTAAGGGACATTGAACAACTTCTTCTAAAGTCCTTGTAAAACATCTCTAAACCGGCTCTACATAGAACTCAATAATCTATTAATCATAGCGTAGGTAATCTCTAGGCATAAAAAAACCGAGCTAATGATAGCTCGGTTTTTGTATTGTTTACAATTAATACTTAGCCTACTAATATAATTGCTTTATTATCTTTTAATTCAATCGTTCCAGAATTAATAGCCACTGTCAAAATTTTGTCATCATCTGCATGTGGCACTAATTTACCATGCAAATCATCTAGTTCTAAATGCTCCTGCGTATGTACATGAATATATACATTTCCTTTCTTTAAAACTGAGACAATAGGTGCGTGATTGTTTAGCATCTGAAACTCTCCGTTTACACCAGGAACAGAAATAGAATCTACTTCCGATGAAAATAAGATTGCTTCTGGAGATACAACTTCTAAATGCATATTAATTTATCTTAATGGTTACTAATTATGCTTCAGCTAACATTTTCTCTCCGGCCTCAATTGCTTCTTCAATTGTTCCTTTTAAGTTAAATGCTGCCTCAGGTAAGTGATCTAACTCACCATCCATAATCATATTAAATCCTTTAATTGTTTCCTTAATATCAACTAAAACACCTGGGATTCCAGTAAACTGCTCAGCAACGTGGAAAGGCTGTGATAAGAAACGTTGTACACGTCTTGCTCTTGATACTGCTAACTTATCTTCTTCAGAAAGTTCTTCCATACCTAAGATCGCAATAATATCTTGTAGCTCTTTATAGCGTTGTAATAACTCTTTTACTCTTTGAGCACAGTTGTAGTGGTCGTCTCCTAAGATCTCTGGTGTTAAGATTCTTGATGTAGAATCTAACGGGTCTACTGCAGGATAAATACCTAACTCAGCAATTTTACGAGATAGTACTGTTGTTGCATCTAAGTGCGCAAACGTTGTTGCTGGTGCAGGGTCAGTTAAATCATCTGCAGGTACATAAACTGCCTGTACAGATGTAATAGATCCTTTCTTAGTAGAGGTAATACGCTCCTGCATTGCTCCCATTTCGGTAGCTAATGTTGGTTGGTACCCTACCGCCGAAGGCATACGTCCTAAAAGTGCAGATACCTCAGATCCTGCCTGTGTAAAACGGAAAATATTATCTACGAAGAATAATACATCCTTTCCTTGTGCATCTCCGGCTCCATCACGGAAGTATTCCGCAATAGTTAATCCAGATAATGCTACTCTAGCACGTGCTCCAGGAGGTTCGTTCATTTGTCCGAATACGAATGTTGCTTTAGAATCTTTCATTCCAGATTTATCTACTTTAGATAAATCCCATCCTCCATCTTCCATAGAGTGCATAAAATCATCACCGTATTTGATAATTCCAGACTCTAACATCTCTCTTAACAAATCGTTTCCTTCACGAGTTCTCTCTCCAACTCCTGCAAACACAGATAAACCTCCGTGCCCTTTTGCAATATTGTTAATTAACTCCTGAATTAATACAGTTTTACCTACTCCTGCTCCTCCAAATAATCCAATTTTACCTCCTTTTGCATAAGGCTCGATCAAATCGATTACTTTAATACCTGTGAATAATACCTCAGTAGAAGTTGAAAGTTCTTCAAATTTAGGTGCTGCTCTGTGAATTGGTAATCCATCTGCTCCTTCTTTAGGTAAATTACCTAAACCATCAATTGCATCCCCTGTTACATTAAACAAACGACCATAAATATCACCACCGATTGGCATTTGGATTGGATTTCCTGTAGCAACTACTTCCTGACCTCTTTGCAAACCATCAGTTGCATCCATAGAGATAGTTCTTACAGTATCTTCACCAATGTGTTGCTGTACTTCTAAAACTAAAATTGAACCATCAGCTTTTTTAATTTCTAATGAGTCATAGATTTTTGGAAGTTCAGCAGATTCAGTATTAAATTCAACGTCAATTACTGGACCAATAATTTGAGAAACTTTACCTGTTATTGTAGACATTATTCTTACTTTAAATTATATTTCTTTTTTAGAGGAAATAAACACCCCTCATTTCGGCTGCAAAGGTAATTTATTTCCTTGAAAATGAAAAGTTTTTGAAATTAATTCTTTTGAATTTATTCCATAAAAAAACCGCACCCAGTTGGGTGCGGTTTTTTATATGATATTGAATATAAAATTACTTGTTAGTAACTTTAATTTCTACTCTTCTATTGTTAGCTCTACCAGCTCTTGTTTTGTTAGAGTCAATTGGATTAGCAGAACCGAATCCTTTAGAATCTAATCTTGAAGCGTCAATTCCATTCTTTACTAAGTAATCTTTAACAGCAGCTGCTCTCTTAGTAGATAATTTGTTATTGATTGCATCAGATCCAGTGCTATCAGTGTGTCCTTCTACTACAAAGTTAGCTTTTGGAAATTGCTTCATGATTGCAACGATACCATCTAACTTTTCAGAAACTCCTTTTTTGAAAGAAGATCTTCCTGAGTTGAACAAGATAGACTTAGCGAAATCTCCTATCTCAGCCTCTTTAACTTCAGAGATCACAGGCTCAGGACATCCGTTATTAGAAGCAGGTCCTGCTTCATTAACACAGTTATCATCTTTGTCTAATACTCCATCTCCATCAGTATCTGGCCATGGGCATCCTCCGTTAGCTTTTGGTCCAGCAACGTTAGCACATTTATCATCTTTATCTAATACTCCGTCTCCATCAGAATCAGGACATCCGTTATTAGCTTTAGTTCCTTTTGCATTTGGACACATATCATCTTTGTCAGCAATACCATCTCCGTCTGCATCTGGACAACCATTTAAAGAAGCCAAACCAGCAACATTAGGACACGCATCGTCAGAATCTTTGATACCATCTCCGTCTGCATCTGGACAACCATTAAATTCTTTTAAACCTGCAACTTCCGGACATGCATCTTCTTTATCGTAGATTCCATCTCCGTCAGTATCCTTTCCCCCAAATCTGAATACGACTCCAAGAGAAGATTGATAGTGAGAAGGTACTTTATCTGCAAAATCTTGCTTAGTACCTGTTTGGAAATTAATACCGAAGTTATCGTTGATCCAAGTGTTGAACCCAACACCATAACCTAACATTCCTTCGCTAACTGAATTTGCACCTTCTAAGTCAAGAGAAGCATAACTTCCTCCAACGTATACATAAGGATCAAACCAACCAGTTTCACCAAACAATTTGTTTAAATCATATTTTACATTTAAATCTAGAGCCCAGTAAAAACCATCAGTAGTTACTCTATCTCCTGCGCTAATATCCGCCATTGAAGCTGCGAATTGCAGTGTAAATCCATTTTTGATATACTTCTCAGCATTAAGTCTTGAAATAGAATTTGTGTAATTCCAATCCTTATTACCAAGTAAATCCTCGAATTGTTCTCCAATACCACCTGTAGATCTAAAGTCTACGATATTAACCCCAAATCCAACAACCCACGGATTGTTAGAATCCTGTGCATTTGCGCTGTTTACCATTACTAACGCGAACAAAGCTAACACAGCTAATTTTAATCGTTTCATTATTAAATATTTAAATTAAAAGTTCTTTATTATATAGGCAAAAGTAAGTTCTTACATCTAATTTACAAAGATTTTTATAAAAAAACTTTCGTAAAATCCTTGTAAAGACCTAATTTAACTAATAACATTTAGATGTTTACCTACTTTTCTAAAGGCATTTATTGCCATATCTAAATGCTCTTTAGAATGTGCTGCAGACAGTTGAACTCGTATTCTAGCCAATCCTTTTGGCACCACCGGATAAAAGAATCCAATAACGTAGATTCCCTCATCTAACAGCATATTAGCCATCGTTTGAGATAGCTTGGCATCATACAGCATTACCGGAACAATAGCTGCATCTGCGCCAACAAGCTCAAAACCAGCTTTCTCCATCTCTGTCCTAAAATAATTGGTATTCCACTCCAATTTATCCCTCAGCGAGGTATCAGAAGATAAAATTTCGAAAACTTTTATAGAAGCCCCAACAATTGCCGGTGCCAGAGAGTTTGAGAACAAATAAGGTCTAGATCGTTGCCTTAAAATTTCAATGATCTCCTTCTTACCTGTGGTATAACCTCCCATCGCACCTCCCAAGGCCTTTCCTAAGGTTCCTGTAATAATATCTATTCTTCCTAAAACCTTTTTTAACTCTAAAGTTCCTTTACCAGTTTCACCAATAAAACCTGCTGCATGACATTCGTCAATCATCACCAAAGCATCATATTTCTCGGCCAGATCACAGATTTTATCCAACTCTGCAACAATTCCATCCATGGAGAAAACGCCATCGGTAACAATAATTTTAAAACGATGACCTTCCTTATTAGCTTGAACAAGCTGCTCTTCTAAAGAGGTCATGTCATTATTATTATATCTATAACGCGCTGCTTTACATAAACGAACTCCATCAATTATAGAGGCATGGTTTAAACTATCAGAGATAATAGCATCTTCTTTTGTTAATAATGGTTCAAAAACACCTCCATTAGCATCAAAAGCTGCCGCATATAAAATAGTATCTTCTGTTTGATAAAATTCCGCTATTTTTCCCTCTAACTGTTTATGTATGTCCTGAGTCCCACAGATAAACCTTACGGAAGACATTCCAAAGCCATGCGTATCCATCGTGTCTTTAGCTGCTTGAATAACTCTAGGATCATTGGATAGACCCAAATAATTATTTGCGCAAAAATTTACCACTTCTTCGCCTGTCGAAATCTTTATTACCGCATCTTGAGCACTTGTAATTATTCTTTCTGATTTATAAAGACCAGCATCTTTAATGTCTTGAATTTCTTTTTGTAGATGATTCTGTATATCTCCGTACATACTTCGTTAATTTTGATTCGCAAATTTAATTTAAATTTCCTCTAAACGCATTTCTTCGTTTATATAAATGAGTAATTTTTTTACAACTTTGTAGTTTAAGGATTCTAATATCGTAGAATACTTTAATAGTTGTCTATGATAATCCTTGGAAGATTTTCCTGTCTTATAGTCTATGATCACTACTTCTCTGTTAGGGTAAACAATTAATCTATCTGGAATAATGACTTGACCATTAGTTCCTATTATTTCACGTTCATTATAAATCTCCAAACCTGATTCAAAGTAAGGCGCTACATCTTTATGTTGAACCAATTCATACATTAATCTTTTCACTTTCTCGGCTACTTGAACATCTATTACTCCTTGGGACATATAGGATTTCACTACAGTTTCCACTTCTGAGACCGTATAAACTTCGGACATCATTTTGTGTATTAAATTACCATAGTTGATCGCTTCTTCTTTTTTTGTTCCCCATAAAACGGAAGCACTGGCTAGCATGTGAATACTATGTTCATCCCAAGCAGTATTTGTATAGGTCTCCTGATAACTTAATTTCTTCGGAACGATCGCTGTATTACCAGCTCTTTTCTTCTGCCCGAAATCGTAATTCTTAACTTTTGAATCATATGCAGATTGAGTCTTTAAAAAATTGGCAAAAAAGTGTGAATATTTGGTGTTTTTCTCTTGGTTCTTTGCGGTTACTTCTTCTGTGATAATGTACAACTGTTCTTCTGCTCTTGTTAAAGCTACATATAACAAATTTAAATTATCTAGCTCTAGTTGTTCCCGTTCTCGGTGGTAGATCTCACTCCCTCTTTCTGATAGCATCTTAAGGTCCTTGCTAAAAGGCACCATAAGTTCTTTAAACTCACCGAACACATTCTCAGGTAATGAGTCTAACCACACTTTAGGGTTTAATTGCTTGTAAATATCCAAATCGCACGGAAAGATCACAACAGGAAACTCTAATCCCTTTGATTTATGAATGGTCATAATTTGTACGGCGTTTGAATTCTGAGGAGCAACAATACTCAAATTATCCTTTTCACGATTCCAGAACTCTAAAAACTCAACTTGAGTACTGTCTTTCTTTTGCTGAACCAGGACCTCATCAATAAAAAACTGCATATAAGCATCTGACGTATTCAAGAGTTTAAATTTTCTAATGATGTACTCTACTTTCTCATATAGCGGTAACTGATTGAAAAACGGTAATTCAAATTGAATTCCTTCTCCTTCTAATTCTTTAAATAATTCTGCTATATCGAGGTGCACAAACGTTTTTATAAAAGCATGTTTCTCATTCAAAACGGAAAGATGTTCGGATAAAAAATAGATCCACTCAAATAACGCATCATCATCCTTCGGGTTGGATATGTAGCTTAGAAAGTCAATAATAAAATTAACTTTCTTACTGTTTTTTAGAAGTAATGTTTCTGAAGAAACAATCTCAATTCCTCTCTCCGATAAGTAGTTGGCTATTACAATCCCTTCTTTCTTTTTCCTTACTAAAACGCAAACATCATTTAGCGAAAATGATGGGTCAAGGTTCTGTATCGTATCCCAAACTTTTTGCGCGTACTTCAGCTCATTTTCTTCTTTATCTTCTAGTTTTTCTAAAAAGGAAATACCTACATAACCTCCTTTTTTCTGATTTTCTTTTTGATAAGATCTATCCAAAAAAAGCGTCTTATAGGACTCATTTTGAATATACGCTGCACAATGCTTAAAAAAGAGGTTGTTAAAATTGACTATTTCGCTATAACTCCTATAATTAAACTCGAGCCCCCTAACTTCTTTAGGTACTAGAAAAGGGTTAAACCTCTTATCGTCAGATCCTAACTCTATGAACTGCTCGGCTTTTCCACCTCTCCAGCGATAAATTGCCTGCTTACCGTCTCCTACCAATAAAAGACCTGTATCCTCTTGAGATATCGCATTTCCAATCAGTGGCAGTAAATTCTGCCATTGAAGCACCGACGTATCTTGCATTTCATCGATAAAATAATACTTGAACTTTTGACCTATTCTTTCGTATATAAAAGGAGCGGGTTGCTCTCGTATATTTTCCGAGATCAATTTGTTAAACTCGGCATTGATTTGGATATTGTTTTCCTCTTTTATGGTTTGCAGCGCTACATAAATCTCATTCAGTACGGCAAGAGGAACAATACTTCTTAGTGATAACTTGTTTAAGACATATTGTTTATATAAAGCTTCCGACTCTAAATACAGCCTTAACAACTCTGGAAGTATTCCTTCTATTGCAGCTTTGATATCATCAGACTTAGATTTAGCATAGAACATATTCTCTTCTATTCGTAATCTCAATTTTGAATCATCAAAAAACTTAGCCGTATCAATATCTTTAGAAAGTGCTAAAAAATGTTTCGGTAATAGTGCATAATAAAAATCACTATGCTCCAAGTTCATTACATTGATAATATGTAACCCTTCTTCACCAATTTTCTTACATCTGTTCTTAAGTCGATACTGGTCTTCTTGCAACTTCTTTTTAAGTCTTAAATAGGCTTCAATCGAGTTTGATCCTAAACGCTCAAAGTGCAACCGATCGTTTTCATTTAGTAAAATTTTAGAAAACTCATACAACTCTCTTGAGATATCCCAGGATCTATCTTCATCTGCTTTATCCAAAGAATATTCAATCAACAACTTCGTAAGATCTTTATCAGTACCTATTCTTGATATGACCATTTCCACTGCCTGATTCAAAAGCTCATTAGCATTCATTTCTACATCGAAGTTCTGAGAAAGTCCTAAGTCAAAAGAAAAACTTCTGATAAGTTTATAGGTAAAGCTATCGATCGTCGTGATATTGAATGCTGAATAATTCTGAAGTATTGCCTGCAAGACTTTCTTACTTCTAACTGATAATATGGATGGTGCTATTGCCAGTTCTTGTGACAACATTCGTAAAAGCTCATCATCCTCTTCAGAAAAATCTTGTAGTTTTTTTAAGACACGCTCCTTCATTTCTGCTGCGGCCTTGTTGGTGAATGTAATGGCCAATATCTGTTGAAAAGCAAAGATGTTTTCTGTCTTCAACAAGATCTTTATATATTCTTTAACCAGCGTAAAGGTTTTACCGCTTCCGGCGGAGGCATTGTATACCTGAAAAGACGATGGTTGCTGCAACTGAAAAATTTATTGCAAAATACAAAAAGCCAAACAGAATCTGTTTGGCTTTTTTTAAATTTATACGATCAATTATCCGAGTCCCACATCTAGAGACATCATTACAATAAATCCTCCAATAAAACCTAAAGTGGCGATATCTGTATACTTATCTCGCTGGGTTTCCGGAATTACTTCTTCAACCACCACAAAAATCATTGCTCCTGCTGCAAAAGCTAAAGCATATGGTAAAATTGGTGTAAAAAATGATACTGCCAAAGCTCCCAAGACCGCTGCTATGGGTTCTACAATTGCGGAAAGTTGACCATACCAAAAACTTTTAAGTCTACTTACTCCTTGTCTTCTTAATGGCATTGCCACTGCAAAACCTTCCGGGAAGTTCTGAATACCAATTCCAATGGCTAAAGAAATAGCTGCAATGATCATTTCTGTTTGTTCAACTCCAACTAATGTTGAAGCCGCTCCAAAAAGTACACCTACTGCTAGTCCTTCCGGAATATTGTGCAAGGTAATTGCCAGAACTAATAGTGTAGTTTTGTGCCAGTTCGTTTTAACTCCTTCTGCTTCCGATTCTTTAAAATTAATATGCAAATGAGGAAGCCATTTATCCATCCCAAATAAAGCCAAAGCTCCTGAAGCAAATCCAATCGCTGAGGGCAGTACTTTTACAAAACCTTCTCCTGGGCTATTATCTATCGCAGGCGCTAACAAACTCCAAAAACTAGCCGCAACCATTACCCCTCCGGTGAAACCTAACATTCCATCCAAAACCGCTCGGTTCATTTTTTTAAAGAAAAACACAAGTCCGGCTCCCAGAGCAGTCAAACCCCATGTAAAAAGGGATGCGTAGAGCGCTGCTTGAATTGGGTGTTCTTTCCCAAACGCCACCAATTGTTCAAAAAATGTCATGTTGTTTGTATATATAAATTATTAGCAATCTTATTTGAAATTGATAGTTCTCTAGTCTCTATCTTTATGGTTAAAGAGTCATCAAATGTTTCCTTCGATATGACTTCAATCTTTTTGCCTAGCGCAATTTTTTGTTTATCTAAAAACTGTAGAAATGCTGAGGAAGAATCCTTAACTCCTACGCATATTCCTACCTCTCCTAGCTCCATGCTGGCCAACAGTCTTTTTTTAATTTGATGAAGATTACCATCCTTATCTGGTATAGGATCTCCATGTGGATCTTGCTTCGGGAACTCTAAAAAAGCATCCAACTCGTCAATCAATTTGGAAGATTTTATATGTTCTAATTGTTCAGCAACGTCATGTACTTCGTCCCAGGAGAATTTCAATTTTTCAACCAGAAATACCTCCCAAAGACGATGTTTTCTAATAATATTGGCTGCGGTCTTCTTACCAAAATCAGTCAATGTAACTCCTTGATACTTTTTGTACTCCAGTACTTTTTTCACAGAAAGCTTCTTTATCATGTCTGTCACAGATGAAGCCTTTGTATCCAATCTTTTAGCAATTGAATTCGTACTAATACCTTTGGAGGAAGATAATCCTAAGTGATATATGGCCTTTAAATAATTTTCCTCAGACTGGCTAAACATTTGTTCGATTTAGACTACAAACATACAAAATTTTGATTTATGTTAATTTATTTTTAGACAAGTCTAAAAAATATTTTAATTTAGCATAATATTCAAGATGAAATGAATACAACTTATTGCAACTTAGTTGCAATAAGTTGTATATTTGCCGAAATTAATATCTAATCATGAAACAAAAAATAGCGTTCACTTCGCTTTTATCTTTATTCATTTCTTTTTCAGCCATTGCTCAAACAATTTCAGGAAAAATAACTTCAGGTAAAGAACCTGTTCCCTTTGCCTTTGTCTATGTGAAAAACGGTGTGCACGGTACCAGTGCAGATGAAAATGGTTTTTACGAGTTAAATATTCCTGCCGGACAGATCACTATTGAAGTAAGTTCTCAGGGGTATCGTAAAAGTTCTAAATTGGTTCAGACTGCGTCAGGCCAAAAGATAACTCTTGATTTTGAATTGTATGAAGATCTGTTAGGGCTAGATGAAATTGTTATAAGTGCTACTAGAAATCGTGTGGAACGTAGAAGCGCACCTGTCGTTGTATCGACGCTGAAGTCACGATTGTTAACAGCAACACAGTCTATTTCAATGGCTGATGGACTTAACTATGCTCCCGGTGTTCGCGTGGAGACCAATTGTCAAAATTGTGGTTTTACGCAAGTTCGTCTTAATGGTTTAGATGGCGGCTATACGCAAGTCTTATTAAATAGCCGACCTGTATTTACTTCTTTAATAGGTGTTTATGGGTTGGAGCAAATTCCTACAAATATAATTGAACGGATAGAGGTTGTCCGAAGTGGCGGTTCGGCTTTATATGGCTCCAGTGCCATTGCTGGTACCGTAAATGTTATTACAAAAGATCCTATTTTAAACACGTGGGAGATTGGAAGCAATATAGCCTTGGTTGATGGCAAAGCGTTAGATAGAACAATTACTTTCAATACTTCGAATGTGGCCGATGATCTTAATAGTGGAATCTCATTATTCGGAACCTATAGAAATCGACAAAGCTATGATGCTGATGGTGATGGATTTACTGAACTGGTGGAATTAAAAAATACGACCGTCGGAGCAAAAGCTTTTATCAAACCTACTGAAAGAAGCAGAATTTCCGTCAATTTGAATTCAATAAGAGAATATAGACGAGGTGGGGATCGGCTAAATTTAGCTCCACAGTTTACCGATGTCACTGAAGAATTGGACCATGATACATTTATAGGGGGTGCAGACTATGAAATTTACAGTAAAGATGATTCGGCAAAATTTCAAGCATACACCTCTGTATCTCATACCGATCGAGATAGTTTTTATGGTGGATTAGGAGGACAAAGAACTGCTCAAGACAGCATTTTGGCCAATAACTCATTTGGAACAACAAAAGATTTAGCCTGGGTAAATGGGTTACAATACACCAAATCACTTAAGAAACATGATGTAATTACAGTGGGTGCGGAAATGAATTATACAAACACAAAAGACGAGATTCCCGGGTATAATAGGCTCATTGACCAAACTGTAAATTCTCTTGGCGTATATGGTCAATATGAGTGGAAGCCATCTGTAAAATTTACAGCACTTTTGGGAGCTCGATTAGATAATGTAAATGTGAACGGACAATATTCCATTGGTGGAATTAGCCGTAGTGTTGATGTTAATCAAACTGCCTTTTCTCCTCGTATGACAGTTTCATATCAGTTTACTAAAGCACTTAAATTTAGAGGAGGTTATGCTAGAGGCTTTAGAGCTTCGCAAGCTTTTAATGAAGACTTACACGTATCAAGTGTTGGAGGAGAACCTCAGTTTGTTATTTTATCTGAAAACCTTAAGACTGAATTTTCTAACGCCTTCACAGGATCTTTAAACTATTCCAAGAACGTTAACTTACTGCAAATGGATTTTCTTCTAGAAGGTTTTTACACAACATTGATAGATCCTTTCACACTAGTAAGTACAGGAGCTGTGCTTCCAAACGGTTCAATTTTAGAAGAAGTGCGCAATGGCTCAGGAGCCAAAGTCTATGGAACAAATTTTGAGTTCGGGCTTTCTCCGAATCCGAAATGGCAATTTCAATTGGGTGGAACCATTCAAAGGTCACAATACGATGAACCTCAAGTTTTGTTTGAAACGGATGGTACACCAGGAGAATCAGATGTTGTGGTAAATTCTTTTGTAAGAAATCCAAATGTGTATGGATATATCAATGCTTCTTGGATCCCCAGTGAAGTTTTTAATGTCGATATTACAGGTACATATACCGGAGGAATGACGGTTCCCTTAGTCATAAGTGATACAGGTTTTTTACAGCTGAATAATGTTGATTCTTTTTTTGATCTCAATCTAAAATTAGAATCTCATATTGATTTTAGTGAGAGTTTTATGACTACTTTTTCTGTAGGAGTCAAGAACATTTTTAATAGCTATCAAAACGATTTTGATACGGGACCAACCAGAGATTCTGACTATATTTATGGTCCTAATGCGCCAAGAACTTTCTTCTTTGGATTAAAATTTGGAAAATTGCATTAATACAATGATTATCCATGAACTCATTTAAATCTATATTTTTTGTTTTTCTAACCTTTGGATTTTTTTCCTGTTTCAGTATTTCTGCACAACAAGAACAAATTAATTGGATCTCTTTTGAACAATTGGAAGACTCTCTTTCGGTAAAACCAAAAAAAGTGTTTATTTCCTTTTACGCAGATTGGTGTGCATACTGTAAAAAAATGGATAAAGTCGCGTTGAAAGATTCTAAAATAATTGCTATTCTAAACTCAGAATATTACGCAATAAAGATGAATGCAGAAACTCGAGATACCATTTCCTTTGAAGGAAAAAAGTTTTTCAATAAGGAGTTTGGAAAAAAGAGAAGGCCCACGCATCAAATTCCTTTATTGCTTGCCAGTAGAAAAGGCAGATCTTTTTCTTTACCGGCCATCATTATTTTAGATGAGCATTTTCAGTTAAAAAGCAGGTCATTTGAATACCTTTCAACAGCAAAAATGTTGAAATTTATTAAATAAAATCACTTGTAAATTTCCTTGATAAATTATTAGCAAAAGCCGTCAATATTGACGGCTTTTGCATACAAATCACTAGACTATTCAATTAATGAACTGAATATGTTTTACCCCTTAACAGTAATTTGTGGATCCCACTGGTAGTAACCAAGTAATGTAGGATCTTGTTTTCCCCTCTCTAATTGGTATAATGCAAATCTCAAACCATAATTTTCCGTACCAGCACTAGAGATATTATTCTCTCCCCAGTAAAAATCTTGATCAACGAATTTCACATTAAAATCAGAAAAAGACGTTGGGAAAGGTGTCTTTACTCCTGTTGCTGTTTTTAGATCAAAATCATCGTTTTGAAAAATATGATCTCCGCTGATATAGAACATATCATACATCACAACAGATTGACGGAATTGGTTATATTCTGACACCGCGGTAAATCTTACTACATCACCTATAGCAGCCCCAAAAGCAAGATCTCCTGTTCCACTGCCTGTTGGATTCAAGGCTGCTCCACTAGCAACCATATAGGCAAAATTATGCCCAATGCCTGTTGGCGAATTAGGGTCTTTACTCGGATTTGGATATTTCTCAATCAATTGATCCGTTGCTATGATCATATTCACATTTATAATCTCTGCACCTACTGCAAAAGATTTTCTTATTGCTCCTTTTATTTCTGGATTTTTTGAACTCATCTTGTTTAGTTTTTGTTTCCTACTCATAAAGCTTTTCGGATTACGCTTCGTTTTTTCTCGTGGTCGCTGCTCCACATATTACCGTCATTACATTTTTAACGGTCGGATGTCCTATTTAAAGGTTTAAACAAAACAGTGTAGAAATTGGTTGCTAGCTTCGATTTCTGAGTTGAAATTAGTACTAGATCCTGGTTATTCTAAAAAAAAAGGAATGAGGTAGATTTTTTTACCCATAAAAAAGGTATAACTAATTATCAAGGCTATTTCTGGGCTAATTAAGCATAAACAATCTAATCGTCGTAAGAAAAGAGCGGGCCAATGATCCGCCTTAACGTAAAGTTCTTGCTTTCTTTATAATGTTCTTGTAGGTGTCACTTAGAGTAGCTTTGTGATTTCCGGACAAGATGATGAGGTTGTCTGAAGGGATGATCTCTTCAATTTTTTCGGCATTTACGATATAGTTTCTGTGCGTCCTGTAGAATTTAGTTTTATCTAATAATTCAAGAATTTTTACCAACGAAATAAGAATCACAAATTTTTCTTTTTCAGTAATTATATTACAATACTTCTCTTCCACTTCTATATAGATAATATCATTTACCTGAACTTTTTTCAATGATTTACCCTTCTTAATAAACAAACTGTTAGCGCTAATAATGGTACTGCTATCATCTTCTAAAAAAGCATCTGGTTGTTCGTAGAACTTTTCTAACGCCGTTTCTAATGCGTATAAGATCTCCAGTTCGTTAAATGGTTTTACCAAATAACTAAAAGGGTGTGTAAGTTTTGCCCTCTCAAATATCTTTCGATCAGTAGAGCTGGTTAAAAACACAAAGGGTTTTGCCTTTCCCGGTACAGCGTTAATCGTTTCAGCAAATGAAATACCGTCAGGGACTCCATCTAAAAAAACATCTATAATGGCTATATCGATCTCATTTCCATAGTAGATATCCAAAGCCTCTTTGTGGGTTCTTGCAATACCTGAAACCGTATAATTATTAGCTTCTAAAACCTTAACCAACCTATCACTTTCTTCAGGTCTATCTTCTACTATAAGTATATTTACTGTATCCATTTCATATCTTTTTAGGAAGTGATATTATCATTTTAGTACCAGCACCCAATTCGCTTTCAATAGCAAATTTCCCGAAGTTTTTCTCGACCATGGATTTGACTAAATGCAATCCTAGGCCTGTTCCTAATATATTCTCATTTTTCTTCTTAGAGAGTAACTTCGAGCTTTTTGTTAGTTCTAGCAAAGTATTCTTGTCCATTCCAATTCCCGAATCTTCAACAACCAGATCACAAGCTCCAGCATCATGTTTCGTATATATTTTGATGGTTCCGTTTGGTTTCGAAAATTTTATGGCATTATCTATCAAATTTCTTATGATAATTTTCAAGGATTCTTGATCGGCCATTACAACATCCGATTTCAAAACTGTATTCTCAAAAGCAATGTTTTTCTCTTTCATTAAAGGTAGATAGTTATACACCACTTGCTCTGCAATACTATATAATCTTAAAGAAGCTATCTCAAAATATGACTGTTTGGTTTGCAACAATGCCCAATGTAACAAGTTATCCAACAAACCGTATGCACCATTAACCACAGCACTGTTTTGCTCAAGCATGGTGTTTATCTCATCCAGATTTTCATTTTCAAGACTTTGTTCAACCTTTTTATTACTTGTGCGAATAGCATTTACAGAAGATCTCAAATCGTGACTCACAATAGAAAACAATTTATCCTTTGTTTCATTTAGAGCATTCAAGGTTTCTTTTTGTTCAGTAATTATTTTGTTCCTTTTTATCTTTCCTCGATATGAGTAAAATAAGGTTGCTAAGAGTAAGAGCAATATAATAGCAGAGTATAAGAACCCATTTCTTTCTGCAATTTTAAGTTTATTTTCAGCCTGTAATAAGCTTACCTCTTTTTGCTTTTCTTTTATTGCGAATTTTTTTTCTAGTTGTGCAACTTCATAGATCTTGTTTTGATCCGTTAAAGAGTCCTTCCATTGTTCGTACTCTTTTCTATAGCTCAAAGATTTTATAAATTTCTTACGATTCTCCTCAATAACAGACATATTTAGCGCAGTATTTTGCTTTAGGTCAAATCGCTTCGTATGCTTGGATAGTCCATATGCTTTTTCAAAATATGGTATGGCCAGATCGTCCTTATATTGTTCATAATAAAGATTGGCAATATCTCCATAAGAGCCTACTAATTCTATTGTATCTTTCTCTCGCTCGAGTGATTTGATAGTCTTTAACAGATAATATTCTGCCTTATCAAATTTTTTAAGATGCAAGTAACACAGCCCTAAATTATGTTCGATATCAGTATTCTTGATGCCTATCATTTCATGGGTTTCCAAATTCTGGGCACTTTCGAAATATTGTATGGCTTTTTGAAACTGACTTTGTTCTAAATTTATTTCTCCTAAATAAATTGTAATACGCGGATAAAAATCAAAATCATTAGAAATCTTTAAAAACTCTTTTTCTGATTCTTTATAGAGTCGCTTTTTCTTAAAGCTAAGAGCTCTTAAAAAATAGCAGTAATCAGCTAGTTTCTTATTTTCCTTTAACCGGCTTAGTTGTCTGGAAGTGTAGACCAACGTAGAATCCCATTCTTCATTAAAGAAAAAAGATTGCGCTTTCTCAAAAGTGGTTTCTTTTAAAAAATGACTACTTCTAGATTTAAACTCTTTTTCAAAGTTGTCAGGGTCATTCGTTTTTTGACAAAAAACCATTGTGCTCAGCAGCACAAAAACAGAAAATAGGAGGGTTTTCGAGTTCAATGTAACTGGGGTTTTCAGCAAGTTAATAAAAAATAAAAGGACAAAAAAGCGGAATTAAATCGTATTCCGCTTTTTATTTTCATCTCACGTCTACATAAAGTACGTTTAGAAATGGTTATTGCTCTGTACGGCGTTATACCTTTAACTTACTGTGTTTAACAGTGGTAACCGTACCTCTCGATGTTTTTGGATCTTCATTCCAAAGATAAAACTCAAGCGTGTTTATGAGATCACCTTCCAATGAAGCTGGTATTTCAAACTCAAGATGGTATGGTGTAAACTGTTCCATTTCTCCTTCTTGCTTGTCGTATACGATATACAATTGTCGCATATTTTCATGCGCACTGGGTTTAAGCATCACCTCACCTCCATAAATATCAAGTTCGGTAATATTAAGATTAGAGTTTATTCCAGCCGTGACACATATCTTTATCATCGTTTCTTCATTGACATATTCAGCAGTGACGTCATAAGGTGGAATCAAAGGGTACTTACCTGTTGGTCCAGCAGGTTGTGGAGGCCCTATGTTGAATGGAGCTTGTAAGGTTAATACCATGCTCGAAGCTGGTGGAGCCGCATTTGTGTTTCGTGAAATTCTCTTTCTTCTTTTAAGATCAGTTGAGTTCATAATTCATTAATTTAAGGTTATTATTTAGTGATTTTTGATTGTATAGAATTTCTTATCCTAATTGTAAGTAATTCTATACAAAGAGAAGAAAAGAATAATCGCATTAATGGAAAAAAGGAACGAAACCGGATTTTTTTAGAACAAAACACCGAAAAAGAAGCACAAGAGCACAAAAAAAGCGCTCTTTCTTAAGAGCGCTTTTATATGCTTTACATCCTGTGCAAATCAGCAAGGATGTGTTATTCTTTTTTTAATATCTATGATCCCATAGTCTATAGTTCATTACCCTTCTGTTAAGACTGAACACCAGCCCTGCAGAAACTTGAGTATGTGTAACCATACTAATAATGTTTTCAGGAGCTCTTTTATACATCATTTGTGCATTTAAACCCAATCTTGGAGAAAACCAAAATGTCCCTCCTGCAACAAAGTTAAAAGTACCTGTTCGTTTCGCTCCAGGTACATTATTTGGTGCTCCCACAATACTTAAACCTAATCCTATATATGGAACCAAGTTCTCATCTGAGGTATTAAAATCATATCGAATGGTTCCATCAAGAGAAAAATATGGAAACGCATTATTTATAAATCCTTTTACTTTATTAATAGGACTTAAAACTACTGAACCATCTAAGGATATTCCTTTATAAATGTATCTGGCAGCATTTAATTTTATTACTTGTGAACCATATCTTTCGCCTAAAACACGACTTCCATTTGGTCCATATGAAGTTAAAACTGAACTCAATCCAACAACCCATTTGTTGTCTTTATTTTGAGATTGTACGCCAAAACTACTAACTAATAAGATGGCTGTTAAAAAAATTATGTTCTTATTCATAATACTTCGTTATCAGGGTATAAGGGGATCTTAATATGTACTACTAACTAAATTCCAGCAAATATATTGTATTATGAAAGAAAACAAAATCTAAATTCTCTTTTTATCAATTAGTATACTATTTTTGTCAAAAATTTTATCGTTGAGCAAGCAAGAGATTGTAAATCAATATCAAAAATCGGCTAAACTAAAGCAGATTTCTGAGCTTCTAAATCGCAAAAATCACCATTTTCAAATTACGAACTTGGTCGGATCTTCGTTGTCTTTTGTGACATCAGAGATCTTCAAAACATCCGAAAATCCATTCATTTTCATCTTCAACGATAAAGAAGAAGCGGCCTATTTTTTAAATGATTTTGAGAATTTATTAGGCGACAAAAATGTTTTATTCTACCCTGGATCTTATAGAAGGCCTTATCAAATAGAGGAAACTGATAATGCTAATGTTTTATTGAGATCAGAAGTTTTAAATCGAATCAATTCGAGAAAGAAACCTGCTATTATTATTACATACCCGGATGCTCTTTTTGAAAAAGTAGTTACAAAAAGAGAATTGGAGAGAAACACCTTAAAAGTGGCTACAGGAGATTCCGTTTCACTTGATTTTATAAATGAAGTCTTATTTGAATATCATTTTAATAGGGTTGATTTTGTTACCGAGCCAGGTGAATTCTCTGTTAGAGGAGGTATTATTGATGTTTTTTCCTTTTCTAACGATAAACCTTATAGAATAGAGTTCTTTGGAGATGAGGTAGACAGCATCAGAACTTTTGATATCGAATCTCAACTTTCCGAAGAAAAGCTCAAAAAAGTAAGTATCATTCCTAACATCGAAAACAAAGCATTACAGGAAAAAAGGCAAAGTTTCTTAAAGTACATTTCCTCAAATAGCTGCGTGTTTCTTAAAAATGAAGAATTACTTTCCGGCAGGTTAGATCTCTTGTTCGAAAAAGCACAGGTTGCCTTCAATGAACTATCTGAAGAGCTCAATCATTCAAAACCGGAAGAGCTTTTTTGCAATGGTGAATTTATAAAAGAACAACTTACAAGTTTTAGCGTAGCACACTGGGGAGCCTCTTCTAA
This sequence comes from Flavobacteriaceae bacterium, assembly GCA_965218065.1. Taxonomy (GTDB): domain Bacteria; phylum Bacteroidota; class Bacteroidia; order Flavobacteriales; family Flavobacteriaceae; genus Polaribacter. The sequence continues at coordinate 303,205 of OZ244589.1, read as the reverse complement.
CACTTTCGAAACATCAGTTTCATTTAATACAAAACCACAACCTTCGTTTAACAAAAAGTTCGATCTTTTGATCGAAAACTTGAATGATCATCACCAAAAAGGGTATCAAAACTATATCTTTTGCACAAATGAAAAGCAAGCAAAACGATTTGAAGATATTTTTAATGATGTTCCTCAAGAAGTACATTATCAAACCATCGTATCTTCATTACATCAAGGGTTTATAGATGCAGATGAAAAGGTGCTTTGTTATACAGATCACCAGATATTTGAGCGCTATCACAAATTTCACTTAAAAAATGGTTATGCTAAAAAACAAGCCATTACCTTAAAGGAGATCAATAGTCTTCAAATAGGTGATTATGTTACGCATATTGACCATGGAATTGGAAAGTTCGGTGGACTTCAAAAAATTGATGTTGAAGGTAAAAAACAAGAGGCTATTAAATTAATCTATGGCGACCGGGACATTTTATACGTAAGTATTCATTCCCTGCATAAGATTACTAAGTTCAATGGAAAAGACGGTAAAGCCCCTAAAATATACAAGCTTGGGTCGGGAGCTTGGAAAAAGATCAAGCAAAAAACAAAGAAACGTGTTAAAGAAATTGCTTATGATCTGATTCAATTATACGCTAAAAGGAAAATGCAAAAAGGGTTTGCTTTTGGTCCGGACACCTATATGCAGCACGAATTAGAAGCAAGTTTCCTGTTTGAAGACACACCAGATCAGTTTAGCACAACTCAAGATGTAAAAGCAGACATGGAGCGAGAACAACCGATGGATCGTTTAGTTTGTGGTGATGTTGGTTTTGGAAAAACGGAAATAGCCATAAGAGCAGCTTTTAAAGCTGTAGATAATGGTAAGCAAGTGGCTATTCTAGTTCCTACAACAATTCTTGCGTTCCAACATTTCAAAACATTTTCAAAAAGATTAAAAGGATTTCCAATAAAGATAGATTACCTAAACAGATTTAGAACAACCAAGCAACGGAATAACGTTATTCAAGGTATTAATGATGGTAGTCTAGATATTGTTATTGGAACACATCAATTGACCAATCAAAAAATAAAATTCAAAGATCTTGGACTCCTGATCATTGATGAAGAGCAAAAATTCGGTGTTGCGGTAAAAGACAAGTTAAAAACATTGAAAGAGAATGTGGATACGCTTACGTTAACCGCTACTCCGATCCCAAGGACATTGCAGTTTAGTTTAATGGCAGCCAGAGATCTTTCTGTGATAAGTACTCCTCCACCTAATAGGCATCCAATCGAAACGAATGTCATTCGATTTAGTGAAGAAACTATTCGAGACGCCATTAGTTATGAGATCTCTAGAGGTGGGCAAACTTTTTTCGTTCATAATAGGATTGAAAATATCAAAGAAGTTGCAGGTCTTATTCAGCGTTTAGTCCCTAATGCAAAAATAGGCATTGGACATGGTCAAATGGATGGAAAGAAACTGGAAGAGCTCATGTTAGGATTCATGAATAATGAGTTTGATGTGTTGGTTGCCACAACTATTATTGAAAGTGGATTGGATGTTACGAATGCCAACACCATCTTTATTAATAATGCGAATAACTTTGGGTTATCCGACCTACATCAAATGCGAGGTCGTGTTGGACGTTCTAATAAAAAGGCATTCTGTTATTTCATAACACCGCCATACCACATGATGACCAATGATGCCAGAAAAAGAATCCAAGCGTTAGAAGTTTTTTCCGATTTAGGGAGCGGAATAAACATTGCCATGAAGGATCTAGAAATTAGAGGGGCAGGAGATTTGTTAGGGGGTGAGCAAAGTGGTTTTATCAATGATATTGGTTTTGAAACCTATCAAAAAATCCTAAATGAAGCTATTGAAGAGCTTAAAGAAAATGAATTCAAAGAATTGTATAGTGCCGACGATGTCACGCCGAAAGAATTCGTAAAAGAGGTTCAAATAGATACCGATTTTGAGATTCTATTTCCGGATGATTATATCAACGCCATTACCGAGCGTTTATCATTATATAATGAGCTTTCTTCTATTGAAAGTGAATTTGCACTTCAAGATTTTGAAAATAGATTGATCGATCGTTTTGGAGAATTGCCAACACAAGCACTAGATCTTCTAGATAGTGTTCGTTTAAAATGGTTTGCAAAAAGTCTAGGCTTAGAAAAAATTGTTCTAAAGCAAAAACGTCTTATTGGTTATTTTGTATCCGACCAACAAAGTACCTATTACCAAACAGAGACCTTCACCCGATTCTTAAAGTATGTGCAACAACATTCTAAGGACTGTGTTATGAAGGAAAAACAAACAAAAAATGGTTTGCGCCTTTTGGTTACCTTTATCAAAATAGACAATGTTCAAAAAGCATTAGAAATTTTAAAGCGCATATAACCTATGGACAACAACCATCTTAAAAACCTTTCCGGACTTATTTTGGCAACATTGTTTATAAGTACATCCGGTGTACTTGGCAAGTATATTGCCATGCCTTCTGAGGTGATTGTGTGGTTTCGTTCTTCCTTTGCGTTGGCTTTTTTGTACATATTCTGTAAGATTCGGAAAATAGATCTACATGTAAAAGTAAAAAAAGACCATGCTCCATTAATTATAAGCTCCCTGTTTATGGCAGGGCATTGGATCACTTATTTCTATGCGTTGAAACTATCAAATGTCGCTTTAGGGATGCTTTCCTTATTCACATTTCCTGTGATCACAGCATTATTGGAACCCGTGTTTTTAAAAACAAAATTCAATCCGATTCATATTGTATTAGGGATTATTGTTTTAGTAGGCATTTATATTCTTGCTCCTGACTTCAATCTAGAAAGCTCTCAGGTACAAGGTATCTTATTTGGATTGTTATCTGCTTTATGTTATTCGATTCGCGTTTTAATTCTTAAACAGCACGTGGCCAATTATCATGGTTCCATGTTGATGTTCTATCAAACGTTGGTCATTACCATTGTGCTGTTACCGGTATTATTTTTTATGGACCTTTCTGGTTTCCAATCTCAATTCCCATATTTGATATTGATCGCGTTGCTTACAACTGCCATAGGACATAGTTTAATGGTGCATTCATTAAAGTTCTTTTCAGCAACTGCGGCAACTATTATCAGTAGTATCCAACCCATTTTCGGAATCATCCTTGCGTTCCTGTTTTTACATGAGATTCCGCACGTAAACACATATATCGGTGGAGCTTTAATTTTAGCGACGGTAGTTATTGAGAGCATCCGATCGAAAAAAAAAGGTAATTGATAAAATCCTATAATATCTGAAAATCTGCTAATTACAGGTAAAATTCATCAAAAAAATGTTAATAACATTTTTAATATTTCCTCGTTTTTTTTTATTTTAAAAAATAATATTTTAGTTTTTCTGTTATATATTTGTGTTGTGTTACAACAATAATAAATACTATTTTCAACAAATTATCATATAGATATAAAAAAAATCCCAGTAGGCTGCAACCTACCGGGACTGGATTCGTAGTTATTTTATTTTAACTAGGAATCGGAAAAAGGAGCTGTTTTTTGGATAAATCCTTTTCCCATTTCTAATGACAGACCGACAGAATATGTATTCATATCCTTTAGGTGCCTTTTTAAAATTTGACATAACATCTGATTTTAAAAATTAGACAAAAGCAAGAGCCTTGAATTAATTTTCAAGGTTTTTTGCTATTAGGGTTTTTCCCTAATTTCTTTTAAGTCATTACTTATTTTTTAAGAACTTAACAACCTGCTTTCAAGGCATATACAAATATCCGAAAAGCTTTGCGGAATAAAAAGGTAGACTTATTCACAAAAACCGCAGAGTTTTTAACAAAATAAGTGCTATGAAACTAATGAGAATAAAAAACAAAAAGATTCAAATCTTTGATTATCAGCTTTTTAAAATGTTAAATTTCTGTTAAGCATTGCTATTACTGACATTCTTAAAAAACGTAAATTCACAGATGCAACTTTAACACAATTTTAAATTTAAAGTAGCTACATTTAAATCTCAAACAATCAACCCATGAGATATGTAGTCCTATGTTTCGTTTTATTTTTAGTAAGCTGTGTCTCAAATGAAACGAATCTTTCCGGAAAAGATATTATTGCAAAGAGTATTCAAAAACACGATCCTGATTCCAAATGGTCAACAGCAGAAATTCACCTTCGCATACAAGAGCCCAGATTACAAAATCCGGTGCGCTATTCAGAAGTAACATTGAATAATACGAACGGTGCTTTCTCGCTGCATCGAAATAGAGAAGATCATGTTTCAAATCATGTTATTGATAAAGATGGCAACGCCATCACCTATCTGGATGGAGAAATTATAACCGACACATTGTTGATCAAAAAATACAGACTCGATCCTTCTCGAAACTTTGTATACCGACGTTATTATCAAAGTTTAATGGCACTTCCGATGTCTTTACATATTGAAAAATTAGATAGTATTGGGAACACCTCTCAGGTCATTTTTAACAACATTGAAAGTTATAAGGTTCCTATTGAACTGGAAAAGCCTATGTTCTCAAAACATTGGAATTTGTACTTTTCGAAAAATGATTTCTCAATGATCGGAATAGAAATGATCTTTCCAGATGACCCAAACAAAGGTGAACGTTTGTACTTTGAAGGAAGTATTGATCTTAACGGAGTTAGTATTCCCAGATATAAACATTGGCATGAACTATCAGGCGCATATGCAGGTTCCGATATTATCGTAAAAGAACTTAAAAAAGAGTAAACATTTTTCCAGGTAATGGTTTTACCACTCCTTTTAACTCAAGTTGTAATAAAACTGAGGCCAATTGAAAGGTAGAAATATTACATTCTAGAGCAATTACATCCAACAATTGTGTGTGTTTCTGTTGTAAATAATCATACACCTTTTGTTCGCAATCATCCAATTCAATAAACAATTGTTTTTGATTTTTTTTTGCAAAAGTGGGTTTTGTATCCCAACCTAGCATCTTTACAATATCTTCAGAAGATGTTGCGAGTTGTGCTTTATGTTTTTTAATGAGCTCGTTACACCCTTTGCTATATATATCTGTCGTTTTACCAGGTACGGCAAAGACTTCTCTATCATATGAATTGGCAATATCTGCCGTAACAAGAGACCCTCCTTTTTCAGCAGATTCTATAACCACCGTTGCCTGAGAGAGACCTGCGACAATCCTATTTCGTTGTAAGAAATGCTCTCGCATAGGGTTTTCTTGATGCCAAAACTCAGTAATTACTCCTCCAAATTCATATATCTGGCGGATATATTTTTTATGAGCTCTAGGATACAATTGTTCTAAACCATGCGCCAATACAGCAATGGTTTGAAGTTTATGTTCCATCGCCGTTTTATGAGCGCAAATATCAACTCCATAGGCTAACCCGCTAACAATAATTGGGTCATACTCTGATAGATCATCGATCAACCGGTTGCAAAAATCCTTACCATAATGGGTCATGTTTCGCGTTCCAACAATGGAGAGGATTTTATCATTTGAAAAATCGATGTTTCCTTCTTGAAAAAACAAAATGGGTCCATCTATACATTGTTTTAAGTTCTGCGGGTATGCTTCCTCAAGAAAATAGGAATAGCTTATGTTATTATCCAAGATATACTGTAACTCCTTATCAACATGTTTTAACTGAGACTCATCCAGCAAATGCTTTACAATTTGCCTTCCAACTCCATGTATTTTTTGAAGAGCACGTGGTTTCTCTTTAAATAACAGCTCTACGTCTCCTACTGTATTTATAAGCTTTTTGGCGAGTATTGTTCCAATAGACTTTGCTCTCTGCAGACGCAGAATGGCAAACAATTTTTCTTTTTCCAATGTGCAATGTTTTGATTTTCAATGTACAAAATTATTGTTAATAATTTTTAGTGCCAGTCCAATTGTGCTTTCTATAAATTTCTATATTTGTTTGTGATGACAGTAGCTAATTATATACACGATTTATTATACAGACACGATTGCGTAATTGTTCCAAATTTTGGAGGTTTTGTTACCAACACAATTGGTGCAAAAATTCATGAAGCTACATACACATTTTACCCACCTACAAAGCAGGTATCGTTTAATACCCATTTAAAACACAACGATGGTTTATTGGTAAACTATATTGCCAAATCGGAAAATATTTCTTTTGATATCGCATCAAAAAAAGTAGCAACAGCTGTTTTAAATTGGAAAAAAGATATCCAAACTAACGGTGTTATTTTAGATAATATTGGACAACTTGTTTTGGACAAAAATGAACAATACATTTTTGAGCCTTCTCAAGACACAAATTACTTATCAAGCGCTTTTGGTTTGGCCGCTTATACTAATACTCCAGTTGAGCGTTATCAACAAAAAGTAGTTCCTTTAGCACCAGCAAGTTCCAAATCAAAAATTTCAGCATTCGTTAAATATGCGGCAGCGGCAGCTATTGTTTTAACACTAGGAACCGTGGGATGGAATGGATACCAAAACAATTTGCAGCAGCAGGAAATTGCGAAAGAGCAAAAAGCATTGGAAAATAAAATTCAGAACGCCACTTTTGTAATAAGTAATCCATTACCCACTATTAATTTAAATGTAACCAAAGAAGAGGTTAAGCCCTATCATGTAATTGCAGGATCTTTTCAGTTTATGGAAAACGCTGAAAAGAAAGTAAATCAATTAAAAGCGAAAGGCTTTAACGCTTCGATTTTAGGAAAAAACAAGTGGGGATTAACTCAAGTAGCTTATGGTAGTTTTGCCAATAAGTCTGACGCGTTTAAAAATTTAGTTGCAGTTCGTAAATCTGACTCCAAAGATGCTTGGCTATTGATCAAGCGTTTTCAATAAAAACATCTTCTTTAACTGAATTTCGAACATACTTTCTCTAGGTATGTCTTATCTTTGCATAAACTTTTATGATGAGAGCAAAATCGCCTAAAGAATCATTAACGATATTAACAGATCTTGTTTTACCAGGTGAAACAAATTATCTTGACAACCTTTTTGGAGGTGAGTTATTAGCTAGAATGGATCGTGCCTGTAGTATAGCAGCCAGAAGACATTCTCGCAGAATTGTAGTTACTGCGTCTGTAAATCATGTAGCCTTTAATAAGTCAGTCCCTGTAGGAAGTGTTGTGACCATTGAAGCTAAAGTATCAAGAGCGTTTAAATCATCCATGGAAATCTATGTTGACGTATGGATTGAAGACCGTCAATCGGGCTCTAAGACAAAAGTTAACGAGGGTATCTACACATTTGTGGCTGTTGATGAAACGGGGAAACCCGTTGAAATTCCTCAAATTGTTCCGGAAACAGATCTTGAGAAGGAGCGATATGAAGGTGCACTTAGAAGAAAACAATTAAGTTTGGTCCTTGCGGGAAAAATGAAACCTAACGAAGCAACAGAATTAAAAGCTTTATTTACATAAAATACTAGATATGCTCTTCCTATATATTGGTGTTTCTTTAGTTGTCATTCTTCTAACAATATGGATCATAGAAGTCAAAAAGAAGAAGCGTAAAAAAGAAAGCCAATTAGGAATTTTCCATCACCCAAGTAATTTTAAGAAAGCACCTGTGGAATGGGTGCAAAAACCTAGCGAAGATCCTTCGAAAGAAGCAACTACTTTACAAATCGATAAGTCATCTTAATTAAGAAGGTATTCTCTTTCTTCTGACGTAATATCTGATTTCTCAAAGCATCTCCTAAGGTATTTTTAGGATCTCCCAAACCTGTTACTCCTTGAGACCAAACAAAGAAGATCTCGGACCCTGGAATGTACTCCCAACGCATTACTAAATTAGATCTGAACTGGACAAATGAAAAATCCGGATTACTAAAACTATAATCAGTAACCGTATCCAAATCTTCATCAATTGAGTAGACATTATTTCCAAAAGAAATTTGATTGGCATTGAACAACGTAACGCGATCATTCAAATCTTCTGCAGCGGCATTGTTCACAAAATTAAAGTCTGTATATCTTCCTCTGGAAATAAAAGGCTGCCCATAATATTGAATGGATAAATTCGGATTGATGCTATAGTTCAAACGTAAGGTCGTACTCCAGGTTTGCTGATCTATATTTCCTAAAATATATCTGGTTATGTTTCCGAATCCAACTTGTGTGACATACTGTGTTTTATTGGGGTTCTTCTCGAATTCAGTACTTAATGATAAGCTTAATGCGTTTAACGGTTGGTAGTTCATTCGAACGACATATCTGCTAAACGAAAAATTGTCTTGTTGTACTTGATTTCCTACATATCCCAGGGTAAAATTAAATTTCTTTCGCTGATCGGAGCCAAAGAACAAAAAATGGAAGTTCTCGTCAGAATATCTCCAGCGGGGGCCTCCTCGTAGAAACGTATTAATAAATATTCTTGGTTTATGTCCGAAACCGGCCTCAGTCCACCAGTTATTATCCCAATTAATATCGCCATTGATCTCATAATTCGTTCTGTTGTGGTTGCCATCAAAATCATACGTTGTGGACTGAAAAAAACGCAATGATGCTCGACGATAGGTTTTGGTTGGTTTTTGCCATAAATAACGAACATTTGCAAACTGCCTGATCTCATCTGCCTGTCTTAAAAAACCAATATCGTTCAACTCCAATTCTGGCGATCGCCACATAACGCCTGCTCCATAGCGCCAGTTTCCACCTCCTGCTTTTCCTCCTTCCAGACGTCCTCCCGATCCTGTCAATGAGGTTCTCGTTGGATCTACCGAAACATGACCTGCATCTTCTCTTTGAAACAAATGCGTTATAGATCTCTGTGTAGCTTCAATAGCTTCAGGGCTACCTGTTACGTAACTCGTCACCAGATTTCCTTGAATAAAGTAATTTCTGTTCTTCCAGTTATGTCTAAAATCTAATCCTCCTGTATAGGCTGCTTTGTGCAAATAATTAAAGTTCCCATCTAAATTCCTGTTGGTAGCAGTAAAAATTCCTCCTACATAGGTATTTCTATCATTAAAATCTTTCTGTGCTCTTGCAACAAAGTAATTGGTCAATGGTTCAACAATTTCTTTTCGTCTTGTTCCATTGTTATCGATCTTTGCATATTCATTTGCGGTTACACTTTCTAGTACCCCAATAGACCAACCACTTTTTGTTTTTCCTGAAAACTTTGCGGCTCCTAAAATGGTTGTATTTACCGGAATATCCGCATATTCTCCGGCAGCTAGCGTTGGGCTTCCATGTGGGCTTCTTCCGATCCTTCTGCTATAAAAAACATTATCCTGTCCATTAGCAAAACGAAAATCAAAGATGTTCTTATTTTCTACGAAGAAAGGGCGTTGCTCTCTAAAAAATATTTGGAATCCATCGAGTGCTATGGCTCCTGGATCTGCTTCAACTTGTCCAAAATCCGGATTTACCGTTAGATCCAATGTCAGATCGTTCGTAATACCGATCTTGGCATCCAACCCTCCATTTATTTTAAAATCACTTCCATCTCTAAACGGATTTCCCGTTTCTTGTGGATAGGAATCGAACTGTCCAACCAAAAAAGGCTGTATTTCCAATTGCTTTTGAGGCTGAATATTTACCAATCCTCTTAAAATTCCAAATTCACTTACCCATCCTGGTGCATCCTGCGGAATACGTTGCCAAACTGATCTTTCTTCATTTCGAAAGAACCTTCTTTGCACTTGCAAACCCCAAGTTTGTTCAGGGCTCTCTCCAAATTTTAACTGGCTAAATGGAATTTTAATTTCTGCGGTCCACCCTTTTTCATCAATGTTTGTTGCCGTATACCAAATAGGGTTCCAACTACCATCCCAATTATTTCCATTATTGGAAATGAATTCATCTCCCTTTACTCCGGCTGCAGTTAACGTAAAAGAAAATCCGGTTCTATCATCATTATAACTATCGATATTCACTTCTACCCAATCTCCTGCAAATCCATCACGCCTAGATAAACGCCGTTCTATTTTATCAGGTTCAGCGTCAAAAGCTCGAATTCCGATGTACAAAAATTTGTCGTCGTAAACGATCTTAAACCGCGTTTGGTAACTTGGAGGTGTATTCTCATCGGGTCTTTGTTCAATAAAATCTGTAGCCCATTCCACAGCATTCCAACTGTCCTCATTCAATAATCCATCAATTGTTGGAGATACAGTAACTGCCTTAGTAGTATAAGTTCTTTTTGGTATTGTAGGTGTATTCTCTTGGGAATGTAAAATAAAGGTTGAAAATAAAAGCGCTAGAAAATAGTGTTTTGGTTGGTTGATTTGCATAGTTGTTAATTAATAGTTGCGAAACTAACAACACTTAACTTCACATAGAGAATACTCCTGAGTATCGTATTTGCGTTGTATTTGAATTGCTTCACAGAAAGACAACGAATATCTAAAAACGTTTCACTTTCTAACTCAAATCTATCATAGATATTTCTTAACATTCTGTTAATTCACTAATTTTTAACTTTTCATTTGATGAAAAAAAAAGGTACTTTTATGCAACAAAAGCGCAACCAATCTTACGCTCCTATCTAATCAAAAACATCCACTCATGAGTTATTCAAAACTCTTATTACTCGCATTTCTTTTTACATGTATGAGCTGTGTTATTTCCAATTCAAATAACCCAACAAAAGAATCCTTATTAGAAGCAGTAAGTGAGTTTAATGACGCATTTTCGACGGGTAATGTTCCAAAATTAGTTATTATGATTACCGACGATTACAAACATACTAACTCTAGCGCCAAGGCCATTGGCGCACGAAGCTGGGTTAACTACCTACATAAGAGAAATAAAGATCTTGAATCTAGAGATCTAATTGTGCATAATTATGATATGGATCAAATTGAAGTGGTTATGTATAATAGATCGGCCGTCGTTACAGGAAGAGTTAAAACGTCCAGTTCTTATAAAGGTGATCTAAGAAAAAATGAATATCGCGTGACACATTTCTGGGTGTATGAAAATGAGCGCTGGAAACGTGCTGGCTTCCATGATGGAAAAATAAATTAGAATGAAACGAATACAACTTTTTGAATTTGAAGACTTTCATTGGTTCCCGCATTGGATTCGATCTTGTATGACAAACCTGTTGATCGTTATGCACAAACTAATGGGAACGAAAGAGGTTTTGGTTAGCATTTTGTCTGAAATCAGAAAAGAGCATTCTTTTGATCAGATTGTAGATCTAGGTTCAGGTTCTGGAGGAATTATGCCCGATGTTGTCGACGAGATGAACCAAAAGGACCGAGATAATATGGTTCACTTATTGTTATCGGATCTGCATCCTAATGAAAAATCTATCCATGATTTCAACACTAATGAAGATTCAAGTACCAGGTACCATACAACTTCTGTAGATGCGACGCATCTTGCTAAGGCACCGAAAGGTTTAAAAACGATGATCAATAGTTTTCACCATATGCCTCCCCAAAAGGCCAAAATGATCTTAGCTTCTGCACAAGAAAACAAAGAGGCATTGCTGATTTATGAAATGGCAGAGAACAAAATGCCTTTACTTCTTTGGTGGTTATTACTTCCTATTTCTTTAACCATTGTTTTTGTTATGGCCTTAATATTAACTCCTTTTTCAAGACCGATAACAGTGCAACAATTGATATTCACATATCTAATTCCAATTATTCCTATTTTTTATGCTTGGGATGGACAAGCTTCTCTTCCTAGAATGTATACTTTTAAGGATGTTGAATCTTTGTTAAAACCGATCCGAAATGACGATTATATCTGGGAAATAAAACAAGGGAAAAGGTTAAATGGTAAAACGTTGGGTTACTATATTTTAGGTCTTCCAAAATCATAACATTCTCAATTAAAGAAAAAATTCATTTACCTCTATAAAAATTACTCTTTACTAGTTTGTCAATCAAATAATTAGTGGTACATTTGCACTCCTTTTTTAAGGAAAAACACAAATTATTAATTAGAACAAAAACTAAAAGTGTAATTATGAACACATTAAGTTACAAAACAGTATCAGCCAACAAAGCTACCGTTACTAAGGAGTGGGTTGTTGTTGATGCGGACGGGCAAACGTTGGGTCGTCTAGCTTCTAAAGTAGCAAAGCTAATTAGAGGTAAACACAAACCAAACTTTACTCCTCACGTAGATTGTGGAGATAATGTGGTTGTTATCAACGCAGAAAAAATTAATCTAACTGGTAAAAAGTGGACAGATAAGTCATATATCCGTCACACAGGATATCCAGGAGGACAAAGATCATTAACTGCTACAGAATTATTCGACAAAGATCCTACAAGACTTGTTGAAAAAGCAGTAAAAGGGATGTTACCAAAAAACAAGTTGGGTAGCGCTTTATTCAGAAACTTGTATGTATATGCAGGTGCTGAGCACAAGCAAGAAGCTCAAAACCCAAAAGCTATTAACCTTAACGATCTTAAATAATGGAAACAGTTCATAAAATAGGTAGAAGAAAAACGGCAGTAGCTCGTATTTATGTTTCTAAAGGTAAAGGGAACATTACTATCAATAAAAGAGAATTAACTAACTACTTTACAACTCCAACTTTACAGTATAAAGTAAGACAACCTTTAATGTTAACTGAGAATTTAACTTCTTATGATATTAAAGTAAACGTATATGGTGGTGGAGTAACAGGTCAGGCAGAGGCTGTGCGCTTAGCTATTACCAGAGCGTTAGTAGAAATTAACGAAGAAAACAAAGCAATCTTAAAACCAGAAGGATTATTAACACGTGATCCAAGAATGGTGGAACGTAAGAAATTCGGTCAGAAGAAAGCTCGTAAGAAATTCCAGTTCTCTAAACGTTAATCGTTTAGATTACTGTTATCAATTAATAATAACAGTTTAGCATCTAAATGGGTAAGACTCGAAAGACTACTTATCTATTGCGATACAAAAGAAAGTAAACACATTTTAAAAATGGCAAACGTAGACATTAAAGAATTATTAGATAATGGAGTGCACTTTGGTCACTTAACAAGAAAGTGGAACCCAAACATGGCTCCTTATATTTATACAGAACGTAATGGTGTTCACATCATTGATTTGTATAAGACAGCTGCAAAAATTGAAGAAGCTTCATCAGCATTGCAAAAAATTGCAAACTCTGGAAGAAAGATCTTATTTGTAGCAACAAAAAAGCAAGCAAAAGACATTGTAGCAGAAAAAGCTGGTTCTGTAAACATGCCTTACATCACAGAAAGATGGCCAGGTGGTATGTTAACAAACTTCGTAACTATCAGAAAAGCTGTTAAAAAAATGGCTTCTATCGATAGAATGAAACAAGATGGATCTTTTGATGCCTTATCTAAAAGAGAGAAATTACAAATTAACCGTCAGAGAGAAAAATTAGAAAAGAACTTAGGTTCTATTGCTGATATGACTCGTTTACCTGGAGCTATATTTGTAGTGGATATCAAAAAAGAGCACATTGCAATCGCAGAAGCTCAAAAATTAAACATCCCAATCTTTGCTATGGTAGATACAAACTCTGACCCAAGAGCGGTAGACTTTGTAATTCCTGCAAATGATGATGCTTCTAAATCTATTGACAAAGTATTGAGCTTTGTTACTGATGCAATTGCAGAAGGATTAGCTGACAGAAAAGCTGATAAAGATAAAGCGGCAGCAACAAAGACTGAAGCTAAAGCAGAGAAAGTTGCTGAGCCTAAGGCAGAAGCTGTTGCAACTGAAGAAGTAAAAGAAGAAAAATAATTAAAACCTTAAAATACTAGTAAAATGGTAAAAATAACCGCTGCAGAAGTAAATAAGCTTAGAAAAGCAACTGGTGCCGGAATGATGGATTGTAAGAAAGCCCTAGTTGAAGCGGAAGGAGATTTTGATAAAGCTATCGAGATCTTAAGAAAAAAAGGACAAAAAGTAGCTGCAAAAAGAGCAGACAGAGAGTCTACTGAAGGTGCAGCAATTGCAAAAGTGAACGCAGAAAAAACGACTGGTGTATCTATCGTTTTAGGATGTGAAACTGATTTTGTTGGAAAGAACGAAAACTTCGTAAGCCTTGCTCACGAATTAGCTGAATTAGCGTTAAACTGTGCTTCTAAAGAAGAGTTATTAGCTGCTGATTTTGGAGGAATGACTGTTGCTGATAAATTAATCGAGCAAACAGGAGTTATTGGTGAAAAACTTGACATCAATGCTTTTGAAAAAGTTGAAGCTCCGTTCGTTGGTTCTTACATTCATGCTGGTAATAAGATTGCAACGTTAGTGGGTCTTTCAGCTAGTACTGATGGTGCAGATGTTGTTGCCAAAGATGTTGCAATGCAAGCTGCTGCGATGAATCCAATTGCTTTGAACGAAGATGGTGTTGATGCATCAATCATCGAAAAAGAAATTGAGATCGCGAAAGATCAATTAAGAGCAGAAGGTAAACCTGAAGCAATGTTAGACAATATTGCTAAAGGTAAGATCAAGCGTTTCTTTAAAGATAATACGTTAGTAAACCAAGCCTTTATTAAAGATAGTAAGCAAACAGTATCTCAATATGTTAAGACTATTGGTGATGTTTCTGTTACTGGATTTAAAAGAGTAGCTTTAGGATAATTTATATTGAACGTGTTTCAATGGAAAAACCTCGTCTGATGACGAGGTTTTTTTTATGCTTTTAAATCTTTCTTTAGTAGCTAAAATCTAATTATTATATTTGCTCAACTTTCAAAGAAACTATGCAATACAAAAGAATACTTTTAAAATTAAGTGGAGAAGCGCTCATGGGTGAACGACAATATGGTATTGACCCCGTTAGGCTAAAAGAATATGCAAAAGAGATCAAAGAAGTGACCGACAAGGGCATAGAAGTAGCTATTGTTATTGGAGGGGGAAACATTTTTAGAGGTGTGGCTGGCGCTAGTAATGGTATGGATCGAGTTCAAGGAGACCATATGGGAATGCTGGCAACTTGTATTAATGGATTGGCCTTGCAAAGTGCATTAGAAGAAGCAGGTATTTATACGCGCTTGCAGACAGCTATCGAGATTAAAGAAATGGCTGAACCTTATATTAAACGAAGAGCCATTAGACATCTTGAAAAAGGTAGAGTTGTCATTTTTGGAGCTGGAACAGGAAATCCATATTTCACTACGGATACTGCAGCAGTATTGCGAGCTATTGAGATCAATGCAGATGCTATTTTAAAGGGTACAAGGGTAGATGGTATCTATACCGAAGATCCAGAGAAAAATAAGAATGCAACAAAATTCGAAAATATTACGTTTAAAGATGTGATTGAAAAAGGTCTAAAAGTAATGGATATGACTGCTTTTACCTTAAGTGAAGAGAATAAATTACCTATTATTGTTTTTGATATGAATAAAAAAGGGAATCTTTTGAAGTTGGTATCTGGAGAGAAAATAGGAACCGTTGTCAATATATAGAACCTTAAAACATTCTGAAGTATGAATGAAGAAATAGAATTTATAATAGATAGCTCTAAAGAGCAAATGCAAAATGCAATTGATCATTTAGTTAAAGAATTACGTTCTATTAGAGCCGGGAAGGCCTCACCTTCTATGTTGTCAAATATTATGGTAGATTATTATGGCTCTCAAACTCCATTGAGCCAGGTGGCAAATGTAAATACCCCAGATGCTAGAACTATTAGTATTCAGCCATGGGAAAAACAAATGCTACAAGAAATTGAAAAAGCTATTATGATTGCCAATATTGGTTTTAATCCTATGAATAATGGAGAGAACATTATTATTAATGTACCTCCTTTAACTGAAGAGCGAAGAAGAGACCTCGTAAAACAAGCGAAAGCTGAGGCGGAACATGCTAAAATAGGAATACGAAATGCTAGAAAAGATGCAAACAATGATGTTAAAAAGCTAGATATTTCTGACGACCTAAAGAAGAACACGGAAACAGATATTCAATCGTTGACAGATTCGTTTGTGAAAAAAGTAGATGACCTACTTGCTGTGAAAGAAACCGAAATAATGACGGTATAACTTTCAGTAAAAAAGATATATATTTAAAGAGTGTTTTTTAACACTCTTTTTATTTGCTCAATAGCCAAAGTAAGTTCAAATACCTACCTTTGCAAAAAATTTGATTTACATGAATTTCTGGACACGAGTTTCTAGGATCATACTTCGCAACAGATACCTGGTTCTTTTTTTAATTGCCATTGTGACCGCTTTCCTAGTAAGTCAAATGAAGTATATGCGTTTTTCCTATACAGAGGCAAATCTATTACCTGAAGATCATGAGGTAAACGTAAAATACGATGAATTCTTAAAAATATTTGGCGAAGAGGGTAATTTGATCATTCTCGGTGTAAAGGATTCCACTGTTTTTACACCCCAAAAGTTTAATGCATGGAATACACTGGCAAAGTCTTTTGACAGTCTTTCTGAGGTCGATTTCACTTTATCCATTGCAGACGTTAAAAAGTTAAGAGCAGATAGAAAACGTCGAAAGTTTGTTTTGGAGCCTTTGTACAAAGAAAGCCCCAAGACCGCCAAAAAGGTCAATGCTATTAAAGAGCAATTGTTTGAAAAACTTCCTTTCTATGACAATCTTCTGTACAATAAAGAAACAGGAACTATTCAGACAGCAATCTATATCAATAAAGAGATTGTAAATACACCGGTTAGAAAAGCTTTTGTATTCAATAAGCTTGAACCTATCATTGCTGCTTTTGAAAAAGAGAACGACCTAGACGTACGAGTCTCAGGAATGCCCTACATCCGAACGGTAAATTCTCAAAATATCGTAGATGAAATTGGAATGTTTGTGGGTGGAGCCCTATTGATTACTGCGATTATCTTCTTTTTCTTTTTCAGATCTTTTCGAGCCACTTTTATTACGTTATTAGTGGTAACTATTGGAGTTACCTGGGCGTTCGGATTTATTGGTTTATTAGGATATGAAATTACCGTACTTACTGCACTGATCCCACCATTGATCATTGTAATCGGTGTTCCGAATGCTGTTTTTCTGATCAATAAATATCAGCAGGAAATAAAAAAGCACGGACAACAAGCGAAAGCACTGCAGCGCGTTATCTCTAAAATTGGAAACGCCACGTTAATGACCAATTTAACCACCGCTTCCGGTTTCGCCACTTTTGTGTTCGTAAAAAGTCAATTATTAAGGGAGTTCGGAATTCTCGCATCCATAAACATCATCAGCATTTTCATTTTAGCGTTAATGATCATTCCGATACTCTATAGTTTTATGCCATTGCCTAAGAAAAAGCATTTGAGCCATTTAGAGAAAAAGTGGATTGAAAATGTGGTAGACTGGATGGAAAAAATGGTGAAAGAACAACGAGTTACCGTGTACATTACTACGGTAATCGTTATTATCTTAAGTATTATTGGAGTGTACCAAATACGTGTATCCGGTAGTTTGATTGAAGATATGCCGAAAGGCAAACAGTTTTATTCAGATATTAAATTCTTTGAAAGCGAGTTTGGTGGAATTATGCCGCTCGAAATCTTGGTAGATACAAAAAAGAATAAAGGGGTTATGCGCTTGTCTACATTGAAGAAAATGGAGAAGATCAATGAAGCGATTGAAGCATTCCCAGAGCTTTCCAAACCCGTTTCGATCGTGAATTTGGTAAAATATTCTAAGCAAGCTTATTACAAGGGGAATCCAAAATACTATCAGTTACCAACTTCTCAAGAACAGAGTTATATTTTAGCATATACAAAGAATTCAGCCAGTAATGCGAACATGCTAAATAACTTTGTAGATTCTACGGGAAGATATGCGAGGATCACAACTTTTATGAAAGACATTGGAACAGAGAAAATGGATCTGATCCAAAATAGATTAAAAGAGGTGATTCAAAAAGAGTTTCCGGAAGAGCGATACAGTGTTAGTTTAACTGGAAAAGCATTGGTGTTTTTAAAAGGGACAAATTACCTCATCACAAACTTGGTTTTTTCGCTTTCGCTGGCAATTCTCTTGATTGCCATATTTATGGCTTGGATGTTTAGA
This sequence comes from Flavobacteriaceae bacterium, assembly GCA_965218065.1. Taxonomy (GTDB): domain Bacteria; phylum Bacteroidota; class Bacteroidia; order Flavobacteriales; family Flavobacteriaceae; genus Polaribacter. The sequence goes on along the minus strand of OZ244589.1, from coordinate 285,277 downwards.
TCCTTTAGGATGATCTTGATCTCCATTATTCCAAATATCCTTCCTCTTCTAATCACAGCAGGATTGATGGGGTTCTTCGACATTCCTATAAAACCATCGACGATTCTAGTATTTAGTATTGCTTTTGGAATTTCGGTCGATGATACTATTCATTTCTTAGCAAAATACAGGCAAGAGTTGATCGCAAACAATTGGAAGATCCGTAAATCTGTATATGCAGCATTACGAGAAACCGGTGTTAGCATGTTCTATACCTCTATCGTATTGTTTTTTGGTTTTCTCATTTTTACCATCTCAAGTTTTGGAGGAACAATTGCTTTGGGAGGTCTAGTTTCTGTCACACTATTGTTGGCTATGGTATCTAATTTACTATTACTTCCATCTTTGCTACTCACCTTCGAAAAGAAAATTGCCAACGAGCGTATTTTCAAAGAACCGAGTATTAAGATTTTACCCCCAAAAGAGGGAAATCAGGACAAATAATTTCTTTTGTTCTTAGCGGTTGATTCGTTGTTCATTTTCAGCTAAAAAAGTATCTTTGTTGCTTTTAAACTCAAAAGGTTTAACAGGATAAACAGAGATCATGATGATAAGTAGTGTTGCCGAACTGTTAGTGTCGGACAAATTTTTGCAAGAAGTACAGGTAAAAGGATGGGTTAGGACATTTAGAAGCAATCGTTTTATTGCTTTAAATGATGGGTCTACTATTAAAAATATTCAATGTGTTGTCGATTTTGAAAATACAGATGAAGACACCTTAAAAAGAATTACTACCGGAGCTTCAGTTCATATAAAAGGAACTTTAGTAGAAAGTCAAGGAAGAGGTCAAACCGTGGAAATTCAAGTTTCTGAACTAGAGATCTTAGGAGACTCTAATGCCGATGAGTATCCAATTCAACCTAAGAGACATACCATGGAGTTCTTACGAGAAAACGCACACTTGCGCGTAAGAACCAATACATTTAGTGCAGTAATGCGAGTGCGCTCAGCATTGTCTTTTGCAGTACATAAATATTTCCAGGAAAATGGATTCAATTATGTAAACACTCCTATTGTTACCGGTTCTGATGCTGAAGGAGCTGGAGAAATGTTCCGTGTAACAACCTTCGAACCAAACGAAGCACCAGTTACGGAAGAGGGAGCAGTAGATTATTCACAAGATTTCTTTGGGAAGGAAACAAACCTAACCGTTTCGGGGCAATTGGAAGCAGAAACCTTTGCCATGGCTTTAGGTAAAGTGTATACGTTCGGGCCTACATTTAGAGCTGAAAATTCGAATACAACTCGTCATTTAGCTGAGTTCTGGATGATAGAACCAGAAGTAGCGTTTTGCGATCTAGATGGCAACATGGACCTTTCAGAAGATTTTATCAAATCGGTTTTGGCCTATGTTTTAGAACATTGTAAAGATGATCTTGCATTTTTAGATCAACGTTTAACTCAAGAAGAAAAATCAAAGCCTCAGGCAGAGAGAAGCGATATGAGCTTGATAGAGAAACTTCATTTCGTGGTAGACAACAATTTTAAAAGAGTTAGCTACACCGAAGCTATAGAGATCTTAAGAAATTCTAAGCCTAACAAGAAAAAGAAGTTTCAATTTCCTATCAATGAATGGGGAGCTGATCTACAATCTGAGCATGAAAGATATTTAGTAGAGAAACACTTTAAGTGTCCGGTAATTTTATTTGATTACCCTGCGAACATTAAAGCTTTCTATATGCGATTAAATGATGATGGAAAGACGGTAAGAGCCATGGATGTGTTATTCCCTGGAATTGGAGAGATTGTTGGTGGAAGTCAGAGAGAAGAGCGATATGATGTCTTATTAGACAAGATCAAAACCATGGGAATTGATGAAAAAGAACTTTGGTGGTACCTAGACCTTCGTAAGTTTGGAACTGCCGTGCATTCAGGTTTTGGTTTAGGTTTCGAGAGATTGGTTCAATTTGCTACAGGAATGGGAAATATTAGAGATGTAATTCCTTTCCCTAGAACACCGCAAAATGCCGAATTTTAAGCCTAAGTTTCGTATCTTTAAAATATGCTAAAGCAAAGTTTACAGTATAAATTACTACAAAAATTATCTCCTCAGCAAATTCAGTTGATGAAGTTGATTCAACTACCTACACAGGCATTTGAAGAGCGATTGAAACAGGAGATTGAGGAAAACCCAGCTTTAGACACTGGTAAAGAAAGTGATAGCTTTGACGATGATCTTTCGAATGAATATGATGATGACGGAACGGATAAAATTGATGCAGAAGATATTAATATTGATGAGTATCTGAGTGATGATGAAATTCCGAGCTATAAAACTCAAGCCAACAATTATTCTTCGGATGATGAGGAAAAACATACGCCATATGCTGCTGGCACAACATTTCATCAATCTTTAAAGAATCAATTGAACACTTTTAGGATCGACGAAGAAGAAAAGGCTATTGCTGAATTCTTAGTAGGAAGCATCGACGACAGTGGTTACATTAGAAGGAGTGTTTTAGACCTGGTAGACGATCTGGCTTTTACGCAAAATGTGTTTACAACAGAAGAGAAGGTAATTTCTGTTTTGACAAATGTTGTACATAGTCTAGACCCCATTGGAGTGGGCGCTCGGGACCTTAAAGAGTGTTTGATCATTCAATTAAAGGCTAAAGAAGAAACAGAGATTAGAAGTCTTTCAATAGAGATCTTAGAACAGGCTTTTGATCATTTTGTGAAAAAGCACTACAAAAAGCTCATTGAAAAGTTCAACATTTCTGAAGAGCAACTTAAGCAGGTGAATCAGGAGATTTCTAAATTAAACCCCAAGCCAGGGAGTTCTTATGCCGGTAATAATAAAATCGCCGAACAAATTGTTCCGGATTTTACGATTAGAATATTGGATGGTGAATTAGATCTTACACTGAATGCAAGAAATGCTCCTGAACTACATGTTTCTAAGGAGTATAATAATATGCTTAAAGGTTATCAGGAGTCTACAACGAAAAGTAAGTCTCAAAAGGATGCAGTGTTCTTTATTAAGCAAAAATTAGATGCCGCAAAATGGTTTATTGATGCTATCAAACAGCGTCAACAGACCTTGTTGGTAACAATGAACTGCATCATGCATTATCAGTATGATTATTTTTTAACTGGTGATGAGCGAAAGCTAAAGCCCATGATCTTAAAAGACATTGCAGATCAAATTAATATGGATGTTTCTACTGTTTCTCGTGTGGCCAACAGCAAGTATGTTTCTACTCCATATGGAACAAAATTGATCAAAGAGTTCTTTTCTGAATCCATGAAAAATGATCAAGGAGAAGATGTTTCGACAAGAGAGATCAAGAAGATTCTGGAAACGGTGATTAAAGAAGAGAACAAAAGAAAGCCGTTGACTGATGATAAGCTTTCTACCATTCTAAAAGAAAAAGGGTACCCTATCGCCAGAAGAACTGTAGCTAAATATAGAGAGCAATTAGATATCCCTGTTGCCAGGTTAAGAAAAGAAATCTAATGCGATTTCATAAATTTATATCTACCGTATTACATCCAATTGTGGTTCCTACCATAGGCGTAATCTTGTATTTTATTTTGATCCCGCATTCACTGGTCAGAAAGCAGCAGCTCGTGATGCTCGGCTTGGTTTTTGGGTTTACATACATACTACCTGTCATTATTCTATTAATATTAAAGGGGTTGAACTTAATAGAGAATTTTCAGTTACATTCCATTAAAGAACGAAAGATCCCTCTTTTCCTCATGATCGTCGTTTTTTATTTTTTAGGAAAATCGCTGTTTGACATTTCGCTGATCCGAGATCTGGCGATACTTTTTTACGGAACTTCCTTAAGCCTTTTCATTTTATACTTTCTATTTATAGCAAAGTTTAAGACAAGCATTCACTTATTGTCTATGGGAAGTGCATTGGGCTTTTTCTTAATACTTACTGGTAAATACAGCATCTCTCTGACGCCAATTATTATGATCATTATTTTATTATCCGGACTATTGGGAAGTTCAAGATTGCATTTGCAAGCACATACACCAAAGGAAGTGTATACGGGTTTCTTTTTAGGAATGATCTGTCAGTTTTTAGTGTTTGCGATCTTATAGAATATAAAACACCAGTCCTATTTTCAAAATCTTGGTATCTAGAGTGGCAGTCCCTAAAGTGGCATTTTCTAACATTGGAGTTAATCCATAATAGATATGAGCATTGAAAGCATCATACCCTGCTGATATTGTCAATCCGTATTGAAACTTTCTGAAGTTTGAGATATTCTTAAGGTTAACAGCAGTTGAATTCTCTACGTAACTAAACGTATTCGTTAGGTTGTATCCAAATTTCACTCCAGTGTAAATTCTCCAAAACTTATATTTCTTGGCAGTAGAGGTTCTCCATCTAAACTCTAGTGGAAACTCTAATGTGTGTACGGAAAATTTATTTGAGGTAATGGTATTATCTACAGAAAAGCTGTACACATTGTTGAGTTCCGTCACCTTTAGACCATGATTAAAGGAATCAAACCCATAACCGATACCAATACCTAAAGAAAGATCTCCTTGCTGAGTAAAAGGTATATCTTTAATAAAACCACCGGAAAAACCATAAGAAAAGCCTGAACCTCCAATAGGCGATGGCTGACTGAACAATTGATTATAGGTAAAACTAATATACAGTTGATCATCTCTATACGTATCTCCAAGTTGCAAAGAGTCCTTTTGCCCAAAGCAAGCTGCCGTGCTCAACAATATCACAAGTATTAGTAACTTTTTCATATCGTAAATATGGTAAAAATAAATTTCAAAAAAAAAGGGTAATCCTTACTAGAATTACCCTTGGTATCTTTATGATTAACTGTTAATTATCACTACCCGTTTGAGTGGAATAACTAACCTTTAATGCATTCACATCTCTTAGTTTAAGACGGATGTCAGTAATCGTACCAACACTAGATTGCTTATCTGCTTTAATAGATGTCGTCATGAAAGGTATCTCTCCTTCCGAAACGTCTAATCTTGCATTTAATATAAAAGCAGGTACATCATCTGGTGTTGCTATTTTATCATTCAATTGAATTCTGTTATAACCTGTTCCATACTTCTCGGTTTCTTTGGCTTTTCCTACATAGATAGTACTTACCAAACTCTTGTGCTCAAGCTTTTTAATTTCCGTCGCACTCGGTAACCTTGGAGCGTCAATTTTAAGGCTGGTTTCTCTCATGGTAGTAGTCACCATGAAAAAGAACAATAGCATGAATACAATATCCGGTAAAGCCGCTGTATTTACAGCTGGCATTCCTTTTTTCTTCTTTCTAAATTTAGACATATTGATTCAATTTAAAATTAGTTTGCCGAAGTAGGTTCAGCATCGGATATAATCTGGGGGTAACTCGTCTTAATATCTTCTACTTTCTTCTTCAATTCCTCGTTGCTTCTATCATCTTTATAGAGTTTATCCAACTCTTTATAGCTCATCCCATAACGTTCTTGACATAATCTATCTCTAAGGACAGCATATGCTTTCAACAACTCATTTTGTACTGCAATATACGTGCCATAATCGGTACCTCTATCACTCTGTACTGAGATAATTGCTTTATTCGGATGATCTGACGAAGATTCACTTCTTTCACCTTTACAGTAATCACATGGTGTACCTGGTGTACCATCTTCTCCTGGTTTTCCAACTCCACCACCATTGTCTATAAATTTAATAGCAGCATCTTTGATATCCTTTATCTCCATTCGTTCGCCTTCAACCTGAAGCTCATTTCTAAAGTTAATGTTTACTTCAAAAATATTCTTCTCCTTGATAATAGGCGGTACATAATCTGGCGGCGGCTTTTCTGACAACTTCTTAGAAATCCCTGAATCAACATTCATGGTAGTTGTTACTAAGAAGAAAATCAGTAATAGGAAGGCAATATCTGCCATTGACCCCGCATTAATTTCTGGATTTTCTCTTCTTGCCATACTCTTATGATTTAACCAATCCTTTTAGTAAGTCATATACAAAAAACACTCCTCCGATAAGCACTAATATTGTACTATACCAAATAAGTGTTCCTACCCATTGGTTAGAAGAAGCACCAGCTTCTCCTCCCTCAATTACTGCTCCTTGCGCATCTAATACAGCATTACTATCTCCCATTATGTAAGAAACCACTAGTAACACGCCTAAAACAGCCAGTCCTAAAAGTGTTTTCTTTAAGTTTTCTGGGTTTTTTACAATACCCACTACCGATAACACAACTGTTATGATCACAGCCGCATAAAACAAGTAGGTAGAAAACGTTATTAAAGGTGCTACAGCCGAATTAACAGCCTCTACATCTGCTTCATCCGTAGACGAAACAAATATGAATAACACAATACCAATAACAGATAGTACAGCAATTAATATGGTTAATATTTTAGAAAATTTATTGTCCATAATAATTCTTATTTTTTGTATTTAACCAATAAGTCTACTAATCTGATAGAAGCATCTTCCATGTTGTTAACAATGCTATCTACTTTAGATACGATATAGTTATAGAAAATTTGTAAGATAATAGCTACTATTAAACCAAATACTGTTGTTAATAATGCTACCTTAATACCAACTGCTACTACACCTGGAGAGATGTCGTTTGCAACTGCGATCGCATCAAATGCTCCAATCATACCAATTACAGTTCCCATGAACCCAAGCATCGGTGCTAAAGCAATAAATAACGATAACCAAGAAATGTTTTTCTCTAATAATCCCATTTGCACTCCACCATAACCTACTACAGCTTTTTCTGCTGCTTCAATTCCTTCATCAACTCTATCTAAACCTTGGTAAAAAATAGATGCAACTGGTCCTTTTGTGTTTCTACAAACTTCTTTCGCAGCTTCAACTCCTCCAGAACTTAACGCATCGTCTACACTAGCAACTAATTTGTTTGTGTTGGTCGTTGCCATGTTTAAATAAATAATTCTTTCAATAGCGATCGCTAAACCTAAAATTAGGGCTACTAATACAATCCCCATAAAAAACGGACCACCTTCAATAAAACGTTGTTTTAATATTTGGTGAAAAGTCTTTGCTTCCTCAGCATTCTGTGCAAAAGTTGATTGAATAGCTCCAAAAAACATAAATCCTGTTACTGTTAGGATATTTACTACTTTTTTCATCTTTGTTATAATTAATTTTTAATAGTTAACGGGTTAAATATAATATTTTGATATCAATTAGAGAAAAAATAGACCGTACTGCGTAGAAATTTAACAGCCTGCGCCTAAATCTTCCAATTGAGGACAGCAAGTAACAAAAAAATGTTGAGCCTTTAAAACAAAAAATAAGGTATTTTGACGAAAATCATTAAAAATGAGCCGATTCAATGTTAAATTATTCTTATGCAAGAAGAAACATTAAAAATCTATCAATTTAATTTTCAGATATTTCGCCACGCATAGACATACTAAAGTGATGACGGAAATTATCAGCATCTAATTCTTCTCCCAATAAGTACATTAGTTTAGCAATAGCAGACTCTGTAGTGATATCTTTACCATCGACAACACCAATCCTTTTTAATTCGGTACTGGTTTCATAATGACCCATTAGTACGCTACCTCCATAACATTGTGTTACGTTCACAATATGAATTCCGTTGTCTATTGCTTTTTCCAGCTTTTCTATAAACCATGGATACGTAGGTGCATTACCAGAACCATATGATTCTAGCACAATCCCTTTTAAGCCCTTTACCGCCAGAATACTTTCTACTACAGGTGCTGTAATTCCTGGAAATATTTTCAAAATAGCGATGTTCGCGTCTAGCTTTTTCCGTACGATCAAATCATCCGAATTCATACTTCCCTCCAGTAAACGTTTTGTATTAAACGCCAAATGCACACCACTTTTCGCTAATGCCGGATAATTGGGAGAATCGAATGCTTCGAACTGTTCTGCACTTATTTTAGAAGTTCTATTTGCTCTGTATAATTTGTATTCAAAATACAAACCGACCTCCTTCACTATAGGTTCTCCATTTTTTTGCGAAGACGCAATCTCGATAGAGGTGATCAAGTTCTCTTTTGCATCTGTCCTTAAATCTCCAATCGGTAATTGAGATCCGGTAAAGATAACTGGCTTTCTTAAGTTCTCTAACATAAAACTAATAGCAGAAGAGGTATAAGACATCGTATCCGAGCCCGTTAACACTACAAAGCCGTCAAAACTGGCATAATTTTGCTCTAAAATATCGGCAATCTTAATATAGTAGGAGATATTCATATTTGATGAATCGATCGGCTCGTCAAAAGAAATTGTTTCAATCTCACAGTTCAGCTGTTTCAATTCCGGTATTTTCTCTATGATCTGATCAAAGTTAAACGCCTTTAAAGCTTGCGATTCATAATCCTTAATCATACCAATGGTTCCTCCGGTATATATTAACAATATTTTAGGTTTACTTGTCATTTTGACATACTTTTATAGTACATACTAAATTGGAATAATTTATGTTGTAAATGTATCAAACAAAAATCGAATGACAATTTTAAATATAAATAGATTATGATGATGGAATTTTACATTCTTATTGGAGCCATTGCTCTGGTAAGTTGGTTAGTAAGCAATACTTTAAAAAGTAAGTTTAAAAAATACTCTCAAGTTCATTTAAGAAATGGAATGAGCGGAGCCGAGATCGCAGAAAAGATGCTAGCAGATCATGGTATATATGATGTAAAAGTAATTTCTACTCCCGGTCAACTTACAGATCATTACAATCCCAAAAACAAAACGGTGAACCTGAGTGAAGCTGTATATAATCAGCGAAATGCTGCCGCTGCCGCTGTAGCTGCGCATGAAGTTGGTCATGCTGTTCAACACGCGCAAGCATATCAATGGCTTACCATGCGATCCAAATTGGTACCGGTAGTAAGCGTATCTTCTGGATTATCGCAGTGGTTGGTGATCGGCGGACTCGTTTTAGGAGCTGCATCGAGTAATGCAGGTATTGGTTTTGTTATTGCAATTATCGGGTTAGGAATGATGGCATTAGCTACTTTGTTTAGCTTCATTACACTTCCTGTTGAATACGATGCCAGCAATAGAGCATTGGCGTGGTTACAAAATAAAAACATGGTTTCTCAACAAGAATACGCAGGGTCGAAAGATGCTTTAAAATGGGCTGCAAGAACCTATTTAGTCTCAGCTCTGGGCTCTTTAGCAATGCTATTATATTGGGGCTTGCAAGTACTTGGAGGTCGAGATTAGTAAAAAAATTTAAGAGGTCAGGAGACGCTTTCCGTTTTGGGAGCGTCTTTTTTTATGGCAACAGTTTATCTGTTCGAAATAAGAAATTTTATACCTATAAATAAACACCATGAAAACCAACCTGACAGTACTACTTCTATTATTCATTGGAATATTCTCACTAAACGCACAGCATACTATTTCGGGAAAGATCGTAGACACTGAAAATCAACCCTTATCATACGCTAATATTATCTTGTACAAGATTGGGGATGAAAATCCTAAGGGAACTGTTTCTGATGATCAAGGAAACTACCGTTTCGAAAACCTAGAAAGTGGATCTTATAAGATGGAAATTTCTATGCTTGGATTTGAAACGAAGAAAATCGAAGAATTTCAATTAAACGCTAACAAGACCTTCAATGTTACCTTAAAAGAAGAGAGTCAAACATTGAATGAAGTTGTTGTAAAAAGTAAACGACCTGTGATTAAGCAAACGGCAGAAAAGTTAGTCGTAGATCTGGAAAAATCTGAAATGATAAACACAAGTTTACAAGATGTAATGCGTAAAGTCCCCGGAGTCTTAGTCACAAATAATGGTATTTCGATTGCCGGAAATAGAGGGGTTCGAATTCTAATTAATGGCAAGACCACAGAATATATGGATATACAAACCCTACTTCGTGATTTTCCTGCAGACAATATTTCTAAAATAGAAGTGGTAGAACAGCCTGGAGCAGAATACGAAGCCTCAGGTTCGGGAGCGATCATTAACATCATCCTTAAGAAAAATGTGCGTCTTGGGACGCATGGAAGTGCCAATGTGTGGGTCGGTGAAGATGAAGGGTTCGAATATGGAACAGGTTTTTCGATCGCTAGCTACAAAAACAAATTGAACTGGCAAACAAGTATAAATCATTCCAGGCCTACCTGGCGAGATGATCTGTTTTTGGTGCGAACAGTGGGCACTGAAACATACGATCAAATTACCCGAGAGCCCTATGACCCTAGCAATTTTACCCTACGTGGAAACTTAGATTATTATATTAATGATAAACATTCTGTTGGAATTGGTGGGAGATGGAATTCAAGACAATCGGATCGAATTGCCAGTAGCAGAACTGTTATTTCTGATGCCACAAATTCTGATGTGCTACTTTCTGAAAATAGTTTTGACAGAGACAGAACTAACTTCAACATTAATCCATACTATGAATACAAAACAGATACAGATAAGTTGGTAGTTGATTTTAACTATGTCGATTTCGTTAATGATAACACCAACACATTATACGATCTTCCCGGAAGTACGGTCGCTTTCACGGATAGAAGATACATTCAGGATGGAAAGTATAACATCAAAACATACCGAGCTGATTATTCTAAAACAGTTTCGGAAAACCTGAAATTAAGTTTCGGAACTAGATATGCCGATGTGGATACGGACAACGACTTGCAATCATTGTTGGAAAACGGCACAGGTGGATTTGATCTGGATATTGATGAAAGCAGTCGATTTGTAATAGATGAGACCATCTTCGCCTTATATTCAAAGATAAATGCCACGTATGGGAAATGGTCTTTTTCAGGAGGGTTGAGATATGAAGATTCTAATACGAACGGTACATCTACCTTTATGCGAAATGGATCTTTGGTTACAGAAGTTCAAAAGAGGCCTATTCAGAAGATATTTCCAAGTGCTTCAATTAGCAGAAAACTTACAGAAAGTTTGGGAGCAAGCCTTTCTTACAGTTACCGAATTCAAAGACCATCATACAGCAGTTTGAATTCTTTCGCTACGTTCTTGGATCCTTTTTCTGCAGGTGAGGGGAACCCTAATTTGAAACCTTCATTTACGAATAATCTACAATTTAATCTAACATTTGATGGTCAACCTTTTTTCACTGTCGGTTATAGCAAAACCGAAGATGTTATCTTCGACTTAATTCAGCAAGACAACACAACGGCTCAAATCAGGCAAAGAGAAGTTAATGTAGAAAACAACACCAACTGGAACTTCAGACTTTTTGGTCCCTTAAGTTTTATTAAAGGAGTTGATGGATATACCGGATTTATTGTAACACATACCGATTTCCAATCATCCACATTTAATGTAGATCTTAACAAATGGAACCTGTTCTGGTTTATTCAGGCCAGCTACGAACTGCCATGGGGAATTGACTTTGAACTGAGCGGTAATTACGGAACAGGAGCTTTGGAAGGTCAAATAGATGTAGATTGGTTAGCGCAATTGGACTTTTCGTTCAGCAAAAAATTCTTTGACAATAAGTTAAAAGCCAATCTAGGTTTCAATAAAATGTTGAACCGGGGATTTGTAGGAACCATAGATTATGGAAATGGGAATGCTGATGTTCACAGTAATGGCTCCCGACAAAATATTCAACTGCGTCTGGTATACAGTTTTGGATCGCGATTTGGAAAGAAAAAGACCCGTAGAAATTCTTCCAGAGATGAAGAAAATCGAATTAATGACGACAACTAGTCAATGACAATGACTTAAAAACCTATCGATTCATTATAGCCTAAACGGTCATTATCAAAAATGGTTAGCATTTATCTTGTTATGCTAACCATTTTCTTTCGTCTAAGAAATAAACATCTTATTTGATCTTTATGAAAAAAGTATTTGTACTCTTCGTCTTCTTGTTCAGTTTTCAAACGTCTTTTTCTCAGCATATGACCGCTGAAAAAATAGGCACCATCTTAACCAGTGTTAGCGATTCTATTCAAGGAGATAATGGTCGATGGCAATTTAAGATTAAAGAAGTATTGTTTATTTGCGTTACCGATACCAAACACAATAGAATGCGTATCATATCACCCATTATCGAAGCAAATCGCTTAGATGAAAAATTAAAAAGTGCTGCTTTGGTTGCTAATTTTCACTCAGCGCTAGATGTTAAATATGCTATTGCCGAAGATGTGTTATGGTCTGTTTTCATTCATCCATTAAAAGAACTTTCTGAAGCTCAGGTAAAAGATGCTGTAAGTCAAGTGTATAGTGCTCATGTTACTTTCGGAACAAGTTTTTCTAGCACCACATTGGTATTTCCTGGAAGTGAAAAGAAAAAGGAAGTTCCTAAAAAGAAAATACTAAAAAAGCAATACTAATCATTCAATTTTAATACCGCCATAAACGCCTGTTGTGGAATTTCTACGTTCCCTACCTGACGCATTCTTTTCTTTCCTTTTTTCTGTTTTTCAAGTAACTTACGTTTACGCGAGATATCTCCACCATAACATTTAGCCGTTACGTCTTTACGCAATGCTTTAACCGTTTCTCTAGCCACGATCTTTGCTCCAATAGCAGCTTGAATAGGAATATCGAACTGTTGACGTGGAATTAACTCTTTCAACTTTTCGCATATACGCTTTCCAATAGAATAGGCGTTATCTGCGTGTAACAATGCCGAAAGTGCATCTACAGGTTGCCCATTTAACAACATATCTACACGTACCAATTTTGATGTTTTCATTCCGATCGGATGGTAGTCAAAAGAAGCATATCCTTTCGAAACCGTTTTGAGTCGATCGTAAAAATCGAAGACGATTTCTGCCAATGGCATGTCAAAAATCAACTCTACTCTTTGTGGAGTTAAATACGTTTGATTTACAATCTGACCACGTTTTTCTATACATAAGCTCATTACCTGACCAACAAAATCTGCCTTTGTAATAATAGATGCTTTAATATATGGTTCTTCCACTCGATCTAGCTTTGAGGGATCGGGTAAATCGGACGGGTTATTTACGATAATGATCTCATCCGCTTCTTTCTTAGTAAATGCGTGGTAGGATACGTTTGGCACTGTGGTAATAACAGTCATGTTAAACTCACGTTCTAAACGTTCTTGTATGATCTCCATGTGCAGCATTCCTAAGAATCCACATCTAAAACCGAATCCTAGTGCCGCAGAACTTTCTGGTTGAAACACCAAAGATGCATCGTTCAATTGCAACTTTTCCATAGAATTACGCAGCTCTTCATAATCCTCTGTATCTACCGGATAGATCCCTGCAAATACCATGGGTTTTACATCTTCAAAACCATCTATCCTATCTGTTGTAGGCTCTTTAGCGTCCGTAATGGTATCTCCTACTTTTACTTCTTTAGCGGTTTTAATTCCTGTGATCAAGTATCCAACATCCCCTGTTTTGATCGATTGCTTTACTACCTGATCTAATTTTAACGTTCCAACCTCATCCGCAAAATACTCTTTATTGGTGGCCATAAACTTAATACGTTGTCCTTTTTTGATCTCTCCATCCAGTACTCTAAAGTACGTTTCAATTCCTCGATATGAGTTATATACAGAATCAAAGATCAACGCTTTTAATGGAGCATCGGGTTTACCAGTTGGTGCCGGAATTCTTTGAATGATTGCTTCTAGAATATTATCTACACCGAATCCCGTCTTACCACTAGCAGGAATTACATCTTCTGCATCGCAACCTAATAAGTCAACAATGTCATCAGTTACCTCTTCAGGGTTAGCGGAAGGTAGATCTACTTTATTTAGAACTGGAATGATCTCCAGATCATTTTCCAGGGCTAAGTACAAATTTGAAATGGTTTGCGCTTGAATGCTCTGCGCTGCATCTACGATCAGTAATGCTCCTTCACACGCTGCAATAGAACGAGAAACTTCGTATGAAAAATCTACGTGTCCCGGAGTATCAATTAAGTTAAGAACATATTCTTGGCCTTCATAGGTGTACTCCATTTGAATCGCATGAGATTTAATAGTAATCCCTCTCTCGCGCTCCAAATCCATATTATCCAGTAACTGATCTTGTTTTTCTCTTTCGGTAACAGCTCCTGTATAATCTAACAATCTATCCGCCAACGTACTTTTACCATGATCGATATGTGCGATAATGCAAAAGTTTCTAATGTTCTTCATTTGTTATAATTAATATTCTAAAATAGTCCGCAAAGATACGCTAATTAAGGGCTTGCACAAATAAAATTAATACGAGTACTACTCTTGCCATTCTGCAATAAAAAGATTGGTATCTCTTCCTCCACCATTGTTTCTATTTGACGAAAAGATCAACTTTTTTCCATCATTAGAAAATACTGGAAATGCGTCAAAAGTTTCTCCATGTGTAACTCTTTTTAGATTCTTTCCATCTACATCGATCATATATAAATTAAACGGAAAACCTCTCTCTGCCTCAAAATTTGAAGAGAACAACACTTTTTTTCCTGATGGGTGAAAGAACGGGCTCCAGTTGGCATTTCCCAAATCTGTTAACTGGCGTAAGTCAGATCCATCAGCATTACAGATATATAATTCCATATCTGTAGGCTCTACTAATCCTTGAGCCAATAAATCTTTATATGCTTTGATCTCTTCATCTGTCTTTGGTCTGGAAGAACGGAAGATCAATTGTGTTCCGTCTGGCGAAAAGAAAGCTCCACCGTCATACCCAAGTTCATGTGTGATCTGTTTTACATCTGTCCCATCAATATTCATGGTGTACAACTCCAGATCTCCAGATCTTGTCGAGGTAAAAACGATCTTATCTCCTTTAGGAGAAACTGTAGGTTCAGCATCATATCCTACTTCATTGGTCAATTGCTTTACAATATTTCCTTCCAGGTCGGCTACAAAAATGTCGTAACTATCATAAATAGGCCACACATATTTTCCGTTTTTACGCAAGGGAGCATCGGGGCACTTCTCCTGCTTTAAATGTGTCGAAGCATAAATTATATGTTTATTGTCTGGCAAAAAATAAGCACATGTTGTTCTTCCCTTTCCCGTACTGATCATTGGAGGCATAGTATCCTTAAATGTTTCATCTGCATTCATCAAAAACATCTGATCGCAACCCACATTCCAGTTTTTATTATTCGATTGAAAGATCAATTGTTTATCATCAAAACTCCAATAAGCTTCGGCATTATCTCCTCCGAATGTAATTTGCTTAATATTTTTAAAATGTACTTCTTCAGGATAGATCAAAGGGCTATCTCCAGCAACTAATTTTGTCTCTTTCTTATTTTTCTTAGAAGCATCATTTTTGCAAGAAAAACAAAAAGAGGCAATCAACAAAAGGCTTAAAATTCTGATTTTCATATGTGTGATAAATAATATTTAATGATTAGTTTTGAGCAAAAATAATATTTAATACCATGAGAAGCGCTCTATTTACTATCTTTTTGTTATCACTTATTTCATGTCAAACCGACAACTCTCAGAAAAGCAACATTAAAGAAGATGTTCAGTTTTTGGCTGATGATAAATTAGAAGGTAGACAAACAGGAACTAAGGGTGAAATAGAAGCAGCCAATTATATTTCTAAAAGATTCCAAGCATTAGGACTGTTGCAAAAAGGAACAGCTGAATATCTGCAGCCTTTCTCATTTAAGCCTAAAACAAATCCGCACGAGAAAGTTCAATTCACTGAGAATACCGACGGCACCGTTACAGGCAACAACGTTATAGGGTTCATAGATAATGGTGCTGAGAATACCATCATTATAGGGGCACATTATGATCATCTAGGGTATGGAGGAGATGGTTCTTTGTATAGAGATTCTATTAAAGCCGTGCATAATGGAGCCGATGACAATGCCAGTGGTGTAGCGGTAATGTTAGATCTTGCGAGAAAACTAAAAGGAGTCAATACAAATAACAACTACTTATTTATGGCCTTTTCTGGTGAAGAAATGGGTCTTTTAGGTTCGAATTATTTCGTAAAGAACCCTACCATAGATACTAAGAAAGTGAGCTACATGATCAATATGGATATGGTTGGAAAGTTAAAAAAGGACAGTACATTAGCCGTATACGGAACAGGTACATCTCCTATGTTCAAGCAAGTGTTGAAAGCTCATAATACCAATTTCAAATTGATTCAAAAAGAATCTGGAGTAGGGCCAAGTGATCATACGAGTTTTTACTTAGCAGATATCCCGGTACTACATTTCTTTACCGGTCAGCACGAAGATTATCACAAACCTAGTGACGATGCTGAGAAGCTCAATTATGCAGGTATGGAGCAAATCTCTAACTATATTTTCAAAGTGATTAGCGACCTAGACGACAACGGAAAATTAGCCTTTAGAAAAACCAAGAATGAAAGCGATAATACGCCTAGATTCAAAGTGGGGTTAGGGGTTATTCCAGATTATCTATTTGATGGAAAAGGAATGCGTATTGATGGTGTTTCTGAGGGGAAACCAGCACAAAAAGCGGGCTTGCAAAAAGGAGATATCGTAATCCAATTAGGAGATAGCGCAGTTACAGATATGATGAGCTATATGCGTGCACTTTCTATTTTTGACAAGGGAGATAAGGCTAATGTCGTTGTAGATAGAAAAGGTAAAAAGGTACAAGCCAAAATCCAGTTTTAGCATTAGATTTCTTGAAGATAAAAAAAAGCCTCTGTACCATCTGAGCACATTACCCTATTGCCTTCATCACTTATAATAGTGCCGCCAAATTGTTTTACTTTGGTTAAAGCATCTTGAAGGTTTTTAATACCGAATGTGCAGACCCAATACTGATACTTTCCCTTAAAAAAGTTATCCATTTGATGAATCCGTGCTAGCACCTCTTTGGAGGAATTGCAAGATACCTCAACAGATGTTTCATCTATCCATTCGCACTTCCAATCAAACAAGTTTTGATAAAATTCTACTGCTTTCTGAG
Source organism: Flavobacteriaceae bacterium (assembly GCA_965218065.1). Classification (GTDB taxonomy): domain Bacteria; phylum Bacteroidota; class Bacteroidia; order Flavobacteriales; family Flavobacteriaceae; genus Polaribacter. The sequence goes on along the minus strand of OZ244589.1, from coordinate 268,378 downwards.
CATCCGAAACATGCAATTCATTAAAGATCAAGGTATTTTCTTGGGCCACAGTTCTAGCATCTAAATATGCACCTTCATAAATGGTAAAACCAGCACCTTGTGTATCTCTAATTAAAGCAACAGCTCCTATCGGATTGTCCACATCCACTAACTCTATAATACCTCCCAAGCTCTCTGCTCTCTCCACCGTATCCTGAACATTCTTTACCTGAATATAGGACATCCAAAAGGCAGGCATTTTCATTTTTTGAAATTTTTCAGGAGTTTGGTACAATCCAGATATTGGAGTATTACCTAAATACGCGGTTAAATATCCATAGGTGTCATAATAGCTCCAATTAAAAATGGTCTCGTAAAAGGGTCTCACCTCCTGGGGTTCGTAATTGGACAAGTCTGCCCAAATAAATTTATTCTGAATCATTTTTTAGTATTGTGAAGATTCTTTTGGCATCCAATCTGGTGGCTTTACCAATACCAATAGCTTATTCTTAAACCCTTTTACTTTATATATCTTATTTCCTAATCTACTCAATCCATGCAGAAAGACTTTAAATGGGTTTACACTGTTTATAGGTTCCGATATCCCATAGACCACCTTTTCTTTTTCTGGCTCAAAAGTTCCTAAGATACGGTCCCAGATAATCAAAATACCGGCATAGTTCTTATCCCAATATTGTCTGTTTGACCCATGGTGCACCCTATGATGTGATGGCGTGTTAAAAATATATTCGAATGGCTTTGGTAATTTTCCTATAACCTCTGTATGCAACAATGTTTGAAAAACTTGCACAAAGATCTCACTTGCCAATAACAAAAAAGGATTGAACCCTAGTAGCACTGCCGGAACTGAAAAGAATAGTGGGAAAACAGAGTCCAGTGGTCCAAATCGATATGCGACAGACATATTAAAATGGGGAGAACTATGATGCACCGTATGTGTTGCCCATCCAGCTCCTATTCTATGCATTAATCGATGTTCCCAATAGTATAGAAAATCTGCCAAAACAATACAACTTACAATGGTTATCCAATTAATAGGTAGCTCTGGCAAAATAGCTGAATAGGAAGCATATGTATACAATTTAATGACTAATAAAACACCTAGAATGTATTCAATTCCTACAAAAAAGATGAAAGTAATAACATTGGCTATTGAATCTAATACAAGGTCTTTGTTCAACCTTTTTAAAACCAAATATCGGATAAGTTCAATGACAAAAAATGGAATAATTACATATACCAAACTAAGATCATTAAAAACATAAAAGAGGTATTCCACCCATTCCGAATCCAACACTTTAAGATTGAAATTAACCGTTGCCCAGTGGGGAATACCAACAACAGTTGCAAGAATAATACTGCTGTATATAAATAATCGTGCTCTACTCATATCCTCTATTTTTATGTTGCAAACTTCTCAAATTTTATGGCCTCACATTTTGACCTACATCAAAATCCTTCATGAACTAATAAAAATAATCATAATCTATTAGTAAAGTAGACAAGGAATACAATGCCATCAATATCCAACTTAAGATGATGATCCAATAGAGATTTGGGTTTTCCTTTTTATAAATAGGTTCAACAAAATAGGTAACTCCTGAGAAAATATCGGGAATGACCCAATACAAGAACAACACCCCCCACATCCATTCCCAATTCATAAAAATGGCTGTATAGATCAGAAGTAACGCCATGATCGTTCTCCATTTAATTGTACTCATAATATCGATACGTTTTTCTAAAGTTATCAATTTCAAAATTAGAATATCTTTTGAAATTTCATTTTTGACATAGGTCAAAAAAAAAGTATGCAGGACAATTCATCTTTGCAGTATTAATTATGCCTCACATGAAAAAAGGAATATTCTATGCATTGGTATTACTGTTGATATCGTGCTCTAAAAAACCAAAAGAACTTATTGGAACATGGCAAGTAAAGAGTACATACTACAGAGCAATATATGGCATTGAAGAGCAAGATCAAAAGATCATCGGACGGGTAATATATTATAATGACGACACATATGTATATCGAGAAACAGGGACAAAAAAAGACTTTTTCCTTAGAGATATTCAAAAAAAAGGATCGCTTTATATCGATGCGTATTCGGGAGCAACCATTACCAAAAAAAATTTAACCATGAAGCTTAAAGGAAAAGACACTTTAGAAGTTACTTCCTACATCAAAAACAAACCTTTAAAAGAATTTTGGATTAAAAAACAAACAAACAATGAACATCACTAAAAAATTATTAATACTCATTCTCATAAGTTCAATTATTAGTTGTGAAGATGGTATCAGAGATATTACAGGGGGAAATACCAATGGATCAAACCCTACCAGAGTAACAGAGGTAAAACCAATTGACATTACACTGGATGGGTTTGATTTTCTAGAAAAAATGCAAGGGCATTGGACGGGAATCAACAGGGTAATTGCTGATGATTACCCCTGGTTTGCTTTTGATTATAGAGCTATTTCTCCATCTCACATACACGGAATACACGAAGGTGGCACACAAGGTAATCTGTTAACTTCCTTTTTTGTAACAGATTATAAAGGTACGCGTACCATTATGGCCAGAAATGGAGGGTTACTAAACGGGATCTACAGAACAAGTTATTTTGTGATGGATAGTATTAGTAGTATCGCCAATAATGAAAAATACTTTCGGTTTGTTGATGCCGTAGGAGGTAAGGGAATCATGTTCTTTGAATTAAAGTTCAAAAGTGATAGCCTATATTTCAACGCCTACACGAGTAATTTAGGGCTAAGAGCGCTCCCATCTCGTCACATGACCTTTAAGGCCAAGAAAAGAGATCTAGAGCTTTCTCAGCATGCAGCTATCGAAACTGGGTTTCCCCAAAATATTCCCGCCTGGGATTTTTCAAGTGGCTTCAACATGAGTGATCTTTATATTACTTCTGGCGAAACAGAACCAATTTCTGCAACATTTTTAGCGCAATCGAGCAGTAACGATGTATATACATTAGCCGGTCAATCTAGAGATCCATTTACCATATTAGATCACCCAAGATTAGGATCTCTTGCTATAACTATAGATAGAAACTCGCAAATCACAGATGATGTTCTACTCTGTTATTTATCCAAAAAACCTTTGACAAATTCTAACGGGATTTTCACTGCTGACGCGGACGCTTACGAGACCATTTTACATTTCCCTTCTTTAACTTCTGGAGAAGATGAGTTCTTTTATTCTTACCTCCATCCCGGAGATTATTACATAACTATTGTTGCCGATAAAGACAATAGTTTTGGCCCCAGTCAGGGAGACATTAGCTCTACAAGTACCATGATCACTATTGGCATAGAAGAACACAAAACCCAATCTATCTCCAATATTAACATTCAAAATTAATTGTTAGATTTGTTAAGGTGCGTGGTATTACAGAAAAAAAACCAATGTAATACAACTAAATATTTTTCCTTTTTAAAGCTAATTTTTCCGCTTTATCTAAGTTTTATTGCTTTCAAATAGGGTTTTGTATTTAGTTTGTCCTATCAAATCAAATAGCACGGGAAAACAAAACCCTGATGTGTTTGAACAACCTAAAAAAACAACATAATGAAAAAACATCTTTACACACTTTTAGTTACTGGGCTTATAATGGCATCTTGTACTACTGCAGAAATTCCATTAGAAGAAGATCCAGATCCAATTACTACTACTATTACCTATGATGCAGATGTAAAAACAGTTATTGACAATAATTGTGTTACATGTCATGGAGCAGTAAATCCGAATGCCGGATTAAGTTTAACAAACTACTTACAGGTGAAAAATGCAGCCGAAAACGGAAATCTTATCGCGAGAATGAATAATGCGCTTAGCCCTATGCCTCCTGCGGGGATCCTTCCTGCACAAACTAGAGCAATTATAGATAAATGGAGAGACGATGGTTTCTTAGAAAATTAATATATCATGAAAAAAATTATATTCTTATTCGTCCTCGTTTCTGCGCAAACGGTTCTGTCTCAAACCTATTTTACCAGAACTGGCATGACCGAGTTTAAAGCTTCAGTAGAAGCATTCGAGCCTGTAGAAGCCAAAAATAATAGCACTACCGCTATTTTAAAAGCTGGCTCTGGCGATATTGCAGCACAACTATTTATTAATGCATTTCAGTTTAGAGTTGCATTGATGCAAGAGCATTTTAATGAAAATTATATGGACTCTGACAAATACCCAAAGGCAGTTTTCAGAGGAAAGATCAAAGATTTTGATAAAGGAAGCATAGATCCGAACAAAGCATATGCTTTAACAGGAACGCTTACCATAAGAGGTATTAAAAAAGACGTTGAAACTACGGTTAAGATCAGTACCTCAAACAATACGATAAAACTAACCTCATCTTTTTCAGTAGCTCCAGAGGATTTTGGAATTAAGATCCCGAGTATTGTGAGCAATAAAATTGCTGAAAAAATTAATATCTCATTGGATTATGAACTTGTCGAAAAGAAGTAAAATTGTCCTATTCATTCTTGCCATAGGTGTTCTTATTGGTGCCGCTGTTTATTTATATGCTATGCGCCCACCTGCAAAGATAGAATCGAAAGCTGTTGATTTTACCGGCAACTCTGACGATTTTATGGTCAAGATTAAGGAAAATGCAAGCGCCTGGGAAAACAAGGTGGTGGCTTTAACAGGAGAGATTACCGGTAAAGATGACAAAGGAATCACACTAAGCAATCAAATCTATTGTCAGTTTAGAGATGATGTAGATTTTTCCTTATTAGAAGAAGGAGCAACGCTTACACTCAAGGGGCGTGTCATCGGTTATGATGACCTTCTCGAGGAATTAAAATTAGATCAATGTATTATTCAAAAATAAAATCAACCATGCCAAGAAAGTATTTTTTATGTATTGCGTTTTCAATAGTCTCATTAACTATGATGCACGCACAAGACGACCTCCTCGATGAGTTAGATAAAGAAACAACAAAAGAGACACAATTTGAACTCCCTGCATTCAAAGCTATGAAGATCGGAAATCTACAATCTACTAAAGTTGCAGACAAAGGAGATTTGTATTTATATGTTTCACATCGTTTTGGGACATTGCAAAATGGACTGAAAACGTTTTTCGGTTTCGATGATGCCAATACGAAGATCCAATTAGTATATGGTTTCTGGGAAGGCGTCCAATTAGGAATTAGTAGAGAGTCATTAGGGCAAACCTATGCGAGTTCAATAAAAATAAGACTCGCAAAGCAAAGCGACGAAATGCCCTTTAATTTTGTGGCTTATGGAACTGCAAATATAAATACGCAATTAAGTAATGATCAATATCCATTTTTAAAATCGGGAGATCGAATGAGTTATGCGACTCAATTATTAGTATCAAGAAGATTTTCTAAGAATTTTTCTTTCTTAATTGCTCCATCGTATATCAGACAGAATCTTCAAAATTTAAATTTAACCGGAGCAAACAATCATAATCAGTTTGCTATGGGTCTAGGAGGGAGATTGAAGGTTAGCAAACGCATGAGTATCAATATGGATTATGCTTACAATTTTAACAGAGATAGTAAATCTCTTTTCAATGATCCATTAACAATTGGTGTGGATATAGAAACAGGCGGACATGTATTTCAGCTGTTATTCTCCAATGCCCAATCTACCAATGAACCAGGTTTTTTGAGTAATGCAGAAGGAAATTGGGGAGATGGAAATATCTTTTTCGGATTTAATATCGTGAGAGTTTTCTAACGATCGATCACATAATTATTTGAGAAAAGGTCTTCTATAGAAGGCCTTTTTATTTTCCTCGTATTCTACTCAGTGTTTCTTGCGTAATTCCTAACATAGAAGCAATATGTCCCAGGTTAACTCGCTGAACGATCTGTGGCACAGTGGAGATGAGCAACTCATATTTTTGTTTGGCCGTTAAAAAGTAATATCCTTTATAAAATTCATCGATAACAGCCATTTCTTCTTCCAAGATCAATCTAGAAAATCGTTCCAGTTCTGGGTGTTTTTGATATAAGGTTTCCCAATCTTCCTTAGAAAGTCTAACAAGTTTTGAATCTTCAATAAGTTCCACATATTCAGTTGCCGGTTTTTCCTGAACATAACTGTACCAGGAAGTGATCAAAGAGTTTTCTAAAGATATCCAGTGCGTAATATCTTTTCCGCTTAAATACAAGTAAGTTCTTGCTACACCTGATGCCAGGAAATACATGTGCTTCGATGTTTTTCCTTCTTCCGCAATTAGGTCTCCTTTATTTTTATAGACTTCCTTCGCAATAGAACGAATAGTTCTCTCTGCTTCTGATGAGAGAGAAATATATGTACGAATAAATGCCAAAAATTCTTCCATGAATGCAAAATAAGTAAATTCCAGGCATGAATATACGTATACTGCCCGCTATTTATTATTTTTGCCAAAAAATAAACCTTTGGTAAAAATTGACCACATAGAACTACCTGATTTTCCACTATTGCTAGCGCCAATGGAAGATGTTTCAGATCCTCCATTCAGAGCATTATGCAAAGAAAATGGAGCCGATGTAGTATACACGGAATTCATTTCGTCTGAAGGTTTAATTCGTGATGCTGCAAAAAGTGTTATGAAACTTGATATCTATGAAAAAGAACGCCCGGTAGGCATTCAGATCTTTGGAGCTAATTTAGACTCCATGCTCCGTTCGGTGGAGATCGTGGAAAAAACGAACCCTGATATTATCGATATCAACTTTGGGTGTCCGGTTAAAAAAGTAGTTTCTAAAGGTGCTGGTGCAGGTATTTTGAAAGATATTGATCTTATGGTAAAGTTGACCGAAGCTATGGTTAAGCATACCAAACTACCCATTACAGTAAAGACCAGATTGGGTTGGGACCATGATTCCATTCGTATTGTGGAAGTTGCTGAAAGATTACAAGATGTAGGCTGTAAAGCCATCTCTATTCATGGTAGAACCAGAGCACAGATGTATAAAGGAGAAGCGGATTGGAAACCTATTGCTGAGGTGAAAAATAACCCCAGAATGTATATTCCAGTTTTTGGCAACGGTGATGTAACCACTCCTGAAAAAGCAATGGAAATGAGAGATGTATACGGTTTAGATGGAGCGATGATCGGGAGAGCGTCGATCGGCTATCCATGGTTCTTTAATGAGGTAAAGCATTATTTTAAAACAGGAGAACATTTAGCAAAGCCTACCATTGCGCAACGCACAGAAATGGCTAGACGTCATTTAGAAATGTCTATTGATTGGAAAGGAGAACATTTAGGTGTGGTAGAAACCAGAAGACATTATACCAATTACTTCAAAGGGATTCCACACTTCAAAGAATACCGTCTAAAAATGGTTACTTCTGACGACCCAAAGGATGTATTTGCTACGTTTGATGAGGTTGAACAAAAATTTGGAGATGCTATGATTCCTGAGGTTGGATAACTACTATTTCCGTAACAAGCTGAAATGTCCTCGCACCTTTCTTACGGTACCATCTTGTTCAACTAACCGGACCACGTACCAATAATCATTTGAAGGTAAGATGCTTCCTCCATACATTCCATTCCATCCAATATCTTGCAACGTAAATTTCCCCAATGATTTTCCATATCGACTAAATATGGTTACAACAGCTTCCTGGTAAAAGGCTCGTTCTAACCCTCCTATCCCCCAATAATCATTAATTCCATCTCCGTTGGGCGTAAAAAAATCCGGGAAGTTTAAGAGCGATAATTCAAAAGAACGACTTCCACAACCAGCTACATCTCTAACATTCAGTAAATAGCTTCCTGCTGGTAAATTGGTAAAGTTCGCAGTAGGTTGATAATCTGCAACGACATTAAAATTACTATCCAATAGCTGAAATTCATATCCTATACCACTAATATTATCTAGTAGCACACGAATAGAGTTATTATCAGAATTGTCGATGATCTCAATATGATCTCTTGTGATCTCGTTTATAGCGGACCCAACAATTGTTACATCTTTTACATCTGAAGTACATCCTGAGGTGTTCGTCGCATACAATCTATAACTACCCGATTCTAACGTAGAAATATCAATGTCGTTTCCAATGATATTGCCGCTCGAATCCGACCAAGTAAAAGTATAGTTAGTGATCGATCCTTGGATCGAGATACTTTGCGAAAATTCATCTATCTTACAAATAGGCCCTTCATTGATCAAATCAAAATCAGGTTTTGGGTGAATCCTGATCGTTTTTTCTTCGGTAAAGGTACTTGTTCCAAATACGGCACTCACACTAACCGTATATAAACCTGGAGTCTCGTATATGTGCGATGGTTCTAGTAAAGTAGATGTATTATTCGCTCCGGAAGATGGGTCTCCAAAATCCCAAACCACAGAATCAGGTTCATTAGATAACAAAAAATCCGTCGGACTGCCCGCACAGTAGTTCTGACTTTCAAAAGTTGTTTGGGCATTAGGTCTGGCAATAAAATCTGGTAATCCTAGACGCGACTCTCTTAAGCCTAAAGACAATCCATCATGCACATAATTACAAGCTGTTCCTCTTTCTTCAGGGTCATTTATGACCCCAAGATAATCGCTTAAACGAGCCACATATATTTTATCATCGGGTCCTAATTGCATTTGCCAGGTTGACTCTGAACCTGCAGGGCTAAAAATATTCATTCCTGAGGCCGGTATATCAGAAGCTGACATATCATATTGGTAAATTCCCCTGGTATCTTCCGATATGTACAATAAACTACTCGATGGTGAGAATTCTGCACCATAATTAAAGCCTCTTGTGTTTAGCTCAATACCCCCAGTTACCGTTCCATCAGAAATATTAAAATCGAACAATTCTGCATTCCTCTCTGTACACATGACAAGTTTACTTCCATCTGGAGACACTTTAATGCTTCCTACCGCAAAAGTCCCTCCAAATGCAACCGCATTTCCTACCGCACTCGTTATTCCAATATTGCTTACTCCGGAAGAAGTTACTCTAAAAGAGCGAAAATTGTTATCCAATTTGTCATGAGTAATCACCCATACATCTTCTCCATTCTCGTGTAAAACAGCAGTAAGTTTTTCTGTAATATCATCGATCAACATTCTATTCTTAAGGCTAGTAATTCCTCCTAGTCCACCATCTAATGTCATATCTACTTCCGAATAATTTAATCCATTTACCCCTTCTGTTCCTACTGTAAATATGTAAAAGATCTTAGGATCATTCGGTTTAGGGACAATGATAGCCGATTGTGTAGATGAATCTCCTCCTAACAACTCCGTTCCATTTAGCATAACCCCGTGGTTTTTATTCCAAACGGTGATTCCATCAGTATAAAACAGTAAATTTCCGAAGCTATCTGAAATAGAAGCACTCCCTTCTTGTGTTGTCATCTGAGAGTCTCCTAATGACATGGGGGTTCCACTGTTAAAATCTAAACCTGAAGTTCCAAAATACCAGAAATTCGCTTCCTTCTGGGCATGCAGGGACAATGCCATCAAAAAAACAACCCAAAAAACTCGAAGACTCCCCATACCTCTAAGATACTAATTTTAAGTTTTTTAGTTAGACGTAAGAACCTAAGGTTTCTTAACAAAACAATGAAAGTTCCTTAAGTCATAATCCTATACCTTAAGAAGAGGAACTATCGATCTATAAAATTTCGAGAAATTCTACTACTAGCAATCTTTGCGGCTAAATATCCAAGTATTATAATCGTGCATGCAACAATGACGAAGTTTTCGAACCTAAATTCTACAGGGTACGCGATGTTCTGAGTAATCATGAACAACTCATACCTTTGCTGAACAAACACCAAAAGTATCCCCAGGCTCAAACCTATAACCGTACCTATTAATGTTAGTAGGAATCCCTGAAGTACAAATATTTTCTTTATTTCTTTTAACGGGGCTCCAATATTGAACAGGGTTTTTAAGTTTTGTCGTTTATCAATGATCATCATAATAATCGCTCCAACAACATTGAACAATGCTATAATAACAATTAGTGTGAAAATTAGGTAAGACACAAAATTTTCTGTGTTAATCACTTTATAAAACAACGCATTTAGCTGTGCTCTGGTTTCTACTTTAAAATCACCTCCCAATACTTGTTGAAGCTCCGAAGCAAATGCTACTGCCTTTTCATTATCGCCAAGTTTTATTTCTATCCCAGAGATCTGATTCGGAGTATATCGTAACAACTCCTGAGCCAGGGGTAGGTTCACAAATACATATTTGTTCTCAAATTCTTCGGTCCCCGAATAGATACCAGTAATCTGAGCTTCTACTTTGCGAAATGCATTGGCAGGGTTTCCTATTTTTTTACCAGGCTTAGGAACATAAATCTCTAGAGGTTCTGTAAAATTCATAATCCCCAGAGAAAGTTTGTACGAGATCCCGTTTCCTAAAATTGCCGTATTCTTATAGCTAGGGTCTAACCAATCTCCAACAACGATAGCCGAATCTATTTGTGTAACATTGGTATAATTCTTATCTACACCTTTTACATAAGCTATGTGCGGTTTATCATTATAGGTAAGGAAAACACGTTGTTCTAAGATTTTTGAGTAGGCCGTAACGTCCTTGTGGTCTCTTAAGATATTCTCTAAACTATCGGTTATAGTAAATGTTTTACCTTTTCTAATAGAAATCTTGATATCCGGATCCGAAATATCCAATAAAGAATAACTAAATGTTCTTAATCCGGAAAATCCTGAAAGAATAATAAACAGCGCCAGAGATCCAATAATTACCCCAAACGATGCAATAAGGGTTATAATATTAATTGCATTATTACTGTTCTTAGTGAATAAGTATCGCTTCGCTATGTAATATGAGAAATTCAATTTTCTGTACAGATAATGTAAAAATATACTATTTAAAATTATCTTTCTACTTCCCTAAAGATAAAATCTTATTGCTTTTTACGACGCGGTAAAATATCGGGATTTGTGATAGGATTTTCATCTTCGCCACGCAATGATTTATCTATATTTTCGATATAATCTAACGAATCATCTCCGAAAAACAACAACTCTGGCATTCTTCGCAATTGATTTCTGGTTCGCTTTGCCATTTCGTGGCGAATCAGCGGTGTATTGGATTGCACACCTTCAATAATTGAAGTTCTCTTTTCAGAAGGAAAAACACTCAAATAAACTTTAGCAACCCCTAGATCTGACGTCACTGACACCTTCGATACAGAAATAATAACTCCTTGCATACCATCCTGAGCAGCTTTCTGTAATACATCGACGAGATCTTTCTGCAAAACACCTGCTATCTTTCTTTGTCTATTAGTTTCTTCCATCCTGCAAATTTACTGATATTTACGAAAAGATTTAATTATTTTTGCTGATAAGAAACAATCCTATGAACAAAATAGAGCACATTGGTATCGCAGTTAAAGATTTAGAGCATTCAAACAAGTTGTTTGCTTCACTTTTCAATAAACCTCACTATAAAATAGAAGAAGTCGCTTCGGAAGGAGTTAAAACCTCTTTTTTTGAATCAGGACCTAATAAAATAGAATTACTGGAAGCCACTAACCCCAGCAGTCCAATTGCTAAATTTCTTGAGAAGAAAGGAGAAGGTATTCATCACATTGCATTTGCGGTAGACAATATTATTGAGGAAATAGCCAGATTAAAAGAAGAAGGATTTACTGTACTTAATGAAACTCCTAAAAAAGGGGCAGATAATAAGCTCGTGGCATTTTTGCATCCCAAAACCACCAACGGAGTTTTGATTGAACTGTGTCAGGAAATTGGATAAAATTTAACAATTTCATCCCAAATTAAAATCAAAAAGCGACGTTGTATTTTTTGTATCTTGCGAGCATTAATCTAGTCTAAACTATGTCTTCCAAATTTGATTCTTATCAAAAACGCAGATTAAGATCTTCTTATATTTCTGTGGTCATCAGTATTGCCTTGGTACTATTTATGGTAGGAATATTAGGTTTAGTCTTATTAAAGTCGACCAGAGTGGCAAACTTATTTAAAGAACAAGTTGCCATGACACTTTTTTTAAAGGATGATCTTACGAAAGACAATATTGAAAAATTGAGAGAATCTTTGATAGCGGAAGATTTTACCAAAGAGATCGTTTATATCACCAAGGAAGAAGCTGCAAAAGCTTATAGTGAAGAAATTGGAGAAGATTTTCTAAATTTTCTAGGGGCAAATCCACTAAAAAATGGAATAGATATTTATTTAAAAGCTGAATATGTTACTCCAGAGAAAATGGAAGCGTTAGAGAAAAGGTTTGAAGACAATGCTTTTGTTTCTGAAGTTTCGTATGATAAACCTCTAATTCAATTATTAACACAGAATATTCAAAAGATCAGTTTTTGGTTGTTGGCTTTAAGTAGTTTTTTTGGGTTGATTGCCATTATCTTGATCAATAGCTCTATTCGACTTTCTATTTATTCGAAGCGTTTCAATATTAAAACCATGCAAATGGTTGGCGCCACGAAACGATTTATACGAAAGCCTTTTATTTGGCAAAGTTTGCGATTAGGTATTCTGGGAGCAATTTTAGCTCTTATAGGATTAGCAGTAGTTATCTATTATTTGAATAGACAAATACCAGATCTTGCTTTACTAACAGATTACAAGAGTCTGAGCTATCTGGGAGGCGGTGTCATTGTTGCTGCATTTTTGATCACCTGGTTGAGTACTTTTTTCGCAACACAGCGCTTTTTAAACCTACAAACAGACGAATTATATTATTAAAATATGAGTACAGAAAATAACAAACCTCAATTCCTTTTTGGAAAAAAGAATTACCTCTTCATGTTCATCGGAATTATCGTAATCGCTATTGGTTTTATACTAATGGCAGGTGGCGGAAGTGATGACCCAGAAGTATTCAATGAAGCCATCTATAGTTGGAGACGTATTCGTTTAGCTCCGACACTGGTAATAGTAGGCTTGGGGATTGAAATTTATGCTATCATGCTAAATCCAAAGAAATAAATGGATATTATTGGTGCTATTATTTTAGCTGTTATTGAGGGAATTACGGAGTACCTTCCTGTTTCTTCTACCGGACATATGATCATTGCTTCTTCGTTCATGAGAATTGCTAGTGATGATTTTACAAAGCTTTTTACCATCGTTATTCAACTAGGAGCTATCCTATCTGTGGTGGTGTTGTATTGGAAACGCTTTTTTCAAAGTTTTGATTTTTATCTGAAACTGTTGGTCGCGTTTCTTCCTGCTGTGGTATTGGGACTTTTATTGAATGATGTGATAGATGAACTTTTAGAGAGCCCGGTTACCGTGGCTATATCATTGATCATTGGTGGGTTTATTTTATTAAAAGTAGATGACTGGTTTAAAGCAAACGAAGAATTTGACAAAGCAAACCCAACTGCACATACGGAAATCAACTATATGACAGCGCTGAAAATCGGTTTTTTTCAATGCTTGGCAATGATTCCCGGAACCTCTCGAAGTGGGGCAAGTATTGTTGGAGGTATGACCCAAAAGATCAACAGAAAAACGGCGGCTGAATTTTCTTTCTTCCTGGCTGTTCCTACAATGTTAGGTGCAACACTAAAAAAAGGATATGACTACTATAAAGCAGGTTTTGAAATTACTAGCGAACAGGTAAATTATCTGATCATTGGAAACATTATTGCGTTTATTGTTGCTTTAATTGCAATAAAGTCATTCATAGATTACCTGAGTAAAAAGGGATTTAAGATCTTTGGGTACTATCGAATCATTTTTGGAATCGCTTTGTTAATTATTCATTTCTTCTTTTACAAATTGACCATTTAATTTATGACTGGTGAAGATTATAAAAACGGTCAAGTTTTATTAATTGACAAACCGTTACATTGGACTTCTTTTCAGGTAGTCAATAAGCTTCGTTGGCATATTAGAAAACGCTTTAACATTAAAAAAATCAAGGTTGGGCATGCTGGCACTTTAGATCCTCTGGCTACTGGTTTACTCATTATATGTACAGGTAAACAAACGAAGAGCATCAATGAATACCAAGGGCAAATAAAAGAGTATACAGGTGTCATTACCATTGGAGCTACCACACCAAGTTTTGATTTAGAAACAGATATAGATCAGACCTACCCAATAGACCATATTAATGATACAACCATACATGAGGCAGCAGCTAAGTTTGTTGGAACCATTCAGCAAAAGCCACCTATTTTTTCAGCCATAAAAAAAGATGGAAAACGTTTGTATGAACTAGCTAGAAAAGGCGAATCTACGGAAATCAAATCAAGAGAAGTTTCCATTATGGCATTTGAGATCACCAACATAGCCATGCCTCACCTAAGCTTTAGGGTAGTTTGCAGCAAAGGCACTTACATTAGATCTTTGGCACATGATTTTGGAATTGCTTTGAACTCAGGCGCACATTTATCTGAATTAAGAAGAACAAAAATTGGTGATTTTAGTGTTTCAAAAGCTTTATCCATAGAAAGTTTTATAGAAAGTCTTGAAATGGAATAGTTTTTGGTTTTTGTACCCAAAACTATTTTATATGAAGCAATTATTACTCGCAATTATCTTATTGTTTACTATTCAAACGGTCCATTCGCAAGAAAGGAAAAAAGGGTTTACCTTCTTTACCGGGTCTTTTAATTCAAGCCTCGCTATTAATGAGGAATATACTATCGAAGACGATGATCAGCCATTATTGGTCCCTACGGCAATAATGATTCGTACAGGTTTTGGCTATCAGTTTCACAGAAGGTTGGGTGTGAGTTTTAATGTAGGGTACGACTATCATTATGAATATGTGATTGCAGCCATTCCTACATATGTAAGTATAAAATACAATCTTTGGGAGCGAGATGGTGATGCTTTTTTTGCTGAATATGGCCAAGGAAAGATGTGGAGGCCTACACCAAAATATCCTGACGGAGACTATTACACTTTTGGGTTTGGATGGCAAATGAACAACGGGAGTAAATGGAAACCTGTTGTACATTTTATGTATCACCGGAAAAAAATTGTCGGTTTTGAAGACGGAAATTTAGATAGCATTTCAATTGGGATAGGTTTCACTTTTTTCTAGCACCAAACATCATTTTATTAAACGCAACGATATCTTCCAGTGCCTTTCCTTTTATCAACCATGAAAGCCCAAATGCTCCGACCGATACTGTTTCAAGAATGAATACATCGTAAGTTGTTATATGTAGCCCTACTCCAAATTTTTCTCCTATGAATTGTATTAATAATATAGCTATACATGCCCAAACTGCGTATCCACAACATTTGTAAATAGCGTTTTCATACTTCTTATCTTCTTCGTCATCCGTTCTGGTGAATCTAAAGATGGACATCCATCCCATTGTAAATAAAAAGATAGCGGCGCTCACCAAATGTATGGTATTCCACAAAGATTGATTATGTCCAAACATCGGAAAATTTCCAGTATTACATATGGTCGTTGTAATTACATCACTTCCGCTATCGGAACAAGAAGTTGGTACCAAAACAACTATCAATACGGCAAACCCGCTAATATTTGTAATGATATTATCGCTTAATGTTTCTCTGCTGGGATCCTTATCATATCCTCTATATGAAATTAGAAAGAACCCAAATGCAGAGAGGATCGCAATAAAAAAAACCGCTGATTCTGTATAATAATAATGACTTATAGATGCTAATAGATCTTTATGAAAGAGGTACACCAAAATAGGAAGTGCTATTCCTAATGTTCCGATCAATTTTCGAATTCTTAAGTACGAATTTAGGATTGCTTTCTTTTCCATCTTACTTAGGGTTAAGATTAAGTAGCTTAAAGTTAAGGATTTAAACCTTATAAAAATCGATTATACCAACTTTCTTCTATAGGTGTTTCCCAATATTGGTCGTACTCCCCTTTTGTCTGTACCAAGTTGTCAAATACAATACTTTTTCCCGTAAGGGATTTATTTTTGAGCAATTTTTTAAAGTCTTTTAATTCTTTATACTGAACATACTTTCCTTGCTTAAAACAAACATTCATTTTGTCCAATAAAGTAACTTCATGATCTTGCTGTAGTTGTAGGATCAGCTGAACCGAGCGGTCCATATCTTCTGTAGTCATTTCAGAACTGGTATCATCTGCAGATAAAACTATAAATCGATTATACTGTATTTGATACGATGTCTTGAATGAAGAAGATTCCTTTTTCCAGGTTTTCAGAAAGCTCTCTATCTTCTTCTCAATATCAGGTACCTCATCTGCATAGAACTTTCTACTAGATGGATATACCCATACTTTAGCGGTTTCAGGCAATGACGTAAATTCTACAAACATGTTGCAAATATATAGAAAACAAAAACCCTTTAGCCACAGAGCTGAAGGGTTTTAATCGCATTTAGTTAACATTCGTCAATTGAACAATGACAAAATATCTTCCTGAGTGTTCACTCCTTTATCTTTATTGTACCAGATCTGAAGATCTTTCTTAAAATCAGCATCTAACTGACCGTGTTCAGATTTATAATCATTTACCATTTTGGTCGCCACACTAGGTCTTGGCCCCCAGGAATTTAAAACTTCTTTATCCTCATTTATGGCAATTAGTTTAGGAATTGATCTACCTCCATTAGTTAAAAACTGATCCATCAATGCTTCATTCTCATCACGCAAAACGATCTTTAAATCAATATTTGGATTCAACGCTGCAATTTTATTGATTACCGGTAAGGTTTGAGCAGCATCCCCACACCAACTTTCTGTCAATACCAACCAGGTTTGAGGGGCTTGTACCTTTTTTATACCAGAGATTGTTTCTTCATTTAACTTGCTTGTCTTATCTAAACGATTCATTCTTTTATCATTTAGCATGCTATAGTTCAATAAGCTATCTGATTGATTAGGCCCTGTAGATTTTCCCTCAGCCAATAAATTTTTAACTAGGGTTCTATATTCATTATAAGTCAGTGCTTTTTGCAGACTATTTTCAATAATTTCTTTCATCTTTGTTCTTTCTTTTTACAAAAGTTTAGACGATAAAAGATCGAAAACTTACACGCTTTCAAGTTGTTGATCTTTCTGCGGTTTTAAATTTCTAATGATATCTTTAGTCATTGACGGCAGATCGAAATTATGCGACCAATTCCAGTCATTTCTGGCCTGAGAATCATCAATGGTCTGCGGCCAACTATCGGCTATCGCTTGTCTAAAATCTGGTTCATACGAAATGGTAAAATCGGGTAATGTCTTTTTAATCTCAGCGGCAATTTCCGCAGGTGTAAAATCAATCGCTGCCAAATTATAGGAAGTTCTTATCTTGATTTGATCTGCATCGGCCTGCATGATCTGAATCGTAGCATTCACAGCATCATCCATATACATCATAGGCAATCTTGTATCTGCCTTTAAGAAACATGTGTAACTCCCTTTTTCAATAGCTTTGAAGAAAATATCTACGGCATAATCTGTAGTTCCTCCTCCCGGTTTAGTTTTCCAACTTATAATTCCCGGATAGCGCAAACTGCGAACATCTACACCGTATTTTTCATGGTAATAATTACACCAAAACTCACCAGAAAGTTTACTTATTCCATATACAGTAGACGGTTCCATAATTGTGCGTTGAGGAGTTAGTTGTTTTGGAGTAGTGGGTCCAAATGCAGCAATAGAACTTGGCCAATATACTCTGTCGATCAATCCTTCTTTTGCAATATCCAAAACCGCTAATAAAGAGGTCATGTTTAACTTCCATGCTTTATCCGGATACTTTTCTCCCGTCGCCGACAACATAGCTGCCAGCAAATATATCTGTGTAGCTTTATACTTTTGAACTATAGCAATGATTTCATCTTTTTTAGTGGCATTTAAAATTTCAAATGGTCCTGAACTCATCAAGATGGCATCTCCTTCTCTAATATCGGTAGCTATGACATTATCTTTTCCATAAAGAGTTCTTAGTTTCGTCGTTAATTCTGTCCCTATTTGACCACATGCACCTATAATCAAGATGGTTTCACTCATAAGTAAATTGTATTTTCTTAATCTCAAAGGTACTTAAATTACATATCCTTTAAAAGCAAAAGAAAAAAAAAGGAAGTTTTTAACATATGCTTAAAATTATGCTCTTTTTATTTTCATTAGATTTAAAATTCTAATTCTTTGATTTTGTTTAATTTTAGGAAATTTTTGAATCGCAGTCTATGAGACTTATTATTTCTATTTTTTTTATTTCTTTTTTAATTTCATGTGGTGAACCCACCGCTCAAGAGATCGAAAAAAAACCTGTTGGTTCAAAATTCAGCATTTCGCAAGAATTTCCGGTTTTAGTGACGATCAAAACATCGCATGAGAAAGAAATTGTGGAATGGGAATACTATACTACGGTCAGAGATTTTTTAGGAAAATTTAAAAAGATCACTCCAAACGAAGCGTTGGGAAATGCCTTAGAATTAACTTCTCTGGTCAAAGCTTTAAAAGATAGTGCAAAACCCAAGATTTTAAATACGCAGTCTTTACAGGCCAGAATACATTTGTTAGAGAACGAGTCATTACGTTTATCGGATATGACCAAGATTTCAGCAATTAAAGCGGAAGAGGTTAATACTCAGGTTTCTAAAATTTTTGATGCTTTTTCTGCATTGAACTCCAAAATCAATACAGTTTACCTTCAACAAAACCTATCTAAGGACATAGATTTTAAAGATTTTGACTTTTCGGTTCCGGAACAAAAGGAAACTTCTACTCCAACTATTGAAAAGAAGATTCTTCCTAAAAAGCAAGGACCAACCTTACAAGAAACTTTAAACAAAAAAGAAAAGTCAAAACCCAAAAAACTTCCCTTTAAAGACAAGGTAAAACTCAAAAGAGCAGCTTCTAAAAAAGTTCAAAAGAAAAAAGCGAACAATCGCAAAAACTAAATACCCATAGGGTATTTACTTCATACACTGTTTAATAAACATAATTGTAGAGACTACAAAACTAATTCAATACGTAAAAACTGAGAAAACTACTGACTACTATGAGACGATCATTACTTTTGTTAATGCTTATATCTGCTATAAGTATTTCTGGTCAATCACTTCAAAAAAACGCTCCTTGGATGGGCGGAAACACAGACTCGAGAAACACAACTAAAACCTTTAAAGAAATAACTGAAGCCGCCGAAGCTTACTTCAATACCATAGACAGAAATAAAAAAGGTAGTGGACTCAAGCCTTATGAAAGATGGAAGTATAGATCTGGTCATTTTTTAAAATCAGATGGCAGCATTGCAACTTCGCAAGATCTGTTCAAAGCATGGGAAGAAAAAAATGCAATGAATGCTACACAAAGGGCTGCCAACGACGTAAGCGCATGGATGTCTGTTGGACCATTTACGCATACGAATACGGCTTCCTGGTCTGCAGGTCAGGGAAGAGTAAACACTGTTGCAGTTGACCCTTCTAATGCAAATACATATTATGTTGGTGCTCCAGCAGGTGGAATCTGGAAATCTACAGATGCAGGAGTCAATTGGACTCCACTAACGGATCATTTACCTCAGATTGGTGTTTCCGGTATAGCGATCCACCCGACCGATTCAAAAACAATTTATATTGCTACGGGTGACGATGATGCTGGTGATAGTAGTGCAATAGGTGTATGGAAATCTACGGATGGCGGAGCTACCTGGAATAATACAGGAGCCTTGGCCGGTAATCCAAATTCTATGAATGAGATTTACATTCACCCCGATAATCACGAAACAGTTTTAGTTGCTACCAGTTCTGGCGTGCATAAAACTACAAACGGAGGAACCACCTGGGTAAGAAAGTTGACCGCCAATATGGAAGATCTTAAAATGAAACCTAACGACCCTACTACTTGGTATGCTGCTTCAGGTAACACGTTTTACAGATCTACCGATTCGGGAGAAAATTTTATCTCTATTACTATTCCGGGATTCTCAAATTCTCGAAGAATCGTGATCGATGTTACACCGGCAGACCCTAACATTGTGTACTTTTTAAGTTCTGCTAATAATAATGCATTCAACGGTGTATATAAATCTACAAACAGCGGAGCAAGCTTTACAAAAACCTTTGAGAGCGATGATATTTTCCAAAGTTCTCAAGCATGGTATGACCTAGCTTTTACCGTTTCAGATACGGATCCTAACACGCTTTTTGTAGGTGTTTTAAACATCTGGAGGTCTACGAATGGTGGTGACAACTTTACCAAAATAAACGACTGGAATGCTCCAAATGCAGCCTCATATACGCATGCAGATATTCACTTCATGCGCTATATTGATGGTAAGTTTTTTGCCGGAACAGATGGTGGTGTATATGTATCAACAAATAACGGATCCAATTTTACCGATTTAACAAAGAATATTGCCATTGGTCAATTTTATAGAATATCAGTAGCGGCTCAAAATTCTGGTAATATTGTAGGTGGGCTTCAAGATAATGGAGGATATGCCTACTACCAAAACAGTTGGAGCAATTATTATGGAGCAGACGGAATGGACTGCTCTGTAAATCCTTTGGATCCGAAAAATTATTTTGGATTTATACAATACGGTGGCTCTTTGTACGAAACGAAAGATGGCGGATTAACACGTACCGGTGGTATTGGAGCTCCTGCTTCCGAAACTGGTCAGAATGACAGTGGAGGAAGATGGGTTACACCAATGGTTTCTAACAGTCAAGGAGTAATTCACGCTGGGTATGGAAATTTATATAAGCTAGAAAACGGTGCCTGGACAAGGGTTTCGAATGAAACGTTTTTCGGTGATTTACAACATATAGAGATCGATCCTAAAGATGATAACAACATTTATGTAAGTATGAGTGGTGATCTTTACAAAAGTACAGACGCAGGTGCAACTTTTACACAATTAGTGTTTTCTAACGGAACCATTAATTCTATCGAAGTAAGTGCGACTGATGGAAACACAGCTTGGATCGTAACAAATAATGCGGTTTATAAAACCACAAACCTTTTAGGTATCACTCCAACCTTTACAAATATTACAGATAATTTACCTTCTGAGTCTAAACTGGTGTTAAGGCATCATGAAAGAAGTGGAAATAACACGGTATATCTGGGAACTGCTTTAGGAGTTTATACTATTAATGATGACCTGACCGAATGGGAAGCTTTTGATAATGATCTTCCGAATGTTGCCATACGAGATTTAGAGGTAAATGAAGAAGATGCCAAGCTAATCGCAGCTACGTATGGAAGAGGGGTTTGGGAAACGGCAATTCCTGAGACAACACCAACAGTAGAGCTAAGACTTTTATCTATAAATGCGCCTGCAGATCAGATAAATTGTAGTACTTCTATTTCGCCAAACATTACTGTAAAAAACAAAGGTTCTAATGCTATTACCGATATTACAGTTAACTACACGCTAGATAATGATCCGACAAATGTATACAACTGGTCTGGATCGATTGCTGCCGGACAAACCGAAGCAATAAGTATTCCGAGTTTTACAGTAGCTACTGGAGGACATAGTATGACGGTGGAAGTAATTACCGCAGGTGATACTTATGCATCAAATAATACGGCATCAACAAACTTCTTGTCAAATAACTTTAACAGCTCTCCTGTGACCGTCAATGGTTTTGAAGACGATGTTAATGATGTTCTCGTTAATGAAACTTCAGGAAGTACCAATGATGCGTTATGGGAAATAGCAAGACCCAGGAAGAACTTACTAAATGGAGCACCTACAGGAGATAAAGCATATATTACCGGAGCAACGGGGAACTATCCTGATAATACTATTAGTTATTTATACACAAATTGTTACGACCTAACCACTGTTTCTAATCCTGTTCTAGCATTCAAAATGGGGTTTGATATCGAAAATAACTGGGACTATCTGGTAATGGAATACTCTACTGATGGAGGACAAAATTGGAGCATTCTTGGAGAAGCTACAGATACTAATTGGTATAATAGTGCCTCAACTTCAAATGGTTTACCGGGTAAACAATGGACAGGCGAAGGAGAGCTCAATAATCCTGCTGGTAATACTAACGCAGATTACAACGATTATAGTTATGATCTATCTGCCTTTACGAATGAAAGCAGTATTATATTCCGATTTAAATTCTACACCGATCAAGCTCAAAATGAAGAAGGAGTGGTCATCGATGACCTTGTGATCAATGGTGTACTATCCGTTTCAAATGAAGAACTATTACAATCTTTATCGATATACCCAAATCCTTCCAGCGATACATTCAATATTAATTGGAGTAGTAATGAGCAAGCAGAAATCTCTGTTTACAATTACCTTGGAAGATTGATCTTAAAAGAGAAAAGTGCTGCAAACAATAGCCATTCAATACAGATGAAAGGATATAGCAAAGGATTGTATTTACTTAAAATAGTAACCGGAAATAAACAGGCGATCAAAAAGATCATCTTAGAATAAAAACTCCTTTTTATCATTAAGTTACCCTCATTGAAATACCTATTTTCAGTGAGGGTAAAATTTCACCATTTTTAGGGATTTTGTTATTTGCTAAAAAAGTTTACATTTGTATGTAATCATTTTTTAACCCCTAACTCCCCTGAGAAAATGAGACTTATTATCACAGGTTTACTACTTTTTGTAGTCAATCTTACCTATGCCCAAATTCCAACGTATTACAACGATGTTGATCTAACCTTAACCGGTACTGCATTAAAAAATGCATTAACAACAAAAATTACAACAACGCATACGAATTTTCTATCCTACACCCCAGGTGTATGGGAAGCACTAATGGTAACGGACGAAGATCCAAGCAACGCTTCGAATGTACTTTTGATCTATGGATACAATGATGCAGATGCTAACTATGTGACGGATAGATCACGAAGTAAAACAGCCAATGGAGGTTCAGCCGGTACAGATTGGAATAGAGAACATACCTTTCCAAAATCACTTGGAACTCCAAATCTAGGAACATCTGGTCCGGGAGCTGACGCACATCATTTAAGACCCTCTGACGTTACCATGAATAGTAATAGAGGAAGTTTAAAATTCATCGATGGATCGGGAGATGCCGGTGTAACAGGTAGTGGTTGGTACCCTGGAGATGAATGGAAAGGAGATGTTGCAAGAATGATCATGTATATGTACTTACGCTATGGAACTCGGTGTTTGCCTTCAAACGTCGCAATAGGTACAACAAATTCTATAGATTCAAATATGATAGATCTTCTACTCGAATGGAATGTAGAAGATCCTGTTTCGGATTTCGAAAAACAGCGAAATACCTATCACGAGAACACTTCTAATACGTATGCTCAAGGAAACAGAAATCCTTTTATAGATAATCCGGCTTTTGCCACGAGCATTTGGGGAGGAACACAAGCGGAGGACTTTTTCTCGGCATCATTGGCTACTTGTGATGATCTTTTTATTTCAGAATATATAGAAGGTTCTTCAGACAATAAGTATCTGGAAATATACAATCCTACCAATGCTGCTATCAATTTAAGTTCTTACGATATTGTAATCTATACTAACGGATCAAGCTCTGTTTCAAATACATTGGCTTTATCCGGAACTATTAGTGCTTATGGAACTTTCGTCATTGAAAATGATTCTGAAGCATTGGGTGTAACCGCTGATCTTTCGACAAATAGTGCAGTCATGTCTTTTAATGGTGATGATGTCATCGCACTTAGAAAATCATCTACAAATATTGACATTATCGGTCAAATCGGAACAGATCCTGGATCTCAGTGGGTAGGAACAGTATGTACCGAGGGAACTGCTAATGGAGTGCTTCGAAGAAATGCAACTATAAATAAAGGAGATACTGACGGAACCAATACTTTTGATCCGGATTCTGAATGGACCTGTGCCGCTTCAGACGATGTAAGCAACTTAGGTATTTACAGTAACAATTGTGCACCTAATCCAGAAATTGATGTACAAGGAAATGGTAGCTCAATTGCCGATGGTTCAACAACAACTCAACTGTCAGATTTTACAGATTTTGGATCTGTAGCAGCTGCTTCAGGAACTATTATAAGAACATTTACCATTGCTAATACAGGTACCAGTGCATTAACGCTGTCTGGAAACCCTACATTATCAGGATCAGGTGCAGGAGATTTTACTGTAAGTTCAAACCCTAGTTTAAGTATAAGTTCTTCTGGAACAACTACTTTTCAAATCACTTTTGATCCAAGCTCGGAAGCAACTATATCTGCTACTGTAACAATAAATAGTGACGATGCCGATGAAGCTGTATATACGTTTGATATTTCCGGTACTGGAACTGCCGGATCTGGCTCTAGTTGTGGAAATGAGCTTTTCATATCAGAATATATTGAAGGGTCTTCTAATAATAAGTACATCGAATTATATAATCCAACAGAAGCAGCAGTAGATCTTTCTTCCTATGAGTTAGTGAAATATACAAATGGTAGCAGCACGATATCTAACACATTAACATTATCCGGAACAATTGCTGCTCAATCAACTTATGTCATTGAAAATAGTTCTGAAGCATTGGGAGTTACTGCCGACCTATCTACGAGTAACGCAGTAATGGATTTTAATGGTGATGATGCCATTGCGCTCAGGAAATCATCTACAAACTTAGATGTTATAGGTCAGATCGGAACAGATCCAGGCACTCAATGGGTAGGTACAACTTGTACCGTTGGTACCGCAGATGGTGTACTTAGAAGAAACTCTTCGATCAGTATTGGAGACTCTAACGGAAGCGATGTTTTTGATCCAGATACAGAGTGGACATGCGCCAACAGCGATGATGTAAGCAACTTAGGGTCTCATTCTGTAGATTGTGCAGGTGGAAGTAGTACTCCCTGTGGTAATGATCTATTCATTTCTGAATATATTGAAGGGTCCTCTAATAATAAATACATCGAATTATATAATCCAACAGATTCAGCTATTGATCTATCTTCTTACGATCTGGTAAAATACACAAACGGAAGCGCGACAGTATCCAATACGTTATCGCTTTCCGGTACTATTGCTTCAAAAGGAACCTATGTGATCGAAGATAGCGCAGAAGGCTTGGGAGTTACCGCTGATCTATCTACAAATAGCGCGATGATGGATTTTAACGGAGATGATGTTGTAGCACTGAGAAAATCATCTGTTAACATAGATGTGATTGGTCAAATTGGTGTAGATCCAGGTTCGCAGTGGACAGGTGCTACCTGTACTGTAGGAACTGCAAATGGAGTCTTAAGACGTAATGCATCAATAAGTACCGGTGATGCCGACGGTAGTAATGTTTTTGATCCTGACACCGAATGGACTTGTGCTTCCAATGATGATGTGAGTAATTTAGGGTCGCATACCGTAGATTGCGGTTCTGGAGGAAGTTCGGGCTGTGATGAGCTTTTCATTTCAGAATACATCGAAGGATCGAGTAACAATAAATATATTGAAATTTACAATCCTTCCGGCTCAGCTATAGACCTTTCTTCATATGATCTGGTATCTTATACAAATGGAAGCGCTACTATTTCTAATACGCTAACGCTTTCTGGAACGATCGCTGCAAATAGCACCTTTGTCATTGAAAACAGCTCAGAAGCTTTAGGTGTAACAGCAGATCTATCGACTTCCAATGGGGTCATGAGTTTTAATGGTGACGATGCCATTGCCCTGCGGAAATCGTCGGTCGCGATAGATGTCATAGGACAAATAGGCACGGATCCAGGTTCCGAATGGTCTGGTACTACCTGTACATTGGGTACCGCAAACGCCGTACTGAGGAGAAATTCTTCTGTTAAATCTGGAGATTCCGATGGAAGTGATGCCTTTGATCCGGATACCGAATGGACCTGTTCTGCTACGGACGACGTTAGTGATTTGGGTTCATACACCAGTGATTGCAATTCCGGAAGCAGTGGTGGTAGTTGTTCCGAATTGTTCTTTTCAGAATATATAGAAGGTACAGGAGATAATAAATTCTTGGAGATTTATAATCCATCTGAAAACACCATTGATCTTTCTTCATATGATATTGTAAGATATTCAAACGGTAGTTCTACCATAACTAATACCTTAACATTATCTGGAAGTATTGCTCCAAAAGGAACATATGTTATTGAAAATAGTTCCGAAACATTAAGTGTAAATGCTGACTTTTCTACGGCGGATGGAACTATGACCTTTAATGGCGATGACGCCATCGCCTTACGAAAATCAGGGGTAGCTATCGATGTGATCGGTCAAATCGGAACCGACCCTGGCACGCAATGGAGTGGCACTACATGTACTACTGGAACGGCAGATGGGGTTATGAGAAGAAACGCAACTGTAAACAAAGGAGATTCGGATGGAAGTGATGCTTTTGATCCTGATACCGAATGGACTTGTGCCTCAGTTGACGATGTCACCGATCTTGGTTCTTATACAAATAACTGTGATTCAGCCATAGGTTCTCCAGAAATTGATGTGGTAAGTAATAGTATCTCCATCATCGATGGTACAACTACCACGGCAACTATTAATAATACAAACTACGGAACAGTAAATCTAACCGCTGGTTCTATTGTAAAAGAATATACAATTTCCAATACAGGAACAGCTACTTTAACATTAACAGGAAATCCAACTATTACAGGATCTTCAGACTTTTCGGTAACTACGAACCCTACTACACTGACATTAGACCCCAGTGATTCGGTAACTTTTCAAATAACGTTCGATCCAAGCACCAATGGAAACATTACTGCTACCGTAGAAATTCAGAGTAATGATAGTGACGAAGCTTCCTTCACATTTGCTATTCATGGAACAGGAACAAGTTCTGCAGGTGCATGTACAAATATTTCAGGAGCCACTTTATATCAACAGGATTTTGAAACGAGTGCCGCTACTCCTGTATATACCTATACTTCTTCCAGTACTTCTACAGCAACAGGAAATGGGAATACACCCTCAGACCCGAAATATGTCTCAGGTTCTCAGGGAATACAAGTAAATAATGGTACTGGTGAAATTATTTTTTCAACAGTAGATGTTTCTGAAAACTCTAATGTTGAATTTTCTGTTCGGTTAGCTTCTTTTTCTGGAACTGGATTTAACGGAGCCGAAACAAGTGATTATGTAACAGTATTTGTTAGTACGGACGGAGGTTCTAGCTACTCTAACGAACTTACGGTAACAGGAGCATCTGCAAATAATGCCAGGTGGTCGTTTACAAGTGGAACGGGAGAAGCTTCGGTAGCTTATGACGGAGACAACACTACCACAACATTTGCGCCAGCTGGAGGAGGAGCAAGAACAACAGATGGATACAGCACCTTAAAAGTGACCGGATTACCGGCATCATCTCAATTAAGAATTAAAATAGAAATCAAGAATAATAGTAATAGTGAACTTTGGGTACTTGACGATGCAGTATTGATAGGCGACTCCGTATCTTCTTCTACTTGGGAGAGTGGTAGTTGGAGTAACGGAGTCCCTTCTTCAACGGACAAAGTGGTTATTAACGGTTATTATGATATGACCGCTAATACAAGTATTAATAGTTGTGAGTGTGAGATAATGCCAGGAGCAACATTAACTATTGGAATTGATCAATATTTAAAAGTTGAGAACAACATAGTAAATAACGGTACTATAATCATTGAAGAAAACGGTGCTTTGATACAAACTTCTTCTAGCGCAACTATTACAGGATCAGGAAATTATATTGTGCGAAGAAATTCTTCTTCTGTTCCTTCACAATATGTATTTACTTATTGGTCATCGCCTTTGACAAATTCAACATTAAACGAAGTTGTTTCCAATGCCGGTCTGTATTATGGTTTTGATGGAGCGTCACAAACATACGAACTCCTAAGTCAAACCTCTTCAATGACCGCTGGGAAAGGGTATCTTACTCAAGGGCCTACAGATGCTTCTTATCCAGGTACTTATACAGCAGTATTTACAGGATCTACCTTTAATAACGGAGACATAGATGTGACCTTAGGATATAATGATGATGCGGACACTGATAACGATTGGAACTTACTTGGAAATCCGTACCCTTCGGCAATCGATGCAGATGCGTTTATCGCCGCTAATTCTAATATTGGAGGTACTTTATACTTCTGGTCAAATAATACGGATGCAAGTACAACTCAAAATTTCTCACAAAACGATTATGTAACCTGGAATGCTACAGGAGGAACAGCAGGCTGTGGAGGTTGTGTAGCTCCAACAGGAGCTATTGCTACAGGTCAAGGATTTTTTGCACAAGCTTTGTCTGCCAGTGATGTTACTTTCACAAATGCGATTCGAGATAATGGAAATAATAACAATTTCTATAGAGATGCAAATGTTGAAGACAAGATCTGGTTGAACTTTTCTGGATCTAATGCCTTCAGTCAGATCTTAATAGGCTTTCTAGATAAAGCCACAGATGACGAAGATAGGTTGTATGATGGAAGGCGTCTTGATGGAGGAGCAAACGCGGCCTTCTATTCAATTCTAGATGATATCTCTTTAGGAACACAAGGAAAGTCCAGTTTAAAAGAAAACGAAGAAATACCGTTAGGAGTACAACTAAATGTAACTGGAGATTTCAAAATTAGTATAGAAAAATATCAAGGTCACTTAGAAGATTCGGAAATTTACCTAAAAGATCTACTGTTAGGTATCGAACATGATCTAAAGGTATCGGATTATGAAGTCACTCTAGATGAAACAGGAAGAATTGATGATCGATTTGTGCTAAAGATCGTTACGTCGGCAGATGTATTGGGAATTGAAGACGTAGATAACAGCAACGACCTGATCATAGCAGATCACGGAAACGAGCTTGAAGTAAAAACCTTAGACAATGCAATTATCAAGGATCTATTTATATATAACATACTAGGACAAGAAGTGTTCACATCACGAAAATCTACAGGTACATCTGTAATGATTCCTGGTAGGAATGTTCGAAAAAATACAGTTACCATTGTAAAAGCAGTGCTGGAAACTGGGCAAATAAAAACCATGAAATTTTTTAGGAAATAATTTCTTGAGGGAGTGCTATGATAGAATGTAAAACCGGTCTCTTAGATCGGTTTTACTCTTTTAGTATCTTCGTAATAGCTTCATTTATTAAGTCGTATTCGTATCCTTTTCGAACCATAAAATCAAAGATCTTTTTCCTTTTTTTAAAAGGGTTTTGCGCTACTACATATGCATTCTTTTTTGCGACCAACTCAAAAGCTGTCTCTATATATGCTTCCTCTTCAATTTCCTCTAATGCCTTTTTGACATTGTATTCTGTAATCTTTTTGCTTTTTAATTCTCTAATAATTCGTTGCTTGCCATACTTCTTTATACGGAACTTTCCTCTGGCATAACTTTGCGCGAAACGCATTTCATTTAGAAAATCATGTTCCATTAAGTGTAGTAAGATCTCTTCTCTCGCAATAGGTATTAAAGAAAACTCTCTCAATTTTTTCTCAACCTCCTGATGACACCTATCCTGGTAGATGCAATAACGCTCCATCTTTCTTTTGATCTCATCTATGGTAAACACTTTTTTTTGCATTTCGCTAAAATAAAAAAAGGCTTGTACATATCACACAAGCCTTTTTATTAACCACTATTAAAAATTACGCAAATCTTACACGTAACCACATCTTAAACTTGGTGATTAAGAAGAATAAAATAGGTACTACAATCAATGTCAAGAACGTCGCTATAATTAATCCATAGATTACTGTCCACGCCAATGGTCCCCAAAAGATTACATTGTCTCCTCCAAAATAGATATTAGCGTCAAAATGACTAAACAAGGTATAGAAATTAATGTTCAATCCGGTAGCTAAAGGAATCAATCCTAAAATCGTTGTAATAGCCGTTAGCAATACAGGTCTTAAACGCGCTCTTCCTCCTTTGATAATTGCTTCTTTTAGCGTTGGGATCCCAACATAATCATCTTCATCAATATTATTCTCTACTTTCTTTCTATCTATTAACAGTTGCGTGTAGTCTAATAATACTACTCCATTGTTTACCACAATTCCGGCTAGTGATATAATTCCCATCATAGTCATCATGATTACAAATGGTTTTCCTGTGATAATAATTCCTCCAAATACCCCGATCAAACTCAAAAAGATCGCTAACATAATAATTGCCGGTTTTGAGATAGAGTTAAACTGGAAGATCAAAATAAAGAAGATCAAGGCTAAACCAGTGAAGAATGCTCCACCTAAAAAGGCTTGCTGCTTATTCTGTTCCTCAATTTCTCCAGTATAATCCACCTTTATTGTCGAAGGTAAATCTGGATAGGTTTCCATCTCCTTTTGAATTTGTGCCACAATAGCTGCAGCATTCCCTCCTGGAGCCAATGCAGAGTATAATAAAACCACTCGTTTTACCCCATCGTGCTTAATAGCACTAAATCCAGAAGTATTCGTCCTTTTTGCTATAGCCGATACGGGAATTTCCTTAACCTGCCCTGAAGCCTGATCTCTAAAGGTGATTTTTTGATCAAAGATGGCGCTAGTATTGTACTTATCTTCGCTTTTAAAGCGAACATAAATATCATAATCATCTCCATCTTCTTTATAAATGCCTGCCTTAGCTCCAAAGATCGCATTACGCAATTGTTGTCCTGCCTGGCCTGTACTCACACCTAACTCTCCCGCTTTTTTACGATCCACCTCTACTTTTATAGAAGGTTTGGATTTATTCACATCTACCTTTAACTCATCAATTCCTGCAATATTCTTAGAATTGATAAAGTCCTTCATTTTCTCTGCTGTCTCTATCAATTCAACATAATCCTTTCCTTCTAATTGAACGCTAATAGGGTAACCTGCTGGAGGACCAACAGCATCTTTTTCGACAGAAATAGAAACACCTGGATATACATCTTTCAATGCTAGCTGAATTTTCTCCTGTAACAATTCTGATTGCGCTCCTCTTCTAAATTTAAATTCACGCATGGTTGCTGTGATCTTTCCTTTATGTGGTAATTCCGCCGAGGAACCCCCATCTGTTTGAGGATTACCTGCACCCGCTCCAACCTGAGAAACCGCACTCTCTACTAAGAAGTTATAGCCATTATCTAAATATTCATCATCATTTAAGATAGCATACACCTTATTTTCAATGTCTTTGGTAATTTCGTTCGTTTTTTCAATATCGGTTCCTTCTGGATACTCAATATAAACGATGATTTGATTTGGTGTATTGGTTGGGAAAAACTCAACAGCAGTTCTTCCTTTCATCATAGAGCCAATAAATCCTCCAACTGAAACTAACAATAAAACAAAAGTGGCAAATACAATAATTCCAGGTCTCCAACCTTTAAGGGAACTACTAATAATACGCTCATAGAAACGCTCCCATCTTGGTAATACTTTATTCTGGAATCCATTGGCTAACGGCCTTAGAGCTAAACGATAGACCCATAGCATAATTGCCGTAAACACCATGATAGAACCAAGAGCTCTATACTCACCTCCAAGAATCAAAATTAAGATTCCGAATACACCAACAATTAATGATAAGATTACAATTCGTTTTATAGGCATGTTCTTATCCTCGGTACTCATGAATTGAGATACTAATACTGAGTTAAAGAAGATTGCTACAAATAATGAAGAACCTAATACCACAGATAAGGTTACCGGGAAATAGATCATAAACTGTCCCATTACACCCGGCCACAATCCTAACGGTACGAATGCTGCAACGGTTGTTGCAGTTGAAATGATAATGGGAAATGCAATTTCACCAATTCCTTTTTTCGCAGCTTGAATTCTGGTCATTCCTTCTTCATCCATCAAACGATAGACATTTTCAACAACCACAATACCATTATCCACCAACATTCCTAATCCCATGATCAATCCAAATAGGATCATGGTGTTCATCGTATAACCCATAGCACTTAAGATCATTAATGACATGAACATAGACATTGGTATGGCAAATCCAACGAACAACGCGTTTTTAAATCCAAGGAAGAACATTAATACCACTACTACCAGTATAACTCCAAAAATGATATTGTTCACCAGATCATCTACCTGACCAATAGTTTTTGAAGATTGGTCATTCGAAATTGTTACTCTTAAGTTCTTTGGGAATACATTATCAATAGCATCTTTTACCAATACTTGAATTTGTTCTGCTGCAGCTACCATGTTTTTTCCTGAACGTTTTTTAACATCCAACATCACAACTGGTGCTCCCTTTTTTGCTACCGAATCGTACTCCCTTGCATACGTAGTCTTCTCTTTATCTTTAAAGAACACCTCGGCAACATCTTTCAGATATATGGCGCTCCCTTTTTCTGATTTAATTACAAAATTCTCTAGCTCATCTGGTTTTTCGATCTCACCAATAATTCTTATTGTTCTACGTTGTCCGCTGGCGATTAAGTTTCCAGCTGACATTGTAACATTTCCATTGTTAATGGCCTCAGTAATATCTCTAAAACTTACTTTTGCTGCCATCATCCTATATACATCGACAGCTACTTCAACCTCTTTGTCCTGTGCTCCACGAATATCTACTTTCTTAATTTCAGCTAGATCTTCTATTTCGTCTTGCAAATACTCCCCATATTCTTTCAACTTATCTACCGGGTAATCTCCGGAGATATTAATATTCAAAATAGGAATCTCTTCAGACATGCTCAATTCAAAGATATTTGGATCTACTTTTGCCCCATTAAATGTGGGCCAGTCCTCTCCAGATGTTTCCGAATCTACCTCATCCTTTACTTTTTGTTTCGCATCATCTACTGAAATATTCTCATCGAACTCAACAATGATCATAGAATAATCTTCTTGAGAAGTCGAAGTAATATCTACTACACCGCTTAACGTTTTTAATTTATCTTCCAGCGGATCTGTGATCAGTTTCTCTACATCTTCCGCAGTATTCCCTGGATATAATGAACTGATATAAATTTTGGTCTCTTTAATTTCTGGGAAATTTTCTCTAGGCATGCTTAAAAAAGCAGATATTCCTAAATAGAAAATAACGGCAATTAAGACATAGATCGTGGTCTTGTTGTTGATTGCCCAGGACGACAACCCAAATTCTTTATCTACTTTTTTCTGTTGGTCTGTCATGATCTATTATTTTTTTTCCTTAATGTTCACTACTTGACCCTCTTTAACGGTTCTAGCTCCTTCACTGACAACTTCGTCTCCTTCATTAATTCCAGACAAAACTTCAATCAGATCTCCTTGGGTCTTACCTGTGGTAATAATCACCTGCTTAGAGGTTCCTCTAAGTTTATCTTTACCATTAGCATCTTTTACCGTTTTTTTACCTTCAATAATAAATACATATTGCTCTCCTTTTCCGTTTTCAGAAACGATGCTCTGAGGTATCATAATAGCATTTTTATTAGTATAATCGTTGATCTTTAACTTTGCCGTTAGGTTTGGTTTAATGTTCTGATCTTTATTAGGAATGGCAACTTCAATCTTAAATGTTCTATTTGTAGGATTGATAAAATTCCCTGCCTGACGAACTTTTGTATTGATCTCTTTCCCTAATATTGGGAATTCAACTTCCACTTTTTTACCTTTTGTAACATTTGCAACATAGGTTTCCGGCACATCCGTTTCTATGTACATGTTTTGTAGATTTACTATTCTAAATATCTCTGCTCCCTGACCTGGCGCAACTACCGTTCCTTCGTCTTTTAACACATCATCGATAACGCCTGAAAAAGGTGCAGTAATATTAAATTTTGACAACTGTTTCTTAGCCTGTGCCACTTGATTCTCTAGCGACTCGTAGTTCGTTTTCGCCTGCAAAAATTGAATCTCAGAACCGATCTTTTGATCCCATAATCTTTTCTGACGCTCATAGGTTGTTTTAGCCAATTGGGCATTTACTTCTAATTGTGCTAATTGCTCCATTGTTCCTGCATCATCTACTTTAGCCAATACCTGCCCTTTAGATACACGCTGCCCTTCTTTTACAAATACTTTTTCAAGAAGACCTGCTACCTCGGGGTAGATCAATACGTTCTGCTTGGTCATTACATTCCCTTGTAACTCTAAATAGTGATTGAACACGTTTTCCTCAGCTATAAAAGCAGTAATCAATGGGATTTTTTCACTAGGGTCTAGCTTGGCAATTCTATCATTTAATTGCTTGATCTGATCTGTAAGTTTTTTTACTTCTAAATCTAATTCAGCCTTTTTAGCCCTAACTTCTTTTACGTCCTTGCTAGCTAAAATAGTTTCTATGGTTTCCTCTTTCTTTCCACAAGAAATGAAAAGGAATGTTGCGATTAATAGTGAATATATAGTTCTCATCTCGGGTTGATTATTTTGTATTAATGTTTAGTGCTGTTTCTAATGCTGCTTTTTTAGCAATTACATCTAACATCGATTGAATATATGTTTGTTGTTGTGTATACAATTGGTTTTGTGCCTGCGTCAATTCAAAACTAGAAGAAAGTCCTTCAAAGAATTTAACTCGTTGTTTTCGCTCGATCCTTTCTGCTAATGACACGTTTTTCTTTGCAGTTTCGTAATTTTCGATACTTAACTGATAATCGCTTTTTGCTTTCTCAGCTTGTAAATTGAGTTTTTGTTTGGTTTCTTCTAAACGAATATCTGCCGTTTCTAATGCTATTTTTGCTTGAGCCGTTTTTGCTCTTCTTTGGAAGCTACTAAAAATTGGAATATTTAAACTCACTCCCAATAAAGAAGAATTGAACCACTGCTGATCACTATTAAAAAATGAAAACGAATCGGAATTTGCTGTAGTTCCATAGTTCACAAAAGCACTCAATGTAGGTAATGCTTTGCTTTGCTCATAACGCATTAACAATCGTTTAGATTCTCTATCGTTCTCTGCAATCTTAAAATCAATATGATTGTTTAGGTTGAAAGTTTGAGAGATCAATCCAAAATTTATATTACGTTCAGTTAAAGAATCCAACGAATCTGTTAATACCAACTGTGTACTTATAGGGCTCCCCAGTGTAATGTTTAACATCTGATATGCAATAGCCTTCATGCGTTTCACATTGTTCAACTGGCTGTTCACATTCCCTAAAGTAATCTCTAGTTGCTCTACATCTTCTTCTTCATTCAAACCGTTCTCAAAGATCTTTTTGGTTTCATTCAAATTCTTTTCAAGAATTTTCTTGTTGTTCTCTAAGATCTCAATGCTCTTCTCTGCAATTAATACATTTCCGTAAGCATTTATCACTGCTTCTCTAACACCTTGTTCGGTTTTTTCTTTTGCTTGTTCCGATATCTTTAAAAATGTTCGAGCAGATTGTAGTCCTACTAAATAAGATCCATCAAATATCAATTGTCTTAATGTTACCGCGGCATTTAAATTTTGTCTGGTTCCAAATACAACTGGTATAAATCCTTCAGGAGCAGTTGGTGTGCTGGTTGGAGTGATTCCAAAATACTGTTCTACCGTTTCTACTACGGAAGAACTATTATCGAATGCGGCAGCTGGTAATAGTGAAACCTGTTGCTTTAACCAATTCTGATAATCTACTGCAGCACTGATCTGTGGCAGTCCAATGGTTGTGGTTTCCCACACCCTTTTTTTTGCAGAAGCGATATCATTGTTAGCAGCCTTAGCATCATAACTATTCTTAATAGCATAATCTATTGCTTCCTGTAATGATAAGCTTTTTGTAGTTTCCTGCGCCGACACTGCAGCTGCAAGAAAAATAAATACACTTAAAATTTTAATTCCCTTCATATGTTTAACTCTGTAGTTGTTTTTCTAGTTCTTTAATTCCTTTTTCTGTCGCAATTGCTCTTGTATGATATTCAAGTGCCTCGCGTTCCAATTCTGGTATTTTATGATTCTCCACGGTGGATTCATGAATTCCAAATACCAATGAGAAATAGAATTGAATGATCAATTCTATTTTTATTTCAGATCGGTAATAACCTTCTTCAATACCCCTTTCAATATTAGATCGTATGCACGCCGAAAAGGCCACCATCTCTTTTTTCATTACTTTTTCATGAATTCTCGGATAGTACTTTTTCAGCTGATAAACCGGAGAAGCTGCAGCTGTTTGAAACATTTCTTTAAACATCTTCTTTACTTCAAAATTCTCCTTGATTGGGTTATGTCCCTGATCTACAATCATATTGATCATCGTCAGACAAGATTCGTGCAACTCAACGGTAGATTCTTCTACCAGTGCTAATTTGTTGTCAAAATATTTGTAGATCGTCTTTTTAGATACCCCCAGCTCTCTGGCAATATCATCCATGGTAACACTCTTAAAACCTAAGTTTAAGAACATTTCTCCTGCTTTATGTAATATTTTTTCCCTCATTTTCAGGGGCAAAAATACAAAAGGAAACTTTAGAAACAAAAAAAGTTTCCAAAGTTTTAAACTTTTTTTAACATTGTTAACTCCGAAAAAACTTTCATTGCACTATTTTTACAAAAAATTTACACACCTTGAATATTATAAACTACCAAGAAGAGTTCTTACGTTATTTACATGACAAGCAGTGGATTAAAGAACCGAAGAACCTGTATACTCCCGTGGATTATATTTTACAGTTAGGCGGAAAACGAATTAGACCCATTCTCACGTTAATGGCTTCCGATATATTTTCTAATGATTATAAGAAAGCATTGCCGGCTGCATTGGCCATTGAAGTTTTTCACAATTTCACATTGGTCCATGATGACATTATGGACGATGCGCCGTTGCGCAGAGGGAAAGAAACCGTACATGAGAAATGGAATTTAAATACAGGTATACTCTCAGGCGATGTGATGCTCATTTTGGCCTATCAATATTTTGAAAATTATGAAGCTCCTATTTTTCAAAAGTTGGCAAAGCTGTTTAGCAAAACAGCGCTGGAAGTTTGCGACGGTCAGCAATTGGATATTGATTTTGAGACTCGAAATGATGTGACCATCGACGAATATATTAATATGATACGATTAAAGACATCTGTTTTGGTAGCTGCAGCGTTACAAATGGGTGCCATTGTAGCTGAAGCAGACGAAAAAAATGCAGCACTGATCTATGACTTTGGATTAAATCTCGGTATTGCTTTTCAGTTACAAGATGATTTCCTAGACACCTTTGGTGATCCTGAAACTTTTGGAAAACAGGTTGGTGGTGATATCATTGAAAATAAAAAAACCTTTCTTTATTTAAAAGCCTTGGAACTTGCCGATACCGAAGACAAGGAAAGGTTGCTTGATTTCTACCGTCAAAAGCTTGAAGAGAACACGGTAAAAATTGAAGAAGTTATCAGCATTTTTGAAAAATACGGAATCCCGGCTATAATGCAGGCTTTAATTAGTGAATATACTCAAAGAGCATTTGACACTTTAACTGGGCTAGATATCAGTCCAATAGCTAAAAAACAGTTAACAGAATTCGGACACTATTTAATGGGCAGAGTGAAATAAAAGTATTTTTAAAAAAAAGAAGTTACTTTCTTAAAAAGTTTTTACATTTGCGTTCAATTATTGAGGACCCATAGCTCAGCTGGTTAGAGCACCTGACTCATAATCAGGGGGTCGAAGGTTCGAGCCCTTCTGGGTCCACTTTTTTTTGCAACAGTACATATATTAGTTTATATTTACTGTGAATACATTAACTCTATTTCATAATTTTAATCTGGGGGGATATAAAATGAAGAAAAGACACTTACTTACAATTATTTTAGTTGTAGCCTTTACGCTTGCGGTTAAAGGTCAAGTGGTTCCTCCTCCCGTTCCACCTCCTCCACCTCCAGGGTTACCTATAGATGGCGGTATCGTATTTCTATTACTTTCCGGTGTTTTTTATGGTATAATAAGAGTTTCTAAAAAGGATTCTTAGTGATTATTTGCAAATAACTTTGCTACATACTTCCCAATAACATCAAACTCTAAGTTAACTTTATCCTCGACTTTAAGGTTCTTAAACATCGTATGCTCTAATGTATAGGGTATAATTGCTACGCTAAATTCAGCTTTTTTAGAGTTTACTACTGTCAAACTCACACCATTTACTGTGATGGACCCCTTTTCTATCGTAACATCGTTCGGAGAATCATAACTAAAAGTAAACAATGTACTACCTTCTTCATCCTTTTTCCCAATGCAGACGCCGGTAGTATCTACATGCCCTTGTACAATATGTCCATCTAAGCGAGCACCCAACTTCATAGCTCTTTCTAAGTTGATGATATCCCCTATACACAAAGAATGCAAATTGGTCTTATCTAATGTTTCCTTAATTGCTGTAACCACATATTCTCTCTGAGTTATATCTACGACTGTTAAACAAACACCATTATGAGCAACACTTTGATCGATCTTTAACTCATTGGTAATATCACTCTCTATCGTGAAATGGATGTTCTCTTTATCTTTCTTAATACGTTTTACAACACCCAGAGTTTCTATAATTCCCGTAAACATGTCTTATAAATTAGTTACTTTTGCGTGTACAAAAATAGGAATAATAGAACAGTATCAATATGAATACATCAAGTAATATCATTGTCGGAATTTCAGTAGGCGATATCAATGGGATTGGAATAGAGGTTATTTTAAAAACCTTTGCCGACAAAAGAATGCTTGAATTTTGTACACCTGTTTTATTCGGTTCTAACAAGGTCATTTCTTTCCACAAAAAAGCGTTAGATGTGCAAACTCATACCCATGGAATTAGCTCTTTGGATAAAATCGCTCACGGAAAAATAAACCTCTTAAACGTTTGGAATGAAGAGGTGAAGATTGAACTTGGGAAGGCATCAAAAGAACTGGGAAACTATGCATTTAAATCTTTGGAAAGTGCGGTCAATGCATTAAAAAACCATAAAATAGATGTACTTCTTACTGCTCCGATAAATAAAGACACCATACAATCTGAAGAATTCTCATTTCCTGGACATACCGAGTATTTACAAAGTAATTTGGAAGGTAAAAGCCTTATGATCCTGCTTAATGAAGACCTTAGAGTTGGGCTGTTAACAGGACATATTCCCGTATCTGAAGTTGCAGCTGCGATTACGCCAGAACTTATTGAAAATAAAGTAGCAATTATGTATCGCTCATTAGTAGAGGATTTTGGGATCAGTAAACCAAAGATTGCTGTTTTAGGTCTGAATCCTCACTCTGGAGATAACGGTTTGATTGGAAAAGAAGAAAGCGAAATCATTGCTCCTACTATTAAAAAGATCAGAGATACTGGCAAACTTGTATTTGGTCCATATGCTGCTGATGGCTTTTTCGGTTCAAAAACCTACAGGCAGTTTGACGGTGTATTAGCTATGTACCATGACCAGGGATTAGCCCCTTTTAAGGCACTTTCATTTGGTGCTGGTGTAAACTTCACAGCAGGGTTAAGTAAAATAAGAACTTCGCCAGATCATGGAACAGGCTTTGATATTGCAGGAAAAGGCATTGCCAATTCAGATTCTTTTAAAGAAGCATTGTTTACCGCGCTAAAGATCTATAGGAATAGAGCCTCTCATTCAGAAATGACGCAAAATGTCTTAAAAACGAGCTAATTTTTTTCTTTATAAAGATTAGTTAATAATCAAAACATTTTTTTATCTTTGCACGCTCAATTTGATTCATTGATAATGAAAGACTTGAAAGATTTTAATATTCCTTTTGTAGGTTTAAAACTGGGAAGTCATTTATTTGAATATAAAATTGACAACACGTTCTTTGAAGCATTTAATTTTGATGAATATTTTGATGCTGCAATTTCTGTAAGAGTTGACTTTGTAAAGAAGACAACTTTGCTAGAAATAGATATGCAGGTAACAGGCACAGTAAATGTCCCTTGTGACACCACCAATATTGCTTTCGACCAAGAAGTTGACGGAACCTTGCATTTGGTAGTTAAGTTTGGCCCGGAATATAATGATGACAATGAAGACATTTTGATTCTTCCGCATGAAGAGTATCAATTAAACATTGCTCAATATATATATGAGCTCATTGTATTATCGGTTCCATCAAAAAGAATTCATCCAAAAGTATTAGACGGCACGATGCAATCTAGCGCTTTAGACAAATTAAATGAGCTACAAATAACAACTGAAAAAACTGTAGAGGATACAGAAACAGACCCAAGATGGGATAAATTAAAGAATTTAATAACAGAAAAAAAGACATAAAATGGCACATCCTAAAAGAAAAATTTCTAAAACTAGAAGGGATAAGAGAAGAACTCACTACAAAGCTTCTGCTCAACAAATAGCCGTAGACCCAACAACTGGTGAAGCTCATTTATATCACAGAGCACACTGGCACGAAGGTAAATTGTATTACAGAGGTCAGGTTGTATTAGAATCTTCTGCTGCAGAAGCATAATCCTGATTTTTAAAAAGTTTAAAAACCCTCATTTTTGAGGGTTTTTTTATGTTTTTGGGCATAAAAAGACCTTTTTTTGTCATTTTTTTACAAAAGGAGTTATTTTTTACTATTTTAGTTGCCCATTTTTATGGCAAACAAACAACAACAAAAACCTTTCTAAAAGGTAATCTTATGACAAAGTCAACTGCAGCAATTACGGCAGTAGGAAAATATGTTCCTGAGTACGTGCTAACGAATAAAGAACTAGAAAGTTTAGTTGATACTAACGATGAGTGGATCACTACTAGAACTGGAATTAAAGAACGTCGTATCTTAAAAGCCCCAAATCAAGGAACTTCTTTTATGGCTGTTGCAGCTGCAAAAGACCTGATCAAAAAAGCAAATATTGATCCTTTAGAAATTGATATGGTTATCGTTGCCACGGCAACGCCAGATATGCCTGTTGCCTCTACGGCAGTTTTTACCGCTACTGAGATTGGAGCTACAAATGCCTTTGCATACGATTTGCAAGCGGCATGTTCAAGTTTCTTATATGGAATGTCCACCGCTTCAGCTTATGTTGAGTCGGGGAAGTATAAAAAAGTATTATTGATAGGAGCAGATAAAATGTCCTCTATTATCGATTATACAGATAGAGCAACTTGTATCATTTTTGGTGATGGTGCAGGTGCTGTTCTTTTTGAACCTAATTCTGAAGGTTTTGGTTTACAGGATGAATATTTAAGAAGCGATGGTGTAGGTAGGGAGTTTTTGAAGATCGATGCCGGGGGGTCTATTCTGCCTCCATCCGAAGAAACTGTAAAGAACAGACAACATTTTGTGCATCAAGAAGGAAAAACAGTATTCAAGTTCGCTGTGTCAAATATGGCGGATGTTTCAGAAAGAATGCTTACCAGAAATAATCTAACCAAAGAAGATATTAACTGGTTAGTTCCGCATCAAGCGAATAAAAGAATTATTGAAGCAACGGCTAACAGAATAAAACTAGATGCTTCTAAAGTGATGATGAACATTCATAAATATGGAAATACAACCTCTGCAACATTGCCTTTATTGTTAGCAGATTATGAAGATCAATTAAAAAAAGGAGACAATTTAATATTTGCCGCTTTTGGAGGTGGATTCACTTGGGGATCTATCTATCTTAAATGGGCATACAACTCATAAACTAATATTTACTTAAAATCAAGAACATGGATATTAAAGAAATTCAAAGTCTTATTAAATTTGTAGCGAAGTCCGGCGCTAGTGAGGTAAAACTAGAAATGGAAGATGTAAAAATCACCATTAGAACTGGATCCGCAAATACTGAAACCACTA
Organism: Flavobacteriaceae bacterium; assembly: GCA_965218065.1. GTDB lineage: Bacteria > Bacteroidota > Bacteroidia > Flavobacteriales > Flavobacteriaceae > Polaribacter. The sequence continues at coordinate 226,844 of OZ244589.1, read as the reverse complement.
TTGTTCAAGCTGCGCCAATGGCAGTGCCACAACAACCAGTGCAAGCAGCTCCGGTAGCCGCAGCACCTCAACCTGCTGCTGAAGCTCCTGCTGCACCAGCCCCTGCAGATGATGATTCTAAATATATCACTATAAAATCACCAATTATTGGTACACTTTACAGAAAACCATCACCAGACAAACCTTCTTTTGTAGAAGTAGGAAGTGAAATAAAAGCTGGAGATACGGTATGTATCATTGAAGCCATGAAGTTATTTAACGAAATCGAATCAGAAGTATCTGGTAAGATCGTTAAAGTATTGGTAGACGATTCTTCACCAGTAGAATTTGACCAACCATTATTCTTAGTAGATCCATCATAATTTTCTTTTACTTTTTTGATAGTAAATCAACATTGTAAAAGGTAAAACTTACAATTATGTTTAAAAAAATATTGATTGCCAATAGAGGTGAAATTGCTTTACGAGTAATTAGAACTTGTAGAGAAATGGGAATTAAAACAGTGGCTGTATACTCAACTGCAGATGCAGAAAGTTTACACGTAAAGTTTGCTGATGAGGCGGTATGTATTGGCCCGGCCCCAAGTAATGAATCCTATTTAAAGATGTCCAATATTATTGCGGCTGCAGAAATTACAAATGCCGATGCAATTCATCCTGGATATGGATTCCTTTCTGAAAATGCTAAGTTCTCCAAATTATGTGACGAGCATGATATTAAATTTATTGGAGCAACTGGAGAAATGATCGACCGAATGGGAGATAAAGCTTCGGCAAAAGCAACGATGATTGCAGCCGGTGTTCCTTGTATTCCTGGTTCAGAAGGAATTATGAAAGATTTTGAAGAATGTAAGAAATTAGCCGAGGAAGCAGGATATCCTGTAATGCTAAAAGCTACTGCCGGAGGTGGTGGTAAAGGAATGCGTGCTGTTTGGAAAGAAGAAGATCTTCAGGATGCATGGGATTCTGCGCGCCAAGAAGCTAAGGCTGCATTCGGAAACGACGGTATGTACTTAGAGAAGTTGATCGAAGAACCTAGACATATCGAAATTCAGGTGGTTGGAGATTCTTTCGGAAAAGCGTGTCACCTATCAGAAAGAGATTGTTCTGTACAGAGACGTCACCAAAAATTAACAGAAGAAACTCCTTCTCCTTTTATGACTGATAAATTGAGAGCGGATATGGGTGAGGCTGCCGTAAAAGCAGCTGAATACATCAAGTATGAAGGAGCAGGTACGGTGGAATTCTTAGTAGACAAACATCGAAATTTCTATTTCATGGAAATGAATACTAGAATCCAAGTAGAGCACCCGATTACTGAAGAAGTAATTAATTATGATTTGATACGAGAGCAGATCTTAGTAGCCGCTGGTGTGCCTATTTCAGGAAAGAACTACCTACCTAAGTTACATTCTATAGAATGTAGAATCAATGCAGAAGATCCTCATAACGGATTTAGACCATCACCAGGAAAGATCACAACATTACATCTACCTGGAGGACATGGAGTTCGAATTGATACTCACGTATACTCAGGTTATATGATTCCTCCAAATTACGACTCAATGATCGCTAAATTAATTGTAACGGCTCAGACTAGAGAAGAAGCAATTAACAAAATGAGAAGAGCTTTAGATGAATTCGTAATCGAAGGAATTAAAACAACCATTCCTTTCCATAGACAGTTGATGGATCATCCAGATTATATTGCTGGAAATTATACCACAAAATTCATGGAAGATTTCGAAATGAAATCATAAACTTGAAATAAAGTTATATTAGACAATCGAAACGGAGGATATTCTTATATTCTCCGTTTTTTTTATCTTTAGAGCTTACAATAAAAAAACAAATTATGGGTGTTAAAATAGATGGTATAGACAAGATTATTATCAATCGCTTAATCGAAGATGCAAGAACGCCTATACTAAGTATTGCTAGAGAGGTAGGGATTTCTGGAGCTGCGATCCATCAGCGTCTTCGAAAACTTGAAGCATCTAAACTGATTGCGGGCTCACAGCTAATGCTCGACCCAAAAGTGTTGGGTTATACAACGACAGCATTTGTCGGAATCTTTCTGGAATCTGCTAGTATGTATGCTTCTGCAATCAAGAGGTTAAAGAATATTCCTGAAGTTGTAGAAAGTCATTATACTACAGGTAATTGGGCCATTTTTATTAAGATCCTTTGTAAGAACAATAACGATCTGATGCATTTATTGAATCATGATATTCAACGCATCAAAGGAGTGGCCAGAACCGAGACCTTTATTTCTCTAGATCAACAGATCAATCGTCAGATCAAAGTTTAAATAGGTCATGCAGTGATATTTCCATTAGATTCAGGAGATATCAATCGAAAACATATTCTCAGCAACCAATTAATTTTTTACCTTTGAGCATTCTTATAAAAAAATTAAACGAATGCCTGGATTTGAATTATTTGGAGACGCCGAACGTAAAGAAGTAAACGACGTTTTAGAAAGTGGTGTCTTAATGCGTTATGGCTTTGACGGAGCTAGAAATGGTCATTGGAAAGCTAAAGAATTAGAACAAGAATTACAGACAACTTTAGGAGTCAAGCATGCGCAATTAACGAGTAGTGGTACAACAGCTTTAAATGTGGCTTTAGCCGTACTAGGTATTGGTGCTGGCGATGAAGTGATCATGCCAACGTTCACCTTTGTAGCAAGCTTTGAATCTATTTTAGCCGCAGGTGCTACTCCCATTTTAGTGGATATTGACGATACGCTTACCTTAGATCCGAAAGCTGTAGAAGCGGCCATTACTCCAAAAACAAAAGCAATAATGCCAGTTCATATGTGTGGATCCATGGCAGACTTAGATGCCTTGAAAGCTATTTGTGATGCTCACGATTTGATCTTATTAGAAGATGCTTGTCAGGCAATTGGAGGCTCTTATAAAGGCAAGAAGTTAGGAACCATTGGAGATGCAGGTTGTTTCTCATTTGATTACGTGAAAACCATTACCTGTGGAGAAGGTGGGGCTATGATCACAAACGATCCAAATCTCGCCATCAATGCAGATCATTATACAGATCATGGTCATGATCATGTTGGGAACGATAGAGGAGCAGAAGAACATCCGTTCTTGGGGTACAATTTTAGAATTTCCGAATTGAATGCTGCCGTGGGCTTGGCTCAGGTGCGAAGATTGGAAGATTTTGTAGCCATCCAAAGAAAGCACAAGAAAGTATTGAAAGATGCTTTAGCTACAATTCCGGAAGTATCATTTAGAAGAATCCCGGATGAACAAGGTGATAGTGCTGGATTCTTATCCTTCTTTATGCCAACTAAAGAACTAACGGATAAAGTAGTTACTGCATTTAAGGAACACGGTGTAGATGCTTATTGGAATTATTTTGAAAATAACTGGCACTACATTCGTAAGTGGCATCACTTAAAAGATAAGATTTCGTTGTTTCCATTATCAGATCAAATCATACATGGAATGCAAGATCTAAACACAGCCGATTTTTCGCAATCAGATCATTTTATCTCAAGAAATATTTCATGCTTAATTAAACTGTCATGGACAGAAGCGGAAGTACAGGATCGAGCGAAAAAAATGGTTGCAGCTATAAAATCTGTATTATAAAACATTCGTAGAACAATGAAGATCATTGCAATGATTCCCGCTCGTTATGGAGCCACTCGTTTCCCCGGTAAGTTAATGGCCGATCTGGGAGGGAAACCTGTTATTGTCAGAACTTATGAAGCCACTGTAGCCACCGATTTGTTCGATGCAGTATATGTGGTGACGGATAGTGAAATCATAAAAAATGTTATCGAAGAACATGGTGGAAAGGCTATCATGAGTATCAAAGAGCATGAATGCGGTTCTGATAGAATTGCTGAAGCTGTTCAAGATTTAGATGTTGATATTGTGGTGAATGTTCAGGGTGACGAGCCATTCGTAAAAAAAGAACCTTTAGAAAAAGTGCTGGCTGTTTTTAAAGGTGATGATGCAGACCAAATTGATCTAGCATCTTTAATGCAAGAGATCACTGACTGGAAAGATATAACGGACCCGAATTATGTAAAGGTCATTGTAGATGAACATGATTTTGCGTTGTACTTTTCGCGTTCTCCCATACCTTATCCAAGAGATAAAGATGCCGGAGCTAGATATTTTGAGCACATAGGTGTGTATGCTTTTAGAAAACAAGCGATTTTAGATTTTTATAATTTACCTATGCGTTCGCTGGAAGCAACAGAAAAAATAGAATGTATCCGTTATTTAGAATACGGAAAAAAAATAAAAATGGTAGAAACGGATTTTATGGGCATCGAGATCGATACTCCTGAAGATCTTGTGAAAGCCCAAGAATATTTAAATCAATAAACAAAAAATGAGCTTTAGAAACTTCCCGATGGTTCCTCGTGTTGTATTTGGACGAGGATGCTTTAACCAATTAGATGAAATACTAACCCCACAGAGAAAAAGTGAAAAAGCACCTTTTATATTTATAGTAGATGATGTTTTTAAAGGTAACGACTGGCTCATTAACAGGATTCCTTTGCATTATAATGACAAGATCATCTATGTAAGTGCGTCAGAAGAGCCAAAAACGAGTTATGTAGATGGTTACAGAGATGCTATCATTACTGAATTTGATGAAATTCCGTCCGGAATTATAGGAATTGGTGGTGGTACTATGCTAGACTATGCCAAGGCCATTGCTTTGATGCTGACGAACCCAGGAAGTTCTGCAGATTATCAAGGTTGGGACCTGGTAAAGCATCAGGGAGTGTATCATGTCGGGATACCAACAATTTCAGGAACAGGAGCAGAAGTATCTAGGACAACCGTCTTAACAGGGCCTGAGCGTAAGTTGGGAATGAACTCCGATTACACGCCTTTTGATCAGGTTATCTTAGACCCTGAACTAACGAAGGATGTTCCTACTAACCAATGGTTCTATACAGGTATGGATTGCTATATTCATTGTATAGAATCGCTTACCGGAACCTATTTAAATGCCTTTAGCGAAAGTTATGGTGAAAAATCGTTGGACTTATGTAGAGAAGTATATCTTGAAAAAGATACTCGTGATGAAGACTCTCAAGATAAATTAATGATGGCTTCCTGGCATGGAGGAATGAGCATCGCCTATTCTCAAGTAGGAGTTGCTCATGCTATGAGTTATGGGTTGTCCTATCTTTTAGGAACAAAGCATGGTATTGGTAACTGTATCGTTTTTGATCAATTAGAAGAGTTTTATCCTGAAGGTGTTGCCGAGTTCAAGCAAATGGTACAAAAACATAATATTGATATTCCTAAAGGGCTATGTAAAGACCTAACCGATCAGGAGTTTGATATTATGATCGATGTTTCTTTGAGCCTGGTTCCTTTATGGGAAAATGCCTTAGGTAAAGACTGGCAACAAACCATTACAAGAGAAAAATTAAGGTCTATGTATGAGAAAATGTAATGTTTCTCGTCATTGAATCAATAAAACAAAAAAGCCGAAATCATTTGATTTCGGCTTTTGTACACTGGATAGACTTATTCTAGAATCAAATTTTGAAGGTGTTGACTAATTTGATTACTAATTAGTCTCTGAATCCTATAAATTAGAATAGTAAATGACACTTTCAATTTGTTAAAACCCAGTAAAAAACCCACTCAAATATAAGAGTGGGCTACTGCTTTGAAAAAAGAAAAATCAATCTTGTAGCGGATACCTAAACAGAAAGTATAAAAAATAACTTATTAACTCAACCATATTATCTTATTGCTTAGCTATCTTACCTTTTTCCAGCAAATTGTTCTTACAATAAACTGCATAAAAATATGTTCCTTTTGACAACGTGGAAACATCTATTCTTATCTTTAATTTATTAGGTAAAAGACTTTGGATGGAATCAATTTTTTTAATTATTCTTCCATTTAAATCATAAATTTTCACGGAGAGTTTCGATTTTAATGTCAATTCATGATCTGATTCTAATATCAATATTTTATTTGCAGGGTTAGGGTAGATCTTAAAGGAAGGGGAGCTTATAATGGTTTCGACGGACAAACTTCCGGAGTTAAGTCCTTTTATAAGTCTTATAAGTTGAGGATTCAGAGGTGAATTGGGAATATTACTAATCGGAATAGCGCTATTTATGTAAATTGAATCTCCTGTTTGTGTTACCGCGACACCATTTGGTCTAGAAAAAGTGGCGAATAAGGCATTTTCATTGTCAGAATTTCCACGTTCACCACTTCCTGCTATTGTAATTAGACCGTTACTCAGGTTATCAATTGAGAGCGAAAAGATCTTGTTTGAACCATGACTCGCTATGTATAAAGTCCTAGTCTGTTTATGATAATCTAAATGTCCATTGCTTGGACCAGAAGTAAAGCCTCCGGGTGTTGAAGCTATAATTGATGTAACGCCCATTGGCGTAACTTTTATTATGCTACCGTTTGAAAAGTTAGAGACATATAAATTATCATCTTCGTCAATTGTCACACCATTAGGACATAGAAATATGTTACCTGAAGCAAACAAGGTTGAAACACCTTGAGGGGTAACTTTTCTTATAGTGTTATTCCCACAATTACATACAAAAAAGTTGTTCTGACTATCAAACACAATTCCCACTGGACTCGATATTCCAGTAGACGTAACAAATGTTCTTATTCCACCTTCTATTTTGTAAATGGCGCTTGCTCCTATATCGGATTGGTATAATACTCCATTATTATCAAATGCGTTTCCTGATGCCCCAAGAAAACCAGTTGCGTATTGACTCAAATTTAGATTTATGTCTAATTTCATTATATTGTTGGGGATACCATCATTGTCTCCTACCGTTAAAAAATCTCCAAAATCTCCAATGTATAAATTGCCTTGGTCATCCAGTGATAGCCCTCCGCTTCCCTTAAATTGGGGAGTTAGCGTTGCAACACCTACTTGTCCAGACAAGATAAGACAAGACAATAAAAATGCTAAGAGTATCGAATTTCTCATAATTGATTAATTTTATTATTTCATTAATTATGCAACAATAATGCAGGCAGAATATCTGTTCTAAAAAAGCTAAGAGGAGCTGCCTGATTTACTGGATCAGAATAATTTCCAGAATAAACGAGGACTGTCAAGTCCAAGGAAGGAATAATCCATAAGTTTTGCCCTCCAAATCCCCAAGCAAAATAAATCTCTTCTCCCTGAATAGTCTGAACTTCAGGGGTATTACTGGAATAGAGCCACCATTGATTGGCATATGTATATTCATTAATCGAAGATGGCAAAGCGCTCTCCGATATCTTTTTAAACCAGTTAGCATCTAATAACTGCTCATTATTCCATCTCCCCTCATTTAATCCTAGCATTCCAATCTTAATCATATCTTTAGCTGAAAGTTTCAGACCTCCATCTCCATCAGTAACTCCAGGAGGTACCGTCGACCAATCCCAGTTGGAAATATCTAATTTTTTAAAGAGTCGATCATATAAATAGTTTTCCATTGTCATTCCTGATAATACCTGAACTATATGACTTAAAATAATGGAAAGACCTCCATTATAAGTAAATACCTGACCGGAATCATGAGAAACTGCTTTTGATATTACATACTCAATTTGATCATTTGTTTGGGACATCTTATACCAGTCATTATCGGAATGATTATATGGAACAGATAATTCATCCCACTCTATGCCAGCTCTCATGTCCAAAGCATTCTTTATCGAAATGTCTAAAATTCTTTGATCAGTTATTGAATTAACGTAATCCTGAAGAAACGTTACAATTTTTTCATTCTCACTGATATTGTATTCTTTCAGTGCCATTTCAACAGCTAACCCTGTCATGCTCTTACTAATCGAAAAACAGTAATGTAGATTGGTTGAATTATAATTGTTAAAATTTCGTTCGTAAATCACTTCGTTTAAATTCGCAACCGAGATATGATGTATCTGACCAAATTGACCTCCGGATATCTTTGACGATAATTGATCTAGTTTACTAGCCATTGTTATCGTCGGTTCGAATGAATTATTCACTTCGCTTGTAGATTCTGTCGTTTCTCCACGAGAACAACCTAGTGTACACGAAACCATCCATATATATAATATAATTCTGCTTCTCATTGCGTATAGTTTAAGGTTGAATACAAGGTAGAATGTGGGAACGCATAAGGTCTAATGGTAAACTTTGCAATGTTGGATGATCATAATTCCCAGCAGTAAACACCACAACCAAATCTAAATCAATTGAAACAAAAATAAACTGGCCTCCATTACCTCCAGCATTATAAATCCGATAGTCCTGACCATTCACATCAAAATCTCTACTCCACCAATAATATCCATAGTGAATCCCTAATCCAGATAAGAATTGATGAGTTTGAGTAGATTTATCCACCCAATTAGAGGACACAATTTGTTGACCATTCCAAACACCATTATCTAAAAACATCTGCCCTATTTTAGCCATATCAGTAGGTTTTAACCACATTCCATGGCCTAAACTAGGAATCCCGCTATTGTGATAATGATACTCCGTCAAATTAATCCCTAATGGATCAAAAAGATGAGTTTGAGCAAAATCTTCATAACTCATTCCTGAAGCTTTTTTTATGATCTCGCCGATCATAGCTGTAGAACCACTACAGTAAGAAAACGTAGTTCCGGGATCATTGACCATAGGAAGATCCCATAAATATTTCACTAAGTCATTGGCATCAATCCATCCAGAGCCCGCTCCACCATCTGCGCATTGATACCCGGCTCTCATGGTCAATAAGTCTTCTAATGTAACATCTTCTTTTAAAGAAGACCAATTTTCAAAAGAAGTATAATCATTTATAAAATAGTTTATAGCGCTTACTTGTTCGCTTGCAATAAAGCCTTTATCAATAGCGATACCCGTAACTGCAGATACAATACTTTTTGTTGCGGATGCTATGTAATGGGTTCTATCTGTTCTGGTCAATCCTGCCAATCCCGGCCTAAGAAGATCAGCTTCTGAAAACTCAAAATCGAAAATCATTTTTCCATTTCTAACAATTGTAAGGTCATGTATTCTTGGATGGATACCTCTTCGGATCTCATTTACTAGGTTTTCGATCTTGTCTGTGCAAAAACCTTCTGTTGTTAAGTTTGAAACCTGCCAACTATCTACCGAGTTAGGCTGAACATACCTATAAATACTATTGGCAAAAACAGATACTTGTGACGCGATAATACCTCCCCAATGGTACTCCACTTGTAATCGATTACGATAATCGACACCAACTGTCCATTGAATCTGCGCTTTACCTTCATCATCAGTTACAATAGTATTCGAAGGCACTGATCCTCCCCCTTCTGATACCTGTATTCTTAAATCAGCGTTGCTTACCGCATCTCCGTTATTGGTTAATCTAACAACTATAGATTCGGATGAAACTTCTCCTATAAAAACATCTTGATTGTTCCCAGATATAACTTCAATTTTAAAATCATTTACTATTTGTACTTCTTCATCAGCTCCACCTTTTGAACAACCATACACAGTAAGTACAAACATAACTATGCCACAAATCACTTTCGCTTTTTTTGTTTTCATATTTAGAGTTTTAATTAAACTTTTAATCATTTATTATTTCTCAGATTGATATTATTTAATGCTCGTGTTGACAAATTTATTTGATATTATGACCTATGGGTATCACATAAACATGTGAAAATGAAGCTGTTTTATACTCAAAATTTTTTAATCAAGAGTCTTTGACGATCTTTACTATATAAAATGAAAATTATGACGGAAGTGAATAGAGTATTATTCTCTGTATTGTTGTATGTAACCTCTTTTTATACTCATGGTCAGTTCGAGAGAAAGGTTTTCACCACAGAACATGGTCTTTCATCTAACAAAGTGACCTCTATTGAAATGGATAAAAACGGATATCTCTGGATAGCCACTTCATATGGGTTAAACAAATTTGATGGTGTAAATAATACTATTTTCAGACATAATCCTTTAAACCCTAGTTCCATTCCTGTTAACAGTTTAGGGTCGATATATATTGACGGTTTTGAAAATATTTGGATTAGTTTAGAAGTCGGTGGAGTTTCAAAGTATAATATTCGAGATAATACGTTTACAACTTTCGTATCTGATAATATTGATCATTTAAGTGCTTTTAACTATCTAAGCTCATTACATGTAGATCGTAACAATAATGCATGGGTAGGCACTTTTGGAGGCCTAGGATTTATCCAATCAAATAACAACAAATATGCTCTTATCGATATAACTTCTCAAAATAGTATTATTCATGATATTGTTGAGGACAAAGATGGTAATTTATGGGTTGCTACCGATAAGGGTTTATTAGTAAAATATGTTGGATCAAAGTCATTCCAAGTAATTCCTACTAACAAAAAAGACCAAAATGAGATAATTTCTTTTCAACAAGTGGTTGCCGGTGAAAAAATTTGGGCTGTTTCATACGACAATGGACTATATGAATTAAATGGTCAATATTTAAATAGAGTAATTTCTATTAAGAATGACTACATAAACTTAACTCCTAAGGGTCAGTCTATTGAAGTTTCGACTCTAAATTCAGGTTCATGGGCACTGATAAATGGCAAATGGCAAAGAAAAGCAGAAAATAGTGGGTTGATCTATACAAGCCAAAAAAGCACGCTTCAACTTTTGCAATATAAAAATGGAGCATTATATATTAAAGAAAAAAACAGCAGTGGAAAGTGGAAAATTCAAGAGACTAGAGACGATATTACTTCGTATTTTTTTTATAAAGATATTCTTTGGGTCGGAACTAAAAATAATGGCTTAGTATCATATTATAAGAAAAATGAAGGATTTTCGTACGTTGAAAAACCTAATGTCAAAGCCTTAATCCTTGATAAAAAAGATCAAAGAGCACTAGCAATTACGGGTAATAGCTTGTTCGATATAACTGGTAATAAAGTTATCGCCAATTTACCCTTTCCTTTAAATCATATAGTTTATGATGTGAATGGTAATATGTGGGCTGCTAGTAATAAAGGATTGTATTGCCTCAATAAATCGAAAATCACGCAGCATTATTACGGGGTTGTATTGCGTATGTTTTTAATGGACAACCAAATTTGGATGATTACGGAGACAGGGTTACAGCTTTTTAACATTGCAAGTCGAAAATTAGAACCAATTTATTTTGATCACAAAACCCCTAACGTATTTAAATTTGGTTATTTAATGCCCTCTATTTTTGTGGACAAATTTCAAAATATTTGGATTGGCACCATTCGAGAAGGATTGTATAAAATATCTCAAAATCAAGATAAAAAAACATATACCGCTCAGAACTATAAATACCTTCCAATTGGAAAAAGCAATAATTTAGAATCACAGACCATTAACGCAATTCAAGCCAAAGGAGATTCGCTAATTATTGGATGTTATAGCGCAGGCCTTTTAACCTTCAATCCTAAAACCGAAAAATTCTCTTCATTTCAGAACAAAGGGAGTAACCCAATACCTAATATAAGATCTATTGAGAAAGACGACCGAAACACTTACTGGATTAGCGCTGCCGATGGCATCTATTACTTAGAAAAAAAATCTAAAAGACCAACAAAATATTTAAGCCTTAAAAAGTTAAAAGATCAATTTTATGTTAGAAATGGCTCTTTATTTTTCAAAGAACAGATCTATTTTGCAGGAAGCAGGGGTATTTCATCTATTAAGACAGAAGAAGTAAAAACAAAAACTTCCCCGCGTACGATATCAATATCGTCAATAATGGTTAAAGGCACTAAGATAAAAAGGACTGCTGATCAAAAATTGAGATATCACCAAAATACCCTGGAAATAGAATTTTTTGCTCCTAACTATAAAAACCCTAAAGATGTTATCTATAGCTACAAACTCATCGGAGGGGTGAATCAATGGATTTATGTAGAAAATAATCGAAAGGTGAGATTCGAGGCACTAAAAGAAGGAAAATATTCTTTTGTAGTTCGAGCTAGTAATGATGGAGTAATTTGGAGCAATCCTGATACATTTAATTTTGAAATTACTCCTCCAACATGGAAAGAACCTTGGTTTTTCGTTCTTTTATTGATAACTTTCTTTTACCTTCTGTACTTAAGGATCTCTTTTGTCAGGAACATTAGACGGCAAAAAGCCAGACAACTTCAGAGTTTTAGAATAAAAGCAGTTGCAGATTTTCATGATGAAGTAGGCACAAGGTTAACCAGGATATCGTTACTTTCAGAACTGTTAGAAAAAGACAACAACAATATACGTTCCCAAGAAGAATTGAAACATCTGAGAAAGATTCAAGATAACTCAAGAAACCTAAATGATTTTATGAAAGATTTTTTATGGGTTATGGATCCTAAAAAAGACACCCTTGGATCACTAATTACATCGCTTAGAGAAGGAGCTGAAGACATTCTTGAAGATTCTAAGATAGCAATCACTTTTAAAACCATTGTATCAGAAAAAGCTAGAGCAATAACACTACTCAATATGGAAATGAAAAGACATATATTACTTATTTTTAAGGAAAGTATATATAATATCCTTAAGCATTCTTGCGCTAGTAGTGTACTTGTAACAGTCGCATTTAATAATGGGACTTTGCAGTTAAAAGTTGTAGATAATGGTATTGGTTTCTCCTCAGGTTCACCAATGGGATATGGCATAAGTAATATGAAACAAAGAGCAAAAAAGTTAATGGGTAATTTTGATATACACAGTTCGGAAAAAGGAACATCAATTATATTGTCATGTCAAATATCCAAAATACAATGAGAAAATGACAGAAACTAAGGTAATAATCGTTGAAGATGATCCGGACATTGGTACTGCTCTAGAGCGTATCTTAAATATTAGTAACGGTATGAGATGTATTGCGGTATATCAAAGTGCAGAAGATTTGTTAAAAGAAGTACATTCCATTGATGCAGACCTTATACTTATGGATATTTCACTGCCTGGTATTTCGGGGATTGAAGCTACAAGAAATTCGAAGGTAATTTCTCCTCACATTGAAATACTCATACTTTCTGTTCATGACGAAGATCAAATGGTATTTGATGCTTTATCTGCAGGAGCTATTGGATACGTATTGAAAAATACTCCAACCCATAAAATTGTAACCCACATTAAAGAAGCCATGAATGGTGGTTCCCCGATGAGTCAAAAGGTTGCTAGGAAAGTTGTTGACTCATTCCACATCTCTACCAATACCATTTTCACCGCAAGGGAAATTGAGGTACTGCAAAAATTGTGTAATGGATTAAGTTATAAACTAATCGCAGACTCACTTTATATTAGTCAAGATACTGTTAGATCTCACATAAAAAGCATATATAGAAAACTACATGTAAACTCAAAATCTGAGGCAATTATCAAAGCAATGAAAAACAGGATTGTCTAATCTATCATCCGCTTCATTAAAAATTACAAAACAGCTTATTGGTTCGATGTTCTCTAAGAAGTTTCAATTTGAGAAAAATAGTGTTCGAACCAAAGGTATTAATCCTATACTTTGTGAAATTGCCAGTACTAACAAAGAGTTCGAGCTAAAACAAAAAAGCCGAAATCATTTGATTTCGGCTTTTGTACTGAAGGCGGGACTTGAACCCGCACGGCCTTTCAGGCCATTGGATTTTAAGTCCAACGTGTCTACCAATTCCACCACTTCAGCATACTTCGACTGTGCTTAGCACATCGTTGGTATTGTTTGGAATAGAGCGAAAGACGGGATTTGAACCCGCGACCCTCACCTTGGCAAGGTGATGCTCTACCCCTGAGCTACTTTCGCAGTCATTTTTTGTAAATGAACGTAAAGTTTTACAACTTCTTTGCTCCCCCTCTTGGGCTCGAACCAAGGACCCTCTGATTAACAGTCAGATGCTCTAACCAACTGAGCTAAGGAGGAGTTTACACAACCATTTTGGTTTAGCGTGTGCAAATATATATCTTTTTGAAAAAACGCCAAAAGAATTCTAAAAAAAAGAAAATCTTTTTCCCTATTTAAAATCTGGTTTTTACCTACCCGTTTTTTCGAAATGTTGTATTTTTGTACTTTATAAAAGCTTATACGCAAAGCATACTATTCTTTATGGACAAGTTTTCGTTCTTAAACGCAGCACACACTGGCTTTATAGCCGATCTATACGACCAATATTTACAAGACCCAGACTCCGTAGAACCAAGTTGGAGAAGCTTTTTCCAGGGGTATGATCTGGCGAATGAAAATTATTCTTTTTCGGACGAAGAGATTTCTGCAGAGATTCCGCAAGAGGTTCGTAAAGAATTTTTGGTGATCGATCTGATCAACGGATATAGAACTCGTGGACATTTATTTACGAAAACAAATCCGGTTCGTGAACGAAGAAAATATACCCCGACTCTGGACATAGAAAATTTTGGCCTAAGCAAAGATGATCTAAACACTCCTTTTAACGCAGGGTCTATTCTTGGAATCGGTAAGAAAACATTACAGGAGATCATTAATCATGTCGAGAGCATCTATTGCGACTCCATTGGGGTTGAGTATATGTATTTGAGAAACCCTGAAGAATTAAAGTGGTGGCAAAATCGTTTGAATGAGAACGACAATCACCCTAATTATTCTTTAGATGCGAAAAAATACATCTTATCTAAACTAAACCAGGCGGTTACCTTTGAAAGCTTTTTACAAACCAAGTACGTAGGACAAAAAAGATTTTCTTTAGAAGGAGGTGAGGCGCTAATTCCAGGGATTAGTGTTGCACTAAGAGATGCTGCCGAAAAATATGGCGTAAAAGAATGTGTGTTAGGAATGGCACACAGAGGGCGCTTAAGCACCTTGGTAAACATCTTCAAGAAGCCCGTGAGAGACCTGTTCAGTGAGTTTGAAGGTAAGGACTTCGAAGACGAAAATATTGATGGGGATGTAAAATACCACTTAGGGTTGACATTAAGTAAAACCTTTAGAGATGGTAAAGAGATAAAAATGAACTTAGTTCCAAATCCTTCTCACTTAGAAACGGTAGACGCGGTTGCTGAAGGAATTACCAGAGCTAAGATCGATAGAAAATATAATGGAGATGAATCTAAGATCCTACCTATTTTAGTACATGGTGATGCGGCCATTGCGGGTCAGGGAATTGTGTATGAAGTTACACAAATGGCTCAGTTAAATGGATATAAGACAGGAGGAACTATTCATATCGTAGTAAATAATCAAATTGGGTTTACTACCAATTATTTAGATGCACGTTCAAGTACCTATTGTACAGATGTGGCGAAAGTAACCTTGTCTCCGGTATTGCATGTAAATGCCGATGATGCGGAAGCCGTTTGTCATGCTATGGAAATGGCTCTAGAGTTTAGAATGAAGTTTAAGCGTGATGTGTTTATCGATCTGTTGGGATATAGAAAATACGGTCACAACGAAGGTGATGAACCTCGTTTTACACAACCGAAGTTGTATAAGGCAATAGCGAAGCATTCGAACCCAAAAGATATATATGCGCAAAAACTAATCGCTGAAGGATCGATCGATGAAGCTTATTTAACATCTATTACGGATGACTTTAAGCAAATGTTGAATGATGAATTCGACAAATCAAAAGAAGATAGTACTTCTAAGGTAAAAGAATTCATGCAATCTACCTGGAAAGGTTTTGTACGTCAGCAATTAGAAGCGATGCTGCTTCCTGTTGATACGACCTACACCGTAGATAAGCTTAAAGACATTGCTAAAGTAGTCTCTACGGTTCCTGATAACGTAAAATTTGTGCGTAAAGCGGAACGTATCTTGCAAGGACGAGCTAAAATGGTGTTTGAGACGAACCAATTAGATTGGGGAATGGCGGAAACTCTGGCGTATGGAAGTTTATTAGAGGAAGGATATGATGTTCGAATTTCAGGACAGGATGTAGAAAGAGGTACCTTCTCTCATCGTCATGCTATTTTAAGAGATGAGGTTTCGGAAGAACGCATCAACCTATTAAATACAAACCCTAATAATAAAGGACAAATGCGAATTTATAACTCGTTGTTGTCTGAATATGGAGTTTTAGGTTTTGATTATGGGTATGCCATGGCAAATCCAAATACATTGACCATTTGGGAAGCACAATTTGGTGATTTCTCTAATGGTGCACAGATTGTTTTTGATCAGTACATCTCAGCTGCTGAAGATAAATGGAAGATGCAAAACGGAATCGTGGTATTGCTTCCGCATGGATACGAAGGACAAGGTTCAGAGCACTCTTCTGCAAGAATAGAACGTTATTTACAGTTGTGTGCTGAAGATAATATGACGGTTGCGAATTGTTCGACACCGGCAAACTTCTATCATTTGCTACGTCGTCAGATGAAACGTAATTTTAGAAAGCCTTTAATTGTTTTTACACCAAAGAGCTTATTACGTCATCCGAAAGCAATAAACACAATTGAAGAATTAGCGAATGGTGAATTCCAGGAAGTAATTGACGATACTTTAGATCCAAAGAACGTTACTAAGCTGGTATTCTGTATGGGTAAATTCTATTACGATTTGTTAGCTGAGCGTGAAAAATTAGGTAGAGAAGATGTGGCTTTGGTAAGAATAGAACAATTGTTCCCACTACATCTAGAGAAATTACAACAGGTGATCGATCGTTATCCTAACATATCAGAATATGTTTGGGCACAGGAAGAACCTAGAAATATGGGAGCATGGAGTTTTATGCTGGAGCGTTTTGATCTGGTACGATTAAATGTTGCTTCGCGTAAATACTATGCGGTTCCGGCAGCGGGATCCAGCACACGATTCAAAAAACGTCATCAAAAAGTTATTGATAGCGTGTTTAACACTAATAAAGACAAAAAATAATATATTCGATAAAATTATAACCGATGGTTTTAGAAATGAAAGTTCCCTCTCCGGGAGAATCTATTACAGAAGTAGAAATCGCAACATGGCTTGTTGAAGATGGAGATTATGTAGAAAAAGATCAGCCTATTGCAGAAGTAGATTCGGACAAAGCAACACTTGAATTACCTGCGGAAGAAAGTGGAGTGATCACTTTAAAAGCTGAAGAAGGTGATGCAGTAGCTGTTGGAGCGGTGGTTTGTTTAATTGATATGGATGCGGCAAAACCAGAAGGAAGTGCTGCACCAGCTGCAAAAAAAGAAGTAGCAGAAACACCTAAAGCGGCAACTCCGGTTCAGGAAACTGCACAAACCTATGCAACAGGAAGTGCCTCTCCTGCTGCTAAGAAGATCTTAGCAGAAAAAGGAATTGATCCTACAAGTATTCAAGGAACAGGAAAAGACGGTCGTGTTACAAAAGACGATGCTGTAAAAGCGGTTCCTAGTATGGGGTCTACTCCGGAAGGAGCAAATCGTGGATCAAATACGAAAAAGCTATCTATGCTTCGTAGAAAGGTAGCGCAACGTCTGGTTTCGGTAAAGAACGAAACAGCGATGCTAACTACATTTAATGAAGTAAATATGCAACCTATTTTCGATCTACGTGCCGAGCATAAAGAGGCATTTAAGGCAAAGCATGGAGTTGGTTTAGGTTTTATGAGCTTCTTCACCAAAGCATGTGTGAGAGCTTTACAAATGTATCCTGACGTGAACTCAATGATCGATGGTGATTATAAAGTTTCATATGATTTCCAGGATATCTCCATTGCCGTTTCTGGACCGAAAGGTTTAATGGTTCCTGTGATCAGAAATGCAGAAGAATTGACCTTTAGAGGTGTAGAAAGTGAAGTAAAAAGATTGGCTTTAAGAGCGCGAGATGGACAGATCACTGTGGATGAAATGACAGGAGGAACATTTACCATTACGAATGGTGGTGTTTTTGGCTCGATGTTATCGACTCCTATTATCAACCCTCCTCAAAGTGCTATTTTAGGAATGCATAATATTGTGAACAGACCTATGGCAGTAGATGGTGAAGTGGTGATTCAGCCTATCATGTATGTTGCGCTGTCGTATGACCACAGAATTATTGATGGACGTGAATCTGTCGGATTCTTAGTTGCCGTTAAAGAAGCTTTAGAAAATCCGGTGGAGTTGTTAATGGATAACGACATTAAAAAAGCACTAGAGCTATAATCTAGTTTGTATATACATTAAAAAAGCCGAACGGAATCCGTTCGGCTTTTTTAGTTATTGTAGTTTCTTTTTACTCCTCTATTTCTTTTGTACTCATATGAAACTCTTCATAGATCTGTAAAAGATTCATTAGCGCGGAGATCAAATCTTGCGTTTCTAATAACACACTGAAATAAAGTGTTGTGTTCTTAGGACTTGTTTCATCCGTTCTAATTCTAGAGACTTGTTTTTCAATAGAAGCAGATACATCTTTTAGTAGCTCCTGCTTTTCTATTAATATTCCATTTAAATCATCAAAGGATCTATTTTCAAAGGCATCACTTATTTTTCCTAATAGATCAGTCATATGATTGTCTATTTCTTTTAAGTCCTTCAGTTGTCCTTTCTTTAAATTCTTATGGTTATTATTTACGTGCTTATAACTTGCTCTGGAAATATAACTGATCGATTGCGCAACATCCTGTAAATATCCTAACACTAAAATATAGAATCTACTTGCCTGTACCGATGTATCATCTAACGACTTGATAAAATAGAATACGCCGTCTTTTAAGCCATCAATTTCATCATTTAGCTTGGCAACATGTTTGTCTGTTTTACGTAGTTTATTCAGGTCATGATTTGCCAAATCGTTTACCACATTCGTATATAATTTATTTACACGTTGTGCCACTTCTGAAATATGATCAGCACTTTCCTCAATAACTCCGTTAATGGTAATTAGCTCAGCTCTTTCAATATACTGTTGTTTTTTAACTTCTTTTGTTTTCTTTCTGTGAATTAATGTGTTTCTCACAATTAAGAAAGCAACTAATCCTAATAGAACAGGAATCATTGCCATATCCCAGCTAATTAAATAGGCTACAATAGCAGCGGCAATAAATGCCGTGATCGCGGTTAGGAACCAGCCACCAACAACATTGATCACTCCAGCTACTCTATATACTGCACTTTCTCTTCCCCAAGCTCTATCTGCTAATGATGTACCCATAGCCACCATGAATGTTACATAGGTTGTAGACAATGGTAATTTCATAGAAGTAGCGATAGAAATTAAAATTCCGGCTACAATTAAGTTTACAGAGGCTCGAATTAAATCGAATGCCGGCATTTCATAGGTTTTGTCTTTTGTCAATTCAATTACTGGTTTTTCAAACTTAGAGTTTACATAATCTAATGTTCTTTTAGGTACTATATAACTTATCCCAGCATTTATTCCCATAGACGCTCGTACAACGATTCTCGATAAAGGGTTTGGTTGAAATTTCTCATGCCCTTCACCTTGACGCGATAGATCAATTCCCGTTTTGATTACATTCTTCGCCTTACTGGAAGTCCACAATGTGACTACCATAATCCCTCCAGCGATCAACAGTAACCAAACATTAGAAGGTACCTTCTTCGCTAAAACTCCCATTTCGAAAGCACTTGCTTCTACCCCAGACACACTCCATGCTTCGTATGAATTCCATGCGGCAATCGGCACTCCAATAAAGTTTACCAGGTCATTTCCTGAGAATGCCATGGCTAAAGAAAATGTCCCAATTCCGATGATCAGTTTTAACACATTTACCTTAAATGCCTTGATCAATATTTGAGAAATTAACGTCCAAACGACAAAACTCGCTGCAATAATCAATACGGTATTATCTTCTATTAAATGCTTAACATCTTTATAAAAAGGTGTTCCTTTCATTCCTTTGATGACTATGAAATAGGTAATAGCTGTTATTGCAAATCCACCAAATAATGCATTTACATAACTAGGTCTTTTTTCAAAGTTGAACGAGTAGATCAATCTGGAAATAAATTGCACGATAGCCCCGACCGAAAATGCGACGACAACGGAGAGCAGAATTCCAAAGATGATTTTGGAAGCAGTTTCATAATTAATGTACTCCCAAATCGCACTCACCGTTTCGGCATCATTTGCCGAAATTTTAATGAGTGAAATAGCAACTGCAGCTCCTAATAATTCAAATACAATTGATACTGTCGTAGAGGTTGGCATTCCCAGTGTATTAAACACATCGAGCAGTAAGATGTCCGTAATCATCACGGCCATAAAAATGAACATGATATCTTGAAACATGAACATTCCGGGATTAAAAATTCCCTTTCTCGCTACCTCCATCATTCCACTAGATGTTACGGCTCCGAAGAACACACCAACACTGGCAATGATCATGATATTTCTGATTGAAATAGCTTTAGATCCGATCGCCGAGTTCAAAAAATTCACGGCATCATTACTCACTCCTACTACTAAGTCTACAATAGCTAAAGCAGCTAAAGCGACAAGCATTAAAATATATGGATCTCCCATTGTTTAGTTTTTTTAGTTTTGCAAATGTATGAACACCCCTTGGTATCCATGTTAGGTTTATGTTATATTTTAAAAATGTATATCTACTTGAAATCTAAACATTACTTGATTACTCTTATCTGCTGTATCCAAATAACTCAAGTCTGTTTGTACTTTTAATTTATGCCCTACTATATACTTAGAAAGCCCGAGTGTATATTGATTTTCTGTTCCTTTACCTGTGATGTTTTGATCTAAGGCTATATTCGTATAACGCCCTGATATTTCAACAGTTTTAGAAATCAGGTACCCCGTTTGCAGGTTTAATCCATTACCCACCTGCACAATATCTCCAGTTAAACTTCCATCAGAATTCTTAGCAAAAGGATCTTTTGCGTCTCTGCTAGCATATTCTCCCATAAAAGAAAATCCTTTATACTTGAACATAGCATCGATAAACCAGGTTGAAATATTCGTTTCATAAAACCCAATGTCATTTGCCATATAAGAACCTTGATTACTTCTGTTCTTTACAGCATTGTTATTGAGATCATAGGTAATACCGATCGCTAATTTTGGGGTTTGCTCAAATTTTAAATCACTCGCCACATAGTCCCCTTTTCCGGCAAATTTCCCAAAAGGAAGCATTTCTATTCTAGATGTATATTGATGTCCTCCTAGATTTCCCGTAGTAACATTTCTTCCTTCTCCCTGAGAAATGGCAAACATTTCTCGAATAATAAATTTTTCAGAAATATTAAAATGATGTCTTAGTTGTACACCCATATCACGATCGATATTAAAACGGCTATTTAATAAAGATCGATCTACCTGTTGCATGTTTCCAGAAGAAATCACACGTTCTCTATTTCCCGGAAGTTTTGTTTGACCCATCCATAAAACGAAGTTTCCAGAAAAATTCCATTTTAAGACTGCATCTAAAATGTACCTTGGAGAATTACTGGTGAATTCTGAGGCTCCTGAAATGTCTCTGTTGGAAAGCCCTAACTCTATCTTGTATTGCAGTTTTGGCGAGTACGCAAATCCATCAAACTTCAATCGCGCTCTTCTCACCAAAAATGAAGATGCAGGATCCGATAAACCTCCGTTATCCGAATTCCATTGAGAAGTCGTTAAAAACTGCATTCTTGTCCCAATCTTCATTGACCAGGTACTGTCTTTACCAATAAGATTAAAGAGTCCTTTTCCGAATTTCGGAGCATTTGCTTCTTGACTATTACTGTTCAAAAAAGCAAATAAACTTATGCACAAGAGTACATATTTAAGTTTCATAATATTAGTTTTTGTCGCTGCAAAGAACCAATAGTTATGTTAAGTTAATGTTTCCTAAACATTAAGATAAAAACTGCCTTGGCCAAAGGCAGTCATCTACCTCAAATTCATAAAAATTGACAAAAACTAATATTAATTTCGAGGTCAGATATAATCTATAAGATTATAACAAAATTGTTGTAATCATTTAAATTAAACGTTCTCGAAATTTTAAAGAATCGTTAAGGTTTCTTTGGTTAAACATTGTAACACGTCATTCCATTAATTCTGAATTAACGTCTCCATAATAATAAGTTAACAAAATTTAATACCTTTAAGCAACAAACCTATATTATGGAATATGTAATCTCTGGCCTTATCTTATTCGTTGCACTGGAACATTTTTACTTCTTGATATTAGAGATGTTTTTATGGACAAAACCTAAAACCATCAAGATCTTTGGATTAAAAAGTAAAGAGCTGGCTGAAGAAACTAAGGTATTAGCTGCCAATCAAGGCTTATATAATGGGTTTTTAAGCGCTGGCTTGGTTATTTCCTTAATCAAAAGTGATCTTGACCTAAGCACCTTGTTTTTATCTTTTGTTATTGTAGCCGGAATCTATGGTGCGTATTCAACAAAAAAGATTCGTCTTTTTTATGTACAGGCCGTACCTGCAATTATTGCTTTAACAATGATCCTTTTGAAACTATAGTTTCTTTTTCTCTTTATTTGCGATAAAATCCTTCAGATAGAAGGGTTCGAAGTATGCCACATCTTCCATATCATTCCGTTCATACTTATGAAATGATAAGGTCGACATCTCTTTTGCCGATGGAAATTTGTCGTCTACAAAAATTGCATTGGGATGTGTAATGACTTCTTTACACTTTTGAGCACCATCTCCCAGAAAGTATACTTTTCCTTTTTCGAGGTATTCTTGAAACGAATTTTCATCAATAATTTCAGCTTCAATAGTTCTTACTTGCTGGAAATTAGTATTAAAAACTGCCGAATATACCTCCATTCTTCTAGCATCTAACATCGGAACTACAACACCATCGTTAAATGTAATGGACATGGCTAATGATTTTAACGTGTCTACGGAGATCAATGGAATATTGAATGCAAATGCCAATCCCTTGGCTGCAGATACTCCTATTCGTAAGCCTGTATACGAACCGGGACCTTTACTCACGGCTACGGCATCGACCTCAGACAAACTGATACCTGCTTCCTTTGTTACTTCCGAAATAAACGGATGTAACTTCTCAGCATGAGAATATTTCATATCTACCAACTCTTTTAAAGCTATGATCTTGCCATTGTCGGCAATACTTACCGAGCAGTTCTTTGTAGAAGTTTCTATGTTTAAAATGATCGCCAAAGCAAAAAAATTATAGGCAGCAAAGATATAGAAAAAGAAAAACCTCACAGCATGGTGAGGTTTTCATATGATCACTATTTTTTCTTAGTCATTTAAGTTCAACTCTCCGTAGTAGAACTGTAATACTTTCGTTTTGAACACAAAATCGTACTTCGCTCTGATCAATGCCGATTCTGCACTTACTAATCTATTTCTTACCAGATCAAAGTCAAATAAAGACAATGCTCCAAAGTTATAACGTTCTTGTGCGTTTTTAAACGCTTCTTGCTGAGAATCCAGAGAGATTCTAGCAGCTTCATAGGTCTTCGAAGCAGCTTTTGCATCTACATACGCTTGTTCAATTGTTTGTTGTAATTGAAGCTTTTGATTTTCTAAATTTATTAGAGAAAGCTCTTTACTGATCACAGATCTCTGAACATTGTTCTTTGTTCTAAAAGCGTTGAAGATAGGTATGTTAACTGAAAGACCTAAACTATAAGACAACTGATTATCTAATTGATTAAAAAAGCTATTGTCAATGGTAATTGGGTTCCCCAAATTATCCGTAACCGTGAAAACATCTGGCTGACCGAACACTGTATTGTAAAATGTGCTCGCTCCAAAAGAATATGAAACTGTTGGCATAAATGCTCCTTTTGCAATATCAATTGCTAAATCTGCATTCTCTATACCTAATTGTGCATTTTTGATCTGCGGTTGTGTTGTTAAGGCCTTTTGATAGACCATATCTGCACTGTTGTATAACAATGTCCCTCCAGGCGTACCTACATTTATATCCTGTACATCGAATCCTTCGGTCGGAACTTGTAACAACTGAGCTAAGTTTAACAATGCGATGGTAAGTACATTTTCTTGCGTCACCACATTTTGTGCATCATTAGCAGCGGTAGACTGTGCATTTAGCAAATCTCCTTTAGGAATAGCCCCTGCATCAAACCTACTTTTAGCAGCTTCCACTTGCTTCGCACTAATCTCTGCCTGAACTTTTGCTACGGATAAGTTCTCTTTTGCAAAAAGGATGTTTAAATATCCGTTTACTACGAACAAAGAAATATCATTTTCAATTTGTTCTAATGTTAGCTTACTAGATTCTACACCTAATTGCGCTTGTTTATAAGAATTTAAATTTCGGAAACCGTTAAAAATGGTTCCGCCTCCATTCAATCCTAAGGATAAGCTATATCTATCTGCCGAACTTCTAGTATTATCTCCTCCTGTAGATAGTCCTAAAGTTACTTGCTGGTTTACCGAACTGTTTAATGTTGGTAAAAAGTTTCCTCTAGAAATATCAACATCTTTTTCTGCTATTAATAAGTTCTGTTTATTCTGTTGAACGGTAATGTTCTTTTTTAATGCTTCATCTACGCATTCTTGTAAGCTCCATTTTTTTTGTGAATATCCTAAGCTTACTACGGCTAGTAATGCTATCAGTAAAAACTTTCTTTTCATGTTGGTTAGGTTCTAATCGATATTAATTTCACATCATTTCATTAAATGATACGCCTTTAAGACGAGCAAAATTAAAATATGTTACAAGTATAGGTACTTATTAAAATGTTAATTTTTGACCTTCTTGTGATATTTGTACAGAAAATAGAAGAGAACTCCTATTAAAATATAAGGGAAAGCCATTAAATACGTAATTCCGGAATTAATTCCTTCTGCCATGGATTGATCTCCGTTTTCTACAACCGCCTTACACATAGCACACTGTGCAACAGCGCTCTTACCGAATGTAAAAATGAAAAGTAAACTTAAAAAAATGACTCTGGACCTACGCATAATATGGAGATATCATTAAGTAGACAATCACACCTGTAACTGCAACGTATAACCACAATGGGAACGTGATTTTCGCTATCTTTTTATGGCCAGAGAAATTTCCCAATTTGGCTCTCATATAGGTAAATAGCACAAATGGGATGACCACTACCGATAACAAGATGTGCGAAATCAAGATAAAGTAATATACATATTTGATGGTTCCTTCTCCTCCAAACTCAGTTGGGTCTGATGTCATATGATAGGCTACATACATCACTAGAAATAAGACAGAACACACAATAGCCGTTGTATTTAATTGCTCGTGTAATTTTCTATTTCCTTTTTTAATAAAGACCACCGCTAAAATTAAAAGAATTGCCGTAATACCATTAATAGTTGCATAGATAGGAGGCAAAAAAGACAATGGTTCTACATTGGGAATTCGAACTCTAAACAAGACCGCAACCACAACAGGAATCAATATTGATAAAATAGTGATCCCTCTTTTATATTGTTTTTCTCTTCTTTCCGTGTTACTCATTTAACAACAGTTTTATATCTTCTTTTAATTCTTTTATTTGGTCCGGAAAACCACTTTCCTTTAAGGCTCTATAATACAATATTGGATTTCCTTGAGCATCTTTTCTAGATCTGATATATCCGTTTTTATCAACCAATGCAAACAGCCCGGAATGCTCAAAACCGCCATGTTCCTCTTCTCCCTTTCCAACATATAGTTTAAACCCTTTGTTCGAAAGCGCGTATACAACTTCGTCTGACTTTCCGGTTAATAGATGCCAGTTCTTATGTGTGATCCCATTTCTTTTTGCATATTCTTTTAATACCTGAGGGCTATCAATATCTGGTGTAATTGAAATAGAAGCTATTCCAAAGTCTTCGTCTTTGGCAAACTCATTTTGAACCGTTACCATCTTTCGATTCATGATCGGACAAATAGTTGGGCATGTCGAAAAGAAAAACTCTACAACATATACCTTGTTGGCATAGGTTTGATTATTGATAGTATCTCCATTTTGATTGATAAATTCAAATGTAGGCACCTTATCAAACTTAAATAACCCGGAAGGATTCGATTTTCTAACCTTTTCAACCTTGTTCAATCGATCGTCTTTGACCACATCTCCATCATTCAACCTATTAATGATCTTTGGAACTGCATAGATTCCAAATAGTAGCATGATAAAAGCGATACCTATATATGAATACTTTTTTTTCATAAAAGATCAAATTTTTCTGTTCCTCTTGTTCTTCTTTAACGCCAACCTATACTCTGCCAATACCACTTTCACGTCATCTTTCATTTTATTGTTCAATTCGGCAACCGATTGCATGTTATATCCATAAAGCATTCCATCCTCAAAGTCTTCATCATCATTTCTTCCTCTTAAATTAAGGTCTTTATCTATAATAAATGCCCTGGAGGAGTATTTCATCGGATCTAGCGTATAACTGGTTTGTAAGCGCTGATATATTGAGTCTATTTGATTATCGTTAGCTTCTACAAAATTCCATTTCACCATATTCGTAAAATCACCCAGGTCCGATTTCAATTTTTCTACCTGTAACTGACTTTCTTTAGGGTAAATGGCAACGATCTGAAAATCTTTAAAACCATAGAAGGGCTTATATATTTTCTGATTTAAGTTAAAGAAGCTTCCCTTTACTTTATCTACATCATATCCTAAAAAACATACAATACTGATCTTCCCTTTAAGTTGAATTGTTTTGTTAGGGGCTATCTTAGTTACATTCATCACATTGGAAGTAACTACAGGAAGTTTGTTGAAGTTATTTATTCCGGTGGAAAGTAAAAGAAAAAATGCCAGCGGAAAAATAAACAGCGCGAATAAAATTACTCCTTTTTTTGATATTTTTTTCATGATGAAAGCTAAAAAAAGGTGGTTAAAACCACCTTATTATAATTTGATTACCATCGTACTAATGGTGCCAATGTTTCGTATAAATAATCACCTTCGATCAATAGTAAGGTTACCAGATATATGATCAAGAATACCGCAGTCCATACAACTGCTCTTCTAAACCATTTCTTTTCACCTTCCATATGCATGAACGTCCAGGTAATATAGTATGCTTTTACCAAGGTTAAAATGATAAATATCCAGTTTAACCAACTCGTTCCTAAGAAGATTCCTAAGTGTAGTGAGTCTGGCTTAACAATTCCTAACCAAACTTCTATGATTGTAACAACAGATAGTAATCCGAAAACTAACCATATTCTTTTTACATTCGATTCGTGTGCGTGTGCTGCCATCGTTATCTTTCTTATTTTAAAATTATACTAAGTAGAAGAAGGTAAATACAAATACCCAAACCAAATCTACAAAGTGCCAATATAAACCTACTTTTTCAACCATCTCATAATGCCCTCTACGCTCGTATGTCCCAAGGATCACATTAAAGAAAATGATAATATTGATCACGATTCCTGAGAAAACGTGAAATCCGTGAAATCCTGTAATAAAGAAGAAGAAATCTGCAAAAATGGTATTTCCATACTCATTCACCTCTAAATTTGCTCCTTCTACCACCAGTTTCGTTTTAGCCAGTTCTGCTGCACCAGCTTCTCTAGATAAAATTGTTTTTTTCTTTGTTTCTAAGTTGATCAACTCTGTTCGTATCTGAACTGAAGGATCAGCGTTATATGCTTTCACGATTTGATCTATAGAGTAGGTTGCTATCGTACCTTCTGACTCAAACCACAATCCATTTTCTCTGGTGTGTTGTACTCTATGGTCTTCTCTTTCGCCATGTACAAAATCTGAGATCGCTATTTGATGACCGTCTTTTACAAATTGTAAGATCTTTCCATCCGTAGTTTTAACAGCTCCATAAGATCCTTTAATAAACGTGTTCCACTCCCAAGCTTGAGATCCAACGAAAATTAAACCACCGATAATGGTAGCTAACATATACCATGCTACTTTCTTCTTTTTCATTTGATGTCCTGCATCAACGGCTAATACCATTGTAACAGAAGAGAAGATCAGAATAAATGTCATGAAAGCTACGTAGTACATTGGATATTCTCCATGTATAAACGGAACGTGTGTAAATACTTCATCGGCAATTGGCCAAGAATCAATAAACTTAAAACGAGTTAATCCGTAAGCAGCTAAAAAACCAGAAAAGGTTAGTGCATCTGATACGATAAAGAACCACATCATCATTTTACCATAGCTAGCTCCAAATGGCTTTACACTACCACCGCCCCAGGTTTCCTTTTTTTCTGAATGTACAGCAACGTTTGCTTCCATAAATTTATGTTAAAAAAATTTTAAAATGTTCGCCAAAATTAATCAATTTTTATTTCCTAATAAAATAGAAAAAGAAAAATAGACAAATCCATAAAACATCTACGAAATGCCAGAAGATTGCACCGAGTTCAAACCCTAGAAAATCGTCCGATTTATACTTATATTTAAAATGATTATAAATTACAACTAATAGCACTATAATTCCTGCAGCAACGTGCAGTGCGTGCATTAATGTGATTCCGATCAAGAACGATGTAGACACCGTACTTCCCTTTCCGGTAAAATACAATCCGGCATCTTTTAATTGATTGAATCCTTCATATTGTTGCCACATAAATAATATTCCAAGAATAAAAGTAACTACTAGCAATACTAAGGAAATCGCCCTTTTGTCTTTTTTTAAGAACAACTGTGATACGTACAAAGTAATACTACTGATCACTATTAATATAGTACTTGTGAACAAGGCTTGTGGTAAATCAAACGTTACCCAATCATCACGCTCCATACTAATAATGTATGCACTTGTCAGTCCGGCAAAGAACATCAGCATACTGATCATAGATATCCACAACATAGGCTTTGCCGACTTCTTTTTTGCCGCTTGATATTCTTCTTGAAGTGTCTCTTTATCTACCATTTCTAATGTAAAAATTTATCTACTACATATACTATTTGCACAACGGTAATATATAGCACACTAGAGAGCATTAACTTTCTAGCCTCTTTATTGTCTTGAGTTTTATACAGTTGATATGCATAATACAGCATTACAAATCCTAGTAAAACCACAATCACTGCCGTTAAAGGGTAAATGTAAAATGCTCCTGTCACCTTAAAGACCGGTGCTGCAGAAACAATGATCATGATCACTGTATAAAATAAAATCTGCTTGATCGCTCCTCTATCCTTTTTATTCATAGGCAACATGCTAAACCCTGCCTTTTGATACTCTTCAAATTGTAACCATCCAATAGCCCAAAAATGAGGGAATTGCCAAAAAAACTGGATCATAAATAAGAAGCCTGCTTCAATTCCAAATTGATCTGTTGCTGCTACCCAACCTAGCATAAAAGGAATAGCTCCCGGAAAAGCCCCTACGAAGACCGTAAGCGGTGTCACCGATTTTAACGGAGTATATGCGCAGGTATATAAGAAGATCGAGATGGCTCCGAACAATGCACTTTTTGCATTAATGCTGTACAAAATAACAAGACCGGCTATCGTGAAACTAATAGCTATAAAAAAAGCAAAGCCGACACTCATTCTACCTGTTGGTAACGGTCTGTTCATGGTTCTTTTCATCAAAGCATCAGTATCCTTTTCAATAATTTGATTGAAAACATTGGAAGCCCCCACCATTAAAAAACCACCAACTGCCAATAAAGAAAGTGTCGTATAGTTCACAAAATCTACCGCCAACAGATATCCAGCAATAGAAGAAAAAACAACACTTAAGGAAAGTCCTACTTTTGTAAGCTGCTTTAAATCCGATACAAAGCTCTTTATGGAAGACGTATTCTCTATAACTGTAGTAGAATTCATTTAACTAAAATTCGACTGCAAAGATATTTCATAATAATTGAATTACCATAGATTTTTAATAATATTAAAGATACTCGAAAAGAGTAAACATCCTTTAAAAATTCATTTTGCGGGATACTGAAATTTAACCTTAAAACGAACATAAATTTCTATGATCTTTCAATGCTTTACGTACTTCACACCTATACAGACATGAAACAAAAATCACTTTAGACCCTATTTTTAAAGAAAATGAATTACTTTAGTAACTCAACACCTCCGAATCGACCATGTTAAGTTTTATATCTTTTATTGGATTTACTGCACTCGTCGCAATTATCTCGTATTTCGCTACTAGAAAGACAAACGAACAATCTTCAGATGGATATTTTTTAGGTGGGCGAAGTTTAACCGCTGGAGTTATTGCCGGATCTCTATTGTTGACAAATTTATCCACGGAGCAACTGGTAGGCCTCAATGGACAATCATATTCGAATGGTCTATCTCTAATGGCATGGGAAACATTAGCTGCAATAGCCATGGTAATCACTGCTCTATTTCTATTACCGAGATATTTAAAAGGCGGATTAACCACCATCCCTCAATTTTTAGAAAGGCGCTTTGACACTTCAACAAAGACCATGATTTCAGGCTTATTTCTAACAGGATATGCTATAGTCCTACTTCCCATAATTTTGTACTCAGGATCCATAGCCATTAGCGAAATGTTCGATATTCCCAATTTACTGGGAATCTCCCATACGCAATCAATATGGTTGTGTGTTTGGGGGATCGGAATTATTGGATCTATCTATGCTATTTTTGGAGGTTTAAAGGCAGTTGCCGTATCAGATACCATCACCGCAATAGGTTTATTGATCGGTGGAATTTTAGTCCCTATTTTCGGAATTATGATGATTGGAGATGGGAGCTTTTTTGAAGGGCTATCCACATTAACAACGGAGAATCCTGAGAAATTCAAATCTATGGGTACTTCATCAGACCCCGTCCCTTTTTATACCATTTTTACCGGGATGATGTTGGTTCAACTCTTCTACTGGGGAACCAATCAACAGATCATTCAAAGAGCCTTAGGAGCAAAAAACTTGAAAGAAGGTCAAAAAGGGATCTTGCTAGCATCCTTTATAAAAATCCTAGGTCCTTTAATAGTGGTACTTCCAGGAATCATTGCATTTCACTTATTTGATGGCACTATCGAGAGCGCAGATAGCGCTTATCCAATGTTGGTAAACAAGGTGTTGCCAGATGAATGGGTTGGTTTTTTTGCCGCCGTAATTTTTGGAGCCATATTAAGCTCTTTTAATAGTGTTCTTAATAGTTCCGTTACTCTTTTTGGTGTAGATATTTATAAGCAGCACATTAATAAAGAAGCTTCGGAAAAAACAGTGGTTAAGTACGGAAAATCTTTCGGGATCCTCTTAGCCTTATTTGCGATGTGTATTGCACCTCTTCTATTAGGACAGGATAGTTTATTTGATTATTTGCAAAAGGTAAATGGTATTTACAGCATCCCAATTCTAACCTTGTTTATAGTAGGCTATCTAACAAAAAAAGTCCCAGCCGTTGCGGCTAAATTTGGCCTTATCTCAGGAGTAGGTCTTTATGTTTCATATATTCTTTTAGACGCATACGACCCAAGTATTTTTTCTAGCTTACACTTCCTGGATATTATGGCAATCCTATTTATTCTGAACATTGCTATCATGCTGATCATAGGAAAAATAAGACCAAACGAAGAAGCATTTATACAATCATATACACAACAAGTTGACATTCAACCATGGATCCATGCAAAGAAAGTTGGAGTCCTTATATGTGTTGCTGTCATTTTTATATACTATTATTTTAGCTGATGAAATTAAAAAACCTTATTCCATTCTGTGTCTTGTTTTTTGTTGAGTTAAGCATGCTAGCTCAAGAGCTTCCTCCTATCGAAGTGTTCATGCCGGAAAATTACGGTGCAGAAGATCAAAATTGGGCTATCGATCAGGGAAGTGATGAGTCCATTTACTTTGCCAATAATAAAGGATTACTAACATACAACGGAGCCAGATGGAAATTATACGAATCTGCCAATGGATCCATTACAAGGTCAGTAAAAGTTATTGGAGGTAAGATCTATACCGGTTCTTATATGGAATTTGGATATTGGGAAAAAGATGAATATGGCACGCTTTATTACACCTCTCTATCCGAGAACGAAGCAATATCACTAGAAGAAGATGAGGAGTTCTGGAACATCCTGGAACTTGATCGTTGGATACTTTTCCAATCGTTAGATAGGATCTATATCTATGATACTAATGACAAGACCTTTAATATTATTTCCTCTGAAACAAGAATTGTCAAGGTCTATAAAGTTGAAGATACCATCTATTTTCAAAAAATCAATCAAGGTATCTTCATGTTCGAAAATGGGAAAGAAACCATGGTTACCGATCATGATTATATTAAAGATCGCATTGTGGTAAACATTTTTAATGACAACAACCAACTACTAATTCAAACCAAGGAAGACGGTTTTTTCAACTTACAGACAAATGGACAATTGCAAGCATGGAGCGCAACACTCAACGATAAATTAAGAAACTATAGTATTTACAATAGTATTCGACTAAAGAATGGTGATTATGTGTTGGGAACGGTTTCAAATGGTGTTATCCATATAAATGGGAACAAAGAAATTGCCTATGAGATAAACCAAAGTATGGGGCTTGGCAATAATACCGTACTCTCGTTACTGGAAGACAACATCGGAAATGTATGGCTTGGGTTAGATCACGGCATTAATAACATCAATTTCAATACGTCCTTTAGAGTATATAAAGATGATTTGGGTGTTTTGGGTTCTATCTATACTACATATATAGACAATGACGTGCTGTATTTAGGAACCAATCAGGGTTTATTCTATAAAGACCACAATGTGCATGGTACGTTTAATTTTATCAAAGGAACAGAAGGACAAGTTTGGACCATACAACGATTAAAGAACACTATACTTTGTGGGCATGACAAAGGAACGTTTGTTATTTCAGGCGGAAAAGCTAAAAAAATCTCCGATGCTCAAGGAACCTGGAAAATACAGGAAATCAGCAATAATCCCAACCTATTAATTCAAGGAAATTATAACGGTCTATATATTCTTGAACGGAAAAATAACTCCTGGCAGTTAAGAAATAAACTTACAGGTTTTGATATTTCGTCAAGATATTTTGAATTTATCAATGATACTGAGATCTTGGTAAGTCATGAATATAAAGGTGTTTACAAATTACATGTAGATTCTTCATTCAGCAAAATAACTTCATACAAAAAAACAGCCATAGAGAAGAGTATAAAATCCAGCCTCACCAGATATCACGATAAAATATTGTATGGTTCGAAGAGCGGTGTATTTTATTATAACACTTCCTCAGATAGATTTACAAAAGACACTATTTTGAGTAAGTTATATGATTCTACTGGATATGTATCTGGAAAACTGATCAATGTAAACAACAAGCTTTTTGCTTTTTCAAAGGAAAACATCTCATATGCACAACAAGGTAAACTTAGTGCCAAGTATGACCTGTTTACTATTCCACTTCCCAATAGTGTGCGAGAAACAAAAGACGGTTATGAGAATGTCCTGTACATTGGGGATAACAAATATTTAATAGGTACGACCGACGGATATACCGTTTCTGATCTGGATAAAGATCATTTTATCAATCCTGAAATTACCTTAGATGCTGTTTCAGCACATACCATTAATGGCCCTTCTATACCTTTAGATCTATCAAAAAGTCCAGAACTCAATAATGATGAGAATCATATTCAAATTGCGTTTAATGTTTCTGATTATAGCAAATACCTTCCTTCCTTATATACGTATAGATTGTTAGGTTTTAATGATAACTGGAGTGCGTGGTCGCCGAAATCAGAGGTGTATTTTGAGAATCTGCCTCATGGAAAATATACTTTTGAAGCCAAAGCCAAGCTGGGAGACACAGAAACTACAAACATGATCAGCTACCGTTTTGAAATTAACAAACCCTGGTATTTACAGTCATTCGCTGTAATCATCTATATTCTTTCCGGAATGCTCATAGTGTTCTTAACGCATATGATATATAGAGGGTATTATAAAAATCAGCGTAAAAAATTGTTGCGTCAAAAAGAAAAAGAGCTTGAAATTCAACAATTGGAGAACAAGCAGCAACTCATGCATTTTAAAAATTTAGATCTGCAAAAGGATATTGATTCAAAAAACAGAGAACTAGGGTTATCTACGATGAATTTAGTTCGAAGAAATGAACTGCTGAGTACAATAAAAAAAGAACTCAGTATTGTAAAAAATACAGAAGATATCTCTAAAGTGATCAAACTCATTAATAAAAACCTAAATGCTTCTGACGATTGGAAGTTGTTTGAAGAAGCTTTTGAGAATGCGGATAAAGACTTTATAAAGAAACTAAAATCCAAACATTCTAATCTTACGTCAAACGACTTAAGGCTATGCACCTATTTAAGATTGAACCTCTCTTCGAAAGAGATTGCTCCTTTACTTAATATCTCGCCAAGAAGTGTCGAAGTAAAACGTTATAGACTCAGAAAGAAGATGAATTTGCCACATGAAGCTAGCTTAAGCAACTATATTTTGGGTCTCTAAATCCATACATGTGGTTTATACACCTATACAAAACCACAACATTCCTGTATTCTGCCGAAATCACCGAGCCCTAAACACAGTATCAACACCCTACTGTTAAAGGGCTTTCTTTAATAAATTCTCAAAATTGTATGCCTTTTTTTACGATGTATACTTTTTATTGAGGTTTTATTTTTAAAATCATCAATTCATAGCATTAAATTTACTATCACACAATTTTTCTAAGCGTGTATAAAGAACTTAAACTTAATAACATGAAAAAAAATCTACTAACGCTTATACTATTAGTAAGCACTACATTGATGTTCTCTCAGGCTGATAAAGTCTCTGTAAAAAAAGATGCCAATGGAATGCGACTAGAAGTAAACGGCGCAGACTTTATGATCAATGGTATGAACTGGGATTACTTCCCTATAGGTACCAACTACAATTATAGTTTATGGAATCAATCGGACGAATTCATTAAAGAAGCACTAGATGCCGAAATGGGTCTTTTACAGAACATGGGTATTAATGCAATTCGAATGTATACCGGAGTTCAGCCAAAATGGATTCAATATATCTACGAGAAGTATGGTATTTACACCATGTTAAATCATTCTTTTGGTAGATATGGTCTAACCATAAATGGCGCTTGGGTTCCTGTAACGGATTATTCTAACCCAGACACACAAAAACTACTGTTATCTGAAGTAGATAACCTTGTAAATACCTATAAGAACACGCCAGGTCTTTTGATGTATTTATTAGGGAACGAAAACAACTACGGTCTTTTCTGGGCTGGTGCAGAAACAGAAGATTTTCCTGACGAAGATGATAAACGACAAGCTGTTGGAGAAAATCGTGGTAGACCTATGTATCGATTAATGAACGAGGCAGCAAAGAAAATGAAGGCGGTAGATGGTTCTCATCCGGTAGCTATTTGTAATGGAGATGTACTCTTTATAGATATTGTTGCTGAAGAATGTAAAGATGTAGATATCTACGGAGCGAATACCTATCGTGGAATTTCATTTACAGATATGTTCGATGTGGTGAAAAAGAAGTTAGACATGCCTATCATGTTTACGGAATTTGGTTCAGATGCATTCAATGCAAAGAACAATCAAGAAGATCAAAAAATGCAAGCGTATTATGATCTAGGAAACTGGAAAGAGATCTATCAAAATGCAGCAGGTTTAGGAAAGGCTCAAAACTCTATTGGAGGTTTTACATTCCAATTTAGTGATGGATGGTGGAAAAAAGGACAAACAAAAAACTTAGATGTTCATGATAACGATGCCACCTGGCACAACGGAGGGTATCCTATAGATGTAGCTTCTCCAGGAGCAAATAACATGAACGAGGAATGGTTTGGTATCTGTGCTAAAGGGCCAAATAATGAGAAAGGGTTATATACGTTATACCCTAGAGCAGCGTATTATGTCTTAAAAGAAGCACACAAATTCAATCCATTCGCGTTAGGAGCAAGTCAAAAAACCTTAGAAGATCACTTTGCACAGATCAATTTAATGGATGCTGTTCTAAGAGCTCGTGGAGATAAGGCAGCTCTAAGTGGTGGCGCAGGATCTAAACTAAGAATTAGTCAACTTACCGCTCAATTCACAACTTTTCAAACAGGAGGTAGTTTAATTACCACTCCTGACAATCCCGATCCTAATGAGGTTGTTTATCCAAATCAACTTGGGTTTGATCATATGCAATCTTACTTTATTGGAGTAGAAGGGAATCCTTCTCCGAATATGAGAGCTAACGTTACCTTTAATGTCATTGGTAATGTGGCAGAAAACCCAATAGATGAGATTTTCTACGAAAACAGAGCGCGACCACTTACAGTGACTACACCAGATGGGAACGCTGTAATTACAGACAATAATAACGTAAATGTTTATAATGCTGAGTTCGCATGGAACACCAAAGATTTTGATATTCGAGGGTTCTATCGTACCGGGCATTATCACTGGGGATACGAAGGTGATTTCTTCGGGTTATACCCTGAGGCTAACTACGGACCAAATTTAGATATCTACGGAGGTGAAATTTTAGGAATCGAAGTAGATGGAAAAGGTTCTTTTGATGGATTCAAGGCAGCTTTCGGACCGCAACTTTGGTGGGGAGCGAATCCAACTGCGCTTTTAAAGTATCGTAAAAAGTTAGGTCACTGGGATGTTACCGGTATTTATCACAGAGATTTTGAAACTGATATTATTATAGACCCAACCACAGGAAAAAGGGTCCTAGATGCCAATCAGGTTCGAAGTGGTATCATTCCAGCCTTTCCAACAGAAAGAGCTACACTAGTAGTAGAAAAAGAATTTGGTCACTTTGGTTTAACTTTAGGAGGTATCTGGGCAGGAAGTCCTTTAAACGGAACAAGCTTCCAGGATATTGATGATA
This sequence comes from Flavobacteriaceae bacterium, assembly GCA_965218065.1. Lineage (GTDB taxonomy): Bacteria > Bacteroidota > Bacteroidia > Flavobacteriales > Flavobacteriaceae > Polaribacter. The sequence continues at coordinate 190,163 of OZ244589.1, read as the reverse complement.
ATGGAAATGTGGTTGAAGACAGAGTGCAATCATCAGATAACTGGGGTTGGAAAGCCAAACTTACCTATCAAAAAGGAACGTTCAACTGGTATGCTCAAGGAGGAGTATCAGGTATTGTAGCGAATGGTGGAGCAGATCAAACACAAACGTTCACAGGATGGAGACTAAAAGATAATGGAAGTGGAAATCAATCAAACTTCCTAACTGGTTTTACCCTTACTAAAGGAAACCTTCAAATTGCGCCAAACTTCTTATGGCAAAAACCATTGGTTGCACCAATGCCTAATAATGTGGGTGGTGCTGGTAGATTGCGTAACGTAATTGACGATCCATTTGCGGTAAGAGGAAACAGAGAGACCACAGGTGGAGAGATCTTATTAACCTATGACCCAACGCCGGCAACATGGATGTACGAATGGGACAATGACAGAGCAGAAGATGCAAAATTTGCAATGAACCTTGGTTTTGTATATCGTCACTTACCTACAACCATGGATGCACACATTGGTTTCTTAGCTAATCGTACCTTCTTTGCTTTCCCGAACTCTGCTCCGGCTGAAGACTTGTGGGAAGTGCATTCTAGAATGGTTTCTAAACTAAGTCCAGATCTGGGCATTATTGGTAATTTCTACTATGGAAATGGGCAAGCAAATGGTGATAGTGACAGATTGGTTAAAAGATTCGGTGGAGACATCAGAATGATCTATAAAAAAATGAAAATAACATCTATGGTTAAGGTGAACGATTGGGGGCCTTTCGATTATCATCGAGACTTCAACCTTACTTTCCCTTTACAACTCATGCTAGATGTTTCGACTACTTTAGGAAAACCAGATTGGTTTGTTCTACCAAGTACAAGAATTGGAATACGAGGAACATGGCGTTCATTAAATCAGTATTCGCCAAGATTCTCACCAAATGCTACTCCGCAATTTGGCAATGCACCGATTATCAGTCCTGTAGGGTTTCCTAACGGTTCTGAATGGGAAATTAGAACATACGTTCACATTAACATAGGAAAATAAAACTTACAAAATGAAGACAATAAAATATATCAAAACAAAGATTGCCCTAGTGGTAGGAGTTTTACTTCTTACGACCATGGGTTGCGAAAGAGATCTTTCCAGTGATGTTGTACCCGCAACATTCCCAAGCACTCCGGACATATTTACAGATGCTCCTGTAGGCTTGACTGATGAATTCTTCATGTCATTTGACCCTGCTGTGGGTGCAAATCCAAATGGATTCGGAACAGATGATAATGTGGCATATCAGGGAACTTCTTCAATACGAATTGATGTACCTGGAATTAACGATCCTAATGGTACCTTCATCGGAGGAATTTTTAAAGACAGAGGAAACGGAAGAAACTTAACTTCCTATGATGCCTTAACTTTCTGGGTCAAAGGATCGACTACAGCGACCGTCGGTGTATTCGGTTTTGGTACCGATTTCGAACAAAACAAATATGTTGTAGGACTTGATAATGTTCATTTATCTACAGACTGGAGAAAAGTGGTCATTCCAATTCCAGATCCATCGAAATTAGTGCAAGAAAAAGGAATGTTTACATTTTCTGCTGGTACTGATAGTACTGGAGGGATGGGATATACATTTTGGATTGATGAGATTAGATTCGAAAAACTAGGAACGATTGCACAGCCAAGACCTGCAATCATGAATGGAGCGAATGTAAACATGCAAACCTTTAATGGAGCAGTTGCTATTGTAGACGGACTTGTAGAGACATTTAACTTAGGAAATGGTCAAGATGCAACTGTAACAGTAGCGCCTTTATACTATACATTTACCTCTTCAAATACTGCGGTAGCAACCGTAACAGAAGTAGGTGCAGCAGTTATAAACAGCGCAGGAACGTCAACCATAACAGCAAGTCTTAACGGAATAGATGCAGCGGGCTCTTTGATCCTGCAATCTCTGGGAGATTTTGACAATGCACCAACACCTACAAGAGACGCATCTATGGTAATTTCTCTATTTAGTGATGCATATACGAACGTCCCTGTAGACTATTACAACGGATTTTGGCAACCTTTCCAAACTACAGGTTCGGCAGATTTCAATGTAAATGGAGATAATGTATTAAACTATACGAACTTTAATTTTGTAGGTACTAGCTTTAGCAATCCTACTGTAGATGCAACATCTATGACACATGCTCATTTTGACATCTTCATTCCTGGAACCATTGATCCGGGTGCTCAAATGAAGATCACTATTCGCGATTTTGGAGCAGATGGTGTAGATGGTGGTGGAGATGACACAAATCTAGAAACAACATTAACTACAGCAACACTTGTAGGTGATGCCTGGAACAGTATCGATATTCCATTGGCCATGGCAAATAAAAATCGTCTTGGACTTATTATCTACGAGAACCTAGGTACAAATCTTACTAATTTCTATGCAGATAATATTTACTTCTACGAAGTACCTACTACACCTACAGTAGCTGCTCCAACGCCAACGCTACCGGCGGCTAATGTGATCTCTTTATTCAGTAACGCATATACAGATGTTCCTGTAGATACCTGGAGAACTCCATGGTCGGCTGCTGCAACAGTATTCTCTGATGTAACGATTGCAGGGAACGATACTAAAAAGTATGAGAACCTTGGTTTTGTTGGAATTGAAACAACCTCTAATACCGTTGATGCATCTGCGATGACACATATTCATATGGATGTATGGTCACCGGATTTTACGTCTTTCAACATAAAACTAGTTGATTTTGGTGCCGATAATGCATTTGGCGGAGGAGACGATACGGAACATGAGATCAGCATCAATGCTCCAGCTCAAGGACAGTGGGTAAGCTTAGATATTCCGTTGAGTGATTTCACGGGCCTTACTTCTCGATCCAATATTGCTCAATACATTTTAGTAGGGCAACCATTTGAGGTTACGGATGTATTTATAGACAATATCTATTTCCATAATTAATCAGGTTAACATCTAATACGAACATCATGAAAATAAATAAATTCAATATAAAAGCTATCGCAACCTATGCAGTGTCATTGATCTTGATATTGGGTATCTCTGGTTGTGAAACAAGTGAAACGCAAACGGTTGTTAACTTCACCAATTTAGTATGGCAAGACAATTTTGATACGGATGGTGCGCCAGATGCATCGAAGTGGACTTATGACATTGGCACTGGAACAAATGGATGGGGAAACAACGAACTACAATATTATACGAATAGACCGGAGAATGTAAAAGTTCAGAACGGGATGCTGGAGATTACAGCCATTAAGGAATCCTACATGGGTTCTGGTTATACATCTGCCAGAATTTTAACCAAAGGATTGTTCGAAAGAACATATGGACGATTCGAAGCACGAATTAAATTACCATGGGGCCAAGGAATATGGCCGGCATTTTGGTTGTTGGGGGACGACTCTAATGGCTCCGTTATTTGGCCTCAAATTGGTGAAATTGACATTATGGAATATCGAGGACAAGAACCTACGATTACCCATGGTAGTGTGCACGGTCCGGGATACTCAGGAGGAAGCCCCGTAACAAAGAGTTACGAATTGACCAATGATCGGTTTGACACAGGTTTCCATGTGTTTGGTATCGAGTGGGGACCGAATTACATCAATTACTATGTAGATGATGTGCTATACAATCAAATCACTCCTAGCGATGCTAATGGCGAATGGGTATTCAACGATAATTCCTTTTATATTATCATGAACATGGCTGTGGGTGGTTCATTTGTTGGTCCTCCTAACAACGGCACGGTCTTTCCGCAAACGATGTATGTAGATTACGTAAGAGTCTACGCTCAAGAATAAGCAAGAAGCAATACACTAAGAACTAGAAGATGGTTTGCAAACCATCTTCTAGTATCTAATACCAAAACAAAAAGAACAAACTAAAAAGTATACAACTAATTACAGTTGACATGATTGGCGAAACAATTTTGAAAGAAGAAATGACTTATAGAAAAGATATTGAGTTAAAATCTGTGATCATTGATAATGAAATGTATTACAAGATCTCTAACAGCGACGCATTGCGTCCTTTCTTTATGAGTATCGTAAGTGATTCTGATCATTGGATGTTTATTTCTAGTAACGGTGGTCTAACTGCCGGTAGAAAAAATTCTGAATACGCGTTATTCCCCTATTATACCGATGATAAAATAACAGAATCTGCAGATATTACTGGAAACAAATCCATATTTAAAGTAGTTAAAGATGGTATTGAGTTTATGTGGGAACCTCTAGCGATAAGATCGTTGGGGAAATATACAACGACTCAAAATCTGTATAAAAACAAGTACGGAGATAAGATCGTTTTTGAGGAGATCAATCATGATCTGGAATTAACATTTAGATATCAGTGGAGCTCCAGTGACATCTTTGGTTTTGTAAAGAAATCAAAATTGATCAATACAGCCAGCGATTCCGTAACTGTTTCGGTGCTCGATGGTATTCAAAATATTATGCCTGCCAGTATTGGTAGCGATATTCAAAATCAGTCTAGTAATTTGGTCGATGCTTATAAACGAAATGAGCTTGAACCATCTACCGGATTAGGCATATTTGCACTCAGCGCCATTTTGGTGGACAAGGCAGAGGCTAGCGAAGCTCTAAAAGCAAATGTGGTTTGGTCTCTCGGTTTAGAAAAACCTACATATCTTTTATCGTCATTGCAACTTGACGCGTTTAGATCGGGTAAACCTGTTTCTCAAGAAATAGATATTAAAGCTGAAAAAGGAGGGTATTTTGTACATACGGAAATGACATTGTCAGCTGATTCTTTCGAGGAGTGGATGATCGTGGCGAACGTAAACCAAAATCATTCTGATATCGCTCAATTACTCAAGAAAATTGAAAACAATAATGGGCTAGAAGATGAAATTAATAAAGATATTGCTTCAGGCACAAAACACCTGGTTGAATTAAATGCTGCTTCTGATGCTATTCAGGTTTCAGCAGACAGCTTAAGAGATACGCGTCATTTTTCGAATACATTGTTCAACATTATGCGAGGAGGAATCTTCGATGATGGTTATCAAATTGAAAAATGGGACTTTACCAATTATTTAGCAAAAGCAAATAAGAAGGTAGCTCGTACTTCAGAGCCTATTTTAGAAACTTTACCCGAAGTATTTTCGGTTTCTAAACTTCATGAAATTGGCTATCACAGCGAAGACAAAAATTTTAGACGTCTTTGTCTGGAATATATGCCATTAAAATTTAGTCGCAGACACGGAGATCCAAGTCGTCCATGGAACAGGTTCTCCATCAACATGAGAAATGAAGAGGATGGGTCTAAGATTTTGGATTATGAAGGAAACTGGCGAGATATTTTCCAGAATTGGGAAGCCTTAGCGCATTCATATCCGGAATTTATTGAAAGTATGATTCATAAGTTCTTAAATGCTACCACATTTGACGGTTACAACCCATATAGAATTACAAAAGATGGTTTCGATTGGGAGATTATTGAACCAGACGATCCCTGGTCCTATATAGGATACTGGGGAGATCATCAGATCATCTACCTTTTAAAGTTTTTAGAGTTTATTCACAATCACAAACCAAAACAACTAGAAAGTTTTTTCACTAAAAACCTGTTCGTCTATGCGAATGTTCCTTATAAGATAAAAGCATATCAGGACCTATTAAAAAACCCTAAAGATACTATTGTTTTCGACGAAGATCTCGACAGTAAAATACGTGAAGGTCGCGATCAATTAGGTGCAGATGGAGCCTTACTTCGTGACGAAAATCGATTTATTGTAAAGGCAAATTTTGTCGAAAAGATATTGGCTACGTCATTGGCTAAAATTTCCAACTTTATTCCTGAAGGAGGAATTTGGATGAATACACAACGTCCTGAGTGGAATGACGCTAATAATGCGCTGGTAGGGAATGGAGTTTCAATGGTAACCTTATACTATTTAAGAAGGTTCTTCAATTTCTTCGAAGAATTACTCCCCACTGTTGCAGTCAAAGAGGTCGAGGTTTCTAATGAGATTTCTCTTTTCTTCAATCGTGTATTGCAAACGCTTGAAACTAATAAAGAATTACTAAACGGTTCCATATCAGACAGTGATAAAAAATCAATATTAGACGGTTTAGGAGAAGCCGGAAGCGACTTTAGGACACAAATTTACGAGCATGCTTTTTCGGGTAGAAAAACAATGCTTTCTATAGATAAAGTGAGTGAATTTATTTCATTAAGCAAACTATATCTAGAGCATTCTATTAGAGCAAATAAACGTTCAGATGATTTGTATCATGCATATAACCTAATGACCGTAAATGATGACCATTCTGTTTCAATTTCTCATTTGAACGAAATGTTAGAAGGTCAAGTTGCCGTGTTAAGTTCAGGCTATTTGAGCGCTAAAGAATCTTTGAGTGTTTTAAACGCTCTGAAAAAGAGTCAACTTTTTAGAGATGATCAATATAGCTATTTGCTATATCCAAATAAAGAATTGAAAGGCTTCCTTGAGAGGAATATCGTTCCTGAAGATGCCGTTCTATCCTCAAAATTATTACGAGAATTGTTGAGCGATGGAAATGTTCAAATCATAGAGAAAGACATTAACGGAGCATACCATTTCAATGGAAACTTTAAAAATGCAGACGATGTATCAGAAGCTTTGAACAAGTTAGCAGGATCTAAATACGATACACTTTTAGCCACTGATACTCCAAAGGTTTTACAGGCATTTGAAGATGTCTTTAATCATAAAGCGTTTACTGGAAGATCGGGAACCTTTTATGGATATGAAGGCCTGGGGTCTATTTACTGGCATATGGTTTCTAAATTGTTACTTGCGGTTCAGGAGTGCTCAGTCGCTGCCGTAAATGCTGGTGAAAATGAAATTGTTGTTGGTCACTTATTAGAACATTTCTACGAAATCAATGAGGGAATTGGTGTACATAAGTCCCCATCCTTGTATGGAGCTTTTCCAACGGACCCATATTCACATACTCCATTTGGTAAGGGTGCGCAACAACCCGGAATGACCGGACAAGTAAAAGAGGATATTCTAAGCAGGTTCGGAGAGCTTGGAGTATTTGTAAAGAAAGGACAATTGTATTTTAACCCTTGTCTACTTAGAAAAGAAGAGTTCTTTACAGATGTTGCGAATTTCGAATACATAAACCTATCAAAAGAGAAGAAAACGATCCAAATGGAGAAAAATGCTCTTGGATTCACATACTGTCAGGTACCGGTGATTTATATAATATCAGAACAAAATGCATTGGAAATAACATTTAATGATGGTAGTTCGAAATCGGTTGACAGTTTAACTATAGATGAAGAAATCAGCTCGAAAATTTTCGGGCGAACAGGAGAAGTAACGCAAATTAAAGCATACGTAAAATCTAGTCAGCTAAAATAAAAAAACATAAGCCCATGAAGTTGAAATTCTATTTATACGCAATACTTGTTTCAAGCATATTATGGTCTTGTAAAAATGAAAAGAGCAAAGACGCTTTGCAAAAAGAACCTAAACAGAAAGAACAATTGACAGCAAAAGATATATTAGGAAACCCAGATTATTTAGCGATCTCCTATGGAGGGTATCGTAAAACAAGTCGTGATATTCAACCAACCATAGCCCAATTAAAAGAAGACATGAAAATCATGCAGGCTATGGGTATTAAAATTATACGAACGTATAATGTCCAGTTAGCTCAAGCTTCGAATATTTTAAAAGCAATTCGTGAATTGCAAAAAGAAGATACAAACTTCGAAATGTACGTAATGTTAGGAGCATGGATCGATTGTATGAACGCCTGGACAGATAAAGCTCCTGATCATAATGTAGAAAGTGAGCAAAACGCGGGAGAAATTGACAGAGCGGTTGCGCTGGCAAATGAGTATCCCGATATCGTTAAAATTATTGCAGTGGGTAATGAAGCCATGGTTAAATGGGCTACCAGCTACTATGTACAACCCAATGTGATCTTAAAGTGGGTAAATCATCTTCAAAACTTGAAGAAAGAAGGTAAGCTTCCAAAAGATCTATGGGTTACAAGCTCGGATGATTTCGCTTCATGGGGAGGAGGCGATCCGGGTTATCATGTAAAAGATCTCGAAGATTTGATCAAAGCAGTAGACTATATTTCCATGCATACATATGCATATCACAACAGTCACTACAATCCTCAGTTTTGGCAATATCCTGAAGAAGATGAAAAGTTATCAGATCTGGAAAAGATTGATGCTGCTATGTTAAGAGCAAAGCAGTTTGCTCAAAAACAATACAAAGCCGTTTCAGATTATATGAAAAGTCTGGGTGTAAGCAAACCAATTCACATTGGAGAAACCGGTTGGGCAACAGTTTCTAACGGGCATTATGGTCCTACAGGATCTAAAGCTACCGATGAATACAAAGAAGCTTTGTACTACAAGCATCTGAGAGATTGGACCAATGAAGCAGGGATTTCATGCTTCTATTTTGAAGCATTTGATGAACCATGGAAAGATGCTGCCAATCAGCAAGGTTCAGAAAATCACTTCGGTTTGTTTACTGTTGATGGAAAAGCAAAGTACGCTTTATGGGATTTGGTAGATAAAGGAACATTTAAAGGTCTGAAAAGAGATGGCAATGAGATTTCTAAGACCTATGACGGAAAAAAGGAAGATCTCATGTCTGGAGTACTAACACCACCCAAAAAAAAAGAAATGTCGCTAACTCATTAAAATAGAACCAAGATGAAACCTGTAAAAAAAATTAGTCTATCTATGTTTATACTCATGACACTAATCTCTTGTACTTCTGAAAGAACATTGTCAGTTGAAGTTTACGAAACTTCTGAGTCTGGAAATAAACTAACCGCAATTACAGAATTTTCATCAGAGCAACCTCTTGATACGATCAAATTAGATCCGACTAAGAAATATCAGACCATTTCAGGTTTTGGGGGAGCTTTTACCGAATCATCAGCATATCTTCTTAATAAGTTAAGTCAGAAGAATCGTGACACCATATTGAAAGCCTATTTCGCCAAAGATGGTGCTAGGTATTCTCTTACCAGAACACATATGAACTCCTGCGACTTTTCGCTAACTAACTATTCATATACACCAGTCGCAGGAGATAAAGAGCTAAAACATTTCACCATTGAAGAAGATAAGGACGACCTTATTCCTATGATCAAGGATGCTATGGCTATTTCAGAAGATGGTTTCAACATCTTTGCTTCTCCGTGGACTGCAGCTCCATGGATGAAGGACAATAATCATTGGGTTGGTGGTAAGCTTCTTCCTGAATACTACGATACCTGGGCACTATTCTTTTCCAAATATCTCGATGCATACAAGACAGAAGGAATTGACATCTGGGGGTTCACAGTAGAAAATGAACCACATGGAAATGGCAACAACTGGGAGAGCATGCATTTTTCTCCAAAAGAAATGACCGATTTTGTCCAGTTCCATTTAGGCCCAAAACTTGAAGCCGATGGATATGGAGATAAGATCATCTTAGGGTACGATCAAAACAGAGCAGGTTTAAAGGAATGGGTTGACGAAATGTATCGAGACGAAGCTTCTTCCAAATACTTCGACGGAACTGCCATTCATTGGTATGAAAGCACCTATGATTATTTTCCTGAGGCCTTGCAATATGCGCACAATAAAGCTCCAAATAAATATCTCATTGAAACCGAAGGTTGTGTAGATTCTGAAGTTCCGAAATGGCAAGATGATGCCTGGTATTGGCGAAAGGAAGCTACTGACTGGGGTTGGGATTGGGCTTCTGAAAAAGAGAAGTACTTACATCCTAAGTACTCTCCTGTTAATAGATACGCTAGAGATATCATTGGCTGCTTAAATAACTGGGTTGACGGATGGGTAGATTGGAACATGGTTTTAGATACACAAGGAGGCCCCAACTGGTTTAAAAATTGGTGTGTCGCACCGGTCATTGTAGATCCTGATAAAGATGAGGTATACTTTACTCCACTTTATTATACAATGGCACACTTTAGCAAATACATCAGACCTGGAGCTGAGGTGATCGATGTGCAAAATTCCAATAAGGATCTTATGGTAACCGCAGCGAAAAACCCAGATGGTTCTATTGCTATGGTAGTTTTTAACGAAGGTAAAGAAGGACAGCATTTCGAGCTCTCATTAGGTGAAAAATCTAAGAAGATCTCTATCAGTCCTCAAGCAATACAAACAATACTAATCAACTAAAATTAACGATTATGTCACAATCTGTAAAAGTCCCTATTGGTCAAAAAGCCGCGTTTGGTGCAGGTCACTTAATAAATAATTTAATTCCTGGTATTCTAGGAGTTTTTGTTGTCATACTTAAATCTGCTGATGGATTTGGAATGGATACAGTTTTGGCCGGACTCATTGTTGGTATACCTAGATTATTCGATGCTATTACTGACCCTGTTATGGGATATATATCCGATAATACAAGTTCAAAATATGGAAGAAGAAGGCCGTACATTTTTACTGGAGCACTATTATCAGGTCTCATATTTGCTATATTATGGCAAGTACATGGAGATAATACAGAAATGTACAACTTTTGGTACTTATTGATTTTCTCGATATTATTAATTTTTGGAAATACTATTTTTTCTACTCCTTTAATTGCTCTTGGATATGAGATGACATCAGATTATAATGAGCGAACGCGACTAATGAGTTTTGCTAACACCATTGGTCAAGTTGCGTGGATGTTAGTTCCTTTTTTATATGTATTGATTCCAGATGATACTCTTTTTGATACGCAACCGGAAGGTGTGCGAACGGTAGCATTGATTGCGGGAATCGTTATTGTCATTCTAGGAATATTACCCGCCATTTTTTGTCGAGGGATTGACGCTAGTAAAATGGAAGGACGGGAGGATATTACTCTTAAAAGTATTTTTGGAAGCATGGGTAAAATTTTTAAAGGCATCAAGAAAGTTCTTAAAAATAAGCCTTTTGCAAAACTCTGTTTGGCAACTTTTTTAGTCTTTAATGGATTTCAGATTGTTGCAGAGTTCGGTGTGTTTATCATTAATTTTTACATGTTCGATGGTGATTGGGGAGCATCCAAGTGGTGGATTGCATTATTCCCAGCTGTGACTGCTGCTTATACAGCTTTCATTGCAATTCCTATTATCAACTGGATGGCAAATAGATATGGAAAGAGAAAGGCTTTTATTTATGCAACGCTAATTTCTGTGGTAGGATACATATTGAAGTGGTGGGGATTTGATCCCGAGAATTACTATATGATATTTCTTCCAATCCCATTGATGGCTTTTGGTATGGGATGTTTATTCACATTAATGATGAGTATGACTGCGGATGTTTGTGACTTAGATGAATTTGAAAATGGTATGCCGCGCAAGGAAGGTACTTTTGGTGCCATCTATTGGTGGATGATCAAAGTAGGACAAGGTCTGGCCTTGGTGTTTTCGGGAGTTATACTAAAATTACTTGGCTATGACCCTACGGCAACAGTTCAAACGGCAGAAGCACTTACAGGAATGCGAATTACTGATATCGTTTTACCAGTTGTTACAGCTCTTTGTGCTATCTGGGTAATGAGAAATTATAGTTTAAGTGAAAAAAGAGCTAAGGAAATCAAAGAAGAACTTGTAAAACGAAGAGGAGAATTATAACACTAAAAGTATAACAATTAATTATGTCGATTAGAGAAGAGAAGTTTTTAGCACTGGCAAGCATCGATTATGCAGACAAGTCCATTGAGGATTTACGTGCTTTATTTCGAGAAGTGCTGCGTTCAGGTATGCATGGTTTGTGCTCAAGCCCATATGTGGAAGGTCAGGAACCCGGCGATCAATTGTCTGAAGAGCAAATACGAAGGAGATTAAAAATCATGGCTCCGTATACCAAATGGATCCGTTCATTTTCCTGCACAGAAGGGAATGAATTGATTCCCAAAATAGCACATGAATATGGTATTAAAACCTTAGTTGGTGCTTGGTTAGGTGATGACCCGGAAATCAATGAAAAAGAAGTAGCCGGTCTTATTAAACTGGCAGAGGAAGGTTACGTGGATATTGCCGCAGTAGGTAATGAAGTGATGTACCGAGGCGACCTTACAGAAGAGGAGTTACTATCATTTATATACAGAGCAAAAGAAGCTATTCCAAATAACATTCCTGTAGGCTATGTAGATGCCTATTATGAGTTTTCTGAAAGACCGTCTATCACAGAAGCTTGCGATATTATTTTAGCGAACTGCTACCCATTTTGGGAAGGTTGCGATCAGGACTATTCGCTTCTTTACATGAAAGACATGTATAACAGAGCATTAAGAGCGGGTAATGGTAAAAAAGTGATCATTTCCGAAACAGGTTGGCCTAGTCAAGGAACGAATTTGGAAGGGGCATTTCCCTCTGAAGAGAATGCCATAAAGTACTTTATCAATACACAAAAATGGTCTAAGGAAGAAGACATTGATATTTTCTATTTCTCCTCTTTTGATGAGTCCTGGAAAGTAGGAGATGAAGGTGATGTGGGAGCGTATTGGGGCATTTGGGACAAGAATGAAAAATTGAAATATTAATGTTTGGGTAATCACGCGGGTTTAAAAACACAACATTACCCCAACATTTATATAAAACCAGTATACGCCTTCATAGAAATAAAACCATAAAATGCTGATTATCAATTAATTAAATATAAATCGATATATCAACAAAATATTAACACTTTGTGTAATTTTTGTTGAGGTAAATTAAAAGGCATTGGTTTTTAATTGACATATATTTAACTGATTATCAATTTTTTACAAATACACTTAATTCAATAAATAAACAAGACATTATGAAAAAAATTACTTTTCTACTTATTTTTTTAATTTCCTGCGGACTTACCTTTGCGCAAGCTCCAACGGATAATGCAACAGATCCTCCGGCAAGAGATGCTGGCGATGTGATCTCCATTTTTAGTGGTGCATACACGGATGTAGGTGGTTCTGACTTTAACCCTGACTGGGGGCAAGCGGGTCATGGAACGGCGAATACAAGTTTTGACCCTGGAACTGGGAATCTTGTCTTAGCATATCCTAATTTCAACTATCAAGGGGTTCAATTTGGAAGTGCTCAGAATATTTCTGCTATGGAATTCTTACATGTAGATATTTTTATTGATGGTACTTTTAATCCAAGAGTTTTTGTTATTAGTTCAGGTGCTGAAATTCCTCACACAATTACGAATACAGGAACACGTACTTGGATCAGTGCTGACATTCCTGTTGCTGGAATCACAGGCGATCTAACGAACGCTATACAATTTAAGTTTGATAGTGGTAATGGAACCACTGATGCGATCTATGTGGACAATTTATATTTCTGGAAAAACCCAGTAGATCCAAATACGGATGCAACACTAAGTGACTTAAAAGCCGATGGAAATTCGGTTCCCGGTTTTGCTCCTTCAACTGAAAATTATAACTATGGTGTTCTTCCTGGTGCGGCTGTACCTGTAGTAACAGCAACGACGACACAGGCCGGTGCCAGCACAAATATTACGCAAGCTCCTGCAGTTCCAGGTGATGCCACTGTTGTGGTGACTGCACAAGATGGTACTACGATGAAAACATATACTGTCTCTTTCTTTGAGGATGGACCTCCAACGGCAGCTCCAACACCTCCTGCAAGAAACGCTTGGGATGTAATTTCACTATACAGCGACGCATATACAGATGTATCTAGTAATTTTGATGCAGGTTGGTGTGGTGCAAACTCAGTAGAAGAAATCATGATCTCCGGAAATGCTACGCAATTCTATAAGGCCAATGCTTGTCAGGGAATTGACTTTGCAGCAAATAGAGTAGATGCAACAGGATTCACGCACTTACATATCGATTTTTATACTACCGAGACCAATCTGGTTGGTAAAGTATTTAATTTAAAATTGGTAGACTTTGGCACAGGTGCAGGGGAAGTATCGAATGTGGAAATTCCTATTAATGATGGAACCACTCCTGCTCTCGCATCAGGTTCTTGGGTTTCTGTGGATGTTGCTGTAGATCTTTCAACATTTACCGGTTTAGCTCAAGCAGCAATTACATCGAACTTAAACAATAAAGTTTGGTACGATAACTTCTACGTTTACAGAGCTGCTACAGCTAGCACAAAAGAAAACGACCTTATTGAGTCTAACGTATATCCTAACCCCTCTTCTAATGGGTGGAACATTAGCACTCCAAATAATATTATCCAATCTGTAGAGATCTTTAACATCTTAGGTAAAAAGATCTCCGTTCAAAAAGGTAATAATGGAAACGACGTAACCATTTCTACACAAGGAATTGCTACTGGTGTTTATATTGCTAAGATCAAAACAGATATAGGAATAAAGACTGTGAAATTGATTAGGAATTAATCGATTAACTGATTTGTTAGGTAATAGCTCTCAAGTTATTGCTTATCAAGATTTTTTGTAAGATTGCTAAGAGGCGTTGTTTTAGGAGTTCAACGCCTCTTTTTTTGTTTAGAAGTCTAAGTACCAGTTAAAAAGATCGGCTCTTAACCCAACAGTGAACCAAGTTGTGGTTTCGTTATTGAAAGTAGCTGACGTTGTTTTTGGAGAAAATTTCCTGTACGTAAAACCAGCAAACAAACTTAGATCGTTAGAAGGGTTTAATAAATAGTTTGCCTGAATATCTCCCACAAAAATAGTGGCGGTATTACCTTGAGCTAATTCATTTCCTGTATCTCCCACGCGAATATCATATGACTGATAAATATCTCCTCCATAGCTCACCGTCTGATCAAAATCAAATCCTTTCTTCCCTAACACTAGTTTTGCGCTACCAGACCATCTTCCTTCTTTATATCTTGCAATTCCGACCATTTCCCAAAAGTTCGCACCCCATAAATGCGCCAATGGTTGGCTGTAGTGTCCATAATTCAACACCGGATTTCTATGTGCATAGGTATAAGGTCTTGCATAGTTAAACTCTCCTTGTAAAAAGAGGTTTTCTACACCAAATGCATCAAAATACTTGGCTCCTATCTGATATGCAAATTTGTTTCTCCAATCACTTAAGTTATTCAGGTTTCCAACAGAAAATTCATCAATTATCAATTGTGAATACAACGATATTTGTTTTGTCAATTTATATTTTGCCGTCAATCCTAAAATTGCGTTTCCTGAATCTTCGCCTCTGTTAAACTCTACAGATCGAAAAAACATCAACGGGTTTAAAAAACTTGCGTCAATACCATTCTCTCCAGTCGAGATCGCTGTCTCAAAAAGCCCTAAGTTTAATCTGTCAGAAACATTAATGCTTAAGTAATGGGCTGCCACATACTTTCTTGCATGTTCTCCATTTGTAGTAGCTGCTAAACGGACATCATTGGCCCATAGCCAAACATTTGTATATTGAAATTTCCAAAAGTTAAATTTTGCCTTTAAGTATAACGAAGGTGTTGCTACATCAGACAACACGAATGATCGATATCCGTCTCCGATAAAATTCTTCCCGTGTCCGAACTGAAATTGCATAAATTTATTTGGAGTATATGACATATAGCCCTCCGCTACGGGGTAATCAAAAGCATCCTCTTTAAAATCTTTGGCCTTCCCTCTACCAGGAACAAGACCGGCAGAAAAAGAAGGTCTAAAATTTGGTGATGGATTTGTAATGAACTGATTTACATAGTTCGCAAATCTTCCCTGACTCTCGTATATCGATGCCGAGAAAGAAAACTTCTCACCAAAACCTCCATTTATTCTAAAAATCCTTGAGTTATTATAGGTATAGGACACAGCATCAGAATTATCTTTTCCTAGCTGAACATCGAACAGGAAATCCAATGTAAACCAATAATCATCCTCTTTCACCTGCAATAAATGTTCATTCCATAATTTTCTCCCAAACCAGGAGGTAACTTCAGGTTTGTAAAATTCTTTTTTTCTTTCAGTGAGATCCAGGTATTTATTCATTTCTGAATAGAGATACGGTTTCGAAGCTGTATGTGTTCCCTTTGCCTTATGCAAAGCATACTCGTAATCCACATAATTTTGATGGGTAAAAGGAATATTCAATTGGCTCTGGTGTTCCAAAAAGATAGAATCAACCCCAACACTCTTTTTAGCTACTTCTTTGAGATCCAATTTAGGAGTCTCCTTTTTTTCAACTACAATTACTTCCTCGGTTTCATCTCCGTTTAGAGGAAATTCAAGCGGAAGTACAAATTGCATTTCAATTGCATGATTATTGTATGTTGCAGGTTGGATTTTTGGAAATGTTGTGAATGTTCTCTCTATTTCTTTTTTCAAAACTTCATAAGGAGAACTTACAAATAACAACTTAAATTCTCCGGTATTAGACACCAAGAAAATGGCATTTACCAGGCCTTTGAATTCTTCTTTTTCTAAAATCGAAGGTTCTTTGAACTCTTTAAAGAACAGCTCCTTTGTTTGATTATAAAAACAATCTTTAACAGATGTTATGGTCTCATTTTTACATGCATCGAACACAGGAAATTTCTCTGATTGCGCAAAACAAAAACATGGCAAGATAAATAGTAAGAAAAATGCTTTTCTCATACGCTATATTAAAGTTTGGTTACTCTGTCGTTTTCTAATTTGTATGTTTCGTTACTTTCTGGGCATGTTGCTAATCCTTCATCATTAAAATTTAATCTATGTCCAAATTCACTGATCCACCCTATTTGTTTTGAAGGATTCCCAACAACCAAGGCATAGGGTAGTACTTCTTTAACGACAACGGCTCCTGCTCCAATAAACGCATATTCTCCAATATCATTCCCGCAAACAATTGTTGCATTAGCCCCAATACTAGCCCCTTTTTTAACTAAGGTCCTTTTGTACTCATCTTTTCTTTGAACTGCACTTCTTGGATTAATAACATTTGTAAATACCATAGAAGGCCCCAGGAAAACATCATCTTCACAAATAACTCCTGTATAGATAGAAACGTTATTCTGAACCTTAACATTATTTCCTAGAACAACATCTGGAGAAATGACCACATTCTGCCCAACATTGCATTTTTCTCCCATTTTAGAATTTGGCATCACGTGGCTGAAATGCCAAATTTTTGTTCCATTTCCTATTTCGCAGCCTTCATCGATGACCGCTGTTTCATGTGCAAAAAAAGAATTCACTGATTGTATTGTTTTGTATACTGTGAAATTACAATTATTTATTTACTTCTCCATAATTGATCTACTTTTTTAAACAACAAAAACCCAATCGAAATGATTGGGTTTTTAAGTTATTCTACGATTACTTTCATGGGTAAGGTATATTTAACGCCTACCGGTCTTCCTCGCTGCATACCCGGTTTCATTTTGGGGAGTTTCTTCACAACTCCTAAAGCTTCTTTTTTAATTCTTGGATGAGGTGCTTTTACCACAATATCTATAATGTTTCCTTGTTTGTCTATGATAAACTGCATCACTACTCTTTTCTTTCCAGGAGATAAGCCAAGTTCACTTAAGATGTTAGCATCAAACTTCTTAGAAAAGTGCTTTTGCATCTTCTTATTAAAACAAGACCTCAAAGCATCGTTATCGCCTTTACATCCGGGGAATGTTGGCACTGTTTCTAATGCTATAAAAGGAACAGCATCTTCAGGATCAAGGTCATCCTTGTCGGCACCATCAGAGGTCATGCCATTGAGTACATTGTCAATCTTCTTGAGTTCGTCATCTGTTGTTGGTAAGATCGTTTCAATGGTTTTTGTCTTATTGGCTACTTTCGTAATATCAATAAGCGGTTTTGGTTTAGGTTTTGGTTCGACCACTTTTGGCTGTACAGTTTTTACAACTTTTTTTTGTTTTTGCACAGGCAGTATTGCATCTGGAATGTAATCATCTTCAGTAAGATCATATGATAGATTAATAATTGCCAGATCTTGTTCTGTTTCGTGTTCAATGAACACATGTACAACAAATAGCACCAATACGAGGCCTATTTGCATAAAGATGGTTGAGAATTTTTCTAATTGCTTTTTCGGATTTTTTTTAATTGGTTGCATAGCTTTTGTTTTTAATGTTACAACCATAGTAAACCAAAGAGTGTGCCAATAAAAAAGCTCAATCTTTCGATTGAGCTTTTTATATAGTATGATTGGTGTTTACTCTACATCAATTCTCATAGGCAACGTATATTTTACACCTACAGGCTTACCTCTTTGTCTTCCCGGTTTCATTTTAGGAAGTAATTTGATAATTCTGATCGCTTCTTTTTGCAATCTTGGGTGCGGAGCTTTCGCTCTAATATCTACGATATTCCCTTGTCTGTCAATCTTAAATAGCATAATTAAACGCTTCTTACCAGATGATAATCCTAACTCGTTAGGAAGTTCCGCGTCAAATTTTCTGGCAAAATGCTTTTGCATTTTCTTATTAAAACACTTCTTTAATGCTGTTTTGTTCCCTTTACATCCAGGGAATACAGGTACATCTTCAATAATTGTAAAAGGTACATCTTCTATTACCTCTTCGACTTCTTCTACTTCTTCGATCTCCTCTACCTCTACAGCTTCAGTTTCATCGGTCTCAGTAGTCTCAATAACAGTTTCTTCTACCTCTTTCTCATCTTCTACAACCTCGATCTTTTCCGGAGTTGGTGGTGGCGGTGCTTTAGGCTTTACCGGCTCGACTCTTTCTGTAATCGGAATATCTTCTTCCATATCAGCATTCATGCTTATATCTCCTAAGTCACCGTATACTTTATCAAAAGTTTTCTTTTCAATGGCTACGTATGTAACAAAAAGGGCTAAAACCAAACCAAGCTGCATAAAAATCTTGCTATAGTTCTCTAAGTTTGATTTTGGGTTTTTCTTAATTTCCATCTTAAAAAGTTTTTAATAGATTGCTAATTTAATTAAATTATTATGTGATTTACAACCTTTAACATTAAATATCTTCTTTTTTTCGTTTAAAAGCTTTAAAAACTATAAATCCTAGAGCAATACCTAATGAATTTGCAACAACATCTAATAAACTTGCGCTTCTATATGTGGTTAAACGTCCCTGTAGTACCTCAATAATTATGCCGAAAACCAAACATCCAAGAAGGACCACCAAATAAGGTGTTGCGTTAAATTTTACATCTCTGCTCACCAACCAACTAATGGTGAGTATCATATACGCGAAGGTGTGTTGAATCTTGTCTAGATTTGAGACCTCGACAATTAACTTGGGTTCCATTTTAACTAAGCTAAGTAGCGTTATTAAAATAGTAATTGCAATAGAAATATATAGGCTATTATCCTTTAATAAGGTTTTGATATGCATCGGCATCTAATAATTCTGCTATTTGGGATGCGTCTGCAATTGCCACTTTTATCATCCATCCTTTACCATAAGGATCAGAATTCACCAATTCAGGTTCGTCTTCTAACTCTTCATTAAATTCTATGACCTCACCTGTTAAAGGCATAAATAGGTCAGAAACTGTTTTTACAGCCTCTACTGAACCGAAAACCTCATCCTTTTCCACGGTATCATCTAATGTATCTACATCAACATAAACGATATCGCCTAGCTCACCTTGAGCAAAATCTGTAATACCAATAGTAGCTGTTTCTCCTTCTACTTTAATCCACTCGTGATCCTTGGTATACTTTAATTCTGATGGAATATTCATTGTACTTTTTTTATTAATTACCTAAATTATAAATTATATTAAATCCGCCGTTTATTGTCTGTCTTGGGAATGTCGTAGAAATCGCATACTTAGACGTTTGGTGATTGTAATAGAACGACGCCGTTAAATTACTATTTAATCTGTAATCTGCTGTCAATTTTAATGAAAATAATTTCTGTCCTCCACTGATCTGGTCATTATCCACATCGATCGATCTAATAAGGGTTAGGTTATCACGTAAAGACACATCTGCTCTAATATTAATATCTCCTTTTAGCGTTTCCTTCTTTCCTGTAAATCGTGTGGTCATTTTTACATCCTTGATCACATATCCAATTCCAAAAACATATTCGATACCCTTAATATCTGTAAGTGTATTATTATTGAAATTCATGGTCAATGTCCTATCTTTTCTCACTTCACCTATAAATGAGAATGAGTTTCTCATTTTCATATCCACCTTTATCAAAGGAGAAAATTCATCTACTAAACTTACCGCAGAGACCAGCAGTTCCGGATGATAGCTCCCAGACGTATTTGTGCCGGAAGGATTCGCAGGATCGTATTGGAAATTATTACTAAAACTCGAAACGGTATAAGATGAATTATAACCATGGCTTACCGAGAAATTTGAGAAATTTTTCTTGAACCATTTAAATTTCATAAGTCCATTATATCGTACGTTCCAATTCGGAATAGGAATATTTCTAAATAATCCTGTATTTACTTTATTCGGATCTTTTCCTGAATAGGCAGCTATAAATGCCGGTAATAATACTTGTTGTGATGTTTCTTGAAATCCACCAATAGGCAATCCTGTTTCCGTTGCCAGTCTATTGGCAATGGTTGCCCTATAATCTTTAAAGGTTTGGAATAATTGATCGTTGTTCTTAAACGACGTAGAGAACATAGAGAAGCTCGTACTAAAGTTCCCCGTTTCAAAAGCCGGAGTATCCTGAATCACATTATCTACAACATCTAATTGTTGAGATAGGTCTCGTGTATTTATCTTGTTTCCTCTAACTTCAATATTAAAATCTTTAAACGGTTTTAAGGAGAAGTTATAATCCAGTTTATTGTAATGCGTTCTGCTATAGGTTCTGTTATAATATTCATCATTAGGAGCTCTCGAAATTAACCATCCGTTTTGCAGTGCCCTTGTTCTAATATCGACCTGACTTCCGAATGCAAATGCGGTTGTTGGCCCTCCAAAAAAGTCAAACTCCGGTGTATAACCTGGTAATAGTTGGCCATTGTTTTCCGTATAACTGATCTTACCCGTTTTTACAGAAGTTACTACATCATACAGTCCTTTAATGATCTTTTCGCCAGTTGTTTTCTTCTTCTTGGTATTATTCACCTGTCTTGGTCCTCGAGGTAATCCTTTTGCTGGTTGCTGTCTTTTATTTTTCTTTTTAATAAGATTCTCCAACTTTATATCTCTGTAGAATCTTGCAAAATTAAATGTGGTATTCAGGTTATGCGTGTTCGCATTTTGAATCATATTCCCGATAAGATCAACATAACTCTGCGACGCCGCTCTCCAGTCAAAATCTGCCGTATAGCCATAATCTGCAGTAATAAAATTAAGGTAAGGGATCTTATTAATTGGAACCTTGTAAGTAGCATTTAATTTCTGATGATAGTGATCTGGTCTTCCTACCGTAAAGAACTTATCAAAAATCTCTAATTCTTCATTGCTACCAAAACTGTCATATATATAACTATTCGTTGCATTAAAGTTCACAGAGACCGACTTTGTTAAATCCAATCCTATCGTATAATCCCAATCAAACAAAAACCTTCTTTGTGTCAACTTGGGCTGAGGAGACAATCCTTCTACCAGATTTCTAGATTGTTGCTCACTAAAGTTTCTGTTAATCCTGGTGTTTACAGCAATCGTTGTTGGAATTGGGTTAATATTAAGATCTCTTAGTAATTGTAAATATTTGCTCTTTAAGATCTTGGCATTTTTAAAAGGTTCAATAAATTTCGCTTTCGGGCTAAAATTATACGATGCCGAGGCCGTTACCGTTTTATTTACATACTTCTGAATGTTGTAATCTCTATGGTACTCTTCGTTAAACGCATAGGAAACCGCCACGTTTTCTACGTCATAAAATTTTGGTTTTTTCGTAGAAGTTGGATTTCGGTTTTTCTTTACATTGATAAAACTAATGCTTCGTCTTTTGGTATAGTCTCTAGAGAATCTACTATTAGGATTGGATCCAACCGCGTCACTTAATTCTACATCCTGATATTGAGGATCAAATTTAGGATCTTTAAATTCTTCGCCAATACTATAGTTCATTGGTAATTGAATACCCCACTTTTTAGGCATCATTTTCCCTAAGTTTACACTGGTCGAAACATTATATTGTTTGGTTTCTTCTAAAGAACGTTGACTTACTCTATCTTCCACATTTCCAAAACCAATGGTTTGCATTCTACCAGATACAGATACATCCGCAATATCAGCAAAATTGGCATCTGCATTTACTACAGCGGCCCATCCTCCATCATTATCAAATCCTGAAGATCGTAATTCATTAAACCATATTTCCGCACTTCTATTTGCAGCCACTGTATTCTTCACCCCTAACATCACCGTTCGTATTTGTGCCATCGTTGGATTCCCTTTTACACGTATCGTAAACTGCTTAGGATCTGTAGGCGACGGAGCAGGGTATAGCTCATTAATAGGAGCATTATCTGCATCTCTGGTAAGTTTTATCTTACCAAATTCTTCTATAGCCGCTTCTAAATTGTTAAGCTCCGGCCATACTGTTGTAGGCTGGTTCGCATCGTTTAAAGAAACTTTTAATGGAAGTTCTATCTGATAGAAGTTGTCGTTTAAATCGGTTCCTAATCTAATAATAGCCACCAGGTCATCGTCTTCAACAATGTTCTGACTCATATTAGTTACAAAAAAGTCATCTACGTGCATAAACATTTTCAATTGTTTATACCTTCTTAGGTCAACACTAATGTTCTTGTAAATGGCTCTTATTTTATTCTGAGGAAGATCTGTTACTTTTAACGAAACCGATTGCTCATTTTGTTGTTGTACGGTAGTGCTTCCTTGTAATCGTTCTCTTTCAATTCCGGGAGGTAATACATAGCGCCCTTCATTTTGTTCAATATTTACAACCCCTACTTCGAAATTATTCAATTCAGGTAAGGTTAATGCTTGATCCGGAACAACTGCAGGATCCAATGTTCTTACATACCTTCTCCAATCTCCACGAACCAGGTCCAATTCACCAAAACGCAACACCACCGGCATTTTGAATTTGGTCATAAACATTCTGATAAAGCGAATACTGTTAAAATCGGAAATTCCATTAACCGGAGTACCACTTCTTACAGGAACTCTAAATTGATACCAAGTCGTATTTTGCGTTGCTCCATTCTCTAAGGTAACTTCAGTTGTTTTACTATCTACAATGAAGTTCTGACCAACAACCAGATCGTTTCTGTTTAAAGAGACCTTATACTCATAATAGCTTTCTACTGTATTCATGGTCTGATCTCTGTTGATATCCTCCACATCCGGATACGTAGTAGATGAGGTTGGGAAAGCTTCCGGAGATTGATTTAGTGTGGGCGAGTTCCCTTGTGTATTGTTAAAAAACTTATATCTACTAATAATTGAGGCATTTATAGCATCCTGATTGCTTCCTCGGTAATACACGAAATCATCTGATGACGGATCTCCGTTAAAAATCGCAGCAATTTGAGCATCTGTCAAGCCAAGATCTGCTTTGATCTTGTCTGCTTCCTCAACATTTGTTAGTCCATCTAACCCTAGATCCTGATTTGTTCTAGCCGCATCTGATTCATCGAATGCGTATAGTATCGATTGCGCCAACGGGACGTCTCCCCAGGTCGTTCTGGATACGTTCACATTATTTACCTTCAATCCATCGGCCGGCAATCCATTTTCGTACATCTTCCTGTTATCTTTTAAGATGTCTTCCGAAATATTACCAAGGTGGAAGTATAATTCTCCTACTTGATTCTGTGGATCTTGCGGATTAACCCCAACCGGAAGTCCTTCTGCATTGGTAATAGAATAATTTTCATACGGATCCATTACCCAAAACTGAATGTACTCTACATTTGCCTGATCAAAGTTATTGGTTGTTAATGCACGCATAATTCCACCCCATCTATCTTCAGGATTATTGAAGGTTCCATCTGCATTCACATTGATTCCCGTATCATAATTATAGGTTCCCCTTTCATTAGGAAAATATGCAAAATCCAGCGTTCGAATCAAGGCATTTTGAGTAACATCTAACTCCACATTTGGGAACAGTTCTCTGAAATTAATTTGTCTGGTTTCTGCTCTTGACAAATCATCTGCACTGATGTTTCCAGGGCTGGGTCCTGCACCATAGAATATCTGATCGATATTGTACCATGCGAATCGCGCTCTTCCAAAATTATAATCTAACTGATTACTATTTCCATTAAATCCGGGAAATTCTCTCGGCGTACTGGCCGTATACCAATCCAAAGGTGTTAGTAAGCTAATTGGAATTTGAGATGCTTCAAAATCATCAATATACGAAGTTGCCTGACCGGCTACATCGATTCCGCTTGGTGACCCAGGTAATAAATAGGCCATATCGGCTCGAATCGAGAAATTAGACGGCGCATCTGTATCTACAAAAGGAAGTTTATTGACCAGTTTGGTTAGATACGGAACTTCCGAAGAATAATCTACGTTCACACCAAACATGGTATTGTTAATAGGCTCTTGCCCGAAATTAACTTTCGGTGTTAAAGGTCTCTCGTTTACATTTAATATTGTTCCTCCCAACACAAAATTATCCGAAAATCGATGCTCTACATCGATTCCCATAAATGTTTTTCGCTGCTGATTGAACACTGAGTTATTTTCTGTAGATACCTGAATAGGTGTTCCGGAATTTTGTAATCCTGGATCAATGATCTGCACACGTCCTAACTGATAATCTACGACGAAATCGACACCTTCTACCAATTGCCTCCCTCCAGCAGTTACCGTTACAGATCCCCTGGGAACATTAAAGGCATTTAATGGAATTCCGCCAGAATTATCCGATTTAAAATATCCTTTTAGTAAATATTTATCTTTATTCTGAAAATTGTTCTTTGCATTGATCTTTGTTTCCAGATACATTTCTTTAAACACATATGTATCAATATCTGATTGCACCGTTAATTGATTCTCTAAATTAGTTCCGAAAGGTTCCGGTTCAGGGAAAATCACATATCCGTTCTGAGAATTTACGGTAATCCCTTCAACATAATCAAAGAATCCATCACTATTCTGAAACTGACTTTGGTCTAACTGATCTAAATGCATTACTCTAAGCAGTGGCTGCGTAGAAATGCCTGGTGTTAATGCATTTTGAAGTGTGTTAGAAGGAATTCCTGTTTGGTCATCTCGGTACTGAACTTCAAACCTAAACCCATCTTGTGTCAATGGAAATGCTCCTAGAGCATATACATTTTTCATCATTAGATCCCAAGTTGGAAATGCTTCTTCTACTCCTCCAACAGTTCTCTTTGTAGTTAATATCTCGCTTCGTAACAACTTAACTGCTAAATTAGAAGGAGCCAAGACACCGTCGTTAGAAAATTCTCCAACCTTATAAGAGGTTTCTGTACTCCCCACTACGGTATATTCATAGGCTACAGCTAATACTTCTCCGTCATTCAATCTTCGTTGCAAGGAGATAAACCCTAATTGAGGGTGTAAAGTAAATTCATTTGGACTTAATTTTCTTGCATTCTGCAATAGACTATAGTCTGTCCCTTGTTGCATGTTTAATGGCGGTCCGGTAAAACTTGGTGTGGTTTGTAGTGTATTGTCAACGGTCGAAATATCACGGATTCCATTCCCAGACAATAGATTAAATATATCATTTGCCCCATTATCGGGTAGGTTCGTTGGTTGTCCTGTTATAGAAACACTTGGTGGTTGGTTTGGTGAAGCCGCATCATAGACTAGTGTGTTTACCAATCTACCCGGGTCCGATTCTCCAATATCTGCAAATGCCACGATACTCCTAAAGTCCTCAACACTAGCAGATCTGTTGGTAATCCAAACTTCAATTCTTGTAATATTGATCGGGCTACTAATAAGTGGATAGTTTTCCAATGCTCTCGCATAATTATTTCTAAAGAATTGAGATAAGAAAAAGTGCCTGTCCGTATCATAATCGGTGGTCCTTAACTCAAACTCCTGAATAGAAGAACCCGCTTGCGCTGTAACCGTAGTACTTTCTGAATTCTGTTGAGAAAATACTGTGGTAATATGTGTTTTACCAAATTGGAATTTAGTTTTGACCCCAAAAAGACTTTGAGAACCATTAATTAGAGAGTTTTTAATAGGCATGGCAACATTACCTGCCTCAATACCTTGTAGAATGTCGTCTTCGGTTGGTGTATATTCTATCTTGATCAGGTTCTGAAAATCGAAAGTAGACTGCGTATCATAGTTTGCTGTTAGTTGTAACCTTTCTCCTATTTTCGCTTGTATACTTGCGTTTATTTGTTGGTCAAAATCGAAAGTGAAACTACTTCTGTTTTGTTCAGATAGTTGAGGATTGTCTGTATTTTGATAAATGAACCCCAACTTTAAGTTGATACTTCCAGATGGTGTAATTTGAATTTTATTGCTTCCAAAAATATCTGTAAAGAACTTAGAATTTACATAATACGTTGGAAGTAAATTCTTTTGTGCATCTTTGGCTCCCTTCAGTTTGCTGTTGGTCGCTCTAACCTTGTTTTTAAAGTACTCCAACATGTCTCGCTGCAACCTATACTTAGCATATTCTTCAGGAGTCATATAAATAGGAACTCTTACATAATAATCTCCAATTTTTTCTAAGAAGACATATTTGTTTAATGTCTTATCAAAGATCACTTTTAGTTTAGATGGGTCTTTTAAAAATAAACCTCCTTTTTGAAAATGGGTGAAATTGTATCGTAACTTAGTAGTGTCCTTTTTTACTGCAGTTGAGTCAGATGTTGTCTGGGCATGCACAATTCCGTTTACTCCAAGAGTAAACAGCAATAAAAAAACGATGTGCTTTACAAAGTTATTCAATTGATTATAAATTCTTTAACGCCCTTTTAATAAGTAATTCTACGGTTGACTCTGGGGATTCTTTTAAAATAGCAGAAACCACTTTTTCTGATTGCTTTCTTGAAAACCCCAAAACTTCTAATGCTGATAACGCTTCATCCTTGTTAGTATTGCTTTCAGAAATAGAAACTTCATCAATATCAAATGTTTTTAAAATCTTATCTTTTAGATCAACGATTACACGTTGTGCGGTTTTCGCACCAATCCCTTTGACGGATTGAATTACCGCAACATTATCTGAAGCAATAGCCTGTTGTACATCTTCTGCAGTCATCGAAGAAAGCATGGTTCTTGCGGTACTAGGTCCAACACCAGAAACGGATATTAGTAATTTAAATACTTCTCTTTCCGTTTTACTCACAAAACCATACAAGGTATGCGCATCTTCACGAATAGAAAGATGGGTATATAATTTAACCGCTTCTTCTTCCGGTAAGCTAGAGAATGTATTTAAAGAAATATGCAATAGATAACCAACTCCTGAACAATCTACCACGACATATGTTGGATTTTTTTCAACAAGTCTTCCCCTTATCTGTGTAATCATGATCTAATTTCTGGCTCTAATGTAACAATTATTTATTTCGTTTCAGCCTTTGTTGTGCGTCAACTATTGCAACCGCAGCCATATTTACCATTTCATCTACACTTGCTCCTAATTGTAGCACGTGTGCCGGCTTTCTAAATCCTAGAATAATGGGCCCTATAGATTCTGCCTCATCGACTTGTTTTAGCAGCTTATAGGTAATATTTGCCGATTCTAAGTTCGGGAATATCAATATGTTTACTTTTTGCCCATTTAGTTTAGAAAACGGAAATTCTTTAGCCAACATTTCAGGGTTTAGTGCAAAATCGGCTTGTAATTCTCCATCAATATTTACCTGAGGGAAATTTCTATGGATATACGAAACAGCTTCACTAATTTTTTTGGAACTCTCAGACTTTGTTGAACCGAAATTCGAAAAAGAAAGCATCGCAATATTAGGCTTCATTCCAAACATTTTAGCCAATTGATATGTCATTTGAGAGATCTTAGCCAAATCTTTTGCTGTTGGATTAATATTGATTGTCGTATCTGCCAAGAACATCGGCCCTTGCTTGGTAAGCATCAAATTCGTCGCTGCAATTCTCGTTACGCCTCTGTCTTTCCCAATTAATTCCATCATAGGCTTTACCACCGTTCTGTAGGGTCTTGAATATCCGGTGATTAAAGAATCTGCTTCTCCTTCATTGACCATCATCGCCGCAAAATAATTGCGCTCTCTCATTAGCTTTTGCGCCTGAAAAAGTGTAATTCCTTTTCGTTGTCTCGTTTTCCAGTATATCTTTCCAAATCTATCTCTGCGCTCCGCTTCTTCGTCTGTCTTGGGGTCAATGATCGGAACATCTGCCGTAAATCCAAGCTCTTCTTTTAACTCCAAGATCACTTCTTTTCTTCCAAGTAAAATAGGTTTTCCTATTTTTTCTTCATGTACTCTTTGAGCGGCTTTTAGTACATCTAAATGATCCGCTTCTGCAAATACAATAGTTCTTGGGTCTCTTTTAGCTCTATTGTGCAATAATCGAATCTCTTTACTGCCGGTTCCTGACCTGTCCATCAAAGATTCTCTATACTTATCCCAATCTTCGATTGGTTCTTGCGCCACGCCAGAGTCCATTGCTGCTTTTGCAATTGCAGGTGGTATTTCGTAGATCAATCTTGGGTCAAAAGGTTTTGGTATAATATATTCTTTACCAAAAGACAAGCTCACTTCATCATATACAATATTTACCTGTTCCGGAACCGATTTTTTAGCAAGATCGGCCAAGGCCAGCACAGCTGCCATCTTCATTTCTTCATTAATCTTTGTGGCTCTCACATCCAATGCTCCTCTAAAGATAAAAGGGAAACCAAGGACGTTATTCACCTGATTAGGATGATCCGACCTTCCTGTTGCCATAATAATATCTTCTCTCGTAGCTACTGCCAGGTCGTAATTAATTTCAGGCTCCGGATTTGCCATTGCAAAAACAATAGGGTCCTTGGCCATAGACAACAGCATTTCTGGTGAAACCACATTTCCTTTAGAAAGCCCAATGAAAACGTCAGAATTTTGCATCGCTTCTTCTAAAGTGTGTACGTCAGTATCCGTAGCGAATTCGGCTTTCTGCTCAGTAAGGTTTTCTCTATCCTTTCGGATCACACCTTTACTGTCGCACATGATAATATTTTCTTTCTTTGCCCCTAAGCTCAAGTATAACCTAGTACATGAAATCGCAGCAGCTCCTGCACCATTCACAACAATTTTTATCTTGGCAAAATCCTTTTCTATGATCTCGACGGCATTTTTAAGAGCCGCAGCCGATATTATGGCCGTTCCATGCTGGTCGTCATGCATTACCGGAATATCCAATTCTTCCTTCAGTCTTCGTTCAATCTCAAACGCTTCAGGAGCCTTTATATCTTCTAAATTAATTCCTCCAAAAGTAGGAGAGATCGCCTTAACGGTTTCTACGAATTTATCTACATCCGTAGCATCTATTTCTATATCAAACACATCAATATCTGCAAAGATCTTGAATAGTAATCCTTTTCCTTCCATCACGGGCTTAGACGCCTCAGGCCCAATATCTCCTAGCCCTAGCACAGCAGTACCATTAGATATTACTGCTACCAAATTACTTTTAGCCGTATATTTATAAACGTTATTTTTATCCTTCGCTATCTCTAAACAGGGTTCTGCAACTCCCGGCGAGTAGGCCAAAGAAAGATCATGCTGCGTTGCGTATTTCTTTGTAGGAACAACTGCTATCTTTCCCGGTTTTGGCTTGGCATGATATACTAAAGCCTCATGTCTTCTTCTCGATTCGTTCATCTATTTTAATAGTTGGTTCTGACGTACAAATATAGTTTTTTCAGCGTAAGTAGGGTGCTGATTTCTATTCTTTTAAAAACTGGATATTTCTAGTAATTCCGCTATATTTTGTTCTTTTTACTGCTGATTTTTTGAACACTTTTCTAAACGTGTCTTCTGTAATTTCTTCCCAGTCCTTTTTTGTCATGTTCAACAGTTCTTTTTTGGGTTGAAAAAGTGGTTCTTGATGCGCTTTGGAAAAACGGTTCCATGGACACACATCCTGGCAAATATCGCATCCAAACATCCAGTCCTCCATACTATTTTTGAATTCACTTGGAATACTATCTTTTAGCTCAATGGTAAAGTAGGAGATACACTTACTTCCATCTATGGTACTATTAGGTAAAATGGCTTCTGTGGGGCAGGCATCAATACATTTGGTGCAATCTCCACAATGATCAGTGCTAAAAGGGTGATCATATGCCAATTCTAAATCTATGATCAACTCGGCTAGAAAAAAGAAAGAACCTTGCTGCTTCTGAATTAACAAGGTATGCTTTCCATTCCACCCCAAACCTGCTTTCTCCGCCCAAGCTCGCTCTAGAACCGGTGCGGAATCTACAAATGCTCTTCCGGCAACTTCACCAATTTCATCTTGTATTGCATGCAACAACTCTTTTAACTTCTCTTTTATAACATGATGGTAATCCTCTCCGTAAGCGTATTTTGAAATATGGTAAGAATCGTTTCTCTGCTCTTGTTCTGGATAGTAATTATAGCTTAATGAGATTACCGATTTTGCACCGTCGACCAACAATCTTGGATCTAATCGTTTATCGAAATGATTTTCCATATAATGCATTTTTCCATGAAAACTTTTCTTCAGCCAACTTTCTAATCGCGGCGCTTCTTTTTCTAGAAAAACAGCTTCGGCGATACCACAATCTAAAAACCCTAGACGTTTAGCCTCGGCTTTGATAAAGTTGGAGTATTGTTCTTTCTTGGTCCACATTGCATCAAAAATACTGAAAACAACTTTTTCCTTGTGAGTAGCGTCTATATATTTTTAAGACTTTGTTGTATCTTGTTTAACAAAATTTATAGAGTTGATGTTAATGGCATGATATATGTTTGCCAAATCAACAAATTAACTACACATGAAAAAAATTACTACGCTATTCTTTATTTTAATTTCCTATTCTCTCCTGGCACAGATCAAAGGAAATATTACCAGTAAAAATGGAGAGCCGCTATCTTTTGTAAGTATTTATTTAGATAAAACAATTACCGGTACGACTTCAAATGATAATGGCGATTACGAATTAGATATTACCAATGCAGGAAATTACGTTGTGGTGTTTCAGTTTTTGGGTTATAAAACTTTAAAAAAGAGTGTTTCAGTTACATCTTTTCCTTATACATTGAATGCGGTTTTAGAGGAAGAACAAGTTGTTTTAGATGAAATTTCGATTACCACTCAGGAAAATCCGGCCAACGCAATTATCAGAAATGTTATTGCTAATAAAGAAAAGAACACCGATAAATTAGCCAATTTTACGGCTAAATTTTACTCACGCGGTCTGTACCGAATAAAGAATGCTCCTGAAAAGTTCTTAGGGCAAACCATTGGCGACCTAGGAGGCGGTTTAGATTCTACTCGTAGTGGGATCATCTACCTTTCTGAAACAATATCCGAAATACATCAACAAAAAAAGCCCAAGCAGTTTAAGGAGAAGATCATTGCTTCAAAAGTAAGTGGT
The DNA here is from genome assembly GCA_965218065.1 of Flavobacteriaceae bacterium. GTDB lineage: Bacteria > Bacteroidota > Bacteroidia > Flavobacteriales > Flavobacteriaceae > Polaribacter. The sequence continues at coordinate 158,802 of OZ244589.1, read as the reverse complement.
AGAGACAATGGTATTAGTTTTAACAGAGCAGAAGATGTAAATCTAAACTTCTACGATAACAATGTGGAATTTGGAAACGACCTTGTTTCTCCTATCTCAAACTCAGCTTTTGGATATTACCGATTTAAGCTGGAAGGAACTTTCTATGATAAAAATGGAAAACTGATCAACAAGATCAATATTATACCAAAGCGAAAAAATGATCGTGTTTTTGGAGGTTCCATTTATATCGTAGAAGATGATTGGGCAATTTATGGTGCCGATGTTACCGTTACTGGAGCACAAATCAATATTCCTGCTGTAGATGTATTAAGATTAAAGCAGAACTTCAATTATTCAGAACAGAATGATGCCTGGGTGTTGATATCTCAAACTATAGATTTCAAAGTTGGGTTTCTGGGATTCAACATAGATGGACGTTTTTCTGCTGCATATTCAGAATATGGCTTTGTTCAGGAATTCCAAGAAGACACATTTACTAATGAAGTATTGACCTTCGCGAAGGAGGCCACCAAAAAAGATACTGCTTATTGGAACAAATTGCGTCCTGTTCCTTTAACTAATGAAGAAATTAAAGACTATACAATTAAGGATAGTATTAAAGTAGTACGCAAATCTAAGAAGTATCTGGATTCGATTGACGGTGTTCGGAATAAGTTCAACTGGATGAATCCAATAACAGGTTACAGGTACAGAAATTCTTATGAAAAATGGTCACTGACGTTTGACTCTCCAATAGACAAGATTGGCTTTAATACTGTTCAAGGGTGGAATTCCACGGCGGGTTTAAGCTATTTCAAAAGAGAGAATGATAAAGGCAAATGGTGGAACGCTGGTGTAAATGTGAGCTATGGTCTTTCTGATAAAGAGATTCGACCCGTATTTTATTTTACTAAAAAGTGGGATAATATCTCCCGACCTTTTTTAACTATTTCGGGAGGTATAACTACAGCTCAATTCAACTATAGAGAACCTATATCGAGATTCTACAATACATTATATTCTCTTACTCGTGAACGAAACTATATGAAGATCTATGAAAAAACTTTTGCCAGAGTTGGTTATTCTCAAGAAGTTGCCAATGGTATTCGTTTTAATGCTTCTTTAGAGTATGCAGATAGAAAACCTTTGTTTAACACTACGAATTATACCATCTTCGGTAAGGATCACAGTTATACAACAAATAATCCTTTAGACCCAACATCTACAGCGGCCTCTTTTACACCTCATAATATTTGGATCTTTAACACGGGAGCGAATATTACTTTTGGTCAAAAGTATTTGTCTTACCCGGATAGCAAAGTAAATATTGGAAACCCAAAATACCCTAGATTATACGTTGGATATAGAAAAATGTTAGGCGCGAATAATTCGGAATTGAACTCAGATCTGTTCATTGCCAGGTTACGTCAGAATGTGAATGCCGGGAATATCGGCTTATTTCGTTACAACATTCGATCTGGTATTTTCTTAAAACAAAAGAATATTGCTTTCATGGATTATTTGCATCCAAATGGAAACCAAATCAACATTAGTGATGGCCAGTATATGAATCGTTTTAACCTGCTTGAGTACTACAAACTAAGCACGAATGACAAGTATGCCGAGTTCCATGCAGAGCATAACTTTAGAGGATACTTGTTAGGAAAAGTGCCATTGTTGAATAAACTGAATTTTCATCTGGTAGCGGGAGCAAAAGCATTGTTCACCGGAGATCAAAAGCCGTATACCGAATATTCTATTGGATTAGACAATATCGGATTCGGAAAATGGCGTTTTTTACGAGTTGATTATGTGCGCTCTAACTTCGGCGGTGTCCAAAATGATGGCTTCATGTTTGGCATTAGTCTATTCAATTAATAAGACTTATTTTTGATTCGTGAAATTAGATATTCTTCTTTTCGGAATCACCACAGATCTGGTAGGAACTTCTAGCTTAAACATGGAAGTTCCTGCTAGTATTAGTGTTGCTCAGTTTAAAAATGAAATGGCTACTGCCTATCCTCAACTGAAGCAGATACACACCTATGCTATTGCCGTTAACGAAAGTTATGCTTCGAACGATACCTTATTGGAAGAAAATGATGTTGTCGCTATCATTCCACCGGTAAGTGGGGGATAGAAAATGTACAAATGAATTCATGCCCTAATGTATGAAGGAATGTTTCCTTTATTGATACATTGTTCCACTATTACATGACCACGTTGAGACTATTCTCTTAAGTATTTCTTATCCACATAAAAGGTTCCAAAAGGAATAATAGAAGCCAGTAATACAATGCCAAAGGTTTTGTTATTCCATTTCATTTCGGGACGTAACATAAACGCTAGTATGACATACAACATAAATAAAATTCCATGCGGCATTCCTAACATTTTCACATAGCTGGGATCGTCTCCAAAATACTTGATAGGTGTTGCTATAAATAGCAATAATAAATACGAAACTCCTTCTAAAAAACTAACAATTCTAAATATGTTTTTCACGGTTCTTTGTTTAAGATAGATCTAAAGACCTAATGTTGGTAAGTGTTTTAATGTATGGTATTGCAAAGCGATGGCTATGCATTTTTTCAGTTCGCTCTTAGGGATGTTCTTTTCTAAAGGAAATACAACGGCTCGACTTCCTTCAAACTCAAAAATATTATGGTACATCAGCTTAAATGTCGGAATCAGTTTACTGGTACATTGCAAATACATGGCATATTGGTCAGGGTTTTTGGCTTTCCAATCTATTCGAATGGTACTACCTTTTTTTGCCAAATAACTCGGCTCTCCCCATTTCAACGTTTCCTCTATTGCAGTAATCCCTTCTATTTCTTCGGCAGTTTCCAAAATCAATGCCCGAAGTGCGAGCATTTTTTCTCGTACCTCCTCAGGGTATTTGCTGAAAACGGCTGCCACAGCCGGATTTGATGTAACTTCTAGCACGCGTCTTGGGTTAACTCTGCAAATGAGCATTCATTCTCTACAAAGATACGCCATCAATTCCCTATTTTTGCACAGAAATGAACAATACTTCTGTTAAAATAACCAAGGAACCATTGGACCTCAATGAATGCTATCAGTTTGTAACTGATGATGCTTGTGGAGGTATCGCAGCTTTTGTAGGTACCGTTCGAAACAGCACACAAAATAAAGAGGTAACCCAACTGGATTTTTCGACATACAAACCTATGGCCTTGAAAGAAATGCAAAAGATCGCCGATCAGGCATTAGAGCAGTTTGCTATAAAAAAAATTGCGATTCACCATGCAGAAGGAATGTTACAAATCGGTGATGTCCCTGTAATAATTACAGCGGCGGCTCCGCATAGAAAAGCAGCCTTTGAAGCTTGTCAATATGCTATTGATACTTTAAAGGAAACTGTGCCAATTTGGAAAAAAGAACATTTTTCGGATGGTGAGGTTTGGGTAAATGCACATCCTTAAATTATTGTATCATTTTGACAATGAATCAATCTAGCAATTGTTTCATTGTTTAATTAGTGCTTTGCCTCACTAATACCAAGAGCTCCTCCTTCCAGACTCAACACATTTGCCTCTGGATATCTTTCTTTCAACATACTTGTTGCTTTATAACTTGTAATCCCACGTTGACAAATCATCACGTAGGTCTTCTCAAGATCGATTTCGAAATTCTCTATATCCAACTCTTGAATAGGAATCGTTTGATCCACTTCAAAAGGAAGTGCAAGATTGGGCAGGACTGCAATTAGTTTAAGATCTCTCAACTCTACTTCGACAAGCTCAGCATCACACGCTTGAAGTGACAGCTTTTGTTTTAATTCATCCGCAGAAATGATCCATTCCGGATTTTGGATATCACAAGAAGCATCGTAATAGGATTCATTTTCAAAAATTTGTTGAACCTCTTCTTTGGATATCTTCGAAGTCAACTTCATTTTCAATTGCGAATTTTGTAGTGCGTTATAGATCAGCAATTCATTCTGCAAGGGTTTACCAATACCAGTGATTATTTTTAACACCTCATTTACTTGTGCCGTAGCGATCATTCCTACAATAGCATTCAACGTTCCTGCTTCTTCGCAATTAGGGATGTCGGTATTCATTACGGGAAATGCATCTCGTAAATTAGCTGAATAACTTCCATTTTCGAGCTTCCTATTAAATACGCTTACGTACCCATCGAATTTATATAGAGACCCATATACTAATGGCTTCTCCATTAAGACACATGCATCATTCAGCAGGTATTTTGTCGGTAAACTATCGGTTCCATCAACAATGATATCGTATCCAGTAATGATATGCATCACATTGGCTTTTGTTAAAGGTTCCTTTGTATAGGAAACTTCCGTAAATGGCGCTCTCTTTGCAATAAACTCAGACAACACTTGCGACTTAAAACGCCCTACATCATTCAATGAATAGAACACCTGCCTATGCAGATTGGTGATATCCACGGTATCAAAATCAACTAAATGTAACTTTCCAACACCGCTTGTTGCCAAATACACCGCAATTGGACTTCCCAAACCGCCGCAACCAACGACTAGAACTTTTGCGTCCTGTAGTTTTTGCTGCCCTTCTTCTCCAATTTCGGATAAGGTGATCTGGCGTTTGAATAGGTCTGGTCTGTTTGATTTTGACATCTTAACAAGTTATGAGAGTTCCTTCTTCGCTGCTTCATACTCCTCTGGAGTATTTACATTTCGAATCAAATTGTCATCTACCTCGATAACCTCAACATCTGAATTGATCAACATTTTGCGCGGACAAGAATATCCCTGGGCTAAATACTGCAATAAGACGGAATAGGCTTTGGGTTCATAAAGGGTAATTAACGGTTCCGGGAATTGTTTACCTTTCCCTTTTACCGTAGTCGCTACCTTCGAAGGGTTCCTTTTTTGCAGTAGCAATTTAATCAGGTCTTCATTCACAAAAGGAAGGTCGGTTGCCAATACCATCCAAGCGCTATTTGGGTCTTTTTGAAAAGCGGAACAAATTCCTCCAAAAGGTCCTAAATTGAAAAATGCATCGTGAATTTCATCAATGTTTCCCTGGTCTTTTCGAACAGAATAAAAGGTTTCCATACCTCGATCTTCCAGTAACTCTTTTACAAACTCCTTCTGAGGTTTTCCATGATACTCGAGTTCGGATTTATTTGTACCCATTCTTGTACTTTTTCCACCCGTTAATACCAATCCTTTCATCTTAGGGATTGCAGAAAGCATTAGTTTGAATAGATGCTGCGTTATTTTATCAACCTCATCGATACCGTATTGCGGAATGGAATTCCAATCTGGAAACTTTTCCTGAATAGCTTGAAAAGGAATAATATTATCTGTTAGTTTGATAAAGAACTGTATATCTGTGATTTGATCGATGCGTTTATTAATAGAAGCTTCCTTTTCCGGATCTAAAAGTATAATCTGTTTGTTTCCCGCGTAATGATTCCCATTAATAAAAACATAATCGAACTGAGAAAACTGGATACGCTGCACATATTTGTTTATAAGCCCTGAAGTTGTAATACTCAAATTACCTTCGTGGTGAAATGTAAAATCTGTAAGCTTGTTTTGTGGTACTTCTTTTGCATGTGAAGCGTCAAAGTAAGCCAAATTAAACTGGGATAACTCTCTTGAAACATGACTTACCAGATCTGAAATAATACTGCATTTAGCTCCTAGAATGGCGATCTCATTTGGAGCAAAGTTTCCGTTACTTTTTTTTGTAAGGTTTGTATGTTTTTGATGTTTCTTAGTCATTTTTGATATCAGATTTCCCTCCTCGTTTCTCTATTAATTTTACTTCTTTGATCGTCATTTCTTGTGAAATGGATTTACACATATCATAGATCGTTAAACAAGTGGCTGACGCTCCCGTTAACGCTTCCATTTCAACACCGGTTTTCCCTTCAATCGTCACTTTGCAAAAGACTTCAATATGTTGTTCATCTACAATATTGATATCGATATCTACTCCATTGATCAACAATGGGTGGCACATCGGAATGATCTCCGAAGTTTTCTTTACAGCCTGAATACCAGCAATGATCGCCGTTTGAAAAACAGGGCCTTTTTTAGTGGTTAGTTCGTCATCATCGAAATGAGAAACCACTTCTGCTCCCAAGTACATGGTTGCTTTAGCAATTGCTGTTCGTTTACTAACCTGCTTGCCAGAAACATCCACCATTTTAGGTTGGTTCTTTTTATTTATGTGTGAAAAACTCATTTACAAAGTTCAGAATTTTAATGTCACATCGAGTGAATTTCATTTTCAACAGGGAATGAAATTTGTATCGAGATGTCATTGTAATTGTACAAATTCTCGATACAATTTTTACTCACTTTTCCAAAAAATCACTTAAACTGACAACTATTTTTTAAATTTCTTTTTAGCTAAGTTAGGAAGTTTTTCAAATTGATTGTTTATAAGTGCTTCTTTTTTAGCTCGAGACCATTTCTTTATCTGTTTTTCGCTTTCAATTGCAATTTCCACATTGGTAAATTCGGCATAGAAAACCAATTCTACTGGTCTCCTTTTAAAAGTATAACTATTAATATGTACCCCTTTTTGATGCTCTTCTAATCTAATCATTAAGTTTGATGTAATACCAGTATAATAGGTATTATTTGAACATTTTAAAATATATACATAATAAATTTTCATAGCAATAAAGTGGTTCTCGATACAATTTTTGTTATCACAAAAATCACTCGAACTGACAACTAGCTCCGGTATCTTATAAACGGATGTGTCTCTCCCTTTTTAAATTCGGTCTGCTCTTTTGGTAATTGAATAAACCCATCTGCTTCTGCCAAACTCGCCAGATCCCCAGAACCATTTCCTCTTACCGGAATAGCTACCAAGTGACCATACTTTATCTCAATTCGAGCCTGTAAAAAATAGGTCAATGCTGGTTTAAACATAACATCTTCGCCCAGAATTACTATTTCCTCTTCCAGTCTATATCCGGTCGCCTTTGCAAACCATGGATAAAAATACGCCAAACAATTTACATAGGTCGAAATTGGATTACCAGGAAAAGCGAATACGGACTTCCCATTTCGTTGTCCAAACCAAAAAGGTTTACCTGGACGTTGTGCAACCCTATGAAACAATTTTTCTACGCCTAGTTCTTCTAAGACTTCAGGTAGATAATCAAATTTTCCTTTGCTTACAGCTCCACTAAAAAGCAACGCGTCGTACTCCTCTAAATAGGTCGCTATCTTTTCTTTCAACTGCTCTTTGTTGTCTGTAATATGAGCTGTCTCTGCATTGATTTGCAGTTTTTCTAACAATGCTACTAATGTAAATGCGTTGCTTCTTCGAATTTGATGTGCTTCAGGTATTTGATCTACTTCCACCAATTCGTCACCGGTCGAAACGATTATTATATGGGGAGTTCTAGCCACTTGCACCTTATCTTTTCCTACAGTTGCGATTACGCCTATTTCGGCAGCAGTAATGATCCTGTTCATAGGAATCAATACATCTCCTTCTTTCTTGTCCTTTCCTCGTTTGTGAACATTTTGACCAAGCGTCAGCGTGTCTACATTGATGGTAGCCATTCCATTATTGATGGTTACATCTTCATAACGGATCACGGTATCTGTATTCTCCGGGAGCACAGCTCCCGTCATTACTTCCATGCAATTAGAAGCAGTATCCATTGTTTTTTGCGGAGCTCCGGCAGCTTGTGTTTCTCCGATCAGAAAATCACGTACACCATATTCGAAATATCGATAATTGATGGCAATACCGTCCATTGCCACCCTATTAAATGGTGGGAAATCCCTATCGGCTAAAACATCTTCCTTCAACACTCTTCCTGTTGATTGCAGGAATGGAATCTTTTCCACTCCGAAATTCTGAGTGTTATTTAAAATAGTATGTAGAGCTTCTTCTACTGAAATCATTTTTTTAAAAGACCTCTCGACTGCGCTCGAGGTGACATTTTAGTAATTATTAAATCTATCCCCCTATTGTTGACATGCTTTCCGAAACATCTCCTTTTTTCCGATTAGCCTCTGCAACGAAGCCATTTTCTGGTTTTTCTTTTACCAAGGACAGAAAGAGGTTTTTCAAGTCTTCGTTACTTGCGCCTTCTCTCAAAAAATCACGAATATTAAAAACACCATCATCGAACAAACAATTCTTAAATGTTCCGGTAGATGTAATTCGAATACGGTTACAATCCCCGCAGATGGTTCTTGTAAATGCGGGAATGATCCCTATGGTTCCCTGATGTCCTTCTATACTAAAATTTCGAGATGTAGATGACTTTTCTGAAACGATTGAGGTTACCTCATACTGTGTCTTGATCTTATCTAAAATTCGGGTATAGTTCCAATTCTCTTTCATATCTCTTTGCCCTTCGCCATTAAATGGCATCTCTTCAATAAAACGGACAGCGATATTCTTGTTCTTTGTCAATGCTACAAAATCAAGAATCTCATCAACATTAAATCCTGCCTGAACAACGACATTTAATTTTAAGTTCAGACTACTTCGCTCCAATAATTCAAATGTTTCATACACCTCCGGAAATACATCTCTTCGTGTAATTTGATAAAACTTCTCTTTCTGCAAACTATCAATACTTAAATTGATGTTCTTTATTTTTTCCATGCTTTCCAGCACTTCAATGTGCCTGGCAATCATCGCTCCGTTTGTTGTAATGTTAATGGTTTCTAAGAGATCGTTATACGACAACATTTCTAAAAATTTCACAAAATCCTTTCGAACAAAAGGCTCTCCCCCCGTCAATCGAACTTTGGTAACGCCCAATTCTGTAAGTACTCGAATGATGCGATACATTTCTTTATACGTAAGTAGATTTTCTCTTGGTGCAATTTCGATTCCATGCGCAGGCATACAATACTGACAACGCAAGTTGCAACGGTCTGTAACCGCTAAACGAACGTACTCCATTTGTCTTCCAAAACTATCTATTAACTGCTGCTGCATTTTCAAACGGTTTTAAATCGGGTTCGTGAATCTTGGCTTTGGCTTCCAAAGATCGAAACACATCCCAACTGTAATATTTTTGAATTTCCCCTTTAAAATCCTCCAATAAATGAGGAAACTCTTTCATGAGGTCAGGAAAACTCTCACTTTCTCCTTTGTTCATATAATGATACATAATTTGCAATGAAGCATATGTTACGGTCGCGTTAAACTTCATGGTTGCTCCATACTTTATAGCAAAGTCATATATCTGCGTACACATATTTTCTATCGATTGTTCCAGTCCATATTTCTCTAAATGAATATATGCCAATCGCAAATGTGCTTCATGCGAAAAATAGAGTGGAGGGAATTTACAGTCTCTGAATTTTTGCTCATAGACCTCATCCGTAAATCGATAATGTTTTTCCAATTTAACTCGGTAATTTCTTACTCAATAAACCATAAATAAATGCTCCTAAAATAGCACCTAATAACACAATTAAAATAGTAATGGCTCCATGTCCGATCAATACAAATATCGGTCCGGGACAAGCACCGACCAATGCCCAACCTAATCCAAAAATACTTCCGCCCACAAAGGTTCTAATAAATCCTTTCTTTTTGGGTTTTACCTGAATAGGATTTCCTTTAAAATCTTTGATGACACCTCTTTTAAACAATTGCATAAGAATTAGACCAACCCCAACAGCCGACCCAATAACTCCGTACATATGGAATGACTGAAACTTGAACATTTCATAAATTCTATACCATGAAACCACTTCAGATTTACTCAATATGATTCCAAAAACGATCCCGATAATTAAAAATTTCAAATTCTTCATAGTCTAGAAAATTAAAGGGAATAATATCCAGGTCATTAATAATCCTCCTGCAAAGAAACCGATCGTTGCAATTAAAGATGGCAACTGCAGGCTGCTCAATCCGGTAATTGCATGGCCGGAGGTACATCCACCTGCGTATCTGGTTCCAAAACCAATACACAAACCCGCTACCAACAAGATTCCAATTCCTTTTATAGAGAATAAACTTTCCGTGCTAAAGATCTCATTAGGTAAGTACGTATTCCCTGCATTTGCAAACCCAAGTTCAGCAAGATCCTGAACTGTTTGTGGATTCAGATCTATCGCTTGAGATGGCATTAAATATTGACTTGAAACAAAGCCTCCAATAATGATTCCTACCACAAAGACCAAACTCCATGTTCTTGCTTTCCAGTCGGTTTTGAAGTAATCAGAAAACCTTCCTGCTCCTCCAATGGTGCAAAATGTTTCTAAGTTGGTAGAAACTCCAAAGCTCCTCCCGAAATAGAACATTAAAAATAGAATAAAGGCAATGGCAGGTCCTGCAACATACCAAGGCCAGGGTTGTGAAATAAATTCCATAATTATGTATTTAGTTGTTTGTCTATATAGTCCATGATCATAGCTGTCGCACCTATACTTTCTTCAACATATGTTCTGTTGATCGCCCCTGTTTTCTCTCTAAAATAATGGTCCGTTTTTAATTGTATAAAGATAGTTGAAAAGCTTGATTGATCATCAATAGAAATACAACCTTTTAAAGCAACTAGATCTATTGCTTCTTTAAACTTATGATAATGGTCACCAATAACTACAGGAATACCATAAGTGGCAGGTTCTAAAATGTTGTGCACCCCATTTGATGTCAATCCACCGCCAACATAGGCTGTATCTGCGTATGAATATATTTTAGTTAATAACCCTACAGTATCCACGATTAATACCTGATAATTGGCGAGGTTTTTTCCTTCTTTTTCAGAAAATAATACGGTTTTCTTTTGCAGTGACTCTTTTAAAGTTCGAATTGCTTTCTCGTTCATATTATGAGGTGCAATGATTATTTTTTCATTCTCTTCAGCGCTCAAATTGATATATTCGACAAGCAGCTTTTCATCCTCACTCCATGTACTTCCAGCCACTAAGGTATATTGACCATTCTTAAAGGCTTCTATAAAATCCAACTGATTATCCTGATTTAAGATGTCGTACACACGATCAAATCGGGTATCCCCACTAATAGACACATTTTTAAATTGTATGTCGGCTAACAATTTTTCGGAAGCTTCATCCTGAACAAAAAAATGATCGAACGCTTTTAGTGATTTTCGAAACCACCCTCCATAACTCTTAAAAAAGGATTGTTCGTTTCTAAATATCCCAGAAATGAGTATTGTTGGAATGGATTGTGACTTAAGTTCATGTAACAGATTTGGCCAGAACTCATATTTAATAAAAACAGCCAACGCTGGATTCACCATTTTTACAAACCTCCGTACATTCCTTTTGGTGTCAAAAGGCAAATAACAAATAATATCGGCTACTTTATAATCTTTCTGGACTTCATATCCTGAAGGAGAAAAAAAGGTCACTAATATCTTATATGCCGGGTATTTCTCTTTAACAGTCTCGATTACAGGGCGCCCTTGTTCGAATTCACCTAAAGATGCCGCGTGAAACCATATAATATTATCTTCTTCCGAGAGCTTAGAAAGTTTAGAGAAGGACTCTTTTCTTCCTTGTATAAAGAGTTTCATTTTCGGATTAAACAGTGCTATAATTCTTAAAAAGAAATAGGTGATGTTTGCCGAAATGGTATACAAGAAATTCATTCTGGTAAATGTACAAAAACAAGCATAAAAAAACGCCCAAACAATGTTTGGGCGTTTCTATTTTTCATCTCTACATTTCTTATGCCTCGAAAGGAACTACAGAAACATATGATCTATTATCTCTTTTCTTTTGGAAGTTTACAACACCATCTACTTTAGCATGTAATGTATGGTCTTTCCCCATATATACATTTTCTCCAGGATAGTGAGTTGTTCCTCTTTGACGAACAATAATGTTTCCTGCGATTGCAGCTTGTCCTCCAAAAATTTTAACGCCAAGTCGTTTCGATTCTGATTCTCTACCATTCTTCGAACTACCTACACCTTTTTTATGTGCCATGATCTATTGGTTTTAAAATTATTATTCTTATTTACTTAACGCATCAATTAATTCTGCTTTCTTTAAAGAAGTGTATCCTTTGATACCTTTTTCTTTAGCTAAAGCTTTTAATTCTGCAACAGTCATTGAACTTAAATCGTTAGATGCTGTTTCTTTTACTTCAGCCTTTGGAGCTTCTTTTACTGCTTTTTCCTTTTTAGGAGCAGCTGCCTTTTTAGCTGTTGCTTTCTTAGCACCTGAAGCAGCGATACTTTCAATTTGAATTTCGCTTAAATACTGACGGTGACCGTTTTTCTTTTTGTAACCTTTTCTTCTTTTCTTTTTGAAAACGATTACTTTTTCACCTTTAAGGTGACCTAAAATCTTAGCCGTTACTGCGGCTCCTTCTATAGCTGGGGCGCCAATGGTTACATTCCCTTTATCTTCTACAAGCATTACTTTGTCGAAAGTTACTTTTGCACCTTCTTTTTCTTGTAAACGGTGAACGTAAACCTTTTGGTCTTTTGCTACTTTAAACTGCTGCCCTGCTATCTCTACAATTGCGTACATACGTTAATGTTTATATTAGCTTTTACGTTTATTAAGCATCTTCTTATCGAAAATGCGGGTGCAAATATACACATTTTTTCATGTACAACAAGTCAAAACCTCTAAAATAACTTGCATAAAATCAAAAGAATAAAGGTAGCTATTTTACATAAATTACTTTTTACTTCTTATTTTTGGTGACAGAATTCTTGACCCTTTAAAAAAATTGTAACATTTTAAGTAACGAAGCGTCATACAGAACAACTTTAATAAATTAACAAATCGATGAAAAAAAGTATTATAGCGCTGGCTTCAGTGTTTTTAGTAGCATTTTCTTCAAGCGCTCAAAAAGTGGAGTTTGAAGAGTATGATTTAGATAATGGAATGCATGTTATTTTGCATCAGGATAATTCAGCTCCGGTAGTTACTGTTGCTGTCATGTACCATGTAGGTGCAAAAGATGAAGTTGATGGTAAAACAGGAATGGCCCATTTTTATGAGCACTTACTGTTTACAGGAACTAAGAATATTGCCAGAGGTAAGTGGAGTGAGATCGTTTCTTCTAGAGGAGGGACCGGGAATGCTAATACAAATTGGGACAGAACCTACTATTACGAAACATTCCCTTCTAACGAACTTGAGTTAGGTCTTTGGATGGAATCTGAAAGATTGCTACATCCAATCATTGATGAGAAAGCAGTGAAAACTCAAAATGAGGTTGTAAAAGAGGAGAAAAGACAACGAATGGACAATGCTCCTTATGGAAAGATCATTTATGGTGATGTATACAATCACATTTTTGACAAACACAAATATGGTAGACCCATGATAGGATATATTAAAGATCTGGATGGTTCTACTTTAGAGGAGTTTCAGGCATTCTATAAAAAATGGTATATGCCCAATAATGCTGTATTAGTTGTTGCAGGTGATTTTCAATCTAAAGATGCAAAGAAATTAATCCAAAGCTATTTTGGTCCTATTCCTAAAAGAGAAGCACCTAAAAGAGTGAAGATCGTTGAGCCAGAAAGAACGCAAGAGAAGCGCGTAAAAGAATACGATGCGAACATTCAATTACCTGCTATTGTTCTAGCACACAAAACACCGTCTATGCGTGAACGTGATGCTAAAGTTTTAGATGTAATTTCTACCATTTTAAGTAATGGAAAAAGCTCTAGACTGTACAAGAAAATGGTAGATGAAAAGAAAACCGCTTTACAGGCATTTTCTTTCTCACGTCCTTTAGAAGATTATAGCGTATATAACATTGCTGCGATTCCATTAGGAAAAACTTCTTTAGATGACCTTATTAAAGATATGGATGAAGAGATTGCTAAATTACAAACTGAGTTGATCTCAGATGAAGATCTACAAAAAGTTCGTAATCAGTTCGAAAACCAATATGTAGCATCTAATGCAAGTATTCAGGGAATTGCAAACTCTTTGGCTAGAAACTATATGTTAGTTGGAGATACAAACAGAATCAACAAAGAATTAGATATTATCAATTCTATTACTAAAGAAGAGATCATGTCGGTTGCTAAGAAATATTTAGATAAGAACAGAAGAGTTGTTATCGAATATCTACCTGAATCTCAAAAGAAATAATCACTTAAAAATTAAAAGATCAAATGAAAACTAAAATAGTATCATTAATAGCTATATTCTTTCTATCGTTAAGTGCTTATGCACAGGTAGACAGATCAAAAATGCCTGCTTCTGGTCCTGCACCACAGATTAATTTAGGGACACCGAAGAGCTTTACTCTTAAAAACGGTTTGCAGGTATTGGTTGTAGAAAATCATAAACTGCCAAGAGTTTCCGTAACCTTGACTATTGACAACCCTCCTATGTTTCACGGAGATAAAAAAGGTGTTGAAGGTTTATTAAGCGGAATGCTAGGAACTGGTAGTAAGAACATCTCAAAAGAAGATTTTGACAAGGAAGTAGATTACTTAGGGGCAAACATTTCTTTTAGCGCTTCTGGTGCTTTTGCAAGTTCATTGACAAAATATTCTAACCGAGTATTAGAGTTGATGGCAGAAGCTGCATTTAACCCTGTATTTTCTCAGGATGAGTTTGATAAGCAAAAGAAACAAAGTATTGAAGGGATCAAATCTAACGAGAATAGCGTTACTGCTATTGCCGGAAGAGTAGATAGATTATTAACGTACGGAAAAGATCACCCTTATGGCGAATTTACTACTGAGCAAACTTTACAGAATGTAACACTACAAGATGTTAAGGACCTTTATAGCAAGTCCTTCAAACCAAATAATGCGTATTTAGTTATTATTGGTGATGTCAACTTTAAAAAAGTAAAAAAGCAGGTAAAATCGCTTTTTAGCAAATGGGAAAAAGGAGCACTTCCAGCATCAAATCTTCCTAAAGTTGAAAATGTCGCAACAACTGAGATCAACTTTATCAATATGCCGAATGCAGTTCAATCTGAAGTTGCAGTTATTAATTCTGTAAACCTGCAAATGGGTGATAAAGATTATTATGCAGCACTATTAGCAAACCAAATCCTAGGAGGTGGTGGAACAGGAAGATTATATAAAAACTTACGTGAAGATAAAGGGTATACATATGGAGCATATTCAGGGATTAGCTCTGATAGATATGCATCGAGGTTTAAAGCATCTGCTTCTGTAAGAAATATGGTAACAGATAGTTCTGTTGTTGAATTTATGAAAGAGATCAATAAGATCCGTTATGGGAAAGTGACACAGGCAGAGTTAGATATTGCGAAATCAAAGTACCTAGGTAATTTTGTAAGAGCGATCGAAAGACCGTCTACCATTGCAAACTATGCATTGAACATAAGAACACTAGGATTACCTAAAGATTACTACGAAAATTATCTAAAAAACATCAATGCCGTTACTTTAGAAGATGTGCAAAATGCAGCTATCAAATATTTTAAAGGAGATAAAGCACGTATCGTGATCACCGGAAAAGCAATTGATGTCTTAAAGAACTTAGAAAAGAATCCTGATTATACCATTAAGTATTTTGATAAGTTTGGAAATCCTTCTGAAAAGCCTGAAATGACCTTGCCTATTCCTGCCGGAGTAACTGCTGCAAGTGTAGTGGACAATTATTTTAAAGCTATTGGTGGTAAAGACAAAGTAGCCGCTGTTAAAACTTTAATGATCACTTCTGAAGCTACTTTTAATGGAGCTCCATTAACCTTGGTTACGAAAAATGCCGCTCCAAACAAGTCGTCTTTATTATTAACAGGATTTGGACAAACACTTCAAAAACAAGTTTTTGACGGTGAAAAAGGATATAACGAAGCACAGGGAAGAAAGACGGATATGACAGAAAAAGAAGTTGAAGAAGCAAAAACTAAAACAAGTCCTTTTGGAGATGCTGCGAATAAAAATGGTAAACTAGATAGAATTGAGCCATTAGATGGGAAGAACGCTTATGTGATCATTTTAAAAGACGGAAGAGAAGTATATTATGACGTAAAATCCGGACTGCGCGTAAAATCTGTTAACGTAGTAAAAGGTCCTGATGGAAAGGATGTGAAAATACCTACTGATTTTTCAGATTATAAAGCGGTAAACGGCATTCTTATTCCTCATAAAATAGATCGTTCAATTGGTAGAGGGACGTTAAATTTTGTGGTTAAAGAAGTGAAGATGAATGAAGGGGTAACTGACAAAGACTTTGAATAAAACCACGTTTAAAACAACAATTAAAACCGCTCTAACGAGCGGTTTTTTTATATCTAGAAATAAACCTTCCTCAATTTGTCGGGTCTTACATATAAACTTAAAACACGCATTATGAAAAAAATCGTTGTCACAGCATTTCTAATTTCTGCCTTAGGATTTCAGTCTTGCGCCGTAAAAGTAGTCGAAAGAAACCAACCAAATGTTGTCGTTATTAAGAAAGCTCCAAGAAATCACAGAATCGTTGTTATTAAAAAGCAACGCTACTATACCTGGGGAGGAAAATACTATAGAAAGACACGCAGAGGATATATTCGTGTACGGGTGTAATAAGTAAGTTTATCTTGGTTTCAACGAGAATCTGAAACAAGTTCAGATTGACGAGGTTTTTCAGGTTAATACACCCTACTTTGCTTTATTTACTAGATAGACTCCGAATAAAATAATAGCTCCGCCTAATAACTGAATAATGTGCAAACTTTCTTCATCGATCATTCCCCACATAACCGCCACCAAAGGAATTAAGTAGGTTACCGAGGATGAGAAGACTGGCGTCGAGATCTGCACTAATCGGTTGAACATCACTTTGGCAATACCCGTTCCTACAACAGCTAATACCGTAATATAACCTATTGCTGAAGTTGTCTCCGTATTGATCTCAAAAGTTGAGAAAAATTCGGTGAAATAAAGTACCAGTAGTACTGGAACGATGAGCAATAAAAAGTTTCCCGTTGTAATGGCCAGTGCACTAATATCATGCAAGTACTTTTTTACAATATTTACATTAAACGCGTATCCAACAGAAGATATAATAACTAATACAGCATACCAATAATTCTGATCCGGATTGACATGCGCTCCTTTAAGTACTAAAATCAATGTTCCTGCGAGTCCGATAAGAATCCCGATCAGTTGCTTTCGCTTAAAGGCAAATCCAAATACCAAGGCGCCTACTATAAAGGTATTAAAAGGAGTTAAAGAGTTTAGTATTGCAGGAATGGAGCTATCTATTTTAGTGATGGCATATGCGAATAGGAATGCCGGAAAAAAAGTTCCCAAAATGGCCGTATAAAAAATATAGATCCAATGCCTTTTTTGTATTTGCTTAATACTCTTATAACCTATCAATAATAAAAACGC
This sequence comes from Flavobacteriaceae bacterium, assembly GCA_965218065.1. Lineage (GTDB taxonomy): Bacteria > Bacteroidota > Bacteroidia > Flavobacteriales > Flavobacteriaceae > Polaribacter. The sequence continues at coordinate 141,540 of OZ244589.1, read as the reverse complement.
TGCGGTGATCAACATACGCAAAGCACCTACTTGAATTGGTGTTAGCCCAATCAGTGCTTTCTTCATTAAGATAAAGGAACTTCCCCAAATAATGGAGAGGACTATTAAGTAAAACCACTTCTTTTGTTGGTTGTTCATGCGACAATTTTAAGGTCTATACAAAACTCGAACAATTCCATGGATAAATAGTCATTTATATATAAATTTGCACAATAAATGTATAACAAAAAGCAATCATGAAATTTTATAAGATCCTTTTAGTGGTAGCTCTAGGTGTTTTCTCACTAAGCGCGTGTAAACAAGAAGCAAAGAAAGAAGTTAAAGCTCCTGAAAAAGTACTCGCTCAAAATCCGCAGTCGGTTTCTTTGAACATTTCTGGAATGACCTGTGAAATTGGATGCGCTAAATTGATCCAATCCAAACTTTCTAAAAAAGAAGGTGTAAAAATGGCAAAAGTAGTTTTTAAAGATAGTATTGCTACTGTTGATTTTGACGCAAATGCTATTTCGAAAAAAGAGATCATCGGATTCATTGATGGAATTGCCGATGGTGAACTATACAAAGCAACTGAAATAACCGTAGAGAAATAGTTTCTCTTTAACTTATATAAAAAGGCTCCTTGTACAAGGAGCCTTTTTGCGTTTTAGGTCGTATCTTTGTATAAACTTTATTTTTAATGAAAAAGCGCTTTCCTTTTATTGTTAAAGCCACATTAATCAGTCTTTACTTAATATTTATTGCAGGATCTGTTGTAAGAATGACAGGGTCCGGAATGGGGTGTCCTGATTGGCCTAAATGTTTTGGATATTATATACCTCCTACATCGGAAGAGCAAATTACCTGGGCTCCTAATCAAGAATATAAAGAAGGGATGATCATCATAAAGGATGAGGCGCTGTATGTAGCAGAAAACGATCTTACTACGGGAGTGGAGTTTAACCCAAACAATTGGTCTGTGTATACAAAACACGATTATGCCAAGTTCAACAAGTTTCATACCTGGACGGAATATGTGAATCGGCTTGTGAGCGTTGTTGCCGGGTTTGTATTTTTATTTTTGATTGTTGGATCGCTTAAATTCCGGAAAGAGAATAAATGGATTCCCATTCTTTCCTTTATCGCATTCTTTTTGATGTTGTTTGAAGCCTGGCTGGGAAAAACAGTAGTTGACACCAACCTTACCCCGGCAGTGATCACTGTTCATATGGTCGTTGGATTGATCATTGTAGGGCTCATTTTAAAAGTGCTTTTTATCATTTCAGAAAAAGAGAATACATACGCCTATCATGCATTATTTAATAAACTATTGATCGTATCTGTGGTCTTTTCTTTAGTTCAAATAGCATTAGGAACACAGGTAAGACAATTTATTGATGAGCAAGTGAAACTCTTTGGATTCGAAAACAAGGAATATAGTTTAATGGCTCCAAATTTTAAGTTCTATTTCCATCGATCTTTTACCATTGCCATTGTACTTGTCAACTTTGCTTTATTGTACTTAAATCAGGTCAAGAAATTGGGATACAAATTGGTTAACTGGGTTATTGTATTATTATTTTTAGAAACCATTACCGGAATTCTTATGTACTATGCAGACTTTCCAATGGGTACACAAGCTGTTCATTTATTGTCCGGTGCGTTGTTGTTCGGGGTGCAATTCTATTTGTGGTTACAGAGTAGAAAGATCGCCACCACTTAATTCGCCCATTCCAGGGTTTCCATCAGTTTCATGATATCCTTTTTAATATAGGCTACTGCCGGTAGCACAGAATCGTAGTTTGGTTTTGTGTAAAAATACAAAGACCCTTTAATGAAGTTTCTAGTGCTATCTGTAATATGAAATTGTATTTGTGAAGCTGCATTACCAGTAATTTCGTGCAAACTTCCAAATACTCGATGCTCTTCGTTTACATAATCTTTGGGCACGATCTGTTCTGCTTTTACTGCGTGCTTGTACACTAATTTTTCAGATTCCATGAGCAGCTCCTTCAAATTACCATCTACCGGTCTGTATGTAATATCGATGGATGCTTTTAGTTTGGGATATTTTATCTTGAGCCAGTTGTTCTTTTCCTTTTTTAGTTCAGCCTTGTCAGAAACTAAGAAACTGTAGGGTCTTTTAACTGTTAACTCCTCATAATTTGCCGGGGCATACGATAAGCTTAAGTATCCCTTAGGTTTAGGTAGCACATCATCTTTACAGGACCAAAACGCCATCAACGATATCATTACAACTAGAATTCTACGCATGTGTTCTTTGAGCTTTAATTTGAATAATTCGCTTTCTATCCAAAGCTTCAATGGTAAACGTATAATCCTTGAAGTTTATTTTCTCGCCTTTACGCGGAAACTTTCTGGATATCTCCAAAATAAATCCTGCGAGTGTTTCGGATTCTCCTTTTTCTTCTTCAAAGACCTCCTCGTCTTCGTCAAAGATCTTGCAGAAATCCTTTATGTTGATCTTACCATCGAACACATAGGTGTGTTCATCAATTTTAGAATAGGATAAGTCATCCGTGTCGAATTCATCATTAATGTCTCCTACGATCTCCTCTATTACATCTTCTAACGTTACTATACCGCTGGTACCTCCATATTCATCTACCACAATGGCCAAATGATTCTTCTTTTCCTGAAACTCACTCAATAAGTCATCTAGTTTTTTGTTTTCCGGAACAAAAAATGGTTCGCGTAGCAATTTTTGCCATTTGAACTGTCTCTTGTTTAAATGTGCCAGGAGATCTTTTGCATACAATACACCAATAATATTGTCTATGGTATCTTGATATACCGGATTTCTTGAGTATCCATTCTTCAAGATCTTCTTCATTACCTCTTCGTAAGATTCATCATCAGACAGTGCAAAAATATCTATCCTCGGTTTCATGATCTGCACCGTTTCTGTACTTCCAAAATTGACAATTCCTTCCAGGATCTTTTGTTCGTCTTTTGTAGTAGATTCGTCAGAAGTTAGTTCCAAAGCTTGAGAAAGTGTTTCTACGGAGAAATTAGAATTCTTATTTCCTAATCGCTTTTCTATGATTTGTGTGAAATGTATCAACGGATAACTAAACGGAGTTAATATGGTGTTTAAAAAGCTAATAGGTCTGCACATTAAGTTAGAAAAGGACAAGGCTTTTCTCGATGCGTACACTTTCGGCAATACTTCACCAAACAATAATATAAGAAATGTGATAAGGACTACTTCTATTAAAAATCGAACATGCACTTCTACGACATACAGATCGAGGTTATAATCCAGGTTCTTAAATACGGTTTCTCCAATCGTAGCAAATAACAACACAATTAGAATATTGATAAAGTTGTTCGTAATCAAGATCGTTGCCAGCAATTTTTTTGGTTGCTCTAATAATCTTACTACAGTACTTTCTTCTTTAGAGTTTTCTGAAAGCGTATCTAAGTCGGTTTGAGAAAGTGAAAAGAAAGCTACTTCTGTGCCAGAGATCAATGCAGAACAGATCAATAGTACAACAAGTACTATGGTGTTGATAATTAGTAAGCTGTCAATACTTGAAGTAAAAAGGAATATACTAAAGGGTTCCGGATCCAAACTTTACAAATTAATTAAACTAAAATGGGAGATCATCGTCTTCCGATGTAACACTTTTAGGAGTAGTATCCACCGGTGGTTGCGGACTGCTCGCATCTAGTTGCTCTTTTTTAGTGGATAAGAAGGTCATATCTACCACATGGATCTCCGTGGTATATCTTTTTTGCCCATCTTGTTCCCACTGTCTGGTTTTTAGTCGGCCTTCGCAATAGATCTTATCTCCTTTGCTCAGGTACTTTTCACAAATTTCTGCCAATTTATTTCGAACTACGATATTGTGCCATTCTGTAGTCGTAACTTTCTCTCCGGTTTGTCTATTTGTATAGCTTTCATTCGTCGCGATAGGAAATCTCCCAATAGAATTTCCTCCATCAAAATAGTGCATCTTTACCTCATCTCCCAGATGTCCAATTAATATTACTTTGTTGATTGTTCCAGCCATAGCTTCATAAATTTACCTACTCAAATGTACTAAAAAAATCAATCCCTTCTTGAGGAAAAAGATTGGATAAAATTGGAGATCAAAATAGGTACCGGATATTGCTCAATTTCGCTCCAGGGAATGGTATTTTTTAAAACTCCTTTGTCTTCCACGATCCAAAATCGTGTATATAGATGTTGATGTGACAATTTATGTACAATCTCCTTTTCATTATACAATGTAAGATCTGATCGTTTGGAGAACAGTAGTTGGTACCCATCTTCTTTTTTGAGGGTTTGAGCATCTATAAGTCCGCCGCTTTCTATTAAAGGAAACTCAAATAATCCCTGCCATATTCCTTTTCCTTTTCGTTTTCTCAATATCGTATTTCCATTTCCATCAATTAACACTAGATAATTAAAGTAGCGCTTTTTAATTTTCAACTTCTTTTCCTTAACAGGGCGTTCTTTGATGGTGTTATGTTTTAATGCCAAGCAGCTATTGGACAAAGGACAATCATTGCAAAAGGGGTTCTGTGGTCTGCAATGCAACGCACCGAATTCCATGATCGCCTGATTGAATGTTCCGGGTTGGTTTATATCTATCAGTTCCTGCGCCAAGGCTTTAAACTCTTTAATTCCTTTTGTTGAATTAATCGGGGTATTTATATTGAAGTATCTGGCCAAAACTCGATATACATTTCCATCTACTACGGCATGTGGTTCATGAAAACAAATAGAGGAAATTGCCGATGCAGTATAATCGCCTACTCCTTTTAATTGAAGGATCGTGTCATAGCTATCTGGAAAGGTTCCTCCAAATTCGTTTACCACCTGTTTTGCGGCAAAATGTAAGTTTCGCGCTCTTGAGTAATATCCAAGTCCTTGCCATAGCTTTAAAACCTCTGTTTCAGATGCTTCTGCCAGATCAAAAATAGTAGGGAATTCTCTTACAAAAGTTAAATAGTAAGGCATTCCCTGAGCAACTCTTGTTTGTTGCAATATAATTTCGGACAACCAAATAAAGTAAGGGTTTTTAGTTTTCCGCCAGGGCAAGTCTCTATCATTTTGTAAATACCACTGTATTAATGTTTTAGAAAAAATCATTATTAATTTTAAGAATTGCAATATTACGTCATAATATTAAGATAATTTTATTGCTTATACTTTCTCGAATAGATTAATTATCATATATTTGCCTCCGCATTTTTGAAAATAAATAACTAAAAACAAGAAACATGACGAAAGCAGATATTGTATCAAAAATCTCTGACAAATCGGGTATTGAAAAAGCAGATGTATTAGCAACCGTAGAAGCATTTATGACTGAGGTAAAGGGTGCATTAGAAAATGGTGATAATGTTTATTTAAGAGGCTTTGGTAGCTTTATTATCAAGACTAGAGCAGAAAAAACAGGAAGAAATATTTCTAAGAATACAACTATTAAGATTCCTGCACACAACATACCAGCTTTTAAACCTGCGAAAACTTTTACTGAAGGAGTAAAAAGTAAAGTAGTTGTAAAGTAACAAACAATAATCAAAATCGTAACGATTTTAAAACAAACTGACAATTATGCCAAGTGGTAAAAAAAGAAAGAGAGCAAAGATCTCTACACACAAACGCAAGAAAAGAGCTAGAGCAAACAGACATAAGAAAAAGTAAGGAAACTTACTTTTTCTTTTAGCTTTTATTTAGCTTACAAGTTCATTGACATTGAGGTTTCGTAAACCTCGCACGGTATTATAATACCTGACAATTTTAAACCATCTACACAGTATTGTGTAGTATAAAAACCATTTCAGTATGAAAACAGAATTAATAATTCGATCAAATTCATCTGATATTGATTTTGCCTTACTAAAAGATGGAAAACTTATTGAATTAAACAGGGAAACCACGGATAACAAATTTTCTGTTGGCGATATTTTTTTAGCCAAAATAGGAAAAGTGTTAACCGGATTAAATGCGGCCTTTGTAAATGTAGGGTACCCAAAAGATGGGTTCTTACATTATCATGATCTGGGCGCACAGGTACAATCTCTAAACAAATTCCTTAAGAAAGTAAGCACAGGTAAGTATAAAGAATTCACTTTAAAAAACTTCCGTTTTGAAAAAGACATTAATAAAGACGGTGGTATTAATGATGTACTAAAATCAGGTCAAAACTTATTAGTACAGATTGTAAAAGAACCAATATCTACAAAAGGGCCAAGAATAAGCTCAGAGCTTTCTATCGCCGGTAGATTTTTAGTTTTAGTTCCTTTTTCTAATAGAATATCGGTATCTCAGAAAATAGAAGATGCCAATGAAAAAGAACGTTTGAAAAGATTAGCAAAGAGTATAAGACCAAAAGGATTTGGTGTTATTTTAAGAACTGTAGCCGAAGGTAAAAAGGTGGCAGAACTTGATAAAGATTTGCAGAACTCATTAGATCGTTGGAAGACAATGTGTAAACGTATTCCAAACACAAATACACCAACCAAAATATTGAGCGAATTAAACAGAGCATCTTCAATTTTAAGAGATGTTATGAATGATTCTTTTACAAGTATCGTAACTAACGATGAAGTTCTTAAATTAGAGATTAAAGACTATTTAAGGGAGATCTATCCTGAAAAGGAAAAGATCGTAAAACTTCACAGATCTCAAGTTCCAATTTTTGAAAAGTATGGAATTGAGCGCCAAATAAAAACGTCTTTTGGAAAGACCGTTTCTATGAGTAAAGGTGCATATTTAGTTATCGAACATACAGAAGCATTGCACGTTATTGATGTAAACAGCGGAAACCGTTCTAATAAAGCCGGTTCTCAAGAAGAAACTGCTTTAGAGGTTAATTTAATTGCTGCTACAGAAATTGCAAGACAATTACAATTACGTGATATGGGAGGAATTATTGTTGTCGATTTTATAGACATGCACAAAGCTGAAAATAGAAATAAGTTATATCAGCATTTAAAAGAGCAAATGTCTTTCGATCGTACAAAACACAAGATATTGCCTCCGAGTAAATTCGGTTTAGTACAAATTACACGTCAACGAGTTAGACCTGAGTTGAGTATAAAGACAACTGAACCAAATCCAAATATAAATGGAGAAGTTGAAGCACCTATTGTTTTAATTGATAAGATTGAAGCGGAGATAGAAAAGATCATTTCTAATCCTAAGAATAAAAAGATCACTTTGAATGTGCATCCTTTTATTGCTTCACATTTAACTAAAGGGGTTTCCTCTATTAGATTTGGATGGTACCTAAAGTACAAAAAGTGGATTACCATTATACCTAGAGACGCTTACACATACTTACATTATAAATTTAAAATACAACGTAAGTAAGGCAATATGTATATCAAAAAACCCGCATCTTTAAAAGATGCGGGTTTTTAATTTTATATGAAATTTATACTAATTACTTGTTGCTATTCGCGTATCCTGCTTCCAGGTATTCACACTAGCGATAACATTATCTTTATAATTGATCTCCGTTAACAGATCCTTGTTCCACATAAACCATTTACCTACTTTCTTCCCATCCTTGTAATGACCTATGGCTATTTTATTCCCTTTTTTATCGAAATGCGTCCATTCTCCAGTCAATTTCTTATCCTTAAAATATCCTTGCTTTTCAATAGATCCATCTTCATAATAATATGTAGCTTTTACCAAATCTCCAGAGATCTCATACATCGGTTGCTTCTTGTCTTGTGCCTGCATCATCGAAACTGCAAATATGCACACTAATATTAATAGCTTTTTCATGGTCCAAAAGGGTTTTAATTAACGTTTCTCTTACAAATATAAGATTTTTTTTACATTAAAAAAACTATTACGTAACGTTAAATTAACATTAGAACCAGAATCCTAAATTGAACAACCAAAAATGGTTCTTGGTATCGGGAGACCAACTGTATTTAATTTCTATAGGACCGAGAAAGGTCTTTAAACCGTAACCAACTGCATATCCGGACTTAACATCTCTAAAAAGATCTCCATCCGCAAACACATTGTTAGACACTCTAGCGTAATTAGAAATAACACTTATGTAGTTATTTTTCAAAAACTGATATCTCAATTCAAATTGAGACCTTAAAAAGGTATCGCCCGAAAGAGCTCCGAACTCATATCCGTACATCGGGATGAAGGTGTTGATATAATTCTGATTATACCCTCCTAAGTAGAAGTCGAATACATCGTTCGTTGGGCTACTAAAGGAGAAGCCCGCTTCATTGGTATACTGAAAAGTAATATTCTTTAAAAAAGTAGTGGCAAAACCTAGTGTTCCTCTTGCTTGCGAAAATTGCTTAAAATCATTATCAAAATCGGATGACCAGGCATACCATTTAAAGCCTAGATCGGCATAGAATCCTTTTGTGGGAAAAGCATTATTGTCGTAGGTATCCAGTTTCAGGTAACCTAGTAAATTGAAATAGTTACTATCATCGAAAATAGTACTATTACTATTCCCGGAAATTACCGTTTCCGTTTCGATCTTTACCTTTTTTAATTCTACACCACCACCCATGGCAAATTTTCTTCCAAAAGTAGTCTGAAGAAAAGCAGAATTTGTAAAATCTCTGTACTTCAAATTGATCTTATTTATACTCTGGTTTCCTTGTAAGCTGAACTTAGTGTTCGTGTTAAATTGATTGTATCGAGATCTAAACCCATAACTAATGTAGAATCCATTATCAACAAAGTAGTCTAAATTGTAGCGAATTCTATCTCCAAGTACAAGATCTACAGATAACTGGTCATTTCGAATTAATAAACTTTTATTTGTGTAATCTAGTAATATTCCTGTTTCGTATAATTGATCATAATGCGCACCCAGGCGAATGTTTGCTTTATCTCGCTGCTCGATCAGATGAATGTATAATTCTTTATCTTTTTTATTTAGATGATATTCTATTTTATCATAATTATTCGTAGCCGTTAAGAAATCAATCTTTTTATCTAGTTCCTGATGCGAAACACTATCTCCAACCTGCAGATTTAGTTTTCCCAGCACATACGCTCTTGTATATTGCTTTGCTCCAACGACGTTAATCGTTTCCAGTGCATATTTTTTTGTGTCAATCTTGATCTCTTCTCTTTTAGCTGCTTCAACTTCTTGAAGGGAAGCTATCTTTTTGAAGATCTCCTTGAACTTTTTTGCAACGGTGTCTCCAGCTCGCAGTATCTCCTCTTTTTTACCAAAATCTGCAGCATTAAATTCATAGATCTCAGGTTTTATATATACATCTACGTGTTTTTTTTGACCATCGCTTTTTCCGTAAGTCTGAAAACTTATGATCTGATTTAATATAGAGACCAACGAGGTCAATTTCTCCTTTTTAATCAACTTCCCTTGTACATCTACTCCAATGATAAAATCTACATCTTTAGACTTCATGTGTTCTGCAGGAAAATTATTGACCACCCCTCCATCAATGATGAGTTTAGCATCTACCTCCACAGGGTTTAAGAACGTTGGAAAAGAACCACTGGCTCTCAAAGCCAGAGGCAAAGATCCTTTTTCAAAAATGACCTGTTCTCCCGTTTCAACATCCGTACCAATGCAGAAGAAAGGAATGGGTAGTTTGTCAAATTCTTTGATAGAATCTACAGGAGAGAGCAAATACGTTAATAATTTGAGAACGTTTTGTCCTTTAGAAACTCCTCTCGGCAATCCGATCTTATTATTTTTTACCGGCAAGGTAATCGCATATTTTTCGCCAAACTCTTTTTCAAAAAAGGGTAATGCATTTCTAGGAAGTTTGTCTTGCAAAAGACTTAAAAAATCGATCTCCTCTACCATTTTTTCAATCTGAAAAGCGGAGTACCCTGCTGCATAGAGTCCTCCGACTATGGCACCCATACTGGTACCTCCAATATAATCGATCTTAATTCCTGCTTTTTCAATTTCCTTTAAAACACCAATATGGGCAAATCCTTTAGCACCTCCACCACTAAGTACCAATCCAACCTTAGGGGCTTTTTGCTGCGCAAATCCCGTGGCACATAGCATTAGTGATAATAGGAATACAATTTTTTTCATGTCACTTGGTATGGAAATAATCAAAGATCTTTCGAGCTCTAGAATTTCCGATTTCTTCTTTTAACTCTTCAAAGGTAGCACTTTTAACACGCTTTGCCGACTTGAACTTCTTTAACAAAGTGATGATGGTTTGCTTTCCGATATCCGGAACTTGCTCTAGTTCGGATTGAATGGCGCTCTTACTTCTTTTATTTCTGTGAAAAGTAATTCCAAAGCGATGCGCCTCATTTCGTAAAAACTGAATGATCTTTAAGGTTTCCGATTTCTTATCTAGATACATCGGAATAGCATCTCCTGGATAGTAGATCTCTTCCAAACGTTTGGCAATTCCGATAATCGCAATTTTTCCACGCAGACCTAAAACATCTAAACTCTTCAATGCAGATGATAATTGCCCTTTTCCTCCATCAATAACAATTAATTGTGGCAATGGCTGATCTTCGGTTAATAATCGCTTATAACGTCTAAAAACCACTTCTTCCATAGAAGCAAAGTCATCGGGACCTTCTACGGTTTTAATGTTGTAATGTCGATACTCCTTTTTGCTGGGTTTTCCATCTTTAAAAACCACACAAGCCGCCACAGGATGTGTTCCCTGAATATTAGAGTTATCAAAACATTCTATGTGTCGAGGTTCCGATTTTAGACGAAGGTCCTTTTGCATTTGTGCCATAATGCGTTTTACATGTCTATCCGGATCTACGATCTTGATCTGTTTAAATTGCTCTTGACGATAATATTTTGCGTTACGCTCCGAGAGCTCCACGATACGTTTCTTATCTCCCAATTTGGGCACGGTAACTTTAACCGTATCTCCAACATCTACTTTAAATGGCACATAGATTTCTTTAGACACTGAGTTAAAACGTTGCCTGATCTCTATAATGAACAATTCTAACAACTCTTTATCTGTTTCTTCTAATTTCTTCTTGATCTCTGTGGTATGCGATTGAATAATGGCTCCGTTGGCAATCTTAAAGAAGTTTGCATAGCCATAACTTTCATCCGAAATAATGGAGAATACATCCACATTATTAATACTCGGATTGATGATCGTCGATTTGGCTTGATAATTAGATAATAGGTCTACTTTTTCTTTGATCTTTTGCGCTTCTTCAAATTCCATATTCGCTGCAAAACCTGTCATCATCTCATGGAACTTATCCAAACTTTCTTTAAAGTTTCCTTTAATAATATTTCTAATAGCTTTAATGGTCTGGTCGTATCCTTCTTCTGTTTGAAAACCTTCGCATGGCCCTTTACAATTTCCCAAATGGTACTCTAAACACACCTTATATTTACCCGCTTCTATTTTAGCTGCGCTGAGGTCATAGTTACAGGTTCGAAGTGGATATAGTTCCTTGATCAAATCGAGTAAGACTTTTACCGTTTTCACACTCGTGTAGGGGCCAAAATATTCTGACCCGTCTTTGATGACTCTTCGAGTCATAAATACCCTAGGAAAACGTTCTTTTTTGATACAGATCCAGGGATACGATTTGTCATCTTTTAATAGGATATTATACCGAGGCTGATATTTCTTGATTAGATTGTTTTCTAACAATAAAGCATCCGTTTCCGTATTGACCACAATGTGCTTTATATAGGCAATCTTTCGAACTAAAATCCGAGTCTTGGCGTTTTCGTGATTCTTGGTGAAGTAGGAGGCAACCCGTTTTTTGAGGTTCTTTGCCTTTCCAACATAGATGATCACATCGTTCTTATCAAAATACTGATAAACACCGGGTGAATCTGGTAAGGTTTTTATTTGCAACGTAAGTTCCTCAGACATACTGCTAAGTTAAAACTATTTGCATAGAATTTGAATTCAAAATAAGAATAACTTACTGGTCAATTTTAAGACATCTCTCCTTACTTCGTAAGCTAACTTCATTCAAAATATTTTGAATTCATTAATGCTTGATATGACGAGAAACTCTAGATTTTGCATATTATTCTTTTCCTTAGATGAAAAGAATCAAAAATCAAGGTTCAAACTTTCGGCGATCCCTTCATTTCTTGAGAACTAAAAGAAATGAACTCGACTTTCAGTCTCGAACAGCATTTCTTTCTAAACGTCTTCTTCAAAAGTGTGATCCTCGCCTGCAAGTCCTAAAACCCATTCATTGGAGAAAGCTCATACATTTATTTGATACAATCATCTATGAAACTTGTCATTACGAGAAACGGATGTTTCGAAGTAATCTAAAAGTCAACAACCTGAATCTAAAGATTGCTTAATTATCATTCGCAATCATATAACCTATGCTTTTTCTTCTTTCGGGAAAGCCTTTTTACTAAAAATGAACAATAAGATCACACCTGCAGTGATATAGGCATCTGCCATGTTGAAGATATATGGGAAAAAGGAGAACGTATCACCTCCAATAATAGGGATCCAACTTGGCCATTGGGCATTTTGAATAATGGGGAAATAGAACATATCTACCACCTTCCCATGAAAAAGAGATCCGTAAGGTTGTTCTGCAAATAATGTAGCTACTCCTTGATTTGGTGTATCAAATATAACTCCATAAAACACCGAGTCTATAATATTACCAATGGCTCCAGAAAAGATCAAAGCAATTGCCACTACAACTACCGTAGGCATATTCTTTTTTAGAGTTGTAATTAACCAATAGATAATCGCCGGAACTACCAGAATTCTAAATAAGGTAAGCATCAGCTTTCCGAAGCTGCCTCCAAATTCTATACCCATCGCCATTCCATTATTCTCTACAAACTGTATCTGAAACCAATCAAATATCTCGTAAGATTCGTGCAATCTAAAGTGCGTCTTTACATAGATCTTTGAGATCTGATCTATCAATATCGCAAGTACAATGGTACCAATAGCAATGTTCTTCTTAGACATCTGGTTGTAAAATTTAGAAAGCAAAAATAGTAATATTATGTTGTTTTTTTAGATGTTAACACAACATTAGCGTTAATAGAACGAACGATTAATCCTTTCTGTTGTCCAAGATTCTTTTTAAAGGTTGATGTAACTTGTTTTTTATCCATGGAAACACGCCCTTTCCGCGTTTCTATATCTGTCATTATCTCTTTGGAAATAGTTGCAAATATGTTCCCTGAAAACACTTCTATATCTGCAGTCCCCTTAATATTTGGTAGTCTAATATTACCTTTATCAATACGTACTTTTAACAGGCCTTCATAGCCCTTACTTTGGATATCTACCATAATTCCTTCGACTGTTAGTTTCTTGTGTTTTGGAACCTTTAGAATGGCAGTAACATTCGTAGGTGGAGCGAGTGGAAATTGATGGATCTTGTCATTAATAGCACGCTGTTTTACAATGGCTTTCACCTGAAGTGAACAGGTCTTGTCTTCGCAAGAAAAATCTTCTAGCACACCCAATTCGTTCATATCCAACAAGGTCATTTCAATACTGTTGGTTGCCGACTCTTCAATGGTAAGATTGTCTATACCTTCTATAGAGATATAAATATCTGTAGCATCACTTTGAATCGTACGAACAATTTTTTGCTGTGCTACCAAACCAGTGCCAACCCATAGAAATACAATAAAAAAGAGTGATCTCATATACTCCTTCGAAGATAGGTATAAAAACAAAACCACCGCAACATCTTTTGGGGAGTTACGGTGGTTTTAATTTCATTTCTTCCGTTTGACGACCTACTTGTATCCAATCAATATATTCTTCACTTCAAGAATTTTCTTAACATGTGATTTGAATGAACTATAGTCTTCTGGATAAATTAGCGAACTATCCGTATACGCTTCTATTATAACTTTGAGCTTGTTATTTTTAACTAAGCTATACCTAATCTCATAAGAATGATTTTTAAAAGTAAACTTCTTATTCTCTGGAACTTCAACTATTTTTTTTCCCTTAGGAATCGTTATATTATAAGTGCTTAGGTAATAATCGCTATTCTCATAATTTTGATAAAAAATAGGATACTTGCGCTCTTCCAAACTTATTATATCTTCGGTGTAAGCATGTGAAACTATCGGTAACTTAAAAATTGTCATAGAACCCACCTTACTCAATTTATTATCGATACTTATCTTGGTATTGTAGGTAACATGATCAAATCCCTTTTTAGCAACTATCTCAGAAATGGAGTCCAGAATAATTGCATGATCAATTCTATTCTTAAAATCTTCAGTTATATTTTTCTTAATATTCTTGTAATTATCTTCTGTGAATACCTCAAAGTAATAAGAACTCAAATCACCTTTTACTTTAGATTTAATTTCCAGCTTTTGAGTATCATTTTCATCAATATTCACATCAACATCCACGATCATCTCTGCTCTTGTTTTATCCAAATCTTTCAATGTAAATATCTCTGATCTTTCATTTGCTTTTATATAATGCGGAATTTCTAAACCAGTCGCGTTTACCAGACTACTTGGAAGCGATTTGTATGGAAGATTTTTATTGGTCAATTCTAAAAATTGATCCTTTCCGTCTAATTTGACCTTCACTATACAATGATTAAAATCTTGAGACGGCAATATTAGAGCCTTCTCTCCATAATCAGATGTTAATATTAACACTAGATTTGCCTTTAAGCCTGCCTCTCGAGCCATCGTCGTGTATAGTGTAGAAAAATCTTTACAATCTCCTAATTTTGACGATATCGTTTTGGAAGGTTTTTGAGGGATATAACCACTCTGCTTAAAATTAACATGACTGTAATTAAAGTTATTCATGATATAATAGTAGATCCTTTTAGCTCTTTCTTCTTCGGATAAAGACAGTACATCTTTTTCTGGAAAAATTTCCTTGAACTTTTTTCGAACCTCTTCATCAAATAAGGATTGAGAACGTACTAAATCTGAATACCAGTTGGCAATCTCGCTCCAAGAATCAATGGTACTTAAATGTAACATTCTTGCATAATCATATGTGGCAGGTGTATAGTCTTCAGTACTTGGCAACTCTTTAGCGCCTATCAATTCCCAAATGTGTACGTCATACTTACTCAGTTCTTCTTTTTTATGGGCAATGCTTCCATTTTCTACTTTATAATTAAATGAGATCGTTTTGGGAATTATTAAAGTGTAATTAGTTCTCACACAATAGTTCTGTGAGTCGAATTGGTAGGTGTCCACAAAATCCTTGAAAAAACGACCAGTACTAGTTACATTCGTTTCATACTCTACCAGAATTACGTCTCCAACCTCTAGGCCGTTAAAAACAAAACTTGATCCTTTTCGTTCAGCAGGTTTTACCGTTTTATCTTTTTTGACAATCTCTGATTTTATGATCTCGTAATTTCCAGACAACCCTAAATTATACTCTTTATAATCCTTAACCCCTGTTTCGGACGTGATCTCATATAAAAAAGTGCTTCTGTTTTTAAGTCCTCCATTTTCATATAGTTGAATAATTCTATTGTCTAATAGAATATTAACTCCATAATTATTCTTAATGTTCTTATTCCTGGTATCTTCAATATATTGATAAACATCTTCTATTTTATACTTGTCTACATAATTTTCTTCTCTCGAAAGTGTCTCTATTTTCTTTAACAATTCTGAATCTCCATTGTTATACAATAAAGACTTTCGATAAAACTTTAAGGCTTTTTCTTTTTCTTCTAACTGTAACAATGCATTTCCCATGAACTTCATTGCCTTAAAAGAATAAGGGTAATTTACCAGTGCTTTCTCAATATATGGGATCGATTCTTTATATCTTTTATACTTATGCAGCTTCCTAATTAGTGAGAATAAAAAAGTATTCTCTGAAGGGAAAAATGACACATACTGCTCTCGCAATTTTATCACTTTATCTTTTTCGTTTTGCTTTTCATAGTACCCTATTAATGAGTTTGCTAAAGAAGCGTTAAACTTTCTACTTAAAGCCTCTTCAAAAATCGAAACCGCCAATTTTCGTTCCTGAAACAACTGGTCATACAAGGGAATGAACTTATTCAAAAGCGTCATCTTGTCGGATGCTAATTTCCCCATTTCATCCAGTGTTTTTCGCAGGTTAGTATAATCTTCATTCCTAATATCAAGCATAAATTGAGCTACTTTGTGCATTAAAGGGTGGTCAACAGATTTTTTTAAACGCTCCAAAAAGACTTCTAACTGGCCAATGTCCATTCTATTCAGTTCTTGAAAATCCATTACTTTTTTAAGCAATGAATAGTAATAATTAGGATCATCTAGTACAATATTCTTATTTATCTCTTTAACTCGTTCAAAGTTTTTCTCATAGCTATAAATATTTATTTCGATCATTTTTAGAAAAGAACTCTTTTCGTATTTAGCCATTATAGGTTCTAAAACTAACCTTGCCTTTTGGTATTTCTGATTTCTCAAATAAGTTAACATCAAACAATATTTATATAGAAAATTGTTTGGATTTTTTTTAACCTTGTCTAAAAAAAACTGTTCTATCTCATTAGTGAAAATAACCGGGTTTATTTTACTTAATGTTGCCTTACCATAAGGTATAAAACTTCCTGAATAAGACAGGTCTTTAGCTTCAGTCCCGTCCATTTCAGTAATCCTTGCTGCAAAATATGAAGACCCATTACCTTCAGCATTCTTAATTAAAAGCCTATTCACTCCTTTTGATAGATTTACTTCAATCCCATATGCATCGATATCTGTGCTGACATCATTCTGATTTTGATAGATTAATACATCATTCAACCATACTTTGAAGGCAGAAGAATTTCCCAACCTTATCTGCACTCTTTTACTTTTGTTAGATGTAATATATGTTTGAGCGTAGTTTACGCCATAACCATATTCTCCGTGATTGGAGAAGAATTGATATACTTCTCTTTTTTTATTTTCATGTGGTGTATACCACTTTATAGAACCGTTAGAGTTTGCATTAAAAACTTCTGTATCCTGCCCTATTTTTTCCGGAGGATACTCTGTGTCAAAACCACTTTTATTCAAGTTCTCGAAAACACCACAAAACTGCCAAGACTTAATCATCGGTATTTCATCCATTTTTCGACGATACTCTTCAATCTTTTTATTTTCTCTAGCCGCCACACCTTTTATATAACTAAGGGCATAACGTACAGTTCTATTTTCAACTTTGCTTTCAGAAATCTTTTGAAGGTTACTATAATTATTTTTAAAGAACCCGCTTTTTATGTAGTTATCAAATAAAAAAGGTTTGTTCCAGAGCGCATACATGTAGTATTCAAAATCTTTAGTGCTTGAAAGATCTTCTATGAATTTTGGAGAAGTACCATTTATATGTCCTAACTCGTTCCTTAGAATCTCATTAGTTAACAATAGTTCCAACTTCTTTTGGTAATTCTTATGCTTCTTTTTAAATTCTTGTTGTGCCTCTTTTCTATTATTATTTAATAGGTCCTTCCAGTACTTTTTGTAATTATCCTGAGCACTTATTTTACATGTTAATAGGATTGACATTACAAAAAGCAATATTGCTTTTTTCTTCATATTTCGTTCTTTGTTGTTTAGTTGTTCTACAATTTTTTTTAATCGAGAATAGGTGTCTTGATTCAAACTCAAATATAATTAGAATTTTTGTTAGCTCAAGACACAAACGAACCTAAGGTGAAAGTATTTTGATTATTTTCTGAGGACTAAAAAACCACCGCAACACCTTTTGGGGAGTTATGGCAACTTTTATATACTTCTAAAATTTAATTAAGTTCTTGTTAAGTCCGAATTACAAATCGGTACCATCGCGGAGATATACTGGAACACTAAATTCAAAGATAAAATCGATTCTCGATACAGTTGAATTTGAGAAAGCACGTACCAAAAAAAAAAAGCTTCCCGATGGGAAGCTTTTTTTTATTGTTTTCTTTTGGCTTCTATGCTTAAGGTCGCATGAGGTACCAGTTTTAAACGTTCTTTTTGAATGAGTTTTCCTGTAACTCTACAAATTCCGTAAGTTTTATTTTCAATACGGATCAATGCATTTTTTAAGTCTCTAATAAACTTTTCCTGACGAATGGCCAATTGCACATTCGCTTCCTTGCTCATGGTTTCCGATCCTTCTTCGAAAGATTTGAATTGAGGAGAGGTATCATCTGTTCCGTTATTGAGTCCGTTCTTATATGAACTTTCTAATAAGGCTAAATCCTCTTCTGCTCTTTCTATCTTTTTTAAGATGATCTCTTTGAACTCTTGTAAGTCCTCGTCCGAATATTTTGCTTGTATATCTGGCATGCCTCCTATGCTTTTTGAATTAATATTTTACTTTTGATGGTGTCGAACATAATTTCTGTTCCATCGGTTAATTCGTCCACAAAAACCAATTCGTTGGTCAATGTTTCACTCATAATGTATTGTTTGTTCTCTGAAATCGATGCTTCCAGGTCTTCAAATTTCAACACTGTTAACTTAATGCGATCGGTAACTTCAAATCCATTGTCTTTACGAGCATTCTGAATTCTATTTACCAATTCTCTTGCAACTCCTTCTTTTTTAAGCTCCTCTGTAATAGTAACATCTAATGCAACGGTTATATTGTTTTGATTGGCCACTAACCACCCTTCAATATCCTTAGATGATATCTCTACATCAGCGACCTCCAATTTAATAATTTTTCCGTTAATTTCTACAGAAATTTCTCCTTCTTTTTCAATTGTTGCAATCTCATCTTTAGAGAAATTTTGTATCGCATTGGAAATCAATCTCATGTCTTTTCCATACTTCGGACCCAATACTTTGAAGTTTGGTTTTATCTGTTTTACCAAAATATCAGAAGCATCTTCTAGAAGCTCTATTTCCTTTACATTCACTTCATGTTTAATCAAATCTGAAACTGCCAAGATCGATGCTTTTTGAACTTCACTCTCTACCGGGATCATGATCTTTTGCAACGGCTGACGTACTTTAATCTTCTCTTTAGCTCTTAACGATAATACCAAAGAAGAAATCGTTTGAGCATCTTCCATCTTGCGTTCCAAACTCTTGTCTACATAGGAGACGTCAAACTCAGGAAATTGTGACAGGTGCACACTTTCGAATGCTTCTTTTTTAGTAACTGCGTTTAGATCTAAATACAGTTTATCCATAAAGAACGGTGCAATTGGAGCGCCTAATTTGGCAATGGTCACCATACAAGTGTACAGTGTTTGATATGCCGATATTTTATCTTGCTGATAGTCACCTTTCCAGAAACGTCGTCGACTTAAACGCACATACCAATTACTTAAATAATCTTGTGTGAAGTCTGAAATAGCTCTTGCCGCTCTGGTAGGTTCGTATTCGGCATAGAACTTATCTACTTTCTCGATCAATGTATGTAATTCGGATAAAATCCAACGATCTAACTCTG
Source organism: Flavobacteriaceae bacterium (assembly GCA_965218065.1). Taxonomy (GTDB): domain Bacteria; phylum Bacteroidota; class Bacteroidia; order Flavobacteriales; family Flavobacteriaceae; genus Polaribacter. The sequence continues at coordinate 122,223 of OZ244589.1, read as the reverse complement.
GTCTTTCAGCCACCGGAATATCAGCTTCAGCATAAGAGAATCCATCCAAATTCGTATATAAAGCAAAGAACGAATAAGTATTGTATAATGTTCCAAAGAACTTACGTTTCACCTCGTCAATACCGTCAATATCAAATTTTAAGTTGTCCCATGGATTTGCATTGGCGATCATGTACCAACGCGTAGCATCTGCTCCATAAGTGTCCAATGTTTCAAAAGGATCGGTAGCGTTTCCTAAACGTTTGGACATCTTCTGACCGTTCTTATCTAATACCAATCCATTAGACACTACATTTTTATAGGCCACCGAATCGAATACCATGGTTCCAATGGCGTGTAAGGTATAGAACCATCCTCTGGTCTGGTCTACTCCTTCCGCAATAAAGTCGGCTGGGAAAGATTTATTCTCGTCGATCAACTCTTTATTCTCAAACGGATAGTGCCATTGCGCATACGGCATAGACCCTGAATCGAACCAAACATCAATTAGATCGCTTTCTCGCTTCATCGGTTGCCCTGAAGGAGACACCAACACGATCTGATCTACTATATTTTTATGCAGATCAATGGACGCATAGTTCTCATCCGACATATTTCCTACTTCGAAATCAGCGAAAATATCAGCTTTTAAAACTCCGGCATCTACAGCTTTAGCCATTTCTGCTTTTAACTCAGCCACCGAGCCTATACATATCTCCTCGGTTTTGTCTTCCGTTCTCCAAATGGGTAACGGAATTCCCCAATAACGCGAGCGCGATAAGTTCCAATCGTTTGCATTTGCCAACCAGTTTCCAAAACGCCCTTCTCCGGTTGATTTTGGTTTCCAGTTGATCGTCGAGTTCAATTCATGCATACGTTCTTTTACATCGGTTACTTTAATAAACCAGGAATCTAAAGGATAGTATAAAATTGGCTTATCAGTTCTCCAACAGTTGGGGTAGCTATGTTTGTATTTTTCAACCTTAAAGGCCTTATTTTCTGTTTTTAGTTTGATGGCTAATTCTACATCTACCGATTTTTCCGGTGCTTCACCATCATTATAATACTCGTTCTTCACGTACTTTCCGGCAAACTCTCCCATTTCCGGTCTAAATCTTCCTTGTAAGTCTACCAATGGCACTAAATTACCGTGCGCATCTTTTACCAACATAGGTGGTACTTCTGGAGTTGCCTGTTTTGCCACTAAGGCATCATCTGCTCCAAAGGTTGGTGCCGTGTGTACGATTCCTGTTCCATCTTCTGTAGTTACAAAATCACCGGTAATTACTCTAAACGCATTTTCCGGATTGTCATTAGGCAAGGCATATTGCAACAATTGCTCGTAACGAATATCTATCAGATCTGTTCCTTTACATTCTGCCGCAATAAAGAATGGTATTTTCTTATCTTCTTTTGAATAGTTTTTCAGTTCTTCCACATCCTCTGTTTGGAAGTATTTTCCACCGAATTGCTTTCCAACTAAATTCTTTGCCAAGATTACATGAATCGGCTCAAAAGTATATTGGTTATAGGTAGCTACAACAACGTAATCGATCTTTGGTCCAACAGTCAATGCAGTATTACTTGGCAGTGTCCATGGTGTAGTTGTCCATGCTAAGAAATGTAAATGGTCAAATTTTTGGAGAAATGCTGGCAAGCTATTTTCAACAGCTTTAAACTGTGCAACTACCGTAGTATCTGTTACATCCTGATAGGTTCCCGGCTGATTTAACTCATGCGAGCTTAATCCTGTCCCTGCTTTTGGTGAATAGGGTTGGATGGTATATCCTTTATACAATAAGCTCTTGTCGTAGATCTGTTTTAGCAACCACCAAACGCTCTCCATATACTTTGGTTCATAGGTAATATATGGATCATCCATGTTTACCCAATATCCCATTTGTTTGGTCAAATTATTCCAGATATCAGTATAACGCATCACTGCTTTTCTACATGCAGCATTGTACTCTTCTACTGAAATCGTTTTTCCAATATCTTCTTTCGTGATTCCAAGTTCTTTTTCAACACCTAATTCAATAGGCAATCCATGTGTATCCCAACCAGCCTTTCTTTTTACCTGGTATCCTTTCATAGTTTTATACCGAGGAAAGATATCCTTGATAGCACGTGCTAATACATGGTGCACTCCCGGTAATCCATTTGCCGAAGGCGGCCCCTCAAAAAACACATATGGTGTATTTCCTTCTCTGGTAGAAACACTTTTGTCAAAAATGTTATGCTCTTCCCAATATGCTAATATTTCATTAGCAACATTTGGTAAGTTAAGTCCTTTATATTCAGGGAACTTTGTACTCATAAATCACAAATTCTAATAAGATTGCGAAATTACGTATTTTCTTGTAATTCCGTAGGTTTCGGTAGGAAAAATAACCGTTAAGGCATTCCTCTTTCTTTTTTAATGGTTTCGTAGGCTGATTGTATGCTCTGGAACTTTTCTTGAGCCCCTTTTACATGCTCTTTTCCCAGACCTTGAAGTTTATCCGGGTGATATTTTTTAGCCATTTTTCTATAGGCTTTTTTCACCTCATCATCCGTCGCTGATTTTGTGATCTCAAGAATTTTATACGCATTTCCTGAAGTACTGTAGAACATCGCTTTGATCGATTCAAAATCGTATTGATTGATATATAGATATCCTGCCATTTTTCGGATCTCCTCGACCTCCACATCTGAAACGAATCCATCCGCCTTGGCAATACCAAACAAAAAGTGGATCAATTGTAGACGTGAAGCATGTGGCATGTGTTGTCTAATCTGCATGCATACCTGTCTGGCAGAAACCTGCTTCTTAACAATTCCTTTGAATAGCGCAAACGCTTTATTGGCTCTTTCTTTACCATACATCCCCGTGAATTGTGTTCTCACAAAATTAAGCTCTCGTTCATCCACTTTTCCATCCGCTTTAATCACAATGGATGCTAAAACCAATAAACTGATCTCAAAATCACCGCTTTGAGTACCTACTCTTCGTCCGGCATATCGTTTTTGAAATTCTTTTTGTTCTTTTACAAAATCCTCCTTAGAAAAAGCATCTACGGCACTACCTGCGGCAAACCCAATAATTGCACCAATTGGGCCTCCAAAAGTGAACCCGATTCCGGCTCCTAACCATTTCGAAAAATTTGACATGTATTCAATCTTAATTGCTCCAAATATACATATTTGATTGCGTTTTTATCGTTATCTTTGTATCCTAAATTTTTAAGAAATTATGTATCCAGAAGAATTAGTAAAACCAATGCGCGAAGAATTAACCAATCAAGGTTTTTCGGCATTATATACTTCAGAAGATGTAGACAGTGCGTTAGCAAAAGAAGGTACTACTTTAGTAATGGTAAACTCTGTATGCGGATGTGCTGCAGGAACAGCAAGACCAGGTACCTTAGCTTCTTTGTTAGGTGATAAGAAACCTGACCATTTAACTACTGTTTTTGCGGGAGTTGACAGAGAGTCTACACAGAAAGCAAGAGAATATATGATTCCTTTCCCTCCATCTTCGCCAGCAGTTGCCTTATTTAAAGATGGGGAGTTAGTGCATATGTTAGAGCGTCATCATATCGAAGGAAGGTCTGCGCAAATGATCGCGGAAAACCTGGTATCTGCTTATGACGAATTTTGTTAGCCTTTTGAATTAGGGCTTTCTAAAAAGATAAGAACAAAAACCAAACGATATCGTTTGGTTTTTTTGTTGGAGTTACGGTCTTTGTAGTGTTCAGTCTTATAAAAAGAGCTTGAAATCTTTCGCTGTTTTGCAGTTACAAATCAACTTCTCAATATTCATTTGAAAAAAAAATGATTTTTGACGCAACCTTTATGATCTTTTTACATCTTCTGAGAAAGGATTAACATTATACTAACATTTTTTAACTATTAGCAATGAGAAAAATTTTAAAATTAACATTAGTTGCTGCTATACTAAGTTTTAGTTTTGGTTGTAATGAAGATATACTAGACAATAGTGGTGTATCTGGGGTGAGTAACCCAACAACCAATTTAACGTCTGCGCAACTTGAACAAGGTGGTTTAACAAACCTTGGTATTCCTGCCGCTTTCGTTGGAGGTATGTATGCACAGATGATCCAGCGTAGTACTGGAGGTACAACAGGACACGATGATTTCGGACACAAATCTTACGACATCTTCTCTGACATGCTGTCTGGAGATATGGCTTTAAGTGTAAGTACATATGGATGGTATAGAGCTAGTATTACTGAATTTGGGGCTCCTCAAGATTTCACTTTTGGAGATAACAGACAAGTTTGGAGACACTACTATAGAATTGTAAGATCTGCAAATACTGTAATTCAAAATCAAGGTGGTAATGATGCGGTTCCTACTGTAGATGCTAACAAGTACTCTATGGGGCAGGCGAAAGCAATGAGAGCGCACTCTTATTTCTACCTTACTCAATTCTACCAAAAAGAGTATGTAGCTTCTGAAGCTATCTTACCTATGTACGATACACCTTCTGGAACGAACGTAGCGAAGTCTACTGCTGCTGAGATCTATGACCTAATGGAAAAAGATCTTAGAGATGCAATCACGTTATTAAATGGATTTAACAGAACGGCTAAAAGTTCGGTTAACCAAGATGTGGCTAAAATGTTATTAGCTTACGTGTTAGGAGCTAGAGGTGGAAACGATGCTGAAGTTGCTTCTTTAACTCAAGAAGTAATCAATAGTGGAAACTACTCTATCTTAGCACCTAGTGAACTAGTAGCTGCTGCTGGTGGTATTAACGGATTTGATGATGTAGCTTCAAACTCTTGGATGTGGGGATTTGATGTAACCACTAACAATGGTTTAGGACTAGTTTCTTGGTGGGGTCAAATTGACTCTTGGTCATATAGTTATGCATGGGCAGGAGATTACAAAGCAATAGATTCTGATCTATATGCAGCTATCCCAGCTAACGATGCTAGAAAAGCACAGTTCTTCGGAAACCCTGCAAGTGGTAGATACTTACAACCGCTTTACAAGTTTAGAGCTTCTGACCAAATTGGTGGTGCGTCTCAAACTGTAACTGCTGATTATGTATTCATGAGAGTAGAAGAAGCTTACTTATTAAATGCTGAAGCAAATGCGAATGCAGGTAATGAGGCTGCGGCTAGAACTAGCCTTAAAGCGGTAATGACTAACAGAGTACCAGATGTAACATACATCGATGCACTTAGTGGTCAAGCTTTAAAAGATGAAATCTATTTACAAACTCGTATCGAATTATGGGGTGAAGGGAAGAGTTATTTAGCTATGAAGCGTAATAAAGCTACCGTTACCAGAGGTGCGAATCACTTATCTTTCGTAGGTGTACCTGTTCCTTATAATGATGAAAGAATGCAGTTTGAAATTCCTTTAGATGAGATCCAAAACAACCCGTTTGTGAACGATCAAAATCAATAATCATTGATAATTAATAAAAAAAACACTCATTAATTTTTAATGGGTGTTTTTTTTTATTCCCTACTTCACACGTATTACAGAATATCTTGAGTAATGTTTTATAAAAGCATAGCGCAATTTATCTAAAGACCACAATAAAAATTATAATATCTTAGTCCATTAAATCGCATAACATTAGTCGTTGATGGATAGGAGGAATATTATAAAAAAGACTGTTCAATTTGTAAAAGAGACCTTAGAAGGTGCTGAAGGTGGGCATGATTGGTTTCATATTCAACGCGTTTTAAACAATGCCGAATTGATTGCCAAAGGTGAAGATGTGGATCTTTTCGTAGTGCAGCTCGGAGCTCTTTTACATGATATTGCCGATGCTAAATTCTATAACGGAGATGAGTCAATTGGGCCTAAAAAGGCGCGTAGTTTCTTAGAAGGTCAAAAAGTCTCGGAAGAAATAATTGTTCATATCGAAAATATCATCAAGTATATTTCATATAAGTCTAGCTTATCTTCCGAAACAAGATTTACTTCTCCCGAACTAGCCGTTGTTCAGGATGCTGACAGGTTGGATGCTATTGGAGCCATCGGGATTGCCCGATGTTTTAATTATGGTGGATTTAAAAACCGTATACTGTATGATCCTGAGATAGCTCCTCAATTGAACATGTCTAAGGAAGAATATAAAAAATCGACTTCTCCAACCATCAACCACTTTTACGAAAAATTACTCTTATTAAAAGACAAGATGAATACAGATACCGGAAAACGTATTGCATACGACAGACATGCATACATGGAAGGATTCTTAGGACAATTCTATGACGAATGGAATGGTAGAAAATAAACTTTCATATCGTATTATTTTAGGTGCTCCAGATCAAACCACACTGGAATCATTACTGTACGTATACGGTCAATTATTTGAAGATGCCAAGCTGGATTTTTTTATTGGTAGAATTCAAGACAAGGAAGACCTGATTATCGCTTTGTGCTATACTATTGAAAACGACCTTGTAGGTTTTAAGCTAGGATATCGATACGATAAGGACACCTTATATAGTTGGGTAGGAGGTGTGTTACCTGCTTTTCGAAAACAAGGGATTGCTAAAAAACTGATGGAACTACAACATGCGTCTGCCAAAGAAAAAGGCTACCAGAAGGTCAGAACTAAATCTATGAATCGTTTTAAACCTATGATGATCCTCAACTTAAAAGGTGGTTTTGACATTGTCAAGATCTACACAAATGATAGTGCACAAACAAAGATCATTTTCGAAAAAGTACTATAAGCTTTGAAGTTTTTTCGTTAAATGCAATTTTTGCGCTTCATTCTTAGTTAGCTCGATGGCTTTATTTAACGCTTTTTTTGCTTCAGAAAACTGATCCAGCTCTTTTAATATCTCTGCCTTTATAGAATAAAAAAGCCCATTTTCATTCAATTTTTGCTCTCTATTCATGGCAATCAATGTTTCTAAACCAACTTTTGCTCCATACACCTTGTACAATGGAATGATTCTGTTTAAACGTACCATTGGCGAGTTTGCATATTTTAGATGCAAGTCATATAATTTTAACACACGTTCCCAGTCAATTGTTTCGAAAGAGGAGGCCTCACAATAGTGGTAAGATATTGCCGCTTGCAGGTAGTAAGAAGGGTTATTGGATCGTCTTTCTTTGGCTTGATATAAATGTCCCATTCCTATTTGAACCAGCTCTTTATTGTACAAGTTTCTGTCTTGATGCTCTAAATCGACCAGTTCATTATTAGCGTCAATTCTAGCATCGAACCTAGCCGTATGAAAGCACATTAAGGCAATTAATGCATGTACCTCTGAAATGTTGGTTGACTTCTTTTGCGTCAGTAACAATGCCAGCCGAATGGCTTCATAACAAATATCTCTTTTGATAATCGCAGCTCCTGTGCTCGCTCTATATCCTTCTGTAAACAGTAAGTAGATTACCTTTAACACTGTATTAATTCGAGACGAAAGTGCCATTTCTACAGGAATTTCGAGTGTTTTTACTTGTTCTTTGAACTTCTTTTTAGCTCTTGTAAAAGATTTTGCAACGGTCTCTTCTTTTTTAAGGAGTGCTCTAGATATTTCTTTATTGCTAAATCCACCGATCAGTTTCAGGCTTAATATGATCTGGCTTTCTGACGGTAGTGTAGGGTTGCAACAGGCAAAGATCATTTTTAGTTGACTATCATTGACAGTATTGCCTAAAGAGACTTCTTGATCTTCTTTAGAGAGGTTTGATAAAAACGTATTGATCTCATCGTGCTGTTGCACCTTTTGCTCTCTTCTAAACACATCGATCAAGCCATTGTTGGCAACACGAAGCAACCAGGCAGTTGGGTTATGAGGCACTTCTTTATACCCCCAAACCTGCATGGCTTTTAAAAAGGCATCTTGAACCACATCTTCTATCTTTTCCAGATGGTGCGCTCCAAATTTATGCACCAGTATGGACACTATTTTTCCGTACTCGTGTCTAAAAATATGATCTAAAGAAATATGTTGATCAGGTTGATTCATATATAAAAAGTCATTTCAAACGATGTTAAAGAAACTCAAAATACATATAATTTGGATTTCTCACATTCGCTCGAAATGACATTCGAATTTTTTAAAAGTACGCTTTTAATAATTACATGTCCATAGACATGATCTCTCTTACCTCTACTGTGCTTCCTTCATAATCGAAAATAGGGCAGCCTTTTGAAATTTCAACGGCTTCTGCTAAATCTTTAGCAGATACAATTAGGTAACCTCCTACGATCTCTTCACCTTCGGCAAAAGGGCCATTAGTAATTACTTCTCCTCGATTCTCTACCACCATTCCGTCTGCTCCTAAAGGAAGTCCATCTACCAGGCGTCCCTCTTCGGTAAGTCCTCCCATCCAGGTAGCCCAAACTTGCATATGTGCTTGTTTCTCTTCTTGAGATAATTTGTTAAAGTTCTCATCTCCGCCTCTAAATAAATACAAAAAATTGCTCATCGTTCTTAATTTTAAATGTTATTGATATTTCTCTAAAGACGAATGAGCTTTCATCTATTGGACAATTCTCAAAGATTTTTTATTTACCGGGGAAGTTTGCTTTTCTTTTTTCTAAGAAAGCAGTAGTTCCTTCTTTAAAATCTTCAGTACCGAAACAGTTCCCGAACTCAGCGATCTCTACCTCAAACCCATTAATCCCATCTTCAAAATTTGCATTTACGGCTTTAATAGCTGCTCCGATAGCTACGCTTGAGTTTCGCATGATCTTACTAGCTAATTTTTCAGCTAACGGAAGGAGTTCTTCTTGCGTAACCACATAGTTTACCAAGCCACATGCCTTGGCTTCTTCTGCAGACATCATTCCTGCCGTCATGATCAATTCCATGGCTTTTCCTTTTCCAACCAATTGAGGCAAACGTTGCGTTCCTCCATATCCTGGAATTACTCCTAAAGAAACTTCTGGCAATCCCATTTTGGCATTATCGGATGCCACTCTAAAATGACATGACATGGCTAGCTCTAAACCTCCTCCTAATGCAAAACCATTTACGGCTGCAATTACCGGGGTCGATAAATTTTCAACAAAATCAAACAATTGCTCTTGTCCGTTTGCTGCGAGTTTTCCACCTTCTTCAACTGAAAAATCAGCAAATTCAGATATATCTGCTCCTGCCACAAATGCTTTTTGCTCACTTCCGGTAATAATGATCACTTTTGTATGAATATCATTATTTAAGGAATCAAATGCGGCGTGTAATTCGGCAATCGTTGCTCTGTTCAACGCATTTAATTTTTTAGGTCTATTTATTGTAATGGTAGCCAAACCATCGCTATTGTTGACTAAAATATTTTCAAAAGTCATATGTACATCGATTATTTTTTCGGTAAAGTTACAGTAAATACAGTTCCTATTCCAGCGGTTGAAGCAAATTTAATAGAACCTTCATAGGCTTCGATAATGTTCTTGATCATAGGAAGCCCTAACCCCATTCCGCTTGATTTCGTAGTAAACTTAGGTTCAAAAACCAAGTGCTTTACCTCTTCCTCGATTCCCTTTCCATTATCTTTTACCTCTATTTGTATATTTCCATTGTCTTCGGAAACTGTAACATCTATTTTAGGAGCTTCTCGCCCTTCAACTGCCTGAATCGCATTCTTGATCAAATTGGTCAGAATTCTGATCAATTGTGTCTTGTCCAGTAACGCATATAGTTCCTTTGCTTTTGGGTCATAGGAAATATAGGATTCATTAAAGATGTCTAATGCCATTTTCACGACACCGATCACCTCAATCTGTTCTTTTTTCTGCTTTGGCATTTTTGCAAAATCGGAAAACGCAGAGGCGATAGAGCTCATTACATCTATTTGCTGGATCAATGTTTCGGAATATTCTTTTAGTTTTTCCTTAACCTTTGGATCTTCAGGATCAAACTTTCTTTCAAAACTTTGTACACTTAATCGCATTGGCGTTAACGGATTCTTTATCTCATGAGCAACTTGTTTTGCCATTTCTCTCCATGCCTGCTCACGCTCACTTTGCGCTAATTTAACAGCACTTTCCTCGAGCTCATCAATCATATTATTATAGGCTTCTACTAATGTGGTTATTTCTGAACTGGCAGTGCCCAATATGATCTTTTCATTACGCTTGTTCAAACGCGTTTTATGCATTTTATCTGAGATCGTTTTTAACGATCGAGTAATATAACTGGACAAGAAATACGCCAATACAATCGCGATTAAGAACATAAAAAAATACACTACACTTAATCGAGATAAAAACTCCTCAAGTTCTTTTTCTTGTTCTAAGTTGTCCTGCGTAAATTCCAGTTTTAGGATCCCAATTCTTTTGGCAAATGGGTTTAAAAGGTAGGTGTACGAAGTTTCGTAACTTATCTTTTCTCCCTCCTTAATATTTAAAATTCTATTGGAAGAAGTACTTGCCAATTCTGCTACTATATCTTTAGAAAGATCATCAGGAGTGGTATCTTTTAATCCAAATGGGATCGATGTTTTAAGTAATTTCCCGCTAAGATCATACATTGTAATCTCGAAATTATGGATATCGGATAGTTCGTAGATCCTATCTTGAAAAATACGTTTTAAGTTATCCGTATTAACAGGATACGTGGTCTTTTTAGTAAGCTCAATATTGATGTCCTTCTTCACCGTCTGTTCCTTACGACCAAATCTTTTGATATTGTATTCTTTGGTTTGCTCATCGTACTGATAAATGGTCACCGTCACGATCAATACGGAAGCCAACAGGATCAATAGGATCATAGCAAGGAAGATCCTTATACGTAGTGATATGTTCTTAAATGGATTCAATTATTCTCCTAAAACGATTCTTTTGGTTTTCATGGTTAACAGGTCGTCAAACGCACCATCTTTGTCCCAATCATATTTGCTTACTCCTTTAAAACCGTTCTTTATTCTTTCAATGTGGTAGGCTTCTTTCACGTTTCTTCCATCGTAGAAGAATTCGATAAAAAGGGAATCTCCTTCTAGCGTCCAGGTTCCTTTCGAGTTTCCATGGCGTTCCCCTTTTCTGTTCAAAGACCAGGTACTAAATGTTCCATCATTCTTGTATAAAGACTGTACTCTTCTCGCCGGATTGTTTTCAAATGTATCTTCAAAAATATGGGTCGAATCAGATTTGTTGAATGTGGGCATTTCTATTCTCATATACTTGGTTTCCCAGGAATCTGTCATGTATTCTTTCAATGACTTTTCTTTCTGGGAACAACTTACAAACAGTATTCCAAAAGTTGCAATCGCGAAAATTATATACTTCGTTTTCATCTTTTCAGTTTCTTTTTAAACTTTCGTATGGTTGGTGAACTTATAAAAAATAAGTAAAGTCCTGACAAGATAGTTAATAAACCTAAGACAGAAAAGACTCTTAAAGTCCAATTTGTAATGTGATCTCTGGTTTCAAAATCCATAACATGAAGCATCCATAAAAAATCAAATCGTCTCCAGTTATCATTTCTTACAGAAGTGATCTTTGCCAATTCAGGGTTCACATATACAACGGTATTTGTAGGGTGATCTAAGGTAATGGCGTATACTGGTAATGGTTTTTCGCGATATTCATGTCCTTTGGTAATATCCTTTTCCGTTAGATAAACAACACTATCAATTTTAATATCACTATACAGTCGATCTTTAACAAACGTAACACATTCTTCTTGCGACAGTGTTTTTCTTAAACCATACGAATCTTTACTGAGGCTCATAAAAACAATGTCATCCAATCTTTTAATACGCAAAAGACTATCTCCACTTACCACAATCCCTTCTATTGTTTTAATGGGTTTTGGATCTGTTTCCTCAAGATAAAAAAGTTGCTTTCTAGCCGGTTCTTGATATGAAAAATCGAATCGATGTTCTGTTTTATCTAATAATGTTTCTCCATGAACATCATCCATGTCATTCCAACTAAAGTATAGCCCTCCAATGGTCCAAAACAAAAATTGGACTCCAATGAACAGCCCTAAATATCGATGCGTTTTTCGGGTATATCTTTGTGCTTTAATTCCCATAATTCATTTTATAAAAAAGCCATCGCATAAAATGCAATGGCTTTATACTATTCTTAAAACATTGCGTATTTAACCAACAATATTGATAATTCTACCAGGTACCACGATCACTTTTTTCGGTGTACGTCCTTGTAATTGAGCCACCGTTTTTTCGTGAGCCATGACCGTTTTTTCTATTTCTTCTTTACTCATATCTAACGGTAATTCTAAGGTAAATCTTGTTTTACCATTAAATGAGATAGGATAGACCTTCGTACTTTCTACTAAATGACTTTTATCGAATATAGGAAAGGCTTCTGTAGCAATAGATGTTGTATGTCCGAGTTGACTCCATAATTCTTCTGCTATATGCGGTGCATATGGTGAAACCAACACTAATAAGGGCTCCAGAATGGCTCTTTTGTTACATTTTTGCGTAGTCAATTCATTCACAGCGATCATAAAGGTAGAAACGGATGTGTTGAATGAGAAGTTCTCAATATCTTCTTCTACTTTTTTGATGGTTTTATGCAAGGTTTTCAACTCATCCTTTGTTGGCTCTTCATCAGAAACAGAAAATTGATCTCCGTTGTAATATAATTTCCATAATTTCTTTAAGAAAGAATATACGCCAGAAATTCCTGAAGTTTTCCATGGTTTTGATTGCTCCAAAGGTCCTAGGAACATCTCAAACAAACGAAGACTGTCTGCTCCATACTCTTCACAGATTCTATCTGGATTCACTACATTGAACCAGCGTTTGGACATTTTTTCAACTTCTCTTCCTACTACATATTTTCCTTCCTCTAAGATGAATTCTGCATCCTTAAATTGAGGTTGCCAGTTTCTCAGTTCTTCAACATCAATTTCGTCTGCACTGTTCACCAGATTTACATCAACTCTCAATTCTTCAGTTTTATACTGATCTTTTAATCCCTTTGAAACATACTTATTAGCTCCTGAAACTCGATATACAATTGCACTTGTTCCCAGGATCATCCCCTGATTGATCAATTTTTTTGCAAACTCATCCACAGGTACTAATCCCATATCAAACAAGAACTTTTGCCAGAAACGTGCATATAATAAATGTCCGGTTGCATGCTCAGAACCTCCAATATATAGATCTACTTGTTTCCAGTAGTCCAGCGCTTCTTTTGATGCAAATTCCTGCTCATTTCCCGGATCCATATAACGATTAAAGTAGTAGGAGCTTCCTGCCCAACCCGGCATGGTGTTCAGTTCTAATGGGAATACAGTCTCATGGTCAATCTTATCATTTCCAACCACTGTATTTGTTGCGGTATCCCAAGCCCATACCTCCGCATTTCCTAAAGGTGGTTGTCCATCTTCTGTAGGCAAGTATTTTTCTACTTCCGGCAATACAATGGGTAAATGCACAGCATCGATCATTTGAGGCATTCCATCTACATAATATACCGGAAATGGCTCTCCCCAATAACGCTGTCTGCTAAACACCGCATCTCGTAATCTGTAATTTATTTTTCCATAACCTATGCCTTGTTTTTCCAGTTCATAGATTACGGTCTTCATTGCTTTTTTATAGTTCAGACCGTTTAAAAAATCTGAATTGGCAATGATTGTTTTCTCTTTATCTGCAAAAGCTTCTTCTGAAATATCTACTCCTTCAAAAATATTTGGGATGTCAATCTCAAAGTGCTTGGCAAAATCATAATCTCGTTGATCACCACATGGTACCGCCATCACAGCACCCGTTCCGTAGCTCGCCAATACATAATCTCCGATCCAGATCTGTACCTTTTCTCCAGAAAAAGGATGGATAGCATAGGCTCCTGTAAAGGCTCCTGAAATGGTTTTTACATCTGCCATTCTATCTCTTTCAGAACGTTTTGCAGTAGCTTCCACATAGGCTTCAACCTCTGCTTTTTGAGCCTCAGTTGTGATCTTTGCCACCAACTCATGTTCTGGTGCCAATGTCATAAAACTTACACCGAAAATGGTATCAGGTCTTGTGGTGAACACATCGATCTTAGCGTCATGTCCATCAACAGGGAACGACACCATGGCTCCTTGTGAACGCCCTATCCAATTGGTTTGTGAATCTTTTAATGGTTGTGGCCAGTCAATGGTATTCAAACCATCTAGCAAGCGCTGTGCATAGGCAGAAATTCGCATGGACCATTGTGTCATTTTTTTACGGATCACAGGATGACCTCCACGCTCTGATACCCCATTCACAATTTCATCATTCGCCAATACCGTTCCCAGTGCAGGGCACCAATTTACTTCAGTATCAGATAAAAAGGTCAAACGATACTGCAACAAGATCTGCTGTTGTTCTTTATTCGAAAAACCTTTCCATTCCTGAGCCGTAAATGATGGAGCATCTTCGTCACAGACTGCATTTACTTTCGCGTTTCCATCTAGCTCAAAGGCAGTTATTAAAGTTGAAATATCTTCCGCTTTATTGGTGTCTTTATTATACCAGGAATTGAACAATTGAATAAAGATCCATTGCGTCCATTTATAATAGTTGGGGTCTGACGTACGTACTTCGCGAGACCAATCAAAAGAAAAACCTATTTGATCTAATTGCCTTCTATAGGTTGCAATATTTTCTGCAGTAGTCTTTGCCGGGTGTTGTCCGGTTTGGATGGCATACTGCTCTGCCGGTAATCCGAAAGAATCGTATCCTTGCGGGTGCAATACATTAAATCCTTTGTGTCGTTTGTAACGCGCATAAATATCTGATGCGATATACCCTAGCGGATGCCCTACATGCAATCCTGCCCCCGAAGGATACGGAAACATGTCTAACACATAATACTTAGGTTTATCTGAATCATTACTGGCTTTGAATGTTTGGTTCTCTGCCCAAAACTGTTGCCATTTATCCTCTATCTCTTGATGGTTGTATTGCATATTATTTTACATAATTCTTCATTACGAACAGCGAAACAATTTGGCGATCTAATAGATCAGATTGTCGCAGTAAATTTCATTTACTTCGCAATGACCGCGTCATTTAAAGTGTGCAAAGTTACAGCTTCTATAGGAAAGAATAAAAGAAAAAAACCCGGATCCCTATATGTTCAATATCTCGCCAAATCTTAAAAATCAAACAGATCTTTAAAAGGTGTGAATTCTCATGGATTTATGATAAACCTACGATAAAAATGCTGTTCTTTGTATCTACCAAATTACGAGCCTTGAACAAGCATCTTTTAAAAGCACACTTGGCACTTTTAGGAGCCAATATTATTTACGGGGTCAATTATATTATTGCTAAAGGTATTATGCCTCATAAAATCGGTGCATCTGCATTTATATTGTTGCGTGTTGTGGGTGCTGGATTACTATTTTGGTTGATCAAGTCCTTCGTTAAAGAAAAAGTGGCCAAAAAAGATTTGGGTCGATTACTACTTTGCGGGTTGTGTGGTGTTGCCATAAATCAACTCTTTTTTTTCCATGGCTTAAACTTAACTTCGCCTATTGATGCGTCTGTCATTCTTACTGCCGTCCCAATCTTGGTGATCATCTTTAGTGCCATCTTACTAAAAGAACGTATAACATCCAACAAAATACTTGGCGTTATCGTTGGTGGTATTGGTGCGTTTCTACTCATTTGGTATGGGAATGCTGATACCGGAACAAGCTCTTTATTAGGAAATCTATTTGTCTTTTTGAATGCGTGCTCCTATGGATTGTATTTAGTGATCGTAAAACCGCTTATGAAGAAATATAATGCTATAACAGTGGTAAGCTGGGTATTCTTATTTGGTTTGATGTTCGTCTTTCCTATTGGAATTAATGATGCCATTACTACCAACTATCAAGCCTTCACTATGCACACGTACTTAACAGTGGCTTTTGTGATCATTGGAACTACCTTTCTTGCGTATCTTTTTAATATTTACGCACTTAAAAATGTGTCTCCTTCCGTAAGTGGGAGTTATATTTATATGCAGCCTGCCATTAGCTTTATTATGGTAAGTATTTATGCGTACTGGCTAGGTCATGATCAATATAAAGGAGATATCAGTTTGGTGAAAATTTTAAGCTGTTTCCTAGTCTTCTTAGGTGTTTTTCTGATTAGCCGAAATCCCAAAAGTGTGTAAAAAAAACCGTAACTGATACTAGATCAGCTACGGTTCTGAACATATATAAAGTCGTAAGAATTACTTTACAGGAACACTTACGATCGTGTTCGCCCATCCTAAGTAAAGCTTACCGTCTTGCACAGTCATTGAAAAAGCTTCAATAGAGTCTGCAGATTTAGAAACGGTTGCTTTTACGCGAGCAACATCTTTGTCTTTATTGTATGAATATGCACCCCAATCATTCGTTGCTGAATTGATAATGATGGTCCACTCTTTTTCTCCAGGAATTGTAAATAATGAATATGTTCCTGCTTTGATCTTTTCTCCTCCGAAACTCACATCTTTGTAAAACGTGATCTGTGTAGCCTCGTTTGCACCAGTTCTCCATACTTTTCCGTTTGGAGCTAATTTGTCCAGGCTTCTTCCTTTTAATTGAGGTCTGCTGTATACGATTTTTAATACTTTGTCAGCGCCTCTTCTAGGGGAAACAACAATATCTGCCGGGCTCTTATCTAATCCTGAGAATTTTTGCGCATTTGCATCGTCTGTAAAAATGACAGCAAAAACTAGAATAGCAATGGTTGAAATAAGTTTTTTCATGATAATGATTTAAGTTAATTATTTAATAGGAATAGTTCTTCAAATTTACTCTTCCTTACATATAAAACTATTAATGTTCTGTTAAAGATTGTTAACGTCTGGCTCTTGCTTCTTGAGGTAATAAGCTATGGTAAATAAATGTATTTGTAGGTGTAGGCACACCCAGTTCTTGTCCAAGCTTATGCACAGTTCCCACCTGAGATTCTAGCTCTGATGGTCTTCCTTCCATGATATCTCGTTGTAATGAAGCAGTAGTTTCATAAGGAAGTCCATCTATAAAATGGAACACCTTATCGATTGAACCCTGATCTAGATCCACTCCTTTTGCATTGGCTATATGCACAATTTCCTCTGCTGTTCTGTGCATAATTGTTCTAACTTCAGGTGTCGATCTCATCTCTCCTAAAGTAGCTCTCGTCAACCCTCCAATAGCGCTTACTGTGGTAATAAACAAGAATTTGCTCCAAATCGCTTTCTGAATATCATCGGGGTTATCATTTAAAATCCCAGCTTTATCGAATACTTTTTTTATCTCCCCAATTCTTCCTCCTTTTTCATTGTCTAATTGCCCAAAAGCGATGTATGGTTCAATGGCCATATGATTGATGATCCCATAATCTTCTATCTTACTAACGATCTTACACAGGCCTCCAATTACCTGTTGTTCATCTAGTACAGAGAGCAAGGCATCTGTATTTGTAACACCATTCAATAAAGGAATTACTGTGGAATAATAACTAAGTATAGGTTTTATGTCTTTCGCAGCATCCGTCACTTGCCATGTTTTGGTCGCTATAATGACCAAGTCCGGATTTGAAATTGAACGAACATTATCTGTTGCATTCACAGGAAATACTGTATGATTTCCTTTTATACTTTTTAGCTGTAACCCATTCTTTTGAATAGCTTCCAGATGTTTCCCTCTGGCAATAAAATGAACGTCATTTCCACTTTGTGCCAATCTAACACCAAAGTATCCGCCTACGCCACCGGTACCATAAATAACAATCTTCATAAAAAACAGGTATTAACAGCCACAATCTGGATTACATCCTTTGTCTTTCGCTGAAGAAAAGATATACTTTTTCAGTAAAAAAGCAATAGCCAGACCTACGATAATATATACGATGACTTCTTGCATCTAACTTAAAATTTGATATACAATTAGTGAAGAAATATACGCTAACATCCCCATTCCAAATAATTGGATCAACGGCCATTTCCAGCTTTTGGTTTCACGCTTTACAATAGCCAAGGTAGCCATACATTGCATGGCAAAAGCATAGAAGACCAATAAGGACATTCCTACCGGGAAGTTAAACCTCTTCTTTCCAGTAGTCGGATTAATTTCAGATGCCATACGTTCTTTTATGGTTGATGTATCTTCATCATCGCTTTCCACACTATAAATAGTTGCCAAAGTCCCAACAAATACTTCTCTAGCCGCAAAAGAGCTGATTAAGGCAATTCCTATTTTCCAATCGTACCCTAGAGGCTTTATTACGGGTTCTATTGTTTTTCCCATAATTCCAATGTACGAATTTTCTAATTTAGCTGAAGCTATCTTTTGTTGCAGATCTTCCTCAGAAATACCTGTATTTTTAGTTTGTGCAATGACATTCTTTTCTGCATCAGCAAATGCTTGTGGTCCATTTGATGCTAAAAACCATAGCACGATCGACAGCGCTAAAATAATTTTACCGGCGCCTATGACAAAGGCCTTAGTTTTTTCAATTACGTCAAAAGCAACATTTTTTAATGAAGGTGCCTTATAATCGGGCATCTCTACTACAAAGAACGACTTGCTATTAACTTTTAAGGTTTTATGTAAAATATAAGCGGCCAGAATTGCAGTAGCAAAGCCCAGTATATATAACGAGAGTAATGTCAATCCTTGTAGACTTAAAAATCCTGCCACTCGTCTGTCCGGAATGATCAGGGCAATTAAAATGGCATATACCGGTAGCCTGGCCGAACAAGTGGTAAACGGTGTTACTAAAATAGTGATCAGGCGTTCTTTCCACCCGGCAATTGTTCTGGTAGACATTACTGCAGGAATTGCGCAGGCTGTTCCTGAGATCAGAGGAATCACGCTCTTCCCACTCATTCCAAAACGACGCATGATCTTGTCCATTAAAAACACTACTCTACTCATATAACCTGTTTCTTCCAGCAGCGCAATAAACAAGAAAAGAATAGCAATTTGTGGGATAAAGATGAGTACACCACCAATTCCCGGGATAATCCCCTCTGTAATAAGGTCATTTAAAACACCTTCGGGCAATTGCGTTTTAATAAACGTACTTGCATCGGCAAAAAGACCGTCAATAAAATCCATAGGTACCGTTGCCCAATCAAAAATAGATTGAAAGATGAGTAATAAGATTCCAAAGAACAAGACATATCCGAAGATCTTATGTGTAAATATCTTATCTAGCTTTGCTCTTAGATCTGTAGCCTTGGTTCTATCTAATATGTAGGTTTTTTTTAGTATTTCATTGATCTTTTGATACCTATATATGGTTTCTTTATGCTGATATTTCTTTAGTTTAGAAACATCGTGCTTAAATGCAATGAGTTGTTCTTTTTCTTCTTCAGAAATAGTATCAGGGAAACTGTTCTGTGTAATCATCAACCACAATTCGTACAATGAATAATTTGGGCTGATCTCTTTTAATCTATTAAAATAGTCTGCGTCTATTTTGTGGTTTATTGAACACAAGGGCAATGCTTTTCCTTCAATATGCGCTCTTACTATTGCAGATTTTACTTCTTTAATTCCCTCATTCTTCCTGGCGCTTATAAGTACTACCTCAGAATCTAACTCTTCTCTTAACTTTTTAAGGTCAATGGTGATCCCTTTACGTTCCATCTCATCGGCCATATTGATAGCCAACACAGTGGGAATCTCCAGGTCCTTTATCTGAGAAAACAGCAGCAAATTCCTTTTTAGATTTTCAATATCTGCTACTACTAAAATAACCTCCGGAGCATCTTTCTTATCGGAATTCAATAAGGTTCTTAGCACAATGCTTTCGTCTAATGACGTGGGATTAATACTATAGGTGCCTGGTAAATCTGTAACAAGAGCTCTATGCTCATTTGATAGATTACTAACCCCAGTTTTCTTATCTACAGTAACACCGGGGTAGTTCCCTACTTTTTGATTTAATCCAGTAAGTTGATTGAAAAGAGAGGTTTTACCTGTATTAGGGTTTCCTATTAAAGCAACATTTATAGAAGTAGGTGCCGACATTAACTTGATTTAATAATGATGATTTTTTCAGCAGTTTCTTTTCTAATTGCCAAATGACTTCCGTTAACACATATATACAGCGGATCTTTTAGTGGTGCTAATTGCACTAATTCTACTTCCGCTCCAGGAAGGCAACCCATTTCCAGTAATTTAAGAGGAATCGTATCTAAAGAGTCTTCAGAGATATATCCGAGTTCACCAATTTGTAGAGATGCTATTGTTGTCAAAAAATAGATTTAGACGACAAAGATACCAAATTAGAATGATTCTAAACAAGTTATTCTTTAGTGTATTCAGCCTTTAACAGTTTTATATCATTCTTCACTTTTTCCATATCCTCTTTTTTGGTTCCATCGTAAAAACCTCTTATTCGACGTTCTTTATCTATAAGGACAAATTGCTCGGTATGTATAAAGTCATTTTCATCTCCTTCTCCTTCATCTAATACCGCAAAATAACTTTTACGAGCCAAATCGTAAATATGCTTCTTAGGTCCGGTAGTTACATTCCATTTCCCATCGATTACACCTTTTCTTAAAGCATATTCTTTTAATACAGGGACGCTATCCATTACCGGTGTTACAGAATGTGAAAGAAACATGATGTCATCATCATTTTTATAATATTCTTGCAATTCACCCATATTATAGGCCATGACAATGCAAATGGTCTGACAACGTGTAAAAAAGAAATCTGCAATGTAGATCTTCCCTTCATAGTCTTTATTTGTAATTATTTCTCCATTTTGGTTGATCAAGGCAAAATCAGCAATCTTGTGATTGTTTCTAACATGTTTTACAGTGGGGTCTACCAATTTTGGATTTACATCAGAAGGGCTGTATACCTTTAGTTTCTTATCTACCTTTAAAATATGGTAAAATGCTGTAATTCCTACTATAGAAAATACGACCAAGAATATAAGTGTGGGTATAGATTTCTTAAAAAAGCGCAGGTTCATCTAAAAGTATTTATATTTACATACACAATGCAAAGTTAGTTTATAATGAGGTTTTTATCACTATTATTTTTCTTTTTAACGCTATCTATTTTTGCCCAAAAAAAGGAGTATTATAAGGATGCATATCTCAATGAATTAACCAAAGGAGAAAAAAGAAGTGCTGCAAAAAAGTTGCTGTTTCAGCGAAATTTGAATACGGCCAACTATGACGTAAAATACCATAAGTTACAATGGGATGTTGATCCTACACAAGCCTCTATAAGTGGAACGGTTACAACGCACTTTGTAGCTGAAGAGGATATGTCTTCCATAACCTTTGATATGGCCAGCAATCTAAACGTTTCTTCTGTAACGCAAAGAGGTGCGAATTTATCTTACACCACGAACTCTGACGATGAGTTGATCATTACTCTTCCTTCGACATTAAGCGAAGGTGTCCTGGATTCTTTGAATATCACATACAGTGGTAATCCGGTAAGTACTGGTTTTGATTCTTTCGAGATCAGCACGCATAATGGGACGCCTATTTTATGGACACTTTCTGAACCTTATGGTGCGAAAGGATGGTGGCCGTGTAAACAAGATCTAACGGATAAAATCGATTCTATAGATGTGTACTTAACGCATCCTAATGCTTATAAAGGTATTTCCAATGGTTTGCGTATTTCTGAAACCCCGGTGGGTGGAGATTTAGTTACACATTGGAAACATAAATACAAAATTCCTGCATATTTAATAGCCATTGCAGTGACGGACTATACCGAATATTCTCACCATGTAAGTAATGGTAATTTTGATATTGTGAACTACGTATACCCTGAAACTTTTTCTTCTGCTCAAAGCCAAACACCTATTACTGTAGATATTATGAACCTGTTTGTGAATCTATTCGAAGAGTATCCCTTTAAAGACGAAAAATACGGTCACGCTCAATTTGGATGGGGAGGAGGTATGGAACACACTACCGTCTCTTTTATGGGAAATTTTAGTAGAGGTTTGATTGCTCACGAGTTGGCCCATCAGTGGTTTGGTAATAAAGTTACTTGTGGCTCTTGGGAAGATATTTGGCTAAACGAGGGGTTCGCTACCTATTTAAATGGATTGGTTATTGAAAATCTAGATGGCGAATCCGATTTCATAACTTGGAAACAAGGAAAGACGAACTCTATCACGTCTTCTCCTTCCGGATCGGTTTTGTGTACAGATGTAACTTCTGTATCAAGAATTTTCAGTTCTCGATTGAGCTACAACAAGGGTTCGATGCTGTTACATATGTTACGTTATAAACTGGGAGATACCGATTTTTTTAACGCTCTCAAAAATTACTTACAAGACCCTAAATTAGCCTATGACTTTGCTAAAACTCCCGAATTGATTCAACACCTTGAAGCAGAAAGCGGGCTAAGTCTTACCGAGTTTTTTGATGACTGGTACTCGGGAGAGGGATATCCTAGTTATCAAATTACATCCAATGTAAATGGAAATTCTGTAGCGATTACTGTCAATCAAACACAATCTCACAGCAGTGTGTCATTCTTCGAAATGCCATTAACATTTAAGCTTGAAGGAACATCTGGAGAGGAAGAAACGATACGAGTAGAGCATACTTCAGATGGTCAAATCTTTAATCATACAGCAGCCTTCCCTATTGCAAACGTTGTATTTGATCCTAAATCCGATATTATTAGCCGCAATAATACCTCAACACTTTCTATTGAAAACCCTGTCCTTGAATCAGGGATTCGCATTTTTCCAAATCCGGTACTCGATGATATAACGATTGAAGTATCTAACAATATCCTGCTTCAAAAAATAGAAGTGTTCAATATGCTTGGTCAATTGGTTTTTCGCGCATCAAATCCAACAGAGGTCACCTCACTTTCCGGGCTTAAAAAGGGAGTTTACCTTCTGAAAATCACGACAGATAAAGGTTTGTTAACTAAAACTTTGTTAAAATAAAAAGCCTTCCCTGCTTAAATCTTTTACAACTCTCTTTAAAAACGTACATTTGTGCGTTTTAAATACTTGACCAAAATTCCTCATGGAAATATTAATAAAAGCATCACAATTTATTTTAAGTCTTTCTTTACTGATCGTCTTACATGAACTAGGGCATTTTATCCCAGCTAAACTATTCAAAACCAAAGTGGAAAAGTTCTACTTGTTCTTCGATTACAAATTTTCTTTGCTTAAAAAGAAAGTGGGAGAGACAGTTTATGGTATTGGATGGATTCCATTAGGGGGGTATGTTAAAATTGCTGGAATGATCGATGAAAGTATGGATACAGAACAAATGAAGGGAGAGCCTCAACCATGGGAGTTCAGATCTAAGCCAGCATGGCAGCGTTTGATCATCATGTTGGGTGGAGTTTTTGTAAATTTTGTATTGGGTATCTTTATTTATATCATGTTGATGTATTCATATGGTGAAAAGTATTTACCTAATGAAAATGTTACGGATGGTGTTTGGGTAACCGACTCATTGGCTGTAGAAGTTGGCCTTCAGAATGGAGATAAAATCGTTACTGTAGACGGTGAGAAGCTGAGACGTTTCTCAGATATTACTGTAGCATTTATTAATGGAAACAAGTTTACCATAGAAAGAGATGGGCAAAAGATCGAGAAAGATCTTCCTGTGGATTTCATTTCAAAACTGATCGATAGAGGAAAAGATGCCGGGGCTATTGTTAGGCCTAGGGGCCCCTTTGTGATCAGTGAAATTCCTAAAAATTCACCAAACCAAAAGGCAGGTTTAAAAGAAAATGATATTGTTGTCGGTATTAATGATGTTGAAACAAAGTATTATGACGAGGTTCAAGAACAATTAAAGTTAAACGCTGGTAATGATGTTGTTCTTAAGGTAAAAAGAGGAGATGAAATAATTAACACCAACGCTTCTATAGGAGATGACGGAAAGTTGGGACTTATAGTAGTTACCGTAGGTGTCTCCGATCTTAACAGACTTGGATACTACGAATTGGCAGATATTTCATATACTTTTTCAGAGGCGATTCCTGCTGGTTTTAGAAAGTCTTATGAAACACTTTCGAACTATGTAAAACAGCTTAAGAAGATCTTTAACCCAAGTACAGGAGCTTATAAAGGTCTGGGAGGTTTCATATCTATAGGTAGTATTTTCCCTTCAGAGTGGAGCGCACAAAGCTTCTGGAATATTACAGCATTCTTATCCATCATGCTTGGATTCATGAATCTATTACCGATTCCAGCATTAGATGGAGGCCATGTAGTATTTACCCTTTGGGAAATGGTTACAGGGAGAAAGCCAGGAGATAAGTTTCTGGAATACGCTCAGGTTGCCGGATTTATCTTATTGATCGCATTACTGCTCTTTGCGAATGGGAACGACATTTTCAGGCTCTTTAACTGACATTAAGGTCAGCCGGGTTTCTTAATTCTTATTGATATTGCTAATGGCTGAAAGTACAAATATCGTGTACTACAATCCAGGCAGGAATAAGCCTTAGAGAAAGGGATATATTTAAGCAGTGATTTTCTGCTACGACGATTCCTCTGTTCTGATTTACATCTAGGACATCTTTTCATATTACGGGAGAGTTAGAAGACGATCCGCAATATAAGCTATATTTTCAAAAGAAACAGTAACTATTTTGTTTTCAAATTGTTACATGCCTTTTAAATTACATTTATTCGGTACAAATGACGTAAATATCTGAAGCGTCTTTACGCCAATCTTCTATATAATTCCGTCTTTATCTTAAAGCATACATCTATGAGTTGTATATACAAATATTTAGTACCACAATCTATACAGCTATAGAGCTTAGATGAGGGAATAAACTTTAAAAATGATTTTCTGGAACGTCTTATTCGTCGCGAAGACTCGCACTTTGGACATCTTTTCATAAATAGGGGATTAAAAGATTCCTTGCAATATAGTATTATTTTTTAAAAACTATAGCTATTGTTTTATATTCAACTTTCTATGTGTGTTCTCTATAGCTTTTTGGTTTTTCCAATCGATCCACTTTTGACCTTTTAACCTTCTCATAACATTATCAAATGTTCGCATGATTGCAATATTATAAATAGCCCGAGAAAGATTTTTTGGCTTTCTAGCTATAGCACGAAGGCTCATGGAAAATCCTGGGGTAATATATCGCATATAGTGCCAATAACCTTCTGGCATGTACAATACATTTCCGTGTTCTAAATTAGCAACATATCCTTTGGCTTGTTTTAAAGCAGGCCATTTATCGAAATCCGGATTCGCAAAATCTATATCTTCTCTGGTAATCAGCGAATTTGGAATTTTATACAAATACTTTCTTTGGTTTTGTTCAAATAAGATGCACTGTTTTTTGCCTTCAAAATGAAAATGAAAAATGTTGGCAAGATCAATATCGTAATGCATAAACGTATAGGAATCCGTGCCACCAAAAAACAACATCGGTAATCCTTTCATTAATCGTAACCCAAAATCCGGGAAGCTAAAATCTTTTTGTAGGATAGGAACTTCTTTAAGTATGTTCCACAGAAAAATTCGGTACTTAGTAGGTTCTTTTTTTAATAGATCTACATACTCGCTCATTTTCATTGTAGCATGGGGTTCATTAAACCCATCCTTGTAATCTACAGGCCTATCATCATATAACGGAACTGTTTTGTCTCCAGCTACCTCTTTCATATAGTTTAAACTCCATTTCTTATAAGCTGGCCAGTCCTCAATAAAACGCTCAATAACCACCGGTTTTTGAGGTCTAAAATATTTTTCTATAAACTCTTTTTTAGTGATAGTTTCTACCCTATCTATTTGAGATAAGTTTAAACTCATTCTTGATCAATTAAAAAGCAAAGTTAAAAAAACGTTCGAAAATGGTTATCGATCCGTTACTTACATAGATATAGACGCATAGAACGCTATTACGTTACTCTTTTTAGGAAACTTTTGCTTCTTTCGCTTTTTGCTTGGCAAGTTCGTTTCTCTCGATGGTATGCTCTGGTCTCGTCCATTTTGGTTTTTCTCCCAATGACTCAAACTTGGAGTCCTCTGCTTCAACCGTTTCAGGTTGCATTTTCTTAATAAAAGGCTTTTGTGGGTTTAATCCTAACATCTTAAACATTTCCATATCCTCATTTACGTCAGGATTTGGAGTTGTTAATAGTTTATCACCCGCAAAAATTGAATTTGCTCCTGCAAAGAAACACATGGCTTGTCCTTCTCTACTCATCTCTGTTCTTCCGGCAGATAATCGTACCTGAGTCTCTGGCATTACAATTCTTGTAGTTGCCACCATTCGGATCATATCCCAGATCTCCACTGGTTTCTGATCTTCCATAGGAGTTCCTTCTACAGCTACCAATGCGTTGATAGGTACCGATTCTGGTTGAGGGTTCAATGTTGCTAAAGCCACTAACATCCCCGCTCTGTCTTCTACATTTTCTCCCATACCTATAATACCACCCGAACACACGGTTACATTGGTCTTTCTAACATTATCTATAGTTTCCAGACGATCTTCATATCCTCTGGTCGAGATCACCTCTTTATAGTACTCTTCAGAAGAATCTAAGTTATGGTTATACGCATATAATCCGGCCTCTGCCAAACGATGTGCCTGGTTTTCTGTAAGCATTCCTAAGGTGCAACAAACTTCCATATCCAGTTTATTAATGGTTCGTACCATTTCCAGCACCTGATCAAACTCAGGGCCGTCTTTTACATTTCTCCAGGCAGCACCCATACAAACTCTAGAACTTCCGGAAGCCTTTGCTCTTAATGCTTGTGCCTTTACATGAGATACGGTCATTAGGTCATTTCCTTCAATGTCGGTATGATATCGTGCAGCTTGAGGACAGTATCCACAATCTTCTGGGCATCCTCCTGTTTTAATGGATAATAAGGTAGATACCTGAACCACATTTGGATCATGATGCTCCCTATGAATTGTAGCTGCTTCATACATCAAATCCATTAGTGGTTTGTTGTATATTTCTATAATCTCTTCTTTGGTCCAGTTATGTTTAGTGATACTCATATCCATACATTGTTTGATGCGTCAAAAATAAAAAATTCCGCCTTGACAGCGGAATTTTATTCTCGTTATTTATTGTCTTCTGATTTAGGTTTGTCTTTTTTGACTTCTTTCACTTCTTCAACTGAATCGGATGTCAGTTCTTTTCCCTTTAAATAGTCTGGCAATTGCATTCCAGCCATATTAAACATCTCTTGTAATGGTGGAACTGCTTTGTACATTCCTGAAATAAAATTAGAAGTAGAGGTTTTGCCATCTTTGGCATTTCCGCCTTCCCAAACCGTTACTTTATCTATCTTAATATTTTTGATCGCTTCAGACTGTAATTTCACCAATTCAGGTAATTTATCTGCAATTAACAGTAAAGCTGCATTTTGAGAATCATTCCCTGCTGCCTTTACAATTTGATCTAAACCGGCTGCTTGTTTTGTCAAGACTTCATATAGTCCTTGCGCTTCTGCCTGAGCTTTAAATAGAATTGCATCTGCCTCCCCTTTCGCCTTACGTCTTATACGTTCCGCTTCTGCCTCAGCATCTATTTCTACTTTGTTCTTATCAATTTGGGCAGGTACAATAATGTCGGCTGTTTGCGAAGCTCTTTCTCTTTCTGCTCTGGCTCTCTCTGCTTCTTGCTCTGCTGCATATGCTTCTTCTAATGCTTTTGCCGCTTGTACTTTTTCTGACGCCGTAGCAGTTCGTTCTGCTTCAGCCTCTTTTTGCCTCCTTAATGCATTCGAGTTGGCAACTTCAATTTTTGCCGTATTCTCACCGTCTACAGCTTTCGCATCCGCTGCTGCAACCTGTGTCCTTTGATCTTGAACAGCATTTGCTTCACCAATAGAACCATCTCTATTCTTTTCTGCTACCGATTTACGAGCAGCATTGATCGCATGTGCAGCCGCCTCTTTCCCTAATGCTTCAATATAGCCTGACTCATCAACAATATCTGTAATATTTACGTTGATCAGTTTTAGCCCTACCTTTTTTAATTCTGATTCTACACTCTGAGAAATGTTCGCTAAAAACTTATCTCTATCGGAGTTAATCTCTTCAATATCCATAGAAGCTACTACTAAACGTAGTTGTCCAAAAATGATCTCTTGTGCAAGGTCTTGAATTTCATTTTGCCCTAATCCTAATAGACGTTCAGCAGCATTTTGCATAATACCAGGTTCGGTAGAAATACCAATGGTAAATCGAGACGGGACATTTACACGAATATTTTGTTTGGATAGTGCATTCACGAGACTCACCTCAATGGAGATCGGGGTTAAGTCTAGAAATTCATAATCCTGAATAACAGGAAAAATGAATGCCGCACCCCCGTGGATACATTTAGCGGATTGGCCACCTCCTACTTTTCCATAAACTACTAAGATTCTGTCCGAAGGACATCTTTTATATCTTCTAACAAAGGCTACGAAGATTATGATAACGGCAAGTACGGCAACTACAATTGTTGCTAAGGGTCCAAATCCTTCAACTTGTAATGGGATTACGTTTAACATAGTCATTTTTTATTTTTTTTGAGGTTCGATAATTAATATTCCGTTGTTGGTAACTTCTATTACTTTGATGACATTTCCTTGAATTAGATCGGCGTCATGATCAGTTAGTGCTTCCAAATCTCTTAACGCTCCCTGTACTTTTACCTGCACTTTGCCTATAGATGATCTATTTGCGCCAACCGTCATGTATACTTCTCCAATAGCACCAACTGCATTACTCATTTTCAGCGTTCCGCTATCATTCAGTTTTCTCATATAATACATCAAAGTAGCCATGATGGTCATCATAACCAACCCACACGCAACAGAGATGATTATTGTAGTAGAATTGCTATTCCCTGCATCCAGAGAAGAAATACCACTCCATCCAAAAACCGCAA
Organism: Flavobacteriaceae bacterium; assembly: GCA_965218065.1. Lineage (GTDB taxonomy): Bacteria > Bacteroidota > Bacteroidia > Flavobacteriales > Flavobacteriaceae > Polaribacter. Next base: position 93,501 of record OZ244589.1, on the reverse strand, counting down.
AGAAAGCCACGGTATTCTTAAACGTAAAAAACTGAAAACCAACTCCTGTGTCGGCATCCGCTTCTGCATCTGCATCTCCAAGATCATCTGTGTCTCCTCCTACAAATGTTCCTACAAGAACTACAAGAAAGACCAAAGTTGAAATGATCGTAATGATCCAATAGACTTTTTGAAAAGATGTTAATTCTGAAAACCAATCCATCATAGTAATTATTTTAAAAGTTACTAAATATAAATAATTTTGACGGAATATTATTTGTTATTTCGTCAACAATACAGAAACTGCGTTTCCTCCAAAACCCACTGCATTCACCAATATTTTTTTCAAGCTATTTGGTTGGTGTTGTTTCATAGCAAATGGAACTGAAATGGCTTGTTGATGTGTCAACATAAGTAGTGCTAATTCTACGCTTAGCATCCCTGAAGCACCAAAGGTATGACCCAGTTTCCATTTATTGGTAGTCAAAAAAGGTATTTTGTTACAAAATACTTTTTCAATAGCCTTTACCTCAGAACGATCTCCTTTAACTGTTCCTGGTGCATGCATGACAATAGCATCGATTTCATCTGGGTTGGTATCTCCAAGTGCCATTCTCATAGATTTCTGAAAGCAGTCCGCTTCTGTAGATAGTGAAATATTATGTTCTAATATCTCAGTGGCGTATCCTATTCCTTCTATCTGAGCTAATGAACTATTTGAGATTCCTTTTTCAAGACAGATCATAGAAGCTCCTTCACCAAGCACCATCGTGTTCTTCTTCTTTTCCAGGTCAAATGCTCTGCACGGATACGCTGATGCGTTGTTCGCATAGATCTTCATCGCCTTCATTTGAGCTATTGTAAAGTCTGTTAACGAAGCTTCGCTTCCTCCTACTAAAAATTTATCACTCATTCCCGCTTGAATCCAAGCTACTCCATTCAGAAGTGCGTGTAGTGCTGTAGAGCAAGTAATTGAATGTGATATTTCCGGTCCATTTGTCTGAAGGTCGTGAGCAACCCAAGAAGAGATATTTCCAAGCGTAGTCGTTGGAGATGTTAATGTTTCAGCAAAATCATACTTTAAGAAAGACTGATGATACTTCTCAAAAAGAGAAGTTGCCCCACGTGAAGATCCAATATTAACTCCAACGTTCTCCATGGTATCCCAACCCGCTTCTTCCACCGCTTTTCTTGAGGCATATAACGCATAAAGAACACTATTATCTAATCCTTTATATGTAGTATTTGAGTCTCTTATGGCTTCAATTTCTTTCCTGTCTTCATCTCTAATTTCAGCAACAAAAGCTGAAAATGCATCAAATTTCTTTTCTCGAATAGCGTGCTGGGTATTCAAGTATTGATTCCAAATTTCTTGTTGTGATTTTCCCAGTGCAGAAATGGATGCAACGGATCGTATGGATATCGGTTCTCTCAAGTTCTCTCTTCTTTGCTGCAAAAATACGGATCAACATTTATTTATACTCATAATACTGTTGAAATCTATTTTATTTATCTTGTAAAAAAATTAACCATGGAACATCAGGTTCAAAAAAGTTGGTTTCGAAGAAACTGGAAGTGGTTTGTCCCTACTTTGGGTTGCGGAACTATTATTATTTTAGTTATTATCGGTGTTGTTGGGATCTTCTCGTTGATAGGCGGCTCGGAACCAACCATGCATGGTCTAGAAAAAGCTTCAAAAGACTCAAGAATATTACTATTGCTAGGGGAGCCTATTGAAAAATATGGTATCCCTACCGGAGAAATGACTTACAATTCGGATGTCGGAAGTCGGGTGGATCTCATTATTCCTATTAAAGGTCCTAAAGGAAAAGGCTCTCTAATTATAAAAGGACGTAAGGAAAGTGATCATTGGGAATATCAAAAATTGTACGTTGTCATTAAAGAAACCAATGAAAAGATCAACCTTCTCGAGAAGAGTTTAGAAGGTATCTAAGAGCTCTTCAATTGCCGTATAAATTTTTTCCAGTTGCTCCTTCGAAATGGTAAATGGAGCAGAGATATAGATCGTATTTCCTAACGGTCTTAAAAAAATACCTCTTTCCATAAAGAAATTGAACATTTGATCCCGCAAATTTCCATAACGATCCATTTCTATATCGAGATCTACTGCAAAAATAATTCCTGTCTGACGAGTGCTTTTCACTTTTGAGTGTTCAGAAATTCTTTTATTAAATAGTTGATGTGAGGCAACAATTCTCTTAATATTAGTTTGTATTTCTCTAGTCTGTAATAATTCTGCGGCGGCTAACGCTGCGGTACACGCTAGTGGGTTTGCCGAATAGGTGTGACCATGAAATAATCCTTTCTTTATGTCTTCACTATAAAAAGCATCGTATACCTCCTGAGAACATGTTGTCAAAGCCATCGGTAACAACCCTCCCGTAAGGGATTTGCTCAAACACATAACGTCCGGTTTGGTTTCTATTTGGTCTGAGGCAAAATAGGTTCCTGTTTTCCCAAACCCGGTCATTACCTCGTCGGCAACGGTTATAATATTATGGTCCTTACAGCACTTCAGGATCTTATCTAACCCTTCTTTTGAATGCATCTTCATGGCTGCTGCCCCTTGCACTAATGGCTCATATACGAATCCGGCAACTTTGTTTGTTGAAACAATACGCTGTATCCTATCCATGATAAGATCATGATTAGTACCATCTGGAACAGGAATCCTCTTCACTTCAATAAAGAAATCTTCAAAAGGTCCGTTATAAACAGAAAGTCCTGAGACACTCATTGCTCCGAATGTATCTCCATGAAACCCATCTTCAAACGCCAGCAAAATATTCTTTTTTTCTCCTTTGTTAAAGTGGTATTGTAAAGCCATTTTAATACCTATCTCAACACTGGTAGAACCATTGTCACTGAAAAACATTTTTTGTTGGTTGTTAGGAAGTATCTTCATCAATTCTTCCGACAACTTAATTGCGGGCTCATGGGTGAAACCGCTAAATACTACCTGATCCAATCGCTGCATCTGAGCGGCTACCTTGTTGGTAATATATGAATTACAATGCCCATACATCGCTACATACCACGACGCGATGCCATCTATATATTCATTTCCTTTTTCATCAACTAGAACACAATCTTTTGCCTCCACGATCCCAATCGTATCGGGATGTGTTTTGTGCTGGGTTAATGGATGCCAAAGGTGTTTCTTATCGCGTTCTTGTAAGCTCATAATATGTGTCATGCTGAACTTGTTTCAGCATCTCATTATTTAATTAATAATCTAACGTCTTCAATGTTAGATTTGATTTTCTTATTAGATTCAATTTCCATTCTTTGTGCCAGTTTTTTAACTGTTTTTCTCGTGCGATCGCTTGATTTATATCGGAGAACTTTTCAAGGTAAATTAAATCTTTAACATTATACTTCTTAGTAAATTTGGACGCTACTCCTTCAAAATGCTCCACTAGTCTTTTAGACAAATTAGAAGTAACTCCAATATAAAAAGTTGTTCTATACTGATTGGCTAAAATGTATGTGTAGCTATTTTTCATAATTATGCGCGACCCTGAAACAAGTTCAGGGTGACGCTATAGTTTCTCTTTAAATCGTTCTGCATATTCTCGTATCACATTTTGATCAAAGTAAGGCTCCTCATCCACTCTTCCTATAATAGGAACTCCTGTCATCTTTTTAATAATACTCTCGGTTGTTGGGTGTTCATTTCCGGAAAAAACAATGGCAACATCAAATCCTTTTTCTTTTAGTGCATTCACTGTTAGTAAGGTATGATTAATACTCCCCAAATAATGACGTGATACCACAATTACTTTATGGTCTGGTTGAATAAGGTCGAATATAGTATCAGAATCATTCAATGGAACAAACAACCCGCCGGCTCCTTCAATTACTAAATTGTTCTTTGTCCTCGGCTCTTTAATTTGACCTAATTGAATTTGGATCTCATCAATTTCAGCCGCGGCATGCGGACTCATAGGTGTTTTTAGTGCAAAGGAATTCTCATGAAAGACGGACTTTTTATTAGATATTAAAGCTTTTACCTTATCCGTATCTGAATAATGAAGGTCTCCCGCTTGAACAGGTTTCCAATAATCTGCTTCCAAAGCTTCGGTTACTATGGCCGATACTACTGTTTTTCCTACCTCGGTAGAAATTCCTGTAATAAAATATTTCTTCATCTAACGATTCAATGTGACGTCACAAAAATACGAAGTGTCTCCAAGATTTCATCTATTTCTTTTTCGGAATTATAGGAGTGCAAGCAAAAACGCAATCGCTCTTGTCCTATTGGAACCGTTGGAGATAAAATAGGTTTTACATCAAATCCTTTTTCTTGAAGTCCTAAAGCTACTTGTTTTACCTTTTCATTCCCAGGAATGATGCAACAATGGATAGCAGAACTACTTTCGATAAATAGATCATTCATTCCTAATACTTCAACTCTTTTTCCAAAATAATGAATATTACTTCGCAATGCGGTCATCCTGTCCAACCCCTCCGAACTTTTCAAAAATTGGTAGGCCATTTTTATAGTAGCAACGGCATGAGGAGACAGTCCTGTAGTGTAGATCAAGCTCCGTGAAAAATTCACCAAATACCTTTTCAACTTTGAGCTCCCCAATATAGCTGCACCATGACACCCTAGAGCTTTGCCAAAGGTGATAATTCGGGCAAAAACATCTTCTTCAAGCCCTAGATCCTGAATACTTCCCGACCCCATATCTCCGAACAAACCAACGGCATGTGCTTCATCTACTACCAAATGAACTTGTGTGTTTTTCGCAAGCCTTGCCATCCTTAAAAGATCAGGAGCATCTCCGTCCATAGAAAAAATAGATTCCGTAACAATATAGACCTCCTGTAGCGAATCGGAATCGGTTTTAGCATGACGCTCTAACAATTCTTCAAGGTTTTCAAGATCGTTATGTCTAAACTTGAATGCGCTGGCATCGCTCATTTTTAATCCGTCCCTTATTGAGGCATGAATAAGTTCATCGTAAAGAATAATATCTCCTCGCTGCGGTACACTAGAGAAGAAGCCTACATTCGCATCATAACCAGAATTGAACAGTAATGTTGCTTCAGCATTATGAGCATCACACAAATACATTTCCAACTGATCATATATCTTGTGATTGCCAGATAGTAATCTGGAACCCGTAGCTCCGTTTAAAGGCATATCGTGATCCAGTAAATATTGATGTGTTTGATCAAAAACCTCTTTATTACTTGCGATTCCTAAATAATCATTAGATGAAAAATCTATAAGATCATTTTGCGGTTTCAGGCTGCGAACTGCGTTCGAATCGATCCGTTTTTGAAGTTTATCATCAAGTTTTTTGGGAAATCTCATCAACACAAATGTATGTAAAATCTTGTACCTTTGGGTTTTTAAAATCACAGATGATAAAAGAGACTTCTTTAAAAGAAAAATGGGATTATTTGGTGGATAAATTATCTGCTCAATTTGCAGATGGGGATACATTAAATCTGGATGGTATTATCTACTTGATCGGTGTACAAGAATTAGGACAAGGGCAAAGGCGATTCAAAAAGGATGACAAAGTGAACCTTATGCATATTGCTATTTGCAAGCTATTGGAACCTTATGGGTACTACGAGTTTGAATATTTTGATGAGGATAGTTGGCCTCATTATAAAGTAGTGACCGAGCTGCCGAACTTAAAACCTGGAGAACAAACGGTACTTATGAAAGAAGCCATTGTACAATACTTTGAAGGGTTAAACTACTTTAAGTAACACTTAACTTTCGTACCATAATAGAGTATAACTTAGGAACCCATCTTTTTACATAAACTCCTAACTTCTCTTTTGCTCCTGAAATATATGCTTCTTCTTTCTTTGCAAGTATTGCTTTTCCCATAAGTTTAGCAAATCGTTCCGGTTTAATTCCATTAGCTGTGGCCTTATCCATCGTTTGCTGAGGACTACCGTCTCCTGTCAGTGCATTCATCGAAACATTGGTAGTTACATACCCAGGGCAGATCAAGGTTACTGCTATATTATCATCATGCACTTCTGCTCGTAAGCTATCAAAGAATCCGTGCAAAGCGTGTTTGCTCGCTGCATAACTCGATCGCAAGGGAGTCCCTATCTTTCCAACAATGCTGGTGGTTACCACAAACTGACCCGACTGATTTTCAATAAAATGAGGTAGCATGGCTTTTGTTAAAGCCACTGTTCCTAAGTAGTTAATATTCATAATTCGTTCATCAACCTCAATGGAAGTGTCTTTAACTAATGAACGTTGACTCACTCCTCCGTTGTTTATCAAGATATCTACCCTGCCAAAAACACCTATGGCTTCTTTCGCTTTTTCGTTAAAGTTCACATGGTTTGCTAAATCCAGATCAAGTACATAAACATTGTTTGGCTCCATACATTCTTGCTTTACTTCATTGAGATCTTTCTTTTTCCTGGATGAAATGATCAGTTTTGCTCCTCGCTCTGCCAAATAGATCGTCAATGCCTTTCCAATTCCGGAAGAAGCTCCCGTGATCCAAACTACTTTATTAACATAACTCATTGTTAAAATTTTATTACAAAGTACATAAATTCTCTTAGAAGTGGTACTTTTGGAATGCTTCTTGAAAGCTTTGTTCAAAACTGATTATATGAGAAAACTTTTAATCTTCTTGCTCTTTGTAAGCACTGCATTACAAGCTCAATACAAAATATCTGGAACCATACAACCTGTTAACAATTATAAAAATGCATTGTTATATAAAGTAGAGGGTGCTAGACAAGTGTATATTCGAAATGCAAAGATTGAAAAGGGAATTGACCAAAGCATGGGTTCTTTTCAATTTATATTTAATGATGATATCGTTCCCGGATCTTATAGGATTACCTATGATCTTCAGAACGGTGGTTTTATAGATTTTTTGTACAATAAGGAAGATGTTTCTTTTAACATAAACCCTGCTGCAGATCAGCCTGCACTTACTTTTGAAAAATCAAAAGAGAATTTATTATATACTCGTTTTCTAACGGCCTTATCAGTGGCTCAATATAAAACAGATTCATTACAAATTGCCTATTTAAAAAGTCCTACCGAAGTAACTGGAAACGCGTATAAGTTAGCAGTAAAAAACATCAAAGATATTCAGGCCGAGTATACGCAAAAAGCGGCCAATATGTTAGTGCTGAATTTTATCAAAGCTACTGATAGATACAATGCCCCACAAGCGGCAAAGACTCCCAAGGAGTATTTCAGTGGTGTTTTGAGTCACTTTTTCGATAATATCGACTTTACAAATCCATACTTGTTCAATTCTTCTTTTCTAATTGACAGAATTGCGGACTATGTGTTTTATATGAACTACACAGATGATAGAGATCAGCAATTTACCTTACACAAGAATGCAATTGACAAGGTTATGGGGTTAATTAAAAAACCGAAATTTAAGGCAGATGTTATTGAGTTCCTAGCGACTCAATTTTCAAATGCTAAGGAAACCAAAATTGTAGATTACATTATTTCTAACCACTTTGACAAATTACCCGTAGCATTTAAAAATGAGGAATTTAAAAACAAAGTGCTGGGAGAACTTGCTATAGCTACCGGTAGAATCGCACCTGATTTTTCATGGGAAGAGAATGGAAAGACAATGACCCTATCAGGATTAAACGATGCAAAAAACTATGTGTTGATCTTCTATAGTACCGAATGTCCTCATTGTCTAAGAGAAGTTCCACAATTTTTTGAGTTTATGAAAGGCAAAGACCAAATAAAAGTAATTGCCTTTGCCATGGAAAAAACCAATATCTCATGGAATAAGTTCAAAACGACATTACCCGGATGGCATCATGCTTTGGGACTTGGTAAATGGGAAAACAAAACAGCAAGAACCTATCAAATTGTGTCTACACCAACGTATTTTGTCCTGGATGCAAATAAGAAGATCTTAGGCAATCCAGAAGAGTTAGATGACCTAAAAGCGGCCGTTTCTCAATTAAAAATGTAGAAACGCATCTTCTAAATGTTCTAACGAATATTCCTGATCTTGTTTAGTGATAGCAATAATATCGAAACGCACCTCCATATTAAGGTCGTATTGTCTTACGTACTCGTCAACTGCGATTACCAATAATTTGATCTTTTTCTGATTGACAAAATCTTGTGGATTACCGAATGCATCGGTCGATCTGGTTTTCACTTCAACAACTGCTAAGACACCCTCCTTTTGAGCAATGATATCTACTTCTGCTTTTTGATATCGCCAGTTACGTGCTCGTATGGTATATCCTTTGGTAATTAAAAGATCAACTGCTAATTGTTCTCCTTTTTTTCCTAATTCATAGTGTTTTGACATAGCTCTTTTATCCTCTCATCCGCTGAATATACTTTTTCGTTTCTTTCATCACCTTAGGTGCTAAAATAATGGTCGCCAACATCGTTGGAATAGCCATGAGAGCAAAAGCACTATCAATTAAGCTAATCATTGTGTCTAAACTAGAAGTCGCTCCAAGAATTATACTGGCAATAAACAAGTAGTTATAATAGTTCTTATACTTGGCCCCGGCCAGAAACGAAAGTGATTTAGTTCCATAATAGGAATATGAGAACAAGGATGATATACTAAATACCGCAACACAGGTCATCAAAAGATATTTTCCTACACCAGGCATTGCATTTCCAAAAGCAGTAGCAGTTAAACTTACGCCATTGGCATCAGATGTTTGCCATACGCCGGTTACTAGAATAGCCAAAGCGGTTAATGTACACACGACTATGGTATCGATAAAAGGTCCAAGCATGGCCACTAACCCTTCACGCACAGGTTCTGCTGTTTTTGCTGCTCCGTGCGCCATGGGCGCCGTCCCAATTCCCGCTTCATTAGAGAATGCACCTCTTCGCACCCCAAGAATGATCAACGTTCCTAAAGCCCCCCCAAAAAAAGCATCAGGCTTGATAAAGTTTGCTGAAAAAGCATCCGTAAAGATCATTCCAAAATACTTAGGAACTACTTCAATGTTTACTCCCAATATGACGAGCACCAGCACAAAATACAGTAACACCATGGCCGGAACTAACTTAGCTGCCACCTTACTTATTCGTTGCAGTCCACCTAGAATAACGATAGATGTAACTATCACCAACACAATACCAATGATCCAATTGCTAGTGTCTGTTACTTCGACTCCATTTGGTTTGAGCATAATGTCATTGATGGCCTGCGTTAATTGGTTTACATTAAAAACCGGTAAGGCTCCTATCATGGCGCAAGCACTAAAGAACAATGCTAACGGCTTCCATTTTTTTCCTAAGCCTTCCATAATAAAATACATAGGACCTCCTTGTAATTCTCCTTTAGAGTCTTTTCCTCTGAACATAATGGCCAATGAAGATGTAAAGAACTTGGTAGACATTCCCACTACAGCACTCATCCACATCCAAAAAATAGCTCCCGGTCCACCAATGGCAATCGCTACAGCTACACCAGAAATATTTCCCATTCCAACGGTAGCAGATAATGCAGTGGTCAATGCTTGGAAATGACTTATCTGCCCAGGATCGTTCGGATCATCATACTTTCCTCGGAGTACCTGAACTGCATGACCGAAAAATCGAAAAGGCAGAAATCTGGATAATATCAAAAGATATATTCCCCCTCCGATTAATAATATAAGTAATGGTAATCCCCAAATAAAGGAGGAGAAATCCTGTATTGCTTTTCCTATTAAATCCATACTACTTTTTAAAATCTAAGTGCGTTTTATTGTTTTTTGAAGATATGCTCAACTCTCTACCCAGCAAAAGTGCTCTATTATCTATTTCGTGTCCGGCAGGAAAACCAAAGACTACAGGGAATTTGTATTCTGCAACAGCATCTAAAATTAACCGCTCTATAGAAGTACCCCATTTGGTGGTGTTCTTTTTAATATTGCTCATATCTCCAACTATCAGCCCATTGAGGTCTTCGAAATATCCAGCACGTTTTAAACTTTGTAGCATGCGATCTATATGGTATTTATATTCTCCTATCTCTTCTATAAATAAGATCTTTCCTTTGGTGTCTAACTGACTGTTACTTCCTAACATGGTTAACAAAATGGTTAGGTTACCACCAACCAATTGCCCATTTGCTTTTCCTTTTTTATTGTATTTTGAAGTTTCAATTTCATACTTGATCTCTTCTCCAAATAAAGCTTTTCTTAAGCTTTCAATACTGTCTACATTTTTTTCCGGGTCGAAATCAAAACTTGTCCCCATCATTCCATGAATGGTTTCAATACCCATATTATGCACATGGCTATGAATGGCCGTAACATCAGAGTAACCAATGATCCATTTAGGGTTTTGTTTAAACTTTTCAAAATTGACCTTATCTAAGATCCGTACCGAACCATAACCTCCTCTTGCACACCAGATCGCTTTAATACTTGCATCGTCTAAAGCTTTTTGAAAATCGCTTGCTCTTTCTTTGTCTGTTCCTGCGAAATGATTTCCTTGTTTGAATACGTTTTTGCCGACAATTACATGAAGACCCCAACTTTCAGCTGTCTTCTTGGCCAATGCAATGGCATCTTTCTTATTTTTCAAAATTCCTGCCGTAGCTATAATGGCTATGGTATCTCCTTTTTGTAAGTATTTTGGTCGTATCAATTCCTTCGTTGTTTTGACAATAACATCCTTCTTTTCCTGAGTATTTCCAATAAAGTAACTCAATAGAAAAATGGCAATGATCCATTGCACTGGACGCGTATTAATCATAAAAATGCTTTTTGTAAATGTATCTATTTTCATTGGTTTAATAAAATAGGTTCTGATTGCTTTTTTGTACTTTTGTCAACCAAAAATTAATCCAAAAATATCTGAAGATAGATGAGTGCTCCGAAACGATATACCATAACTGCTGCTTTACCCTACACGAATGGCCCTATTCATATTGGTCATTTGGCTGGAGTTTATGTTCCTGCAGACATTTATGCACGCTATTTGCGATTAACCGGAAACGATGTTGCATACATTTGTGGAAGTGACGAACATGGTGTGGCTATTCCGATGCGAGCAAAAAAAGAAGGTGTGAGTCCTCAGGATATTATAGATAAATATCATGGCATTATTAAACAGTCTTTTGCCGATTTCGGAATTTCCTTTGACAATTATTCCAGAACTTCGGCTGAGATTCATCATAAAACAGCTTCAGACTTTTTTGTTGATCTTTATGAAAAAGGGGAGTTTGTAGAGGAGGTAACGGCTCAGCTATACGATGAACAGGCAGATCAATTCTTAGCGGATAGATTCGTAGTAGGTACCTGTCCAAAATGTGGTTTTGAAGAAAGTTATGGCGATCAGTGTGAAAACTGTGGAACTTCTCATAATGCTACAGACCTGATCAATCCAAAGTCGGCGATCACTGGAAATGTTCCTACGATCAAAGAAACAAAACACTGGTTCTTACCTTTAGATAAACATGAAGATTTTCTACGTGAATGGATCTTAAAAGGACATAAAAAAGATTGGAAGCCTAATGTTTATGGTCAGGTAAAATCATGGGTAGAAGATGGTTTAAGACCCAGAGCTGTAACGCGTGATTTGGATTGGGGAATCCCGGTTCCTGTGGAAGGTGCTGAAGGTAAAGTACTGTATGTTTGGTTTGACGCTCCTATCGGTTATATTTCAGCTACTAAAGAGTGGGCGGAAAGAGAAGGAAAGAACTGGGAGGACTATTGGAAAGATGAAAACACCAAATTAGTGCACTTTATAGGAAAAGATAATATTGTCTTTCACTGTATTATTTTTCCAAGTATGTTAAAAGCACATGGAGATTATATATTGCCGGATAATGTTCCTGCTAATGAGTTTTTAAATTTAGAAGGAAATAAATTATCTACTTCTAAAAACTGGGCCGTTTGGTTGCATGAATATCTGGAAGAGTTTCCAGATCAGCAAGATGTTTTGCGATATACCTTAACCGCTAACGCTCCGGAAAGCAAGGACAACGACTTCACCTGGAAAGATTTTCAAGCCAGAAACAATAATGAGCTTGTTGCTATTTTTGGAAATTTCATTAATCGTGTTGTAGTATTGAGCAACAAGTATTATGGAGGTATTATTCCTGAGCCGGAAGATTTTTCAGAAGTAGATCAAGATACGCTAGATGCTTTAAAACAATTCCCGCATATTATTGGTAAGTCTGTTGAGCGCTATCGCTTTAGAGAAGGAAGTCAGGAGTTAATGAATTTAGCACGTCTAGGAAATAAATATTTGGCGGACGAAGAGCCGTGGAAAGTCATCAAAGAGGATGAAAAAAGAGTACAAACCATTATGTATGTGGCATTGCAAATAGCTGCTGGCCTAGCAACATTGGCGGAGCCATTCTTACCATATACTTCGGATAAACTTAAAAACATCTTGAACTTTGAAAGTGGAATTCATAACTCCTGGGAAGACGTTTCCGAAAAAGACGTATTACTTCCGGTCGGACATCAAATAGGGAAAGCTCAATTGCTTTTTTCTAAGATCGAAGACAAAACTATCGATGCACAGTTGGCAAAGTTGGAAGCTACAAAAGTGGCGAATGAGCAGGCGAATAAAACCGTTGAACCTCAAAAAGAAACTATTGAATTCGAAGATTTTACGAAGTTGGACATTCGAGTAGGGACTATTTTGGAAGCAGAAAAAGTAGCAAAAACAAAAAAGCTATTACAACTAAAAGTGGATGTCGGGATCGATGTTAGAACCATCGTTTCTGGTATTGCTGAGAGTTTTGCTCCCGAAGATATTATTGGACAACAGGTAACTGTTTTAACCAATCTAGCGCCTAGAAAGATTCGAGGAGTAGAAAGTCAGGGGATGATCTTAATGACGGATACGCCTGACGGGAAATTGGCTTTTGTAGAGCCTGAACGTGCAGTAACCAACGGACAGCAGATCAGCTAATGCTTAAGATCGCATATCATCCCATTTACAAACATCCATTGCCTTTAGGGCATCGGTTTCCAATGGGAAAATATGAGTTGATCCATGAACAACTGTTGCATGAAGGTACCTGTAGCTTAGATAACTTTTTTGAGCCGGAAATTCCAAATAACAAATATATTTTTCAGGTACATGATCCTGAATATGTCTCTGACCTTTTGAATCTTACCCTGGATCAGAGAGCTGCACGAAAGATCGGTTTTCCTTTAAGTGAACGATTGATCGAAAGAGAGCTTATTATTACTGATGGCACCATAAAAGCCAGTACGTTTGCCTTGAAAAATGGTATTTCTATGAATATCGCTGGAGGCACGCACCATGCATTTACCAACAGAGGAGAAGGATTTTGTTTGTTCAATGATCAAGCCGTTGGGGCCAGATATTTACTTCAAAAAGGAATGGTTGCCAAGATCTTGATTATCGATTTAGATGTGCATCAAGGCAATGGTACTGCAGAGATATTTAGAAACGATCCGGATATTTTTACCTTTTCTATGCACGGGAAAAGCAATTATCCTTTTCAGAAAGAAGCTAGTGATTTGGACATTCCTTTAGAAACAGGTATAGAAGATGAAGAATATTTGTCCATATTGAAAGAGGTGCTACCAAAATTGATCTATGAACAACAACCAGATTTTATCTACTATCTTTCGGGAGTAGATATTATTGCTTCGGACAAATTGGGGAAATTATCCTTGACCTTAGATGGTTGTAAAGAACGTGATCGATTCGTTTTGCAAACGTGTAAAGATCGTGAAATCCCGGTAATGTGTAGCATGGGTGGCGGGTATTCTCCGGATATCAAAACCATTGTAGAGGCGCATGCGAACACCTTCCGTTTGGCCCAAGAGATCTTTTTTTAGAATTAGTATATTTATCGTCAGAATAATACGTTTAAAGCTATGAAATTATCAACACGATGCTCATTTTGTAAATCTGAAATTAGTTTCAACTCAATGGTCAATGATCGAGTTGAATTGGAAATGAAAAAAGGAAAGACTTTTTCTTTAACCTGTGATAATTGCCATAAGAAAGACACCTATCATGTCAACGATTTTGTCGCTCATACATCTCTTTCGCACAAACTCTTTTTAATTGGAATCGTACTTGGTTCTATTTTGACGATTCTCTATTTAGAAAAGTATGTATTGACATTAGGTTTCTTCTTTTACGGAGGGATATTTTTGGTTCCTTCTATCGCCTATGCAATTGTATCTAAACAGTACCGAACGAAGCTAAACTCATTCAATAGATTCAAGGTAAAAGACTAATTTGAATGCGCGTTCATCACAATTTTTTCATAAAAATTTGGTTTACTAGACGAGTGGTCATATCTTTGCATCAGATTTTATAAAAATGTCGACAACTTTAAAACATGACGAAAAAGCGAATTTCCTTTTAGATAAGGGAATGGAATTGTTGTGGTCTAAAGGATACAACGCAACCAGTGTGAACGACATTGTAAAGTCGGCCGAAATTCCAAAAGGCTCTTTTTATTTCTACTTTGATAGTAAAGAAGATTTCGCCGTAAAAGCGATCAATAAATATTTTGATCAGAATTTTGAAATGCTTTTCGCCATTTTACAAGGAGAAGAACCATCTCCAAGACAACGTTTGATCAACTTTCACGAGTTCAGAGTGGCGGTATTGAGAGATGAGTTAGGATATTCTGGTGGATGCATGGCTTGTAATATTGGTAATGAAATGTCGGAGCATAGTGAGAAGATCAGGAATGCGATCCAGGCAAAGCAAAAAGTATTGATAGACGTTATTGCAGACGTAATAAATAAAGGACAACAAGCCGGAGAGATCGATAGTTCATTCGATGCGCGTGATATGGCTAGTTTTTTAGAAGATGCAGGAAAAGGCGCGATGATCAGTATGAAAGAGAATAACAGTCCGCTGCCCATTGAGAACTTTTTAAAGATGGCTAAACGTCTATTGTAAAAAATTTTAATATACAAATAGACGACTGGTCAAATATTTATAATAAATACAAATATGAACCGTTAACTGAACATAGAATCAACCTCGATCTTTCGAATAACTGACTGGTCAGCTATTTATTTTCTATACGTGTCCAATTATTGATGATCAAATCGTCATGTAGAAAATAAAACCTCACCAGTTAATATAATCGACTGGTCAACTAATTTTAAAACAATGAACAAACAACAAAACAACCCTATTAGAAGTTTTGCCACAAAATGGGCAGAATTTATTATCCGTTTCAAATGGCCTGTGGTTATTGCTACTTTAGTCCTCGCATTGGGGCTGGCATCACAAGGTAAGATGGAATTCGACGGAGATTATCATGTTTTCTTCAGTAAATCGAACCCTGAACTAGAGGCTTTTGATGCGCTTCAAGAAAAGTACACGAAAGATGATAATGTCGTCATTGTCCTTGCGCCTAAGAATGGAAACGTTTTTACCAAAGAGAATCTATCGGCAATTGAAGAACTCACACAATCTGCTTGGAATACACCTTATTCTTCACGAGTAGACGCCATTACAAATTTTCAATATACGCGCGCAGAAGGTGATGATCTTTACGTAGATGATCTTTCTTACGAATCGCATTTAAAAACCCCCGAAGAGATTGCAAAAATTCGTGAGGTGGCACTAAAAGAACCGCTGCTACTACATCGATTGATCAATGAAAAAGGAAGTGTTACCGCGATCAATGTTACGTTACGATTGCCAGGAGTTGATACTGCCAAAGAAATTCCCGAAGTGACACAGAATACGCGTGAGATGATTGCTGCTTTTCAAGAGAAACATCCGGAATTTGACATGTATACAACCGGACTGGTTCCATTGAATACCGCTTTTTTCGAAGCATCTTTTAGAGATCTTGCCTTAACAATGATCATGTTCCTAATCGTTATTGTAGTGACATTATTGTTAACCAGAAACATCTTTGCGATGTTGGCTACTTTATTTGTGGTATTCTTCTCTATTGCCAGTTCTGTTGGTTTTGTGGGGTTGATGGGTATTAAGTTAACACCCCCATCTTCAGTATTTCCGACCATGATCCTAACGTTAGCTGTCGCGGATAGTATTCATATTCTGATCACCATGCTTCAAAAAGTCCGCAATGAGGGATATTCAAAAACAGAGGCAATTGTTGAAAGCATGCGCTTGAATTTTATGCCGGTATTCATTACCAGTGTAACAACCATCATCGGATTCTTAACCTTGAATTTTGGGGAAGTTCCTCCATTCTGGGATCTAGGAAATATTGCAGCATTTGGGATGACCATGGCCTTCTTATATTCGACGACCTTACTACCGGCGTTAATGGCCATCTTCCCTATTTGGAAGAAAAAAACGAAAAAAGTAGCAACGACAACTGCTCCAGTTTCTTTTTATACAAAACTTGGAAATTATGTGATACAACAACCGATTCGGTTGACTGTGATTTCCATCTTAGTTATTGGTGTTCTAGGTGTTTTGGCTACAAAAAATGTCTTTAACGATGAGTTTGTAGAGTACTTTGATGAGTCTGTAAAATTTAGAACAGATAGTGACTTTATCAATGAAAACCTAACAGGGTTTTACAATGTAGAGTTCTCTGTAGGCAGTGGAGAAAGTGGTGGTATAAACAACCCTGAATACCTTCAAACATTACATGATTTTGAAGCCTGGTTAGAAACACAACCTGAGGTAACTCATGTAAATGCATTTAGCGAAGTGGCGCGTCGAGTAAATAGGTCTATGCATGGAGATGATCAATCCTTTTACCGTGTTCCAACAAACCGAGAGGAAGCTGCTCAGTACTTGTTACTTTATGAATTATCCCTGCCTTTTGGCTTAGATCTCAACAATCAGATCAATGTAGATAAATCAGAGTCTAGAGTTACCGTTACCTTAAAAAATAATTCAAGTGCCGAAATGATCGCTTTTTCCAAACGCGCTGAGAATTGGTTAAAAGATAATGCTCCTGAATCTATGCATGCTTTGGGCGTAAGTCCAACGTTAATGTTCTCCAAACTAGGCTTCAGGCAAGCGGAGAGTATGTTCAACGGAAATATTATCGCCTTGATCCTGATCTCGATTGTGTTAATGATCGCGTTGCGAAACTTCAAACTGGGACTCTTAAGTATCATCCCAAATGTTACCCCGGTAATTGTCGGTTTCGGATTGTGGTGGTTGTACAAAGGAACCATCAATACGGGAATGGTGATCGTATTTGGGATGACCCTGGGAATCATCGTAGATGATACCGTGCACTTTATGAGTAAGTTCTTACGCGCAAGACGTGAATATGGCTATACAGCAAAGCAAGCTGTTGTATATGCATTTGAAACTGTTGGTCAGGCGTTGGTAACAACAACCTTAGTGCTAATTGCAGGATTCGCAGTATTGTCTACCTCATCATTTGCACTGAATAGTTATATGGCAAGGATCACCTTAATGATCATCATTGCGGCATTGATCATCGATTTCATTTTGCTGCCATCATTACTCATTTTAACAAGTAAAAAAACAAACACAAACCTTACAAAATAAAAAACCATGAAAAAAATAGTTTTATCGGCATTAGCCACAGTATTTACCTTAGGAATGTATGCACAATCACCTGAGGAACGAGGATTAGCAATAGCAAAAGCTGCTGAAAAAGCAGACCTCGGATTTAAAAGTTCCATTGTAACACTTACCATGACATTGAAAAACAAGAACGGACAAACCAGCCAGCGTTCCATGGTTACAAAAACATTAGAATTGACCGAGGATGGTGATAAGTCTTTGATTGCTTTTAACAGCCCTAAAGATGTGAAAGGGACAGCTACACTAACCTTTACACATAAAATCGGATCAGACGATCAATGGCTATTCTTACCTTCTATCAAAAGAGTAAAAAGAATTTCCTCTAACAATAAATCAGGGCCTTTTGTAGGGAGTGAATTCGCCTACGAGGACCTTTCTTCTCAGGAAGTAGAAAAGTATACCTATAAATTTCTAGAAGAAAAAGGGAGTTTTTTGTTGGTTGAGCAAGATCCGGTAGATCCAAAATCAGGATATAAGAGAAGAGTTGTAACCTATAACAAGGATAAGGGATATCGTATTGAAAAAGTAGATTTCTACGATCGTAAAAACGCCTTACTAAAAACGTTGACTTACTCTGATTACAAACTGTATAAGAACAAGTTCTGGAGAGCAGCAACCTTCAATATGGTAAACCATCAAAGTAATAAAGAAACTCTACTAAAGTTTAGCGATTACAATTTTGATGCAAATCTCACGGACGATGATTTCACTCAGGCTTCTTTAAAAAGAGCTGGAAGATAGTTAAACTAAAAACAGCACTGACGACTGGTTATTGATTGTTGTTAGGTTTTGGTTAATTCAATGATGGGTTGCTCAGTGTTGTTTTCTATATCTAAAAAATGAAGAATTTTAAATATTACATATTGCTATCAGCAATACTGTTTGTTCACATTCAAGGAATCTACGGACAGGAGCCCTCTTCCGTTAGTCAGGACTTCGAGTTAGAAGTAGAAACTGAATACCGTTATTTTTATGATGATGGTTTGTTCAATGGACAGGAAAACCATTTCCCTTCCATCGCCTTTCGTCCAGAATACTCAGTAGAATGGAACAAAGGATACGAGAGTGTCAATTTTACCGGGTTCTTTCGTTTCGACAGAGATAATAAACGAACCCATTGGGATATTCGCGAATTGTATTATCAGAAGGTCAAGGACAATTGGGAATTAAGTATCGGTATTAAAAAAGTATACTGGGGTGTTACGGAAAGTAATCACCTGGTAGATATCATTAATCAAACAGATCAGGTAGAGTCTTTTGATGGCGAAGATAAGTTGGGACAACCTATGGTGCAGTTCACCTATACTACGGAAGGCTATGGAAGTTTCGACCTTTTTTATTTGCCTTACCACCGAAAAAGAACATTCTCAGGAAGGAAAGGAAGACTTCGTTTTCCTGTTGTCATTGATAAAGATGATTTAACCTATGAAAGTGGAGCAGAAGAATGGCGACAGGATGTAGCGGTACGATGGAGTCACTTTTTTGGCGCTTTTGATCTCGGAATTTCTCATTTCTATGGAAACGGAAGAGAACCGCTATTCACTTTTGATAATTTGGGAAATATCAATGCGTTTTATCCCGTGATCAATCAAACCGGAATAGATCTTCAGATTACGCATAATGCCTATTTATGGAAATTAGAATCGATCTACCGAAGTGCGGATGCTCAAGATTTCTTTGCCCTTGTGGCAGGGCTTGAATACACCTTTAGCAACATTGATGGCAATGGATTGGATATTGGACTGATCGGTGAATATTTGTACGATGATCGGGACGCGCTCTCTTTAAATGGGCTTCAAAACGACCTCTTCTTTGGAAGTAGAATTGCCTTTAATGATGTAAAAGACACTTCGATACTTATTGGTGGAATTACAGATCTTGAGTCAAGCAGTACCATTTTTAGTGTAGAGGCTTCTCGACGTATCGGAGAAACATGGAAAGCCGAAATAGAGGCACGAATATTCAATAGTATTGACTCGAATGAGTTCATCCTTTCCAATTTTCAAAACGATAGCTTTCTTCGATTTTCTATCTCAAAATATTTTTAGTAGTTATTCTCCTGGGGTTATTGCTTCTTTATAAATTCTGAAAGACTTTGTAGAGAGGCGGTAACTCCTTTTTTAAAGACCCTCTTACCAATCAAATACACCAGTATTTTCTTAATGGGTGATTTGGCTTCCAAGAAAATTTCCACGGTCAATTTGGACCTGTTCTTGGTAATATCTTCCAGTATATAAAACTGATACAATGTGTCTACCAAAGGAGGGGTCTCAGTCATTTCTCCATAGACCAATTGTCCCGGAGCTCCTTCTTTTGTTACGGTAACGAAATCAATGTGTTTTCCATTGATAACACAGGTATGCTCGGTTTCCAATCGAGTAACTTCGTTTAGTTTGAACTGAAATTCATCAACCCCGGATGCCCAATCATTTCTGTAGCGATAATTCGAAATATATTCATAAACCTTCTCTTTAGAAGCCTCTAGAACAAATTCTATTACCAGATCTGGTTTTCGTTCAAATTTGACTTGCTTTGGCTCTCCATATTTCTTCAATGACAATGCATCAACATTTACTACAGCATAATTGTACTGAAGTTCCTCATTGTCATAGGTGTCGGACCCTTCCTTAAAATCATACAATTTGCTCTTATAGTCTGACGATAACCATATTTTCTCACTCAACTCCTGACTCACCAATACGTAGTTATCACTATCGATAGAGTTTTTAAGTAATCTATGAGATTGAATTACCGGTTTTCCGAAAGGTTTTTTGGTTCCTTGCACTTCTATAAATTGCATTTCTCCACAGTGTACAATGATCTTTAGATTCAGATCCGTAGCTGTAGCACAAGCATTACAAGGACATATTCTATTCGTTTCTAAGAGTTTTAAATGACTATAAAACGCTTTGAACATGCGCTCTATCTGCGCCAACAATCGCTCTTGAGACGGTACTTTGTTTTCTTTGTAAAAAAACAGGGCGTCACCTTCAATTTCCGCCAATTTCAAGTTCTCTACATTAGCTTCGATCAATACTTCAAGAAGCTCCGCAATCACATGTTGACTGTGCTCTATCTCCGTGGTTTGAATGAAGTTTGTATATCCGGAAATATCAGGAATAAAGAATAAGGAATGTGACATGAATTAAAGACTCAAGTGTTCTATAAATATAGTCGATATTTTTTAGTTTTCCTTAAGAAGAATTGATAAGAAAAAAGGTATATTTAGAATCTTATGCTACACGAATTAAAGAACATCATTGAAGCAGCAAAAGAAGCCAGAGAAAAGCGTCTTAAAACAGTTTTTGTTTCTGTAGTTGCCTTAGATGGTTCATCATATAGACGTCCGGGTGTGCGAATGTCGATTCGGGAAGACGGTATTATGACAGGAGCTGTCAGTGGAGGTTGTGTGGAAAAAGAAATCCTTAGACAATCCGAAAGTGTTTTTAGGGATAACACTCCGAAACTAATGGTCTATGATGGCAGGTATCGTCTGGGTTGCGAAGGGATTCTCTATATTTTAATTGAGCCTTTTAACCCGTCAGAAGATTTCTTCAAAGCCTTTGAAATGCAATGGAAATCAAGGGTTTCTTTCGATATTCAGTCCTCTTTTTCTAAGGAGGAATCACACCGATTTAAAGGACGTTCTACATTCATTTTTTCTGATAGCTCTTATCCTCTATCTTCAGGTACACATTCCGATGATGGGCTAGATACCTTTCATCAAAACATCAAGGCTGGTTTTCAATTACTAATTGTAGGGTCTGAACACGATGCTGTTGAGCTATGCAAATATGCCTCTCAGACGGGGTGGGAAGTCACTGTCATTGCTCCTCCTGATGATCCTAAAAACATTGCCAATTTTCCAGGAGCCTCGAGATACTTAGGTATAGATGAAGTAGCATTTTCCCAAGAGGAAATGGACGATCAAACAGCGGTGGTTATTATGACACATAGTTTTGTAAAAGACTTGAAATACATTGGAAGCATTCAAAAGAAAAAGCCTCGATATTTAGGCTTATTGGGTCCTAGCAGACGAAGAGATAAAATGATCAATGAGCTTTTTGAACAATATCCTGATATTAATGAAGACTTTATCGAGTCCATTCATGGACCTGCAGGCATTAATATTGGTGCGGAAACCCCTCAGGAAATCGCTATCTCTATTATAAGTGAGATTCTTACTGTTATTAGAGGGCAGGAGTTAATGCTGCTAAAAGATAAGACTACAGGAATTCATCAATGATGAAAGAGAATACTGCTATATTACTACTTGCAGGAGGTGCTTCAAAACGATTGGGTACACCTAAACAATTGCTTCCTTATAAAGGAACTTCTTTTTTAGAAGATACCATTTCAAAACTGCTGGCTTTGAATACAGAAAATGTATATGTAGTATTAGGTGCTCATTTTGACCGCATACATCCCATAATTTCACATGTACCTGTCCATATTATTAAAAATAAGCGCTGGGAAGAAGGTATGGGAACATCCATCAGTGCAGGTATTTCATATATTAAACAAAAAGAGAATATTGAAAAGGTACTGATCACACTTGTCGATCTGCCTTTATTCGAAAGGGCAAATTATCAGCAACTATTGGGAATCCACACTTCAGGTATTACCATTACAAAATATCTCGATAATGCCGGAGTTCCCGCTGTTTTTGATAAACGCTACTTCGAAGAATTGACTATTTTGTCTGGAGATGAAGGCGCCAGATCAATGATACGAGCAAACAAAAACGATGTCAGGTATTATGAACCTAACATCGTCTATTTTGATATTGACACTATGGAGGACTATGAAAAGCTCACAACTTCTTAATTATCCAAGTACCTTAGATTTTGGACTTAACCCATTTACAAAAGGCTGATTAAACAGTTGTTGTCCTGTTGCCGCTTTAATGGCATTGGCAACTGCACCACCAGCTGGTGGCAGTCCGGGTTCTCCCAATCCTGTTGGAGATAATTCATTTTGAACAAAGTGCACATCTACCTTTGGTGTTTCATTCATTCGAATCATTCGATAACGATCAAAGTTCACGGCTTGTGGTCTTCCTTCTTTAAATGCCAAATTACCATACATTGCATGTCCAAGGCCATCTAGCACACCGCCTTCAACCTGATTTCTCGCTCCTGTAGGGTTGATCACAATTCCACAATCTACAGCGACGGTTATTTTCTGAACCTGTGGAATTCCATTCTTAAGCACTACATCTGCTACCTCTGCTACATGTGTATTATGACTATAATATGCTGCGAATCCTTGATAGACTCCGCTTCCCGCATTACCCCAATTCGACTTTTCTACCACTAATTTAATAGTGTCTTCCATACGCTGACCCGAATACTGAATACGTTCATCTTTGGTTCCTTTTACATTTTGCAATAGTTCAATAAGTAACTGCGGATGATCCTTTCCTAGTTCATCTGCCAATTCTCGGAAAAAACTTTGCTCAGCAAATGCTAAAAAGTTCGTATAAGGTGCTCTCCAGGCTCCAGTGGTAATATCACTTTTATAATTTCCGGTGCTTACCTTATAGTTAGGGATACATCCTGCCGGGAAGAAATTGGGGATCAATCCGTACATGTTGGAGTTGATCGCTGCCTCTTTTAAGTGATAACCTGTCACTTTTCCATCTTTTAAGGATGCTTTGATTCTATATTTGATCGCAGGTCTGTATGTTCCTGCAGCCATATCATCTTCTCTAGAAAATACTACTTTAATCGGCTTTTTTACCTGTCCAGAGATTTCTGCTGCTTCTAATGCAAAATCTCCGTACAATCTACGTCCAAAACCTCCTCCCATTCGAGTCATTTCCAAATGCATTTCATCAGGTTTTCTATCGAACATTGCAGAAACCATTCCTGATACCCAAGCCGGTGTTTGAATAGGACCTACCAGGTGCATTTTCTCCGCAGTAATGTTCGCATAAAAATTCATGGGTTCCATGCAATTATGCGGTAAGAATGGAGATTCGTATGTACGTTCAATTACCTTATCTGCTTTTGCAAAAGCATTCTTAATATTTCCATCTTCTCGACGTGTATCAAACTTGTTCCCATCTAAGATCTTAAGCAACTCTTTATCATGATCTGCCGTACTCTCTAATGTTCCATCATCCTCCCATTGTGCGATCAATGCTTTTTTTCCTTTCATTACGGCCCATGTACTGGTGCCAATAACGGCCACTTTATCCACAATACTTGTAAACCTGCTTGCTTGGTTCTCGATTTTTTTAAGTTTTGCCCCGAACCGAATAACGTCCGTTACACCATTTACTGCTCTGGCCTTACTATCATCAAAACTAACCAACTTCTTTCCAAAAGCTGGTGGTCGAAGTACTGATGCATAAAGCATTCCCTCTGCTTTATAATCTAATCCAAATAGCGGTTTTCCGGTGATGATCTTATCGATATCTACATTGGTAATTTCCTGACCAATGATCTTATAATCTTTCATCTTCTTCAAAGGCACATTTTCCGGGATTTCCATGGCAGCAGCTTCTTTAACAACTTCTCCATATCCCAATTTTTCTCCTTTTGCATTGGTAATAATTCCTTCTGATACGGTGCAAGTTGATGGGTCTACGTTCCATTTTTTAGCGGCAGCGTTCACCAACATCTGTTTAGCGGTTGCTCCTGTTTGGCGCAATGCGTCCCATCCAAAACGTATGGACTGGCTTCCTCCGGCTACTTGCCGTTGGAAATTTTTATTGTCTAGAGCTCCTTGTGCCACAAACACATTTTTCCATGCTACTTCTAATTCTTCAGCAATGATCATAGGCATAGATGTCTTTACTCCCTGACCAATTTCAGGGTTGGGAGAAAAAATCGTTACATAGCCTTCTTCAGATATTCTTATAAAAGCGTTAAAGTCATTAAAATTTAGGCTTTCGACATCTACCGGCATTACCGCTTCTGGTTTGCAGGCAGACAGAATGTTAAATCCGATTAATAACCCACCACTAGCAAGAGCGGAGGTTCTTAAAAAGTTTCTTCGGCTAAAATTGAAGGTGTTATTTTTAGATTCCATATTGTAGTAGTTGGGTTAGTTATGACATGTTTTTAGAAGCTACTTTCACAGCTTTTTCAATTCTATTATAAGACGCACATCGACAAATGTTGCCATGCATAGCTTCTCGTATTTCTTTATCAGATGGGTTCGGATTTTCTTTCAAAAAGGCGGATGCAGTCATCATCTGACCTGCTTGACAATACCCGCACTGCGGTACGTCTATCTCTTTCCATGCTTGTTGAACCGGGTGAGATCCGTCTTTTGAAAGTCCTTCTATGGTAGTTATTTCCATACCATCTACCATGGAAATTTGCATTTGACAACTTCTAGTAGCTGTACCATCTATATGAATCGTGCAGGCACCGCATTGTGCAATACCACATCCAAACTTGGTGCCTACCAAGTTCAATTCATCTCTAAGGACCCATAGCAAAGGAGTGTCTGAATCCACATTGACTGTTAATGACTTCCCATTAACTTTTACGCTGTAATTTGGCATAGGTAGTTGGTTTTGAATTTTGATGTGTTAAGTTACAAAAAAATCAAAGCTCTTCTTTATTCATTATTTTTTTAAGCCCCTTTTAAGAATGATTTAACAAAATATACCATTCAACTACAAAAAACGACAGCTTAACTAAATGAAAAAGTTATTAGTCTAATAATCAGTCTTCTTGAATGCTTATTTCTTTATCTATGCAGTACTAAATAGAATACCATGTTTTTACAAATTATGCCTACAGATACTATTCAGGAAGCAACTGCTAGTTCAACTTTGTTCTTTTTAGTTGTTTTTGCCATCTTCTTATTGGCGGGTATTACCTATTTATTTGTAACTAAAAAAGCGAGAAAGTAATTCTTTAATTGATCTTCTTCAAAAACCCTCTTAAGCTCCATTTATCTATTTAAAACGACCATTCACCGATAGTGTTTGACCCATAATCGAACATTTAACACTCTAATACTATAAAAATTAGTATCTTAGCTGCATAACAAAAATTTTAATTTATTATGGGGGGGCCAGATAATATTATAATTCTTGTTCTTGTACTGTACAGTTTAGTATCCGCAATTTTGCTGGATCGATTCTACAGAAGGATAAAAGAATTGAAAAAATAAACATTACGTATAATGTTTGATTATTAAAAAAAGTCGCGATTCGCGGCTTTTTTTGTGTCTTACTATATCGCTACAGGGGTAAAAATGTTGTCCCGGCTTCCAAATCATTTACAAGATCTGAGATCTTTTGATTTCTAAAGTTTTCAATAAGCTTCGTTTTAATTGGATAGATACTGACATGCAACGGACATGGTTTTTCATGATCACAACTTTTTAAGCTCATCATACATGGACCTAGTTTATTTACACCATCAATAATATCAATAATATCCATTATTGTATTTTTCCTATTTGCATCACTTAAATAAAACCCTCCTTTTGGCCCCCTTGTAGATGATATAATACCTTCTTTTGATAATTCTTGCAACAGCTTGGCTATATATGCTTGAGGTACATTAATCGGTGTTGCGATATCTTTTACCATTACTTTTTTTTCTTCACTGGTATGTAATGCTAAATACAGAACTGCTTTGATAGCATACTTAGATGATTTAGAGATCATATTTTCTTGCTTAATTCCTTCAAATATAAAAAAGATATTTTTATCTTAAATATGATTTTTATCATATTTTCTAGAGGGCAAAGCGCATAATTTTGTGTTATTAAATCGATAATCATGAAGACAACACTAAAATTAATTCCTTTCTTATTTACCTTTCTTTTAATCAGTTGTGGAGACAAGGAAACCAAGAACAGGCCTTCTTATGGAAAAAAGAAAACCGTATCAAAAGTCGACAAAACGCCAGCTTCTCAAAAAATAGATTTGACCAATAAAGGTATTGGTCCTATCAAATCTATTGCGTTGGCATCCGAAATAGATCAAACAATGGCAACACATGGTGCAGATGTATTTAAAAAAATGTGCACCGCTTGCCACAAAATAGATAAAAAATTCATTGGACCATCACCTAAAGGAATCTTAGAGAGAAGAACTCCTGAATGGATCATGAATATGATACTTAACCCTGATGAAATGGTTCAAAAAGATCCATTGGCTAAGAAGCTCCTTATGGAGTTTAATGGATCCCCTATGGCCAACCAAAGCTTGTCTGAAAAAGACGCTAGAGCTGTACTAGAGTATTTCCGAACTTTAAAATAATAACGTATGAAACCTTTTCAACTAATGGTAATGGGGCTTTTCTTACTTATTTGCTCAGCTTGCAAAACCGAGCAAAAAGAGTCTGCAACCAAAGCCTCAAAAACCACAATCAAAAAAGAGAAGTCTGGTCAGGCTTTTATTAAAAATGATGAGTCTAATCCCAGCGTTTTACACATAGCTATTGGCTCTGAAAATCACACAACTCTTGTAGCAGCTGTGCAAGCTGCTGAATTAGAGAATGCCTTGGTAAATGCAGGTCCACTAATGGTCTTTGCACCTACAAATGAGGCTTTCGCAGCATTGCCCAAAGGAACAGTCAAAAACCTGTTAAAACCTGAGAACAAAGCGGCTCTAGCAAACATTCTAAAATACCATGTTACTCCAGGTAATTATTCAAAAGATTTCTTGAAAAAATTTAAACGCCTGGGGCAAGCCAATAACGGCTATGTAAAAATCGAAGTAATTGATGGAGAGCCCGTCGTTGGAGGTGCAAAAATCATTGCTAGTATCAAAGCCGGAAATGGTATTGTACATGTCATTGACAAAGTACTCATTCCTGAAGCAAAAAATTAAAACCAAATTATAAACAATAGATATGAAAACACTTATAAGATCAATTATTGCATCGGCAGCTATTTTTATAGCATTCACAAGCTGCAATAATAATAGTACTAAAACCAATGGAGCCCTTTCCAGTAGTGCTGCAGAGAAAGTTTATGTGGCACCAGGTGAGCATGACGAATTTTATGCTTTCATTTCTGGAGGCTTTAGTGGTCAGTTAGCCGTTTATGGGCTACCCTCTGGTCGGTTGTTCAAAGTAATTCCTGTATTCTCTCAAGATGCAGAAAAAGCCTATGGTTACAATGAAGAAACAAAACCGATGTTAAACACATCCTTTGGTTTTATTCCTTGGGATGATGCGCACCATCCCGACATTTCGCAAACCAATGGTGAACTTGATGGTCGATATGTCTTTATCAACGGTAATAACACGCCTCGTATTGCAAAAGTCGATCTATCCACTTTTGAAACAACAGAGATCATAGAAATTCCTAATAGTGCAGGGAACCACAGTTCATCCTATGTTACGGATAACACCGAATATGTTGTAGCAGGAACACGTTTTGGAGTTCCTATTCCTCAAAAAGACATTTCCATTAAGGACTATAAGGGTAATTTTAAAGGAACTCTATCATTCATTAAAGTTGATCCCGAAGACGGTGGAATGGACTTGAAATTCCAAGTATTGATGCCTGGATTCGACTATGACAAAGCACATCCCGGTCGCGGAAAATCGCATGGATGGTTCTTTTTTACCACCTATAATACGGAAGAAGCTAATACACTTTTAGAAGTAAATGCTTCTCAAAATGATAAAGACTTCATTGCCGCTGTAAACTGGAAAAAGATTGAAGCTTATGTCAACAATGGAGGAGGAACAAAAATGCCTACAAACTATGCTCATAACGTATATGATGAGCATACACATTCTGCTACCTCAACTATGAAAAAAGAGGTGCTTATGGTAGATCCTTCAGAAGTTCCTGGAGCTATTTATTTCTTGCCAACACCTAAATCGCCACACGGTTGTGACGTTGATCCTACTGGAGAATATATTGTAGGAAGTGGTAAGTTATCAGCAAACGTTACTGTACACTCATTTTCAAAAATGTTAGACGCGATCAAGAATAAGAAATTCTCGGGTGATGCATACGGAATCCCAATCTTAAACTTTGAAGATGTTCTTGCAGGAGCTGTAGAGCAACCTGGATTAGGCCCATTACACACAGAGTTCGATGGTAAAGGAAATGCCTACACTTCATTTTTTATCTCTTCTGAAATAGTAAAATGGAAGCTTGGTACCTGGGAAGTGTTGGATAGACAACCTAGTTTTTACTCTATAGGTCACTTAATGATCCCTGGTGGTAATTCTCAAAAGCCATTTGGAAAATATGTAGTGGGAATGAACAAGATTACCAAAGATCGATATTTGCCTACCGGTCCGGAAGTAACACAATCTGCCCAGTTGTATGACATTTCTGGAGGGAAAATGGAGCTACTATTAGACTTCCCAACGGTTGGCGAACCTCACTACGCAGCAGGAATTCCAGCTGATTTGGTAAAACCACGTTCTAAGAAGATCTTCAAGTTAGAAGACAATAAACACCCATATGTTGCAAAGAGTGAAGCCGAAACGAAGGTGGTACGTGATGGAAAGACCGTGCATGTATATATGACCACGATTCGAAGTCACTTTGCTCCTGATAACATTGAAGGAATAAAAGTGGGAGATAAAGTATACTTCCATATTACAAACTTAGAACAAGACTATGATGTACCTCATGGAGTAAGTATGATCGGAGCTAATACCTCAGAATTGTTAATTATGCCAGGGCAAACAGAAACGTTCTTATGGGAGCCAAAACAGGTTGGTGTATGGCCTTTCTATTGTACCGATTTCTGTTCTGCCCTGCACCAAGAAATGCAAGGTTATGTTAGGGTATCCCCTGCCAACTCTAACGTAAAATTATCTTGGTCTTTAGGAGAGGATTAGATTCCATCATATGAGGAGGATTTTATTTTAGTGTTTGTTCTCCTCAAAAAAAGGCGAGAGATTCTCTGGTCTCTCGCCTTTCAAAAACACTAATCAGTGCTAAATTTTAATCTCATGAAAAAATCAAATATTATAATGCTAGTTGCGGCATTATTACCTCTCGCACTTTTTTTATTTCCCTTGTGGAATATTACGCTAGAAGCTCCTCAATATCCCACTCCGTTAGGTATGGATATTTATATCAATGATTTTGCGGATGCACACCCTCATGATATTAAAAACATTAACCTAATGAATCATTATGTAGGGATGAAATATATTCCGGAAGCAATTCCTGAATTTAAGATCTTTCCTGCCGGAATTATCATTACCTCCATTTTAGGCTTCATTATAGCACTAAGAGGAAATTACAAATGGTTCTTATTCTGGTTCATTTTAATGGTAACATTAAGTGCTGCAGGTCTTTATGATTTTTATTTATGGGAACATGACTACGGTCATAACCTGGATCCAAAAGCCATCATGAAATTTACAAACCCTGATGGTACCGTTATGGGCTTTCAGCCACCTTTATTTGGAACAAAAAACATTCTGAATTTCACCGCTCACTCATATCCTCGTTTAGGAGCTTACTTCTTAGGATTAGGCATTGCCGCGTCATTACTTGCCTATTTCGTAGGCAAAAAAAGGCGACGAATCTATGTACAAACGTAAAAACAAATGAACTTTTAAAACACTAAAAATGCAAACACTAAAAAAATACATACAAATCGGTCTGATGTTCCTAATATTAGGTTGCTCTCCAACGCCACAGGCCATTGACTATGGAAATGATGGTTGCCATTTTTGTAAAATGACCATTGTTGACAAAGTACATGCTGCTGAAGTAGTGACTAAAAAAGGGAAAGTATACAAATTCGATGCTACTGAATGTATGGTCAACTTCATGAAAGAATTTGACACGACAAAAATAGCACTATACCTATCAAACAACTATACAGAACCAGAAGCCTTAATAGATGCTACGAAGGCCACTTTTCTTATCAGTGAAAATATTCCAAGTCCAATGGGGGCCTTTTTATCCGCTTTTAAAGATAAATCCGCCGCAATGAATACACAGCGTGAAAAAGGAGGCACTTTATATACTTGGAATGAACTCTTACTGCATCTTGAATAAAATCAGAAACAAAAAATAAATTTTAATAAAAAGACAAAATGAAACAGGTTAGTCTAATTCTTACCTTCGCTTGCAGCCTATTCTTACATAGTATTTCGGCTCAAAACAATCAAAGCTGTATACATTGTAAAATGACTGTAAAGGATGTGCTTCATAAAGCTGAAGCAACAATTCAAGACAAAACATTGTATTTCGACGCTATAGAGTGTCTGATCAATTATCTGAAAACCAAAAAAGAAAGTGAATTTTCTTCCATAAAAGTAGCCGATTACAAAACTGGAGACCTTATAGATGCTTCACAGGCAACCTACTTAAAAAGTAAAGCAATTCCAAGCCCTATGGGTGCCTATTTATCAGCCTTTAAAAGCAAAAAAATAGCCAAAGGATTTGCCGACAAAAAAGGAGGAGACCTATACTCATGGAAGGCTATAAAAGAAAAGTTTGAAAACTCAGATTTTGGCGCATTACACCATAATCATTATAGACCCGATGCTCATGCTCCCATAGGAGTTATGGGAGATCATTTACATGAAAAAGGAGGTTTCATGATCTCTCTTCGTTATATGAGAATGTATATGAAAGGAAATAAGTCAGGTACAAAAGATATTAGTGATACAGATATTTACACAGGTTTTATGGTAGCTCCACAAGAAATGACCATGGACATGTATATGCTGGGAATGATGTATGCTCCAACAGATAATCTTACACTTATGCTTATGCAAAACTTTACCAAGAAGAATATGGATCTCACTGCTCAAATGATGATGGGAGGAATGACCATGCTTAGAGATTTCTCTACAAGATCTACAGGTATTGGTGATCTAAAAATTGGAGCTTTGTATCAGGTTTTCAATGATCATAAGACATCATTTCATTTCAATAGCAGTATTAATATTCCTATTGGAGATATCGAAAATCGAGGCGATACCCCAATGATGAACAATATAAAGCTTCCTTATGCCATGCAATTAGGGAGTGGAACTTTTGACATTACATTAGGAGGTACCTATAAAGAAAATTTCAACCATACCTCCTGGGGAGTACAACTCTTAAGTACCTTCAGAACAGGAAGTAATAGTGAAGGTTATCGATTTGGAAACCTGCATCGACTCAATTTCTGGGGAGCTTATCATTTCGCTACTAATTTTTCAGTTTCTGGTAGACTTTTAGGGTCTTCCGAAGGAAAAGTAAGCGGTTTGGATTCAGAACTTAATCCCATGATGGTTACCACTGCAAATACTAACAATTATGGGAGCGATAAGATCAACGCTTTTATAGGATTGAATATCTCTTTCCCTGAGGAGTCAGCGCTAAAAGATGTGAGGCTTGGTATCGAAGCTGGCGCTCCGCTATACGAAGATTATAATGGCATCCAAATGGATGAGGATCTAACGATCAACTTTGGTCTTAAATACAGTATTTAATCAATGAAACTTCTTTGGCAACATAGCATTCTTTTCTTACTACTGTCCATGACTTCTTCTGGGTTTTCTCAGACGATAGAGGTTTGTACAGATTGCAAAATTTCATCTCTAAAAGAAGCGGTTGCTGTTGCCAAGGATTTTGATTCCATTATAGTAAAAAAGGGAACCTACAAGGAGTATAATATTGTTATTGATAAACCTTTGACCATTACAGGTGAAAACTACCCTATAATAGATGGAGAACTAAAGGGTGAAATCATTACTATTATGGCTGATCATGTTACAGTAGATGGCTTATTTATTATTAATGTAGGCACTAGTTATACCTCTGATTATGCAGCCGTACGTGTTAAAAAAAGCAAGAATTTTGTCATTCAAAATCTGGTTTTGGAGAAGCTCTTTTTTGGTATTTATTTAGAAAAATCTAGAGATGGAAAAGTCTATCATAATAAGATCATCGGAGATGCCGTTCAGGAGTACAGTTCAGGAAATGGCATTCAACTTTGGTATAGCAAAAATGTAGTGATTGAGCACAATTATGTGGAACACGTTCGTGATGGTATTTATTTAGAATTCTCTGATGACTGCCTCATTAAAAATAATGTCAGTGCTCAAAACTTGCGCTATGGTTTGCATTTCATGTTTTCAAATAATGACACGTATCAGGATAACACCTTTGAAAATAATGGTGCTGGTGTAGCTGTTATGTTTTCAAAAAAAATCAAAATGCTTCATAATACATTCAAAGAAAACTGGGGTACTGCATCCTATGGGATGCTTTTAAAAGAAATCAATGATGCTGAAATAATAGGAAATACATTTGAGCAAAACACCATCGGAATCAACATCGAAGGCTCAAATAGGATTTTATATAAAAACAACAATTTTATAAGCAACGGATGGGCGATCAAAGTCCGAGGTGCATGTTATAGCAATCAATTTCTAGAGAATAATTTCTTGTACAACTCATTTGATATCTCTTACAATAGTAAGGTCAACGACAATGTATTTGATGGGAATTATTGGAGCAACTATACCGGATATGACCTCAATAAAGATGGTATTGGCGACATCCCATACCGACCTGTAAAGCTCTTTTCATATGTTGTAAATAGAACTCCAGAAACCATTGTACTCTTACGAAGTTTATTTGTAGATATAATAGATTTTTCTGAGAAAGTTTCCCCGGTTTTTACTCCGGACAATCTTCTAGACAAACACCCACTAATGAAAAAAAAGACATGGTAATAATTCAAGATCTATATAAAAAATTTGGCAAGAATCAGGTGCTCAGTGGTGTCGACCTGACCATTGACGAACCTGGCATATTTGCTGTGCTAGGACCTAATGGTTCAGGAAAAACTACCGTTATAAAATCTATATTAGGAATGGTTATTCCTAACAAAGGAGACATTTTTGTTTTAGGAGAACATATTCGGAAAAGTGCAAATTATAGACACCATATAGACTACCTACCTCAAATTGCGAACTTTCCCGGAAATTTACGTGTTCGAGAACTGATCAAAATGATCAAAGATCTGCGAGGAAATACGACTGAAGACAGTAGATTGATAGCGCTTTTTAAACTAGAACCTTTCCTCGATAAAAAATTGAGTACCCTTTCGGGAGGGACCAAGCAAAAGGTAAATATCGTTCTGACATTTATGTTCGATAGTCCTTTAATTATTCTTGATGAACCTACAACAGGTTTAGATCCGATTTCTTTGATTCGTTTAAAAGAATTGCTTGAAGAAGCTAAATCCAAAGGAAAAACCATTTTGATCACTTCACATATCATGAGTTTTGTAGAAGAGGTTTCCGATGAGATCGTATTTCTGTTAGAAGGTAAGATATACTTTAAAGGAAGTATTTCAGACTTGAAATCAAGTACCAAACAATCCAATTTTGAACATGCAATTGCATCAATATTAGCCCATAATCATGCTTAAAATATTAAAATACAGCTTTTATGATCTGATGCGTAGCCGATGGAGTTATGTATATTTTTCATTCTACTTACTGCTCGGTATTGTCCTTTTATTTTTAAATAATGACCTCTCCAAAGCAGTCATCACGCTCATGAATGTTATCATTGTTCTAGTACCTCTTATTGGAACTATTTTTGGCGTCATGTACTATTATAATTCCAAAGAGTTTACAGAACTTTTATTGGCGCAACCATTAAAGCGCTCTACTATTTTCTTAGGACAATATCTCGGTGTGGCACTATCATTAACCATGAGTTTGGTTCTAGGGCTCGGTATTCCTTTTGTTTTTTATGGGCTTTTCAAATCAGGAGTTATTTGGGATTTTTCTTTATTGCTGATCACTGGAGGGTTTCTTACCTTTATTTTTACCGCATTAGCATTTAATATTGCCCTATCCAATGAAAACAAGATCAAAGGATTTGGTTATGCGATACTACTTTGGCTCTTCTTGGCGATCATCTATGACGGTCTTTTTCTAATGAGCCTTATTCTTTTCGAAGATTATCCTTTGGACACTTTATCGCTGACCGGTACCATGCTCAACCCGATAGATCTTTCCAGAACATTGATTCTGTTAAAATTAGATATTTCTGCACTATTGGGCTATACAGGAGCTGTTTTCAAAAAGTTCTTTGGAACCAACTTCGGGCTTCTAATCTCTTTCTTCTCATTGATTATCTGGGTTATTTTACCTGTAAGTAGAATACTAATTATGTCAAGAAAGAAGGATTTTTAATTGTATTTTCTTTGATCTGTTAAAAACAAGAACTAAGGGTTAACCCTGATTTTTTTCATTTTTATTATTTGTAATTTTACTAAAATCAAAATAACCCTCCATGTATCGCTTCTTTCTTCTATTCCTATTTATAGGGCCTATTTCCTTTGGTCAAACGTCTTTAAATGATTACGTAAAAACTATGGAACGTTCTTCTTCCTTTGAAGAGAAATACAAAGCCTTCAAAAAAATTGATGATCTCACATACGAAAAAGACAATGAAGCATTTGTTAAATACGCCAATCAGTTTATAGATATTGCTATTAAAAGTAAAGAATTCGATGTTGCTGCGAATCTCGCTGTAGATCTTTGCGGCGTTTATAGCAGGTTTATGGCTCAACCCGATAAAGCTTTAGACGTAATCCGAAAAATACTTCCTTATGAAAAGGATATAAAAAACTCAAAAAACAGAGGGAATATCTACCTAAAAAGAGCTGCATATTATTATCATGGCAATGATTTTGAAAAAGCGATCGAAGATTATACATCCGCTATAAATACCTTTACAAGTAAAGATTCTATTTACATTGCCGATGCCATTTATTTTAGAGGTCAGGCAAGAAGTTATCAAGGAAATCTTTTAGATGCCATAAAGGATTATGAAACGGCAATCATCTACTACCAAAACTTAAAAGATTACTCGTACGTAGTTAACACCAATGCCAGTTTAGCTTTATTGTATAGCGATAATGGTTTTTATGAAGAAGCCAATAAAATTAGAGATGAATATGTGACTAGCGCCATTGAGAAAGGAGATTATCGATTAGCGGCCACCACATACCTCAATAAAGCAATAGAGGCAGGTAAGTTAAATGATCTTAAAAAAAAGGAGGCCTATTTGATGCAAGCCGAAACTTTTTTTAAAAAACTGAAAGGAGAAGGTATTCGTGGACTGACGTTGGTCTATTGTAAAATGACTGAATTATATGCAGAGAAAAGTGACCTTAAAAAAGCACATCATTATCTTTCGAAAGTTGCAAATGAACATGATATACTTAAGAATAACAACCTCATCCTGGTTAACTATTACATTGCAAAATCCCTTTTAGAGAAAGCCAGGAAGAACTATGCTGTTTCCTTACAATTGTTAAAAAAGAGTGAGCAGTTATCTAAAAACTGGAAAAATGTTAAGAAGGAGATATGGAATGAGAAACTATTCTATGAAATTTATCGTGAAATGGGTAATACTAAGGAAGCCTTGTCTCATTATGAGAAATATAGTTCTCTAAAAGATTCCGTTTTTTCTGTTCAAAAGACGAACGCCTTGCTGTATTATCAGAACCTATACGAACTCGAGCGAAAAGACAAAAGTTTAAAAGAAAAAGAGGCCAATATTCAACTTTTAGAAAAGACAAATACTATAAGAACGAATTGGATGATTTTTGGAGGTTTTGGATTGTGCTGTTTGTTCGGGTTTTTCTTTATCTTAAGGAGTAAAGCCGAAAGTGATAAGAAGAAACAGTTACAGGAAGTATATTCTCAAAACTTGATACTAGCTCAAGAGAATGAACGGAAAAGAATTGCCAGTGAGCTTCACGATGGCCTGGGGCAAAATTTATTATTGATCAAAAATCATTTAGTCTCAAATGATTCTGATGACCTAAAAAATCTGACAAATAATACGATCAATGAAATGAGGTCTATTGCAATGAACCTTCATCCCTATCAATTACAAGAGTTTGGACTTACCAAAGCTATACTAATGAACCTGAAAAAGTTTGAACAAAGTACGAGTGATGTTTTTGTTTCTTACGAAGTGGATAATCTAGACAACCTGTTTAATGAAGTTGCTCAAATAAATATTTACAGGATCATACAAGAGTGTATTACGAATATTGTAAAACACGCCAAAGCTACAGCTGCTCGTTTTGTTTTAGAAAAAAAGGGGTCTTCGATACGGATTGTAATTAATGATAACGGAAGTGGTTATAACTTTCAGAAAAGTATCCTTAGTCAGAGCAGTCTTGGTTTAAAAACACTTCAGGAGAGAGTGAATTTGTTGAAAGGGATCATGACCGTTATTTCGGAAAAAGGCAAAGGTTCTAAAATAGAATTTGAAATTCCTGTGCTATGAAAAGTCCAAGTATCATAATTGCAGATGATCATCCTATCTTGTTAAAAGGTTTGGAGTCCTTTTTAACAGAAAAGGGATATGACATTGTGGGAACAGCTTCAGAAGGGAATTTGGCTTACAATCTAATCGTCAAATTAAAACCGGAGATTGCCATTTTAGATATAAAAATGCCAAAAATGTCTGGAATTGAAATTGCAAAAAAATGCAAATCACACGCCGACACAAAAATAATTCTGATTACATTTTACAAAGATGAAGCATTATACTTTGAGGCAAAAGATTTAAATATATATGGGTACTTGCTCAAAGAGTTTGCCCTTGAAGAAATTGAAGCTTGTTTAAACAAAGTAAGCTCGGGCGAACGCTATTTTAGCGAAGGTATTTTAGATCGCTTGAATATCTCAAAGGAACCTACAAAAATCTTCGAAAACCTTACTTTTACTGAACAAAAAGTACTTACACTTATTGCGCAAAATAAAACTTCAAAGGAAATTGCAGAAGTGTTATTCGTTACTCTAAAAACGGTAGAGAAACACCGAGCGAATATACGAGTAAAGTTAGGGTTAGCACCCAAAACCCATAGTCTGCTCATTTGGGTAAAAGAAAACAAGCATCTTTTTGACTAAATACTGGGGGTAACCCTAATTGATTCAGAAATATAATTCGTGCACCTTTGTTATTCATCTAATATCCAAAGCAATAGTTATTGAATTGGATATATCCTATAACCTAACAAAATAGAAGATGGTGGTATGTCCGATTTGCGAATCTAAACTTAAAAGAAAGGTCAAACGATCCTTTCTTATGAAATTATTGTTAGGAAAAAAATACAAATGCTATAACTGTAAATCTATATATCTATGGTTTCGCGTACTTAATTTTAAAATTGTTCTAAAAAGAGGGCTCATAAATTATCTGTCCTTCATGTATTTAGGCGTTTCAACGTTCTTTTTTATATCCCGTAATTTTTGAAGTTAATGAGGGGATTTCTTCAAAATTACCCGAGTTCGGAAAAGCTGCATTCCTGCAGCTTTTCCATTTTAGATTCCCTTCTTTATAAACCTTTTTTTGTTTCGGTATTATCATAGGAAAAATACATTTTTTTACCATGATAAAAGTCATAAGTCTTCATATTCCTTGTCTATAATTTTGTGATATAATTTAAACTTAATTATGATGAAAAAAGCAATAATTGCAGTATGTGCTTTACTGTTTTCCTTAGGAACTATGAATGCACAAGAAGATTCAAAAAAGGATCAAGAATTTAGTAAATGGCAATTCCGATTAAGAGCAATTTCAGTAACTCCAAGTGAAAGCGCTACCATTCAAACTATTGGTGGAGATGTATCCATTTCTTCTGCCTTTGTTCCTGAATTAGACATTACGTATTACTTTACCAAGAATTGGTCGGCCGAGCTAATCCTGGCAACCACCAATCACGATGTAAAAGCTATTGGAACTTCAGCAGGAGATATTGATTTAGGAGATGTATGGCTATTACCCCCAACCTTATTAGGGCAATATCATTTTACCGGAGGAGATCTAGTGCCCTATCTTGGAGCTGGTATTAATATGACGTTGTTTTATGGAATCGATAATGGCCCGGTAGCTGATAAAGTAGATTATGATACCGCATTTGGTTTTGCGTTTCAAGGTGGTTTTGACTATATGCTAAATGACAAATGGTTTTTAAACCTTGATATTAAACGATTGTTCTTAAGTACAGATGCTACGATAAATGCAACGACAGCTTTAGGCGCCACTGTTGGTGCCGATGTTGATATTAATCCTTGGATCATTGGTGTTGGTTTTGGATTAAAATTATAGACATACGATCTATTAGTACCATTAAAGCCATTTAGTGTTTAAGGATACTAAATGGCTTTATACCATATATTTTTCACCCTTTATTTACAAAGCTTTCCAGGGCTAGTGAGACTTCTCTGATAATTGCTCGTCCATTGGTGCCATTGGTAAATATGATTAATCCATTTTTATTTTTCAAATTTCCAACAAAATGAGCACGATAAGAATCATTAGACCCTCCATGAGAAAATAAAATTGCATTTCCTTTAGAACTGATCCTTGGACCTAAACCATATTTACTGGGAGCAACCGGAGTCATCATATCTTCAACCACTTTCCTAGAAAGATAATCGTTGTCTGTTCCATCATAAGAGTTCATCAGCATGATCATTAGTTTGGAGAAATCTGTGGGTGTGGTCCACAATCCGGATGCTGCTGATTCCGGCATTGCCTGATAGCCTCTCGGTAAAGCAACTGTCCTTCCATTTCTATTATGTGCTTTTGCTATATTTCCGAAAGACCCAGGTAACGGATTCTCATAACTACTACGATTCATTTTTAGCGGTTTGAACAATAATTTTGAAGCTGCTTCATGAAACTTTTTGTTCGAAATATCTTCTATTAATAATTGTTGTACAGTCGTTCCTCCTCCAGCATATCTAAATCGACTACCCACAGGAATATTTACATATACTTCATTGTTTTTAGCCGGTCTTTCTCCCTTTAAAATTTGTACTGTTGTAGGCAGGTTTTCATTTGGCATAAAGTCTGCAAAACCATGCACAGTTAATCCTGCCGTATGAGACATCGTAGCTCTAAGAGTCACCGGTTTCTTTATAGTATATTGATTCCGTTTAACCTTCCAGGATTTCAAGTACTGATTAACATCTTCATCTATATTTACTAGTTTTTGTTCAGCCATTTTAAGCAGCAAAACCGCTGCCCCGACTTTACTAACGGAACCTACAGAGAACATGGTTTCCGTATTGATGTTATCATCTTTTCCAACTTGCAAGACGCCATAACCCCTGGCCCAATCTAACCTTCCGTTTTTAATAAACGCTATGCTTACTCCGGGCACCTTATGTGTTTTCATTTTGTCCTGCAATTTTATCTTATTCAGAGTTTGCTCATATATATTTGAGAGGTTCTTTTCTATATTCTCTAGTTCTCCTTTTTTAGAACTAGCAATTAAAAGCATTCCTACTCCTAAAACCACTAATAGTTTTCCATTAGAGGAAATCCTCTTGTAAATGGCAACAAACAAATTCTTAATATCCAAGTTCATAACTACTCATTAAAATTAGAATAAATATAACAACAGAAATACTAAGGAGGGTTACCCCAATAGTAAACTGTCTTTTCATCTTAAACCACATAATTAGCCCGGATATTGCCCAGACGATCATCAATGTGGCCAAAACATCCGCAAAAAATACCCAAAGCCAAGCTAATGAGAAGCCTGCTACAGGATAACCATGAGATTCATGAAGATTCGTAAGCATATAACTCACTTTAAAGTCTCGTTTGAGCAGATCATCAATTCGATAGTTTCCTCCGATCATGTTATATGTAACTCGATAGTTTTTTCTCCCATTCTTTAAATCAAATACCAAATTAGGTATTCTTTGCACTCTTGACCTTCCGGGTTCGATTCCTTTATCTCTTAGAACATTCTCCATTTTGGTAAGTAAATTCTGCGAATCTATATGCAGGTCAACATTAATATTTCCCTGTTTTAAAGGTCCTTCAACTGCAAAATCTGGAAGGGTTATTAGTTGAACTCTTGAAGAAGGTATGTCTATCTGCATACGATAATCTGCAATAGCGTTAGAATTTCGAAGAATCATTGTATTGCTATATTTAATATTCTCAATCTCAGGATTCAAAATAATTCCCTCATCAATAATGGAGTCGGTTATGGAAGCCGCTAACTCTTCTATATTCGGAAACATTTCTTTAAAACTGTCTCCTTTATCCATTTCGAAGGTTTCCAGTGATCGATTACTAAATAATGTCGGGTGGTTAAATATGAGTCCGGATAATCCAAAAACAAAAATATATGGAACCATGATCAACCCGGTATAGAGGTGTACTCTTCTATTAAACTTATGAAACTTGAACTTGAATTTTGTCATTATTTATTTTGGTTATTATCATAATAATCGGGTTTCTATTTTCTTCAATATTCTTACCCTTTTTTATGGTTAAATAGTAATCGCAGTTCAAATTAGTAAAAAAACATCCCCAATTTCTTTGTCTGAAAATTTCGAGTTCTAATTCAAGAATCAGAACATTTTTTAACATAAGATTCAGAGATTTGATTGGACGATATATGGATATGTATTTCTTTTGTGTAGCGAATAACCCCATGTCTTGATCTAAGAGTAATATTAGATATTTTGGAAGATCATTTTACTATAATTACTTAATAAGTAGTACTTTGCAAAAACATTCATAATCGATATGCCCACCGAAATTATCAATGCTCTTTATGCCATTATTATATGGCAAAGTCTTTTTTTTGCGGTCGTCCTTTTTTCTAGAAAATACAGCAAAAAGTTTAGCAACCGCTTTTTAGCATTGATCTTGGTTACATTAGGCGTCGATTTTCTGATCAACTTTCTTTTTGGTCTGAAGTATATAACTGAGCGACCCGAGAATATCTGTTCTTATGGCTACCTTTATGGTCCTTTAATATATCTGTATACAACATTTTACTTGCACAAAGATGCTGTATTTAAAATAGGACATTGCATGCACTTTGCTCCATTCGCCTTCTTATTTTTGGCGCCTATATTAGGTCTTGAACTGTGTTCTTCTTTTGCTCGATGGATATTACCTACAATGCTCATATATTATATGTTCTCTTTGAGAAAGATCTATATTTATAGAAAGACAATACCTCAAATTTCAACATATACAGGACACCCTGAGACAAACTGGCTCTTCTTATTAGTGCTTACTGATATCCTTAACAGTTTTCTAAATTTATCTCAGGTATATTGGGGGGCATTCACTGTTTTCGATATGACTATAAACCCTGGTTTCGTTACTCTTTTAGGTGTGCTATTGTTTGTCAATTTGATTGTCGTTCAAGGAATAAGGAACCCAAAGGTATTTCTAAAAATTAGCGATGCTGATGTAAAGTTGGCTTCTTTTGGAACTAGTAAATCGATTGTATCAATTGACGAGATTAGAGATTTGGACCATTTAGCTAAGCGGGCACAAGAGCATGTCACAAATATCAAAGCATTTGCGAATCCGGAGTTGGATCTCAATTCATTGGCAAAAGACTTGGAAGTCCACCCCAAATTGCTATCCAGGGCAATCAATAAAATTACAGGAAATAATTTTTCAGACTTTATAAATTCATATAGAATTGAAGAAGCAAAGAGGCTGTTAACTCAACCCCATATGCTCGACACTTCGGTTAAGGAAGTGATGTATAATGTTGGGTTTAATTCAAGGTCCGTATTCAATACGTTGTTTAAAAGGAAGACAGGTAAAACTCCTAGTCAGTACAGGGATCAACATTGATTTGTTAAAGTATGTTCTGATTCTTGAAGTAGAACACTCAAGAATCAGCAACTGTTTACTTTTACCTCTAGTAAAAACAGACTTATGAGAAATATACTTTATACCTTAATGTTCCTATTTGCTTTAAACGCAAACTCTCAAAATAAAACTCCCTCCATCAAAAGCTTATCACTTTCCTATATGAAGGCCTACGGAGATTGGGATTACAAGAAAATGGGAACTTTTTATAGTGACTCTATTCATTTCCAAGACCCTACTGCTATTGAGGCCTTTGCTAGTTCGAACTTTGATCTTGTTGGTAAAGAAAAAGTAGTAGGTCTTTTCAAAAGTATTTTTCCAGATAAACTACCTGAGCATGTTGCTTTTCGTGTAAAGGACTTGTTCGTTTCAGGGAGTTATGCGGTCATTTCTTCTTATTACGAATTACTCCTTCCCAAATCCTGGTATAAAGAAAAAGCGGATGGAAAGATCTTTATAAATATTCCTATCGTAACCATCTTAAGGTTCAATAAAGGAAAAATAATATCACATAGTGATTATGCAGATTATAACGCATATAAAAAGCAGATCTCGCTGCAACTAAAAAAGTCAAAGCAATAGTTACTGTTTTGACCTAATTTGATTGTTGGATGTAAAAAAGCCACTCTTTCGAGTGGCTTTTCTTCATAGCAAACTTCCCACTTACTTACTTCCTAAAAGCAACAATTCATTACACACAATCTCGGTAATGTATCGTTTCTCCCCTTCTTTTGTTTCGTAAGAGCGATTCGTCAGTCTTCCTTCCACAGCAATTTCTTTTCCTTTTTCTACATATTTCTCTATGATCTCCGCGGTCTTGTTCCAGGCCACGACATTATGCCATTGCGTATCTACTATTTTTTCTCCTTGCGCATTTCTATAGGTATCATTGGTAGCAATAGAGAACTTGGCTATTTTCTTTCCATTTTCTAAAGA
Source organism: Flavobacteriaceae bacterium (assembly GCA_965218065.1). Lineage (GTDB taxonomy): Bacteria > Bacteroidota > Bacteroidia > Flavobacteriales > Flavobacteriaceae > Polaribacter. Next base: position 50,498 of record OZ244589.1, on the reverse strand, counting down.
GATGATCTCCGGATCATTCCCTAAGTTTCCGATTAACTGTACTTTGTTTCTTAACGTATTCATAAGATAAGTTTTAGGCACTTCTCAACATTAAAGTGCACGTTTATAATTCATTTTTGTTGTGCTAAAACAACGAAGCAAAGATGGTTCAACATCCAAGTTTTATTCGGTTAGAAAGCGTTTACTTTCGGTTGTAAATATTTGTAGTCGTTTGTAAACGAATAATTTATATCTTTGTCTTATGACAAACTTCAGTATCGACAAGGCTTTGGAGATTTTAGAAAAAACACCCAAAACCATAAGTACACTGTTAGAAAATTTATCCGATGAATGGATCTTTTCTAATGAAGGCGAAGAAACATGGTCGCCATTTGACGTAGTGGGGCATTTAATTCACGGTGAAAAAACGGATTGGGCGCAGCGGTTAAACAAAGTTTTAAGTGACGATGATAAACATTTTGAACCCTTCGATCGATTTGCGCAATTCGAAAGTTCAAAAGGGAGATCATTGCAACAATTATTATCGGAATTTGAAACACTTAGAACCAAAAACCTCACAATTTTAAAATCGCTTAACATTTCAGAAGTCGATCTTCAAAAAACTGGAATCCACCCCGATTTTGGCGAAGTAACACTGCGTCAATTATTAGCCACGTGGGTAACCCACGATTTGGGGCATATCGCTCAAATAGCCAGAGTCATGGCAAAACAATATACTCATGAAGTAGGTCCCTGGACCGCTTATATCTCTATCTTAAAAAAATAACTATGGAAAACAGAGCATGCCTAGAATGTGGAGAACCTGTAAAAGGGCGAATAGATAAAAAATTCTGTTCCGATTATTGTCGGAACTCCTATAATAACAAAGTGAATAAGGATAGTAAGAATCTCATTCGCAATATTAATAATCGATTGAGAAAGAACTACAAGATCTTATCTGAGCTCAATGCTTCAGGTAAAACAAAAGTTCCCAGAACAAAATTGTACGACAAAGGGTTCGATTTTCAGCTATTTACATCTATCTATACCACCAAAGCAGGCAAAACATACTTTTATATCTACGATGAGGGATATCTGCCTTTAGAAAATGATTTTTTCTTACTGATCAAAAGAGATAGCTAACCTATTTCCAGCTATTTCCTTTCATGTTTAAAGCAGCTTTTAAAATATCTTTTTGACTGATCTGCCCAATCAGTTTTCCGTTGTCAAGAATGGGAAAGCGTCTTCGTTTGGAACTAATGAACTTATTCGCTGCATCAAAAATGTTCATATTCTTATCTATCGTTTCTACGTTGGAAACCATATTTTTTTCTACCGTATGATTATTATCCATAGGCATATTATAGTACTTACTTTCTGAAATATGTTTAATACAATCTCCTTCTGAAATAATACCTATTAATTCGTTGTTTTCATTCACAACCGGACCACCCGAAATTCTATTCTTTATTAACGTTTCAATCACTTCTTCCACGGATTGTTCCGGGCGAAACGTGATCAATTTTGTGGTCATATAATCTGAAACCAAAATATTCTCTGATGGTTTTGGGATAGACGTATCCCTCTTGCCTTGAAAGTTAATAATTCCCATAATATAGAAGTTTAGTCCTTTTAAAGTTACTGATTTTTAGTACGTAAGTCCATTTTATTTTCTTTTTTTTATTTTCTTACTTTTACACAAATCACTTTTTTTATGAAAAAATATACCTCTCTTCTTTCCATTCTTATTGTAGTCTTAACCGTTTATTGGAGCTTTCATGATATGATGCCTTCTTCGGATAAGGTTGACATTAAAGGTGGTTTTTCTATAGAAAATGCATTATCACATTTAAAAGCCATATCCAAAAAATCGCACCATGTAGGAACTGAAGCTCATAAAGAAGTTCAAGATTATATTGTCAACGAATTAAAAAGAATGAATCTTTCACCCGAGATTCAGGTGCAGACTGTAGTTAACAAAAAGTGGTTTGCCGGAACAACTACGGAGAATATACTAGCTAGGATCGAAGGAAGTGGAAATGGAAAAGCTTTAATGCTACTTTCTCATTATGATTCCAATCCTCATTCTGCTATAGGAGCTAGTGATGCAGGTTCTGGAGTCGTTACAATTTTGGAAGGTATTCGTGCCTTCCTTGCAGAAAATCCTAACCCAAAAAATGACGTCATCATTTTAATCTCGGACGCTGAAGAATTAGGACTGTTAGGGGCAAAAGCCTTTGTGGACCATCATCCCTGGGCAAAAGACGTCGGTCTCGTTCTAAATTTTGAAGCGAGAGGTAGCGGAGGACCAAGTTATATGCTCATGGAAACCAATGGGAAGAACAGTACGATGATCTCAGAGTTTTTGAATGCTAAACCGGGTTACCCATCGGCCAATTCATTGATGTATAGCATTTACAAAAAACTCCCAAATGATACGGATCTGACTATTTTCAGAGAAGAGGGAGATATCAATGGATTTAATTTTGCTTTTATTGGAGATCATTTTGACTACCATACAGCACAAGACTCCTATGAGCGCTTAGACAGAGAAACCTTGGCACATCAGGCAGATTATTTGATGAATACACTGTATCATTTTGCCAATATAGACTTGAACAATTTAAATAGTGATGAGGACTATATATATGTCAATTTCCCTGTCATCAAATTATTAACATACCCGTTTTCTTGGGTAATGCCATTGTTGCTAACGGCTATCGTTCTGTTTTTGATATTGGTTTTTTTCGGGTTTTCATTGCAAAAGATCAAGTTGAATGAGGTTTTAAAAGGTTTTGGTGTATTTATCATAGCTGTATTGATTTGCGGTGGTGTATCTTTCCTTTTATGGAAAGCTTTGCTGTTTGTTCACCCTCAGTACAACGACATGCTACACGGCTTTACGTACAATGGATACACCTATATTGCCGCTTTTTCGTTTTTAAGCATCTGGCTGTTATTTAGTATCTACAAACGCGTTGCCAAGGATACGAACCTTTCAAGTTTATTAGTAGCGCCCATTACAGTTTGGCTGATCATTAATTTTTTGATCTTAGAAGATTTTAAAGGCGCTGGATTTTTGATCATTCCCGTTTACATTGCGCTATTGATCCTAGCCATTTCGATCTTCGGTAATGCCAGAAAAAAATACACGGTGCTTTTTGCCATCCTTTCTATTCCATCTATTTACATGATCGCTCCGATGGCAAAACTGTTTCCCGTTGGTTTAGGCCTTAAAAACCTGTTCATTGGAGGCATACTCATTAGTTTATTATTTGGTTTATTAATCCATGTTCTTCTCTCAGGGACCGCCAAGAAAGGGTTTACCCGAATCGCATTTATACTGATGCTGGTCTTCTTTATTAAAGCAAGTTTTTCTGCCGGGTTTTCAGAAAATAAGAAAAGACCCAATAGTTTAGTGTATATACAGAATGCAGATACGAACATTGCGTATTGGGGGTCATATAACACCACACTGGACGATTATATAAAACAAAAGCTTGGAGAAAACCCTACGCAAGGAGGGATTCCGAATGCTGATACTAAAAGTAAGTACAATACACGTTTTAACTATCATGCTGTAGCTCAATCTAAGGCCGTACCAAGCTCAGAAATACGTATTTCTACGGATACTATTATTGCAAATAGCCGCATTATTAATTTCGTGCTACGCCCTAAAAGAAAACTAAACAAGCTAGAGTTTATAAGCGAAAAAGCAATTCATTTTGACTCGCTAAAAGTAAACAACGCCCATGTTAACAATGGAGATGCGTTTGGTATACGAAGAGGTACTTTTTTAATATATCACATGGCCAATCAGGATTCAGTGCTTAACCTATCGATGTCTATTAAGAAAGATTCTGTTCCGAGAATTATGATCAATGAAATTTCCTATGATCTACTTAATAATCCATTGTTTAGTATAAAACCTAGATCTAAAGAGATGATGCCTATGCCATTTGTGACCAATGACGCAGTTATTAGTATTCAGCAATTAAAGCTATAAGTTTAATTTATTTCTGAAACACGCAAAGTATTCACCATTCCTCTTTCTTTAGCCGGCATGGAAGTAAGGTTGATCATAAGGTCTCCGGATTTCACAAAACCTTTTTCCTTAGCTATTCTGTTAATGTCTTCTACTGTATCATCTGTGCTCAGGTCAGAGTCATAGTAAAAAGCTCTCACGCCCCATAGCAGATTTAGCTTTCCTAGTATTCTTCGTTCGGTAGAGAAGGCCAACACATGAGTTCTCGGCCTCCAAGCAGATATTTGAAATGCTGTATATCCACTATTGGTTAAGGTTGAAATAGCCGATGCATCCGTATCATCTGCCATTAATGCAGCATGATAACAAACTGATTTTGTTATAAATCTATTCGTTCTGATATGTGGCGGTTGATGCGGAACTTTGATCAGCGTTGAGTTTTCTACGCCTTCTATAATTTCCGTCATTTTTTGGATCACACGCACCGGATGTTTTCCTACAGAGGTTTCACCAGATAACATAACTGCATCTGCTCCATCCATAATGGAGTTTGCCACATCATTTACTTCTGCTCTTGTAGGTACAGAGTTCGTGATCATGGTTTCCATCATTTGTGTCGCAATGATCACGGGAATACGAGCTTGCTTCGCTCTATGTACCAATCCTTTCTGAATTAATGGTACTTCTTGCATAGGGATTTCAACACCAAGATCTCCACGAGCAACCATTAATCCATCGCAATATGGGATTAGGGCATCTATATTCTCCACCGCTTCCGGCTTTTCTATTTTAGCAATAACCGGAACTCTATATTCTGAGTGTTGTGCTATTAGATCTCTTAACATTCGTAGATCTTCCGGTGTTCTCACAAAAGACAACGCAATCCAATCTACTTCCTGACTCAATGCAAAAACAGCGTCTTTTTTGTCTTTATCTGTCAATGCAGGTAAAGAAATATTGGTGTTTGGTAAGTTCACTCCTTTTTTAGAAGACAGCACACCTCCAACAATAACCTTCGTTTTAACTGTGGTCTGTTTATCGGTATCGGTTACCTTAAACAACAGCTTTCCATCGTCCACTAAAATTTGCTCTCCTTTTTTCACGTCTTTAGGAAAACGCTCATAGGTCATAAAGGCTTTTTCTTTATTTCCGACACATTCTTCGGTGGTAAAAATAAACTCGTCTCCTTCTTTCAACTCCACACCTTCTTCCATAACTCCAACACGCAGTTTTGGCCCTTGTAAGTCTGCAAGTATTGCCACATTAAAGCCATTTTCTTCATTTATTTCTCGGATCTGCTGTACTCTGGTTTTTACAATATCATAATCTGCATGAGAAAAATTGATCCTAAAAACATTCACCCCGGATTTTGCTAAATCGGTCAAAATCTCCTTGGTGCTTGTTGCGGGTCCTAGAGTCGCAACAATTTTGGTTTTCTTATTATGAGGCATATTTAAAAAATTAAAAAGTCTTTAGACTTTAATGTATTTGTATCAATTTGATAGGAGGTCACTACCTGGTTGATCGTATTTATGTTATCGATCGTTTTGACAATGTATGCCGGGTCTGTTTCCCCTATTATTTTTATAAAAAAATCAACTTTCTTCTTTTCGTTGATCAGGTATGTTTTTGTTTCGGTACTTTGCAAGAATCCACTGTTGTTTAATTTCACTTCCTGCGTACAACTATTTGCAATCAAGTACCATTCAAAATCGTATTCCTTATTAGTATAGCTATAAATTGAAAATGAAATGTCTTCAGCAGTGTTACTAAAATCAAGACTATATGATGCTCTATGAAAATTTGTTCTTAAATGACTGTTTAGTAGAAAAGCTAGCTTGTAGTCTTCTAGTGCTGTGTGAATCCCAATTAAGGTATAATTTTCTTCACAAAAGTCATTTAGATCAAGAGCGTGTACTTGCATTGTTTATTAAATTCACTTAAATTTTCACACCTATTTTAAGCTAAATTACTGATTGTTTAGCAAAGGTGAGTAAAAAAATAACGAAATCGTTATCGTATTTGTTAAGTATTTGTTATTTGATTTTGCAGTGCGAAGTAAGCTCTTTTAGATGCTTGTTCCTCCGCTTTTTTCTTAGAAGTGGATCTTCCTTTGGCAATTTGCTCTCCGTCGATACTTATTTTGACACTAAAATGTTTCACCAGCTCATTTCCGGTATCTTCATAGGTTTCTATAGAATATTTCTTCTTTTGCTTTTGACACCATTCTATGATCAACCCTTTATAACTAGTGATTTTTCCTTCTAACTTTTCAATATCAACATAAGGAATAATTACATTCTCATACACAAATTTTTTGCAGTAGTTATATCCTCTATCAAGATAAATAGCTCCGATAAGTGCTTCAAAAATGTTACCGTGAATATTCTCTCCAACGTTCTCCTTTGCAATATTACTTTTTACAAAACGGATCAGGTTCAAATCCTTTCCCAGCTCATTTAAATGCTCGCGACTAACGATTTTAGAGCGCATTTGGGTTAAATACCCTTCCGTTCCTTTCGGAACTTTTTTGTACAAATATGAGGCTATCACAGATCCCAGCATGGCATCACCTAAAAACTCCAAACGCTCATAGTTAAAAGCGTTTCCTTCTTTATCGTATAGTTTGAGTGATCTGTGTGTAAATGCTTTTTCGTAATGCTCAATATGCTTCGGTGCGAAATTGAGTAGTTGTTTTATATCATGATAAAAACTACCATCGTTCTTAGTGGATGGCTTTACTATTTTACGAATAAAATTCATTAACTATTAATCTAATTTTCTAAAAGCAACACATGCATTGTGCCCTCCAAACCCAAAAGTATTGCTCATCGCAACTTTGATGTCTCTTTTTTGTGCTTGGTTCAGTGTTAAGTTTAGTTCAGGGTTGATGTTCTCATCAACATTAGAATGATTAATGGTTGGTGGTATTACGCCATGTTCTAGTGCTAAAATAGATGCGATGGACTCAATAGCTCCAGCAGCTCCTAATAAGTGCCCAGTCATGGACTTTGTTGAATTGATGTTTATATTTTTCGCATGGTCTCCGAACACTTCAGAAATTGCTTTTAACTCAGCAACATCTCCTAATGGTGTTGAGGTTCCATGTGTGTTAATATGATCTACATCTTCCGGGTTGATTCCGGCATTTTCTAAGCAATTTTTCATTACTGCTATTACCCCAATTCCTTCTGGGTGAGGTGCGGTCATATGGTGCGCATCAGAAGACATTCCTCCTCCAATAACTTCAGCATAAATTTTAGCTCCTCTGGCCTTAGCATGTTCATATTCTTCAAGGATAATAGCTCCTGCTCCTTCCCCTAACACAAAACCATCTCGTTCTGCATCAAAAGGTCGGGATGCCGTTTCAGGATTGTCATTTCTAGTAGATAAGGCGTGCATCGCATTAAACCCTCCCATACCAGCAATGGTTACGGCAGCTTCACTACCTCCTGTAACGATCACATCGCAATGTCCTAGTCGAATATAGTTTAGTGCATCGATCATCGCATTGGCAGATGATGCACAGGCAGATACAGTTGTATAGTTAGGCCCCATAAAACCATTCTTAATAGAAATGTTTCCTGGTGCAATATCTGCGATCATTTTAGGAATAAAGAATGGATTGAATTTTGGCGTTCCATCTCCCTGAGAGAAGTTTAGCACTTCATTCTGGAAGGTTTCTAATCCTCCAATACCAGCTCCCCAAATGACTCCTACTCGTAATTTATTAACAGCGTCTAAGTCTAATTTCGCATCTGCGATGGCCTCATCTGAAGCGACCATGGCGTATTGCGTAAACTTATCCATTCTACGAGCTTCTTTTCGATCTATAAAATCTCTGACCTCAAAGCCTTTAACTTCACATGCAAAACGAGTTTTGAACTTGGTTGCATCAAAATGTGTTATAGGTGCAGCCCCGCTAACTCCGTTAGCCAGACCATTCCAATATTCCTGAATATTGTTCCCTATTGGTGTTAACGCACCAAGTCCAGTAACTACAACTCGTTTTAATTGCATATAAAAATTACTTTTTTGCTTCTTCGATATAGCTTACAGCTTGACCAACAGTACCAATGTTCTCTGCTTGATCGTCTGGAATTTGAATATCAAATTCTTTTTCGAATTCCATGATTAACTCAACAGTATCTAAAGAATCTGCTCCTAAATCATTTGTGAAGCTTGCTTCTGTTGTTACTTCGTTATCGTCTACTCCTAGTTTGTCAACGATAATCGCTTTTACTCTTGATGCAATGTCTGACATAATTTTCTAAATTTTAAATTTTAAATCAAGGGCAAAAATACAAATCTTATTAGTTATATCTAATTTTTGCCTCAAATAATGATTCCTAAAAATAAATAATTTGATTTAATAATTGTTTAATTAGCGATTATTCTTTTTTTTGTAACTAATAAAATCCTGTATGAAACGTCTTGTTATTTTAGCCTCAGGCTCTGGGAGTAATGCCGAAAACATTATTCATTACTTTAAGGATTCTACCGAAATATCTGTGGCGAATGTACTTTCGAACAGAAAAGGAGCCGGCGTTTTTGATAGATGTAAACGCTTAGGAGTACCTTGTTATTATTATTCAAAGGCTTCGTTTACTGAGAATGATACGGTACTTTCTTTTTTGAAGGAGTCGGCGGACTATATTATTTTGGCAGGTTTTCTGCTGAAAATCCCTGAATCCGTAGTCAAGGCTTTTCCGAATCGAATTATCAATATACATCCGGCCCTACTGCCAAAGTATGGCGGAAAAGGAATGTACGGTATGAACGTTCATACAGCGGTTAAAGAACATAAGGACAAAGAAACAGGAATCACAATTCACTTTGTAAATGAACATTACGATGAAGGAGCTATTATTTTTCAGGCTGAAACTGCCCTAACGCCTAACGATACTCCTGAAGATATTGCTCAAAAGGTTCATTTATTAGAATACGAGCATTTTCCAAGAATCATAGAAAAAACAATTCTAGAAAATGGCTAAAAAGAAATACTATGTTGTTTGGAAAGGAAAGAAAACAGGTGTTTTTTCTTCCTGGGATACGGCTAAAAAGCAAGTACAGGGTTTTGTGGGTGCTCAATACAAATCTTTTGGCGACAAGGCAGAAGCCGAAAAGGCATTTAAAAAAAAATATGCCGATTATAAAGGAAAAGATACGAAGAAGCCCGTTTTATCTGATGCAGAAAAAGCAACATATGGTACTCCTATAGCAAATAGTTTATCCGTAGATGCTGCTTGTAGTGGTAATCCGGGAAAAATGGAATATAGAGGAGTGGTAACCGATTCTAAAAAAGAGCTTTTTAAACTGGGTCCTTTCGAAAATGGCACGAATAATATTGGTGAGTTTTTAGCGCTGGTTCATGGCATTGCCTTATTAAAAGGAAAAGGAATGCACAAAACCCCTATCTATTCAGATTCTAAGATTGCCATGTCCTGGGTTCGTAAAAAGGAGTGTAGAACCAAGGTTGTTTTTGACGCTTCTAATAGTGAATTACTGAAGTTGATTCAACGTGCAGAGAAATGGCTCAAAGAAAACACCTTTCGGAACCCTATTTTAAAGTGGGAAACCAAGGCTTGGGGTGAGATCCCTGCAGATTTTGGGAGGAAGTAACAACTCTTTTATTTGTTAACTTTACAACTAAAATGCTTGTTTTTATATAGCTAAACATTGTTTTATTATGAAATACTTCTTTTTGAATCTTATTTTTCTATTTATCATGTTTAGCTCTTCAGCTCAAACCCAGTTAGGAAATGATCTTGACGGCTCTGCTGCAGGAGATTTTTTTGGTTTCTCCACGGCAATATCTTCAAATGGAAACCGTATTATCATTAGTGCTCTTTACAGCGATGATAATGGCGACAACTCGGGGAGTGTGCACATTTATGATTGGAATGGAAGTGATTGGATTCAGGTGGGTCAAAGTATAGCCGGAGAAGCAGCATTTGATTCTTTTGGTTATGCGGTATCTATCACTTCAGATGGAAATCGCATTGCTATAGGCGCCGAGTTCAATGATGGTAATGGAAGCAATTCGGGTCATGTTCGTGTTTTTGATTGGGATGGAAATAATTGGACGCAAGTAGGAGCAGATATAGACGGAGAAGCTATAAATGATAGGTCAGGAAGAGCCGTTTCTCTGTCTGCTGATGGGAATCGAGTTGCTATAGGAGCGGATTTTAATGATGGAAATGGGGTTAATTCCGGACATGTTCGTGTTTTTGAATGGAACGGAAATGACTGGATTCAAGTAGGAACAGATATAGATGGAGAAGCTTCTGGCGATAGATCAGGAGGGGATGCACTTAGTTTGTCTGCTGATGGAAATATCATTGCAATAGGAGCGCCAGAAAATCAAGGAAATGGATTAGATGCCGGGCATGTTCGTGTATATTATTGGAATGGAAGTAGTTGGTTACAAAGGGGCGCGGATATAGATGGAGAAAACGCAGGTGATGTGTTTGGAGATGCTGTCTCTTTATCTGCTGACGGGAATAGGTTTGCAGCCGGCTCCTATCTAAATGATGACAATGGAACAAATGCTGGCTACGTTAGTGTTTTTGAATGGAACGGAAACAACTGGGCTAAAGTTGGAACTAACATTTATGGGGAAAGTGCAGGTGCTATCTCAGGGGAAGCCATTTCTTTATCCGCTAATGGAAGTCGCCTTTTAATTGGTGATCGTGGAATTGGCTCCGGGCATGCTCGTATTTTTGATTGGAGCGGTAGTGATTGGATACAAGTAGGAACAAATATAGAAGGAGAACATCAAGGTGATGGGTTTGGATGGTCAGTTTCTTTATCTTCTGATGGAAATCGAGCAATCGTAAGTTCCAGAAGTAACGATGATAATGGAACAAACGCTGGGCATGCTCGTATATATGATCTCTCTACAATAACTCTGGGGATCGATGAACTAATGCATCCTAATAAAATATCTGTTTACCCTAATCCTATTTCAGATAGTATCAACATTGATACATCAATATTTGTAAAGACGATCACTTTGTTATCTTTAAATGGGCAAATAATTAAAACTGTAGAAGGCAACAACTCAATGAATATGTCTTACGTTACCTCTGGGGTATATATTCTTAGAATAGAGACTTTAAGTGGAAAAACGTATTATAAGAAAGTTATGAAACAATAAGTTATCTCCTTTTCAATGCATAGCATCTAAAAAACCCAAGTAAATTATCTAAGGTTTTGTAACATAAAGAGATTTCAAATCAACGTTATCCGGTTTCTCCTGACTTTGGGAGGGAATAGTTTGCTATTTATGCCTGGTGTTTAACCAGACTTTATCGTTTGCCTTGCTTGTGTAGTTCCAACAAAGATCCATGTCCTTGTACAGTGTGTTTTTCACATAAATAACACCTTCTCGTATCTCATAATCTTCGTGATAGTATTCCAATACTTTTTTCAGGTTTTCCTGAAAGCGATCATATGTGTTGACATCATCAATAACCAATCCGTCATACTCCTGTTTCCAGACGATAGGGTAAAATCGTACATAGGAGTCCTTTTTTAGCAGATAATAGGAGATTCCTATAAAGAGCACAACAAAAAGAAGTTGTCGTTTTTTATTCATTTTTGAACCTTTTTAACTCTTAACCACAAAAACTAAACCAACAAGCAAAAAACCCAGGCTAATTGCCTAGGTTTTTATGTAAATATGTGTTTCTTGTTTAGAAACTTGCCTTCATTAATTCTCTATTCATACGAGCAATGTTCTCCAAAGAAATTCCCTTTGGACATTCTACTTCACACGCTCCGGTATTGGTACAATTTCCGAAACCTTCTAAGTCCATTTGCGCCACCATATTTCTCACACGGTCAGCTGCTTCTACTTGCCCTTGCGGCAACAACGCATATTGCGATACTTTTGCTCCTACAAATAACATAGCAGAAGAGTTTTTACAACTCGCAACACAAGCTCCGCATCCAATACACGTAGCGGCATCCATTGCCTCATCAGCTGCATGCTTTGAGATCGGTGTTGCATTTGCATCCTGCGTATTTCCAGAAGTGTTTACCGAAATATATCCTCCTGCATGTTGGATACGATCAAAGGCAGAACGGTCTACTACCAAATCTTTGATCACCGGAAAAGCCGCTGCTCTAAACGGTTCTATCGTAATAGTATCTCCATCTTTAAACATACGCATGTGCAACTGACAAGTAGTTACGCCGCGATCTGGTCCATGTGCCTCTCCGTTAATATACATGGAGCACATTCCACAGATTCCTTCACGACAGTCATGATCGAATGCTACAGGCTCGTCTCCATTGCTAATTAACTGTTCATTTAGAACGTCCATCATTTCTAAAAAAGACATGTGTTCTGAAATCTCAGTCACCTTATAATCGACCATTCGACCTTTGGTGCTAGCATCTTTTTGTCTCCAAATTTTCAGTGTTAAATTCATAATCTTCTTATTTATAGGAACGTTGCTTTAATTCAATATCGTTAAACTCTAATTGTTCTTTATGTAAAACTGCATCACCGGGCTCTCCTTTGAATTCCCAAGCAGCTACAAATGCAAAATCTTTATCATTACGTTTCGCCTCTCCTTTTTGCTCTCCATCTAATTCTACCGATTCCTCTCTGAAGTGACCTCCACAAGATTCCTCTCGCATCAATGCATCTTTTGCAAATAATTCTCCAAGTTCTAAAAAGTCTGCCACACGTCCTGCTTTTTCTAATTCAGGATTCATTTCGTTAGCGCCACCAGGTACACTTACATCTTTCCAAAACTCTTCACGTAACGCTTTGATCTCTGCCATGGCCTCTTTTAAGCCTTTCTCATTACGAGACATTCCGGCTTTGTTCCACATAATATTTCCTAATTTCTTATGGAAATAATCTACAGATTTGGTTCCTTTATTATTAACAAAAAAGGCTATTCTATCTTTTACATCTTTCTCAGCCTCTTCAAATTCCTTAGAATCTGTAGAGATTTTTCCGGTACGAATATCTCCTGCCAAATAATCTCCGATCGTATATGGCAGCACAAAATATCCGTCAGCCAACCCTTGCATTAGTGCAGAAGCACCTAATCTATTTGCTCCATGATCTGAGAAATTTGCTTCTCCAATACAGTAGAGTCCATCTACAGTGGTCATTAAGTTATAGTCTACCCAAACACCTCCCATGGTATAGTGTACCGCAGGATAGATCATCATCGGTGTTTCGTATGGATTCTCATCAACGATCTTCTCATACATTTGGAATAGGTTTCCGTATTTTGCTTCTACAATCGCTCTTCCTAATTCGTATATTTTCCCTTCCGATGGATTCGAAATTCCATGAATCTTCGCTTGTTCTTTTCCATAACGCTGAATAGCAGATGCAAAATCTAAATATACTGCTTCTCCTGTCGCGTTTACCCCGTACCCTGCATCACATCTTTCTTTTGCCGCTCTAGATGCCACATCACGTGGTACCAGGTTTCCAAAAGCAGGATAACGACGCTCTAAATAGTAATCTCTTTCTTCCTCAGACAGATCCGTCGGTTTCTTTTTTCCTTCACGAATGGCCTTCACATCTTCCATATTCTTAGGTACCCAGATACGTCCATCGTTACGCAAAGATTCTGACATCAACGTTAATTTAGATTGATAATCTCCCGAACGTGGAATACAGGTTGGGTGGATTTGCGTGTAACAAGGGTTTGCAAAATACGCTCCTTTTTTATGGATCTTCCACGCAGCGGTTGCATTCGACCCCATGGCATTCGTCGATAAGAAATATACGTTTCCGTATCCTCCAGACGCAATAACCACGGCATGTGCCGAATGGCGCTCTATTTCTCCTGTAACCAGGTTACGAGCGATAATTCCTCTTGCTTTACCATCAACAATAACTACATCTAACATTTCGTGACGGTTGAACATTTCGATCTTACCACGAGCAATCTGTCTGTTCATTGCAGAATAGGCACCCAATAACAGTTGCTGTCCGGTTTGTCCTTTTGCGTAAAAGGTTCTTGAGACCAATACTCCTCCAAAAGAACGGTTATCTAGCAATCCTCCATAATCACGAGCAAAAGGAACTCCTTGTGCTACACATTGATCAATAATGTTTGCAGATACCTCTGCCAAACGATATACATTGGCTTCACGAGAACGGTAATCTCCTCCTTTTACCGTATCATAAAATAAACGATAGGTGGAATCTCCGTCTCCTTGATAATTTTTTGCCGCATTGATTCCTCCTTGAGCTGCAATAGAGTGCGCTCTACGAGGAGAATCCTGATATGCAAATGCTTTTACGTTGTATCCTAATTCAGCTAAGGTTGCAGAGGCAGAACCTCCCGCTAGACCTGTTCCTACAACGATAACATCGATATGACGTTTGTTTGCAGGATTTACTAAATCAATATGATTTTTATAATCCGTCCACTTATCTTTAATTGGACCCTTAGGTACTTTTGAATCTAAAGTTGCCATATGTTATGATAATACGTGTTTAAGATGGTGATATAATGCAATAAAAATAAATCCTAAAGGAATAATGATCGCATATGCCTTTCCGATATTCTTTAATGTCTTTTTTCTTCCCGCCGTAGCTCCCATGGATTGAAACGCAGAGTTAAACCCATGTAGTAGATGCAATGCTAAAAACACAAATGCAATACAGTAGGCTATGGTTCTGATATGACTATGAAATTTATGTTGTAACTCTTCAAAGTATCTAAATTCTCCGTTATGCATTCCAGACCAGTCTCCTTCTATAAATTTGGTGTTTATTTCTGGAAACCAGAAGTCGATAAAGTGTAATACAATAAATGCTAAAATAGCCACACCACTCCAGATCATATTTCTACTCATCCATGAAGAATTTGCCGCGCCATTATTTTTAGCGTATGCTACTCCTTGTGCTTTTTTGTTCTTGATCTCTAAAACAAAGCCCATGACAAAGTGAAATACCACACCAAAAATCAAAACAGGCTGTAAGACATATTGTACCAATGGGTTGGTTCCCATAAAATGGGATACTTCATTAAACACATCTGCGCTAAAGACAGACAAAATGTTGATTGCGAAATGTTGAAGTAAGAAAAACATAAGGAAGAAAGCCGAAAGTGCCATCGCTACTTTTCTTCCAATCGAAGATTTAAAAAATCCGCTCATCTTGTAGTTAATTTTTAAGAACTACAAAGGTACGACTCAAACGTTTGCTGCGCAAACCCTGAGTCGTCTTTTGCTTAGTATTTAGAATGATTATAAGTAGCCGTTTATTTAACCTTGAACATTCCTTCTGCAGCACCTATCTTGATGGTATACTTTCCTTTAGGCAGGTAGTATACTCCATTCTTTGCTGCTTTTATAGAAGTTTCTTTGTTTTGAGCTTCATATGCTTTGCGTCCCTCTTCAGAAAAAGACACATCAAATGCTGCTTCATTAAATCCGATGTCGGCATCCATAGAGATGGAGTTCACTTTAATATCTTTAAAATATATATCAATGGTTGTTTTACCCGAAGTCTTCGTGTAAAAAGGAATCATTATCTCTGGTGTGTTAGGTTGCAACCACTTGCTCCAAGAGCTTCCCCAGCTACCTCTTTTTCGAATTGCATTGATAGAAAAAATATGCCTATCCTTGTTTTCTAGAGCATCTGTTAACAGCTGCAAAGGAGCAATATTCGCCTTGTACATACTTCTTCCGTGTGTTCCAACAATTAAATGTTTTGCCTTAGGCTGAATTACCAGGTCATGTACCGCCACGTTAGGAAGTCCATTTTCAAAAGGATACCAGATGTTGCCCTGATCGAATGTAGCGTATACTCCATTATCCGTACCGACATATAACAGTTCTTCATTCTCCGGGTCTTCACGAATCACATTTACCGGAGAGGTTGGAATATTACTTGAAATGTTTTTCCATGTTTTTCCGTAATCTTCTGACACATATACATACACATTAAAATCATCCCAACGATATCCGTTCAGAGTAACATAAACTCTTTCTTTTTTATGTTTAGAAGCAATAACTCTGCTTACCCAAAGGTCTTTCGGGAAACTATCTGAAATACGCTCCCAGGAACCTCCTCCATTCTTAGAAACATGTACATAACCATCATCAGAACCAACATATAACAGCCCAAATTGGAATGGTGATTCCGAAATGGTCGTTAATGTCCCATACGCTACATTTCCTTTTTTTCCTCCTGTGGTAAGGTCATCTGAAATGGTTTCCCATGTATCTCCCTGATCTAGACTTCGGTGTAACTTGTTCCCACCTAAATACAGAATGTCCTGGTTATGTCTCGATAAATGAATTGGAGTTTGCCAGTTGAATCTATATGGATTTTCTCCTAAGGTATGCTTCGGCTGAATATACTTTCTTCTTCCTGATTCACGATCTATTCTGAAATAATTTCCAAACTGATATCCTGTAAAAACGATGTTTGGATTACGATCATCTACCTGCACTTGCATACCATCTCCTCCCATTATGGAAGTGTAAGGGTTGTGCCCCGTTTGATGCCATCTTTTATTGATCCTCGCGTTGTGCGATGCCGTCCAAACACCATTATCTTGTAACCCTCCATATACATTGTACGGGGTTTGATTATCTGCATAAATAGCATAGAATTGCCCTACCGATGGAACATTGAGCTTTGTCCAGCTTTCCCCATCGTCATAAGACAGGTTCAATCCACCATCATTTCCATCGATCAAATGACCTTGACGTCTCGGATTTACCCACAGTGCCTGATGGTCTGCATGCACATTTTCCTTACTAATAGAGGTAAAGGTTTTTCCTCCATCTTTCGATTTTAAAATGGGAACTCCCAGAACATAGATGCCATTTTCGTCTTGCGGGTCCACACGGATCTCTCCGAAATAATATCCATACGAATAATATAAATCATCTAAATATCCTTCATGTGTCTTGCTCCAGGTAGCACCTGCATTCGTTGTTTTATAAACCTCAGCTCCAATCACCGGCGTATCAAACAATAAGGAGTTCGCATTTTCTAAATATTTCGCAAGGTCAATGGGTTTTACAGATCCCGCTCGGACCATTTGTTTTACATTTTCCGCTCTGTATTTCTCTTGAAATCCGTTCGTTTTTAAATAGCTGTTTAGCTTTTTATCCGTCAGTTTTAAAAAGTCTTCCGTAGACATGGTTTTAAAATCGTCTTTTGTTAAAGCGGCAGATGCTTTTTTCTTCTTCTCCTTTTTCTCACGTCTAAACTGACTGTCATGAAATGCGTACACCGTATTTTCATCGTATACGGCTAATCCAATTCTTCCAACACCATCGCCTGTTGGAAATCCATTGTTTTTCGTGATCTTCTTCCAGGATTTACCGCCATTGGTACTCTTATAGATTGCTGAGTTCTTTCCGTCTCCATCAAAATTCCATGCCTTACGTTCTCTTTCCCAGGAAGCTGCATATTGAATATTAAAGTTTCCAGGAGCTGTTTCCACGTCAATAATCCCGGTATCCTTATTAATAAATAGCGTTCGTTTCCATGATTTTCCGCCGTCCGTTGTTCGGTATATTCCTCTTTCTTTGTTTGATGAATACAAGTGACCAATAACGGCTACCACCACTTCATCAGGATTGTTTGGATTGATAATGATTCTACTGATATGATGCGAATCAGACAGGCCCATGTGTTGCCAAGTTTTTCCTTTATCTGTCGATTTCAACATACCAATTCCTGCATAGGAAGATCTCGAAGAGTTCTTTTCTCCAGTCCCCACCCACAGGGTTCCATTTTTCCAATCTACAGCGATATCACCTACGTTTTGAGTAGGGCTGTTATCTAATACCGGCGTGAAAGTGGTTCCGTTGTTGTTGGTATACCATAGCCCGCCTGAAGCATACCCTACATAAAACTCTGTCGGGTCGTTTGGATTTACATCAATATCCGCAACACGACCACTCATAATAGTGGGTCCGATATTTGCAAACGGTATATTCTTAATAATTGAATTTCTTGTGAGCTGCTGTTTGTCAGAAAGAGATTTTTTAACAATGCTTGCTTTTGTCGAGGGTTGTTGTGCCATTAAAGTCATTGAGAATAGACACAATACAAAATTGAGTAGAGATTTCATTAGTCGTTTGTTTTGAACGCCTGAATTTACCACTTTTTTTACTATTCTATCTGCATGCTAAGTAATGAATCAAATTTCTTTACTATTGATCTTTTCGAAAAAGGCCTTTCTATAGGTATTTCCAATAGGAACCTGCCTGTTCTTCATCCAAATAGCATCATTTTCTATTTGATCGATTTGTTCTATGGATACAATATAGGATTTGTGTATCTGAATAAAATCTTGAGACGGAATCATTTCTAAAATATGCTTTAATGTGCTGTACGTAATGATCTGTTCGTCTTCTAATTGCACAGCAACATAGTTTTTAAGTCCCTGGAAAAACAATACATCTGTTAAGAATACCTTTTTAAACTTGTTTTTACCGTCTGTTTTAAAGAATATGTATTTGTTTTCTTTTGAGGTGCTTCCTGAGTGATTCGATGCTTTCGGTTGTATCTTATTTACTGCCTTGTAAAATCGTTCAAACTCTATTGGTTTTAGTAGGTAATCCATTGCATCAACATCATAGCTTTCTAAAGCAAATTCAGGATATGCCGTTGTAAATATGATATGCATATTTTTATTGATGATCTTTGAGAGTTGAATCCCTGTGATTTCAGGCATTTGAATGTCTAAAAAAATCACATCTACCGAATTCCCTTCTAAGTAGTGGAGCACTTCCAGTGGTTTGGTAAATGTATGTACCAGTTCTAAAGAGGGTATCTTTTCCACATATTTTTCGAGTAATCGAATTGCGGGAGGTTCATCATCTACAATAATACAAGTCAGGTGTTTTTTCATAACGGCATTTTTAGATAGGTCTTAAAGGTCTTTTCGTCTTCCGTGTACTCCAAACGGAACTCTTCTTTAAACAATACTTCTAATCGGTTTTTGATGTTTTCTGTGCCAATCCCTTTATCCATGTATTTTTCCGATGGGTTTTTACTGTTTTCTGTTCGTATTTCTAGATGATCTTTCATAACCTTAATATGAATGCTTGCGGGTTTAGATTCATCATTTAACACTCCATGCTTACATACATTCTCCACAAAGTGTATCAAAATTAAGGAAGGTATCTTTTCTTCATTAATTGTTCCTTCAACAATTAGATCAACATAAAAATTGTCCTCATACCTTTTCTTATAAAAATACAGATAATCTTCTATAAAAGAGATCTCCTTTTTTAAAGGCATAAAGCTTTCTTTAGCTTCATAAGTTACATACCTTAACAATTGAGATAGTTTTAAAATTCCCTTGGCTTCTTCAGGATTTTTATCATACAAGTCCGAATAAAATCCATTCAACGTATTAAATAAGAAATGTGGTCCGATCTGAGATCGCAACATAGCCATTTGCGCTTCTTGATGTTGCACTTTTAGTTCATGCACCTGTTGTGTCTTTTCTTTATATCGAAAGAACAAATAGACTAAACTACTAAATAAGCATGGGCGCATGGCATATCCAGCACTATCCATTAAATAAATTGCTACAATATTCTCTCTATTCAAGTTGTAATTGTTCGCTCCAAATAGATAATACGATAGCACCTCTTCTAAAAAAAATCGAACAGCCGCAAAGCACAAGACCATAAATAGAAATGCCAAAATGTATTGAGGAATTTTGTTCAGCTTTAAAAATCTCGGAGCAAAGACAAGATAATTCATTGCATATACAGTGAAGTAAGCAAGGTTGAAAGTTAGAAAGAAAAGAATTCCTCCTAAACTGATCTCACTCCAAACATCGGAAGATGATCTAAATACCATTCCCACAGAAATATCCCATGTCTCTCCGATGAATACAAGGAGTAATCCAAATAGGATATTGTATTTAAGTTCTTTCGTCCATTTCATATTCACAAAACTAGAAAGATTGACGGTTCTTGATTGGTCATCGGGACAAGTTATCCTTTTTATTATACAAAAACCCTTTTTTATACAACATATCCCTTCGTGGAGTCAACCAGATGCTTGATACGATAATTACTACACTTTGTTTTAAAGTCCTTATTACCTATTCATTTCTGGAGTAAACTTGGGCAACATTAATAATCTAAAATTTTAAACTCATGAAACGTCTATTATTATTCTTATGTATTGGGGTCTTTGGTTGTACCAATGCTCAAACAAAACAGGAAACACTTTCTACCAATTACATTGAAAAACACGCTGCTCATTTTACTATAGATAATGGTAACATCAATGGTAAAGGTGCTCGCATGATCAAAAAGATGGTAAACACTTCTCAATTTATCACTTATGGAGAAAGTCATAATTCCAAACAGGTATCTATTTTTACGAAAGCGTTAATGCCGCTATTAAAAAAAGCTGACTTCAATTATTTCGCAATTGAAGTAGGGCCTTCATCCGCAAAAAAACTAACAGCCCTTTCTACTCCCGCAGAGAAAACTATGGAAAATCTGAAATTATTCAACACCAAGTATACCGTTACTCAAGGAGGAGAAACAGCAGAACCCATTCCATTCTTTACAGGTGTAAGCGATGCGGAATTCTTACAGGAAGCTCGTATGAACAACATGGAGTTGTGGGGGATCGATCAGGAATATTATTACGGAACCTTCTTCCTTTTGGATGAGCTCGTAAACACCGTAAAAAATAAGCCAAACTATTCCAAAATAGTACAGTTGAAAAATGGAGCAATGCAAATTATGTATAAACATTTTATAGATGAACTGACAAAAAAGAACGATGGTGCATATACCTTGATCCGTAAAGAAAAAGCAGTAAACAATTTCTTCAGCGCATTTGACCAAAGCAATTCGGCTGCTCAAGACATTATCAAAAACTTGAAGATCAGTTGGGATATTTACATCCGATGGAGAAATGACTCTCATGTAGATCGCATCAGCTATATGAGAAATAATTTTATGAAACATTATAGAAATGCAGAAAAAAAGGAAAAAAGACCGAAAGTGTTCACCAAAATAGGGAGTCTGCATGCCTCTAAACTCTATTCCAATGGAGCGTTTGACATAGGCAATCTAACGGAAGAGTTAGCACAACAAAATGGAACAGTTAGCACTACTATAAATACCTGGATTCCTTTTTCAAAAACCAAAGACGGAATTCAAAACAACTTGGAAAAATACAAAAGATCGTATGGCAGATATGCTACACTTACAAAACTGGCAAAACAAGATCAATGGACTATTGTTGATTTAAGAAGCATCCGAAAAGATATTTTCAAAGGAAAAATAGCACTACCAAATAATGGTGATTATCACCGACTAAAAAAGCTTATTTTTAGTTATGATTATCAAATCATGTTGCCAGCAAACGAAAGTGTGGTTCCGCATAGAAATAAATAATAGACTCGCTTTAAACATGAACAGCTTGTCCAAAGTTATAAACAATTGTAGTGTCCATTCGCATTAATTTATTACATTACAGTCTATTAACTAATTAAATTTTAAAAATTATGGGCTTATTGTATGCTTTACTTATTGGTGCAGCTGCTGGTTGGATAGCAGGTAAATTAATGAAAGGCGGAGGGTTTGGAGCACTGGTTAACATTATTCTTGGTATCATTGGAGGTATCGTTGGAAACTGGTTATTTGGACTTTTAGGAGTTTCTATTGCAGATGGGGTTCTAGGAGATCTTATTACAGGTGTTATTGGTGCCGTAGTCGTTTTATTTATTGCCGGGTTACTCAAGAAAAAATAACTCTAATTACACAAATTAAGAAGGGCTCTCATTTTGAGAGCCTTTTTTTATGGCAAGAGTCAACATAAAAAGTATCTTTATGCACATCTTTCTTTATGGAAACCATACAAAAGAATTTTCGGGCATATCTAGAGAGCATCATACAAGATGAGTCTTTGAACATTCATATACCAAAAATTCTAGAGGTCTTTTCGCCTCTGAAACTAAAGAGAAACGACTTTTTAGCTGAAAAAGGAAAAGTATGTACTGCATTTTGTTATATCCAAAGTGGTGTCTTGCAGCATTCGATTGAAGTTGATGGAGAAGAAAAAACCACATATTTAGGGTTAAAAAACTCTTGCACATCAGCGTTAAAAAGCTTCCTGCAACAAACTCCATCAAGAAAAAGCATCAAGGCTTTAAGCAACTGTTCTTTATTACATGTCAATCTGGAGGCCTTTAATTCATTATTACAAGAGAATAAAGCGTTTTACCGGTTCTATTTTAATTTGATAGAGCGCCAGATCTTTTTAATTGATGACTATCGTATCGATCTACTTACCTTAACTCCAGAAGAGCGCTATAAAAAACTACTGGAGAATGAGCCGAAATTACTACTTGAAGTTCCGCTACACTATTTGGCCTCTTTTCTGGGTATTTCCAAGCGGCACATGACCAGAATCCGCCGAAATATAAAATAGCGCCATTTGGCTACATTCTGAAAAGAGTCTTTTCTTTATTTTTGGGAAGATCAAAAATTCTAATATCAAAAACAATGAAATATCACAAAATAGATTCGCAGCTTTTTATAGAAAATAGAAAACGATTTATGGAGCAAATGAAGCCCAACAGTTTGGCTGTTTTTAACTCTAATGATATTTATCCTGTAAGCGCAGATAGTACGATGCCTTTTGAGCAACACCGAGACATCTTTTATTTAAGTGGTGTTGATCAGGAAGAAAGTATACTCGTGGTATTTCCTGATTGTCCAAAAGCGAAGCATCGAGAAATCCTGTTTTTGAAAGAAACGAACGAACATATTGCTGTTTGGGAGGGTGAAAAGTTAACCAAGGAAGCAGCCTTGGCGACTAGCGGTATTCGTACGGTGTACTGGTTGCAAGACATGGAAAAAGTGATGTTCGAACTAATGACACAATGCAACACGGTGTACATTAACACCAATGAACACTATAGAGCCAATGTAGAAACAGAAACTCGAGAAGATCGTTTTACCAAATGGTTATTAGGTAAATACCCCGCACATGCTGTTGCAAAAAGCAACCCGATCTTACAACGACAACGTTCTGTAAAAGATCAAACTGAAATAGATCTAATGCAACGTGCTTGTGATATCACCAATAAAGGGTTTAGAAGAGTCTTAAACTTTGTAAAACCTGATGTTTGGGAATACGAGATCGAAGCGGAATATATTCATGAATTTTTAAGAAATCGATCTAAAGGATTCGCTTATACCCCTATTATTGCTTCCGGAAACAACGCAAATGTATTGCACTATATTGAGAACAATCAACAATGTAAAGCAGGTGATTTGATCTTAATGGATGTGGGTGCTGAATATGCAAATTATTCTTCTGATATGAGTAGAACTATTCCTGTTTCAGGTCGATTTACAGATAGGCAAAAACAGGTTTATAACGCTGTAAACAGCGTGAAAGACGAGGCTACCAAACTATTGGTTCCCGGTGTACTATGGGATGAGTATCATGTAGAAGTAGGTAAGCTTATGACTTCAGAGTTACTTGGTCTCGGCTTGATCGATAAAGCAGATGTGCAAAATGAAAACCCTGACTGGCCAGCATATAAAAAATACTTTATGCATGGAACCTCGCATCATATTGGTTTAGATACGCACGATTATGGTTTGTTATATGAACCTATGCAACCTAATATGGTATTTACCGTAGAACCGGGAATCTATATCCCTGAAGAAGGTTTCGGTATTCGTTTAGAGGATGATGTCGTGATCCAGGAAAGTGGCGCTCCTTTTAATTTAATGCGAGACATTCCTATCGAAGTAGAAGAAATTGAAGATTTGATGAACCAGTCCTAGACTGGTTTTTTTACTTATACAGCACCTCTTCAACCTCAACATCTTCTTGTACCAACATCTTGTGTTCTTTGGTGAAATCCGTACTGTCTTCTGTAAAGACGCGTAAGGCCGCTACTAATAAAATTGCACAAGCTGCAGCATAGATCATCCATTTTTTTGGCGTGTGCAACAAGGATGTTTTAGACGCATTTATCGTCAATTTATATCCTTTTTTAGGAATTGTAATAATGGACAGTTCTTGTCCCAGATCATGATCCTTAATAAGGCTTCTCAGCTTATAAATATTCTTCCGAAGGGCATTTCCTCCCACAAAAGCATTTCCATCCCATATGCGATCTATCAAGTGTTGTTTTGTTACCAGTTGATCTTTAAATCGAATCAGCTCAGACAAGATCTCTGTTAGCTGAGGTTCAATCTTAATACTCTCAATCTCTTTTTTCTTTCGGATCAGTATCAGGTTTTCGTCTGACAAAATCGAAACAACATCGGTAATCTTTATAGAAGTATTCATAATTAGGACATTAAAAGGACATCTGTTTCTCACAAAGTTATCAGAACCAATATAATTTTAAAAATCATTAACAATAAATTATGAATTATGAAATTACGATCAATCGCAGCAATGCTACTCTACTTTTTCTTTTTTACTGGTTGTGGCCAAAATTCGAATAATGATGGAACCACAAAAAAAGGAAAAGATCTCCAGGCTTTAGATAACTATGTTAATTCTCTGGAGAAGCAAGGTGTCTTCGCAAGTTTTCTATTGATGGAAAATGATAAAGTCTTATATGAAAAAAGTATTGGGTTTGCTAATAAAGAAAAGCAAATAAAAAGTCACAAGGGTATTGTATATCCGTACGGTTCTATTGTCAAGGATTATACGTTGGCATTGATATTATTGTTGGAAACAGAAGGGAAGCTCGACACCTCTCATAAGATCTCCAAATATTTTAAAAACATTCCTGAAGACAAGAAGGATATTACCATAGGCCATCTATTAAAACATACTTCAGGACTTGGTGAATACCATGATCTTGACCCAAAACTAAAAGAAAAATACAAGGGATATCCGAACGATCTATTTCCAATGCCCAGAGAGGAAGCATTAGGGTATATTTTTAAACAAAAGCTAAAATTTCCACCAGGTACAGGGGACAGTTATTCAAATTCAGGGTATACCGTGTTGGCATATTTAGCAGAAATTGTTTCTGGAAAATCATTTGACGAAGCGGTGCAAGAATACATTCTTAAACCAGCCAAAACCACTAAAGCAGACTTTTACAGCAGCCCCTTATGGACAACTCCAGATGAGGTAGCTGTTGGTTATGGCAGAGGTAGGTTCGGAAAAGAAAACAGTGCTTATTATTGGCCTAGAAACCCAGGGGCTTTGATTGGAAACGGTGGAATGTCCGGAACTTTAAAAGATCTATATCTGGGAAACAAGTATATCGTTTCTTTAGAAACCTCTAATCTTGCTTTCGGCAAATTGGCCAAAAAATATAAGTACTCTGATCATATTTCATCAGAATATGTCGGATCGGCAGGAGGAGGAGATCTGGGTTTTGTTGCTTTTACTTTCGGCATAAAATCTAAAAATCAATACTTGCTTTTCGCATCGAACAACAATCAGGATGGAGAAGACGAACGTATGATTCGAAAACTTATGGTCTTAGGTTTTGGATTCGATGTGGCTTCCATTATTCCCGGAGAATTCCCCGATGAAAACAAAGATGAAAACGAGGTGATTAAAACAGATAAAGGGGATCGAAATAAATGGGGTTTACCAAATAAGTTAAAATACGACCGCATTGGTGGATTACTGGACCTATTATCTAATAAAATGTCTTTAGACGATTTTGTGAAAACACATTGCGGAGAAAAGATGATCAAAAAAGTTCCACGGCGTTTTAAAAAATGGCCCAGATCTGACTCCTTTAAATACAATCAGGTTACCTCGTACGGTGCTGAAATGGAATTGATCGTAAAAGATAGTATTACCGGCAAAAAGTACACTTTTGAGCTTATTTTGGAGCCGAATGCCTTGGCGAAATTTAAAAACATTCGATTCAAAAAATGATGCTTAAGTCTTACATGTTGATTTTTAGTATATTGCATCTAACTAACTAAAACTCAAATTATGTCTGATCAAAAAGTTTTTGTAGCGAGTCCAGAAAGTAAAGCAAAAGCGAAACAATTGAGGCTTTTTGCATTGCTCGCCTGGCTAATCGCCATCGCCGGTGAAATCTTTGCTATTTTAAAGTTATTAAGTAATGAAACCATGACATGGCTGATCGTAGCCATTGTGGTTATTCTGATTCTAGCCGTTGTTGGGTCAATACTTTGGAAAAAGGCAAACCGTTTGGACCCTGCTTCAGAAAACGATAAAGTAAAGTTCTTTATTCAGAATCAGTTAGGGGCTATTATTGGTGTTCTTGCTTTTTTACCACTGGTTATTCTGATTTTCACGAATAAAAACCTAGATAAGAAAACGAAAGGTATCGCAGGTACGGTGGCTGTCATAGCTATGTTGATTGCAGGTATTTCAGGAGTTGACTTTAATCCGCCATCCATAGAAAAGTATACGAAGGAGATCAATCAGCAAACTACTGAACTAAAAGAACTCAATTTCAATAAGGACAATGTTTTCTGGACCAGTGCAGGAAATAAATATCACATTCAGAAAGATTGTTATCACATAAAAAACCGAAAAGAAATTATGAACGGTACTGTGAAGCAATCATGGGAAAATAAAGGAATTTCTGAACTGTGTAAAACATGTAAAAAAAGAGCTCTCAAGGCTAAAGAACCTTCTCAGTAACAAAAAAAGCGGGCATTATCGCCCGCTTCAAACTTAAACCCCGATAAATTATTCTACCACCAGTGTATATTGTGGTGTCGGATTTAGCGGACAGAAATAAACATATTCTCCTTTTTTCAGTGTCACTTTGTTAGAAGTAGACTTCGAGTTGTTAGCAACAGGCTTCGTTACATACGCATTTTTAATATGCTTCTTAACGTCAGATTTTGGTGCTAAAACAAACCCTACATTATGCCCTACATTATTGTTTGAAATCTCAAAAATGTACGTTCCTTCTGATAAAGTGATCTTCTTTTGTGTGAATTCACCTTTCGTTTGTTCTAAAGCTACTGTTTTTACTTTTTGAGCATTTGCATTAAAAGCAAACCCTACAAACAATACGATGATTGCAATTACTTTTTTCATGTTCTTGATTTAAAATTTGATAATTAATTATTGTGCTACTGCAAACTTCCCTGCCTCAACACTTGGAAAATCTACCACAGTTTCGGCAATATGGTTTACATAATTTGTTAATGTATTTGATACTACATTTAAAATGATCTCTAAGATGTCTCCATCTGTGTATCCTGCATCTTTTACGGCTTGAATGGCTTCAGAAGATACTTGTCCTCTGTTTCTGGTTACATCTTGTGCGAACTGTAATCCCGCCTGAACTTTTGCATCACTTGCAATTCCTTGACGGCTTTCTTCGGTTTGCTCTTCTGTCAATCCATTCATTTTCCCAATTGCAGTATGTGCAGACAGGCAATAGTTACATGCATTCTCTTCTGCGATCGCTAGAGCTAATTGCTCTCTAAATTTATTGCTAAAGTTTCCGCTTGCTGTTAACTCTCCTAAACTTAAGTAGCTTTGTAATGTTGCCGGAGAATTTCCAAATACTTTAATAAGGTTTGGAATAAATCCTAATTTATTTTGAACTGCATCAAATAACTCTTTAGATTTTCCTGTAGTCGTTTCCGGATTTAACGTTTCTATTCTTGTACTCATAATTTCTATTTTTTATGTTGACTTTATTATTATTTATTGATTTTCTTTTGGGCATTCGCATAATTGCTGATCGGGATTCTTTTCATCATAGGTTTGATACCCCCAGCAATTCGGACATTGATAATTTTCTTGTGTACTCATAATCGTTGGTTTTGAATTATGGTACAAAGATGCGACGGAAGTCAGGTGTTAAAAATGGACAAAAGTTCCTAGTGCTTGGACAGCACTGTTTTTAAAAGTCTTTTTTGAATTGTAATGGCGATTTTCCAGCAGTTTTTTTGAAAAATCGAGTAAAATAGGCCGGATCATTAAACCCCAAATCGAAAGCGATCACTTTCACTGAATCATTAGTATAGATCAATTTTCGTTTGGCTTCCAATATGATCCTTCGTTTGATAAAATCACTTGGTGTTTCGGTTCCTATCTTTTGAAAGTGCTTGGTCAGAGATTTTGGAGACACCCCTAATCGGGTAGCATAGTCCGTAACAGCATGTAGTTTCGTAAAGTTGAATTCAACTAGAACGCTGAACTCTTTAAAGAGTTTGCTATCCACATCCTCTTTCATCGGGTAATGTTCCTTTTGAATACGAACAGAATGAATAATGAATTGCTTTAAATAGGTTTGCAACATATCGTATTGCGCCGTTTCTTCTTGCTTGAACTCTTCGATCAGACTTTCTAAAATAAAGGTGAGCTTTTTTGTATCACTTTCGCAAGGTTCTATAAACGGTGTATCGTATACATTATTGAATAAAACCCCATTACATGCCACTTCTTTATCATGTGTTTGAATACAGTAAAAGTCTCGTACAAAGGTTAATCGATACGCTTCTTTTATATCATCAGAATCTATAGAAAATACTTGTCCCGGAGATAAGAAAAACAACACATTCCCATCAAAAGAATAGCTCTTAAAATCTATGGTATAGGTTCCTTTTCCTTCTTTGATCCAATAGATGTTATAGGCATCTATTTGTTCTTGTTTGTGTACAACACATGCCTGATCAAAGTCTACAATGCTTACAGAAAATGTATCGTTGAATGTATATTTCTCGATATCCTGAATGGCCATTACAATTGTTTATTCCGATGTTTTAGTCGTAAATTTTTGAAAAACATTCACCAAAATAAAAACAAGCATTGCCGGAAGTATCCAGCCAAAGTGATTCTTAGAAAAAGGAATCAAATTTTGAATGGGCGCAAGACTTTCTTTTTCAATGATAAACCCTAAAAAATCTGGGATGCTGAATATAAATGTGACAAGTACTACTGCTCTAAAAATGGTTGTGCCGGCATACCTTTCGGGAAGTACATTTAAGAAGATCAAAACAATAGTGATCGGGTAGATAAACATTAAAATGGGTAATGCTACCACAATAATATCATGAAAGTTCATCTGACCTACTAAAATTCCCGCCAGACAACCAATGATAGCAGTGATAACATATGCTTTCTGGGAGTTATTGAACAACCCTTTAAAATAATCTGCGGTACCCGTTACGATCCCCACTGCCGTTGTAAAACAAGCTAATGCGATCAATACACTTAAAAAGACATTGCCAATATTCCCTAAAGTAGCTACACTAATTCCGGTTAATAAATTAGCACGTTGCATATCACTGCTTAAAGATCCATCTACAAAGATCTCAGATCCAAAGAAAGAGCCTACTGCAATCAATCCGGCATACATAATGAACAATCCTAATCCGGCAATAAATCCTGATTTTCGAATCAACGCACGTCGTTCCAATGAAGAGCCTTGTCCTTTTAGTTGCAATGAAATAATGATTACGCCTCCAACTACTACAGCGCCAATGGCATCAAAGGTTTGATACCCTTCCAATACACCCGCGATAAACGGTGTTTCAAATTGGCTCGGATTCATAACCATCTCACTGGAAAACAACCCAATTCCAATGACCAGAAGTAAAATAATCACAATTAACGGGGTTAAGAACTTCCCTATAAAGTTGAGTATTTTAGATCGGTTCAACACAAAAACCAATACCAATGCAAAGTAGATACTGCTGGTGAGTAACGAGCTTGTCTCGAAAAAAGGGTGTATCGCAACTTCATGTGTTGCAGACGCTGTTCTTGGCGAAGGGATTGCAATAGAGATCATATAAACGATCACACAATAGATCACACTAAAAACGGGCGACACTTTTTTCCCAAAATCATACATGGTTCCCTGTAGCTTGGCGTGTGCCATGATTCCAAAAACTGGAATTACTACAGCCGTGATCATAAATCCAATGGCTACCCAGAACCAATCGGATCCTGCATTATATCCTAACAATGGAGGTAGCAGTAAGTTTCCTGCTCCAAAAAAGAGCGAAAACAATGCAAATCCGGCAATCCAAACTTCTTTGTTCTTGCGCATATCTGATTTTATTTAGAAAAAGTCATTATTAACATGAATTCTTTGCACGATAGGTTTCGAAAGATACATATTTTTGCAACATGCAAAAGACCATCCTTTTTAAAAATAGTACCATCTCATTTACAGATTCCGGTAAAGGTGCGGCTGTAGTCTTACTACATGGCTTCCTGGAGAACAATACCATGTGGGAATCTATAATTCCTGTTCTTTCCAAAAACCGAAGAGTGATTGCTGTTGAATTATTGGGTCATGGAGAAACAGATGCTATTGGATATGTACATTCTATGGAATTGATGGCTGAAGCCGTTGAGGCTGTGTTAAAAAGCTTGCGAATAAGAAGAGTTACCTTGATCGGTCACTCTATGGGCGGATATGTTGCCTTGGCTTTTGCCGAAAAGCATTCAGAAAAAATTAAGGGGCTGTGTTTAATGAACTCGACTTCTCTTGCAGATGACGAAGATCGTAAAGCGCTTCGCGCTAGAGCGAATAAAATGGTGCAAAACAACTTCGAAAACATGGTGCGTATGTCTTTTACGAATCTCTTTAGTGAGCATAGTAGAACTGCTTTTAAATCGGAGTTAACCTTGGCATTAAAAGAGGCTTTGCAAACATCTGTGCAGGGATATATGGCCTGTCAGGAAGGGATGCGAATTCGTGCCAACAGGATGGCTGTTTTAAAGAACAATGGCTTCAAGAAGTTGATCATTATCGGTAAAAAAGACTCCGTATTAGATTACGAAACCTCTCTTAAAGAAGCAGAAGATGTAGGTGCCGAAACTGTTGTTTTTAATGAAGGGCATATGAGTCATATTGAAAATAAATCAGAATTGATCGATGCTTTACAGCAGTTTGTTAAAAGTATCTGAGATCGATAACATTGGTTTTCAACAAAAAAATGCTAAGTTTGGTTGCCATTCAAAAAACTGTTTTAAGTAATCACCTATAATTACAATGAAACTAAGTGAATATTTAGCCGATCGTCTAAGAGAAGTTCTGATCGAAGGAAAGTGGGTCGTTGGAACCAACTTTAAAGAACAAATTTTTGATTTGGAATGGAATGACGCAATTAAGAAAATAGACGATTTTAACACCATTGCTGATCTTACATTTCATATTCACTATTATATTGCTGGAGTGATGAACGTTTTTCAAGGAGGTACGCTCGATATAAGGGACAAATTTAGTTTTGATGCACCTCCCATCAAATCAGGGGAAGATTGGAAAAGTTTGGTCAATAGATTTTGTTCCGATTCGGAAAAATTTATCTCTCTCGTAGAGAATATGACCGATGAAAAATTACTAGGTCCTTTTGTGGTTGAAAAATATGGCTCCTATTGCAGAAATATAGATGTAATGATAGAACATAGTTATTATCACCTTGGGCAGATCATTCTAATAAAAAAGAAGTTAGGTAAGTAATATTCAAATGCATGAACAGTATAATTAACCATATTATTGAACAATTAAAGGGCATTCAGGACGGAAAGAACTGGATTGGGAGTTCTTATATAAAAAAGTTGAATTCTGTTGATGAAGGTCTAGTCTTCGAACGACCTATAGAAGATATGCACAGTGTTGCAGAGATCATTTCG
This sequence comes from Flavobacteriaceae bacterium, assembly GCA_965218065.1. Classification (GTDB taxonomy): domain Bacteria; phylum Bacteroidota; class Bacteroidia; order Flavobacteriales; family Flavobacteriaceae; genus Polaribacter. The sequence continues at coordinate 18,954 of OZ244589.1, read as the reverse complement.
CATCTAACTCTTTGGAGAAATGAAACGATCTTAAAGATCAAAACCGGAACAGGAAGTAAAACAGATGACTGCGAGGAAAATTGGCTCCCTAATAGTGTACTCAAAGTAAAGGGATGGAAGCAAATAAAATCTGAATACGACCATACGTTATCTGAACTTATTACTTTGCTAAAAGAAAAAGAAGATTCTTTTTTGAATGAACAGTATTACGATACCGATTTTAAAGGATATTATCCTTACAGTTTCGTTATCAATGGAATGCTACATCACGATATATACCACTTAGGACAACTCGGTATTATTATCAAATACTTGCATAAAAATCAGTGATCAAATCATTGAAGGTTGATGTACTGCTTTTAAAAAATTAAACTATTCTTCCTTCAATGCATTCCAACCCTGCGCTTTTAGCTCAATTTCCTGATTGGCTCTGGTTACTAGGTTCATTCCTTGACTTTCTTCCGTAATATGTCCAATAATAGTGAAGTTGGGATTCCCTTTGATCTTTTCAAAATCACTAATAGGAACTGTAAATAGCAGTTCATAGTCCTCACCTCCACTTAAAGCGATCATCGTTGAATCTAAATTAAACTCTTCGCAAGCGGAGATCACTTGAGGGTCCAAAGGAATCTTCTCTTCGTAGATCTTACATCCTTTTTTACTTTGAGAACAGATATGCATGATCTCTGAAGACAATCCATCAGAAATATCGATCATAGATGTAGGTTTTACCGCTAGTTCTTTTAATATCTCAGGAACATCTTTTCTAGCCTCCGGTTTTAACTGTCGTTCTATTAAATACGTATATTGATCGAGATCCGGCTGATTGTTTGGATTCACCTGAAAGACTTGTTTTTCTCTTTCTAACACTTGTAATCCAAGATATGCAGCTCCCAGGTCTCCAGATACCACAATAAGGTCCGTATCTTTCGCGCCGTTTCTATACACCACATCTTCTTTATTAGCTTTTCCTATGGCCGTTACGGAGATCAATATTCCTTTATTTGAAGAAGTAGTATCTCCTCCAACAAGGTCTATTTTGTAGGTATCACAAGCTAATTGAATGCCTGCATATAAAGCCTCTAAAGCTTCCAATGTGAACCTATTTGATACGGCAATGGATACCGTTATCTGCTCCGCCTGGCCATTCATTGCATATACATCTGATAAATTGACCATCACGGATTTATATCCTAAATGTTTTAAGGGCATATAGCTTAGGTCAAAGTGTACTCCTTCGATCAATAGGTCTGTGGTTACCAGTGTTTGCTTTTCAGACGCATCTAAAACGGCTGCGTCGTCTCCCACACCCTTTATCGTTGCTGGGTTTTTTATCTTGAAATACTGTGTTAAATGGTTAATTAATCCGAACTCTCCTAGTTCAGATAGTGATGTTCTTCCTTGGTTCTTATCTTCAATCATGCCGCAAAGATAGTTAGTCTTAAAGAATCTGGTTATACCTGCATCGAATTTCTTAATAGTGTACGTAGCTTAAATCTTAGATTTTGTCCGTATATTTGCACCCTATTTAGATTTAATCTATTTTAAATTATGATCAAAGTATCAGATACAGCAAAAAAGAAAGTAATAGAGCTCATGACCGATGATGGTTTTGATGCTGCTACAGATTTCGTGCGCGTAGGGGTAAAGAGTGGAGGTTGTTCGGGACTGTCTTATGATCTAGATTTCGACAATCAGCAAAAGGAGAGTGATAAGATCTTCGAAGACAATGACGTAAAGATCATTGTTGATAAAAAGAGCTTTTTATATTTAGTAGGGACCACATTAGAATATTCCGGAGGTTTAAATGGAAAAGGGTTTGTGTTTAACAATCCTAATGCCAATAGAACCTGTGGTTGTGGAGAATCATTTTCATTATAAATAAAACGTTATGAGCAAGTACACGGAAGATGATTTAAGAGAAGAGTTAAAGACCAAAGAATATGAGTATGGTTTTTATACGGATATAGAAAGTGAAACCTTTGCCAAAGGATTGAACGAAGATGTAGTTCGCGCTATTTCTAAAAAGAAGAATGAGCCGGAGTGGATGACAGAATGGCGATTAGAAGCTTTTAGAGTGTGGTCGAAAATGGAGGAGCCAGAATGGGCAAATGTGACTTATAAAAAACCAGAATTTCAAGAGATCGCTTATTATTCTGCACCTAAACAAAAACCAAAATTAAATAGTTTAGATGAGGTAGATCCTGATCTTTTGGCAACTTTTGAAAAATTAGGAATCTCTTTAGAAGAGCAAAAAAGATTGGCAAATGTTGCCGTAGATATTGTTATGGATTCTGTATCTGTAGCGACTACTTTTCAAAAAACACTGGCCGAAAAAGGGATCATTTTTATGCCTATTTCCGAAGCCATTCAAAAGCACCCTGATCTAGTAAAGAAATACATTGGTTCTGTAGTACCAACTACAGATAATTTTTATGCAGCGTTAAACTCAGCCGTATTTTCTGATGGTTCTTTCTGCTATATTCCAAAAGGAGTTCGATGTCCGATGGAGCTTTCTACCTATTTCCGAATTAATGAAGGAGGAACAGGTCAGTTCGAAAGAACCTTAGTCGTAGCCGATAAAGGTAGTTATGTTTCCTACTTAGAAGGGTGTACAGCTCCTCAAAGAGATGAGAATCAATTACACGCGGCGGTGGTAGAGCTTATTGCTTTAGATGATGCAGAAATAAAATATTCAACCGTACAAAACTGGTTCCCTGGAGATAGTGAAGGAAAAGGAGGTGTTTATAATTTTGTGACCAAAAGAGGGCTTTGTGAGAACAACGCAAAGATCTCATGGACTCAGGTAGAAACAGGTTCTGCGATTACCTGGAAATACCCAAGTTGTATTTTAAAGGGAAATAATTCCGTAGGAGAATTCTACTCCATCGCGGTAACTAATAATTTCCAACAGGCCGATACCGGAACAAAGATGATCCATTTAGGGAAGAATACTAAATCAACGATTATCTCTAAAGGTATTTCTGCAGGGAAATCTCAGAATAGTTATCGTGGATTGGTGCAGATTAATTCGAGAGCAGAAAATGCTAGAAACTTCTCTCAATGTGATTCTCTGTTAATGGGTAATGAGTGCGGTGCACACACGTTCCCATATATCGAAACAAAAAATAAGTCGGCACAGATAGAGCATGAGGCAACTACCAGTAAAATTGGTGAAGATCAATTGTTCTATTGTAATCAACGTGGAATAGATACAGAAAAAGCCATTGCATTGATTGTAAACGGATTTAGTAAAGAGGTACTGAACAAGCTTCCTATGGAGTTTGCAGTAGAAGCTCAAAAACTATTAGAGATCAGTTTAGAAGGTAGTGTAGGATAATATAAAACCAACCCAATGAAAAAAGTACTCATCTTATTACTTGCGATCAGTATTGTAAGTTGTAAATCAGAAAAAAAGGAAGCTTCAAAGAAAGCAGATGTAAAACTATATGCTTTAGTTGGAGGTACTATTTTAGTGAATAAGTTAGAAGTCTTTTCTCAAGATACCACATATACCGGTCAGAGTAAACAGTTCACAGACGGATATTATGTGATCTCTCACCCTAAAGGTAACTTGATGTGGGATGCAGGTTTACCGGAAAACTTTGTCATTCCAGAGCCTTTCACAACTGGGAACGGAGTCTTTACCATTCAACGACCTGATTCACTAGCGAATCAATTGAAAACTATTGGTTTTAAAATAGAAGATTTTACGCATTTTGCATTGTCTCATCATCATTTTGATCATACAGGACATGCAAACTATATGAAAGATGCTACTTGGTTGGTTCAAGAAAATGAGTATAATTTTCTTACAGGAGACTCAACTAAGGTAAATCCTGCTATCAAAGATTTAACGAAAGTTAAAACGCTAAACGGAGATCACGATGTTTTTGGAGATGGGACAGTAGTTATAAAATCGATGCCAGGTCATACTATTGGACATCAGGTATTGTATGTTGAGGTGAGTGGTTTAGAAAACCCTGTCTTGTTAACGGGTGACTTATATCACTTTGAAGAAAATAGAGCATCTAGAGGTGTACCATCATTTAATTATGACGTACAACAAACATTAGAAAGCATGGATAAATTTGAAGCTTTTGCTAAAGAAAAAAATGCAGAAGTCATTATTCAACATTCACCTATTGCTTTCGCAAGATTAGAAAAATTATTAAAAAACAAATAAGAAAGGATCATGTTAAAGATTGATAATTTACATGCCAATGTAGAAGGTAAAGCCATTTTAAAAGGGATTAACCTTGAGGTAAAAGCCGGAGAGGTGCATGCTATTATGGGGCCTAATGGAGCAGGAAAAAGTACGATGGCTTCAGTGGTTGCGGGAAAAGAAGATTACGATGTTTCTAAAGGAACTATTGAATTGAATAGCGAGGATATCAGTGATCTTTCTCCAGAAGAAAGAGCGCACGCAGGAGTATTTATGTCATTTCAGTATCCTGTAGAGATTCCAGGTGTTACCGTGACAAACTTTATAAAAACGGCAATCAACGAATCCAGAAAAGCACAAGGTTTAGAAGAAATGCCTGCTAAGGATATGTTGAAAATGATCCGTGAAAAATCTGAATTATTAGAGATCGATAGAAAGTTCTTATCGCGCTCTTTGAATGAAGGGTTTTCGGGAGGTGAAAAGAAACGTAATGAGATCTTTCAAATGGCAATGTTAGAACCTAAATTGGCGATCTTGGATGAAACCGATTCCGGATTAGATATTGACGCGCTACGCATCGTTGCCAATGGAGTTAATAAGTTAAAATCTAAAGACAACGCCGTGATCGTTATTACGCACTATCAGCGTTTGTTAGACTATATCGTGCCGGATTTCGTGCATGTATTACACGATGGTAAGATTGTAAAAACAGGAGATGCTTCTTTAGCTCTAGAGCTAGAAGAAAAAGGATACGATTGGATTAAAAACTAGTAGATGGAGTTAAAAGAAAAGATACTGTCTTCATATGTAGCCTTTGAGAATAGAGTGAACATCAATGATGATGTCCATGAAATCAGATCGAAGGCACTTCAAAACTTCGAAGAGGTTGGTTTTCCTACCAAGAAATTGGAAGCATGGAAATACACTTCTTTAAATAGTGTTTTGAAAGAAGACTATAGCATTTTTCCAAGTGGGGAAAAAGCGATCGAGCTGGCAGATGTAAAAAAGTATTTTATCCATGATATCGACACATTTAATATTGTGTTCATTGACGGAAAGTACAGTTCGTTTTTATCAGAAACCACACATGATGGCATGGATGTTTGTTTAATGTCATCAGCATTGACAAAGCCTAAATATAAAAAGGTCATTAAAAAATACTTTAATAAAGCAGCCAAAGAAGACAATATGACCTCTTTAAATACTGCTTTTGCAAAGGAAGGTGCATATATACATATTCCAAAGAATAAAGAAGTACAAAAACCTATTCAGATCATCAATTTCACAACCGGTTCTGATGCTGCTACGATGTTACAGCCTAGAAACCTGATTGTGGTTGAGCAAAATGCGCATGTTCAAATTATTGAACGTCATCAGAGTTTGACCAAAAATGCGGTACTAACGAATGTAGTTACCGAAATTTTTACAGATAAGGACGCTACAGTAGATTACTACAAGATCCAAAATGATGACAACAACGCTTCTTTAATTGACAATACCTACATAGAGCAACAAACGCAAAGTGTATGTGCTGTACATACGTTTTCTTTTGGTGGAAATATTACCAGAAACAATCTGAACTTCTACCAAAAAGGAGAGCGCATTGATTCTATTTTAAAAGGGATCACGATCATTGAAGGAAAGCAGCATGTAGACCACCATACATTGGTGCATCACATTGAGCCGAACTGTGAAAGTCACCAGGATTATAAAGGGATTTATGGCGAGCGTTCTACAGGTGTGTTCAATGGAAAAGTAATCGTGAATAAGGAAGCGCAAAAAACAAATGCATATCAGCAAAACAATAATATTCTGATCAGTGATAAATCTACCATCAACGCAAAACCTCAATTAGAGATCTTTGCAGATGATGTAAAGTGTTCTCACGGTTGTACTATTGGTCAGTTAGATGATCAGGCATTGTTTTATATGCAGCAACGTGGAATACCACAGAAAGAGGCAAGAGCTTTATTGATGTATGCTTTTGCAAACACCGTGTTGGAAAGTGTAAAAATTCCGGAAGTGAAATCCAGAATTACCAAATTAATTGCAATGAAACTTGGGGTCAACATTGGATTTGACCTATAATTAAAAGTTCTATTATAGCTAAAAGCCTTACTGAAAAGTGGGGCTTTTTATTTTATAGATGCTATGATCTTGCTCAGAAACGTGTTTTCGTCATAATTCTTTAATCCAAAACGAACTATTACTACATCCTGATCAGGTAATACATATACACGTTGTCCCTGAAAGCCATCTGCATAGTACATGTTTTTCGGTACATCAGGTAATCTTCCGTTTGCGTTTAACCAGAATTGCGCTCCATATCTTCCGTTAGATGTAGGAGTCGGTGTTGTTGCATAATCTACCCAATCTTTAGCGAAGAGTTGTTCTCCGTTCCAGTTTCCTTTGTGTAAATACAACAGTCCAAACTTCCCCCAATCTCTGGCAGTTCCCCAGGCATACGAAGAGCCTACATAGGTTCCGTTCATGTCCGTTTCAATAACCATAGAGCTCATCCCAATTTTATCAATAAAATCGGTATACCAATAGTCCAAATAAGCTTGATGATCTCCAAAATGATCTCTTAAAATTCCAGACAATAAATTGGATGTTCCCGAAGAGTAGTTCCAGGAAGCATTGGTTTCGAATTTTAAAGGTTTATTCTCTTGTGCTTTGGTCATATCTTTCTCCAAAAACAGCATCTTTGTCACATCCGAGATCGATCCGTAATCTTCATCCCATTCCAATCCACTGTTCATTTGCAATAAATTATGAATGGTAATGTTCTTTCGATCATCGTTTTGCCATGAAGCCACAGGCGCTTTATCCTGTACATTAATTTTGCCTTGATATTGTAAAATACCGTAGACGGTACTCATAATACTTTTGGTCATAGACCACCCTAAAATTCTAGAATCTTTGGTGAAACCATTCGTATACTGCTCCGCAATAATTTGATCCTTGTAAATAACGACGACAGCCCTCGTATGGCTTTCGGGAGTAAAGATCGAGTTTACAGCACTGTTCAAAGAAGTATAATCTACATTCCCAAAAACAGTGTCTTTTTGTGCGCCGTTTCCATAAGGATATGCAACCGTATCGCTTACCATGGTTCTCTTAGGAGCTAGTGGTTTTGCGTTTAGATCAAAATCTTCTGTTATTAAAACGCTACCCAATCCTTCTCTGTGAACGGCTTTTCTGGTTAACAATCCGAACACCGAAGATGTCGCGTACTTTCCTTCCTGGTCTATCTGATCATCTGCAAAAGCGACTTCACCAAAATTATTATCCGTACTATCGGTAAGTGCTAATGTTCTTTGTGCCAAAAACACGGAAGAACTGGTACTCTTTGCAGAATATCCGGCAATGATATTTAGTTTAGGGTAATTTGCAACTACCAACAAAATAAATGCTATGGCTAACAGCAGTAAAATTCGCTTTAAAATTTTCATGATCAAAGGTTTGCTTCCTCACAAAAATAAGAATTAAATGATAGGTTTTTTGTAAGTTTTGCGTTTCAAGCCCTACCTTTGTAAAACAAATTCATAAGGATGTTTCCAGTAGAAAAAATTCGTGCCGATTTTCCCATTTTACAACGTACTGTAAACGGAAAACCATTAGTGTATTTTGACAATGCGGCCACTTCTCAAACCCCGCAAGTGGTTATTGATACCATCGTTGAGTATTACCAGCAATACAACGCGAATATTCACAGAGGAGTACATACATTGAGTCAAGAGGCAACGGACAAGTATGAGCAAGCGCGAATTACCTTGCAAAAACACTTTAATGCAAAACATGCTTATGAAATGATCTTTACCTCAGGAACTACACACAGTATTAATATGGTGGCCTCTGGGTTTGCTTCCTTGTTGGATCAAGGTGATGAAGTAATCGTTTCGGCACTAGAGCATCATTCCAATATTGTTCCCTGGCAAATGCTTTGCGAAAAAACAGGAGCCGTGTTGAAAGTCATTCCTATGGATATTGATGGTTCTTTGAAAATGGATGTCTATGAAGAACTATTGTCAGAAAAAACAAAATTGGTGTTTTGTAATCATATTTCTAACGCTTTAGGTACTATCAATCCAATAAAAAAGATCATTGATCTAGCCCATGGTGTTGAGGCTGCCGTGCTAATTGATGGTGCGCAAGCCTGTCCGCATATCAAACCGGATGTGCAAGACTTAGATGTTGACTTTTATGTTGCTTCGGCTCATAAGATCTGTGGGCCTACAGGAGTTGGGTTGTTATATGGAAAGCAAGAGTGGTTGGAAAAATTGCCTCCGTATCAAGGCGGTGGAGAGATGATAGAAACTGTAACCTTCGAGAAAACAACCTATGCCGGGCTACCACATAAGTTCGAAGCCGGTACGCCCAATATTTGTGGCGGGATTGCTTTTGGAGCGGCTATAGATTATATGAATAGCATTGGTTTTGATGCCATTGCTGCTTATGAAAATGAGTTGTTAGCTTATGGGACGGAAAAGCTATTAGAAATAGATGGGCTTCGCATCTATGGAACAACCGATAAGACCTCTGTGATCTCCTTTAACATTGAAGGAGTGCATCCATATGATATCGGAACTATTTTGGACAAGCTAGGTATTGCGGTTAGAACAGGGCATCATTGCGCGCAACCGATTATGGATTTTTATCAGATCCCTGGTACCATTCGTGCCTCTTTCGCTTTTTATAATACCAAGGAAGAGATCGACATATTGGTGGCAGCGGTAAAAAGAGCCGTAGCTATGTTTGTTTAGATTTTGGCAAGCTTATTGATTTCTTTCTAAAAGCAATTATATTTACGTCAAAACCTCAACATTATGAAAAAAATACTACTATATATGTCATTTCTAACATTGATGATCTGCATGGGATGCCCAGCGCAAGAATCCCATCCTGTGAAAGAGCTTACTTATGAAGCGATGACCAGGGGTAGTTCAGAAATGATCCATATCAAATCAAATACATTAACCTACAAGACACATAAAGATTCTAAAGAGGTTACATTGTCTAATAAACAGTTAAAAGCGCTTTATAAGGCTTTAAAACCAATAAAGTATACTGAAGTAGACAAACTAAAAGCTCCTTCTGGTAAACGTCTCTATGATGGCGCTATGGCAGCTGTTGTTATTTTTAAAACAGATACAGATTCGTACCAGTCTGCTTCTTTTGATCATGATGATCCTCCTGCGGAACTAAAAGATCTTTTAATGCTTCTGAAAAGTTTTATAGAATAAAAAAAGCGAGATCGTTGATCTCGCTTTTTTTTATGATATCTCTTCAAAAAACTAGATTCCCGGAGGATAGTTTGTTGGATAATCTGCTGCTTTCGCCATGTTTCCTGATGCCTTAAAGTTAGATCCATATGTTGCGTCAATCGCTTCTAGAATCTTATTTGCCATCAATCCATAACCTCTGGTAGTTAAATGTATTCCATCTAAACTAACCATTCCTCCAAAGACAAGGTCCGTTGTCATGGTAAACTCATCAAACGATACACCAGTAGTTGCCGCATCTAATAATAGTTGGTTCACATCTACTAAAGCCAGACCATTTGCCGCTGCTGCTGCCGAAATAGCTGTATTATATGCATCTACTGCTGTTTGAATATTACCTTGTTCCTGCGGGGTTAATACCCAGTTATCTGCTAATGGTACAGAAACACCATTAATCATTGCTGGATTTCCTCCTACAGTTGTTCCAATAAAAGAAGAACTTGTCAACACCAAAAAGTCTCCGGCAGTTGCTTGTCGGTACAGAGGTAATCCTAATCCCGAAGTATCTACCAGGTCTTCATCAACGATAACTACTGCATTCTGCCCTGCTGCAAAATTAATAGTACGCTTTGCAACTTCTGCCGCAATCTGACTTGCATCCATACCTAAACCTTGTATTGCGTTCGCCGCTGTAATGGCTGGTAATAAGCCTGCGTTGTAGGCAGCATATCCTGCATTTACCTGAGCCGCTGTTGCAGCGTCCATAGGTACAGGATTATATGGTACTGTCGTAAAAAATGGTAAGTTCACGATTGATGGTACCGTTACGATCGCTCCTTTGGCTCCACCAGCAGTCATTCCTGCTACAATATTGTTCAAAACAACACTAAATAATGCAGGAGCTGTAATATCATTTGATCCGTACATTGTTGGGTCTAAACCTGTTTGCACAACTCCAGAACCTCCACTTGTTGCATAACTTAACACATCATTTCCTCCTATTTCAGAAATAGTAAAAAACGTTGGGCTTTGTGCCATTGCATCTCCCAACATAGTGGCTGTAGCACTAGAGGCCATTCTTGCAAAATAAGGATTTGCCGTTCCTGCCAATACTCCTGGAACACTTCCGTATCCTGGAGCTACAACATGATAGCTCTTAGCTCCTGGCACACCCACATTATTAAAAGGTCCTGTTAAAACATTTGTTACTTCAGTTGTCGGAGTTCCAGGCAATACCGCCGGTCCTGCTCCATTAAAGAACAATCTTGGGTTTGCTATCTGGTTTCCACCATATAACAATCCTCCTACATTATCACTTACCAAAGGTTGTGTAAACGTTCCTCCTCCAGCTCCGGCCATTTTTTGTGCCAAAATGCTAGGGAAAGAGTTTGCTTGAGCTGCTAAGAATACAGATCCGTCTGAAAATCCAGCTGTAAAAGAAGCTCCTATGGATACGTATTTCGAAAAATCTGCACTACCTGCAGAAAGAGGCACCTCTACTACAGTTGCTGCTGGTATTTCGTCTAACGTATTATTGACATCACATGCGGTAAGACCAGCAACTAATGGTACTAACCATAAATATTTTAATTTCTTCATAATTTCTTCTTTCTATTAGTTATTAATGGTCCAAGATAAATAGTACATAGATCCGATTGCTCCAACTCCAGGTGCACTGAAGTATTCTTTACCTGTCAAGTTAGATCCTCCTAATTTGATCACCGACTTTAATTTTGGCAATGTATAATTTACTTGTGCGTCTACAATGGTTCTAGCCTCGATCACTGTATCGTGGAAACTTGATTCCCATAAGTATTCGTCTTGCCATCTTAGGTTCACATTAAACCCAAAGTTTTCGAATAGGTTTGGTTTTCCAAACTCAAATTTAAACTTGTGTTCTGGCGTGTTGAATGAAGGCTCAAAATCAGGATCTGACGTCTGGTCAAAGTCAAACTTCGCATAAGTATAGTTTAATCCAACATTAAATCCATTTAGGATCTTTGTAGATAATCCAATAGATGCTCCGTAAGAATTTACATCTGCTTTTGAGTTCGTATACACCTGGAACGCCTTGAAGTCACCATTGCTTACTGCAATTACAGCCACAGGAACTGGTCCGTTAGGTGTTGGAACAACATCTGATAAATCTGCGTTTCCATAGAATGGAACCAATACATTTTGAGTAGAAATAAAGTCTTTATAACTGTTGTAGTATACACTTAGATCTACAGTTACTCTTTTACTGTCGTTAATGTTTAACAACCCTCTATATCCAACTTCATATGCTGTTACTTTTTCAGGTTGTACTAACCCAGGGTTTGCTTTGATAAATTGTCCGTTATCTACAACTCCAGATGCAGAGAATGAGTTATCATAGGCTCTTCTACCAGAAAGTGTTACTGTAGGTGATCCGGTAAATGCCTGTCCTCCTCCACTTACTGTTAATGGAAAAGTAGTATAACGATCTAAGTTATCAGGTGCCGAACCTACTAAGATTCCTGATCCAGCATCTAACCCAATATATTGATCTTGCGTTGTTGGGTTTCTAAAACCTGTTTGAAAAGAAGCTCTAAAGTTACTGTTCTTGTTTTCTCCAGCGGCATACGCCAACGAAATTCTTGGTGAGAAGTTACCATCAAAGTTCTTCGCTTTATCGTAACGAATAGATGCTGTTAATTTCAGTCTATCCTCTTCTAAAAATTTCTTTTGTAACTGAGTATAAACTCCGTACTCATCATAATCAATTGGTCCGTCATAATCTGTAAAGATCGTTCCATTAGAGTTTAATGAATATAATCTATAAGAAGCTCCAACTTGAACCTCTCCCCAATCGATGTAATCACGAAGATTCATATTTGCATCTACGTGGTATAGTTTTGTATTATCCTGGAATTTAGACCCTGTAGATAAACTTGGGTCAGCGGCTACTTCAGCAAGTGTATCAGCAAAAGCTTGTGTTCCTGGAATTAATCTTCCAGTATCAGCTGTTTGTCTAGCTAATTGGTGTGCTTGTTCTGGCAGCAAACCTCCTAAAGTTCCCTGTACAAAAGCTCCTACATATTCTCCGAACCATTGGTTATCTGATTTCCATCTTCTGTTTACGTTGATCGCAGCAAAACGTGTATCGTAAGAATCTCCTGCATCCTCATTGGTAACATATCCACGAACGAAGAAGTTCTTTCCTCTCACTTCTAATTTATGTTGCTCCATAAAGAAGTTTTGGATATTATATCTGTTTGCTCCTTGATAGATCGTATTTCCACGTCCAAACTTAGAGTTCCAAATGATCTCCAAACGATCATCTCCATAAGGTCTGTAGTGTAATGCTCCTCCGAACTTCATGCTTCTCGCATTATAAGGCATTAAATGTCTTTCTTCATACCCTGTTCTACTCACCGGCACGCTTGGCACTAGTGCATCTGCTCCTGCAGGTAATACACCTAACCCAATAAGTGCTTGTGCCACCCCACGGATATTTGTAGAAACCTCATCTCCGTAAACATTCAATCCGTTGTAGTTGATATCTGTACTTCTGTCTCCTGCAATATAATCTCCGTCAAACGTATTTCTGTAATCAGTAGCGAACCACTCCGTTCCTTTTAGATAAGAGATGGTTGCTTTAGCAGCAAATTTCTCAGAAAATACCGCCGCCAATCTTAAGTTGAATTCGTAAAATCTGTTATCTCCTGCTGCTTCCTGACTTGTAATTCCTTCTCTGTGAGAAAAACTTACCCCTTCGCTATCGAATGGGTTTTTACTGGTCATGAACATAATTCCGTTGAAAGCATTCGCCCCGTATAATGCTGAAGATGCTCCCGGTAGTAACTCCACCGTTTTCACATCTAGTTCAGACATCCCTAATAAATTTCCTAATGCGAAATTTAACGCTGGAGAGGAGTTATCCATTCCATCTACCAACTGCATAAATCTAGTATTTGCAAATGTTGCAAATCCTCTGGTGTTTACGGACTTAAAAGTTAAACTATTCGTGTTTACATCCACTCCTTTTAAATTCTCTAAACCATCATAAAAGGATGGAGAAGAGGTGTTTTTAATGGCTCTGGTATCCAATCTTTCAACAGTAACCGGAGACTCCATTATCCTCTCAGGCGTTCTAGAAGCAGATACTACAACCTCATCCAAGGCGGTAGCGTTTTCTTCTAAATTCACCTCCACTTTTTGATTATTTTGAGTGATCTCAATCTTAGCAGTTTTGAATCCTAACATCGATACTTCAATGTTAAAAGGAGGTGCATCAGGAACTGTTAAAGTAAAGTTCCCATCGAAATCCGTAGTCGTTCCCACGGCTTTCCCCGAAACTTTAATGTTTGCCCCAAGAAGTGTCTCTCCTGTTTTTGCGTCTTTTACAGTACCTGTTATGGTAGTTTGTGCGAACATCACCGAACTCCCAAATACCACAAAAGCAAAGAGTAATACCTTTTTTATCATAATATAAATTATTTGTTAACTAAACGCAAAATACAATTTTTTTTGATTTGTCTAATGTTTACGCTTGTTTTTTGTGATATAGCAAGGTTTTCAGCACTTTTTTTAACAAATTAATATTTTGCTAATTGACTTGATTTTAACAAAATAGGAGTTGTACATTTGTACTATAAATTTAATTGCAACTTTGGAAATAATTCATGATGTTTCTTCTTTTCAATCCTCAAAAAGGACCATAGTAACTATTGGAACTTTCGATGGAGTACACGTAGGGCATCAAAAAATTCTTGAACGTCTGGTTTCTGACGCTCAAAAAGAAGGTAAAAAATCAGTACTCTTAACGTTTTTCCCTCATCCGAGAATGGTTTTGCAAAAAGACATGCAAATAGAGCTGATAAATACCATTGAGGAGAAAGCACTACTTCTTAAAAATATCGGTCTCGACTACTTGATCATACATCCATTTAGTAAAGAATTTTCTCGATTGACCGCTTTAGATTTTGTAAGAGATATTCTGGTAAATCAGTTAAAAACCTCAAAACTGGTTATCGGATATGATCATCATTTTGGAAAAAATAGAGAAGGGAATATTGACCAGCTTAGAGAGTATAGTCCTTTATACGATTTTGATATTGAAGAAATCTCCGCACAAGACATTGATAATGTTGCTATTAGTTCAACCAAGATTAGAAGAGCGTTGCATGACGGTAATTTAAAAACTGCCAATCGCTTTCTTGGGTATCACTTTACGATCAATGGAACTGTCGTCAATGGTAAGCGGTTGGGCGGAAAAATTGGTTTTCCTACGGCGAACATTAATGTCGAAGAGGCCTATAAATTGATTCCAAAAACCGGAGTATATGTGGTAAGATCTGAGATTAATGGTACCGTTGTTAATGGTATGATGAATATTGGATATCGACCAACTGTCGATGGAAAGCATCAAACCATTGAAGTACACTTCTTCGATTTTGATCAGGACCTATATGATCAAAAATTAACGATCGAGCTATTGTATTTTCTAAGAGAAGAGCAAAAATTTGAATCTGTGGAAGACCTTATCGTTCAACTTAAAAAAGATAAAGAAACTTCTTTGCACTATTTAGCGCACAATATTTAGTTTCAAATTGCTAATTTCTTAGAGTTCGTATATCTTTGCGGCTTATAAAATTTTAAACATGTTACAGGTTCAATTCATTAGAGACAACAAACAAAAAGTTCTAGATGGTTTAGCAAAAAGAAATTTGCAAGATGCTCCGTCCATGATAGAAGATGTACTATCTCTTGATGAAAAAAGAAGAGCTACTCAGGTTTCTTTAGATAATACGTTGGCTGAATCTAACAAACTATCGAAAGAAATTGGAATCTTGTTTAAAACCGGAGAAGTTCAAAAAGCAAACCTGATCAAAGAAAAAACAGGGCAATTAAAAGAACAATCTAAAACACTTACAGATACTTTAAATACTATTTCTGAAGAACTTCAAGAATTACTTTTTCAAATTCCAAATGTTCCTCACGAATCGGTTCCTTTTGGAAATACGGATGAAGATAATGAAGAGGTATATAGAGAAGGTGCCGTTCCTGAGTTACCTGAAGGCGCATTGCCACATTGGGAACTGACCAAGAAATATGATATTATCGACTTTGAATTAGGTACCAAGGTTACCGGAGCAGGGTTTCCTGTTTATAAAGGAAAAGGAGCACGTTTACAACGTGCCTTGATCAGTTATTTCTTAGATAAGAATACCGCCGCAGGATATACCGAATACCAGGTCCCGCATATGGTAAATGAGGCTTCTGGATTTGGAACAGGGCAGTTACCGGATAAAGAAGGTCAGATGTATCATGTTACAGAAGACGATCTATACTTGATCCCTACCGCAGAGGTGCCTATTACGAATATGTTTAGAGGAAATTTATTGTCTGAAAAAGATTTCCCTATCCTTTGTACTGGGTATACACCTTGTTTTAGACGTGAGGCAGGGTCTTATGGAGCCCATGTTCGAGGATTGAATAGATTACATCAGTTCGATAAAGTAGAGATCGTACGTGTTGAACATCCTGATAATTCGTACCAGGCACTGGATGGCATGGTAGAACATATTAAGGGCATACTACGCGAATTAAAATTACCGTACAGAATATTACGTTTGTGTGGAGGAGATACTGGGTTCACTGCTGCCTTGACCTTTGATTTTGAGCTGTTCTCTACTGCTCAGGACCGATGGTTAGAGATCAGTTCTGCTTCTAATTTTGAAACCTTTCAAGCGAATCGGTTGAAACTACGTTTTAAGAATAAGGACGGGAAGAGTCAGTTGGCGCACACGCTAAATGGAAGCTCTTTGGCTTTGCCTAGAGTTTTGGCTGGAATCTTGGAGAATTACCAAACCGAAGAGGGAATTAAAATTCCGGAAGTTTTAATCCCTTACACTGGTTTTGATATCATCGATTAATTAGCGACCATTGCGGTCATTAATCTTTTGTATTTGTTCATTTCTAATAATGCATTTAAGTATGCACTTATCTGACCATTTTTCATAAACTCTATCGAGCTTATCTTGGCATTCTCATATTGTTTAGTTAAATCTTTCATGTTGTTATCGATTGGTTATATACTCTTAAGACAACTTTTGTGCCAAAATGTTACAAAAGGAACATCAAAATGGCTTAGTTTAATATAAATTTAACATTAATCTTACCTATCTTTGGTTACCTATGAGAACGCGAATTCTTTTTATTTTATTGTTTATCAGTAGCTTATGCTTTGCTCAAAATGAATTTTACCTGGCGGAAAATTATTTTAGAGAAGGCGAATATGAAAAAGCAACGCAGCTCTATAAAAAATTGGTCGATAAGAATGCCTACAACACTATTTATTTAAAACGACTCATTACCTGTTATCAGGAGACTGAAAAGTTTGATCTGGCAGAAAATCTGTTGATCGCCAAATTGAATGCAAACCCTACTTTGTTTCATTTAAATATTGAGATCGGGTATAATCTGGAACGACAACAGGAAACAGAAAGAGCCAAAAGGTATTATGAATTGGGCCTTATGGGAATAGATAACAATCCTTCCTTAGGAGGAACGGCTGCCCGTTTATTCAAAGAGAATAACCTGTTGGATTATGCTATTAGAGCATATGAAAAAACAATGTCCATAAATAAAGGAGCGAATTACGATTTTCAGATTGCTCAAATCTATGGTGAGAAAGGGGATTTTGAAAAGATGTTCAGTTCTTACATCGATCTTGTAGATAGGAATGGAAATTATCTGGGAACTGTTAAACGATTTGTAAGTAGATATATTTCTGAAGACCCTTATGATAAGAACAATGTTCTCTTTAAAAGAACACTCTTAAAAAAATCGATCAGTAATCCTAAAGATATTTGGAACGAACTATTGAGTTGGTTATTTACAAGACAGCACGAATATCAGAAAGCATTGATCCAGGAAAAGGCATTATTTAAAAGAGACCCTAACTACCTTTCTAATATCAACACCTTGGGAAGAACTGCCTTTAATAATAAGGACTATGAAGCAGCTAAGGCCTGTTTTTCTTTTGTGTTATCCAGCACTAACTTTTTAGATGAAAAACTATTTGCTCATCTGTATTTTCTTAAGTCCGCCGTGGAAATGGATGATAAGAATGTCGAGAAGATGTTTAAAAAGGTCTTAGATACGTATGGTATCAAAACAAGTACGCTGAACATTCAGATAGCGTACGCCGATTTTCTCACCTTCAAGAAAAGTGATCCTTCCTTAGCTAAAGAGGTACTGGAAAAAGCACTTACATTAAACAGCTCTAAGTTTGAAAAAGCAAGAATTAAGCTTAAACTGGGCGATGTATTGGTCTTTATGGGTAAGTACAATAAGGCGTTGATCTATTTTTCTCAGATACAGACCCGGCTAAAGAACCATACACTGGCGCAACAAGCACGTTTTAAAGTAGCACAAACCTCTTTTTTCAAAGGTGATTTTAAATGGGCTATGGCACAATTAAAAGTGTTAAAAGGATCGACCACACAGCTTATCGCGAACGATGCGGCAGATCTATTTTTAGTCATCTCAGATAATGAACCCAAAGACTCTATCCCAACCGGACTGAAAGAGTTTGCAAAAGCGGATCTGTTGGCTTTTCAAAATAAGCGTCCCGAATCTATCGGTATATTGTCAGAGATCCTTCAAAAGTATAAAGGTCAGCCTATAGAAGATGAAGCTCTTTTTAAGCAAGCTGAAGTTTTTGTGAAAGAAGGACAATATGAAAATGCAATCACCAATTATTTAAAGATCATTGCAATGGGTCACGACGGAATTTTGGTAGATGATGCTTATTATCAGCTTGCAGAAACCTATTATTTCAAATTAAATAACACTAAAAAGGCATCAGAATACTATCAAAAGATTATTTTTGACTTTGGCTCAAGTATTTATTTGGTAGATGCCCGAAAAAAGTATCGAATGTTAAGAGGAGATACTGTCAATTAGTACTTTTGTTCCCATATTCATAAAATCATAATCTAGAAGGTGCTACAACCTTCTAAGCAAACAATAATACTGTGTACATATATAACGTAACAATTAATATCGATGAGAGCGTTCATCAAGAATGGCTTATTTGGATTGAAGAGCATATTCAAGAAGTCTTAGCCACCGGTCGATTTTTGTCGGCAAAGCTCACTCAGGTGTTGGTAGAGGAAGAAATGGGTGGAGTTACGTATTCCGTGCAATATACCGCGAAGACCAGAAAAGATCTGGACGATTACTATAATTTTGATGCTGATAAATTGCGTGGAGATGGTGTAAAGAAGTTTGCAGACAAAATGCTTGCCTTTAGAACAGAGTTAAAAGTGATCAACGAGTTTTATCCGAACACTGCAAAAAACTAACATGTCTGTACGAGCAAAAAAACATCTGGGACAGCATTTCTTAACTGATGAAAACATCGCTAAAAAGATTGCCAATTCGTTAACCGAAACCGGATACGACAGGGTCGTTGAAATTGGCCCGGGAATGGGAGTCCTTACCAAATATTTGCTCCAAAAAAAAGCACCGGTAACCGTGTTGGAGATCGATTCCGAATCTGTAGCGTATTTGCAAGAAGTTTTTCCAAAAGAA